>CAXXXL010000005.1:0-185859 GCA_963666505.2 Christensenellaceae bacterium | reverse complement strand
TCATTTAGTTTTTCCTCCTGTAAGCTATGCTTTTATCCTTTCACTGCACCTGCAGCAATTCCTTTTATGAAATACTTCTGCAGGAATATAAACATTATCATTATAGGCAGAGCAGCAAGCAGTATGCCCGCAAACGCAAGACCGTATTCGCTGTTTCTGTCGCCAAAGAAGCTTTGAACAGCAACCATCAGCGTCGGTGTATATGAATCGTTCAACACCGTCAAACTCAAGAGATAGTCGTTCCAGATACCTATACCCGTACGTATGGCACACGTCGCAGTAACGGGCGCAAGCATCGGCAGAAAAATGTTGAAATATACACGGAACATAGAGCATCCGTCCACATACGCTGCTTCCTCGAGTTCTTTGGGCAGCGCCCGGATAAACCCTGTATAAAGGAACACCGCAAACGGCAGGTTCCACGCTGCCTGTATCAGTATACCCGCCCAGAGTGTATTATAAAGATTAAGTGTTACGGTCAGTCTTATAAGCGAAATCAAAACGCCGATAAAGGGGACAACCATCAGCGCAATCAGCGCTCCGTAATATATCCGAAAGCCCTTCCTTCTGATTCTTGCCAGTGCAAAACCGGCAATCGAACCAAATGCTATTACCAGCAGAAGCCCGCCTAAAGTTATCAGCCCTGTGTTTTTCAGGGCATTGAAGAAATCCATTTTCTCTATGGTCTCAGCAATGTTATTGAAGGACATTGTCGCAAATGTCATCTTGAGAGGGAACTTGACGATGTCCGTGCGCTCTTTAAACGCACCGATAATAAAGTAATATATCGGTATCCACACAATAACCGTGCTTACTGCTAAAACTATCTCACCTATGATTCTGCCTATAATGCTTCCTTCTCTGCTGGATCTTCTTCTTTTTCCTGTGTTAGCATCTATATTTTTAACTTTACCTTTTTGCATCAGTAAATGTTCTCCCTTCTACGTAGTACGAACAACTGGACAAGCGAAATCAATGTTATGACTATAATCAATATAACCGACAGCGCTGCGCCTATACCCATAAGGTTGGTCGCTTCAAATCCATAAAAATATATTCGTTGTGTCAGCAGCCTCGTAGAATATCCGGGAAGTCCCAGTGAAATAAACCATGGCAGCTCATACATTTTGAAAGCCGCTATTGAAGTAGTAAGAACGTTTATAGTTATTGCAGGCGCCATCATGGGTATCGTTATGCTTCTTCTTATCTGCCGTTTGCTCGCTCCGTCAATACGTGCAGCTTCGTAAAGCTCGTTTGGTATGCTCTGAAGACCGGCCAGGAATATGACGATGCACAGCCCCATAAGCAGCCATACCGCTGCAATAATGACCGCAAAGTTAGTAAGCCACGGCGTTTCAAGCCAGTTGACCCTTTCTGCGCCAAAGCTCACAAGTGTTTTATTTATAACACCGTTGGTATAGTGGTACATTATTCGCCAAAGTATACCCACGATAAGTGCGCTGAGAAGTGCCGGGAAAAACCACAGCGCCCTCATAAAACCTCTGTTTATATATCCTTTGCCTCGCTTGTCAAGGGCAAGCGCAACGATAAACGCCACCCCAACAGTCACTATGGTTACTCCAATCGCAAAAACTACCGTCGCCGTTATCATTTCATTGAATCCTTCGGTTTGAGGTACTGCTTTGTAATTGTCGAGTCCGACAAAGGTCATGTCAGAAGCATTTGCAATACTCGATTCATTAAAGCTATATCTTACGACGTTGATGACCGGAACTATTATAAACATCACAACCAGAATTGTGCACGGCAGTAAAAATAGTATTCCTGTCCACGTACGTTTTGTTTCAAATTTAGTTCGGTGTTTCTTTTTTGTTCCTGCTATTTGCTCCATAGGAAACTCTCCCTCAAATTTACTTTCTTATGACCGGTTCTCTGTGATAAAAAATATAAGGTAATATTCCTGCCAGTATTACTAAGGGGAGCATTATGCTCCCCTTGGTAACAATCGATACTTGATTATTCGGTTGTTCTGTTTGATGTAGCAAGTGTATCAGTCATTATCTGTACAGCTTCATCAGCAGTCTTGTTTCCACCGATGACGTCTCTTATTGCAGTACATGCAGCGTCTCTGAAAGTTTCTGTCCAAAGGTTGAATCCCATTAGTACGAACGGTGCATCGTTCATCGGACCAACTACAGCTTTGATAGCATCTGGAAGAACAATCTGATCTTCAGTCAGTGTTGTAAGAACCGGAACTGTACCACGTGCATTCTGAACTATGCTGAAGTTCTCCGGCTGCATTACCCAGTTGAAGAATAATACACGAGCTTCATTAAGAGCTTCGCCTTCGTCTACAGCGGACAGACCCCAAGCAGTTTCCGGAGATATAGAAATCCATACCTGCTCGCCCGGGTCATTGAACGGAACAAGGTATTACAGCTGCGTCAGCTTCGTCTCCTGTAGCAGTTGTAATACCATCGATCATCGGAGCTGCCGTCCAGTTGCCAGCTATTGCCATTGCTGCAACGCCGTCTGTCATAGCAGCAGTTACGTCGTCTTCAGTGTTTGATGCGCTTCCTGGAACAAAGTAAGGCGCTATTGCAGCAAACTTAGCTGTTGCATCCGGATATGCGCTGAAGTCTATTTCACCGGCTTTGAACTTTTTCTTCATAGACACCCGGTCCCCATTCGGGACACACTTCGTTGGCGATTATACCTTCGTATATCATCCAGGCAGGTGGTAGTTTTGTCGCCGGCTACCCGTCAGCGGCTCATAGTCAGTGTTGGCTTCAATGTCTGCACAGCACTGTACGAGCTCATCAAAGTCTGCAGGAGGAGCATCCCAGCCAGCTTCTCTCAGTGCAGCCATGTTGAGGTACAAGCAAGTGAATGCAGCGCCCTGTGTGAGACCGAATATCTTGCCGTCACGAGTGAACGCATCCAGATATGCCTGAGGTATATTCTGTGTTACATCCAGGTCTGAAAGGTCCTGAATCAGCCCAGCGTCAACTGCATCGTAGCTTACCTGTGTGTTGTCAACAGAAACGATGTCGGGAATATCGTTTGCAGCCATGCGGCTTGCAAGGAACCCGGCTTCCGGTCCAGTGCCAACTTCGATAACCTCTATCCATGGATACTCCGCTTCGAACTTAGCTTTCATGTCCGGCCACTGGTCTACCCAGCCGTTACCAACCATGAACACTTCGATGGTAACATTTTCTTTGTCCTGCATGTCATCCGACGTATCAGCAGTATCCGCAGTGTCATCTACAGTGTCTGCTGTATCAGCAGTATCCGCAGTGTCATCAGCCATGTCGTCTGCAGTGTCGTCTACAGCATCTTTAGTACAACCGGTAAATGCTGCAAGAACCATGCAAAGAACTAAGAGTAGTAGCAATAATCTCTTCATTTCCTTTTCCTCCATTTTTTATTTTTGTTTATCGTCTAGATAAACTCCGCATAGCGGAAGATTGAATATTAAATTATACTAGTTATCTTAACTTTCCGACGGTACGCCATTGTAGCCTGTCGTATTGTGATATTAGATTTCTGTTTGTTCTTCTATTAATTTATAAACGTTTTGATTGAACTAATCATCTTTTGATTTTTCATTCCAATTTATGTTGTTATAAACCAGTTTTATATTTAAATTCATCTATATAGCGCCGCTCTTAGCGCAAATTCACTTGCTCGAAAATATATTTTGATTGATTCGTCACTCGTTCGACCATGACTTTGCACTAATTATAGCTCACAAAAACGTCTGTAGTCAATAACTTTTTAGAATTTTTGAACAAATCCATCATAATAATTACTTTTTTAGTTTTTTTGCTCATTTGCATTGACAATATGCTCAAATTAGTTTATCATTTGAGCATATTTTAAGCCAAAATTTTTTTATCATATTCAAGAGGGGCTTATGAGCAAACAAATTGACCGTGAAAATTATATTATGAAAATGCTTCTTGCTACAGGACGTCTTTCTACAGCTGAGGTCGTTGAGGCGCTGGGGGTTTCTGAAGCCACGGTAAGAAGAATCTTTGTTAATATGGAAAACAAAGGCAGGATAGTGCGCAACTACGGCGGTATAATCCTTCCCCGTTCCATACCAGAGTACAGTTTCGAGAACCACAATAAAGAAGCTGCTCAGGAGAAGAAAATAATCGGCAGGAAGGCCGCCGCTATTGTTGAAGAGGGAGACATTATTTATCTCGACTGCGGAACCACGCTCTTCAACATGTCTCTTCCGCTCGACGAACGCATAAACAAACATGAGATAAACAATATAACTATAGTGACCAATTCTATAGCGAACGTACTCGTATTGACGCCGAGTATTTCCTGCCGTGTAGTGCTTATCGGCGGTATGTACAACGGGGCAAGACGTGACTTCAGCGGGATACTTACCGAATCTTATCTGCAGTCGTTCCATTTCACTAAGTGTTTCCTTGGCGCTGACGGGGTTTCAAACTCTATGGCAGTCACTTCAACAGAGGTCGAGATATCACAGCTTAATAAATCCGTGATGCAGCGCTCCGACAAGGCTTATATACTTATAGACCACTCGAAGTTCGGCAAGAATTCATTTATATCTTACGCACGTCTCTCTGATGTAACGGGGATTGTTACAGATTCGCGACCGTCAAGAAGCGTGATAGAATCGCTTGAAGCGCCTAATATAAAGATATATTATCCCGAGCAGGACGAAGAAGAATTTATTGAGAAGGATGTATTTGCATGAAGTCACCGTTTGTGGCTCTGCGCAACGGCATATTAGCGCCGACAAGCGAATACGGCTTCAAACTTTTTGCCGGTATATTCATCTCATATGGCTGGACACTTTTCGGGCTCAACCTATTGACGATACTGCTGTGCGCTCCGGTTATAACTGCGCCTGCAGCCATGTGTGCGCTAAACCGTGTGCTTATGAAGCTGACGCTCGACGGCGAGTGCAGTATAATGAAAGAGTACTGGGCAGAGTTTAAGAGTTCTTTTTTAAAGGTGCTGCCCTTTTTTTCTATAGGAACCGCAGTTTCTGTTATGCTGGGCATTGTGATATATGCTCTTCTTACAGCACAGTCCTTAGGGCTTGGCGAATATTTCATACTAGCACTTTGTGTTATAGCATGTATATTCATTTACCTTGTCTTTACATACGCTATAGCGCTTTTTGTATCGGTCGACCTGCCGGTGGGAACTAATATAAAAAACGCCTTGCTGCTTACTCTTTCGCAGCCAAAGCGTGATTTGTATATAATATTTATGCCGCTGGCTATAACAGTGATATGCGCTTTGTTTTTTCCGTATACCATAGCAGTTTTTCTGATATTGATACCGGCGTTCACTTCACTTATCAGCAGCTGCATTATTAAGCCGGTGCTTGAAGAAAAAATACTTTTAGCCGAAGAGGAATAAACTCCTTTTCGAAATAATATTTCAAAAAATGGCCGCTCTTTGTCAACTCCACAAAATTGACAAAATGGCAGCTATAAAAAAAGGAGGAATACCCGCCTGACTTGCGGTGCAGCAGTGTGGAGACCTGTTGTAATGCGGCCATGACGAATGCGCATGGCGGCGAGGCGTCGGATTGCGGAGGCAGCGGCGTTAAAGTCAAAGACATAATGGCAAAAGTAACATTCAAGAACATCAAGAAGGTGTACCCCGTTCTGGGGAAAAGCAAAGCGGCAAAACCCACAGCGACAGATGAAGAAAGGCCAAAGCTCGAAAAAACTGAGAAGGGTGTTGTCGCTGTTCAGGAGTTCTGTCTCGAAATTCAAGACAAGGAATTTGTAGTTCTCGTAGGCCCGTCCGGTTGTGGAAAATCGACTACACTGCGAATGGTTGCAGGGCTTGAAGAAATCACCGAAGGTGAGCTTTACATAGGCGACAGGCTGGTTAACGACGTTGACCCGAAAAACAGGGATATTGCTATGGTTTTCCAAAACTATGCACTCTATCCGCATATGACGGTTTACGGCAATCTGGCTTTCGCACTTAAGCTGCGCAAAGAAAAGAAGGATGTCATCGACAGGAAGGTTAAAGAAGCCGCTGAGATACTCGATATTACAGAGCTGCTGGAAAGAAAGCCGAAGGCGCTTTCAGGCGGGCAAAGACAGCGTGTTGCCATTGGACGTGCAATAGTGCGTAATCCGCAGGTGTTCCTTATGGACGAGCCTCTTTCAAACCTTGACGCAAAGCTTAGGAACCAAATGCGTGCAGAAATATTGAAGCTAAGGCAGCGTATAAATACTACGTTTATATACGTTACCCACGACCAGACCGAAGCTATGACGCTGGGAGATAGGATAGTAATAATGAAAGACGGCTTCATACAACAGATTGGAACTCCCGGAGAAGTGTTCGACTGCCCGGCAAACCTTTTTGTTGCAGGGTTCATAGGTACGCCTCAAATGAACTTCTTTGATGCCAAGCTTGAGAAATCCGGCGGCAAGTATCATGTGAGCGTCGAAGACATGAAGATCGACCTGCCCGAAGATAAGCAAAAAATCCTTTTCGCAAACGATACTGAAGAACAGGATGTGACCCTTGGCGTTAGGCCGGAACATATTATAGTTACAGAGGATGCAAAAGAAGCGCACGTAACTGCTACTATTGATGTTTCGGAGATGATGGGAAGCTCAATAAACGTTCACGTCAAAGTTCACGATCAGGACGTTGTCGTTATCGTACCGACCATGAAAATCAAAGGAACGCACACCGAAAACTTCGCATTTGGAAAAGACATAAACATCTCGTTCTCTGGCAAAATGGTTCATCTGTTCAATAAGGTTAACGGTGACAGCCTGCTGCAATAATGATATTAACCACGAAAGGCCCGGAAGTTCTCTTCCGGGCCTTTCTATTGCTTCAATTTTATCTATCCGATATCCTTTCTGCTACGCTCGACATCGAACCAGAACTCCACACCATCTTTCACGTTACGTGCGCCATAGTCCATACCTGCGGCTTCCTGTATTGCTTTTACAACAGAAAGCCCAAGCCCGTAGCTGTCGGGAACCCTTGTCCTTGCATCATCCAGTTTCAAGAAACCGTCCCAAAGGTTCTCAAGCTTAGCCGGATCTATGTGTTTTCCGGTGTTAAACACTATTATACGTATATGATCTTCATCCGGTTTGACTGAAAGCCTGATTTTTTTGTGTGGATCACCGTACCTTGCAGCGTTTGATATATAGTTTGCAAGCACCTGTTCGAACCGAACAGGGTCAATCACCCCGAGAACGCCTTCACTGGAATCAAGAGAAACATTTAGCCCATTCTTTTCTATATATCCGTCGTATTTTTCAAGAAAAAGCTTTACCTGCTGTTCAACGTCAAGCACTTCTTTTCGCAGCTTTGCCTGTCCGCTCTGCATCCTGGAAAGCTCAAGCATCTCAGTCAGCAATCTGTTCATCTTTGCCGCTTCTTCTGCTACTATCTTTGAGTACTGCACACTCTGTTTTACTGTGTTCAAATGTCCGCTACTCATTTCCTCGGAATATCCGGTTATCAGCGACAACGGTGTTCGAAGCTCGTGCGATGCATTTGCTATAAACTTCTTTTGAGCGTCTATGTCTTTCTTTAACTGCTCGTTCTTCTTCTCCAGTTCATTAAGCGCTCCTTGAAGCTCTCCGGCCAGTATGTTTACATTCTCGCCAAGGCTCTGAAGCTCGTCCCCTGTTTTTATTTCGCATCGTTTATCAAAGTTTAGACTAGCTATCTCGCTGACCGTTGCCTGTATCTCTCTTATAGGTTTAGTGAACCGCTTTGACATTCGCAATACAACGAACAGCAATATTATTAGCGAGAGCACTGTGCAGGCAAGCAGCAATATGTTTGCCTGGCTGACGCTTTCGTTTACCTGTTCTATCGGCTGGGTTATAAAAATAACTATTCCGTCATCTATCTCACGGTAACAGACCATAAGCTCGGTCTTTCTGTCCCCAAGCATAGATACTCCAATGTAAGTACCGTCTGAAAGCTGCTTGAACTTCGTATCTCCGTCAATTGTATGCGAATCGTCTTTCAGGTCTGGCCATTGGTTAGGCATGTCTATCTGCCGGTCATCCGGACGGGCCATTAGTCCTATCTCTTCTGAAGAAGAAAACGTAATGAAATCCTGATTCTGTATTACTACATCATATGACTTTCCGCTAGACAGCTCTGCTATATCTGAGAGCCAAACGTCAATATCTGCTTTATAGTCTACTTCGCTGTAATCATCAAGAGCAGATATCATCGTGTTTCTAAGCATGAAGCGGTATAGCGGGCCAAGCAGCAGAGTATTCGACACGAGTATAAGCGCAGCGAAACCAAGGATTATAAGAATAACGTATATGAACAAACGACTGCTTATATTCATCTTCATTCGTTAACCTCAAACCGGTAGCCGTAACCCCTTATAGTTGTGATGTAGGCCCCACAGTCTTTAAGCTTGCTTCGCAGACGGTTTATATGCGCATCCACAGTATTTGCCGTGCCAAGATAATCATAACCCCAGACATTTTCTAATATCTGATTCCGGCTAAGTGAGATGTTTTCATTCCTCGAAAGGTAAAATAAAAGATCAAACTCCTTGCGGTTACAAAGCACCTCATCACCGTCCACCCAAACCTGCCTTGCATCTTCGTCGACATTGAGCCTGCCGAACTTCTCCTTTGAACCCTGTCTTTCGCTGCGTCGCAGAAGTGCTTTTACCCGAGCTTCCAGCACTATCGGTGTAAAAGGCTTTATCACATAGTCATCAGCGCCGCAGTCAAAGCCTTCTATCTGGTCGTAATCTTCGCCCTTTGCAGTAAGCATAAGTATAGGGCAGTCGGAAAACTCCCTTATCCGGCGACAGCTTTCAAAACCGTCCATCGCGGGCATCATGACATCAAGAATGATAAGATTCGGCACATGTGCTTTTGCCTCTTCAACTGCTTCCTGCCCGTTCTTTGCCTCTATGACCTCAAAGCCGCGGCTTTCCAGTATAATCCGCAGAAGATCACGTATGCGTGTCTCGTCATCAACAACTATTATTTTCTGTTTTGAAATCCTCGTTTCTTTCATATCTATGTCACTTGAGTATTATACCACGTACCCACATAGTTTGAGCAGTAACAGCTATGTATAAACAGTACAGCTTCCCTGCCCCTATTCTTACTTGCAGCTCAGGCAGTGTTATGCTTGTTTTCCTGCAAAACTTGTTTTTCCCCTTTGCATGAATACAGCTCATTTTCCCTATATCCCCTTTATACTAATGAAAGTCTTTTACAGAACTATATAAAAAAAATGAATATACTGTAAACAAGCAAGGGGTGCTCCGGCAAAATAGCTTGAACGTATTTTCATTTACAATTTGTTAATAATCTTGTTAGCAAAACGAACAATTATGCATTTATATTAAAGTTATCGGAGAACAAAGGAGGTGACCTTCAAAAAAAGGTTTGGCACTTAAGCAGCGTTAACCGATATCAAAGCACTAAATCGTATTTGCACAAACGGCATGAAAAATCTGGAATACATCTTGCCGTAATAAATCAATCCACATGCTACCCAGATCTCGGAAAATGCAACGGTGCCGTATACGCCGATATGCCAATACAGCAAAGCAAACAATAAGCAGAATGTTTTTCAAATTTAAATGTAAATCGTAAACTCGCTTTAAAGGCGGATGCGTTCAAAAGCACATCCGCCTTTATCTTTGCAAAATAAAACCCGCATAGCTTGGAATAACCAGCGGGCCTAAGCAATCATATGTTATTCAAGGAAATCTTTCAGCTTGAGTATTTCTTTTTCAAAATCTGCCGGCTGAACAATCGACATTCCCTTATAGCCTCCTATATCGAAATCATCCGGATAAGTGAATTTTTGAAGTTCTGTGCTTTGCATATCAAGGATATCCGTACCTATCCCGATCATTTTCGTCAGAGGGATATCCGTCCTTACGTATTCAGAAAGCGCTTCTATTATTTCTGGCAACTGCCCCACGCTCATAGATTTTGCCTTGTTGAAAAGCGCAGTTAATACTATCTGCTGCCTTGAAACTCTTGCAGCATCGCCATTTAATCCGTCGAGCCCGACTTTTCTGATTCGCATATATGCCACTGCCTGTCTTCCGTTAAGGTGCTGCATACCGGACGATTTGATGTGCGATGCTTTACCGCTGCTGTCTATCTTGTTTATTTCGTCGATGCATGCATTGAGATTGCTAATTTCATTTTTGTTAATATTTATATCTACTCCGTCAAGAGAGTTTATTATATCTTCCATGCCAAAAAAGTTGACAACCATATAGTAGTCCGGTTTTATACCGAAGTTCCTCTCCATCGTATCGTAGGCAAGCTCTATACTGCCAAAACTGTAGGCAGTGTTTATCCTGTTTTTATCATGCCCTTCAATTTTCACTAGAGTATCCCGCATAAAAGAAGCCAGCTTAACCTCTCCGCTTTCGTTGTCTATCCTCAACAAAATAAGAACATCTGAGCGGCCTGTAAACTTCTCGCTGTTCCTGTTGTCCACACCGATGAGAAGTATGTCTGTTACGTTTTTATCCTTAGCAATCTCTTCTACATCACCGCTTACGAATTCGACCTCTTCAAGATTCGCTGCTTCGGGGTCAGTTTCATATTCAACTATCACTTCATTTTCGTCAAAGCCAAGGTCGTTCCATATCTTTGAAAGAGAATCCAGATTGAAATAGTCTACCAGCAAGTATGCACCGAAACCAAGCAGCAATACAATCAATATTATAAAGATCGCCAGCATTGCCTTGAATTTGGGAGATCTTTGTTTCCTCTTTTTATATCTTACATCTTCAATTTCCATATGTTAACCTTCCGTTTACTATTATTGGGATTCAGGCATATACTATACCACATTTTTATACAAACATAAATTATAGTGGCACATTATTAATACGCTTCCGGCAGGCATTTCTTTACTAAAAAAGGGCTGAAGTAATAATTACCACAACCCTTTTAATATTTTCTTAGCTTTTTTTGCCTATTAGTCTTCTATAACGCTTGTTACAACGCCCGATCCGACTGTTCTGCCGCCTTCACGGATAGCGAACCTGAGGCCCTCTTCTATAGCGATAGGAGTAATGAGCTTAACTTCCATATCGATATGGTCGCCAGGCATAACCATCTCTGTTCCTTCCGGAAGAGTGATGTTGCCCGTAACGTCAGTCGTTCTGAAATAGAACTGCGGTCTGTAACCGTTGAAGAACGGTGTATGACGGCCGCCCTCTTCCTTCTTAAGGACGTAAACCTGACCCATGAAGTGAGTGTGCGGATGGATTGAGCCCTTCTTTGCAAGAACCTGTCCACGCTCTATCTCATCTCTCTGTACGCCACGAAGCAGCAGACCAACATTGTCACCGGCTATCGCCTGGTCAAGAAGCTTCCTGAACATCTCAACGCCAGTTACAACAACGTCTCTTGTTGCTTCAGTCATACCGACTATAGAAACTGTGTCGCCAACTTTGATCGTTCCCCTCTCAACACGGCCTGTTGCAACAGTACCACGGCCTGTAATCGAGAAAACGTCTTCTACCGGCATCAGGAACGGCTTATCTGAATCACGTTCCGGAGTCGGGATATAGTTGTCTACAGCATCCATCAGCTCATAGATAGATGTGCAGTCCGGATTGTCTCTTGAAACTTCGCCTGCTGTTGCAGCTTCGAGTGCCTTAAGAGCGCTGCCCTTGATTACCGGAACTTCGTCACCGTGGAAGTCATATGCGTCAAGAAGCTCTCTTACTTCCATCTCGACAAGCTCGATGAGTTCTTCATCGTCAACCTGGTCTGTTTTGTTGAGGTATACGATGATGTATGGAACGTTAACCTGACCAGCGAGCAGTATGTGCTCTCTTGTCTGAGGCATCGGACCATCAGCCGCAGAAACGACGAGTATAGCGCCGTCCATCTGTGCAGCACCTGTTATCATGTTCTTGACGTAGTCAGCATGGCCCGGGCAGTCAACGTGGGCATAATGACGGTTATCCGTCTCATACTCGACGTGAGCGGTATTGATAGTGATACCTCTCTCCTTCTCTTCAGGGGCCTTGTCGATTTCGTCGTACTTTGTTGCCGTTGCATTACCGGTCTGGGCAAGTACTGCAGTTATCGCAGCAGTCAACGTCGTCTTACCGTGGTCAACATGACCGATAGTACCGATGTTTACGTGCGGCTTATTTCTCTCAAATTTTGCTTTTGCCATTGATCTTTCCTCCTAATCAATCTTTTTAATTTACTTAGTTTTAGTTTTATGTTAAACGGATAACGCCATTGCGCTAAAAAATCCCGTTGTTACATATTAACCTATTATCTTTTCTGCAATGCTGCCTGGCACTTCGTTGTAATGCGAGAACTGCATAGTGAATGTACCACGCCCCTGCGTTCTGGATCTTAGGTCTGTCGCATATCCGAACATCTCGGACAGCGGTATCTTTGCGTTAATAACCTGCGCTCCGGCACGCATCTGCGTACCTTCTATCTGCCCCCGTCTTGAGTTAAGGTTTCCCATAACATCGCCAAGGTAGTCTTCCGGCACCACCACTTCCACTGCCATGATAGGTTCGAGAAGTACAGGTGAAGCCTTTTTCATTGCTTGCTTGAAAGCAAGACTGCCGGCAACCTTGAAAGCGATCTCTGAAGAGTCTACTTCGTGATATGAGCCGTCTACTAATGTTGCTTTAAAGTCCATTACCTCAAAACCAGCAAGTATACCGTTCTTTGCGGCTTCCTTTATTCCGGCATCAACATGAGATATGTATTCCTTTGGCACAGCTCCGCCGACTATCTTGTTTACGAATTCGTAACCGCTTCCGGCTTCAGTCGGTTCCACCTCTATTATAACATGGCCGAACTGTCCCTTGCCGCCCGTCTGCTTCTTGTATAGACCTTCAGCTTTTACCGCCTTCTTGATGGTCTCACGGTATGAGACCTGTGGTTTGCCCACCTTTGCCTCAACCTTGAACTCACGCATCATACGGTCTACGATTATTTCCAGATGAAGCTCTCCCATACCAGCTATTATAGTCTGGCCGGTCTCATGGTTGGTATACGTCTTGAACGTCGGGTCTTCTTCAGCCAGTTTTACCAGCGCCATAGTCAGCTTTTCCCTGCCCGCTTTTGTCTTTGGCTCTATAGCCACTTCTATGACCGGCTCTGGGAAATCCATCTTTTCTAAGATGACCTGACGCTTGTCGTCACACAGCGTATCGCCTGTCGTTATCTGCTTGAAGCCTACAACGGCTGCGATGTCGCCGGCGTGCACAGCGTCTATCTCTTCACGAGCGTTTGCATGCATCTGCAGTATCCTGCCTATGCGCTCACGATTTTGCTTTGTAGAGTTATACACGTATGAGCCCGTTTTAAGCGTTCCGGAATAGACACGTATGAACGCAAGTTTGCCTACGAACGGGTCTGCCATTATCTTGAACGCAAGCGCCGCAAACGGTTCGTCGTCACCGGGCTTTCTCACTTCGTCATTCCCGTTTGAATTCTGCCCTACTATAGGCGGAACATCCAGCGGTGACGGCATGAAATCTACTATAGCGTCAAGAAGCGGCTGAACGCCCTTGTTGCGATAGGATGAACCACAGGTGACCGGTACTATGTCAAGGTCTATAGTGGCTTCCCTTATGGCAGCAACAAGCTCTTCATGCTTTATCTCTTCACCTTCGAAATATTTCTCCAGTAATGCGTCGTTATGCTCGGCAACAGACTCAATAAGCTTTTCACGGTATTCATCCGCAAGAGCTTTCATGTCTTCAGGTATAGCCGTCTTCTCTGACTTTGTGCCAAGATCGTCGATGTATACAAGAGCCTGCATATCGATAAGGTCAACTATACCTTTAAAGCTGTCTTCCTTGCCTATAGGCAGCTGTATCGGAACCGGGTTGGCATTAAGGCGGTCTTTCATCATCTGGATAGTATTAAGATAGTCCGCACCCATTATATCCATCTTATTGACATAGGCAAGCCTTGGCACCTTATACTTGGTAGCCTGCCGCCACACTGTCTCGGACTGGGGCTCTACCCCGCCTTTTGCACAGAAAACAGCAACAGCGCCGTCGAGTACACGAAGCGATCTTTCAACCTCTACAGTAAAGTCAACGTGCCCGGGTGTGTCGATAATATTGATGCCATATCCACGCCATTGTGCCGTAGTCGCAGCAGAAGTAATGGTAATCCCACGCTCCTGCTCCTGCTCCATCCAGTCCATAACAGCATCGCCGTCGTGAACCTCTCCGATCTTGTATGTCCTGCCCGTGTAGTAAAGCACACGTTCGGTAGTCGTAGTCTTGCCCGCATCAATATGCGCCATAATCCCTATATTTCTTGTTTTTTCGAGCGGGTACTTTCTAGGCACTCTTTTCCTCCATCATCTCTACTGCTTACCACCTGTAATGTGCAAACGCCTTGTTGGCTTCTGCCATCTTGTGCATGTCTTCACGTTTCTTAACACTTGCACCGGTGCTGTTATAAGCATCCATTATTTCTCCTGAGAGACGCTGACTCATCGTCTTTTCGTTTCTCTTCCTTGTGTTTATGACCATCCATCTTATGGCAAGTGTCTGCCTTCTTTCCGGTCTCACTTCTACAGGCACCTGGTATGTCGCACCACCCACTCTTCTTGCTTTAACTTCAAGAACAGGCATGATGTTCTCCATGGCCTTTTCAAAAACCTCTAAAGGTTCCAGCCCCATTTTTTCTTTGATTATATCAAAAGCATCATAACAAATCTTTTGCGCCGTTCCCCTTTTTCCGTCCAGCATGACCTGATTAATCAGTTTGGTCAGTACTATCGACTTATATATAGGGTCTGGCAAGACTTCATGCTTTGGAGCACTACCACGTCTTGGCATGTTTTCCTCCTTCTAATTACTTCTTAGGACGTTTAGCGCCGTATTTACTACGGGCCTGTTTCCTGTCAGCTACTCCGGCGCTGTCAAGTGCGCCTCTGACTATATGATATCTAACGCCCGGCAAGTCTTTTATCCTGCCGCCTCTTATAAGAACAACACTGTGCTCCTGCAGATTGTGGCCAATTCCCGGAATGTACGCAGTACCTTCAAGGCCGTTGACCAGGCGAACTCTGGCAATTTTTCTAAGGGCAGAATTTGGCTTTTTAGGAGTCATCGTTCTTACCGTGAGACATACTCCTCTTTTCTGAGGGCTCTGTTTCAGGATAGGAGCGGCGCTCTTTGTAGTAGCACTCTTTCTTCCCTGTTTAACCAATTGGTTAATTGTAGGCATGTCAGTATCGCTGCCTCCTTTCTTACTTTTATTTTTATTGAAACCCCTCTTGCAACCCTTTAGCTAAAGGGGGTGTTTTTACTGTCGTTTCACGGCGGCGCATGCACTGCCAACCTGTATGCCGCTCGCACTGCCTATTTGATGCATTGTATGTGAAATGTCATATTCTATACTGTGCTCTTCACATGCTTGCATCAGTTTTTCTATAAGTGGCTCGTCAGCATCCTTTGCTATATAAACCTTGCCGCCTTTTAAGCTGTCTGCCTGTTTAATTACCTGCTTAGATCCGACAATCCGTTTTTCTGAATCTGACAGATCTTCTACAATACCCACAAAATCAATCCTCCATGCGGACAAAAGGCTATGCCGCATCTTAAAAATGCGCACAGCAGAGACATTTTAACACCCGTACACCTAGTTGTCAATGCTCTAAAAAGGATGTTTGCTCAAAATCATCTTTAAGTGAACTTTGGAATTTTTTCAGCCCTTCTATCTTATGCAGCACAGGCTTTTTAGAGAAAATAAACCTTGTCACCCCCGGATTCTCCTGGATAAGGAACCATCCGGCTTCCTGCATCTTTGCACAGATAGGTATATCGAATACGTTAAGATAGGTCTCTTCGCTCTTTGCCTTGATATACTGCGTCGTAATAAGCTTTCCTACAAAATAGCCCAGCACCAGCCCGCCTGCAATAACTGCATATGGTACAACGGAAGCCGATACTTTGAACATTGATGAGAAAAACGGCAGACTTACAATAATTATTGATATTGCCGTAAGCAGAAGAAGTGACATCCACTTTATACCTTCCGCCATTCTGTATACTCTGCGGCAGTCCCTGCATATCGATATGTTCAGCGGCACCATTGAGCCAATTCGCCTGCGAACCTTCTTGCCGATTCCGAAGAACATTCCCTTCATCGTCTTAGGCTCTGCATGACCAAGATCAGTAACAGCATAGCCTGCACGTTTTTTAGGGTCTTTTATACAGAACTGGCACTTCTCGCCTGACAGTTCGTCAAAATCGTCCGGCAGAAGCGAAAGCATAACTTCAAAGCTGTCGAGAGCTTCCTGCTTTGCTTCATCGTTCTTCAGCGTGTTTATATAGCAGCTGGAACAATCCTTATTAAGCCACTGACACAGCGATGAATCCGTTATCGCACAGTTTTTATTCTTTGGCATAATTTCTTCCCCCCGGTAATCAAAGCTCCAGATTCAAATCGTCCGGCGCTTCATCGCTATAGTCGGCAAACAGGCTGGAGTATTCCGCACCGTTCATCTTTACGCCTTCTACAATGTCCTCGTTTAGTATGTTTTTTATTACTTCTATGTTCTTGTATCTTCTCATGCCCGTTCCTGCCGGTATGAGCTTTCCTATTATAACGTTTTCTTTAAGGCCGAGAAGCGGATCGCTCTTGCCTTTGATAGCGGCTTCGGTGAGCACTCTCGTCGTCTCCTGGAACGAAGCAGCCGAGAGGAACGAATCTGTTGCAAGAGATGCTTTAGTGATGCCGAGCAGTACACGGCGTGCCGTTGCCGGCTTCTTGCCTTCCTTTATCATCTCTTCATTAGCATCGTCAAACTGGTAAATATCAACCAGCGAGCCCGGAAGCAGTTCTGTGTCCCCGGAATCCTCTATCTTACACTTTTTAAGCATCTGACGTATTATTACCTCTATATGCTTGTCGGATATCTCAACGCCCTGCAGGCGATAAACCATCTGAACTTCTTTTAACAGATAAGCCTGAACGCCTTTGGCGCCCTTGATCTTCA
The DNA here is from genome assembly GCA_963666505.2 of Christensenellaceae bacterium. Classification (GTDB taxonomy): domain Bacteria; phylum Bacillota; class Clostridia; order Christensenellales; family SZUA-584; genus JABGQS01. Next base: position 168,879 of record CAXXXL010000005.1, on the reverse strand, counting down.
GTATATCGTTCGGGTTTATAGAGCCTTCGGTCAGCTCGTCTCCGGCATCTATTGTTTCGTCGACCTGCACCTTTACCCTTGAACCGAATGGAATTGTATAGTTTTCCGCCATTCCGTCATCGCTGGTAACGGTAACTTCAGTCTTTTTCTTGTTGTCGTCGATAGAAATCTTTCCTGCTATCTCACTAATGATGGCAAGGCCTTTCGGCTTTCTTGCCTCGAAAAGCTCTTCAACACGAGGCAGACCGTGTGTGATATCGCTTCCCGCAACACCGCCTGTATGGAATGTTCTCATCGTAAGCTGGGTGCCCGGCTCGCCTATCGACTGGGCAGCTATTATACCTACAGCTTCGCCTATGCTGACTTTTCTGCCGTTTGACATGTCTGAGCCATAGCACTTTGCACATACGCCGTGTCTTGTCTTACACGTCAGGACTGACCTTATATATGCACCCTTGATGCCGGCTGCTTCTATCTTGTTGCATAGTTCATATGTTATGAACTCATTTGTTTTAACTATAACTTCGCCCGTTTCCGGATGGACTATATCTGCCGCTGCGTGTCTTCCTCCGATACGGTCTATAAACGGTTCTATGACTTCTTTGCCGTTTTTAACATCTTCCACCCAGACTCCGCTTATAGCATCGCCTTCTTTCAGGCAGTCCTCTTCACGGACTATAACATCCTGGCTGACATCTACCAGACGGCGGGTAAGATAACCCGAGTCGGCTGTTCTCAGAGCCGTGTCAGCAAGACCTTTCCTTGCACCATGAGTAGATATGAAGAACTCAAGAACAGTCAGGCCTTCACGGAAGTTTGCACGGATAGGTATCTCTATGATAGCGCCCGACGGATCTGCCATCAATCCACGCATACCGGCAAGCTGCCTTATCTGGTTCTTAGAGCCCCTTGCACCCGAGTCCGCCATCATGTTGACCGGATTATACTGGGACAGTCCTGCTATCAGCGCATCCGCTACTTTGTCTGTTGTCTCTGACCAGACCTTGATAACGTTGCTCTTCCTCTCATCGTTTGTGAGGAAACCACGCTTGAATTTCTTCTCTATATCGAAAACCTTCTGCTCGGCAGCATCAATCAGCTCTGCCTTTTCTTTCGGTATCTTTATATCGCTGACGCTTATGGTTATGGCTCCCAGAGTAGAATAGTGGAAACCAAGGCGCTTTATTTCGTCAAGCACTTCTGATGTTTTAGTTTCGCCGTATTTCCTATAGCAGAAATCGACGATCTTGCCAAGCTGCTTTTTGCCGACAAGGAAGTCTATCTCGAGCTTGAACTCGCTGCCTTCCTGCGTCCTGTCAACAAACCCAAGATCCTGCGGTATAGCTTCGTTGAATATTATCCTGCCCGGAGTGGTCTTTACAAATTTACTGACCATCTCGCCGTTAACTTGCCTTGTAAACCTCACGTTAACCTGCGCCTGAAGGTCTACTGCGCCCGTATGGTATGCAAGCACCGCTTCGTCCTCTGCCGAGAAATAGCTGCCGCATCCCTTCACATCATCCCTCATTATGGTCATGTAATAGCTTCCTATGACCATATCCTGTGTCGGGCTGACGACCGGTTTTCCGTCCTGCGGTTTCAGTATGTTGTTGGCTGCAAGCATGAGGAAACGGCATTCAGCCTGCGCTTCCACAGAAAGCGGTACGTGAACAGCCATCTGGTCTCCGTCAAAGTCTGCGTTGTAAGCAGTACAAACGAGCGGATGAAGCTTTAGCGCCTTACCCTCTACAAGAACCGGCTCGAACGCCTGTATTCCAAGACGATGCAGCGTCGGTGCACGGTTAAGAAGAACCGGATGGTCTTTAATAACATATTCAAGCACGCCCCAAACTTCCGGGCGTACACGCTCTACCATTCTTTTCGCGCTCTTTATGTTGTGAGCCATGCCGTCTTCGACAAGCTTCTTCATTACAAAGGGCTTAAACAGCTCGAGCGCCATTTCTTTGGGCAGTCCGCACTGATACATCTTAAGGTCAGGCCCAACAACAATAACGCTTCGGCCTGAATAGTCGACACGTTTGCCGAGCAGATTCTGTCTGAAACGCCCCTGTTTACCACGAAGCATGTCGGACAGCGACTTGAGCGGACGGTTGCCCGGTCCCGTTACAGGGCGGCCTCTCCTGCCGTTGTCTATAAGTGCGTCTACGGCTTCCTGAAGCATGCGCTTTTCGTTCCTGACGATGATGTCGGGAGCACGCAGCGTCAAAAGCCTGTTCAGACGATTGTTCCTGTTTATAACACGTCTGTAAAGATCGTTAAGGTCGCTTGTCGCAAACCTGCCGCCGTCTAGCTGTACCATTGGCCGCAGTTCCGGCGGGATTATCGGTATGCAGTCGAGTATTATCCACTCCGGTTTGTTTCCCGACTGGCGGAAAGCCTCGACTACTTCCAGTCTCTTTATAGCACGTATACGCCTCTGGCCTGTACACGTTTCAAGCTCTTCTTTGAGCTCTTTAGATTCCTTTTCAAGGTCGATGTCCATAAGCAATAGCTTTACACCCTCGGCACCCATTTTTGCCGTGAAGGAATCTTCACCGTATTTTTCCTCTGCTTCACGCAGCTCTTTGTCTGAAAGAAGCTGTTTGTATTCAAGCGGAGTATCACCTGCGTTTGTAACTACAAAAGATGCAAAATAAAGTACCTTTTCAAGCTCTCTCGGCGACATGTCAAGGAGCAGTCCCATACGTGAAGGTATGCCTTTGAAATACCAGATGTGTGACACAGGAGCTGCAAGCTCTATGTGTCCCATCCTTTCACGGCGAACCTTGGCACGGGTTACTTCAACTCCGCACTTGTCACAGACTATACCCTTATAACGTACCCTCTTATAACGTCCGCAGTGGCATTCCCAGTCCTTTGTAGGGCCGAAAATACGCTCACAGAAAAGACCGTCTTTTTCGGGTTTGAGCGTCCTGTAGTTTATGGTCTCCGGTTTTTTAACCTCGCCCCTCGACCATTCTCTGATCTTTTCCGGGGACGCCAATCCAATCTGAATGGAATCAAAATTGCCTAGTTCGAACAAATAATTCCTCTCCTCTCGTATGTAAAAAATCTTAAATTATCTTAGTCATCGTCCTCATCGTCTTCAAGCGCATCTTCGATGTCTGCTTCAATGAGGCTCTCCAGCGACTCGACCTCAATATCTTCGAGGTTTAAGTCCTCGTCATCGGTCTCTTCTTCGTCTGAGTCAAGGTCGTCGATTTCAAGGTCTCCAAGGTCTACATCATCGATATCGATATCGTCAAGACCATCAAGGTCCGGCACATCCATCTCGTCGAAGCTTAGCTCTGAGAAGTCAAGATCTTCGCCCTTGCCGCCTTCTGCGGCAGCACCGGCTTCTTCGCCCTCTATGTTGACTTCAAGTCCGGTAACTTCATCGTCTATGCTCTCTTTAATAGCCAGTTCCCTGCCGGCACCGCCCAAGACTTTAACGTCGAGCGAAAGCGCCTGCATTTCCTTGATGAGAACCTTGAACGATTCCGGTATACCCGGTTCGGGTATGTTCTCTCCCTTGACTATTGCTTCGTATGTTTTTACACGTCCGACAACGTCGTCCGATTTTACCGTTAATATTTCCTGCAGCGTGTTTGCAGCGCCGTACGCTTCAAGCGCCCACACTTCCATCTCGCCGAAACGCTGTCCGCCGAACTGCGCTTTGCCGCCCAGCGGCTGCTGCGTGACCAGTGAGTACGGCCCTGTAGACCTTGCGTGTATCTTATCGTCTACCAGGTGATGCAGCTTAAGTATGTACATGTATCCGACGGTGACACGGTTTTCGAAAGGTTCTCCGCTTCTGCCGTCGTACAGCACCATCTTGCCGTCTGGATTAAGCCCAAGCTCTTCGAAATATTTCATTATCTCTTCTTCAGTTGCACCGTCGAAAACAGGCGTGGCTATATCCCAGCCAAGAGCCTTTGCAACGTAACCCAGATGTACCTCCAGCACCTGCCCAATGTTCATACGGGAAGGAACGCCAAGAGGATTAAGCACGATGTCGAGCGGTGTGCCGTCCGGCAGGAAAGGCATGTCTTCAACAGGAAGAACCCTTGAGATGACGCCCTTGTTTCCGTGGCGTCCTGCCATCTTGTCTCCTACGCTTATCTTTCTCTTCTGAGCTATATAGCACCTTACCAGCTTGTTGACGCCGGCTGTGAGTTCGTCTTTGTTCTCTCTGGTGAAGACCTTCACGTCTACGACTATGCCTTCTTCTCCGTGAGGTACACGAAGCGAGGTGTCCCTTACTTCCCTTGCCTTCTCACCGAAGATAGCACGAAGCAGCCGCTCTTCCGCCGTCAGTTCAGTTTCGCCCTTTGGCGTAACTTTTCCAACAAGGATATCGCCCGATTTGACCTCTGCGCCTATGCGTATTATTCCACGCTCGTCAAGGTCTTTGAGTGCGTCTTCACCTACGTTAGGTATATCTCTTGTTATTTCTTCCGGCCCGAGTTTTGTGTCTCTGGCTTCGCTTTCGTATCCTTCTATATGTATGGAAGTGAAAATGTCGTCACGGACGAGACGCTCGCTTATCAGAATAGCGTCCTCGTAGTTATAGCCCTCCCACGTCATGAAGCCGATAAGCGCATTTTTACCAAGCGCCATTTCGCCCATTTCCGTAGAAGGTCCGTCGGCGATTATATCACCCTTCTTGACCTTTTCGCCTACCTTTACTATAGGATAGTTGTTTATGCACGTCCCCTGGTTCGAACGTGAGAACTTGATAAGCTTATATTCGCGTATCCTGTCCTTTTCTTCTACTATTATCATGTCTGAAGAAACGCTCTTGACTACGCCGTCTTCGTATGCAAGCACCGTGCCGCCCGAATCTTTTGCAGCCTTGTGCTCCATGCCTGTTCCGACTATAGGAGCCTCCGGCATTATTAGCGGAACAGCCTGACGCTGCATGTTAGAGCCCATCAGTGCACGGTTCGCATCGTCGTTCTCGAGGAATGGTATCAGTGCCGTAGCGACTGAAACGACCTGCTTTGGCGAAACGTCCATAAGGTCAACTTCGTCTCTGCCTACCTCTACGATCTCTTCGAGGCGGCGGCACATAACACGACTGTGCACGAAGTGTCCGTCTTTGGCAATCGGTTCGTTGGCCTGAGCCACGACGTATTTGTCCTCTTCGTCTGCCGTAAGGTATATTATATCTTTTGTAACTACTTTGTTCTTCTTGTCTATCTTTCTGTATGGCGACTCAATAAACCCGTATTCGTTGACACGGGCGTACGTTGAGAGAGAACCTATAAGACCGATGTTCGGGCCTTCAGGAGTCTCTATTGGGCACATCCTGCCATAGTGGGTATGGTGAACATCACGCACATCGAAAGAAGCACGCTCTCTGTTCAGGCCGCCTGGTCCAAGAGCCGAAAGCCTTCTTTTATGGGTAAGCTCGGCAAGCGGATTCGTCTGGTCCATGAACTGCGAAAGCTGGGATGAACCGAAGAACTCTTTTATTGCCGCCGTTACCGGCCTTATATTAATAAGGTTGGAAGGAGTCGCAACATCCATATCCTGTATGGACATACGCTCTCTTACTACACGTTCGAGCCTGGAGAGGCCGACACGTATCTGGTTCTGAAGAAGCTCGCCAACCGACCTTAAGCGCCTGTTACCAAGGTGATCGATGTCATCTGTCGAGCCGATTCCGTATTTGAGACCCATCTCATAGCTGACTGCAGCCATAATATCGTCTACTATTATATGCTTTGGTATAAGCGTGTTTATGGAAGCCTTGAGCTGTTTTTTTAGCTCTTCCTTGTCCGGCTTCTTTCCGCTGCCGTATTCGTCCATTATTGCTTTGAACGTCGGGTAATGTACTTTTTCGTTTATTCCCGCTTCTTCCGCTTCGAACGGCAGAAGACTGGAAACGTCGGCAAAGTTGTTGCCGACTACTTTGACTTCATTCTCACCGACAAGCAGAGTCACCTTGTTCACTCCGGCGATCTCTATCTGCTGCGCCGCTTCTCTTGAAATGACGTCGCCTTTTTTCGCAAGAACTTCACCGTCTTCGCTTACTATGTTTTCTGCGCTTACAAAACCTTCTATCCTTGCTGATATACAAAGCTTCTTCGTATATTTATATCTTCCTACACGTGCAAGGTCATATCTTCTCTGGTCAAAGAACAAAGAGCTTATAAGCATCTTAGCACTCTCGACAGTCGGCGGCTCGCCCGGGCGAAGCCTTCTGTATATCTCTATAAGACCATCTTCAGTGCTCTGCCCGCTGTCTTTTTTAAACGTAGGCGCAAGGAACTCTTCGTCTCCAAACAAATCAACTATCTCCTGATTCGTTCCGCAGCCCATTGCACGAACAAGCACCGTCATCGGGAGCTTACGTGTTCTGTCGACACGGACCCAGTAGCAATCGTTTGAATCGGTCTCGAACTCCAGCCATGCACCACGGTTGGGAATGACCTGCGAGCTGTAGAGCTTCTTGCCCATTTTGTCTATCGAATAGCCGAAATAGACACCCGGACTCCTTACGAGCTGACTGACTATAACACGCTCTGCACCGTTGATGATGAATGTGCCTTTTTCCGTCATTAACGGAAAATCACCCATAAAAACTTCCTGCTCCTTCATCTCACCCGTCTCTTTGTTTATCAGCCGGACGACGACTTTAAGCGGAGCCGCAAAGTTTACATCGCGTTCTTTGCACTCTTCAACATCGTATTTTGGATTGTCATCAAGATAGTAGTCTATAAATTCTAATATCAGGTTTTCCGAATAGTCGGTTATGGGAGACACATCATTTAGTACCTCACGAAGCCCGAACTCTAAAAAGTTTCTGTAGGATTTCTTCTGGATCTCTATAAGATCCGGCATCTCGAGAACCTCTTCAATGCTGGAGAAGCTCATCCTCTTTCTCTTACCGATTATTTCTTCGTGCACCATAGATTTAATACCACACTCCTATTATGCTAAACTTAAATTTTTTCTATTTCATGGGACAACAGCGCAATGTTGATGTCGTTTCATAGATCCGTCATTATACCATACTGCTATAAGGGTTTGTCTGCCTGTATCCACGTATAACCACCTTCAAAAATGGACACAATTATCCAATTTTGACTCTGCTAACGCAGTCTACAATAATACTACAAATAAATAAGAATGTCAATAACATTTTTGACATCTTAAAAAAATGTTAACCATGGTTATCATTGCAGTTATAAGGGGCTTATCGTTTTTTAAACGGCCATGCGAGCGCCGTATCAATAAATGCAATATAGTTATCTTAAGCTGTAGCTTCCAAGGGTGCTAAGCGCCTCTTTTTCTTTTAGTATCACGTCATAAAGACTGATACCCAGAGTGTTGCAAAGCGCTGCCAGATAGAACAGTGCGCCGCCAATTTCCTTTTCAACAGTTGCGCGGCAGTTTTCACACAGCTTGCCGTTTACCTGTGTGGATAACAGCTTCGAGAGCTCTTCTATGCTGGCTTCTTCTGGAAAAGACTGTTTTTTGCCGTCGATCTCTATGCAGCCGCACTGGGTCACTGCTTTGATTACGCTCCTGTTGACTCTACCAGAACTCGTCTGTATTTTTGAAACGATATCAAGAATACTGCGGTTACGCATAAGCAAATCGTTAACCACATTCTGAAAATCTTCAATATGGATATCATTTATAGAGTTTCCCATCAATGTACCTTCTTTCGTATCGTCTCAGTCTACTTACTATTATATATCTATCCGCACGAATGTCAAAGGCTGTTTTGTCTGTGTTTTAAATTTGTTCATTATTCTTGAAAGAAAAATTGATACTTATATTATTGATAAGCCCTTCGACTTCGCTTGTTAAGCAGCGGGCGGGGTGACAATTGTAATGCTTATGCAATTCAGATGTCATTCTAAGTGCAAACAAAGAATCTCTTCTCCTCACTTTATACAATTGCTCATTGGACGAGACTATAACCCTGAAATTATCATACACCACACCGCTTTTCCCAAGCTAATATTCTATTCCACGTCTTGCCTTTACGCCCTTATCATAATAATGTTTGACCGCCTTCATCTCCGTCACGACATCAGCAAGCCGGACAAGTTCTTCTGGTGCGTTCCTGCCTGTCAAAGCCACTTCCGTACCTCTGCGCTCGTTTATTATACGCTTTATCTGCTCTGCTTCGATTATCCCCAGAGACAGCGCCCCGAGCGCTTCGTCCAGCACAAGCAGGTCAGTTTCGCCCAGCCATTCGAATATCTTTGTAAGAAAATCCTGCGTTTGTTTTTTTACTTCCTGCTTTTCATTGTCTGTCATTGTATTGAAGAATTTTTTGCAGCCGGACACCTGAAAGAATTCGGCACCCTCCATCTGTTTCAATATGTTCATCTCTCCAGTAGGACGTCCTTTAAGGAACTGCACAAACTTCACGCTTTTGCCGCTGCCCAAAGCACGAACAGAAAGACCGACCGCAGCCGTGGTTTTACCCTTACCGTCACCTGTATATATGTGTACATAAGATTTTTCCATAATACCATCCCGAAAAAAATTTATTCCTATACGGATAATAACATATTAAGCCAGCGTATTCAAACATGGCAGCGCTTTTGATTTTGTGTTATAATTACCCAGGAAAACCGAAAGGAAGACGCACATGGCTCTGTCTATCACCCCGCTGTTCTCCGGCTCGTCCGGAAACGCCATACTCATAAGCACGCAAAGCACAAAAATACTTGTTGACGCCGGGGTTTCCGGCAAACGCACAGAAGAGGCGCTTTTCAGCATCGGCGTCAGTACCGACGAGCTTAAGGCCATACTCATCACCCACGAGCACTCCGACCATATCCAGGGAGCGGGCGTACTTTCAAGAAAGCATAACATACCTATCTATGCGACCACTGTAACATGGCAGGCGTCAAACGGAAAGATAGGTAAAATAAAGCCTGCAAACGTGCGAAAGATATCTAAAACCGACTTCTTCATAGATGACCTGCTGGTCGAGCCGTTCGAAACGCCGCACGATGCCGCAGACCCCGTCGGGTACTGTCTTTCCTGCGGTTCACGAAAAGTAGGAATTGCAACAGACCTTGGACACTTCCCCAAAAAAATAGAACACCGGCTACATTCGTGCGACCTTGTTCTTCTCGAATCTAACCATGATATGGATCTGCTGCAAAGCGGTTCTTATCCGCACAAGCTAAAACAGCGTATAAAATCCAGGCACGGTCATCTTTCCAACGACGATGCGGCGCTGGCAGCTATAAGGCTTGCAGCGGCCGGAGTATCTTCAATATTACTTGGGCATTTGAGCCAGGAAAACAACAACGCACAGCTTGCTTTTCGTACGGTGACGGATGCTCTTGTTTCCGAAGGATTCGTACCGGGGCGCGATATCAGCCTTGGGCTTGCGCTGAGAGACAGGGTTACCGGCGTGTTCAATATAAAGTGATATGCCAAACGTAAATATAATCTGTACAGGAAAACTTAAAGAAGAGTATTTAAAGCAGGCCCAGAGCGAATATTCAAAGCGCCTTGGTAGTTTCTGCAGTCTTAATATAATAGAAAAGCGTGAGTATGCTCTGTCAAAGAACGCTTCCCCGGCAAACATTCAAAAAGCGTGTATGGAAGAAAGCAAAGAGCTTCTCTTAGCAGGTAAGGGCTATATGATTGCGCTGTCGCCTGAAGGCAGGCGTATGACATCTGAAAAATTTGCCGGCCTGTTAAGTGAAAAAACCGACGCTGGTGACGTTTCGTTTTTTATCGGCGGCTCGCACGGGCTTCACGAAAGTCTCAAGAAAAAGGCGGACCTTATTCTGTCTTTCTCTGACATGACCATGCCGCACCAACTTTTCAGGGTCGTGCTTCTCGAGCAGATATACCGTGCATTCATGATTGTCTCTGGAAGAACTTATCATAAATAATAAAATCATATTAAAAAAGCGCCCTGTATTAGAGCGCTTTTTGCATTCAGATTCAGATTAAATAATCGTAATGTTCTCTGCCTGCGGTCCTTTTTGTCCCTGTGTTACATCGAAGGAAACCTTCTGTCCTTCTTCAAGAGTCTTGAAACCGTCAGATTCGATCTTTGAATAGTGAGCGAATACGTCCACTCCGTCTTCTCCGCAAATAAATCCGTAACCCTTGTCTGCATTAAACCATTTTACTGTACCTTCCATTAAAAAAGTACCTCCTAAAAAAATTAATCGTTAAATCCTTGCAAAACATACTGAAAACTTTTTAAGGATAATACTTTAATTGTAACACCTTGCAAAATCATCGAACATTTATACAGTAACTTAATCAAAATAGAATTTATCACTATTTGAGGGTTTTGTCAATTGTTTATACAAAAAATATGCACTTTGTTCAAAAACGTCCTTACAATCTTACGGCTATATATTCCTGCTTTAATCCGCTCTAGAACAAATCCAGCTCATCTTCCTCCGATATCTGTTCACGGTGAATATCCGCTCCAACGCTCTTTAACTTGCTCTCTATATGGTCGTATCCACGGTCGATATACCTGACTCCCGAAATTTCTGTTACACCGTCTGCCATCAGGCCCGCTACTACAAGCGCAGCGCCTGCACGAAGATCCGTCGCTCTAACAGGCGCACCCGTCAGCTTCTCTGCACCTTCCACGACGCATACTCTTCCGTCTATCGAAACGTTGGCGCCCATACGGCGTATTTCGTTTATATGCTTGAATCTTGATTCAAAAATGTTCTCTATAATAATGCTTGCGCCGTCTGCCGTGCTCAAAAGCACGGTGGCAGGCTGCTGAAGGTCGGTAGGGAACCCGGGGTATGGCAGTGTTTTTATAGTAACGTGCTTTGGCCGATGCGGACAGGTGACACGTATGGAATCATCGCCCTCTTCCACATTCACGCCCATCTCCATTAGTTTAGCTGAAAGCGCCTCCATATGAGTCGGTATCACGTTCTTTATAGTAAGGTCTCCCCTAGTTGCTGCGGCCGCTATCATAAGCGTGCCCGTTTCTATCTGGTCGGGGATTATTGAATAGAAACATCCGTGCAGTTTTTCTATACCTGTTATGCGGATTATGTCCGTTCCCGCGCCTTTGACCTTTGCTCCCATGCTGTTAAGGAAGTTGGCAAGGTCTACTACGTGCGGCTCTTTCGCTGCATTGACAATAGTAGTTTTGCCCGTAGCTTTTACGGCAGCCAGCATTATGTTGATAGTCGCCCCTACAGAAACGATGTCGAGGAATATATCAGTTCCCACAAGACCGTTCGGTGCGTACGCTTTTAGCATTCCGTACTCGGTTTTGACTTCTGCGCCCAGCGCCTCGAAGCCCTTGATGTGCTGGTCTATCGGCCGCTGTCCTATAGCGCAGCCGCCGGGCAGGCTTACTTCTGCCTTGCCAAAGCGCCCCAGCAGTGCTCCCAAAAGGTAGTATGATGCCCGCATACGCTTTACAGCATCGTTGTTAACTGCATAGCACGACACTCCGCTTGCATCTATGCTTATGGCATCTCCGTTAAGGCTCGTCTTTGCACCCATTTGGCACAAAAGATAGTCAAGCAGCCTAACGTCTTCTATGTCTGGAAGGTTTTCAATATCGCACTCACCATCACAGAGTATTGCAGCAGGGATAATCGCAACGGCTGCGTTCTTTGCGCCGCTTACGGTAACCTCTCCTGTCAGCGGTTTGCCGCCCCTAATTACAAGCTTTTCTTTCATTTATCTGTTACGCCAATGCTGGCGCTTTACCTTTCGTTTATTAAAATCGCACACTAGAGTATAACAAAAAAAACTTTTAGTATCAACTGTTAAATAAAAACGCCCCAAGAGCCCCTGCTTTTTACTACATATCTCAACCCAATTGCAGAAGCGTTGCAAAAGCCGAAAAAAATATATTTTCGCTATCCCAATCAGAGGCGGTATATGGTATTATATTGTTACACTCACGGAGGTATCATTTTATAATGCAGCTCAAACTGAAAAACAAACCTGAAAACACAATAGTGCCCAATGAATTCATACAAAACAGCATGGGCGCACCCGCAGGGTTTGTTGCTGCATATCTTTATGGTCTCATGTATTCGCAGAGCCATGAAGCAATAGACCTTGGCGTTTTCAGCGCACACCTGCGCATGCCGGAGAGCGATATCATCGAAGCGTATGAATATTGGCAGAAGAAGGGCTTTGTAAAAATATTAAACGGAAGCGAACTCTGCTTCGAATTCGGCATATTCAAGAAGCTTGATAAAGTTGACGACCTTTACTCCGAAAGCGAGTTCTTTCAGGAGCTGCAGAGTATTTTCGGTTCCAGGCAGCTCTCACCGGCAGACTATATAAAGCTGCTCGACTATACTACCATCTTCCTGCTTCCCAGAAAAGTCGTGCTGATGCTTGCCCGGTACTGCGTTGAGAAAAAGGGAGGTCGTGTCTCCATAACCTATCTTGACAGGGTGGCAAAAACCTGGGCCGAGGATGGTATAAACAGCGTCGAAGAAGCAGAAAAGCGCATTGAGAAAGACAAACAGAAAGAATCTGGCATACTCGAGATATTAGAGCAGCTTGGCATAACGAACCGCAGAGCAACCAAAGATGAGACGGAGCTGTTCGAAAAGTGGACCAGGCAGTGGGGATTCACGCTGAGTGCAATACGAACTGCGTGTTCACACACCACTTCTTCACGCAACCCCAGCATGAAATATCTTGACAGCATCCTATATAATCTTAAGGAAGAGGGCAAAACCACTTCGAGGACTATAAGCGAATCGAAAACTGTCAAAGAGAATATAACGAAGCACATACAGAAGATACTTAACGCCATGGGCGAAACCAACCTAAAGCCCAGTGCAGAGCATATCTCTTTATATCAGAAATGGACGACGGCTTTCGGCTATGATATGGATATTATAGAAAAGGCTGCGGCTCAGGCAGGAAAGCGTGGACGAATGCCGGTAAAATTTATCGACGATATGCTTACTGACTGGTTCAAAAACGGTATAGAAACGCCGGCTCAGGCTGCTGACTATATACAAAAACAGCACAAACTGGACGGAAAGATATCCGCTGTTCTGGACGCTGCCGGAGTAACGAAAATGCACATCAGCGATGCGCTCAGGCGAAGGTATTCAACATGGAACGAGCAGTGGGGCATCAGCGCAAACGCAATATTGCTTGCCGCAGAGATAAGCTCTCTTGCAGGACAACCGATGAGCTATCTTAACACGCTGCTTAAAAACTGGCATGAAAAAGGCGTAAAGACAGTTACCCAGGCGCAGAAAGAAACCCAAAAGCGAAAATCAACTAACAATAACATTGCAGCTACTAGTAGTAAACCACGCGGTAAATATGACCATCTTACTTTTGACCCGTTTTCTGACGAAGGAGAAGAACTTTGAGCATATCGGATGTTTTGACACAGTATAGCGCAATAAGGCGCAAAAACCAGGCGGAGCTTGAAAGAAGGCGGCGTCAGGTTTACTCTGCAGTACCGGAGATAGAGCAGATAGACAGCCGCAAAGACGAGCTTCAGCTCAACATGATAGCGCATGCTATCGACGGCGGCAGCGCCGATATAGAAGAGATACGGCATCTTAGGGAGAAAAAGAACCTGCTGCTTTTGGGCGCCGGCTATCCTGCCGACTACCTCGATCCCATATATTCTTGCAAAGCCTGCCGAGACACCGGAACGCTTGACAACACAAGAAGGTGCACCTGTTTTAAAAAAAGAATGCTTGAAGACAAGCTTGATAATGCAAAATTAGCTGATAAAGAAGTGAGCTTTGAATTGTTTAATATAGAACTCTTTGATGATAGCCCTTTAGATAACGGAAAATCACAGAAAGACTATATGATATCATATAAAAAGTTAACAGAAAAATATGCTAATAATTTTCCAAAGTGTAAACCAATGCTTCTTCTTTTTGGTTCAACAGGACTAGGAAAAACCTATATTTCAAAGTGTATTATGCGACGAGTTATCGAACATGGGCATATGGCAGCATTTTATACAGCATACCGTTTGTTTTCGCTGTTCCACGGCGACAGGCTGGGCGAGCCGGTAGACCTTACACCGATATTCGAGGTTCCGCTTCTTGTAATCGACGACGTGGGAACGGAACCAATGACCCGAAACGTAACAATAGAGTATTTTTTTGATTTGATAAACGAAAGGACTTCAGAAGGTCTTCACACTATTATCGTTACAAATCTAAATTACGATGAGCTAGAAGAAAGATATGGAAAGAGGATCGCATCTAGAATACTTGATAAAAACACATCAGCAAAAATTGAATTTATGGGGAAAGACATTAGAACCAGATAAATGAATATTATTATCAGTAAAACCGGAGGAATAATGAAAAGAAACAAAATTGAACAGAAGTATAAATGGCGTCTTGAGGACATATACAAAACCGACGAAGCATGGGAAGAAGATTTTAAAAAGCTTCAGGGCATCATGCCAACGCTGAGCGGATTAAAAAAAGGGCTGACAAGCAGTGCAGCCAGCCTTGCAGCGGCACTCAAAAAACTGGATGAAGCGTCGCTGTTGTGCGAGCGCCTTTTTGTATATGCCAAAATGCGCCGTGACGAAGACAACTCGAACTCTAAGTATCAGGCTATGACGGACAGGGCTATGTCGCTCTACGTTGCGGTTTCAGGAGAAGCTTCCTTCGTTGCACCGACTTTGCTTAAAGAAACCAAAACCACTCTTGAAGGTTTCATTAAAGAAGAAAAAGCGCTTGCTGACTATGCATTTATGATAAGGAACCTAATACGCAAAAAGAAGCACGTCCTTGGCGAAAGCGAAGAGAAAATACTCTCTATGAGCGCAGACTTTGCTTCTGGCGCAAAAGATATATTCACGATGCTCAACAATGTGGACTTAAAGTTCGGCACAGTTAATAAGGGCGGTGAAGAAGTTGAACTGAGCCACGCTAAGTTCATAGCGCTTATGCAGGACAAGGACAGACAGGTACGCAAGGACGCATACGAGACTTTTTATAAGAGCTTTCGCGGCAGCATAAACACCATAGCTGCCGCTTATTCCACCAGCGTTAAAAAAGACGTTTTCTACGCTAAGGTAAGAGGATATGAAAATTCGCTGGAAAAAGCGTTATTTGCAGACAATGTGCCGCCGGCGCTTTACGAAAAGCTTTTAAACGTCGTCCACGACAACCTTGGCACTATGCACGAATATGTGGACACAAGGCGCAGGATACTCGGCCTTGAAGATATCGCTATGTATGATATATATACACCTCTGGTAGAAGACACCGACGACAAGTACACCTTCGAGCAGGCTGTGGATATGGTTATTGAAGCGCTTGAACCGATGGGAGAAGAGTACTTGGGGCTGCTTCAGCGTGCAAAAAGCGAAGGATGGATAGATGTATTCGAAAGCGAAGGCAAAACAAGCGGCGCTTATTCTTGGGGGCCTTACGGTACTCATCCGTATGTTCTACTAAACCACAGGAGCGACCTTGACAGCGTGTTCACGATTGCACACGAGCTCGGGCATGCGCTGCACTCATACTATTCCGAGGAAAACCAGCCTTATCCAACAGCAGGCTATACCATATTTGTTGCCGAAGTTGCTTCAACAGTAAACGAGATACTGCTGACGATGCACCTTCTTGACAACACTTCCGGCAACCTTAAAAAGTATGTGCTCAACCATTATCTCGACCAGTTCCGCACCACCGTGCTGAGGCAGACGATGTTTGCGCAGTTCGAAAAGATTGCTCATGAAATGTGTGAATCCGGCCAGCCTCTAACTCAGCAGACTCTTTCAGAAAAGTATGCGCAGCTCAACCGTGATTACTATGGCGACAGCATCAACACGGATGATACTATCGCACTTGAGTGGGCACGCATACCTCATTTCTACAACGCTTTCTACGTTTACAAGTATGCTACCGGGTTTTCTGCCGCTGTAATGATAGCAACAGGTATATACCAGCGCAAAGAAGGCGTGCTGGAGGCATATAAGGAATTCTTGAAGAGCGGCGGCAGCGACTATCCGCTGGAGCTTCTTAAAAAAGCGGGAGTTGATTTCATCGACGGCGACCCGATAGAAAACTGCATGCGCACTTTTTCGCAAATACTTGAAGAGTTTAAAAAAACCATGGGGGTTTAGCTATGTATGACGTCCGCTGTATGAGACCGGACGAGCTTGAAGAAACTCTGGAGCTTATACGAAGCGTGTTTCTGCGGTTCGAGTCACCAGACTATTCGGACGAGGGCACAAACACTTTTCTTGAGTTCATAGAAAAGGGAAACATTCAAAATGGAATAAATAAAGGTGAGCTTAAGTTCTGGGTGTGTAACGCCGGCTCCGGCATAGTAGGCGTTATTGCGATGAAAAACGAATGTCATATCTGTATGCTGTTCGTACACAAAAACTTCCATCGGCAGGGAATTTCAAAAAGACTGGTTTGTGAAGCTCTATCGGATGTTGTCCCAAAGACAGATATTACAGTGAACTCTTCACCGTACGCTAAGGATTTCTATCATGCTGTTGGTTTTGACGACACAGATTCCTTAACAACGACCAATGGAATAATATATGTGCCTATGAAGGCAAAGTGTGCTAAGATCATAAGTATGATTGAAAATAGTTATAATTAAAAAAACCACTATATACATAAAAAAAACACCGCCTGCAATGAAGCGGTGTTTTATAATTTCTTTTTATCTGCTATTATCCTGTTGTCTCGCTTCAGATTCTTCGTCTTTAAGAGATACGACCACGCTTCTATATGGGTCTTCTCCCTCACTGTAGGTGTATACATCTTTAAAGTCTTGAAGAGTCGAGTGCAGTATACGCCTCTCGTATGGGTTCATCGGTTCAAGAACAACACGCTTGCCGGATTTCTGAACCTTGTCCGCAAGGCGTTTTGCCAGCCTTCTGAGCGTATCCTCACGTTTTTTACGGTAGTCTTCGGTATCGAGCATAACCTTTGTGTACTCTTCCTTGCCGTTGTTGAGAACGAGACTGGTCAAATACTGCAGTGCATCAAGAGTCTCCCCACGCCTGCCGATGAGCATGCCCATGTTTCTTCCAGACATGTCTATCTTTAGTATGCCTTCTTCGGTATCAGATTTTAGCGCCACCTTTATTCCCGCTCTGGTGAATATGCCGTGCAGAAAAGCTTCCGCTTCGTTCTGAGGCTCTCCGACTTCCACATCCCTTTCGTATGTCTGTTTCTGGGGTCTTGAATCGTGCCTCGGCCTTTGGCTTTTCTGATAGCTCTGCCTTGATGAATGCTCTTTTGCTTTGTATGAATGCTCTTTTGCCTTGTATGAATCGTCGCTGCTTATAGATTCCGCAATGTGTTCTGCGACGGAAGATTCGGGTTTCTTAGTCAGCCTTACCTTTGCGCTTTTGAAAAGCGAGCCGCCCTCGTCAAGTATCTCTATTTTAACTTCATCTATCGACAGGTCCATTTTCAGCAAGCCGCTGAAAACAGCTTCATCGACCGTCTTGCCTTTGCACTCTATAAAATCCAATTAGCTCTCCTCCTTGATTAAGCCTTCCTTGGCTTTCTCATCATGTTTCTTGTAAATGAGGTTCAATACGAGCAACTGCGCCAGTGCATAGATATTTGCAAACAGCCAGTAAACTGAGAACGCTGCGTTTGATATCACGCAAATGTATATAGAGAATAGAGGGAAGAAATACATCATTATCTTTCCCTGTCCGCCCTGCTGCGTTGGGTTCTGCCCCATCGAAATCTTCTGCTGCAGGAACAGCGTTGCGCCGGCAAGTATAGGGAGTATGAACCATCCGTTTTTAAAGCCAGACAGGCTGTTGGCGTTGAGTATATTAGCAACCAGCCCGTCATATACTGACGTTGCCTGAAGTCCCGCCGTGGCATCAAAGCTTACAAGCCCGGTATTCTGAAGCATATGCAACGACTGCGGGTTAATATATGAAGAGTTTTGCTGCAGGAATTCCACAAACTTCTGCCCTGCCGGCAGTATGTCTGAAAGACCGGAATCCGGCTGCCAGAAGTTATGCACCCAAAGCCAGCTCGGAAGATCGTAAGCCGCTGCCCCCATGTTCTGGGCGTTGAGTATGAACGACACCGTCTGCTCTGCCGCAAGCGCCCTCATGGCGCCAAAAAAAGCAAAGAATATAGGCATGGTTATAAGCATCGGCAGACATCCCGCAAGAGGCTTAACACCTTCTTTTGCATACAGTTCTTTTTGTTTCTTCTGAAGCTGCTGCGGATTGTTTGCATATCTTTTCTTGAGTGATTCGAGCTTTGGCTGAATCAGCGCCATCTTTCTCGTACTCTTTTTCTGCCGCAGGTCGAGCGGCAGTATGAGAACCCTTATCGCAATCGTTACGATTATAATGGCCACAGAATAGTTCTGAACAAAACTGAAAACCCATTTTAATACGATGACAAAGAATTCTGAAATAAAATTATTACTTAGAAATTCCAATAATTACTCCTCCGTTTCTTAAGCGGTTCTTTTTTCAAGCTCATTTACCGGCCTTGGAAAGAATCCCGCTAAAAAGGAACATACTTATGGAACAGGGTCGTAGCCGCCCTTTCCGAAAGGGTTGCATCGAAGCACCCTCCAGACGCTAAGCGCCGTGCCTTTAAGAGCACCGTGCTTCTCCAGAGCCTGTATAGCATATTCCGAACATGTCGGTGTAAACCGACACGAGCTTCTCGTGTAAGGTGAAATCGCCTTTTGGTAGAACCAGATTATCGCCTTGAGCACATGTTTCATTTTACGTTCTCCAAAAGTCCCGCTCTTTTGAGCAGCCGTTTCATGGACGACAGTATCTCCCGGTAGCTTAGGCTTTGCGCACCCTGCCTTGGGATAAACACCATCAGACTTTTTTGCGAAACATCACTTAGCATTGAAAAGAACGCTTCTCTCATACGTCTTTTAATCAGGTTCCGAAGCACGGCATTGCCGACTTTTTTCGATACCGAAAAACCCACCTTTAGATGAGGTGTTTTGGTGTTGACATATATAAGCACAAAATACTTGTCGGAAACAGATTTGCCTCTTCTGTATACGTACCGAAACTCTTTGTTGCGCCTAAGCGAATATTCACTCCTCAAAATACCTTCCATCTACAACCCCCAACTAAGCCAGAGCTTTGCCAGGGAACCCGGTAAACAGGCAAAAATGCCGATCACAGCCGGCTAATTATTACCTTTATGCAGAAAGCTGCTTTCTTCCTCTGGAGCGTCTACGCTTTAAAACGTTCCTTCCTGCTCTTGTCTTCATTCTTTTTCTGAAGCCGTGTTCTTTCTTGCGCTGCCTCTTCTTTGGCTGAAAAGTCATCTTCATGAGTATTTCCTCTTTCTATTATAAGCCGACAAGCGGCCGAATTTGTATAGTCAGACAGATACATTATATTTAAGTCGCTAAACGTTGTCAACAACTATCGTACCCACTGGTATAGCCGTCAAGATTGTACATTATACGACGAATCCGCGTTTTTCGCAACAACGAATATTGCATCGTCCCGCATTTCAGATTAAATTCAGTATGCTGGCAGTCTTTTCTTGACACCCAATTGCCGGTCATTTAAAATTAGTTATCGTATATTATATTAAGGAAGAAATTTCTAGCAGTCAGTTTGGAGAAAATGTATATGCAGGAAACGAGGACACCTCACAGCCAGGAATTAAAACAGGTTTACAACAGTTTTTCGACTGCCAAAGAAGGGCTTTCGCAGGCCGATGCAGAAAAAAGGCTGGCGGAAAACGGTGAAAACAAGCTGGCGGAAGGACATAAAAAAACCCTTTTTTCAATTATTATAAGCCAGTTTAAGAACCTTATGATAATAGTTCTTCTTGTCGCCGGAATAGTAAGCGCTATTGTCGGCGAAGGGCCGTCTGACGCTATTATAATATTTGCAGTTATCATACTCAACGCTGTGATGGGCACCATCCAGGAATCTAAAGCCGAGGCCGCCCTTGATGCGCTCAAGAAGATGTCCGCACCAAATGGTAACGTAATACGGGACGGTGAGATGATGTCTGTCGCCGCTTCCAGCCTGGTCGTCGGAGATTTGGTTATGCTTGAGGCGGGCGATTTTGTGCCTGCGGATATGCGCCTTGTTTCGACCGCTTCGCTTAAGATAGACGAATCTGCACTTACTGGAGAATCCGTGCCGGTGGAAAAGGACAAGAATCTTCTGCTGCCGCAGGACACGCCGCTTGCGGAGAGAAAAAATATGGCATATTCGGGCACCAGCGTTACATACGGCAGAGCAAGTGGTATCGTAATCGCCACCAGCATGGACACGCAGATTGGTGGCATTGCCAAGGCTCTCAGCGCTGCCAAGCAGGGCGAAACGCCGCTGCAAAAGCGCATGAACTCGCTCTCAAAAATCCTCTCTATAGCAGTTTTAATAGTAGCAGCCATTGTTTTCACCATCGGCTGGCTGACCGGAAAAGACCTTCTTTATATGTTCCTCGTTGCCGTCAGCCTTGCAGTTGCGGCGATCCCCGAAGGGCTTGCAACCGTTGTCACGCTTCAGCTTACGATAGGCGTGCAGAAAATGTCGAAAAACGGGGCAATAATAAGGAAGCTTCCTGCGGTAGAAACACTTGGCTGCACCAACGTGATATGCTCTGACAAGACCGGAACGCTGACTCAGAACCGGATGAGCGTTCTGCACAGCTTCTATAACGATGAAGAATTCCAGACTGGCAGCGAAAGCAAGGCTGAAGAGCTCGATTTGTTATGCCGGGCGTTCCTTTTGTGTAACGACTCACGGGAAGCTCAGGAAGACGGCAGCGCAAAACTGCTTGGAGACCCAACAGAGACTGCGCTTTATAAGTTCGCAGCTAACAATATAGACAAGGAGAAAACGCTTACATCCCTGCCGAGGGTGTTTGAGATACCGTTCGACTCGCAGAGAAAGCTGATGAGCACTGTCAACGGGGAATCGAATCCTGTACTTTTCGTAAAGGGCGCTCCCGACGAGCTTTTAGCACGATGTACCAGAATAAGCACCGGCGGCAAAATCGAAAAGCTGGGTGAATTAAAAAAGAACAGCATACTTAAACAGAACGAACAGTTCGCTTCAAAGGCGCTGCGTGTTCTTGCAGCAGCTTATAAGCCGCTCGGCAACGTGCCTTCTTCGCCGGACAGGCTGGAGGAAGACCTTGTTTTCATAGGCCTTGCCGGAATGATGGACCCTCCAAGGCAGGAAGTAAAGCTTGCTGTGGACGAATGCAGGAGCGCAGGTATGATGCCTGTGATGATAACCGGCGACCATAAAACAACCGCCGTTGCCATAGCGCAGCAGCTTGGCATACTAACCGAAAACAAAAAGGCAATAACAGGCTCAGAGCTCGATAAAATGGACGACCAAGAACTATACAAAAACATAAACGCCATATGTGTCTATGCACGGGTAGCGCCAGAACATAAGGTGCGCATAGTCGATATGTTCCAGCAGCAGGGTAATATCGTTGCCATGACGGGCGACGGGGTAAACGACGCACCTGCGCTTAAAACTGCGGACATAGGAGTCGGCATGGGCATCACGGGCACAGAAGTCTCCAAGAACGCCGCCGACATGGTGCTGACGGATGATAACTTTGCGACTATTGTCAAGGCAGTGAAGGAAGGAAGGCGTATATACCGAAATATCAAAAAAGCTGTACAGTTCCTTCTCTCGGCCAATCTTTCAGAGGTGCTTGTGCTGTTTATCGGCACTATGCTGGGCGTGGCCATCCTACAGCCAGTACAGATACTGTGGGTAAATCTTGTTACAGACACCTTCCCTGCGCTTGCTCTTGGTATGGAGCCTGCACCGGAAGGAATCATGAAGCAGCCTCCACGTGATTCAAGCAAGGGCTTCTTTTCGGGCGGCATGGCTTTCGGACTGCTTTCCTTTGGAAGTGTGATGGCTGCGCTGACACTGGGGATATACTTCTTCTCTCTGTGGAAGTTCGGCAGTCCGGAAGTGTCCATGACGATGGCTTTCGTTACACTTGGCCTTGTTCAGCTATTCCACGTTTTTAACATACGCTCTTCGCAGCAATCTATACTCCGCAGCTTCTTTAAGAATAAGTGGATGCATCTTGCGTTCATATTTTCTGCAGCGCTTGCGATTATAGTCGTGCTGGTGCCGTCTGTTGGTGTTTTCTTTAAGACTGTGCCTCTCAACGCCGAGCAATGGTTGATGGTTGCGGCGGCATCCTTCGCAATAATTCCGGTAAGCGAGTTGACAAAACTTGTAAAAGCCGTTATAAGAAAGACATGGAAAAGAAGATGAACCATAGAAACTTGAAGAAAACGCTTATAGAATATTGCAGAAAGCTTTATGACCGTGGGCTTCTTCCCGGCATAGACGGCAATATATCCATTCGCACGGACGATGATACGGTGATTATTACCCCATCCGGCATAGGCAAAGACATTCTTTGCCCGAAAGACCTTGTCACAATGGATATGTCCGGAAGGGTGATTGGCGGAGGGCAGCCGTCTACCGAAGCGCCTATGCATATTGCAGCATACCAAAAAAGCCCGAGCACGGGCGCAGTCATTCATATGCACAGCCCTTATGCCAACTCATTTGCGCTTGCCAGACAGCCTATCGACACAAAGTATGCACCGTTTGCACACTTTCATCTGGGCGAAGTCGGCTATGTTGAATATAAAACGCCCGGCTTCCCCAAATTTCACGAAGCTGTTTCAGCCTGCATAGAAGAGGGGCACATCGCAATAGTTCTGGAAAGCCACGGAACAATGGTGCTAGGACAGGATATGCCTTCTGCTTTCGCAAAGGCAGACCTTTTGGAAAACTACGCCAAGATGCTTATAAACGCAAAAACACTGGGCGGCGCCTATAAGCTTAGTGACGACCAGCTGCACGATATTGTTTCGGGCTGATTGTAAGAAAGGAACATTATGATCGATTATCACATACACACCGGGCTTTCCACAGACTGCAGTATAAGTATGATGCAAATGGCAAAGGCTGCATTCGAAAAGGGTCTTAGCGAGATATGCTTTACTGACCATATCGACTTCGATTTTCCGAAAGGTGAATATATGGTCGATTTCGACGATTACCGGGAACAGTTTGAAAAGACCGTTGCAGTATTCCCGTCCATAAACATAAGAAAGGGCATAGAGGCCGGTATCGAACCGCAGAGCTTTCACAGATATGCGCAGTTGTTTGCTGGTCAGGAACTAGATTGCATTGTAGGTTCTGTGCACGTCGTGTTCGGATACGACCCTTATTTCCCCGCTCTGTGGAACGACTACAGCAAAAAAGCCGCTTTTGACGAGTATGCCAGACTGTCTGTACGGTGCCTTGAAGCAGTCGATGTTTTCGATGTGCTTGGTCACCTTGGATATATAGGTAAATACTGTCCGCACGAAGAGAAGCTTTTTAAGTATAGCGACTATACCGACATCGTCGATACCATACTAAAAAAACTGGTCGAAAAATCAAAAGGCCTTGAAGTGAACACCAGCGGACTTGTCCGGACGGGCGATTACACACCTGAAAAGCCCATTATAGAGCGCTATTTCGAGCTAGGCGGAGAAATAATAACAATAGGTTCAGATGCACACACCGCCAGCAGTGTAGGCTTTGCCGCACTGGAAACGCTGGAATATCTGAAAAACACAGGTTTCAAGTATGTTTGTGCGTTCGACAAAAGAAAACCGCGTTTTATACCTATTACTTGACCATGGCGCAAAGACGCTTGCCGAAAGCTGCGCATACTGCGCCCATGCAGACCTGCTAAAATTTATATTTCGAAGAAATCAGGCTGCGCTTATAAGCAGTCGTATCGTTGAAAAAAAGGCATTTGTCTGCTATAATCTGATAGATTAGGAGATTTTGATTTGGAGAGAAGTCTAAGCAGAAAAAAGTTTTTAAAGAAACTTCATCCAACACAGGTTATCATCGCCGGATTTTTATCGCTTATAATAATCGGCGCTGTTCTTCTGTCTCTTCCTATCGCAACAAAACCCGAGCATCACATCGGCTTTCTTGATGCAGCATTCACCGCAACTTCCGCCGTATGCGTTACCGGCCTTGTCGTAGTTGACACCAGCACGGCTTTTACGCTGTTCGGGCAGATAGTTATCTTGCTGCTCATACAAGTGGGCGGCCTTGGGTTCATGACAATAACATCGTTTGTTTTCATGCTTGTCGGGCGGCGCATCACGCTTTCCGAGCGCATGATAATAAAAGAATCGCTCAACGAGCTTCACCTTTCCGGTCTGCTCAGCATGATACAGAAAATATTGATAGTTACTTTCACAACAGAGCTTGCAGGTGCGCTTATTTTCGCCACCCGGTTCGTACCGCTTTTCGGTGCTAAGGGGCTGTATATCAGTCTGTTCCATTCAATATCTGCTTTTTGCAACGCAGGTTTTGACATCTTCGGTCAGTACTTCGGCGAGTTTTCCAGCATAACAAGCTTCTCCGGGGACGCCGTTGTCGTTCTTACCACTATCGCTCTTATAATAGTAGGCGGCCTTGGCTTCGTGGTCGTGTGCGACGTTTTCGATTTTAAACGGATAAAACAAAAACTCAAGATCTCACGCTATACTAAATTCGTTCTTATAATAACGGCTGTCCTTATAGTTTTTGGTATAGCTGTCGTATTCCCACTGGAACTTACAAACCCGGACACGCTTGGCAGCAGCGAGCTTTCTGCTGGTTCTAAGGTGTTGAGCGGTCTATTCCAGGCTGTGACCCCAAGGACAGCAGGCTTTGCGACGATGGATCAGAACTCTATGATGCCAGCAACCAAACTCGTAACTATGCTGCTTATGTTCATAGGCGCTTCCCCGGCCGGCACAGGCGGCGGTGTGAAAACGACAACGATAGCAGTACTTTTGTTGTTTGCGCTCTCCGGTATAAGGGGTAAAAAAGACGTACGACTGATGGACAGGCGAATAGCGCAGGACACTCTCAAGCGTGCGATAACAATTGCCACTTTGGGACTAGCCTTTATATTTTTTACATTTTTCGCTTTAGTAGTTATTGAGGGTACAAACGGCGGTTTGTTCACCTTCGACAATATATTCTTTGAAGCATTCTCTGCTTTTGGAACGGTCGGGCTTTCGTCGGGCATAACGCCTATGCTAAGTGCCGGAAGCAGGATAATAATTATGTGCTCTATGTTCGCAGGGCGTGTCGGCCTGATGACGCTGACGCTTGCTCTTGCAAACAGGGCAAACGGACAAGAAGCAAAACTGCGGTATCCAGAAGAAAGGATAATGGTAGGATAAAGTATTTAACAAATCCATAGCCGCTTTTGCACACGATATTAAGCAAACCCCGGTGATTTGTCTGCATGAAGGAAAGGAATGGTCATTTATGAACAATAAACAATATGTAGTTATAGGTATAGGGCGTTTCGGAAGAAGCATTGCAACATGCCTTGCCAGCCTTGGCAAAGACGTTCTTGCTGTAGACACGGATGAGAGCATAATCGCAGAGATTGCCCCGTATGTTACTCACGCCGTACAGGCCGACTCGACCGACGAAAAAGCGCTAAAGGCGCTGGGTATCGATAACTTCGACGTGGCCGTGATCTCAATCGGCGGAAACCTTCAGGCGAGCATACTTGTTACTATGCTATGCAAGGAGCTTGGAGTCAGGTATGTTCTTGCAAAGGCACAGAGTGAGCTGCACGGTAAAGTGCTTTATAAGACTGGCGCAGACAAGGTCGTCT
This sequence comes from Christensenellaceae bacterium, assembly GCA_963666505.2. Classification (GTDB taxonomy): domain Bacteria; phylum Bacillota; class Clostridia; order Christensenellales; family SZUA-584; genus JABGQS01. The sequence goes on along the minus strand of CAXXXL010000005.1, from coordinate 143,242 downwards.
TCCCGGAGCGTGACATGGGCATAAGGGTGGCACACAACCTTTCCTCATCAAATGTGCTCGACTATACGGAGATTGCTGGAGACCTGCGGATAATCGATATTGTTTCTATTGAATCGTGGAGAGGCAAGAGTCTTATCGACCTCGATTTTAGACAACAATACGGCGTCAACGTTATTGCCATCCGTCACCAGAACGGCGAAATGAACACCTCTCCTATGGGCACAGACATCATTGAAGATAATGATTCGCTTATTGTTATTGGCAAGAAGGAAGCTATAGAAAAACTGGAGGTTGCCTCAAAAGCATATGATAAAATATAATTTCGACGAAACTGTTAACAGAAAAGGGACGTTCTCATCAAAGTGGGACGCCAGACAGCAGCTTATAGACTATGGACTGACGGAAAGATATGACGACGATACTATTCCCCTTTACGTTGCTGACATGGATATAGCATGCTCACCCCAGATACTCAAGGCACTGCACAGAACTGCAGACCACAGAATATTCGGATATTCCATAATACCTGACGAGTATTACGATGCAGTGACAGGATGGTTCAAAAGGCGGTATGACTGGAGCGTCGAAAAAGAGCAGATCGTCTATACATGCGGAACGGTAAACGCTCTTTATTTATCTATTCGTGCGTTCACCAGCCCTGGCGACGCAGTTATTGTCCAGCAGCCGGTCTACCCACCCTTTACTGATGCAGTTTTGAACAACGGCAGAGCGCTGCTTAACAATGCATTAGTAAACAACGACGGCTATTACACGATAGACTTTGAAGATTTCGAAGAAAAAGCGAAGCAAGACAACACAAAGCTGTTTTTCCTTTGCAGTCCGCACAACCCTACAGGACGAGTTTTCACTCAAGATGAACTCAGACAACTATCTGACATTTGCAGGGCAAACGACGTATTAATAGTATCGGACGAAATACACTCTGATATCATACGCTGCAACCAAGATTTTTATTCTATGGCTGCGCTCGTTAGCGAAAATGAACATATCATCACCTGTACCGGAATAAACAAAACCTTCAACACAGCGGGGCTGCACTGCTCAAATATAATCATAAAGGATGAGACGCTGCGGAAAAAATATAAAAATGAACGTGGACACAGCGAACCTACGCCGTTTGCCATATCTGCACTTATTGCCGCATATAACGAGAGCGAACAGTGGCTGGAAGAGCTTAAAGTTTATCTGGATGATACTCTTTATTATATCAAAGATTTTTTAAACAAACGCATGCCTAAAGTCAAAATGCGTATTCCCGAGGGCACATATATTATATGGATGGATTTTACAGGTTACGGCATAAGCGACAAGGAGGTCCACCGGCGGATATACAGCGAAGCAAATGTGCTGCTGCAGGACGGATTTCGTTTCGGCGAGGGCGGCAAAGGCTTTCAGCGAATGTGCATCCCCTCTCCAAGACATGTAATAGAAGAAGCCTCTGAGAGGATAGCAAAGGCTTTTGCAGATTTGGAAGGCTGAAAATTAACCATAGAGCTCGTAAGAGCTCTTTTTTTATCCTTTTAGATAAATTATATATCGTTATTCGATAATTTTATATTGACATAAAATAATTCATATTATATACTTAGACAAAAATAACTACTTTCTTTTAAAGGAGGCTATTCTTATGAGCGAACAAAACACCGGACATCCAGCAGGGGGGCCGAACTATACCCCTTATCCTCCGGCTCAGCAATATGAACCGCTTATGCAGGCGGCTGTCAGAAAAAACATGACAGGATATTTCAAGGACAGAAAAAACACCGTGATCGCTATATGGCTTGCAATACTTATAGGAGCCGCTTTTTCTTTCTTCGTAGTTGAATACAGGCTGAAGCTCAATCTTTTTATTTTCTATATAATACTTCTGGCAGCTACCGGCTATATAATGCACAGGGACGGTAATCTGTCGGTCAAACCCTTCATCTTTTTCTCGGTTTGCTTTCTTTCGATAGCTTCGGTGTTTATGCGCTGCAGCTTTCCGGGCTATATCGTAATAGCAGCGCTGCTTCTTCCCGTACTTTATGTACTTATAACAGTCTACTCATCAAAACAAAAATACACCTCAGAGCTTAAAACGATACTTTTCCGGGGTGTGTGCTCTATAGGCTTTGTGCATGAAATAATCGTTGCTCTGGCTTCTCTGAAGCGGCAGGACAACGCTAGAAAAAAACAGTTCGTGCATATACTCATCGGCATCGGCATCACTGCCGGACTGCTTATTATAATCATTCCCATCATGCTAAGCGCTGATGAGATGTTCCGTATAAAACTGGCAAACATATTCGGAGACACCAGCATCGGCATGTTCGTGCTCAAAACGATACTCGCATCCTTTCTGGCAATGGTGATTTTCGGGTTCTTCTTTCTTATCACTGCCAGAAAGACAAACGAAAAAAGCGTTTCAAGCAAGAAGGAGCTTCCTGCAGTCATTACCATCATACTGACGATAACAATTGCTCTGGCGGCGCTCTTTACCTTCTTTGCCGTCGTGCAGTTCCAATACCTTTTTATCGGAGCAACGTCCGACCTGCCCGCAGACTCTTCACCTGCTCAGTATGCAAGGGAAGGATATTTCCAGCTGGTGGTGCTCTCTTCTCTCAACTTTGCGATAATTCTGGCGTGCGTGTTCTTTTCGAAGAAGGGCAGCCCGGGAGCAATAAAAGCAGTAAAGGTGTTGCTTACTTATTTCAACGCGCTCAATATATACCTGCTCGCTTCGGCGGCTTACAAGATGAGCCTTTATCAAGGCGAGTTCGGTCTTACTGCCAGTAGGCTGCTCGTATACATACTGCTTGCGTACGAGGTGGTGCTTATAGTCGGGCTGATGGTAAAGATATTTATCGTAGATATGCCTTTTTTAAAGCTTGCAGTATACTTTTCGACCGCATTCTTTGCAGCGGTCAGCTTTTTGAACACAGAAGCAGTTGCGCTAAGATCTAACATCGAATATTTCCAAGAAAGCGGTGAGCTTGATTTTTCAGATTTTGAACACCAAAGCGCCGATGCCAGCCGGGTCGTCTACAGCTTTTTCGTTGAAAATCAAGAGGACTTCAGCGACGAAGAACTAAAGAGCTTTGAAATATATTTTGAATACAGATACGACAACGACAGAACCCGGTCTCTTTCGGAATACAAAGAAAATTTTAAAAATCGAAACTGGCGCGAGTACAACATTTCTGATCAGAAAAAATATGATCTTGGCTCAAAACTGCTTAAAGAATATTACTAAATACGGCTGAATTACTGCACGATATTGCAGTCTGGCCTGCATTTTCCCGGCTCAACACCTCCATATAACGGGAAAATGCAGGTTTTGTTAATAAATGTTTCATTTTTCTTCACCTTTTTGTCAAATTTTAAACTCTGAATATCTTTTATGCAATTACTTAGTCTAGATATTTCATTAATTGACTGTTTTCTATTGATTTTTTCAAAATCAGGTAGTATAATGGCAGGACTAGTAAGGATTTTCATTTTCCTTATTATAATAGAAGACGAAACAATGGCGTTTCATATGCCCTCCGTAATAATCTGTGTACAGCGGATAATGAGGTCTAAGGGCTATTGGCGTCTTGTTTTTTATAAGTACAAAGAAGTTTGCAGCCTAGCGCTGCTTTGTATCCAAGGGGGATAATAAATGAAAAAAGAGGGACAAATAAGAATACCGTCCGGCTGTGCCATAAGCGGTATACTTAACCGCAAAGGCAAGCGTTTTTCAGGAGAAACAATAATAACATCCATAGAGCTTATGCGAGACAGGAGCAACGGCCTTGGAGGAGGATTTGCTGCATATGGAATATACCCGCACTATGCAGAGCTGTATGCACTGCACATTTTTTATGACAACCTTACAGCCAAAGCGCAGAGCGAAGATTTCATTAATCGGCATTTCGATATAGAAAACGCCGGCAAGATACCCACACGCAAAACAAAAGGTATTGAAGATTCACCGCTTATATGGCGCTATTTTGTAACGCCTAAAAGATTCAAGCTTCAGGAAAGCGAACTTGACGAGAGCGAATACGTATCGAGGTGCGTGTTCAGGATAAACAGAGAGTACGAAGGCTCATATGTCTTTTCTTCCGGCAAGAATATGGGCGCTTTCAAAGGCGTCGGTTATCCGGAAGATATCGGCAGGTTCTATATGCTTGAAACATACGATGCATACCTGTGGACTTCTCACGGCAGGTTCCCGACAAACACTCCCGGCTGGTGGGGCGGCGCTCATCCGTTCACTCTGCTCAACTGGTCCATAGTGCACAACGGCGAGATATCTTCGTACGACGCAAACAGGCGGTTTGTAGAGATGTATGGCTATAACTGTACGCTGCAAACCGATACTGAAGTAATAACGTATATATTCGACCTGCTCCTTAGAAAACACGGGCTTACTTTAAGGCAGGCCGTAGACATAATGGCAACTCCGTTCTGGAGAGAGATAGAGCTTAAGAGCGAAGAGGAAAAGAAGAAGTATGAAGCTATAAGAGCTGTATATTCCTCTGCGCTAATCAACGGGCCTTTCTCCATTATCCTTGGGTTCGAGGGCGGCATGCTTGCACTCAATGACAGAATAAAGCTAAGGCCGCTTGTTGCAGCTGAAAAGGGCGATAATCTGTATGTCGCAAGCGAAGAAGCCGCAATAAGGATAATTTGCCCAGACCCCGACAGGGTTTGGTCTCCGAGCGGCGGAGAACCCATCATAGGACTAGTGGAGGATGCTAAATGAGTTTACAGCTTGGATGGCCGGATTATCTGGTCGAAAGAGATGAAAATAGATGTATAAAGTGCGAGGTATGTGCAAAGCAGTGTGCCAATGAAGTACACCGGCTTGATACCGATCTTGATAAAATGATTGCAGACGAGTCTAAATGCGTCAACTGCCATAGGTGTGTTGCGCTCTGTCCGACACGCGCGCTAAAGATAAAGGTCAACGATTTAGAGTTTAAACCAAACGCAAACTGGACAAGCGCTGCAATAAGAGAAGTTTACAAACAGGCAGAATCAGGCGCGGTACTTCTTTCTGGTATGGGAAACACGAAACCTTATCCTGTGTATTGGGATAAGATGCTGATAAACGCTTCGCAGGTCACCAATCCTTCTATAGACCCTCTGCGTGAACCAATGGAAACTAGCGTCATACTGGGTAGGAAACCTGAAAAGCTTGAGTTTGATGAGAAAGGCAACCTTAAAACAAAGATGCCGCCGCAAATCAAACTCAGCGTTCCGTTAATGTTCTCTGCTATGTCGTTCGGCTCTATATCTAAGAACGCACATGAAGCGTTGGCAAGGGCGGCAACTGAGCTTGGGATAATGTATAACACCGGCGAGGGCGGTCTTGCTCAGGAGTTCTATAAATACGGACCAAACACTATCGTACAGATAGCTTCGGGCAGGTTCGGCGTTCATCCGGAATACCTAAACGCCGGCGCAATGCTTGAGATAAAAATTGGCCAGGGTGCTAAGCCGGGTATAGGCGGACACCTGCCGGGTGAAAAGGTCGGTGAAGCGGTCAGCAAAGCAAGGATGATACCTCAGGGCAGCGATGCTATTTCGCCTGCTCCGCACCACGATATATATTCTATAGAAGACTTGCGACAGCTTATTTACTCGCTGAAAGAAGCGACCGGATATACAAAACCAGTTTCGGTTAAAATAGCCGCTGTACACAATGCGCCTGCTATAGCTTCGGGCATAGCAAGAGCCGGAGCGGATATAATCACCATAGACGGCTTCAGGGGCGGCACAGGCGCTGCACCTTCACGTGTGCGTGACAACGTCGGCATACCTATAGAGCTTGCGCTTGCTGCTGTAGACCAGAGGCTGAGGGAAGAAAGCATAAGAAACGACGTTTCACTGGTTGTCGGCGGAAGCATAAGAAACAGTGCCGACATTGTAAAAGCCATCGCACTCGGTGCGGACGCATGTTACATTGCTTCTTCTGCACTTATAGCCATTGGCTGCCATATGTGCCAGAACTGCTATACAGGCAAATGCAACTGGGGCATAGCGACACAGCGTGACGACCTTGTAAAGCGGCTAAACCCGGATATCGCATATCAGAGGCTTGTTAATCTCATTACCGGCTGGAAGCATGAGATAGAAGAGATGCTGGGCGGTATGGGTATAAATGCTATCGAGAGCCTTAGAGGAAACAGACTGATGCTGCGCGGCATCGGGCTTACTGATAAAGAACTCGAGATACTCGGTATCATGCACGCCGGAGAATAGAAACTTCGATTTGTTTATCAGATTTATATAAGGCGATTTATTATATATATTACAGAGAATTTCGCCGGAAGCAGGAAAGGAACAGTCATAACCATGAAAAAAGTTTACGCAGATGAAAAATGGTGCCTTGGTTGCGGACTTTGCAAAGTATATTGCAGAACGTCGCATTCAGTCACTAAAGATATTATAAAGGCTCATAATTTTGAAGAGCACACACCGGTAGAGCGCATGCACATAGAAACTGGGGAGAAAATCAACTTTGCACTGCAGTGCAGGCATTGTGACGACCCCAAGTGCGTATCGGCATGCATAACCGGAGCAATGAGCAAAGACCCGGAGACTGGGCTTGTTACCAACGAGACCGACAGGTGCGTAGGCTGCTGGACATGTGTGCTTGCGTGCCCCTTTGGCGCCATAGTGCGTGACGAAGGCCATAAAAAAGTTGCAGCAAAGTGTGACCTTTGTGCTGAGCTTGGCGAACCCGAATGCGTGAAACACTGCCCAAACAATGCGCTTAAATATGAAGACAGGGGTGAAGAGTAGTGAAATACGTTATCATAGGAAACTCTGCCGCTGCTGTCGGCTGCATAGAAGGAATACGCAAAAATGACGCTAAAGGTTCTATAACCGTTATTTCAGACGAAACACATCACGTTTATTCACGTCCTTTAATATCATATTACCTTGCAGGTAAAGTAACTCCTGAAAACATGGTATACCGCAAAAAGGATTTTTACGAAAAAAACAACGTTGATACCATTTTCGGCGTAAAAGCAACAGCTATCGACCCTAAGAAAAAAACAGTCACTCTGGAAAGCGGAAAAAGCGTAGAATATGACAAGCTGCTTCTAGCAACAGGTTCTTCGCCTTTTGTTCCGCCGATAGACGGTCTTGGTGACCAGAGCAATGTGTTTACTTTCTTAAAGTATGACAGTGCGCTCGGTATAGAAAAACTTATCAGCCCGAATGCAAAAGTTGTGATAGTAGGTGCGGGGCTTATCGGCCTTAAAGCGGCGGAAGGGCTTGCCCCCGTTGCCGGAAGTGTACACGTAGTTGAACTCGCTCCAAGGGTGCTTCCGATGATACTTGATGACGAAGCAGCAAAGCCGGTGCAAAAGCGCATGGAAGAGAACGGCGTAAGCTTCCACCTTGGCATAACTGCCGAAAAAGTAGTCGGCGAAAAAACAGTAGAAAAAGTAGTGCTTAAAGACGGCACAGAGCTCGAATGCGATGTTCTCGTTATGGCTGTAGGAGTACGCCCGAACATAGCTGAAGCAAAAGGTGCAGGCGTCGAAGTAAACCGAGGCATTTTGATAGACGATAATATGAAAACAAACGTTGCTGACATCTACGCTGCCGGCGACGTTACAGAAGCGGTCGACCTTAACACCGGCGAGCGAAAGATAATGGCTCTGTGGCCAAACGCATATGCCCAGGGCAAGGCGGCTGGTTATGACATGAGCGGCGCAGAAAACGATTTTGCCGGCGTGTTTCCGATGAACGCTGTCGGGTTCTTCGGCCTTCCGATTATAACAGCCGGAATACAGGACGGCGAAGGAACACAGCTCCTTTCCAAAAACGAAGGCAGCATGATGAGACGTTTTATCGTCAAAGACGATAAGCTAGTCGGTATGATACTTGTCGGCGACGTTGACAGAGCGGGTATATACACTTATCTGCTTAGTGAAAAGATACCGCTTTCCAGCCTTACCAAGAAGCTCACTGATGATAACTTCGGGCTGATGGCATTTGAATACGAAAAGATGAAAGAACGTCTGTCGCAGTAAGACGTGTATAAAGGGGATTAATTGATGGAACTGATTGCAAAAGGTCTGTATTACAGCGATCTTAACGAAAAAATAAAAGAGCTGGCACAAAAGCCGGGCGATATAGACGTAAAAGAAGTCTGCGGGCACAGGTATATAGGCTGCGGACTTAAGAGCCATACTAAGCTGAACGTGTACGGAACGCTTGGCAACGACTCCGCATGCTATATGGACGGAGCTGTACTTGAAGTATACGGCAACGCTCAGGACGGCATAGCAAACACTATGAACGACGGCAGGCTCATTATACACGGCAGCTGCGGAGACATCATAGGCTATGCTATGCGTGGCGGCGAGATGTTCATTGAAGGTTATGCGGGATATCGTGTCGGCATACACATGAAGGAATATTACGACAAGATCCCAAAGATAGTCATCGGCAGCAAAGCAGGAGATTTCCTCGGCGAATATATGGCGGGCGGAAGGATAGTCGTGCTGGGGCTGGGGCTAGAAGAAGGTGAGTCAGCGGCAGGAAGATTCTTTGGAACGGGAATGCACGGCGGCAAGATGTTTATCCGCGGCAGCGTCAACGAAGCTCTGATGGGCAAAGAAATAGCAAGCGCTCCGCTCGACGATGAAGACAAGAAGTTTTTAAAGAAAACTATAGCAGATTATACCGAGCTTTTCGATACAGACACAAGCAAGATAAAGATAGATGAATTCAAGAAATATCAGCCGAAGAGTTCAAGGCCATACGGCAATATGTATGTAGGCGAATAAGACAAAAGCTTCAGCGCAGCTGCGCCGAAGCTTTTTTATTTACATAAAATAATATCAAGCTATAAAAAATAACTTGGTTGCAAAAAACGCAATTACCGCAAGCATTACTTCAACTGAAAACCCAAGCAGAAACGGCCTTGCGCCTATGTCTTTAAATTTCCTGAAATCTACACCTAAGCCTATCCCCGAAAGCGCCAGAAGTATTATAAATTTTGAAATCGAAACGAGCACGTCGCTTACGGCTTCTGTAAATACGCCAAAGCTATTCAGCAGAGCAAGCAGCAGGAATCCGAGAATGAATGTCGGGAAAGCTTTTATAAAGTTAAACTTCTTTTGCTCAGCTCCCTGCGCATTCGAATGTCTGTTGAAAAAAAACGAAACAAGAAAAACTACCGGTACTATCATTATGTTGCGAACCAGCTTGATGGTCGTGGCAACCTCGCCAGCTGCGTCGCTATAGGAAAAGCCTGCTGCCACGACCTGAGAAGTGTCGTTAATCGCTGTGCCCGCCCATGCACCGAACCAGATATCCTGCATACCGATTGCCGTGCCTATCAGCGGATAAACGAGAACGCCTATCACACCGAACAGCGTAACTATCCCAACAGCCATGGCTATCTCTTCGTCTTTAGCGTCAATGAGCGGCGCGCTCGTAACGATCGCAGTGTTGCCGCAGATGCATACGCCAACTGCAATCAATATTTTTCTTTTCAGCGGTACACTCAGGAACCTGCCTATGAGGAACACAAGCGCGAATACTATGCATATCAGCCCAATTATTATCAGTATGCCTTTTACGCCAAGAGCCGCAACCTGCTTGAAGCTTATACCCGCCCCCATAAGTATTATTGCCAGCTTTAAGAGCTTGCTAAGTCCAAGCTTTATCCCCTTGCCGAATATCTCTTTCTTCGGTCTAAATATATTAGCTATCAGTATCCCGAGTATAACGGCGATAAAAACCTTGCCTATATAGCTTGGAAGATATTTTGATAAAAAGGTAGCAGCAAGCGCTATTATAAGAAGCAGCAACAATCCCGGAGCATATTTCTTTATGATCTCCCAACATTTTTGTAAAAATTTCAAAATGATCACCTATATCCCTATATAATAAAATCAGGTGCAAAGAGTATAAACCCTCTACACCCGGCAAGAAAATATTATTTATCGAAAAACTCTCTTTTCTGGTAAGGAACCATATGTGCCCTGAACTCGGCAAGCCGCGTCACACGTGAAGTCCAGCCGGTGTTGGTCTCAAGCGTACTATCCATTATCGGCAGGAATTCATGAACTTCGGGCATCATAGGTATAAACGTCTCCGCATACGGTATATCTATCCTCGTACCCCAATAGCCGTCAACAGATTCAGCACGTTTTCTTGCATAATCGCCGTCGTACCGCTGGCTGGCAAGACAGTCGAGCGCTTTGACTTTTTTGTCTACAACGTCAGTTATGTCAACATACACCCGCCACTGGGCATAGAAGCTGTGAGAAGTCATCCACGGCTTACCGTTTAGCGAACCAATGAAGAAAACCTGCTTTATCTGGTGTGGCGGCACTTTCTCGTCACGTGTCCACCTTGCGCCCGCTGCTTCGTATCCCAGCAGTGCTATCTGCCCTACTATCGGGTGCGTAGTCAGCAATCCGCCGTCCTGCATAGGATGGTGAGTAATCAAAACATCTGGCTTTAATTCTCTTATGAGGTCTGCAACCTTCTTGATGGTCTCTTCTTTTATCAGCAGTATATCGTCCTCTTCTTCAAAGAAACGGATATCATTGATGCCTAGTTCTTTGCCTGCAGCTATTATCTCCCGTTCTTTATATGCACTGATATCACCGGAGTCCATATTTGCAAAAGTCTCGTTCCTCTCGCCCTCGCTCTTTCTCTTTTCATCTGTAAACAGCGCCGCATGACTTCTCGTTCCGCTTGTCATAAGCGCAACTGTTACTTCATCTCCTCGACTTGCGTGGTGGCACAGCGTCCCGCCTGAATCATCAAATGCATCTCCCGGGTGTGCACATACCAACAGTATCTTCAATTTCTTCATTATGAGAAATCCTCCCTTTATAAGATACTTTGACTATACTCAATAAACATACAAAAAGAAATATCACAAGCTGACAAGTTTATGAAGCTGATGTCATACTGTAATACATTTACCGATTATTGTTTTGTTTTTTGAAATCTGCCGGCGTTATGCCTTCATAGTTTTTAAAAGATGTGCTGAAGCTCGTTCGTGAAGAGTACCCGACGCCGGATGCAATATCATCTATTGAAAGATGAGTACCCAGCAGAAGTTCTTTTGCAGTTTCTATTCTGGTCATAATAAGCTTTTCTCTGTAGGTCACTCCGAAATAACTTTTTATAAGACGCTCTGTCTGTCGCTTGCTGAGGTGCAGATGTTCTGCAAGCGATTCGAGCATTTTATCATCCGCATGGTTATCTGCAAAATACTTTTCTATATTTATTAGATCCTTCAGTTTCGGGTCTGCATCCGTGCTCTGTATTCTTTCTTTCTTTATATATGTAACATCTTTTCCTGCATTTTCGCAGATATGTATATTTACGTTTCTGAGACAGTTAGTTATAAGCAGAGCAACAAGCGACTCTATTGCATCATTACAGCCAATTTCTCTTTGATTAAGCTCTTTTTTTATCTGTTCAATTATTTGAAAACTGTTGTGAGTGTCTCTGCATTTTATAAGTGAAAGTTCCTTTAAGCAGCCAAGAACCTCTTCTGCCTGTGCCTGCTTCTGTGTGCTTTCATCGTCCTGCTTTGGCTCAAAAGAAAACCGAAAGCTATAAACAACGTTATCCTGTGATTCTTCATATATAACGCTGTGGTATTGGCTGGGACCGACTATTATCATTGTGTTGCCTGAAATTTCTTCGCTGTTGCCGTCGATGCTGAATTTACCTCTGCTCAGGCTGATTAGGAAAACTTCGTAAAATGCATGGTTGTGTCTGGTCGGCATAAGAAGATGTTTGTTTGAAACGGTTTTTAAATTTATTATAATGCTGAAATGGCAGCCGAAAAGGCTTATCTCCAGAAAATGTCCGTTGAAAAAGTTTCCTGAATCCATTGCACTGCTCCTTCACCTTTACTTATCCTTAAGGTGTGGCTGTTGGCGTGGCTGTTGGCGTGGCTGTTGGCGTGGCTGTTGGCGTGGCTGTAGGTGTGGCTGTTGGCGTGGGCGTTGGAGTAGGCTCCGGCGTAGGCGGAACTTCTATCAACGCCTCAAGCTGTTCTGTCAGCGTCCCAAGCGCTTCTATAGAAGCGTTCATAAGTTCTTCGTCTTCAAGCGCAAGATTGAACATAGCTTCTGCAAGCGTATCATCGATATACTCATAGCCTTCTTTAATGGATTCGAACTCAAAATATTCAATCGGATCCTGCCCCTGTCCAGGCTCAACCAACGTATAAACCTCTGAAAGTATATACTTGTTATCAATCAAAAGCTGCTTTGTTTCATCTATCGCCTCGGCAAGGTTGATGCGGGCCATGTCGAACTTAACGTATTCTATGCTGTAATCCCAGTTTATCTTCGGAGTAATGCCGAAGATTTCCTCAACTATTTGTTCAGTATACTCATGGTCTAAAACATAATATTTCGAAGCGTTGTATGCAGCCATATATTCGCCTTCTAATGTATACCTGTTAAAACCGGTTTCAAGGTCGAAATCAAGTGCAAAAAGACTTAGCGCCACTATTTGCTCAAAATTAAGATTGGTCATTATCTGTGGCTCAAGCGCCTTATACATCTCGGGCACTTTTGCAATAAGTGATGAATCCTTCATCTGGTTGAAGACTTCTACAAGCAGGCGCTGCTGGCGGTCTATCCTGTTTATGTCCGAGCTGCCGGTAACACCTTTACGAAGACGCAGATAGTCGAGCACCTGCTGGCCTGTAAGATACTGATACCCCTTCTCCAGATGACGTCCGTTCATGGTAAACTCATAGTCCACGTCATACCATACGCCGCCTATTACATCTACGATATCCTTTACTGCTTGCATCTCTACCGCAATGTAATAGTCTATGGGCACACCGCCAAGGCAATCGCTGACCGTCTGCATCATGCAGGCAAATCCGTTACCTTCTCTGCCTCCCGCGGTCATATAAGCTCCGTTTATCTTCCACTTTGCATCGGTATATGCTATGTCAGCATAACTGTCTCTTGGCACGGATATCATGTCAACTTTACCGGTTTCAAAGTTGACGGACAAAAGCATTATCGTATCCGTCCTAAAATCCGTGCGTCCTTCTCTTTCTTCGCTGTAGTCTATGCCTGTTAAAAGCACGTTGACACGGTTTTTCATAAAGTCTTTATCCGCTTCGCGCTCTAGCAGTTCTCTAGGCGAGAGGGTAACTGTAGGCTCAGGCGTCTGCGTCTGGGAGTCTGTCTGCGATACAGCATCCGGAGTTTGCGTTTGTACAACAACTATCTCCGGCGTATTATCAAAAGCGGAAACAGGATTTATCATCGTACGGTATATGAATCTTGCCACCAAAACCAGTGCAACAACAAGCATCACCAAAAGACAATATATCAATACCTTTTTTGCAGTTATAGGCGGTTTGAAAAGCCCTGTTTTTTTCTTTTTATCTTTTACGCTCATATAATGTCTTCCATTTCAAGTCATTTATTATACAGCATATAATACCACAACCACGAGAAATTTAACATCACCTGATTGTAAATTCTTCCTAGTATGAAATAAGCAAAAAAGAACCCTTGATAATCAAGAGTTCTTTCTTTTATTTTGTATAAGTTTTAATACGTTTCTTTAAACAGCTGGAAGTATGCTTTAGGATGTGCGCATACCGGGCATTTTTCCGGAGCAGTCTTGCCAACGAACCTGTGTCCGCAGTTAGTGCATATCCATTCTACCGGCTCATCTCTCTCGAAAACAACACCGTTGTCGATATTCGCTTTGAGCGCTTTATATCTTGCTTCATGTTTTTCCTCGACTTTTGAGACGCCTTCAAAAAGCCTTGCTATCTCTTCAAAGCCTTCTTCTCTTGCCTCTTTTGCCATCGTCGGATACATCTGCGTGTTCTCATAGTGTTCTCCCGCTGCCGCTGCTATGAGGTTTTCCGTCGTAGAGCCAAGTTCATTCAGTGCCTTGAACCATAACTTAGCATGCTCACGTTCATTTCCGGATGTCTCCAAAAAAATGCTTGATATCTGTACATAACCTTCTTTTTTCGCTACAGATGCAAAGTATGAATATTTATTGGTCGCCATAGATTCTCCTGCAAAAGCATCCTGCAGGTTCTTTTCAGTTTTCGTTCCTTTTAAATCTTTCATATAGTACCTCCGTTTATACTATTTGTCTGCCCACAAGCTGTGCACGTTACAGTATTCATACACTCTGTCTACCTCATCAGCCTTCATCTTGAACTCAGCTTCCGCTTTGTCCTGTCCTTTTGTCCTTGCTATTCCTCTCTTGCCGTCTTTTCTTACTACTTCGATGAATGAGATGTAGTGTTCTTCAGTCATAGGATGAGGAACACTTCCCACCTTGACTATAATACTGTCGCCGTTCGACTCAACAACAGGAACATGTTTCTCTGTGCTTGAGTCAGCCGTTTTTGCTTCAAGACGCTCCATCTTCTGTCCGCAGCATACGAGTGAATCCTCGTTGCCCTCTTGCAGAATAGTAATAACATGTCCGCATACGCTACAGTGGTAAAAATCTCCATAATTTGTCATAAATCTGCCTCCTATATTTATTTTGATTTTGTTTTTTAGCTCTCTTTATTAGTAATCATTACTAACAGTTTACACCTGATGTCAAACATAGTCAAGTCAAATAAGCAAATCTTGGCTTAAAATTTTTCATATCTCTTTTCTATTGCCTTTTTTAATGATATTCTATGTATATGCTCTTTATAAGGAGAATATATTATGAAATTTAAAGCGGTGTTGCTGGTCATACTTTGTATAATATTTATCATTTCTTCTTTTGGCTGCTCTGGAGAGATGATGGACTTCTACAAAAACGTACAGAAAGATACACAGCAAGACGAAAAAGACGTTGAGCCAGAGAGGACTGAAAAACCCGACCCTACCCCAACCGCCACGCTTACGCCTGTGCAAACGCTGAAGCCGACGCCCGTTCCTGTGGAAGAGAACTATGACGGTTGGACAGTAATGCTCTATCTTAACGGCTCTAACCTTGAAAGCGACGCCGGCGAGGCCACAAGCAATCTTATCAGTATACTAAGCGTTGCTCTTCCCGAAAATGTTCATATGATCATCTATACCGGCGGAACGCGTCAGTGGCAGAACGATGTTATTAGCTCCAGTGAGAACCAGATTTGGGAAGTGGACAGCGGGGAGCTTGTGCTGCTTGACAGTATGGATGCGGTCAGCATCGGCGAAAGCTCTACACTTGCAGGGTTTTTAAGCTATGGACAGCAGCTGTACCCAAATACGCGGCGTGCGCTCTTCATGTGGAACCACGGTGCCGGTAGTATAGCCGGTTTTGGCGTTGACGAGCTTTTCAACGAAGACCAATTGTTCCTGTCCGAGATCGACGATGCTTTTGCATCCAGCTTCGACGGTCAAAAATATGACCTTGTTGGTTTCGACGCCTGCCTGATGGCGAGTGTGGAAACTGCGGCAATACTCGAACCATACGCAAAATATATGGTCGCTTCAGAGGAATCTGAACCGGGCGGCGGCTGGGGCTATGAATATATGCTGGGCTCGCTTGCTTCCGATCCTTCAATGAACGGGCTTGATTTTGGCATTGCCATAACCGATGGATATTACAATAAATACAGCAACACCGAATGGGAGAGCATTACGACCTGTTCGGTTATCGACCTTGGCCTTATACCCGCTGTAGAAACGGCTCTGGGTAATTTTGCTTCGCAGCTTACAACAGACATAAAGAACCCGCAGGCACTGTCGGCAATAGCTTCTGCCCGTCAGCGCTCTGAAAAATACGGCGAGGCGCCGGAATCGGTTCCTTTCGACCTTGTCGACCTTTATAATTTTGTCGAGCTCCAGTATGACTTGAGCCCGGCACTTTCAGACGAGCTTATGACGGCAATCGAAGACGCAGTCGTTTACGAAGTCAGCGGCTCACAGCGTATCTATTCATACGGCCTGTCTATATATTTCCCATTTTCAGCTGTCGAATACTTCCCGTTCTGTCTTGAGATATACGGAGACATAGGCTTCTGCAGCAGCTATCACCAGTTCATTGCCGACTTCGCCGCACAACTTTCCAGCCAGTCCTACCTCAGCTTTATACCCGAATACGATCCGGAGCTTGAAGAGACGGGCGAGCAGGACATGGAAGCCGAAGAGCCGCTCTATTACGTACAGCTAACAAACGAAGAGATGGAATACATGAGCTATGTATACTGCGCCCTTGGCTGGGCCGTAAACGACGACGTTGTTATTGACCTTGGGTTCGACAGCGACGTCAACATAGACTTTGATACCAATATAATATCCGACGATTTTGACTGCTCGTGGACCGGCCTTAACGGCAAGCTTGTTTCGCTGTATGTCATGGAAGAAACGGATGAATACGTCAAGTACAGCATACCTGTGCTATATAACGGAAAGAAAGCTATCGTAGCCGGCTCGTGGATATGGGACCCCTACAACGCTGAGGGAGGATACTATAAGTATAATGGTATATACTATGCAAACGAAGATTTCTCGGCCCCCAACACGAAGTTCACCATTGAAGTAAAACCGGGAGATAAAATTACGCCTACGTTCAAGACCCTGTTCACAGATGGTTACCAGGGTTATTACGAAGGCGACACCTTCACAGTCGGCAATGACGGTCTTTATCTGGAGCTGATATGGCTGCCCGACGGCGATTATTATTATGGCTTCTTGTTTATAGACAACTACGGCGAAGAGCACTATACAGACTATACGCCTATAGAAGTCTGGACAGAATAGGAAAGAGTATATGCATATCCGAAGATATGAAATAACAGATACCGATGCGCTTAATTCGATCTATCACGACACTATACATAACGTAAACAAGCAGGATTATACCCCGGAAGAGCTGGAAGCATGGGCGCCTTCCGGGCCGTATACCAGAGAAAAGCGAAATAAAGATGTTGAAAGATTTAAACGCATAAACCCTTTCGTCGCAGTGGACGAAGGTGAACCCGTCGGCTTTGCTGAACTGGAGGACGAAGGGTATATAAACTGTTTTTTCGTACGTCAGGACAGCATAGGCAAAGGCGTTGGCAAAGCGCTTCTTGGCGCCTGTATCGCTGAAGCAAAGCAGCTTGGTTACCGCCGGGTGTTCGCAGGTGTAAGCATCACCGCCCGTCCGTTCTTTCAAAAACAGGGTTTCAGAGTAGTAAGGCCGACTCTGGACGACGTCCGGGGAATCAAGATGAAGTTTTATGAGATGGAGAAAGATATATAAAAGTAAACTAAAAGCCCTTTGCACTAGGATGTGAAGGGCTTTTTATTTTCTTCTTTATTCCTGTGCACTCAGCGCCTTTGTCTTTTCATCCATTATCAGCGCATCTATCATCTCGTCCATGTCACCGTCAAGGAAAGCTTCCAGCTTATAAAGCGTCATGGATATGCGGTGGTCTGTCACCCTGCCCTGCGGGAAGTTGTATGTGCGGACACGCTCGCTTCTGTCGCCCGAGCCCACCTGGCTCTTTCTGTTCTGCGACTGCGCTTGCTCCTGCTCCTGCTTCGCCATATCGTAAAGCCGGGCTTTAAGCACCTTCATGGCTTTGTCCTTGTTCTTAAGCTGAGATTTTTCGTCCTGACATGTAACTACAAGTCCGCTCGGTTCGTGTGTTATACGCACTGCACTGTCCGTAGTGTTAACGCTCTGCCCGCCGTTGCCGGAAGAACGGTATACGTCTATGCGCAGATCGCCCGGGTTTATCTCTATATCCACATCTTCCGCTTCGGGCAGCACTGCAACAGTTGCCGCAGAGGTGTGTATACGTCCGGAAGACTCCGTCTCCGGAACACGCTGAACCCTGTGCACACCGCTCTCATATTTTAGGCGGGAATATGCGCCTTTGCCAGCTATCAGCAGCGTTATCTCTTTAACGCCGCCAAGCTCGGTAATATTAGAGCTGAGCGTCTCCATGCCATATCCGGTGCGCTCTGAATAGCGTGTGTACATACGAAGAAGATTTGCACCAAAAAGAGCAGCTTCGTCTCCGCCTGTACCCGCTCTTATCTCCAGCACGACGTTCTTGTCATCGTTGGGGTCTTTGGGAAGCAGCAGGAGCTTTAGCTCCTCTTCGAGCTCTTCGTTCTTCTCCTCAAGCTCGCTTAACTCTTCCTTCGCCATAGCGACAATATCTGCATCGTCGTCAGCAAGCATCAGTTTTAAATCTGCAAGCTGATCTTCGTTCTCTTTGTGCTCATCATATTTCTGAACTATTTCAGAAAGCGATGCATGCTCTTTTATAAGCTTTGTATAAAGCTCCTGGTTCTGCACGGTTTCGCTCTTGCTAAGCTCTGTTTCCAGCTCTTTGAATCTTTTTTTATTTGCTGCAAGTTTGTCAAACATTCTCTATCTTCCTTTAAAAGCCATAACTATCCTGTCACGCCTCTGATAATCTTTTTTACATTCTATTTGCTTAAAGCCAGCTTCTTCAAGCAGCCCTATAACATCACGCGCCTGCCCTGCGCCTATCTCCAGCACCAGCGCACCGCCCGCATTCATATATTTCGGCGCATCTTTCGCTATTATGCGGTAAAACACCAAGCCGTCGTCTGCTTTTAGCGCACCTGGGGGTTCATAGCTTTTTACGTCGTCAGGAAGCCCTTCGAATTCTGCGTTGCTGACATACGGCGGGTTGCATACTATCAAGTCAAAGCTCTGCTCCGCTTTTTCAAACATATCGCTGACAAAAAACTTGACGTCAGCTTTGTTTTCCTCTGCGTTTTTTTCCGCAAGCTCTATCGCTTTTTCGCTTATGTCCGCTGCGCTTACCTCTGCGCCTGTTTCTTTCGCCAGCGATATCGCTATGCAGCCGCTGCCTGTGCACATATCAAGAGCTGTCTTATATCTCCATTGCCGCATAAGATCTATCGCAGCGCCGGCGACCAGCTCTGTTTCTTTCCTTGGTATCAGCACATTCGGCGTCACGGACAGCTTTATATATCTAAAGTATGCTCTGCCGGTTATATATTCTACCGGAACGCCCTTGCCTGCTTCATCAGCCATTTTCAGGATAGCGCTCCAGTCATTATCCGAAACTTCTGCAAAAACATCGCCGTCTTTTAAAACATGGCCGACCAGCACATTTGCCTTTGCCTCCGGCTCTGGTATCTGCTGTGAAGCCAGCAGCGAGCTTACCGCTCTTTGAGCATCAAGTGCTTTCATTGCTTCCCGCAGCTGCCGGTTCCTGCTTCGGCGCTGACTTCTCTGGTTGCTCATCGGCAGCAGTTTGCTCCGTTTCTTCCTTCTTTGGTGATCTGTCGAAGTTCTTCTTCATCTCTTCGAGCTCTTCATCGCTCTTTTCACCCAACGCCGCTTCGAACGCTAATATTGCAACCTCCAGTATAGCGTCATCCGGCTCTGCAGTCGTAAGTCTCTGCAGCTGCATTCCCGGCCATCTGATAATACGGAAGAAAAGACTCTCTCCCCTTGCCGCAAATTTCAAGAACTCGTATGATACACCCGCTACCAGCGGAAGCATCAGCAGTCTAAGACCGATTCTGGCAAAAAGATTGCTGCTGTGTCCAAGCAGTGAAAACAGTACTATTGAAATTATCATAACCAGGAACAAATAGCTCGTTCCGCACCTTGGGTGAAGAGTCTTATACTTGCGCACGTTTTCGACTTTGAGTTCTTCTTCATGTTCATATGCGCTTATTGTCTTGTGCTCTGCACCGTGATATCTGTATACCCGTTTGATGTCCTTTACAAGAGATATCACCATTACGTAGCCAAGGAATATTACAAGCCGTATTCCACCTTCGATAAGGTTGTATATAACCTGTCCATCCTGAATGTTGTATATAAGTCCTGCCAGAAATGACGGCAGTATGAAGAATATACCGACAGCCAGTGCCAAAGCCACAATAACAGCGAAAACCATAGCAATATCCATAGCATCTTTTCCGGTTTTCTTGGCTATCATCTTTTCGAACTTACTTGGCTCATAATCGGTGGACTGCTCGTCATACATCTTTGCCGACTTGGTAAGCGTTTTTACACCGAACCCCATCATATCGATAAGGTTTACAACTCCCCTTATAATGGGCAGCTTAAATATCTTGTTCTTGTTTGAAACAAGGCTTATTTTATCTTTCGTATACTTCACTTCGCCGGATGCTTTTCTTACAGCGAGCCCGCATACTGATTCGGAACGCATCATGACGCCCTCCAAGACACCCTGACCTCCGATATTAGTTTTTCTCATATGCCGTCCTCTTTCCCTATATTGCAACCAGTATACTATATATCTGAAACATAGTAAAACAGACCGAATACTCGGTCTGCTAAAGTTTCAAAAAAGTTCTTATTTGATGCCGTATCTCTTGTTGAACCTGTCAACACGGCCGCCTGTATCAACCAGTTTCTGCTTGCCTGTAAAGAACGGATGGCACTTAGAGCAGATTTCGACCTTCATTTCTTTGTTGACCGAGCCTGTTACGAAAGTCTCGCCGCATGCGCACTTTACTGTGCATTCGTTATACTCCGGATGTATACCCTTTTTCATTGTTCTCACCTCAATCTATATAAACATTCTTTTATTTCGAAGTCGCAAAGAACATTATAACATATAGAAAAGAAAAATCAATACTTAATTTCCAGCAACCACAGTCTGTTTTCTTTTTACACTGCAGCTTTACAGGTAAAACCACCATCGTTCGTGCTTTACTGTCCGACTATCTCAGCGTATATATCCTTGCCTACCATCTCGCTCCATCTGTCAAGAATCTGTCGCCACAACTTGCCCGGCTTTCCGTCACCGATAACGTTGCCGTTTATTTTAACTGCCGGCCCGATGCAATAGGGCGAAGTCGGAACAAACGCTTCCTGTGCATTTGCCACATCATATGCTGTTATATCGTCTGTGACGAACTCTATTCCCATCTCATCCAGTATCTCAGTTACGGTCTGAAGGCTAATGCCCCAAAGTATGTTCGGCGGCCGCGGTGAAATCACCTTTCCGTCTTTGTATATAAGGAAGTTCGAGCCGCCCGTTTCTGTTATGAATCCGTTAATATCAAGGTACAGCGCCATGGCACCCGGGTCTGCAAGCGCAGCCTCCTTGCCGCCCACCCACATGTGCAGCCTGTTGCGGTTCTTTATCTTGGAAGACAGGCACTGAGGCGGAAAGTGTCTGTGAGCCGGAGTCACGCAGTGTATACCTTTAGTAAAGATATCGCTCCACAAATGGAACGGCATCGGGAATGTGTGTTGTACATATGTGCATTCAAGGTCTGCCTGCAGCCCTGCGCCTCCGGCATATACCGTGTTGACTCCACCGGTTATGTAATAGATTATGCCCCATTCGTTGCCGGGCATTACCTTGCTGTTGTGCTCTACAAGCTTTTTTGATATCTCTATCGTCTCTTCCTTTGTCTGCTTTGGTTTAAGATACGTATACTTGCACGAACGGTACAGGCGCTCTACATGGTCTTCTATGCGGAAAGGCACTCCGTTAAAAGTGCGTGTGAAGTCTGTGACCGCAGCCCCCAGCACTATGCCAAGGTCGAAAACGGGCAGTTTGCATTCGCTGTGCGGTATGTATTCTCCGTTAAGATACGCTAATAATTCTCCCATAATTACCTCCATCGAATATTAGAAGTTTATTCAGATTTATTATATTATCGGTGTGTTTGCCGGACAATACTGCAGCAAGCCGATTTACAGCAGCAAAACGTCCGTATTGCGAAAGTTATTCCAGGCCGGGGTTTTTACTGTATGTATTATCCGGCTGATAGTTTTCTATATATTCGATCGCTTCGGAGCAGCTGCCGCAAACTCTGAAAAGCTCCAGCGTTTCGGGAACTGCAAAGTTCTGGGCTGTCGTTTCTTCGAACTGTGCAATTAAGCTGTCGTAAAAACCGTTAATATTCATGATCACTACCGGTTTGTTGTGGTACCCAAGCTGCTTTAGCGTTATTATCTCGAGTATCTCTTCAAGCGTTCCGAACCCGCCGGGCAGTGCAATAAACGAAAAGGAGCGCTGTTCCATTATGGCTTTGCGTTCTCTCATAGTTCGTGTAGCTATAAGCTCGTCGCATTCTTCATAAACAATACCGGGGAAATTCAGCGAGTCGGGTATCACGCCCGTCATACAGCCGCCGTTTTCTCGGGCCGCTCTTGCAAGCTCTCCCATAAGTCCCTGTGTGCCTGCACCAAAAACTATGCCCCAGCTCTTCTTTGCTATATCTGCGCCAAGCTGCCTTGACGCTGTTTTGTATACGTCTGCAACGCTGCTGCTGCTCGACGCAAAAACACATACATACTCCATAACTATTTCTTTATATACCCGCCTTTTGCCATGCTTACGTCGTTCACCGTAATCATAGCGCTCTTCAAATCTTCACGAATCAGAACAAGCGCTTTTTTGATTCGCTTTCTTTTAAGATGGAGCAAGAGCACATCCCTCTTGCCCAGCTTTCCCTTGCCTTCCATCACCGTCACTGCAAAACTGTTGTCACGCAGCTTCTTTGCAAGGTCTTCTGCGATGTTAGTGTGTGCCATATTGTTTTGAGCTATTATAACTTGTATTGAACTAAGGCCCAGTGCCAAACGATCTTCAAGAGTCGCTCCAAGATATATCCCGACTGCCGTACCCAGCACATAAAAAACACTTTTTAGTATGTCTTGCTGGAAACCAATCAATACTGTACCAGCGATAAACAGCCAAATCCCCACTTCAAATATACTTACTATCGATGCTTTTAGCCTCTCTCCACGGTTTATAAGTATAAGCCAAAGAACACCGACCGAGCTGCCGAGGACCTTGCCAAAAAATATGAGTGCGTATAAAAGCACTTTGTGATCGTTCAAAAACTCCATGGCCCGCCATTCCTTTGCATGATAGCTATCTGCTGGTCAGATACCCGCCTGTCATAGACCTTATATCGTTCACGATTATAACAGCGTCTTCTTCTTGCTTCTTGATTATCTTTACTGCTTCGGGCATGCGTCTTCTCTTTAAGTGAAGCGTCAATATGTCACGCAGCCCCAGCTTGCCTTTACCGTGCATAACTGTTACTGCAAATCCCTTTTTCCTCAGTGTTTTAGCAAGATTGAGCGATGTTTTGTCTCCAATCATATTGTCCTGAGGAATTATCACCTGAAGCGACGAGAGCCCGAGTGCAAGCTTTTCCTCTATTATCGTACCAATATATGTTCCGAGCGCCGTTGAGAATACATAAATTATACTCTTGAAAATGTCTTCCCTAAACCCAACGATAACCGTTCCAGTAACAGTTATCCACAATGTTGTGGCAATACCCATTACCAGAGTAGAAGCCAGCCTCTCGCCCCTGCTTACTAGTATTATCCATAGTATACCTACAAAGGTTTCAAGCATTCTTCCGCTGAATATGATCAAATATATCCATCCGCCCAGTGAATCTAAAAAATCCATAATATCCTCTTATATCCTCACCTATCGGTCGTTCTTTAAATATCCGCCGTCCATCCGCTTGACTTCGTTCTCAACGATAATCGGGTTTGATAAAAACTTACGGATCAAAAGTTTTGCTTTTGGTATCCGCTTCCGCTTCATATGGAGCAGAAGCACATCCCTTTTGCCCCGGCTGCCCTCTCCGTCAAGTATGGTGACTGCAAACCCAGCATCACGCAGTTTATCTGCAAGCGTATCCGCGGTGCTGACTTCCGTCATGCTGCTCTGGGGCACTATTACCTGTATAGAACTTAGCCCCAGCGCTATCTTGCTTTCGATAATACTGCCCAGATAGTTTCCTATCATCGCCGCCACAATATAGACGACCACACGCATAAAATCCGTAGTCAGCCCTGCCAGAACGGTACCTGTGATTACTATGAAAAGCGACATCTGCAGCAGAGTCAGAAGCGACGCTTTAAGCTTTTCGCCACGGTTGAGCATTATCACCTTTACTGTGGCAACTATATTATTTATTACCTTGCCTACAAACACCAGAACGTATAGCCACACGCTTTGGTGCAACAGAAAATCCACTTTGCACCTCTCTTACTCAGTCTATTTCTTTGTTATATAACCGCCGTCTATAAGCTTTACATCGTTGACAGTTATTACAGCGTCCTGTATCTTAGATTTTATAATGGATATCGCCGCCGGTATCCTGCTCCTTTTCAGATGCAGTACCAATATGTCACGCTTGCCTTTTTTCCCCCTGCCCTCCATAATAGTTACGGCAAAATTGTGCTCACGAAGCTCGCCCGCAAGCTCCATTGCGGCGTTGTTTTCAACAAGGTTGTCCTGAGCGACTATAACCTGAATAGAGCACAACCCAAAAGCGAGCTTGCCCTCTACGACAGAGCCAATATAGCTGCCGATAGAGCATGCGAAAACGTAAACTACGCTCTTCCATATGTCATCCTGGAAACCAACTAGAACCGTGCCTGTAATAACGAGCCAGATAGACACTTCAAACAGTATCAAAAACGAGCCTTTGGTTTTTTCGCCACGGCTTATAAGCATTATCCTTACTGTGGACACGGTAACCTCGATGATTTTACCGAAGAAAATCATCAGATATATCCATACGCTTTTCGAAGAAAAAAAGTCCATACGCACTCCCCCTATTATGGGTGGATTATACCACAGTGTCATTACAATGCAAGCTAAATATGTATATTTATTTTCAGCATGGATATCTATTCTATAATAGCGACCTTGCCGCTCGTTCCGTCCACGCTTATGGTGTCACCTGTCTTTATCCTCTTTGTTGCATAAGGTATGTTTGAAACCAGCGGAAGAGCATATTCTCTTGCCACGACTGCGCCGTGTGAAAGAGAAGAACCCACCTCGGTCACAAGAGCTCCGATAAGGCTGTAATACGGCGACCACCCTATATCCGTAAACGCCGCTACCATAATTTCGCCTTTCTCCAGCTTGTTTGCGTCTTCTACGCTTTTAATCACCCTTGCCCTGCCGGTGGCTTTGCCCCGGCTTATGGATGTGCCCAGCAGAAGGTTATCACCGTCTTTTAGCGAGTAGTTCTCTTCTATCGGTATTGGCCTGCCTACGCAGATCTCGTCGAACTTAAGCTGCATCTGCTCGTCCAGAAGCCGCCGTCTTGCAACAGCTTTTTTAACTAGCCCTTTGTTGCCTCTTACCAGCTGCCCAAGCTCATCATGCTTTAGAAAAAACACAAGGTCGCTGTCCGGCAGGAGAGCCTCTTTTTCCATCAGACTGCCAAGATGCCAGTATGCGACTTTGAATCTGTCTACCACCTTTATGCACCTGGACTTTGAATATTCACGGTTAACAACACCTTTTCTGGACTGCTTAACAAGCACCTTCAGAATCCGCTGCAGTTTGGCGCTGACTCCGTCAAGCAGGGCTTCGATATTGCCTCCGCTAGGTTTTATTTTCTTAACTTCCTGCGTTCCGGAAGCAATTATTGATTTAAGATAGCTGCACAGCGCTATCTCGTCCATATGCCATGATTTGCTTCGCAGTTCCGCTTCACGTATAGCTCTGTGGCCGTGGCGTTTCATAAAGTGCTCAAGCGCATAAGCGCTATCGTCTTCGCAGACTTTAAGATACTCAGCGAGTTCCTGCGCAGAATAATCCACTGCGCCCGGGTTTTCTTCAACCAGCTCTGCCGCCACTCTACGCAAAGAACGAAGTATATCCACACTCTCTATACCGTCTATGTCTTCCAGAGCGCCCGCCAGCCGCCTGTTTATCTCCTCTGGCTCTAGCCCTTCCTCCGTAAGCATAAAGAAGATTGCACTGTTCATGGCTCCCGAATGCGCCGACGGTATATAATGTATCCAGAAAGCTTCGTTCATCGCAGGTAATTTCGAGTCTATTTCTTCGTACTGGTTAAGCGAGTTGCTTTTCTGATCTATCCAGAAGTTCTCTGCCAACCGGTTGAGTTTCTTGCATGCTCTGTCTGTTTTCATCAGCATAGAAAAATATTTAACTGTGTTAACTAATTTGATTAGAAAGTTGACTCTGGGTACCGGCTGCTCCGGAACATCCTCTAACACCCTGCCGCATATCGATACGGCTGCTGCGTCTCTGTTTCCACCCAGCGTATTGTCTACTATGCACTGGGTGGACGTTATGTCCAGGAACAGAGTGTTGCCGACACTTACTAGTCCGGACCACGGCGCAACATCGTCCATACTCTTTGCGCCACCTGCAGTTACAAACATTTTGCGCATACCGTAATCTATACTGTATATGCTGGTGCTTAGAGTAAGCGGAGTTACCGCACCCGGCATCATCTCTCCAACATTGCAGGTGGTAACAACATGGTCATCAGGTATGTTTATCGTATCAAGCTCGAACGGGTCTATCGTTTCCGTAACGGTTATCGGGCGTGCCTGCAGCCAGTAAAGCTCTCCTGCAGCCGCTGCCCATTCCAGGTCAAGAGGCATCTTTAGCACCTCGCTTGCTTTTACCGCTTCACAGGCTATTCTCTGCACAAGCTGCGCCGTCAGAAGCTCATCGCCTTCTGCGCTCTGCGCTCCCTTTTGTACTATATATGTGTTGGCTTGCACCTGTCCTGAAACAAGGCTCTCTCCAAGCCCTGCCACAGCTTCAACATGCACGAAATCATCATCACCGTCGTGTTGTGTAAAGCACACGCCTGAAACATCCGCATCTACCATCTGCTGAACGATAACGCTCATCTTCTCGCTTTTGGCATCGCTGAAATAGCTGCTGTAGCTGTTTGCTGTTTCACCGCTAAGCGAACCAATACACTGCTTTATCGCTTTTTTTACCTGCTGCTTTCCTTCCACTCCAAGCACAGTCAGATACTGCCCTGCGCTGGAGAAATCCGCTCCATCCTCTGCAGTTGCGGAAGAGCGTACTGCGACCCTTCCCATTCCGCTTTTTTCATAATGGTCTGCAGCTTCCTGTATATTTATTTCACCGTCTATATCTATAGCAACGAAACCCGGCACAGCATTAAGCCCGCATCTGAAAAGCTCGAACAGCCCCTTTGCTTTGCCGCCCGCTATATCAAGGCTGTCGGCGCCGATTGAATCAAGGTTGTATATCCTCATAGTCAGCCCTCCGCCCTTTCAGGGTCGTCATTGTAGCCGAACTCGAGTATTCCCCGGCCTTTCTTGCCGTCAAGCTCGAAACTGCCTATACCCTCGTATATCTTATATCCACCGAACGGAAACTCAAATGTGATTTCGTGTGTGCAGCTTACCGTCAGCTCTTTGCCGCCAAGCAGCTTTGCGCTGTACGCAAACTTATCCGGCACCCCGCCAGCCGGTATCTTTCCGATCAGCTTTGCTTCTTCTACACATACGGTATTATCACCGGTTACCATATATCCTGTCTCCAGCCTTTTTACTGCAGGATAACTCACCATGTTTGCGTTTAGGTGGCTGCCGTCTTCGAACAGGCACATAAGCCAGAAATGTTTGTTCATATATCTCCAGTCACGTTTTCCGAACGAGTGGTCACGCATTGCCGGCATGTTGAGCTCTGTGCTTTTTCCATCAATAGCAAGGGAGACATATGCCTTGCCCGGCTGTTCGTAATGGACCTGATTGTTTTCATTAAGTGCTTCGAAGAAATCACGGCTCCATTTCTCCCTAGCTATTGCCTTCGCCATGACTTTTGAGTCGAGATGCGTACCAAATTCGAATATAGCGCCGGCGGCTTCGAACTCCGCTTTCATAACAGTGTCGCATTCTTTTGCTGTCTGCATATTTATCAGCTTGCCGGAAAAAGCAAACCTCCATGTTCTCGACGGCTCTATACACTCAACAGATGAATCCGGTTTTTCGTTTTTAAAAAACTGTTTTTTATTTATATAAGCATTGCCGGCGGCATCCTTGTATGCCAGCCAAACCTCCGTCGAGTCCGTCCCCCTCTGAGCGTGGCGCAGCAAAAGACTGTTTCCTGCCATATCATGGCACGAAAAATAATAGCTGTTATTATGAAATTCGTCTGCATCTGATGGGGTTTGGTAGAGTTCTGCTGCCGTTTCATCGAAAGGGCTTTTTCGCCTTCTTTTATCAAGGATACCGCAAAAAAGCTTCTCTTTAAGACGCCTGGTGAAGTTATTCATTTTTTATAATCTCCAAATAAAAATATAATTGCTGCAGCAAAGCCACGTTTGCCTGTTTGTATATTATACAATGCACACAAAAGCATTTCAACTTTGCAGCATAACAATATGTTATAATAGGCAATAAATATATTCGGAGAAAAACATGACAGGCAAGATAATAAACGAAATGATAAAAATAAACGGGCAGGATACCAGGAGAACAGACCATGCTCTCAAAGTGCTTGGCATTTCAAGATGCATTGCCGAACTGGAAGGACTGGCGCCAAAAGAACTGCAAACTCTGGAAATCGCCGCAGTTTTGCACGATATCGGCATCCATTATTGCGAGCAGACGTTTGGCAGATGCACAGGGAAGATGCAGGAGCAGTACGGACCTAGGATTGCAGCAGATATATTGGACAGATATGATATAGATAAAGAAACAAAGCTGCGTGTGCTTTTCCTCGTTGCGCACCACCACACCTACAAAGACATCAAGGGAGCTGACTACCGCATACTGGTCGAAGCAGATTTTATTTTTAACTACGCTGATGGCGACTTTGGTAAAAACGCATTTAAAGCGGCATATGATAAATACTTCAAAACGAAGGCCGGAAAAAATCTGGCAGATGATATGTTTGATTTCTAATAAAACCCCAATTTTAAGTAATCAAAAGCAGCTCTGCTTTTAAATAACAAAGCTGCTTTTATTTTTAGTTTAAATCAGCTGCAGAGTGAAAGCGCAACGTCTGAAGCGCTTGCTGCATCTGCTGTATAGTAGTCTGCGCCAATAGAGTCTTTGAAGTTCTCTGTTACGGGAGCGCCGCCTACCATGATGCTTATCTTGTCACGAACGCCCATCTCTTTTGCTTTTTCAACAACGTCTTTCATTACGCCCATAGTCGTTGTAAGAAGTGCGCTGCATGCTATTATTCCTGCTCCTTCGTCGATTGCCGTCTGTACGAACTTCTCTGCAGAAACATCTGTGCCAAGGTCTACGACCTCTATGCCCTTGCCTTCAAACATGATCTTGACAAGGTTCTTGCCGATGTCATGCAGGTCGCCCTTGACGGTGCCCATTACGGCCTTGCCTTTCGCTTTATTATCTGTTGAAGCAAGCGCAGGCTTAAGAACGTCCATGCCAGCATTCATAGCTCTTGCAGCAATGAGAACTTCCGGCACATATACTTCGTTGTTCTTGAACTTTTCGCCGATGACTGCCATACCGGACAAGAGACCTTCTTCCAAGATTCTCTTTGCATCCTCGCCGTCTGCAAGAGCTTTTTCAACCAGCTCTTTGACCTTCGGTGCTCTTCCCTGTTGCAGAAAAGAACTCATCTCTTCAAAAATACTCATTTCGTTACTCCTTATTGTTATTATTTATTTTAAACCATCATTTTTGTTCTCTGTACTTACCCGGCGTTGTACCGGTCATTTTTTTAAATACCTTGGAAAAATAGCTCTGGTCATCAAACCCGCACAAATATGCCGCCTGCGACAGTGAAATGTCGTTCTGCTTTATAAGCATCTTCGCGACACGAATACGCACTTCATTTATATACGACGTTAGGCTGATGCCTTTTTCCTCCTTAAACATCCTAGATAGGTACGAAACGCTGAAGGACACGTGCTCTGATACGTCGTTTAAAGTGATTCGGTTCATATAGTTGTTGTTGACGTATTCCATAACCTTCTGTATCGTCTCTGTATGCTTTGCGTCCGGAGCCGCAAACACAAGGCCGGTGAAGCTCGAGAGCATGCTGGCAAGCCAGTTGCTCAAATCCTCAACATTTCCGAACCTGTTAATCTCGCCAAGGTAGTCTCTGTTGAGCCCAAATATCCTGCTCGGCTCCGCTCCGCCTTCTATAGCCGCCCTTGAAAGCAGCACAAGAAGCTCTGTGACTCTTGCCTTTATAGCTTCAAAATCTGCCCCCGATGCAAAGAATATTGCGCCGAGTATCTCGTTGAGCGCACGCTGTGCGCTTTTTTTATCTCCGGATGTTATATAGCGCTGGAGCTCTTTTTCAGTATCTATGGGGTACTCGCAGCAGCTTCCGGATTTTTTTATTCCCTCAAAAGTCAAGAATATCTCGTTATACCTTGCGCTCGTCTGCTGGGCAAGGCGCATATCCTCGTTGTCCCTGAGTATCGAATGCTCTACCACCATCAGCAGCATATCTGCAAGGCACGAGACCCTTGCGGGCTCTATGTATGGCAGTTCCCTTGCGCTTTGCTCTATGCTTTTCACCTCTCCGTGAAAAAGACCCGAAAACTCATCGGCAATAAAATCATCTATCGGCACCATCGAAAACGGACCGGCAACAAGTCCATACTTGAGAACGCCGCCTTCCATTCCCGCAGCCGCAATAAAAGCAGCGCCGGCAGGACATAAAAACTCATACTTTCCGCCCCACCGCACCGACTGGTACGAAGCATATTCCATAAGGGTATGGCACTTTGTCCGGCCAAACTGCTCCATTTGCTTGTCGAAACACCGTCTGCAAAACTCCACCGATTCCGATATTCGCGATACAGACTTGTCTATATCTACTATAAAGCAGTTAAGGCCTACGGCTTTCTCAAACGTCTTCAAAAGAGCCGTATCCAGTTCATTCATTCTTGCACCTTTTCTTAACTGACGTTATGACTATTCTAACATCAATTCAGATTTAAGAAAAGGATTAGCTAGTTTAAGCCAAACCCTTTTTAGCGAGGTGTTTTTCAATGAGCATCTCCAAATCTTCCTTAGGAGGTATTATACTTATGTATTCGGCAACACCTTCTATACATATTGTTGGTATGTTACCAACCCCAAGGGTAAGCATACACGCCACAGACTCTTTATTTTTTATCTTATGCTCAACATACTGTACTTTATCACCGAATTTCTCGGATGCGGCTTTGACAGCGTCTATCATATACTGGCAAGGTGCGCAAGAATCTGAATCCAGTGTTATAACATCAAGCGTAACCTTATCTTTCATTGAATCATAGTCCGGCTTGTCCCACGTTACTCCTTCAAGAGCATCGCCGCTGGTCAGCACATCCAGAGGCTCTCCGAGCACTCTGCTGGTTACCGCTTTGACGTTCTCCGGCGGTGTATCAAAGGGCATGTCACATCCCGGAGCCAGTATGTAACCTTTATTTCCGCCGATATCCATGCAGTTGTCTGCATCCTGGATGTTGTCGGCAGGTGTTCCGAACAGCATCGTTACTGTCAGTTTTATGTTACCGCCGAACGATATGCCATATTTTCTGCAAACATCACGCACATATTCAAGAGGTATGTTTTCGTCGATCGACACATTTTCCGGCTTACAGCGGCACATCTCTTCTATGTTGTTCTTTGCACTTCCGCAAACGAAGAAAGAGCCCGGTTTGCCTTTGCTTCTGATATAATCAAAAATCTCTGTGCAATAAGGCGTCACGAACTCTGCAAAAGTATCGGGCGATATCTGAGACGTCATCGGATCTACAACAGCGATTATATCGCATCCTGCCTCAACGTACATGTCTATCGTCTTCTTTGCGACCTTCGTACAGAACTGCATAAGCTCTGCCATACCTTCCGGGTCGTCATACATTGCAAAGAATATATCGGTGCCCTTAAGATGAAGCGCCAACGTGAATGGGCCGGTTATAAGCGCATATACCGCTTTATCCGAAAGCTCTTTGTAGATGCGCTTCATAGCTCCCAATACCTGAGGAAATCTTCCGTCTTTTTCAGTCGGCACTTTAAGGTCGGCAAGTGTTTTGCCCTCGCCGAGAACGTGTGCCGCAACGGACGGCGGATTATCTTTTGCCCACTTGAGACTGCAGCCAAGTGCTTCCGCTTCTATCTGAAGGTCGAACAGCGCCGGAAGCCCGTCCGGTCTGTACTGTTTGTCAGCTTCCAGTACACCTTTAACAATAAGGTCTTCGCTCTTGAAAAACTCTTCTGCAGAAACTCCGATCAATTTAGCGGCGTGACACCCTACAAAAGGCACCCACGGTATTCTGTCAGTCTTTTTATTATAAATAGCATCCAGTACGCGTTGTTTTGAGTTCATTCTGTTCTCCCTTGCAATCTTTTAACTCATTATATAGGCATAATTCAAAGTGGTATTGTACATTTTTTGTTTTTTTTGTAGTTTCCGAGTTAAATATATCAAAGTATTAACTAAATAGTTTTTGATTTATCTTGACTGACAAAGGGCTTGTTTGCTATACTAGCAATGCTATATTTTGATTTAGCATGTATATGGAGAGGTGTCCGAGTCTGGTTGAAAGTGCCGGTCTTGAAAACCGGTGATGCGCAAGCATCCGTGGGTTCGAATCCCACCCTCTCCGCCATAATTTCGGATAGGACAGAATAACTACTTCCCGTTCGATAAAGTTTTAAAAGCACGCCAGAACTTATTTGACGTGCTTTTATTATACAATTAGAACTACATATTATCAAATTCCAATTACGATAATTATACAATCATATAATTCGCTGACTTTGTTACCTGATATAATATTTTCTCAATCCATTTGTATTCGAGCACAAAATTATTATAGAATTTTAAAGAAAAGATAAACCTAGTAAAGAAATATACCCATAAAAATTAGTACAGTAGATATAATAATAACTGCAATATTCAATTTCAGCATTTTATTTTTATCAGCTAGTGTTTTATTTAAAAACAATCTAAATTGCTTATAATTAAATAATAATTTTAAAATCTTAAATATAGTCAGTGAAATTAATGATGCAAGCACCCATCCATATGGGACACCAATAATAAAATATATTGACCACGTTGCTCCAATAAGAATAATTCCAACAATTCCAACTAATACAATCCAAACCGGACGTTCTTCTTTATAAGCCTTTCCTTCCTCCCATATACTCCAATTGTCTCTCATTAATGCCATAGCAATTCTGGATATTATACCGATTGCAGCCCACACGAAACAGACAATTTTAAAAAACAACATTTCTTACCTCTTTCTATCTTTTTATTGCTATATTCATGCTAAGTAATCTCATGAATTTATCAGTTAAATTCCAGCTCTAGCGCATACTTGCCAAGTGATATATTACGACCCGACAAGTTCAATTTTATCCAACCTTAATACGGTGAGAAGAGTTAAGCCCACTATCAGTGAAATCGTAATAATTATTGGCTGAGCAATTATAATGCTTATTTCATTAAACAAAAGATTTGATTCAGCTAAAAGCCCTGCTGGAGTAAAACTATCCAGATTAAAAAGCTGCGATATAATTACTGTCCCATACGCTGGAATCAATGTAAAGAGACCCGCTGAGATCGGTTTTTTAAACACTGAACCAAAAAACATTACCAATGCTATTATATATATGAAGTACAATCCTTGTAGAAGGCCACTCCTAATAACCGGAATTGTACTTGGTAAATCTGTTCCAAACAACATTCCTGAATATGCATAGTCAATCAATGAGCAAGCCACTGAAACAATAATTACTAATAATCCATAAACGAGTAATTTTGCCAAAACTAATTTCGTAAAATCTTTTTTAGAACATTTAGGAAATATAAATGTTCCGTTTCGAAGCTCTCCTGCTACAATAGATGATAATAAGAGTACTATCACTAATGTGGCAATCTCGAATACATCACCAAGATATGATAATACACAGTCTCTTTGGGATGAGATAACCATCTGGGATAAAGTCTCATCATCGACTCCCAATGGTTTAGATTTTAATACTTCAGGAAGTACCATCTTATTTAATACAGGGTTCATAAGAGCAAAGAACATAAATACAGCTAAAATTATTATGAACTTATATGTTCTTGTGCCTTCTAATATTTCTTTTTTAATTGCGGGCCACATCTTTTCCCTCCTTATTTGTCATATCAATGAATATCTGCTCTAAACTATGTTTTTTTAGAGAAACTGATTTAACCGCTGTCTCAAATGATGCTACAAGTGAATATATTTTAGAGTTATTGTTAGTTTTCTTATCAAGCCTCAACAACAATATATTTTCGTTGAACGATGCAGTAGCCCCTTGTATATTTCTTACTTTTAGAACATCTTTATTTGACGGTATATCGGCAAATGTCATCTCATAGATAGATGAAACATATTTGTCAATAAGCTTTGTAAGCTTCATTTCTTCTATCATTTCTCCTGAAGACAAAATTCCTACCTTACTGCATACTCTTTCTACATCATCTAGTATATGTGTAGATAAGAATATAGTTTTTCCATCATCTCTTAAATTTTTTATCATTGAAAGAATGTCAGCACGTCCCTGCGGATCAAGAGCAGATGACGGCTCATCCAGCAGTAAAAGATCCGGATTGTAAAACAATGCAACAGCCATTCCTAGACGCTGCCTCATCCCCCTGGAGAACCCTTTTATTTTCCTGTTCGCAGCCTTTTCTAATCCAACCCAGGCAAGCATTTCAGATACTCTTTTTTTCACGTTTTTCCCATAGTCGCTGCCAATATAGCTTAGATACTCTTTTGCGGTCATCCATCTATAAAAGCTTGGTTCTTCCGGAAGATACCCCAAGCAATAGTTATGCTTATTTAGTTTATTTGTGAGCTCAATGCCATTTATTGTACACTTTCCACCATCCATTTTCGACAAGCCAGCTAGTATATTAATTGTTGTTGACTTACCTGCTCCGTTATGACCAAGAAAGCCATAAATATCGTTTTTGTCAACATTAATGTCTATACCTTTTAATGCCTTGAATGAACCAAAGGATTTGGTTAGATTAGTCACATGTATCATATGAATCCTTCTTTCTTCCTACAATAAGGAAAATTATTGGACCAATAAGATTAGTGAAAGCAACAATTAATATCCATCCGGTTTTATTAAGGTTGCTAACGCCCTCTTTAACTATCCTAAATATGCAGACAATCGTGAGTCCTAAATTTATTGCCAATAATGGCAATAGCATCAGTATTTGTTCAAAATTTAAATCTAAGTTTAGCATAATGAAACCTACTTTTTATAAATAAATCATATCAAGGAGGCAGGTAATGATATAAGTGCCGCAAGTCACATTTAAGTCATATCGCCTTCAGATATTCTGCTAATATCATCTAATTAGAATGAAGAAAAGTCCTACAACAGTCAGTAAAACAGCAAATCCAAAATAAATTTTCATAATCTGTGTCATATATCTGTTTTTAACTTTTTGCGCATACTCTTGATAGTCTTGTGCAAATATTTTTATAAGTTGGTTTTTCTCTTCTCTTATGCCATTAAAAATTTGCAGCAAGATTATGGCAGCTGCCAATAATAATCCAATTGAAGAGCGAAGTGAAAATAGCAGACCTGCCTGGATCAGAATAAATGTACCGTACATAGGATGCCGCACTTTTGAATAGTATCCGTCAGTTAGTAGGATTTT
Source organism: Christensenellaceae bacterium (assembly GCA_963666505.2). GTDB lineage: Bacteria > Bacillota > Clostridia > Christensenellales > SZUA-584 > JABGQS01. Next base: position 107,862 of record CAXXXL010000005.1, on the reverse strand, counting down.
AGGTAAACTTGAGTCTTTATTACGTGCTGAATGATTTTGCCTGCTAATCTCTATAAGCCTTAATATTCCATGGCAAAAAAATACGAGCCCTGTTATAAAATAAACTATATCGATTATTTTTAATTGTTGTTCCCACAATGTAACCGAATATATTAAGCCTTGCCATGGCTTAATATCAGGTAAAAATTCAAGTGCATAGACAAGTACAAAATATAAAAGCGCAAACACTAGAGCGACTAAAACTAAAATCAATAATTTTCTTATAAAATTTATCATACTCAATCTCCTTTATTTCAATGCTTAAAAATAATATTATCAACAGCTCAATGTAACAAATTTAACTAGCTAAGTAATTATCAAAAATGTATTTTATCTATTCAAGAATAAATTACCTCTCCGTTTAACTTGCTATCTCTTTCGTTTACTTTTAATTTGCTAAATATAATTTTGGAATACAGAGTAACCAAACCGCTTAAAATAGCTGTAACAAATACAATTATACCAATATAATTGATTCCTATTTCAAAAACATATCCATATAAAGCTTGCCCGACAGGAAGTGAACATTGTGTCAAGACCAAAACATAGGACATGACTTTGCCAAGTAGATGTTTTGGAGTTTCTCTTTGTACATATGCATTCATAGTTATTGTGAACATAGTTACAAAAAGCATCATGAAATAACATGCAATTGATATAACCCAATAAGTTGCCATGGTATGTAAATTCACCATAAAAGCAAACCCAATAGGAAGCAATGATGCTACGGATAATATCAGCAATATATATGTTTTATTAACTTGTGTTTTTATGCCTCGCACACTAGCTAATATGGCACCAGATATCATCCCAATGGCAATTATGCCCTGAGTTGTCCCATAAAGCTGACTAGATAAACCAAGTTGGATTTTTATCATTGCAGGCAACCCCACTATGGTCATAGATGTCATAAAGAGATTGATAAGTGCCACTAAAATCATTACCTTAAGTAATATCGGGGAGTTTTTGAAGATGTATTGTATGCTTTCTTTTAAATCAGCTTTTACCATTTCTCCAATATTATCGTATTTTATCTGATTAACTAATTTTATTTTAATAAACATCTCCATTAGTGCAGCTAAAGCAAAACATACACCGCTTGTTACCATAATTGTAATTATTCCAAAAGAGCCATACAACAAACCTGCGGCAATAGGTGCCATTAAACTGGAAAATGCATTTACAAAACTGACCGATCCATTAGCCTTTTCTAAATTGTCTTGTATGACTACTACTGGAATACTTGCCTGAACGATAGGTTGATAAACTGACTGTATCACTGATAATATGACCATCATTAACGCAATCATTATTACCACTGCATCGATGCCTAGCAAAAAGCAGCACCCACAAATAATAGCAGCAGTAATGGAATCTAGCAAAACCATAATATTTCGTTTATTTATTCTATCTGCTACTATTCCGCCGATAGGCGAGAAAAGTATAACGGGTATTGACGATACTGCAAGCACCGTACCAAATATTCCTGTTGACCCCGTTTTATCCAGTATATATAATGGCAGTGCAAATCTTAGTACCGAATTACCAAATATTGATACCATCTGCCCTGTAATAATCATTAAAAAGTTTCTATCAAATAATCTATTCTTCATTTTTGACTGCATCCTGACTTGTAATTCTTATAGCTTTTCTGCTTAAATGTTTTGGCCCGTTGGTTATAATAATCAGTGCCGTAAAAACAATCAACATAGCAACTGTAATATATAATGCTCCCAAATCACCGTTCGTATCTACCGGAAGTATTGGCAACAACCCAATTGTCACATTGCTCGACGCATGGAACAAATGTGATATTAGCAAACTTCTCCTTGTGTTGTTATATAGCCACGTCATTATTATTGATAATGCAACGCTCTGAATAAGAAACAGCCCAAGAGGTATCGTTTGGTGAAAATCTCCTTCAATAAAGAAGAGTGGGAAATGCCAGAAACCCCAAAGTGCACCTATAATCAAACTGGAAGTTAGGGCACTAAACTTCTTTTGTAGTCTGGGCAGAGCAAAACCCCTCCAGCCTGTTTCTTCACCTAATACGCTAAAAAACAATACATAGATAAAGACGGGGAAAATCAAGTACCATTCCTTCGGATTGTTGTAAATTGGGTTCACCCCAGTAATTATTTGATTAATATCGATTGCAATCATAGCTATAACTGCAGTAGATAAAAAGCATAAAACATACCATCTAAAACCAATTTTCCAAATGCAAAATTTCTTAATTATTTGCTTTATCCCTAACAATCCATTAGTAGTCGCTGTAATAATAACTGCAGAAACAAGAGGACCAAACCTTCCTAACACCTCTAGTAACGATGAATTAAATACATCTGATAATATCCATAACGGCCACGAGATTATATAAGAAAGTGCAAAGAAAACTATTATTTGTTTATTTTCTATATTATTTTTCGTCATATCGTCCACCTTTTCCCCTGTGAAGAAGCAAGCTAAATATTAACAAACGTGATAACAATCCTGACTACAATTTGCTTCGCTTATCAAATTGAAGACTCCCTTCTAAAATCCATTTTTTCCTCTTAATTAGTCCTTTATTTTGATAATTTCTAAGTTCAACTTGCTTAACATCGAACAAACTAATTAGAACTAAGTAATTCTTTCTCATTAACTTTTTTACCTTGTGCTGAGAAATTTTCAAGTCTTCTATATGTTTTACCATCAATTCTTTTTGCTCAGTTTCGTTTAATTTGTCCACATTCATTACAGCTGTCACTTCACCGCATAAAACTATCTCAAGCTTTTCATTTACAAAGAAAATTCTATCACCTGAAAATACATGTTTGTATGGAGGTTTTTTGCTTCCAGTACCTCTAGCTAGCTTTGTTTTTTCTCCTCTTAATAGCTTTTCGTACTCTTTTTCTTTGAAGTCTAAATAACATAAATGATCCATAATGTCCCTCCACTAGTCTATATCCATATATTTTTTAAACTCTTTTTCAAATTCATCCGAAATTTCTATATTGTATAAAATTCCTTCTATGCTCCAAAAAGACCAGGGCTTTTTTTCATCTGCCCATTTAGCAGACGATTCTGAAGGTATTAGGATCCCATTAAAATCGTCCCATTGTATAATGTCAATTTGCCACAATACCTTATCATCACTTTGACCTTTATACCGCATTGCTTCCATACCATCAATCAGACCAGTTTCTTCATTTGTAGAAATTGCAATAGTATCATAATCATCTTTATATGGAATAGTTAGTTCAATTAACCCATCATCTGTTTTTTCCCAGTTTAGTCTTTCATCCGTAAAGTAAGCTGTTGGGCTCCAGACCGTTTCAGCCCACAAAGCTAAGTTTTGTCCTTGCTCAATCTTTTCACCTGTTTCGTTTTGTCCAGCCATACAGAAATCTGCTTTATCACCGCAATATAGATCATATCCATTAATTATCGGTATACCAAACCAGGTAATCTCGATATATCTAAAAAATCCTTCTCCCGGAATATAATAAGTTATAAATCTCGCCGGCATCCAAATACCTTTTACGTTTAATTTAGCTTTACCCCAAACTACACTGTTTTTAATTTCATACACATCACCATCAAAAGCCTTAGCAGCATATTCTCGTAAGGAATCTGGCACTTTTATCCCCAAATTATGCTGAATTTGAGTCTGCATCTTTATTTCATCAACTTTAAAGTTTTTAGGTGGTATTCGTAATCCTATATATCCAACAACCAACAACCCTACTAAAACACCGACAATAACTTTGATTATTCTTAAAATCCAGATTCCCATATTTATCTCCTCATATTTAGATATTTAATTTGTATCTACATTCTAACAATTCTTTGATTCCTTCTGATGTAGCTACAGTAATAAAATAGTCATTTATTGTAATGCAAAAAGTCATTAGAAGTGCTGCAGCTGCCAACTATCTAACATAAAGTTTTATAATAAAAAAACAGCATAAGCTGTTTTAGGATTTCTATTAATACATTTCATCTAAAGTGGGATGTAAATTATTGTTCCAAATCCTTCATTTATTTTAGAAGAAAATTTAACATTTCCTCCAAGCTTGTTTACTCGTTCCTTGATACCCTTTAATCCATTGCCTTCTTTAATTAATGTGCATCCTTTACCATTATCACGGCAGTTTATTCTTAATGTGTTAAATTGATTTTCAATGCTTAATTTCATCTCGCTCGCTTCACCGTGACGAATGCTGTTTGTAATCAATTCTTGAATTACTCTATATACTGATATTTTTAATTCCTCATTTATAACTTCAGGTAAAATTATTGAATCTTTTACGCAATAGTTATAGTATTTTTCCATTCGTTCAAATAGCAGTTGTAACCCGTCAGCCAAAGTATTTTCTTCAATCATTATAGGCCGCAGAGCCTTGATTGCACGCTTTACATCATTAAAACCGTCACGTGTGATATCCTGTGTTTTTTGAATTGATGCTTTTGCTTTCTCTGGTGATGTGTCGACCAACTGTTTCGCTACTTCTAGTTGGATAATAGCCCCCGTTAAAGTATGTCCTAACGCATCATGTATTTCTCTTGCTATTCTATTCCTCTCTTTTAGCATGCTGGATTCCTCTAATTCTTGTGTCTTATTCTTTAGCTCTCGCATAAGGTATTGCAAGTAATTATTCATTACCAATTGCCGCTTTGCAAAATAAAAACCACCTGCAACAAACATGTATGTCAGCGAATTAGTGAAAACAAATTCAATTAAATAATTTGGTGGTATTGTACTTTGAAAGCTGTAAAGTTTGATTAATGAACCCATTAAAAACATCACTAAAGGAATCGCTATAAAAACTTTTGAATAGTTAAGTGGATATTCTATAATAATTGTTGCAACGGCTATCAAAATTATAAATCCATATTCTTCAGTAACTGAAATATATTGAGCAACTGTAACCGCTAGAACCAATAAAAATGGAAGTATATATCTCAACAGTTTTATCATTTTATCTTTAAATAAATGTAAGACGACAATTAGAACTGTTGCTGTAGATAAAAGCACCGTGATCCATATATTATCAGGATTTATATATATAATAACAAACATTAATAATACAAAAGCATAAAATAAACCTAGAAATATACTGTATTGTATGTTTGCGTCAAAGCCATTGCCTAAATCTTTCACGGTTTTATTATGTGATTTGTTTCTTGTAGAAAACAAAAAGAATATAACACCGAGTACTGGAACAAATAATAGAATGCTTATCCAAATTGCCTTTCGACCCTTGAGCATTTCCTTGTTAAATAATACTTTCCTTATGGACCAAAATAATATATATAATTGAATTATTAGTACTATAATCAGACTAGGTAGCATTTTAGTTAAAGACATATCTCACCTCATTCTTCATTTAAGAGACCGGTGTCTATGGCATGCGTCATAAGTTTGGTTCTTCCCTTAATCCCTAATTTATCATAAAGAAGCGTAATATAGTTTTTTACTGTTCCTGTAGATAAAAATAGCTCATCAGCAATCTCTGCGTTTGTAAGGCCCTTAGCTAGTAGCTTCAGTACTTCTTTTTCTCTTTGTGTAAGCACCTCTCCGCTGGTAGTGCGCAACGGTTGACTGGACTCTTTTTTACCTGCCATACCGGACATGATTTTCTTTGTTATGTCTTGGTGCATCACGGTATTGCCATGATAAACATTTCTAATTGCTGCAGATAATTTTTCTACTGATAAGTCTTTTAGCATATAGCCAACTGCACCATTGCTCATCGCTTTTCTTATATACTCATCATCGTCAAAGGTTGTCAAAATCAGTACTTTTGTTTCTGGATATTCTTTTGACACATGTCCAGTGCATTCAACTCCATTCATTACGGGCATACGTATGTCCATCAAGATCACATCAACTTCAAGCTCTTTTAAAGCATCGAGAACTTCTCTTCCATTCTCAACCATCTTGACGACTTCAAAATCCTCTACCAAAGACAATAAGGCACTAATACCTTCAGCTACAATAGCCTGATCATCAGCTATCAAAATTCTAATCTTATCCATATAACTTTCCCTTAAAATAATCTATTTTGTAAACATTATATCTGCAATACTTATTAAGTTTACACTCAATTACTTTTTAATACAATAAAAAATTACTTTGTGAATATTGATGCTAAGAATGCTAGTATCTTTTTTAAAGTATTCCTATTTTTTTTACGCAAGTTCAAAATGAAATACTCAGTATCTAGTCCTTCACTTTTACAATATGCGTCTATTTCATAATAATTATCTAAATTGTGATATGTCCTGTTTTCCAAATTAATCTTCCCCCTCATTTATAGCAGCATTTCAACCAATGTGTTCTCAACAACATTCACATCATAATACATTTTCAAATACACGTAATGTAGTTTTATGCATTATTAAGTCATATCTATTATGCATAAAGTCATATTTCTTATTGTGATGATTTAGAATTTGTTGCATGAAGGCTATTTTTTCAGGGGATTTCTTCAATAAGTTATCTGTTACTAAACCAAGTATTAGAACTTTCTTGTCTAATAATGGTTATTCAATAGTAGTGAATGTTAATCTTCTTTCCGACGCTGCGTTTAATTGGTTATCACTTGTTCGGTTATTAATGCAACCGCTACGCCATAATTTCGGATAGGAAAGAATAATTACTCCTGTTCGATAAAGTATTATAAAGCACGTCATTCCTGACGTGCTTTTATCTTACCATATGATATTCTAATATCAAAATCTACATAGCACTTTAATGCTATGCAATATTGGTTATTTAATAACATTCATTATCACAATGACCATTAATAATACGCTGCAGTCGCATCAGGGCGCTGGGCGTATATAAGGCAAGTATCACGGAAACCGTATTTATAATGGTTTGCCGCTGTTTTTAAGTAGTTGATCCAGTTATCTTTCCGGCTTAATTGCTTTAGAGTAGCGGATGCAAGTTCTTCAATATACTTTTGTTTTTCTGCCATAAATTCCTCCTTATATTTTGGTATAAAAAAGAGCAAACATAAGCAGTTTGCTCTTTATGGAAGCCCTATATTATATTGTTCTAACTAATCACATATAGTAATTACTATAGGAATGCATTTATTTTCTTCTAAGTAAAAGTCCTATAATTAAAAATACTATGCCAACTAAAAGCCACATTTAATTACCTTCTTTTGACCTGCCCCCACTATTTGGTTCAAAACGAAAGTTAGTATATGCCAACTCATTAACCAACTGTTTTACCTAAAAGCTTTGAACATTTTATAGTTTTACTTTGCTTTACCTTTTGCGAATTACTTCAAGGTAATAGGATAGCCAAAAAAAGCTAACAAGAAACATCATTCTCTGCCATACTCCCATATAATCCGTAACTGTAAATATCAGAAAAGACATCAGCATAGAAAAACCTGCTGCACCTATCCCGTATATTTTTAATCTCGTTTGCTTTTCAAATGTGGCAATAAGCGTAGATGCACCTACAAAAGAAAACCCTGTTAATGAGGCAAAAAAAGAATGAAGTTTATCCTCCCCTTCATTGTAGTCCAGATTCAAATCAATGGGAGCGTGGCTGAAAATAGCCGCTCCAATTAAAGATGCCCCAAAAATCAAGACTAAGAAACGAATAGACCAGTTCAGATTTTTCGCTTTTAAAAACTGGTAGGCATAAATAATGCCCAATAGAAAAAACACACTATTCATGACCCAAGCATTAGGCGTCAATTGTGCACCCAACTGACTTGTTGTATTTTTAATAATTGAATAGCCTTCCATACTAAAGGCAGGAAGAATAAATATAACTAGTGTCATTAAAAAGTAGACATAAATAGTCAGGTTCTTTTTCATATGTTTCACTCATTTCACAGTTTATAATACATCTAAGTTCTGTCTTTCATATGCTGATACACCTTAATGATATAAACAAGTCGCTTTATCTATGCCTCTTTATACTGTATTTAAAAACCTTTTTGGGGCATGTATCGATGCACTCCCCACACAAAACGCAATCGGTAGATTCTATTCTACCTGACTTCATTTCTTGACTCACTGATATACTCATTGGACATTTTGTATCACATTTTTTACAATGAATACACTTTTCACTTTCAGCCATGATGGTTAGCTGAGGTATATGTAACACTCTGCCAATCTTAGCACCAGCTACTAAAAAAGGTGACATCCAGCAGAAGGAATGACAGGCTCCTCTCTTTCCTAAAGTCAGTGTTAGTATAAGGAAAGTAAAAAGCACCATATAATAAGTGATATACTTCATCGGTTGGTCAATAGATATGCCATGATCTGTCAAATGAAGCAGATTGATTTCCTTAACACCCCCAGCAAGAATAAAACCGGTAACTAATGCACCAAACCAAATCGTAAAAATGCTGTAACGGATGATCTTCAATTTTTTAACGGCGACATTCTTATTGTTGACCGTCATACCGATTTCACTGAGACCAGCCATTGGACAAATCCAAGAGCACCATAGACGTCCGAAAAATATCCCTGTCAAAAACATCACAATAAATAACAGTACGCTGCCAGCAAGGATACCTTTAAATGCTCCATCAACTGATACATATGGGGAGAAGAAATTGAGTGTAATAGGAAAAAGTAATAATGATATATAGATGATAATTCTTCGAATTCTTTGTCTCATTTTTTTATCCTCTCTTCAAAAAATTGTAGTGTTTCCCGGCTCCAGTTTAAATAGGCTTCATTCACCTTTTTACCAAAATCAATAACTCTTAGGACATGTCCATGATTAGGTTCTTGTTCCAAAATAGATCTTAATTCTTGATCAAACATATTGAGTATCATGAGGTCTTGCTGGTGGGCTTGTTGAAAAATCTGGATGTGACTCATCATCACTTCTTCATTGACTAAATTTGAAAAGTACATTTTTAATAATATTTCAAGCCTAACAGATTCTTTTTCCACAGGAAGATGAAGCCATTGTTGTAAGGCTATAACGCCTTCTGCAGTAATTTGATAGCGTTTTTGTGCACGTTTAGAATTTTGCTCCATGACTAATTCTTCTATTAAACCTTCAGATGACAATGATTTTAATGCAGGATATAATTGTCCATAACTTTCGTTCCAAAAGAAGCGAAATCGCATATCAATGAGGCTTTTCATTTCATATCCTGTTAATGGGGATTCACTTAATAGACCTAATATGACATAATCTGTTTGTCGCAAAACATTCACCACCTATCTTTTAGATATATTATGGTGTATTCATTTCTCTTTGTCAAGTAAAACACAAAAAACTACTTTCAATACCACATGGGGAAAATGGAAAGTAGTTTTCTGGTATTTATCTTACTGTCCTGTTGTAAAATCTTATTTTAAAAATAAACTGTTTAAGCTAAAGCCTCATTGAGGATCTTTTATCTATTATGCAACAGAGTCTCTATTTCCTTAGTAATCTGCCCATTCATTATTTTTAACCCACGCTTTGGCATCAATCGACTTAATAGATAAAGCATTTTGCTCATCTTTACATGTATTTCATCCTTTCCTTGGTTCAACTGCTTTAGCGCTTCCCCTGCAGCTTCCTTTGGAGATATCGCCCTTTCAGATGCATGTCCTTCCTGAAATGGGGTATTAACTTCAGGATAAAAAATTTCAGCTACATCAACGCCGATCTTTTCATATTGAACTCTCATACTTTGAGTCATTGAATGAAGTGCTGCTTTAGTAGCACAATAATTGGGCTCAATAGATAGAGGGATATGTGCCAGCCCAGATGATACATTCACCAATGTACCATGATTTTTACTCAAGAGAGGCAATAAGAGCTGTGTTAAAATCACCGGTGCAAAATAGTTCGTTCTCCATTCAACTTCCAATCGCTCTGTCAAATCACCGGTTTTTGACAATAAATACCTTCTAGCAATACCAGCATTGTTCATTAACATATTGAAGTCAGGATATTCCTTTGTTATCCTTTCCACTAATGTCTTTCTTTCCTCTTCTGATGATATATCGCATTGTATAATATTTAGCTGGGGCAGTTTTTTCTTAGCGTCATTCAATTTTTCTGCTGTACGCCCACATATGATTACCTTAGAGCCTTCGTCCAACATCTGTCTTGCCATCTCAAATCCAATACCTGAACTTCCACCTGTAATAAGAATAGTTCGTTTTTTAGAATTAACCATATATAAGTACCTCCTGTTTTTTCTTAATTATATTATTCAAGAGGATTTTTTACCTTGACCTACATCAATTATTTTGATTTCTTAATCTACTGAGTGTTTCAGGTGTTATACCAAGAAATGATGCAACGTGATAGAGCTTGATCTTTGCTTCTGCCTCAGCATATTGCTCCCTAAAATCCTGATACCGTTTGGAAGCATCATCTAATAAGAATGACTTTTCCCGTAACTCTTTCATAATATATACAGATTCCAACAGTTTAAATACAAAAGGATACCATCTTAGATCTGCCTGGATCATCTGATTAAATTCATCATAATCAAAGGTTAAAATCCTACTGTCTTGAATCGCCTCAATATTAAAATATGAAGGTCGTTTTTGAACAATTGCACTATATGATATTAAAAATCTCCCGGTATCACTAAAGCCCTTAGTAAAATCACGACCCTCTTCATCCGTATAATAAAGTCGAAATATACCATCTAAATTAAGACCCATATGCTTAGGAATTTCGCCTGAATGTAAGAAAAATTCTCCTTTTTTTATACTCCGTTCAACACAGATATCATACAATTGGTCAACTAGTTCATCCGGGGTAGTTGCTAATCCATTGATAGATTTCTTTAGCCGATTGTATGAATGGATATCCTTATGCATCTTATCATCCCACCTATTTTCATCTAAAAAATTGTGCCATTTCACTTAAACCCGTTTCAATCTTCGTGGTTTCAAAATCAGGAAAATGCAACATGAATTTTTCACAATTCATAATGTATGGTTCATCTAGTTGATAGAACATCTCCTTCATTTCTCTTATTGGCTTAATAAAAATACCTAATATCTTTAACATGCCTCGTGGGATGACCGTAATCTTATAATGTGTACCCAAAACTTGATTGAAAATTTCATTGACTTCATTTATTGTAATGGGTCTGCTAACAGGGAGATGCCACACCTGACCATAGGTTGATTCATCAAGAGCTAACGCTACCAATCCACGTCCAACATCTGATGTATGAGAGTAAGTGTGAACAATATCAAGTCCTCCCAATGATTGAGGCGCTTTTCCTTTTATCATATTTTCCAAAAAAGATATATATAAAGCGGAATTAGTACTCGTTCCATAAAAGTCTGCAGATCTTCCTATGACTGCTTTAATTCTCCCTGAATGTTCTGCCTCTATTAGCATGTCTGCCACTTTTTTTCGAACCTTTCCCTTTTCGGAAATAGGATATTGTGGGTGACTTTCATTAAAGGGTTGTCCTAATGGTGTAGGACCATACATATATACATTGTCTAAAAATATCAGCGTTGCATTCTCCAATTCACAGGCTTTTATTACGTTTTCCATGACGACCGGCCATTCTAATTGCCATTGTTTTGTCGTATAAGGTACTGCAATACAAAGGTATACATGAGTTGCTCCTTTTATTGCCTCCTTTGTTTGTACTAAATCCAATAAATCCGCATTCACTGTATCGATTCCTTCGACGACTTTATTTCGTTGAACAGCGCGAATGTTTAAGTTTCTCAGTTTTAATTCCTTTATAACATTCTGTCCAATAGTGCCTGATGCTCCTAAAACAACATGTAATTCATGAGTCAACGATTTCACCTCTTTCTTAATTTAGCGTTTATGTACTTCCAACCTAAAAATACATTATCCTAACTCTTTACGACTCTATTATATCTTAAATTCACTAATTATTTTTGTGCTCACGTTGAACCAACTGCATTATCGTAATCAACAATTTAAAGCTTTTCACCATATCCTTCGTATTTCCCACATTCAGAATAAAACTGTCTTTGGTAATGGGATTGTACCATGCGTGAACACCTGTAACACCCAGATGGCCTTGAAGGCGGGGTAACGATTTTAGTAAGAAAAAAAACTCTTCAAAGTGAATCTGCATCATCCCAATTCCGTAGTACAGCCCTTGGCGATATCGATGGTCAAAGGTGGTCATCAGATCGATGGAAGCTTGACTAATCAACCGATAGTTTTGCAAATTCTCCATGAATCTCAGCAAGTCGCTTGTCGTTGTTGATAATCCACCGCCTGAAAAATCGCAACTCAAACTGGTAAAAAGATGTGCATCAACACCATTGATATAGAGTGGTGCTAATGCCCCTTGATCAAATCCTTCACTGTAAAAACACAAGGTTGAATCCTTCATGCCGCAAGGTTTAAAAATATAAATATCCAGAGCTTGATGAAAAGGCATTCCCAGTATTTCCTCAATGATTAGTCCAAGAAGAATATAACCTGTATCTGAATATAAGAATTTCTGTCCGGGTTGTGCAATGGCCTTTTGTCGCTTCCTCGTATAATCCAACAAGGCTTCTGGCTTCCAAAAAATGTCCGGATGTTGAATCACTTCATCGATGAAAAGGGATCCATCAAAGGCTTTGCTCTCAAAATAGTCATTTACTCCTGACATATGCCCCAGAAGCTGCTTAACTGTGATTTCACCTTGATAATCCCGACCCTCAATCACAAAAAGTTCATCAAGTGTTCCCTGGTTCAAGATATTTTTTACGCGAGTATCTAATGTCAGTTTCCCCTGTTCAATGGCTATAAAAATCAAGGTCGAAGTCATCAGTTTACCAACACTTGCACTGTGAAAGTGCTGGTCCTGTGCCGTGCTAGAGTAGGAATAGTTAAACCCGAGTGTTGGAAGGTTCATTGCAAACTGCAATGTTTTTGTTTTTTTACTTGCTTTAGACAATTGCTTCTCTATTTGCTGTGCTAACATCTTTTACACCTCTCAATATTTATTCTTATCTTCGTCTAAATGCTTGCGTTATACTTCCTCTTATTGAATCACTATTTCATGTGATCTATGCATCATACCTTCTGCTTCACCTTAAAATCTTGCTCGTTTAATACTACTTCTAGATATTTTAATGATGCCATTGTCACGCTATTATCCCCCTTCGGACTTCCATTAAGATAAGAATATTTATTTTAATTCCTCCAATCTCATTATGGTATCTTCTGCCCATCGGATGCACATATCATAGTAGTGTTTTCCAAAGGATGTCGTCGCCCCCCAATAAAAGGCTTCTTTATTGTGATTAGCTTGTTTATCACAATATCGAATGGTTTCTTCAATCTTTTTAAGTTCAGATTCACAACACAGCTTAAACTGCATCATCGTTTCAATATTAACCGCCGTGTTCATTTCCCCTAAAAAAAACAATTTCACTAGGAAAGGATCTCTGACACGAATATCTTCCTCGATACTATTATGACTTAGCCAACGAAGCAGCTCTTCTTTACCACTTTCTGTCAATGCGAAAATCTTCTTGTTGGGTTTATCTGTCTGTATAACAATTTCTGATGTAATCCATCCTTGTTTTTCCATGGCATTCAGTTCACGATAGATTTGACTTGTCTGTGCCTGCCAGAAAAAGTTTAAAGAACCTTTAAATGTTTTATCTATATCATAACCAGTGGTTGGACAATAATTCAGAAGTCCCAAAATTCCATGTTTTAACGACATTTGTTCACCCCATTTATATTTGATATGTTTACTATACCACTTGTAGAATATCATTGCAATACACTTCAATAAGAAAAATGTACTCGATAATTTTTAAAGTTTCAGTAAACTATCATTACGACTGCATTAAATATTTGAAGTAATATTTGTTTTCTGTTTATACCACACTCTAAGATTCAACTCGTCCACATCTTCAAGAAAGCTATCGTACACCGCATATTTCAACTCACCTAGCAAATCTTCCATACCATCAGCAAGTAAGGTATCCGTGATAGCTTCTATTGTTTCTCTAAAGTTCAGCGTATCTGTATCAATATTAAAACTGTCGGCAATATCAGCAATAACTTGCTCATTGAACTCATCTTTATACTGCCATATGAATGGTATTCTCTGTCCATTGGTATCAGATATATCAAATACATAATGCAGCCGTGAATTGTTTGAACTCGTGTCGATCAAAGCAATACCTTTAGCACCCCGGTTGACATACCTGTGCATGACGTTGTTCCAAAACTCATAGCTTGCAACCGCAGTAGCATTTGGGCGCTGGGCGTATATGAGGCAAGTGTCACGGAAACTGTATTTTTAATGATTTGCCGCTGTTTTTAGGTATTTGATACAGTTACCTTTCCGGCTTAATTGCTTTAGAATAGCGGATGCAAGTTCTTCAATATACTTTTGTTTTTCTGCCATAAATTCCTCCTTATGTTTTGGTATAAAAAAGAGCAAACTTAAGCAGTTTGCTCTTTATGGAAGCCCTATATTATATTGTTCTAACTAATCACATATGGTAATTACTATAGGAATGCATTTATTTTCTTCTAAGTAAAAGTCCTATAATTAAAAATACTATGCCAACTAAAAGCCACATTTAATTACCCTTCTTTTTGTAATTAAGTCTTTCTATTTGATATTCCAAGTACTAAACCTAAAACACTAACTACAATGAGAGTTACGCACAACCACCACGGTAATCCAAGGATGAATAAGCCCAAAATAATCACAACTGCAATAATAGAACCAGCACCTGTTTTATTTAATGAAAAAGGGTAAACAACAACCTCAAAATCAGCTGCCATCTTCCCTTTGTCATAGTGTAATATGATTATACACTTTTTTGAGCAACATGTAAATATTGTTATTATTCTAACAATATTCCTTTTATGTTAAGGTGAGCAGATACATATTATAATCCTAAGAAAGAAAATGTTGCGTTATAGAACTATTGTTCGTATAATGCTAATATGGATGTTATCAAAGAAATAATACATGAAGACTTTGTCAAACTCGCTGGCAGCAGGGTAATTAAGACTATATCAAGCAGAGGCGGTGTTGCGATTGGCAACAGCTCTTTTGTTATGCTTATCGGTTCTGAGTTCAGCGGCAATACATTCATTGGGGGCATGAAAGATTTATGTGACTTCACCCGAATATACGAGGCTGGGCTAAGATATTACACAACGTTATTTGTATATAATGACACTTATATTTTCAAAGAAGATGTTGAACTGTTTCTACCTGCCGATGCCGTAAAGATGAACCGTGGTACTTATGCAGTGTATATCGGTCATGGCAAAAGAGACAATTACATGTTATTTGTACGGAGGATAACCTGATTTTTTTTGTTATTGTTTATATTGCTCAGTATAAGAACTTATGGATTACATCTTCCACAAGGAGAATATCCCTGAGCTATAAGATCATCACGATCTCCTGTGTAAAACTGTTTATTCTCCTCGTTCATCTGATTAACGCTGGAACACCAAGGATGATGAAATTTGCCTGTATTAGTGTTGATTACATAATCATATTCGCTTGTAGTATTAGAAGCAGTCGGATTCATAGTCTGAGTACTATTATATCCAATTGAATTGAAGGTATCTGCGCCAGCATTGCGCTCAACCGAAAATGATACTGTCTTCCCGTCACTGGTACAAATTATATCTCCCTGCATATCAGTACGGTATACCGTCACATCGGCGTCCCTCAAGCGGCTCAGAGTAGCCTCAGTCGGATGTCCATAGGTATTGTCTGCCCCTACGGATATAACGGCGTACTTAGGCATTATTTCACGTAGAAACGGATATGAAGTTGCATCATCGCTGCCATGATGACCGACCTTAAGAACTGTACTTGATAGGTTAAAACCAGCTTCTAGAATATCCTGTTCTTCTTCACGTTCAGCATCCCCCGTGAACAAGAATGAAGTATTGCCATATACAATTCTCAGGACAATAGACGTGTTATTCGGTTCGTCTGATTGATTAATCGGTCCAATCACAGTAACAGAAGCACTTCCTAAGGTAAATGTATCCCCCGCTGATGGCACTGTAATAGACACACCCTGTTTGCTTAGGTATTTAAGAAAGTTTGAAAAGGCTTCGCTATCATACGAAGTCACTGGTGCAAAAGCTGTGTCTACCTGTGCGTAATTTAATGCTCCAGCCAGACCGCCAACATGGTCTTCATGAGGATGTGTGCATATAATATAATCCAGATGTTCAATGTTATGATTTTTCAGATAAGCATAGATAAGATTTGAATCAGCTGAATTACCTCCGTCAATAAGCATTGCTTTTCCATCACACAAGATCAACGCTGAATCGCCTTGCCCAACATCTATGAATTGTACTTCAAATGATGAGTCTTCTGGTATCTCTGTATAAGTATCAGGAGTTGATGATGTTTCTGGAATTAGAGGAGTTTGTGTTACTTGGCTGACTATATTATCTGTAAACTGGGGACTGATTTCCAATGAGTTTTGATTATTGGTATCTTCATAGCTGCATCCGTTAAACATCAGACAAAAGAATAAGGCTAAAAGAATCAAACCTAAGTTTCTTATAATTAATTTGTGTTTTCTCTTGCTCATCTAATCAACCTATAGTAATTATGGCACATTTAATAATTTAAAACTTCCTTCCTTTATTGCATGTGTAGCTTAAAATCTTTGCATATATAATTCTTCAAACCCAATTAATATTTCAATAAGGATATCATCAAGATAGCCCAGCGCCGTTTCCCTAATTTCTTTCGGTATGCCATAATATGCTCCAGCAATACTACCTGCTATGGCACCAAGTGTATCGCTATCTCCGCCTATAGAAATTGCATTTCTTATAGCATCTTCAAAGCCTGTTGATTCCAAAAAAGCAGTTATGGCTTGCGGGACAGTTCTCTGGCATGTTTCATCAAAACTATATTCATCCCTTATCCCATCAAGTGTAAACTCCAAGTCATAATAATGTTTACTAATATAATCTCTTATTTCAGATATGCTGCTTCCTTTGCGTGCCATATAGATCGCAACTGTAGTAGCTTCAGCTCCTTTTATACCTTCCGGGTGATCATGAGTGACCTCAGTAACCAGTCTTGACAGCCTGATAGCCTCGTCTAAATCATTCGCAGCAAAACCGCAAGCACTTACTCTCATTGCTGCGCCGTTTCCAAAGCTGTTATATGGGACAGGATTTTCTAAATATAGCCACTCACTGAACATACCGCCATATCCAGCATCAGGGTATAATTGTCCTAATTCCTGCATACTATTAATTACAAAATCGCCAAGATCGCTCCATTCGCTATTACATTTCATGATTGCTTCAGCTACAGCCAATGACATAATGCTGTCATCAGTTACAAAGCAATTGTCTGTAAAAAGGTTGAATTCCTTTGTTTTTATGTTGTTAAATTCAAAACGTGAGCCGACAATATCTCCAATAATCGCTCCGATCATATACTTGCCTCCATATTGATTCTTTAAATCACTTGATTGGTTATACCATGCTGCTTCCTATAATACTTCCTGTTCGGCTCAATCGCAGGTGCCTGACGGTTCGCAAACGGCATTAGCACTTTATATGAGTTTTCATTTGATTTAGAACTTGCTGCTTCGTGGAATATTTTCAACATGATATCCTCGACTTTTCTCTGATCTCTCTCGATTATCGAGTAATAAAAAGACAAGTCCTTTAGATTCTCTAAAGCTTTTAACCAATGGCCCCCGCAATGCCTGGACCTCCCCCCCAAGACTTGATAATACAATTCACGTATTCTAACCCTTAGAGATCGATTTGTCTGTGCAATATATAGAATGGTTTCATCTGATAACCAGAACTCACCCAATCTATTCGATATAGTCTCTACAGTTGGAGCCTGATTATCAATTCGCATTAGAGATGCCCTGTTTATCCATTCGGCTATTGTAGTTAATGATACTGGGATAGCATCTAATGTAATTAGGCTGTTCGGTTCTCCGCTTAATGCAACCACATAAATACCTGAGCGCTCTTCTTTTGGCAGTTCGCCCCAGGCAATCTTACCATCTATTTGTAACCCTGCAGTTTTAAAAAGTTCTGATACTGTAATTGGCATTTATATTTCTCCAAATATGAAGTTAGCATCTCGCACTCCACAAAATACTACCATATACTTTTGACCAATTCAATCTTACTCTTAGCTGCCAAATACTCATATGAATCGCAACTTTTTCAGTATATTATACTGCGTTATTACCAATCTATAACTTCTGGATATTCCCCAATTCTTATGCTGTTAACATCACAATCATGCTCAGCAGCATAATCATATATCTCTTCTTCTATTTCTGTGTATTCTTTATTGCTATTGTAATTAGTAATCTTTCTGGTGAATTTCAGGAGGTTTTTAAGCCTCTGTTCTTTATCCAGTTTTATATAGTCGATATTAACCAGGTCAACATACTGCCGAAGAATATTTGTGATATAAATATCTTTGTTTGTCATCGCTTTTAGCCACATTCTATAGCTCTGCTCAGACAATGTATCCTTAACACATTCGGAAAATGCACTTTGAAAAGAGCGGAGAACTGATATGGTTTTATCCCATACTACTTTTGGATGAAGCATCTCAATGAAAACATATTTCGCTTTCGTGATATCCATTACTCTTAGGATTATCAGTTCATTTATTACAACCATGCAAAAGAACATTTCAGGATATAAGTAGTTACATGAATAAACGACATTTTTTTCAGGAGTTATCTCCCCACGTAATTTCATGGTCTCTTTATCCATGCCATTATCTATAAGTTCTATATCACGATCGCCTTGATAGGCATGCCTGATATCATAGCTCAAGCCTAGCAAGCGCATTGAGACGTTGATGTATTCTTTGTGCTTATCAGAAAACTCGTCAATTGATATTTTATATAGAGCTTCGACAAGCTCATATAGATCATCAAAGCTGCCCGATATTTTTACGCCTGTTAGATTTTGAGTGTTTTCTATTTTTATCATAAATGTATCCTTAAAAATTTGTTGAATATACTATAATATCAGTAATTATTACGTATGCTTACCGTTCCATTCCAAATATTAGAACATCTTCAGTTGCTAGGCCTCCACATTAATTATACTTTTTAGCAGTACGTTTTTTTGGACTTATATTAGTTTACATACCTAAAAATCCTATTATTTAAACTCATTTTCTATTTAAATAGTTTATGGTTTATTTAATTTACCATATTCAGAGAATAAATGATAGCACCAATCGTGCTAAAGAACTATACCGCTACCCTTGTCCTGAATCTGTTTTTGACTATGATTTAACTCTTCCTTTAATCCTAACAACTGTTTATACGTCTCACTCTGAATTGAATCAAGCGAACAGAACTCACCATTCTCAGCACACCCTGCAATAATGAGTGTTCCGACATACATATTACCGCTTATCTCTCTATTAGGTGGTAAACCACGCAATTTTCCTTCTTCATTGAAAATAACGGCTACACTTCCGTCTTCATTCGGATGTGTTATTTCAATGTAGCCATCAACAATGTCTTGAAGTGTGTATAAATCATTTATGATCTCTGCCGACCTTGGTTCTTGCCCTGGTTCAACAATTAAAACCTTTATTTTTGAATACTTCTCAATATCAATACCCGGAATACTCTCAAGTTTATCTCTGGCGCTTTCTATACTCGAACATAAAGTTTTGTTATCATAATCAAAATTTCCGGCAGCATCGTAGTCATTAAGCGCCTTATACAATACCGCCAATTCGTCAGCGTTAAATAGCTTGTTTTGGTGTATCAGTCCAGTCCGTACAGCGAAGTCCTCTTCTGCGGCAGTTTTGTCTGTGAAGTAATGCCCAAGTGTAAATCCTCGGTCATTCTGCATCCAAGTAACATATTGCTTCTTTGACTCACTATACTCAAAATCTTTCTCAGCTAACACATAGCCGTTATATGTAGTCAACTGAGTGTATCCGTTTGTCAATTCCTTAATATTGTTCTCCATATTTACCTCCATAAATTTAGTATATAAAAAGCCGATAAGACAATCCTTACCGGCGAATGCTCAATCCTAAGTTATATATTCTTTATCCGTTCACTCGTTTTGTCGCTGTAAGTGGTTCTCCAGCTATACGGTATGCATATGCCACATCACGTTTATGCCAGCGCCTGTTGGATTTCACTTTGTTAACCAAAGTTACAATCCAGCTAACCGCTACTCCGGCAACTATCACAGTAAAAAGTGCATGAGCCAAAGTTTCATTTGCACTATACCAATCGCTAAAGAAGCCAAGCACTAATGCTGCAAACATTACCGGAAATATTAATCTGGTCTTAATCAAAGCCCATTTAAGTATCCATACTGTTAAAATAATTACTCTGCTCAAAATATATACCATGATTCCATCTCCTTTACTCGTTCTTACACTCTTATCATAAATCAAGCAGAGTAATTATCAAAAAATGAGACTGTTTTTTATTTCGCACTTTGCTTTCTCTTAAGCGAACTCGCATATCCGCATGTTTTCCCGTTCTTTGTAGCAATTCTCTTGCAGTATTTTGCCTTAATGTAGTTCGTAGCGAAAAACCCGTTGCAGTAACCGCATCGCTTATACATCAGCTTCCGAGTATAGATTTGGGCAATCAGAAAACAGATGAGAGAGTAGAAGTCGCTCATCATATAAACCCTGCAAAGCTTATTCTCAATGAACACATTTTGAAAAATGTACTTCTGTTCGAATATAAATGCGAAGTCCTTCTCTATGATCTTAGGGATATTGTAATGCAGATGGTCGCTGCATTCTTCAAGCAGCTTTGAAATCTGCTCTTTCACTTTTCTCTCGATATCCAATACAGAATTACCGCAAATGATTGATTCACCGTACAGCATATCTACAAGGCAGTTCCCTATTGTATATAATCCCTTTTTTATGACTTTCCCGTTCTCATCCTTTATAACAAGAATCTCTATCTTGCCATTCGTATAATATGTAATTTTCATTATTATTTCTCCTTTTAGGGTATGAAAAAGGCGACTAAGACAATCTAAGCCGCCATTTCTTCACACCGCTATCAATGTTTTCTCTTTGATCTGATTTTTAAGAACACCAAACCTCCGATTATGAATAGCAAAAGCGCTATTGCCAAAATCGATTTTAATTCCATCCATATGCCTCCTTTATTTTATTTGCTTTTTCACGCATATTATCTGCGTACCCTTCAATGACCGAAAAGAAAGCTATTACTATAATCGGATCAAACAGTTTGCATGAATTTTCACCGATATAATTGATAACATCTTCGATCTTCCACGCAGGCCGGTACACTCGGTCGGTAGTCAAGGCTGAAAACACATCAGCAACACGGATAATGCGTGAAGCCATTGAAATCTCTTTATTCTTCTTTCCGTGGTATCCTGAACCGTCGTAGTTTTCGTGATGATTAAGCGCAACCTCTGCTGTAAAATCGCCCAATTCTGTAGAGGCAGACTTCAAAATAGAGTAGCCAATAGTTGTATGCGTACGCATTACCTTTTTTTCTTCATCCGTTAGTTTTCCTGGTTTGCTAAGAATAGATTCTGGTATGTACTCTTTCCCGATATCATGATACCGTGCTGCTAAGCCAATCTCAGCAATATAAAAAGGACACAGCTCCAATTCATGAGCTATGTCCATTGCGAATTCGGACACCTCGCTGCCGTGTTCAGTTAGTTCCTTGTTCATTTATTTCTCCTAGTATATTGTATTTAGGTTATATTCATAGGCTAACCTATAAGCCTGATGTAGTATAATCTGCTTGATAAATTGTAGACTATTATTTTTCTCCTACAGCTTTTTAAAGACTGGTTCGAAAAGGATATAGCTACAATAATAATTAATATGGTTATGAGTTGGTTACTGCAGATCGATTGATCATGACAGGTTATAAAGAACTAGGTTACATGTGATTATTATTTGCTGGCGTTCGCTACAATTTATCAAATTCACTTTAGGGGTATGAATATGATTTATGTAGGCATTGATGCAGCAAGTAAAAAACACGACTGTTACATCGTCAGCAACGCAAACTTGCAATCGGAACAGTATCTTACTATTAACAATGACAGCAAAGGATTCGAAGAATTGAAAACGCTCATTTGTGATTTAATTAATAAGCTAGGTGACGATAATGTGCGTATAGGGCTTGAATCCACTGGGCATTACAGCCATAATATCCTGCACTACCTTGTCGGTAATGGCTTCGACACCATGCTGATAAACCCACTGCTCACCAATATGGAGCGTAAGGCATCGTCTGTTCGTAAAACAAAAACCGATACAATTGATGCCAAGTCCATTTGTATGTTTCTCATGCGAAACCAAGAGTTCAAACCCTATACCCTTGCATCATACCACAGCCGTTCTCTAAAATCATTATCAAGGCGCAGGATTTCTCTGGTTAAGCAATTGACCAAGCATAAGCAGGAGCTGCATGTTCTAATTACAACGGTGTTTCCCGAGTATTTGTCAGTATTTTCAAAGCTTCATATCAATGTTTCGCTTGAGATACTACAGAAATACGGCATTCCGGCGAATATCGCTAAGGCAAGAATCGACGGTCTGACAAACACAATTAGAAAACACTCGAATGGCCGCCATGGGCTGCATACTGCTACTTTAATCAAGAAGCTGTCCAAGACCACAATCGGTGACAAAGACGAACTCTACGCCATCCAGATTAAGCTCTGTGTAGAAATGATTCGTACTTTGCGCAAGCACATCAAAACTTACGAAGCTGAAATCCGCAAAATCATGGATGTACATTGCTCTGTCATTTTATCTGTCCCAGGTATCAGCTATGTGACAGGCGCCATCATCATCGGGGAAATCGGCGACTTTTTACGCTTCAAATCTCCGGACAAGCTGCTTGCATTCGCCGGTCTTGATCCCGGCGTCTACCAGTCAGGGAACTATGACGCAAACAAGCTTAATATATCCAAGCGTGGATCATCATATTTGAGATGGGCTTTTCATACTTCTGCATCACTTATTATTCATAATGACAGCACTTTTGCCGATTATTACGCCAGAAAACGCAAGGAGGGAAAGCATCATCTTGTCGCCCTTGGTCATGTTTCAAAGAAACTAGTCCGAGTCGTCTTTTCGATTCTTAAATACAACAACACCTTCGTTCCTCAAAATTAATCTTTAACCATATTAATTTTTCAAGGTTCTTCCGAGGTTTTCACCTCTTTTTGTCGTGCAACTATTTATTCGCCAATTTCTACTTGACTTTTATATAGTTGGCTTTTTCTTCCTTCGTCTGAGCACCTTAAACACAACTCCACCGATAACTAATACAGTTGCACCGATGGCAATTGGCACATTGTATTTATCTCTGTCCAAGCCAAGCTTTACAAAAACCGAATTCGGTATAACCGCCTTATACGGCGCTTCAATACTATTAGTTTCACCGATTCTAACTTTCACCGGCGCTGTAGGATAATATCCCTCCGGTACAGTTGTTTCTTCCAGCCAATAGTTTCCCAGCGGCAATCCGTATATTAAAGCCTTACCGTTTTCATCAACCATAATCTCGGTCACGTCGCCGTCTTTATCAAGGCGATAGCTGCCGTCTTCGTTTTTTGTGAAATGCAAAGTGTTGAGCCCCAAAAAGTTTTTAACAAGAAACCCTGCTCCGGTCAGCGGTTCATTGGTTTTATAAATAACCTTGTTGATTTCAAGTACAGTAGGGCTATTGGTCATCACAGTTTCACCGGTAATCTCTCCATACTCGTCAATAGAAAACTCGACTTCTTCTATGGATAAGATGTAACCATCCGGTGCTTGCGTTTCTCTGAACGTATATGTACCAACGGGCAAGTGCGTTATGGTTATCTCGCCGTTTTCATCCGTTTTGCCCGCAAATACGGTTTCTCTATCTGCATTTAAAATCTCAATTACTGCATTTTCTACCGGTCTGCCGTCAACCAGATCAATCTTGGATAGTGTTATTTCGGTTGGTTTATCCTCAATATTCGTTGAACCTAAAATCTCTCCGTTTTCAAGAATCTCAAACTCAAATACTGTTTCATTGAGCACATAGCCGACAGGAACCGCTGTTTCTATGTAAGTGTACTTACCAATGGGCAGTTCATAGATTATCAGCTCTCCATTCTCGTCAGTATCCCCTTCATAAACGAGTTCTTCGTTCTCATTAAAGATTTCAATATGCGCACCCAACAGTAGCGTGCCGTCTGAAATATCTGTCTTGGTTATAATGACTACGGTAGGATTGTTTTTATATTCGCAGGTATAAACCATCGTATCGTCATCATCTATAGTGACTTCAAATGACACATTTTCTAAAACAAAACCGATCGGCGCTTCAACTTCTACAATCGTGTACTCACCAACAGTCAGCAGTTTTGTTTCCGCATACCCGTTTTCGTTAGTTGTTATGGTATCCACCAGAGTGTCGCCTTTATACACTTCAAACACCGCTCCGGCAAGCCTGCGTTCACTGTCTCTGGAATCTGTTTTTATTATTCTGATACGCTTCTGGATAAGCTCGTCCGAAAACTCTATCGTGACTATTTCTTCACCACTCTCATCTATTGAAAATTTCAAGGGTATTTCATTTAACCAGTATCCATACGGCGCTTTTACTTCGTACAAAGTATAATCCCCGTATATTAAAGGTTCTGGCAGTGTAATTGTTCCAGTTTCATCAGTAACGAATGTATCGATTTGCATTTCCTGCGGATATGTAATTGTTTGAACAACCAAATCACCGTTTGAATCCCTTATCTGAAATTCAGCTCCTGCAATAGGTACAGTTTCATTGGTTTCGCTATCAACCTTTATTATCTTCACTTTGGACTTATACACTTCGTTCTCAACGATGTAGCTGTATACCTTACCATTCTCATCAATCCTAACGTTAAAAGATTCGCAGCCCATAAAACCCAAAGTCGTTTTCGTTTCAGTTACTGTGTATGTACCAAAAGGAAGCATAATACTTTGAGCTTTACCATCGGAATCTGTAACCAACGTATCAACCAGCTCACCTGTTGATTTTAGCTTTATTTCAAACTCAACATTTTCAAGTGGCGGTTTGGGATTATCCGTATCCCACTGTGCTAATGCTACATCCGCAAACTTGGTTATCGCTATCTGTCCTTTAATCACATCGTTCGATATGATGTAACTCAAATGATTTACATCAACATTTTGATTTGAATACTCGATTTCAACTGTATAAACAGTGTTATTTAGTAAGTATCCTTCCGGGGTCTGTACTTCCTTGATCGTATATGTCCCCAGCGCAAGCGGTTTGCTTGTCACTTCGCACGTATCTCCGCAATCAAGCTGCGCTGTTAGATTACCGCCTGAATCATATATTTCAAAAACTGCGCCGTTCAATGAAGCATCTCCCTGCGAGCTATCGCCTGTTTCGCTGTCTCTTTTCGTAATCGTGATAGTACCTGTCTGAGGTACTTCACTTACTTCGACATCATCATATACAACAGTCTGACCGGCATCGCTCAGTATTGCTGTGAAAACTTCATTGTTTATTGTATATCCATACGGAGCTATAGTTTCTTTTACAGTGTATTCGCCTAATGGCAGATATCCGGTTTTGGCATATCCGTTATTGCCGGTAGTGATTTCAGCTACGGTATTTCCAGTATCGTCTTTTACCTCAAATACAGCACCATCCAATGAATAATTCCCCATTTCAGGATTAGCATTTGTTTTTATGATTTCTATATATCCAAGCGCATCCGAGTTGAATGTCATGCTTCCGCTCACCACAGGTTTTGTAGTATCTGTTACCGGAACGAGCACAGGCTGTTCATCTCCATTTGTCTCAAACCAATACATATTGGATGTAGCTCTGGTATCATGCGCTTCTAATATATTTTTAAGAGTGATTGTTTGCCCGGCGTAAGAAGTCGGAACAGATATGGTAAGCACATCACCATTACTTCCTGTATATCCGCTTATTGTTACACCGCTTGGCAATTTACTGTTGTCAATCGAGTAATATCCGTTAATGTTACTGAACACAATTTTAAACTGGCCAACTAGTTGGTCACCCTGATAACTCAGCTTAACATTGCTAGGATTCGTTGAAATTGAAAACACAGGCTGTTCATTGTTTCTTGCTTTTTCTACAAGTGATACCAAGAAATCATATGTTACCTGCTGACCGCTCTTTGGTCTTACAAAGCCACGGGATAGGGTCATGAAGTTATATCCTATACCGGCGCTTTCAGATAACCATGCTCGAATCGCATTCGCAGTTGCGTACCTTGCTTGGCTTGCAGATAGCCCGCCAGTCTTATATGGATATCCTGCCTTCAAAATAGCAAGCAGACCGTAATATGTAGTTGACGAATACAACGCTTGCGGGTCAAATGCGCTGTATGTTTCGTCACCACTTGGCGAATCCGCTTTGTGATCTACACAATATGCCACTTCACCGGTTTCAACTACCCAGTGAGGCGGTGTATTTAAGTCTTTCCAAGTACCGCTGCTGCCATAGTATTCAAAGTAAAATCCTCCGTCGGCATTTGATCCGCTCCCAATATGAGGGTGAGATGGCGGCGTGGCATATGCAGTTGTGAAAGACATTAAAATTAGTATCATAATCATTATTGATGACGCTATTTTTCTCAGCATAAATCTTGCTCCTCTCTTTCTTTTTGAGATATATAAAAAGCCACCTGAGGTAATATCTCAGATGACTTGAATGGTTATTGTTATTTAGTTTTTATCAGCTGCCCCTGACTACATAAAATACGTAATCTCCATAGTATACTGCCCCTATTCCGATCTGAGTCACTTCCGCTGATTGCAGTTGGACAACATGGTTAGCAGCTGTACCGCCCATTGTAGTTCCTGACATGTAACTGCTTGCTCTACCTACAGCTTCAAACACATATCCGCCGCTTGCATGAAAAGCTGTTCCGCTTTCTGCCATGCTTACGGCATGGCTCTGGCAGCTTGAACTCATTGAGCTGCTATATACAGCTGGTTCAATACCGTTTTCTTCTCTTAGTCTATTGATCTCTGCCATTGCAGCGTTGATGTACGATGAACTTACTGCTGTTATCTCAATCTCCGGTTCTTCTGTCGGTTGAACCGTTGGTGTTGGTGTAGGCATAACCGTCGGCTCAGGAGTCGGCAGGTTCGTTGGCTTTGATGTCGGCGAAGTTGTTGGGTTCTCCGTTGGCTTTGCTGTTGGTGCAGTTGTAGGTTTCTCCGTTGGTTCAGTAGTTTCTATCACTATTAAGGTCGGGCTAGGCTTTGATGATGAGGTAAGTTCCGGCGAAGAAGTCGGTGACTGTTCAAACTGCTTCGGCATCTCTGTTTCCTGTTCCGCTTCCTTCACAGATTGGTTTGATTCAATGGTTGGAATATATGATTGGCAAGCTGAAAAAACAAATACTACAGCTGCAAGTATAGAAAGTATGATGTGTTTCATTGCTCATACCTCTCTCCCTGAAACTTGATTTCGTTCGCATAAAAGTAATACTCGTCCACATATCCGTGATAAATGATATCTTTATCCTCGATTTCAATCTGCGGAATATATGCATGGTAATCAAGCTCGTCATCGTCTGCCGCTCTGTAATGCAAACCTTTAATGTTTCCCTCGTTGTCCAGGTGTAACAAAGCCCATTCTTCACCAAAGTAATCTTCTTCATCAATGCCCGAAATATCCAGTATGGTAACAGCGTTCATTTTAATCACATCTTTTACTGACATGGCATTCTCCTTCCTTATGTGTTTTACTCAAGCGTATTACCTTAGACATCAAAAGTCATATTTGAGCTTATAAAGTTTTTAAATAATCAACTACAACATTATCTATACCATCCTTGTTGCTTGAAACTGATTGTATATCCTTTGCCGAATCTTCATGCAAGACTTTTCTCACCAGATGAAGAACTTCGTCTGTATCATGTGCTCTAATGATTGCATTTACTGCATACTCGCTCTTTTTACCAGAAGGCAAGGCAGACAATATTTCAAATGCTTTTTTGTGATTCAGTTTGTCCAGATTCAACCGAATGCTTAGCCGCTTTCCGTTCATTGGCTTGCTCCTAGAGCACGGGTAATCTTTTCGTATCCAATAGCATTCGCTTTAATATCCTCAACAATGCTCATTGCACAAACCCGATTGTTGCCTATATTCTGTTTGATAAACAATGCACCTCCACCAACAAAGACGATTGGAACAGCAGCCACATCGAAACCGCTTTCAATAAGCGTTCGGAATATTCTGTTTACGTAATCTTTGCCTTGAGCAATAATGATGTTCTTTGCTCTTTCATCCATACTGCATGATTGATTCCTTAGTATTTGTTCTATTTGTGCAGCGGTAATGGAAAGGCCCGTGCTCCGGCGCACCTCTTCAAGAGTTTTATCAATCAATCGAATTATTCCAAGCTCAAGGCTTCTGCAAGTATCTGCGTTTGGAACACCGTTGTCTATTCGCATCACATCAACTGTCCAACTTCCGATATCGCAGATAATAACAGATGGTTCTTTTTTCAGCCTGTCTATATAATCCGCAATAGCTGAATATCCTTGCGGATACACTCTTACGTCATCAATCGTGATTTTATATTCCTGACATTCAAACTCAAATCTGATCGGTTGAAAAGTAGTCCGTTTTAAGTATTTGATAAACTTATCTTTATCCCTGCCAAAACTGGTTAAAGGAAGACCTGCTGCTAGAATTACGTTTGCTTTTGTTCCGGCATTTCTGTGAAGCATCTCTTTTGAGATTGCCGCCAGTGTCAGAATATAATAGCAGTCGTCCGAAGTTTTATCTCGAATCAGCGTTTGTCTTCCGCTTCCGCAAACATAGTACTTGCCATTGAACTTCACCACATTCTGCATGGTGTATGGTTCTTTCTCGTACTCTGTCAATCCAGTTGTAAACATGGTGTTGGCTGTTTTCATCATGCCGTAACCATGATCGATTCCAATTATCATTTTTGCACCTCGTTCTTTTTATTTGTATATATAAAGAGCGCCATCACTGACGCTCTTTATTAGTTATATGTATTTAACCTTCTATAAGGCTCTTTTATTTAGCTCATTATTCAACTCAATTAAGCCATTATATATCTCATCATATGTTATTAATTCAATATTTTTAAAAGATTGTCATAAGCGGAATTCAGCGCTTCCTCCAACCCGTCTCTGCCGTTATGTTCACAGTGAACACTATATCCTTCGTGCTTTAGTTCAAGCTCTAAGAATCTTGCTATTTTGATTTCATCTTCTATTACAAGTATACTCTTCTTATCATCCATTACACACCTCGTTATGTACAGGCTTTCATTTCAATGCGCTGATCTGTCTTCCGCAATTGTCGTACAATACACATTCGTCTTCTTTCTTGTTGCTCCAGATATTTTTTACTGACCAAACAAAGCCCTCATTGTTTTGCGCTGCTTCCCCGCTATAAATAATAATTTCTTCATTTGATTGTATCGCTGTTCCTTTTTGGAAAAAATAAGTTTCAGCACCTCTTTTTGAAAATAGACACCAGCCGGTCAAATCTACAGTATAGTTAGATAGATTTTTAATAATTACATACTCATATGTTGTATCTTTTTCGCTGATAAGTACTTTCGCTGCAGTACAATCCACATACTGTGCTGGCAGCATCTCATATCCATTATAAATAATAGTACCTGTGTTTCCGAGCACGAATACCTCTGCACGGGATTTTGATATATTATCCAGAACCTGCTGTGAAGGCTGAGTTGACTTATCAGTGCTTATAACAGCATATTTCGGGTTTACGGAATTTACAAACTCTGCAGATGATGAGTCATTACTGCCATGGTGTGCTACTTTCAATACATCGGCTCTCAAATCAACGCCAGAGTTTAACAGACCATTTTCCGCCTCAGAAAGCTGATCTGCTGCAAACAATATTTTTGTGCCCTTATATTCAAACATTATAACAATGCTATTATTATTTTTGTCTTTATAATCTTCAACTGGTCCTATTACCGTAAATGCCGCTTCACCAATATTTATAGTTTGGTTACTTGATATAACCTCGACATCAATATTTTCATCCATTGCGTTTGAAATTTCTTTTTCCTCTAAAGTCTCCCTTGACGTATAGATTTTTTTGCATTCAACTAAAGATAAGACTTCATTCAGGCTCCCAATATGATCATTATGCCCATGTGTTATAAAAACAGCTGACAAGTTTGTAACGCCATATTGGATAAGCCTTCTTCCGACCTCTGGAAATCCTTCTTCAGGGCCGGTGTCTATCATTACGTAGTATCCCCCGGGTATCTCGATAAACGCAGCATCCCCTTTCCCAACGTTCAAGAATACCACTTGAAGACCCGAGTTTGCTTTATCTGTTTCTTCTACTTGTCTAGTCTGCCCTGAAGATTCGCCGCATGATGCTAATAATAACACAGCAACCACCAGCAGCAAGACGAGTCGGATAGCTTTTTTCGTTAGATTCAATACGTTTTCCTCCGCACTGTTTATATATTACCACGAAATGCGATGCCTGTAAATCATTATGCAGACACCGCATCCGTGTTCACCGATATCCCGAAACAAGCTTTTATCAGTCTGGAACTTCCACACCCTGATCTTTCTCAATAGACATTGTCATAACCTTATAGCCTTTGCTATGCAGTTCAATATTAAAAATCAATCCGTTTGCCGAAGTCCCGTAGAGTCCGTAAGGGTTGCCGTAATAATGTCCTGACTGGTCTATCAGATTGTCAAAATGTATAGTTTTTGTTTCACCAGCCGCAAGACTTAACCCGTCCAGTTTGAAATAGTAAGACTCAGTTGTGTTATCCAGTTTGTCGGTTATCGTATAGAAAATATCGAAATTTTCTAATACTGTGCTGCCGGTATTCTTTATAGTCATTTCCAAATGATCGTCAGTCGCATTATCCTCAACACGTATATCCTCAACACTTACAGGCAGCTCTGTCGTGCTCGTTTCACTAATCATATCCGTAGCAGTGGTCGGCTGCTGATCTTCCTTATCATTTTGTCCGTCGCCATCGGTATCGGCTGTGTAGGGGTTGGTCCCGTACGTTTTTTCAATATCATCGGGGATACCATCGCCATCTGTGTCCGTACCTGCTACCTGTGCACTGCTCGTATCGGTCTCAGCAGGTGTGTCCGTCCCGTCTGCCTGTACGCTGCCTGTGTCAGCCACTGCAGATGCAGCAGTATCGTTTGCCTGAGAACTCCCCGTATCATTTGCGGCAGTAGTCGGAGTTTGCTGTGTGCATCCTGCCGTCAAACCCAAACTAAGTACAATTATTATCCCTAATGCCATTGATATTATTTTTCTTTTATTCATTATTATCACTCCATTTCTAATTTTGATATATATTATCACGCCGCAGGAAAACCATATAGGCGATCAACCATAATATAATACTCGGCGCAGTAAGCCCGACCAGATTTACCCATTTAAGACCTAATACCTGCGCAGGTGTATTGCTCTCGAAGCCGGGTTTTACATTAAGCAATGCAAAGCTTACTCTTTCATAGTGCTTTGTCGGAGACATTTCCTCTATGCTGTCCCGCAACGTTTCATAAAACTGGAACTTTGATAAAACCTGCTCCTCCTGCTGCTTTGTCATCCCCATTTGCGCAAAGAACCCTCCGGGCAGCTGATTATCCATATCCATAGTGTCACCTATCTGTGGTAATACGAAAGCAAGTATCAGCCAAACAACTATCGTTAATAACAATGCCTTTTTCCCGCTTCCTATAAACACCGCAAAAGCAAGTCCGAGCACCAGGAAGAACACCATAAACAAGAATGACATTAGGAAAAACAGCAGCATCCGGACGATTTCAGCTCCTGACAGCGCTACACTTCCTATAATCATTATCGCAGCAAACGTTATCACAGCGCACACAAATGTTATTGCAAACAGTATTGCAAGGTTACCCAAGAGCTTGCCGCTTAAAAACCCGTCACGAAAGACTTTTTTTGAAAGTATCAGTCTTAAAGTCCCGTTCTTTCTCTCTGATGCTATCGCATGATTTCCAAGAACCATGGCCATCAGTGCGCCAAGCATTCCTATATAATTAACAAAGCTTTTTGATGCCGCAATCGGGTTTAAGTTCGGCATGCCTGGCAAATCAGTTTTCCCTATCGATTTTAAAAACTCTACCGATTTATTGTATTCGTCAATTGATGTCCTTACCTGATATGCTCCTAGAACCACTGACGTTATTGTCAAAACCACCAGCATAACAAGTATGATGATAAAAAGCTTGTTTTTAAATGCGTCAGTAATCTCTTTTTTTGCAATTATAAATGCAGCATTCATATGCATTACCTCCTTCCGTGTCTGCGGAAATATATTACTGTTACCAGCCCCGCAACCGCAACGCATCCTATTATGATAAATGCAAAGTTCGCATTTGCAGATACTTTTACAGGTATCGTCAGTGTTTTGCTTTGGACTTCAGTATTACCGGCACTGAAGCTAATCTCCGAGCTGCCTGCTCCTTGTGTTGTCGGTATCATAACGCTCACCTTGAAAACACCGCTCTCGCCGGGCATAAGTGATATCTTATCCGGCATAACGCTTTCAGCAACCCATTTATACGGGAGATTTGGTGTAATACTTATATCGCTAAGCTGTTTATTCCCTGTATTAGTAACTGCGATGTCCACGGAAATACTTTTGCCGTTAAGCGTTTCAATCTGATTGGTATCAGATGTTATATTGATCGTATAGTCGCTGTTTATTGTTATTTGCGATGGCAATGAAACAGTTTCTCCGTCATCCCTGACACAATCAATCGTAAAGATATAACTGTCCTGCACAAGCTCCGCTGGCGCTTCTATGTTCAGCTCAGCAACCACACTGCTAGACGACGGTATCAATATAGTGTCTGCAGCTGATCCGTTGGCAGAAAAGTAAACACTGAATCCATCATCAAGCCCTTTTACTTCGAGCTTGTAGCTATGGTCAATCGCATCGCTGTTGTTAAGTGCTATCCTTATCATCCCAGACCCTCCCGGAGCCATAAGTGTATCTACTATAACAGCAGGTGTATCTGCCGCTAATGCTGCTGACGGTGCAATACATAGTACAATTAACGTAAATATCATAACCATCATTATTCTTTTTCTTCTCATAATACCGACTCCTTATTTACTGCTCTGTATGAAACAAAAAGCATTATGGCTCCCGGCGCCAGCATATATAGCAGCTGCAGCACTCTTAGACCTATTATCTTAAAGACACTCATGCTTACAGTTTCATCCACAGCCTGCAGCAGGTCTTTACCAACATTTTGGAATTGTACCGCAGGTGAAAATATCTCGATTGTTTTTGAAGCTACTGTATCAGAAGGCACTTGAGTTACCGTTTGTGCGGTTGCGTTAAGAGTATACGCAAAATTTCGCTGCGCATCGGCAAGTTGAGGAATAACAAAGCTAACAAATATCCATACTATCATCATCGTAATAAAAGCAAATGCCTTGTTTCTGACTTTAATGGACACATACATTGATGCAATATAGAAGCTCATCATGTATAAAAATCCTAATATAATGAATATTAAAAGGCGGCCAATATCATTGAAGTCTGGTACCAGCTTTGATACAAAAGCAAATAATACGGTATTAAATATAAATGTTGCACCTAGAAGTAGCCCGATCACTCCCGCTCCTCCCAGCAGCTTACCTGTGAGAAGCTGGTCCCTGTATATAGGTCTGGTTAATATTAACGAAAGCGTTCCCATCTCCCGCTCATCACTGAAAGCGTCAAAGCCCAAAAAAACTGCTAGAACAGCCCCTATCATACTGATATACTTTATAATGTTAATAAGTATACTTAATGGGGCAATTGCCGGAGATTGAGGCAGGCTCGTTGCTCCTTGTGACTGTAAAATAGCGACAATATCATTATAAGCGTTCATCTCGGCATTTTTTGTGCTTGAGCCAATGAAGACAGAAACTATAGACAGCAGCATGAATAATATTGCTATGATTAAAAACACCTTGTCCTTAAAAGCTGTTCTGATGCTTTGTCCTGCAACAATTAACACCTGTTTCATTGCTGAAGCCCTCCCTCTATTTCGAAGTATATCTCCTCCAAAGTCTTTGCGCTTCCAAAATCCTTTTCCAGACTGGCAATAGATCCTGAAAATAATAGCTTCCCCCTGCTTATTATGCCTATATCAGTGCAGATCTTTGTAACTTCAGACAGCAAATGTGTATTCATAAAAATAGTCGTTCCAAGTTCTTCATTGATGATTTTTAATATCTCCCTCATTTCCTTTGTTCCCTTTGGGTCAAGTCCTGATGTCGGCTCATCCAGAAATAACAGTTTTGGTTTGTGGAGAATCGCTTGAGCTATTCCTATCCTTTGCCGCATGCCTTTTGAAAAAGTTTTAATCTTTTTATCTTTCCATTCAGACAAACCCAAAAGTACCAAGATTTCATCTATCCTGTAATTTAGCTTGCTGACATTTGACAGCTTTCCGAAAAATCTTAAATTTTCAGCTGCAGAAAGGTCACCGTACAACATAACGTTTTCAGGTAGATAGCCAAGAAGACCTCTTACTTCCATGCTTTGACGATTTATATCGTACCCGTCTATACTTGCACTTCCTTCAGTTGGCAGTATGAGTGTTGTTAGCATAGAGAGTGTCGTGGTTTTCCCTGCGCCGTTATGCCCTAAAAATCCAAATATCGAGCCTTCTTTTACTGATAAGTTTAGATTATCTACAGCGGTGAAATCTCCAAATTCTTTTGTTAGATTCTTTGTTTCAAGCATTTTACTTACCTCGTTTTTAATATAACGCTATGATACATGTAGAATTTTAGAGAATAGTTAAACAGATATTAGAATTACATAAGAAAATCTTTGATTATTTTTTATCTAGATTTGATTTGATTATAGCTGTGTACATCCGTTAGCATAAAATTTTTGTATTTAAAAAGAGAGTCATAATTGACACTCCTTTATCTTTCTATCGCAGATAAATTCCGTTTTTGCTTTCCAGAATGAATTTTAAAGTATTCTGTCAAAGCTTTTTGAATAGTCTCCTCAAATTCCTTTGGTGTTGTATCTGGAGGAAAAAAGCCTCTTATCGCTTTGTATGGAACTTTTATTGCTTTCGGCGGTTCATGGCTTTTCTGCACAATTATATTATCAATTTTATCATATGTAAGATTACCGCTTTGACTAATGCCTTTTAGCTTTGTTGCTTGCTTTACAGGTATACCAAATTTCTCTTCACGAGAAAGTATGTCATAAAGCCAGTTTTGCTGTTCTTTTGTAAGATAGGATAATTCTACGGCTGGTATGAACGCTAGCTTTCGTTCATCTACTTTATCAAGTAATTTAGGCAATAGGTTTGTAAGTCTGATATACCGCTGAATTTGATTCCTGCTTTCTTGGCTATTCTCAGCAATACATTCGTCAGCTCTTAACTTTGTCCCAAGTTGGGACGAAGTTAAATCGTTTCGTTTTCCCTGTGATTTTAGAGCTTCAAGTTTATACTTATATGCCCATGCTTTTTCAGACGGTAGTATTGTTTCTCGCTGCTGAAGATTTGTATCGATCATTAATATTGTTGCGGTCTCATCATCCATCTCTCGAATATTACATGGTATTTTATCAATACCTGCCAGTTTTGATGCTTGAACTCTGTTATGACCAGCAATGATCTCATACTCATACCTATTGTCTTTAATAGGTCTAACGAGTATTGGAACTACAACTCCTTGTTCCTTTATACTGTCTGCTAATCCAAGCATCTTCTCAATGTCATACATTTTAAATGGATGTTTTGGAAATGGTTTTAATTTTGAAATTAATAAATTGGACAGAATGTTATCACCGTTACCGGTGATTTGTGTGTTTTTCATGAAAATTACTCCTTTTTTTCACGGATTTCTTAATTTGGCACTTAAAAATCCCGTTTTTTGAAGTAATTATTCTTTTTTAGTCCCATTCAAAAAATTCGGGTATTAATCCCTTCGCTCCGCCAAAATGACCCATATTTTTTGGGTCTTTGTCAGAAGAAAGCTCATTCGTTTTAGAGGCGTTGGAGCTTTCTTCTTTAATTTTTGCATTATTCGGCGGTCTGAGCCTTGGCAATGTGACCTTCGGCATGTAGTTAAACTGCACGACGGCACGGTCTGGATAGACCTCTATGCGGTCAACGTACACTTCGATAATCTGCCGTACATTTTCGAGCTTTCCGCTCAGCAGTTTTTTTCTTATTTGCTCAAAGGCCTTGGCGATGTCCTGCTCACTCACCGACTTCACCGGCTTCAACAGCTGCATTTGATATATTTTTGCTTCCAGCTCCTGCTTCTTATCTTCCAGCTTGTCCAGCTTGGAAAAGAGCGAGTTTGACTTGTGTTCAAGAAGGGCCTCAACTAAATAGTCAACATCGCTGTTGAGCTTAGCTAGCCGCCTCTTCAACGTCGTTAACTCCTTGTTTCCGCTGCCGTCGCCTTTTAAGTACTCGTTATATGCTTCCGTCAATTTCGGAATCATAGCTTCAGAGAATACGGTCTTAGCAATATTGTCGAGTACGACTCCTTCAAGATGGTCTCGGCTAATCACTTTGTTACTACACCGTTCTACTTTATTACGTGATTGCTGCCCGCACCCATAATAAGCCCACCAGCTTTTGCTGCTTCCTTTTTTACGCCGAGACCCAATGTATGTGCTGCCACACAAGCCGCAGTAAACTTTGCCTGTCAATAAATACGTTTCTTTATAAACGGCGTGGCTTTTCGGATGTTGCCTTGTGTTCATCTTCTTCTGTACAGCGAAGAAGTCTTCATTCGACACGATCCGTGGGCAACCGTCTTCGACTCTGATGATGTCTTCAGCGTTCTTATAGTGATGTCCGTTGCGCTTACCGTTCATGTCCTTCGATGCGGACTTATTGAAGACGTAGCAACCACGATACTTTTCATTCCTCAATATCGAATACAACGAGGTAGTTACAAAAGGTCTGCCCGCACGTGTCTTGAACCCTTGCTCGTTTAACTCTGTTATAACTTCCCGATAACTATTTCCTTCAAGGATCATATTAAATATCAGCTTTATACCCTTAGCTTCCGTTTCATGCAACTCAAGCTTCTTTGTTTCCGGATTTGTCCGGAAACCAAACGGCGGTGGTCCCCCAGTCGAAAGACCCTTTTTTGCATTCTCAACAAGCCCCTTCATTGTTTCACGTCCAAGGTTTTTGGAGTAATATTCTGCCATCCCTTCAATAACGCTTTCAAGTATAGCCGATTCAGGACTGCCATCAAGACGTTCAGTAACAGACATAACTTGAACCCCGTTCATTTTTAGTTCGCGTTTATACATTGCAGAATCATATCTATTTCGAGCAAAACGGTCAAGTTTGTGCACAATTACGATATCAAACTTATTGCTCTTCGCGTCTTCGATCATACGCAGGAATTCTGGTCTGTCGTCCGTCACAGCTGATTTTGCACGATCAGTATATTCGCCGACCAATATCATATTTTCGCACTTTGCATAATCGCATATTGCGGATAGCTGCGCTTCTATAGAATTGCCATCACTCTGCATTGTTGATGAAAATCTTGTATAGGCTACTGCCCGCAATTTGGCAGTAGCTACACTATCTCTAGCGTTATTCATTAAATATCCTCCTCAATATTCTCTTCAAGCGTTTTAAGGATAGCTTTTATAGCTCTTCTGTCCAACATGATATTATCAATGATAATTTTATCAATAATATCTTCATTGTTTAATATTGCGATTTCAGACTCTCTAATACTCTGCATTTATAATAACCCTCTAATTCTAGCTTCTTTCAATGGTATCAATTCCCCAATCGGTAAATCTAAAACGCCAAAATAGTAAATACCGTTAAATTCTTTTATTGAATATACGTAAATATAATCATGAAATTCTGCTGGAATTGAGTCAAAAAAATCAGCATTAAAAATCGTCGTCTTGTCTAGCTCTCGATTAAAAAATTCTTTAAAGCTATTAATTAAATTTTTGTTCATTATCATTATCCTTCTCCTTATATCGATAATTTTTTCGATAAGTCCTTCTCTATATCTCATAGTGATATTGTCTTTAGCTCGAGTTAACTGAGCTCATGTTTTATTAATACTCTACATACTTTTCACCTCTATTCCTTGTCGACTAAAATCAATATATTTGAAATAAAATAGCCCCAGAGCAAATTTTCTGGAGCTTGGAACGTATCTTCTCCATAGATTTGCTCTGGGGCTTCACGCAGACATTTTATCGTCTGTTGGCTTTTCATCCCAGAAATGATATTGATTTTTAAATTATTTCTCTTATATGATAGCACCAAGAAATCATCCTGTCAATGCAAAATCATGAATATTATTTCATAAAATTAATATTATATATCATATTGTTGCATATATATTCATTTTATTTTGTTTTTATGCAAATAGAGGTCGTAATATATTAACATATTATCCCGATATTATTTATTTACCTTTCGTATGTTTATGCATTATAAGCACATATTTTTAAATACTTGTAAATCGTCGGATATGACAATCCACATAGCCGAGCATACTCTTTTTTATTGATCTTACCCTGTATAAACATAGGATAGTGCTTATAGAACGCCTGAGGTATATCATCTTTTGTTGTTGACTTTCTACCTATTTGCTTTCCGTTGCTACGAGCATGAGCTATCCCGTTTTTGACTCTTTGGCTTATCATGTTCCGTTCAAGCTCACTGAACACGCCCATCATTTTGATCATTCCCTCTGTCATAGGATCAAGTTCTGTGCTGCAATCAACTTTGAACGTGCCAAATATCAGGCATAGCTTTTTCTCTAATGCAATCTCGATGATTTCGCATAACTGCTTGGTGCTTCTTGTTATCCTGCTAACCTCTGTAGCAATAACTGTATCACCTTCGCTCAAAGCGTCTAATAATCTATTAAGTTGAATGCGATCTTTCTTAACACCGCTCTGATACTCAAAATAGATGTTATCTTGCGGAACCCCTCTCAACACTAGTAAATCAATCTGTTGCTCTATGTCCTGTTTATGATCGTTTGTTGAACATCGTGCATATCCGTATATCATAATAACAACCACCTTCCATAATATGTATAATCATATTATAGGTACAAAAGAAAACCCTTTCAACGTTTCGTTTATATTTTTGAAGGGTTTTAGCATGTAATATTGATGTTTTTATAAGGTGTTTTCGTATAAACGAAAAGAATTGGTTGTTTTTATATGTCGTAAAAGCGTACACAAAAACAGTTTGTTGTTTTTATTCAGGCTATTGCCTTGCGCCGTCCCGGAATTTGTGCCGGCAATGCATATTTAATGCAGCAACGCTAAATACAGATTATTCAGTTGCCTCGAAGTTTTCATCTTGCGAATACCTGTTGTGATTTGATGCTATATAGAACTCACCGGTGTTTGTGTCTCTCATATATACGAGCTCTACTATCGTTCCTTCACCATACCAAAAATCACGATATACTTCGTATATAACTCCATTAAATTCATACTCGCCGAATATAATGTATATTAGCTCCGATATCGTTTCGTGGAAATAGTATTCATATTCTCCTTCCCAAATCACTTCTCCAGTATCAAAATCCTCTGAAATCCCATACACCGTTCCATCCGGGTCAAATGTCAATACATCTCTGCCTATTGGTGTAATGTCTTCATATTTTGTTCCTGAGATTACTGGGCTTTCAAAAAGCTCTTGCGTGTTATTGAAAGTACCTACATAATACCAATCGCCGCTCCAAAGCACTTGTGGCCATTCCTCCAGCTCCTTATAATAGATATTATTATTTGAAACAAGGAACCATTCATCGGTTTCGATATCAGTAAAAGCTACAAATTCGACAAGTTCATCCTGTTCAAAATAGAAATATGTATACACATGATATAAAACGCCATTATGCTCGTAATCCTCAAGCCAAATATACGCATAGAAAATGGAATCTGTTTCATCAAAGCCGATCTCATAATCAAACCTTTCGCTATAAACAATGTCCCCAAACCCTTCATTTTTTAAGCTTGCAGTACCTTCGCCGTTTTCCTCAAATGATAAGACAATAATTCCGTCCGGAGTAATGTTTTCATAATCCGTCCCGGTAAGGTCTATGTTTGTCGGGTCTGAACCGTGATATGTCCACTTGCCGCCACAAAGTTTATCGATAAAAACCTGTTTCTGTGCATTATCATAATGCGGCGCTTCAGTTTCCTGCGATGTTTCGTTCTCCTGCGAAGCTTCACTATCCTGCTGTATTGAAACATCCTGGTCATACTCTGAAAGAGGAATAAATATATTGTAGTTGGAAACCAAGTATGCCTCGTCAGTATCCATATCTACGAAGACAATAAACTCGACCAGGCTTCCGTCTTCATTAATGTAATAGTTTGCATTAACTTCGTAGTCTTTCCCGTAGTGATCGCATTCTTCAATAAAAACGACCGCATAGTCTTTGCCATCGAAATTATCAATACTGTATTCTTTTGCAGTATTAAAGGCAGCTACTCCGGAAACAAGAGAGAAATCACGCATTTCCATGTTATCATAAAATTTAATGCCATCAGCGCCGAAGGCTACAAAGTTTTCGTAGGAAGTACCAATAACTTCTTTCGTTCTGTATGACGATTCAGAATACACCCATTGATCACTGCGCAAACTTTGCAATAGCTGCTGCTGTTCTGCTGTAAGCGCTCCCTGCGTTACCTGGGCATTATCTTTTTCAGCGCTATTGTTAAATAATACACCTGTAAGCCATAGAACTATAATTACTATGCCGGCAAGCAATATGGCGCCAGCAGCAGAAATAGCGGCAATAACTCGTTTGCTGAGTTGCTTTGATTTTTT
The DNA here is from genome assembly GCA_963666505.2 of Christensenellaceae bacterium. Taxonomy (GTDB): domain Bacteria; phylum Bacillota; class Clostridia; order Christensenellales; family SZUA-584; genus JABGQS01. Next base: position 67,000 of record CAXXXL010000005.1, on the reverse strand, counting down.
ATCTGACGCTGCTTTCTTTACAGGTTTATTGCTTATCAATTCAGTTTTGTCAGGCTGTTTTTCGCTAATGGATATTTCCTCTGTCTTTTCATTATTATTAGTAATAATACTTTCTGTTTTGTCAGCGACGGGTATATTCTCTATATCTTCATCAATAGTATGAGTTATAGCCTCATTCTTGAACCTCTCTTCCATGTTGTTCAGTACTGTCTGTAGCTCTTCCCTTAATTCCCTTGCTGAATTATACCGTTTATTAGGATTGACATCGCAGGCCTTAAGTACTATTTTCCCAAGGCTTCCCTGAGCTTTTGAAGGCAGCGGCATGGTTTCTCCTGACATTCTTTTTTCAATAGCCTTTTCATTATCTCTGAACCTTATTGGTTTCGGATACTCCGGAAGAAATGGCATCCTATCATCGTTCAGCAGTTTATATAAAACCAATCCGAGTGAGTAGATATCTATCCTGGCATCATACTTAATTCCCTTGTATATTTCAGGCGCCATGTATAGGGGCGTGCCTCTCATCGAAGCCATGCTGCGATCCTGAGCAATCTTGGCTATGCCAAAATCGCCTAATTTGAATATCCCTTCATTGTTTACAAATATATTTTCATCTTTGATGTCCCTGTGCACGATGCCCTTCTTTGAACACACCTCCAGTGCATTGCAGATATCTATACCAAGGCTAATAACATCCCCCCTTGTCATCTGTTTTTCTTTAAGATGTTTCCTGAGCGATTTGACATATTCCATTCTTATAAGAACATCCCAGCCAACATCGTCGCCGTGATCAATTATCTTGTGGTCAAAATATCCCAGAATATTACTATGGCCAGCTAAAGAATACAGTATGTTGACTTCACCTATTATTTCATCGACCATGTCTATGAAATAATCTTTTAACGAATCTTTATCTCGCCCTAAAGTATTGACAGCTTCTCGATATTGATCCTTTGATGGGATGGATATTATTTTGACTGCAGAAAAATACTTGTGGCCATGATCGGTTCTTGAAATCTTATATACCTTCCCATAGCTTCCTTCACCGATTAATCCTTCAATTAACCAGCCATTCCATACCTTTTCTTGTTCCTCCCGGAATTTTTCATTGTCCATGATTCTTCCCTTTCAAAGAGCATTTTTCTCTCTTTATATCAATTACAATAACAGTTATGTTATCTTTTGAGCCTTTCTGCAAGGCTTCATTAACCATTAAATCCACAGTTTCAGATGCAACCGTTTCAAGTCCCATCAACTCCCGGATATCATCCTTTGAAAGTGCGTTATATAATCCGTCACTACATATCATCATTCTGTTTCCTTCACTTATTTGCGTGGATATGATATGCGGCTCTATTATCATTTCCTCAGGGAATATGCCAAGATGCTGGGTAAGTTTCGGCGGTCTGCTTATGCCTGACTGCTGCATCAATTTCACATCAGTATGATCAACTGATAAAATTTCGATGCCTTCTTCCCCAAGTAAATAAACCCGGCTATCACCAATATTCATGATTGTAGCTTCGTTGTTCTTAATATATACAATGGCTGCTGTTGTTCCCATTCTGGAGATATTCTCCACTCGCATTGTCTCACAAATTCGTTCATTGGCTTGATGTGCATATGATAAAAGAAACTCTTTTATTTCGTTAATACTCAATCTTTTACTCGCAGCTTTGTACATCTGAGCCGCAGCTAAAAAAGATGCCCATTCGCCACTTGATTCTCCCCCCATTCCATCAAATACCGCATAAATCGCCCCTTGCCTGCAGCTAACAGTATCTGTCAATATATTGCGGGTTCCTATATTATCTTTTTCAAGATATGTACCGTTGAAAAAGATATTATCCTCATTCGTTTTTCTAACTGTTCCGATGTGACTTATACATGCTGAATCCAGTTGGCATTTCATTATCTAACTCTCAGCTCTTTTCTTAAGAAGAATATCGACAGAATTACGAATATAACAGCAGAACCCAGCAAAACTCCCCATGCTGTTAAAAGATGCTCTGAAGTCTGTGTGAAAAATCCCGAAGAGCCATATACGCCTTCCATATTATTTAAATTGGTTGTGGTTCCGTATGCATCGGTTGCCCATCTGCAGGTAATGAAATAGGAAACATACTCTCTTGCGCCTTCAGCATCAAATAAGGCTCCGGAAAAAAGTATCTGAGGAATCAGTAAAAGAGGTGCAAGTGCCATTACCCGGTCTGCGTTTGTAAATATTGAAGATACCATTATCCCAAGGCCGACGGCTGATAAGGTTGTAAGGAAAGTTGTGATAAGATTTTCTATATAGGCTGATGAGCCGAAGAGCAGCCCTTCCCTAGGAGCTCCGACCAAAACTGAAAACAAAGTCACCATCAATACCGATTGCAATAAACAAAGAAGACCCAGGTTTATAAATTTCGAAGAAATATATGAAGTAAGCCTAAGCCCGTTCATGTACTCCCGCCTTAATATAACCTTTTCCTTGCACACTTCTTGGATAGCATTCAATGTCCCAAGCCAAAAAGCAGAACATGAAAGAGCAAATAAAATTGATTTTGTAAAGGGGAACTCCACATAAACCTCATCATTACCCAGCACTACCAGGAACAGCAATAAAGCTAATAAAGGAGCCTGGAAGATAAGCAAAAGCATACGCAGCCTGTCGTTTACCATAAGCTTAAGATACCTTCTGCAAAGAATTAGAAGCTGCCTTAAACCGGATGCTTTTTTGTTAGCCTTCTTTCTTTTCACTTTATTTACTGAAATATCGGGGGCCTCATATTCTGCTCTGGCCATTTTTTTGAAATTCTTTTTCCAGAGATCGGGCTTTGAATCAGTTTCAAGATAGACCTGTGCAAAATCTTTTGTGCCGAAAAAGTCAAACAATTCCTGTGGTGAACCGTAAAAACACAGATTTCCCCCACGCCCTAGTAGTACAATCTTGTCACACATATTTAGATACAAGGTGCTATGAGTTACTAAAATTATGGTTTTCCCCATGTCAGTCATCTTCCGAAGTGTATTCATGAGATTATATTCTGTGCCAGCGTCAAGCCCTGAAGTTGGCTCATCAAGGAAGAACAAATTAGGATCCGACAGCATTTCAACGGCAATACTCGCACGCTTCTTTTGACCTCCGCTCAGCTTATTGATATATGTGTTTTCTCTGCCCTCAAGCTGTACAAGACTTATTACTTCTTTTATCCTCTCATCCCTGTCAGCCTCTGTGGTGTCCTTTGGCATTCTTAGCAAAGCACTATATTTCAGCATATCATTCAGGGTAAGATTGTCATATACAATATCCTTTTGAGGTACAAAACCAATTATGCTTTTTATGATACCATAATTAGCATAAAGCTCCTCGCCATTTACAAAAACATCTCCCGAAGTTGCTTTGTTGTATCCTGATACACAGTTCATAAAAGTTGTTTTACCAGTTCCCGAACCGCCAATTATTGCAACCAGCTCATTGGGCTTTATGCAAACCGATACGTCGTTTAATATTTTCCTTTTGCTCTTCTTTCGCCCGACAAATTTGTTCAGCCTGGATGCAGCAAGACTTATACCATAGCGATAACAAAAATAACTTATGCCGACTGAAGTAAAGGTGATTTTTGAATTGGTTATAAGTATCAGGTCTTTTTCATTTAGCCTTGTTTTTTTAGTGATTGTTTCTCCGTTAACGCTTAATCCATTTGTGCTGTTATTATCTTCTATATAGAAGGAATCGCCCTCTCTTTTTATAATTGCGTGAATTTTTGAAACACTTATATGGTTAAGGCGGATTTCACAGCATGGATCCCTGCCTATTCTGATTGTTTCTTCATCCGTAATCTTGTATGTTTCCCACTGAGTCTTAGCAAAAGATTTTGAATAAATAATCAGTACACCCTTTTTGTTGGGATTAACAGGATCATCAATTCTTAGAACATCTCCATCTGACAGCAGCCTCTCTTCCGTAATCAATGAGCCGTTAATAAAGATGCCGTTAGTACTGTCCAAATCCTGCACATACAGCTCGTTGTTTTTAATTCTAAAATATCCATGATTTCGTGATACAAAACTTGACTCAATCACAAAGTCATTGTTATTTTCTGTTCGGCCAAATCGAACGGTATTTGACTTATATCCCCGAAGATCAACAATAGTCGGAGGCTTATCCCCAATGAAAATGCTCAACAGAATATCAGAACCGGAAAATATCTCTGGCTTGATAAATTTTGTAGTTTTATCAAAATTAGGCATCGCTTACCTCCTCAACCATTTATCTATTAGTACAATATAGTTTTTTGGAATAAACAATTTGGGGCATTTTTTATACTCATGCGTAATAACTGGCAGCTTTGAAATATTAATCGAGCTTTCGAAATAACAAGTGAGTATCTTCGCGGAAACAATCATTTGAACAGTAACATGTTGTTACAAAATATATATTTACCATTATTTTGTCAGTATGTTAGAGTATCTAATACAAGGTTATTTACCATATGATTTAGTAAATGGTTTTAAGTTTATATTGTACTTCCCAAAATATTCTTTAATGCAAATTATAGTTGGTTCTTATAAAAAAGAATAGCTTTAAAAACAAAAGAGACGATATTTTTCGTATAGCTATTTATAAACATAATCTCATATAATAATACCACAAAATAACTTTTCGTACAAGAAAAAGTAGTTGCTCTTCCAATTTTTTTACTTCTTACATGCAAAGATGAAAGTTTAGCCAAAGAAGAGCATCGCTCTATGACTAATCTTATTGAATTTATTTTACTTAAATATTTTGACGAGATCGAAAGCAAGGAATAATATTCTCAATGCAAAGGAAAAAAATATACCCATAGCCTGAGTATTTTAATGTTTATATATTCTATATTTTTCTGTGCCTTACTTCTCTGTAAGCAGGAAGTCTCTTATCATCACTAACCTATCTATAGCAAAGTCTATATCCTTTATCAACTCATCGGCAGAATCCCCGGTTATTAATATCTCTACATTTTCTCTTGTAATCTTCGTAGGTATTGCTTTTTCTTTAAGCTTTAACAATGTTTCTCACTCCTTTCTGTTTAATCTTTTTGTGCTCCGTTTTGGCTAGTCGCCTTCAGATAATTATTAAAAATAAATATTCTTATTTTTTCTGTTCCTCACCAAATATGCAATTATTATTTTATAATTTATTATTATGGAACTCGTTTTTGTATATTTGTACCGATATTCTTTTTACGGAGTCTAAACTAGGAAAAGTTGTTTCTATTACCATAATTTAATTATATGTTCATATGTTAATAAAACCAAGTCTTTATAGCCGTAAACAACAAATTTTCTATTAATTCATTGATAGCAATTGCATAATTTTAATATAAACGCTATCTAAGTCTAACATCCTCTAAGACCGGTTATGCACTCGTCTAAGCTACTTTATCATGCTTCTAAGGCATTTACCTTGCACGCAAACTAATAATAAAAATTAGCTTCCAATCGTACTTTTCGTCTATTGTTTTTAACCATCTATTATTTTTAAATGAAATGAACATCCGCTAGATATCTTTTTATATCATTTCAACCTAATAGCCGAGCTCATCACAGCCCTGCAATTCCGCTGCTCTCGGTAAATATAAATCAAGACACACTGGCCATATATACCCAAAATATCCTGAATAATGCGAAAAATACTTTGAGCCGCTGAGCGAGCTTCTAAGGCTTTACACGCAATTCTTCATATGCTCAAAGAACCTGTCCTGCAGCAGTGAATACGATGGTATTAACACTGCTTTACCGTTCTCTGCAATTATTGGCTCTCCTTTCTCATCTACCGCTTTGACAGAAGCCCATTTTTTTGAATGGCTTACCTGGTGAATAACTTCTTTAACTGTTCCGACAAGCTCTTTGTCCTTACAACGCTTAGTCCATTTGATTTCTTTCTCCACAACGGGTATATATACTACATGCAGATGATAATGATAGACATCCCGTTTAAGCTCCTCCGAGAGGCTCCTGTTGCGCTCGTCGGCGTGCATAACTGCAGATAGGATATAATGCTCGCCTCCGGCTTCTTTAACAACCATCCGGTATGCTTCAGCAAAAAAGTCTTTTGCATATTCATATCCTCCGTGCTTATCAAAATACAAAGTGTTAACATCGAACACCATCTCAGCAAATACATCAGCATCCTGTTTTAATCCACGTGTACTGATAATTCCTTCTTCAAGTAATTTGTCAAATTCCTGCGTATATGTGCCTTCACAGCTTTTAAAACTGATATTGAGGCTGCTTCTTTCAAGTACGATATCCGGATTGGAATAAACTTCGTTCTTGCGCTCGTTATGACGTTCCCTTATAGAAAAGTTACTGCGTGGATACGCTTTATTTCTTACAACTGTACGGTCAACCTTGGATATATCACCTCACCTCCTTTCCTTATCGGTGCTTTAAATACGGGCACTTCCGAAGGAAGTGTTTTACCCACTATGACACTTTCAGCGAAGCTGCAAAGATGCCAAGTGGGCGCTTCCCGCGGGGCTCTGCGAGGCTTAATACTTCGGATGATTTGCTTCGCAAATCCAATTTCCAGCGGCGTTTTGATATGCGCATTGTACCCGCTGAGAATAAAAAATGCACCGTCATGGCGCATATTTTCACCGGCTGCTATCAAGATGTGAACCATCATGGTTCATATATCGTCTAAAGACGATATAAGCGCTTCCGGCAGCTCGGATATTTTATCTGTTGTATGTAAATCTTCGGATTTACTTTTATAAGCAGTAACAGAAAATGAAACATTTTTCAGCTCTTCCTTGATGATCTGCCTTATTATCTCCTCTAACCTGTTATCATGCTGTACCTTAAGAATACAATCAACAACATATTCGCTGCGCAGTTTCCCCGACTGCGCAGTGTAAAGCTCAAATGCTTTCTGATGACGAGGGTTCTCCATATCAAAAGTCAGATACCGTCTCTCCCGCATATCCTTAACCCAGTAAGAGCTTGTATCCCTCTGAGTTGGCAAAGCGGTCAAGGATAACTATTGTATTTATCTCTGATGATTCATCTTAATAGCCACATTATCTTTTAATCTAACATCACACCCGCTTTCATTTATATTTCACTAATTGTCAATTATTCCAATATTATAAATTCTTTTTTATAAATGTAAATTGAAACGGCTGCCCGAAAGTAGAATAAATCTTTTATTACAGAAAAAAGAGCATAGCGGATGGGCCGATATTTTAGTGATTCTATCTTAATCGATAAGTTAACTAATAAATATCAGTCGCTTTCATTTTCTGATTATATTTTCGCTTAGCATATAGATAGTGTCAAATAGGTTTCGCAAAAAACATCAGTTAATCCGTAGTTATTACATCAGCTGACCACGTATATCTCTTGCTCTTACCAGCCTGTCTATAGCCACGACATATGCGCCCGTCCTTATCGAGACCTTTAACTCCTGAGCACGATCCCAGACCGAGTTGAACGCACGTATCATTATCTTTTCCTGAGCCCTGTTTATCTCCTCTATGTCCCACATGAGTGACTGTATGTTCTGCACCCACTCGAAGTAGGAAACAACGACGCCGCCTGCGTTGGCCAGAATATCCGGCACCAGCGTCACGCCTTTTTTATAGAGTATCTTGTCCGCTTCCATCGTCGTCGGGCCGTTTGCGCCTTCGACTACTACAGAAGCTTTAACATCTTTGGCAATCTCTTCGGTGATCTGGTTTTCTGTCGCCGCCGGTATCAGTATATCAACATCCGCCGTAAGCAGCTCTTTGTTGGAAATGTGCTTTACGCCGTTTTCCTCGTAATCTTTGAACAGCCTTGCCTTGCCGCCGTTCGCAGCATACTCCGCCAGCTTGCCGACATCAATCCCCGTCTCGCAGAAAAGGCCATCTGAAACGTCGCTTATCGCAATAATCTTTGCGCCTTCGTCTGCCAGCGCCTGAGCCGCAGTTGCACCCACCTTACCAAAGCCCTGTATAGCAACTTTTGCTCCCATGAGCGGTTTGCCCAGCCTGTGCATTATCTCTCTTGTCATAAACATAACGCCTCGGCCTGTTGCACCGCTTCTGCCTAAGGAACCGCCGATATCTATCGGCTTGCCGGTAACAACTCCCGGAACGGCATAGCCCGCAAACATGCTGTATGTGTCCATTATCCATCCCATGACAGTAGCATTTGTGTTAACGTCAGGTGCCGGTATGTCTTTTTCCGGCCCTATAAGCGGAAGTATCGAAGCCGTATATCTTCTCGTCAGCCTTTCAAGCTCGTCCCTTGAAAGCGTTGCGGGGTCCACGGTGATGCCTCCCTTTGCTCCGCCGTACGGTATGTTGACTACGGCGCACTTAAAGGTCATCCATGCTGCAAGCGCTTTAACTTCTTCGATCTCTACGCTCTCGTGATATCTTATACCACCTTTACACGGTCCCTTGATGCTGGAGTGCTGTACCCTGAAACCCTTAAACACCTTTACAGTTCCGTCATCCATCTTTACGGGAAGCGAGACGGTCAGTTCTCTTTCCGGATGTTTTAGTGTGATATACTCGCTCTCATCTAGCCCCATAACCCTTGCAGTGTCATCTATCAACTTGATGACCTCTTTATACGGCTCATACTTTTTTCTCATAATAACACCTCTATATCTTAGTTTACTTGTTATAACATTTATAAGATTCTTTGATTCAATTAATGAAACAACTCTGAGAACAAGTACCCCAGCCGACTTTCAATAAGTCAAGAATTACCTGTTATAAATCGATATTTATGTTTTGCTTTAAACATTTAATGCGAAAAAGCGTGCTCCTAAAGGAACCGAGTATTTCAATGCAAACCTTCCAAAGAAACAACTGTCTAGGGTAACGGGCTTGTATATTAGTATTTTTTTATTCTATACTAACTTTGGAGTTAGTACAATTCTTGGGGGGCACGCCAAATACAGATATCTTTAGCTGACCCAATAGCCTTAACACCTTTGAACTTTCAAGTTTTCTACATTTTCGGTGAAGACATTTTCGGTGTAATACAGAATAACTATTTTGTTAATTATACCATACAGAAATTATATCAATATCTAGTTTAGAATCTTTGCACTACTACTAATAATCCATTGGTTGATTGAAATGCTACACTTTTTCTTTACAAAATACACTTAGTTGCTATAATTTCCTTAGTATTCGGTACATAATAAAAATGCTGGTGGCTCATCTTCATCAATCTTTGGAAAGCGTCCTACTACTTCATAAAAACGATTATCAACATTATCATCGTTTATTTTAGATACTTCTCCTAGAAGTATTTTGCCTGTGCCTTTTTCGCCCCAAAACTTGTGATATTGTTTTGCTGAAAGAGTTATGCTCTCTCCAGGTGTAAGTTTTACTATAGTGCCCGCAGAAGCTGTATAGTTGCGTCCGTCCATGGATATGGTTATGTCTGTATCAGCAAATGCTCCATCTTGAGTAGAATTATACAACTTTACTAGCAAGTTGCCTCCTCCCCTGTTAATGATATCTTCCATTTTATGCCAATGAAAATGGTATGGGGTTACTTGTTCTTCTTCAGTAATAAGTAGTTTTTCCGCATAAGTTTTAATATACTTGCTATTTTTCAAGTTGCCATTTCGAATTGTAAACATTAGCAGTCCGACCTTTAGATAGTCTCCACTTCCAAAATCCGTAATATCCCATCCTAGCATATTATCTTTAATCTCTCTATACTCGTCTCCTTTTTTAGCCCATTCTTCTGGACTCCAATATGCAAAAGGAGGTAGCTTAAATCCATGCATATCTATAAAACTAATAGCCTCCCTAATGATTTGATTAATTTGTGAGCGCTTCATGATTAAATATCCCTTTCTAATTATTTGGTTCATCTTTAAAAATAGTTTATTTACTTTCTTTATAAGTTTGAATTAATTCTGCCTAGTGCAAGAGCATATAGTAATATTAAACCACTTGCAACCATCTGGTAAAATGTCGATACCTTAAGCAAAGTCATGGCGTTATAAATCATGCCGATCATTAACACTCCAAGTAGTGTCCAAAAAATCTTATCTTTCCCCAATAGATGCTGGTTCCTCCAAGCACAACTGTTGTCAATATATCATTTCATACCATGATCTGCTTTTTCTCAACCTTGCCGTTCCTATGGCTTCATTCTATACTCTGTATTGTATGTTTTATTGATTTCTAGTTTTTGCTTTAAACTAACAGCCTTATAAAAAATATAGTAAATAAATTATGTACATTTAGGCTTTATTTTTGTATTGCATTATATGCTTCTTCTCCATTTTTTATTCTTACATTATCCCAATTATCATTTATAAAAGCTAGGATACTCATCATAAATAATTGGCTCAATGGCTCCTGTTTTAAGCGATTTTAAGCAAGCGTCGGATGTAACAGAAACCACATAGCCATCCCATGCAGAGGGACCCGTTGCAACACCCGCTTTGACCGAATTAATCCATGCCTGAAATTCAATATTATACGCCTCAACGAAACGTGAAGACCATGTCATATCAACATCCCTAGATTGAATACCTTGTTTGATCATCTCAACCGCCGGTGGCTGCGCCATCGACAAAACGCCTTCTTCACACAGCACTTCTGTTTTAATCTGATATCCAAACTGTGAATGAACAAAAAGCTCAACTTCTAGATAGAGCCCTTTTTCAGTTCTCAGTATCATAACGATCGGATCTCTCAAGTTAGAAGGTGCATGTTTCGATGTTTTTGGAACAACAATTTGTGCCGATACGTAATTATCATTGACTAGCCAATGTAAAATATCTATTTCATGGCTCAACGCTTCATAAATCGCAGAAGATGTATCCATATATTCTGGTACATAAGGATTCCGATGCTTACAGTGTACTGTCAACGGCTGCCCGACTTCTCCTGTATTCAACTTATCCCTTAACTGATTATATGCTTTATCGAAACGGCGCATATAACCCACTTGTATCAGCCGTTTTCCATTCTTTATTTCTGCATCTATAATACGTCTACTTGCATTTGCAGTATCCGCTAACGGTTTTTCACAGAAAACAAACTTACCTGCCGTAATTGCTTTTAGTACGGTTTGTTCATGCGCTGAACCAATCGATGCAACCACGATCGCATCTACATCATCCGCTTTGACTAAATCATCGTCTGAATTTTCAACACGGACCCCATACTTTTCTGAAACCTTTTTCGTTGAATCCAGGATGATATCCGTTACCGCTACAACTTTCGCTCCAGAAAGAACCTCGTTAATTCTCCAAATATGTTCGGAGCCCATCGATCCTGTACCCACAACTCCAACTCTTAAATCCATTGTATTGCCCTCCTAAAAAATTTGTCAACCATTCAGTATGTCATTCGGAGGCTATATTATTGACCTCCGTAAACCCTTATTATTATCCACATTCTTTTTACCTGGGAAACTATAATGGCCTCACCACAGTCTTGTATCCAGTTTTCAAGTTAGTATTTCTAACCTAATGCATTAGTCTCTATTAAGTATGATTGGGGCACAGGTGTTTTGTATCCCCAAGAACTGTGTGTACGTATCGCATTGTAGTATCGCCGCCATTGCTCTATAATTATCTGTGCCTCTTTGATTATCTGGTCGTCGGAAAGTTCGTTGGTATTGGGAACGGCGTCGTCGTAGAACTGCATTGCGTCGAAGCCTATCTGCTTATACTTCTTTACCTTTGTGACAAAGTCTATCTCATCCCTTACTGGGGCCCGAATGTGTCCGCACCGCTTTGCACGTTCCATGACCTGCTGAATATTTAAATTTTGACATTTATTAACCTCTATTTTATTTTTAGTAAATAACTCTCTATTTTTCTTTATACTCCTTATTGATTAAAACAATAAATTCTTTTACTTCTTTTATCTATTATTTTTATCAAATTGCTTTTTTATTTTTTGCAACCATATCTATAGCAACTGCTATTAATATTACTAAACCTTTTATTGCTTGTTGGTAGTCTACTGAAATCCCCATAATAGACATACCATTATTCATAATGCCCATTATTAGGCAACCAATTATAGCACCCATAACAGTTCCAGTACCGCCATGTATCGATGCGCCACCAATGAAGCAAGAAGCAATTGCATCAAGCTCAAAGCCAGTTCCGGCTTTTGGAGTGCCAGCATTTAGTCGAGCTGCAAATACAATGCCGGCTATCGCCGACAATACTCCAATATTTACAAATGTTAAAAAAACTATTCTCTTAGTATTTATCCCTGATAATTTTGCTGCAGCTTCATTCCCTCCTATTGCATAAATGCGTCTCCCAATTACTGTTCTTCTTGTAATAAATGAATACAATAGAGCTAAAGCAATTAACAATATCAATAATGTCGGTATCCCATTATATGCTGCAAGAAAATAGAAGAACAATATGACTGCTCCGCAAATTATAACTAGTTTAATAATAAAAACTAGAATACCTGAAATTTCAAATTTATATTTACTTGCTGATCTTCTTTTCGAAATTTGAGAAAAAACTATAAATACACAAATAATCAAACCCGCTAAGATAGCTAATAAATTTAGTTGAATGCCAAACAAATTTATTCCACTTCCAATATCAGGTATGAAACTGTTGCTAATTGCTCTAAAATCATCACCTAATGGACCAATAGAGCGACCATCAAGAACCGCAATTGTTAAGCCTCTAAATACCAACATTGAAGAGAGTGTTGTGATAAAAGCTGGAATGTTTAAATATGCGGTCCAGAATCCCTGCCAAGCGCCAATTAACGCACCTGATGCCAAACTAATTACTACTACAGGTAAGAAAGACATTTTATAGTTAACAGTTAATATTGCTGCTACTGCGCCAACAAATGCAACAATCGAACCTACCGATAAATCAATTCTAGCTGTTATTATTACTGGTAACATACCAATCGCTAAAATAAGAATATATCCATTCTGAAGTATTAAGTTGGTAACATTGAGAGGTTTTAATGTCATACCATCTGTTATGAAATAAAATAGAATGAGAATAAGAACAAGGGCCAAAACCATGCTGTATTGTCTTAAATTCCCTTTTAAAATACCTTCTTTAATCTTTTTCTTCACGTCTTCTGTCCTCCCTTTATACTAATAGTTTCATTATTTTTTCTTGGCTGGCATTATTCTTATCTAATTCCCCTACCAGTTTCCCACTATTCATAACATATAATCTATCACATACCCCCAGTACTTCTTGAAGCTCAGATGAAATAAATATTATTGCTTTGCCTGCCATAGCTAAATCATTTATTAATTCATAGATATCATGCTTGGCTCCTACATCAATACCCCTCGTAGGTTCATCCATAATATATAAGTCAGAATCACAGAACAGCCATTTTGCTAATACAACCTTTTGTTGATTACCGCCGCTTAAGCTCCTAACTTCCTGAACAATAGAGGTACACTTGATTTTAAAAGCTTCAACAGCTTCGTTTGCAGAAATAATTTCCTCATTTTCATTGATAACATTATTCTTTGATATTCTTTTTAAATTAGATAATGTAATATTATTCTTAACGCTGTTATTTACTATCAATCCTAATCCTTTTCTATCTTCTGAAATATATGCAATTCCGTTTTTTATTGCTTTTCCTACTGTGTTCACATCTATCTTTTTGCCTCTTTTATAAACTTCACCAGTAATATTAGTTCCATAGGATTTTCCGAATATGCCCATAGCTAACTCTGTTCTTCCTGCTCCCATTAATCCAGCTATCCCAATCACTTCACCTGATCTAACATATAAATTTATATTTTCAGAGACTCTACGCTCTGTATTTAACGGATGATAAGCTGTCCAATCTTTAACTTCAAAAAAAACATCCCCAATCTTATTTTTGCGCTTTGGAAACATATCTGACAAATCTCGTCCTACCATACCTTTAATAATCCTATCTTCAGAAATCGTTTTATTTTTAACAACAATAGTTTCAATTGTCTTGCCATCACGGAGTATTGTTATCTTATCAGCAACTCTTGCGACTTCTTGAAGTTTATGAGATATTAAGATAGATGTTATACCTTCATCTTTAAACTTAACTAGTAAGTCTAATAGATTTTTGCTATCATCAATATTTAAAGCAGACGTTGGCTCGTCTAATATTAACAATTTTACTTTCTTGGAAAGTGCCTTAGCTATCTCGACTAGTTGTTGCTTTCCAACACCAATATCTTTTATCAAGGTGTTAACGTCTTCTTCCAGTCCTACAACTTTTATTAGTTCACTTGCTTTTTTTTGAGTTAATTCTAAATTCACCAGACAGTGTTTTTGAATCTCATTTCCCATGTAAATATTTTCAGCAATAGTTAAATATGGTATCAAAGTAAACTCTTGATGTATTATTGAGATTCCTCTATCTTCACTTTGCTTTATTCCTTTAACCTCATATTTTTGCCCTTCAAATATAATCTCACCTGTATAATTACCATTTGAATAAACACCGCTTAATATATTCATAAGTGTAGATTTCCCTGCTCCATTTTCTCCAACCAAAGCATGTATCTCGCCTTTTTCTATATTAAAATTCACTTTATCAAGAGCAAGAACTCCGGGGAACTCTTTCGAAATATTTTTCATTTCAAGCAATGTCTTAGACATCCTTTACCTCCAAGTATAGTTAAAATAAAATTTTTCTAAGGATTTGAGAAGCATATGGCACTTTTAAGTGCCATATGCTTCTACTAATCAAATATCTTTCAATTCTAATCCATTGAAAGTTCTTCTTCTGTATAGAAACCTCTTTCAATTAAAACTTCGTAATTATCTACAGTTACAGCAACTGGGTCATACAATACTGTTGGTACCTGTTTAATATTGTTATCGAACGTAGTATCAATTGTTGGTTCCTGACCTGCTTCGAGTTCATTAACAAGATTCAAGGCCTTTTCTGCAAATACTTTTGTGTCAAAGAATATAGACATTGACTGCTTGCCTTCAATCATATTATTTACTGTAGTTAGTTCACAATCCTGTCCGGTAACAAGCGGGAAAGGAAGATCAGGATCCTGTCCATATCCCAATGAATCCAAAGAAGAAATTACTCCTAGCGATAAACAATCAGCTGCAGCTAGAACTGCATCAACTTTTTCTCCATCCGAATAATATGCGCTTAAGATATTATCCATTCTGGATTGAGCTGTTGCGCTGTCCCATTTAAGAATGCTATTTGTTTCAATATCAACTTGCCCACTCCTAACAACTAGCTGCCCGTTGTCAATATACGGTTTCAGAACACTCATCGCACTATCATAGAAGTAAATACTGTTTGAATCATCTGGGCTCCCTGAGAATATTTCTAGATTGAACGGTCCCTTTCCTTCCTTTAGTCCAAGCTCCTCCTCAATATGTTCTCCCTGTAATTCACCTAACCTTGCAAGATTATAAGTAACGTAATAATCTACGGACTCTGAATCCATTATTAATCTATCATCAGCTATTATCGTTGCACCGGCTGCACTAGCATTTTCTACAGCACTTGACAAAGCAAACGAATCCACACTAACGATTATTAGATACTTAGCTCCTTGCAAAACAGCATTTTCTATCTGTGATACTTGACGAGCAATATCATCCTCAGCGAATTCAATAATTGTCGGGTATCCTGCCCCCTCGAATGCTGCGGTAAGTCTATCACCCTGTGATGCCCATAGCGTCTGCTCTTTTGTGGGCATCAGGAACGCAACCAATGGTTTCCCCTGTTCACTTTCTGCGGACACTTCCTCGCTGGTTTCTGCGGACACTTCCTCGCCGGTTTCTGCGGACACTTCCTCGCCGGTTTCTGCGGGCACTTCCGATTTACAACCAACTACTGTAAATAGCGAAGCAGCAAGTATTGCGCACAGAACAACCAATAAAATCTTTTTCATTTTAATTTCCTCCTGTTATTTTTTCTTCCATTTTTGGAAGCTTTAATACTATACCTTGTTCAATAAAAACTTTCCTTCTTAATGATTTCGGAATACAACAACCACCAAACATTACAACAACTTCTCAGATACCTTTTTTATTGCAGTGACTGCGTCATCTTCATCTTCGTCAGTCATAATAGGCGGTAGATACAACATACACGAACGATCTAAAATATCATCACTTTTCGGGAACATGTCTGGCCTTAGTTCCTGTGAACACTCTTCATTAAACGGACAGCTCCAAGGACAATTTGCGCTTGTTACAGGTACTTTATCGAAGAGCGTTGAAATATTGCGAAATTGATGTATTCCGCCCGGCGCAGTTGTTACCGGTATTCCCTCAGCCTGAATTGCTTTTCGGAATTTCTCAGCTAAATTTGACGTATCCATAAGCCATCCTAGCGCAGCACCTGAATCACCCTGTGGGTCGATTTGTTTTCTAAATGAAAGACCTTCTATGCTACTAAGTTTTTCTTTTATTGATATCTGTCTTGTTCTCATTAATGAGCATATATTATCAAGCTTTTTTAGTTGCTCAAGACCTATCGCTCCCCTAATTTCATCCATACGGCAGCCTATACCATAACTCTCAAATGGTGAGTTTAGAGGCTTTGAAACCCCATCTACATCACGTTCAAACCCAACATCCGAAAAACATTTACAGGCCCTATACAGCTTTTCATCATTTGTTGATATAAGCCCTCCTTCTCCTGACGTTAAATTTTTATTGTATTGTAAACTAAACGCAGCAATGTCGCCAAAAGACCCTAGTTTTTTTGTACCAATCGAACCTCCGGAAGCTTGACAACAATCCTCTACGACAGGTATTTGATGACTATTTGCAACCTTCATAATAGCAGGCATATCTGCAGCACTACCAGCCATGTGTATAGCAATAATTGCTTTTGTTCGTGGTGTAATTAATTTTTCTAGTTGTTCAGCATCTAAATTCCAAGTTTCATCGATATCACAGAAAACAGGCATCGCTCGCAACCACATAACAGAATTAGCATCTGAAATCCAAAGAAGTGTTGGCAATATAACTTCATCACCTGGACCAACACCTAATGAGGCAAGAATAGTAGTAAGTGCAGTTGATCCGCTTGCAACTGCAAGTGAATATCTGTTGCCTAAATATTTGCTAAATGCCATTTCTAGTTCATCAGTTTTATTTTGAAGGTCTACACCATAATGCCTAAAAGGGGATTTTGCTCTAATTACTTGTATTGCCGCTTCAACCTCACGATCGTCATACACTGTCCCCCCTGGGTACATAAGCGGCCAAGGTTTTGTTCTAATTGGAGTTCCTCCGTTCAATGCTAATTCTTTCATTATTCTCTCCTTTTACTAAAATACTAAAGTGGTTTAGTTTATTGTATTCAAATTTAGATGTTTTGTCAATAGCTAATTTTGTATTTACTTATTTAATTTTTTATTATATGATATCTATATACTAAATTAGTTTAGGACTTTATATGGATAAAAAGATTACAATAAAAGAAATAGCGGATTTAGCCGGTGTATCACCTACGGCAGTATCTTTCGTAATTAATAATAGAAAAGGAATTAGTGACGAAGTCAGAAATCACATAAAAGATATTATTGATCGAGAAGGATTTGTTCCTAATGCGCATACAAGAAAATTAAATCTGGGCAAAAGTTTTAATGTTCAAGTAGTTTTAAAACAAAACCTAAGCCCTTTTTGCAATATGTTTTATTTGGAAATACTTCAAGGTATATTAAATGAAAGTGTAAATTTCGACTATAGTATTGTATTATCGGATATCACTTGCTTAAAAAACGAAAGCAGATTGTTTAATAGCATAAGTTCAAAGGATGTTGATGGAATTATTTTTATATCAGATGCAAGCCAAGGTCTTTTCTCAAAAGTAAACAGCTTGGATATTCCTTTTATAATTGTTGACACGCAGCATAAAGATTGTAATTATAATAATATTCGAATAGACTATTATAATGCGGCAAAAACTTCCGTTGAATATTTGATATCGAAAGGTCACAATTCAATCGCTTTTATTGGAATGGAAACTAATCCATTGTTTTATTTGAACACTTTTTCCGGATATAAAAAAGCATTGGAAAATAATGATCTAACTGTAAATCCAACTTGGATACAAGCAAGTGCTTATGACGAAGAGTCCTCATACGTTTGTATGGAAAACATTCTAAAATCAAATAAAATACCAACTGCAGTTTTCTGTGCAAGCGATGTGTTTGCTTTAACAGCTATGAAATGTGCAAAAGATAAAGGATATTCTTTACCTTATGACATCTCATTTTTTGGTATGGACGATGTAAGGTTATCTAGATATATTACTCCTGCACTAAGCACTTTGAGCATTGACACAGATTTTATGGGTCGTATTGCAATGAAATCAATAATCAATATTATTAATAAGAAACCCTTTACAAATATTGTATTGCCATCCAACAATATTAACGAAAGAGAATCTGTGACCTCAACACATAGAACTGTAAAAATTAAAAAGTTCTGATCTGAAATAATATTTAATAAATATGCTATATTAATTAACATGGCTATTAAGTTAAGTCAGCAAGCCGCAAAGGTGCTGAAGCTGTCACCGCACATGCCAACCTACTAAATATTTCACCGTGTACAAACCTACGATTAAACCGATAACAGAACTCATCCAAATAGCTTTGCAGATGCTTTTTCCCTAAGCCATGAAACGTACCGAGCACAAACGCTTTGGCGTTTCCAATGATAATATGCAGCCAGTGCAGCATATCGGAATCCGCATCGAAAACCTGATAATCGTGCAGATATTTCTCGGCTAATGGCTTTCGATAACTGCGATAAGCATCACTCTAAACGACAGAACCCTCAGCGATTGAACACTTAGCAAACTTGCCAAGTGTCTTTCCTTTAAGATTTGGAACAACCTGCATTTTAACAAATTGCGGATTACCGTCCTCATCCTTGGATAATGCCACCAGAACCTTAGTTTTCACGGTTCCACGACCCCTTTTACCGCCTTTTTTCGCTTTCCCGAAGTATGTATCGTCCAATTCGACGATGCCGCTGAGCACGTAATTGTCATCCCGCTGCGCCATTGCTTTCCGAATACGATGAAGTAGAAACCAAGCAGTATTATACGGTAGGTTCAATTCAATAGAAAGTTGCTTTGCAGAATATCCCCGTTTATCTCGTGCGACCAGATAAATCGCCCATATCCAAATTCGCAGGTCTAGATGGCTTCTATCCATTACAGTACCGGCAGTAACAGATGTCTGGTATCGGCAGTTTTTGCATTGATACTTTTTTCGTGTTGCAATCTGATAATATTCTCTGCAACCACATCTGGGGCAGATAAAGCCATTTGGCTTCTTTTACAAGAAATATTTCAAAAGTGCTCCTGATACTTTTTTCATCATCAACAACGAGAATTTTTGACATGTAATATCCCTCCTATATTTGACCACTCATTTGAAATAAGAATTATATCAGTATGCTATTTAATCCAATTTAACAATTGCGCCATTTTCAATTACACAAAAAATATAATCTCTTTCACAATCTCCGTACTCATCTATTACAAAATCGTTTCGGACTAAACTTTGGGGGCAGTTCAATAAATATAATAAAAAAAATTAAAAATGAAATAAGTATTTTAACCAAAACACACATGTGCTTAAGCATTTTTCAACCCCGCTATCAAAATATTTGATACCATTCTTCAAAAAATATATATGATCTACCTAAAATTGAAATCTTTTTGCTTTTACTCCGGAAGTCTGTATAAATATAACGCTAATATAATTATTTAAAAATATTATTTATGATACCACAATATATAGCATATAACAATAACTTATACATAATATATATCGTATCTCTTCATTGGAAAGTGATTTCTTATTTGTATTTCTTTGTATACTGACACATATTTATTCTATATCCATTTCTTTGTATGTAGTTTCTACTCCCCAAGACCTAAACCCCGTATAATTGTTTTCACTTTCAGTGTTGCTCTCAAAATACCAATCATCTAAAATCGAATCGTTATCAATCCAGACGCTCAACTCTTTATTGCCAGAATCCGTATCGATATTGTTCACTTGCAAGGTTATTTCATGTTCTTGGCTCCACCAATCATCTTCTTTGTTTTCAGGAATCAAGGGGCAATCGCTGTTTCTTAATACGAGTACAGGGCTTTCTTCATTTCCGTTATTTCTTGGCCTTATGATTATAGCATTGTACCCTCTATCGAATTGAAGTACATAACCTGAGTCATGATCTTCATCAACTAGAGAAGTTTCAAATAAGATCCCGTATCCACCATATGTACCTTCAGCAAGCTGTGCTTTAGTTGAAATAGTATATTCATCCTTATTGTTATCCATAAAAAGCAATCCATACCTTGAAGAGAACCCTTCTTTACTATTATCCCAATTACCAGTATACAAATAATTCTCATAATCGAGTCCGCTAAAAAGATAACTTGGAAGCGGTGTTTCTGTTAATTCTAGTAAGCTATATAACCATTTCTGGGAAGCAACGTTCCAATAAAAAAAGGTGTCGTTTTTTTGTGTTTCAATTTCTTCTGCCAAGTATCCCTCATTAATGAGTTTTATTATCCTATCTAAATCAGAACCTATTCCATTGAAAATATCTTCGCTTTTTATATTTTTTGTTATTTTATAATACTGTGTTGCATTATTTAAAATCCTTAAGTTCGCAATGTCAGTTGTAATAGCAGCTTTGCTAGATATAAAAACGAAGTTTGGTATAGCTACACTTGCAAGGATAACTAAAACCGCTACAACTACTATAATCTCCACCAAAGTGAATCCTTCTCTTGTTCTGTTCTTATTCATAAATACAACCTCATTAAATATATAAACACATATTTCAATTCTTAATCGGAATTGGATAAAAACTAAAGATTTTGACTTTTCGTTTTCCTTTATTAAGATATTTTAGTAATAACAATTATATTTAGCTACATTCTAATTCATAAATTTTAATTGGCTGAACTACTTCTCTTCAACACTTTCCATTTAGAGTGCATCGTTCGGATGGTCTCTCTCTCCGCCAAACAATAAAACAGGCGTGCCTGAAGGGTATGTCTGTTTTATTGTTTTAGTTGTGATTGAAGAGATTCGAACGGGAGCGTTAAAAAACATGCCGGGGTGCACGTTTTTAGCGACCTGGCGTGATAGGGCGCAGCCCGGAGCGAATCCCACCCTCTCCGCCATAATTAGCGCTAAAAAACCCCTTTAAACGAGGGCACTGAAAAAGTCCAATTGTGAATAACGAAAGGACTTTTTATCATATTTATGGTATAATTATGCATATAAACAGGAAGCAAGGATGTGATAAAATGCTCAGGAATGAAGTTCAGATCAAGCTATCACTATATCGTGGATTGTATAATATCATTCGACCTGTTGACAAAAGCACTAATTCATGCCGCACACACATTAAATACCGAGTAACAATTGCAAATTAGTTTATAGAAAGGATATCTAAATGTTTCAGAAAGGCCATTAAACACCGAGTTTGCCATCCTTTTAAGATTTAAGGCAACTGCAGCTAGAAGACTTTCTTCTTTTGCTCTCAGAAGGCCTCTTTTTCTTATGTTATGGAGATTATGTTCTCTCTTCAATACTGAAAACGTACCCTCTGCCCAGATGGCTCGCATCCGCATTATCCAATCATAAGTTTGGGATTCTGTACGTTTATGTCCCCTAGAAAATGCAGGATAGAAACTACTGGCCATAATTCGACGCCTCTTTTCTTTACCTAAGCAAGAATCTCGTTGAGGGCAGGTGTCGCATGCATCATTGGAAGAGATATAACACCTTAGATAGTTTCCAGTTGACCGTACGCAATAAAGCTTATCATAATGAAGAGCGTGTCCCTGTGGACAGATAAAGCAATCGTCCCCCGGCTGATATGTAAATCCATGTTTCTCTGGTCCATTTGAATAAGGTATAGCTGGTATATATCCTTCGATGCCTAGAAGCTCTAATCCACGATGTACTGCACCCATATCATAACCGCCATCAAGTGCCAGCCGCTTTATCTCAAATTCGCTGTTTACCATTTGATCTTTTAAGTGCTTAAGAACAATACTGCTCTCTTTTGTGTTTGCGGGATAAACATCCATTCCTGTTATAATCCCATGCTTACAATCAACAGTTGTTTCCGCTAGATACCCTAGTCCAGCCTTTTTCCTCTTACGTATGTACCCACATTCAGGATCTGTTTTACTCGTATGCTTCGAAATGACTGTTGAGCTAGGTTGTACTGCTTTATAACCCGGCTGCATAGCCAGCTCTTTGTCCAGTTCGTCCAAATAACTTTGCATACTTTTCTGAACTGTCTGTTCAATAATCATGCCGCTCTGCGCCGCTACTTCGGATGGTAAAAAAGAGCCATCACATACAACGCATTGCCCGTCCACCAGTCCATTATCCACACACAGTTTTACGATTTCAATAAAGATAGCTTTGAAAAAACCGTTATCACGAAACCGTCTTCGCCTGTTCTGGCTGAAGGTGCTATGATCCGGAACCCGATCTGACAAATTGAGTCCACAAAACCAACGATATGCGATATTTAAATTGACTTCTTGCTCTAGACGCCTTTCTGACTTTATCCCGTATAAGTACCCAATCAATAGCATCTTTATCAATAAAACAGGATCAATTGATGGGCGCCCCCTTTTTGCATAATAACCAGATGCGATTTCATATATAAAACTAAAATCAACCAGCTTGTTAATCTTTCTAAGTAAATGATTTTCTGGTATCATGGATTCCATATCAATAAAGACCATCTCTTGCTGTCCGCTTTGTTTTCCCATCATATGCAGTACCCTCCGTCATGCTTATTATACCATATAAAGGGCTGCCTGGGTATTTTGTCAACAGGTCGTATCATTGTACCCAAAAACCATTTACTGCGAAAGATCAAAGATAACATAGACTTCAGCTTTGTAAACCCGATGTTGAGGGAAAGCTACTGTGAACACTACGGGCGTCCGGCAAAGGAGCCGGAGATGATGTTCAAACTGCTATTTTTGAAAAGGCTGTATGATTTGTCGGATGAGGCATTGATACAAAATGCGGCAGTCAATATGGCATACAAATACTTTCTGGATTTAGACCCGGAAGATGGCATGATTGACTCAAGCCTGCTGACAAAATTCCGTAAAACGAGGATCACAGAAGATATACTGGAGGAAATGCTTAAAGAGACGATCACCCAGGCGATACAAAAAGGGCTGATCAAATCCACGGCAATAATCGTGGATTCTACCCATACCAAAGCTTCCGCAAGGCCATCCACACCTACTCAGATATTACGGGGGCTAAGCAAACAACTGCGCAAGGAAATATATAAGAGCATGTATGATCTGTCCGTGAAATTCCCAGAGAAACCATTGGAAACAGCAGATTTGGAAGAAGAGATTAAATATACGCAACAGCTTCTCGAGAATATTGGCGAAGATATCCTAGGCAGTGGTCAGCCAAAAATCCAAAAGCTCTACGCCCATATCAAGGAATTGTTAGAAAGCGATCGTATCCGGGGAATCCAGTCAAAGCATGATGAGGATGCCAGATTCGGCCACAAGAGCGCCACATCTACCTTCTTTGGATACAAGAATCATATCGCCATGACAGAAGAGAGTTTGATTACAGGCATAGGCGTTACAAGCGGAGAAGTATCCGACGGTTATATGCTAAAATCTCTGCTTGAGCAGTCAAAAAGCAATGGCATTGAAGTCAAGGAAATACTCGGCGATACAGCATATTCAAGTATAGATAACATTAAATATTGTGACGGGGAGAAAATTACTCTGATTGCAAAATCCAATCCCGTTATCGCAAATGCGGCTGAACCTAAAAATGACGGTTTTGAATACAATAAGGATGCAGGACTGATGCAATGTCCAGCGGGAGAGCTGGCCAAGAAGGTGCATAAACGTCAGGGCAAATACGATAATAAATATTTCATTTACGACTTCAACAGAAACACATGTCAACAGTGTCCATATGCGGACAAATGTAGAGTTGGCCAATCAAAGACCAAGACTTACTGTGTCACCATCACAAGTCAACGGAACCGGGAACGTTTAGATTTTGAGAAGAGCGAATATTTCAACGAACGTTTAAGAATCCGATACCGAATTGAGGAGAAGAACGGAGAACTTAAACAGGCTCACGGTCTCAGAACAGCTGAATCCACGGGTCTTTCCGCCATGCGATTACAAGCTTACTTTACAGCTTTTGCAGTGAATATCAAGAGAATCATTAAATTGATGGGTAAAGATGAGCTTTTGGGCCCAACCCATCCGGCTTATCATGAAAAGTACGGAGATTTTTATAATTCATATCTTTTCTGTTACGCATAAATATACGAAAAAATCACTGGCCCGTCTGGAAACAGTGATTTTTCAGTGCCCTCTTAAACCGGGGTTTTTTGATTTTTCTCCTTGAAGTTGACCCCTTATCTGACCCCTAACAAGATTTAATTTTTTTACTCTATTTGTACTAGTTTTTATAAAACACTTTTAGCGTGCAGAAATCTTCGCGGTATTCAAGCCTAGTAACTATTTTAAATATCAATGATCACCTTCATAGCATTGCCGCTTCTAGCTTTATCAAAAGCTTTCTCCCAGTCCTCAAGTGCATAAACGTCTTTGGTGAAATCATCAAGATTTACCTTACCGCTGCTTATGAGTTCTATACACTTCTCCCAGGTTGCGAATCCCGAACTGTAGCTAAAAAATATATTTATTGCTTTGAGTACTGTTGCCGCCCAGTCTATTTCGACATTGGCATGAGGAAGTCCTATAGCACAGAACTTGCCGTCCCTACACAGCATATCTATCCCCTGTCTTATGGCCGAAGGCGCACCGGACAAGTCAATAACAAGCTCTGCTCCGCCGTTCGTCAGTTCCCTTACCATTTGTACGGCATCGGTTCTCATAACGTTTATTGTCTCTGCAGCTCCGTATTCCAGTGCCTTTTTGAATCTATAGTCTGCGTCTGCGTCTATTCCGGTCATGTATACCTTTGCCGTCCCACATGCCTTTAATATCTGAATCGTAAGTAGGGCAATCGGTCCGCAGCCGAGTATAACCGTATTAAGTCCGCCGCCGATACCTATTTTTTCGAACAAGGCATGGGCCGCAATCGCCATCGGTTCCAGCACTGCCGCTTTTTTAAAAGACATATTTTCCGGTATCTTATGCACCAAGCCCTCTTCCATGCAGATGTATTCTGCAAATGCTCCGTTTGAAAGATATCCCGGAGAACGTTTATGCGCACACAGATGACGCCTGCCCGAAAGACAGAACTTGCACTTGCCGCAGGCTTTGGAGTGCTGCTCACACGCCACCCTGTCACCCGGCTGCGCACATGTAACATCTTCTCCGACTTCTTCCACGATACCAGAGAATTCATGTCCTATTATAACCGGTGTGTCTGCGAAAAAGTCACCGTCCTGAATCTTTAAGTCTGTACCGCATATACCGCACGATTTGACCTTAATCAGAACTTCATTCGCCTTTGGCAAAGGTTTTGGCATATCCATTAATTCAATATTCCCTTTACCGGGTTTTGTCTTTACTAATGCTTTCATTATTCTAGCTCTTTTCTATGAATTCGTGAAACAGAGTTCCTTTTACTTCAGTCTCAAACCTGAATAACCCTCCTGCTAAAGGATCTTTCCCGATGTCTGCTTCTGACATACCAAGTCTTGATGTCGTAACATATAGTGTTTTCAGGTTTTCTCCGCCGAAAGCTACAGCGCTTGTCAGCTTAGCATCAACACTTATAGTTTCAGTAACAATATGACGTTTAGTATCAACGCAAACTACTTTTCCTTCGCCCCAAAGTGCAATCCATAGGTTGTTTTCACTGTCTATAGCCATCCCGTCAGGAATCGAACTGTCAAACTTATACTCAACCTTTGCGTTGGTTATTTCACCGGTCTTCGGGTCGTAATCAAATTTTTGTATCTCTCCCGAAAGCGAGTCTGTATAATACATCTTGCTGTCGTTTGACCATACTATGCCGTTGGATATATCTACAGGTGAAAGCACTTCTTTATATGAGCGGTCATCGTCGATACGATATAACGATCCGCCGCCCGGCTCACCGCCGGCGTTCATAGTACCCGCCCAAAGACGCCCTTGCGGATCTGCTTTTGCATCGTTAAATCTCGTGCTCTCATTGTCCGCTTCCAGTGGGAGAAAAAACCTCTTGGATAAAAACTCTTCATCAAACATGTATATACCGTCTTCGCTTGTCACTGCAAACCCGCCATCGCTTTTTGCTATCAGCGAAGTTGGAAGAATATCAAGATTGTATACACTGTCAACACCCGCTTCTGTGTCGTATGTATGCACCTTTCTGCTTAAAATATCCAGCCAGTATAATATTTTCTTTTTCGAGTCCCAAAAAGGACTTTCGCCGTGCTTTGCTTTCGCATCTAGTACAAGTCGAGCTTTGCTCATAGCAGTCTACCTCTTGCCGCCTTCTATAGCCGAAGACTCATATGAAGGTGTGCTGACGAGCTGGCTGGTCATGCCGCCATCGATAAGGATATTTGCGCCGTTGAAATACTTTGCCTCGTCACTTGCAAGAAACAACGCAGCGTCAGCCACTTCTCTTGCCGTTCCCGGTCGTCCGGCCGGTATATTGCTGTTCCAGTACTCTGCGCATTCATCTTTGTCTGGCGCAGCATCCATTATATCGTCCCATATCTGCGTTGCGATAAGCCCTGGCGAGAGCGCATTTACTCTTATTCCTTTGGGCGCAAATTCCACCGCCAGTGATTTAGTCATGCCTACTACTGCCCACTTTGCCGCATCATACGGAGCTGCTCCCGGCATACACTGCAGAGTATGAACAGACGTAATGTTTATTACACTGCCGCCCTGCCTCATCTCAGTCATAAGTTTGATAGCTCTCTGAGTACACATAAAAGTTCCCCGCAAATCTACGTTTATGACCCTGTCGAAATCTTCAAGCGTTGTGTCAAGGAACGGTTTATCATAATTCACGCCTGCATTGTTTACAAGAACGTCTACTTTTCCGTATGCCTCTGCAACCTCAGCAAACAGCCTGTCTACATGCTTTTCAATCGAAACGTCGCATTCGACGAAAATCGAACTGCCGCCTGCATCGTTTATTTGTTTGCTGACCGGCTTGCCTGTGAGCGCCCTTCTAGAAGAGCACACAACTTTGCCGCCTTCCTGTGCAAACCTTAAAGCAATCTCTTTGCCAATTCCTGCCCCGCATCCTGTCACTACACAAACTTTGTCTTTAAGTCTCATAAACTATCTCCTGTTTTTATATTCAGCTCACGCCTTTGCTTTCTTACCTTGTCTTTTCCTCAATGTATCTATACATACAGCAAGTACTATGATCCCTCCGAGGAACATCTGCTGTATGCCAGACGGAACAATCAGAAGTGATAATCCGTTGTTGACAACACCCATTATATACGTACCAATTAATGTGCCAACCAGAGTACCCTCGCCGCCGGACATACTTGTGCCGCCGATTACTACAGCTGCTATAGCTGTTAACTCATAACCGGTAGCATTTGTTGACAATGCAGAATCAAGCCGCGCATCGAGAATGACTGCCGCAACACCGCACAATAATCCAAGCAGCACATAAACAATAAGTTTATATTTCTTCACATTGATACCAGAAAGAACACAAGTCGTCTCGTTCCCGCCGATAGCGTATGAATACCTCCCCAGTTTAGTATATTTTAACATATACCAAAGTATAAGGAAAATAATAAACATAATAATTACGGGTATCGGTATGCCAAGAAAATTGCCTGCCAATGCTTTGAAGCTTTCGTCGAATCCGTTGACTATTGCCCCTCCTGTTAATGTATGTGCCAGACCTCTGCCCGCCGACATAGTCCCCAGAGTGACAATAAACGGCGGAAGGTTAAACCCTGTTATCAGCCCCCCGTTGATAAGCCCAATGATGCCGCTTATTAATATTGTTATCAAAATTGCAAGGGGAATCGGAAAATCCATGTCTTTCATCAACACCGCGAGTATAAGCCCGGCTACTGCAACATTTGACCCTACGGACAGGTCGATGCCGCCCATCAGTATTACGAAAGTCATCCCCATCGCTATTATGCAGATAATAGTGTTTTGCATCAATACGTTTATCAAATTCGGTATTGTCAGAAAATTATCAGATAGTATCGAAAGTATGACGCACAATATAATCAATGCCAAAAAAGCTTGAAGTTGATTCATCATGCCTCTAATTTTTTTTACTCTGTTTTTGCCCTGCTTTACACCTTCAGTGTTTTGCATCGTATTTTCCTCCTCCGGTTGCAAAATACAGTATTTTCTCCTGATCAGCAGCATCAATATCTATAACCGTCCGCACTTCACCCCTGCACATAACCATCACCCTGTCGCTCATTCCCATTATCTCCGGCAGTTCCGAAGATATCATAATTATCGAAGCACCGTTTTGCAGCAATGTATTCATAAGATTATATACCTCGACCTTCGCCCCGACATCAATACCCCGTGTCGGCTCATCAAATATAAATATCTTTGATTCTGTTAAGAGCCATTTCGCTAACACAACCTTTTGCTGATTTCCCCCGCTCAGGTTTCTCACAACCGCTTTCGAACTTGGCGCTTTTATTCTAAGCTTTGCAATATATTCGCCGGTAGTTTTTTCTTCTATGGAAAGATTGATTTTCCCAAGCTTGATAAATGATTTTAGTTTTGCCAGAGATACATTTTTTATAACACTCATTGATAGTATAAGGCCCTGTTTTTTTCTGTCTTCAGTAACAAAACCTACCCCTGCTGCGATTGCATCCCTTGGATGTTTAATTTTAGCTTTCCGGTTGTTTATGTAAATTGAGCCGCTGTCAACCGTATCTGCACCAAAGATTGCACGTGCTAACTCGGTTCTGCCGCTTCCTACCAAACCAGCGACGCCCAATATCTCGCCACGTCTCAAGCTGAAGTTGATATCTCTGATAACACCAGTTCTATTCAAATTTTCAACTCTTAAAACCTCTTCACCGATAGGAATCTTCATTTTCGGAAACATCTCTTTTAATTCTCTGCCCACCATCAAGCGTATCAGTTCTTTTGTACTCGTTTTTTTTATATCAAGTGTATTTATCTTCCTGCCGTCACGCAAGACAGTTACCCTGTCGCCGATTTCCCTAAACTCTTCCAGTCTGTGGGAAATGTATATTATTGATACTCCTTTACTTGTAACTTTTTTAATTACCTCGAACATGGTTGTAATTTCTTTGTTTGTTAATACAGATGTAGGTTCGTCCATAATAATTATATCAGTTTCAAACGAAAGCGCTTTTGCAAGCTCAACCATCTGCTGCTGTGCGATACCCAAGTCTTTTAAAATCGTTTTAGTGTTTATATCTATATGAAGCTCATCTAATATTTTTTTTGCAGCCTTATGCATCTGTTTCCAGCCTATTTTGCCTATCGGTTTTACCGTTACCGGTTCCCTCCCAAGATATATATTTTCCGCAACGCACATTGTCTGTACAAGGTTTAACTCCTGATGTATCATGCTAATACCAAGGTTCTGCGCGTGTTTTGGAGACGTTATCTCAATCTTCCTGCCCTTTAAAACGATTTCCCCATCATCTTTTGCATTTATTCCTGCAAGCACTTTTACCAGGGTAGATTTGCCAGCACCATTCTCTCCAAGAAGAATGTGTACTTCGCCTTTTTTCACTTCCAAAGATACATTGTCCAGTGCTAAAACACCGGGGAATCTTTTTGTTATAGATCTCATTTCTAGGACTGTTTCAGCCATCGGATGGCCCCTTTCAATCGGCATAAAGCTTTTCGAGGAAAACTCCCCCGAAAAGCTTTAAACTTTTTTATAGCTTAGTTTCTTGTGTAATCCTATTCTAAATAGTCAGCTACTGTTTTGATATCTACCACAGCAATATCAACTGCGATCTTATTGTTCTCAGGTTTTTGTATATCGTTTATTGCATCATCAAGCGCTCCTATCGCTCCGAATCCGATACCATACGGATTCACATACAACGTAGCAGATAAATCGCCCCGTTCAATTGCTTCCATCGTAGACGGATTACCGTCTATACCGATGCTCAATACATCCGTCCTTCCTGCCTGTGTTGCCGCCTGCGCTCCCCCAAGAGCGCAGTCGTCGTTCGCCCCGTAAATCACATTAATCTCCGGGAAAGTCTGCAGCTGGTTTTGTGTTACGTTTAACCCTTTTTCGGTATTCCAGTCAGCCACCTCACGAGCAACGATGTTTATTCTATCTGTATACATTGCTTCCACCCGGTTCACAAAGCCGTCTTCTCTTAATGTCGCGTGGAACCCGGGTAAGCCTAGCAGCATAAGCACATTGATCGGATCTTGGCCGTTTTCAGCAACCCAATCCGCTATCATAGCAGCTCCGGCAGCTTCATCATATCCGACATAAGAATACACATCCCCGCCGTCAAGGTCTGTCAGTGTATTGAACACAACAACCGGTATCCCCGCTTTGTTGGCTTTTTCAATAGCAGGTACGATAGCGGCTGAGTCCAGTGCGCATACAGCAATACCTGCAACGCCTTTTAGTATCATGTTCTCCACAATCGCAACCTGAGCATTAGCATCTTGGTCTGACGACGGCGCCTGTACCAAAAGTTCATACCCAAGCTCTTCACATGCTGCTTCCGCTCCCTTTACAGTGTTCGTATAGAACGGATTTCCCATCGTAGGCGGTATAAATGCTATTTCTTTGCTCTCAGTCACACTTTCTCCTGTAGCTTCATCAGCAGTCGTTTCAGCTTCCTCTGCATCTGTTACAGTATTGTCCTCCTGGTTTTCATTCTGAACAGGTTCATCTGTTTTAGTACAGCCTGTAAAAAACGAGATTAGCACCACAAGACACAAAAGTCCAATTGTTAACTTTTTTTTCATAATCTCCTCCTAACATATCTTTTATTGACGCACACATTTTGTCTACGTCAAATATATTGCCTTACTGCTTTATCAATTTCTATGTCTTCCATTGATGTAATGCGGACGTTCTCATGAATCTCCCACTGTTCTGTGTGTACTGACTCCTCACCCGGAGCCAGTATTTTATATGGCGCTAATGTCTCTATCTCGGACATAAAGTCACATGCGAACACCTCGCATGAACAGCCATTATCCGGATATTTTGCATTTTCTATATATTCCGCTCTTACTATAAAAAGATGATCTTGATGGATGTATCCGCACCAGCCTGCTTTATTGGAAAACCCTAGTTTAAGATTGTCTTTTACTTCCGGGTCATAGCCGACTGCAATGTATTTTGAGCCCCATTTTACCCTGCTGTCACCTGTATCAGTATACGACCAGAATGTTGCATATCGGGCATCTGCTGCTCCATTTTTAAAATGCGCTTTTCTGGAATTAAACGGGATTATGACTGTACCGCCTTTTGCCATCACAGTACAGGCCCAGGGACCGGTTTTAACAGCCCATGCGTTTTTGTTAATAAGCCTATGCAAAACCTGTACTTTTGTCTTCTCCGGGAAAAGTGTAATCTCCATTTCTTTTGTTATATTGGCTATCCTGTTTTGCTCATATAGCACCCTTACACCGTTTTGTATTTTTTCCCATCTGACAGCTTCGTTATCCGGTTCATATGTCCTTGGAAATTCTTCAGGGCTGTGCAACAGCCTGTGCCCCCCCATAAGGCGCCATTCCCCGTCATTAACAGACATTGTCATCTGCGCATCGTCACAAAATTCGTTTTGCATGCCTGTAAAACCATATCTTATAATTCTCGGCCCCTCGCTTACTGTAACAACAATGTCAACTACGCCATTATTCAGCCTAATGCATTCTTTATGGTTTTTATATGTTACTACCTCACGCACTACTTTATGCAACTCAGCCGCCTTTCATGTTACTTTGTATCTTGTCAGTCGTCTTATGTTTATATTATCTATTGATATACTGATTATATTATGATGTTACTGCTAAATATAAGAAACTATATTAAGCAAACGATACTCTATATTAATATAAAGCTATTTTTTGTCCTGTTTTAATATAATCGGCTTAAAACTTTGCATGCTTATTGGGTTTAATTATTCACAAGCGCCGTTACAACATTTCTTTTATCCACTATATCCGTCGGAGTTTCTATAAAGCTTCCTGTAATATTTCCGTCAAGACAATTTAGCACCGACATGATAGCCATGTTTCCCATTTCCACAGGATGGGTGTCGGTTGTTGCTGTAAGTCGGCCGGACACAATGTTTCTGAGCCCGGAAACTGCCCCGTCGTGTCCGAAAATTTTTACATCCAGCCGTCTCAATTGTCTTGCAGCCTTGATGGCGCCTACAGCCTGATGGTCATTTTCTGCAAAAATGAGATTTATTTCCGGATGTTCAAGCAGCATCTGATGCGCTGTGTCAAAGCCGCTCTGCTCCGTCCAAAGTCCGTTTTGTATTGATGTGATGCTGAAGTTCTCTCTGCCTGCCAGCGGCTCAATAAAGCCCATGAATCTTTCTGTTGAATGATATCCCGGAACGCCCCTAATAATCCCTGCCTTTACATTACCGCTGCAAAACTTTTCTGTAATATATGCCCCCATTCTTCTTGTCGCTTCCTTTTGCCTATACCCTACAACTGCATGAACAGGTACCGGCAAATTAATATTGTCATGGTTTATCAGACAAATTGCGATGCCCGTCTCTATCGCCTTTCGAAAAAGCGGCGCCGCTAGATAAAGATCATGTGAGCAAATAATAATTGCATGTGGCTTTTGTTCTATCACTTCTTTGAGTATTTTGATTTGCTTTTTGCTGTCTGCAGCGTTTTTAGGAGCTGCAGTATACAATTCAACGCTTCTATCATGAATTACATCAAACAGCCCATTTTCTATCGAAACCATATAATAATTCAATTCCGTTCCCATAGGCATAAATGCAATCTTTGGATTGTCATCCCTGTTGTAAATCAGTTTGTGCGATGTGAGGTATGCAATATCATTGTAGCTTGCTGAATATATACTTTTTGTATACGCAATAGGGTTGTTTTGCTTTTGGCAGCCGTCTATTCTGCATTCGCCCGGTGTTTTCCCTATGATTTTTTTAAAGGTTTTATAAAAGTAGCTGGTGTTGTCGTAGCCAACGGCTGCGGAGACATATTCAATACTCAAATCTGTGCTTTCAAGCATATATTTCGCTGCTTGAACTTTGATGCTGTTAAGCAGTTCCGTAAATGTTTTTCCGGTCACAGACTTTACAAGATTGCATAAATAGTTGGAGTGCAGATGTACGTTCTCAGCAACCGATTTTAAATCAGCATTTTGATAATTCTTTCGTATATAGCCGATTATCCTTAATATCTGAGCATTTTTTCTGTAATAACAGATAAACTCATCCGTTTCAAGCAGATTGTTTTCAAAATCCTTAAGTTTGTCGAATAATATGGCACAATAAGAAATTAAAATTTCTCTACTGCTGTTTTTATATTTTGTTTGCCTTCGCAGAAGATCCAACAATATAAATACAGTTTTATCAATATTTTTTGTCTTTATATAGTCCTTATACATGCTCGAAAGTAACATGGATTTGACTATAAACAGCGAAAAAACATTATTTTCCTGCAGCAGATGAAAAAAATCGTCATCGAACAATTCTTCATTCACAAAAACATGACAGAGAAGGTCAGTATCGCTCAGAACTTTGCTCACCTTATAAACTACATTTTTGTTTAAAAAAAGCGTTTCGTTTTTATTCAGCACTTCTTCCCGGCCGTATATTTCTAAAGTTATATCCCCGGAAGGTGAATACAGTATTTCAAAAAAATCATTTGAGTGTCTTATGCCTTCGATCCCCTGGGGATGATCTACGGATTGAATATAAATATTTTCAATACCTGCGAGCTTTTTCGACAATACAACGGTACTATTATCATCATCTTTATCAAAACTATACACATCGGCTTTCATTGAAATACTCTCTTCGTTCATCCGCATCAGCTCTGTTACAAATGACTTTTTTGATAAATACATATTCGTTACCTCAACAACCGGTTCATAATACAGAGTGTCCTTCTAGAGAGGCACACAACTTTTCCGCCTTCCTGAGTAAGTCTTAAAACAATCTCTTTGCAAATTAATTCTCTGCATCCTGTCACTACACAAACCTTGTCTTTAAGTCTTATAAACTGCCCCCTTTAAATCCAAATAAGCGGTGAAACTATGCCTTGACTTTTACGACATTGACGGCATTTTCTCGCCTGCGCTTCAGAACTGTATCAAGAACTACTGCAAATATTAGTATTGCACCAGTCATAACGTTCTGCCAGTATACATCAACGCCCATCATATTAAGAGCGTTGATTATTATCGCCATAAGTAGCGAACCAAGGAAAGCACCGAGAACCGTTCCTTCTCCGCCGGAAAGACTGGCCCCGCCGATCACGCATGCTGTTATTACCTTCATCTCCAGACCCTGCCCTATGTTTGTTGAAGCACTTGACAGCCTCGCTGACATAACTATACCCGCAAGCGCTGCAAGAACGCTTACAATGATATAGTTGGTTATCTTGACTTTCTTAACTTTTATACCCGTCATAATTGCAGCTTTTTCGTTGCCGCCGACGTAATAGCTCTGCCTGAAAAATTTCGTTTTTCTTAGCAATAGATCGAAAATTATTACTATTGCCAGAGTGATTATTATAGGTATCTGTATTCCGTTTGCTCCCCCTACCAAACCCTGTCCTATAGCTTTATATGAATCCGGAAGGTTTATTACCGTGACACCCTTTGCAAAAATGAGTACGAAACCCCTGATGATCTGCATCATCCCAAGCGTAACAATAAACGGATTTATATTCCACCTTGATATTATCGTGCCGCTTATAAGGCCGATAAGGGCGCCAATGAGCAGGCCGATTATTATACTTATTACTACAGGCACACCGCTGTTGATGAACAAACATGTGATTACGCCCGAGAGCGCCATTGTTGAACCTATCGATAAATCGAGACCGCCCGATACAAGAAGCACTGCCATACCTGCCGCTATCATCGCTTCAACGCTGAGACCCAGGAAAATCGCTTTAATATTGCCGAATGTAAAAAACTTTTTTGAAACGATACTGAGTACTATCGAACCTAGTATTATAAGCACCACCAGCACGGACTCTCTTGCTTCAAATATTTTTTTGACCCAATCCTTTACTTTAATCATGTCTGTCTCCTCCAATACTAAACTCTAACGCCTGTAGCGTATGAAATTATGTTTTCTTCGTTTGCTTCTTTATTGTTCATTTCGCCGACAATCCTGCCACTTTTCATCACTACAATGTTGTCGCTTATGCTGAGAACCTCTAAGAGGTCTGAAGATATTACTATAACTGCGACTCCTGAGTCTGCAAGCTTTTTTAGTATCTCGTATATCTCTGCTTTGGCGCCAACATCCACGCCCTTTGTCGGCTCGTCCGCTATAAGCACCTTTGGCTGGATGCCAAGCCACATCGACAAGAGCACTTTCTGCTGGTTGCCGCCCGAAAGATTCCTTGCAAACTGACCTATGGACGGCGTCGATATATTGAACTTTTCAACACACATCTTTGCATAATCCTCCATCAGCTTGTTATCGAGAATACCAAGGATTTTTTTTGAAAACCTGTCGAGCCTTGGGGACACGCAGTTTTCTTTTATAGTTGAATTAAGATAAAGGCCTTCAAGCTTCCTGTTCTCTGATGTGTACGCTATCCCAAGACCGATTGCTTCGGTTGAGGAGCTGGCTTTAATTGGCCTGCCTTCAAGAAAAACTTCCCCTGACTTTGCTTTATCCAGACCAAAGAGCGTCCGGGCGAATTCACTACGTCCTGCTCCGATGAGACCTGCCATTCCGAGTATCTCTCCTGCGTGCACTTCTATAGAAATATCTCTGAAAAGCGATTCATGAGTAAGAGCTTTAGTTTCAAGAACCACTTTTTTATAATCTATTTTATTTTGCCTGTCTACATATTCATGTGATACGTCTCTGCCTACCATCAGGCTTACTATTCTTTCTTCATCCACATCACTGGTGTTTACCGTATCTACGAATTTCCCGTCTTTTAGGACTGTAGCCCTGTCGGCTATCTCGAAAATCTCCTGAAGGTGATGGGATATATAAATTATTGATATACCTGAGTTTTTAAGCGTCCGGATATTCTCGAATAGCCTCATTGTTTCTACCTGTGTCAGCGATGACGTAGGCTCGTCAAGTATAAGCACCTTTGGTTTAGTGGATATAGCTTTTAATATTTCAACCACCTGCTGCTTTGCTATGGTAAGGAACTTAACGGGCATCAGCGGATTAATGTCTTCTTTAAATGTCTCTAGTAACTTTTTTGTCTGCATTTTTAGTTTTTCTTTTGATATTATACCAAGCTTATTAGCCGGCTGGTTCTTCGTGAATATGTTTTCCGCTACGCTCAGCTCTGGTATAAGCGAAAGCTCTTGGAACACTATCCCTATCCCTTGTTCCTGTGCATCAGTCGGGCTTTTGCATACTATCTCTTCGCCGTTCATAAAGATATGACCGTTGTTTGGCCTATGTATGCCACCAAGAACATGCATAAGTGTTGACTTGCCGGCACCGTTCTCTCCTACTACTGCATGTACTTCGCTTTTTCTCAGTTTAAAGTCAACCTTATCCAGAGCCAGCACACCGGGGAAAAGCTTTGATATGCCTTTTGCTTCAAGTACATAGTTTTCCTGCATAATAACGAAAATCTCCTTTTACAAAATCGGGAGGCGTGACAGAGCCATGCCTCCCGCCGTTCCAATTGTTAATTTAGTTAGTTACTTCGTCCTAGTCTCTTATGAAGAACTCTGCATTTGTTTCATCTACATAGATAACACCCGTGTCGATTGAATTCGGAGCGAGTGTAATGCCAGCTGCAGCGTTGTCTGTTGAAATCTCAACGTTTGCATGCTTCATTGCAAAGAGTATCTGCAGTGCATAGAAAGGCATCATGGCGGATTTCTGAACTATCGTTCCAGTTACAACTCCTTCACCTATCTTTTCAAGCACTGTTCTGTCTCTGTCCATGGATATTATCTTTACCTGCCCTGCAAGGCCAGCTTCCTCTACAGCCGTTGCTGCTGCTGCGCCGCCGACTGCGTCTGTGCAGCCTATACCGTCGATGTCAGGATACTGCTGCAGCATTGCCGCTACTATCTGGAGAGTGTGGACCGGGTCTGCTTTTGTATCTCCAACCTGCACTACCTCTATTCCGCCAAACTCACCAAGAGCGTCCGTATACCCTTGAGCTCTTTCGTCATGAAGCTCCACTCCCGGTTCTGTGAGGATTATAACTGAACCTTCGCCGTCAAGCGTTTCGCCGAGCTTTGTGCCGCCAAGGTATCCGGCTGAATAGTTGCCTGTGCCAACAAAGCTTGTTCTGTTTGAAGCCGATACATCGCCGTCAACTGTTATGACTGGTATACCTGCTGCTTCCGCTTTATCTATAACAGGCGCTAGCGCCGCTTCTGCACCAAATGTGATTATTCCGTCCGGCTGTTCTGCAATCGCCTGCTCAAATGCAGTAACCATCGCATCAATGTCGTAGTCCGGCGGGCCAACATACTTAGTCTGAACACCCATCATCTCTCCTGCTGCAGCAAGACCAATCTTGTGATCATAGAAATACTCAAGATCACCGAGGCAGTATACACCTATGTATAGCTCGTCGCTGTAGTCTGCCGTATCAGCGGCATCCATGTCTGTTGCTGCTTCCTGTGCACAACCAGAGAAGATGATAGCAAGCATGGCAACCGCCAGTAAAATACTTAAGATTTTCCTCATGTCTTTTCCTCCTAATTTTTTAATAGGATACAATCCTGTCATAAATGGTATTTGAAAAGAGCTAAAAATTGAATTAACATTATCACCCCAAAAGATATCTATTTTTATTTCCAAAACGCCTCTGTTGCTGATAAAACATCAAAATATCAAAAAAATGCATAAAAAAAGAGCCTGCGTGTATACAGGCTCTGTATATTGTTTTCTCTTACGAAAATTCTGACGGTGAGACTCCCTCGTACTGCTTAAAAACCTTGCTGAAATAGTTATAATTGCTGTATCCAACCTGTTCTGCAACCTCGTATACTTTTTTATCCGTCTGCCTGAGCAGCTTTTTAGCTGCGTATATTCGAACTTCGTTTACATAGTCAACAAGATTCTTGCCGGTTTCTTTTTTAAACAGCCTACTAAGGTATGCAGGAGTATACCCGAACTTGCCCGCTATCAACTCCAAGCTTATTGTATTGTCGGAGTAATATGAATTAATATAAACTACTGTTTTATGTGTTGGGCTCGAGCATTCTTTTATGTCGACTATTCTTATTACCCGGTTTGCAGCCGATACCAGCTTTTCTTTTAAAAGCTCGTTCAAATCATATAGAAATTCACTCTCCAATATTTCCTTATTGCTTGTCGTTATGTCCTTTATCTGATCTTTTACTGAATTAACGAGCGCTTCTTCCAATGATATATATATAAGCTTTGCCTGAAGCACTGTGCAGCATTCAGTATCTTTAAGCAGTTTATAAAGAGTCCCCAGCTTTAGCAACGCATCGCTAAGATTCGACTCTCCTATGCTCTGTATTATACTTTTCTTTACGTTTTTTGCCTGAGTATCGTCCATCTGCTGACCGAAATCTTCGGAAAAAACTATGCTTGAGCTATCCTTGAAAAATTTCTGTTCCAGAGCCTTCTTGGCCGAAGAGAGCATCTCAGCATAGTGCTTAAAGTTGTTTCCGCTTTGCGATATCCCTATGGACAAGCCGATATTAAAGCTTGATTCTATTTTACACTGCAGCGTGGTGCATGCGCTGTTTATTGAAAAATCATCTGTCTTTGGCTGCAGAATCACTATAAAACTATGCTGTCCTTCGTATACTAGTTCGAAGCCGCAGCTTTCCAAC
Source organism: Christensenellaceae bacterium (assembly GCA_963666505.2). Classification (GTDB taxonomy): domain Bacteria; phylum Bacillota; class Clostridia; order Christensenellales; family SZUA-584; genus JABGQS01. The sequence goes on along the minus strand of CAXXXL010000005.1, from coordinate 28,093 downwards.
AACACTGATTTCGCTATACCCTGGAATTCTTTTACGTACTTGTCTTTTTTCTCTTTGCCGACACTTTGCTTGTTGTCTATAGCTATACTTAAAATATATGAGGGTTCAATTAAGTTTATAGAAAGCTGATATTTTTTTGCCTTGCTGAATATCTCCGCTTCTTCGACTATCCGCCCATTGATAATATTCCTAATAAAGCTGCTTTTTATCATATCAAGGTCGTTATCAAAAAAATCTGCCTGTTCAGTTCCCGCTATCTTTTTATCTTCCACAAGCGCTTTTTGCAGCGTCTCTATCATCTCTATAAGCGCCTGCTTGTCAATATCATATTTTAAAACGTAGTCTACAGCACCGTAAAGAAACGCATCTTTAACATACTGAAACTCCTGATGGCAGCTAAGAACGACTGACTTAATCTCAGGCCTATGAAGCATAGTCCATTTTAGAAGCTCGATACCATTCATCGAAGGCATTATTATATCTGTCAGAACCACTTCAGGGTTTTCTTTTTCGATTATTTTGATTGCAGCGTTTCCAGTTCCGGCCTCTCCAACTATTTCGGCGTCTTCTATGTCCTGCTCCAGCATGCTGATTATTCCTCTTCTTACAAGAGGCTCATCGTCAACTACTAAAATCTTCATTCTCGCCCTCTCAATAAACAGAATTGTTACTTTTTATTCTTTCTCTTGCTCATATAGAAGCGCGGGAACCGTAGCTATTATTTTAGTTCCCTCTCCTTTTTTCGACAGTATCTTTATGCCGTATTTTTCACCGAAGTATTTCTTTATACGCTCTGAAACATTCTGAATGCCTATTCCTGTAAAGGTATTGTTTTTTGCCTTCGCCGTGAGAACTGAAATCTGCTTTTCATTCATTCCACAGCCGTTGTCACTTATAGTATATATTATATCATTGTTTTCCTTAACTATTTTAATTTCTATTAGTCCATTTTTCTTTTCGTGGTCAATGCCATGGAATATAGCGTTTTCGACAATCGGCTGGAGCATGAACTTAAGCGTCTTATATTTATACAGCTTTTTATCTGCTTCGATTTTTACGCTAAACGAATCGTCATACCTCAGCATCTGTATCTTAATATAGTCGTTTATCTGCTGCAGCTCTTCCTCTATCGACGTAAAGTTTCGTCCGAACTGGATTGTGGATTTAAGAAGCTGTATTAGCGCTGTTATACCTTCTTCAGTTTTCTCGTTGCCCTCGAACTTTGCGAGCCACTTTATGGTGTTGAGCGTATTATATATAAAATGCGGATTTATCTGTGCTTGCAGTATCTTTATTTCCTGCTCGTGGCGTTTGTTTATATGTTCGTTTATCTGTTTTAAAAGTTCGTTTATAGTTTTCACATACTGATCAAAATGGGCAGACATAAGCCACGAGCTGCCTCCTATTGAGCTCTTCTGTATTGCTTCGAGATTCCCCTTTTCAACGTCTCCGATTAGTTTTTTCAGGTTTTTAATCGGCCGTGACACACCAATGGAGATTACCACGGATACTATTATAAACAGTATCAGCATGGCAGCAGTGAACAATATAAGTGTTGTCCTGTAATCCTTGCTGGCATCCATTATAATTTCATTGTTTGAAATTGCGGCTACTATAAGCCCGGATTCATCATTTATAATGTGCGAAACAAGAAGCCTTTCGTTTCCGTATCTTGCATTTAAATCTACACCATGAACCATCCTGAAGTCGAACCCTGCCGATCCCATGTTTTCTATTGTGGGATTTGCGGAGCTTACGAGTATCCTCTTGTTCGCTTCAAGTATATAAAGTTCTGTAGCTTAATTTGTCGGCGTTTCAATAAACTCAGTTGTAAAATCCTGAGAAATATTCAGTTGTAGTACTATTTTCGTCTCCTGGTTTTCCTCCTCTGTCCCTGGTCTGATGATGCTTACGTAAGGAACGACCTTTGTTTTATCTTCTGACTGCTTATCCGTCATCTTTTGTAATAGAACCGGCTCTCCTGAACCGGAAATCAGACGTTTATACCAGCTTTCCGACTCCGGTGAATACTCTGTATCGATAGAAGAGTGAAAGTTTATGTAAAACGCATCGCCGCCGTCTACATATACATAGACAGAAACCAGCTCATTGTTTTGAATTAGTATGTTGCTTATTTTATTGTATATGCTCTCATCTCTGTTTATATAATCTATAGTTGATTCAAAGTCTGATTCCTGCATCAGCACATTGTTTATAAACCCATAATCTGCCTGAAGAGAATTTACCGTTGTGTTGAGCTCTTCAAAAAAATCATCGATTTTTGCGTTTACCTGTACGATTTTATCATTGTTGTAATCAATGGCATTTTTTTGAAGTGTTTTGTTTAGATTTTGGTATGACAGTAAGCCAAATAAAACAAGCGGAAAAATGAAAACTATAAGAAACAAGGCTAATAGCTTATAGCCAAGCTCGACTCCCTTCAGATTTTTACGAAGTCTCCTTAAAAACAATCTCTATCCTCAGTTTCTATAGAATTCAGAATAATTGTCTTTGTCTACGATGATTACTCCTGTATCAATATATGCCGGAACTCCTGTAACACTTGAGTTTTCATCTTGCGCTACTATCTCTATCGGTTTTGTTACATAATCGTATAATATTTTCATTGCATAATAAGGCATCAGTGCGGTCTGTTGGACAAGTGTTGCGTAAATAACTCCTTCTTCGATTTTATCCAGCACATATTTGTTCCTGTCCATAGAAATTATTTTGATTTCACCAACCTTGCCAAGCTCTTCAACTGCAACGGCAGCTCCTATTCCTCCGAAATAGTCCGTACATACTATTGCATCCAGCCCCGGATTATTTTGAATCAGCTTTACTGCCGCATCATGAGAATCGTCCGGTGTAGCTCTTGTGTCTCCGATGTCTACAATCTGCATAGCGGGATATTGGTCTATTACAGACTGGTATCCTTTTGTCCTGTCTATATGCAGGTCTACATCTGGCTCTGTGAGCACCGCTATCTGTCCCGAATAGTTTAGAAGCTCTGCTATCAGCTCTCCGCCAATGACTCCAGCCTGGATGTTGTTGGTGCCTACAAACGCTATCCTCCTGCTGTCTTTAACATCTCCGTCGACTGTGACAGTTGGTACACCGGCGTCAGCTGCTTGGTCGATGAGATACGCAAGCGAGTCGTCTGCGCCAAAAAGTATTATTCCATCTACCTTTTCAGCTATCGCTTTTTGGAAACTCTCCTCCATCTCTTCCAAATCGTTATCTGCCGGTCCCACATACTCCGCTATGACGTTTAGCTCTTCGCCCGCAATAACAAAGCCACGTTTATGGTCGGTAAAATAGTCGTAAGAAGCCATTGGATATATACCTACGAATTTAAGTTTCTGTTCCGATTCGTCCTTGTTTGAGAGAATTTCACTAGGCCCGGGAGCGGCGTCCATACTGCAGGGCTAAGCAATATAGCAACAACGAGAAATAAAATTATTAATTTATATGTATTTTTCATATTTTCCCCTTGCTTGATCATATGTATTTAATTATAAAGGTTTTTACACAGTATATATATGTTTTATTTTTACGTAAATTATATTTAATTTTGCTGCCTAGAAATTACCGATATATTTGAAGGTATTCCAGAGCTTAAGATAAAAAATGCTATCACTAGTATAACTGATACGATTCTTCTAGTAAAATTATTATTGTTTATTACAGACATGGCAGGCTCCTTTTAAATTAATTGAATTTCGTTCTTACTATACAAAACAAAACAAAATACAAAATGTTACAATTGATTTCATTTTTTTCTCATTTTTATAAAAAAGATGCCTTAAAATATTTAATGCATTGATAGCTATTATTTGTTATAATATTGGCTATAGTTGTCGATAGACAAATAGTGCCCCGTCTTATATCGTCAATACTGCATGGATAATATAAAAAGTGTATTTGTTTGTAACTTGACTTATTTATTTGTAATTTGAAAGGTAAAATATATGATATATGCTAAATATAACAAGCACATATTTACCAAAAGAATATAGAAAAAGTGTTGAGCAGATTTATAATGAGTACAAGAAGCTTATGTATTATACTGCTATGAAATTAGTCAACAACACCGACAACGCAGACGATATAGTTCACTCTGCTTTCTTACGTATTATCAAACATATCAAAAAAATAGAATCATTTACACCCAAGATACAAAAAGGGTATATAATTTATATTGTTAGAAACCTTTCTATAGATTTTCTAAAGCAAAGCGACAACGTGATGACTGTACCCTTTGAAATGCATACAGCATATATTGAAGATGACAAATATGACACAGAGCGAATAGTCATTTCCAAGCTTGAAATAAAGAAAGTTATGGATTGTATAGATAACCTTGACCCGAAGTATTCCTCTGCGGTGTTCCACAGATATATCCTTGGTTTCTCAATCATTGAGATAGCTCAGATGCTTGAAATAACCGTTGAGAATGCAAGAGTCAGATGCCACAGGGGAAGAAAAAAATTGTTAAGCACGATTATGGATGGTGAAGCGAATGGGTAAAAATCGCCACGATGAATTTGTAGATTCATATTTAAAATACGCAGGTGAAGAACTGCTCAGCAAACTTGCCGAAGAAGCTCCTTCCGAAGAAGAATTGGCTGATTTTGAAATACCATCAAACAATATCGACCAAAGAATTTCTGCAACGATTAATAAAGAAGTGAATATGCGACGAAGAAAAAGATCTCTCAAAATCGCAACCAGAGTAGCCGCCGGATTAATAATCGTCCTTATTGTTTCAACCATAACTATTGCCAGCTCTGAAGCGATACGAACAAGATTCTTCGACTTCTTTAAAACCTCTGATGAAGTTTCAGAAACTATAATCGTTAGTGACGATTCTGATGTACAAGATGATATTTTACCCGGATATTTGCCCGAGGGATATCATTATGTAAGTGGGTCAGTAGATGAAATTATGGCTGTGAGTATTTATGAAGATTCGAACGGAAATACAGTACGTATTAACCGAAGAAAAAGTGTAGGCACCATTACTTACGATACAGAGCGCTCAACAGTTTACGAAACAACTATAAGCGGCAACAAGGCGCTAGTTATTTCCAGTCCTGATATGAACAGTATATACTATTTCGGAGACATATATGTATATAATTTATCAGGAATTGTTGACGTTGATGAGCTTATCAAAGTTATAGAAAGTTTACCGAAATAAATTTATTTTATAAAAACTTGTAACATTTTATTGCTATATTCGTTTTAATTAGTAAGAGGTAAAGAAAAAACGGATATAGCTTTTTATATAATGCATCTTTTTATCTTTTACATCTTACAATAAATTATTAGATTGAGGTATAATATGAAAAAATTTATTACTGTTTTATTAGTGATGCTTTTTTTACTAGCTTTCACAGGAACAACGTTAGCCGCTGATAGTTCCGAAAGTGAACTATCAAGTACTCCCCCCAGCACAAGATATACTTATATTTTATATGCTGATGCAGATTTGGATATAGTATCGGGAACTGCATATATGTCCGCAGATTTAAACTGCTCTGCAAGTGTGGATAGCTGCAGTATATCTGCATATCTGCAGCGGTATGAGAACGGGGCCTGGGTGAATGTACAGCATTATTCAAAGTACAGCAGCACTAATTATTGTTCTTGGAGCAGCTCTCATAGCGTATCGAAAGGATATACATATCGATTAAGAGTATATTTCTATGCTTGGTCTAGTGATAATAGAGAAAGCACTGTAGTCAATGCATATTGATGTCTTGATCTAAGACAATATTAGCTAACTGTAGTAACCATATCACAACAGTTAGCTTTTTTTCTTTATGAAAAAGTATTTAACGCTCTACGATTCTTAAAACTTTAGGTTTAAAACTATTGTATTGCATTTGACCAGACTTAAATAAAAATATAGATATTAGTCAAGTAGACCAAAAAATGCTTTAGTGTTATAATTTAACAAGTAAGAAAATTCACGATAATAATTATGGAGTAAAGCATGGCTAATATAATGATTGTTGAAGACGAGCGTCCTATCAGCGATCTGATCACACTCAACTTACAAATGACAGGCCATAACTGCATCCAGGCGTTTTGCGGAAAAGATGCAATAACTTTTGCCAAAGACGGCGATTTTGACCTGCTTCTTCTTGATATTATGCTGCCGGATATTGATGGGTTCAGCGTGCTGGATAAGGTAGAGAACATCCCCACGATATTCATTACTGCAAAGCACGAAACAAGCGATAAGGTTCGCGGTTTTACACAAGGTGCAGACGACTATATCACAAAACCATTTGAAATAACCGAGCTTCTTTTAAGGGTGCAGGCAGTTCTCAGGAGAACGCAAAAGAAGAAACTTCGTATGCATCTGGCGACCTTATGGTCAACTTTGAAGCAAAACAGGTATTTCTTAGAGACAAGCCAGTATATCTGACACTGCAAGAGTTTAATTTATTGAAGGTGCTGATAGAAAACAGAAACGTCGCGCTCAGCCGGCAGCGTCTTTTAAAAGAAGCATGGGGCATCAACTATTTGGGAGAAACCCATACCATAGATGTCCATATACAAAAGCTTCGCAAAAAACTTGAGCTGGGTGAGCGCATAAACACGGTATTTAAAGTTGGATACCGTTTCGAGGATTGACTCTATGAATATCTGGCAGAAAAACTTTATTTTTGTAGCTTTTATTTTCACAATAATACTATATGCTTGTATCTTCCTTCTCGTAACGCCTTCCATTATTTCTTTGCTGGAACATTCAAAAGAAACTGCCATCAGTGAAGAATATGCCATTTCCCGTTCACTGGACAGCACTTTTAACAATTTAAAAAAACAAAGCCACAAAAGCTCGGCAGAGCTTTTCGCCAGGAACTATGAGGATAGCGGTATATTTCTGGAGATAGGCAGCGATTCAGGAGTACTGTTCAGCAATCTGCCTTTTTCGCATACAACAAAGGGTGGTACTTTATCCTGGGTAAAGCAAAACAATGATACATATATTAATATCTCTGACCAACTGACCAGCGGATATTATTTTATTTATATGAAGTCAGTAACTGAAGTAGTAGGTACCAGCAATAAACAATGTGTTAGCGCAGTTTTGTTGGGAGTGGGCGTAATACTTGCTTTGTTTACACTGCTCTATTTCTCACTCAAGAAGATAAATAAACCTATCGACAGGCTTGCTCATGAGCTGCGCACTCCTTTGACTGTGATAAGCGGCTATGCTGAAGCCTTGATGATCTCCAATATGTCGGAGGAGCAGCGGTATCTTGCAACCCGCTATATCTTGGATGAGAGCAAACACTTAACGCAGGTATCTGAGAAGCTGCTTACGATAGCAAACCTGCGTCAGCGGAAAATAGACAAGGTGAGTGTAGATATCGAAGACCTTTTTATACACGCTCAAAAAACATATGGCAGTGTCAAATATAAAGTGAGCTGGAAACGGGTAACGGGCGACCGGCTTCTTTTACAGAGCCTTATCAACAACCTGACAGCAAATGCTATCAAAGCATCACCAAAGGACAGCACGGTTGAACTGACTGCCAGCAGCGGTAAAATCATTGTTCGCGACTTTGGAAAAGGCATGAGCAGCGAAGAGCTGGAATACGTTAATGATCCGTTCAGAAAAAATAATCCGTTTGGCAGAAACGGGCTTGGCGTTCCTCTATGTCACGAAATCGCAAAGCTTCACAAAGCAGTACTACACTACACTTCTGAAGAAGGAAACGGTACAACAGCCACGATAACTTTTACAACTTAATTACATCTCTGTGAGGACTCGGTTATTTGCCCCGTTGTATTATTTCACCAGAAAGGGGATGATAAAATGATTAAAGTAGTTAAAACAAACAAAACGCTTTTCATCGTTCTGGCTGGTGTTCTCGTTATTGGAGCTTGTCTTGCGGTAGTATTGAGCATAACTGCCAACACCGCCAAGGCTGAACAGCAGATTCAAACAGCTGAAGACGAGGCAGTCATTGACACGTCACTATCCGAAGATGCTCAAAATGCAGCCGCAGAGTCTGCCGCAAGTTCCGGCCCGATCAGTGCAGAAGGGCTGCGCAGAATAGTCATGAATAAGGAATACCGCAGGAGTTACCTTATTCCTGTTACAGACAGCGTTGTACCCAAAGAGGCTGATACCTGGAACAGCATTGAGCCAGAGAACTATTACGACCTGAAGATGGATGCTTTTGATAAAGCAAAGCAGTATGCAAAAGATTTCTTTGGACTTGAACTAACTGAAACGCCCGACAACTTCTGGTATTATACCGACAGCAGCGAATTACGCAGCGATTTCATAAAATTTGCGACAGGTGACGACTCTATAGTATGCACGCTGGCAGCGGATACACTGGATCTGATAAACATCGACTATAACTATGTTCCTTCACAGAAAGTCACAGAAGAAGATTCTCTGGAAAACGAGTCTATCACAGATAAAGTGTCGGCAACAGCCAATGAAATTGCAGACGTATTTGGCACCACCGTTAAGGATGTCCGTGGTTCCGGCGGCGGCGGGTATCAGCAGGAATTTGCTGTGAAAACTTTTGATATCTTAACAAATGACGATGGTTTCATCAAATTTGGACTGCTAAACGGAGAATGTTATTCTGTCAGTGTTTATCCTACACAGGCTTGTATGAATGAATGCGTATATTTCGAAGCGGATATACAGCGCGATCCTACTGTTGTAAAGAACGCCGTTCCACAGGATTTTGAGGAAGGCGAGCCGGGAAGCGACGACATGACTCAAGACGAGGCGCTGGGATTGTATATGTCTTTCCTTACCCTTGCTAACGGTGACGGTGACTATGACGATCCTTCAATGACATTCTACATAGATAATTCGGGTGTTAGAGAGAACTACTGGCACATGGAAGGCGAGAAGCTGACTATGGATGTGGCATCAAACAGCATGTGGATAGTAAATCTTACTTGTGACCAGCTTTGGAACCCTGACTATGACCTTACAAAAATCAAATATAATGCCATGGGCGGCACAAAATATGAAGAATATGTTAATAATATAATGGTTAATATTTTCGGAGATGATGTGCTGAGAGTGGAAGCAAACGCAGTATACGACGGACATTTCTGCACTGAAATCGCATTTATGGCTGACGATTCCGCCTATGAATTTATGTTTGAAGACGGTAAGTTGATATCGGTTACCTACACATTTGACTTTGCATACTTTGGACGTGTGTTTGGTTGGAAAGCAGATAACGTATATGTCAACTCGACTACAGGCGAAGAGATTATTCCACAATAACATAAAGTAAAGTGAAACTAACCAAAACTAAAGGGAGCTCTTATTTATAAGGGCTCCCTATTATTATTCTTCCGCGAAGCTTGAAAGGTAAGGTTAACTGATATCTTCCCCCTCATTCCCCTCATTTTTCTGCTTGACAGGCAAATCAGCAATAAACTGAGTGAACTCTCCCTGCTTTGTTTTAAAACTCATCTGCCCGCCGTGATCTTTGACTATACCAAAGCTGATATAAAGGCCAAGTCCCGTTCCTTCAGACCTGTTCTTTGTAGTAAAGAACGGATCGAATATGTTCTCTCCAATATCCTTTGGTATGCCGTTGCCGTTGTCCCTTACTGTTATTCTTATCATCTTTTGTTTGTCAGAATCGACCTCTGACACGTTGACGTTAATAGTTTTTTGTTCATCAAATCCTTTGTATTTTGCGTTGAGCGCATCTTTTGCGTTGATTATAAGATTAAGCAGAACTTGTTGTATCTCCTGGCTCCTGCATTCGATTTTTGGCAGATCCGGCTGTATGTCAATTTCGAGTGCAATCTGGTCCTGCTTGATTACTGTGTCAATAAGATTTAAGATATTGTTGATTATATCTGCTATCTGTATTTCAACAAACCGCTTGCTGCCCGTGCGAGCAAACTGAAGAAGGTTTCCTACGACTCCGGATATCCTGTCCGACTCTTTTATTATTTCCTTTGAAAACGTGGCGATTGAGTCCCTGTAATCATTGCAATTTAATTCTTCATTCTTTACGACGTCCAGTATAACCTGTCCGTAATTGAGTATGCCGTTGAGCGGATTGTTTATTTCGTGAGCAACGCCACTTGCAAGAACACCTACCGACTCTAATTTTTGCTGAGACCTTAAGTGGGATTCCATTTCTAACATGGCTCTGTTTGACTTCTCCAGCTCCAGAGTCTTTTTTTTGATATGCCTTCTAACAAAAATAACAACTAATATCAGCGTTATGAGCAGCACCGGCAATATTACTATGGCTGAAGCATCAGCTATATCATGAAAACTCGGTTTAGTGTCTGTAAGGAACGGGAACCACTTGATATAAAGCCTATCGAATGTACCATTGGTAGAAACTATTGCAAGCCCTTCATTAAGCTTCGAAAGAAGTTCTTTATCCCCTTCCCTGACTGCAAAGCAGAACTTCTGCTCGAAACCTGTAAGGTTCGTTCTTATCTCAGTCAGTCCGTCTTCATCTATCTTTGTTGCTGCCTTAACGTTGCTAAGCGCCATCTGCGAGATAAGCTGCTCACCCACAAGGCTTTGGGCAAGAACTGCATCATATTCCCCAGACGCCAGCAGCTCAAAAGCTTCCTGATATGTGCTCGTTAAAGTAAGCTCGTCTCCAAGACCCATCTTTATGGCATATTCGTGTGCGCTGTCGCCCTCCATGACCAATATTCGTTTGCCAAACAGGTCATCCTCTGTTCGAATGTCAGTATTGTCTGTTCTTATAAAAATATTCCCGTGCATAATAATATACGGCACGGAAAAGTCTAAGTATTCATCTCTTTCCTGTGTGTATCCAACAAGCGGTAAAACATCCAGTTCCCCTTCTTTGAGTTCTCCCTTTATATTTGCCCAGCTATCAACTTTGAAAGAGATTTTCAGACCCATTACATCGGCAACCTCTTTTAACAGCTCAACCGAAAAACCGTCTGCATTGCCATCGGTCGTTACAGAAAAGGGAGGGTAGTCATATTCTGTTGCGCTCTTGTATTTATTCTCGGCATCATCACTGCATAGCGCTGACATTGGGAAAAATAATATAGCAAATAAGATAGCTGTAATTATGATTCTTTTCATCGCTTTCCCCGTTTATATGTTTTCTATTTTAGATCCCAGCCGTTGTCACACGGCAGGTGTAACGTGAACCTGGTAAACTTATCCGGCTCTGATTCCACAATGATCTGTCCGTGATGTTCCTTAACAATGCCATAGCTTATAGACAGCCCAAGCCCCGTACCTTTATCTCCTTTCTTTGTAGTGAAGAAAGGATCATATATCCTCTGTTTGGTTTCTTCGGTTATACCGTATCCGAAATCCTCAACTTCTATGGATACCCATTTTCTTTTATCCTTAGTGTACTGTTTGCAGGTAAGATTGATTATCTTATTCTTATCAGCACCCGGATACCGCTCGTTTAGCGCATCCCTTGCGTTCGTAAGCAGATTCATCAAAACCTGCTGTATTTGCTGGCTCCTGCACTTTATTTTGCAGATGTTATTTGCGATCTTGACATTTAATTCAATGTTATCGTGCCTGAATATCGTCCGCGTTAGCGAAAGTGTGCTCTCCACTATATCTTCCAGGCGTGCATAACTGTGCTGCTGGTTGTTTTGTCTTGAGAAATCAAGTAAGTTTTTGACTATAACGGAAACCCTGTTAGTCTCTCGGATTATCTCTTTTGCAAACCCCTTAATCTCGGAGCCATCCTCTACACTGTCTGAAATTACCTGACCATAGTTAAGTATGCCGTTTATCGGGTTGTTTATTTCGTGTGCAATTCCGCTTGCAAGTGTACCTATCGATTCCAGCTTCTGCTGGTTTCTGAGTATGCTGTCTGCCTTTTCCTTTTCTTTTTCCATGTGGACCTGTTCGGTTATATCTCTTATAGCACCCAGCACCCTCTGTGTTTTATTATCGCTGCTTACTTCAAGTTCGGCTACCGATCTTATATATTTTGTTTCCCCGGTTAGCGGAGGTTTGATACGAAAAATGAGGTCATATCCTCTTTTGCCTTCTCTAAAGTCGATAAGAGCCTTATGCGCCATCTCTCTGTCATCTTCATGGATGCACTGTTCAACATAATCTACGCTGACATGTCCTGTATCCTCTGGCATCCCGTATATTGCAAAAGCATTCTCTGAAGCCCATATCATGTCGCTGCCTTCTTCTATCTCCCAAGAGCCGGATTTGGCTATTTTCTGTGAACGTCTCAGTCGTCTCTCGTTGCTTTCCAGCTTTTTCTGTGCTTCGAGCTGATCCGTGATATCGCTAAGTATACAGTGACAATGCGCATTCTTCAAACTACCCGGGCCTTTGTGTGCTTTCCTGCTTGTAAATTTCACTGTAATAATGCTATTGTCCTTTTTAACCATCCTGAGATCAACAATATTGTTGCCTATTCCCTTGAAATTCTGAAAAGCTTCTTCGAACTTATTTGCTTCATCCGGAACTATGAATTTATCGAACCTCTTACCTATAACATCTTTTTTATTATACCCAAACATCTGCAGCCAAGTATCGTTTACCACGATAAATCTTCCTTCTTCGTCAAGCGATTGGTAACCAAGCGGCGCATCCTCGAAAAGCAGCCTGTATCTGTTAGCTCTCTCATTGAGCTTTTTCTCTGCTTCTACCCTTTCTGTATCATCGAATATTATAGAAAACAGCTGTTTCTTACCATCGATTTCAACTAATGTTGAATCAACGATAACATCTCTAACCCTGCCATCCCTAAGTTTATGCTTCAAATTCAACCTAGTACTACCTTTTTTCACAATTGAAATTATATTTTCGTCAACTTCACTTTTTGATATAATATTCAGATCGTATTTTGTCTTCTTAAGCATTTCTTTTAAAGGCCACCCATAGAAACTGCAAGCAGCAGGGTTCGCATGTTCTATCTTTGCATTTTCAGGATTGATAAGCAGCATATTTGCACTGCTCGCTTCAATCATGCTTCTGAATCTTTCTTCGCTTAACCTAAGCGCTTCCTCCGATTCTTTCACTTTAGTAATATCTTTTACGGTAACTTCAACTCCCAAGCTTTCTTTATTAGAGTCATATATCATGTTATACGTGCTTGTATACCACTTTTTACCTTCAGGTGTTATGTCTAGATCCACATATTCTTTTGCCTTTTTTGAAATTAGTGCTTGCTCGAACCGTTTTTTATAAACCTTTGCGTCTTCTTTGGGGAACAGCTCATCAATAGTCTTACCTTCGATTTCTCCCGGAGTTGCGCCAGTGCTGTTTGCTGCGATGTTGTTAAACAGCAAGGCTCTGCCGTCTGCGTCAAAATAGCCTATCCCCACACCGGCATGGTTGATCAGAGCTCTCATTTCCTCCCTGGAACGCTCAAGCTCACGCTGAGTTTCTTTTTCTGCAGTAATATCCCTAAAGAACCCGACATAGTTATCATTATCAACCTTAGCTGCCCTTAAGTACCATGTCCTTCTTTCACCTTTTTTGGTTATGTAATCCTTCTCCATTTCAATGGAGCCATTTCCTTTAAGAATTGCAAAGCTTTTGCTGCCTGGCATCTTAGTATCCGGAGCTTGAAGAGAGTTAACATTCATTGAAATCAGCTCTTTCCTGCTGTAGCCGGACATCTTCTGAGCCTCTTCGTTCACATCCTTGTACTTTCCGTTTGCATCAGCGATAAAAATGCCATAAGGCGCTTTCTGCAAATAACTGTCCAGCATTTTTTTCTTCTCATCAAGCTCTTGATGCTCTTCCATAAACTTCGTAACATCGTTGTATAGTGCGACTATCTGGGTATCATTCAGTTTAAATATATCGTTTTCAAAATACCTTTTTTCTTCACCATCAGGATATAACGCCGGCGGAAAGTGAATGGGCTTACCTGTTTCATACACACTGCAGAACTTCTCGATAATTCCAAATTCGTTAACGTGTGGTCGGAATTTCTTCAAATTCATACCCAACACTTCTTTTTTCCTTATGTTTTCAATTTTACATCCAATTTTGTTAATGTCCGCTATTATATAGTCTTCAGCCTTTTTTCCGTCATTTTTTACATCATAGATTATTGCTGCGCTGTTCAGATTCTCAAACAGCTTTTTATACTGCTGTTTAATATTTTCTTCCTCTTGCCTGCTCATGTAATAATCGGTTATGTCATTGGTAAACACTACAAAGTTGCCGTCTTCCTGCCGCAATAATGTGCATCTTCCAAATCTCGTATGCCCATCTTTTGTGAGGTATGGATACTCCCAATTGTATTCCTTCTTGTCAGACCCTGACAAAACCTGTCTTTCAAAATTCTTTACACTATCTTTTGAAACTAAAAAGTCCTTGATATTCATGTCAAGAAGCTCAATTCGGTTATATCCGCTGTTCCTTCCAGCTTTGCTGTTCATGCCTATGATTTTGCCTGTCCTGTCAAACTTGTATATTTCGAAAGGGCTTATTTCATAAAGCTCGGCCATTTCGTCTTCAAGGCTCTTTTCTTTTGAGATGTCAACGAAAATCAAAATAAAATAACCCTTTTCAGGGCAATAGGCTTTCGCACGGTAAGGCGCATTAAATGTGTTTGAATATCCCTCAAAATCGCTTTCGGTTCCGGAAAGTGCAATTTCTCCGTAAACCTTGATCCAGTTTGGCTTTCGTCTATTAATACCAGGGAGCACTTCGGTTGCTTTTCTGTCGATAACATCAGATTTCTTTAGCCCTGTTAGTTTTGAAAAAGTCTCGTTTACGTCAAGAAATACAAAATCTACAGGCTCACCTTTTTCATCAACCAGCACTTTATGATATGCATATCCTAACGGACTGTTTTCTAAAATATTCTTATAGAAACCTTCATTCATAATTTTACCATCCTAAAGCAGCATAGAGCCTGGTGCTGTTGATAAATCGTAATTGTCCTTTTCGAACAGCTCTATAGCTGCAGTTGCTGCCTTTCTGTCATATAGGACCCCAATGTTCTTTTTTATCTCGTCCAGAGCTATATCCAGACCAAACCCTGGTCTGTATGGTCTGTGGGAGGTCATCGCTTCAATAACGTCGGCAATCGCAAGTATACGTGCTTCGACTCCTATCTCATCGCCCTTAAGTCCATTTGGATAACCGCTTCCATCCAGCCTTTCGTGATGCTGCATTATAATGTCGGCAACCGGCCACGGCAGCTCTATATTCTTTGTCAGCTCATATCCGTTACTTACGTGTTCCTTTACTACTGCAAATTCACCTTCACTGAGCTTGCCCGGCTTTGACAGTATCTCTGATGCAATATACAATTTGCCAATGTCGTGAAGATAGCCCGCAAAATAGATACATTTCTTCTGTTCATCATCCATACCAAGCTTGCCGGCAATTGCTAGGGACAGCGCCCCGACTCTTCGCACATGGCCAACGGTATACGGATCTTTGTGCTGTAATATCTGAACTATCGTCTCTATAGTGCCGTTGACCGCCTTCTGCAACGCCTGGGTACGCTTTAATACCAACTTTTCGAGGTTGTTCCTGTATTTTTCATTCTCTATTTCAAGTTTTCTTTTCTTGTCTACAAGTGTCTTCTCATTAAGTGCATACCTTACGGCTTTAATCAGCGTATCTTTTGAAACAGGCTTGATCAAATAGTCGTTAGCATTATACCTGACCGCTTCCTTTGCTGTTTCAATTGTCGGCTCACCAGTCATCACTATTATAGGGATGTTGTCCTTTTTAGATTTGTACTCTCCCAACAACTCTATTCCTGTAGCCTTTGGCATTATTATGTCGGTTATGATAAGATCCAATTCCTGCTCTGAAGCTATCTTATTTGCTTTACTAACTTCATCAGCTAAGAAAACTTCGTGACCTTCTTTTTTTAAGAAAATCTCAAATGTAGCCCTTATGCTCTGTTCATCATCGACAACCAGAATTTTAGCCATATGTGCCTCCAATGTTTTGTCTTTTCCTTTGTTGTTTTTCCTTTAAAGATACACAACTACCGAAAGTCTTTGATATTTCCACTTCGCTTAAAAGATAAATAATAAAACTCACAATGATAGTTATAAGTTAAATATAAACCCCATACTATAAGTATAAACACATATTATGTAAAAATCAATCAATTGGACTGGTAAAAGCTATGATTCGATACGGGTATACTGTACTTTAAATAAATTCTCACATATAGCGGGTATATGATATTATAAAACCTAATATTTTCTTCTAATGGAATTTATTTTGTCTAAGTCATTCAATCCATGTAGAAATACAAACTATTTAAAAGATATTCTTGCTTATATTTTTTCGTCATACTGAAGAGAAAACGCTTTATTAGTTCATACCGAGTTTTTCCTTCAGAATGCTCACTGACGAGCATGGTGAATTTGTTCTTTTCAGTATCAGTGGCGCTCGTTTTGAAATAACCCCAGATATGCTGGGCTGCGTTTATGCCTGCGCCAGCATCTTGTTCTCGCTCCAATGCGCTTTCGATTAACCTGTAAAAGGAGACGGCATCGGGGCTTCTTTTATCCTTCAGAAGCTGTCTTATACTGTTATATTCGTGCGCAGACCTGGAAAGCACAAGATACTTATATTTTACCCATTCACGCTCTAGATATTTCACATGAGGAGCATCGCTTACAAGCAGACTGCATTTTACTGCCGAGAGGTTCTTGTCCTTGACTTCCAGCATTAAATCAATGTTGCTTTTTTTCAACCCTTTATAAAACTCCAAAAATTCATCAGCTTTTATAAAATCTGAATGCGCTCCTCTTCTGCCGCTTTGTGCCTGTTGAGAATAATGTATCTTTTGTATTCCGTCCTCGCTTTTCCACGTTTTTGCACACTTCTCTATCCAATCATATACCGAACCGGCCTTCTCCGGACTGTTCAGTTCATGATGAAGGTTGTCGAACACTACCGGCACACCTGTAATATCTGAAATTTCAAGGATATCCTCTATATTATATGACCTGTCGTCGTTCTCGATTACCAGCCGTTTTTTGACCTGTTCATCCAGCTTCATATACCGCTCTGTCAAATCTGTGCGCTTGAAGCCATTCTTGTCTCCATACAGCTCCGCCTGCGTGAAGTACAATTTTGCAGTCTTTACCGCAGCCAAGCGAATCAAGTAATGCGCAGTGGTATTTAAGGTCTTCAACCGCTCTTGAAGCTGTCTCTTCATTTGGCGAGTTAAGTACAGTATACTGTCCCGGGGTGCATAGACACTCTTATGCCGGCTTTAGCAGATCATATCCCCTATTTGTCTAAGTTTATAACTGAACTTTGCTTGCCAATCAAACGTATTGTCTGGGTGAGAACCAAAAGGTATTATGTCTGAACTGATCCTGTAAAGTTTTATATTGTTTTCTGTATTGTATGCTATTATCTGCTCTAGTGCATCAAGGTTGTCCGATATAACGCTCTTTAAGTTTTCTTCATTAACATTTTTTAGGCGCAGGCTTTTCATCTTTGTTTTTTCACTGCCTATATGCACACATGCATAGCCTATCTTCATTTACTCTTACCCGCTTTCTTGCGGAGCAGGTAATCATATATTTTTACCAGCCTTGGTCTGTTGTATCTCTGCGCTATTATGCACGGAAGGTTTACGAGTAGTGCATATCCCAGCATTATCCAAATAACCACCGGCGGGCTCCACAAGCCGAAAACCCAAAAAGGAACAATCTGCAGCCAATGGAAAATCTCCGCTCTGCCTGTCTCCGATATAAAGGACTTTATGTACTCTGTTTCATAGCTTGAGAGCTGTTTTTTCCTAAAACCTGCCTTATGCGCTTTAGCTCCGTCGGGCAGCAGATGTTTCCATCTGTCCACTCTGAAAACGTGCTTATAGAAATCCCCGTCCTTTTCCCACCTTCTCGTCTTCAGCCAAAAACTTTTCGGGTCAAAAAACCTATCCGGAAGTCTGCTTCCTATCCACGCAATGCCCGCCTGGAAAACCGGCCACAACACGATATATGAAACTATCATAAGCCAGCCGGGTAAATTGATTATTTGCATAACAGCTTTCCTTTCCTAAAGTTTTCTTCCCTTCCATGTAGTCTTTTTTATTATAAAAGTAGCGATGACTGAATAAAAGAATATAACATGAAATATCAGCAAATACACAGGATATAGTATACATACATATAAAGGATACGAACCTATAGTATGGGCTGTTCTGTATATTATAATCACGCTTAACAGGTAGAGCCCGCCAACAACAGCCAACATAATATAATCTGCGCTCATTAGAGTCTTCGCAATATCAAAGGGAAGTGCAGTCAAAAATGTTATCCAGCCAAAGACGATCAATAGCATCCACCACCTGATAGAAACAGAGCCTCTCGAAAAATTCTTTGACCATCCCTCAAACACCTCTTTGAAGCTGTTTGGATACATCCTGAAGCGAACTTCATCTGCTCCCAAAGTCAAGTTAACATCAAGCCCCTTCTTACTGTATACCCTGCCCAGATTCAAATCTTCTGCGACGTTGTCCTTTACCGTTTCATATCCTCCGTACTCGGAAAAAATTTGTTTCGAAATCATAATTAGCGGCCCGTAAAGACCTCGCATTTTCTTTGCACCTATAAAGCTTACTCCTGTTGCACAAACCTCGATCAGATTAAAGAAAAGCGAGAAGTATTCATGCTGTTTTTTAACAGTATGGTAAGGCTGAACAGAGATAGGTTTTTTATTACTGATATATTCTGCTGCCAGTGACTCGACCGCGGTTGTCGAGAGCCTTACATCTGCATCTATGAAAAGCAGGATTTCGCCCTTTGCCGCTTTCGCTCCGTTCTGACACGCCCATGTTTTGCCTTTCCACCCTTTTGGCAGTTTGTCTGGTTTAATATATACTGCACCCGCTTCTTTTATTATATTTGCCGTATCGTCCTGTGAATCGTCGTCCACACATATTACTTCGAGCAGCTTGTATGTCTGGCTTTTCAGGTCTGCAAGCAGACCCGGCAGGTTTTTCTCTTCGTTCCTCGCCGGGATGATAACAGATATTTTCAGAACTTTATCGTCTTTTTTCTTTACTCTTTTAAGCCGAGGCAACCTGAAAAACAAAAGCACCCCTAAAAGAAATCCTATTATGATGGTATAGTAATTAAATGCCATCAATTTTCCCCTTACATTATGTAAAATAATACTTCTTTTGCTCAGATTTGACGATACTTTATATTCTCTTTTATAAAAAGTATCATTTAGTCTTTCATATCATCACATATTATATCACGTTTTATATCCTTTAACATGTTTCTCTTTTATATTCTGTTTTTTCGTAAAAAAGATGTAGATCGTGATTGTTTATAATTACACAAAATTGACAAACACATCTTCAGACTATAAAATCATTAGTAATAAAAAAATTCTTGTTCAAGAGGTCTGTATGAAATATGATGCAGTTATAGTAGGCGGAGGCATTTCAGGATTAACTTCAGCGGCTTTTTTATGCAAATCCGGACACAAAGTTTTACTATGCGAAAAAGAAGATGACGTCGGCGGCCTGGTTGGCTCGTTTGACTATAAAGGCTTCACTTTTGATGCAGGGATAAGAGCAACTGAGAACTCTGGTGTGCTTTTCCCTATGCTTAAAAAACTTGACATAGATCTTGAATTTTTATGCAACCCTGTTTCTTTGGGAATAGAAGATAATATAATAGATATAACATCAAAAGACAGCCTTGTTCAGTATCAGAATATGCTTACAGACAAGTTTCCTGATGATGCAAAAGAAATCGAAGAGATAATGAAGACCGTCAAAAAAATAATGGACTATATGGATATATTATACGGTATTGACAACCCGCTTTTTCTTGATATTAAGCAGGACCGCGAATATCTAATAAAAACCATACTGCCATGGATGTTCAAATATATTGCTACCGTTGGTAAGATAAAAAAATATAACACCCCGATAGAAGATTATCTTAAGAGTGTAACTGATAACGAAGTGCTGGTCGACATAATTGCGCAGCATTTCTTCAGTAATACACCCGCTTTTTTTGCACTAAGTTATTTTAGCTTGTACCTAGATTATAAGTATCCCAAAGGCGGCACAGGTAAGCTTATCGAAGCGCTTAAAAACTATATTACAGCTGCCGGCGGACAGATAGAAACGGGCATTGAGATAAATAAAATCGACCTGTCCGAAAAGACTGTATCTAACACTGAAGGCACTAAATATTCTTATAAAAAACTAATATGGGCGGCCGATTTAAAGACACTGTATAGCAGCCTTGCAGGTGAAGAAAAGCTAAACAATTCAACAAGGAAAAGAATTAAAAATTTCAGAGAGCTTATCGCGGATAAAACAGGCGGGGATTCTGTCCTGACTCTCTACCTTACTTCTGATCTTGATAAAGAATATTTCGGGAACATACACGGCGCTCACTTTTTCTATACTCCCAGAAAACAAGGGCTGGGCAAAGCACCGATCAAGAATATTAAAATGCCAGGCAGCATATATTCGGAAAATAAGAATACAATCTTTGGCTGGGTAAAAGAATTTATTGAGCTCAACACTTTTGAGATATCTATACCTGTTTTAAGAGATGAAACCCTTGCTCCTGAAGGGAAAACCGGACTTATTATAAGTGTTCTAATGGATTATTCTTTAGTTAAGCACATTGAAAACATGGGGTGGTATGACGAATTTAAACAGCTCTGCAAAGAAGCTATTGTCGATTCGCTGCGCTCTTCTGTTTATCCGGAACTAAAAGCAAGTGTTACGGACGGTTTTGTCTCTACACCGCTGACAATGAAGAGGCTGACCGGCAACACCGATGGCGCTATTACAGGCTGGTCCTTTACAAACGGGGTTATACCGGCCGTTACGAGCATGCCGAAAATTGCACGGTCTATTGATACGCCTATACCAGATGTTGTGCAGGCAGGCCAATGGACATACAGTCCGTCGGGGCTTCCCATATCTATACTAACAGGAAAACTCGCCGCAGATAATGTAATCAGAAAGTTAAAACGTTAACCCGGCAAGCTCAAGGCTTTTATCCCAGACTTTATTCTGAATTTCTTCGTCGAGCGCATGGGGCATCGGCTTTTCGTCTATCGTTAAGTTGAAGTATCTTCCGCTTGTTTTTTCGAGTTCCGGCGCTGCTGCAAGATAGTAGAGCGCATTGCCCGATATCTCCGGGTCTCGTAAAAAATGCCAGACAACACCGTGCAGCCATGCACGATACAGCCAGCCGTTGTTGTTTCCGATATTTGTTCTTACGTCACCGGGGTGCATTGCGTTTACTGTAACGCCAGTGTCTTTAAGCTTATCTGCAAGAGTTCTTACCGTCATTATCTGCGCTGTCTTGGACGCTCCGTAAGCTCTAAGGCCGATGTATGGGCGTTTTCTCCAATTGAGGTCTTTTATATTCAGACCGCCGAATCTGTGTCCTTCGGAATTCACCTGGATTATTCTTCCCTGGCTGCTAGCTTTCAGCGGCTCTAGCAGCATTACCGTTAGCAGAAACGGGGCTATGTGATTGACCTGAAAAACAAGCTCGTTGCCATCTTCAGTCAGACGCCTCTTTGTTGAATGCAGACCCGCACTGTTTAACAGGACGTCTATTACAGGATATCTGCTTTTTATCGACTGCGCAGCCTGTCTTACATCATCAAGCTTTGCAAAATCTGCTGTTACAATATCAATGTTTACTTTGCTTTCTTTTAGTATAGTGCTGCGTATACCCTGCGCTTTCGTCTCACTGCGGCATACAAGCACTATATCGGCCCCACCGGCCGCTAGTTTTATAACTGCTTGCAGCCCGACACCCGACGTACCTCCTGAAACAACGCACAGCTTCCCTTTCATAGATTGGCTGGTCGACTTTTGCTGCGCCGATCTATTCTTTATGAACGCTAAATCCTCTTTTGTGTACTTCATTTTAGTCCTCATCCGAATTTCTTTCTCATAAACTTGCGGTATGGTTTTTTAAACCACGGTATGCCGTTGAATATATCTCCCCACAAGTCGTAATAATCCCGCTGCCCGATTATTCTGCCGTCTTCGTGCAGAGTAAGTTTAGTTGAACCAAAGATAGGCGTACTTGGAAACTTTTTAAACATCATTGTCATTTTCCAATCGAACATTATTGTATTATCTTTCATTATTATTGCATAAATATCCATTTTGAGCTGTTTGCACCGTTTAGTCAGTCGCTCGCATAGTGCAATAAATTCTTCAATACCTTCGATACACTGGATAGAATCCTTAAACACTATGTCTTCATGGTAATATTTATAGATGTGCGACCAGTCAGGCTTGCCGTCTGTATTGTACGTTTTCGACCACAGCTTCAGCACGCTCTCCTCGTTCAGTTCCAGTCTTTCGATGCTGTTTTGATTGTCATCTTTCTCTTTTGTCATACGCAGCTCCTTGTCAGTACCTGAATAAGGCTTATATATCCATCGTATGTTTATGTTTTGCTCCTGCGACTTTTTTATTATATCAGCAATATACTGTTATTAATAAAATGTTATCATATATTTATCTAAATCTAATATTTATTTTTGACTGCTGCGAAAACATCTGCCGCAGCTATAAGAACAAGACATACTATTACCGTTATGACTACCTGCGGATACTTGTTGCTGAATCCGCTGTCTGAAAGGTGTTTAATTAGAATCCCGGCATAAGCCCACAATATAACCAGACCATAAGGGTAATCCTTGTTCCTTAATATTGTTAGTATTCCTATAGCAGCGCCAACAGCCAGGATTATTATCGTCCAAATCACTGCAGGCACTCCAAAGCCGTTCCATCCAATACTTACCAGCAGAACGGTTGCATTTGCTATCGTTGCCACGGTTATCCATCCGAAATATATACTGAAGGGCAGCTTTACCAGAAACTTGTCCTTCACGCTAAGCTGGTGTTTCCTTATCGTGTTCACAATAATAATTAGACATACGAGAATTACGGCCATTAGAATCATTGAGAGATAAATTATATCGTAGTGCCATGTGAATATCCAAATTGTGTTTGCCAAAGATGATATAGAAAAAACAATACCTATTTTGTTTAGGAATTGCCCCCCCAGTTCGCTGCCTCTCTTTACGCTTAGCTGGTAGATAGTGAATGCTGCAAGCAAGACATATATTAGACCCCAGATAGAAAATGTCAGCCCGGCAGGTGCAAAGAGATTGGAATACGAGTCTGATACCGTTCCGGTATCTATCCCGTTGATGGGCAGTATATTGGCAAGCGCATTGACTGAAACCATCAATATAAAAGTTAATACAACAAAAATCTTGATCCCTGTTTTCATGACTATTCTATCCCCTTCCTTTTTATATATATATTATACCATCTTATACAGCATTTGTGGATAGCCTGTATAGGTGTCTTTGCTTGCTTTCTGCAAACGTATGATTTTTCGACATATTTGCATAATTCATTAGTAAATTTGTTTCAATTTTCCATTCTATGTTTATTAATATAGCGCTAATACATTCACGAGGAGTTCATTATGTCTAAAAAAACAAAATCAATATTACCTTTAATTCTGTCAATTGCACTTGTACTTTCTGTATTTCCTGCAACAGCGCAGGCAGACAGTGTTGTTGATTTGACAGGTTCTCTTAATATTACAGAAGGAGACCCTGCGGTGTTGGTTGACACTTCTGCAACAGTTGCCAGCGGAGACTACGCAAACGGTTATGTGCAGATGAGCACATCTACCGGCAGCCAGTATGACCAGCTGAGTTTCCAGAGCGCAGCCAATCCAAACGCTGAAGGAGCAATATCCTTCTCCGGCTCGACAGTGTACCTTGGAGACGGTTCGAGCACACTGGCGATTGGTAACATCGATTCGACATACAACGGCCAGAACGGACAGCCGCTGCGGGTAAATTTTGTTACGCCTATGGCAAACTCCGGGTTCGAGAATGGCTCCAGCGGCTGGACGCTAAACAACAGTAACTATTACATCAGCGGAGACTCGATTGGCTCTACCGGAACGTATACAACATCGATTGAGCAGGAAGGTGACGGGAATCATTATCTCCATCTCAGCATAAGAGGTACTACCAACTCTTACGGCACAGGCCACGGCCCGACTGCTACGTCGAGCTATTTTGAGGCTTCACCGGGCGATATAATCACATTTGACTGGAAAGCAGCTAAAACTTCGGACTATTACGATGTTTACGCTTATCTTATAAATGACGCTACCGGCCAAAAGTTCCAGATATTATACCAGCGCGGTTCATCGATAAGCTCGTGGCAGAAAAAGCAGATTACGCTAAATTCGTCATACCTTTCATCATACAGTGATAAACTTAAGTTCATGTTTGTCTGTGGTTCATATGACCAGACAGGCGGACGTGCTGTCGGTTCCACGATGGATATCGACAACGCAAAAGTTGTAAAATCTTACGCAACTCCGCAGATATGCCAAAATATATTGCGACAGGTAAAATATCAGAACACATCCGACGATCCTGTAGCATCACTTGATCTGGTTGCACAGCTTAAAGATAAGTACGGTTCAGTATATTCAGACTCCAAGCCCTGCTATATCACGCCTGTCAATGATGCACCGTCGCTGGCTGCCAACAGCCAGTTCACTTTGAATGAAGCAACAACGGCGACTATTACCAATTCATATATTAGAACCACCGACGTTGATGACACTTCAGCAGAATTGACATACACCATAACAGGCCCGCCTTCAAACGGTGCGCTAAAATTGAACGGTTCAGCTCTCAGTGCAGACAGCACGTTTACGCAAGCACAGCTCGACTCGGGTTTGCTGTCTTACAGCCACAACGGCACAAAGACCACGTCCGATTCGTTTACATTCATGGTTGCTGACGGGTGCGAGGATGGCGTTTCGCCCATCAGCGCAACATTCAGCATAGACGTAAACAGTCTGCCGACGGTAGATACGAATTCTGAACTGAATCTTAATGAAGGCGCACAGGCGGCTATAGGTACCTCTCTGCTGACTTCAAGCGACATTGACAATACAAGCGCTCAGCTTACATATACTATTACTGCAGCGCCTGCCCACGGAACGCTATATAAGAACGGGTCAGCAATGGGCAATGGCAGCACGATAACGCAGACAGAACTAGAAGCGAATTATCTTAGCTATACACACGACGGCGGCGAATCCTCATCTGATTCATTCACATTCAGGCTGAGTGACCCTGCGAGCTATTTAGATGATACATTCTCAATATCCGTAAATCCGGTAAATGATTCGCCCTCTGTAGCCACAAACAGTGCACTTACTCTGCTTGAAGGAACCGAGGCCGTAATAACAACTTCGCAGCTTAACGAAGGAGACCCTGACGACTCTGGCGACGGACTCACTTATAAGCTGACATCAGATGTCATTAACGGAACACTTTATAAAAGCGGTGTTGAAATAGGCGGACAAAGCACGTTTACAAATCAGGATATAATCGACGGTGCGATCTCATATATGCACAATGGAACTGAAACGACAAACGATTCATTCGATTTCTCTCTTACTGACGGCGGAGAGGACGGATCTACAGCTTATACAGGTACTTTTAATATAAGTATAACGCTTATAAATGACCCGACGATCGTATATGATCAAGCCTATTCAGTTGACGAAAACGCAGAGAACGGAACACAAATAGGCACTGTCGTAACGTACGATGAAGAAAACGATACACGTTCGTTCGCAATAACCGGAGGAAACGACTCAGGCCTGTTTGCTATCAACTCAAGTACAGGAATTATAACAGTAGCAGGCGCAATAGATTATGACGCTATACAGCAGCATCTGCTAACGGTAACAGTAACGGAGCATTATGAATCTACTACAAGAACAGTTACCATGACAGCTACTGTAGACGTGAACAATATGCATGATATACCGTTTACTCCATCTGCCGCAGACCTTGATGCATCAAGCGACACAGGAAGAAGCGATACGGACGATATCACCAACGATACGACTCCTACGCTTTTTGGTGCAGGCGGCTCAACGATGTTCAACAACACTATAAGTGTATACGTTGACGGAGAACTGGACGGAACCGCCCAGTCTAATGCCGCAGGCGAATGGAGCTATACTCTTGCTAATGCGCTTTCCGACGGACAGCATGAGATAACGATAAAAACGACAGACTTCGGCGGTGATACTTCGGCAGAGTCTGAAGCCTTTACAGTAACTATAGACACTGCGGCTCCGGCAGCAGGAAGTGCTCTCGGGCTTCCGCTTGGCGGCAATACGACAGACGACAGGACTCCAACTATGGCAGCCGACGGAGAAGCGGACTGCATAGTCACTGTATATGACCAGACCAGCAAAAACTATGGTACGGTGATGACAGATTCTAACGGGGACTTCAGCTTCACTGTATCGGAAGATGATTCGCTTAACGTTGCTACTTATGACTTCACATATACATTGACGGACGTCGCCGGCAACGTGTCTGCTCTGAGCAATCCGTTCGGTCTGATTGTCAATGACCCTCCGCAGGCACAGAACACAACAGTGTCTACAAATGAAGACACACCGTATATATTCAAGGTGTCTGACTTCAATTACAGCGACCTTAACTCTGACAGCTTTGAAACTTTGCGCATAACTGTTCTTGCCGACAACGGCACGCTCAAATACAGCGATGGTTCGGGCTGGGCGGCAGTAACGCTCGGACAGGAGATTACAACAGATGATATATCTATGAGTCTGTTTGCTTTCTTCCCTGATGCAGATGAAAACGCTTCCCCGTATACTACCTTTAAATTTAAGGTTAGCGATGGGACGGACTACTGTACGGACGTATATACGGCAACAATAAATGTAACTCCTGTAAACGATTCGCCAACATCATATGATCAGGAATTCCTGGTATTTGAAAATGCACCGATGGACAAAGTTGTGGGAACCGTGGATGCAGACGACATTGAGAACGATACTCTCGTTTTCTCTATAACAGCAGGCAATGACCCGGGAGTATTCAGAATAGACCCTGCTACGGGAACTATATATGTGGCTGCAGAAGTTGACCATGATACCATACAGCAGCACGTATTGACCGTAAAGATAGAAGAAGAATCGGGCGAATTCACGATTACGACAAGAGTCACTATAAAAGTCGAGAATGTATTCGATATACCTAAAACACCTGCCGTGCCAGACCTCGAGAGTTCTTCAGATTCTGGCAGAGACAGTGAAGACGATGAAACAAACGACAATACGCCGACAGTATTCGGCGCTGCTGATTCTACAATGGCAGGCACAACAATAAAGGTCTATATAGACAGCGTATTCGATGGGCAGACAGTATCCGGCCTTGACGGCGCATGGTCATATACTGCAAAAGAGATGACTGACGGACAGCACAACATAACGATAACGTCTACTGACCTTGGCGGTGACGTATCCTATGAGTCGGGTGCACTCTCGGTAATGATAGACACGACTGCACCTGCTGCAGCTCTGGCTATGGAGCCTGTATTTGAAGGCTATACCACAGACAACAGAACTCCTTCGTTCACAGGTGTTGCCGAAGCATACGCTATTATAACGGTGTATGACCAGAACGGCAAAAACTACGGAACAGTGCTCGCAGACGAGAACGGAGATTTCAGTTTCACAGTCTCGGAAGAAGATGCGCTCAGCATAGGAGACTATGAGCTTACGTTCACACAGACAGATATATCGGGCAACGTATCTGAAGTGTCCGGCGCTTTGTCTATCATAGTCAATGATCCTCCGGAAGCAGCGGACGCAGAAGTTACTACCGATGAAGATATTGCTTATGTTTTCAGTGCAGCGGACTTTAACTACACCGATGCAAACGATGATGAATTTACATCTGTGATGATAACGCAGCTGACCGGCGCAGGTACTTTAGAATACTTTGACGGTTCAAAGTGGCTGGCAGTAGAAAAAGATCAGCAAGTTCTCGTCTCAGACATAAACAACAGCAGCTTTAGGTATTCACCTCCTGCTGATGAGAACGGCGAAGATTACACAACTTTCCGTTTCAGTGTAAACGACGGTATTGACTACAGTTACTCGGACTATGAGGCGCTGATAAACCTTACGCCCGTAAATGATGTACAGCTGTTTACCGGACTGAGCGGAACAGAAGTTGATTACCTTGAAG
>CAXXXL010000004.1:0-25901 GCA_963666505.2 Christensenellaceae bacterium | reverse complement strand
TTCTTGGTCATAAAGACGTTAACACTACAAAAAAACATTACGCTGCAATCGACGAACAGCAGCGTAAAAAGGCCGCTGGCATCGTAAAGATCAGCAATAAGGATGTGTAGTTTTTATACTGAAACGAATGTTTGCCTTTTCGTTGACACTGTAAATTATTTTTGATATTATATTGACGAGGTGATAAATTATGGTTGAACTGACTCAAAGACAAAAAGATGTATTTGATTATATGAAGGAATATATATCTAAGAATGGTTATGCTCCAAGCGTCAGAGAAGTTTGCGATGCTCTCAATCTTAAATCTACTTCTACTGCACATGCTCATCTTACACAGCTTGAAAAGAAGGGCTATATTTTCAGAAACAATGCTAAACCGAGAACCACAAAGATATTGTATGGTACGGATCCAAGAGAAGACGGAAGCAGCGAGCGAATGATTGCTGTTCCTGTCGTCGGAAACGTAGCAGCAGGCGTGCCTATAACAGCAGTTGAGAATATTGAAGAATATATTACACTGCCGTTCTCTCTTCTTGGCAGCGAAGATGTTTTCATACTCAACGTTAAAGGCGACAGTATGACCGATGCCGGAATAAAGGACATGGACCGGATAATTGCGAAAAAACAGAAAACAGCCGACAACGGAGATATTGTTGTCGCTATGATGGACGATGAAGCGACTGTAAAAAGATTTTTTGCGGAGAAAGACAGAATTCGTCTGCAGCCTGAAAATGAAAACTATGAACCTATATATGCGAAGGAACTTGATATCCTCGGCAAGGTAATAGGCGTGCTGCGAATGTTCTGATTGCAGCTTAAAAGAATCGTAACCTCTGCTTGTTTTGTCTGGTAGGGGTTATTTTTATGCACTGAGCCTTAGTGCTTCAAGCCTTTTTTAACCAATCATACCCTTTATTTATGAATCCATATTTTTAGTCGGAACTTAAATTTTGTAATTAGTTTTTCATTTTACTATATTCATTTCACTCAAAGCAATCATAAGTCCAAGCTTCATATGTGAATAGGAGAGCCCGCCCTGGGCATAAACTATATAAGGCGGTTTTATTGGTGCGTCTGCTGAAAGCTCTATTGAAGAGCCCTGTACGAAAGTACCTGCGGCCATGACTATCTTATCGCTGTAGCCCGGCATATCCCAGGGCTCTGGAACGGCACGGCTGTCTACGGCTGAAGCGCTCTGTATACCTCTTGTGTATGCAAGCAGCAGTTCTTTATCATTTAGCTTTACAGACTGCGTTATATCGCTCCTTAAAGCGTCTGAAGAAGGATAGACATCGTAGCCCAGCATCTCGAACACCTTTGCAGAGAGCATGCTCCCCTTAAGCGCCTCCCCCACCACATGCGGCGCCATGAACATCCCTTGGAAAAACGGTCTGTAGGATGCTTCGTATGAGCCGACTTCGCCCCCAAGGCCGGGGCAAACAAGCCTGTTTTCCACCAGGCTAATCAAATCTTGTCTTCCTGCTATATAACCTCCCGTTGGGGCAAGCCCACCTCCGGGATTTTTAATGAGCGAGCCGGCAATAAGGTCTGCACCATGCTGCGTCGGTTCGGTTTTCTCACAGAACTCGCCGTAGCAGTTGTCGACTATTATTATTATATCGGGATAGGCTTCTTTTATATTCTTTGAAAATTGTTCGATTTCGTTCATACTCAGCGCACTGCGCCATTCGTAGCCACGGCTGCGCTGCAGAAAAACGACTTTTGGGCTGCTGCATTGTGACGCAGCTTTCAAAACCTCTTCAATGTCGATTTTCCCTTGCTCATTTAAGTCTACCTGCATATATTCTACGCCTAAATCTATAAGTGATCCTGTATCGCTTTCAGGTTTTCCTATTACTTCGTTAAGAGTATCGTATGGTCTTCCCGTAACGCTTATCAGCGTGTCTGACGGACGCAGCACAGCATACAGCGCAAGCGCTATGGCATGGGTCCCGCACGCTATATGCGGGCTTACAACGGCGCTGTCCACTCCAAAAATGCGTGCAAAAACACGGGCAAGTGCATCCCTGCCAGCGTCACTGTAGCCGTACCCGTTTGAAGCGGAAAAATGATGGGCGCCGATATTCTCTTTGCGAAACGCATCGATTACTTTAAAAGTGTTATATTCGCTTAGTACATCGACGTATTCAAAACTGCTTGACAGAGAACGCTGCGCATCCTCTACAAGCGAAACGATTTTTTTATCTATACCAAAGCTTTCGAGCAAGCTATTCTTCCTTTGGTTTGTCCGTAAACGGGAACAATACCGATTTTGTCGGGGATATCGTTGAAACAGCGTGTTTGTAGATCATAAGCTGTTTACCTTCACTTTCGAGTATAATTATGAAGTTATCAAAGCCTTTTACGACTCCTTTTATCTGATATCCGTTTGTTAGGTGAATCGTAACTGTAACTTTTTCTTTCCGGATCTGGTTTAGGAAAACATCCTGAAGAACGATAACCGATTTCTGCATTGTTAAAACCCCTTTTCTTTTATATACTCTGTGATTTGTCTTAAAACGCTCTCTGCAGAACTGCCGATATTTAAATCAAACCACTTGATCCTGCTGTCTCTATTAAACCACGTAAGCTGACGTTTTGCAAACCTTCTTGTGTTTCTCTTTATCAGCCTTACTGCCTCGTTATAATCATACTCTTCTTTAAAATAACCTATGAATTCTTTATAGCCTATAGCCTTTAATGACGCAACATCGCCATAGTGATTATAAAGCGTTTTTACTTCGTTTTCAAGCCCTGCTTTAAGCATAGTGTCCACACGTTCATCTGTACGTTTATATAGGACATCACGTGGCATCTTCAGGCCTATAATCAGTATACCATAGCCTTCTTTTGGCTTTCTGAAGTCATAACTGAGGCTGCCACCCTGTTCTATTATCTCCAGCCTTCTGATTATCCGTCTTCTGTCTGAAGCCGCAATTATTTCTGCGTATTTGCGATCTTTATCCTTAAGTATATTGTAAAGATAGAGCGTGCCTTTCTCATCCGCAGTTTTCTCCAATCTTTCTCTTATGCTGCTGTCTTTGCTTACCTTGCTGAAATCCAGCTCATACACAAGCGAATTTACATATAATCCAGTGCCGCCAGCAACAATCGGTGTTTTTCCTGCTGCGTTTAGCTTGTCGATCACTTCGAACGCCTGCTTTTTGAAAAGCGCTGCGGAGTATTCCTCGTCCGGCTCTGCAATATCTATGAAGTGGTGTACAACGCCCTGCATTTCGCTGCTGTTTGCTTTAGCTGTCCCTATGTCCATTCCTTTGTATATCTGACAGCTGTCCGCAGATATTATCTGAGTGTCCAGGCTCTTTGCCAAGGCAACTGATATCGCTGTCTTTCCAGTTGCTGTCGGGCCTGTTATCACTATAAACCTGTTCATACCGTCCTCTTGAAGCTTTTCTCTATCTGCTTCTTTGTCAGCACTGTGATGATAGGCCGCCCGTGAGGACACGTTGGTATTACGTCCGTCTTCAAAAAGCTGTCTATGAGGCTCTGCAGCTCTTTTTCGTTTAGCTTGTCGTTAGCTTTTACAGCACGTCTGCATGCAGTTCTTACAAGATCATTTTTTCTCAATATCGGGCTTTTTATATCGCCCAGCACGTCGAATATCAACTGATCTGCTTGCGCCTCTTTCAGCAGCGAAGGCACAGCCGAGAGCTTATATTCCAGTGCGCCGAACGGTTCTATATCGAAACCAAGCTGACGGAACACTTCAATATTTTCTTCTATCGTGTTCATCTGATCGTGTGAGAGCTTTAAAACTTTTGGTATCATAAGACGCTGGGACGCTGTCTGCTCTTCGCTGACAAACTTTTCATAAAGCAGCCTCTCGTGCGCTGCGTGCTGGTCTATCAGCAGCAGATTATCTGCCTGCTCTACAAGAATATACGTGTTGGCAAAGCTGCCGATGAGTCTGTAGCTTATAACATCTGCAGGCTCTTGTTTTATCTCCGGCTGTTTATGCGCCGCTGCGTCCTGCTGCTCTATAAAGTTCTCCGGCCTCTGTCCGCTCTGCCGTTGTTGCGCTATGTCATCGTCTACCGTGGTTTCTTCTTTTACAACGCTTCTTGCAAAGCCGGAAAACAAGTCTTCCTGCACAAAAGTTTGCGTAGTCTGCATCTCAACTTTCTGAGCGGGTTCTTCAGTTTCCTCTTGCACTGATAATTTTACCCTGCCGTAGATATTCCCGCATGCACTAGATACCGCTTCTTTTATTACATGTTCTACTGCAGCGTTGTCTGAAAAGCGCACTTGGAGCTTGTTCGGGTGCACGTTCACGTCAACAAGAGACGACGGTAGCTCTATATTGAGAGCAAAGAACGGAAAGTCGCCTTTCACCAGAGTCTGTCCGTAAGCTTCTTTCACCATATCGAACAGCAGCCTGTTCCTTACATATCGTCTGTTTACAAACACAGACCCAGTGTTTTTGCTGCGCATTGATGTGCCTGGGCGTGCAGCATAGCCCCAAACGCGTATACCGCCGTAAGCTTCGTCTACGTAAGCTATACTATCAGATATCTCTCTGCCGTAAACACAGTATATCGCATCTTTTAAGTCGCCGCTGCCCGGGCTGTGATATATAGTTTTGCCGCCGCTTCGGTAATGAAACGATATCTCCGGAAAACTCAAAATATATCTTGAAACAAGGTCTGAAATATAAGCCGCTTCCTGCCCCGGTTTCTTTAAAAACTTACGCCTTGCAGGCACGTTGAAAAAAAGATTACTGACAGTTATGCTTGTGCCTCCGGGCAGCCCGGCAGGATTGCAGAAGTCCAGTCCGCCTCCGGAAATACGAATATGTGTTCCTGCTTCTTCATCCTGAGTCTTGGTTCTAAGATCTGTTACGCTGACAGCCGCAATGCTGGATAGTGCTTCGCCGCGAAAACCCTGTGTGATTATGTGCCCAAGGTCGCTCAAAGTCATTATCTTGCTTGTTGCATGCTTCTCGAACGCAAGCGCAACTTCTTCAGACGCTATACCAGAGCCGTTGTCGGTAATGGTTATGCTCTTTATACCGCCTTCTGTAATATCGATGCTGACAGCGCCTGCGCCTGCATCGATGGAGTTTTCAACAAGTTCTTTAACGACGCTGACAGGCCGCTCTACAACTTCTCCTGCGGCTATTTTATTCGAAACTGATTTATCTAGTATCCTTATCATTTTATCCTCTGCTATAGTTTGTGTTTGATCTCGCTTAGTATCTTTAATGCATCAAGCGGCGTTGTGTTGTCGAGGTTTATCTCGCCTAGCATTTTTGTTATTTCGTCGCCGCTCGGCGGTTTTTTCTCCTGCTTTGCAGGCTTTAACCCGAGTATGCTCTCGTCCTTGTCTATTAGAGAGCGCATTATCGTCTTAGCTCTCTGCGTTACTGCTCCGGGCACTCCGGCAAGCTTTGCTACTTCTATGCCGAAGCTTCGGTCCGCTCCTCCACGCACTATCTTGTGAAGGAAAATAACGGTGTCTTCAAGCTCTTTAACGCTTATTGAGTAGTTACTTACGTGTTCTACTATTCCTTCAAGCTCGGAAAGCTCGTGAAAATGCGTTGCGAAAAGCGTCTTTGCCTTTATGTTCTCGCTTATGTATTCCACAACTGACCAGGCGATGGACAGACCGTCCAGCGTGCTTGTCCCCCGCCCTATCTCGTCTAGTATCAGCAGGCTTTTGTGCGTTGCGTTGTTTAGTATATGTGCGACTTCGTTCATCTCTACCATGAACGTACTCTGCCCTGAAGCAAGGTTGTCTGAAGCGCCCACTCTTGTGAATATCCTGTCTACAATACATATTGAAGCATCGCTTGCAGGAACAAAGCTGCCCATATGCGCCATCAGCACTATCAACGCGACCTGACGCATGTATGTGCTCTTGCCCGCCATATTCGGCCCGGTCAGTATCATTATCTTTTCTTCATCAGTAATATAAGAATCGTTTGCTACGAATGACTGTTTTACGAATGCTTCAACTACCGGATGCCGCCCGCCGTGTATCGTTATATCTACTCCGTCGCTCATCGTCGGTTTACAGTATTTTTTTTCGTAAGCGAGCGCTGCAAAACTCCTTAGGACATCTATCGATGCAATTATTTTAGCAGCGTTCTGGAAGCGTTTTATATTTTTTGCCAATTCGTCTCTTATCTTAACAAAAGCATCATATTCAAGGGCTATGCATTTATCCTGAGCACCGAGGATTTTTTCCTCCATCTCCTTTAGCTCCGGAGTTATGAACCTTTCGCAGTTCGCTAAAGTCTGTTTCCTTATGTATCTGTAGGGAACCATCTCTTTATATGAGTTGGTGACCTCGATATAATAACCAAAAACCTTGTTGTAGCCGACTTTTAGTTTTTTTATTCCCGTTGCCTGCTGTTCCTTCGTTTCAAGCTCTGCAATCCATTCTTTGCCCTTAGTTGAAGCATGTCTTAACTCGTCTACCTGTGCATTGTAGCCTTCTTTTATAATACCTCCCCCTGTTATGCCTACAGGAGGGTTCTCATGAATTGCAGCTTCCAGCAGGCTGTGTATATCTTCCATCACATCAAGCCCGCCGCTCAGCCTTGAGAGCAGCGCTGTACTGCAGCCGCCGGTAACTTTTTTTAGCTGCGGCAGTTTTGCAAGAGATGCTTTAAGCGAGAGGCAGTTCTTTGCATCCAGCGTGGCGTAGGATATCCTTGAAATCAAACGTTCCAGATCAAAAACGCCGTCTATAGCGGCTTCTATATCATCGCACAGACGCATATCGTTCTTTATTTCCTCGACTGCATCAAGACGGCCGTTTATCTCGGCTATACTCTGCAGAGGCTCGTTAATATATCTCTTCAGCAGCCTTGCGCCCATAGCCGTTTTAGTCTTGTCTATCACGCCAAACAACGAGCCGCGCACCTTGCCTTCACGCAGCGTTTTTGTTAGTTCAAGGTTTGCTCTTGTGAACACGTCAAGAGCCATGAAATGCTGTTTATCGTTTACTTTTATAGTGTTGATATGTGAAAGTGCATTCTTCTGGGTTTCGCGAAGATAGTCTATTAGCGCACCGGCGGCATTTATTCCGGGGTGGTTTTCTTCCAGTCCGAACCCGCCTAGGCCCATAACTTTAAAATGCGATTCGAGTGAATCTGTTGCATTGTCCGTTTCAAAAGTAAACTGAGGATATTCGCTTACGAATATGTTTTGCTCTGCTATCATCGCTGAGAGTCCGTCTATGACCGTTTTATCTTCACTTCGGTATATTATCTCGCTGGGCATTATCCTTGAGACTTCGCTTATTACGGCAGAAGCGTCTTCGCTAAGATCCGCTTTGCCAACAAAGAAATCGCCAGTGGATACATCTGCGTATGCAAGACCTGCGGTGCTTCCGTTAATATATAAACTTAGTATATAGTTATTTTCGTTTTCGCTGAGCATTGCGTTTTCTGTAACAGTACCAGGCGTTATTATCCGCACAACGTCTCTTTCGACAAGGCCTTTTGATGCTGCAGGATCGCTTGTCTGCTCACATATAGCGACTTTATAACCCTTCTTTATCAGCTTATCGATATAACTGCCCACCGCATGATAGGGAACTCCGCACATGGGAGCCCTTTGTTCAAGTCCGCAGTCACGACCGGTAAGGGTAATCTCTAACTCTTTTGACGCAAGAAGAGCATCTTCAAAAAAAAGTTCGTAAAAATCTCCCAGCCTGTACAGAAGCAGACAGTCCTTGTGCTTTTCTTTCATTTCTACGTATTGTCTCATCATTGGTGTAAGTGAAGCCATAACATTCTCCTGTACATTTTTAAAAATTATATCATAAATAAGTGTTTTTGTTGAAAGTTTTAAGTTTTTACAATATAATTTTTTTATATTACGAAAACGGAGACACCATGAAAAAAACTCTTTTTATAATACTGCTGTCTGTTATCCTGCTGCTCTGCGCCTGTGCGGACGTTTCTGTAAGCTATAGTCTTGGCGACAGCGACGAGACAGATATTGAATATACTCTTGATATAAAGAGCATAGAGCTCGATGCACGAAATTTTGCAGATTCTGTTTCCGATTACTGGAACAGTCTTGGATTCGACACAGACATCAGCATCGAAAGTGAAAGCGTTACAGTGTCCGGTCACAAAGCCGTCTTGTATGATGACAGGCAGGCTGCTGCTGATTCTTTCTCGAAGGCACTCTGTGGTCAGGAATCCGTTTTCACCAGCGTCGATTTCAGTTACTCGCCGTCTTTTGAAGAGGATCTTTACAGCTTTAACGCAGTCGCTTCTTTAGAGGATATAATAAGGCAGAGTGAGCTTCAGGATATCCCGCAGAGCGAACTGGAAGCGCTTTTTACAATGGCAAATCAGGGAGAATATACTCTCTCTGTCAGCCTGCCGGGAGAAATCACCGAGACTAACGCCGACTTGGTCGACGGCGGCGTCTGCACATGGAAGCTTGATTACGGCAGCCAAAAACAGGTAAGCTTAAGCACTCGTCTTGATAACACTGCAAACTTAGACGAATACGCAGATGTGACCGAAAAGCTCAGTTCAGCCGGAATGCTTTTCAGGCTGATGATAGCCTCCGCCAGTTTGATAGTGTTTGTTGTGATAGTTCTCCTTATAGTGCGTGGTGTGAAAAAGTCACGAAATCAAAAATCTGCAAAGTAATAATCTGAAGAAATTATCCTGCCGTCCGGCAGTATCACTATCAGCCTAAAATATCGGTCTTCATCTGGTACGCCGTCCATCCTCGACAATATGGCGTTTCCTTTTATTTTTGCAGCTGTGCCTACTCGGGCTATAGTCTTTTCATTGCCGTTCACCGTTCTTACAGGCAGGTATATCTGTTTATCAGTGTCATAGCAAACCAGAGTGTAGAGCGTATCGGCGTTGTTGTAAATGTTGTCCCAGGTTATTTTATAATAAACATAGTCTAGGTTAGATTTCTTTTCAATCTGTATATTGAATTCATCTTTTGTCAAGCTTTCCAAATCACTTTCATCATTTATGAATGATAAGAAATAGTCTCGCAGACCGCTTACATCGTTTGCCAAGGGCACCTGCATATTCTCCTGCGGGAACACATTTGCTGTGTTCGAATCTGCATATATTTTATATGTTCCATTTCCGCTGCCCAGCGCATCGAGCACGTCCATATATTCACGGGTCTGTCGTGTGTTCGGGCTGCCCAGCAGCTGAACATAATCTTCAGCCGCAATTTCGTAAATGCTCCACATATGATTCTCTAAGTATTCCTGCTGGTTGCTGAAGAACAACTTATGGTCGTAGTCTTTAAAGTCACGCAGGCTGTAGTATTGTGATTCTTTGACCTGTTCATCGCCGGACATGAAATAGAATATAGTATAATGATGCCCGTATTCGTGGGATATCGTCCTTGCCGCCTGTTCTATGGTTTCATATTCGTCCATGTTATAAAGCTCTATAACACTCATATTTGTTGACAGACCGTATTTTAGCGAAGAGGGAACCAGCGCAGGCATATCAAAAAACACCTGATAATATTCCTGAGTAGTGGAGTGCGTTCCGGCAACGACGCTGTCTTTTGTGCCAATCTCTGAAACACCGCCATTAACGACTATCTTAGAAATATAGTTTATTTCTTCGCCGTGCTTGTTCAGAAGCAATTCGTCATATATTTCTTTGAGTTTATCACCCTGCCAGTTTTTAGAATGGCTTTCTATCGGAAAACCAAGAGGCGTTATGTATATATCCGGATTGAGCGATTCTGAACTTGTCTGGGCGGCCGGATAGCCTTCAGGCTGACGCAGTCCCGAAACCGACACAGAGACAGCGCCCTGTCTGTAGTCATATGTTTCTATCTGTTGTTTCTTTATTGTAAGCTCGTCTCTGAGCAGATAGAAATAAACTCCTGCAGCTATGACAAGCAGCAGCAGTATAATCATTACTATAAACGTCGGCTTTGCTTTGTTCCTTTCGTAGTATGTCATTTCTAGTCTTTCCTGTCTGCGTGCAGCGTATGTACTTTGACCTTGTCTATCTTCACTGATATAAGTTTTCCAATATCGTCTTCGCTGCCAGAGAAATTGACCGTCTTTGCCGTTCTCGTTCTTCCTGTTACTTCACCGTCGCCGCGTTTGCTTACATCGTCCACCAGCACTTCTACTGTTTTGTCCATATAGTCCTTGTTCTTTTCAACTACGCTTTGTGAAATAACTTTATTTAGCGCTGCCAGCCTTGCGGCTTTAGTCTTTGCGTCTATGTGTCCGCTCATATCTGCAGCTTTGGTCAGCCTTCTCTTTGAATATACAAATGTGTATGCGGCATCATAGCCTACCTTTTTTGCCAGCTCGACTGTTTCTTCGAACTCTCCATGGGTTTCTCCCGGAAAACCGACTATTATATCCGTAGTTACGGCGATATCCGGCACA
Organism: Christensenellaceae bacterium; assembly: GCA_963666505.2. Lineage (GTDB taxonomy): Bacteria > Bacillota > Clostridia > Christensenellales > SZUA-584 > JABGQS01. The sequence continues at coordinate 15,521 of CAXXXL010000004.1, read as the reverse complement.
CGTTTTCTGAGTTTTTCTATTAGCGATAGATAGTGCTCAATTGTATAACTACGGTTCATGGCTTCAAGCACCCTGTTGCTGCCGGACTGAACGGGCAGATGTATGTGTTCGCACAGGCTTTCTACATCCCCGAAGCATTCTATAAGCTCGTCAGTCAGGTCTTTTGGATGAGAAGTCATGAATCGTATGCGTTTTATATCAGTCTGGTTGTCTATTTCACGGATAAGCTGTGCAAAAAAGAGGTCGTCGCTTAAATCTTTTCCGTATGAATTAACGTTCTGACCAAGCAGCGCGATTTCTTTTACACCGTTATCGCACAGCGCTTTTATCTCTTCAATTATGTCTGCTGACCTGCGGCTGCGCTCTCTGCCCCGAACGTACGGAACAATACAGTACGTACAGAAGTTGTTACAGCCGTAGATTATGTTCACATAGGCGCTGTGAGCTCTGCTGCGCTTTGCCGGAACGCCTTCGACTATTGTCTCGTCCTCGTCCACAACAACAGCTCTGCTGCCCTCTATGAGCACGTCATGAAGCATCTGCGGCAGAAGGTGCAGCTTGTTGGTGCCGAATATCATATCTACAAAGCCAAACCGGTGCTTTATCTTCTGTGCTGTGTCGTCCTGCTGCATCATGCAGCCGCATACACCTATGACAGAGTTCTTTACCTCTTCCTTGTGCCGCTTTAGTGCGCCGAGGTTTCCCATCAGCCGGGCTTCGGCATGTTCTCTTATACAGCATGTGTTGAAAAGAATAAAGCTCGCGTTCTGCTTGTCTTCTGAGCGGCAGTACCCGAGTGATTCGAGTATGCCGGCAATCCTTTCGCTGTCGTGGTCGTTCATCTGGCAGCCGTAAGTTTCTATATGATACGTCAGTGCGTTTTCTGCAATGTGTTTTCTTAGTTCCTCGGTCAATATGTACCTCTCTGTGGTTTATTTAAAAATTCTTTATTACCGTTTCCTTTTCCTCAGACTCGTTGACATAGTCTATCATACGAACCATCTGCGAGGCCCAATCTATGTCTACCGCATTGTTGTCCCTGCCTTCAAGATAATCCACAATAGCCCCAAACTGCATCTTATACATTTCGCTGCCGTCATACAGGGGCTGCGCCATCTTGAAAGGCTCGTTATCTATGCTGTATGCGATTCCACTTTGCGGGCAGTTCCCTATCATGACACGGATAACTCCGTTTTCGCAGAAAATGTCGGTAGCGCCGAGAACAGGCCCGCTGTAGCCGGAAAAGCTGAAGTTGTATGTAAAGCCGTCTTTATCGCTTCCGCTTATTGTATAAGCAGAAATGCATTCCTGCTCCGGGATATTATAGCTAAGCTGCGCATACAGCGTTCTTGGCTGCGGCAAACTGCCTTTCAGGAAATATACACGGTCGTACTGGTGCACTCCATAGTTTATCATCGGACCGTTGCCGGATATCTCTTTACTAAGCATCCAGCTTGCCCGCTCATTATGATAGTAGAATATGCTCATCGAATCGTCAATGTGATATATCCTGCCGAAGTTCATCGTATCCAGCAGGTGCCTGGCTGTTGCCATATTGGGATTGTATCTTTGAGTGTGGCAAACACATGATTTTACATTGTTTCGCTCTGCCGCTTCTTTTATTAGCATACACTCCTCATAGTTCATCGCCAGCGGCTTTTCTATGATTATATCTATACCTTTGTCTGCACAGGCAACAAATGCGTCTAGGTGAAGGTCGTGAGACAGGGTTATGAGCACTGCGTCCAGCTTTTCTTTTTCTATCATTTCTTTATAGTCTGAATAGAATACCGCTTTCTCTATGCCGAGCTTTTGCGCAAGTGCCTGCGCACGGCTGACAGTGCGGTTCGCTATCGCTATGACCTGTACGTCAAAATTAAGTATAGCCTGCGTATTGATGCCCGCAATCATTCCCGCTCCGATAAGCCCAAGTTTTATCATAATCTTACCCTGCCTTTTCAAATTAAATTTATTTTTTTGCGCTTTATGCAGTGACCTTTCTAATTATATAACCAGCCTTATTAATTATCAACCTAAAATCCCCTTTGACAGCACATGTTTTGTACTTTGCCCGGGCAGTAATTTTAGTGTATGATAAATACAGTGTTTAAGGTAAATATCTGTTGACAACACCCACAGAATAATGTATATTATACCTCGTCGCTAAATTCTTTCGGGGTGTAGCGCAGTTTGGTAGCGCACATGGTTTGGGACCATGGGGCCGGAGGTTCGAATCCTCTCACCCCGACCATCGCGCAAAAAACCGTGGCCCCTTGGTCAAGTGGTTAAGACACCGCCCTTTCACGGCGGTAACAGGAGTTCAACTCTCCTAGGGGTCACCATTTTATTTTTTATCTGTGTATGTTTTTTGGGGCCTTAGCTCAGTTGGTTAGAGCAATCGGCTCATAACCGATCGGTCCGGGGTTCGAGTCCCTGAGGCCCCACCAATACACAACATTGGCCCGGTAGTTCAGTTGGTTAGAACGCTAGCCTGTCACGCTAGAGGTCGAGAGTTCGAGTCTCTTCCGGGTCGCCAATCTTATCTGCGGTTGATTTTTTAAGAAAAAACCGCCTTGTATGCCTCGGTAGCTCAGTTGGTAGAGCAATGGACTGAAAATCCATGTGTCGACAGTTCGATTCTGTCCTGAGGCACCAGAAGCCCTGCCGCAGCACGTCGGCAGGGCAAAAAAATGCTGATGTAGCTCAATTGGCAGAGCAGCTGATTTGTAATCAGCAGGTTGCGGGTTCAAGTCCCATCATCAGCTCCACACGCTTTTATACGTGATTCCTTTGGAGGGATTCCCGAGTGGCCAAAGGGAGCAGACTGTAAATCTGTTGTCTACGACTTCGGTGGTTCGAATCCACCTCCCTCCACCAAAAAAAGAGACACTCATCAGGGTGTTTCTTTTTTTGACTCCAGAGGTGGATTCGAAGCGAACGTTAAAAAAACGTGCCTGCGGCACGTTTTTAGTGAGATGGTCTGCTATAAAAGTAATTTCAGAATAGCAAGTATGATGCGGCCTGTTTGTTTGGGTTTAGTGTAAAGCTAACCTCCCTCCACGTGAAATACCCTTCGACGACACACCGATTTATCCCCCTTGGGTGTCTTTTTATTTCTTACGCGAGATGGATTCGAAGCGAACAGTGTTAGATGAAATCACCATCTTTCGTAAAAGACGTTCTCCATTTTATTAATTTTGATTTGCATTTTAGGCTCATCAGGGTAGCCAATTGGTACTATAAGTTCACACGTTATGTTTTCAGGCAGATTTAAGATTTCATTAATTTTTTCCAGATCTATGAAATCAACGAGGCATCCTTTTAGACCATGTGAGTTAGCCGAAAGAATAATATGCTCTGCTGCTACATAAGCCGGTGCTGATTGTATAAGTGTCTTTATACTTTTTCTGTTCTGTGCTTTTATAAAAAAGTCTACAATTTCTTTACCGTATCGTTCAGATAATCCTTTATATGCATAACTGTCCGGTTTTTCGTTTTGTATATCGAATTCAATATCAGAACAGCATACAAAAATAACAGGAGCTTTTGAAACCCAATTTGCGTATACTGTTGCCTCACCAATTTGCTCTTTTATTTCAGAATCTCTTATTATCCCAAAATAAAGGTTGCAAGTATCAGTAGAAGGAGCTGAAATAGCAGCATAAATTATATCATTAATAATTTCATCATCAATTTCTTTATTTTTGAATTTCCTAACTGACCTTCTCTGTATGAAAACTTCTTTTATATCCACTATCGAACTCACAATCCACATTTTTTGTGATAGCATCCGCATTTGTTATCACAGACTTAGTATATAAATGAATTATATGCTAATCAGTAAAGAAAAACAATTGGTATTGACATATTCTACTAACAAATACATAATAATCATGCTATAATAATCATAGTTCAAGAAATGGAGAAAAAAATTATGCCGCTGATTTCTGATATCAATCTTCTGCAAAAACCAGAACAAAACATATTATCCGTAAGACTGCGTACTCCTGTCGAAAAGCTGCCTATGCATATAGGTGAGAGTTATGCGAAAATCGCCGCATATTTAGGCGAGAAAGGCATCCATCCTTCCGGCGAACCTTTTGTTTCATATCACAATATGGATATGCAAGACCTGGATGTCGAGATAGGTTTCCCTATTGCTTCGCCTATAGCCGGTAAAGACGATATTAAAAGCAGTTCTATAGCTGCAGGCAAGTTTTTATTCGCAATGTATCAGGGCCCTTATGAGCAAATGAAAGATGCCTATGATGAGATGGGCAAATTCATTGAAGAGAAAAAACTTAAGCCTTCCGGTATTGCATATGAGATATATTACAACGGTCCTGATGTGCCGCCAGATAAGCTGCTTACGAAAATCGAATTTGCATTAAAGTAATAAAAAAAGCGCCCGTTATAAGCGGACGCTTTTTTTAGCTAGTCCATCAGTACAAGTTCTGCCTGTACCCTGTTCATCTCGTTTAGAGCTTTCTCCAGTTTTCTCATTTCATCGCGCTCACCTGATAGCTGCAGTATAAGCAGCCCTTCTTCACTGCACACATTCTCCGTTTCATGCAGCCCGAGTCTTACTTTGATACTACATCCAAACTTTGAAAGTACTTCCTGTACTTTTGTTGAGTCTTCTCGCCTCGACTCTACTTTAACGACCATAATATTTGCCAGCATAATCTTATCCTCCTTTTTAATAATAGTTATTTCATTTCTTTATTAAATGGCTTAAACCGCTTTAGGCTGAGCGAATTCGAAACCACTGAGACTGAACTGAACGCCATTGCTGCGCCCGCTATCATTGGGTTCAAAAACCCAAGCGCGGCGATAGGAATGCTGATGGTGTTGTAGAAGAACGCCCAGAACAGATTTTGCTTTATCTTGCGCATAGTCTGCTTAGAGAGCCTTATTGCAGCTGGTATCGCTCTTAAGTCACCGCTCATAAGAGTTATGTCTGCTGCTTCCATAGCAACGTCTGTGCCTGTACCCATAGCCATGCCAGTATCGGCTGAAGCAAGCGCCGGAGCGTCGTTGATACCATCACCGACCATGGCAACAACCCGGCCGGATTCACGCAGTTTTCTTATCTCGTCCGACTTGCTGCCTGGAAGGACTTCAGCAATAACGTGATTTATGCCAACCTGTTTAGCTATTGCCTGTGCTGTCGTTTTATTGTCTCCCGTCAGCATATATACTTCAATTCCAAGGTCATTGAGCTCTTTTATAGCCTCTTTTGAGCTTGGTTTGATTGTGTCTGCAACCGCTATTATGCCTGCAAGTTTCCCGTTTCTGCTAACTAACATCGTGGTTTTGCCTTCGCTTTCCAGCCTGCACATTTCCTTATCGGCTTTGGCTATATCAACCCCGCTCTCAAAGAGCAGCTTGTCTGTTCCTATCAATATCTCATCTGGGCCTATAGCTGCTTTGACTCCTTTTCCCGGAACAGCTTCAAAGCTGTCTGCGTCATCAATGCTGCCTAGCTGCTCAATACCCTTTTCAAGAATTGCTGCAGCCAGCGGGTGCTCTGAATTCTTTTCGGCAGATGCTGCCATCCCTAATACTTCATTCCCGCTTATTCCATCGAAAGCTACGATGTCTGTAAGTTCCGGCCTGCCTTTTGTTATTGTCCCGGTCTTATCGAGCACTACTGTATCTATCTTGAAAGCACGCTCTAGGTGCTCTCCGCCCTTTATCAGAATTCCGTTCTCTGCGCCTTTGTCTGTGCCGACCATTATAGCCGTTGGAGTAGCCAAGCCAAGAGCGCACGGGCACGCTATAACAAGAACGGCCACCATGCTCGTAAAACCGCTGCCGGCATCTTTTACAAGGAAGTACCAAATTATAAACGTCAGCGCTGCAATTCCAATTACGACGGGAACGAAAATTCCCGATACTTTATCCGCTATTTTTTGTATCGGTGCTTTTGAGCCCTGTGCGTCTTCCACCATTCTGATGATCTGAGAAAGCATTGTATCTTTACCTATCTTGGTCGCTTTGAACCTGAATGTTCCCAGCTTGTTTATCGAAGCGCCGACGACAGTATCACCTATCGCTTTATCTACGGGTATGCTTTCACCAGTCAGCATAGACTCGTCTATCGAAGAAGCGCCCTTTGTTATCACGCCGTCTACCGGTATCTTCTCCCCCGGTCGCACAATAATTATATCGCCAACCTGAACATCTTCTATCGGTATATCTTTCTCCTGTCCGTCAACGATTATCCTTGCTGTTTTAGCCTGCAAGCCGAAAAGCTTTTTGATTGCTTCAGATGTTCTTCCCTTTGCGATCGCCTCGAAATATTTACCGAGAAGTATCAACGTTATAATGACAGCAGCTGATTCGAAGTATAGATCTTTCATTGCACCGTCAGCGACTTTTTGGAAGAACACGTTGTACAGGCTGTAGAAATATGCCGCTGAAGTGCCCATAGCAATAAGAACGTCCATGTTTGCACTCTTTGATTTGAGTGCATAGAAAGCGTTTCGGTAAAACTTAAAGCCTATAACAAACTGTACCGGCGTCGCTACGGCAAGCTGGAAGTATTCGTTGTGCAGCAGCGGTACGTCAACATTGAACAACATCAATATCATTCCAAGCAGTAAAGGAGAACTCAGAATGATTGAAGCAATAAGTTCTATCCGCAGTTTTTTTATCTCTTTTCTCTTTCGCTTAGCGTCTTCTTCATACGTTTCATCACCTGTGACTGAAGCTTTATATCCGAGCGAATCGATAAGCTGTGTCATTTGTGACACCCTGATCTTATCTTTATCGAAGCTAACAATGGCTTTCTCTGTCGTGAGGTTGACCGAAGCTTGTGTAACGCCCTCCTGCTCGTTGAGCGCTTTGTCGATCTTCGCAGAACAAGCTGCACACGTCATTCCCTCTATATTAATCGTTACTTTATTTTCGCTGTTTTCATCTTCAGTACTTTTTTTTACAACGCCATATCCCTGTGCTTCGATTTTTCCGTAGATATCTTCAAGAGAAATAAGGCTGTCGTCGAACTCGACCACAGCTTTTTCCGTTGTCAGATTTACTACTGCGCTTGAAACTCCTTCTTCAGCGCCAAGCACTTTTTCTATTGTCCCGGCACAGACTGCACAAGACATGCCTGTTACCGTAATCAACTCTTTTCTTTTCATTTGAGTCACCCCGCTTTTAGCAAAACATCTTAAGCATTATGGTACATTTATATAATATATAAAAACGGAGGAAAAGTCTGTGACCAATGTCACAAATTGAAGTCGCTAAATTAGCATTTCCATTTCATCTTTTGATTCGGTAAACCCAAATTTTTCGTAAAGCGGACGTCCCATTTTCGTTGCATTTAAAGTTATTTTTGAGCATCCTTTTTCCTTAGCCTCTTCTATTGTTTTCTCAAGCAGTATTGATGCTATACCCTGTCTTCGGTATTCTTTGAATGTGTACATGTTTTGTATACAGCCTACTTTTCCATTGGGAACTGATTTGCACGGTGCTATTCTGAATAATGAAGCTGCGCATGCAGAAACAATTTTATCTCCATCAAAAGCCATAAAGGCAATGAATTTGCCGGATGGTATGCTCTGCTTTAAAAAAGCTAAGTTCTCATCCATGAAGTTTTGTTTCTCTGCCGGTTCAGACAAACCGTTTATTTCCATTAGAACAGCGCTTCTTAGCTCTGCAAATTCTTCGGTATTATCACTGCCTACTTTTTTGATATCAAACATATTGACCTCCGTATCATTAGTGTTCCTTTATAGGCATACTAATGCAATTACTAAGTTATGTCAATTGTTTTATACGATGTTTATTTTAGTACTGCTGAATATCGAACAGTTAGCAGACTTGTTCCAAGCTTAGATATTTTTTCTGTACCATCGAAAGAGAAACCGAATCTCTTATAGAAGTCTATAGCGTTTTTGTTTTGTTCAAGAACCCATATTTTGATTGTGTTATATCCTTTGTTTTTCAGAAAATCAATTGAAAAATCCATCATCTTTTTTCCTTATCCTTTGTGCCAGCATTCCGGCGAAAGATATATACCGCCAATTTCTCCTGTGTCATCCCGGGATTCTCCGCGATATTTACACAGATATAACAGGCCGGCTATAGATTCGTCAATCTTCACAGCAAAGAAGAAATCATTTTTACCAATATCATCGCCGAACTTGTAACTCTTTGCACGAGCTTCTACAGGCATACTTTCTAAAAATTCGTCAGGAATTATTCCTTTATATGCAGTCTGACTTGATTTAATATGCGTTTTTGCAATATTGTATGCCATGCACTTTTCAGCAGGCACTATAACTACTTCTTGATTTGCCATTTTATAACTTCAGCAGCTCTACTGCATTATTAAAGAAGATATCTTCCACTTGTTTATCACTAAGGCCTGCTTCTATTGCTGCAAATATGAAAGCGCGCAGGCTTTCCAACCCGTGACACATAAGCAATAAATTTTCCGGCAATCTGCCGCCCTGAACGGTATTGTTCTGCAGAGAGAATACGCCGTTGCCAAGACCTACAAATCTTCCGTTTCTCACTGAAATAGGAAAGTCTGTCCCCCACATAAACTTCTCCTTGGGAAAAAGCCTCAGTATATGTGTCAGCGCAATACTTTCGCATACAGCCGATGTATCAAAGTATAAATTATCTATGTCAGTATAGTGAACGGCGCCTTTTAAGGTGTTGTACACATTGAAGCTGCAGCCGCAGTGCGCAAGAATAAGCTTTAATCTCGGAAAGTCTGCACATATTTCATGAATCTGTTTTATGTTAGCCGGGTCATTAAGCGCAGCATATTTTTGAATATGAAGAGTTACGACAAGCTCATTTTCGTTTGCCAGCTGTAGCGACCATTTCGGCACAAAATCGAATATATCCGAATTTATATCACAGCCAGGGGCAAGATTCATATATGGTTTGAAGCCTGCTACCTGTCCAGTTTTCAGATACTCTTCGACATCTTCCGGCTGCATCAAAGGCGAAACAAGAAGACTGCAGCGACTTTTTTCTTCGCCGGACGAAGAAAACTCTGATATAAGCGAAGCATTAGCATCAAGGCATGCAATTCTTGTGTCTGCGTCCTCCGCAAACAGCGGCAGTGCAAAAAACAGCCCGCCTTTTAGTCGCTCTTTGCCCGTCATCATTGAAGTGAATTCTCTCCATGCGCTTACCCCGATATCTTCCGGGAGTTCTTTTAAAGCAGCTATTCTTTCTGTATCACACATGGACTTTTTGCCCGGATGTGCATGAGCGTCAAAAATATTATCGGGTAGAAAACAGCTAAGTTCCATTGCGGTTTCCCGAGAATACTTACTGAAGTTCCAATCCTGCATTTTACACCTCTATTTTTCCTTTAGAAGGTCTCTTATCTCGGTGAGCAGCAGCTCTTCCTTGGTTGGCTCCGGTTCTTGCGGCGGCTCTTCCTGGGGCTCTTCTTTCTTGCGTCTTGCCCTGTTGACAAGTTTTACGATCATGAATATAACAAAAGCAATTATTATGAAGTCTATAACGCCCTGAATGAACAATCCGTAATTAAGCGCAAGCTCCGGAGTGTCTCCCGAGGCCTCTTTAAGCACTACTTTAAGCGCCGCAATGTTTATATTGCCTATTACAAGAGATATGAACGGCATGAGTATATCCTGTACAAATGAAGTAACTATAGCTTTGAAAGCGCCGCCGATTATTATACCGACTGCGAGATCCAGCACGCTACCCTTGCTTATGAATTCTTTGAATTCTTTTACTATTTTCATACTACTGCCCCTTTCATTTTATGATTTTAGTATAACACCCTTATTATTGTACAGCAACAATATTTAGACTGTATTATGCCACTAAATGCTCTAATAATGTTGACAAAAGGTCTTATGTGATGCTATAGTATTTCTTTGTAGGAATACTAATGTGTGAGGTCGTTTAAAATGAGAGAAATTGAGTTGCTTATGCAGTTTAATCTGACCAGCAATGAAGCTTCCATATATCATACGCTTTTAACTAACGGCAGCCTTAACGGATATCAAATTGCTAAGATAACCGGAATTTCACGTTCCAATACATATACTTGTCTTTCTTCACTGGTTGACAAAGGGTGTGCATATGTCGTGGACGGTGAATCCAAGCTTTACAGTCCGCTGAGCGTTGGTGAATTTTGTTCTAACAGAATAAGGGCGCTAAAAAATGCAGGTGAAGAGCTTGAGTCGCTCATAATATCCGGCAGTGATAATGTACCCGAATATATAACCATTAAAGGCACAGAGCATATTAAAGACAAGATAAGTAATATTATAGAAGGCACAAAAAAGCGTATCTATATCAGCGCAGTTTACGAAGTGCTTGAACGATTTGACGAACAACTTGCTATGCTTTCCTCTGAAAACATCAAAGTGGTTATTATAACAGACAGGAAGACGGGTATAAAGGGCGCTTCCGAATTCATCGCTGACGAGCCGCCGGGACAGATCCGTATCATATCTGATTCTTCAAGGGTGCTGACAGGTGACTTTGAAGGTCCGACATGTCTTTATTCCGAAAAGAAAAACCTCGTTGAACTTATAAAAGATTCTATAAGAAACGAGATGACATTAACAGAGTTAAAAAGCCGTCAAAGCACGGCTGGAAAATAAATTTACGGAGTAATAATATGAAGACTACATTTGTAAGCAAGGAAAAACTTGAAGAAATAATAAAGCAGTTCCCCACCCCGTTTCATATATATGATGAAAAAGGGATACGTGAAAATGCCAGGGAGTTTAAAGAGGCGTTTGCCTGGAACAAAGGCTTTAAGGAGTATTTTGCAGTGAAGGCCTGCCCGAATCCGCATATACTTAAGATACTAAAAGAAGAGGGTTTCGGCGTTGACTGCTCTTCTATGACGGAGCTTATGATGTCGGAGAAGATAGGATTTTCCGGCAGCGATATCATGTTCTCATCCAACGTTACGCCTATGGAAGATTTTTTTTACGCTAGCAAGCTGGGTGCTATCATCAACTTTGACGACATAACGCATATCGACTTTTTTATGAAGAAGATGCCTCTGCCTGAAACCGCAAGCTGCAGATATAACCCGGGCGGAACTTTTAACATAAACAACGCTATCATGGACACGCCCGAAGAGGCAAAGTATGGCCTTACCAAGCGTCAGATGTATGATGCATATAAGAAGATGAAGAAAAACGGAGTAAAGTATTTCGGACTGCACGCATTCCTTGCAAGCAACACAACAACCAATGAGTATTATCCCGAGCTTGCTAAGGTACTATTTAAGCGTGCCGTCAAGCTTAATGAGAAAACTGGTGCTGATATAAAATTCATTAACCTTTCCGGAGGCATTGGTATACCCTATCTTCCTGATCAAGACAAAGCTGATATAACCAAGATAGGTCAGGGTGTCAGAAAGGCTTACGAAGAGATACTAGTACCGGCAGGAATGGGTGACGTTGCGATTTATACAGAGCTTGGCCGATATGTGCTTGCGCCCTTTGGACATCTTGTCAGCACTGTTCTGCACAAGAAAGATATCTACAAGCAGTATGTAGGTCTTGACGCCTGTGCTGTAAACCTGCTTAGGCCGGCTATGTACGGCGCTTACCATCACATCACTGTTATGGGCAAGGAAAACGAGCATCGTGATCATATGTATGATGTTACCGGCGGGCTTTGTGAGAACAACGATAAATTCGCAATAGACCGCATGCTTCCCGAAATCAAAGTAGGCGACATCATCGTCATTCACGACACCGGTGCGCATGGGTTTGCGATGGGTTATAATTATAACGGAAAGCTCAGATCTGCGGAAATACTTCTGCACAGTGACGGCAGCTTTTCACAGATAAGACGTGCAGAAACACCGGATGATTACTTTGCAACATTGGATTTCTAGGGTTTTGAAGAAGCAAAAAAAGTCCTGCATCTTAGCAGGACTTTTTTGTTTTACATTACTATTATAAATGGTCTATCGCATTTTAAACCGGTTTCGTCAGTATAATATACCTCTATGTGGTCTGTCGTCAACCCTTCTCCCGTTTCCTCAGTATCAAAATAAACAATAACAGAACCCTTGAGCTGAGACATGTTCGATGAGTTGCTGTTTGTATATGAGTATGTTGAAGTGTTAGTTATGAACACTGCAGGGTCTTCTCCTGTTCCTGAAATAGATGATGACCAGTTGAGTATTACTTCACTTCCGCTGTATTGGTTTATATATGAGTGGTTGTTTGAGCCTTCTTCTCCGGCTTCTAAAAGTTTTTCAAGATAGTTGCTCATAGTTGAAGAAGAATAGTCATATGAGTCGCCGCTGTTTCTTGGTGCGTACCAGTCTTCTTTTTCATATAATGCTGTAAGTCCTATTATTGTGCTGACTGAAGTTCGTGCATTCGATACTGTAGCTGCTTTCTTGGCGCTTTCTCTGACAAATGAAAACTGCGGTATTGCAAGTGCAGCAAGCATGCCGATAATAGCTATTGCGCAGAGCAACTCGATTATCGTGAAACCCTTTTTCTTTTTAAGTTTAGTAATTATTTTCATATATACCTCGATTTTACAATAAAAAGACAGCTATACGATTTAGCCACTTATAAATAAACAGAAAAATTAATAACGAAACAGAAATACTGTGTTATTTATCTGTTTATTGCTATTCTTTTCTATACTTTCGCAATTTTCCTTTTTTCTTTGAAATAGGAAGAGATCTGCTCTGCGCATTCCTTTTCGAGAACTCCGCCAACTATTACCGGTTTATGGTTTAGTTTGCCTTCCGCAAGGTTGTAGAGCGATCCGAATGCGCCTGCCTTTGGGTCGAGTGCACCGAAAACGACTTTATCTATACGTGCGTTTATAATAGCTCCGGCACACATCGGGCACGGCTCCAGAGTTACGACCAACGTGCAGCCATGCAAACGCCAGCCGCCAAGTTTTTTTGCAGCTTTGCTTATTGCATATATTTCAGCATGCCCAAGCGGGTCTTTTTTTGATTCACGCTGGTTATATGCTTCTGCTATGACTTTGCCTCTGTGTACAATAACTGCGCCTACAGGCACTTCGTCTTTAGTTTTAGCTTTCTGAGCCTGTGTAAGAGCAAGCTTCATATAACTTTCATATTCGTTCATGCAATGATTATACACTAAAACTTACAGAATATACACACCATCCTTTGAACAAAATTCACATATAGTGTTATTTATAACCGCTTTGTATTGTAATCTTTGTTACAAAGTGATATATTAATGTAAACGCCCCCGGCTATGACAGCTTGAACGGGATTCCGGGAATAAACTTAAGTTTGGAGTGGCTGATGTGAATATTGAACGAAGAGAGATTATAAAAGAACTGCTTAATACAAAAGGCGAAGTGCTGCTAAAAGACCTTGAGGTTACTTTCCCCGACTGTTCAAGCATGACGCTGCGGCGTGACCTTAAGTATCTTGAGGACACCGGCTATGTAAAGCGTACACGTGGAGGTGCAGTTGCGCTATCCCGGCTTTCCATGTCTGCTGAAGACCTTTATTCAAGAAGAGCACTTGATAATACGTCTGCCAAGAAGGAGATTGCCAAGAAAGCAGCAAAATATATAGAAAGCGGCAGATCGCTTTATCTTGATTCCGGCACGACACTTATGCTTTTTGCCAAGGAGATACCGGACGATTATTTCTCAATACTTACGAGCGGTCCGAATATCGCTCTTGAGCTTATAAAGAACGCAAAGCCTAATGTTACTGTAATCGGCGGACAGCTTGGCAGGAACACACTGTCAGTCTCAGGAATTAACGCAAATATGTTTTTATCCGGCGTAAATATCGACACTGCGTTCATGGCCTCCAGCGGGTTTTCCCTACAGAACGGCTTTACCAGCGGTACGTATTCTGAGTGTGAACTAAAAAAAGAAGTCCTTAAAAGTGCTTCAAATATTATTATGCTTATGGATTCTTCAAAGGTGGACAAGAGCCTTCCGTATACTTTTGGTACGCTCGATGATGTCGACATACTTATTTCTGACGGAAATCTCCCTGAGGATATACTTGCTGCCGCAAAGCAAAGCGGCACAGAAGTCGTCTAGGCTTTTATAACAAGAAGTGCAATGAAACCAACATAGACTGCAAGCATTAATATGCCCTGCAGTCTTTTTAATTTGCCTTTCAGCAAAACAGGGACGATAATCAGCAGGGCAAAAAGAAGCGCTGCAACCGGAGTGTCTACAAACAGCGTCCTTGATATGCTTTTAGCGCCGAAGCTCATCATTTCTTCTCCGATAGACAGACCCTTTGGAGCGATAAGGCCGCATATTGACAGTATCAGTGTGATGTTGAGTATGTTCGCACCTAATATATTCCCTATACCGAGCGAAGTTTCTTTTTTGCGCAGAGCCGTAAGCGTGGTTACAAGCTCTGGCAGGGATGTTCCGATTGCTATGACCGAGACACCTATTATACCTTCGGATACGCCTAGTGCTGCCGCTATCTTTACTCCGTTGTTAACCAGAAGTTGAGCGCCTATCACTATTCCTGCTGTGCCCAGTATAAATTTCACTACATTTATAAGCGAAGATTTTGGCTTGGTATCAATGTGCCTGACCTGCTTCTGCGCTTCTAACATGCTTCGTCTTGCATGTTTGATGTTCATGAATATAAACAAGCCAAGAAGCACAAACAACGGGATAGTCTCTAGACGTGAAAGAGTGCCGTCTAGCCCGAAAACAAACAGCGCTGCAAGCGAAAGCACCATTATTGCCGCTTTTTTAAAGAAAAGTTCTTTTTCTATAGTGGAAGGTCTAATTGAGATAGAAATTGCTAGAATGAGTCCGGTATTGCATATTACAGAACCAACTGCATTGCCGATACCCAGAGCCTGCGAGCCTCCCGTTACGGCAAACAACGATACGAAGAGTTCCGGCAGGGTCGTAGCAAGTGACACTATAGTAGCGCCGATGAGCAGTTTTGGCACACCGGTAATTTCCGCTAGCCAGACTGCGGCTTCAACGAACCAGTCACCGCCCTTAATTATTATCGCCAGACCTATTATGAATAGTACAACTGTCCAAAACATAGCTTCCTCCAGAAAAAAAGACTTTAATGCAAATAAGCATCAAAAGTCTCGCTATTATACGTGTCCGGCTGTATGCTACAGCGTGATGACGGACGTCGCAACCTTTACATCAGGATGCTACTCCCTTTTAACCACATGAGTTTATCATGCTCGTGCATCATGTGTCAAGCAAGCAGTTTGCCCGGCTTTTCAACCAGTCGCTTTTAGCGCAGCCGCAACTTCATCCGCAAACTCTTGCGCTGCGTTTGGACCGTTGCCGGTAATCACTCTGCCGGATATCGTTACATCCTGCGCTGAATCTGTTATGCCAAGTTCGCTCATCCTACTGTTTATATCGTTATCACTATACCAGCATGCAGAACTGCCGCTTTCCAGCACACCGGCCTGCGCAAGTGTAAGAGGCGCCAGGCATATTGCTGCTGCTACTCCCCCGCTGTTGTATATTTCTTTTATCAGTGTCTGCAGTTCCTCGTTATCCCACAGCACTTTGAC
>CAXXXL010000003.1:0-1607779 GCA_963666505.2 Christensenellaceae bacterium | reverse complement strand
CCCCTTTATCATCGCTCCGATCACGGGAAATCCGGTCAAGCATGCGCATGCCCCCCGTGGAGAGGTAGACGATTCCGCCGATGACAAGGGCCAGGCCGATGGGTGTCAGTTCCAGAAAGCCGAACTTGGGCATTCCCGGAGGCAGGATGTCGTTGAGCAGGATCAAGGGGCTTGTTCCGATCATGGTCAGGGTTCCGCCAAGTATGGCCGCCATGCCGATGGCATCAAAACGCGGGAGATGGGGGACCTTCAACTTGTGGGTTGCGGTTAAGCGAATGGCCGGCAGGAACAGCACGGCGGCGCCGGTATTTTGCATGACGCTCGACACCGCTGCGATCATGGACGAAAAGACCATGACGAGTCTGGAAGCGTTCTTCCGAACCAGCGGCATCACCGGTTGAATCATTCGACTCACCAGACCCGCCCGGTTCAGACCGTAGCTGATGATCATGACACCGATGATGGCGATGACCGCGTTGCTGCTGAGACCCCGGAAGGCATCGCCGGCATCAAGCAATCCCAATTCGGGAAGCAGCACCATCATCAGTATGCCCACCACATCCACGCGCACCCACTCCACAATAAAGCTTCTAGTGTAACATATCCGTAGTCTTCATCATATGGCGCAAAATAAACTCCTAATGCATTAGAATATAATTCAATAAGTTTTTGGTCAGAAACAAATCCAATCAACTTAATCCTATTGGCTAAATTATATTCTCCAACCTTTCGTTCTAAATATTCTTTCTCTTCACCTGTACCTCCAATTATACATTTTATTTCTTTATTAGTAAATCTCATAGCTTCAATCAGTAAATCAATCCTTTTTAATTTATTAAGTCTACTTACAGTAAAAATATAGTTATCAAACTGATTACAAAAAAGCTTTTCCGCAAGCTTTGGAGGGCTGGTATAACACCTCTGAATCGATATGATTATATTTTTCTAATCTATCAGTAACATTTTTCGAAATAGTAAATATTTTTCTAGATTCATTGATCATTTTTGAATCTAACTCACGAAATTTTTTAGTCTCCTCCGGCATGTCTTTGAACTGGCTATACTCACTATTAATAAGATCATAAGCACTTCTTTGCTGATGTATTAGCCATAATATTTTTCGAGGATGCTTCGCAAAATAAGACGGAAATTTTGTACCTATTACATAGTCTATTTTACTACCATTTGACTCTAATATATCTAAGCTTCTCCACATTAACATTTGGTTATAATATTCCTCGAATGGATACCATTTATATGGTAGCGAAACTATCTCTGCATTAAATCCATGCTTATTCAATTGACTTTTTAATGTTTCAACTAAGTTTTCAGCACCTCCTCTTATAAATGGTACTTGTGGGAACAAGATTGCTACTGTCTTTTTCATATATCTGCCACCTTTTTAGCAATTATTGCATAATCTTGAGAAGCATATAATAAGTTGTTGAGAAAGTCTATTTTTTTGTTGAATTCCAAACTCATGTTTTCTTGATATTTAAAAATTCCATCATTAACTCTTGCATATTCCGGATAATCTTCTTTAATAATTTCAAATCCAAACTCATTTAGCAAGTATTTCAAAGTCTCAGGATGAACAGGCTTAGTATGACCCATATCAATATAAAAAGTATTTGTTAAAGTGTAAACAGACTTCGGATTTGGCGTTTCAAGTATTATCTTGCCACCGTTTTTTAGCTTATCATTGCAAGCTTTTATTAGATCAATAAGATAAGTGCTGGATAAGTGTTCAATTACATGTATAGAAACTATTCCATCATAAGTATCATTTTTGCAAGTATTTAAATAATTTAATCCATCTACTAATTCAACGTTAAGCCCCTTCTTCTTACATAGTTTGTAGAAAGGTTCATAAATATCTATTCCTTTAGCTCGTATACTATGGTTTTCGGCTAACTCCAATAGCTCTCCTCTGCCACAGCCAATATCTAATATGTAATCGTCCGTTTGAAAATAGTCAAAATATCTTTCTACTCTTGCCTTAATTTCTTCAGTACTTCCACGAAATCTATTTTCAAAATCTAAGTAATTTATCTCTTTTTTTTGCTCTCTTCTATCGGATAATCCTGAAATTTGTTTATCAAAAGTATCCAATTCATCAATTTTATTTTGAATATTTCTTAACTTAGATAATTCAGTCTCATAAAGGGCGAGTTTATCCTTATATAATTGCAGTAATCGAATGACTGTGTCATTTAATGTAATCATCCTCTTGTTATATGTGTTTTGCGAAATTACTATTGGACTAATAAACCAGTACGTTAGCTTGCGTATCAATCTTTTAATAAAGACGTTTAATTTGTTGCCTTGTAATACATTTTTATATAGAGGCGCTTCACTTAAATTTTTTATTATGTTACTCTCCTCAGACAAAGCAATCAAATAATCATCTACATCTTGAACTTCATTTTTAATCTCTTCAATATCAGATTTCATTGTGTTTAGTATATCTTTCTTTATAGCCATTTTCTTGTAATTGCTTTTAGCCATAATTAAACTCCTTTTTTATAAATTTCTAAGCCTTTTTTCACGTCTCCATCAAATTTAATTTTCCCATCTTTAATATATATAACCCTTGAACAAAGACTCTTTATCTGGTTTTCACTATGTGAAGTGATAATTACTGTTTTCCCTGAATCCATCAACTCTATCATCTTTTTAGATGACTTATTTTTAAAATTCGCATCTCCAACTGAAAAAACTTCATCTAATAAAATAATATCAGGTTTAGTGAAAATAGAAATAGCAAAACCCAGCCTTGCCTTCATTCCGCTTGAATACGTTTTTAATGGCATATCAAAATAATCACCTATATCAACAAAATTGATTATCTCATTCTAAAAAAACATTAACTGCCGACTTGTTTATCCCCATCAGCATAGATTTGTAATATACATTCTCTCTCCCTGTAAAGTCTTGAAAAAAACCTACACCTAGGTTAATGAATGACCCTATGACCCCATTTACTGAAATATTACCACTAGTTGGAAAAGTAGTTGACTGTATGAGGTTCATGATTGTAGTTTTGCCAGCACCGTTTTTACCAATGATACCTACAACCTCACCATGGTTTATAAAAAAGATATATTGTCTAAAACTATTCTTCTTTCTGCCTTAGATTTATTGTTTATTAACCATTTTAAAACTTGGTAATCCTTGTCAAATAGATAATACTCTTTTGTTATTTTTTTCAAATTCAATAACAGGTGTACTCATAAACGCTCCTACATAAAATCGGCATAATGCTTTCTGAATTTATATTGAATCCTACATCCACCGATAAATAAAGCTATAAAAACAGACCAAAAAAATATGTTATGTAGTAAGGTCGGTGGAGAACTTGCCATAAATGCCTGTCTAAATCCTGTAATTATATAGCTAAAAGGAAGTAACTTTAATGCATTACTAATAATTGCATTATCCTGCACTCTTTCAAAGCTCCAAAGTATTGGTAAAAAAAACATCAATACTCTGGTAATCGTAGAGTATAATTGAGAAAAGTCTTTTGATATCGCAACAAAAGCGCTGAAAACAAAATTATAAGCAACCATTAAAACATACATTACAATAAAGTAAAACAATAAAAGTAAATAGTTTATATGAGAAAGGTCTTCAAAAATTGCTAAAACTATAAAACAAAACAATATTGTGAAAGATCTCCTTAAGAAAATCGCCGTAACTTCAATTGTAGATAGAGTTGTAATCGGAAACGGTATCCCCTTTACGATAGGAGAATTCATTTGGTATGCATTTACAGCTCCGTTTATCACTTCATTCATAAAGAACCATGGAATTAATCCTAATATTAAGTATACAACAAAATGCATACCTTCAACTTCTTTATTACCGGAAATTAAATATCGAAAACCAACTAAACAAAAAATATATACTATATCTCTAATTACCGTCCACCAAAAGCCAAGTGATGTGCGAATAGTTTGTTTTTTAGTATGTTCAAAAGACATTATCGCTATTCGCTTTATATTATTAGAATGTTCTTTTATAACGTAAACAATCGCCTTAATCACCGGAAGTCCTCTTTACTCTACTTTTTCTAATCTGCTAATGGTTTGAAGCCATAACGCCTTAAACTTTTGCAATGAAAAATCTAAGGCTCTCTCTCTGATAATATTTCTACTATATCTTTCAGGATTATAACATATTTCCTTAATACTCTCAATTAATAAATTTACATCTTTTGGTTGAACGACACACCCCGTTTTCCCATCAATATTATGATAGCTGGTTCCTGTACCAAGTTCTGTGCTTATTACAGGTAGCCCGCATGCCATTGCCTCAACTGCAACTAAGCCAAATGCTTCTGCTCTATCTGTAGAGGGCATTGCTAAAACATCACACGCACTATAAAAGCTTGGAAGCTGATTTAGAGAAACATTTTATAGTGAACGAGTCTATTTTCTAACTTGTTATCTCTGACGTACTTATTAATATTTCTGTCAAAACTACTTGATGAAACAACAACTAATTTGAAATCCTCCGGTAGGTTATTAATAGCTTTAAGTAGATATAAAAATCCTTATATCTAATGAGCCTACCTACAAATAGTATTAGTTTAGCGCTATTAGATTCAAAATGTTGGAGAATTGTGCTCCTGTAATTATTAACTGAGTATTTAAATAAATCCGTATCTATTCCATAGGAAATAACTTTACATTTATGCCTATACTTCCTTAACACTTGAGATGAATTAATAATATTGGGATTTGAAACAATTATAATGTTTGCATTTTGTAAAAAACCTCTTACAAATAATTGCTTGATATAATTTACCTAAAAACTTATATCTTGTATTGTCGGCATGATAAAATACTATTTTATTCTTAACTCCATATCCTTTCTTATAAAACTCCGGCTGGAAAGAAGGATAATTATATACTATTGTATCATGTAATTTTATTTGCTTAATCAATTCTCTTTTATATTGAAAAGACCATCTTATTGAATTTTTTGCAATAATACTACCTAATCTAATAACACAGATATTATTATTGCTTTCAACTACTTTATCCTTTGTTTTATTGAATACTATTACTGTGGTTCTCTTTTTATCATCAGCATTGATTTTAGCAATCTGTTCTACAACGTTCTCAATTCCACCTATTTCCGGTGTATACATTTTATTTACAATTAGCATTTTTATCCTTAACTTAGTAATTCCTTATATACTTCCATCGTCTGTATTGCTGCTTTGCTCCACGAGAAATTCCCGGCTTGAAGTATACTCTCTTTTTTCTTTTCGCTATGAAAATCCTCATCTAATACTAATTTTTCAATATTCTTAGCCATTGAAAGATAATCATTTGGTTCAATATATATTGCAGCTTTACCTCCCGCTTCAGGCATTGATGCTGTATTACTTGTTATTACCGGAACTCCGCTAGCCATTGATTCTACAATCGGTATCCCGAAACCTTCGTACAGAGATGGAAATAAAAAAACTCTTGCCATTCCATAGATAAAAGGTTTATCGATTTCATCAACATACCCTGTAAACAATATATTCTCAGCAATTCCTAACCTATCTATTTCATCAAATATATCTTTATATTTCCAACCTTTACTACCACAAAGAACAAGCTTATATTTTTTCTTTATATCTCTAGCTAGTTTTGAATATGCTTTTAAAACTGTAATAATATTCTTTCGTGGTTCTAAAGTGCCTAGGTACAAAAAATAGTCAGTAGGTAGATTATATCTTTCAATCATGCTTCTTTTTATCTCATTGCTTGGGTTCAATCCTTTTTGAAAGAATTCTGAATCTACACCAGGTGGAATAATCCTTATCTTTGATTTACTAACATTGAGAAATTTTATAATGTCTTTTTTTGAACTCTCTGATATAGTAATAATAATATCTGCCCTGTTTGCCGACCTTGCTATATCCCTATTCAAAAAATATAAATTTGATTTTTTCATTGTGTTCGGATATTGCTTATACACCATATCATAGATATTTATTATTACTTTACTCTTATTACCCATTGGCGGAACAATGTAATTATTAAAATGATATACATCGCCAGCAGAAAAGATACTATCATATTTTATAGGTATTAAATTCCATAATAACTTATATATCCTAGCAGGTACTTTTGTAAAAATTTCAACTTTGTCAAAATCTAAATCATTAGAAATATCTTTCGAAGAATTACGATTCATAAAGTCAAATGCAAGTCCAAAAACTTCGAAATCTCTGTTAAATTCCGCAATACGTTTTGATGTTTCATATGTATACCAGCCAATACCGGTCCTCATTTTTAAAACTGATTGAATATCAACACAAATTCTTTTCATAATCTCCCTGTATCTACATATACTTTTTCAACTGCTCCATTACATACTCCGCAGCCTCTTCAAGGCTGATATCAGTCGTATCTATCTCGATTTCAGCATTCTCTGGTGCTTCATAGGGGCTTGAAATACCTGTAAAGTTAGGTATATCCCCTGCTCTTGCTTTTGCATAAAGCCCTTTAACATCGCGGTCTTCACACACTTCTAGCGGAGTAGACACATATATTTCGATATATTCGTCTCCAATTACTTTACGGGCATTATCCCTGTCCTTTGCATACGGAGAAATAAACGAAGTCAGCGCTATAAGTCCGGCATCGTTCATCAGTTTTGAAACTTCGGCTATCCTCCTGATATTCTCAACCCTATCCTTTTCTTTAAACCCAAGGTTCATATTAAGCCCATGTCGAACGTTATCCCCATCAAGCAACATAGTATGCTTGCCCATAATATGAAGCCTTTTCTCAACTTCGTTAGCAAGCGTAGACTTACCAGAGCCGGAAAGACCTGTAAAACCAAAGCGTCAAAGGCTTCTGCGCCTTCTGCTTTGCACGCACATTGCGTGTAATGTCTGTCTTGTGCCAAACAACGTTCTCAGACCGTCTCAATGTATGCTCAATAACTCCGCACGCTGACGTCATGTTGCTAATGCGGTCCATCAATATAAAACCACCAAGCGACTTGTTTTTCTTAAATTTATCTAGAACTATCTTTTCAGATAAAGCAATATCAACAGATGCGATTTCGTTTTTTAAAAGCTTGTCAGCGGGAATATGCATACCAGTGTTGATATCGATTTTGTACTTTATGTTCATCACTGTCGCAGGCACTACTTTAGTTCCGCACTTCAATAAATAGTTTCTTCCCGTAACCAGTTGTTCGTTATCCATCCATTGAATGTCTGAAGTCACCATATCAGAAACCTCAGGCTGCTTTCCACTCACAATAACGCAACCCCTTGAAACATCAATTTCTGTATCAAGGCAAATCGTTACAGCCTGTCCTGCACAAGCTTCATTCGTCTTTATTTCCGTAACATAAAGCTCTGAAACATAAGCACACTCGTTGTTCGGTAGAACTGTGATATCATCACCGACTTTGATACTCCCCGTCTCGATTTGCCCCTGAAAGCCTCTGAAGTTGCGATTAGGGCGGCATACACGCTGGACAGGCATCGTAAAGTCTTTGGACAGCACCTTAGTATCAACATCGATGTCTTCTATATACTCAAGCAGCGATTTCCCCTCATACCATCCTGTGTTTTCTGAATGCTCTGTAACATTGTCGCCAATCGTAGCAGAAACTGGTATGATCTTTAATGAACTTAGTTCAAAGTTGGCACAGAGTGATTTTATATCTCTCTTTATATCATCGAAGCGGTGCTCATCGTAGTTTATTAAATCCATTTTGTTTACAGCGATAACAAAATGTTCTATGCCCATCATAGAGCAAATTAAAGCGTGCCTGCGTGTCTGAGTGAGTACACCTTTTGAAGCATCCACAAGTATAACAGCAAGGTCAGCAAATGATGCACCAACCGCCATGTTTCGAGTGTACTGCTCGTGCCCTGGGCAGTCTGCAACAATAAAGCTGCGTTTAGATGAAGTGAAATACCGATATGCAACGTCTATAGTAATACCCTGCTCACGCTCCGCCATCAAGCCGTCGAGCAGCAGAGAATAGTCTATCCCCCCGTCGTTGCTGCCTATCTTGCTGTCGAGCAGAAGAGACTTTTCCTGATCAGCATACAGAAGCTTTGCATCATACAGCATGTGACCAATAAGAGTTGATTTCCCGTCGTCCACAGAACCGCAGGTGATGAATTTAAGTAAGCTTTTCATTCTAGAAGTACCCCTCTCTCTTACGGCGCTCCATGCTGCCCTCTGCTTCGTTATCGATAACACGTGTCGTTCTCTCAGATGAGACTGCTCCAAGCGTTTCCTCTATTATCTCGTCTAATGTACTAGCTTTAGACCTAAAGCCTCCTGTAAGAGGGTAGCACCCAAGCGTTCTAAAGCGAATACTTCCGTGCTTTACTTTTTCGTCTTCTCCTATCTTAAGTCTATCATCATCCACCAAAATTATGTTGTCCTCACGTTCAATGTAGGAGCGTTCTTTCGCAAAATATAGCGGTACTATCTCTATTTTCTCCTGTTTTATATACTGCCAAATATCCTTTTCTGTCCAGTTAGACAACGGAAATACACGCATACTCTCACCCTTATTAAGACGAGTATTATACAGTTTCCACATTTCCGGACGCTGGTTTTTAGGATCCCAAGCATGTTCAGAGTTTCTAAAAGAAAAAATCCTTTCCTTAGCTCTTGATTTTTCTTCATCACGCCGTCCGCCTCCGAACGCCGCTGTAAACCCATATTTATCAAGACCGGCTTTTAGAGCTTGAGTTTTCATTATATCTGTGTATGCTGCACCGTGGTCAAATGGATTGATGCCTTGTTTTACGCCCTCTTCGTTCGTATATACGATCATTTCGATATCGAGTTCCTTGGCACGTCTTTCACGAAACTCTATCATCTCACGAAACTTCCATGTCGTATCTATATGCATAAACGGAAACGGCGGTTTTTCAGGGTAAAACGCCTTCATCGCAAGATGCAGCATAACAGAGCTATCTTTGCCAATCGAATATAGCATAACAGGCTTTTCGCATTCTGCGACGACCTCACGCAGTATGTAGATTGCTTCAGCTTCCAGCTGGTCTAAATGAGTCATCTCTCTCATCAATTTCTCCTAAAATATATCTAAACCCATATGTTTTCTTTTCGGTTCACAACATAAAAACCTTTTTCATTTAAATTGTTCTTTCTGTTATAAGTCATCTCGCTTCCATCCATCTGTCTGAATATACCTCCGGCTTCTTCAACGATACAATGCATCGCCGCAGTATCCCATTCGCAGGTATAACCAAATCTATAGTATACATCTGCCGTACCCTCAGCAATCATTGTTCCTTTTAATGAACTACCTGCAGAAATCTTTTCAGAGATTAATCTACGCTTTTCTTCTATCAATTTTCGTAGCTTCTCAGATTCATGGGACTTGCTGCCGACTAGTATAAGCTCTTTAGTTCTGCTAGATACATTAACTTTACTTACTTCTTCTTTAGCTTCCTTATAAGCTCCTGCCCCTACTAGTGCATAGTATAGCATTTTTTTTGCAGGCACATAAACAACGCCAAGCACCGGCCTGCCTTTATACACCAATGCAATATTAACAGTAAACTCTCCGTTTCTTTTGATGAACTCTTTAGTTCCATCAAGCGGGTCAACAATCCAGCACCAATCACTATTAAATCGAGTTTCGTCTTGAGCGCTTTCTTCAGAAAGTATCGATATTTCCGGAAACTCCTCCTTTAACAGATTTACAATGACATCGTTTGCTGCTTTGTCTGCAATTGTCAGCGGACTGTTGTCGGCTTTGACTTCGATACTGCCATCAAAATCTGTACCATATATTTTCATTATTTGTTTGCCG
This sequence comes from Christensenellaceae bacterium, assembly GCA_963666505.2. Lineage (GTDB taxonomy): Bacteria > Bacillota > Clostridia > Christensenellales > SZUA-584 > JABGQS01. The sequence continues at coordinate 1,597,954 of CAXXXL010000003.1, read as the reverse complement.
GCAAGCAATGTGGCTTGCTTGGCAGCTTTTAGTTGTCTTCTCAAGTTCAATTATATTCCTCCATGATATCTAACTAACAAAAAATCAATACTATATTTTTAATTTATCAGTCAGACCAGTACATTAGCATCTCCCGAAATCATCTTCAAATCTAACTATATCATCTTCACCAAGATATAAACCAGATTGCACTTCAATAACTTCAAGTGATATCTTGCCTTCATTCATCATTCTGTGTTTACTACCTGCTTTAATAAAGATACTTTCTCCACTACGCACTAAATAGTTTTCATCATCAACAGTTATCGTAGCTGTTCCACTAACAACAATCCAATGTTCACTTCTATGAAAATGCATTTGGTAGCTTAACTGTTTACTCGGTATTACAGAAATACGTTTAATTTTATAATATTCACCGAACTCTAGTATAGTAAATGAACCCCACGGTCTAAACTCTGTTCGATGCAAATCAGCTCGCTGGTCCTTCTTTTCTTTAAGTACATCAACAACTTGCTTTACTTCTTGAGTTTTTCCCTTATTACAAATCAACAATGCATCATCATCATCAACAATTACAAGATTATCTACTCCAACTAACGCACATATTTTTTCCTCATTAATATAAATCAAATTATCATTTGATTCAATAGTTATTTGTTTATCAAATACTACATTGCCGTTATCGTCTTTTTTATTATTATAAGTCTCATACAATGAAGAAAAACTACCAAGGTCATCCCATATTATATCAAGTGGCAAAACTGCAATACTCTCACTTTTTTCCATCAATCCATAATCAATAGAAATACTAGGTGCTTTTTCAAACGCCTCTTCAACATTAGCATCTTCAAAGGCTTGTCTTACATCGTTGGCGTGTTTATCAACTTGTTTAATAAAAACATCTGTATTAAACATGAACATTCCACTGTTCCACAAATAACCTTTTTCAACATATTGCTTAGCAGTTTCAAAGTTTGGTTTTTCCTTAAATTCTTCAACTCTAAAAGCATTACCCATTTTTTCACCGGGCATTATATATCCATATCCAGTTTCTGGTTCATTTGGACGAATCCCAAAAGTAAATATATATTCTTTTGTCAGAGATTCACACCTTTTAATATCATTTGCAAAGGTTGTATTGTCATCTATTAAGTGATCACTTGGTAAAACTACTGCAGTATCGCTGCCGTTATCATTAATTTCTCTTACAGCATAATATATTGCAGGTAGAGTGTTCTTTGCAACGGGTTCTAAAAGAACTTTGATTTTATCTGCTGGATAACCCATTTCCACAATTTGATTTCTCAAGATAAACTCATATTCCTTATTTGCCATAACATAGATATCCTCAAGTTTACAAAAACTCAAACACCTATCTATTGTCATTTGAAATAATGAATATTTCATGGTTTTCAATTTTATAAATTGTTTTGGGTACCTGCTTCTACTAAGCGGCCAAAGCCTCGTACCTGAACCGCCGGCTAATATAATAGCTTTCAATAAAACTCTCCTTTTATAGTAGTTCTTCAAATATAACTTACTTTTTTTGATAATAACATAATCTATAGTTTGAATGCAATTTATATGAAGAACCGCTATTAAATATTAAATGAATTATTCTATATTTCAAATTAGCGCCTCTAATGTCTTTTACATTTTTTCAAACTCTATTCTGTCTTTCTTGTCATTCATCTTATATCCTTTACTCCTAATTATATCTCTTATATCTATTATTGATTCTTCAGTGACTCCTTTTGTAATAGATGGTGTAAACAAAATCCGAATAGTGTTAAACATAATATTAAAGTCAAGCAACAGCGAGAAATTATTTACATAATAAAGGTCAAATAATAGTTTATCCTTAAATTGAGTATCATACCTACCAAGTACCTGAGCATAGCCCGTAAGCCCTGGTTTTACAAGTGTTCGATATCTGAACTCAGGTAGTTTCTTAATTATCTTTTTTGCTAAATCAGGACGTTCCGGTCTTGGTCCGACAATGCTCATCTCCCCTTTAAATACATTAAAAAGCTGGGGCAACTCATCTATTCTAGAAGCACGAAGTAATTTACCAAGCTTCGTTATACGTTCGTCATTCTCAGTTGCTAATACTGCGCCCGTATGCTCTTCAGCACCTACTATCATAGATCTAAACTTATATATCTTAAATTCTCTATTATCCCGCGCAAGCCTAATTTGTGAATATATTGGGTCCTTACGGTCCTGTATATAGATAAGCAAGTATATTATAATCATTAACGGTAAAAGTATTATTATACTAATTGTTGAAATCAGAAGATCAATAACACGCTTAATTAATTTAGATTCAATGTCCATCTTAACAATCAAATCAAGCATCATCATATCGTTTATGTTGTTTGCTTTTCCGCTGTTTATTATCAAATCTCTCATACTTGGAATAACAGTACAGTCTATATTATTTACTGCGCAGTATTCCATATATTCTGTTTTATACTCACTGTCGCATGATGAACAAATAAAAATCTGAATACTGCTATCAAGATGCTCATACAAACCTTCTGAGTCTTGTTTGAAGATATACTTTAGATTGAACAAATTACCCTGAGACTCTGCCAGTTTGACTGCAATCTTTATTGAATAATCTAAATCCTTTCCGATGATAATGCAATCTCTTGGTTTTATGATTTTATTATGAATTTTAATAATAAAATATTTATACACAGCATAAGCGCTTACTTGAATAATAAGAGCATAAAATAATGTACGGCGCCAAACACCTATTCCTTTTATCATGAAGTCTATAATGATACTGAATACTGCAATAAGTATAACTGAAATTATGAGATTAAACATGGTCTGCATATACATTTTTTTACCGCATTTGTATGGTTTGAGGGCAAGAAAAACAAGCAAAGATATAGTACAAATCAGTATAAAAGATATATACAATTCCTGTGTTGATTCTACAAATAAATTTGGACGCTGTATCTTAAATCCAATATAATATGATAATGCCACTATAAGTAGATCTATAATAAGTTCAGCGCCGTAAAACCATCTACCTTTCGACAAACGAAAAATTGCTTTTAACACTCATGTCCCCTGTTTAATCAAATTTAGCTTAATTATAATACTTTTAAAGCATATTAGCAAATCATTGAACGCTATTTTTATAATGCATCTCAATTACTTAAAATACTCTTTATTATAAACTGTTTTTAAACAACCCGCTAATCTTTCCGTTGCTATATAGCTGCAATAATAGTAAAAACAAATACATATTATGCAAAAAATAACTTGCTATAAAGATAATATTATAACCATAAGAATATGATTTGAATGATGTTTATTTAATTGATAAAAGTGAATTTTATTAGGTTCAATGATTGATTTGCGTATAAACTTCTCCCAAAAACTGATCTATGCAAATTGAAAGTGGTGAAAAGCAGCTGATATAATAAATAAAATCGGTAAAGAGATTGCTATAACTTAAGTCTATGAAAAATACTTTTCAATAAATGTGCTTGTCGCAGTAAGCAAGCAATTCTTTTCTTGGATTTTTGAACTTGGTGAAGATGCAAAAATACTTGAACCAAAGACAGTCTCAAAAAAATATAAGAAGATGTTAAACGGTGTATTCGACATGTACGTTAATAAAAGAAGTTGATGGCAGGTTGTCTTTTTTCTTAAAAGTTGTTCAATAGTCTCTATTTATGCCATTGCCGCAGTATTCTTCTTGATTTTGTTTAAATATCGTCTTATAATCAAAATACCGATTGAAAACGCCTTAAAACGGACTACTTTATTGCTAAATCGGACAACTTGATTTCAGTAATTTTTCGAAAGTCTCTTTATTTTAAGAAAAGAAAAAAGCCCTTTAAATTGGGCAATTTTTCTTTTGGTGACCCATCGGCGATTCGAACGCCGTACACCTTGATTAAAAGTCTAAAATTTTGTTCTGTACTAAAAGCCTTATCTAACGGAAAAAGCCGCCGATACCCGCATAAATAAAGGGTTTTCAGGCTTGTTATCTGGTATCACTGTGTTCCTACAATATAGCTTTTTTCCATGCTTTACTATTTATAATGCAGTAAAAATGCGGTATAAATAATAAGTTCCTTGCTTATTATACTTCGCCTGTTTTCCATCAAGCGGAGTCGAACTTATGTACCCATAGTTTCACTGTGTCTACTGGATTCCAAATAGTCCATTATATTCAGCAGAATTCAGAATAATTTAAAAGCTTTTGTGTCCAAAATGTTTATTAAGCATACACATTTCAACTATTTTCTTATACCGAAATACAATTCATATTATAATGTCGCTTTTAAATTTACTAATAGAAAAGCCGAACACTCTTCCTTTCCTCAGCTATTTTCATTTACTCCTATAAAAAAATTGAATTTGATATCACCCTTGATGATTCCTTTTGAAAACATCAAACTTTTGGAATCTGCATTTTTAAAACAATTTCTGCTTCATATCCTGTACCGAATATAGCTAAATTAATTTCTCTTCTCTTTTATTTTTTATCTCAATCCAAAGCAATTACATAGTATATTAATACATAAATTACCGATAGGGTTCGAAAAACCACACAATCTCTTTCATTTTTTCTGAATGTCCATAGAATCTGAGACGGTTCGCTAATTCGCATTACAATTTATATAATATTGAAAAGAATATAATCCTTTGTGCGCGTTCCTCTTTATATAGTAATTCAAGTTAAAAATCTACTATAGCTTTTATTTCTCCTATCATCTTAGCCGCTTCGTTTTATATTTCAATAAGTTATTATTCCTTATATTTATGAAAACGTATTTTTAATATTCATATACTTTTGAATAGTACCCATTATTCTTTTCCATAAATTTCGGATTTCCTCCTATGTGAAAAATAGCATCAAACGTTATATCAATTGTAATCCATTCGCCGTCAATAAAAACTTCGTTCCATGCATGATAAGTATTAGGCATATAGTCAGCATATCCCTTAACAAGCTTCGCCGGTATCCCTATGCTTCTTAGCATCGCAGCAAACAAAGAGGCATAATCATAGCAAATCCCCGAACCATCAGCATATACCTGTTCAATATCCGGGATATAATTTTGGCCACAATTATTAATTTTTTTGTTATCATATTTTATATTTCTTATTATAAATTTATATATGTCATTAACGCAAGAACGCTCAAGGCTGTCTTTTTTAGTTTTCAGCGATCTGGCGATTATGCTATCGATCCTCCTAATCGGTTCCATATCATAGCTCCAATTAATATTCTGAACCGAATTCAGAAAAACAACGTTTGGATCTTCAATATATACATTAAATGCCCACGTTTGTTCTGTTACGTATGCATTACCCCCAACATTTTTTAATATATGCGCAAAATATGTGCCATTCCCATATTGCAATGGGAAATCTTCGCTCCTTCCGTCGCCAAGCAGAGGATAGCATACCTTCTCTTTTCCTTTTTCTATTTTTACCATTAATTTATCATCTGTATTATTTTTATAGCATATACGCAGCAATCCCTGGCCAGTATAATCAAGGCATATGACTTCAGATGATTCCCCAAACGAAGGCAGCTCCGGTCTTGATAGACTAGTCTTTATAATAGAATTCAATTCCTGACTATCATATATATCAATCTGATTAATGTCAGTAGCACCGACTTCATCAATAGTGAAGGCCGAAACAAATATACACGCAGCTACTAGTATATATATAAACCTATACCTGGTAGTCTCCCAAATGTTTTTATTCTTAGATTTACTCTCAGATGTTTGCGATAAAGCATTATTGATGTCTTTCTGAGGATTCAAACTAATATGCATATCAATACCCCGTTTCAATGCACCTTGAGCCCAACTGTATAAACCGTTCATTGAATTTAGAACTATAGTTTAATAAGATTAATGTTTAATATTTTGCGTAGTTTATTATAGTAAATTGAGATGTATAAAACTTGTATTTTACTTAACCATTTGATAGTTTTAAAATGACCAATTAATTACCAATTTGCCGCAATAATTTTCTGACTTAATTACTAATAAAATGGGTTCGTCAATATATAAGAATAGTGAGTAAATATTGTAGAAATTTACAAAAAAATTGACTGATTAACCATAATATTTGTTTAAATTTTATTAAATAAAGCAAAATAGATAGAATGGAACCGCCAAATTGTTATAGTACATAACTATTTAATATAGTGGTTTCTATTCTAATACAAGGAGGATTTATATGAAGTCATTTAATACTAACTTAAAATTTTTTACACACTACACAATTTTATAGTCCGCCGGAACAAAAACTCCCTCCAAGAATTCCAAGACGTAGGTTGTCTCATGTATATTTATCAACATTGTTCTGAGCTTCGGACTATTGTCAATCATATTTATTATAGATATCCGACATGCTATTTTCTTAGATCTTCTATATCTACGCCGTCGCTCCTGATAACTCTGTATTCCCAACTCATACGTCTTATAACAGCATCTCTTTCCCAGTATATTGGTTCTTTGGTTGCAATCGTACAGATTAACAGCACACCTGAAAAGTATAACGGCATTATATTCACTTTTATAATATAACCCTATTACTTATTCTTCATTTTTCTTTATAAATGTCTCTTTGCAATTCCATATTTTTAATGACGTCAACGCTTTAGGGTCGCTTTAGCAGCTTTGTTTATTATCTACCACTTCAATGCTCGCAGGGAAAATCCGTCCTTTTTCATGATAATAGCTATTAAAATCAATCAATAACCTCATCAATATGTACTCCTTTTCCAGAGTAGTATCTTCATTTTCACAATGGCTTTGAATAGTAGCTATCAAGGGCGGCCCGTTAACAATTTTCTCTTTGTAGATTCTCTTGTTATCGTACAATATAAATTCGCCACGCCAATTCTTTGATAAATTGATTCTGTAAATAAGGCTGAGATTCTTACGTTTAGCTTTTTTAGCATCTTTAATACCTATAGCACAAAACTTATCACAATACTCCTGAATCTCTTTTGTGTATTTTTCTATACTTTGCTGTACCAGCAGCATTTTCCATGATTTGTTATTGTTCATTCTGTCAGCAATAAATCGATAACAAAATTCAATATTTTTTTCCATAGGAATATTCGTTTTAAACGAATCGCCAACTTGACTCTGAATCGTTGTACTACACTGATTTGATAGAACCTCCATCTTTTTACCATCCTTTATACTTATTGTCCACAATGATGCTGGTTAAATAAGCAGTTTTTATATATTGACATCCGTGTTTATATATCTAATTTATGCCCACATACAATACACTTTACCAGACGTCATGACACCATTTGGATTTCTTATTTTACATGAACTGATATAGTATTTTTAGCAGCCCACACAAGTGATTTGTTTCGCTATATAACAGTCCGGCGTATAAATATAATAACGAATTCACTACAGCGAAGAAAATAACTGGCGCCCCCTATATGTACTTAGTTTTATACTCGCCCCTAAAATAATTTTATTTGTTCAGTATTCTATGTTTAAAGATGTCAAATCAATTGCAGTATTACCATCGAGACAATCCGTTCCACTTATGTTTAGATCCAATCATGTAAAGTTAAAACAGGGGGCGCCAAACATTATAATCATTTTAAATCTTTCCAGCAATTTAGGCTTATCTGCAATTGAAACAAAAATCCCCATCGTTTTTAACATCTGCGCTAGTTCGCCATGCTGTTTATATCCAAATACACATTACATTTTTGTCTTATCTCATTTTTCTTTTTTTGGATATGCCTTTTCTCTCTTTTTGTTAATTCACGCATAGAATTAGTTATTTGCTCATTTAAATAGCTCTCATATGAGTTTAACAGCTCGTCTAACAATTCATAGGGAGTTTTGCAACACCGAAAATCAATCCAATCTTCACATTTCTTATCCCAATACATAGCTGTATAACCATGGTGTGTTTCTACAACTTCAAAACTGGTTTCTTGTAGAAGATAGTCCTGGAAAACCTCTAATACTTTTTCATTCGTCAACATGAATAACCTCCTCCGTATTTTCATACTATAGTTGAAAATCTATGTAAGTTTATTCTCGCGGCCCTTGTTTTTTACAGTGTTTTTTAAATTGAAGTAACTCTTAATTTTAGTATATTCATATTTAATATCTATGTTAACTTAATGTACTGAATTAGCATTTTTATGTATTAGCTTGCAGATAACGTCAACTTTTATATAGATAATTTGCTAAGCTGCCTTACCCGAACTCTCCGGTTTCCCGACTTTTATTTATTCAAATATCCCTTCAGTGACATTTAGCAGAGTCGCTTCTGCAAGTTTTTTTCACATATCTATGCTCTCTTCCCCCAAAATAACGTTCTTTTTATATAGCCGCCAGCAGTATACCTACTACGCCTCCAGTTGTATTGCAGGTTTTCATAAATGCCCAAAACCTCTGTAATTTCTCGCGCCGGCTTAGAGCTTGTCTACTATAGCTTGATTGCATTCTTGAAGTCCTCATCATATTTCTTTCAAACTAATTCCATGTACCGACTCTGATCTTTGAACGTATCTTTGCTTTTTCATCTTTAAAGACTGACTTAAATACCAGCGTACTTTCAACTTTTCAACGTCAGCCATGCCTTAAAATTGTAAAATACAAAATCCCTTTATAAGCTAACATTTTGGTTATTACCTGTTATGAAGTAATCATACAGTTCTTTAACAGTTTTTCCCGGCTCTATTCCAAGCTCTTTGATGAAAAGCTGTTTCATTTCGTTATAATGCCTGAAAAATCCTGCTCTGTCATTCTTCAAAATGAATAACTTTAAAAGCAGTTCATGGGCTGTTTCATTAAGATTATCATTATTGATAAACCCTAATATAGTTTTTTTTGCAGACATGTAATCCTTCTTTTTGAAATAGAAGAATGATATGTCTTTCACTAAAGCTATAAATTGATCCCGCAGTATTTCACGCCTTAGAAAGGACCAGCTATAATCGTTTTCTATCAAGTAATCATCATTATATAAAAGTACAGCTTTTTCTACTGCTGCGTACTCATCGTCAGTAATCTGTCCCTGCGACGAGTGTAATCTATTATAAATTTCCTCAAAGACATATACATCACGTTTTATCTCAGGCAATTTTATATAATAACATCCGTTTATAAACTTCATATCTATATTTATATTATGAATATTCAGGGTTTTTTTCATTTTATAAATTGATGTATGCAAATTATTATTTAAATCTCTACATCCTTCCGGCCATAAAGCATCACATATTTCCTGCTTTGTTATCTTGTTTTTACCTTTGTAAAGAAGAAAGGCAAAAAGTTCTTCCGATTTCGTCGTTCTCCACCTGATTGGTAAATCTGTTCCCCGCGGATATACAGTAAACTTTCCAAAAAAAACAGCATTTGGCATTTTAGAATTGTCATTTTCGCCTTTTATTTTATCTATTTCATATGGTGTAATACTATAATTTCGATTCTCAATCCAATTGTATTCTCTGCTGTTCAAGTTATTCCCCTTATTACTATTTGATATCATAATACAGCCTCCCAAAATCTTATAATAAGAATAATGCATGATTATCTGCTAATAAAAACTCGCGCCGTTTTCGTTTCGCATTCCTTTGTATACATGCAACTAATATCTTTCATTTATTATTTAGAATGATCCATGTAATTTATTTTTAGCCTTCGGATCAACGATATTAATCTGATACCGAAATCCAAGTTGTAAAGAACCACTCTTCCGGCGTCATTACTTAATCTCATTTTGGCTGCATTCAGCCAAAGCCCTTCGAATAATAACCGCCAATACCGCCCCAACCAAAGGTGCTGCGATAAATACCCATAACTGTTTCAAAGCCAAGACCCCCGCAAATATAGCTGGTGCTATACTTCTTGCAGGATTAACCGATGTTCCTGTAAGCGGTATTCCCAGTATATGTACAAACGCTAATGTGAGCCCTATAACGATACCAGCAACTGAATTCATTTTTTTGTTAGACGTTACTCCAAGAATAGTCGTCACAAAAACGCAGGTAAGTATGACCTCCACCAGAAACGCTCCCCACATTGAGATACCAGCATATGATTCGCTTCCATATCCATTTTGTCCAAGCCCGCTTACCGAACCGCCGGTACTTCTAATAATCAGCATTAATATCAATATTCCGCCGATCCCGCCTAATATTTGTGCAACAACATAGCCAACAAAATCTCTTCCGCTCATCTTTCTGCTTAGCAGCATTGCCAAAGATACAGCGGGGTTTATATGGCAGCCAGATATTCCGCCGATAACATAAGCCATCGCTACAATAGATAGTCCAAATGCCAGCGAAATGCCTACAATACCTACGACTCCGTCTATGCCCCCTGACAAAGCTGCCGTCCCACATCCAAATAAAACCAGCACTAATGTACCTAAAAATTCTGCAAAATATTTTTTCATAGTTTCCTCCTTCTCCTGATGTATAGGAGCCGTATTAACTACCGTATGCACGGCTCCGCTAACCCCTCTATCAGATTTTCTCTTTAACGTTCACTTTCTCTTTACGGCTCTTTATCTTCCACTGAACAACAGCATCTTTATTAACAACCACAGTGAATACATCCTCAACGCTGCCCTTCTCGAACTTGTACGGTACTTCTCCGTTGATGCTTATCACGCTTCCTTCAAGTACAGACAGCACTGATTTTTCTTCATCAACTTCGTATTTGCGCAGTTTCCTGTTCTCATAACCCCACTGGATCGTGAACGTATCGTCACCGTTATCAGTTATCCTTTCAACCACAGGAATGATCCTGAACCACAAAGCCAGTATCAGCCAAATCAATCCCAAAGCTGGTATAAGCAGCAACCACCATAACCAGCTTTTACCGCCCTTAGTATCAAGTTCTGTTTCATTATCCGCCTGTACGTCATCAGCTTCATCCTTCGCATCCAGCAATTTCTGAACAGCTGATTCTGTATCTGTTTCTGTGTCAAGCTCTGCTTCCTGCTCTTCTTCTAGCATTTCAGAAATCGTTGTGTCTGTTATCCCCCAGCTGTCACCGTTCCTGGTGATAACTATGTAAACCGTCTGGAAGTTATCTGACACTTTCGCATAAATAGTTACACCTTTATATGTAATACTGTTGACGCTTGCTTTCTCAAAGTTCAGATCGAACCTAGCAAGTTCTTCAAGTTCTCCTTCCCTTATAGTCAGTATATGCGGAGCTAAAACAACATTACTGTAAAGAGTATGTCCTTCATTGTCTGTATAAACTATCTCAGGTGACGAATTGAGAACACATGCCAAATCAGCTATCCCCAGTGATTCTTCATTCAGCACAATTATATCAATATTGCCTATAAGCGGAGTCTCGTCATAATTTTCAGGGTCAGAGCCGTACGCTATCTCGTCCTTGTCGCTCACTCCATCTCCATCGCTATCTATTTCCCATATAGCATACGCGGTAACACTGTATGTCGGCATCACATAAAGCTCTCCGAGCATGTAATCTGTGCCTTTGATAGTCCACCCATCAATAACATATCCTTCTCTTGTGAACTCTCTGCCCTTATCCAGCGCAAACGTTGAACTCGCCTGGCAACTCTCCGTAAACGTGCCTTCTCCGCCTTCTCCGCCGTTTGCGTCATAAGTTATCTTCTGTATGTTCTTTTCCCATACCGGCTCTACTGTTACTCCGTACGGAGGCATCGTGTATCCTTCTCCAAGCTCATAGAACACTCCGTCTATCATCCAACCTGTTATTTTATATCCCGTTTTGGTAAAACCTGTACCGTCTCTAAGATTAAATGTTTCGCCTGTCTCATGGCTGTCAACTACAGTTGTACCATTTGCTTTTACATATGTAACTGCATTTGAATCTGGTATCCATATCGGTTCAGCTGTTACTCCATACGGCGGCATCGTATACTCCGCTCCCAGCTCATAGATCACTCCGTTTATCATCCAGCCGGTCTGCGTGTAGCCGTCCTTCTCAAATCCTGTCCCATCGCTAAGGTTGAATACTTCATCAGTGCCATGCTGTTCTGTCACCGTAGTTCCGTCCGGATACGTATATATGAAATCCTGCGGGTCTGCTTCATATACAGGTTCTGCCGTCATCCCTTCCGGCGGCATCGTATACTCCGCTCCCAGCTCGTAGAACACTCCGTCTATCATCCAACCTGTCTGCGTATACCCGTCCTTCTCGAACCCCGTTCCGTCACTCAGGTTGAACGTTTCATCTGTATCATGCTGTTCTGTCACAGTAGTCCCGTCCGGATATATGTATGTGAAATCCTGAGGGTCGGCCGTATAAACCGGCTCTGCTGTCACGCCTTCAGGAGGCATCGTAAACTCTGCTCCCGGCGCGTAAAACACCCCGTCTATCATCCAGCCGGTCTGCGTGTAGCCGTCCTTCTCGAACCCCGTTCCGTCGCTCAGGTTGAATACTTCGTCAGTATCATGGTACTCAGTTGCCGTCGTCCCATCTGGATACATATATGTTAGCTCCTGCGGATCTGCTTCATATACAGGCTCCGCCGTCATTCCTTCCGGCGGCATCGTATACTCCGCTCCCAGCCCGTAGAGCACTCCGTCTATCATCCAACCTGTCTGCGTATACCCGTCCTTCTCGAACCCCGTTCCGTCACTCAGGTTGAAAGTTTCATCTGTATCATGCTGTTCTGTCACAGTAGTCCCGTCCGGGTATATGTATGTGAAGTCCTGAGGATCGGCCGTATAAACCGGCTCTACTGTCACGCCTTCTGGAGGCATCGTAAACTCTGCTCCCGGTGCGTAAAACACCCCGTCTATCATCCACCCGTCAAACGTATATCCGTCCTTCTCGAACCCCGTTCCGTCGCTCAGGTTGAATACTTCGTCCGTATCATGGTACTCGGTTGCTGTCGTTCCATCTGGATACATATATGTTAGCTCCTGCGGATCTGCTTCATATACAGGCTCCGCCGTCATTCCTTCCGGCGGCATCGTGTATTCCGCTCCCAGCTCATAGAGCACTCCGTCTATCATCCAGCCGGTCTGCGTATACCCGTCTTTCTCAAATCCTGTCCCATCGCTCAGGTTGAATACTTCGTCAGTGCCATGCTGTTCTGTCACCGTAGTTCCATCAGGATACGTATATGTGAAGTCCTGTGGGTCTGCTTCATATACAGGTTCTGCCGTCATCCCTTCCGGCGGCATCGTGTATTCCGCTCCCAGCCCGTAGAGCACTCCGTCTATCATCCAGCCTGTCTGCGTATATCCGTCTTTCTCGAACCCCGTTCCGTCACTAAGATTGAACGTTTCATCTGTATCATGCTGTTCTGTCACAGTAGTCCCGTCCGGATATATGTAAGTGAAGTCCTGAGGATCGGCCGTATAAGCCGGCTCTGCTGTCACTCCTTCTGGAGGCATCGTAAACTCTGCTCCCGGTGCGTAAAACACCCCGTCTATCATCCAGCCGTCAAACGTATATCCGTCCTTCTCGAACCCCGTTCCGTCGCTCAGATTGAATACTTCGTCCGTATCATGGTACTCGGTTGAAGTGCTTCCATCGGGATATTTATATACAAATTCCTGTGAATCGACCGTCCATTTCGCATATACGATCGTATCCCCTTTTACAGTAGATGTTACAAAATCCCATTCGTTGCCAACGTCACAGCCCGTATTTTTATACCATCCGCCAAATGTGTAGCCGCTCCTGCTCGGAATAGACGAAGGTGACGATGCTAAGCCGTCATAGCGTATCCCCGTCTGCATAGTCGGCATATCCGCTATCGTATCCGTTGTATTTTTATCAAATGTAAAACTGTAGGTGTTCCTGTCATAGTAAAGCTTTAGAACAAGAGAGCCGTCGCCAGCAATGTCCCCGCTTTCTACTCTGTCTATGTGTGTCGTATTTTCCGTAAATCCAAAATATATCTTAGCTGCCGCCATTACGGTTGTATCCGTCGTGCCGGTCTGGTTTTCAGTTTCATGCAGCATGTAATTATCATCACCAGCGTTCTGCCAATAATGCTCTACTTTATATACCGTATCTGTGTTGGCCACCCAGTACGCATACAGTGTAGTATTTGATGTGATATCCCAGTCTGCCGCACTGCTCATATCCGCATTGTAGTATATGTCTCCGGTCCCGTCCGCTCCGGTATAATACCCGCTGAATGTATAACCAGCCAGCGTCGGAGCTGTAGCTGTCGGCATTGCGCTGTCATATGTCGCCGTTACCGACGCTGTTCCTCCTGTACCAGATCCGGCGTCTAACGTAACAGTATAATCGTTGGCCGTCCACTGCGCCGACAACACAACATCACTTGACGGCATTGCAAACGTCTGGGCGCCCGTATACGTAATAGAATCCACGCTGCTTTGCCAGCCTTCAAACGTATATCCCGCTCTTGTCGGCTCATCCAAACTTACCGTGACTGGTGCCCCCTCCAAATACGCAACAACAGTTGACGGTGTCGTTCCGCCGTCTGCGTCAGGCGCTGTATAGCTGACTTCATTCCCGATAGTAAACTGGTTGACGTAAGTCGTTTCATCGCCCACGTCAGGTGTTTCTCCCTCAACACTTGTGTATTGTGTGTATCCGGCTGGGCTTAAACCCTCAAATTCATAGTCGTTATATGTGACGCTCGCCTGATTCTTGACAATATCTCCAATTAAGCCTGTAACTTCAGCCTGGAACGTTATAGTGATCGTTTCTCCTTTACCAGTCGTGCCTGCCGTTCCCGCCGTTTGGGCTCCACCCAGTATGCCGCCGTTTGTTTTATCTGTTCCGGCTGTTGCTCCCGACCCTAAATTGATCCGCAGCTCGTCCGTCCCGCCGTCGAATGTCGCAAGCGTTCCTGCGTCGGCTCCGTCTATCTTTGCGCTGCCGTCAACGTAATCCAGCCCGTCGCTCAAAACATCCCTGAATACACAATGTGACGCATCCGTTTCGCCCCAGTTTGTTACATCCACAGTGATCGTGACGATCTCGCCGATATACGCCGCATCGTCATCCGCTGCAGCTGTCGATATGCTCTTTTTTGCTATCAGAGAAGCGCCTGTCTGGAACTTGATATCATCCAAGTAATTACCAGAGCCGGCGCCGCCTGTCGCCGAGCTGACAGAAGCGTAGCTGAATTCAGTCCATGTCTGCCCTGCAGGCACGGTATAAACGCCTTTGTAGTAATACCATGCCAAAGCGTTTGAGCTTGCGGTTATGATCTCTTCCGATGAGTCCGGGGTGCTTTCCGGATTGCCGGCCTCCCTGATGCTCAACTTAAGTACGTCTACACCCGTTCCGCTCGTATTACTACCCATTCTTCTGGCCCGATGCGCAAACTGCCAAAGCAGCCTTGACCCGGGTACAGTCGTCACATCTTGATATAACCGTCCCAGATAATATGCGTTAAGCTCTGCGTAACGGGTCCCGTCAGCTTGCGTTGTTGCGAAGCCGCCTGTGCCAGAGGGTGTAACCGCTTGAATTTCTATACTGAATGCCCGAGTGGGATCTGTTGTTGCATAAACCGGATCAACAGGATACGTGCTCCAGCCCGGAACATTTGCCATTGGTATTTGACCCGTTGTTCCCGGCAGCTGAAAACTGCCGTTGATAAAGTTAACAGATGTTGCTTTAATTTCCGTCGGGTATACAAATGACTGAGTCCCTGCATTTGCTGTGGTTCCCGACGTTAATCCAAACAAGATAGATGCTGTCAATAATGTCACAAGTACAACAATTAAAAATTTCTTTTTCATTATATACTTTCCCCTTTGCGAATGATTATTTATACCGCTACACAAAAACTACGTTCTAATTTTCCCTTGCTGAAAAAGCGCTTCTCATATTGCATTTCATACTGCCCCGCTCAACTCATTTCCACCAGTCTGCCCACCAATACATATCTGGCATTGTTATATTCATGCGAGCATGTGCATAGCATCACCAGCCGGTCTTCCGGTTGAACTTCTGTACTGCTCTTAAATGTTGACATCTCCTTTAATTTTTCAATGTACACCATGAAATCATCTTCACTCTCAAATTCAAATTCTATAAACTCATCATCTCCCGAAACGACGATGCCCGTAACCAGTTCCAGCGTGTAGGCTTTGTCCAGCGTATAAATCGTCATAGTCGGCCTCAATTCAAACACCTCGGGATCCTCATAATCCGTTATACCGTGAAACATAGAGCCGTTCTGCATGTTATGCCCATAGATGACCGTGATTCTGTCGCTAAAATCCCCCGTATTACGGCAATCCATAAAAAGACACCCCAGCTTGTTTTTTTCACCAGTAAATAAGTGTTTAAGATAGTATTCGTTATCCTCCCCAAGCACGATAGGATAGTCGATACAAGTTCCCTCCTGTACTATCCATGCTCTAAAATCCAAATTGATCTCAGTCAATAAAGCAAGAGAATCGATGAAAGCGGAATCCGCGGATTGCTCACCAGTTGTCATTTCGTTGCTGCCTTCATCATCCGCATCAGAAGGTTGCCCTGCACCCGTTTCTGCTTCCAGAGCTTGTATCTGTTCATGAAGTTCTTCATACGATGCCTCGCCCTGCGCATATGCCCTTTCGCTGCATACATACAGCACAACTCCAAGTACGATCACTGCGCCGAAAACAAACATTCCGATCAGCCCGATTTTTCGCAAACGTCCAGTCCGCTTCTTTTTTTTGTCTTCTGTATCCATCCCTGTGTTCCAAACCTGTCTTTCCGGCTTGTCTGTCATCCCGTCCTAAAACTGCCGGGCAGAATGAACCTCATACTTACGCTTTATTACTTCTTCGCGTTTCTCTTATTCTTCAAAGCAGCAACCCATTCGATTACTGCTTGGTTCTTGTACCGAAGCACTGTAAAAAGGCCGAATCCAAAAACGCCGGTGATAAGTATGATCAAGCCTATCATCCTGCTGTTATCGTCGCCTGTTTGGGGTAATGTTGGAGCAAGCGTGCTAGTAGGTGTTGGTGCAGGCGTGCTAGTAGGTGTTGGCGAATTAATTAATGTATCTGGTGTTAATGTAATTATAAGATCGGTAAAATCATCATTATAGCTGACAACTGCTGAAATTTCAGTGCTAGACAGTTCATAGCCTTCGGGTGCAACGGTCTCATGAATAGTATAGCTGCCTAACGGCATATCTATGAAAGAAACAACTCCGGCTATACTTTCTGATGTAAGCGTAACTTCGTTTCCTAGATAATCAGTACCTGTCAGCGTAAATACGCCGCCGTCAAGTAAAGAGCCATCGAGCGCTGTTTTTGTAAAACTAATATTTCCTCTAGCTAAACTGTCAGATGTTTGATATGTAACGTTTCCTAACAGATGATTACCGCCGATTATTTCTGTATTAACCAAATAGCCTTCTGGCGCAGAAATTTCTTGTACATAAAATACCCAGTCTGGCAGATTAATAAATACCGCATCTCCGTTTTCATCTGTAATTGCTTTAAGCGGATTATTGTCTCTTATAATGGGATTCATCATAAAGTTGTAAAGCTGGTATTCGGCTCCAGACACCGGATTCCCGGAAGCGTCTTCCTTGTGAATAGTAATCAAATTGCTTCCGCTTCCACCGTTCGACCAAAGGTCATCAATCGAGATTCTTCCCGATTCTGCTTCGCCGGTTGGGCTTCCTGAACTTCCTGACAATGAAACCTTATTTACGATATCCAAATCATCTGGAATTACATGAGTACTAAACTCAAATCGATATGTATTATTGCTGTTATCCGGCAGCATTACCGTAAGTGTATTATTGTTTTCAGGTGTTGGATTGTCTACGCTATACCCATTTGTTACAAGCGTCCCCTCTGAAGCAGGCTCAACAGTTCCGTCAGTAGCCACCTTCACAATATATAGTTTTCCTGAATCTTCTTCATAAAGAAGTTCTTCAGGCAACATATCAGTCACACTCGCATCGTGCAATGTAACCTTTCCTGTATTTATTACTACCGACCAATCAATATGGTCTGAATTTTCCTCGTACTCAAACGATTTCGAAATAACTGGGTTTTTCACCGAGACGCTTGCAGATGTGTCGATGCTGCCGTCTATTTCGTCTGCTGTTAGAGAAGAAGTGTTAACAAAGCTTTTATTCCCAACCCACTGGTTTTGCAGCATTTCATCTGACAATAATGTATAAAATGTAATTGTATACTGATCATCAATATCGCCAAAGTCATATTCAAAGGAGCTGCTACCACTCTCTCCTGTTGTAGGCGAAGTCGCAATTGGGTCAGATACACCTCTTTTGTGAACTTCAAATGGATGAGAATCATCAATCAGAAGCGTCATCCCGTTGGGAAGCGTATCTGTAATAGCGTTCGTTAAAGGCATCTGATTGCGATTTACGATGATTTGCCATCCTACAGTATGCTCGGTATAATCGTAGCTTTCATATACTCTTTTTTCTAACAGGTGACTCCAGTATCCTTTTGTGCTGTCAACTATCACATCGTCCGTACCGGGTTCAGAACCGACAACGTGGTTTGTAAAATTGATAGAACCGTTGGAATATAAAGTATCAAGGCCGGCTGTGTCTTCTGTAGATGAAGGATCTACATCAACTATTTCAGTATAGTAATCGACATCATATGCAATAGAAAAAGTGCCAATCGTCCTAAAATGATTGATAAAGCCATCATCCGAATCAAGGTTCGGTGTTGCTGTTGGCGTAGTTATTTGAAGAAGAATTGTTCCGCTGGCAGATTCTTTTATAGTAAAGGGATGGTCAGCATCTATCAGCAGTCTCTGTCCTTGAGGGATAGTGTCACTCATTACTGCATCTTGTAAAGACACGCCGTTATCATCTATGTGAATCTTCCAATGGATATTACCAGGATAAACATAGTGTTCTGACGGGCCGCCTGTTTTAGTAATCAGTCCGCCGCTTGGTGCAATAGTGACCCCCACAGTATCTCCGGGAGGATTACTAGGATCTGGCATCTCGTTATAGTTGAAAGTTGCATCGTTGATTGCTTCTATACTGGCGTTATTTTTAAGATAATTTTCAAGATCAACGACCTGCGTATAATATGTCAGTTTTGATGTTCCTGAAAGCTGACCATCAACGCCGACTATTTCCGGGAAACGATATTCGAGAGGACTTGGAGTATCGATGTCGACATAGCTATATGAGTATGTACCGGCGCCCGCTCCGCTGTAAAACGCTTGTGGTTCAGCTCCGTTGAAGCTGACTGCGACAGGATAAAAAGCGTCTTCAATAAGTAGATGACCTCGAGGTATCGTGTCGTTGATGACGGCCCCGGAAATTGTTGATCCGTCCGGGACAGTAATGTCAACTTCCCACTTTAAAATTATAGAGTCGTCAGTTGTGTTTACAATTTCTCCTGTTTTTTCAATCCAGTTTACGTCGACTTCTGCCTGAACAGGGTCAGTTATCGTTTCGGAACCCGCTTTTACTAAAGCTGTGTTGGTAAAGGTTGAAGACTGGGAATTCGAGCTTGTTCCGTTCTCCTCAGAAAAAGAGTCCGGCGTTGTTTTATATGTAATTGTTTGTGGTCCAAAAGAATCGCTCGGGAAAGTATAGCTGATCTGGTCAGTCGTAGTTAGATCGAGTGCTGAGTCGTCTACATTGGTAGTCCCTGCGAAAAAAGAGCCGGGCTTATAAGTCTGGTTAGCACTATAGGTGTCAATCAACGAATAACCTTTAAGCGAAACATCGGTCGGCGGTGTGGCGGTTATTGTCCATGAAATCTCGTTAGTTTCAGCATTATATACCCCATTTTTTTCTAAAGATATATCAATGGGGGTTATTTCTCGAATAAAAGTTACTTCCTGCGTTCCGAATGTCATGCGTGACTCAGTACCGTATCCGCCGGTATCGTCATCAAAGGTACCGTCAATACTTATAGATGCCCAAATACCGTTATGGTCGGCGGCTTCTTCTGAAAAGTTAATTCTTATTGTGTTTGCGTCGGTAAAAGACCATGTGCCAAGCAGCCATGTTTCTGAAGTTACTGCATCGACAGCGTATATGTTGGCATCATCTCCAGAAGGAGTATTGAACGATATGCCTTCCGGCATTACTATATCAAAAAAGTTGCTGTCAGAATAAGAATACAGCGTGCCCTGATCGTCGCCGTCTTCCAAATGAAAAGCATAATTTAGGCTGATGGTTGATCCCTCAGGTATATTCGTATAGGTGTTGTTAACCGGCAATATTTCGGTTCCATCCGGCATTTTGATTGTTAATGATGAAGGCCCGCCCGTTTGTGCGTAGACTCCGTCCGTTTC
This sequence comes from Christensenellaceae bacterium, assembly GCA_963666505.2. Classification (GTDB taxonomy): domain Bacteria; phylum Bacillota; class Clostridia; order Christensenellales; family SZUA-584; genus JABGQS01. The sequence goes on along the minus strand of CAXXXL010000003.1, from coordinate 1,577,717 downwards.
ATGAACAACAAGATAGGCTGTCTGCCCAGTTAAATTATCCGGTGCATCTGCCGCAAAAGCGGATATTGGCATGATTATTTGAAATATTAAACTCGCAATTATAAGAAAGCTAAAGACTGTTTTTTTCATTGAAACTCTCCTCTCATTATAATAATTCTGAAGTAAACTATGGCAGTATAAAGTGCAAAATATCGCCTTGCGGTGCAAAAGGTTTTTTGAATGCTCGCTTAAAAAATACACTTCATATCAGTAATACTGTTCCCAATTAACCTAACCTTGATGTTCCGGCTCCAATACGCCGATCACAACATACCTTGCGCCTTTAAACTCATAGCTGCATGTTGACATTGCGAAAAATTTAGAATCATCATTATAGTTTGTTTCACCATAAAATGTCGTATTCTCCTTTGCGTATTCAAGAAGTTTATCTACGTTTTTAGGATGCATGTACGCATTATCTGCCCATTCTTTTTTGCCTATCACAAAGCCATATAATAGATTAATCCTATAGTTCCCTTGTTTTGTATACAGATACATATACGGATGCTTATTATAGTATTCTGTTTTCTTATACTCTGTCAGCGATCCAAACATTTTGCCTGATTTCATTTTGTGCCCATATATGACAGAGAGCCTGTCCGAGAAATCCGGCGCACAATGATAATCCATAAACAACGACCCGTTAGCATTGCGTGTTCCGTCTGGCAAGCGATAATTATAATAGCTGTAATCATCCGCCTTCATCACCGGATAATTTATTACGGTTTCGGGGCAGTATAACCACGCAATTGAATCTCTATTTATATTTTCAAGAGCCTTAAAGTCTATATCCACTTCGGGAATATAGATTATAGGTTCTGTTTCAAAATTATCGACAGTCCAGTTCATCTTTCCCCTCGTCCTCTTTTGCTTCAGCTTCATTTTCCACAATAACTTCGTCTTTCACTATAACTTCACTACGCCTAACCATCTCATATAACTCTTTATAACTCCGATTACCCTCAACATATACCTGGTTTTTTTGCCATAGCATATATCCAGCTATCCCGCCTATAACAAGTGAGATTGTCATAATAATAACGAGTACTATTATTGCTGCCCTGTTTTCTTTTTTAGAGTCTGTCCTGCTATATAAGCAGCTGATTTTTCGTTTCATGGTCTTTCTTCCGTTTCTTTACATAGACCAAATATAGAATACAGCCAGCAGTTACAACACCGGTGACAACAACGATTACGATTAGCCATGTATTGTCAGTATCGTCTCCGGTTTTCGGACTATCTGCATATTCATTTGTAAAAACAATATCGGAAACAATTTCGCTCACGTTATTGCTAATCGTCCGCTCGTACAGTTAGCTGTCCGTCAATATCCGTAACAACGTACTTTATGGTATACACTGTCAGTATCATATATATAGCCGCTTTCGCTTGTATCAACTTCGCTTACGGTATAGGTGTATGTACCTGCCTTCATTAAATGACCATGTGCCAATCATCCGTAACTCCCGAACCTGTTACATAAACGACTCTTTTCGCCATCAACGCTGTCCTCCGGCATAGGATATTCAGGCTCGTCCGCCGTAAACCTGAACATAAACACAGCGTCTTCCGGGGGATCTCCCAAAACAATCTTTCTAACCGGGGGATCGACTATGATTTCTAGCGGTTGATAAGAGTTGGTAAATATCGCCGCCTCCACTTTTTCATTATTGCTATTTTGTATTATTACTTCAGAACTGAACTCGGTGTCTCCGTTATTTATGATATATACTTTGATCGTATACACCTCTTCATCATACGTATAACCTGTCTTTTCTTCCGCCACAATCTGCTTAACTTGGTAAATATACTCTCCAACACGGTTATATGTCATTGTAAGCTCTGCTGTTGTCGAACCAATGATGCTGAATTCATATTTATCAGCATTTGCTCCAGACGGCAAAGGATCCCCTGTGTTATCAGGTGTCAAAGTATACTCAAACGTTTCGTCGATATCTGCATCCGTTCCGCTTTTTGAAAAAGCATTCTCTATAGCCACTTTTACGTCCAATGGCGCTTGCTCTGTGGCGTATGCTACACCACTTGCAAACACTTCCATCATCAAGCACACGATCAACAGGAAGAATAGCAGAATCTTTTTCCTCTGTTTTGAGTACATGCCCATATTTTTCATCCCCTTCAAAATTACTTTCTCTTAGTTGCTCTCTTGTTCCCTCTTTAACAATGATCTTTACAGTTATCAAAGGCAAAATTATTATTGCTGCCAGCGCCATCACATAAGTAATGTCCCTTTATTTTCATTTTTACTAATAGCAGCATAACAGCCTCTGCCATTCTCGTTTCTTTTGTGTCCTCTCATGCAAATACATTTTCATATATTTCATCTGTAATTTTCCCAATAAGTATGTGCCGCCCGTTAGTCATACCCTCTGTACAGGTTGACAGCAACACAATCTTATCCGCTGTTGAAACTTTTATATTCCTGCTGTTTATAGCACTTGCCAAAATACTATCAAGGTACTCCTGCTGCATTAAACTTTTATCAATACCCGGAACGTACAAGCAGCTTGCATACACATCAGCCTCTACCAGAGCAAAAAACTCAATCCCATGTTCTTCGCCTTCAAAAAATATGCTTCCATATCTATGATTGTCAAAAAACTCCTTATCCTTAAAACTACTTATGTCTCCAAACATAGCGCTATATGCCATATGATGCCCGTAAATAATGCTATTGAAATCATTAAATGAGCTATCATTTCTATAATCAAGAAAGATGCTTCCTGACAAAGAATACTCTCCTTTGGCATCAGTGTTTATATACTTCGAATTGTTATCCGACTGAACGATAGGATAGTCTATATTTGTTCCAAATACAGTCAGCCACCCAATCACCTCCGGATTGATCGCCTGCAGTTCTTTGAAAGTCAGCCCATCGTCTTCACTAGGCTTGTATATCTCGTACTCTGCCGCTAAAGCGTTCTTTGTTATATAACGGGAATCCCATATGGCATAGCATCCGAAAGCTAATGTTATTAATATCATAACCAGCAGTGCAGTATTGACGATTGCGTTTATTATTTCAATCGCCTTTTTGCCCGTATTTTCGGCTGCAGCCATATGGATTTCCTCCTTTGCTTAAGCTATCCGTATATTTATTCTCAGCGCTTAGAACAATGGCCAGCCTTTTTTCTCCTCTTAACGATTACGAAAACAACCAATGCAATCAGCGCTATAGCAATCAGTATGAAAAACGGAAGGTTGTTCATGATTATACCTGTAGGGGTCACGTCAATATATGTATTGGTAAACCCTGCGCTGTTTTCCTGATCCTCGGCGACTATAAGCTCTTTTGTATCCATTCCGGATCCTACAGTTCCTGTATAATCCACATCTGAGATGGTGGTGTTGTCAATCATAACATTTAGCGTCGGCGTATAATTTGTTACGCCTGTTTCAACTGCCTCGAAATGCGTGCCGACGTTTGCGTCTGTAAATACCAGCCTCTGGTTATGCTTCAGTTTTACGTTCTCCTGCGCAACACCGGTAGTACTATCGATCGCAAACTCTATATACTGGTATCCAGTCGTACCATCCGTCTGGAGCAATCCAGCATCGGCAGCATCAAGATTATCAGCGCTTGTGACAACGTTATTGTTCTCGTCCACTACATAACCCTTATATACGGTATTGGTTGCAACCAGTGGCTTCATTAAAGTAACAGCAAAATCAAAATACTTTGTGTGATCACCGAAATCACCGGCAACTGTCTTCCCTATCTCAAGGAACTGATTTGTCGGATCGGTGGGGTCTCCGCTGCCACCGTTTGTTTTCAGGTAGTCATTCGTAAATTTAAAATCGCTGTTGTCGGCGCTAATTGAACCGTCCGTTTCAGGGCTTGGATTGGGTGTCGGGTCTACTTTACTGCCGACTTCAGCAGACACTCCCGGGTCTCCTTCTCCCAAACCCGCATCGTCCTTTGTCAGAACAGCGCTGATCGCCTTGACATAAACTCCCGAACCATCAGCTGTGTTTGCTACGTATACATAGATCGTATACTCGGCTTTAGAATAAGTAAGGGTTTCCTTTGTTGCGTCCGCAATCGTATACGCTCCGGTTTGTTCTTCAGTTACTGTATACACATATATTCCTGCTTTTGTGTAATTGGCATTATCTGCAGCCTGCTCCAAAAAGTTATCCGTTTGTACTTCGACAGTTTTAACTCTTTCGGTTGTGTCTTCAGTCCCGGTCATAGAGCTTGTAACCGACGCCGCAATGTCCTTTAAAGGTACAAGATCCTGTGCTACTTCAAGCGCATTTCCTGCAGCATCCGTCGTTACATCCGTCTCCTGCGTAAAAGTGAACGTAAAAGTAGCATCCGGAATGTCAGTAGATTCTCCTGTCCGAAACACCTTTGTAATAGCGGCCAAAACACTGTTCTCATCATCCGAAACGATTGCTCCTCCCGCATTCCCCGCCTGTCCCGCGAATACTGTGTTCATCACTCCCGCACAAAGCAGCGCAACGATTGCAAATGCTACCAACGCCCTGTACGCCCAATTGTTTTTTCTACGCTTCATTTCTTTTTCTCCTTTTTACACTTTTATTAGATTGTCATTTGTACTTATCCTTAGAACCCTCGCTGACGAATAATCGCCATCAGTTTTCCAAGCGTGTCCTGAATATCTACACAGCCGTACACCCTGCTGTCGATTGCGTTTTCCCTGCCGTCCCCTAAAACAAATACCTGTCCTTCCCCTACCCTCAGCGGAAATTCTATGTCTGTGTCATAACGAACTGTCTCCTCATAAATCTCATGTTCCTGCTGCAGAGAACCGTTAATGAAAAGTCCGTCTTCGGTTATATCCACTTCATCTCCTGCAACTGCGATCACCCTGCGCGCCTGCGTTTCGCCTTCATATTCCAGCGCCAGAACATCCGACTTGACATATTCCTTGTCCATGCGGTAGAAGATGACAAGATCGCCGTCCTTTACCGATGGATGCATGGATATATCCGCATTTCTGTATATTCCGAACATAAAGGTGAATATCGCCACGATTACCGCTATGATCACAACGATCTTTATGAGCAGAAACAAAAGTTCCTCTTAATATCCCCGAATCGTCTTTGTTCCTATGCCCTGTGTCCATACCGATCTTTTGGTATATCTTTGCGCAGCTTTCCTCTTCCGTCATCTTTTGCATCCTGCACTTTTCCGGCTCTTGTGTACGCGTAGTAAATATATGACAGGATTACGATCAACACGCCGGCACCACCTGACACGATCACGACAGGCCACAGGTTGATACTGCCTGTCAGAATACCGGTCTCAATCACGTTTCTCGTGTTTGTGTATATAACCGACCTGTCCTCGTTCTCCATATTCACGGTGCCTTCAAGCCCGATTTGTTCAGCAGCTTCGCCGGCCACATAGGTGGTTTCATATACAGCCACTCGCCGGTCTCGTTAACTGTCACGCTGCCGCCGGACGGTATGCCCGATATGACAATGCTTTGCCCATGAGACAGCTCGAAGCTGTTTGTCGTACCGTCCGCCCCGACCGTCAATATCCCGTCCGCTGGCGCTGCGTTCGCTCCCGCTGCCGTTGACACCGTTCCGCCGGTATAGGCAAGCTCCGTACCCTGCGCAAGAACTGCGCCGGTCTTGTCTCTTACCGTGACTGTAAAGGTAAACAGCTTTGTATGGTCTCCGTAATCCCCGGCGACTATCTTGCCTACCGTGACCATCTTCTTTATGTTTTCATGATAAGTCGTATTCGATATAATCTCATCACGGATCACCAATCGTTAATCCCGCGGTATTCACGATGTCGACTGCGTCGTACTCCACCCTGCCAACAACGCTGACTTCCCGGTCACTTTCCGGCAGATTATCAAACGTCCACGTCACCCTTGTCCTGTCGCCCTCCGTGGTAACGGTGGCTGCCGGTGTTGACGAAACATACGTCATGTTGGCCGGCAGCAGATCCGTAATGACCGTTGTCTTTTCGATCGTATCCAAAGGATCCGTGGCGTTGTTCACCGCCGTGATAACATATGTGATCTCGTCTGTCGTATCAACGGCTACGGGGTCTGCCTCTGTGCCGTTGTCCTGCGTAGATACGCCGTCCACGTCCGTATACGCATTCTTTTCAATATCTACCGTCGGGATAAGCCCGATATCCGCATTGTGTACATAGTACGTATTCGCCTGCGGCGTAAACGTATCCGCTGTTATATCAAGCTCCTGTATAACCACCCACTCGCCGTCCGCTTCCGCATCGTTGTCGATGGTTCCCTGCGTCGCCGTGGATGACAGCACAACCGGCGGAAGAGTATCGTTCTTTACATCGCTTACACGGTAGCCGCTTTTCTGCGTGACCACCCTGTATACCCCCGACAGCAAGCCCGCAAAGGAATAATACCCGTTTGCATCCGTCGTTGTGACAAGTGCGGTGCCGCTATAGTCGTCAGCGTCCACCCATTCGCCTCCGGTGTTTTTCACCTGCAGCTTCACGGTCTGCCCTTCCCATAAGCGCTCGCCCGCATCCATGTTGCCGTCTTCATTGGCGTCCGTCCATACTGTGCCGTTGATCTTCCGGTCAACAATGACGAACTGGTTCACATACGTTTCTTCATTATTGATATCCACAGCATTGTATGCCACCCTTACGGTACCGTCATCGTTGAGCATGTTCATTGTGAAGTCGCCGACAACACCGGGCTCCCCGATATCGTTTGCATCGTCTTTTTCGTAATCAATAACGGAATATTTGGTCATCCCTTCCGCGGGGTTATGTACTTCAAAATGTAAGTCGTTATAATTGACGCTCGCCTGGTTCTTCACCGTGCTGCCCGGAACGCCTGTGATCTTTGCCTGTATCTCTATGACCGCCTGCTGCCCCATGCCGGTGGTTGCAGAAGTCTCCATGCTATAGCTGCCCTTAAGCGTACCGCCGACGCCGTCCTCTGCGCCTTCCCCAAAGTAAACGGTGACCTCGTCGCCGTTGACTGCTGCGCTGCCCGTGATGTCGTCGTCACCGGTGACCGTACAGCCGACATACTCCAGCCCGTCCCACAACACATCTGTAAGCACGCAGGGCGAGGCGTCCGCTTCTCCCCAGTTCGTCACCTTTATACGGATCGTCACGATATCGCTATACGCGCCGTAAGCGCCGTCGATACGGTTGCCTTCAGAGTTTATAATGGCTTTTTCGATAACAGGCGATGCACCGGTATAGAATGAGATATCGTCAAGAAAATTCCCCGCACCTAAGCTTCCTGCAGCAGACGCCATAGCTTCAAAAGCGAATTGTGTATTCGTCTGTCCTGCCGGCACTGTATATGCGCCTCTAACGTACTGCCATGCGGTATTCCCGGTCGTTGTCGTGGCCATGATCTCGTCACCGGTTGGATTAACGTTAGGATGCCCCGCTGGGCGCAGCGAAAACCGCATCGTATCATTACCTTGTCTGCCGCGATGTGCATACTGCCAGTACAACCTGGTTCCCGGTGTGGTCGCAACATTCTGATATAAGCGGCCATCCGTCCATGCGTTCAACTCAACATGCTGTTCCCCTTCAGCAGGTATAACTCCGTTAAAATTACGCCAGAATTCTATTAGCCAGTTATTCACAGCAGGGTGAACCCATACTTTCGGAAATGTACTCCATCCGGGCACTTGATTTTGATGTATTGCCAGCCAAGTGTGGTTAGTAATCAGGGGGCTTTCAAAAGTACCGTTGAGAAAGTTGACCGGTTTCGCAATCGCAATGTTCGGCTGAGTAAAGCCGTACGTTGCGGCCTCCGTCGTCGTTGGGAAAGCCATCCCCGAGACCACGATGGCTGCCGTCAGCGCAACGCATACCAGTATTCTTACAGCCGCCGTCCCTCTTTTTTTTATTTTTCTATTTGTTCTCATATCATCCCACTCCTTAGTCGTATGAACAGACCACAACTTCCGCATAGGCACGCGGAGCGCCTGTATAACCCCCGCCGATATTTACCGACAGCCGGTAAGTTCCTTCTTTTTGGTTATCATAGCTGCCCGAAATAGTAACCGGAACATTTTTATATCCGCCGTCCGCCATCATTGCTCCAGTATAGGTGATTGATTTATAGCGGGGCTTCTCCCCTATTAATATGGGGAACTTGAACAAAAGTCCGTCCCCGCATCGCCCACAAAGGCTTGCGATTTCGTTGCAGTCCGGTATGGACACCTGCGCTTCTACCGGCTCTCCCTCATAGGTGTATTCAGAATCGACTACTGCCGTGAACGTCCACGGGCCATAGCCGAAAACACTTTCATACGTATATCCATCCATTTCCCAGGATGATGCCTCTTCATCTTCCGGCGCCGTCCATGTCACCGGCACTTCGATTTCATTGCCTGCGCTGTCTATTGCGGGAAGCGTTTCCGGGAGCGGGATATCAGCAACTTCTGTACCGCGCGCTACTTCAACCATAATCGCTTCGTTTGTAAATCTATCGATTTCGAAACCGCCCGGAATGAATACCTGTGCTTCTACAGGCTCACCCTCATAGCTATATTCAGAATCGACTACTGCTGTGAATATCCATGGGCCATGGCCGGAAATGCTTCCGTAGCTATATCCGTCCATTCCACAGGAGGATGCCTCTTCATCTTCCGGCGCCGTCCATGTCACCGGCACTTCGATCGCATTGCCTGCGCTGTCTATTGCGGGAAGCGTTTCCGGGAGCGGGAGATCAGCAACTTCTGTTCCGCGCGCTACTTCAACCATAATCGCTTCGTTTGTAAATCTATCGATTTCGAAACCGCTCGGAATGAATACCTGTGCTTCTACAGGCTCTCCGTCATAGCTATATTCAGAATCGACTACTGCTGTGAATGTCCACGGGCCAAAGCCGGAAATGCTTCCATAGCTATATCCATCCATTCCACAGGAGGATGCCTCTTCATCTTCCGGCGCCGTCCATGTCACCGGCACTTCGATTTCATTTCCTGCGCTGTCTATTGCGGGAAGCGTTTCCGGGAGCGGGATATCAGCAACTTCTGTACCGCGCGCTACTTCAACCATAATCGTTTCGTTTGTAAATCTGTCGATTACAAAAGTATAGTCCGCTCTTCGCCTTCCTCACTCTCGTCTCCGTCCTCCGGGTTCTTCAGTTCCGTCTTCCGGGTTCTCAGTTCCGTCTTCCGGGTTCTCAGTTCCGTCTCCGGGTTCTCTGTTCCGTCCTCCGGGTTTTCTGTTCCGTCCTCCGGGTTTCAGTCCCATCCTCCGGATTTTCAGTTCCGTCCTCTGGGTTCTCTGTTCCGTCCTCCGGATTCTCTGTCCCATCTTCTGAACCCTCAGCTCCGTCTTCCGAGCCCTCAGCTCCGTCTTCCGGATTCTCAGCCCCATCCTCTGAGCCCTCAGCTCCGTCTTCCGGATCCAGTCTTCTCTGAGCCCTCAGCTCCGTCTTCCGGATCCTCAGTCCGTCCATCCTCTGAGCCCTCGTCACCGTCTTCTGTAGTGTCAATTTCTTCAGAGGGCACTTGTGTTTCTTCTGGAGATGGCTCTTCAATTTCTGATGGCGATCCCACGGAATCCTCCGCAAATGCTGATCCTGGGTATATTGTCATCACAGTTGTTAATGAAATAACCATTATGAATAGCAGTATTCTTTTTTTCATTTTTCCCTCCTCCTTAGATTGAATCTATTTCTATCAGGTAAAACTCGAATATCTTTTTTTGTCCTTTATGTCTTTTCCAACGAATATGCAGCCACCTATTCCTTAAATACAGACCGTCTACACTCCCTCTATCCTAAATAGATGAACACTAAGATCCTAAATACGTTGCTCTAAATACTATAATTATATTTTCTAGTAACACTTTGTCGTTGGTTAATTCTACTAATATTTTCTAAAATGCAATAATACGTTGATTTTTTATGTTATATGTTGATTTATCGCTTTATCAGCACTTCTGCTAATGATGCATACACTGTTCGATTCACTCTTAAGTTATAGTAATAACTGTTATTTCACTACTTATGTAATTTATTTCGGTATATAATACACTTTTTGTCTTGCTTTGTGACATTAATTATACAGTCATATATATATATTGTCAATACTTTTGTTATTTTTTTATTTAATTATTATTAACAAATTACTTTTAAGAATATATTTACCAAAAAAACATTGGTATTGTAAAATTGTTTCAATACCAATATTACGTACTATGCAATAAAAAATTGAACTTAGATTTATATTTATTGTACAATAAAAAAAGCTGCCGCCAGCAGCTGTAAATCGACTATGAACACCGATATAAAACATTATAACTTTATTGAAAAACAATTAAATAATTAGATAAAAAATGTTTCTTCAGCAATATCTCTATGGTGCCGAGGTGCTGAAATCTACTTTTCTGGCTGATAATTGTTTAACTGCTCTGCGGATATCTTTGCTGTGTGATCTACCCACGGGGAGCTCACACACCGTTATCCAGGACAATTCTTTCAAACGAATAGCTTTTTATCTTTCTTACTGAAACGATTTGTGAACGATAATTCCTTACAAATCCTTTACCGCACAATGTTTTCTCTATCTGTTCAAGAGGAGTGTAAAACGAAAAATTGTTTTCATCATCGAAATGTACTGTTACTATCCTATGTTCTACCTCGAAATACAGAATATCGTTAATCGGTATTGTCCTGCTTTCTCCCGCACAGGTAAATGTTAATAATTCTTCATTCCGTTTTTCGATTTTCTTAACAGCTTTATAGAAAATCTTTTTCAACTTTTTATCACCTGTCTTGTTCTTTATCAGGTAATGCAACGCCTCAATATCGTAACCGCTTAAAATATCACTCTCGTCTTCCGAAGCAGTTAATACAATAATTTCATTTCTGTATCCTGCCTCTCTAAGTTCAAGAACAGTTTGAATACTGTTTTCCCCACATAGTTTTATATCAATAATGATAATATCGGCACATAGTATCCCATCGGTAAAATCATAATATAAATTATGTACATTCTTGTATTCAAATATTTCTGCTGCTATTGCTTGCTGTTCAGCTAATACCATAACCTTTTGTCTGTACTCCATCTCGGCTTCAGTTTCTGAGTCGCATATTATAATTTCAATCTTTCGTCTTCTTAAATCATCCTTACTTCCAGAATCCAGAGCCTGTTGAGATTTATTACTATTTGCCATAATTTACGTACCTCTCTTTTTTCACTCTTCCATGTAAACTCTATTTAGCTTATTTTAATCTATATTTGTTATTAGATAACAATTACTCTTTTTTTAAAACTCTTTATATCATAAACAGCTCATATTCATTCAAAATGTCCCACTATTCTCTCTGTATTTTCAACTATTGCCGTATATGGTTTGCTCAAACCGTTTATAGCATTAAGAAATTTCTTTGTATATATCAATAAAGCTATTTCGATAATAATGATGACAGCTAATACAATTACTCCAACTAAATATATATTCATATATATCCCTTCCTCTTCTTCTATAATATCGGCGCAGATATCTCTCAGCTATAATCTCGAAATATTTAACAGCCTTTATCTGACTTTCCGAAATTTATTAATTACATCTCTTAATTTTTTATTTTAAATACTTCTTATTCATTTTCACAATAAGCTTAACTCCTGCTTTATCTGTTATTATTCTTTTTTAACATCGAATTATACCAGCGGATCACTCTAAAATCAGATATAATGCCTATTGCTAAACCTATCGCTATTGCAAGCATCACAGCTATCAGCCAGATTAAAAGTTTTTCTGATTTTTTTATACCTTCCTTGCCAATCAAACTTTCACTTAAAGCAGCGTCCTGATTATCACTGATGTTCTGGATTGGGTTAAGCTCCTCCTCGATTGTCGCCTCTGTCATTTCCCAGCTATTACCATTATATTGGATCGTTATATTTATTGTCTGAAAATTATCTGCAACGGTTGCAAAAACGCTTGTGCCCGAATTATCAATTGTTATGCTGTTAATTTCTGATTCTTCAAAGCCCAATTCAAATCGCGCGAGTTCAATTTCAGTGCCTTCTGTTAATGTCAAGGTATGTGGATATAAGTAAACTTCGCTATACGTAACGCTTCCGTTCTCATCTGATAATGAGACCAACGGTGTAGAATTAAGAATACAATTAATATTCTCTATTCCCATATTCATCAGCATCCTGCACAGAAATAATAATATTGCCAATCAGCGGTCGTCTCAAGAATATTGTTCGGATCAGAGCCGGCAGCAATCTCATCAACATCACTGAATCCGTCGTTATCGCTGTCAGCCGCCCATACCGCGCTTACCGTAACGCTATGGGCAGGTATCAGATAAAGCTCTCCAAGCATATATACTTTTCCATCTATTTCCCAACCTTCAATAACATATCCTTCTCTGGCAAACCCTTCCCCATTATGCAGTACGATTACTTTACTCGCCTGATGCTCAACACTTACAGAAAAGTTACTTCCACTTGCAGAATATGTTATCCACTGAATATCCTCCGTCCATACTGGATTGATTTCCGGATTATACGGCGGTGTCGTATATTCCGCTCCAAGCTCATAGAGCACACCGTCTATCTTCCATCCCGTTAGCCTGTACCCATCTTTTATAAAGCCTGTCCCATCACTGAGGTAAAACGATTCATCAGTATAATGATATTCAGTAGCCACCGAACCGTCAGGTTTAATATATCTAACCAACTGCAAATCTGCCGTCCACTTCGCCGTAAGAATAACTTCCCCGTCCGGCATCGAGAACGTGTCCCCGCCAATTTTCACACCCGCAAAAGCCGCTGATGTCCACCCATCAAATGCATAACCGGTTCTTGTCGGCTCCGAACTCTTTATCTTTACCGTATCCTGATAATTATAGTCTGTACTGTCAGTCGGCACAGTGCCTCCGTCGCTACCATTGCCTTTGTATTTTACGGAATAATCTACAACCGTCCACTGTGCGAAAAGCGTCATGTCATTGTCCGGCATATTGAACGTCGCTCCTGAAGCGTACACTGTTCCGTTTCCGCCTGCAGTCGTATTCCATCCGCTGAACGCATACCCGGTCTTTGTTATCGTTCCCTCGTCCAACACTGTCACCTGTTCGTTATAATCGTACGGATTTGCGTTGTCTGTCTGAACTCCCAACCCCGTATTTTTGTCGTAATATACGTTATGCGTATTTATCGTCCACTGTGCCGTCAGCGTTACATTGCTCGCCGGCATTGTGAAAGTCCCCCCATCGCTCTTTGTTCCTGTGAACGCTGTTGACACCCAGCCGTTGAATGTATATCCTGTTTTTATCGGTTCCCCGCTCGCCACAGTCACTATATTATCCACGTTATATACGGCGCTATCGGACGGGACTATTCCTCCGGTGTTTCCGTTACCGTCGTATATCACACTGTAATCTATTACAACCCAGTACGCATACAGCGTAGTACTTGATGTGATATCCCAGTCTGCCGCACTGCTCATATCCGCATTGTAGTATATGTCTCCGGTCCCATCCGCTCCGCTATAATATCCGCTGAATGTATAACCAGCCAACGTCGGAGCTGTAGCTGTCGGCATTGCGCTGTCATATGTCGCCGTTACTGTTCCCGAACCGCCTGTTCCCCCTGTACCCATCATCCGGCGTCTAACGTAACATGTATAATCGTTGGCCGTCCACCGCGCTGTGACAACACAACATCGTCTTGATGGCATTGCAAACGTTTCTGGGCCGTTCGCCGTATACGTAATAGAATCTCACGCTGCTATATCGCTCACCCAGCCGTTCAAACGTATATCCAGTCTCTTGTCGGCTCATCCAAACTTACCGTGACTGTTGCCCCCTCCAAATAAGCAACAACAGTTGGCGGTATCGTTCCTCCGTCTGCGTCAGGTGCTGTATAGCTGACTTCATGTCCCGACAGTAAACTGGTTGACGTAAGTCGTTTCATCGCCCGCGTCAGGTGTTTCTCCCTGCAACACTTGTGTATTGTGTGTAATCCGCCCGGGCTTATTTGACCCTCAAATTCATAGTCGTTATATGTGACGCTCGCCTGATTCTTGACAATATCTCCAATTATAGCCTGATAACTTCAGCCTGGAACGTTATAGTGATAGTTTCACCTACGCCCAGTCGTGCCTGCCGTTCCCGTGCGTTTGGGCTCCACCCAGTACGGCCGCCGTTTGTTTTATCTGTTCCGGCTGTTGCTCCCGACGCCTAAATTGATTCGCAGCTCGTCCGTCCCGCTGTCGAATACCGCAAGCGTTCCTGCGTCGGCTCCGTCTATCTTTGCGCTGCCGTCAACGTAATCCAGCCCGTCGCTTAAAACTTCCCTGAATACACAATGCGACGCATCCGTTTCGCCCCAGTTTGTTACATGTCAACGGTGACCGTGACGATCTCTCCGATATACGCAAGCATCGAATCATCCTCTGCTGCTGTCGATATGCTCTTTTTAGCTATCAGAGAGGCGCCTGTCTGGAACTTGATATCATCCAAGAAAATTACCAGCGCCGGCTCCGCCTGTCGCCGAGCTGACAGAAGCGTAGCTGAATTCAGTCCATTTGTCTGCCCTGCAGGCACAGTATAAACGTTCCTTTGTAGTAATACCATGCCAAAGCGTTTGAGCTTGCGGTTATAATCTCTTCCGATGAGTCCGGGGCGGTTTCTGGATTGCCGGCCTCCCTGATGTTCAACTTAAAGTACGTCTACACCCGTTCCGCTTGTATTACTGCCGAATCTTCTGGCCCGATGCGCAAACTGCCACAGCAGCCTCTCCCCGGGTACAGTCGTCACATTTTGATATAACCGTCCCAGATAAAATGCATTAAGCTCTGCGTAAAGGGTCCCGTCAGCCTGCGTTGTTGCGAAGCCGCTTACGCCAGAGGGTGTAACCGTTTGAATTTCTATACTGAATGCATGTGTGGGATCTGTCGTAGCATAAACCGGGTTAATAGGATACGTACTCCAGCCCGGAACATCGTCCATGTTGTGCTGCCCGGAGGTGCCCGGCAACTGAAAACTGCCGTTGATAAAGTTAACAGGTGTTGCTTCAATTTCCGTCGGGCATACAAATGACTGAGTCCCTGCGTTAGCTGTAGGAGGCATACTTAATACAATCAATGTAAAAACCAATACAATAAACACAATGCTCAGCTTCTTCATTACGCACTCCTCAGAATTTGGAAAGAAAGTAATCCTTTATCTTTAATAACTGGCGTTATTCTTAAATCTAATAATAAAGCTATAATTAATTCACTTATGTTTTTATACTTGTCATTTTTTATGAACCGTTATCTAATGTTATTAAAATACTAAGGTTTTGTTAGTTTCACTTCTTCTTATACTATACTATTGTTTTCTTTTTTTTTTCTACTTTTTCAAAATATTAATTCTAAAGACCTCAATTATCAATACTGAATTTGCTGGATTTTCTCGTCCTTGTTATTCCTTATTTCTCACATAATCCAATATTATTTCAATTTGTTTCTCTATAAAGGAATTCCTGGCGTTACCTTTTACAGGTTCTTTTATGGTTATCTGTATTATCAAACTTAGTAATGACTGTATTATAAAATCTATATAAAAATCCAATTGCCTTATAGGAATATCTATTGTTCCGTCTTTTAAGCCTTTTATAAAAACCTCATGTAAATACTGCGTAATTCTTTCATGCGGTGAAAAATTATACTCTGTTTGATATTTCACATAGGCTTCTGAATTCTTATCCATTTTCAACATATAAAGATTCAAATATAACATAAGCTTTATAATAGAAACATCAAAAATAATAGGTCCTTTCTCTATATACATAATATATAAAAGCTCTTTTAGTAATTCAAACCCGCTCTTATTCTGATCCAGTGGGATGTCCTCAAAATCCTCATATGAAGTAAATACAAAGTATGCCACATCTACGACAAGTAAATCTTTATTCGCATAATACCTATAGAGATTCCTTGTAGTAATACCTGCCGTTTCTGAAATCTGAGACATAGCAATGCCTTCTATCCCATATTCAGCGAATAATTCCTTTGTTGCCAAAATTATTTTCCGTCTTGTTTTAGCCTTTGTCGGGCTTTCATTAAAAAACATTTCTATTTGTCTCATAATAAATAATATTATATTCTTTTTTATTTTTTTGTCAATCCATATGACTTTATTATGCTTTTATTATATCGCAAATACATAAAACGTCTGAATAAATGTATAGCAATAATGCATCTTTTTGTCCTAATCTTTCAATTAACATGAAGAAAGAATTGAAAGCAAAAAATAATACATATGGTACAAGTAACAAATTGTGCGCATTCAAGATGTTCATTAAAAGTTAAGATTTCAATTGATATTATAGCAGATCCAGCTTGGAACTAAGCTAATTTCAGGTTGATTTTATCTTTAAATATTATTGATTGTTATCCCCATTTCTGATACTGTTTTAGCTGCTTATTTTAGTTCTGCATCTATACCGGGAATTTCCTTACTTGTTGTCTAAAACTCTATAAGTCTTGTATCTTATTAGCATTTATTTCACATTTATACTAAAATCCAATACATAATTACCTAATTCTTTATAAGAGTAAATTTTCTCAAAATTTAAGTAATAAAAACTAAGCTGCAAGTTTTCTTCTACTTTCGGTTTTCCTTTACATGAATTATTTCAAGAATTCGGATATTATTTTCCTCAATCAGCTAAGCCCAAATTAACCGTTATATTTTCAAAAAACACATCGTCACCCACTATGTCATCCATACATACAACATGCCACCCACTATGCATGACGGATCTTCTATAATATTACAAAATATTCGCTACTCTTGGCGCACACTATGGATGCCAAGACACCCACAGTGTACGCCGCTTTTATTACCTCCCCTTCCCAATCCCTTTCTTCTGCTTGATTTCATCCAAAACCTCCTTCGGAATCGTATCAATCAACTTCTGCTGCGACTTCAATGTATGCTTCATACAAGCAGCCTCCATGCTAAGTTCCGAATATCTCTCGTCCTTATCCATAAGTTTCTGAGTTAGCTCAGAGTTCTTATCCGTCAGTTGTTCAATATAATCCTGCGGGCTTTTCGTCTGAGCTGAAAACTTCTCTGCCTGCGGAAGCCAAACCGCTAAAGCCTCAAGTGCTTCAAAACTCCCGAATGCTCGCTAATGCTCACTTTTCGAGAGTTTTCGTGGTGACCCATCGGCGATTCGAACGCCGGACACCTTGATTAAAAGTCAAGTGCTCTGCCAACTGAGCTAATGGGTCATATTATGTTTACTGCCGACCTGCAATCAAAAAAGCTGTTCGCCAAATTGCTGAGCAAGTGGCTGGGGTGGCAGGATTTGAACCTGCGAATACAGGAGTCAAAGTCCTGTGCCTTACCGCTTGGCGACACCCCACCATTCGTTACCCCAAAAAATCTCTGTCTTCCCGGGGACACCGTAAAATTAATGGGGTGAGTAGTGGGAATCGAACCCACGGCCTCCAGGGCCACAACCTGGCGCTCTAACCAACTGAGCTATACCCACCATGGACTTCCCAAAACCTTTATAATAACGCTTGGGACTCCGGTAAATTGGCGCACCTGCAGGGACTCGAACCCCGGGCACACGGCTTAGAAGGCCGTTGCTCTATCCTGCTGAGCTACAGGTGCACACTGCCGCCTACGCTCATGCTCAAAATGAGCAACCGACAAGACGGAATTTTATCACAAGAAGCACTCAATGTCAACAACTCATATTGCATGCCGCGGGTTTTTCATTCATTATTGCTTCTGCGTGTACAGGGCTGCAAAATCCGCTTTTGTTACGCAAGCAGAAATCTTTTCGTTTTCAGGCGGATCTGCAGCGTCTCTTCAAGATAATCAATAAGCGCACCCAGCAGCTTTGCTTCAATGCCTCCGGGCAGCGATATCTCGTCAATATCCTTTGGCAGTACAGGTTTCATCGCTCTCAGAGCCGCCAGCAGCCTTGCGTCAAAGCATATGCCTTCCGAACACTGGCTGCACACTGTACCACCATGGCTAACTGAAAACTTTTCAAGGTTGTCCGTGCTGCCGCAAAGCACGCACTCCTGCGTCTGGGGATAAACCCCTTCTATCTGAAGCAGTCTCTGTACAAAATAGCATGCAGCGGTCTTTGGCGATGCTGCATTCATATCAAGAGCATACATCACGTTCACGACAAGCGCAAAAAGTTTTTTCGACTCGTCCTCTTCCTGCGCCACTTTCTGGATAACTTCTGAAACAAAACATGCCGAAGCATATGCTTCGTAGTCGTCCTGCATGTGTCCAAAGCTCTTCTTGATATGAACGCCCTTAACTCCATAGCGCCCGTCCTTCTCATAAAAGCTATACTCCGCACAGCAAAACTGCCTTGAAGCGCAGAACAGTTTGTTTGTCTGCTTTTTCGCACCTCTTACCTTTGCGGACATAAGCCCATAGTCCTGCGTAAGCAGCGTAAGCATACTGTCGTTGTCTTTAAAATCTGCCGTTCTTAAAACTAATGCTAATGTCTTTCTCATAGTTATTACTCGTATCCTAAATCTTTCATTGCACGCCTTGAATCACGCCAGCCGGATGCAATCTTTACGAACAGTTCCAGATACACCTTTCTTCCGAAAAGCATCTCTAAGTCTGCCCTTGCGTCCCTGCCGATGTTTCCAAGCATCTTTCCGCCCTTACCTATAATAATTCCCTTATGGCTGTCCTTTTCGCACAATATCGTGGCATACACTTCCGTTATATCCTTGTCCTGTCTCTCAACGACTCTGTCTACAGTGACTCCCACTCCGTGCGGCACTTCCTCTTTTAAGCGCTGAAGTGCTTTCTCCCTAATCATCTCTGCCGCAATCAACCGCTCCGGCTGGTCGGTATATTCATCCTCCGGATAAAACTTGGGTCCTTCCGCAAGATAGCCCTTTAGGGCTTCCATAAGCCCCCTGACGCCTTCTCCGGTCTTTGCCGATATGATGTGCACACTTTCCAGTCCCAACCCGCTAAGCTCCTCTGCGGCTTTGTCCGCCGCTTCCTGCGTGGCTATGTCCGTTTTGTTCACCGCGCCAACGACTGGAGAAACGCCCTGCGCCAGTCTTTTTACTATCGCCCTGTCCCGCTCACCTATGCCAAACTTGGCATCGCATACGAACAGCACCGCCTCAACATCCCTTGCACTGTCCATCGCTGTTTTCACCATATACTCGCCGAGCTTGTTCTTCGGCTCGTGCATGCCTGGAGTGTCCAGGAACACCATCTGAAAATCCTCACCGCTTATGATCCCGGCTATCCTGTTCCTCGTTGTCTGCGGTTTCTCCGAAACAATTGCGACCTTAGCGCCCACAATATAGTTCAGAAGCGTAGACTTGCCCACGTTCGGGCTGCCTACTATTGCTATAAAAGCATATTTGTGCGCCATCAATCCTCCATTTCCTTTCCCGAAAAGAACTTCGGTAAAAGTTCACTTGCCTTGCTCGTTTCATTTTCCAGTTCACAGTTAGAAGAAATTACATCCATATCCGGCGCAAACTCCACCAGCGCCTGCCTGCACACACCGCACGGATACGTTATATCTGAAGAATCGGAAGTCACGGCGATTGCCTCAAACTCCTTCTCCCCCTCCGAAACGGCCTTGAACAGTGCAGTCCTCTCGGCACAGCACGTAACGCTGTATGCTGCGTTTTCAACGTTACAGCCGGTATACACCCTCCCGCTCTTTGAAAGAAGTGCGGCGCCTACCCTGAAGCCCGAGTACGGTACGTATGCATATGTTTTGGCTTCCTCAGCCTTTTTTAACAGTTCATCATATTTCATTTAACATCATACCCCGACCTCTCAAGTATTTGCCTCTGCATCTGCCTCATCTTCTTCTCGTCCTTTTCCTCCATATGGTCAAAGCCGAACAGATGCAGCATAGCATGCGCCGTAAGAAATGCCATTTCACGCTCAAGACTATGTCCGTATTCATCTGCCTGCGCATGCGCCTTATCAATCGATATGGCTATATCCCCGAGGAACCCTTCCTCCTGCGATGGAAACGACAGAACATCAGTCGGTTTGTCAATATCACGAAACTGTTTGTTCATGCCCCTTATGTCCTCATCGTCCGTAATCAGCACAGAAACTTCCTTTTCTACACCGTGCAGCTTCCCTGCCGCTTTTATGGTCTTTTTAACAGCTCGCCTGACCGGTGCTTTCAGTTTTTCTTCACTGGCAATATTTATCTTCACTTTTCCTGCCCCGGGTATTTCACCCTTTCGTGCAGCACGCCCTCATATGTGTTAAAGAAAGCCTTTGCAATCGTGTTAAGGTCCCGCCTGTTAAGCGGACACTCGTCAAGCTGCCCTTCGTTATACCTCTTTTTGATTAGCCCGTTTATCATTTCCTTCACCTGCTCTTTGTCAGGGTCGTCCATGCTTCTCACAGCCGCTTCCACGTTGTCCGCCAGCATGACCACAGCAGACTCCTTAGTTCCCGGCTTGCTTCCCGAATATTTAAACCTTGCCTCATCCACTTCCGCGCCGCTCTGTTTCGCTTTATAAAGGAAATATTCAACGTACGTATCCCCATGATGCTGCGAAATTATCTTCTGCACATCCCTTGGCAGCTTGAATCTCTGAGCATACTCAAGACCGCTTGTAAGATGCCCTGTTATTATCCTTGCGCTTCTTTCGGGCGGCAGGTCATCGTGCGGATTTTTTTCCTTCTGGTTCTCCTTAAAATACATAGGGTTGTCAAGCTTCCCCACGTCGTGGAAATATGCGCCCACCCTGCACAGCAGCGAATTTGCCCCGATAGCGTCCGCACCGGCTTCGGCGAGGTTCGCTGTCAGTATGCTGTGGTGATATGTCCCCGGCGCTTCTATAGTAAGTCTCTTCAGCAGCGGATGGTTCGGGTTCGAAAGTTCCAGCAGCTTGGTCGGTGTAGACACACGGAACGCGGCCTCCCAAATTGGCAGAGTACCGATGACCAGCACTCCTGCAAGCAGTGCGCTGCCAAAAGCGAATGCGCCGTCCTGCCAGAATTCGCTCCATGCAAATTCGGCGGAGCCTACCATGTTTATAACTACTGCTATAACTAGGTTAGCAGCCCCGGCAGCCAGCCCTGAAAGTATAAGAGCCGTTCTGTGCCCCGGCCTGTAAAGCATAAACACTGAAACCGCACCGCCTGCGATCCCCATCATCACAGTTCGCAGCATTACTGCCGAAATAAGCCCGGAGTTCCACGAGCATGCAGCTCCTGCGACAAGCGCCAGCAGTACACCAAGTGCAAGCGCGCTCCTCCTTGATACGAGTACGCTTGCCAGCATTGTACCGAAGAACACAGGCAGTATCCTGTTGTCCACCCGTGCCAGCAATACCGCCATAACGGTTACCAGCACAGCTATTGTCGCAAGTATAAGCAGCTTTCTTGTATCCGCCAGCGTTTCGCTCTCGAACTGATACATATACACCGCATACGACCCGAACAACAGAAGTATGAACAGCAGCACGCCCACATACAGTTTGTAGTCTGTTCCTTCTCCGCCTATTACGCCAAGGTCGGAAAGCACCTTCATCTGCGCCTCCGTCACCACCTCGCCTTCCACGACCACAGTCTGGCTTTGTTTATAGGTTACGGGCACGACGCTCTGCCTTGCGGTTTGTATCGCCTGCTGTGTCGCAGCCTCATCATATATCATATTTGTTTCAATGTATTCATCTACCGGATAAATCAGCAGCTTTGCGGTTCTCTGGTCGTCTACAAGCGCCGAGATCCTGATTGCAATTGCTTCCTTTTCCGTATTGATATGTTCATCCGTGATGCCGTTTGCCAGTGACTCGTTCACAATAGTTTCAACTTCTGTCCCCAGGTTCGCTATCTGAGCTTCACTCAATGAAACCATTGCATAGATAAGCTCATCTTCAAGACCGCCAGTCGTTGCCCTTAGCTGCTGCATCTGCATGTCGCTTAAGTAAAACTTCCAGTCCACTTCAGCAGGGTCATACTGCGCTTCCAGCGTCTCTCTGGAAACAGTATATATGCTGTCTCTTATCTCGCTGTCGATATACTCCTGCTTTACGTACTGCGCAGCCAGCGCAACGTCTTCAAAAAAGCCTGAAACCTCGTCTTTTACAGTCTGTGTAATTGTGCTGTCTATGCTGTAAACAGGCGCAACCTGTGCCTGCGCTTCATCCCTCAGCACCTGCGTAGTCACCGTGTCTGTTATATCCTTGCTTGCGGTTATGGTAGCCGGAGCCACTGCGTCGACGGTTATGTCATACTTCACCGGTGTCACCGACAAAGCGACCAGCCCGTAAACGACGAGCGTGGTTACAATCCCAATCAGCAGTGCAGCAACGCTGCTGCGTTTTGATAGAGTCCTTCTCTTATGTTTACGTGCAGCCACAAGCTACCTCCCTCTGCTCTTTTCAAACCTCTCATATGCCTTTATTATATTCTGTACCATCTGGTGCCTTACAACGTCTTTATGCGTTAAGTACTGGAAGCTTATCCCATCCACACCGTCCAGTATCTCTATGCTCTGCTTAAGCCCGCTCTTCTTCTCTTTGGGAAGGTCTATCTGTGTTATATCGCCCGTCACGACAACTCTCGAGTTCTCGCCGAACCTTGTTAAGAACATTTTCATCTGCTCCTGCGTACAGTTCTGCGCTTCGTCCAGCACTATGAAAGCGTCGGAAAGAGTCCTTCCCCGCATATACGCCAGCGGTGCTACTTCGATAGTTCCCCTCTCACTGAGGCGCACGAACGATTCGCTGCCCAAGAACTCATAAAGCGCATCGTAAAGAGGCCGCAGGTATGGGTCCACCTTCGACTGCAGATCCCCCGGCAGAAATCCGAGGCTTTCCCCCGCTTCGACCGCCGGCCGAGTCAGTATTATCCTCTCAACTTCCTTGTTCTTCAGCGCCATAACGGCCATAGCCATCGCAAGATACGTCTTGCCGGTGCCTGCCGGGCCAATTGCGAACACAACCGTATTCTCCCTCAGCGCCTTTACATAGCGCTTCTGCCCGATAGTCCTCGACTTTACCTGCCTGCCCTTGTTAGTGATGGCGATAACATCCGCCATTATCTCTTCGATAGCGTCTGCGTTGCCTTCCCTCGCAAGCTCAACGGCATACCTTATCTTCGAAAGGTCGATTTTGTCGTGCCTGCGTATCATCAGAAGCAGCTTGTCCACCACTGTCTTTGCAAGCTCAACGTCCTCCGGGCATCCCGAAATAGCGATATGCGTGTTCCTTGAAACTATGCTTGCGCCCGTTTCCTTCTCTATTGCTTTTGCATTCTCGTCAAAAGAACCGAACAATGCGATTATATGCTCAATATTATCTACGTCTATGCCCACTTCTACGTTGTTGTTTGCCAAACTCTGCGCTCCTTATAATCACCGGATTTTCTTTCAGCCACGGCACACTGCTTTATGGTTGCCAGCCCCCGTAGTCCTGTTTTTCTATAATACCATATCCCGTATTAAAATACCATATATGCCAGGCAGTCCGGCAGCGCATTAAATTCACTGTAAATATCATACTCCAAACTGGCTCTTAGTCATATTTACACAGCCTTTTCATATATGGATCGTCCTTTTCAAATAAGTTTTGGGTATAAAAAAGAGGGAGTGCAAGCTCCCCCTGTAAAGTCTTGAGTTTTGTTCTATTCTTCAAATTTCTCCACAACTATTCTGCCCGGTGTGTGCTGCACAACAATGATTACATCACCTTTGTCTATATAATCTCCCGATGTGAGCACACTCTGTCTTGCCCCGTCTATCTTTGCCGTGCCAGCCGGCCTAAGATCAGTCATGGCCACGCCCTGTTTGCCAAGAAGAGAGCCTGTGTTCTCGTGGCTTGCATATCCCTGCTCTACTTCCATATTGCCGACCAGCGACAGCTTGCGTATAAGCCCAAGCTTTTTAAACAGTTTATACAGCAGCGGCAGCGCTATTATAGCGCCAACCAGCCCCACTCCGAGTATTATCAGAAAGCTCCTTGCGTCCCTTGCCGCAAACAGCAGCCCTGCGCCTATGAACACAAAGCCGAGTATACCGAATATACCAAAACCAGGCACCGCCGCTTCGATAGCGAACATCACCAGCCCCGCAACAAACAGTGCGGCGCTCCACCACTCTGCAAATCCCGCAAGGAAACTTCCGCCGAAATACAATCCAAAACATATTATAGCCAAAACACCGAAGATGCCAAATCCCGGTGTGAATATCTCTATACCCATGCAGATTATCGCCGCAAGGAAAAGTATGCTTGCCACAGTCGTAGAAGTCAGGAACTGCGCTGCCCTGACAGGAAAGCTCATCTGAACGTCCGTGCTCGAATACCCTTCGTAACCAAGCAAAGCAAGCGCTTCGTTTATATTTGCAGCCGTTCCGTCAGATATACCAAGCTCCTGCGCTTTTGCTGCGCCCAGCGTCAGCAGCTCGTCTTCGCTCGTCACTCCTTCGATCTGTATGCGTTTGTCAGCCATGGCGGCGACAACCTGAGTGTCCCTGCCCCTTGCCTCCGCAGCAGACTCAAGTATACCTACCCATGTCGAGAGCGTTTTCTCGTCGTTGGGTATCGTCTCCGCAGCGCCTATCACCGCCGAGGGCGACATAACGATATTCTCGCACGATATGCTTATAAGCACTCCTGCGCTCAGGGCATTCTGCGTTATATAGCAATCTACCGGCACAGTCGCTTCAAGTATCCTCTTCTTCATGCTGTCCGCTTCGAGTATCTGACCCCCGTATGTATCTATCACCAGCACAACGGGCGTACCGCTTTGTTCAGCGTCGCTTATCTGCTCGTCAATATACGCCGTCATAGCTGCGTTGACTTCCCCCGTCAGCTCCACCAAAACAACGCTGCCCTGCTCCTGAGCCAGCACCGCGCCGGACATCAGAAACAGCACTATCATAACCAGAACCGCTGTGTAAAACACTCTTTTCATTGTCGCACTCTCCTTATGTGCTATTCTACCATAAAAAAAGGTATAACAAAACCCGGAAGCATTTGCCGCCGGGCTTATTTTTAAATTGTTTACTTACCGTCTTCTTTTTCTAGCCGCTTCCGCCTTCTTCTTTCTCTTGACGCTCGGCTTTTCGTAATGCTCACGTTTTCTAAGCTCGGCCATCGTGCCTTCCTTTGCGGTCAAACGCTTAAATCTCTTCAGAGCATTCTCTAAAGACTCGTTTTCTCCAACTCGAATTTCAGCCACTAAACTATACCCTCCCTCCCATACTCCACGGAACTAATCTGTCCCGACCTTTGGGAGCTTAATAACACATTGTGTATTATAGTCGTCAAATCAAAGATTGTCAACCGGGATTTAGCTTTGAGCATTTCTTAAATCCACTAATACTTTTTCGAAATATTCGGGCAGCGGCGCCTTAAAGCTCATGTTCAGTCCGCTCAGCGGATGCGTAAGCTCCAGCCTTCCGGCATGCAGAAGCTGCCCGCCGTTGTGTAGTTTGGTTTTCTTCGGGCCATACACTTTGTCTCCTGCAATCGGCCGTTTTATACTGGCCAGGTGCACCCTTATCTGGTGCGTGCGCCCTGTTTTTAGCTCGGCTTCCACCAGAGTAAAATCGCCGAACCGCTCCAGCACCCGGATTATAGTAACAGCCTGCCTGCCCGAGTGGTCGACGGCCATCTTCTTCCTGTCTCTTCTGCTTCGCCCAATCGGCTTGTCTATAGTCAGCTCATCCTCTTTTATGTTGCCGTGCACTATCGCCGTGTAATACCGCCTCGCCTCTTTTTTGGCTATCTGCTCGGCAAGGCTAAGGTGCGCGCTGTCGTTCTTTGCGACCACCAGCAGCCCGGAAGTTTCCTTGTCGATCCTGTGCACTATGCCCGGTCTTATCTGTCCGCCTATGCCCGAAAGGTCTTTCAAGTGAAAAAGCAGCGCATTGACCAGCGTACCAGTATAGTTGCCCGGCGCCGGGTGCACTACCATTCCCTGCTTTTTGTTTATTACAGCGATGTCCTTGTCCTGATATACGATATCGACCGGTATATTCTCCGGCTCTGAAGAGGCTTGCTCGGGTTCTTCTACGCTGATGCTTACAACAGCGCCTTTTTTTAGCGCAGTTCCCGGTTTTGCCTGCCCGCCGTCCACCAGCACACTTGCATCCAATATTGCTTTTTTATCTCGCGATGCGGGAGCGGGACATTTCGGTCTTCTCGGCAAGGTAGACATCCAGCCGCTCCGCATTCTCCTCAACATTAAAAATCATACTTCTCACCATGCACACAGTTTATCACTTTACTCAAACATTATCAACGCTGCCGCAGGCGCAGCCTGTTTTATCCAGGCTTTGATATAAACATTGTTTCAACGCTATTCCCTCCAAGAATTGTATCATAATTTTTCTTTCTAATGCTTTCCTTCTTTAATGAAAGTTTACATATGCATCCTTATAACGATTGATTTAATCCCCCGGAAACTATATAATACCATATACGAAAATTACCGGAGGCAATAAATAATGGCATTACAGAAGAAACCCGAATGGCTCAAAAAGAAAATGGACTTAAAAGCCGTCATGGAGATGGAGAACATGCTGCGCAGCCTGTCGCTCAACACAGTGTGCGAAGGTGCAAGCTGCCCAAACCGTGGCGAGTGCTTCAAGAACAAGACAGCAACTTTCATGATACTCGGCAGCGTCTGCACACGCAACTGCCGCTTCTGTGACGTTCCTAAAGGCGTTCCTGCTTTTCTTGACCCGTGTGAGCCGGAAAACGTCGCTATTGCTTCAGAAAGGCTGGGTCTAAAGCACATCGTCGTAACCAGTGTAACAAGAGATGACCTGCCAGACGGCGGAGCAGAACACTTTGCAGCAACTATCAGAGCGCTAAGAGCAAAGCTGCCGGAAAGCACCGTTGAAGTGCTTATACCGGATTTTGAAGGCGATGTCGACGCTCTTATGACAGTGATAAACGCCCGCCCGGATATCATCAACCACAACGTCGAAACAGTGCCTTTGCTCTATCCTAAAGTTCGCCCGATGGCAAAGTACGAGCGTTCGCTCCAGCTTCTCGATCGTGTCAAAACGATTACCAGCGGCATATTCTCAAAAACGGGCATAATGGTCGGCCTTGGTGAAACCAAAGAACAGGTAATGGCTGTAATGGACGACCTTCGAGCAATAGACTGCGATCTGTTGACGATAGGGCAATACCTCCAGCCGTCGAAAAACCACATCGAGGTTGCGGAGTATATAACACCCGATCAGTTCAGAGAGTACGAGCAGATAGGCCTTGACAAGGGTTTCAAATACGTAGCCAGCGGTCCGTTCGTCCGCAGCTCCTACAACGCAATTGAAGGGATGAAGGCACTCAAAAATGATGTACGTTAAGTGTGAGAGCACCGACGCCAATTTCAATTTTGCCCTGGAAAAATACCTGATAGAAGAACTGGATACCTCCGATGGCTATTTTATGTTCTGGCGCACTGCACCGACACTTATGATAGGCCGCTACCAAAACGCATACGCCGAGGTCAACATGGACTATGCCAAAGCTCATGATATAAACATTGTGCGGCGCATAACGGGCGGCGGCACCATCTATACCGACCCAAACGGCTGGCAGTTCTCGTTCATAAACAAAGCTCACGATAAAAAAGAAATAGACTTTCATACGTACACGAAACCTATAATAGATGCGCTCGCTTCGATAGATGTGCAGGCAGTCAAGAGCGGAAGGAACGACCTGCTCATAGACGGCAAAAAGTTCTCCGGCAACGCTCAGTACGTTAAGAAGAACGTGATGCTGCACCACGGCTCGCTGCTGTTCGATACAGACCTTTCCGAGCTTGTGCGCTCGCTTACTCCCGACGACGAGAAACTCATCAGTAAAGGCATTAAATCGGTCAAAAGCCGTGTCACGAATATTGCGGACCATATGGACAAAAAGATTTCCAGTCTTCAGTTTCGGGATTTGATGTTGTCCTTCCTCACTCGCGACATGCTCACATACGAGCTGAGCGAACAGGACGAAAAACGTGTAATGCAGATAAAAGCGCAAGTCTTCGATTCCTGGGAATGGAACTTCGGCAAAGCGCCCAAGTTCAACATAACCAAAGAAAACCGCTTTGCGGGTGGAAAACTCAAAGTACAGTCTTACGTCAACGGCGGGTGTATAGAAGAAATACACTTCTCCGGCGATTTCTTCGCAAAAGAAGGTCTGCCCGGTCTTGAAAAAGCGCTTTCCGGCTGCACATATGAAGAAAACGAAATCAAAAAAGCCCTCATCGCCAGCGGCGCAGAGAGCTTTATATACAACATTACTCTGGAAGAGATCCTCAGCTGTATAATCTAAGCGTCTTTCTCTTTGTTTCCACTACTTTGAGTGGCAGTCTTTTTTTCTCGTCTGGCAAAAAGAGTCTTGCCGTCTTTTTCCTTGTGTATGAACAATACGTATACGCCCAGCATAACGGAGCCTATCACCAGGCTTGCATCTGCGATATTGAAGACCCAGTGCCAGAAAGGCAGCCTGAAATCGAGAAAATCCCTAACATACCCAAATACTATCCTGTCGTAAAAGTTACCTAGCGCTCCGCCGATAACTAAAGATAAGCTCACCTTCAAAAACACCGACTGAGTTTTTCTCGTCTTTATCATAAAGATGACTCCGGCGACCAGCACAACAGCTGTCACCGCTATGAAAAACGGAACGCTGTTCTGGAAAATGCCGAACGAAGCTCCTGTGTTTTCGACATACGTCAGGTGAAACCAGCTGCCTATCACGGGCAGGGAACCGCCTGCCTGAGTCATAACAGGTACCAGCAGATACTTCGTAAGAAGATCCGCCGCAGTAATGAGCAGTATGATGATTATCTGTAACATAAACTCTCCAGTCTATAGTTGATTTTCTTTTCCCTCGGCAAGCCGTTTCAGGTTTGCCCTGTGAGAATACAGCACAAGTATAAGCAGTATAACACATGTTATATGATGCATCCAGTTCCAGTGGTAAAACACTACCGAGGTTATAGCCATAAGCGAAGTACCCACCAACGAGCCGATCGACATCGTCTTGGTCAGCGCTATTATAACTATGCAAATGGCAAATGCTATAAGCGCATACATTGGCATCATAACAAGGAACACGCCGAAGCTCGTAGCAACTCCCTTTCCCCCGCGGAACTTTAAGAACACCGGCCATAGGTGCCCTAAAACTGCCGCTATACCGCCGATATAAGCGCCAAGCTCTGCAGTGTTGCCGGCCGTTGTCCAGCTTGCGAACCCGTTCTGAAAGAACTCCGGAATGCCGCCGCACAGCCAAAGGCCTATAAGCGCCGCTGCTATCCCTTTTATAACATCGCCGATAAACGTGAACACGCCGATGCCCCAGCCATAGTTCCTTATGGCATTTGCAGTGCCAGGGTTGCCGCTCCCGACATCCCTGATGTCCTTGCCTTTAAAAATTTTCCCGCCCAGATATCCGAATGATATACATCCGATAAGATACCCTATTACGGCAGTTAAAATATACTTCCAGACCATGAGATGTTCCTCCTGCTCAGTCGTTTTTATTTCTTGCGGTTATCCTAATAGGCGTCCCGGAAAAATCAAAGCTCTTTCTTAAATAGTTCTCAAGATATCTCATATACGAAAAGTGCATCAGCCTCTTGTCGTTAACAAAGATTATAAAATACGGCGGCTCTACCGCAACCTGTGTGGCGTAATATATCTTCAGCCTCCTGCCCTTGTCGGACGGCGGTTCCACCATAGTTACGGCTTCGCCTATGCACTCATTTAGAAGGCCTGTAGATATCCGCCTCCTGCTGTTTTCCAGCGCCGATTTTAAAAACTCGAACAGCTTGTCTATCCTCTGCCCTTTCAGCGCCGATATATAAACAGTATTTGCATAGCTCATAAATGCAAAGTCTCTTGCCACGTCTTTGTCATACTTGTTCACCGTATGCGTATCCTTTTGCACAGCGTCCCATTTATTGACGGTGATCACGCACGGTTTTCCTTCATCGTGAACAAAACCTGCCACCTTTACATCCTGCTCTGTAACGCCCTCAACGGCGTCTATCATAACTACCACGCAGTCAGCACGCCTTACCGCAGCAAACGAGCGGATAACGCTGTATCTCTCTATTGTCCGTGAAGCTATCCTTGCTTTCTTTCTAATGCCGGCAGTATCAATAAGCACAAATTTTTCACCGTTTCTCTCAAAAGGCACATCGATAGCATCCCTCGTCGTTCCGGCGATGTCAGAGACTATCGTGCGTTGCTCACCAATAATACGGTTGACCAGCGAAGATTTGCCCACGTTAGGTTTACCCACAACGGCGATTTTTATAGCCTGTTCTTCCTCCTGCTGTTCTGCGTCATCAAAATGAGACACCACCTCGTCAAGAAGGTCTCCAAGTCCAAGCGCCTGTGCAGATGATATAGCGAAAAGACTGTCTGTGCCAAGCGCATAAAAGTCATACATGTTCTCTTCGTCCCGCTTAGTATCAGCCTTGTTGACTACTGTTATTATCGGTTTGCCTGCTTTACGCAGCAGGTCAGCCACCTCATAGTCAGCCGGCACGACTCCCTGTTTCGCGTCCACGAAAAAAAGGATAACGTCTGCAATATCCACTGCAAGCTGCGCCTGAAGCTTCATCTGCTGCAATATTACATCGCTGCTGCCCGGATCGATTCCGCCCGTATCGATAAGCGTGAACTCGTGCGCAAGCCATTCGGCATCAGCATATATCCTGTCACGTGTAACGCCCGGCGTATCCTCAATTATAGAGATACGCTTTCCGGCTATTCTGTTGAAAAAAGTCGATTTACCTACATTAGGCCTGCCGACTACAGCCACAAAAGGCTTTGCCATTCATTATACCCCTAATCCTCGTTTATAACCTGTGCAAAGTGATACCCGTCTGTCACCGGGATTATCTTCACTCCCAGCCCGCTTTCCAGTTCATCCAGGCTCATATCGTCAAGAAACACTTTGCCGTCCTTCAAACTGTCCGCAGATATCAGCAGTTTTCCCCCCAGCTGTTTTCCACGCAGCGCTTCAAGATAGTCCCTGCCGGCAAGCAGCCCGGAAACAGTGACGCTGCTGCCGAACGTTTTATTGCACACACTGTATACATCTATCCTGCCCAGCGCCCCGTCAGCTATTTCTTTGAAAAATCCAAACGCATCCACTCCGGTGGCGACGCTTAAGTGTCCTTTTGCTTCAAGTCTGCTCTGTCCTGCTTCGTGCAGGAATTTTGTCATCATCCCCACGCCGTTCTCTATCTGTTCAAAGGCTTCATAACTCTCATATCCCGGCAGTGGAAGCCCCGCCTTGATGTAATACTCGTCCGCCGCGAACACAAAACGTGTCCCAGTTCTATTTAAGCATTCTTGCTGCCATCTTTCAACCATATTTACGGTTTTAGCCGCCTGCTGCTTTGTTACAGCTTTTATCTCTTCCAGCTTTCCACGATATTCCGTCAGCCCCACCGGCACCACCGCCAGCGATTTGCACGCCGGATGCAGCCCCGCAAGGAAACTTATAGTCTCCTCCAGCTTCTCTTCGTCGTTTACGCCCGGGCACACCACAGCCTGTGCGTGAAAGCTTATCCCGCTTCGCTTTAGTTTCTTTAGCAGCGGGCGGATCTTTACAGCATTCCCGTTGCCCAGCATTCTGCGGCGCAGCGCTTCATCAACGGTGTGAACGGATATATACAGCGGCGATACACGCCTTTTGATTATCCGCTTCAGCTCGCTTTTATCTATTGACGACATCGTGACGTAGTTGCCCATGATAAGCGAGTAGCGCCAGTCTTCGTCTTTCAAGTAAAGGCTCGTCCGCATGCCTCTTGGCAGCTGGTCCACAAAGCAGAAAATACACTTGTTTGCGCACACCCTTTTTGCGCCCATAAGCGGCTGTATAAAATCCAGCCCGAGGTCTTCATCATCGTCTTTTTTTATCCTGAAAGTCAAAAGCTGGTCATCTCTAAAAAGTTTTATCTTAAGCCTTTCCTGTGCGCTAAAATAAACGTAATCGATATAATCTATCAACTGCTGCCCGTTTATACTTGCTATCTTATCGCCTTTTTTGATACCATGATTGTTTGCGGCGCTTCCTGCAGCGACGTCTTTGACCTCAAACAAAATATTAACCCTCACTTTTGTCCGAGCTATTATATCTTATTTTCTCCTATTTAGCCAGTATAATCAAGCTTTTAAAAAAGAACGATTTGTAAACTAAGCTCCTTAATAGCCTGTTGCAGAAAACAAAAACAGCCGCAGCACATTGCCACGGCCGTTATTATTGTCTTTTCCCCGATTACGGGATGATTACTTCTATGTCCAGCAGTTCACAGAAGTCTGAAAGAATCTCTACAAGGTTGTCTCCATATCCAAGGCACGCATACTCACTGTTCCACTCATCCAGCATCCTGTCAATGTCTGCGTCCACGGTTATGAAAGCGTGGGGCCAGAACGGTATACCGCACTCGTTCTTTCTGTCCTCTATAAGGAAAGAGTCCGGTTCAAAAATCTCGCAGCGTGCCAGCACCATCTGGAACTTTCCGTCCGCCCTGCCAAAGCGTGCAAGCGCTCCGTTGCCGCTCTTTGCGACCAGGCTTACCGAAAGCCCGCCGGCCTTGCCCTCTGTTGGTATGCCGTGCTCTGCAAAACTCGCTTTTCCATCGCTTGTCCTGCCTGCCAGCGACGGAGGTATCGTGCCGTCTCCGATTATCTTTATCTCCTTGTTTTCCTTATCTATATGCTGCAGGTCTCCGTAATATATAGCCTCAGTACTTATCTCGTTAAGCAGTATGGTAGACATCAGCGTGTTAAAGTCCGAAAGCGTCGAGGTCGCCTGACGCTCATTTAGCATCATACTCTGCATAAGGCAGGTTGCGCTGTAGTCATCGCCAAGGCCGGGAAAGGATTGTATCGTATAGTAGTCGAACTCTTCCTGCTTTAAAATCTTCTTCATAGCAAGGTAAAGCCTTATCGACTTCGAAGTCATTTCATCTTTTTCAGGCAGCTCTTTAAACCACTCACCGAGGCTGAGCCTGTATTCTTCCACTTCATCTTCGCTTACCGCTTTTGCTTCTTCAATAAGCTGAGTGGTGTCTCTCGTATCTATATCCACGCCGAAGACTTTTGTCCATTGCGACGGGTCTGCAACACCGCAGTTCTGACCCATGCCACGTCCGCCGAAAGCCGCCGCCGTCGTCATGTTAAGCTTGTTTACAAGTGCGCCTGCCGTGCAGTAGCTGACGATCTTGTCGACATCCTCTTTCGTTTTTGCGCTCCCGTATACAAACCTATATTTTATACCGATCTCTTTGAGTGCTGCACTCAGCACCAGTCCGCCGACCGGTCTCCAGCCCTGAGAACCAGGATGTGTCCATATCACGATGGCTTTGCCCGTTTTAGCAAAATCACGCAGTGCGCTCAGCATATGCGCCGACCACACCCATGTACCGGTAAACAAAACAATAGCATCTATCTCGTCGTTATGCTTAAACTTTCCAAGAGCCTCTTTAGCCTCTTTCTTCGAAGCAACAACGATATCATGGCATTCAAGCATCAGCCCGTTTTCTTCCAGTGCTTTTTTTGCCTCCGAGACGATTCCCTCATCAATAAACGGCTGACCGTTTGGATCGCATAAGCCGTCCTTGTGTACACCGTAAACAATAAATCCAACTTTGGGTTTGATCATAATCTTCCTCCTGTTTTCTGGTTTAGTTCCAAAGCAAAACGTTCTGCCAATATCTCTCCGGCTCAAAATAGCTTGCGTCCTTTTCTACGCCTTCCACTACGGCTTTTGCCATCATTTCCGCAAGTTCCCTGCCCGTTTCATATGCAAAAAGATTCACTGACGAACGCAGACAACTCCCGCTCTCGTTCATTACCTTTACCGCTTCGTCTGTATAGCCCGCTCCGCCGATATAAAAATCATCGCTGTCCAGGTCAAGGTCTTCTACGACCTCAAGCACACCCAAAGCATACTCGTCGCTTATGCATACCACCACATCTACTCCCAAATACGTTTTGAGGGCAGATTCCGCCGTAACCTTGGCATCAGGTACGCTGTCAACGCTCTCCTGACCGGCTATCCTTACACTCTGCGCTTCTTCAAGAGCGGCTTTTATACCGCTGCCTCTTGTTTTTAAAAACTCGTCAGAATCATCCAACATAAGCAGTACATTTGCCCTGCCGTTTAGTTTCTCATTTATCCACTTAAGTGCGTTTTGCCCTATCATATATCCAAGGTCATATTCATCAAGAGTATAGTTGAAATCAGCGTACGGCAGCTTTCTGTAAACTCCCGCAACTATGATGCCGCTAAGCTTCGCTTCAGCTGTAATGTCCGCAAGGTACTCTGCGTCAATAGGAGCCGCTGCAATAGCGTCCGCTTCCATGGCAATCCAGTTCTCAAATTCGCTGTACTGCTCCTGCATACTTCCCGTAGGGTCAGCGATCAGCGCAGTATATTCATGCTCGTCGCAATATTCCTGGAAACCAAGAGTCACTTTTTCGAAATACTCTATATCACGGTCCTGCGGAGACCATGCCAGTTTCAAATTATCATCAAGAGATTTTGAATCATCCTGTGCTTCAGACAGGTATTCCTCAACAGCTTCAGAGCTATGGCTGCCGCATCCGGTGAAAAGACCAAGCATCATCATGAGTGCTGCTGCCAAAAAAATCGTCTTTCTAAACTTCGTCATGCTTCACTTCCTTCTTTCATCGTCACGCCTATTATATATCAACGGCGGCTCATAAACAATAGGTTTTGCGATATTTTTTATCAGGCTGAAAATATATAGACGCCCTCCTCTTTTAATAGAAAACGCCATAGAAAAACGCCTTAGTTTGTGATATCATTTATCCTGACATGATACTAAACGAGATTTTATCGAAAGGAATACTACAATGGCAAAGATTTACGGCAAAGAATACTCAAAACAAGAATTAATGGGCTATGTAGGCGATATCTCCCAGATAGCGGATGCAAAGTACTGCGAACTTAAAACCGGCAGAGGCAAAGGCGTCAGTATGATAGACATACGAACCGGCGGCGGCCTTAATATGACCATCCTGCCCGACAGAGGGATGGATCTTGCATGGGCGGAATACAAAGGGTTTGCTTTCGGACATGTGTCAAAAACAGGCGTCGTCTCCCCCTTCTCCTTCGATGAAGACGGCATGAATTTCTTCCGCAGCTTCACAGCCGGTCTGCTTACTACCTGCGGTTTGCTCAACGTCGGCGGTGCATGCGAAGACGAAGGCAAAAAGCTAGGTATTCACGGCAAGATAAATAACATCCCCGCAGACGATATTGGAATATACAAAGAATGGGAAGGCGACGACTATGTCGTCAAAGTGCGCGGCAAAGTAAGGGAAAGCGAATACTTCGCAGAGAACCTCACCCTTACCCGTGAGATATCTTTCAAACTGGGCGAGAAAAAGGTGATGATAAACGACGTTATAGAAAACTGCGGTTTCGAAAAGTCTCCGCTCATGCTTCTTTACCACTTCAACTTCAGCCATCCGCTGGTATCTCCCGACACTAAAATGTACACCACTCCCGCCGCCGTCAGGTCAAAGGACGACTTTTCTGCAAAATTTGTAGATGAGCGTTTGGTTTTCGAAGAGCCTAAAACGAAGTTCCCGGAGCACGTGTTCTTCTATGACATGCAGCCAAAAGGCGACGATGTATTCTCCTGTTTGTATAACGATGTTCTCGGGTTTGGAGTATACCTTAAGTACAAGAAAAGCCAGCTAGGTGACTTTACTCAGTGGAAACACATGAAGAAGGGCGACTATGTTGCAGCTATGGAGCCGTGCAACTCTTCTCCTATCTCAAGAAAAACAGCCAGAGAACAGGGTACACTTAAATTCATAGAGCCGGGCGAACAAAATAACTTCGATATCGAACTTGGCATAGTCGACGGGCAGACTGAACTTGACGAGCTTATCAGCGGCTGATAATAAAATATTTTAGGCAGCACAGTTCATCCCTGTGCTGTCTTTTATTTTATAATTATATGCTTATGTAACCAAAGCCAGTATATAATATCATTTGTGTAAACAATTGATTAAAAAAGCGATTTATACTTTGATTATAAAGCACGTGTGATGTATACTGATTCTCTGATAGCAAGGGAGACAAAACACATGAGCAAAGTATACAAAATGGGGCTGGATATCGGCTCAACCACAGTAAAATGCGCTGTCATCGAAGATGATAAGCTAGTTTTCAATTACTACGAACGTCACATGAGCGACATTACAAATGCCGTTTCATCCATGATAAATAAAGCGTACAGCGAGCTTGGCGATATCGATATGACCGTATGCGTCACGGGCTCCGGCGGGCTTTCCGTCGGCAAGTGGCTTTCTCTGTCTTTCGTGCAAGAGGTAATAGCAGCAAGCAACGCTGTAAAGCAGTATATCCCCGAAACGGACGTTGCAATAGAACTCGGCGGCGAAGACGCAAAGATAACTTATTTTTCCGGCAGCACAGAACAGCGCATGAACGGAACGTGTGCAGGCGGCACAGGCGCATTTATTGACCAGATGGCATCGCTTCTGCAAACGGATGCAAAGGGTCTTGATGAACTTGCCGCAGACGCAACAAACGTATACGACATAGCTGCAAGATGCGGTGTGTTCGCAAAGAGCGACATCCAGCCGCTTATAAACGAAGGAGCAGCAAGGCAGGACATCGCTGCCTCTGTTTTTCAGGCAGTAGTCAATCAGACGATAAGCGGCCTTGCATGCGGACGACCCATCCGAGGCAACATAGCATTCCTGGGTGGTCCTCTTCACTTTCTGCCTGTGCTGAAAAAGCACTTTGTGGAAACTCTGAATCTGCAGCCGGAAGCTATAATGGAAGCCCCGTATGCGATGATGTTCGTTGCGGCAGGCGCGGCTATAATGTCCAGCGGCGAAACTGTATCTTTAAGGGAGCTGCAGCGCAAATCTACCCAGGTCTATGCATTCGAAGACAATATAGTCAAGCTTCCCCCTCTGTTTAATTCACAGCAGGAATATGACGAGTTCACAAAACGCCATAACGAAGCGGATGTAAACAAGCTCGATATCAGCGAGCATACCGGGCCGTGCTATCTCGGAATAGACGCAGGCTCGACTACTACTAAAGCCGTTCTTATATCAGACAACAACGATATCATATACACTCATTACGGTTCCAACAAAGGCAGGCCGCTTGATGTCATGCGCAAAATAATTGCGGACATATATGACAAACTGCCAGACGGAGCGTACATTGCCAACGCTTCTTCAACAGGCTATGGAGAGAACCTTGCCCGTGCAGCATTCAGGCTGGATACCAGCGAAGTTGAGACTGTCGCGCACTATACTGCAGCAAAACACTTCCGCCCCAACATAGATTTCATACTGGACATCGGCGGACAGGACATGAAGTGTCTTCGCATCAAAGACGGAGTCATAGACGAAGTCATACTCAACGAAGCCTGCTCTTCAGGCTGCGGCTCTTTCCTCGAAACGTTCGCTTCTTCGCTAAATAGCTCCGTCGAAAACTTTGCTCAGCAGGCGCTCTTTGCAGACCAGCCAATGGATCTTGGCAGCCGCTGTACAGTTTTCATGAACTCTAAAGTACGGCAGGCCCAAAAAGAGGGTTCTACCCTCGGCGGTATATCAGCCGGCCTTTCCTACTCGGTTGTTAAAAACGCTCTGTATAAAGTTATAAAGCTCAAGAACTCCGACGACCTTGGCGAAAACATCGTGGTTCAGGGCGGCACGTTCCTAAACGACGCCGTGCTACGTGCTACAGAGCTCTTAACAGACAGACAGGTAACACGTCCTAACATAGCAGGGCTGATGGGCGCTTTCGGTTCAGCTATGATAGCTAAAAACCGGTGTGAATCCGGCAGCCGCTCTTCCATCATATCCAAAGAAGAACTGGAAGCCATGGTCATTACAGCAAAACATACAAGGTGCGGCGCATGCGAAAACAATTGCCGCCTTACAATAAACATGTTCGGCGACGGACGTAAATTCATATCCGGCAACAGGTGCGAGCGTGGTCAGGGCATCGAACATGCCAAAAACACCCTGCCCGACATGTACGAATATACATATAACCGCACGTTCGCATACCAATCGCTCAAAGAAGATGAGGCGCCCCGAGGGACGATAGGCATCCCCCGTGTACTTGGTATGTACGAAAACTACCCGTTCTGGCACACGTTTTTTACACAGCTTGGCTTCAGTGTGGTCATTTCGCCACGCTCGTCACGCAAGGTCTACAACGCAGGCATAGAGAGCATACCGTCCGAGTCGCTTTGCTATCCTGCCAAGCTTGCTCACGGTGCTGTGCGAAAGCTAATCGACAGCGGAGTAAAGAAGATATTCTTCCCCTGCATCCCGTATGAGAAAAAGGAAGTGAGAAAGGCGGCCAATAACTACAACTGCCCTATTGTCACCTCGTACGCAGAGAACATAAAGAACAACATGACGGAGATAAAGGAAAATAAAGTTGAGCTTCTTATGCCGTTTCTGGCTATGGACAGTCTGCACAGCCTTAAGAAACGTCTGGCAGAAGAATTCCCGGACATTCCCGCCTCGCAAATTCGCCGTGCCGCCAACGCCGCATGGCACGAGAAGTCCGCCTTCCAGCACGACATAAAAAAACAGGGCGAGCTTATACTAGATCAGGTCAAAAAGGGAGAGCTAAAAGCCATAGTCCTCAGCGGACGCCCATATCACGTAGACCCCGAAATAAACCACGGGATAAGCTCTATAATCACGTCACTTGG
The DNA here is from genome assembly GCA_963666505.2 of Christensenellaceae bacterium. GTDB lineage: Bacteria > Bacillota > Clostridia > Christensenellales > SZUA-584 > JABGQS01. The sequence goes on along the minus strand of CAXXXL010000003.1, from coordinate 1,538,973 downwards.
CTTTGCTGTGCTGACGGAGCAGAGCATTGCGCACCTCGGCGAATACAAGCCGCTGCGTGTGCTCGACCAATGGATGTACCACACACGCATATATTCCTCTGCATACCTTGCCGGAGTCACACCCGGGCTAGAGCTCGTTCAGCTCAACTCGTTTGGCTGCGGTCTCGACGCCGTCGTCACCGACCAGACAAACGAGATACTCTCGGCCTACGGCAAGATATACACTCTCATCAAGATAGACGAGATCAGCAACACCGGAGCTATAAAGATACGCCTGCGCTCACTCGCCGCAGCAATGCAGGAGCGTGATAAAAAGAGCAGTCTCACAATAAAAGCAATAAAAGAAAAAGCGACAGGTTATAAGAAAGTGTTGTTCCAAAAACATATGAAGAAGGAATATACGATAATCTCTCCGCAGATGTCGCCAATACACTTCGACTTCCTAAAACCCGCTTTCGAAGCCTCCGGGTTCCATCTGGAGATACTGCCCTCCGTAGACAGAGGCGCAGTAGACGAAGGTTTAAAATACGTAAACAACGATGCCTGCTACCCGACTATTCTCGTAACAGGCCAGCTTATAGAAGCCATAAAATCGGGCAAATACGACACTAACAAACTTGCCTGCATCATATCGCAAACAGGCGGCGGCTGCCGTGCGTCCAACTACATAGGCCTTATCCGCAAAGCGCTGACGGATGCCGGCTACGGCTACATCCCGGTCATATCCCTCAACGCCGCAGGACTGGAAAAACACCCCGGCTTCAAGATGAGCCTTAGCTTCATACGCCGTGCGATGCGTGCTGTAATCTATGGCGACTTGTTGAACCGCCTTACATTGGGTGTGCGCCCTTACGAGAAGACAAAGGGCGATGTAGAAAAAGCATACCAGAAGTGGCGCAAAATAGTAGCGGAAAACGTTAAGAGCCTTAACCATCGTGTTTATAAGCGCAACATTCACGAGATGATAGAAGAATTCGATAACATACCTATCAACGATATTAAAAAACCGGTCATCGGCGTTGTCGGCGAGATACTTGTAAAATATCATCCAACTGCCAACAACGAGATAGTAAGGGTTCTTGAAGAAGAAGGTGCAGAAGTTAAAGTGCCGGATCTGACCGACTTCCTGCTCTACTGCGCATACAATACCAACTTCAAATCAGAGAAGCTCGGCAAACCAAGGCTGTTTGCGCACTTTGGCAACATCGCCGTGGCGTTTATAGAGCATTCACGCAGCCTTATGAAAAAAGCGCTCGAGAAGTCAAAGCGCTTCTATCCGCCAAGCACGATAGACCACAAGGCAAAGTCCGCTTCAGAGTTCCTTTCGATAGGCAACCAGACGGGCGAAGGATGGTTCCTCACCGGCGAGATGGCAGAGCTTATAAAGGAAGGCGCCGACGGTATAGTCTGCGTACAGCCTTTTGCATGCCTGCCCAACCACATAGTCGGCAAAGGCGTAATACAGCCGCTGCGTGCCAAGTATTCGCACGCCAACATAGTGGCGATAGACTACGACCCAGGCGCCAGCGAAGTCAACCAGCTCAACCGCATCAAGCTGATGCTCTCGCTTGCCAAAGACAGGATAAACCCGGCATCGTAAATGAATTCAGGTGAACAGCTCGCTTCAAGGAGATATCATGGAACATTGGGACATCTACAACGCTGACCGCATCCCAACCGGAAAAACAATAGAGCGTGATGCGCCTCTGCAAAAGGGCGAATACCATCTGGTCGTGCACGTCTGCATCTTTAATCCCGGTGGTGAGCTGCTTATACAAAAACGCCAGCCGTGGAAATCACACTGGCCCGGTTTGTGGGATGTCACCGTCGGCGGCAGAGCTCTAGCCGGCGAAAGCAGCATACAAGCTGCCCAGCGCGAAACCCTCGAAGAATTAGGGCTTGCTATAGATCTTTCAGACGAACGCCCTTTCTTTACCATGAATTTCGAAGAAGGCTTCGACGATTTTTATCTGGTCGAGCGAAATATAGATATTTCAGATTTAGTGCTCCAAAAAGAAGAAGTCGAGGCTGTCATGTGGGCAAGCAAAGAAAAGGTACTGCAAATGATAAAAGACGGTATCTTTATTGAGTATTATTTTGCAGCGCAGATGTTCGAAATGAGAAAACAGAGAGGCTCTATCAAACTTTAACATTAACAAGTGCAGCTACTTTTAATAAACCATATACAACTTATGACAAACAAAAAAGACGACACATCATGTGTATCGTCTTTTATTATCTGGTTTCTCACCTTTCAACTTTGGCAGCCTTGTGCCACCTCACCATGTCCCGAATCGTGTTGCTCAGCGGCCTTGGCTTATACCCAAGCTTCTCTGCCGCTTTTCCGCTCGAGATGCTCGAATTGCCCATCAGCACATCAATGGCATACTTTGAAAGCACAGGCTTTTTCCTTGCTATCTTATAATAGATTGGTGCAAACACCGCCGCTGTCTTGACGAGCAGCGCTGGCACCCTTTTCCTCTTTATCATGTTCCCGGTGCTTTCTTCCACTGCATTTATTATCTCTTCAAGGCTGGATACGCTGCCGGATATGATATAACCCTGCCCCTTTTCGCCGAACCTGAAAGCCCTGTATATGCCGTCAACTGCGTCACGCACATCAACGAAGTCATACTTGCCGTCGAAGTAATACTGCGTTTTCTTTGCGCTGATATACCCTTTTATAGCGCTGCCGGTGTAAGACGATTTAAAGTCGTACGGACCGATGATACCGCTCGGAAAAACTATAACTGCATCAAGTCCCTTTTGTATGGCGTTCATTACCTCGATAGTCGCCATCGCCTTACTCTTTGCGTATGCGCCGTTCAGCCTGCTTATATCCGGGTCCAGCGTCTCATCGATAGAGCCTTCTCTTGGCTCTTTTAAAGCATGGACGCTTGAAACGTGCAGAAGCCTCTTCACTTTTTTCTCAAGGCATGCGTTCACAACGTTTTTTGTTCCTTCGACGTTAACGTCGAAAACTTTTTTCTTGCGCACCCCTGAAATCTCAACAAGTCCGGCAAGGTGAAAAACGTACTCGCACCCCCTCACGGCAGCCGAAACAGCCAGCGAGTCACATATGTCTCCCCGGACGGTCTCCTGTGCATATTTTTCAATATATGAAATATCTTCCTTGGGCTGTGCAAAAAGCCTTAAGTCTTTATGTCCTTTTTTATAAAGATGTTTTACAAGCACATTGCCAATGTGGCCGCCTGCCCCCGTAATTAAAATCATATTGACGAATCTCCTTTTTTACTAATACTTAATAATTATAGCGGTTTAATTATGAAATCCGTCATTATTATTATACCCCTTTTTTCGGCATTTAGTGTTAATAATTTGTAAATAAAAAAGCAACACTATCGTAAAAATAAAAATGCTGCTTTTTTGCACTTTTTTTATTCGTGAAGCCTTTCCGGAACAACAGCAAGCACAACGCTGACGATATACGCCGTAACAGGTATCATCTGCCAGGGAAATCCGAAGAAGATGATAATTAAAAGCGCCGCTGCCATCAGCCCCGAGCCTAAGAAGTGCCGCTTCCTCAGCATGATCGCCCCAACTAGTCCTACTACATTTGCAGCTATACATATATAAGCATAAACGTCCCTGTGTAGATTCCCGGATACAAGCGGCGAAACAGGAAATAAATCAAATAAAAGCAGCAGCCCAAGGACGATTCCCACGGCTCCTGCACAAATTCCTATAGTCATCTCTGTTTTTCTCATATGCGCACCTTTACCTGTTTATATACTTTTGTAATTATACAATATCCTAATCGAGTAATCAACACCCCCGTCCCCCCTTGCAGCGCATAGCGTAGCTAAAGGGCTCAGCAATAGGCTCTCCTGCGTTCATTTTTTTCCTTGACACCGCCTTATATTTCATTTTATAATAACATTGTCAACTGGTCAGACCTCTTACCATAAAGGAGAAGGAAATGAACTTTGCAGCAATACCCAATCAAAAAACATATAAGCAGATAATAGAGCAGATAATCATGATGATATCCGGCGGCGAGCTTAAAAACGGCGACAAGCTTCCCGGCGAGCGTGTTCTATCCGAAATGCTGGGTGCAAGCCGCTCATCCATTCGTGAAGCGTTCCGTACGCTGGAGATAATCGGCGTGCTGGAAGTGCGGCACGGCGGCGGTACATACGTGCAGGATTTTCAGATTGCTCCGTTTATCAATACCATCGCTCCCCTGTTTCTACAGGATATAGACCTTATGGGAGACATGATGGATTTTCGTATCATGCTGGAAAGTCAAGCCGTAACAGCTGCAGCCAAGTCCGCTGATAAAGATACAATATCAAATATGGCTGAATCTCTTGCTTCAATGCAAAGCGGGAACGAGCCGCTGGCAGAGCAAGCCGACATAGACTTTCATATGTCGATTTTCAAGGCGACAGGCAACAAGGTATTTGCGTTTGCAGGCGAATGTCTTTCCTACATCGTTTTCACTTCAATACACACCAGCAGAGCAAGACTGAGCGCAGATAAATCCATTACAAAGCGATGGATAGAAGAACACACACAGATTTTTGAAGCAATAAAAACCCACCAACCGCAGAAGGCAGAGGAAGCTCTGCGTACTCACCTCGAGGGAGTTCGCAGCTACATACTGGACAACGCTATAAAGGAGGAAAAGGCATGAAATTAAATATCCCCTACCATCGCAGCCATATGAACATAGAGCTGCCGGACGAGCGTATCAAAGCGGTTCTCACTCCCAAACAGCCAGATCGCAGTGGCTTATCTGAATCCGAAATTGTAAAGCATGCTTTGGCAAACCCGATACAATCATCATTATTGAGCGAACTTGCGCAGGGCAAAAGCAATATCCTCATAATCACCAGTGACCATGCACGTCCTGTTCCCAGCCGGATAACAATGCCGCTCCTGCTCGAAGAAACAAGGAGAAACAACCCAGATGCTAATATAAAGATACTCATAGCTACAGGTTTTCACAGGGAAACGACGACAGAAGAGCTTGAAGACAAATTCGGCTGCGATGTATACCAGAATGAAGAGATGATCGTCCACAATGCATTCGACGCTTCGGCTATGGTGGATAAAGGAACCCTCCCCTCCGGCGGCAAACTCATGATAAACAAGCTCGTCGACTGGGCGGAGCTTATCGTTGCTGAAGGTTTTATCGAGCCGCACTTCTTCGCCGGCTTTTCGGGCGGCAGGAAAAGCATACTGCCCGGCATCTGCAGCAAAGATACGATAATGTATAACCACAATGCTCATTTCATAGCACACGAGAAGGCTAGAACAGGCGTGCTGGACGGCAACCCTCTGCACAAAGATATGTTGTTTGCAGCGCAGCAGGTCGGACTTGACTTCATACTCAACGTTACGCTGGATGAAAACAAGAAAATAATCGGCGCTTTCGCGGGCGATTGCGTGAAAGCGCATGAGCAGGGCTGCGAAACAGTGCGCAAATCAGCAAGCGTCAAAGCGCAGAAAGCAAAGATAGTGATAACATCAAACGGCGGCTATCCGCTCGACCAGAACATATACCAGACCGTCAAGAGCATGACGGCTGCTGAAAGCTGCCTTGAGCCCGGCGGTGTTTTGATTATCGTTTCTTCCTGCTGCGACGGTCACGGCGGTGAAGGTTTCTACAACTGGTTCAAGCAGTCGGAGTCGCCACAGGAAGTCAGCGACAAGATCGCATCTATACCTGCTGAAAAAACGCTGCCCGACCAGTGGGAAGCGCAAATACTCGCAAGAGTGCTAAGCAAGTGTAAAAAAGCAATACTCGTCAGCAGCTTTGTAGATCCGCAGCTCATCAAAGATTTCCATATGGAACACGCCCCGGCTTTCGAGGAAGCGCTCAGCAAAGCGGATGCTCTGCTCGACGGCGAAGAACAAATAACAGTAATACCCGACGGCGTCGGCGTGATAGTGGAGGCTCAGCAATGAAGATAGTAGTATGCATAAAACAGGTGCCCGGCACCACAACGGTGGATATCGACCCGGAAACAGGCGTGCTAAAACGCAGCGGCGTACCAAGCAAGATGAACCCGTACGACCTTTATGCGCTTGAGACTGCGCTTCGTTTAAAGAATCAGCATGGCGGAACAATAACAGTTGTTTCCATGGGGCCGCCCCAGGCGGAAGCTGTTATAAAAGAAGCTTACATGATGGGCGCAGATTCGGGCGTTCTGCTGTGTGACATTGGCTTTGCAGGAGCGGACGTTCTTGCCACCTCATATACCATTTCCGAAGGCATAAAAGCGCTTGGCAGCTTCGACCTCATTATATGCGGCAAACAGACAACTGACGGCGATACTGCACAGGTCGGCCCTGCTATAGCCGAGCACCTGCGTATCCCCCACGTCACGTGGGTCAGCGAGATAGAAAGCTCTGATCAGGCTGGTATAGTCGTCGAACAGAACATGGCGGACAGCTTCGAAGTAGTCCGGCTTGAATTCCCCTGTCTCATCACTGTAGAAAAAGATATATATACCCCCAGGCTGCCTTCATATCTCAATCTGCTCAAAACAAAGGAATGGCCGGTCAATAATCTTTGCATTACCGACCTTCCGAGCGACAGCGAAGACAGCTGCGGGCTGAACGGTTCCCCAACCAAGGTAGAGCGTATATTTGCGCCTTCGAATGACATAGAACAAACCATATGGAACTGCGCAGATACCGACTGTGCTCAGGAACTTTACGATATGCTTAAAAGCGAAAAATATTTAGGAGGCAACTGATGGCGTTTCTCAATATCGACTATTCTAAATGTACCCTCTGCGAAAAATGTATAGATGTATGCCCGTTCGATGCAATGAGCTTATCGGAAGGAAAAATCGAAATATCTTCAGCCTGCAAGATGTGTAAACTATGCATCAAGCAGTGTCCCGAAGATGCAATATCAGTAAGCGAAGGCAAGGTGTGCGTAGATAAACGCAAGTGGAACGGCTATCTCGTATATGCCCAGTTCGATGAAGGAAGGATTCATCCCGTCACTATCGAACTCATCGGCACAGCAAAACGGCTCGCAGAAACCACGCCAATGCCGATATACGTTCTTCTCATCGGTCACGATACCAAAGAAGCTGCTAATGGTCTGCTAAAATACGGCGTTGACGAAGTGTTCGTTTATGAAGACGAGCATCTTGCCGAGTTCAAAGTAGACGCATATACTAACGTATTTGAAGACCTAATAAACAATATTATGCCAAGTGTCGTGCTCGTCGGCGGAACGTCGATAGGGCGCTCCCTTGCCCCGCGTGCCGCTACCCGTTTCAGAACGGGGCTGACAGCAGACTGCACCAGCTTAGAGATAAAACCAAATACAGACCTTGTCCAGATACGTCCCGCATTCGGCGGCAATATAATGGCACAGATAATCACGCCCAACACACGCCCGCAGTTCGCAACTGTGCGCTATAAAGTCATGGACAGCGCAAAGCAAACAGTGTCGCACGGCAAAGTGACTTTCCGCAAAGTCACCGAAGAGCTGACATCATCCCGGATAAAAGTTATGCGTATAGAGAAAAAGCCGGAAGAGGTCTCTATAACCGAAGCTGATGTGTTGATAGTAGCAGGTCAGGGAATCACAGAAAAGGAAGACTTAGCGCTAGTCAAAGAGCTTGCGCACTTGCTTGGCGGTGAATACGCCTGCACCCGTCCGATGGTGGAAAAAGGCTGGTGCGATTACACTCGCCAGATAGGGCTTTCAGGACGTACGGTAAAACCAAAGCTAATCATCACGTGCGGCGTTTCGGGAGCAATACAGTTTACTGCATGCATGGATTCCTCCGAAAGTATCGTGGCTATCAACTCAGATAAAAACGCGCCTATATTCAAAACAGCTCACGTTGGGATCATCGGTGACATCTATGAAATACTACCGGGCCTTATCGATAAAATCAAAGGAGCCAAAGAATATGCAGTATAACAAAGTAACTGATGCTGATATAAAAAAACTTATAGATATATGCGGTGCTGAGCATGTCTTTACAGACGAGGCAATACACGAAGATTTCACGCACGATGAAATGACGCTTTACGGTGAATTCACTCCTGATGTCGTGGTCGAAGCAGCGTCTACTCAGCAAGTCAGCGAAATAATGAAGTTTGCATCTCAGTGCAATATCCCCGTCACACCAAGAGGCTCCGGTACAGGGCTGTGCGGCGGATGTGTTGCCCTGCACGGCGGTATACTGCTATCGCTTGCCAAGATGGACAATATCATAGAGTTCGATAAAGAGAATTTCACTGTAACGTTAGAACCGGGTGTTCTTCTTATGACTCTTGCTCAGGCGGCGATAGACGAAGGTATGATGTATCCTCCCGACCCGGGCGAAAAGTCCGCAACTATAGGCGGCAACGTCATGACAAACGCCGGCGGCATGCGTGCCATTAAATACGGCGTTACACGAGACTATGTGCTCGGTATGACGGTAGTTCTGCCAAACGGAAACATTATAGAGCTAGGCGGCAAAGTCGCAAAGAACAGCTCCGGCTACAGTATTAAAGACCTGATGGTCGGCTCAGAAGGAACTCTCGGCATTGTAACAAAGCTTATACTAAAACTTATTCCCCTGCCCCAGTTTGCACTATCTCTGCTCGTACCGTTCGACAACTTAGAGCAGTGTTTTAATACAGTACCGAAGATACTTCAGTCAAAGACAAATCCGACTGCGGTAGAGTTCATGCAGCGGCAAGTCATCGAAGCAGCCGAAAGATACTTAGGGCTGCACTTTCCCGACAAATCTGCAAACGCATATCTGCTGCTGACATTCGACGGAACAACAAGAGAAGAGCTCGAAGCGTCATATCAAAAAGTCGCCGACATCTGTCTTGAAAACGGCGCACTGGATGTGTTCATATCCGATACGGAAGAGCGTCAGGAATCCATATGGAAGGCTCGCGGAGCGTTCCTCGAAGCTATCAAGACCTCTACTCCAGAGATGGACGAGTGCGACGTTGTCGTGCCAAGAACGACCTTGGGCAGCTTCATGAGCTTCGTGGATACTCTGGAGAAAAGCCACGGCTTGCGCCTTCGCAGCTTCGGGCACGCCGGTGACGGCAACCTGCATATATACCTGTGCAAAGATGATCTAAGTGCGCAGGATTGGAAAGAAAAGTGTAACTCCGTCATGGGCAGCCTTTACGAAGAATCTAAGGTCAAAGGCGGTCAGATATCCGGCGAGCACGGCATAGGCCACGCAAAGAAAGGATACCTCGAGCAGTCGCTCGGCGAAGATATAATGAACATAATGGCGGGAATAAAAAGTGCTTTCGATCCTGGAAATATACTAAACCCAGGTAAAATAGTTTCTCCTTAATAAATATATTATATTGAAAAGAGGCGGTAAATCACTGCCTCTTTTCTCATGCTCTTTATAATGGCATATTCACCGCATTTATCGTTTTGCCACTAAGGTGCGATGCAAGGTTTTTCACCGCAACGTCCATAAGCCTCTGCCTTGCTTCACGGCTTGCCCAGCCTATGTGCGGCGTTATCATTGCGTTCCTTGCAGACATCAGCGGATTGTCCTGTTTGATTGGTTCTTCTGAAACGCTGTCACAGCCTGCCGCCGCCAGCTTTCCGCTGCCAAGGGCTTCGCTCAGTGCCGTTTCATCCACTAACCCGCCTCTTGCCGAATTTATAAGCACAGCACCGTCTTTCATCTTCGCAATGCTGTCTTTGTTTATTATATGCTCTGTCTGTTCGTTCAACGGACAGTGCAGCGAAACTACATCCGAGCGCTCAAGCAGCTCGTCAAAGCTCACGAACTGCGTTTTCGGATACCTTGTTCTGTCCACGTAATCGTCGTGAACCAGCACATCCATACCAAAGCCATGGGCTATTTCGGCGCTCCTTCTGCCGATGTCTCCATAGCCTACCACACCGTAAGTTTTGCCGAAAAGCTCCTGCAGCCCTATGCGACCCGAATAGAAATCAGCGCCCTTCTTCCAGCCTCCGCTTTTCACTGCGTTCGATATATCGCCTACCCCCCTGACTATCTCGAGCAGCAGACAGAAAGCAAGCTCCGCCACGGTGCTCGCAGCATATCCCGGAGAGTTGCACACGGGTATCCCTCTTTTTGCAGCCGCAGCTATGTCCACCAGGTTATAGCCGGTTGACAGCACTCCTATCCATTTAAGGTTCGGCGCTGCGTTAATAGTATGTTCTGTCAGCGGTGTTCCGTTAACGAACACATACCCGGCGTCTCCGATGCGCTCCAGTATCAGCTCGCTCGGAGTGATGTGATAAACTTCAAGGCTGCCGAGCTTGCCCATCGGCTCCCAGTTCATACCGTCATATTCAAGTGCAGAAGAATCAAGCACTACGATTTTCATGTTAAACCTCCGCTTGCAGTTTTAAATAGCTTTGCTGTATAATATTATATCAACATCTTTTGGTGGTACAATGAAAAAATTCGTAATTCTGATATTAATAGCTGTTTTGCTTGTTTTTTCCGCCTGCACTTCAGATATAGTCAAAAACGGCGGCGTGGTAGAGCACGGTACACCCCTTCCAACTGCCGATGTAGATAATATGGATTCTGATGAGATAATAGTATATATAACAAAGAGCGGCTCAAAATATCACACTCAAGATTGCTCCCATCTTTCAAGTTCCAAGATACCTATAACGCTCAGCCAGGCAAAGCAGCAGGGTTATGAGCCTTGCAGCGTCTGCGACCCGCCTACATAAACTTCTTTATAAACCTAAGCTTGCCTTTATAAGGTGCATACCTTGGAAGGTCGAACAGCAGGCTTCTGTAAACAACAGCCCTGTGATGAGAGAACGTGTCCAGGCTGCGCTTCCCGTGATACATCCCAAATCCAGAGCCGCCCATCCCTCCAAACGGAAGATGCGGGTTTGCAAAATGTATCATCGCATCGTTAACGACCGCTCCGCCGGAAGGCAGTATTTCAAGCAGTCTCCTGGCTCTTTTTTTGTCTGTGCTGTATACATACATAGCAAGCGGCGTCGGGCGTTTGCGCAGTTTTTCTGTCAGTTCATCTTCGCTCTCGTAGGTCAGCACCGGAAGCAGCGGTCCGAATATCTCTTCCTGCATCACCGTATCTTCAAAAGTCACATCTTCCATTATAGTCGGGGAAATATACCTTTGCCGCCTGTTTCTGTCGCCGCCCGTGACTACCTTGTCAAAATCTATAAGCGAAGTGATCCTGTCAAAATGCTTCGTGTTTATTATTCGTGCAAAGTCCGGACTGTTTTCCGGCTCTTCGCCATAAAACTTCTCTACATAGAACTGCATGTTCTCTAACAGCTTGTCTTTAACCTGCTTTTTCACCATAACGAAATCCGGTGCTATGCACGTCTGTCCGGCATTTAAAAACTTTGCCCAAACTATAGACTTTGCCGATTTGTCAAGGTCCGCAGTCTCGTCCACGATGGCCGGGCTTTTCCCGCCAAGCTCAAGAGTCAGCGGCGTTAAATTTTCTGCAGCAGCTTTCATAACAATTTTCCCGACAGCAGTACCTCCGGTAAACATTATATAATCATACTTCTCTTTCAAGAGCGCTACGTGCTCCCTTGCCCCGCCTCCAACGACCGCCACGTGCTCCCGACAAAAAACCTTCTCGATTGTTTTTTTGATAAGCGCCGTAGTTTCAGGCACATGCCTGGAAGGCTTCACTACTACGGTGTTGCCCGCAGCAACAGCGCCGACAAGCGGAGACAGAGTAAGCTGCACAGGATAGTTCCACGGCGATATTATAAGCACGTTACCGTAAGGCTCCATTTTAATAGTACTTTTAGAGTGATATGATGCAAGCGTCCGGGGTGTTGTCTTTGTTTTTGTCCAGCGCTTTAAATGCCGCTCATAGCTTTTGATACCGCTGATAACCAGCGCAAGCTCGGAAACATACACCTCGAATGCACACTTGCCGAAATCCGCTTTCAACGCATCATAATAATCCTGCTCGGCCTCCTCAAGCGCAAACCTCAGCTTCCTTAGCTGCTCTATCCTGAACCCGACGTCCTTTGTTTTCCCCGCTCTGAAAAAATCCCTTTGCATTTTCAGCGTTGCTTTTATATCGCTCATCCTTTGGCTCCTTTGCTGCTTTATTATCTTTCATATTCGTAAAGGTCGTCGATACGCTCATAGAGAAACTTCTGCATATCGGCTACCGCTTTGTTGTAAACCACCGGCCCTACGCTTTCCAGTATGAAATCGAGCATCAGCCTTGCTTTAAGATCTCCTAACTGCTGGTCCATCTCATCGGCGAAATAGACCTTTAGCTGTTCGAGCAGTATTTCATACTTCTGCTTATCTATTTCTATCTTTCCCATATCTCCCTCCAAAAAAACAATTACTGTCTATTATACTATATTTTCAATCTTTTTCCATAGATATTTATATTTAGGCTCAATTGTGGATATTCCCAATATTTTTTTGCACATAAAAAAAGAGCCGCACTTTTTGCAGCTCCTTTTATACCCTTTATATTCCCTCCACAGCCATGTCTATCTGCTCCCTGTTCTTTACTCCCAAGATGGCGGACACCACACCTGCCTGCTTCAAGACAAAGTCAAGTGCATAGCGTGTCATTGAAGTGCCGATCTTACCGCACACCTCTCTTATCATTTCGAGTTCTTCCGCTTCCTTGTGCGTTACATCCGGCACCCATCCGGGCTGTTCCTGTTTTCTCGAGCCCTTGGGCGCCTGCTGCCCCTGCTTATACTTGCCTGTCAGCAGTCCTCTCTGCAGCACACGATACGGAACCAGCGCTATGCGCTCTCTTGAGCACACATACATTACATCCGCAACCGCATCAACATTCAGCAGAGACAACGCAGGCTGACACATTACCGGACGAGTAAGTCCGTTTTCGTCGCACGCTTTTAAAAGCTGCGCCATCTGCAGCCCACTGTAGTTGCTGACCGCCCAGTGCCTTATCCTGCCTTTTCTTATTTGTTCGTTCATCGCACCTGCAAGCTCTTCCGGTGCCGTTTTCTCGTCGTACCTATGCGCATAATAAATATCGACGTAATCGGTATCAAGCCGCTTTAAGCTCTTAGTCAGGTTGTGCTCTATAGCCGCTGCACTAAGGCCCTCATCCAGCGGTCCGTTGCCTACGCTCATACCGACTTTCGTTGCAACTACTGCACCCTGCCTTCGTCCTTTCAGCGCCTCTCCTATACACTCTTCCGCCACACCGCCTGCGCTGCCGATCTTCCTTGCATACCCCTCATATATGTTCGCAGTGTCTATGAAGTTTATACCACGCTCAAGCGCATAGTGTACTAGCTTGACCGAGTCTTGCCTGCTCACCGGCGTGCCAAACGTCATCGTCCCAAGGCATATAGCTGAAACTTCAAGTTCTGTTTTTGGTACTTTCCTGTATTCCATCGCTCCTCCTTTACCGCTGATATCTTCCGCAGTCGTGCGCCTCGTCAATTAATGCGGCAACGTTCTGCCATTTCATATATTTCTCCGCTGTCCGCTTCTTCATGTCCGAGTGCAACTATATATCTCTGCCTGCTTGATATCTCATCAGCCATTTTCTACTTCTCCTAAAAGCTACTTTTTAAGACGATCAATAGCTTCCTTTACGGCGCCAGTCATATAATCTATCGTTTCGTCATCTATGCCGCACCACCATGGCAGACTAAAAGAGTTATCCCACCATTCGTCCAGAACGGGGCAGTTATGTTCACCGAAACCCATCTTCGCAAACAGAGGAAAGTTATAAAGCGGCCAGTACTGAACTATGCATCTCATCTTATAATCATTTACCAATATGTCCATAAGATCGTTCCTGTCCTTGCCTTCAGTTCCTTCAAAGTGCATGACGAATTGATGGTGTACGTGCTTATAGCCCTGTGGTATCTTGCTAAAAGTTATCTCAGGAATATCAGCCAGCGCCTGTCTTATCTTCATTCCCTGCTCGATTAGTTTTTCATTCACGTCCCCAAGACGCTTTAGCATGACTGAGCCAAGTGCGCACTGCGCTTCGCCAAGGCAGAAGTTATACGGCCACTGTCCTTCGATGTCAACATCTACGGTACTCATAGCTGGCACCCAATAGCGCTCACGGCCTTCGGGGAAAGCTTTAGCACCCACGAAACGCAGTCCCGGTACCAGCGCCGCATCCTCCTTACTCTTCACGGTCAGCATGCCGCCTTCGCCCAGTGTGGATATGTTCTTTGCAGTCTGGAACGAGAAACAGCCAAAGTCACCGAAGGTACCGCACATCTGCCCTCCTATCATTGCTCCCGGTGCCTGTGCACAATCTTCTATCACCTTTAATCCATGCTTTTGCGCTATCTTCATTATAGCAGGCATGTCGGCCGGCATACCCAGCAGATGAACAGCTATTATCACCTTTGTTCTATGTGTTATCTTTCTTTCAATGTCCTGCGGGCTGACGTTCCAGCTGTCATTATCCATATCCGCCCATACTATCTTTGCACCGTGCATTCCCGCCGCTATTGCCGTCGAACAGAACGTGTATGCCGGTACGATTACTTCGTCCCCCTTTTCTATCCTGCACAGTGCCATTGCAAGCACCAGCGCATTCGAAGCATTGTCCACTGCAAAAGCATGTTTTGCCCCTGTATATTCCTCAAAACTCTTTTGAAACTCTTGCATATGTGCTCCTTGAGTAAGCACATCGCTGTTCTTCATAACATCTGTTACCGTATCTATTTCTTCCTGAAGGTATTCACTCATCTTGCCCGGGAAAGGAACCTTATATCCTCCGCCAAGTCCTCTTCCCGAAACATCACCTTTTTGATCTTTATCCATGGTATGCCCTCCTGTTTATTTTGCTGATATAAGAATATTACGACAACGCAAAAAAAGACATAGCATAATCGGTCAGTTTCGCCGCTGCCATGCTTTATTTCCTAAACTCTGCTTTGTTTTCTGTATTGCTGAGGAGATATTAGCTTGTGACGTTTAAAGAAATTAGACAGCCCGGAAGCGCTCTCAAAACCACACATCTGCGATATCTGCTCTATTGTAAGTTCATCTTTTTTCAGAAGGTGTTGTATGTAATTCAGCCTGGTCTCAACCTGCTTCTCCTTATAAGACATACCATACATCGACCGTATCACCCTGGAAAGCTGGCTGCAGCTTAAGTGCACAAGCCCACAGAGTTCTTCTATTTTTGCGCCCCTGTTAAAGTTCTGATCAAAATAGTTATCAATAATTGTTTCTGTCCCTGCCGAAACTTCCAGCTTGTCCGGCTTTTCCGTTTTCGAAGAACCGCAACACTCCCGGCACAGCTTTGTCATTACAACTGTCAACAAGCTGGAAACAATGTCTTTATACCCTTTAAGCTCTTCTGCCAGCTCTTTTTCTATCTCCCTCAGCACTGCCAAAATGCCCTGGTTGTCTTTTGCTAAAACAAACCCGTCGCTCAATATCCTTTCCGTCAATGACAGTGTGATATCATCGTTTTTATTTTTTACAGTCTCCAGATAGAATTTGAATATGTACTTTGCAGTATTCTTGCTGTCCATACTCTGAATGTGATACTTCTCCGGTGCTATTAACAGCAGCTTCCCCGGCTCGAATCGCATCTTTTCGCCGTCAACTGTTACGCAGCCGCTCCCTTCAAGAAAATAATGAATCTCGAAAAAAGAATGCGAATGTATCTCCGAATCAACTGCCCTCTCAAGATAAAAAGCATCGGTAAAGACAAATACTAATTTGTTCTCGTTTATCTCTGCGGGAATGTTTATAATACCTGAACCGCCCATATCAAGCCTCCGAACAACTCTATGATATGATTATAGCTTTCTTTCGTTCCATTCACAACTGGAAAACAAAGAACTAAAAAAGAGCGGTTAATACCGCCCCAATATTTACTATTATTACAGCAATACTCCGCATGCTGTCCTCTCAACCGGCCCGCTCAGCCTTAAGTTATAATCCTTGTCTATCTCAACTTCCAGCGTTCCGCCCGGCATATGCACGCTTACCTTTTCGTCCACCAGCCCCTTTTTATAAAGGACTGCGACGACTCCGCACGAGCTGCTTCCCGATGCCAGCGTATAGCCCGCCCCACGCTCGAATATTTCTATTACTGCGTTGTTTCTGTCTAAAACCTGGACAAATTGTACGTTGATCCTGTTCGGGAATATTTCATGGCATTCTACCATCGATCCGGTTTCAATAACATCAATATCATTCACGTCATCAACTATGAATACCGCATGAGGATTGCCTACCGAGACCGCAGAGAATACCCAATCTTCTTCGTCCAACACTATTTTAATATCAAGTGCTTCCTGCTTATCTGATATAACAGGTATTTGCGCCGGTACAAATGTTGCTTTGCCTATATCTACTGTTATATTTTCAACATCCGCGTCAGTGCCCAGTTCCAACGAACACCATACGACTTGTCCGCCGACTTCTATGCTTAACTTCGTTTTATCTGTATACCCCATACTATACAGATAATCTGCAAATATCCTCAGCCCGTTACCGCTCTTTTCGGCGGTGCTCCCGTCCGGGTTATATATCGTCAGTCCGAAATCAGCACGCTTTGATTCAGTTAAAAGCAGTATTCCGTCAGAGCCAATCCCAAAATGTTCGTCACATATCCTTACAATGTTTTCTCTGCTAAGCTCAAAGTCTATATTCTCCGCATTAAAAACGATATAATCGTTGCCGAGTCCGTGGCTTTTCAGCCAGCCGTTTTTTTGTCTTGCTATTCTTCTTGCTGCATTTGTGTTTTTCAAATCGCTGCTCCGTTATCAGTCTAAAAATTATCTAAATATTTATCCAGTCCGTATGTATTTATCAGCTTCTTTAAGGTCGCCTGCCCTGCAACGCCGTCTGCGGTCAATCCGTGGTCGCTCTGGAATTTTTCCAGCGCTTCTTTAGTGCCGATACCGAAATAACCGTCTGCACCGACGTCATAGCCTAGCGAAGCCAGCATAGATTGCATGTTTCTTACTCTTGCTGCAGGTTTGCAGCCGTATCTCGGCCACTCATATATCCTCTCGAAAAGGGCATCGGGGACTAAACCGTTGTTG
Source organism: Christensenellaceae bacterium (assembly GCA_963666505.2). Taxonomy (GTDB): domain Bacteria; phylum Bacillota; class Clostridia; order Christensenellales; family SZUA-584; genus JABGQS01. Next base: position 1,521,980 of record CAXXXL010000003.1, on the reverse strand, counting down.
TTCCTGCCCGTATAGTTATAAGAGAAGAAGTAATGTCCGTCTATTTTTTTATAAAGTGTATTTCTCCCTGCGCTTCCGCTCGGATTAAAGAAATAAACGTTTTGCGGAACGACCCACTTTTGATCATCAAGCACCATTCTTGCTGCATCGTAACAAGCCTGGCTGGGTACTGTATCAGGGCTATAAGCTGTAAACTGCCTCGGCGCTTCAACTACCGCTTTTATAGTATTGCCAAAATAGTTTGGGTTAAGCACACGGTTCAAGATAACATTGCCAACAGCGATTTTACCCTCGAGCGTCTGGTTCTTCGATTCCCCGTGTATTACCTGCGCTACCATCAGCAGATCTGTATCGGTATAATCATAATAGTTAGTATCAAAGCCCATCTTATTATAATAGCTGTTTGACGCCACTCTGTATCCAGCTACTATATCGTCGATATCCTGGCTTGGTTCCGGTGTTGAAGTCGGTTTTTCCGTTGGCGTTGGAGTCGGCTTCTGCGTTGGAGTTGGAGTTGGCTTCTGCGTTGGCGTTGGAGTCGGTTTCTGCGTCGGAGTAGGTGTTGTCGTAGGTATAGGCGTCTGTGTCGGCTTAACAGTCTGAGCAGTCGGGTTGGTCGTGTTTACAGAGGCAGTTACCTCCGGACGTGTAAGCTCCGGCAGGGTCGTCTTGATAGGCGTCTTTGTCGGCTCGCTTTGCTGCGTTTTCGCTACCGCAAGAAGGCTGCTCGAAACTTCATCATCGCTGCTTTGCGCCCGTCCGTCCGGCACCAGTATGAATAAGAGCGTTACGGTAATAATAAGCGCCCCGGCTCCTGCATATGTGAGCAGCTTCCTGCGCTTCGTTTTCTTCTCTGCAGTGTTTACTGCAGGAGCGCCTTTCTTTTTAAAGAGCAATGCCAACCGGACTGCAATTGCTTTAACAAATGCCTTTGCAAATGCAGAAAAACTCTCTTCGCTCTTCTTCATCCTGCCTTCCGATACGGTTGTCGGTTTTTTTCTGTTTGCTATTCTTTTCTTTATCGCTGTGATTAGCCGCACAAGAGCTTTCTTCTCTCCCTTAACTGATCTTTTCTGCACGGGCTTTGTTTTTTGCGGCGTGTCGTCTACTCTATCCTGTTTTTTTCTATACCGTTTAGGCTTCGCTCTGTTACCGGGGTCGGAAAAAATATAGTCAAAAAAGCCCTTGCGTTTCCCGCTCTGCTTTTTTGCATCCATCCTGCTTTTTTGCTGTTTGCTGTTTTGAGTGTTTTTAACCGTCCTCTTTGGCATGCTTCCCCCGTTAAAAGAGTATCATATGCACTATGCTGTCTATATACTAACCTTGATTTCACATTTTGTCAACATATCCGTAACATATTCGTAATATATGCCATGTCTATATATCATATTATACCAAAAAAGCCGCATCAGCGCTATGCTGTTACGGCTTTTAAATGTTACCCTTGTTTTTGGGACTTTGCTCTGTCGTTTTTGTCGAGCAGTGTTTTGCGGAGTCGTATGCTCTGGGGCGTTACTTCCACTAGCTCGTCGTCTGCTATGAACTCCAAACTTTGCTCCAGGCTAAGCACCGTTGCAGGAGTCAGCCGCAGCGATTCATCAGAGCCCGATGCCCTTGTGTTTGTAAGCTGCTTTTTACGGCACACGTTTATTACGATATCTTCGCCCCTTGCGTTCTCGCCGACTATCATTCCGCTGTATACGCTGATTCCCGCTCCTACGAAAAGCCGTCCTCTCTCCTGTGCACTATACAGACCGTACGCAGTCGTCTCGCCTCGCTCGTGAGCTATTATAGAGCCTCTCTGACGCTCGGGTATGTCACCCGCATAGTCCCTGTATCCGCAGAAAACGTGATTGAGCACGCCATTGCCTTTGGTGTCCGTCATGAACTCGTTGCGATAGCCTATAAGCCCTCTTGACGGTATCTTGAACTCCAGCCTTGTTGCTGCGCCCTCCGAGGCCATATCTACAAGCTCACCACGCCTTGAGGCAAGTTTCTCTACCACTACTCCGGTGTATTCGCCCGGCACGTCTATCATCAACAGCTCGAAAGGTTCCTGCTTCACTCCCTTTTCTTCTTTATATATAACGGTTGGTCGTGACACCGAAAACTCGTATCCTTCCCTCCGCATTGTCTCTATTAGTATGGAGAGGTGAAGCTCTCCCCTGCCCGAAACTTTGAAAGAATCTGTGCTTTCAGTCTCTTCGACACGAAGGCTGACGTTTGTTTCGAGTTCCCTCATCAGCCGTTCCCTTATGTTCCTTGAGGTAACGAACTTGCCTTCGGTTCCTGCAAAGGGGCTGTTGTTTACTATAAAGTTCATCGAAACAGTGGGCTCGTCTATTTTAACGAACGGCAGAGCCTCTACGTTGTCCGGGTCACACACGGTCTCGCCGATGTTAATGCCCGGGATGCCCGCTATTGCGATAATATCACCAAACTGAGCAGCTTGTGTCTCTATCCGGTTAAGGCCGCTGAAAGTGAAAAGTTTGGAGATCTTGACGTTCTGCTTCGTTCCGTCGTCTTTGCACAGCACCGCCTGCATGTTCCGCACTGCGCTGCCCCGCTCTACACGCCCTATGCCTATCCTGCCGATATAGTCGTCGTAGTCTATATTAGATATTAGTATCTGCAGCGGCCCGTCGATATCGCCCTTCGGCGCCGGCGCATGCTCCATTATCGCTTCGAACAGCGCAGTTATATCCTCTGCCTGGCTGTGTGCATCCAGCGACGCCGTTCCATTTTTCGCAGAAGTATATATTACCGGGAAATCCAGCTGGTCTTCGTCTGCGCCAAGCTCTATAAACAGATCTATTATACCATCAACGACGACCTCCGGTCTTGCTCCTGGTCTGTCGACCTTGTTGACCACTGCCATGACATGCTTTTTCAGAGCCAGCGCTTTTTTAAGCACGAACCTCGTCTGGGGCATACAGCCTTCGAAAGCATCAACGAGCAGCAGAACACTGTCTACCATAGTCAGCACACGCTCTACCTCGCCGCCGAAATCCGCATGACCAGGCGTATCTACTATGTTTATCTTGACTCCCTTATATTCCACAGCCGTGTTTTTTGAGAGTATCGTGATTCCCCGCTCCTGCTCTAAATCTCCCGAGTCCATCACACGCTCTTTGAGAGCTTCGTTGACTCGGAATATGCCTGTCTGCCGCAGCATCTGGTCAACCAGCGTCGTCTTGCCGTGGTCAACATGCGCAACTATCGCAATGTTTCTTATTTTATCCTGTGTTTGCATATCGTCCTCTTCTTCCGGCGCTTTTTTAGCACCGCAGATGATTATATACTTATGGCCGGCATAATACAAGCGGCATATTCATTAATCTGTCCTGCCCCGCTATTCTTTCTTCTCTGCCGCAGGGGCGAGGTCACGCAGCATCAGCGTTTTCATGTTGTCCTGCACATACTTCCTGAAAAACTTGAATTCCTGCAGAAACACCATTATCGATATCGTTATTCGCATGCGCCAGTTCTTCTGCGGAAAGTTATACCAGCCGTTCTTCCTGTAATACTTGTGGTCCCCACGGAACACAAAGCGCAGGCTGCTCCAAACGTGGTCTCTGAATATCATCCTTCCGGCAGTCGCCTGCCCCGGCATAGGCTGTATATAACCGGTTTTCGACTGCCTCGTCATCCTCTGCGCAAGGCCTTCGATCTGTCTGCTGACAGTTTCAATCGTCTGTGCCTCGTCCGTTACTATGCCGGACAGGTTCGAATCGTCAAAATACACGAACGACTCAAGCGTATGGCTCATATACGAAAGCTGAGCCAGCGGTCCGGATATAAGAAACGCCATCTGTTTCCCCTCAAACATTGGCTGATGGGTGTTATAGAACCGGCGGTCATAGAATTGTTTCCACAGCGATGAAAGATGCCTGTCTTTAACTGCACCTGCGAATATTATTATGTCATACTGTTTTATTTTTTCATATATCGGGCGCACCTCGTCCTTGCCGTCGTATGCGCATATGTTTTCATATCCGCAACGCAGGCATCCGAGGCAGCCGCCTTTCATGTCTATCTTGGAGAGTTCTATCACGTCCGACTGCGGCTCAAACGACTGCGCAAGGTGCAGCACCATATCTGTCAGGCTTTCACCATCCTGCATAGAATCGGTCACGATAACCGCACGCTTGCCATCCAGCTGCGCTGTTTTCTTCGGAGGCTCGTTTTTATAGGCCACGCACTTTGAATAATCGAGCGGCATATAAGAGCGGGGCATCGGTTCACTCGCCTGCTTAGCAGCAATAATGTCTTCAAAGAACAGCCTAAGCCTCATGCGCTCTTTCTTTTTGAGCAGATCCTGCATGTGCGCAGAATAATAGCCGCAGTAGTTCATCATGAGGTCGTCGCATATGCCGTGTATATATTCGTGGGCAGTGTAGTCAAAGAACTTTATCGAAGTCGACAGCGCTGCCGTATACTTGCCCTTGAAAGCTTCCTGCGCACTTCGTTCAAATATCAGCTCAATGAAGCGTTTATACGACGCATGTACGCTAAGTATGTACAACGGGAACGCCCACAGCACAATGTCCGCAGCCTTCACCCTGCCGATAACTTCTTCCCACGCCTGCGCATCCTTCTCCAGCTTCCTGATTTCATGCCCCACAGACAGTATCTCGAATTCATGCTCTTCATAATTGTTCGATAGATATTTGATATACTGCATCGTGGTGCTGACTTCCCCTTTCGGGCTGCCGTTGAGCACTGTAATTTTCATTGTTATTCCTCCCAATTAATACTATTCCCATCCGCAGAGCCGAGCAGCTCCCGGTAGAAATCCTTTACCATTGCGTAATAACGCCTGCCGAATTCGAGCGTTGCTAAATGATATTGGCATTTATTCTCACACGTTCCCTCAGCAATTTGGTCAAGGTGGTCAAGCTGCTGCTGCGCATCGTTTATGAAGAATTCGAAGTGCTCTTTTCTTGATTCAACGTCCAGCACGTCAAAGAAGAAAAGCTTTACGAGGTGCCACTGCTTTGCCTTGCCCACGCTGACCGGCTCACTCAGCCAATCTTCGAATGCCTGCCTGCCTTTCTTTTCTATCGTATACACCTTTGTAAGCTTGCCGCCCTCGACGACATCTTCAGAGCTTACCATTCCCTTTTCCCTCAGCTTTTTTAGCGTCGGATAGATGCTGCCGAAGCTTGCGTCCATAAAATTTGTCATGCTCATCCTTATAAACTGCTTTATCTGGTATCCGTTCATCGGGCAGATCATCAGATATCCCAGCAATATGAATTCAAACATCTCATTCCCCTTTATATCATTCCGTTATATATCGTTATGATATACTTATACTCCTAAAACTGCGTTTTGTCAACACCGACCAAGTTAAAAAAGTGTAAAGAAAAAAGCGGTGTCCGCCGCTCTTCCCAAAAGTGAAGCTATCCGTATGTGTGTCAGCCGCCGCTGACGTATCTTATCGTCCACGGGCAACTAGCTATGCATATACCGCAGATTGTGTTTTTTATCCCTATTACCGCAGCTTCTTCACGAGCTGTTTTTTGGCATGCAAATGCGTCATATATATCGCTGCGCTGCGCACCCCTGCTCCAGTTTTCGCCCGTCACAGCAAGCCCTGGGCAGTTGTCTACACACTCATTGCAGCTGCCGCACCTTTCCGCCATAACTTCGCCGTTTTCGCATGGCAGACTGGTGAACACGCTGGTCAGCCGAACTGCGCTTCCGTACTGCGGCGTTATAAGCAGAGCGCACTTGCCTATCCACCCTAAGGCGGACAGCACAGCGCCCGTCTTGTGCGGAAACGCCGTCTCAAGGTTATCGTCTATCCCGACTTCTGTTGTGGGCAGTGCCTGCGCCTCATACCCGTTCTCTCCAAGGAAATCTGCGCACCTTTTCCCCAGTTCGTCGAGCAGTGCATTCTTTCTGTTATATTCATCATAATAGATTTGCGTAGGCGCTCCCTGTATGCTATTTACGGCGTCTTTATCCAGCGCACACGCAATCGTCACTGCACTCGGAAGCCCACATCGGCGCTGCGGCTCTATGCCGCTTATGTCCGAAAACCCTATCAGTGAAGCTCCGCTTTCTATCAGCTTTTTGGTCAGTTCATCTTTAAAGCTCATTACCTGCTCCCGATTTTGTCTATCACACGTATGAAAGCTCCGCAGACTGCGCCTGCGAACGACGCTGCAACACCCATTAGAATATACTGGTTCTGCGTTTCAGTATAGCCCCACAGCGCAGCCAGACCCAGAAGGACCAGCCCGTGTATAAACAGCTTATGGCTGAGGGTTTTTCTTATTGTCTTCATGTTTGCTCCTTTTGCTGACCACTGATTATAGCTTTAATTGGGTTATATCAAAGGCTCTATGTTTTCTATTTCACCTGTACCAACCATGCTTGTAATAATCATACCATTCTTCTATAATGCTCTGCGGCATAGCCTCCAGTGCAACCAAAACATCACGTGCAAACTCAACATAGGCAAGCCCGTTTGCTGTGATTATACCCCTGTCTGATACCGACTGCTGCATTTGGTATCCGCTCTCGTTCGTATAGCTGTCCCCTGCCGCATCTTTTAGCGACTCTAGTGTGTTGCTGGTGTGCTTTACATTGTTTAAAAAACCATTCATCCCAAGAAAAACGGTAGCGTCGCATATCGCTCCCAGCGGAACGTTTTTTGCCAGAGCTTTTTCCACAAGCACATTGATTTTTTTTGCATCCGGCGTCCGCCACGCTGTGCCGCCAACCAGAATCAGCGCCGCAAAATCATCCGGAACATCATCAATACCATAGTCGGGAATACACGTAAAACCGCCAATCGATTTTACCGGTTCTTTCTTCAGTGATACCGTTTTTACTATGTACCCGGTCTTGTGCTCTTTGTTACCCAGCGCAGATGCTGCAAGCGCTGCCTCCCAGTCTGCATATTCGCTCATTATTACAAAAAGTACTTCTTTCATTTTTTCCTTCTTTCTATGTGACCGAAACTCCCGGTCCTTCCATGCTGCTCCTGCCGCCGGACAGCGGCGTCAGCTCTATCTGTGTGTCTATGCGCTCTTTGAGCTCTTTAACGTGCGATATTACGCCGATTAGCTTGTTCTGGCGGTTGCCGAGAGTGGACAGCGTCTGCAGTGCAAGCTCGAGGTAGTTCTCGTCAAGAGAAGCAAAGCCTTCGTCTATGAACAGCGAGTCTATCTGCGTCCTGCCCGAAGACATCTCTGAAAGCCCGAGCGCAAGCGCCAATGAAACCACGAAGCTTTCGCCGCCCGAGAGATTGCTGACCGGTCGCTGCTCGCCCGCCTGGTAGTTGTCTGTCACGTTTATCTCCAGCGGGCTTGCCATGCTGCTAGAATCCCGCACCAATATATATCTGTCGCTCATCTTTTTTAGGCTCTCGTTGGCGAACCTCAGCAGCACGTCGAACGTTATACCCTGCGCTATCCTCGAGAACTTTATGCCGTCGGCAGAACCGATAAGGCTGTTTAGCTCGCTCCACTTCTTGAACTCTTCACCTGTTTTCTTTTCCGCAGACAGCAGTTCTTTTACCTGCTCTTTGTTCTTCTCGTTTATGCTTAGTGTTTTCCTTGCTTCGCCCGTTCTTTCTCCGAGCTTTCTTATCATTGACGAGAGACTGCCTGAAAGCTGCAAAAACGCACCTTCCGGCTGCTCTTCGTTTTGCACAATGCTGCCAAGACGTGTTTTTATCTCTTCGCTCGTGTCCGTCTGGCCTGCCGAATCCAGATGCTCTGTTTGCCCCGCCATGCTGCTGACTTCACTGAAAGCCGTATCGAACGACTTCTTAAATTCGGATATCCTGTTTTTTGTGCTTGCAATATCTGCGCAGTTGGCGACGTCTTGCGCCGTGGCGGCTTCCGTCTGCTGTCTTATAAGCTTCGTTTTTGTTTCGGCGGCTTCTAGCGCTTCCTCTTGCTTTCTTTGTTCGTTATCAGCGTCCTTTTCTCCGAACAGCTCGTGCCTTTTCGATGCGATCTCTTTTGTCTGCTTTACAGCAGCTTCAAGTTCTTTTGCAAAAACGCCTTTGCGCTTTTCATATTCACCTATGGTTTGCTTGGCGTGTTTTATCTGCTGGACATCTTCGCTGACTTCACCAAGCTGTCTCGTCAGACGCAGTACATCTGCACCTGCCGCTGATATTTCTTCGCCCATATTTCTTGCTTGCGTTAGAGTCTTTTTGATTTCCGCCTTTTCTTTTTCCAACATTTCTGCGGATATGCCGCCAAACTCCTCTAACAGTTTCTCTTTACCTGCTATAATCGTTTCGCTGTCTGACAACTCTTTCGCCTGCACGCTTACTTTATATGCTATATCCGTTATGCTGCTCTCATTCTTTTTCTTCTGTTCGACCAGATTCTGCCGCTCTTCCTCGGCTTCCTTTATAAAAGATGTATCTATATGTTCGTGTGCGCCCGGATGTTCCAGCGCTCCGCAGAGCGGGCACGGCTCACCGTCTTTAAGCTGTTTTCGCTGCTCGCCGTACTTTTCCTGCAGCTTTGCATAGAGGAACTTCTCCTGGTTTTCTTTTATACTCTCGTCTAACTTTTTGCTTTCTGCTTCAAGCTTTTCAAGCAAAACCTTAAGCGCTTTCTGTTCGGCAGCAGCCTGTTTGCTCTGATCTCTGGCTTTTACGAGCGGCAGCGCTTCCTCCAGTTTATCCTGCCTGTCAGTCCATATCTTTTCAGTTCTGCCCAGAAGCAGTTTGCTGCGCTTTTCTTTCAGCTTAGTTTCTTTTTGCTCTGCCTGCTTTAGTTCAGCGCTCAAATGCTCTGTGATTATCTGCGCTTCGTTGTCCGTTTCATAAAGCTTTTTTAGCTGTGCATCGTCCGCATCCGGCAGGTGCTTCTTTAGTTTTCCCAGTATGCCTTTCTTCTGCTGTAATATATCATTATCAGCCGAAGTCATTTCGCGCTTCAGCCTGTCTTCTTCCTTTTGAGCACTTTCCTTTTTAAGATCAAGCTCCCTAGCGGTCGTCAATATTTTAGTAAGCCGTGCGCTTTGCTGTTTCTGCTTTTTTTCCTCTGCCAGAGCCTCATCCAGCGCTTTTTTCTTTTCCTCTAAAGTCTTTCCTATTTGACGCTGCTTTTCGAAGAGCCCTTCCAGAGCTTTTTCGCTTTGCGCTATGCCTTTGAGCACAGATGCGCACTCGTCCGTTTTGGTTTTCAAAGCATCCAGCCAGGATATGCTGCTCTCGATAGTTACAAGCTCTTTGCTGACAGCCTTTACCTGCTCTTGGCTCAGCAAACTAACTGTTTCTTTTTTTATGCGTATCTCTTCGAGCTGCGTTTTATACTCTTTCTGCTTGTTATATACCGCAACGGAAATGCGTCTGTATATATCGGTGCCCGAGACCTGCTCTAGTATCTCTGCACGCTGCCCGGAATTCGCGCTTAGAAACTCTGCAAACTTGAACTGCGCCAGCATCACAGAGCGTGTGAACTGGTCGTAATCCAGCCCTATTATATCTTCTATCTTCCTTAGCGCCTCGGTCTTGTTATCTGACAGCGCTTTTCTTGTGCCATCTTCCAGACACTCGTATAGCTCGTTCTTTGGCGGCATGAACGGCTTGGCACTTCGAATCGTCCTGCGGTGTTCGAACACCCCGGCATATCTTCTGCCCCCTGATACGAACACTGCTTCGGCACGGCACTTGTCTGAGTTGCGGTTCATCGCCTCGTCATGTTCTGAGCTTACAGTTATCCTTGGCGTCCTGCCGTATAGCGCAAGGCACATAGCATCAAGTATGGTGCTTTTGCCCGCTCCCGAAGGCCCGACTATTGCGAACAGCCCAAGCGAATATGCGCTGTCGGTAAAATCTAACTCGAAACTGCCGTAGAGTGAATTTACGTTTTGGATGGCCACCTTTTCTATTCGCATAAGTCGCTCTCCTCTACATCCCGCACGATCTCGTCAAAACAGTTTATCATATCTTCACGCCGGCTGCCCTGCACTTCGTTATCGTCAAGGCATCGCAGAAACACGTCCTGCACCTTCATGGATTCGAGCGTCTGCGTATCTGACTGTGCGTTAATTATGCTGCTGAGCGCTGCCCTGCTACGTATACTCAGCACCTCTACTCCAGTTCCCTTTACAGCTTCGTTCACATCAAACGCCAGTGAAGAGCGGTGCTCTTTTCCTGTGTATGTAACTTCTGCCCACGAACCTGATTCAAGCTGCCCGAGCCGGGCTATTATTTCATCATATTCCCCGGAAACAGCATGAAGCGTCTGGAAGAGAGGCACTTCTATTTTTTCTATGTCTTTAGTCTTAGTATCGTATTCCAGCACATATTTCGGGCTGCCTATCTCTGAAAAGCTCATGCAAAGAGGCGAGCCGCAGTACCTTACGTTTTGTCTTCCGGCCACTGTCTGTTCGCTGTGTATGTGCCCAAGTGCAGTAAAAGCAAGCTCACTTGGGAAGGTGTCTGCGCCCACGTGGCCGAGGCTGCCAACGTAAAGCTCCCGCACACCGTCGCCCTCGTGCGTCACACTGCCTGCCGCGAAAAGATGCCCTGTCGCAATTATCGGAACTCCCATCTGTCTTTTTAGGGCTGCGTCGGTTACGTCCCTGTAAAACTGCTTCGTGGCGGCTGATATCGCATCGTCGGAAGAGCCTGTATCATCCGCAAGTCTTACCATCTCATTTTTACGAAGGTAGGGTACGGCGCAGCACAGCGCACCTATGTTGCCGCAGCTGTCCTTTAGCTCTATTACGTGCTCGTCCGGTTCTCCAGGCAGCCCGACTACGTGTATATCGAGGCTGCGAAGTATACCCGAAGGTGCCTGCAGCCGCATCGGGGAATCGTGGTTGCCGGATATTATTACCACCGCAGAACATTTTGTTTTTAATATTGAAGTGAGGAAGTTATAATAGAGCTGCTCTGCACCGCCGCCCGGTGAGCCGTTGTCGAAAATATCGCCCGCAACAATCAGAGCGTCGATGTTCCTCTCACTGATGTTTTCTATCAGCCAGGATAAGAACTTTTCGTGTTCCGCTGTCCTTTTTCTGCCGTAAAGAGCGTGGCCGATGTGCCAGTCGGATGTGTGAAGTATGTTCATGCAGCCCCTCCAGAATTCAATCGTAATAGTCTTGTTTATTTTACCATGACGAAATGTCATTTACAATTGACGATACTTACTCATCCTTCAAAAAGTGTTCCGGACCTGTGTTTGTATGAGTCGCATATAAAAAAGCAGCAAAGTTCCCTCTGCTGCTTTTCGTGCTGCTAAAGTTTTATCAGAAAAAGTCACGCTTTTGCAAGCTTTTCTCTTCGTTTTAGAATAACCCCAATTATAACGATACCGATAATGGGTGCAAGCGCACTGGCTATTGCTACCTTGAGACCGAATGCTTCGCCTAGCGCCCCAGCGGCAGGCAGAAACGCCAGCACTGCAATATAGTAACCAAGCACGACGGTGCCAGCAGCTGAAGCTCTGCTGTCCGGAGCTGCGTCTATAGCGCATGAATATACTGTCGGGAAGTTATTTGCGATAAATAAACTGCCAAGCCCAAGTAAAACTATCTTGGCAATTGCTCCGGGGACAAAGAACATTATGCCCCAGCTAAGAAAAGCCGCAGTGTTCGTTGCGGCAAGGACTGCGCCTTTTGAGAACCTGCTCGCAATTCTTGAATATACCAGCCTTGAAGCCAGCATGCAGAAGAATAAAACTGACAAGGCCGCCGCACCGTAATTTGCACTTCCTCCCACCTGCGAAAAATAGGACGAAACATAATATACCATGCTAAGCTGCGCACTCGCTATCAGTATTGCCAGTATGAACACCGTCACCATTCCCGGATTTTTGAATATACCGACAGCATCCACCACCCTCTGCCAGATGGTCAGGTGTCGTTTTGCAGGCTTTATCGCCGCCTGCTTTGCGTATGCGAAGAAAGCATAAACAACGCTGAGCATCACAAAAGCCCCGAGGACTATGAAAACACCCTTCAGACCGCTTCTTGTATATATGTACTGCGACAGCAGCGGAGTAATGACAGCGCCTACAGAGAACATCATGTGCAGCAGAACAAGGTGCCTGTCCTTTTTATCGGGCGGCACGTTTTCTGATACCACGGAATTGGAAAGAGAATTTATAGTGCTCCCCGAATATCCCATTAGTGCAAAAACCATAAAAAGAAGAAAGACCGGAAGTCCTGTACCAATCAGCAGAATCATAATGCCCAGAATGGCTCCGGATATCAACACGAATCTTTCTTTGTTCATTTCGGAATAAAAAAGTGCGATAAGCGCCAGGACTATGCCGCCTATGCTCTGGCTGGAAAGCAGCCAGCCGGACTGAGTGAGATTGAGAGAATACGCTTCGCTGATGGGCCCGAGCATCTGCCCTATAACGGATACGCTTATCGAAAAGCACAGCATCAAAAGGTCGATTGCAGTTACTTTCAGCCAGATATGTTTATTCATTGATGTCTTCCCTTCCGCAGATTACCGTCATTCAAATTTTAGACTTATGTCCAGCGGATAAAGCGAGTTGGTAAGAGCACCGATGGATATGAAATCTACGCCTGTCTGCGCAACTTTGGCAAGATCTTTCTGGTCCATATTGCCGGAGGCTTCGGTCAGCGCCCTGCCGTTTATATACTTTACAGCCTCGCTCATCTGTTCGTTGCTCATGTTATCGAGCATTATTATATCTGCGCCGGCTTGAATAGCCTGCTTTACCTGGTCGAGCGTCTCTACCTCTATCTCTATTTTAAGAGTATGCGGCACACCCTGCCTTGCATATTCAACAGCGTTTTTTATGCCTCCCGCTGCTTTGATATGGTTATCCTTTATAAGCACTCCGTCTGAAAGCGAGAAGCGATGGTTATATCCGCCGCCTGTTTTAACAGCATGCTTTTCAAGCATCCGCAGACCAGGCGTCGTTTTCCTTGTGTCAAGTATTTTTACGTCATAGCCTTCAACCTTTTTAACTGTGTTTCTGGTGTTGGTGGCTATTCCGGACATTCTTTGCATAAGGTTTAGCGCAAGCCTCTCTGCCATCAGCACGTTTGCGGCGTTGCCTTCGATAGTCGCAATGAGATCCCCCGTTTTAACTTCCTGACCGTCTGCAAAAAAACTGTCTATCTTAATATCCTTATCCACATATGCAAACACCGCTTTTGCCGTATCTATACCGCACAGCACGCCGTTAGCTTTTGCGATGAATCTTCCCTTTATCATTTTATCTGCCGGAACTGTGTTCATAGTCGTAACGTCGCCCATACCTAAGTCTTCGGCAAGCGCCGCTTCAATAAGCCTTATCAGCGAAAAATCGTTCATCAGTAAGTTCTCCCTTCGTCAATGCGGTAGTGCGCCCCAACGGATTTTTTGCGTGTAATTGCACCTTCCAGCACATACTTTGCTACGGTAAGCATGTTGTATAGCTCCATCTGTTTGATGTCTGCAAGCTTAGCATCTCTCAGCAAACAGAGCATCTCAGTTACAAGTTCCAGCCCGTATTTCATGCTGGGGCCTATACGTAGTATACCGCAGTATTTGACCATTATGCCTTTTAGCTCTATCATCATCTCCTGCGTATCGAATCTTTTCTCTACAGTATCTATTATTTTTGGTATATCTATATCGAAATCTTCACCGGTAAAATCTTCGTTCACCACCTGTGCACAGTGCTTGCCGAACACCAGGCATTCGAGTGTAGAGTTGCTCGCCAGCCTGTTTGCTCCGTGTACGCCCGTCATTGCCGATTCGCCGCATGCGAGCAGACCGCTGACGTTCGTTCTTCCCATAAGGTCTGTAACTATCCCACCCATCATATAATGCTGGACCGGGCCTACAGGTATAAAGTCTTTAGCAATGTCTATGCCGTTTTCCATACATTTTTTATAAATAGTCGGAAACCTCTTTTCGAGGAACTCTTTTGGTTTTGCTGTGATGTCGAGCTTTACGTACGGAGAAGCCTGATTCTGTATCTCTCTGTAGTTCTCCCTTGCGACTATGTCCCTTGGTGCAAGCTCTGCAAGAGGGTGCCTGTCTTTCATAAAGCGCTCTCCAGCATCATTGAGCAGTATGCCGCCCTCCCCCCTGACAGCTTCGGATATCAAAAAGCACTGCTTGTTTCTGTTCTCCGGCGTATACATACCCGTCGGATGAAACTGTATGAACTCCATGTTAGCAATCGCAGCACCCGCTCTGTGGCCAAGCGCGATCCCGTCCCCTGTCGCAACGCAAGGGTTGGTAGTATATCTGAAAATCTGTCCTATCCCGCCGGTAGCGATTATGACGTGCCTTGTTTTGTAGATGAACCATTCGCCTTTTTCATATACACTGAGGCCGCAAACCTGCCCGTCCTGAGTCAGCACATCTGCAACGAAAGAGTTCTCGTGCACCTTTACATTCTCTTTGCCGAGCACAGTTTTCTTAAGAGTCCTTACCATCTCGAGGCCGGTAGCATCGCCGCCTGCGTGCAGTATGCGGTTCATACCATGCCCGCCCTCTCTGGTTGTCAGCAGGTTGCCTTTGCGGTCATGGTCGAAGTTTGCTCCCAGCCTTAGCATCTGCTCTATCTGCTCCGGGCCTTCTTCAACGATCGTTCGAACGGCGTTTTCGTCGCACTCGCCAGCTCCGGCGTTCATGGTGTCCTGAAAATGGTACAGGAATGTATCATCCTTCTCTGTTACGACGGCTATGCCGCCCTGAGCCAGCGAAGAGCTTGAGTCTTCTATCTGTTCTTTTGTAAACAGCGCACAATTAATACTGTCGTCTAGATGGTATGCCGCATACATTCCGGCAAGCCCGCTGCCAATTATGGCGACGTCTGTCTGCAGTATTTCTGCGTCTTCGATATCGGCTATATATCTTTTCATACTTTTCCCCTTCAGCTAAGCTCCAGCATCCGCTCCAGGCTTCTGCCCGCTTTAACAAGTATGTCTTCGTCAAGAGTTATAACATTCTTCTCTTCTTTCAGAGCGTAATAAACATCTTCTATTTTTGTCTTTTTCATGTTGCGGCATAAAAGCTTTGGCGACATAAGATAGAACTCTTTGTCCGGATTATTTTTCTTAAGTACGTGCAGTATACCCATTTCTGTACCTATTATAAAGCGTTTACCTTCGGATTTACCTGCGTATTCGATTATACCGGCCGTGCTGCCAACGTAATCTGCGCTGTCTACTACTTCTTCCGTGCATTCGGGGTGGACAAGCAGCTGCGCATCCGGCATATGCTTTCTGGCTTCGTTCACTTCATCGATACCTATTTGATGGTGCACTATACAGTAGCCGCAAAAAGGTATTATCTGTTTTTCCGGCAGCTGTTTTGCCACGAACCTTGCAAGGTTCTGGTCAGGAACGAATATTATCTTTTCCTCTTTCAGCTTTGAAACGACTCTGACCGCATTGGACGACGTTACACAGACATCACTTACTGCCTTTACTTGCGAGGTTGAATTCACATAGCTGACCACAGCGGCATCCGGGTGTTTTTCCCGAAGTTCCTTTATATCCTGCGGCGTGACCATGTCCGCCATAGGGCATCCTGCATCTGCCACTGGAAGAAGAACCTTCTTTTGCGGGCTTAGTATCTTGGCGCTTTCTGCCATGAACCTGACCCCGCAGAAGACTATTATGTCCGCATCGTTTTCCTTCGCCTTTTTGCTAAGGCCGTATGAATCACCCACCATATCGGCAATATCCTGTATATCGCCTGTCTGATAGTAGTGGGCGAGTATTATAGCATTCTTTTTTTCTTTCAGCTTTCTTATCTTTTTCTCTATGTTTCGCATGTCCTCATCCTTATTTTGATATGTTTTATTAGCCCCCAAAACAGGTTCCTTACATTTTACAACCCCACAGCCCAAAAAGCAACCGCATTGAGGCAAGATGTCTGCGTATCCGGCGTATGTTTTAAGCATAGAATACGTATCATATATATTGCTGCGACGTCTGCTGTACCAAATGGCTATAGCATTTTTTAGTGTGATATGTTAATATAACACCTGCGAATAAAGCAGGATTTAATTAATAAGGTTTTTAGGAGAGATATATAGAATGATACTTGTAAACGAAAACTACCAACGGCTTCAGGGAAGCTATTTATTTTCAGAGATAGCAAAGCGTATAAGCGCACACGGCTCTGACAACGTTATAAAGCTTGGCATAGGCGACGCAACACGTCCGATCCCGCCGGCTGTTACACAGGCCATGAAAGATGCTGTGGACGAAATGGCTACGGCAAGCGGCTTTCACGGATACGGACCTGAGCAGGGATATTCCTGGCTGCGTGAAGCTATCGCCGATAACGATTATGCTGGCTTGCCCATATCTGCAGATGAGATATTCATCTCTGACGGGGCAAAGTGCGACACGGGCAACATAGGCGAATTGTTTTCTGACACCTGCACTGTTGCAGTACAGGACCCGGTATATCCGGTCTATGTCGATACCAACGTTATGGCAGGACGCTCAGGCGAATTTGACCCGATAAAAAAAGCGTATACTGACATAACATATCTTGCATGCACGGCGCAAAACGGCTTTAAACCCGCTCTGCCCGACACGCCTATAGATATCATATACCTGTGCTACCCCAACAACCCTACGGGCACTGTCCTTACAAAAGCAGAACTCAAAACATGGGTAGACTATGCAAAGAAAAACGGCTCGATAATACTATTTGACGCAGCTTACGAAGCGTTTATTAGACAGGACGATATACCTCACAGCATTTATGAGATAGAGGGTGCGACGGAAGTTGCTATAGAATTCCGCAGCTTTTCCAAAACAGCGGGATTTACCGGCACACGGTGCGCTTTCACGGTAGTTCCCAAAGCGCTATACGGCTATGACTCTGACGGAGAAGCATTGTCGCTTAATGCGATGTGGAACAGGCGTCACACCACCAAGTTCAACGGCGTGCCTTACGTTACCCAGAAAGGCGCGCTTGCATGCTATTCGCCTGAAGGCAAAGAGCAGCTTAAAGAAACGATTGATTATTACCTTTCCAACGCAAAGATAATTACCGACGGGTTAACATCCCTCGGAATAGAATGCTTCGGCGGAGTCAACTCGCCGTATATATGGCTGAAGACCCCGAACGAGATGCCGTCGTGGGACTTCTTTGACAAACTGCTGAACGAAGCGGACGTTGCCGGAACACCGGGTGCGGGCTTTGGCAGCGCAGGTGAAGGCTGTTTCAGATTAACGGCTTTCAACACCAAGGAAAACACAATTGAAGCAGTTAAACGAATAAGCGCACTGAAATTCTGAGAATGTAAAAAAGGCCTTGCCGTCGGGCAAGGCCTTTTTTTGTTCAGTAATTTATTTGCTGAATGATACGGAAGTCACAGATTCGATCACGGCTTCGAGTTCTTCTTCGGTATGGTAAGTATAGGTCAGTGTCAGGTTTCCCCCTTCAACCTCGATAATCACTATCGCCTGGTTGCTTACAACTTCTTCACCAAGATAGGACTGCAACTCGAGAATATAGGCTTTATGCCCGTCAAAATCTGTAACCGTCGGCTCTGCATATACCGTCTGTGTGCCAAAAGAACTGTCCAGCGTTTGTGCAGTAAGCTGCATCGTCGCTATAGCTTCTTCATCGTTCTGCGGTACTGTGCCTTTGGTAAAAAGCAGGTTCACGCTGGCAACATTTTTCGAGTCGGCTGTCGGCACATAGCACATGAACAACGGCAGAAGGTCGTTCTGCGTCATAGTTTCTATATCTACCAGCTCAGGAAAAACGCCGAACGTTGCCTCAAGCTCTTCAGCCGTATACCATACACTCTCTGCTGGAACGCTTACTTTAAAGCCAAAGTATTTATTTGTGTAGACATTTTCTTCTATGAGAACTTCCAGAGGAGAAAGCACCGGTGCTTCTGTTGGTTGCTGCGTCGGGGCTTCCGTCGGTTCCTGTGTTGGTTCCTGTGTTGGTTCCTGTGTCGGCTCCTGCGTTGGTTCCTGTGTGGATTCTTGCTCGGTGTCTTCGCTGTCAGTTGTCGGAATACCACAGCCGGCAATTGAAACTGCTATAGCCAAAACCAGTAATAATACAAATGCTTTTTTCATAAATCGTCTTACCTCCAAGTTGCATAATGCAAGAATTATATATCAAACCCTCTTCCCGTGCAACCAAAAAACATATATTTGAAATGAAAAAACAGGCGGTCCCTTAAAGAGCCGCCTGTCAGTTTCTTTTATCTTGCTAGAAAGCAACTTTCTCGCTTATATACCCGCTCACTTCATCTATAGCTATCCTTATCTGCTGCATAGTATCACGGTCACGTACAGTCACACAGCCGTCTTCAAGCGTGTCAAAATCTATTGTTACGCAGTATGGCGTGCCTATTTCGTCCTGTCTTCTGTAGCGTTTGCCAATGCTGCCTGTGACGTCGAAGTCTACCGTGTGGTCACTGAGCAGCATTTCATACACTTCCTGCGCCTTATCATTCAGCTTCTTCTGCTGCGGCAGAACTGCTGCCTTGAACGGTGCCAAAGCTGGTGACAGCCTCATCACTGTTCTTTTATCTCCGTTCTCAAGCTCCTCTTCGTCGTAAGCGTCGCAAAGGAACGCAAGCGCCACTCTGTCTGCGCCAAGTGACGGCTCTATGCAATACGGCAGGAACTTCTCCCCCGTCACAGGGTTAACATATTCCATGCTCTGCCCTGAATGCTCCTGATGCGATTTCAAGTCGAAGTCCGTCCTGTCTGCTATGCCCCAGAGCTCTCCCCATCCGAACGGGAAAAGGAACTCTATGTCTGTTGTTGCGTTACTATAGTGCGAAAGCTCGTCTTCGCTGTGGTCACGCAGCTTTATGTTCTCTTTGGTCATGCCAAGCGAAAGCAGCCAGTTATAGCAGAAATCTTTCCAATACTTAAACCATTCGAGGTCTTTGCCCGGCTCGCAGAAGAACTCCAGCTCCATCTGTTCAAATTCCCTTATACGGAAAATGAAGTTGCCGGGTGTTATCTCGTTTCTGAAAGACTTGCCTATCTGTCCTATTCCGAATGGTATGCGCTTCCTTGTGCTGCGCTGTACGTTCTTGAAGTTCACGAATATACCCTGGGCTGTCTCCGGCCGCAGGAAAATCTCGCTGCTCGAGTCTTCCGTTACTCCCTGGAAGGTTTTAAACATGAGATTGAACTTGCGTATGCCTGTAAAATTGCTCTTACCGCAAACCGGGCAATTGAGGCCTTTTTCTGATATGAAAGCTTCCATATCTTCCGGGCTCATTCCCGCAACATCTAATTCAAGACCTTTCTTGGCTGCATACTGCTCTATCATATCGTCTGCCCTAAAGCGCGCCTTGCACTCTTTGCAGTCCATCAACGGATCAGAAAAGCCGCCAACGTGCCCTGAGGCTACCCAGACTTCCGGATTCATGAGTATAGCAGAATCGAGCCCCACGTTATACGGACACTCTTTAATGAACTTCTTCCACCACGCCTGCTTAACGTTGTTCTTGAACTCTACCCCTAGCGGACCGTAGTCCCATGAGTTTGCAAGGCCGCCGTATATATCTGACCCCGGGAATACATAACCTCTGTTTTTGCACAGGGCAACTATTTTATCCATCGTCTTCTTTTTCTGTTCCATACTTATGACCATTCCTTTCTGCGAAAGGCACAAAACGTTATGAAACGTGCACTCTCGCCGTTGTTTCGTTATACTATGTCAGTGAGGTTACCGTCACACTACACAGCACGTGGAGGTGAGTAGGCAGTGTTACCCACTGACTGAATATTTATGTGTGCCGTCCGCTCTTTCAAGCACAAATAAATGGGATTTAAAAGCCCGTAAACTTATCTTTGTAAAGACGCTACTCGTTTTTTGCTTGAGCAGTCAGTCCCTGTCGGTTTCCTCAAAAAACTGAGGAGGTGTTTATGGCACTTAAAATCGTTTACCCTATCTGTTGCGGCATCGATGTCCACAAATCGTTTATCGTCGCCTGTATCGCCTCAACAAATGATAAAGGTGTGACCACCTACAAACGTCACAGATTCTCTACGTTTACAGGCGATCTGCGACGGTTTGCCGACTGGCTTGCATCGAACAACTGCAAAGACGTCTGCATGGAATCAACGGGTAAGTATTGGATTCCTGTGTTCAACACCTTAGAGCAAACGTGCGATGTTGTTCTTGCGCATCCCAAATACGTCAAAGCCATTCGCGGTAAGAAAACCGACAAAAGGGATGCTCAGTGGATTGCCGACATTTTCAAGCATGATCTTGTATCCGGCAGCTTTATCCCGCCGTTTGAAATCCGACAGCTTCGCGACCTGATGCGGTATCGTTCAAAACTCACCAGCTTTTGTGTTGGAGAGAAAAACCGTGCGCAAAACTGTCTGACCGTTTCCAACATCAAGCTTGACGATGTGTTCTCCGACGTATTCGGCAAAAGCGCTTCCGCCATTACCGAGCAGCTTCTCTCTTGCCCCGACGGTTCTTTTGATGTCACTGGGTTCATCGACCGTCGCTGCAAAGCTTCGCCTGAAAATGTGCAAGCTGCCATTGACGGCTTGATGTGCTCCGAGCAAGTGCAAAAGCTCAAAATTATCCGCTCACACATGGATAGCTTAGCGCTGTGCAAAGCAAATCTTGAATCTTCTATCCTCAAACTCTCAGAACGGTTCAGCTCGCAAATTGACCTTGTTATGACTGTTCCGGGTATCCAGCAGTTTTCCGCTATCGCTATCATATCGGAAATCGGCGTGGATATGTCCGTGTTCCCAACAGCCAAACATCTCTGCTCGTGGGCTGGTCTCGTTCCTCAAAACAACGAGAGTGCCGGAAAGAAGAAAACCACACGTATTACACGTGCCGGAGCTTACATCAAACCGCTTTTGGTTCAGAATGCGCTTACCGTCTGTAAATCAGACAAGAACCCTGAGATCAAAAGACGCTACCTTGCGCTCAAAAAGCGTCGTGGGCACAAGAAAGCAATTATCGCTGTCTGCAGAATGCTGCTTACCGCCATCTATGCCATGCTCAAAAAGTCTGAGCCTTATAATTCTGACCTTTATAAGAAGGAGGATGCTATTCCAACTAATTGCACTTTATCTGTGGATCAGGCGATTGCTGCCGTTAAGCGTATTGGGTACATCGTCGTTGACCAGGATGGCGTTGTAGCCTGATTTTTTGTACCATATTCTTTTTTCAATGTACTGTAAGTTCCTTATGGTTTATTTTTTATGCCTCTATGTTGTATTACAATGTTTTTGTTTCAAACTTTCTCCTCTATTAAAATATTTTTAACTATCACTATATAAAAACAAAAGCCACCTCTCCCCCAAAAATCCAAGGGACGAAATGACTATTCCGTGGTTCCACCCAAGTTGCCGTTGCCACTGCCCCGGCCGCTTTATTGACCTGCCCGTTTTATTGCTGAAGCGCCAATGATTTTTATTTTGCAGACTTTCACCGCCTCTGCATCGCTTTCCAAGTTAAAAAATCGCCCTCTTCATACGAGCCGTTATTCAATTGCATATAATATATCAGAGTTTGGTATTTTGTGCAAGGACACTCCGCGTCTTTTTTCTACGTGTCTTTTTATCTTTATTCTTTTCGTTTCAGATTGAACTTCTTTAACACTGCTTAGGATACACCCACTATCCTTCCCGCACTCTGTTTCCGTCAAATTCTTGACTTCTAACCCACGTTATACTATCATTTATCTATATATTATTTGTGGGGTAGATTATGATTTCATACGAAGTAACAAAAGAACACGAAGGACTGCCGCTGTTTGAGCTTTTAGAGGTGGTGTATCCTGACTTCTCTATTAAAAATCAGGAACGAGCTTTGAAGTTTGGTGATATCGATCTTAACGAGGAACCGGCATACGGTGACGAAACTGTCAACGAAGGTGACATCGTTGATATCTATTTATGCGGAGACCTTGTCGGAGTTGAGCTTGAACCAACGATAGTATATCAGGATGAAAACTTTGTTATTGTCGATAAGCCGGCCGGGCTGGATTCCATTTCTGACTACGAAGACGAACCAAGCGCTGTTTCCAAAGTCGAAGAGATGATGAAGAGCCAGGACGAGTATAACCTTGACGCGCTAATGGTGCCTTATCTTGTTTACAGACTGGGGCCTTACGAGAGCGGACTTCTTATAATGGCGAAGCACGAGGAAGGCTACCTTTTCATGATAGAAGCTCTCAACCAACGCAGGATCTGCCGGCACTATCTATGCCCCGTTATCGGTATAGCGCAGGAGGAAGACGAACTGCTGGCATATTATAAAAAGAACAAAACTATGACACATTCAAAAGTGCTCTCTAAGTTTGAAAAAGGCGCAAAACCGATCGTTACACGATATAGGAAACTCAGCTCCGGCGAAACGATGTCTCTGCTGCTTGTACGTCCGGTCACCAACGGCCTTCACCAGGCACGGGCGCATCTTGCGTTCTACGGTCTGCCCGTTCTTGGCGACAACCAGTACGGTAACCGGCGCTTCAACAAAAAAGCAGGTGCCGACCAGCTTGCCATGTGCCTGCAGTCCATTACTTTTGAAACGGGCATCAACCACGAATATCAATATCTTAACGGAATGCGGTTCGACTCTCAGGAGCTCTGCTTCCCAAAATCGGTCTATGACGAAGGGCTTATGGATCTATAAGTGATTAAATATAAAAGAGGCGTGATGAAACGTCTCTTTTTATATACTTAAAAAAAGCCAAAAGGCAAATGCAAAGCACATGCCCTCCGGCAATATATTAGTTATTCTTGGTATCTGTTTTGTCTATTCTTCGTAACTGTCTCCGTTTACATATATCTCTGCCGGAGCTGGTTTATAATTCACCGTTTCATATAAAACAGACTCTTTGCTGTCAGAATATCTATCGCACCATACAACAGCCTGAGTTATGCCAGTGCTTTCAATATAAGTAACTGCGTCTCCTTCTGGTATAGCCTCACCATTCGGCAGTGTCGTTTTATTGTAATGATATATCGGATCCGGCAGGTCATTGCTTATGATATCCACTGTTAATTCAACGCTGTATACAGCCCCTGCCCCACCTCTTGGTATCAGCACCTCGCAATTTACATAACCGCCCATAGTTTTCGTTTCGATGACTATATCAAAATCGTATAGATTAGTTATCTCTAAATCACCGCCCGTTTCACTAAACACGACATCGAGCCCGGCAGGCAGACCGTAAGGCACCGAAATATTGTGTGTCACTTCAGCTACTTCCATCTGCGCTTTTACCGCTGCAATGTAGATCGCCGTTGCTACAGTGCTGGGGCTGCGTCCATATGTTTTCATATCATTCATTTCTGAAATATCTTTAGCTGCAGTCTCTGCATCTCCTTTGCCTTCATAGCCCACCAGTTCTCTAAGCGAAACCGTTTCCCCCGGCAATATCTCAATCGATTCAATCATGGATAGTACCCTATAGAACTCTTTAGAGCTTTCGTTTTCACCGTCCGTATATTGAATTTGTGCGTCACTGAGTATAGCAAGATTTCTTGAGGCAAGTTCTCCAGATGTGTCCTCAAATTCAGCAGTTTCTTTATCTTCGGTATCCTGCTGCACATCCACGCTATTTTGATCTTCACTTTCTTCAGTATCTTGCTGTTCTTCTGCCTGCTGATTTGCCGCATCCTGCAGTTTCTCTTCTTCTGTGACTTCATCAGTTGTGCCTGTTGTACATCCTGTCACTGCAATACTAACAACAAGTATCATCGCCAGTGCAACAATAACCGGTTTATTCTTTTTATATCTTGCTACCATTGTAATTCTCCTTTTTATGCTCGTCCTGCTCATGAAAAGTGCCATAGCCAGCCTAGGGTGCTTTCTGTTCACCTTCATTGCAAGCGTCAGAAGGGTATCCGCATAGCGCTTACGCTGCCACGCTTCCATCTTGCAGAGCACTTTGGAATCGCACATCACTTCCATATCTTTTCTGAACAAAGTGAACACCACCCATACCACCGGGTTGAACCAGTGGACTATGTTAACTATAGTCATAACAAGGCTGACTAGAGTATCCCTGCGCTTTATGTGCGACATCTCGTGCATTATCACGTCTTTTTTCTGCTGTGTGCTAAGCTCTTCGAATGTTTCAGGTGATATCAGCAGCTTCGGTCTTATTATTCCGCAGACTGCAACGTTGTTTATTTCGGTCATGCGCACCGCTCGAATCTTCTTTTTTATATTGAAATCTTCTGCGCACTGGCTTATAAGCTCGTCTAGCCCCGGCAGATCATATTCTCTGTTCCTTCTGACTTTGCGCATAAAAACCGCATTGCTGACAAAGATGACAAGCGCCAGTGCCGCCATTCCTGCCACCCACAAATATGCAGCCAGTTCCCAAAAATCTATACTTTTCGGCTGTACCTTCTCCGCTGCTACAATACCTTGGCTTTCTGCTGACGTATCAGCAACAGGCAAAACAGTGTCAGCCTCGCTGGCCTCAGTATTCTCGGTTTCTGAATTTAAAGAATCCGTTTCCTGCTGCACTTGACTTGGCACATATCCTATATCCTCTGCCCCACTGAAATCCATTTGCACTTCTGTTTGCGCCTGCGGCAGTCTATCGGGCAAAAGGTTCATCACGCTTGCCCTGCTTTCGATGTTTATAGGCAAAACAAGTCTTGCCACCAGCAGTACCAGCATAAAAGTCAGCGCAGCAGTCTGCCTGCTTCCAATTACCGCCCTTGCTGCCAGCACCATAATTCCAAGCACCGAAGCGCCGATCGACATAGATAACACTGTCCTGAATACTTCGCTCATTTTGCGCTCCTACTTCATTTTATCGAGCATCTTCTTTAGTTCTTCAAGCTCTTCCTTCGTCAGTTCCTTGTTCTCAAGATATCCCTTTATAAGCATGTTGACCGAGCCCTCGTACACTCTCTGCAGGAACATGTCCGTTTCTTTTTTTACTATCTCGCTCTCTTCCACCAGCGGATAATACATCATTACTTTTTCCCGTTTTACACCAATAGCCTGTTTTTTTACCAGCCGTCTTACCATCGTAAGTATGGTGCTCTGCGACCAGTCTGTCTTTGCGCTAACATTTTTAACGATATCGTTGCCGCTCTGGGGCGAGCTCTCCCACAGAGCTTTCATAACATACCATTCACTTTCACCGATTTTTGGTGCCATAGTGATGCTCCTTTACTATAATTTGTAATATTACATTGTAATGTTACATCGTAACATCTATTTTGTCAACACCTTTTTCTTTTTTTCGTTTTAAATAGAAAAGATGCGCTATGTATGCACATCTTTCTAAATTATTATTTCTTTGCTGTAACCAGCGTCCTTGGTCCTAAGCTCGGCTCATCCTCAGTAAGCCTTGCCGCTTCCAGGATTCTTTTTCTGCCCTTTTTCGTCTCCCACTTCTCGTCAAACCCTGTTGCCATCCACACCGGCCCCAGTACGCCGACAGTTATAATTTCTCTAAATCCTGCCGACTTCACCTCATTCGTCAGCTCATCAGGATGATGAAAATACCAAATATCATCGTCTCTAAGCTGCCTTTTCAGCATCCTTGCTGTCTTTTCATAATACTCGTCATTCCAGAACTCGCCGCTGTGAAGCGCATAGAAAAGCGAAGCATACTTTGTCACCCCTGCGCCAATAAAAACTCCGCCTTCTCTAAGCACCCTTCTTGCTTCTGATAAAACCTTGAGCCTGTCCTTTTCTTTCACAAGATGATACAACGGTCCGTGAACAAGCACAGCATCAAAGCTTCCGTCATCAAATTCAAGCCTTCTTGCATCGCCAACAGTCAGGGATACGATTTTTTTATCTGCTATGCTGTTTTCTTCTTTTGCTGTTTCAATATGATTTGGTGTAAGATCAACCAGATGTGTTTCATACCCCTTTTCTGCGAGCCAAAAAGAGTATACACCTGTTGCTCCACCGATGTCGCACACTTTTGCAGGCGGTTTTGGAAAATATCTCTCAATCAGTTCTTTGGTCCTGTAGAGCTCAAAATGCCCTATTCCATTTTTGGTCCTCGTCTTTTCGTCATAGCTTTCATAAAAGCTGACAACATTTTTTGCTATATCTCTGTTTGCCCCATTTCACTCCTCCTGATGTTTTTATAATATTGTAAAAAAATATCAATTACATGTCAAGCCTTTCATTTTTACTATTCAGGTTTTTCTGAGTAAACAGTTTAATTCCATATGTACTTGTGATATATTATGATAGTCAATATATGCCGAATCCGGCATGCATTTTGAGGAGGTTTATCATGAAGATCATCAAACAAAGTGAAAGCATTATCTGGACCAACCCAACCCCCGTGCTCAACTCCAAGCACAGTTATTTCCCGTTTTCGTGCGAGCTTGACAACGGCGATATCCTGGCCACCCACCAGATGGGCGAAGCATTCGAGAGCGTCAACGGAACGACCCGCCTGTGCATCAGCCATGACAAAGGCAAGACTTTCGAGCTTCTGCCAGTATTCTACGACAAGCGCCGGCAGGAACCCCCGACGACAGACTCTCTTAAAGCCACCAATGTGGGCGGCGGCAGAGTCGCTATGATAGGCTATGAATACGAGCGCCCCGACCCCACGCAACCAATAGGCAACCCCGAAACGGGCGGAGTGCAGCACTCGTATGTTATATTTTTAATATCAAACGACAACGGCAAAACGTGGTCAGAGCCGCAGC
Source organism: Christensenellaceae bacterium (assembly GCA_963666505.2). Lineage (GTDB taxonomy): Bacteria > Bacillota > Clostridia > Christensenellales > SZUA-584 > JABGQS01. Next base: position 1,495,379 of record CAXXXL010000003.1, on the reverse strand, counting down.
GTGTGCCGTCAACGTTCAAAGGCCCAATAGAAGCATCAGCAGCGCTGACTGTGCTGCAGAACGGCGACTGGGTAACGCCTATAACTTCCTTTATAACTTGGGAAGGAGTGCGCCTTGAGCCATCGTGCGGGCGTCTGCTTCGCACCAATGATGAAGGCAAAACATGGAGCGATGACGTGATATGCATGGACATGGGTGAAAACGTGTCTGCATATGAACAGCGCTTGTGCCAGCTTGAAGGCAGCGGCAATCTCGTCAATATAGCATGGTGTGAAGATTTAGTCACCGGTGAATCGTTCAACAACCAGTACACAATATCATATGACAACGGACAGAGCTTTGAAGGGCCGTTCGACACCGGCATTTTCGGACAGGCCTCCAGCGTCTGTGCTATCGGCGAAGACAGGCTTCTGGCTCTGCACGCAATGCGCAAAGGCACAGACCGCCCGGGCATCTATGCCTATGTGGTCAACCTCGAGAACGACAAGTGGGATATTGAAGCTGAAAAAGTAATCTGGGAGCCGGACACCCCTATCATCAAGAACGAGAACGCAGTCGAGGTGTTTGCGTATCTAAAGTTCGGACAGCCGGGCGCAATAAAGCTCTCGGACGGAAGCATACTGACAACACACTGGACTGTCGAGAACGGACAGGGCAAAACGATTGCTATGAAACTGGATATAAAATAAGGAACAGATATGAAACGGATAGAATACGCACAGAACAAACTGAAAACGAACGAGCCAAGCGAATATACGTCGCTGTTTGGCGAAGACACGCTGGCAAAGACGACAGCTTTCCACCGCTCTATGGGCGAAAAGTACACCGTCACGCCGCTACGCCATCTTAAAAACCTCGCAGAGCGCCTCGGTCTTGGCGACATCTACCTCAAAGACGAGTCACAGCGCCATCCGCTCAAAGCGTTCAAGCTGCTGGGCGGCTCTTATGCTGTCGCCAACTTTTTATGCTCTCAGCTTGGCAAAGATATCTCCAAGACAACCTTCGAAGAGCTGAAAAGCAATGGGCTAAGTTTCACGTTTGTGGCTGCTTCGGACGGCAACCACGGCAAGTCTGTAGCGTGGTCGGCGCACGAGTTCGGTCAGGGCTGCATAGTCTATATGCCCAAGGGCACAGTTCCGGACAGGGTTTCCGCCATAGAGCAGTTCGGCGCAAAAGTCATCGTAACGCAGACCAACTACGACGGCTGCGTGGATATTGTAAACGAGCTGTGCGAAAAAAACGACTCTTACATCGCCATACCTGACACCGGACAGGCAATAGACGAGATTGTGCCGCTGCACGTAATGCAGGGCTATGCGACCATGTTCGTAGAAGTTACAGAGCAGCTAAATGGCGCAGCGCCGACGCACGTGTTCCTGCAGGCAGGAGTGGGCAGCTTTGCTTCGGCAATGACGGCGTGCCTTGCAAACAAATATAAAGACAACTTACCCAAGATATTCATAATGGAGCCGCACAACGCAAACTGTTTCTTTGAGTCCGGGAAAGCCGCAGACGGCAAAGCGCACAGCGTGGGCGGCGAGATGGACAGCATTATGGCGGGGCTTTCATGCGGAGTGCCCAACCCTCTTGCGTGGGAGATAATAAAACACTCTGCAACAGGCTTTGTTTCCGCAGACGACACCATCACGGCAAACGGCATGCGCATACTTGCAGCGCCGCTTCCTGGCGACCCAGCCGTTACGGCGGGCGAATCCGGCGCAGTCGGCACGGGCGTTATAGAGTATATACAACGTGCGGACAAGCAGCTGCAAACCGAACTTGGTCTTGATCAAAACAGCGTCGTGCTCCTCTTCTCTACCGAAGGCGACACCGACACACAGAACTACCGTGAGGTGGTGTGGCACGGCAAGTTTGGGGAATAATAAAGCCGCATTTTCTATTTAATAAGGAATTAATATTATGAAAATCAAATACAAAAGAGTTGAATATAGCCTCCCATTTATATCTGGACTAAAGATACTGTTAATAAAGCTTAATCTTATTGTTATTAGATTATCTCGAATGCTTAAACGATTAGTTTCATATGCAAAACCGCTGCTAATAGTTATTGCCTGTTTGATAATATATACTTTATTGCTATACATTATTAATCATAACAACATTTACATTTCATTTTTCGATGTTTTATTAGATATAAAAAATACTATCTTCACTGTGCTCTTTTTATCATATTTCATTAGTTCCACTGCGAATGAAAGAGAGTATAGAAGAAAAATACGTGCAAGGCATGATACCTATGTTGATACAATGTTTGGTTTTGAAAGAAGTTTAATTAAAATATTAAAACTCCTTTGCTCCACAGATGGAGAATCATTAGGATTTTATAACATTGAGCAAGCACGTAGGTTATATAAAAAAATTGACTCCATCAATTATTCTAAACCTTCATATGAGTTATATAAACAAAACTACCTAAGAATAATTGATATTCTTTCTAGTATGCGCGATTTAGCAATACGGCTACATACAACAAGAAAAGAGTTTGTGATCCCCTTTTGGGACGGAGAAAACAACATTACTTTTAGTTATTATATTACCAGCATACAAAGTAGAGTTAATGAAACTATAGATAAAATTAAGTACGAAAAAATGGACGAAAATAATTATCGTAATTTTATTTCAGGTGTGCGTACTTTAGCTCACACAACTAGCAGTATTGTAGATCAACTTCGTAAACCGTGGCGAATAGATTTAAAAAAGCATATTGCAATTGTTAATATACTATACCCGAATAATAAAAATAAACTCTTAGAAGACCATTATTTATCTATGTTGCTAGATTTAAAAAATTGAGATGCATAGATATTAGAACTATATACAGTTTATATTTTATACAATAAATCCTGAAGTCATAATATAAAAAAAGGGCGTTTTCTATACGCCCTTTCGCTCATCTAAATTACCCTTTCTTCCTCCTGCCCAAAAACACTATGACTATATAACCAGCTATGCATACCACATTCAGCACCAGCACTGCAAAGTCGATGGCTCCCATCTGGTCTGTGAAAGTCAGGATGAGGTTGGCCGCAAGAAAGCCGAATATCATAACCCTTATAAGTATGTTCGTTTTGCTGTGCAGGAATGCAAAAGCTGCAAATGCGGCTGCGTCCGCCAGCATCAGCGTGCCTATCAATGTCTGCGGGAAAACTTGTGCGCTCTTCGCTATCGTTATGCTGCCAAGCACTATCCAAAGCACCGCCTGCGCCAGCATCCCTGCAAAATATATTACTGCTGCAGTTTTTTTCATTTTTGCTGCCCTTCGTTCAATGCCTCCTGCTGCCTGTTCCTCATCATTACCTCAGTCGAATAGACTATTAGCTGAATGAAGAACATAAGGAGTATCCAGAACGACTCCGGCTATTTTGAGGCGGTTATAAAAATCCATCCTTTTCTAGAAGTAGTATCAATAATTATATTACTAAATCCCGCTTTCTCCAGCGCAGTTCTGTAATCGTTCGGGACTCTAAATTGTGAAAAATCATACCACTTCGAGCCTTCTTCCGGCAGTCGGTTCATAATATAAAACTTTCCGCCTTCTTTTAATACCCTTTTCACCTCTAATATGTCATTGCTGATGTCTGGCCAAAACTGTATTGTTTCAAATGAAGTTATAACGCTAAACAGGTCATTGCTAAACGGCATTTGTGAAACTGATGCTTTTATTACTTCAACATGGCCTGATGAAATGCTCTTACGGTTCTTTTTTGTCGCAGCTAAAACCATATCGCTTGAATAATCAATTCCGCATGCTTTCTCGTTTGTTTTTTCAGCCATCAAAGCCAATAGCGTTCCGCCTCCACAGCCAATATCAAGAACCCTATCGTTTAGCTTTATATCCATTTTCTTCACTAGCCATTTGTGTACATATCGGTGGATTTGATTCATCAAAATTATAATCAATTTGCCTTTTATTCCACTATATATATCTTTTTTAATAACTATTCCTTTTTTGCTCAAAGCCTGTCCTCCAATACATATATTGTCCCGAATATAAGAACTCCCTACCGCATCATATCCTTCACCTTAACATCAGGATGCCGGTAATAATGCCCTTCCTTTGCCACCGTCCCGTGCACTGCTTTTTGCGGACACCAGTTATAGCACGCAAGGCAGTTCTCGCATCTGTGCAGCCATTCCGGTTTCTTGTCTTTCATAGCGATGTTGCCTGCCGGGCAGACTTTTGCACACATACCGCAGCCGTTGCAGTTCGCATCTGTGGTATAGTTTTTGTCAATAAGATAAATAAGCTCGTCTGTTTCCATCTCCTGCGGAGCGCCTGTCCGTTCCAAAAAATCCTTTCTGGTCAGGCGTTTTATAATTGGGTGCATCACTCTTATAAGTAGTTCCAAAGGTATATTCGTATAAAACATTCCCTTCGCCCTTTTTTCTATCTTACTGCCGATAAATTCAATTCTCTTTTGAGCCTGCGCACATACTTTATCGACCTTCTCCCATGGCTTCTTAAACGCATTCTGCGGCATGTGCACACCATACCCGGCGCTTAGCTCAATTCCCCTGTCAGCCAGTATATCCTTCAACATCTTATACGACTGTGCGGCAGCGCCTCCAAAATTGCAAATAGCAAACACATACTTCTCACGGGAGCTTACAAGCCTCTGCGCAAACTTCTTTACCATCACCGGAAGCTCACTGTAATATACGGGAAACACAATCCCAACAACATCCGTGTCTATCAAGATGGGTTCATTGCCCGAAAACCGTCCTATAGGCTGTACTTCTGCTCCGGTTCTTTCTGCAATCTTCTTTGCTATATACAGAGAATTCCCAGTGCCCGAAAAATAGTAAATAATCATAACTCTTACACCTGTGCCTTCTCTCCACTTATCATATACATCTTTTCCTCTATTTTCACATGCGGTTTGTTCACGCCTTTTATGTCAAAGAAATCTTGGTAGTACATTTTCTGGTGCCTTATAGCTTTTAAATGAAATTAAAGAGATTTCTGTAAACATTATACAATATCTTATTGTTCCCGTAAATAATCAAAGCTGCATAATTCAGGACCACCGGCTTAGCCGGTGGTTTGCTCTAGCCCTATAAGGGCATGTTCCCGGCTTGCGCTTGCAAGCGCATTGAATAGTTTGCCATCCGCATGGTGTTCGCTGGCCAACCCTAAAGGGTCTTTTTATTAGCCTTTGTTTGTCGGCTTACCCGTAAACGGGTCGATATATTCCTTCAAGCTAATCTGATCTGCGGTAGCATCCTCTTGCAGCTGTCTTCGGATATATTCTTGTATCCTTTTCGCATTCTTGCCTGCTGTATCCACGTAATACCCTCTGCACCAGAAGTGTCTGCTTCCATACTTATACTTTAAATTTGCATGTCTATCAAATATGATTAAAGAGCTTTTTCCCTTTAAATATCCCATTATTTGAGACACACTAAATTTCGGTGGTATTCTTACTAGCATGTGGATGTGATCCGGACATAATTCTGCTTCGATTATCTCTATCCCCTTACGATTACATAGCTCTCTTAAGATTTTTCCTATATCTACTTTTAATTTTCCATATATCACATTTCTTCTATATTTCGGTGCAAACACAATATGATACTTACATTCCCACATTGTATGTGCTAAACTATTTTTGTCCATCGGACTACCTCCTTTGTTGTGATGCGGTTGGCAAACCATCATCATTTTAACATTGGAGGTATTTTTCTTACAGCTAAAGCTACTTCTCCCCCCGGCATAGCCGGGGGATTTTTGGCTTCGGTTGCTTTGCAACCAAAACCTCACTAAAGTGAACAATAAAAAAAGGGCGTTTTTTATACGCCCTTTCGCTCATCTCTGTTACCCTTTCTTTCTCCTGCCCAAAAACACTATAACTATATAACCGGCTATGCATACCACATTCAGCGCCAGCACCGCAAAGTCGATGGCTCCCATCTGATCTGTGAAAGTCAGGATGAGGTTGGCCGAAAGAAAGCCAAATATCATTATCCTAATAAGTATGTTCGTTTTGCTGTGCAGGAATGCAAAGGCTGCAAATGCGGCTGCGTCCGCCAACATCAGCGTGCCTATCAATGTCTGCGGGAAAACTTGTGTGCTCTTCGCTATCGTTATGCTGCCAAGCACGATCCAGAGCACCGTCTGCGCCAGCATCCCTGCAAAATATATTACTGTTGCAGTTTTTTTCATTTTTGCTGCCCTTCGCTCAAGCATCCTGCTGCCTGTTCCTTATTATAACCACGGTCGAATAGACTATAAGCTGAATGAAGAAAATGGGAAGTATCCAGAACGACACCGGCTGTACGAAAATCTTGAAGAAATCCATCACGAAAACGACAGCATAGAATATCACCCCGGCTATCAGTCCGAACAGGCCGCCCAGAGCAGTGTCTGAAAGCTGTTTTTCGTCCATCCATTCTTTGACCGGTTTTTTGCGCATCTTCACTATCCAGAAAACCACTATCATAGCGAGCGGTACGAGCGCAAGCCCTGCCAGCAGTATCGCAAACGACCCGCTGAAGCGCTCGTCTACTAAGAGGTTCGTTTTTGCCAGTATTACGCCGAGCACACCCAGCACTCCGGATACAAGCGATATCTGGTGCATGGATAAAAACAATCCCTCACCGCTCTTTGCAAACGCTTCAAACAGCTTTCCGCCTTTGTCCGCCGCTCTTTTAACAGCGGCCAGCCCAAATGCCATCGCCGCCAGGTGAGGCGCAGCAGAACAGTAGAGCATTATCCACTCGTTTGTTACGTCGAAAAGCAGATATTCTTTGCCTATATCGGAGAGTATCGCAAGGTCTGAAAACAGCATTATTCCTGAAAGCAGCACGAGGACATATACCACGGAGCTTAGAAACCTGCCTGTAAGTGTTTTAAGCGCCTGCGCCAGAAGATATAGATGAAAGAGCCCGGCTATGAACAGCGCCGGTACAATTAGGTTGCCTATCGTTCGCAGCAAGCCCGTAAGCTCCGGCAGCTGCGGCGTAAGGTTCGTCTGAAGATACACATATGCCGCCACGCTGTAAGCCAGCATCAAAAACGCCGCCACGCTGAAAATGTTTATTAGTGCTTTTCTTTTCATTACTGTCCACCTCCGTCTTTGTCTTCGTCATCCAGCCAGAATATCTCTTCTACTGTCTTTGAGAACACCTTTGCGATCCTCAGCGCCAGCAGAGTCGACGGCACATACTTGCCTTTCTCGGTCGAATATATCGTCATCCTTGAAACGCCCGTCAGGTCGGCAAGTTCCTGCTGAGACATCTCGTTTTTCTCAAACCTTTGCTTTCTTATGTTATTCATCAATTTCATATGACCACCCGCAATTCGCTTTGGTTTGTCTAGTTTTTATCTACATTCGTATTGTAAAGTATTCTTTACATTATGTCAAGTATTTTTTATATTCGGTTTTATGTGCCCATCCTGTTCTCCCCCCACCATTGCACACAAAAAGGCGCTTTTTTGCGCCCTTCTGTGCTTACAATATTGCATTTTATGGTAGTATCTAGTGTCGAGTTTTGTTATAATCTATATACTACCTTTGGGAGGACAAACATGATAGATGAAAACGGCAGCGGAACTAGGATTTGAAGGCGGGAGCCCGCCTTCTATCTCATATTATAGTTACTCTGATATTAAAACTTCTTTACTCGTTTCTATCCGCTTTTTCAATCTTTGGCTCTTTTGCCAGGTTCTCATCGCGGCTCCACGGTAAAAATAAAAAAACACCCGTAAGGGGTGTCTTTTTATCTTGGCAGCGGAACTAGGATTTGAAACAGAATTCGGTATATTTTTTAGTATTTTTTTGTTATACCATGTCCAGAAAACGCCTATTTAAGAGGGCACTGAAAAAGTCCAATTGTGAATAACGAAAGGACTTTTTATCATATTTATGGTATAATTATGCATATAAACAGGAAGCAAGGATGTGATAAAATGCTCAGGAATGAAGTTCAGATCAAGCTATCACTATATCGTGGATTGTATAATATCATTGTACCCAAAAACCATTTACTGCGAAAGATCAAAGATAACATAGACTTCAGCTTTGTAAACCCGATGTTGAGGGAAAGCTACTGTGAACACTACGGGCGTCCGGCAAAGGAGCCGGAGATGATGTTCAAACTGCTATTTTTGAAAAGGCTGTATGATTTGTCGGATGAGGCATTGATACAAAATGCGGCAGTCAATATGGCATACAAATACTTTCTGGATTTAGACCCGGAAGATGGCATGATTGACTCAAGCCTGCTGACAAAATTCCGTAAAACGAGGATCACAGAAGATATACTGGAGGAAATGCTTAAAGAGACGATCACCCAGGCGATACAAAAAGGGCTGATCAAATCCACGGCAATAATCGTGGATTCTACCCATACCAAAGCTTCCGCAAGGCCATCCACACCTACTCAGATATTACGGGGGCTAAGCAAACAACTGCGCAAGGAAATATATAAGAGCATGTATGATCTGTCCGTGAAATTCCCAGAGAAACCATTGGAAACAGCAGATTTGGAAGAAGAGATTAAATATACGCAACAGCTTCTCGAGAATATTGGCGAAGATATCCTAGGCAGTGGTCAGCCAAAAATCCAAAAGCTCTACGCCCATATCAAGGAATTGTTAGAAAGCGATCGTATCCGGGGAATCCAGTCAAAGCATGATGAGGATGCCAGATTCGGCCACAAGAGCGCCACATCTACCTTCTTTGGATACAAGAATCATATCGCCATGACAGAAGAGAGTTTGATTACAGGCATAGGCGTTACAAGCGGAGAAGTATCCGACGGTTATATGCTAAAATCTCTGCTTGAGCAGTCAAAAAGCAATGGCATTGAAGTCAAGGAAATACTCGGCGATACAGCATATTCAAGTATAGATAACATTAAATATTGTGACGGGGAGAAAATTACTCTGATTGCAAAATCCAATCCCGTTATCGCAAATGCGGCTGAACCTAAAAATGACGGTTTTGAATACAATAAGGATGCAGGACTGATGCAATGTCCAGCGGGAGAGCTGGCCAAGAAGGTGCATAAACGTCAGGGCAAATACGATAATAAATATTTCATTTACGACTTCAACAGAAACACATGTCAACAGTGTCCATATGCGGACAAATGTAGAGTTGGCCAATCAAAGACCAAGACTTACTGTGTCACCATCACAAGTCAACGGAACCGGGAACGTTTAGATTTTGAGAAGAGCGAATATTTCAACGAACGTTTAAGAATCCGATACCGAATTGAGGAGAAGAACGGAGAACTTAAACAGGCTCACGGTCTCAGAACAGCTGAATCCACGGGTCTTTCCGCCATGCGATTACAAGCTTACTTTACAGCTTTTGCAGTGAATATCAAGAGAATCATTAAATTGATGGGTAAAGATGAGCTTTTGGGCCCAACCCATCCGGCTTATCATGAAAAGTACGGAGATTTTTATAATTCATATCTTTTCTGTTACGCATAAATATACGAAAAAATCACTGGCCCGTCTGGAAACAGTGATTTTTCAGTGCCCTCATTTAAAGGATTTTTTCGTTTCGTTGTGTCTATATCATTCAAAGTGATTTCAAAGCTTTTGTGTCCAAAATGTGTCCAATTTTTAATCAATAATCCTTTCCATAAACTATTTCACTATAATCATGCTCAATAAAACATATACTCTACAAAACATTAACTCCTCTTTTATTTTAATATTAATTTGTTATATTGATGTGATGATTGATAGATAATTCTCCTCTGCTTCACTATAAGTAACTATATTTATCTCCTCTTCAGTTATGTGGAAATATTTTATTACTATACAAATTTTCTGGTCTGCATCCAGTATCGCTACATTGCAAACAAATTTTTTATTTGAGAGATAATTCGAATCCCTCTCTCTCCGCCATAACTTCGGATAGGACAGAATAATTACTTCCTGTTCGATAAAGTTTTAAAAGCACGTCGTTACTGACGTGCTTTTATTCTATCATCAGAACAATTTGTTTTCAAATATAAGCTAATGTAGCTGGAGATAGTCATCCGGCACTCCAGCTACATCAATTACTTAATTATTTTTAACTAAACCAAATCAAACATGAAAAACAAGCTGTGCATCGAAGTATACGCCTGGTCAAATGCTAGGCCATGGTTAGCAACAAGCGTGAGTACACCCATGCAGCCATAGTTCAATGTTCCAAACTCAACCATCGTCATATCAGCCGCATAATACGTACCCGTATTATACCCTGCATTCCATTCCATAACATTAGGTGGGATTTTTAACCCAAGTGCTATAAACTCTTTCGAATCTGCTACGCTGAGATTTGCCCAATCCCTATCTGTCGGCAGCACATCTGCGAACTGTAACGTTCCTCCCGGAGTAGAAAACATCGACTCAACTGTAACTCTGACAGGGACCAAGGTATTATTAACCAGAGTAATTTCAGGAGCTATGATACCATAAGTATCACCGGTATTCGGATCGATAGAGTATGCAATTGTTGCTGGATGAGTCACCGAAACAGTCAAAGCCGATATTGTTCCCTCAACCGGCACTGTCGCTGATGCATCTCCTTCCCCTGTAGTGATCGTGTCATCTGCGAGAGCTGTTGCTGTCGTTGCAGCCACTATCAGAGCAACAACAACCATCATCATAAAGATTTTCCTAAGTTTCAATTTCATTAATTACCTCCGTAAAATATATATTTTTCCGTTAACCGGATGACTATCTAACTGTAAGATGAATTGAATATCCAGCCTTACTAATATACTCTTTTGTTTCGGTGTCGTAGTAATTTATATAAGCTGTTGCTTCATATTCACCTGGACTGATGCTTTCAAGAAGCGACACTCCCGTAATATGTTGATTTGGATATATCGGGGTTGTCTTAGCAATAAGGACATCTTTCCAATACACCTCTGCCTGTTGAATAACATCGTTTTCTTTTAAGTTCTCAACAACCCATTCGCCAATCGAACCAACTTCACCGGAATTAAAAATGATATTAGAGCTAAGCTTGTCCGTTACAATTAGCTGCTGATTTTTTAGCTCATCAAGGATTTCTTCTTGCGTTTTGGTTTGTGCTTCTCCGTCAATTGAACGGCCTTCGTCTTCAAGAATAACAGGGGTTGTTTCCGGTACAGCAGTACTCTGGTCTTCGTTACAACTCTTTAACAGAAATAAAGCTGTTGCTGCAATGGCGAACACAATTATCAGAATAATAATCACTTTCTTTTTCTTGTTCTTTTTGCTTTCTAGTCCATTACGTTTGTACATATCAATCCTCCATAATATTTTTTAATTAAAAACAACCGACATTTCTGCCGGCCGCTTCGCACTTCTATTTGTTTTGTCTATTAATTTAGATATCGCTTCAACTCGTCTTGAAACTTGAAGATAATCTTTATATTTTTATCCGCATCAATAACAATCTTTTCAACCAAGTCCCCAAGCAGTTCTCTTGTTATCTCCGAAATGCCTGAATACTTTACAAAAGCATTTGCAGCTTCAGTTGAATAAGAATTCCCGTTATCAAGCTGATACAAATCTTTATTTAACCTGTCAATTTTCTTATCCAAAGTAATTTGTTTGGCTTCGAATTGCTGTTTCATATCCTTGTAGTCATCCAGTGAAATAACATCCTGCTTATAATCGCTGTACAACCCTGATTTGATTGATCCTATCTTTTCTCTTTCTATTGTCGAAGATTTTATTTCCTGTTTGAGCTTTGCTCTTAGCTTTGAAATCTCATTACGATTTTTATCCTTTATCGCTTTCTCAACATCGATGATTACATCGATAAGTTTATTTATTGTTGTAAGCAACACATCCTTGATTTTACTCTCTGAAACTAAGTGATTTGTACAAGCCGTTTTTCCTAATTTCTTATATGTACTGCAAATCATATGGTAATACTTCTTACCGTTATGTGTAGATACAGTTCGTTGCATAACAGCATGGCAATCACCACACACCATAAACCCCGCCAATATAGACGGTTGCGTTTTTTGTTTTCGAATCGTTGGTCTGGACTTCTTTTCAACAATTGACTGCGCTGTAATAAATGTGTCCCTATCAATAATAGCTTCATGCGTGTTCTCAACAATTGTCCACTTATCCTTAGGCAGAGGCACACGCTTTTTCACTTTATGACTGTACGAAACGGTTCTGCCCTGCACCATGTCGCCGGTTAGAATCGGCTGCGTAATAATATTTCGCACAGCATTGGAATTCCATACTGAATCCAGATTAACTGTCTGTCCATGTATCTTCTTATAATGCTGTGAAGGCGCTAGGATATTATCTTTATTGAGTTTCTGAGCAATTGCATGAAAGCTAATATAGTTCAGATACATTTCAAAGATGCTCACAATAATATCTCGCACCGATTCATCTACTATCAACTGATGCTTTTCTTCGGGAGAACGCAGATATCCATATGGTACTCTTGAACCCACAAACTTGCCTTCCTTGCGTTTCATCTTAAGGCTGGCTTTTGTTGAGTTGGATACCTGCCGCAAGTACTGTTCGTTGAAAAGATTAATAAGCGGAATCTCAATGCTGTTCATTCTTTTTGGATCCGTATAGCTGTCGATTCGTTCCAGCTTTGATATCAAGCGCACATCGTTCTCCGGGAAAAACACTTCAAGTAAATAATCACCTTCGATATGCTCTCTGCCAAACCTAGAGAGGTCTTTGACCATGACGCAGTTGATGTTACCTTGCTTTATTTCATCCATCATTTGCTTGAACGCTGGACGGTCAAAGTTGCCGCCCTTCCTATGCTCATCTGCAAATACACGCACGTTAACGAGTTCTTTTTTCAGTGCGTACTGTTTTAGTATTTTAATCTGGTTATCTATGCTGTCATATAGGCCTTTTTTCTTCTCATTGTCCGTTATCCTTACGTATATGGCGGTATGCCACGTAAAGTTATCTTGCAGAGCCATCTGATACATACTGAACACCTCCTTGCTCTTCATAACATGATCCGGCATGCTTTTCAATGTAACCGGTCAGCCGCCGGAACTCATCCTTATGCTTGAATACGATTTGAATCTTTTTGTCTTTGCCAACGTAGATACAGTCGATGAACTCGGTTGTAATCTCCCTGGATAAAGAGCTAAGATATCCGTTACTGATCATACTATTAAGCCAGCCAAATTGGTTGCTGCGTATGTCTTTCTCGGCTTGATTTTCGTTTTCAAGAGCGAACACTTCTTTGTTCAACTGCTCAATCATACTGTCAAACTTATCACGCATGTATGTGTACTCGTCTTTTGAAACCGTACCGCTTTTCCAGTCCATATAGCTGCTTAGCTTCATGGTTTTGAGCTTGTCCTTTTTAACAGATTTCTCTTCAATCAGCTTGTCATAATCAATAGACCTTCGTTGCCGCTTTTTATTCTTATTGATTGCTTCTATAACTCGTTTCATATCAACTAGCGTTTGAATCTGTATGTTCAATGCATACCTTACTGCTGCAACCAGCTTTTCTTCGCTTATGCTGTGTGAGTGATTGCATACTTTCGTGCCACGTTGATTGTATGCTCGGCATTTGTAATATACGTACCACTTGTTTTTATGAAACTTAGGATTTCGGATCATTGAAGACTTACAACCAGCACAGCGTAACATTCCGGAGAACAGATATAGTTCTTTGCTATACTGAGATGTTTTTGTGCATCTGCTTTTCAGAATTTCCTGCACATTATCGAACTGCTCTCTGCTTATAATCGGTTCGTGCATGTCGTATACAACGATTTGGTCTTTTTCATCCAAATAGATTGGTTTTCTGTCCTTATAATTCCTCGTAGTTCTGCGTCGCTGGCACACCGCTCCGATATATGCTTTATTGCTCAACATATTGCGTATACCATTTGGTCTCCAGCCTGTACTGGAAGCAATGTTGCCGCTCTTGTATATCGAGCCTGTCTCGATGTAATCTCCCCGAGTCATTATTCCAAGCTCGTTCAGCCTTTGCGAAATACGTATGGTTCCCATACCTTCCAAGTACATATTAAATATCTTTCGCACAACCGTTGCGGCTTCTTCATCAATAACCAGCTTATATCTGTCACTCGGGTCTTTCTTGTATCCGAAGGGCGGTTGAGAAATGTATTTGCCTTCTTTACGAAGCATGTTCTTCGTCTCTCTAACTTTCTTGGATATATCCTGGCTGTTATGGTCATGGATAAGGTTTTTTATACGAACCATAAGCCCAAGCGCAGCGTCCGTATCTTTAAAACTGTCCAGTTCATCGATAACCGAAATGATTCTGCAATTATACGACGGTAGAGTATGCTCCAGGTACTTACCCGCTTCGATGTAATTTCTGCCGAAACGTGATAAGTCTTTTACAATAACGCAGTTAATGTTTCCTTTTTCAATCTCCCGCATCATCCTTTGGAAACCGGGGCGATTAAAATTTGTGCCTGTCCAATCGTCATCAATGAATTCTTCTATACCGACAAAATCGTCATGCTCATCAATATAATCATTGAGCAGTTTTCTTTGATTAACAACACTGTCGCTCTCTAAGTTATCGCCGTCCATTCTGGAAAGGCGGATATACTTTGCTATGTTCCACGCATTCTTTTTTTCAGTTTGTTCTTTTGCCACTTCGTTGACATAAAACTTTTTTCTTGCCATTATAAATTACCTCCTGTTTTTTCATCAAACAGCAGGATTTTTAAGTGCCAGTTAAATCTTAGCACTTTAATTTCAAATCAAGAAATTTGAGAACGTTTTATTTGCTGCTTAGATGTTTTATGATTTTACTTTCGAGTGAATCGTACCCGTCAAAGTCTAAAATGACCTCTACTTCACCGCATTTGAAGTGATATGGGTCTATGATTTGCTCTATAAAGCTCTTAACCTTAACCGATACAGGAAGGTCAGTATTTATTCTTATATCCTTAATATCAATCAAATTACTATTCATAATTTTCCTCCTTCAATATTTCCAAAAGATATATTCATGCGGCACCGGTAATTCACAGATGCCGCATTGTATATGTCTTTCAGATTTTATTAGCCAACATTTCAAGCCGGTAGAGATAACCTACCGCATGGAGTTTCACCCGCCCATTTTTAAGGACTTCTATGTCCTATCGTATGACCGCCCAACGTTTAGGAAGTTTCAGCACCACACAGATCATGGCGAATACCGTCTATCTTTAACGGCTTAGGATATCCCCGGACAAGGTTTGTCGCTCGCAATCTTGGATCGTCTATCCTGTTTACAGTTTGTGAGGGTCTGCCCCCTTGGGTATCACTGCAGAATGGTTTTGGCGTCCTTGTCCGTCGCTTTCGCATCTACGCTGCATGGCTTTCGTACTTGAAATGCTTTTTATTCGATTTTCAATGAACTTTCAAGGCATTACTTGCCTGCGGTTTTTCCATTTAGAAAAAACCCCTACACTATATAGCGTTGGGAGAGCATGTTTTTCACCCCCCTAGAAGAAATTTTTTAAAATAACCAGCCTTTTTTCTACTTTTTTGATAGAACGCTGTACAGTTTGAAAGCTGCAGCGCTCTTGTGCAGCAATCATGTCGAGGGTGAAATCCAAGTAGTAATACTTGATGAATCTTCTTCTTTGAGCGTCGGAGCAAAGACTAAGCACGGAGTTTATAGCGTTGCGCATCTCAATGCTTCTGGTCGCCTTGCCTGAAACATCTCTTGTGTCTTTAAGCAACATCGGGTTAGATGGGTCTTTTTCAAGCTCACCTTCTAATGAGATATTGAATGTGTTATAACACCTTTGCTTGTTGATCATTTCATTGTCTTCTTCTTTCAGCATGTCTATATAGCTGAAATGAATTGGACGGCCTTCTCTTTCCCATTCTCTTAACTGCTTAAATAATTCCTCAGTTATCTTTACCTGTGTTCCATCTGTTAAATATGCTTTTCTGTATTTGATTGTCATAGCAATCTCCTTTCAGATTTCAAGTTTCGGAAGTGCTTCGCACCTCAGTTCTAAAATCTGAAAGGTTATGGAGAGCGGTTTCTGGTCTTCATCGATAGCGTCCTTTCCTGCCAAAACTGCAAAAAAGGACATAAAAAAAGGCCCCACGCCTTTTCGGGGCGTAAGACCTTGTCTTAACTCGTTATGCAATTTTGGTCATAGTATCTCTACGCTATCATACTAGCACCTTCAAAATACCATGTCAGTACCAGAACCGTTCCAATTTTGTCTCAAATTTGTCCCAAGCATATTGAGAACTTTTGGGATCGTTAATTTCCATAAACTAACCCCAAACAGATGGATTGCTTCTTTTCTCCTTCTGAAGTATGTCGTTCTGGATAAGCACAAGCTTTCAAGTATTTCGCTCTCTGTGTATTTATACTTAACAAAATAGTTTTTATATATAATCTGATAATACAGCTCCCCTTTATGGGGGTATTCTTTCAATCTCATCAATGCGCTATGAACCGCATCAATAATCAGCTTGTTTTCTCCTACTGACAATAAGCGCTCGGAAAGCTCATTTAACTCAGTTTCATCAGCTAAAGATGCTATTATCTCCAGTCCACTGATATCACTTATCCCATATTCGTTCTCATAACTGTAAATAATTTCACTGTACTTTTCACTGGTTTCCCAAGCAGTTTTTGAATATATCTTCAGCAACACTTTTGCATTATGATATATATTGTTGTTTGTCTCTTTGTTGTTACTTGGAATAGTCTGATTAATGCTCTGCTTTTTAGCTTGAATCATCTTCGTTCTCCTCTCGTCTAGTTACCAAAACTTACAAAGTATTGAACACCTAATTCGCTTGACAAGTGTCCAGTGCACCTGTTATTATATTAGGTGTCCAGTGCATTGTCAAGGAAAATATGCGAATATGTGTTCTATTTTTAGGAGAAGTGGAAAATGAAGTTATCTGAGAAAATTATAATCTTGAGAAAAAGGCATGGGCATACCCAGGAACAACTTGGCGAGATTGCCGGTGTTAAAAAAAGAGCAATTATATATTACGAGAATGATCAGCGGACTCCTAGCGACGAAATATTAGCCGGTATTGCAGAAGCTCTTAATGTAACTATTGATTTTCTTTTGGATGATTCTCAAGAAGTAGAGTTTACCAAAGAGGAAATTTTCATCAACGAAGCTAAATCAAAATATGGCACTAATGGCGCTGCTGAGGCCGCAAAGACCATTAGCCGTGTCAGAGCACTTATGGCTGGCGGGGAGCTTAATGAGAATGACAAAGATGCTTTTTTTGAAGTAATGCAGGAAATCTATTTTGACTCAAAAGAAAAGGCTAAGAAATATGGGCGCAATAAGGACTAAATCGAACTAAGGAAGTTACTATCAACAGTCTCAGGGGTACGTATATCGTATCCTCTATTATAAATGCTATATGCCTTAAAGCACATCAATTCTTGCGGGACATCCATTATCTGAGAAATTTTTTCATGCGTGTATCCATACAATTTCGCATACAACATTACTTCTGTATCTGATAGAAGAAGATCGGAAGCAAATATATTAGCATCTCTTTCCGGTCTTGCCTTCATATCATACAGCATGTAATCCCGCATTGCGTTGTAAGCAGCGAAGTGTCTATGCAAACAATCATGCCCTAATTCATGAGCGCAGATAACTCTTTGAAGATACTCATCTAGATTGTTGTTAATAACTATATATCTTGATTTGTTTTCAAGAGCATAGAAGCCCTTTAGAACGCTAAAATCTCGGAATAAAATCTTTATCCCGATTGCCTCAGCAATCTCCATTGGGTCTCTTGTTTTGTACTTTTTAACAAGTCTTTCGACTTCTTCATAAATTGAGTAGTTCATATTTGTACCGTCAAATTATATTATATATATTTAAAGTCCATAAAATAGGACAGTATGGCTCACATATTATAACAATTTTCGACTACTATACAAATTCTCTTTTTATAATCCTATTTCCCTGTATTTATTTATCTTATCCTGCAGTTTTTCAAGGCTCTGTATCTTCCCGTCAGAGAACATCCCTTTTCCAATATAGCTCGTATCTGCCATCTCATGCCCCACCAGCGCCCATGTCGTGCCCGTATTGTGCTGTTTCCTCTGTTCTCGTAGATGTGGCTGTCAAATTAATACCCATTTTAAGATTGTAACCTTTGATAAAAACTATTCCTAAAACTGCACACGCATCGATAGCCACAATAGCTATCGCCGTAAAACTTTTTATATGATTCATTCTTTCCTCCTTAATCAAAACGTGAGGCCTACCGCAAGCAAAAATACTGGATTGTCCAAAAATCGGCCTATATACAACCATTCCACTATTGTTGCTTGCATCTGTTACATATCCGTTACCGGCGCATATGGCAACGTGCGTTATATATCCATAAATGTATTTAATCCACATTATGTGAGCAGCTACAGGAATAAACCCCTGTGTGTTTTTTTGCTAAAACTGGACTGAAAATTTCAGAAGCGATCGAGCTAAAATGGCGAAATATAAATTTGATGACGGGACAAGTGATTGTTCTCCAAGGCAAAGGCAGCAAAGACCTGATAGTGTACATTTCAGAGAAAACAATAGCCGAGCTGTCATTGTGGAGAGAACGACAAAACAACGAGTGGGGGAATGCGGAATATGTATTCACGAATCGCTACTGTAAAAAACTTGACGATTGTGATATTCGTGAGATGTTACTGCAGTATTCGATAAAAGCGAAAATTGAGAAAAGAGTAACACCTCATGTCCTAAGACATACTTTTGCAACTGAACTATTACGGGAATCTAAGAACATAAGGTTGGTGCATAAAGCACTAGGCCATTCAGATTTATCAACTACAATGATTTACACACATGTTGTCGATGATGACTATGAACAGGCTATGAAGGCGTTGTAACAAGTTTTCGGGGGATCCTCAAACAACTACTTTCCACTACTTTTAGTTTGTTCAATTCTGTAGATAAGATTAAGTCCATATTTTTACATTTTTAACTTTTATAGTTCTCTGGAATAAGCTGAGTTTCCAAAATTCTCTACCCCATTCTTAATAGTAAAGCCTTCTTAATAATTGGCAAAAGTTTATTTGCTATTGCTTCATGAGCATAATTACTAAGATGTAGCCCGTCTTTATAATACAAATTATCATTATCAATACTTTTAAGAATAGTGTCCATGTCATTAATAAGCACGTTTTCTTTTCTTGATAGGTTCTTTAGAACATTATTGAACGCCTTTCTGTCTTTCTCTTTAAAATCCCACAATGTTGCTTCATATGCTGAGTCTATCCACTCTTGTTTTACAGGTGGTATTGTTTGAATAATAATTATTGAACCTATTGACCTTAGCATTTTTATAGTAAAGGATACGTTTTTTTTATATTCTTCCAAGCTTGTAACACAAGTACCAAGTCCCTTTATAGAACGAAAATCATTTGTTCCTATCATATATACTGTAATATCAGGACTATAGATATTTATGCTATAGAAATCTTGAATGGGGTCTCCTGAGCGCCATGCAGATAAAGCACAATCAATAAAATTAATATTTTCATGACTTGAAAAAGCTTCTTTGAGTATGTTCATATAACTTGTTCGATTACTTGTATTTGAATCACCAATGAAAATTATATTAGCTCTATCCTTAAACTTCCATTTCTTCAGCCCCTTTATTTTACTTGCAGCCTCTCTATTGTCTGATTTGAAGCTCTCAAGCACTGCAGTTACTTCAGGTATCTCTATACCGAGGATCTTTCCTATTCTATCATAATCATAGTCATTGATCCCTAGCCTCAACCATTTTTGAAAATTGAATTTTAATAAAAATTCGTTTTCGATATCCATAATACCCTCCAGTCCCAATTTATATTTAGTTAAAAAGAGTCTTCAACAATATCATTAGCCATTTTTACCCACCTACTTATTCTGTCTTTTTCATTCTGTACTGTATGCGTATCCTTCATAATGATTTCTAGACAGTTGTCTTTTGCTATCTTAATACCATTTAACAAAGTTTTACGTATGTTTTCTTCATCGAATTTATTAGCTAAGTCCATTGGAGAAGGTTTCCATGATAATATACAATCTCTATTGAACGATTCTGACATTATTTTTAAATCACACCAAGGGCTTACTGATATTCGTCTTAATCGAGGTATTTTTTTTACAATCTCAATTTTGTCATGCATCGGCTCACAACATCCATAGCAATTCAGACCATACCTATCTAATAGAGGTATTTGATATTGTAACGCAAATTCATTATACATTGTTGGAGAAACAGAAGACAGATCTTGTGTTTCTGAGAATCCCCACAAATCGGAATACCTTACATGCCCATCGAAATCTTTGCCTGGCAATTCATTTGTGTAACCAACACCTCCGGAACCAACATAGTCATTACCATTGTTAAGTCCCATAAGACCACTGTTCTCCACTTCTTCCATCAATTTCAAAGTACTTACCTGCATAAACATAAGCGTTTGATGTATTCTCTCAGGTATTTCAATCATATCAATCAACAGCTGCTCCATAGAACGCATTTCCATTAAGGACATAATAAGACTTGTATCAATTTGAATTGAATTGTTAATCGAAACTGGTATAATCGAACCTACGGTTTCGGAGATTATATTGACGTTTCTTATAGTTGTCGCAATATCCGGAATAAAACGCGGTGGCGTCATTTTCTCGTAATCACGCTCATCTTCAATCACAGCTTTAAAACCTGCGGCTGGCTTACCATCTTCATCACCCAAGTGAACAAGATGGTTTACTCCGCTCATCCATTCGGTAAATGAATAACATAAGGGTACCTCGATTACTGGTTCAACAACATAGTCATCAGGAATATTTGTATCCCTGTATATTAATCTTCGAAGATACCATTCTAATTCATGCCAAAATGGTTTTTGAATTTTCATTTGTTTATATGGTAGTAATTCACTCCAACAGCCTTCAGGAAAAATAAGAACCATAGGACGCTCACCTTTTAGGTTGTTATGAAGCCTCCATAAACGTTTTCGATTTTCCTGAATAGGTTTGTTCCCAATTTCTGTAACTTTTCTAGCAAGCTCCCTTAGATAATATTTTTCCTGATCTTCTAAAAGAGGAACTTCACCGCATTGTGTCTTCAAGCGAATATCGAAGTACTCAATCATTTCCTCGCCTCCCTATTATTCTTCGATTTGAAACTAATTGCAATTGCGCTGCTATCATAGAATTAATTTATCGTTTGGTGAATAATGTTTTAGTAGAACAATTGGTTCTGTTTCCGATTCATTTGTAAAAGTTACTCCCTGTTTTGCCGCAAATTCAGAAACAAAAAATTCATCATTTGTTAACTCGCCATATCTAATTAATGTTGGTGTTTCAATATCCCATTTCTCACATTTGCCGTGCCCTTGTAGCATAATGAAACCATATGCATTAGTATCTTTTGATACTACAGAACTTTTGGGTAAAACGGTTAGTCTTTTTGCTCTTACATAATCACTTTTATAACAGATGTACTCTTCAATATAACCCTCTGGTATCGTTTTTTTTATATCTGTTTCAGGTATTGGAACCATAAAATGATTTTTATAAAATTGATCGTCAACATTTGATTCCCAATCAAGAACATCAATAAGATAATCAAAATTCCCAACTTGATCCTGGGGACAATCTTTCCATAAAAGCTCCTCTGGCACGGTATGACCATATAGAAGGATAGACTGGTACATTGCATATACATCTGATGATATCTGAGGTTCATATGTACAAAGGCTGCCGGGCGCATGTAAAATACCCGGGGGTACATCCCATCCGGTATCAAGAGACAATTTATATGCTCTTGATAAATCTAACAGCTTATTATCGCCATTTGTAAAGTTAATAAGGCATTTTTTCACCTGCTCCTTTGTAGTACCCGGATTAAAACCAAAAAACGTATAAGGAAATTCTCCCCCATGATTATTAAGTTGAGATGGAAAGAAATACATTTCCGGTTTTCCCAATTGATTTACTTTCGCAGCAAAATTATCATTGTGATGTACATGATGAGGAAGCGGTCCAAGATTGTCGAAAAACTTTGAATAAATTGGCCATCTCGAATATTTTTTATATAGCTTTTCCCCAATAAGTTGTCCTTTTAATACTTCCACCGCATCGCGCAATAATACTTTCTCCTGGCCAAATTTATCTATAATAATATAGCTCATGCCTTCATCTTCTGGGGCCTCTTGTCCATTTTCTGCTCTTGTTGTCGAAGCCAACCATCTCTCATCAATGCCTCCCCGTTTCAATCCAAGTTTATAATAGTCATCCGGGTGAAGCTTTATTCGCATTCCAGGTCTACAAAAGGATCGCGGCACCCATGTCGGAGCCAACCTAAGAATCCCTTTTCCTTTTTCAAACGCTTTTTCGACTAGATTTTTCATAATTCTTTCCTTTTCATTATTTGATAAAATTTAATTATTTATATATCTTCTTTATTTGCTAACACCTTCAAATCTTGATTATCCACAAACAGTACCTTTCGATTCCTATTGCTGTTATAGGCATCAAAAACAACTACCACTATTACAATGATCCCCTTGGCGATTTCCTGAAACTCGCCCTTCACACTTAAAAGTGTTAGCCCATTAAACAATATTCCCATTACAAGTAATCCAAGTAAAGTTTTTACTGCATTACCTGTTCCCCCAGACAGGCTGGTACCTCCCACAACAACTGCGGCAACACAGTAAATTGCCAAATCACTTCCATAAAGTGCTGAACCTGCGCTAACTCGTGCCGCATAAAGTAAAGCTCCAATAGATGATAATAATCCTAATATTACAAAAATTATAAATTTATAAAAAGTTGTATTAATTCCAGCAAGTTTAGCAACTGCCATATTGCCACCGGTAGCATAAATATTCCTGCCGAATTTTGTTCTTGATAATATTATCTGAGCACCTATAAAAACTATAAATAGAATAATTAAAATGTATGGTATACCTAGTAATTTGCCATTGCCAAAATCATATATTCCGTTGTTATTAATATTGACCGGTGCACCGTTTGTGTAAGTCAGAGATATGCCTTTAAATATCATCATGCTAGCCAACGTTGTTATAAATGAATTAGTTCTGAGTTTCGAAACAAAAAAACCGTTAAGGCTACCCGCAAAAAGTCCAAACAATATAGCTGCTAAAACACCTATAAAAACAGAGACTTTACTGCTGAGATCAATAAATAATATTGTTGACATACCGAATATTGAGGACACTGATAAATCGAATTCTCCCGCTATTATAGCAAATGTCATTGCAAAAGCAACAACACCATATGACGAGATCTGTATAAATATATTCGTTATATTTGTTGAAGAAAAGAAACTTGTTGGCTTTAATATCGCCATAAGTACCAACAATATAAGAATAAAAACAACTACAATATTCCTTTTTAAAATTGTTGCCAATCTATCCATCTATATTACTTCCTCTCCAATTTTATATCCTGCAGACTTATTACATTTAAAATAACGGCTAACAATATCACGACACCTTTAATAATAATTTGAGGATAAGTCGCAATACCTATCATATTTAGAGCATTTGATAAAACCCCGATTATTATTACGCCAAATAAAACATTTAAAATGCTGCCTTTCCCGCCCGACAGGCTAACTCCGCCGACAATAATACCAGCTAAAGCATCAATTTCAAAACCACTTCCAGATAAAGGCGATGCACCACCAACTCGTGACGCTAGAACTATCGCTGCAATAGCTGAACAGAATCCACTAATCACATAAACAAAAGCTCTGTAAAAAGTTGTGTTCGTACCAGAGAATCGTGTTGCCTCTTCATTCATACCCGTAAATTTTATTTTTCTACCAGCCTTTGTTTTAACTAATATAAACTGACCTATTCCAATAATGGCAAGAAAAATTATGATAGGTGTTATACCTGCACCAATGCCACTGAATTGAGGATCGCTTAGGTCTCCTTTTTGAAATATGCCACCTGAAATTAGCCTTGTTAGTGCAGCATAGATCGAAAGCATTCCGTAAGATACAATGAAAGAAACTCCTATTGTTCCCTTTTTCCCACCAAAAGCTATTATTACGCCTGTTAAAGTCCCACAAAGTATACCTATACCTAAACTAATAGCAATCGATAATAATAAACCAATTTTCATATTGAACATCATAAAAGCGACACCAGTCAACGAGACAACAGACCCTACAGATAAATCGATCATTCCGCAAAGCAGTACAAATGCGCTTCCGCAGGCAACGATCCCAATTACAGATACTTGTTTAAGAATATTTTCAAAATTCTTTGGTGTAAAAAATGAAGGCGCTGTAAGTGATACAATAATAACAATTATTGTTAATAAAACAGCCAATGGATATTCTTTTATTATTTTTACAAGCTTTTTCAATACTTTGTTTTTATCCATTTGTCTATTATCCACTGATGTCTTGAACATCTTCATGAGCATTCACCCTCATTCTTTTCTGATATTCCTATTCTCATTATATTAGCTGCTGATATATCATCTATCTTGCAATCAAGGATCGCTTTTACTTCTCCCTGATGCATGACAAGTATTCTATCACTCAATCCGATAACTTCATTTAACTCTGAAGAAATCATAATTATTGCCTTACCTTCTTTTGCCATATTGCATATTTGCAAGTAAATTTCATATTTCGCACCGACATCTATACCTCTAGTCGGCTCATCCAAAATAATGATATCGGCATTTAAAAAGTGCCATTTGGCAAAAACTACTTTTTGTTGGTTCCCACCCGAAAGGTTGATCATATTCTGATTTACTGAAGGTGTTTTAATATTTAAATTTCCAATGTAATCATTGGCAACTTTGCTCTCTGCTTTTTTATTTATAATAGAGCCTCTGCTAACCTTATTAAGGTTGCATATGGAAATGTTTTTCATAACTGAAGAGTCTAGGACCAGCCCTTGTTCTTTTCGGTCTTCCGGGACAAGCCCGATTGAGTTTTTCACTCCACCCGCAGTGGATTTAATTTTCACTTTCTGTCCGTTAATAATTATTTCACCAGAATCAATTTTATCTACTCCGAAAAGAGCATGTGATAGCTCTGTCCTCCCTGAGCCAACTAAACCAGCTATGCCTAGTATTTCACCTCTATGCAAATCAAAGGTAATATTGCGAAGAACGTTTTTTTTAGATAAATTCTTGATTTCTAATATTTTGTCGCCATAAGAGCAAGTCTTTGGTGGAAACTCCATATTAAAAGGACGCCCTACCATTTTCTCAATCAATTCATGTTCATCAGTTTCTTTTGTCGCAAAGGTATCAATTGTTTCACCGTCTCTTAAAACCGTTATAGCATCAGATATGTTGAAAATTTCTTCCATCCTATGGGAAATATACACAATTGTGATTCCATGCTCCTTTAGATCTCTGATAATTTTAAATAAAATTTTAACCTCATTGTCCGCTAAAGTCGAAGTGGGTTCATCCATAATAATTATTTTTCCGTTATAAGCAAGGGCTTTCGTAATTTCAACCATTTGTTTTTCGGCAACACTCAAATCTTTTATTAAAGATTTTGGCTTTATTTTAAATCCAAACTCATCAATCAGTTTCTGTGCATCTGAGTTTATTTTTTTCCAATTTACCCATTTTCCTCCACTTAACTCCCCTAAAAAAATGTTTTCAGCAACTGATAATGATGACACAAGATTGAATTCCTGAAAAATTAAGCTTATTCCATTTCTTTTTGCATCTTTGGAATCTTTAATTTCTACTTGTTTACCATTTAAAAATATTTCGCCTTCATCCTCTTTAATAGCTCCACCTAATATTTTCATTAAAGTAGATTTTCCTGCCCCATTTTCTCCAACAAGAGCGTGTATCTGCCCTTTTTTTACCTTAAAACAAACTTTGTTAAGCGCTTTTACACCAGGGAAAAATTTTGAAATGTTCCTCATCTCAAGTAAATACTCACACATTTTGTCCTCCGTTATTTTGTCCCTCCCCCCATATTGGGGGAGGGACAATGCTTTTTACCATCCAGGATTAGCGAATTGTGGTTCGTCAACATTTTCAATTGTAATCGGCGGGGTATCAATAATTGTTTCAAGAGGCACATCTTCCCCATTGATTAGTTTAATGAGCGTCTCAACAGCTATTTTCCCTTCTTCTAAAGGTGATTGTGAAATAGTTCCGTAAAGGATTCCGTCTTTAATCGCAGCAATTCCAATACTATTTCCACCTATAGATACGTACCTTATTTTATCAAGTCCGGCATCTTTGCCAGCCATGGCAATTGCATCAATTCCATCCTCTCCATGAGCAAATAGCACATCAATTTGATCACCATACTTACTAAAGTAATCTTCCGCAATAGCCAAGCCTAGAGCAGGATCGTAGCCCTGTATAGCCTGTGCATCGAGAATTTTTATACTCGGGGTATCAGCAATCGCATCTTTAAATCCTTGTGTTCTGTTTACTTGAGGGTCTGTTCCCGCTACTCCTTCAATTATAACCACATTCCCGCCATCTGGTAACATTTCCTTTACTAATTCTCCGACATCATAGCCTTCGTCGTAGGTTTCAAAACCTACAAAATGGACCTGGTCCTGAACTGAAGGATCTACTTTTGAGTTGTCATTCACAAAAGGAATTCCTGAGTCAACTAGCTTTCTTACAACATTCGGTGTAGATGCCATATCTGCCGGGAAATAAATTATACCATCATATTTTTCTGCAATGGCGGTATTGATTTGATCAAGCTGTACCTGAGCGTTACCTTGACCATCTACGATTGTAATTTCATAACCTGCGCTTTCTGCAGCTGCTTTTGCAGCCGCATTCAAAGGCGCACAATATGGGGCTGTATAATAGGCATTCGTGAAAAATATACGTTTAGTTCCTTCACTAGACGTTGTCTCCTCACTCGGTGCTGCTGTACTTTCAGTTGAAGTAGATGTATCTGATGATTGCTCCTCTGAAGCAGTCTGATTCGTGCACCCAGCAAACACAGCCAGTATGAGTATTAAACTAATCCCAAGAGATATTGCTTTTTTAATTTTCATCACATTTCGCCACAGACTTAATCTTTTTATTAGTCTGTAACTCCTCCTTTAACTTTTTATTATCTATATAAAATGCTTAGTTCGTGTTTGAACCGTGCATATAGATTTTTAGTGCAGTTTATTCATAATAAATCAGTACTGATTTGTATACATCTAAATAGTCAATAGTAATAATAATATTATTATCATGGGCTTCAAAATCCAATACTTTTTCATCTGGCAAAAGGCTCACATTTAGAATTTTTTTGCCTTTTGTATTAACGTTCACTTTTATGTTATGTAAAGGAATTATAGGAATATTTTCTTGAAGATTAATAAAATTCAACAAGAAGCGAGATTTTTCTTTTTGATGGAATAATGTAAACTCGACATAAGGGCTAGCATCAGAGCAAAAAGCCATTGGCTCTTTTGCAAGGAAATTTATCATTTCAACAAATATATTATTCTGTGTTTCATACCCGGAAGGCATAATCTCGATTGGGGTGGATGCCCAAATTATATCTCCTCTACCGTATTTAGAATACACAATAGAAGGATAGCTTGTGTTCTTACCAGGAGGATTAGAATGTATTGAAGCAAACCTTTTTGAGTTGGCTGGATCTGTAAAAGGTAGGCCGATCGTTGCAAAAATATCAGTTTTTTTATTTAACTTAACTTTAAATTGGGGTTTGAGTATTGTTACTGGTGTAGAACCATTCTTCGTTTCCTCAATTAAAAAACTGCCACTCTGAGTTGGATATATATAAGTAACATTCTCTTTTGTCATGCCCTCATATTCCATATCTAAAAGCCGAGCAATAAATTCCACTGGAGCGAAACTACTAAAATATAGTTTACCACCGCTGTTTATCCATTCTTGAATTGCTATCTCCTCTTCATTATCCATCATCACTACTCCCGACAAAACAAGCACTTGGTATCTATTAAGATCCCTCAGGTTCTTTTTGCTTATTACCGTATAAGGAATATGATGCTCTTTTAATACTCGAGTTGCAGATACTGATGCTGATATATGTGCCGGCAATGTCTCCTTAGTAAAAATTGGATCTGGAACTGGCTTTACCTTTTTACCGTTATCGTCTAAATCAATAAAAGAGTTATTACTGCTATAAATTGCAACATCAGCACATATTTCTCCTCCAATATATTTCTCATATTCTTTTGAATCTTTGAATATTTCACCCATTGTCTCATAAACTCGTTCATTCATAGTTCCTTCCGGATCCATAGCATCTATGAAAAAGAATGCACCTCCATTAGACAGCGCAAGATAATTTTCAAGATTTAACATATCAAATGGTTTTATTGAAGTATGGTCATTTAAGGAAGGAAAACAACGAGAAGTCATGAACTCAAATGGCATATTAGGTGAGATGCTGTTCATAAGCTTACAAATATAATTTTGTTCAAGCATTCCTCCATAAAAATCTCCAGAAACAAAGTCAACAGCTTCAGTAATTCGATCAGTAAATGCGCTTACCCATGTCATAAGGATTGTATTGAAGTTATGTTCAACTGAAATCATTGGGTTTATCTTTTTTACAGTAGAATAAGCAAGTAAAGCAAACTCTGTGAGCCAGTCTTCTCGTTTTTTTGCAAAACTAAGCCATTCAGAATCGCTCCAATTAATTATCAGTGGAATTTCCTTTCCAGCTTCTTTCTTATATCTCTCCCGACATGAATCGCAGTAACATATTATTGGCCACCAATTCATATCAAAGAATATGCCTTCAATAGTATAGGTACTTAATAATTCATTAATTTGGTCAACAACAAAACGCCTGTATTGGTCGTTGTTTGGGCAGCATACTCCAAAACGCCCATTAGAAATCCCGACACCTTTCAAATCCCTATTTGATTTGCCCTCCCATGTTCTCATTTGCCATTTTGGATGAGCATCGTGCGCCCAGTTATTAAATATTAATGAATAGTATGCTATTACATCAATATCTTCATCATGACATAAACTTGTTACATTCCCGAAATGGTCTTTTCCATTAAGCCCGCGATGCATTTGACCCGATTTAGTTGGCCAATAACAATATCCGATGTGAGAATTTGCATATATCATCGCTGACTGAATCAGAGCTTTTTTTAACATAGCAACGTATTTTCGTGCATCAAGTTTCGATAAGAAGCGACTATCCCAATCTTCAATGTGCATATCTACTAGATTGCGTCTAAAGCTTTTTAAATACCAATCATTCATACATAATACCTTACACTTTCCTCATACCAATATTCTATCTATCATTATGAATCATTAACACGCGTAAGTAAAACGTTTTTCTGTATTGATTATATTATACTAAATATTAAATGTCAATAGCGTTTTTTTTACATAATTTATAATAATATCTGTAAAACGATTTTCTCAGACTTTTATATATTATTTTATCGGAGTGTAATATGGCAGGAATAAAAGATGTGTCGCTATGAAGGCTGGAGTATCAATTTCCACTGTGTCAAATGTTATGAGTGTTTTTTTAGTGTTGACAGTTTTTTTTACATAATTTATAATAATATCTGTAAAACGATTTTCTCGGAATTTTATATATTATTTTAACGGAGTGTAATATGGCAGGAATAAAAGATGTCGCTCTGAAGGCTGGAGTATCAATTTCCACTGTGTCAAATGTTATGACAGGGAACAAGGCAGTAAGTGAAGATTTAGTAATGAAAGTTCAGGACGCTATTGTTGAGCTTAATTATAAAGTGCATCCAATGGCTAGTGCCCTACGCAGCAATCGTTCGAATACTGTTGGAGTAATTGTCACATCATTTAAAAGTGTTTTTATAGGTCAACTATTAAAAGGAATACAAGATACTTTTATTGACTCCGATTTCATTGTAAGTGTATTTGAATCTAATAATGATCTAGAAAAAGAAAAAAAATACCTCACAATATTAACTGATTCAATGGTAGATGGTATCATCATACTTTCCCAAGCTGATTCGGATTGTCCGGAAGATCACGATTATATTTTTTCACTAAAAAATTTAAAAAAAGGTAAGCATCCTATTCCAGTTGTAAGCTTGGAAAAAACTTTTGGTGAACATGGACTTGACAGTATTGTATCAGACAACAGGAATGCGGGTTATATTGCAACAAAGCATCTTATTGATTTGGGTCATCGACAAATAGCATGCATAACAGGGCCTATGAATATGGAAATGTGTCGTTACCGACTACAAGGGTATCAGGAAGCTTTATCTGAGTTTGACCTATCCTTCCAACCAGAGCTCGTGAAGATTGGGGATTTTTCACCTGTAATGGGCTATACTTGTATGCGCGAATTAGTTTCCGAAACAGAAATCACCGCAGTTTTTGCAATGAATGACCAATCTGGTATAGGCGCAATTAAAGCTATAAAGGATTCAGGATTACGTGTGCCTCAAGATATCGCAGTGATGGGCTTTGATAATATATTCCCAAGTACCCTAATTAACCCTTCACTATCCACGATTAATGTTGCTAAATATCAGATGGGTGTCGCTGCTGCTAAAAGAATTATTCAAAGAATAAATGATGAGCCAGTAGACTCTAATTTAGTTTTATTAAAAACACAGCTTATCGTTCGTAAATCAACAGATTTAGACGGTGACGACTCATGGGATTTATATGGTTGGTAAATATCGACCGAGAATATAACTGATAGCCTTATCTTACTGAATGTCAGATATGAAAAGTAATTTAATTATTTCATTTAAAACAGCTTCACAAATACTACATGAATATTTGATTTAAATCAGGTATACAAAAATTAAGTTTTCTGATGAAAAACTGTTTAAATGAAAAACCTAAGCATATAATATGAAGTACCATTATATGCTATCCTTCACCTAAAATTTGCCTCTACCTCACAGCTCACTGGGATATCGGCCACCCGCGCCGGTGGTTAAGCTGCCAACAGAATATCAAAGCTGCAAAAATTCACTTTCAGCTCTGTAGCATTGCTGGGGGTAGGTCAATACTGACTCTTTCTTTATCCATTCGCACTAGTATATCTTTTCATACCACGATGCCACATCGTTCTGGCAATAAATATCAAGAATATAGGAGCAATTATTCCCCATATAGTTTCAAGTAATGACAATTGTTTAAGCACAAATAATCCGGCCCAATTTGTGAGTAAGAAAATCGGTATTATAAAAGTACCTATTTTTTGAACTGTTTTTGTGTACAATGCCATCGGCATGTTATTAAAATCCCACAGTGCTGCAAACAAAGTCATTGTTCCACCTGTTGATGTTACCCAAAACACCAGTAGTACCGGTATCAAAGTAAAGGCATATGTCAAAACAACGCCCAAAAGCATGAAGAACGCAAAACCGCCTATCGTTTCAAACAAGACGGGTATCTGCGCTCTGCTCCAGCCAATGCAAATAAGGACTATCCCCGCAGTTACATTTGGAACCGTCATTGCAAAATCGAAACTTCCGAATGTCTGCATGAAGATAAGAGAACCCGGCTTTACCATCAACCGGTCCATTTCTCCGGACAGAACCTTTAACGGAATCGAATTAACGCCACTTAAAAACATCCATATACCCGTTAAAAAGCAATATGTTCCCACAAATATCATTACCATACTCGGCGTTAACGTCCCGATATTTACTCCTGTCCGAATAACAACGAAGAGATAGGTCAGCTTTATGAACATATAAGCCACTTCAACGAACACCCCGGAGATAAAGTTCAGTCTATATTCTAACTGGGACAGTAAGGATATCCTCATAAACACAAATAACAGTTTGAAATAATATTTTATTCTCCCTAATATATAAGTTGCCTTTTTCATATCTTAGCCTCCCACAGCAACATATTGTTTTATACCGGCCTGCCAGATGATTTTTGACAAAACCAGTAAGACGGTTATCCAAATGATCTGGACTAACATGTCGGTCAGAATTTCTTCAACAGGCAGTACGCCCGTCATCACACTTATAGGAAAATAAGATGTATATTGAAAAGGCAGAAACCGTGAAATTGCTACATATGTATCTCCAAATATTGTTATCGGAAATACACCTCCGCTGGCAACCATGATGACAACTTGCAACGCATGAAAAAACCGGCCGACCTCCGTCAGCCAAAATGAAGAAAGACTAATTATAAAAAATATAAAAAAGTTCAAAAACAATGCTAATAAAAGTACGGCAATGAAAAGACCCACAGAATATAGGCTAATTTCAAAACCAACGGTAATTTTTAGCGCAATGATTGCCACAGCAGTAAAAATAAACATAGTTACAAATGAAGTAAACTTCTGCCCGATCGCCTGCAATAACCGGAACGGCACATATTTGACTGGCTTGACGATAAATGCAGCAAGGCCACCGGTATGGATGTCAATATTGACCATGTTTTCTATACCCGTCACAACAAATTTACCAACTGCCCCCGCAATCGCTATATACGCCAGCATTTGGGGGAAGCTATATCCATACATAGTCTGCTGCCCCGAGCCTTTATATAAAGACAGCCAAAGGAATACCTGAATAACAATAGGGAACAACGTACTCAATATACCCACAAAGAACTCGAACCGGTATTCCAGTGAATGCTGCAGACCTATTAAGAACGATGCCTTATATTTTTTCATCGTCATTGATTTTATACCGCCTTATATATAGATTCGATGACCTTTTCCAAAGGCAAATTCTCTATTGTAAAATCCTTAACCGGGAAAGACGCTATAATATGTGGCAGCAC
Source organism: Christensenellaceae bacterium (assembly GCA_963666505.2). Lineage (GTDB taxonomy): Bacteria > Bacillota > Clostridia > Christensenellales > SZUA-584 > JABGQS01. The sequence goes on along the minus strand of CAXXXL010000003.1, from coordinate 1,462,664 downwards.
CTCGCTGATTTTTTCTTGAATCATTATTATAGAAACCTTGGTTTGCCTATTCTCAAGTATTTGACCAAATTTTGTGAAGAGAGTGGGATCGATAATTTCGGAAAACGTGAGGGTTACAGCTTTATTGCTATTATTATACTTTCTTAGATCGCTGATTGAGCCGTCATAGACTTTTTTCCCTTTATTGATGATAATCGTATGCTCGCAAAGCTCCTCAATGTCTTTTGTATAATGACTTGTAAGTATAATTGTCGCACCCGTTTTTTTGTTATATTCTTTCAAGTATTCTCTTATAGCCTGTTGAGATAAAATATCCAAACCGATGGTAGGCTCGTCTAGCAGAAATACGGACGGCTTATGCAAAAGCGCTGCGATAAGCTCCATCTTCATACGCTCACCAAGCGAAAGGCGCCGCACTTGTACATTCAAGAAATTTTTAACACCCAACATTTCTGTCAACTCTCCAACAGTGGTTTTAAAAATATTCTCTGGTATCTCGTATATGTGTTTGTTGAGCTGCAAAGATTCGATTGCCGGCAGATCGTTCCACAACTGTGTCTTTTGGCCTGCGACAAGTGCAAAAGAACGCTTGAATGCCTCCTTACGTTCCCATGGCACGAAACCATTCACCTTGGCTTCACCCGACGTTGGGTACAGAATACCAGAGAGCATTTTCATCGTTGTGGTTTTTCCTGCACCGTTTGGTCCTATAAAGCCAACAATCTCGCCGGGCTCAACGGAAAAATTGATATCTGTAACCGCGTGCCGAACACTTTTTTTCCGCACAAATAAATTTTTAAATGACCCCTTAAGGCCAGTCTTTTTCTCATAGTACTCAAAATTACGGGTTAAGTGACTGACTTGAATTATTGGCATAATTATCCACCTCGGTTTATCAAGCTAAATTATATTGGTATATGATTTCATCAATTAATTCAAAATCCTTAAATTTACAATACTGATTTTAAAATTAACTCTGTATATTTTTAAATCAAACCCTAAGAATATCTCCTCCACGCATCGTGTCGGTCATAACCGACACCTATAGAGCTCTCGACAAGCCCTAGCCTTTTATCTATTATCTCTTTATAGTAGTCGCCTCGCTCCTGCTCAATTTTGAGTAATCCTCCAAATATTTTTTTCTTCGTCATATATAAATGATTTAGGAGGATTAATCAAGATATTTTTTTCTCTTTCTATTTCAACTTTATTCACAATTTCATACATGGACAGAAGGCCACTGATAGAATCATAAGCTTCACAGCACAGAGCGCCCGTTTTACATGCGATTTTCATCGTTTTATGTATGTCATATCCTAACAGCATTGCAGCAAGAAAACCCGCAATTGTAGTATCTCCCGCAGCCAATGCAGACTTAAAATTGTGAACCTTATATGTTTCTTCAAACAACTCCTTGTTTGCCCATCCATCCGATAAATTCACGTTTCCAAAGTCTCGCAGCCGCGAATTTTCGGCCGTTTTTACGTAGACCCCTTTACTTCCGCATTTTATAACAGCGATTTTTGCACCCATATCCATGATCTTTCGGCCAAGTACTAATAAAACTTCTAAATCGACTTTTTCAATAAAGTCTGAATATCCCGCAGCCTCTTTAACTCTGAAATACTCAGTTTTATCCAACATGAAAAGTGCTTCCTCAATGCTTGGTAAAAAGACATCAACGTATGGCAAAGCCTTTGACAGTATACGTTCCCAGTCAGCTTTACCAGATTCGCTGTTTGTATCAGGAAGTGACATATCAAGAGAAGTCGTAACGCCTGTTTCTTTTGCCTTCTCGTAAATGGCTGCAAGCTCTTCCCCATTATTTCCGTAGATCTTTCTCATCAGCGGAGGATAGCCGAAATGGAATAATTTAGCTCTGCTTACTTCTTCGTAGTCAATATCGTTTGAAGTAAAAACGTTGTTCCCAGCAGGATCATGCAATATAATTCTGTCAATACCAGGCACTGATAATACAATCGAATAAGAGGTCGTGATATACTCGTTCAGATCAATCCTTTCGGCGCACTGTTCGAAAACCACTTCATTAAGCACTCTACCAAAAAAATCTTTCCCCACATTTGCAATTGGTTTAACTCGTAATCCTATTTTTTTTAGCGCAAAGCCTGTGTTAGCAACAGGGCCACCAGCACTTAGCGTAACTCCTTCCAGGTTTACCAGCTTGCCGGGAATAAATATTTCTTCCACACTCGTAGCGTTTGTCATGGCAAATCCGGGAGATATGTCAAGACAAATATGCCCGGCCGCAATAATATCATATAAAAATGCTTTCATTGGCTACTCCTGACTGAAATTATTAAAGCTTGTTGTATTCGTTGCATAAAGGATGTAATGCAGTTTCATCTTCTTCTATTTCTGCAAACCGATTGAGTTTCTCTGAAAAATGGTTATCGGTATTATCATCATTTACAGATGAGACTTCTCCGACGATTAATTCTCCAGCACCTTTTTTTGCCCCAAAGTTATGATAGATAAAAGGTGTTAACGTTACGCTGTTCCCGGGAGTAATCTCAATGGGTTCTCCGGCTTTTACCACTCTTTTTATTCCATCAAAATACACAATTACATCTAAATCATAGTCTACTGTATAATCTTCTTTTGCAATATACAGCTTTAGTTCAAGTATACCGCCACCTCTGTTGATAATATCCTCAGTCTTTGTATAGTGAAAATGCGTGGGAAGCCTCTGTCCATCTTTCATAATTATTAACTTTTCAGCGTATGGCGTGCCAATTTTAAAATTTTTTTGGTCGCCATTTCTTACCGTAAACAGTACACAACCAGTATTTTCAAAGTCATTTGTACCAAAGTCGGTAATGTCCCATCCAAGCATTGTCTTTCTGATTGTATTGATCTTATCTTTATTGGCCTTCCATTGCTGTAATCTCCAATAGCCGAACTCAGGCAGCTTAATTCTATATTTTTCTAGCAAAGTTTTTGCCCACAATAATGATTCGTTAATTTTTGATCGTTTCATCTATTACAGCTCCTATTATATATTACTATTTATTAGAGGTATTACCTTGATGGATCGTTACATTAATAATACTCTCTTATCTGAACATTTTTTCATCTTAGAAATCAAAGGATTTAGCATAATGTCACTTTTGTTATTATATTAATCTTGCTGAATCCAACCAGATCTCTTCAAACAACTATATACAGTAAAATATCTGTCCCTGTTTATTATTAGATTAAATATCTCAATCTATATTTAAATTTCATTATATAAGTAGACTCATTCCTCTCTCTTTGTCGAACAGATGAACCATTTCGCCAGCAAAAGTTATTTTGATTGTTGAACCATATGCAGAATTCCTTGAACGGCTAACATTCAGATCTATCGCAGGAATTATAACTATAACATCCTGACCGTTTACGCTGACATGAAGGTGTATTGAACTTCCCATCATTTCCGATACGTCTATAGTTGCACTGATACATCCTTCTTTATTATCGTCCGTGACTATGATATGCTCCGGTCTTACGCCGAGCGTTATGTCCTGCGGCACAGCTCCTTTTTTAGAGAGCAAATATTGTTTTTTATCCGGCAGATGAATTTTAGTACCTTCAAGCAGTACGTAATAATTACCACTGTCGTCTTTTTCAAGCCTTGCATTAAAGAAGTTCATCTGCGGCGTTCCGATAAAGCCGGCTACAAACAGGTTTTCAGGATGATTGAATACATCTCCTGGAGTTCCTATCTGCTGGATAAACCCGTCTTTCATGATTACTATCCTGTCGCCGAGCGTCATAGCTTCCGTCTGATCGTGCGTAACATATATGAAAGTTGTATTTATACGCTGTCTCAATTGGAGTATCTCGGCACGCATTTGGTTTCTGAGCTTAGCGTCGAGGTTGGAGAGAGGCTCGTCCATCAGGAAGACCTTCGGGTTTCTGACTATAGCACGTCCAATTGCGACACGCTGTCTCTGTCCGCCCGAAAGAGCTTTCGGCTTTCTTTCAAGAAGCTCAGTTATGTCGAGTATCTCGGCTGCTTGACGAACTTTTTTGTCAATGACCTCTTTCTTCTCTTTCCTCAGCTTGAGTGCAAATGCCATATTTTCATATACTGTCATGTGAGGATATAACGCATAGTTCTGGAATACCATAGCAATATCCCTGTCTTTTGGAGCCATATCGTTTACCAGAACGTCTCCGATATGGAGTTCTCCCTCCGTTATCTCCTCAAGACCTGCTACCATTCTCAGTGTAGTGGACTTTCCGCAACCAGAAGGTCCTACAAGGACGATGAACTCCTTGTCAGCTATCTCTAGGTTGAAATCCTGAACGGCGATAACGCCTTTGTCCGTTCTCTCAAGGTTCGCTTTTTCCTCGTCTGTCGGCTTTTCCTTCTTTTTTTTACCTCCGATAATGGGGTAAACCTTCTTAATACCTTTAAATGATACTTTTGCCATCGTGTTCCAAGCTTTGACACCGCTGCATCCGCATACCGATGCCTCGCCACCATGCGCATAGGTAATGGCGACTTTACAGCAGGTCTCCACACTGCTGCACCGCAAGCTAAGCGGTTATTCCTCCTTATTTTTAGCGCTCAAAGTCAATTAAGTGGAGTTGTCCTATGACCGCCAATTTTACACATCAACAGTTTTACATTATCAATTTATAAAAAATTTTCTTTCCAGAATAGGTTTGAAAATACAACAACTCATGAGCACTGTAAATGCCGGTATTATCAATATAAACATTGCAAACGTATTAGGCAAAAACAAAGCAGAAAGCACACTTATTGTAAGTGGCATCAATACAATATAAATATTTTGCTTTGGCTGGGATATGGTAATCAGCACAGCGTTTTTTATATTTGTTCTTATCGGAAGGTCAACAATAACAAACAGTAATACAGCATATGTAAATACAAGATATATTAAAATACCTGCAAGTATACAAAAACCAAGAATTATATACTCCGCCAGGCCTTTATTATCGGCTGACAGCAAAGCTAATACTAATACAACTATTCCAACTAAAAACGCAGTAGTTATTGCAAAAAAGGGTATAACTTTTAAAAAAGAGTTCTTGAACTCTTTCCAGTATTCCTTCATTATCTCACACCGACCATCGAGCGTTAATTTAATAAGCACTCTGTTTAATGAACAAATTGCTGCCGGAGCTGTAACAATTGGAACACACAAAAGCCATGTCAGCATATTTAGTCCGAACATTGTCAATCCATGTAACAATGTAATTCTAATATAAAGTTTAAATCCATACTTCTTATGAGATGAATATAAAAAGTTTTTAAGATTAGTTACTGGAGATTTCATGTTTTATCCTCATGTATTTCTATATACCCCCAGTAAAAGATCTTCATATTGGGAGTTTTAACTGCATTCTGCTGATTCAAGATTATATCTTTAGTTATTACGCAAACTCCTAATGTACCTTTTGCAAAACGAAATGTTTGCTTGCATAATGCATTAGAAAATTACCCTCTTACGCTAAAATTATACCACAAAAATTTTTTTATGCTTGAAACGTTTTCTCAACATAATTAGTTATTTTCGTAACTTCTCACCGATTCTCTAGAAATAATATGCGTACCAATTAGAATTGTTTCACTCTCTTTTGCCGGGTTGTCTATTTTTTCCATAATAAGATCTGCTGCTTTTTGACCCATCGCAGTTTTTGATATATGAACTGTAGTCAATGGAGGATTTAGCCACTCGCTTTTTGTTATATTATCAAAACCTATAATCGAAATATCTTTAGGTATTTTTATTCCCATTTCTTTAAGAATGCTATAAACCTCTATAGCAGTAATATCATTAGCACAAAATAAAGCTGTAGGTCTTTTTTTGTTTTTCATCATTTGTATAAAATGGTTACGATTAAACGGAATATAGTAGTCATCATATTGCTCTGATACCATAAAAACCTCTATGCTTTCATTAGCATTCTCATTCATGCAAGTGGTAAATCCTCTAATTCTTTCTTTAAAGCTTACTGCGTAATTCTCCGAGCCTACAAACCCAATCCTTTTATGCCCATGTTTCAATAAATACTCACAAGCATTATATGCACCTCGATAGTTATTAGCCATAACTTGATCATATTTAAGATCTTCATACATAGAATCTACTAATACAATAGGTTTTAAAAATTTGTTTGATGAGATTATGATATTGACGGAGACCCTTCCCAGAACTATTATTCCGTCAGATTTCATTTGGCTAATGCTTATAGGTATATCGTCTTCATTATTATCTATTGAAGACAGAAACATACTTTTCCCTTTGTTGTTTAAACGTGAGTGTAGTGCATTGATTATTTTTACCCAAAAATCAGCATCTTCAAGCGCTCGCTTCTCTACAACAACTGTTATATTATCTGTTCTTTCTGATTTTCTTTTTTGAGTTTTAATCACATATCCCATTCTAATTGCAGCTAGCTTAATTTCATTTCGTGTTTTATCACTTACTCCATAAGAATCTGATAATGCTCTTGAAACAAGTGATTTTGACACGCCAAGTTCCTTTGCAATTATTTCCATTGTAATATCTTTCGCCATAACCAGACCTCCATATAAAATACTAATTAGTATATTAAAGATAGCAAGTGTTATTTCTATTTGTTCAGTTCGCTTAGCGATACTATCTCAACCTTTTCTTTGAATTTCACAACCCGACCGCTTTGTATTCGCTTCTTTTTGTAAAACCACAATAATGCTCATGTTTTTGCCTTTCCTCTGCTCTCGTTTTCCACACCTTTTGCCTTATTCCATCTTCAAGTCACATAATCACGTACTGTATCCGCCATAACGCTAACCTTATGTTCTGGAGTGCTATAAAACATATAATCACTTGCAGCAACAATATGCTTACGCCCAACCGAAGATTTCATTACTTCAATTGTCTTATCCTTTACATCCTGCGAAGAGCCATTCAGCAGAACGTCCAATCCAATGTTACCTCTGGTGCATATTTTCTCATCAAGCTTTTCCAAAGCATCAACAAGCGATTTCACATTACCTACCGGAGGAGGACTAATTGTTTCAAACAAGTCAATCCCCATTTGATTAAAGTATCCCATTGTTAAGAAAGGCTCAATCGGAGAGCAAATATGGCAATACACCATAAGACCGCTTTCGTGAGCGGCAGCCGTTACTCTCTGGGAATATGGAATAATCAATCGCTCATATATACTTGGAGATAACATTTCTGCTGCTGGTGCGCCCAGAAAAATAAAGTCTGCACCGCCCGTAGCAACGGCTTTAAAGAGTTTCTTATCAATATCAACTATTTTTTCCATTAGTATTTCGCAGCGTTCAGGGTAATCAATTTGAAGCATAAGTGTGTCTACCGTATTAGGAAGACAAAGCAATTCATAAGGCTGCGCTGCCCATTGTATGCTAAGCGGTCCTCTGCCATTTATAGTTTCCATCGAGCGTTTAGTAAAATTAGTGACTACTGAAAAGTCCGCATCCGATAAAGCGTCTATATAGTATTCCATAGCATCAAAGTCATCTTTGTCCGTAACAGGATATTTGGGTTGAAATGCTCCTTCATACTTCAACTCAATATTTCTTCGTGTAAGACTACCTTTTGTTGTTTTTAATATTTGATCTGTAATAATCTTATCTTCTTCTTGCTTTTCAGTCTTAACGGTTTCCCATTTAACTGTCATCCCTTCTTCATATGGGCAACCAAGATTGAAAAGGGGCACAATATCAAACATACCGGCAGCTGCTATTGTATCCTCAAGATTAGTTTCCGATATCCACTCTTTACCAACCATTTTAGTATCAAAGCCGGCTCCAGCACCTATCTGTGGAGAACAGAATTGCTTTCCACCATTTTTTACATATTCAATAAAACGTTCTCTATTGTTCATAAACAGCTTCCTTCTTTCTTAAACTCATCTATTAATCATTTTATAGCCTAGCATATCACTAGATAAAACTTAAAATCAAAAACTCACTAATAAATTCCCAACTCCATAGGAACAAAAATCAAAGCTCACCGTATTGCTATCTATTTTTATTTTTCCTGCTATAGGCTGCTCAAGCAAATTTACTGTTTTGGCAGTTCTGGGCTCTTTAAGGAATTTAACAGTACCATGTCCAGCTTTGCCATTAGGCTCGTAATACCGCAGGATAACACCGCTGCCGTCCTCAGCAATTTTTAAACCAGATAAGATTATATTATTGGATAATTCTAGCAGAGACTGCACAGCAGGAAGTTTTCCTTTATGGAACTTTGCTGCAGATACCAAAAGTTCACGGCAAAAAGAACGGGAAAGATTGATGCTTTCAGTCTTATTGCCATTACACAAGGCAATCGCCATTTTTATCCTGTGTTGGCCAATCTCCGGCCAAGGGTCCGGCTCTACGGAAGAACGAATTAAAGTAAGCGAAAGTCCTTCTTTAGTACCACGGTATCCATATTTACTATCACTCATGAGCATTAGCGATGCACCTTGCCCGTTAAGCGGCATACCATATGACTGTGCGGGCACATCCATATCTATAGGCTGCCGTTCTATTACGCCCATAGGCACGTCGTAGCAAATAGTTGAATAATCGTACGAAACAGGCATAAAGAAATTCAGCTGAGGGAAAAATGTATCCTTGCTTCCTATTTCCTGCCAATGTACTGTTGTATCAAAACGCAACATTGACTCACTATTATCCAATGATACAGTAACCCGGAGTTTGGAATTATTACGAAAATCCGCTTCGTATGTAATGCTTTGTCGCAAGTATTTTGATCCCGTTTTAATATCCTTTAGCTTTACACCTTTATTTAGGCTGTAAACATTACGATATTGTCCCACCCACCATGCTGATGCTCCTTTGCTTGTGTCTTCTTCAACAAAACGGAAAATACCTAAAGGACTTCTCTCATCAACATATTCAAAGCCTGTTTTTTTATCCACAAGTGAAATTATACTGCCATCATGGCTGTCCATTTCTGCACGTATATATTCATTTTCAAGTACGTTATTTATACATGCATCCCGCCTTGGTCCTAAATCTATTAAGGGAGAAAAATCAGCGGATTCTGCTTCATCCAAAACTATAGTTGTATACCCCATAGCTGGAACACTTACTTTAACTAGAACATCTGCATGAAGATGCCCCCAATACTCATCATAACCATTTGAAAGCACTTGATGGTCTAGCTTCTGACCTTTTGCGTCTTTCCATATCATGCAACTAGCATCACCCCGCCAATCCCATATTGTAACGCAGGCTGTTTCTTCACGATCAAATGGCATTGAATTACATACTGTGAAAATTCGCCTCAATCCGGAATGTCGTCCAATTTGAGCAATACCGCCATGAGAAACACCAAAACCAACACCGGCTCCTTCGCTTCGGGTATGCGAAACATCTTCTTCAACAGCAAAGGCTGACGTATCTGAAATGTCGGATAAAGCACGCACTGAAAGCGTTCGGTTTATATTGGCAGTTGTAAAAGCTTGCTGATATTCTCCCATAGCGTATTCACGGGTTTCAACAGTTCCGGAACCAGGTAGTATATCATGGAACTGATTAAACATTACTTTTTCCCATGCTCCCGTAAAAGCTTCCGTGTTGTATTTAGTACCCTCTATCAAATGTGATAATGCTGAAACGGTTTCAGATTCAACTAATAACTCCTCTCCCAGCCTGTTCCCTCTTTTTTGCCGTGTCTGTGTGGTATAGCAGCCGTCAAAAACAACATTTAATTCGTCTTCAACCACAGGGTATGCATCTCGGTTCTGCTCAGCTAGTCTGTAAAATTCTCCATACGTACCAAACTTGAACTTTGGGAAAATGGGCCACTTGTTCATATCAATTATCTTTTCAATATCTCTACGTGTAGGACCGCCGCCGTGATCACCAACTCCATATACTCTTAACATTGTATTGATACCGTGTTTTTTACAGAAATCCGGCACGCTTAGAGCTGAGTATCCGCTTATAGGCCAGTTATACCAGGTGGGTTCACGAAAAACTAGAATCTGCCGTCCGGACGGAGCTTTCCAGTTATACAATATATGTTCATTAAATCCTCTGCAATGATAATAATATTTAACTTCGCCGTCACAAAGGACTTCTGGAACGTTAATATTATGACCAAATGTATCAGGCTCGTAATCAATATTTAGTGTTGCAGGATCGATGTCCAACAATTCCGAGAGATACTGCTTTGTATACAACAGGTTTCTTGCCATGCTTTCGAGATTCGGCATATTTCGGTCAGCTTCTACCCAAGTAGACGCTGTAACTTCCCAGCGTCCCTCATGAACCCTTTTCTTAATTTCCTTAATCATTTCAGGACAGTGCTTTTCAACAATTCTATATACTGAGGCCTGACTTTGTCCAAAAGTAAACTCTGGGTATTCCTTCATTAGGTCAAGCATTGTACGAAAAGTATCGATGGTAACCATTACTGTCTCGTCATAGCCCCACATCCAGTTCATATCAATATGGGCATGTCCTACACAATTCAGGTTATAGCTTTTAGCCTTCTCTGAAATTGGTTTTAAGCTCTGTTCTACTAAAGAAGTTACCTCATATGTTATTGCACCTTTTGTCTGATAAGCTTCCCATGCTATATCTATAGCATCAAATATAAGCTTGTCATATTCTCCGTTGTCAGATTTGGACAATTCATATGCATACTGCAATTCAAGCACACAGCGGGCACCCCAGTACAGCACGTGCATTTCATTCATTATAAGATCGAACTTTTCCAAAAAAACCTTGTCTAGCTGTTTTAGCTTTTTTAATTGTGTCATTATACACCTCCTATATTTCAATAAATTATCAAGTACTCATTTATAAATACCTTCTGCGTCTAGCATATTTATTATAAGATCATACCTCTCCAATGGCATTCCTGTATAGACACAATTCGATGTCGAGAATATATATCCATATCCCGGCATTCCATTGATAAGTGAATAGCGGGCAGACTCGATAGCCTCTTGCTCGCTACCCGTCTCCAGCAATCCGCAGTTTACATTGCCAATAAGGCATACCTTATCTCCCACGATTTTTTTGACTTCTGCGATATCCACACCAGCTTGTGGGTCTATGCTATGGAGAGCGTGCGGATTCGCCTGCATCAACTGATTTAATATAGGCATTATGTTTCCGTCAGTATGCTTAATCGTATAGTAGCCCATATCACGGTAACCCTGTATCACCTTCGCAAGATAGGGTGTTACAAATTCAGAAAACTGTCCGGGGCTTAAAAACGGTCCGGTATTAAGGCAGTAGTCGCTGCACAAAGTAAACCCGTCCAAAATCTTATATCGGCTAAGCTCCTGCGCCCATTCAAGCGCCTTTAAAACATTTTCTTCCGCCTCTTTTTTCATACCTTCGGAATCATCAGCTATACGATACGAAAAATCGTACATTTTGTCCCCGTCGGGTATAGGGTATGTAGGGTCTCCATGCATGGTAAGGAAATACTTATCCTCCGTTTTTTCACGGATGATCTCCAACAGTCTTATTATTTCGTCTTTATCACCGGGATTAGGATGTACAAATATAGCATCATGACCATAAGCTTCAGCTATAGCAATATAAATATCAGCAATATCTTTTCGATGTTCCTGCTTTTCCCTTTCACTCATCTGATACCACTGGTCATAGCTGCGATGAATTGGGTGTACTTTCCCTAATTTTTCCATGGTCAAGAAAAATACCAATTCGAATGTAGGTACCCTTCCTTGTAAAGGTCTGCGTTCTAATGCTGTTATAAACCTTTCTCTTGGTGTCAACATATTTACTCCTGATGTTGAACTTCGTTCCAGGCATCAAACACTGCGTGAATATTCTCCGGTTTAGCACCGGCTCCAAATTCGCATTGCGCAATACATCCCCCATTAGTCCACAGTGTATCGTATACATTGTATACAGCTTTTTTAACTTCTTCAGCCGAGGCATTAACGAGTAAATGCTGCCTGTCTATCTCTCCCCAAAACGTTACTTTTCCTTTAAACTGTTTTAGCTTTTCTATCCCAATACAAAATATCTGTGTATTTAATGCATCAAGCCCTAAATCAATCAAATGTGGAATTATCTCCAATGTATACCCGTCCGAATGCATAAAGACTTTTTTCCCGTACTTTTTAGCTATATCAATATAATCTTTATATAGAGGTTTGAAAACCTCTACCCAAGTTTTTGGATTTATGAGCAAGCTGTTCTGGCTTCCCCAGTCGTCCATTATAATAATCCCGTCAACATCAGTTGCTGCCCATGCTTTAACCCATTGGCAATAGAAATCATGCATCTTTTCTAAGAAAGCGAACATGCCGTGAGAACTTAATGCCAGATCCATATATAACTGTTCAGTACCACGTAAAAACTGCAATTGCTCAAATGGTCTTGGTATACCTGAACCACTCGCAAATACAAATTTATCGCTTTCCTTACATTGCTTATTAATATATTCAATATCGATTGAGAGTAATTCATAAGGTATATGCGCCTTTCCGAAGTCCTCCCAGTTCTCTCCAGTAATTAGAGCTTCTTTTACTTCGCCTATTATACCACGATGAATATTATTAAATTTTGCTCCCCAAGGATCAACATAATCCCCTATTTCAAACGCATCTCCCTTTGTTGGAGGCAGTTGGCTTTCTCCGCCAATTGCGTACCCAAAATCTGTTGGATACTTTTGCTCGATGTTTTTAACTTCCTCGCTACAGTATATATCCGCCCATAGTAGCTTCCATAGCTGCCGTGGTATACGCTCAGGGTTTTTAAACTCGAGTGTTTTATAAACTAAATCTCTGGACGTCATTACTTACTCCTCACGTTATTGTTATAATTATCAACCATTTCTTTAACTAGACGTACACGTTCTATATTACCGTTTGATGGCATCTCATCTGAAATTCCCAGCACAAGTTTAGGCGCGAATAACTCAATAATACGGTTGACCTGTTCTACCAGTGCTTCAACAGGATAGTCATCATTAAATAAAATAGCTGCTATCCCGTCAATTAAAAATATTTCATCACCTAGCGCTTCTTTCATCTCATCCAGTGTCACGTCCCCTTGAGGCTGCGGTGTAATAGCCTCAATACCGTCAAGTTCACAATTCTTCGCATATGGCAGAAGTACCTTGCAATCTCCATCCCAATGAGAAAATGTAAATTTGTTTGCTTTGTGAAGCCGATCACCACGTCGCTGATATGCTGGAAGCACATATTTTTCAAATAGTTTTGGTGATAGGACACCTCCGTGAAGATTATCGCCATAATTTACCCATTCAATAGGAGATTTGTTGATAACCTCTATCTGACGCATTGTTGCTTCTTCTAAAGCAATAAAATACTTTTCGACCGTATTCCGATAATCCATCAGAGCATATATAGCCCCTTCAACCCCCATAATATCATTAAATAAATTTAGTACATTAACTCTTGGCCAAATTCCCGTAACCGGCAGGCCTAAATTACCCCACTCTGCAAAAAGATTGTCATATATACTTTGATCAAATTCCCACTCCGTATGTTCTATGAGCCACATTGCAACTTTTAGATTGTCTTCACAGGTAACAGGCCACTTTTTATAGTACCTTCCCGGGTTTGATGTATTCCCAACTTCCAGTGCAACCAGTTTCCCGACAGGAGTTTCAACAGTTATCTCTCGCTCAAGAGGGTTTATATCACGAATTGATGTATGTACGTTTTTTGGCAACACCTGTCTTACACTGGCAGAGTATTCATAGATGCGATTGGAACATCCCAGATTTTTATATATTTGTGCATCCGTCAATCCGTCTAATCCACCGGGTAGCGGTTCATTGAGATATCTTTTGTCATCTGACCAACATAATATTCTTGGTTGAAATATAATTTTCCCTTTAGACGTACCTCTAAGCACATCTCGGTTCAGCTCCAGCAAATTTTGTCCCATAATGTCCCTCTATTATATTCTTAAAATCTAAAATGAATTATTCAGCTCTTTCAATATTATGTTAATCTCTATTTATCCAATCCCACCCTTCAATAGAATCTATACTCGTTTCGTTTTGATTTTCTAAATCTCTTGGTTTTTTTATCCTTATTTGTTCAGAAGGAAAAAGAGTAAAATAATCATCACAAATCAATTCATCTTTATTGTACATATTTCTGTGGATGTAAAGACATACCTCCGATCCTGTATTCTCTATTATACATTCATCTAAATCTACAATAATTGAAGGTGTATTATCCCATTTTTCTGACATAGGTGAGAAGATCTTGTTCTTTAGCTGGGAAAATGTATAAACGTTGTTTGATAATTCAATCCCGTTATCATCCCAGACTTGTAATCTTACAAAAAATAGGTTCCTTGGGAGTTTAGGGAGTTTTGTTGATATCTCCATTATTTTCATAGCCGAACTTGGAATGACTTCAATTTTTTCTTCTTTATCAAACAACTTTTGTCCATGCACATCCAACAATTGCACACTAAGTTTTAATTTTTTTCCGCAAAGGCAGTTATGTAAAAACACCTCTGCAGAAAAAATATTTTCGGGTAATTGTTGCAAACCGCCATGTCTCAAAGAAGCGTGAACAGATGAGAAAGAATCTTTTACCCAATAGTATGCCATTTTAGGAATAGCGCAATAATCAACCAAGGATGTACACGATACATTCGGCCACGGTTCATTTAACTGCCATATAATACTTCCGGAGTTATGAAATTTATTTCTCCTGTTAGCTTCAATTATATAGCGCAATCCATCTGCCTGTATGAATTGACTATATTTCCTAAATTGTTTCAAAGTATTTATAGCACCAAAAATATCTTTATCCCTTTTGAAAGTATCCCACCATTCTCCATGATGACGCCAGACAAGATTATCTTCCATGTTTGAAACAGTTAAATTGGATTCAGACAAGAAGCTTTTCATACATTCCAAACTTCCCATTCCGGCAATACCAAATTCACTTTGAAGTAAGCATGACGATTTATTATACTTCTTGTAATGTTCTTTGATCCCACCATATTCCCACTCACCGTGCACATCATGGTTATCTAAAGGATTCTCTATATCCAAGTTAATATTAGGTCCTGATGGGGATGCGGGCAAGAAAAGCTTGCCTTTATCGTATTTGTTAACAAGGGATTGCAATATTTTTATATTTGGATTATATTTGCCAATAGGTATGCTTTTATTACCTAAAATGTCGTAAAGTTCATTCCCTCCGCACCATATTGTGTGACAAACATGATTCCTCCGGGTTTTTATTGCATGTTCAGAGCTTTCACTGAGCAAGTTAATATAATGACTATCAGTGGAAGGTTTATTTTCCATTCCTGAGCTCGATTGAATGAAATCCTGCCAAACCATAATTCCATTTTCATCACAAAGTTTATAAAAATACTCTTTTTCAATAATTCCTCCACCCCATATCCTTACCAAATTGACATTGGCATTTTTAATAAGCCGAATATATCTATCATATGTAGTATGATTAACATTACCATACAACAGGTCAAAAGGTGTTAAATTAACGCCTTTTATGTAAACCGGGCATGAGTTTATCATAATTGTATATGGTAAAGATTTATCACTACTATTTTCGTTCTGTTTGTACTCAAGCTTTCTAATCCCAATCATCTGGCTATAGCTATCCGATATTACTCTGTCAGAGAGAACCTTTATTTCAATATTATACAAAGGCTGATCTCCTAGCCCATTTGGCTGCCAGAGAGCAGGATTATTTACCCTTATTGAACATTTAAATTTATTTTGATCCTTTTCAATATTGAAATCAAAATAAGAATTATATACATTTTGATCCCCTAAAGATAAATTAACATGTATTAAGTATTCACCTTCTTTCCCACACAATTCTGTATCAATATTTACAACACCATCTTTTCCTTGAACATCGGTCCGAATGCATGTATTGTTAAGAGCCACATCTTTAACGGCTTTTATTAAAACATCATCCCATATACCTATATTAACCATTCTGGTGCAAAAGTCCCATTTGTAATTAAAACGGCTTTTCTGTGTTCTAGTCATCGAAGTAATACCAATCTGTGACATTTCTTCAGGTGCGTTCTCTAAAATCACTACTAAAGAATTTTCAGATTCTTTTTTCGCTAACTCAGTAATATTAAATTCAGCCTGTGTAAACATGTTTTCATGTACACCCAACAGACTATCGTTAAGATATATATGCGATTTATAATCAAGCCCTTTAAAAATTAGATACAAATTTTTATCAGTTAATTCTGGATCAATCCGGAATGTTGTCTCATATACCCACCATCTATTTTCAACCCATTCGCACTTAAGGCTATTCATTTCAAAAAAAGGAGGTTCTATTATACCTGCACGAAGTAGATCCGCGTGAACTCCACCAGGAACAGTTGCTTCAATGCAATCTGTGACTGGCATCATTATATTGTTAAGTTCCATTCCTATCTTGAACAAAGGTATATAAGGCCAATAACCTTTCAGTTTCCAGTGACAATCATTTAGTAACATTTGCATAGTTGTTTTCCTTTTTAAATTGATGTATATTTTCGTTAAAATTAAATCATAGCTATAATTATCCAATTATCCTTTAATGGCTCCACTGACCATACCTGAAATAATATAGCGTTGTAATAATATAAAAGTAGCAACAATTGGTATTAAAGCTATTATAACCCCCGCACACATTGTTGTGTAATCGATAGAATAAGTGCCTACGAATACATGTAATGCTGTAGATATTGGACGCTTTGATGGATCCGTTAAAAAAATATAAGGACCAATAAAATCATTCCAGGAAGTCAACATGTTAAGTATAAATACCGTTACCCATGCAGGGCGTGAAAGTGGAAAAATGACTTTAAAAATATATCTAAAATATCCACACCCATCAATTGAAGCCGCTTCATCCAATTCCCTCGGTATGCTTTTAATAAATCCGCTAATGATGAGAATCGGAAGTGCAATATTCGCCCACCCCGAAATTATTAAACCATATAAATGATTTATTAGATGCAACTTCTTGAATAATATGATCTTAGGAATTAAACCAGCTGTCATTGGCAAAAATAAAGATATTACAAGTATTGTATACAGTAGATTTGCGCCCTTAAAATGCTTTCTAGCTATTGGAAATGCTATCATTGTAGCTATTATACATATGCCTAAAGGAGTAAAAAAAGCAAGGATTATACTATTTTTGAAACTGTTCAACATATCAGCTCTTTCCCAAGCAACAGCAAAGTTATCTAATGTAGGCTTTATCGTAAGAGCAGTCGGATTGTTAAGAAAATCCTGCGTGCTTTTAAGTGATACATTTAATACTGAAAAAAGCGGAACGATAGAGAATAGACATATTAGAATAAAAAATATATTTATAGCTATATTAGCTTTATTATTCTTCCTCATAGTTCTACCTCCTTCTTTCTTAAAAATATTTGGGCAATAAAAACAACGATGAAAGTAAACAGAAACTGTATTACTGATACAGCCGCAGCAAAACCCTGCGTCTTCTGTCCTACCGTTATATTGTTTAGCACTAAATAAGGAAGGTTATATGTTGAAAATCCAGGCCCTCCATTTGTTGTAACTATAATAATATCTAATATGTTAATTGATCCAATGAGGCAAATCAGTACATTAACCGTTAACGCAGGTCTGATTAATGGCAATGTAATATTTCTGAACGCTTTCCACCCTGTTGCTCCATCTACCAACCCTGCATCGTATAATTCATCTGGAATACTCTGAAGTCCTGACAAATATACAGTCATAGCAAACCCTATATTTGACCAAATAATAATCATTATTACAAGATACAATGCTAGATTGGAATCACCAAAATATGTAGAGTTAATACCAATTGAAGATAGCATCTTAGCTAATGTACCGTTATTTGGATTTAGCATTAGCTTCCATACAAGGCCCTGTATAACAACACCAAGTGTCATAGGCAAAAAAATAATACCTCTATAGAGATTTCGTAATTTCATTTTTCTGTTTAGTAAAACAGCAAAAGTAAGCGCAAGTACATTTTGGACAACCGAAACCAGTATGGCAATGATAATCGTGTTTTTAAACGCTAAACCTAAGAGTTCTATATCTCTTGACCGTGTAAAAAGATCAATGTAATTCTTAAGTCCTACCCACTGTGTAGGCTCGTATAGCGGTCTGTAATCAGTAAATGAATATATTATATTTGCTATTGCAGGATATATAATAAAAACTCCAAACAATATTAATCCCGGTGACAATACAAGGTATATTTGCCATTTTGAAAATATTCTTTTTTTATTCTTGGGTTTCATTTACATCTCCTTAATAATGAGTCAGTCCTAATCATGGCGCTGTTCTACAGCGCCATGATTATTGGACTTTAATATAATTTAATCTACTGTAATGAGCCAATCAGGTTTGCTTTGATCGTAATCATCCTGAAGCTGTTGTGCAACTTGTTCTGGAGTAAGTTCTCCGGCAAACATCTGTATCACATATGGGGTATATGCGAACGTGCTTCCTGGTGTGAATTTAGACACTTGAGTCTCGAATGTATTCACCTGTAACACACTATTGTCCATAGCCTGTGCAATTTCATTTGATATTACACTTTCAACTGATACACCCGGGCCCACAGGGATACACGCAGCAATGTTGCAAGCCGCTTCCTGGTTTTCTGGCCGCAGCAAGTATTCCATAAATAAAAGCGCCGCTTCCTTGTGCTGTGTATTTCTTGGAATGGACCAAGCCATACCGTTCCTTACTGTTGCAGTTTGGTTGTATTCTGCATTATCAGATGCCGGAGTCAAGAATGCGCCTACTTCGAATCCCGGATTAGCCGCTTCTATCTGTGCTGCGGTCCAATTCCCATCGATTAGCATTGCAATCTGGCCTTGTGCAAACATTCCCGGAACATCAGCATAAGCTATACCTAAGCTGTTACTGTCAAAATAATTCTGATACATTGTATTCATACGTTCCAAAACACTAACGAACTCGGGATCTGTGAATTTCGTCTCTCCAGTGCTCAGTGTTTCAAAGAAAGTGGGTTTAGCAGCCTGAACTAACGGAGGACCGAAAGCATCAAATATCATATTTACTGGCCATTGATCCATACCGCCAAATGCAAGCGGAGTAATGCCAGCAGCCATAAAAGTATCACAAGCTCCTGTAAATTCATCCCAGGTAGTTGGTACGCTTATACCGTTATCAGTAAACATGTCTTTGTTGTAGAAAGTTACAAAAGTGGTTCCGATATTGGAAACGCACCAAATCGCATCTCCATCAGTGAGCGGATTTACGTTCTCTTGAATGCTCGCAGGATATACATAATCCAAAAACGGTTGACCTGCTAAATCAAGAAACCATGTTACTCTTGTAGCATCGTTCGGCGGAGCAAAGACACATACATCAACACTGTCGGTTGCTATACGTGTTTGCAGCACCGTCGGATATTCTGCTGTCGGGATAAGGTCTATTTGCAGAGTGATGTTCGGATTCTCTGCTTCGAAACCTTCTTTAATAGCATCATAAAAAGGTCCATCCTCAACCCTCTGGCTTAAGAGATTTAGGGTTACGGGTTCTTGCGAAGAAGTTGCTTCATCTTGCGAAGAATTTACTTCATCTTGCGAAGAAGTTGCTTCATCAGTTGCTTCTGTAGAGGTCGGTGCTTGAGTTTCAGAAGCATTATCTCCAGATACATTACATCCAGAGAATACACTGAGAACAATCAGAATGCAAATTGAAGTAAGCAGAAATGCTTTTAACCAATTCTTTTTCATTTGTTTCTCTCCTTTAAAATTTTAGAATAATTGTTGGTGCACCTTTGTTAGCAATTATCCATATAAATTATATCATAATGATATTTTAAAAAACTAAATACTTTCTCAACTATTTCATCAATTTACGAAACTTTATAACAATTAATATAAATATTATCTTATATATTTAACTTCTAAAAGATTGATTCTATGTATAATAATGTTAATTTTTGATCCGGGAGTAAACTAAGCACCCAAAAGCTACGCAATAAATAAAACCCAACGATTTTATAAAGTACTAATTTCGCTTGCTTATAAATGAACTAACAATCATCTAAGTTATAAATGAAAGATAATATGAAAAATAGTTAATATGCTTTGTTGCCTCTACGGAAATTATAAGGCGAACAACTGATTACGCATAACTGAAGTTGATTAATTTGAAAATTCTAGAATGATTTGTCTTCAAAAAAAGAGCTATTTTATGAAAAAGTAAAAAGCATATTGCAGGCAAGTTTCATAAACCGATTAAATCAGTCGAGATAAACTCGTGAAACCTGCCTGCTCAACCAATACAGTTTCATTGAATAAAATTTTGGTAATTTTTATTGCAACTTAGCTAAAATACTTTATTTACGTATATTCATCCATAAGTCTGGGTCATTCTTGTTGTTTGTTACTGCGAAAGAACCCCCATAGCCTACACATGTATATACTGCTGCGTCAGTTATTGTAGAAGCCAATGTTACCTGATTTGCAGAAGCCTTAAAGATTCCGCCATCAAGTTTCATCGTTCCATAATTCTGAACTATTTTTCCATTAGTATCATGATATTGCTGCAGGGTGACGCTCCCAGTACCTTCAAATGTGCTCCCAATAGCACATGCCCAATTTAGTGAGTTGAAAAACTTCACATTTCCTGTGAACGCAGGATAAGTAATTATATAGCGGTGGTTTCCAGTCCCTGGTACAAATCCTTCTCCTGGAGAAGTTATTTGAGTATTTACAAAGTTGATATCGGTTCCTGAACCCGCTAGCTTAATCCCTTGCAATGGGGCATCATGTCCCATACCATATACATGTATATGAGAAGAGTTGCCTTCTATTACAGTTCCATAACCCACTCCAAACGTAAATGTGTTAAATATTTCAACATTGGAAGTGTTATATAAATATATACTTATACCTTCGAAAGATGGGTTCTCCATCCACCAATCAAGAGGCGGGCTATTTTCCTCTCTCATCAAATCCTGCCAATCTCCCATTGTATTCTGTACATTGACTATGTAGCCTGTAGTTGTAACTCCGGATAAATCAATATATTTATTTAGCCCTATACCTCTCGTATAATTTATATAATATCCACCTTCCGTCATTTTCATAGCTGTATATGCATTTGTGAATGTAACATTAATGACATAGTTATCAGATCCGTTACCCTTTATTGTAGGTGGGTAGCTTTGGACGTTATTGTAGTATTGATTAGGATAGTAAATTGCAAAACCTCGGATCCCTGCATCATCTGACAAGGAAATAAACTCTGTCCCTCCCGGACTTCCCTGATTCTCATATGCAAGCAGCACTGTCCCTCTAGGTGTGGTACCGAAGTGAACCGGGCCATCGCTGCAACCCCTCAATTCAACACCATCTCCTACGCTCAAATGAGTGGATATCTTATAGTAGCCAGCAGGTACATATACAGTTCCTCCGCCTGCAGTTGCAGCCGCATTCAAAGCTGACTGGAAAGCACTTGTATCATTGGTAGTTCCATCTCCGACAGCACCGTAGCTTTTCACATTATAGAAGTTATTTGTTGCAGGCTTTCTATACGTTCCGAGTTGAGGATTTGTTGGCGCTTGGGCTATCCAAGTAGGCGAGCACGTGGTAGTATCAATTTTTATATCTCCGGTACTCTGATTTGTAATGTTTGGTGTATTATTGAGAAAACTATTTCCTACTACAGAAGCCGAACTAACACTTGACCCTAGGATTATATCTGGTTTATCAACTTGGAAAGTACAGCCATCAACGACTACTGTACCCGCTGTAGCTTCTATAGCCTTATGTGAGGATGACCAATCGGTGAACGTACAATGAGCCATCGAAATCACACCTGCTCCATCAAGTTTGACAGGTACTCCATCAGGCGCACCAATACTACAAGTATTCATCTGTAAAACCATAGCGCTAGTAAATGTGGAAGGTGCATTAATTGACACACTACCAGTCCCCGTAGTATTTATGATACAGTCAGTTAACATTAAGCCAGTCTGATTTATCTTGTCAAGCTGAAGCCCAATTTTACAATCTTCTATATGCAAATCTATCATCTGTCCGTTATAACCCGCGTTCAGTTCTACATTATAGTCAAACTCCATAGCAGTTTCAAAACCTTCAAGATAGATATCGTAAAAATATCCCCAATCGTTTCTTAACACAATAACACCTGTTGCATTACTTTGCGTATAACTTTCTATTGAGGATTCGCTCGGAGGAGTCCCTAATTCGCTGTCAGCCCAATACTTAGGTCTGAAATGCATAGTTTCAGGACGTGTTAAATCTCCTATACGATCATAAAACAATCCGAGATTCAGAATCGTACCATAAACATTATGAATGTAACTACCCGACCCAAAATACATATCCATCCCTTTGTATGAGTTTACTAATGTTACATTTTCAATAGTAGGACCATATATAGTGTCATATCTGGCAGCAATCGTCCATGGGTATTCGTGTACATTGGCTATACTGTTCTGCTCCGGATACCAGATACTAAGATCTCTTACTACAGAAGCCTGACTTGTTGAAATAAACGGAGCACAATCCTCATCATCTTTTCCTTCATAACACTTAAGTATAGTTCCGCTGATTTCGGATTCACTTTCGGGACTTTCCCAATCCCCCCTTAAAGTGACATTCGCCGGTATAGATAAATGTCCTAATAGTTTGTATTCACCTGCGGGAGCAAAAACAACTCCACCACCACATCTGTATGCTGCGGCCAGCGCATTCTGAAATGCTACTGTATCATCATCTGTATCGTCATCTTCTGTCGCTCCAAAATCCGTTACATCATAAATTATTACTGGTATATCCATTGTGCTCAGGGTAGTTGATGCAACTCTGGGATTTGGGGAGAGTACCGACGTTTCCACAGTATCAGAAGCAGGATCAAGTGTCATAGACACTACATGAACATCACTATTATCAGGTAATTCAATGTATTCAACTACTTTGTTAGTAGTCGCACTTATAGAATAAAGTAATATACATGTTTCTCTGAAATCATCACCTGAAGAAGAGTGTCGTTGATAAATCGATTGTAGCACAGTTTTTCCAGAAAAACTTGTTGTACACCAATCACTTACCGTTACATAACAATTTGTATATGTTCCATCAGAGTAATAAATCCTGAATAACTGTGACGACTGATCCCCATATGTCGCAAAAGCAGCTATATTTATTGTAGAATATTTATCTCTAGGAACAATCACAAATTGTCCTTTGCATTCTACCGCATTATTTCTCATGTTGGTAAATGCCCCATATCCAAATGGGATCCCTAATTGATATGAGAATTCTCCATATGTATAATTCTCTTTTAAGAGATCAGCAGACATTGTATAACCGCCCCCGCAATCACCATCAGTCTTCAATTCATCATAACTATAAACATCTTCGTTAAAGTCTCCACCAAGATCTACATAGACTCCTTTATACATTGTAATAGCGTAAACGTGCAGATTGTTATTATCCGGTAATATAATACTGGAAACAACTTTGCCAGGAGTCGGGATCAGATAAGCTGAGTATATACGGCCAAAAGTAGATTGATCCCCGCTACTGCTATGAAGATGCGTTGTAGTAAAAACAGTTGGTTTGTTATTTAAAGCATCCCCATCTGTAGATGTCCATTTTGCTATGGTTACACGCCCCTCAGAAAACGAGCCATCCTCATAAACAATCCTAAATTTGCCTGTTTGATGATCAGTAGTATCGCCTGTTGTAGATGTCAGCAGTATTCTTATTGAAGAGTACTTTGATTCTGTTACTGATATGGTTTGTTTATCACATATTACCGCATTGTCGTTACCGTCGGTAAAGGAACCCATCGAATAATAAGCTCCGTCATGGGTCACAGTACTGCTGACAAGCTCAGCTGGGAAAGTCAATCCCCCTGTGACATCCCCATCAGTTCTGTCCGAATCATAGCTAAAGTCATCATTATCAAAATAAGAAGATAGACTAACAGTTACTGCATTAGATGAACTCGCTGTCGGTATAGTAGCTCCGCTTAGAGTTCCATATTCAAATTTGTCAATTATAATATAAGTCCCAGTAGACGCACTGCTTTTAGCGCCTGTAACTACAATTTTAATTGTATGACTTCCGGTTGATAATTTTGTGTTACCATAGATAATCGCTTGTGGTTCTGCCGTTTTTGAATACGTATTAATGGTCTCCATAAATTTCCCGTCAATAAAAATATCCATTAATCCATAGTTTGCCTGCTTCCTGCCAATTACAAAAATTGTATTTCCGGTAAAAGTCAATTGCGCATAAGCACCCTTTGAATTCGAGAATGTTTCAGTTCCACAGAAATCATCTTGATAACTATAGGTTGACCATGTGCCACTTGTAGATACACTCGCATCTCTATCATCTATAGAAGTAAGCCCCTGGTATAAAGGGGCACTTATCGTGACCTTGTCAACTTTAATATATGCAGTATCATACCAATAGACTCTGAACTCAAGAGATTGCCCTGCTGTCGGATTGTTAAATGACAAGGTGAAATACTGGTAAGTAAACGTTGATGTAAACTGCTGTCTGGTTATTGTCTGTTCAGCAAGCACGGTGCTGGTAGTTGCATTATAAACATCAATCTTGACAACATTATAATTGTCTGCAGTATTATTATCTATCATCATCATAAATGTCGAAGAATGAGTTCCCGTTCCAATGCTTGTAGTATATGGACCATAAAGCATATACCCTGCATTATCCTGTGCGGTATTTGCAGAGTGTCCATCTCCATCTGTTCTACCGATCTGATGATAAAATGATGCGCCCTCAGCTTCAAATGTCACGTCTGCTGCGTTAGCTGTAATTATATTGGATCCAACAGCAATCGTAAGCACCATTATGAAAACCAACAAATAAGACAAAATTCTTTTACTCATAATCATCTCTCCTTTTTAAAATATTATCTTTCAGTAAGTGTAGACATGCATATTAATGTTTAGATTTCTTGTTCTAAAAATCTCGCTTTATGTTTGAGACAAATTTAAGATATCAACTCCAGACTTATGTTATGTATATCAATGAACTACTATTAAAATAAGCTTGTGTTAGATACTATACTGAGAGTGTTAAGTCCAAGAATAAAGCAGTAACTAGTGAATTATTATTAAAATAGAAAAATCCACTTATATTCATCCTTTATTCTATAATAGTGCAATAATAGTTTTAAGTAAATTATAACTTTTGCAACTTTTCTACTTAATTTCGAAATTTTATATAATTTACTATTATCTATTTTCCCATTTGCAAGCAATATAGAATCACTCTACCGATAGAAAAACAACATATACAGTAGAGCGTGTAGGTTATGTTTATTGATTGAAATATCAGTTAGATAATTGGCATTTTTTTGCGAAAACAACAAGCTTACGTGGCGCATGTCCGGCATAATGAAATGGATAGCACGTTACCAAAACGAGATTTGCACCAGGCATCACAGAGAATCGAAGCTCATTATCTTTGTCAACAACCTCAACTTTTGTTACTGTATAAACAAAAACTAACTCTCCATATTCAATTATTATCTCATCCCCAATTTTTTTGTCTTGAAGTATCTTAAAATCAGTATCTCTATGCCCCATCAACACACAAAGTCCGTCCTCCCCTGGCAACGAAGAGGATGGTAACCACCCTATATTATTTTTCAGAGTTCTTTCATTTACATCAGACATAACCGTATATGTGCCAGTTTTTTCGCAAGTCTTTATTGTTATCTTAGCAAAAACCTCTGACTCAGTAACTTTATTCGATGAAGTAACTATTTGCATGTCGATTGGTGTTTCCGTTGTGATTGGTTCATATTCTTTTTCTGACTCTTCTGAAATACCGATTTCACTTACCTGGTTATCTTCTTGGCTTTTTGCAATATATTGTGTTGCTTCAACCGAACTATTAGATTTTGATGTTAACTTAAAACCCTCTTCCAGATTGAATCTTTCTATAAAAACAATTCCTAAAACTGCACACGCAGCGATAGCCACAATAGCAATCGCCGCAAAACACTTTTTATAATTCATTCTTTCCTCCTTAATTCAAAACGTGTGGCCTTCCGTAAACAACAATACTTGATTCTCCGAAAATCGGTCTGTATACAACCATGCCACGATAACTGCTTGCGTCTATTACATATCCGTTGCCGGCATAAATACCAACATGCGTTATATCCATGAATCGCCCGTTTGTATGAAATGACCAGAAAATTAAGTCACCGATCTGCAAGTCACTTTTTGAAATGCATAAATTGTTGTTAACACAGTATCTTGCCTGTTCCGCTGCTGTTCCTGCAGTAAAATGGCTTACACCTGCTTGCTGATAGCACCATCTGGCGAAATAACTGCAGTCAACATAATTCCCCTGTGCCCTTAATTGACGTGAATAAGGATGTCCAAGCCTTGTAAGTGCATACTCTACGATCACAGAGCCTAGTTCTCCTTCAGGAAGCTCGTTTATTAAATTAGACAGCTGTTCAGGCGTTAATCCATTGAAGGTGTCCATACCGCACAGTTCCATATACATCGCAATATATTGCGGGGACATCATTTCTTCTAAAACTTTATATTGTTCATCCGTAAAATCATAAATCTCCGAGCCTTGAATATATGTCTTGCTCGCCATAGTTATAATAAGCGTTCTAATAACTTCAGGAGTCGGCTCAGGCGTTGGCGATATTTCAGCTGTTTGTGTTGGGTTTTGAGCTTGCGTAGGATTTGGCGTTGGCTCTGGTGTGGGTACGGGTTCCTCCTCAATTTCATATGCAATGCTATTCATCTGCCAGAAGATATCTTTTAATACTTCAATCTTTTCTGTATCCATGATTGCAACATCCATATATTCATCCGGATTGTCATTTATCGTAGATTTAACAGAAAACACTGCCAGAACATCAATCCAATTGGAAGGCGAATACCCTGATGACGCTGTTTCACCTTCTATGATAATCCCATCGATTTCGCCAATATCTATAATTATTTTATTGATAGCAGCTGTGTATTCACCATTTATCTCTTGTACAACTTCGGAAAGAGTAGGTGTTTCACCATCACTCTCATTAGCAAAGGCTCCAAACGGCGACGAGACTACCAGCATGATTACAGCTATGATTAAAATAATCACGATAACTATCCAGCCGCCAGCTGCGATAATCGTAATCAATCCTTTTACCGCTCCAATTGTAGCTTTCACGGCTGCAATCACCGCTTTAACCGTTGCTTTAACTACTTTTGCAGCTAATACTGCAGCTTTCTTTGCAGCCACTGCAGCCTTTCTTGCTGCTTTAGCTGATTTCTGAGCTGTTTTTGCAGCTGTCTTTACTCCTTTCTTAGTAGTCTTGATTGTCTTTTTTGTTGCCTTTGTTGTTCGTTTAGAGGTATCAAACCCTTTTTTCGCCTGTTTCCCAGCTGCCTTTTTGATTTTACTTCGAATTGCCTCGATTGCTTTTCCGGTGATTTTACCACTGGCTTTTCTGGCAGCATATCCTGTTTTCTCCGCAGCCTTATTAGTCATGTATTCTTCAGGTCTATGAAACTTTTCTTGGCCAGGCATTTGTTCTGTAAGTTTCCGATGCGTTCTTTTCCCTTCGTGTGCAGTCTTGGCTGATTTACTTACACCACTTTTTACACCGCCTAAAGTACGGATAGATTTATTAAGAGTCTTTTGGGGGCTCATTTTTGGTTTTTGTTTAGGTGGTTTCATGGATCTCTCCTTTCGATTTTTGGGTACAAAAAAACACGAGAGATATTCCCGTGCTAAGACACATTATATATTATTCTTTGTTATTATCTCGGACCGATAAACTTATCACCATTAAAGTGTATCATATGATTTGGCTTATCAGCTATCCACACTTCAGTCTCCCATGCTATATCATTCATAAACTTTCTAAATATTGTGTTATTTAGAAATGCTGAAACATATACCTTCCCACATGATGAGTTTTTTGCTATTTCTTCTATCTCGTTCATTCTTTTAACTGTAATACAACCTACGCTGGTAACCGCCTCAATAAAATATATCCAATTCTTATTTGCCCTATAAAGAACAACATCAGGAAGCTTATCATGCTCTTTTATGACGATACCTAAATCGTTCAAGACCTCATCGTTCTTTATTAAATACTTATCTTCTGTATCGCCCATATATAAAATTTCTGAACCTTTTGCAAATCGTTCTGCAAATTCCTCAATAATGGCTTTTTGCAGTTTATTATGCTTACCGGCACTTAACAAAATCGTTTTATCTTTTACCTTAACAGGAACTCTTGATAATTCTCTTTTTTGGCTATACTTATCAATCAAAGAGCCTTGCGTATCTATAAAGGTTTTCAATTCGTCTTGCCACCTACTCGTTCCATAACTCTTTATTAACGTAAGCATTTCCTTTGTCAGTGAATAACTATATTTAGGGCTATTTGTTGGTCTATTCTGTGAACCGGAGTTCCTTTCTGCCACTGCTCCATCTACAAACTGATGCATAGTGTCTTTACGTATTGTCTCTCTTGTATTAGGTTTATATATTTTACCATAATTATCTGCCATAAAACTCATAGTATCAACTATACGCAAAGCTGGTGCTTTAGCATTTTTCCACAGATCATCTTCCTTTATATCTGCCAGAGCTAATAATACATACCCACTTCTGTCATTTGTTTGGCCAGTAGGCATACCTATCGCAGCTAAAATCCCTTTTGCTTCTTCAAGTTTTCCCATATTTATTCTCCTACATAGCTATATTCTTAAGTAATGGTTGATTGTATTTATTTGATAAGATTAAATCACATACTTTTGTGTTCAGTACTTCCTTTTCCATAGCTATTTTACCCATCTCAACCACATCATCTTTATTCGGAAAGGGCATTGAGTTAATCTCATTAGCATTTACCTGTGTAGATCCATTTAACAAACGAAAATACTTATCAAAGATAGTTGAATTAAATAATATGTATAACCCATATAATTCTACTTCAGATAATTCCCCTTCTTCTTTTGTTATGTAGTTAATGTGATTTTCTGTGCTGATATTTGCATATTTGATAAAATCTTTTTTCTTATACATTACACATTGAAGTCTTTTAATTTCCTCCTTGGAAGTAAATCTTTTTAGAAGAAGATAGTTTTGATTCGGCATAATAAGCCCTCTTGTTTTTTCACAAGAAATTAAGTATTGTGGCTTACCATCAACATTGATTGGAAATTTAACTTGCGTGTAATTAAAGTTGTATGCCCATAATAACGGGATTGTAGTCTCCTCTTCTTCTTTTAAAAGCCATTCCTTGGCTCTGAAGTCTACAACTGTACCTGTTTTCATTTTATATCCGTTTTCCACAAGAGTACCATTCCATTGCTTCATCAGTTCAAGTATTTCTGTATCATCATTACTTGTTGGAAGATAAATAAAAGAGTTCACTCCAACATCTACACAAACATCATATGGAACACTAAAAGTATCTGAGTGTTCTATATTACTAATTCCATTACTTTCGGAAATAACTATATGTTTTGCGACTCTCTTTCGCTTTATGGCTTTCAAAATAACTGTTTCTTGTAATATTTTATCCTGTTTAAAAACGTTTTTTCTAGATAAAAATAGATGCAAATGAGATAACTCCATTTCATTTAGAAACCATTTTCTGAATTTGGTAAAATATAAGCCACTCGTAAAACTTCTTGGGACTATGAAAATAAATTCGCCGTTTTCTTTTAGTAGCCTACTCCCCATTGCCATGAACAAAAAGTATAGATTAGGCTGCCCATATACTACTTCCGGCATCATTTGAGATTCGGCATCTTTTTTTGCTATTTTTTTATAAGGCGGATTTGAAATAACAATATCATATTTATCATTTGGATATAACCCTGTCCACGACAGTTTATTTTCAATAATGAAGTTGTCGTTTAATATAGAAAATGTTAGTTTAATATCAACCTTCTCTAACTCACCAACAATATATATCATATTACTTCTCAACAAAGGGAGAATCTCTGAGTTATTCTCATATAAATCAATGTTGATACTTTTTACATTATTATCAGTTGATATTTTTCGGATTAGGCTGGCAGCTAATATACCACTGCCAGCCCCTGCATCCAAAACATTTATCACTGGTTTTGACACCATAGATAGATTAGCCATAAAGGCCGAAATCTTTGCAGGTGTAAAAAATTGTCCGATCTTCTTACGTTGTTGTTTAGTTGCATTATTAAGAAACTCATTTGTTTTGTTCTCTATATATGAAACAAAATCATAGTTCATACCAATCACCACGCTGCGTGTTTATTTAAATTAATATTATCACAACAACATGCAGATGGCAATAAAAAATCTATTAACTCAACTTGTTATGTGAAGCTTCACATAACAAGTTATCCGAGATCTCGGATAACTTTGTCGACATTAATGAGTACAGTTTCGTATGCCTTGGAAACTCGTCCTCGAATGGCACGATACTGCCTGCATACTTCAGTAAGCCAATCCCAGCCTTTTCGTTATCAGTTATATGAGATAGCTGTGCTTCACTTATATTAATCAAATTAGCCAGTTCAATTCTATCCGTTGGCGCTTGGTTCATCATAAGCAAAAACTCGCTGTTTGCCAGCATCGTTCTTGCTGTATGTGAAACAAGCAGATCGCTGACGTTCTGCGTTATTCCTGTAGCACATGCTCCGTATTTTCTGACACGTTTCCATAACTCAAAAAGGAAGTTGCTTGAATATTCATTCTGGAAAAGCAAATAAATCTCATCAATGAAGATGAAGGTGCTGCGTTTTTTAGCCCTGTTTTCAGTGATTCGGTTAAAAATATTATCCAGAACTACAAGCATACCTATTGTTCTAAGCTGCTTACCCAAATCCTTAATATCGTACACAATATATTGACTGTTAACATTAACGTTAGTCTGCCTTGCAAAGGTATCAAGGCTGCCATCGGTAAATAGCTCAATAGCTAGAGCAACTTCACGAGCTTCCGGTTCATCCTGGCGAAGCAGTTCCTGCCTAAATTCTTTGAGCGTAGGCGGCGTTCCAGTAAATCCATTAGTTATATATTCTCTGTAGACATTAGCTGTGCATCGGTCGATAATACTTTTTTCTTTTGCATTTAGCTTCCCTGTGCCTACGAGCTGCTCCACAAGAGAAAGTATAAACTCGCTTTTTAGGATTATCGGATTTTCATCATCACCATACCCTTCACTCATTGCCATTGCGTTGATGTGGTTCCTGCTTCCGGCTGAAATATGTATAACTTCACCTCCCATTGAAAGAAAGAGGTTTCCATACTCTCGTTCTGGGTCAATTACAATAATATCTACATCGTCACGAAGCATGAGCGCTGTCATCTCTTCCTTAGCTTTGAACGACTTGCCGCTGCCTGAAACACCAAGGATAAAGCCATTAGCATTTAGCAGTTTACGCCTGTCAGCAAGAATCAGGTTTTTAGATATCACGTTGATTCCATAATAGATACCGGTTTCATCTTGTATATCCATAGTATTAAAAGGCATTAGCACAGCTGTGCTCTCAGTCGTTAACGTGCGCCATTTGAACGGCAGCTTATGAAGTCCGAAAGGAAGAACGGTATACAACCCCTCTGTCTGTTGGTATGTCAATGAAGTAAACTGGCAGATATGCTTTCTTCCGATAGAGAGTATACTTTCCGTATCCTCATCCAGTTCTTCAAGACTGTCTGAAATGATAACAATGGTTACAGTCGCAAACAACATGCGCTGGTCTCTTGACGTTAGATCATCCATAAATTCATGAAGTTCTTTACTTCGTTGTTCAAGGTCATAAGGTATATCCGCTGTAAAGTTACCGTTGTTTGTTTGTTTTCTAGTGAATCTCGCTTTGTCGGTTTCAGTACCAAGTATAAGCTTGTTGATTATCTTCACCGCTTCATCTGTAGGAATAGGCAGCATGTCAATGGACAGCATCATATTCTTTGGCAAATCCATAAACTCGGTTATCATACTGTCCTTTATGAACGATGCAAACTCACGCATGTAGAAAGTGCGGCAGTACTTATCGCCTATCTTAGTATAGTTTTTATCAAACTCCATACTATCCGGGCATATATAATCCCTGAAATCATGTCCTTTACGCATTGACTGCTTCAAATCAAATTGATAATGGGTTTCTTCACCAATTCTATAGAAATCATGGAATATTCGCAGGCGCTCCTCAGCGTCCAATTCCAGCGTTCTGCTAGACAGTTTGGACATGTGTGAGGAAATATCCGTTGTGAGCCTAGAAAACAGCGCTCTGGCTTCAAGCACGTTCTTCTTTGCAGAGGAAACAGTGATGTATTTCTCTTGGACCATGGAATTGCTGGACTTTGTAGCCTTTTCCAATAGCATCTCGTTATACTCCTGCCTGTACTTATCCAAGAAATTGTCCTTTTCAGGCAGTAGGATACGTTGCTCAAAATCCTTTTTGTTTAACCGCCGGTTATTGATTGTAATCTTTGTGACAGCCTCACTGTCAATGCTGTTAATCAGATCACAGTATTTCAGGAACATATCCATCTGGTCGTCTTTGGATGCTACACGATAGTTTATGTCCGTAAACCGCATA
Organism: Christensenellaceae bacterium; assembly: GCA_963666505.2. GTDB lineage: Bacteria > Bacillota > Clostridia > Christensenellales > SZUA-584 > JABGQS01. Next base: position 1,430,069 of record CAXXXL010000003.1, on the reverse strand, counting down.
GTTTTTGAAAAATTATTCCCCACTTTAAAAATACCATCCTCATACACTTTCGTGATGGGGATGGCTTGCTGTACACTTTTTGGAATTTTCAATCCTTCTTTTTCGGCTTGCCTTATCTTTCTGAATGTATTAGACATCTTTTCGTATACCTCCGATATTTTTAATGTTTGCAAAACTGTGTTGCCTTTTGTTTATCTCCAAGGCATATTTTCTTTCCATCCTGTGCTGCTTGTATGCAAAGAACATATAGTTGTCGCTCTTGAAATATAGCTGCTTTGGCATAAGCCATTCAGATTTTATCCATGCCAAAATGAAATGTTCCAAAGTCATTTCGTGATATGTTAAAAATCCAATCAACGCAACGGGCAATGCAACTAATATACACACCCATGAAACACCTTCATTCCCTAGATATTGACGCAGTCCGAAATATGCAAGTACTGCAATTCCAACTGCAACCGCACTACAAAAAAACTGTCTCATTGACAGCCCAAAGAAAATTGATTCTTTATATTTCCTTACCTCTCTCGGTATTTTAATCTCCATTATATTTCTCCTTAATCACGTGATAATTTAAAGCCCCAACATCTCCTTCACGATTCTATCCGACATTTTCACTGTACCTACTAAAACGAGCAAATTAAAGACGAGTTCACCCATGTAAGCCCAAACGATTTTACTAGCCGACATGCTCATATCTACGTTCGGCGGTGATGCGGCAAAGACCGAAAATATCACACACGCCAGTACAATAATTGCACCTTCCAGGCAGACGCCAGCATAGCTTTTAACGAACGCTTTCCCAATTGACGATGTTCCTTCTCCTGCAAAACTGGATAAAGGTATTGGTGCTATAGCGGTGTACAAGTATAGCTTAAAGAAGCGTCCATATACCGTCATTAACATCATAAATGACAGTATGATTATAAATAATGATCCAAGCAGGCTCACAGCCCATATTGGAATGCTGGCGAAAAAACCCAGCCCGTTTATTGCGTCAACCATCTCGCTTGGCAATGTTGCTTCTGATGCAATCCCGACACTTCCCCCTGCTGTTTGAACGATTCCTTGTGTAATTGAAAAAATACTCGTTAATATCTCCATCCCCCAAGTTACCGCAGCTTTTGCAAGTGCAAAACGTATAAACAGCCTAAGTGCAACTTCCGGTCTTTTAATTTCCTGTAAGTTGGTTGTTGATTTTACCATGCCTACAACAAAGAACAACACTAACAGCGCATATCCTATCGCCTGTAAAGCGCCATTGATACCAACGATCACATCCCATATACCGCCGCCACGAAAGCTTTGCGGAGATTGAGTTAGCAATCCCCATATCTCCGCTAATTTTTCGTTCCATGTTTGCAGAGCATTCTCCAGGTTATCTAATATCCCCAAATTTCTTTCACCTCCCAGTGATGAACAAGAAACCCTCCGATTCAATAGAAAAAGAGGGTTCCTTGTTCCATTCCATTTTTCAGCCTCCTGTAATAAGAGTCAGGATTTCTTTAGCGAACATTATCACAACGCCGCCAAAGAAGGTAAGAAATCCATTAGACCTTTGACTTGGGTCGTGCGATTTTAAGCTCATACCTATCTGGACAATACCAAAGCCAACAAGTATTACTCCAATCGCACGTATCATACCGAAAATAAAATCGGACAAGTTATTAACAACTTGCAGAGGGTCTTCATCAGCCGCAAATGCGGTTGTCGTGGTCAATAAAAAAACTGCCATTATGGCAGTTGCAATAAGGATGTGTTTTGTTCTTTTCTTGAGTTTCATAATAAATGTTCCTTTCTTTATTCCAAAATGATATAGTGATGTGCGTTCTCGAAATCAAACTCTTTGAATGCTTTTGTTTGGATTTCCCGATGCACATGGATATATGGTGAGCCTTTACCGTTTGTCGTAAATTCATTATTTCTGTGTTTACTTATCTCATATTTCTTATCCCACACCGGCTTCGCTCCCCGTATGAAAAGCAAGCCGTAATCGTTATCTACCTCCCTGATCTCATTTGGCAGTAACAACTCTCTGCCGATAATTTGCTTGTTTGTTGAATATGAACCGTTACGTCCCTTGTTTTGTCCGTAGGAGCGTGATTCGATCGTAGCTTTACCGAGCATTTTCGAAATATAGTCATGCGTACTTTGTTCATTCCCACCTAAAAAGAGCATGCTGTCGCAGTTACCGCTTATGGTTTCCCATAAATGATGATCGCCTTTAAACATGCTTTTGAGCTGTGCTAAGTTCTGTACGATTATAGAAGCGGATATTTTTCTTGAACGCATTGTGGCAAGGCACTTATCAAACTCCTCTGGTAATGCGACGTTGGGGAACTCATCAAGCATAAAATGAACATGGCAAGGTAATCTTCCACCATGCTTATGATCTGCCTCATAATACAGCACTTGAAAAATCTGCGTATAAAGGAGACCAATTAAAAAATTGAATGTCGTGTCATTATCAGGGATTACTGCAAAAAGCGCTGTTTTCTTTGTACCGAGACTCGCTACATCCAATTCGTCATTATTGGTGATATTTCTGATTTGCTCAAGGTTAAACGCCGCCAATCTTACAGCACATGATATTAAAATAGATTTCGCTGTCTTCCCGGCAGCCTGCTTAAATACCGCATACTGACGAACAGCAATTGAATTTGGCTTTTCAGTTTCAAGTGCCATAAATAATAAGTCTAATGGGCTTACATGCTGTTCATCATTTTCGCTTGCGCTTCCATGTTCTATCATGGTCATGACCATCCCAAAGTTCTGCTCCTCAGGCGGCGCTTCATTCAGCAGGTAAAACATAAGCGCCTGAAGCAATGCTGTTTCGCTTTTCTCCCAGAATGGCTCACTTTGAGCCGCTGTTTTGGGAGTTGTGTTCCTTATAAGGTTATTAATGAGCTTAATCACATCCTTTTCGTCGTTAATATATTTGAACGGATTGTAATGATTGGACCTTTCAAAGTTAATCAAATCTACAACCTTGATATCATAACCTTCTTTAACCAGAAGATTGCCGACTGTTCTTAGAATCTCGGCTTTTGGGTCGGTAATGACAAATGAGCTGTTACATTGCATGATATTCGGCAGCGCATAACCTCTGGTTTTCCCTGCTCCGGAGCCACCGATTACAAGCGTATTTGAATTACGCTTATGCTTATATCCATCCAATCCCAGCCGAACATGTTTCGTGAACAATCTGTCTGTATCCATATCCTGTGAAAACTGTTTGCACACCCCTTTCGGATTTCCCCATGAAGCGCTGCCATGTTCTTCGCCCATTCTGCGCTTTGCATAACTTGAATAATATGCGGCTATGCCAATAGCGAATATGAGACTGAACACAAGAACAAAATCCAAAGTATATTCATTCGTTTGGAATACCAGAGGGTTCTCAAGCGCTTTTGTCAACTCCGGTATAAGCTCTAAGATTGATACACCGCTTTGATAGTTTGAAGAAAACAGTACCGCCAGCCAAACTAAAGGAACATATAAAAAAAGCCACATCAGCGTGGTTAATAATTTGTTCTGCGGTTTTTTCATCGCTCCATACTCTTTTCATTCGACTTATACCTAAGAACAGTAGCCGGTTCAAATTCGAATTTATGATGCCAGTTCCCATTGACTTTTATATTGGAATCCCCATCAATATCTTCAATTGTAAATGCACCATGTTCAGATTCAAACTTTCCGCCCTTAGAAATCTGGTTCTGAGTTTCACCGTCAAAAAGGCTGATAACCTTGTCACTTTTCTTATGTAGCGTTACCCGACCTAGAACATTATCAATTTGTCGGTCAATCTCACTTGTGTCCTGCTGGTTCCTGACGAGTTCTTTTCGCTCTCCATATAAATCTTTGATTGCTGCTTTCTGCATTTGACCTTCCATATCACCGCTCCTTTCCTTTGCCTGCTTTGGGCATCCGCTGCTTTTCGCCGGATTTATAAGTGTTTCTTTCAATCGCCTGCTTATGGGCGCTTAAATCTTTCTTGACTGAAGGATTCTCTTTGGATTTAAACTGTTCCAGATTGTTTTCCGCTTTTTTGATCTCTGTACTTGCTGCCGAAACAGCTGTATCAATAAGTTCTCCGACATCTTTGCCATCAAGTCCGTTAATAGGGTCAGGAATACAATCGAAACGGAAATCACTGGTATCAACTCCGTACTTAACTGCCATTGAATACGCTACGCTTTCAGCAGTAAAGCGTGTATTGGCTCTGTCGTATTCTTCTCCTTGCAATGAATGCGCTTTTGCATACTGAGTTTCTCTACACAATGCTTTATATGTTTCGCTGTCAGCAATATCATTTCGGATATATATTTTCTTGTCTTCCGTGCTATAGAAACTGTCCGTTTCCAAATCACTCTTAACTTCAACGGGAACCGGCGAAGAAACTTTTAAGCGCTCAATCTCTGATTTCATTTCCGGCGAATTGTCTTCAAGAACCACAGAATAACTTGATCTCGAAATATTCCTGCCATAAGTTTCAGAAATATCATATACTTTAACATCTATAAAATTTCCGGTACGGTTTCCGTTTTCATATTCTGGCATGGTAATTAGGATTCCTTTGGCACCTTGTTTCGGATAACGTCCCAGCTCACGCCATTTAGTTTTACTCATAACCGCAGAGGCGTTCGGATTCTGCTCAAATATACGCTGCTTATTACCCTGAGAATACGCATAAAGCTGACTGTTAAATACAAGATACGCTTTCCAGTTCTCCGGTGAAAGATTATCAAAATTACCATTATTGATTTCTTTTACGATATTTTGAATATCACCCCTTTCGTGCTTTAAGCTGGATTTTTGCGTATTGGAGCTTGTCCGCTGCGGACTTTCTTTTTTTGGTTCTTCCTGTGCTTTCGTTTTTTCTTCTTTAGCAGGCTCGTGCGAAAGTTGATTATAATCCATCCTTCCAAGCACGTGATTGACCTTTGATATATCCTCTTTCTTGATGAATATATCCACAAAACCATCATCGGCACGGGTATCTTTTATTGCTGAAAATAGAACCCCGTATTTAGTCGCCTGCACTTTGAAATCTTTTAGGTCTTCTTCGGCAAGCCTGAATATCTGAAGCTCCTTTCCGCTTTTTAATAGCTTATTAAGGTTTGTTGCACCTTTAACCTTTTTCTCGCCGTTATAATAGGCATAAAGCGCAGTGGCAAGGTTTTTAGCGCCACTTCCGGTCAGCCTGACCATTACTTCAACACCGTCAATCAAAAGTTTTACAACTCTGTCTGTGGCATCACCGCTTACTTGGCTCATGTTGTTTCTCCTCTCTATGTTTTGTTGCTTCTCGCTGTTGTTCCACTTTCCGGATTTTCTTTTCAATTTGCTCGTTTTCAGCAAGTGCGTTGTTACACATACGAATTTCATATCTAAAATGACGTATGTGATTTGCGTTCCGAGCGATTACCTTAGTAATATCGCTCTTTTCTTTTTCCAGTTCATTTAACTGTTGTTCCGTTTTGTATCCTGCTGACTTTAACACTTCTAAAGCTCCAAGGTATTCGTTATGCTCTTTTTTCATCTCTGTATAGCCTTCCAGAAAAAGCTGATGCGGCTTTTCAAGCATTCTAATAGTAGTCAGAGCTTTATATAGCTTTTCTTTCTTGCGAGAGATGTTTTTACTTTTCATCTGGTCTTCTTTTAACATTTCGATTGTCTGATAGCATTTAGATTTGTAGTCTTGCACTTGTTCAACAGTATCGAGATTCCGGTCAGTTATGAACTGGTATGTTTTTGTCATCCGTTCAAATCTCAATAAGTCCTCCTTTAACACAAAAGCTGCCCTGTCAGGCAGCTCGTTCTTTTGTACTAAACCCATGAGGTAAAGGTAATGGGCATATAGTGCTCTAATTCCTTTTATCTCGCCTCTGGGATATAGGCTGTTCTGTTTTCGTTTTGCGTAGTTACTTACCTCACTCAATTCCAGCTTTAAGTCTTTGCCTTCAATTCGGTTCCTTATATTGTCCTGGCTGTATTCTTCACCTAACTTGTATCCTCTCGAGAAACGTTCTTTGCCGTATGGGCGAAAAGATATGTATTTCCCTTGCTTAATACCATAGCCTTTATGCTCCATCAGAGTAATAAAGTTACCGTAGCTATATGCCAGCTTCACACAATCATCGATATCAGCACGGATTATAGTCTGCCATGATGTTCGTAATTCTTGTCGGGCAAGCCATTCGATATATGTCAGTGATTTATCTGATTCATATTCTTTAATTACTGATAAACCATACTGTTTGCACAAACCGTCCGAAATACCTCGAATGTCTCTAAAATAATCTTTAAAATCATTCCTGTATTTCTTTCCGTCGATTAGCGAAACTGAATTGATGACGATGTGATTATGATAGTGCGCTCTGTCCAAATGTGTTCCGATAACCGCTTGATACTTATCGCCAAAGCATTTACGTGCAAACTCTACACCAATTTCATGAGCTTGTTCTGGAGTTACTTCATCCGGCTTAAATGACTGAATAATATGGTAGCCCAACACACCACCTTCTTTATGATGTCGCTTCTTCACCTTCATCATATTTTGATATGCGCTGCCCTTTACGCAGTTTACTGTGCTTTCATATAAAACTTTGTCGTCTGTTGTTTTTTCTCCGTTCAAAGCATATTGGAGTGAAAAATCCAAACTCGTCTTTTCTTCGTTTATCGCATAATTAACACGCACATCCAATCTCGATTTTATAACCAGTATTTTTGTATACGCCATTTATAAATCTTCTATGCGCTCCCAACATTTTCTGATTAGGATTACTGCTGCATCCATTTGCTGCGGATCGATATATCCTGTGGCATTTGCGTGCTTTGCAATTTGGTTTATATTATTGGCGAGATTGGATAGCAGTTTATATATCTCGATATATTCATCAGGTGGTCTGGGTTTAATATCAACATTCTTAATTCGCTGACGAAGAAATTCTGATTTTGTCAATCCTGAAAGCTTTACCTGTTTATCAAAATGATCTAATTCCTTTTTGTTCATATAAAAGGTAAATGGCTGGCTTCGGCTTCTCATGGGAGCTCCTTTCTAATTATTCTAAGCAGCCTCGCTGCCGCTAAGTGGGTACAAGGGAGTGCAAACTCCATTGCAAGAGGGCATTTGTCAATACAAATGCCGTGCTTGCCGGTACAGTATTTGCTATAGTTCTAGGGTAATAAGACTGACCCAGCCAATGTTATATAATGAATCACAGGATGATGATATGGAACTCGTGCTTGCTGGGTTTTCAGTTTGTTAGAAATTACCCTAGGTTCAGACTTTCCACTCATTCTAATAGGAACTCATTGATTCAGTTGGTTGGGTTCAGTTTTATTGATTACCCGTGTAACAAGCCAGCATATTGATCCTAATTGAGAATGACTGAGTATCATCCAAAACAAATAAAGGAGTCGATATGAATAATAAGCTTGTAGCGGGTGTTGACGTAAGTAAATATTTTAGTGACATGTGCATCTTGGCACCGGATAATACCATTTATGCTCGTGTTAAAATCTATCACGATATAACGAGCATGAAGAGGTCTCTAACTTTCTTAGAAGAAGCGAATCACACCTATAATGATAAACCTGTCATTGTTATGGAATCCACAGCACATTACCATCGCTTACTTGAACAGTTCTATAAAAAGAACGGTTATGATGTGATCGTAATAAATCCAATGCAGTCTCATGCTATCAATAACTTCAAAATCCGCAAGGTCAAAAATGACAAGGCAGATGCATTAAAGATTGCTCAGCTTTACCGGCTTCAAAGCATAAACCCCACCAAAACCATATGTGCTGAGTTGCTGGATATACGAGATTTATGCAGGGAACGCAGAAAACTGATTAAGCTTCGCAGCAGCTATGTTAATAAACTTACTGCCTTTCTAGACCAAGCCTTTCCGGGATATGCTAAGCTTTTCAGCCGCATATACGGCGGCTCTTCTCTAGCACTGTTATCCCTATATCCAACGCCTAAAGACGTTCTATCGGTACAGAGAGGACAGCTGAGCAAGGTTATAGGGATTGGTGCAAAACGTGGTAAAAAGTCCACATACGGCCTCAAAAAGGCTATTTCGCTCATTGATATCGCCAATCAGGCTATAGAAATATGCATTGATCGTCCTTCTTTTGATATCCTCATTAAAGCACAAGCTAATATGCTGCAATCTCTCATTGAGAACATTAAAGCTTTAGAAAAAGTGATTGATCATCTTTCTTCAAGTAATGAATTTATTAATCACAACGTAGAGCTTCTCACAACAATACCTGGCATTGGTAGATACTCTGCAACCGTTATACTATCTGAAATAGGCGATTTCACGTCCTTTAAGGGAGCTAAGCAAATGGTTGCTTTTTGCGGTCTTGATCCCGGCACAAGTCAATCAGGGTTATTCACATCAACTGGTAACAAGATAAGTAAAAGAGGTTCATCCCATATTAGAGCTATTCTCGATATGTGCACTCATGTTGCTGTTCATCCTATGAGAACCGTTGATCCAATTAATCCTGTACTCGCTCAATACTACAACAAGAAAAAGGAATCCAAACCGCCGAAAGTTGCAAGATGTGCTGCTATGCGCAAGATGGTTTCTTATATCTTCTCTGTGCTTAAGCACCAGAAGCCGTTTGAAATACGGCTGCCGCAACAACACCGTGAATCTATGCGTTTTACTACAAGTAAACCAGCAGCATAATACGCTTTTGCATTAGATTTTGTTGTATTTAATTAGTTTCTTTGCTTTTTCTCTATAGCTTACTAATCAACTCAACTCGTAACTTTTGAGACTTTGTTTAAGAATGATTGTTTTCCGATGCCTTTTATCGCCTCCTCTGATATTAAGCGTTTTATATTAGATAATTTACTGGATGAACCCAGACAAATGCAAAAGATACTGATTATCATCTAATATTTTATTTTTTTTGATTTTCTCTTGACAAATGCTTAGTTGGTCTGGTACAATAACCTGAATTTTCAGGTTCCCAATCGATTGGTTCTTAAAATATGGATTTCATACAAACCGAAAAAACAATCCGCTGTATTTCAACTATATTTGATTGATTATTTGCTCAGATTTTTCATCAGATTGCATGAAAAAACCGCCCTGTCATACACAATGGGTGCCTCCATTAATTACTGGTATACACTGTGGGTGACGATATTGGCAGTTAGTGGTAATTGCATTCAAAAAGTGTCGGACATAGTGGGAGCCATCTGTATTCTTAGGCATACACTATGTGTGCCAGTGAGTTATCTTGTCATCTCTTGGGTTTGGTTTTGCGTATTTCGGGCGTTATTTGCGCTGGAACTACGCAATGCATTATCAATTTCCGATTGCCCTTCACGCTGCTTGATACGATTCAGGAATTGTACTTCACTCGCATTGATATTAAGCGTAGCCTGTGCTTCTCCCTGTCCATCAATGTATGCTCCTGCTTTCATCTTGCCTTCGACGCATACCTGAGAGCCTTTCTGCAGATAGTCCCTACATGATTCTGCCTGCTTGCCGAATGCTGATACCTTTACAAATTCGGTATCGTCCTTGTTGAATGGATTGTTGATAGCAATGTTGAAATTACAATACTTCACATCTCCTTTCTCACCGTAGTTTGGATCTGTTGTCAGGTTCCCGATTTCTTTTACTTTCATATTCCTGCTCCTCCTGTCTTTTATATAACAAAAAACCTTGTTTCTATGCACAAGGCTTTTTTATTACTATAATTTAAAAGTTAATTGCATTTTATAAAGCTGATATTGTCTTGTATAGCTCTTTTAAGGTCCAATCAGAAATATCAATAATCGGTTCATACATAAATGAATTTAAGTGTATGTTTTCTGGAGTAATAAGATTAACATCTTCAATAATGTTTATTTCCTCAGTCGAAAGATATGGCTTAGCTTGATTAAACCACTCTCTAGTTTGGTTATTGGTACTATCTGCATATGGCTGGCTATTCTCTATTAGCTTTCTCTTTAAAAACTTTTCGGCATAAAGTCTGATTGCTATAGCAATAATTACCTTATTCTCAAGCGATACTCCATCCGTCAATTCTGTAGTTATTTGAGATGCTATTCGTTGTAATGCAACAAAATATTCTTCATCAGCTCCACTCATCGGTGCATTTTCAAGATATTGTTTTATAACATCCCATACATCTGAAAGTTTTGCCGTATCCGTGTTGATTGGTGTAGTTTTCAAGTGCATAAAGCAAGTTAGTTTTAAATAATCATCATCCTTTCCGCTATACTCACTCAGGTTCCGATAAAATGGTATGCTCGCTATTAATAGTTTCTTCTTTTCATCAGAGTCAAGTTGTACATTCTTAATTTTGTCGATAATAACATTTTTAAAAAAATCTTTTTGATATCTAAATGTAGTCATTGAAATTATTCCATCAGGAGTTTTTTGAGCTATTAAGCAATTGGATCGACAAATTCCCAGCCGTAATTTTACAGTTCTATAGAAATCAAAATTATGGGTAAGCATCAATAAGTCAATACCATTGTCATTCGATAGATCTCTTAAATACTCAATAATTGCATATTTGTTTTTATAATCAAATGAATCAGCAATATCATCAGCAATTATTAAAAATTTTGCCGCACCTGTTATTGCCTGATGTCTAATCCTTTCTAGGTCAAAAAGAATATACAACAGATATAATGCACGTTTTTCTCCTATACTCAGTGAAATCATTAAATCATTTTTTCCAAGTATTGAAGTTTGAACTGTATCATCTTTTCCTCTAGAATACTCGAATGACAAGCTGGGAGCTTCATCTTTTAAAAGAAAATTAGCTTTATTATTAAGAATAACCTTAAACGGCACTCGAAAACGTCTATTAAATTCAGAAACCACTTCCTGCCACCTTTGTGATTGCTCTGCAGCTTTCTCATACAGTATCTTAATTCTTTCTGTAAAGCTTGTTATTTTTACTGAATAATCATTAAACGGTTTGTCCAGCTTATTAAAATTGTTTAGCCACACCTGTTTTTTAAATTTTGGAATATCTACAAGCAATGGTATGATTTCTCTATGAGCAATAATTATATCTCTTACCTTGCTCGCATCATTTGTCTTGCTAAATAATTGCTTTAATTTTATAAATTCCTTGCTCAATTCAGGTTTCTCATAGATTTCCTTTAATTGAGCTTCAACCATACTGTTCCATTCATCAACGCTATGTATTATAGTTTTACCATCTTTAAGTTGAACTGTATGATGCGCATCAAAAAGATTATTCCCTGCAAACGCTTTACCCAACGCTTCTGCACTTCTATCAGTAAAGCTTTCTGTAAGAATTGGATTATCCTTTAAAAAAGAATTTAAGCTTGATATATACGCTTCTATCGACCTTTTGAATTCTGGTTTCTTATATATTGCAAGCGCCTTATCATTAAACAACTCACTGTACGTAACATCATCAAGAAAATCGTACATAATGCACAATGACATTTGAGCTGATAATTCTTCAAATATATCTGTCCAATCTGCAGTTGAATCTAAGTTGAAATCTAATAGTAATTGACCTTTTATTTTAGGTTTGGTTATATCAGACAATTCTCTAATTTTACCTTCAATCTGTCGAATCTCTCCGCCAAATTCTTCCATCAAAACATTGTATGCATTTCTTGTCGTTTCATCTGCTAATAGTGTACTTACAGTTTCTTTTGTAAATTCAAATTCATCAGCAAACGAATTTACTACATAAATCCGATCAGTAGGAGATGGTAGGGCAGATGGATTTGCTGAACTAAAAATATACTGACTTGTGTAGTGCGAAATTGAATAGCTTGTTACTACATCGCTAAAAATTCTATCTGTAGAAGCTTGACCATCTGCTATGTCTTCAAAAACTTTAGCTAACGATGATTTCATAACACCATTAGGGGCATAGATAATTGCCTTATTACAACTAGAAAAATCTATTGTTTGCATGTCAAAATCTTTTAACCCATAACAGTTTGAAAACTTCCCACTAAGCATAAAATCACCTTAATATATCCTTTAAGCAATTATAGTCTTCTCTCTCAAGCATAACGTTAATATATATAATTACATATTACATTACTAGATTATAACATATTTGAGTTACACATTGCCGGTATTTATACGAGTTTCTATAATAAATGGCTACTTTTTTCTAAATATTCATTGAAGTCTTTCCCACGCTTAGGCAGTCTTATTGAAGCATTCAATCCCAATTGATGTATTTTTTTCTTGTATAATAAACTAGAATTAATTCCTGTATTATCATAATCAGGACATAACTCAACCTTACTTATTTCTTTATAATTTTTTAAGTATTGCTCTAGAGCAATTGGTAATTCAACATCAGCATTCTTTGGTACATAAACACCACCAACAGATAAATAATGAACATCACCTATATTTCCCATCAAAGTAGCAACAGAGAGCGCATCAATTGCACTCTCTGTCACAATCACTTTATCACTTTTCTTTATTGCCGGCACGCTGAAACTAAACCGCTTATCGCTTCCAGCAACTTCACCTTTAAACGAATTAGCCATGTGCCTCCATGTCCCACGCAGCGCAGCATATCGTGCAACCCCTTCACTGTCATATCCGACAAATACAGCGTTATGATAATCCGCACTTTCATACAGAAGCTTATTATCAATACAATAATCGATTGTAAAATCGCTGATTTTACGCACTCGAAGATATTCAACAACTCTGTCATTATCCTTATATAATTTCGGCAATATAAACTTATGCTTTTTGTTATCTTCCTCGTTTGTCGGAGGGCTTTGACTTTGCTGGATAGGTGTATTACAGCATAAATGCAATACCGCATCGACAAAATCCATTTCTTTAACCTTTATTAGATACTGCAACGCTGTTTTGCCGCCTATGCCTCGTGAGAACCAATGCCATAAACCATTCTCTGAAATAGTCAAGCTGTCATGTTCTTTTGTGCAATAATCATTCCCTTTCCTGACAAGGTCATGCGGCTCATAGAGCCGCATGTATGTCAGCAGATCAAGCCATTTTGCATGCTCAATCTGTTCTTTTGTTACTTGTGCCATCGTCTCACCTCTCTAAACCACAACTGCTTATGGATTTCTCCGCTGGCGTTTCGCCTTCGTCACCTATATCCTGAGTTTCTTCTTTTACATCCATAGCCAGTTCATGGTTGAGTCCATCTAGCCTAATAAGCTTCTGTTTAAGTTCAAATTCTTGGTTGAACGGCTTTTTCACTTCCTGCTTTGCAACTTCAAGTTGTTTTTCAGTACTGCCAACCTCTTCAACCTTATGCTCCAATAAATCAGGCAGACTCTTAATCAGGTTGTCAATACGCTGTATGTTGCCGTGTACATCACTTCCCATTTCAATCCTGTGGCGAATGCTGCCTTGAAGTTCAATATACGGCTGCTTGAATAGATCATCACGCTGAAGCAGAATACCAAATCCTTTGTAATAGCCTATAGCATGAGCTTCCTGATCCTTTATTGTCTTCATACTACTCAAGAGCAACTCTCCTGCATCTTTTTTCTCAGTATAGGTTTTATCGCCTATCATCATTGAAAACTCGGCATCTTCATATTGCTTTGCAGTTTGTATATCAGTTTTTAAACCTCGGATACGCTGATTAATAGCGCTGATTCTTCTGGGCAGTGTCGTAGATATCTGTGTTTCGTACCGATACTTCTGATTCCGGTATTCACTCTTTAACAACTTTAATCTGCTGACTTCAACATCCAGCTCCATGCGCTCCTTTATAAGCGGATTACCGGTAGCCAGTGCTTTTACCTCTGCATAAGAAAGCGCCGCTTCGTCTAGATCAGCGGCGCTTCTTACCGGGGCTTTGCTTGTCATTATCTGCCCTATAAATCGTTGCTTCTGCTCAATCAACTGGTAACTGTACGCATCAAAGGTCTGCTCAGTCACATACCTGTAAATCTCAACCTCCTCGTTCATATTTCCCTGCCTCAAAATTCTACCGTTACGTTGCTCCAAATCTGAGGGTCGCCACGGACAATCGCAGTGGTGAATCGCAATCAATCGTAATTGCACGTTTGTACCTGCACCCATCATCTGAGTAGAACCCATTAGTATTCTGACTTCGCCGCTCCTGACTTTTGCAAAAAGACTTGCTTTCTGTTTTTCGTTCTTTGCATCATGGATAAACGCAATTTCATTTTCAGGTATACCTTGTTCAATCCATTTCTGTTTCAAGTCCTCATAAATATTAAACTCTCCATTGCCTTTAGGCGTAGAAAGGTCACAGAAAACTAGCTGTGTAAGCTTATCTTTTTTTGTTCTTTCCCAAATATCAAATACGTTCCACATAATACTATTTATCTTGCTGTTTTCTTCATCAGGCAGCAATGGATTGGCTAGACGCTGATCGAGCGCAATACGCCGTCCGTCATTTGTAATGGTCAGCATGTTATCTTCGGTCGGCTCCACATCACCATTTCTTACTGCATCTGCCCGTTCACCAAGTTCCAGTATCATGTTACGCTGTATCTCTGTAGGTTTTACGGACACATTTATAACTTCACCGGTCTTCAGCTTTGGCATAGGCAAATCCAGCATATCATTTGTCTGCACATCTGCCACATTCTTGAACATACTCATCAGTTCCGGAAGGTTAAAAAACTTTGAAAACCTTGTCTTCATTCTGAACCTGTTTCCTTCAGGGGAAAGCTCATAAGCGGTCTGCGTTTCACCGAATACGGATGCCCAGCAGTCAAAATGATGTAATCCCCGTTTCCTCAACTCATGCATCTGTAAATAACGCTGTACCGTATACATTTCGGTCATGGAATTTGAAATTGGAGTACCGCTGGCAAAGGTAACGCCTCGCCCTCCGGTCAATTCATCGATATACTGGCATTTCATAAACATGTCAGTCGCTTTTTGTGCCTGCGTCTGAGATACTCCGGCTACATTGCGCATTTTAGTTACTAGAAAGAGATTCTTAAAATTCTGACTTTCATCAACAAAGAGCCGGTCAATACCCAGCTCTTCAAATTCTATTACATCATCTTTTCTTTCCTGACTGTTCAGTTTAGCTAGTCTAGCTTCCAGACTCTTTTTCGTCTTTTCCATCTGCTTCACATTATATCGCAATCCTGTTCTTCCACTTTGCTCTTGAATCGCAAACGCTATTTCATCGATCTGCTGCTCCAGCATTCGGATTAACCGCTCATTGGATAAAGGCACTTTCTCAAACTGCGTATGCCCTAAAATAACAATATCATAGTCACCTGTCGCTATCCTTGAGCAGAACTTTTTTCGATTCTTCGTTTGAAAATCTTTTTTGGTTGCCACGAGCACATTTGCGGACGGATATAGTCTCAACGCTTCAGCTGCAAGCTGCTCCGTTAAATGATTCGGTACAGTGAAAAGGTTCTTGTTTGATAAACCTAACCGTTTACTTTCCATCGCTGCCGCTATCATCGCAAAACTTTTTCCGGCTCCAACTACATGAGCAAGCAGCGTATTTCCGCCATATAGCTGTCTTGCTACTGCGTTCTTCTGGTGTTCCCTTAGCTCAATTTCAGGGTTCATACCTATAAACTCAATGTGAGAACCATCATACTCACGGGGCCGAATATTATTAAACTGCTCATTATACATTTTAACCAGAGCATTACGCCGGGTCTCATCTTTAAAAATCCAATCCCTAAAAGCTTCCTGCAGCAACGTCTGTTTCTGTGTCGCCAGCATCGTTTCTTTCTTATTCAACACATATGTCACTGTTCCATCCGGCAACTCGTTTCTGTCTGTAATCCGTATGCTTTTCTGGTTCAGTGTTTCTTCTATAATCCAGTAAGCGCTCATACGGTCTGTACCATACTTTTGAGTAGCATTTACACTTGTATCCGCTGACTTTCTGCTGATGTTCCAAGAACCGGTATGCTCAGAGTAATGAACATCAATATCGTATTGCATGTATCTTGGTGTATCCAGCGTTTCAAATATAAAGTCTTCAATATACCTAGTCGGTATCCATACTGTTCCGAGCTTTACATCAATGTCGCTGGCTTCCAAGTCTTTTGGCTGTACCTGCTGCAGCGCAGTAACATGATGCGAATAATCAGGATTGTTTTTTGCAACGATTTCCGCTGTCTTCAGTTTCGCACGAACATCGCCCGATAAATACTCATCTGCTGCCTGCCATCCTTCATAAATATTATCCTGGTCAGAAATAGGGTCTTTGAATATAATGCCTTTTAGATCTTCAATAACCATACCCGTTTCCTTATTTGTCAGAGAGCATATATACCCTAAATCTACTTTTCCTTTTCGGGCAAGCGACACTGCCAACGCTTCACTGGCAGTGTCCACATGTCTGATTTCCCTGTACGGACGAATAGTTTGTTTTGTGAAAATGTCCGCCTTGCGCTCAAACTCGCCTTCATCGTCAAGTATTTCAAGAGAGCAAAGCAGATAATATGAACTGTCTTCGCTCATTGCCATATAATTAGCACGAGTGTTGATTCTGTCATATTCCTGAACAAAGGATTCATAGCTTTCGTTAAGTCTCTGCTGCAATCGTCTGATGGCGAACTCTGCTTCACCGTTCATCTGAGCATCTATTAAATCATTTAAAATACCCCTCATCCCAATCATGCCTTTGATTCTATTCTTTGCTGTTTCATTGGTGTCTACCAAGTTCATACGTGAGTTTTCACGATAGTAAACATCTTCGTCTCTGATACAGTAGCTGTAGTTTTTAACATTCGGGTCAGCTGGTATCGATGTATCTTCAAATTCCGGTTCATCGACCATATACTCGTTTTCTTCGATTTCTGCTTGGATATGACCTATCGCTTCTTCCAACTGTTCTGCTAGCACAGCACCTTCAAAGGGTTCACATGCGGTTTCATTCTCATTACCGTACATGCCGATGCCCTGTGTCATTTTACCCAGAATCATATGCGGATTGTTCGCAAAATACCGATTAACAGCAATACCGTCTTCGGTTTGTCCGAGATGTACCCAATCAGGTTCAATATCAATTAGGCTTTCACGCTTTTTCAGGAAAATGATATCCGATGTTACCTGTGTTCCGGCATTAGTTTGGAATGCATTGTTTGGCAGGCGAATTGTTCCTATAAGCTCCGCTCTCTGTGCGATATACTTCCTAAACGTGGAGTTTGCTTTATCCAATGTTCCTTTTGACGTAATAAAAGCTATGATACCGCCGGGCCGCACCTTATCGATTGTTTTGCAGAAGAAATAGTCATGGATCATGAAATTAAGCTTGTCATATCTTCTGTCTGCAACCTTATATGACCCGAACGGCACATTACCGATTGCTACATCAAAGAAATTATCCTGGTATGTTGTACTTTCAAATCCCATTACATCTACATTTGCTCTTTGATAAAGCTTCTGTGCCATTCTGCCGGTGATGCTGTCAATTTCCACGCCGTATAGCTTGGATTCACTCATAGATACCGGCAGCAGTCCAAAGAAATTACCAACGCCCATTGCAGGTTCCAGTATATTCCCGCCGCTAAAGCCCATGTTTTCCAATGCTTTATACATTGCCTTTATAACTACTGGAGACGTATAGTGTGCATTCAGTGTAGACGCTCTTGCCTGCTTGTATTCGTCCTCACTCATCAAACTTTTCAGCTCTGAATATTCACTGCTCCAACTGGAATTGTCCTCGTCAAAAGCTGCAGCTAGACCACCCCAACCCACATATTGGGAAAGAATCTCCTGTTCGTCAGCTGTTGCAAGTCTGTCTTCCGATTCAATAGTTTTGAGTAATCTGATAGCCTCAATGTTCCGTTTAAACTTTTCTTTAGCGCCACCGACACCGAGATTATCGTCCGTAATATGGAAATTTATCTTCTTTTGTTCAGTAGGTTGTAGTGTATTTTCTTCTTTTTTCAGACTGTCAAAAAAACCGTCCTGCTCCAGCTCTCTTTCAAATTTATCAAGATACTCTTTGCGGAATATCGGGAATCCGGTTCCGTCGGCAAATGTGATATCTCTAAGCTCAATCTTGTTGTTTAAAACATCAAGGCTCTCTACAGAATATGCCCGGCCTTCAAGTGATACCGTCATTCCTACATATAACATGGTTTCCGGCGCTTCTTCTTTTTCTAAGTACTCGCCTGCATTAAACAAATTAATGATGCCGTCAGTTATTTCACTCCATGTATAGTGAAGCTTCGATTCATCCAAACCGTTTATAAATACATCTAATCCTTTTTCATCTACATGCCATTTGATGGTTTCTTCATCAAAGTGAACCTCGCTCCAGAAATCGCCATAAATGTTTTTCAGATCATCTATGAGCAGTTCAATAGAAGAAGTGTCATTTATTAGCTCATAAATTTTCTGTTTTCCTGTCTTTGATACATTCCCTTGTTTAAGGATTTCTTTGAATAGCGGCTGATAAGTACCGTCATCAAGCAAAAGAGAATCTGATATGTCATCTTTTTCGACAATTTGCGTATTTGCTTCTGTGTTAGCAGTTTCAGGTTCTTCATTACGCAAGTTTTCCAGCTCCGCCATACTAATGATGTCATGAGGTATATCAAATCCGTATTCTTTACCGTTGTCATCAAAAACAATAGGAAGCTCAGACATGTCTTCATCAAAATAACGTGCTTCTTTGAGCACATGCCCTTGAAACTCTATATTTTTTAACCACGTTGTAAGGAATGAAGTAAGTTCACGGCTAAGTCTTGGCAGCCATCTGCCGTCATCCGTATACACTTCCTGATAAATACCCACATAATCATTTTGATAAGTGGCGGGCATTACAGTTTTAGCTTCATTATCTACGATGAGCGTCATGTCGGGGTCAGCCATCAAGTCTCCGTTTTGCTCACCGTAATGTGCAATAGCTATTCTGTCTTCCGAAATCCACTCAACTGACAAATCCATGAACCCGTCAGCTTTCAGTTTTGCATAACGATACCGTTTATCCATGATATGAGGTACAAGCTCCACCAAGCGGGCATAGTTCATCTCCGGCTGCGTTCTGCGTTTACGATCTATATTTTCCGGCAAAGAAAAAGGAGCGTTTTCCGCTCCTATCATTTCTATATCCTGTTGTACCGCTTGCTCAATCTTTGGTTTAGTCAGAGGTTTTTCATTCGGATATCGTTGTTCGAAGTATCTGCCGCTGTCGATGAGCTCACCGATTCTTTTTGCTGTCTTTGACCATGTCAGACTAATTGAGGGGTTGTTGTATCCGTTGCTATGTATCTCTATACCTTTTGCATTATGGTCATGAAATCCATGTCTGTCGCCTGTGAATATAAATGAGCCACCGCCTACACCATATTCGTTTTTCAAAAAGTCGGCTTTTTCTTTGCTGGTATGGTCTTCAAAGAAGAAATTAATGATTCGCTGCTTGCCACCCTCAAATCCGCTTCCGCTGAGCAAAACGCTGTCGATATCGTCTTGTTCGTTTATCTCGTTAGTATCAGCTCTTGAATCACTTGGCTCTCTATTTCCATCGACATCGCTGCCCATCGGTTCTGCGGTGTGTTCTTCTTCATCTGCGATATCCGTAATGTTATCTGTTCTTTCGCTTCCTGCTCTACCTGCTGACAGTGCAGATATAGCGTTCCCGTCAGCACCATCGTGTCGAATCTGCTGCCGTGATTCTTCTCCAAATATTCTTTCCCGATCAGCCCGAACTTGCCCAGCGGCTGTATTATCTGTCCTTTCAATTGAAGATCGGGAATCATCACTTCGTCCTGCTGTTTGTAGTTGATTTCCATGTTCTTTGCTCCTTTCTATTCTTTGTTCACGCTCAATAGCTTTAACGGAAAGTTCAATTTCCCTTAGTATTGTTTCCGCCATATCGCTTGTTGTTTTTCCTAATTGTACGATAGTATCCGGTGTGTTGAAATTATACAGTTGAGAAAAATCAAAATCAGCTTCATCCATCTCAAAGCCGCATCTGAAAAGCACCGTAGCGATAACGCTTTCTTTGATGGTTTGTTCATACCAAAGTTTAAGATTTAGCTCATCCGCATCTTCAAGGAAGCTGCCGTACACTGCAAATTTCAACTCATTAAGCAAATCTTCCATGCCATCATCAAGTAAAGTATCCGTGATAGCTTCTATAGTTTCATCAAAGCTCGTCGTATTCGTATCAAGATTAAAACTGTCGGCAATATCAGCAACAACTTGCTCATTGAACTCATCTTTATACTGCCATATAAACGGCATCCTTTGTCCGTTGGTATCTGCAATATCAAAAACATAATGCAGCCTTGAATTGTTTGAACTTGTGTCAATCAATGCAATACCTTTTGCTCCACGGTTGACATATCTATGCATAACGTTGTTCCAAAGATCATAGCTTGCTACTGCAGTAGCATCCGGACGCTGGGCGTATATAAGGCAAGTATCACGGAAATCGTATTTATAATGATTTGACGCTGTTTTTAGGTAGTTGATCCAGTTATCTTTCCGGCTTAATTGCTTTAGAGTAGCGGATGCAAGTTCTTCAATATATTGTTGTTTTTCTGCCATTAGTATCCTCCTTATATTAAAAAACCACCTAGAATAGAATCTAGGTAGTTTTGTTTTTTCAGTAAAAAGCACTTGTGCTAAGTAAGTGCTTCTATCTTGTTTGTTATGTATGCTATTAACTATTCGTCATTTTTCCGGATATGCGCTCCGATAGAAATGGAGTCCTTTCCGTAACGATGCCGTATTTCGCTTACTGTCTGCTCCAATTTGTCGAGTCTTTCTCTCTTAGAATCTTCACCGATATCAAAAATGCTCAATTGCTTGCCTTCATTATCGGAAATCAGATTTATTCCTGTAACGGTAAGCATGCGTATAGGTTTGTCTAAATCCCATTGATCTTTTAGAATCTGTATTGCGGTTTCTAATATCTCAATAATAAGGTTTGTAGGTTGACTAACCTGTTTTTGTCTCGTAATTGTTTTAAACTCCGGATCCCTGATAGTAACCTGAACTCCGTTGCACTTCAATCCATTCTCTCTTAACCTTATGGCAACATCTTCCGCAAGAGGTAATATCGCCTCCTTAATATCATTCATGCCTATAAGGTTGTGACTGAATGTCAGCCCTCTGCCAATAGATTTTGCTTCTCTGGTGTCGTTAGTATACTCTACCGTGCTATTGTCAAGGCCGTTAGCATAATCATGGATAACCGCTCCGGATTTTCCTAAGAGATTGGTTAAAAGATTTTTATTTGAATCTGCAAGCTGACCTATTGTATCGATACCGATATCGGATAACTTTGCTTTAGCTGACTTGCCTACAAATAGGAGAGCTGATACGGGCAGCGGATATACTATTTCCTTATAGTTCTCCCTGCTTATAACTGTAGTTGCATCCGGCTTCTTATAGTCGCTGCCTAGCTTAGCAAATATTTTATTAAATGAAACCCCAACCGAAGCAGTAAGCCCAACTTCACTCTTTATAGTTTCCCGAATTCTATCGGCTATTTCTTTACCACTGCCTAATAGATTCAGGCTTCCAGTTACATCAAGCCAGGCTTCATCTATGCCGAAAGGTTCTACCCTGTCAGTGAAGCGGTCATAGATCTTGCGAACAATCTTTGAGTATTTAGAATACAACTCGTGATTTGGCGGTACCAATATAATCTCAGGGCATTTTTTCTTTGCCTGCCAAACTGTTTCTGCCGTTTTTATTCCATATCCCTTAGCAAGTTCGTTTTTGGCTAAAATAATACCATGGCGGTTTTCAACGTTACCGCTGACCGCCATTGGAACGTTTTTAAGTTCTGGTTTTAGCAGGCACTCGACTGAAGCATAAAAGGCGTTTAAGTCGCAGTGCAGTATGGTTCTATCCATGAGATTATTTATGCACCTGAACAATTTCTTTATTTTGTACAGAGATACTCCAGTCAAATTTCCCCTTAGTATAATTATACGCTATTACTTCAGGATGACTATGTTCAATAACTCTACCTAGACTAAAAGTTAATGAGTTCGGGGTTGTTGAGAATAAATGTATTTTCTGCACACCAAAATTTTGCAATTGATCTAGTATATTTTTAAATTCTTTTTGAAGCTTATATATCTGCGCATAATTTAATATTTTTTCAGAAGGTCTAAGGCTAACAATTTGATTAAACGGTTGGATTTCCCCAATATCATCATCATTGATTTCATAAGTAAGTACAATTTTAACGGCGATTTCTTTATCTAATTCTGCAAAGGAAGAAAGATTATTCTCAAGCTCAATAGAACTATTATAAACTTGGTGTAATTCAAAATAACCCTCGCTTTGAAATTCAAGCCTTTTATCATTGTATTCGTATAATTTTACTTTCCCGGCATTACTAAAACAATGACCATCAAGAAATGAGAAAGGAATATGCGAAAAGCCAAGATATATGAAACTATCTTCTTTTTTGCCTCGTTCTTTTGCTTTTCTTATTTGTTTTAGCCTTTCTTCAAGATAATCGTGTAATATGATTTTTTTATCATTATGATCATTGATATCGTTTATGGTTTCTTTTTTGTAATTCTTATAATGAGGCTTAAAAAGTTTGTACCCTTCTTCAGAGTACTTGGAAGTGATATTATATATATTACAATGCTTAACATCTCGGACGTAATATATAACGTTATTTCTTTTCAAACAAATCAAATTTACAAAAACATTAATAACTTTTTGTAACCACTTCATTCTCTTATAGCTTAAAAGGGAAGCGAAGAATAATATAATAGCTAATAAAACAGACTCAAGTGGGTGATCAACTACATATTTTAGAAATTCCAAACATTGATCCATATAACTTCTCCTCATAGATTTTTTCAATCTTTCGGTTTTTTCTATTTCCGATCCATATCCCCAAAACCTCTATACCTAAGATTATGAAGATTAAGTTGTCCGTCTCCGTTACGGCATCCCGCATAAGCCTTTGCCAGTTGTCGATATCATGACTAGAGGGGCTGGGGTTATTTTGGGGATGTGTGTGCCACTCACCAAGATACATTTGGGTAAATTTGCTCTGTATCCACTTCTTCTTAAGTAGTTTATTATGTTTTTTATTTCGAATGTATTCAATTCTTGAACGCTTATCACAAGATAAGGGTGTAGTTAGATCTTCAACTATTAGGGCGTGAGTCCCTATTATTTCTGAACCTATTAGCATACCACCTGCTTCGGTAGCAGATTTTGAAATCTGTCTGTACGGCAAAATTGTTTTAATAATTCCATCGTTTATTTTTAAATGTAGAAATTCACCCATAAGATTAATAGCCATTTAACTCTCCTTATCTGAACAAATACAATTTGATTTTAAATAATCATAACACGTAATATTATTCGTTGTATCCGCCAGATACCTATCAGAGACTATAAAGCCATTGTTAATAAAACTTGTTGAATCACCTTTCCAAGATACCAAAGGGTTTCTCTTTTCTTTACCTTGTAATACGCTAATAGCTAATCTTGAAGCGATAAGAGCTGTTTGCATAGAATCAATACTTCCGTAGGGGGTAAATGAACCAAAACAACCGTGAACATTAACGGCAAATGGTTTATCCTGTTTTGCAGCAAAAGAATAGCTATTATAATAGTTATCAAATAAACATTCCAAACAACCAGGTTGCCCGTTATTCATTAGTAGCGCATGCCCGCCGATTCCATAAGCTTCTATCCATGTGAAAATTGCAGGAGTATTTGTCTCTAATACTTTCTTATTTAGAAACCGATCGGTTGCTGGGTTACCTGTTGAGGAAATGATTAAATCGTAATCTGACAGTTGAATATCCTTATTAACTACTTCGTATATATCCTTATTATGAATAGAAATTTCTGCATGAGGATAGCGGTAGTTAAGCTCAAATTGCATGAGCTTAGGTTTATTCCACCCTAATGAAGCATTAAACATACCCAAAAAGTGTCGATATGAATTTTCCATTTTTAGTTTATCTTTATCGACAATAGTTATTTGCTCGATTCCGGAACGGGCCAATGTGAATGTTATGTCGCTTCCTAGGGCGCCGCAGCCAATAATTAGAACTTTATTGTTGCAAACATTAAGGTTAGTTCTTTGTAAGAGATGTTCTTTATCGAGTCTGTGAATATTAACCGGTGTGATTTTAAACTGTTCCGCCACTTCAGGCTCTATTATCGGAATGACTTTGTTTATACAAGGTTCTAATTTATTATATAAAAGTCCAAACAATACTCTTTGATTTGTTAGTAATAATAAATCAATAATATATCGGTGTTCGTTCTTATTTTGTTTAAAGCCGTCAAGCTTATCGAATTCAGTAGAGCTTATATGGTTTGTTATTAAGTCCTTGATTTCTTCATGAGACCAGAACCTATCTTTACTCGGAACATAATCAGTATATTGCCTTTCCAACGATATATATAGAGCCTCATATGCAAATTGCAATTCACCTTTATGTAAAAATCTTTCTAGTACTTTTTTGCTTTTCTCATCAGAATCACAAAAATAATATTTATTATTCTTTTTATTGATATATGCATATACTTTTTTTATCTCATTAATTGGAGTAATAAAAGAATCCGCAGAGATAACATTCTCAACTTTGTTAAAATAAGCTTCAAATTCTCTATGAAATTCATAATTAAATTTTGATGGGTTGAATACATTATCGAGATTTTCAAAAATAAAATCAAAAGCTAATGACGGATCCAGGCTCCATGACTGACTCTCATCATCATAGTAACAGATTGATTCACTATAAACATGAGGAATATCTTTTAAATCATTCTTTCCCCGATTTAAAGCAATTATAGGTAGTTCATTCGGAAAAGAATCTGTAAAATAGACCTTTAAGGATATTCGTGTTTTTTCATCACGCAAAACAAAATCAAGATGGAAAATTCGGTCTTCTATCTTCTCAATATTATCAATATACTTTTTTTCTCTAAGTAGTTTAAAAAAGTCGATACTCATAAAACCTCTATCCAGAATAAGAAGAGGATCCATGGGATTCCTTTTTTCTATATCTTGCATCAGTAGATTCAGGTACAGGGAAATCACTGCCAAAATACTTAGTTAAATTGCTGCAGGCAACGTGCGGATCAGCCTCTGTATAAGCGTCATTTAAAGCATCGTATAAGTTGCAAGCCTCATTATAATAGTTGTCCATTTGGTTATTGGACATTTTTCCATAAACATCAGAATACGGCTCTTTGGGTAAAAATCTATTAATGACATGAACATTGCGTTTTAAATTTGCATCATAAATTTGATGAAATGAGTTTTTTAGATTCCCAACAAAATCCTTTAAAGCGACCAAATCAACATACTCATCAGAATTTTTTACCGCGTTCCATTGCTTATAAGGATTAAACATTTCTACTACATCGAGAGTAATCCCTATACTTGGAGGGGTGGTATTGCCTATTGCCTTAAATCTAACATCTTTCCACTTTTTTAAGTATCGTACTATTCTTCTTAACTGAGCCCTATTATCATCTTTAAATTTATCTAATATGTATTCGTTTAAACCCTTTGGATCAGACTCCTCCCAAACCCTATTTGACATATCAGAATACTCTTTACCCCGACTAAGATAGATTCTACTGTCGTAAGATCTTAGATATACGGGTAAATCAACATGGTACGCAGGCTCGCTACCCTCAGAGTAAGTTATTGTGACACAAGGATTTTTAATTTTAACTGGTGTTGAAGTATGACTGTTCATAATATTCCTTATTAGAATTTTGAACTCAACAGGATCATCATAGTCATCTTTCAGCAAATTAAATATAACGCCTTCATCAATATCGTACTCGTCATTCTCTGGGTTAATACCCGTACCAAGTTTATAGCTGCCTTGGTCAAAGAACTCCAAATCGGGCGCTTTATCATCCTCATCTTCGTAATGTTTTTTTATGCCTTCTTTGATTTTCTTTATAATTACATCTCGCTTTTCTCTTAAAGTTTTATTCTCGTCGTATACTCCTAATTTAATTTTGTCATGAAATTCAATGAAATAAGTTTGTATTTCTGCCATAACTATACCTCCATTTTCGCTACTAGTCTGTAAATAAAAATTTTATATAAAACATATGAGATTTTAACTATTTATAATATAACACCATATTAACTTTCCTTCAATAAATTAACATAATTCATTAAAATCATTTTAATAAATAGAAGCTACTATATTGTCAGTGGTGTATATCCATTTGGCAATTCCTTAATATTGTTTTCCATAATTACCTCCAAAAATTTGATATATAAAAAGCCGATAAGACATTCCTTACCGGCTAATGCTTAAACCTAAGTTAGATATTATTTATCCGTTTGCTCGCTTAGTCACTGTCAAGGGTTCTCCAGCTATTCGGTATGCATAAGATAAATCTCGCTTATGCCAGCGCCTGTTGGACTTCACTTTGTTAACCAAAGTCACAATCCAGCTAACTATAACACCTGCAATTATACCAGCAAACAAAGCATGAACCAATGTCTCATTTGCACTATACCAATCACCAAAAAAACCGAGAATTATCGTAGCAAAAATTGCAGGAAAGATTAATCTGGTCTTAATCAAAGCCCATTTCAGTATCCAAACCATAAAAATAATCACTCTACTCAAAATATATGCCATGATTCAATCTCCTTTATCCGTTCTTACACTCTTATCATAAATCAAGCAGAATAATTATCAAAAAACGAGACTGTTTTTTTATTTCGCACTTTGCTTTCTCTTAAGCGAACTCGCATATCCGCATGTTTTCCCGTTCTTCGTAGCAATTCTCTTGCAGTATTTTGCCTTTATGTAGTTCGTGGCGAAAAACCTGTTACAGTAACCGCATCTCTTATACATCAGCTTCCGAGTATAGATTTGGGCGATCAGAAAACAGATGAGAGAGTAGAAGTCGCTCATCATATAAACCCTGCAAAGCTTATTCTCAATGAACACATTTTGAAAAATGTACTTCTGTTCGAATATAAATGCGAAATCCTTCTCTATGATCTTAGGGATATTGTAATGCAGATGGTCGCTACAATCTTCGAGCAGCTTTGTAATCTGCTCTTTCACTTTATTCTCGATATCCAATACAGAATTACCGCAAATGATTGATTCACCGTACAGCATATCTACAAGGCAGTTCCCTATTGTATACAATCCCTTTTTTATGACTTTCCCGTCATCGTCTTTAATAACAAGAATCTCTATCTTGCCATTCGTATAATATGTAATTTTCATTATTATTTCTCCTTTTAAGGTATGAAAAAGGCGACTAAGACAATCTCAGTCGCCGTATCTTCACACCGCTATCAATGTTTTCTCTTTGATCTGATTTTTAGAAACACCAAACCTCCGATAATGAATAGCAATAGCGCTATTGCCAAAATCGATTTTAAATCCATCCATATGCCTCCTTTATTTTATTTGCTTCTTCACGCATATTATCTGCGTACCCTTCAATGACCGAAAAGAAAGCCGTTACTATAATCGGATCAAACAGCTTACACGAATTTTTACCGATATAATTGATAACATCTTCAATCTTCCATGCAGGCCGGTACACCCTGTCAGTAGTTAAAGCTGAAAACACATCGGCAACCCGAATAATGCGGGAAGCCAATGAAATCTCTTTATTTTTCTTCCCGTGATACCCTGAACCGTCGTAGTTTTCATGATGATTAAGCGCAACCTCGGCAGTAATATTGCCCAGGTTTGCGTAGGCAGACTTTAAAAGAGAAAAGCCTGTTGTCGTATGTGTACGCATAATCTTTATTTCATCATCCGAGAGTTTACCCGGCTTATTGAGAATAGATTCGGGTATATACTCTTTCCCGATATCATGATACTGTGCAGCTAAGCCAATCTGTGCAATATAAAAAGGACACAGCTCCAATTCCTGAGCTATGTCCATTGCGAATTCTGACACCTCGCTGCCGTGTTCAGTTAGTTCCTTGTTCATTTATTTCTCCTAGTATATTGTATTTAGGTTATATTCATAGGCTAACCTATAAGCCTGATGTAGTATAATCTGCTTGATAAATTGTAGACTATTATTTTTCTCCTACAGCTTTTTAAAGACTGGTTCGAAAAGGATATAGCTACAATAATAATTAATATGGTTATGAGTTGGTTACTGCAGATCGATTGATCATGACAGGTTATAAAGAACTAGGTTACATGTGATTATTATTTGCTGGCGTTCGCTACAATTTATCAAATTCACTTTAGGGGTATGAATATGATTTATGTAGGCATTGATGCAGCAAGTAAAAAACACGACTGTTACATCGTCAGCAACGCAAACTTGCAATCGGAACAGTATCTTACTATTAACAATGACAGCAAAGGATTCGAAGAATTGAAAACGCTCATTTGTGATTTAATTAATAAGCTAGGTGACGATAATGTGCGTATAGGGCTTGAATCCACTGGGCATTACAGCCATAATATCCTGCACTACCTTGTCGGTAATGGCTTCGACACCATGCTGATAAACCCACTGCTCACCAATATGGAGCGTAAGGCATCGTCTGTTCGTAAAACAAAAACCGATACAATTGATGCCAAGTCCATTTGTATGTTTCTCATGCGAAACCAAGAGTTCAAACCCTATACCCTTGCATCATACCACAGCCGTTCTCTAAAATCATTATCAAGGCGCAGGATTTCTCTGGTTAAGCAATTGACCAAGCATAAGCAGGAGCTGCATGTTCTAATTACAACGGTGTTTCCCGAGTATTTGTCAGTATTTTCAAAGCTTCATATCAATGTTTCGCTTGAGATACTACAGAAATACGGCATTCCGGCGAATATCGCTAAGGCAAGAATCGACGGTCTGACAAACACAATTAGAAAACACTCGAATGGCCGCCATGGGCTGCATACTGCTACTTTAATCAAGAAGCTGTCCAAGACCACAATCGGTGACAAAGACGAACTCTACGCCATCCAGATTAAGCTCTGTGTAGAAATGATTCGTACTTTGCGCAAGCACATCAAAACTTACGAAGCTGAAATCCGCAAAATCATGGATGTACATTGCTCTGTCATTTTATCTGTCCCAGGTATCAGCTATGTGACAGGCGCCATCATCATCGGGGAAATCGGCGACTTTTTACGCTTCAAATCTCCGGACAAGCTGCTTGCATTCGCCGGTCTTGATCCCGGCGTCTACCAGTCAGGGAACTATGACGCAAACAAGCTTAATATATCCAAGCGTGGATCATCATATTTGAGATGGGCTTTTCATACTTCTGCATCACTTATTATTCATAATGACAGCACTTTTGCCGATTATTACGCCAGAAAACGCAAGGAGGGAAAGCATCATCTTGTCGCCCTTGGTCATGTTTCAAAGAAACTAGTCCGAGTCGTCTTTTCGATTCTTAAATACAACAACACCTTCGTTCCTCAAAATTAATCTTTAACCATATTAATTTTTCAAGGTTCTTCCGAGGTTTTCACCTCTTTTTGTCGTGCAACTATTTATTCGCCAATTTCTACTTGACTTTTATATAGTTGGCTTTTCTTCCTCCGTCTGAGTACCATAAATATAACGCCAACGATAACTAATACTGTTATACCAATGGCGATGGGCACATTGTATTTATCTCTGTCCAATCCAAGCTTTACAAAAACCGAATTCGGTATAACCGCTTTATAAGGCACTTCAATACTATTAGTTTCACCAATTGTAACTTTCACAGGTGCTGTAGGGTAATAACCCTCCGGTACTGTTGTTTCTTCAAGCCAGTAGTTTCCGAGCGGCAATCCGTATATGACCGCCTGGCCGTTTTCATCAACCATGATCTCAGTCACACCTCCGTCTTTATCAAGGCGATAGCTGCCATCTTCGTTTTTGACGAAATGTAAAGTGTTAAGTCCTAAAAAGTTTTTAACGAGAAATCCTGCTCCAGTCAACGGTTCATTGGTTTCATAAATAACCTTATTGATTTCAAGCGCAGTCGGACTGTTGGCAAGTACAGTTTCTCCGATAATCTCACCGTACTCATCAATAGAAAACTCGATTTCTTCTATGGATAAGATGTATCCATCCGGCGCTTGCGTTTCCCTGAACGTATACGTACCAATAGACAAGTGTGTCACGGTTATCTCGCCGGTTTCATCCGTTTTACCCGCAAATACGATTTCCCTGTCTGCATTTAAAATCTCGATCATTGCATTTGCTACCGGTCTTTCGTCTACCAGATCAATCTTGGATAATGTTATTTCGGTTGGTTTATCCTCAATATTCGTTAAACCTATAATTTCGCCGTTTTCAAAAATCTCAAATTCAAATACTGTTTCATTAATCACATAGCCGACAGGAGCTACTGTTTCAATATACGTATATCTACCTACTGGCAACTCATAGATTATCAGCTCTCCATTTTCGTCAGTATCCCCTTCATAAACGAGTTCTTCGTTCTCATCGTAGATCTCAATATGCGCATCCGACAGCAACGTTCCGTCTGAATTATCCGTCTTGGTTATAATGACTACGGTAGGATTATTTTCGCATTCGCAGGTATAAACCATCGTATCGTCATCATCTATAGTGACTTCAAATGAGACATCTTCTAAGACAAAACCGACCGGTGCTTTAACTTCTACAACTGTGTACTTACCAACAGTCAGCAGTTTTGTTTCTGCATACCCATTTTCATTAGTCGTTATTGTATCCACCAGAGTGTCGCCTTTATACACTTCAAATACTGCACCGGCAAGTATGCGTTCATTATCTCTGGAGTTTGTTTTTATGATTCTGATACGCTTCTGTATAAGCTCATCCGAAAACTCTATCGTGACTATTTCTTCACCGCTCTCGTCTATTGAGAAAGCCAATGGTGTTTCATTTAACCAGTATCCATATGGCGCTTTAACTTCGTTCAGCGTATAGTCCCCATAGATTAATGGTTCAGGGAGAGTAAGCGTTCCGGTTTCATCAGTAACGAATGTATCGATTTGCTTTTCCTGCGGATAAGTAACTGTTTGAACAACCAAATCACCGTTTGTATCCCTTATCTGAAATTCCGTACCTGCAATAGGTACAGTCTCACCGGTTTCGCTGTCAACCTTTATTATCTTCACCTTGGACTTGTACACTTCATTCTCAACGATGTAGCTGTACACCTTACCGTTCTCATCAAGCATAACTTCAAACGGAGCGCAGCCCATAAAACCTAAAGTCGTTTTTGTTTCAGTTACTTTGTATGTGCCATAAGGAAGCATGATACTTTGAGTATTACCATTGGAATCTGTAACCAAAGTGTCAACCAGCTCGCCTGTTGATTTCAGCCTTATTTCAAACTCCACATTTTCAAGCGGAGGTTTAGGATTATCCGTGTCCCACTGTGCCAATGCAGTATCCGCAAACTTGGTTATTTCTATCTGTCCTTTAATCACATCGTTCGATATGATATAGCTCATATGGTTTACGTCAACGTTTTGATTTGAATACTCAATTTCAACTGTATAAGCTGTAGCATTCAATAAATATCCTTCCGGAGCCTGTACTTCCTTGATCGTATATGTCCCCAGCGGAAGCGGTTGGCTAGTCACTTCAGATGCATCACCACAATCAAGCTGTGCTGCTAAATTACCGTCTGAATCATATATTTCAAAAACGGCTCCGTTCAATGAAGCATCTCCCTGCGAGCTATCGCCAGTTTCACTGTCCCTTTTTATAATCGTAATTGTACCTGTCTGAGGTTTTTCACTGACTTCGACATCATCATATACAACAGTCTGACCGGCATCGCTCAGTATTGCTGTGAAAACTTCATTGTTTAAGGTATATCCAAACGGAGCTGTTGTTTCTTTTACTGTGTATTCACCTAACGGTAAATATCCGGTTTTGGCATATCCATTACTGTCAATAGTGATTTCAGCAACGATATCCCCGGTATCGTCTTTTACCTCAAATACAGCGCCAGACAATGAATAATCGCCCATTTCAGGGTTGGCGTTTGTTTTTATGATTTCTATATATCCAAGCACATCCGAGTTGAATGTCATGCTTCCGCTCACCACCGGTTTCGTAGTGTCCGTAACCGGAACGAGCACAGGCTGTTCATCTCCATTTGTCTCAAACCAATACATATTGGATGCCGCTCTGGTATCATGCGCTTCAAATATATTGCTAAGAGTGATTGTCCGTCCGGCATAAGAAGTCGGAGCAGATATAGTAAGCACATCACCGTTACGTCCGGTAAATCCACTTATTGTTACACCGCTTGGCAATTTACTGTTATCAATCGAGTAATATCCGTTAATGTTATTAAGCACAATTTTAAACTGGCCTGTAAGTTGATCGCCCTGATAACTCAGCTTAACATTGCTGGGATTCGTTGAAATCGAAAACACCGGCTGTTCATTGTTTCTTGCTTTATCTACAAGTGATACCATGAAATCGTATGTTGCCTGTTGACCGCTCTTAGGTCTTACAAAGCCACGGGATAGGGTCATAAAGTTATATCCTATGCCTGCGCTTTCAGATAACCATGCTCGAATCGCATTCGCAGTTGCGTACCTTGCTTGGCTTGCAGATAGTCCGCCAGTCTTATATGGATATCCTGCCTTCAAAATAGCAAGCAGACCGTAATATGTAGTTGACGAATACAACTCTTGCGGGTCAAATGCGCTGTATGTTTCATTACCGCTTGGCGAATCCGCTTTGTGATCTACACAATATGCAACTTCAGCAGTTTCAACTACCCAGTGGGGCGGTGTGTTCAAGTCTTTCCAAGTACCGCTGCTTCCATAGTATTCAAAGTAAAAACCTCCGTCGGCATTTGATCCGCTTCCAATATGAGGGTGAGATGGCGGTGTAGCGTATGCAGTTGTGAAAGACATTAAAATCAATATCATAATCAATATTGATGACATTATTTTTCTCAGCATAAAGTTTTCTCCTCTCTTTCTTCTTGAGATATATAAAAAGCCACCTGAGTTAATTTCTCAGATGGCTTGAATGGTTATTGTTATTTAGTTTTTATCAGCTGCCTCTAACTACATAAAATACGTAATCTCCATAGTAAACTGCCCCTATTCCGATTTGAGTCACTTCCGCTGATTGCAGTTGGACAACATGGTTAGCTGCAGCTCCGCCCATTGTAGTTCCTGACATATATCTGCTTGCTCTTCCTACAGCTTCAAATACATATCCTCCGCTTGCATGAAAAGTTGTTCCGCTTTCCGCCATGCTTTCGGCATGGCTCTGACAGCTTGAACTCATTGAGCTGTTATATACAGCAGGCGCTACACCATTGTCTTCTCTTAATCTATTAATCTCTGCCATTGCAGCATTGATGTACGATGAACTTACTGCTGTTATCTCAATCTCCGGTTCTTCTGTTGGTTGAACCGTTGGTGTTGGTGTAGGCATAACCGTCGGCCCAGGAGTCGGCTGATTTGTAGGCTTTGATGTCGGCGAAGCTGTTGGTTTCTCCATTGGCTTTGCTGTTGGTGCAGCTGTTGGTTTCTCCGTTGGTTCAGTAGTTCCTATCACTATTAAGGTCGGGCTAGGCTTTGATGTTGAAGTAAGTTCCGGCGAAGAAGTCGGTGACTGTTCAAACTGCTTCGGCATCTCTGTTTCCTGTTCCGCTTCCTTCACAGATTGGTTTGATTCAATGGTTGGAATATATGATTGGCAAGCTGAAAAAACAAATACGACAGCTGCAAGTATAGAAAGTATGACATATTTCATTGCTCATACCTCTCTCCCTGAAACTTGACCTCGTTCGCATAAAAGTAATACTCGTCCACATATCCGTGATAAATGATATCTTTATCCTCAATTTCATCCTGAGGAATATATGCGTGATAATCAAGCTCGTCATCGTCTGCAGCTCTGTAATGCAAACCTTTAATGTTTCCCTCGTTGTCCAGGTGCAACAAAGCCCATTCTTCACCAAAGTAATCTTCTTCATCAATGCCCGAAATATCCAGTATGGTAACAGCGTTCATTTTAATCACATCTTTTACTGACATGGCACTCTCCTTTCATTAATGTTTTACTCAAGCGTATTACCTTAGACATCAAAAGTCATATTTGAGCTTATAAAGTTTTTAAATAATCGACCACAACATTATCTATATCATCCTTGTTGCATGAAACTGATTGCATATCTTTTGCTGTATCTTCATGCAAGACTTTTCTCACCAGCTGAAGAACTTCGTCCGTGTCATAAGCTCTGATGATTGCATTTACTGCATACTCACTCTTTCTACCAGAAGGCAGGGCAGATAATATTTCAAATGCCTTCTTGTGGTTCAGTTTATCCAGATTCAATCGGATACTTAGCCGCTTTCCGTTCATTGGCTTTCTCCTAAAGCACGGGTAATCTTTTCGTAACCGATAGCATTCGCTTTAATATCCTCGACGATGCTCATTGCGCAAACCCGATTGTTGCCGATATTCTGTTTGATAAACAATGCTCCGCCTCCTGCAAATATTATAGGTACTGCAGCTACATCAAATCCACTTTCAATAAGTGTCCGGAATATTCTGTTCACGTAATCTTTGCCTTGAGCAATAATGATGCTCTTAGCTTTTTCATCCATACTGCATGATTGATTTTTAAGTATTTGTTCAACTTGAGCGGCTGTGATGGAAAGGCCTGTACTTCGGCGTACTTCTTCAAGAGTTTTATCAATCATTCGAATTATCCCAAGCTCAAGGCTTCTGCAAGTATCAGCGTTTGGAACACCGTTGTCTATCCGCATTACATCAACCGTCCAGCTTCCTATATCGCAGATAATGACCGAGGGTTCTTTTTTCAGCCTGTCTATATAATCAGCAATAGCTGAATATCCTTGCGGGTACACTCTTACGTCGTCAATCGTGATTTTATATTCCTGACCTTCAAACTCAAATCTGACCGGTTGAAATGTAGTCCGTTTTAAGTATTTGATAAACTTGTCCTTATCCCTGCCAAAGCTAGTTAACGGAAGTCCTGCTGCTAGTATCACGTTTGCTTTTGTTCCGGCATTTCTGTGAAGCATCTCTTTTGCGATTGCCGCCAAAGTTAGAATATAATAGCTGTCATCCGAAGTTTTATCTCGAATGAGCGTCTGTCTGCCGCTTCCGCAAACATAGTACTTACCGTTGAACTTAACTACATTTTGCATAGTGTACGGTTCTTTTTCATACTCCGTTAATCCTGTTGTAAACACTGTTCTGGCTGTTTTCATCATGCCATAACCATGATCGATTCCAATTATCATTTATCACACCTCGTTTCAATTTTTTGTATATTTAATAGCGCCTTTGTTGACGTTCTTATCTTTCTCTATCGTTCCATAGCTTGTGGTTTCTGTTTTTGTTTTGGGGACAATTCTTAAAGTATTCAGTTAAAGCTTCTTGAATTGTCTCCTCAAATTCCTTTGGTGTTGTATCAGGAGGAAAGAAGTCTCTTATTGCTTTATACGGAACTTTTATAGCTTTTGGCGGTTCATGGTTTTTCTGTACAATTATCTTGTCAATTTTCTCGTATGTAAGATTGCCGCTTTGACTAATGCCTTTTAACTTAGTTGCTTGTTTTACCGGGACACCGTATTTTTCTTCACGAGAAAGAATATCATATAACCATTCTTGCTGTTCTTTTGTAAGATAGGACAATTCTACTGCTGGTATGAACGCCAACTTGCGTTCATCTAGTTTATCAAGCAGTTTTGGAATAAGGTTTGTAAGCCTTATATATCTACGAATTTGATTTCTGCTATCATCAGATTTTTCTGCCATCTTCTCGACATTCTCTAACTTCCGACCAACTTGGTCGGAAGTTAAGTCAGTACGCTTCCCTTGTGATTTTATTGCTTCAAGCTTATATCTATAAGCCCATGCTTTTTCGGACGGCAGTATTGTTTCTCGCTGCTGAAGATTCGTATCTATCATTAATATGGTTGCGGTTTCATCATCCATCTCTCGAACATTACATGGTATTTTATCAATACCTGCAAGTTTTGATGCCTGGACTCTGTTATGACCGGCGATGATTTCATACTCATACTTATTGTCTTTAATTGGCCTGACGAGTATTGGAACTACAACACCCTGCTCCTTAATACTGTCTGCTAACCCCAGCATCTTCTCATTGTCATACATTTTGAATGGATGTTTTGGAAATGGTTTTAGTTTTGAAATTGTTAAATGGGATAGAATGTTATCATCATTACCGATGATTTGCGTGTTTTTCATGATAATTACTCCTTTTTTGCACGGATTTATTAATTTGGCACTTAAAAATCCCGTTTTTTGAAGTAATTATTCTGTTTTTTACCGATTATGAAATTCGGGTATTAATCCCTTCGCTCCGCCAAATTAACTACCATCTATTGATAAAAAGTATTTTGTCACTAGGTGGTATTATTTTATGCAAAAAAGCCTTTAAACAAGGGACTTAGGGTTTTTTTGCAGTAATTAGATCACATTTTTATTGGTTATATTTTGAGGAAAATCACAGTGGAATGTTAATACATGCCAAGCATAGAGGTTTAAATCGTTAAAAGATTGCAGGGGTGTGCATTTTTCGGGCAAATCGTTAAAAGTTTGAGAGAATCGTTAAAAGATTGAATTTAACATTAAAATGTACCCTATAAACTGGAGAAATCAAACTGTAAGAAACCAACCTTCTGGACAGATTAATCGTGAACGTCCGAAGAACTTTAAAGTTATTGTGAAGGCCCGACATACGGACAGTGCATAAAAAACACCTTGTATTGCAGAATAGATACGATGGAGCTGGTTGTTTGAGCGGAGTTCAAGGAATGCAAAGGTTTTCGCTAATGTTATTTCACAAAAATAATATTTCTGCTATACTATTTTTATAGAAATAATCAATTTAATAAAAGAATTTTTGTCTTAAAGGCATAAATGAAAGAAGGAAGCAATAAATGAAGTACAATCAATATGGGAAAACAGAAGCGAACGTATCAAAAGTTGGGTTTGGCGGTATGCGTTTTGATACAGACATTTCTATGGAAAAGAATGCAGAGCTATTACTATACGCTGCAGATAAAGGAATAAATTATTTTGATACCGCACCTGGTTATTGCAAGGATCAAAGTGAAGATATATTTGGTATAGCACTAAAACAAATGAGCAGGGACAGCTTTTATGTTTCGACTAAAAAAATGCCAGACCAGGCGAAAAACAAGCAAGAGCATTTGGATGCTGTTAAGCGTTCCATTGAAAGACTGAATGTTGACTACATTGATTTTTTCCATATATGGTGTTTAAGAAAGCCCGAACATTATGCACAAGCTTTTTCATCGGGGCAATATGAAGCATTGCAAATGGCAAAAGAGCTAGGACTAGTTAAGCATATAGTATGCTCATCTCACCAGCCCGGCAACCAAATTAGAGACATTGTGAAAGACGGAAAAGTAGAAGGCGTTCTAATGGGTATTAATATATTAAACTTTCCGTACAGGTGGGATGGTGTGCAAGCTTGTCAAGAAAATGGTGTGGGCGTCGTTGCTATGAATCCGCTTAATGGGGGTATAATTCCGAATAACGAGGATAAGCTTAAATATCTAGCGTTGGAAAATGAAACACCAACTGAAGCGGCTTTACGGTTTGCTATTTCAGCACCACAGATAAATATTGCGCTTGTTGGGTTCACTACAAAAGAGCATATCGACATGGCTGCTAATATCTCCGATAATGCAGAACCAATAACAAAAGCGCAGCTTGATAAAATTACTGAAACTATTGGCGAGAACATGAACGCAGTATGTACTGGTTGTGGTTATTGTCTGCCTTGTCCGGCAGATATAAACATACCGGCGTATATGCAAGTTTATAACTTTAAGCAGATGTTTGGTGCTAGCGATGATGCGATGAGAGAAGAGGTCGCAGAGCAAAGGGCTTGGAGACTATTAATGTCATCTGTAGGTCATGCGTCGGATTGTATAAAGTGCGGCGAGTGTGAAGATGCTTGCACTCAACATCTTAATATTATCGAACGTCTTGAAGAAATGGCAAAATGGGAAGAGGGCATATAGTAGGATTCTGGTGCAGCGTGTCCTGCAAGCCTGAATTAAACAAGTTGGTGAAAGCCCAACATCAGCAAACGCCAGTGGGCTAAGTAACGAATCTCGGTGCGTCACAGCAATTTTGGGTGCTTAGCGAGAGGATAAAGTAAGTAAACACGAGGCAAAAATGCACCATCGAACAGAGGTTCGGTACGGTTCGCCTCCACCACGAAAAACCACTATTTCCATTGTATGGGAGTTGTGGTTTTGTTTTATGTACGCGATGCGAATTATGGGTCAGTAATTAAAAGAGACTCTATAGGAATGCGGGTTTTAGTGTCCTATAGATGGGGCTCAGTTCAATCGAGTTTATTTGGCTAGAGTATGTCAAATTAATAAATCACTCACTTAATCTAGGCGCTTATAAAACAGCACGACATATATTTTTGAGTATGATATAATTTGTACTAGAACATAAAATTATTTGTGAATTGTACTACGGTTGTTGATGAGTTTTTGTAATATTTGAATCTGAGAAAGAGGCATTTTATCATGCGAAAAGTCCTTATTGTTGTTGTATTACTCCTTGTGGTAATATTTTCCGGAGTGGTTGGTTATATGAATTTGCTGAACGTCAATTTTATTGATGCACTTTATATGACTGTGATTACGATAACGACGGTTGGCTACGGAGAGGTTGCAGAAATGACCGATCTGGCAAAGATATTTTCTATCATAATAATTTTTTCTGGGCTCGCTGTAGTGGGCTATGGATTAACAACAGTAGCTGCGACACTTTTTGAAGGTAAATTTCAAAAAGCATGGAGGTTAAAACGTATGGAAACAACTATAAGTACTTTAAAAAATCATTATATCATATGCGGAGCCGGAGAGACTGGTTATAAGTCTATCGAGAGTTTTTTAAAAAGCAAGCTAGATTTTGTTGTGATTGAAAAGAACGCTGCTAGAGCTGATGAGCTAAAACGAGAAGGTATTCTAACTGTTTTAGGTGATGCAACAAATGAAGATGCTTTAAATATTGCAAAGATTAAAAACGCTAAAGGCTTAATCAGCGCACTTTCAAGCGATGCTGACAATGTTTTTACAGTGCTTACAGCTAAGCAAATGAATAAAAAAATTTATATTGTATCGAAATCCATAGAAAAAAATGCGCATACTAAACTATTAAAAGCTGGAGCAGATAAAACCATTTCACCAAATGAAATAGGGGGACAAAGAATGGCAGCACTGATGATTCGTCCGTCTGTCATTTCTTTCTTGGATGTTATAACACAGGCAGGTGAGGTTACGCTTGATCTTGAGGAAGTGATTATATCCTCTGAATCAAAACTGTCAGGGCAAATGCTAAGAGAGGCAAAAATACCTGAACAGACTGGTCTTATTGTACTTGCGCTAGAGAGCCCAGGGGACCCGAGAATAAGGTTCAACCCCAAATCCAACGAAGTGTTAAAAGGCGGAGACACCATGGTTGTGCTGGGCA
This sequence comes from Christensenellaceae bacterium, assembly GCA_963666505.2. Lineage (GTDB taxonomy): Bacteria > Bacillota > Clostridia > Christensenellales > SZUA-584 > JABGQS01. The sequence goes on along the minus strand of CAXXXL010000003.1, from coordinate 1,390,650 downwards.
CACAAACACAGATTGAAAAATTAAAGAAAATAGCATTAAAGTGAAAAGATAAAATAGCGTGTTGATTTTGACCTGCCCCTTGCAGCAATTGTATCGATAGGATTTGCATCTTCATCATTTTCAAGATAATCAAACAGCGGTGCAAAAGCTTCTCCTAAATATCGTCTCCGTTCTGCATAACTTCCGATTTCATTTTTTATAAATCCCCAAAATGAAGGTAAACCCCTATACTTTTTAACGAAATCTGGAATTAGATTATTTATGCTTTTTTTGCTTTATCAATTTTTTTCGAGCATCATCAAAATCCGATATAATTATTGGATCGCTATAGTTTGTTCCTGTAGAAACAGCAACCAATAGGTCGTATAATTTTTTAGCATCATTAAACAATTCAATTTCTTTCATGGGAACCTCACAAAACAATCTATATCATTAAATGCTAATCATCCAGTCTCTGTTCTCAGTGCATACCTCATCCAAACCGCCGTCATCCAAGCAAGAACCCATTCCTTTGTATGGCACGGAACGCGGTTTACCCTTCCTATAAAACTTGCATGATTTAGGACCGTAGCAGAAGCTTTCAAATCGGTATTTCTGGATATTACCCCAGTCATACTCGATAGTCACATTAGCCATATTAGCCCAAACACATTGAAAGCATTTACCTTTCCAACAGCTAAGGCTCAATATTCTTGCTCCACGCCACTTGTATGTTTGCATATCCGGAGGAGCAATTCTCCAAGGCGGCGGTGCTGATTCGGGTTCTTGTGTAGCTTTGCTAATGCGTTTTAGTGCTCCTGCACGATAATAATCAGCAAATTCCCGCTTTGGATATTTCTTTGTCCAAGCCGTGCCCTTGACAATATCTCCAATTCGGAAGCCGGTGCGTTGCTGCTGTTTTTCCGAAATCGCAACGGCAAACTGTCCATCTATACCATTAGCACTTCCTTCCAGGAACAAGTTATAGCCAATATGAGAATGCTTTCGGTTATCCATTAAATACCGCCAAACGGTCGTACGGGGCTGAATCGATAATATATGCCCTTGCCATTTAATTTTTGTTTGATTATTCATATGCTTTTCCTTGGTTAAAGCGCAAAAAGTTTTAAGACCTCTCAACTACATAGTATCTTGAATTATTGTTCATCTTGTCGCACCCGGAAACTTTCCTCGTCAATACCGTTGTTCTTTATAACATCTAAATAGTGATAGCTTAATAAATTAGACTTGTAAACATCGTCCATGAACTTTAGTACAGTACTCCTCCCCCGATACCACAAATAGCTCCGATTATTGAAGCTCCTAAACTTATAAGCAAAAATAAAAAATACAATTATTCTACTCCTGACTAAATTCAATTTTGTTTATTTTTCTACAACTTATTCTAATAAATAAATCACGCACGAAATATTAAAAAAAATCGGAATTATCCCTTCTCATACCCTTGACACAACATGTGGGTTTGGGTGTATAGTGTTCCTGTAGAGGAATACTATATTGTGAGGTGAAAAATAAATGCCTATTATAGTGGCTGTCATAGTAGCTATAATAACGTCTGTAATAATGCAACGATTAGTCCGGCAATAACGGCGACTGCAATTGGGATTAGAAATATTGCAAGTATTTTATTTCTATGCATTTTTAATTCTCGTTTAGCGTTATCGTTAGCCCTATAACAAGCAATACCATTAATCGTAATTGAAGAAATTAGATTTAGTGACTTAAATTTTTTAAATTCAATGCGTTTCGTATCTATACAAGCGTTAGTATCAGCTAGTTTCTTTAAATATTTATAATCTTCATTGTAAAGGTCTGACATAAAAAAAGCTCCTTCGGTAAAAGATATATAAATAATACCACATATTATAGATATATGTTATAATATTCCTAATATATTTTAGAGGTGAAGATATGATAGAGTTGGATTCGTCCTTTGTTTTTAAAATAGTTTATTGGATTACAATAGTGCTTGGTTCTATTATGATTGTTTTTTATGTTTTTAGAATACTTAGTTCTATTTTATACAAGCTAATTGAAAAGATAGGCAAAAAAGAACCGTCCTATATTTACAAAGGTTTTAAGCTTGATCTTTTTAAGGAATTTGATGATGCCTACTCTGATAATAAAAAACTATCAAACTACACATTTGTTTTTTATTCAATATTACTTGTGTGTTTTTGGTTGGCGTTAGCATATTGGATTGAATGCTTATTGAAATTAATATAACCGATAATTGTAAATTAATTCGTAAAATATGCAAAATAATTCATATAAATGTCTAAAAAAAATTGACATTTATATATGATAGCATTATAATATGGATGTAGAAAGTTCGTCGCTAGTCAGTATGCGACTAATAAAATGCTGATTTGAAAGTGCGTCGGTAGCCGGTATCCGACGAATAAAATGCCGGTTCGAAAGTTCGAAGCCCTCATATAGAGGGCTTCTTTTTACAGCGAGGTTGTTATGTTGCCGAGGAGTAATTCACTTTATATTATAAGCGACCAATACTTTCTCGACTTTCCCGACCCCTACTTAAAACGTAATGACGAAGAAAATAGACCCGCATGTTTTTGTATCCCCGGTTCAATTAGTGGATTATTTTGGATGGTTCCTATGAGTAGGAGAATAGCAAAATATGAAGATAAGATAAATAAGCGCAAAGCAGAGAATAAACCATGCAATATTTGCCATGTAATTCCTTTAGCGGGTGGAAAGAGCGCATTTGTAACGGGAGATGTATTTCCGGTTACAAGTAAATATATAGACAGAGAATATACAATTAGCGGTCAGCCTGTAATGCTTTTAGATAAAACAGATATAAAGGCAATAAAAACTAAAGCAAAAGCGATACTAGCCATAACACGCAAGGGAATTATATTCAACCAAAAACAGCCAGGTATTCTTAGTATTGAAGCTCAATTAATTGAAATGTTAACTAAAAAATAACTATATTTTAGATTGTCTCAAAACCATATCAAACATATTCATTCCACGATTATTATATCTGAAACAAAACTCGTCAACGTATCTTTGCATGTACTTAACTGATACATGATGATATATTCCGTATACTCCACGCTTTAACGTTGCCCAAAAACTTTCTATCGTGTTCGTGTGCGTTCCGTTATGGTCAGAAAACGCCATTGAATGGTCTACTCTTAAATGCACGTAATTGTTACTTGATAACGGTCTGTAAGCGTGTAACTCGTCTGTTACTATTACGTTGTTGTTTTCTGGCTTAGATACTGCGCTCAGAACGTCCAGAAGCTGATTAAACGATACCTTTTGCCCCTTCTTGTTAGGTAATGATACCTTTGCATATACCGTCTTATTATCTCTGTCAATCGCTCCTATAACTGCTGTCTTTTTAGTTCCTCTACCGCTATGACCGCTCCAACCGCCTTTGTCGTTGTGGTCGTTCTTCTTTCTGGGCTTACCGCCTACATATGTTTCGTCCATTTCAATAACCGCATTGAAAAACTCTTTTTGTTCAGCGTTACCCATTGCGGATCTGATTTGCTGTAACATTCTCCACGCTGTTTTATACGTTACTCCTATTTCACGTTGTAGCTGTAAAGCCGATATGCCTTTTTTGCCGTTCAAAAATAAATGGATAGCATAAAACCATTTTCGCAGGTCTGTTCTGGACTTCTCAAATATTGTGTCTTTGAACGGTGAGAATGTATTGTAACAGTTAGGACAATTAAATACTTTTGGATTATTGTTGCGCTGATACACTTTAGGGTTTCCGCAATGATTACAATGCACACCTTTGGGATAGCGTATCTTTAGATAATAGTCTATACAATCATTCTCTGTTGGGAACTGCTCTATAAAACTGAAAAACGTCATATTAATCACCTCTACATATAGTATAAACTATTGTTCGAGGTACGTCAAGGGATAATTCCGAAAAAAATTTTAATATTATAATTTCCACTTTATGATCTTATCACTGTAAGTTTACTGTAAAGAAAGTGAATTTTTGTAGCAGATTCTTCCCTCACCATTGCGAAACAAGATGGTTAAACAACGATGTCTCGTCTTATTAAGTATCACTGTCAGCTATGACATAATATATATAGGGCTTACCCATGCAAATTGCATATTCTTCTGCTGCACTTCACAAAAATAATAATCCAAATCCTTTTCGGCAGTATCCTGTGCGTTATATTCAATCATATACTTATTTTTGGGCACTGCTCTATGTATAAGCACAGCTTCAGATGCCATACCGTTCATAAAAAATGCTTTGCTACCGTTTACAAGTTCAGATAATGTAAACTTCTTTTGCTTACCATTGATATTTAAATGAAGCATTGAATTGTAGTCGCCTTCAAGTTCAACAATAGCCAGACATGTTTGCGGGTGTAATGTTGAGATGTTTTTTGCAGTTTTACAAAAAAGTTCAAAGTTATTATCGGCCTTCTTAACAAGTCTATTCCCAAACTTATTAATGACTGCGTTTTTCTCTATGTTTTTTTCAGGAGATAAAACGCTAGCGCCTCTAAAACATGGTTCTATTGCTTTAATTTTCCCGTTCGTAATTCTTATATTTGTTTCCCATTCTATTATATCCTCAGAAAATCCCCATCCAAATTCTAAACTTATCTTAAATAATCCTACGGAATCCTCATCCTCTTCATTAGGGTTTATAATTTTCCAGACTTTCTCGTTTTTATAAATAGTTACTTTTTCAATAGCATCACATCCTTTTACACTTAGCGAAATGTCTCGTATCCCACTTTCATATATCTTGCTCCCCATTTTATGACCGTTTATAGTAAAATAGCATTCAATTTTGTCACCAGTTAGGGCATATGTATTTCCTTTTTTCAAAGCCTCCCAAATACTTTTTCTATCCTTTTTAGTAGCGTGCACTGCGAGTCTACCATCGCCATATGAACCCGGATATCCAGCATGATGATCTGTAGATCCAATAAAGGAAAATTTTTTACCCAGACTCAATCCATATATTGCTGTCCCTTCATAAACCCTTGGTCCCATTGTATGGTAATATGGATATGGTGCTGTGTCAGAAAAAGCACATCCATGCTTCGAGAATATTTCAACTAAGGGACTAGCTAACTCATCAAAACCATCCCAATTTATGCCACGATATCCTTTAATATAAGCAGTATGGTGGGGAACAATAATTACATCAGAATCCTTTTTAATTGCTTTAAAAAGATCTAAAGGAGTTCTACAATACTTTATTTCAATATTTTTATTTGGTGATATAACATGATAATCGCCAAATTCATTTGAATGTATTTCATAACTATGAAAAGTCACAAAGTCTTCTGTGTTGTAAGAATCAACAATACTTTTTGTCTTTTGCCAGTTCTCCTTAAGCTTTTTAAATCCCTTTTTATGATAATCTATGAAATATTCTAATCTTTTATCATTCGTTGGCATATCTGGCCACATCGCATGTCCTGTAACGGAGCAAAAATCGAGATGCTGTTTTGCCTCACTAAGAGCATTTTCAATATCGCCGAATCCATATGATATATTACAGTGATTATGCAGATCTCCAAAATAAATACTCATTTTTTCTCCTTAATAGTATATAAATTATTACTTGGAAGATATGTTTACTACCTTTCGTATTTAACATTATCCCTTATATTTTACTAAATACACTTGATTCTTCTATTTTTTAAATTTTCATTTTTTATTCCTCCTTGTAAGCCTGCTTACGACAAATGAGTCTATGAGCAGCTGGGTTATATGGTGCAGCACAAGCACAAGCGGTGCAAGCAGATATGACGGGAAATAGCTTTCCCAAATCAGAAGCGACGCCGGCAGCGTTTTCTGCGTCGCTGTGAAAAGCACCGCCGACTTGCTTTGCTGTTTTGTCTTAGCAAGTTTAAGATACAACACTGATATTAGCAGCATGATGATATGCAAACCGGCTACTAACAATATAATGAGAAGCGCTATACTCACATTTTTCTTTATATGTTCCGCTGCAGCCGACGCCCCGGACAGCACGATGACAAGCACAACGAGCATTGAAACGGTTTTTCTATACGGCGATATTCTCTCCAACCTTTTGCCGAGAACTTTTCGGAGTATCTGAGCAAGTATTATGGGCAGTACCAGCGCCAGAAGCAGCTTTATTATCATCTCGCCTGCGTTGAACGACACAGGTTCACTGAGCGACAACGTAGCTTTTAGCACAAGAGGCGTGAGTACTGCGGACGTCATATTGTTGATTATCGTTATTATTAGCGCCAGCGGAACGTTTCCGTTTGCACTTGCGGTAAGCACGACGGCAGAAGCCAGCGTTGACGACTGCGCAGCCAATATCATACTCCCAACAAAGATATCGCCCTTAGTGGTTCCAACGGCAAACATAAGCGCTATTGTAACCAGAGGAAATATGAGATAAACAGACAGGAAGCTGAACATAATACTCTTCCAGTCACGAAATCCGTCCTTGATGTTGGTAAACGACAACCCAAGGCCAGACGCAAACATGGCTATGAATGTTAGATAAAGCGTTATATTCTCGACCTTTTTAATAAGCATCCCCGGCCCGGGTACGAATATAGAGAAAACAAGCACCGCTATTATAAGCAGTATAAACAGGTTGTTTTTCAGAAACGCTTTCATCAATATTCTCTCTTTCTAAAACAGTGCAAAATATTTGAGCATGAATATCCACACAAATATCGTCCCGGCTGAAAACAAAGTGCTGAAAACGACAAGGTGGGCCGCAAGGTCTGCATCGCCGCCCATCTGCTGCGCCATTATAAACGATGCTGTAGCAGTTGGGGCCGCAATAGTTCCCATAAGAGTTATGAGCTCTGGCCCACGAAAACCTAGCAGTATCGCAATACCAATGAAAACAGCGGGTATAACTACCAGCCTTCCCACTACGCCTATCACTATGTTCCTTACAGAGCCTTTGACGGCGCTGAAGTCTATATAGCCGCCAAGAAGTATAAGCGCAAGCGGTATAGCCACACCGGAAAGATCTGAAAGCGGCTTTTCAATAATTCTGGGCAGCTTTAACCCGGTAACCAACGCTATTATACCAAGTATAGACGCTGCAACGAAAGGGTTCTTTATTATATTTAACAGTATCGCCTTTACATTCAGCTTCTGCCCGCTGAAAACTTCGAGAGTTACCACGCCCAGCGAGTTATAAAGCGGAACAACAACTGCGATTACCATAGTCATAAGACCAAGGTTCTCGTCTCCGCACAGCGCAGAGATTATCGGTATTCCCAGCATCAGGTTGTTGCTGCGGAATATCCCCTGTACCATCGAGCTTCTTTTAGGATTGCTTTTTTCTATCCTCGGTATGATTATCATACACAATACAAAAGCGCTTACTACATAGCCGGCGGCAAAGAGCATTACCGGCCCGTTTAGCGCCTGCTCTATCGTTGTATTGTATAGATTGTTGAATATCATCACAGCAAGGAAAACCTTGAATGTGAGCTCTATCAATTTTTTTAAAGTACCGTCTGCAAAAAAACCAAGCCTCTTAAGAAGATACCCAAGACCTATCAGCAGAAAAACAGGAGTTATTACCCTTAAAGATAAGTTAATTGCTTCCAAACTATATTCCTTTCTTTAACTTATAAAATTTATATGATGCGAAGTCCCTCTACGCTATCAACGCAAGATTCTTCAGCACAAATATCCATAAAAATATCGTCACAGCGGAAACACAGGTGCCAAGGACGATAAGCTGTGCAGCAAGCTCTGAGTCTGCGCCCATCTGATACGACATTACAAAAGTTGCTGTGCCCACCGGCACACCGACTACCATTAGTATCGTTACAAGTTCAATATCACGAAAGCCGAGCAGTATTGCTATTACCATAAATATTACTGGGGTGATGATCATCCTGCCGAGCAGACCGACAAGCAGCGGTTTTGTGTTCTTTTTTATCTGCGAAAATTCAAAAAATGCACCAAGTGTGATAAGTGCTAGCGGCGATCCTACTCTTGAGATGTCACCCAGAGGTTTGCTTATAACATACGGCATCTCGAAATCTATCGACATAGCAGCAATACCAACGACACAGCTTATTATAAGCGGATTTTTTATTATGTTGATAAGCATCGTTTTTACGTTTGATTTGTCTTTACCGTAAAGCTCCAGCGTTACTACACCAAGAACGTTTCTTATAGGCACGGCAACTGCCACAACTATTGCAAGAATTGCCGTGTTCTGCTGCCCGTAAAGGCTTGTTATTATTGCAAAACCGAAAAGCATAGTAAAAGCACGAAACCAGCTTTGTATAAGCACACTTCTTTTTTCATTCTGTTTTTCCAGACGGGGGATAATAAGAAGGCTGAGCGCAAATATAACTATAAGATACGCCACAGTAAATATTATCACTCCGGAAAATTTTGTCTGGTTTAATGACGCATCGTAAAGACTGTTAAAAATCATTACAGGAAATATCATGTTGAAAACGAGCTTGTTTAATTTCTCTATAGTCTTTCCGTCGAGCAATTTTATCCTTCTTAGAAAGTAACCTAGTGCTATGAGCAAAAAAATAGGGATTACTACTTCAAAAGATGTGAAAAGTCCTTTCAAATTTCCTCCTTACAACGTAAACCGGGGTATTATATTTTAGGTCGGGAAAGCGAAAACTTTCCCGACCTCTCTAGCCTCTGTTACAACTTGAATTTCTCTACAGCATCCTTGGGGCTCATACCTCTCTTTACGACTTCTATAAGCGCCTGCTGATACGCGATCGGGTCTTCTCTCTGGATTGCGTTTCTGCCAAACACAACTCCTTTGGCACCGTCTGCTATCTCATCTGCAGCCAGTTGAAGTGAATCCACCGGGTTTGGTGTGGTGTGTCCGCCGAGCCCTAAGATCGGTATCGGGCAGCCCTCAACAACGTCTTTGAACTTATGCGTATAGAATGTCTTTATAGCGTCTGCACCCAGTTCAGCAAGTATCCTGGTCCCGCGCAGCACCTGGTCGTGCATCTCTTCTTCAGATATGTTGTCGCTATCGTTCGGGAAGCATTCGCCTATGACAGGTATTCCATATTGTCTTGCTTCGTTGCAGAGCTTTGAATAGACTTCGAGGTTCTTGACATCCGTTGCTTCGCTTCCGGTTTTGAGTGTAAGCGATATAAGTACTATCTGTGCTCCAAGAGCAACTGCGTCTTTTACGCTGAACGCCTGCGTTGTAAAAGATTTATTGTATCCCCACTCAAAGCAGAATACTGTGCTCCAGTTGAGACGAACCACCGGTATCGGAGCTCCTTTATAATCGAACGTATTGCCTATGTTTTTAAGCATGCCCGGGCTTAAAAGCACTGCATCTACATCTGGGCTTATCTTTCCTGCAGCTTCTTTGATATTCTCCATTCCTGGAATAGGACCGTCCATGTATCCATGGTCGATCGCGATTATAACAGCGTTTTCCCCTTTTGAAAACAATCTGTTTAAACGAATGTCCTGTCCTGTCATTATACTGTCCTCCTAAGATATATTTGATTAATATTTTAAGCAATCATCATTGAAATTGTCGTTTATCCTTCTAATACTCCCCGAACTGCTTTGCGGCCTGTGCAAACTCGAAAACCTTGTCTTCGGGTGTGTTTTCGTTGAAGTAGTCGGTAGCCGCCATTATGAAGTTGCCACGTTTCTTGATTGTCTCCATCATCTTTTTTACTGTGCTGCGTATCTCTTTCGTGCTGCCATAGCGAAGAAGAGATATCTGGTCGAATCCACCCGAAAGTGTTATATTCTTCGGAATTAAACTAAGCGCATATTCAAGGTCTGTATCACCGTATGGGGCAGGCGTCAAAGACTCATACATCTTCATCCCTATCTGCGGGTAGAGCGGCAGAAGATGATAAGCGTCTCCGCAGTTATGATAGATGGAGTACAGCCCTGTTTTGTTTATCTTTTCGAAGAAAGCCTTCTCACTCGGCAGTATGTGCTCTACAAAATAGTCAGCTCCCACAACGCCGCCCGCAGCAACATTGCCGCCGCAGGAAACCATATCTGCACCGTTTTTCTGATATTGCTTTATGACTTCAAACATCCTCTGTCCGAAATAGTCCATCATTTCATGATAAAACTTCTGGTTAAGATATGGGTCGAGCAGCAAATCGTCAAGCTTTCTGTGCATACTGACCATATTGAAAACTCCCTGCGCCCACGGAGCTATACATCCTCTGTCGCCCAAGACCTTCCTTGCTCTTGCCATGTCAGAGCAGTCGTACTGCGGCACAGGCGGCTGATATTTCACAAATTGCGCAAAGTCGTCCTCGTCCTTTATGAAGTATTCCACACTGGCTTCAACGACTTCAAAAGGAGTATTGGTGCGGTACTGCTTTATCTGCCGCAGTTGTTTTTCCGGCGTTGTTATTACGGTCATGACATCATAATCTTTACCGTCATCTAAGTCTGTGCGAGTATCGGTGACCTGCCATTTCTCAGAATTCAGTACAGATTCATCAAGGTAGTTGACAGTGCTGTTGCGAAAGATGATATCAAAACCGAAATGATCGTAAATCTCAATTGTCTTTGTGACTCTGTCCATATCATGTTTCCCGAAAAACTCGTCCACATAATTCACGTTTATAAAAGGTGCTACAGGAACCCTGCTTGTTTTCTCGCCTTTTAAGGTCTGCAGAATAATGTTATCCATAAAATCTACGCTTTCCGGAGCAGACGCCGTTGTCCGCTCTTACCCACAATCCTCATACATCTTCCCGAGGTTTTTTAACTTATATACTATGCCAAGATCTCGACATCAAAGCCCATCATTTCGCCAAATGCAGCAATCTCGCATACATCAGCATCGTAAACAAGCGCTGAATGGTGCGTTCCGCCTATCTGACTGTAAGCCTTAAGATAATCTGCAAGAGGCATAGGCGGTTTCATCCAGCCTTCTGTCGTATAGCGATAGAGCCCGTGTTCCTCTGCAATGCCCTCCATATAGACCGGAGAAACGACCAGCGTATACTTGCCGTTGTCCATCGGAGCAAGGTTAATAAAAACAGCTTCCCCTTCACGCATAGCGCCAAAGGCGGCAACCGTATTACCAGCACTTGTGTATGGGAACGGTTTGTCAGTTATCACTGGCTTTGTTGCGGAAAGATCCATGTTCATCTCGCCCATATGACTCATAAGGATAAGGTCGTTCTTCCAGCACGGACAGAACGTTTCAGTAAACGTAACGCCTCTGTTTGCGCTCATTAGTGCGCCGACCAAGCCGGCTGTGAGTACATCGCCCTCGCCTGCATAGCCAAAACCGCTCATCATAGCTTTGCTAATCTCTAGGAAAGGCATCTTTGCTTCTTCCATCGAAAGGAAATTTACCGTGTATGAGTCAATTGCATTGTCCTTTACCCATCTGCGAAGCACGAGTCCCATCCTCGTCTGCGCCCTGTAGTTGTCCATATCACAAACTTCTATAACGAACCTTTCAGCGTCGGCTGCGATCTCATTGTCTATGTCCTTCTCGGTAACTTCTTTGTTGTATTTCTCATAGTCCTTTTTAAAGTCGAAGTAAACTACATCTGAACCGATGTCATTTTTCATGTCTTCATCCGTCCTGAAGAAGTCACCCATACCTTTGAAAGCGCCGCCCACAGAACCTATCCTGGCGGTCTTGAGTGATTTAGCAGCTTTTGCAGCACGGCAGCAGCCCGCACAGCGCGCCATCACGTCTGAGTGCAGCAGGTGCCCGGCTTCAACAAAGTATTTAACGCCCCTACGCTTCAGCAGATTGCACATATCCATTACGCCGTGTATTCCGTGATTGGGGGTGATATCGGCAGGGTCCATTCTTACCGACATGTCATATGTGATGGTCGTGTCGCATACCACCACCGGCACTCCAACTGACACTATTGCGTCTATCGACTCAAGTGAAGGTGAATATGCAAGATGGTATGTCATAAGCACATCCACGTCCTGCTCTTTAAACATCTTAGCCGCCGCTTCAAACTCCGGCTTGATACGGCATACGTCCGCTTTGATGACTTCTATACCCTCTGTCTCCAGCATTGATATAGCAGTATCCATACATTTGACTGTTTCAGAGCGGTCTACGCCGGAGTCGTCATACAGCTTGATATAGAGCGGCAGAAAGCCGACTTTTATTTTTTTCATAGTACCTCCTTAGGCCGCTTCCAGCCTATTTGTAGATGCTCGCTCTGGCACCATCGATTATCGCACGTGCATTGTTATAGAAAGCGTCTTCGACATCTTTCTTTGACATTCCCACGTTTTCTGCAGCGCGCTTGAAAGCTAATATCTCTTCATACATGAAGAATGTAAGCTTATCTCCCTCTTCCTTGGAAACTTCACGAAGATGCGAATCCTGACTCGGATCGCCATAAAGCCCCGGCGGAATAAGGTTTATATAAGTATTGTTCTCTTCTATCCTACGCATCCTCATTCTAAGTATCGGCATATCGCTGCCAAACAAAACGTGCTGCGGACCTGCCGACTCGAGCATCTTTGTCATAGCATACTCGCTTGTGTTAGCGCAAAAATCGAACATAAGGTCAGACGCCTGTGAGAGCACTTCAAAAGCATTCCCGACGTCATTTTTATGATAAGCCCTGCCTATGTGCGCAATTATCAGCCTGATATTCGGAAACTGCTGTTTTATCTCCAGTATCTGCGCTAAGTTCACCGGGTCTTTAAGCCTGCCGTGTCGTGGTATGTGCAGCATGACTATACCGCCAAGCCTGTCCATGACTTTAAGCTGGTGCTTAGGAAAAAAGTCATAAATCCTTATCTCTGCTTCAGGCAGATAGCTTTTCGAAAAAGTAAGGTATGACTTAAGCCCGAGGAAACCTCCCTGCGTTACTTCTTTTTCTATCTCTTCTGCGCTCTGTTCTGGCGAAGAGAAGTAAAGCGACGGAAAACCTGTTTTCTCTGCACTTTCTTTAACATAGTTATTCCTGATTTCAAGATACTTAAGGTTCTCAGAATTATCTGCACCGCCGGTAAACATCAGCGGCGTAACCTCTTTGCCGGGGAACATAAGGCGGTATGTCTCAATGAGGTCCTCCACGCTGTTGTCTGCAGCAACCAGCGCCGGCCATTTTACGGCTCTTCTCTTTTCCAATGCCGCAGGGTCGGGTTTGTGGTCGCTCAGTCTCCAGATGTGTGTATGAATATCAATCATTTTATCCGGCAAAAAATCTTTTATCTGTTCTTTATAAACTCTTTTGTCAACGTCTGTGACTTTGAACAAGCTCATTTAGTTTTTCCTCCAAACTCTTCAAATAACAATCTTATACGATAAACAAGTTGTCTAAAACTCTATGTGATATAATTAGTGAGCCCAAGCCTTTCATATTGCTCTTTTGGAGCTTGAGCTTCTTGCATTGCCAATATCAACTTTGAAATCATCATGTCCTCAATTTTTTTATTCTTTATTGGGTTCATTTGTTTGTAGTCCTCTTTAATATCAAATAATAACGAACCTAAAATTGGAGATACGTCATTTGGGTTCCATGATAAGTCTTCCCGCTTTTCTGCATTCTCGTTTTTAGGGATTTTATAGACTGGATAGTCTGTATAGTTTAAAAACCTACCAACTTTTATCTTTTCTGTACAGTTTTTCCCAAGAAATCTCCAGCTAGTAGTAGGCACAGCACAGTAATTAAAACACGGTTCATTATCTGCATTTCTTGGTCCCCGAAAATATGTATATCTTCCATCAAAGATATTCACAGCTTTCCCATGCATACCAAATAAAGCTTTATCTCTGCTAATGCTATCTTTACCACAATTTAAACTCCTTAACGATTTGCCTTGTACTGTTTCAGGGATTTCAATATTAAAGTAATCTAATATAGTTGGCATTATATCTATAGTTTGTGTTATTTGATTAACTCTTTTACCGCCCCTCTCATGTCTAGGTAAATGTATCATCAATGGAATATGTGATAACTCATTATAAAAATGCATTATATTTTTACCTGTCCAATTATGCTCTCCTAGTAAGTGCCCATGATCAGACGTAAAAATCAGCAATGTATCTTCCCAAAGATCAGTCTCAATCAAAGTATCTATTAGCCTGCCTACCCATTTGTCTGTCATCGTTAATGTTCCTGCATACTTTTTTTTCAAATGTTCAGTAGCCTTTTGCGGTTCCTTTACAGGAGCATATCCGGACCATTCATACCTCGGGCCATCATAATCATCATTATATAGTTCAATATACTCATCAGGACAATCGAATGGTTCATGTGGGTCAAACCCTTCAACATGCAAGAAGTAATTATCAGCGTCTTTATTGTCCTTGAGCCATTGGCATGCAGATGCAAAAGTTTTAGAGGTCGGATAATCCGATTCTGATTTAAACATGGTTCGATTCAATTCATATTGAATTGCTGCTTGACCATAATAGTTATCAGGCAATTTTGGTGGATTTACCCTTGATACCCATGGGTCATATTCTTGACCTCTATGTATATCCCATGTATTAAACAATTGAATATAGTTTTCACCACCAGGTTCCACATAATGAGTATGATCCGTGGTAATGTGACAAAATATATCATTTTTTCTTAACTCTTCTTGTAATGTTATATCAAATGGCTCTATCGGCCCCCAACATCTTTCCAGAAAATTAGGCCTTCCCGTGAATAAATCCCTTCTTGCTGGTATGCACGGAGCCGAACATATCCAGTGATTATCATAGGTTATCGATTGTTGCGATAACCTATCTATGTTAGGCGTTTTTATCCATGCTTCATTATTATACGCTTTAAGCATATGTCGATTTAAGCTATCAAGTAAAACCAGTACAATTTTCATTTTTCTATCCTTCTTTTTCTGATTGGTTACCTATGTCTAACCTTTGACTGCGCCTGCGGCAAGTCCTTTAATGAAATACTTCTGCAGGAATATAAATATTATCATTATAGGTAATGAAGCTAATAGAATCCCTGCAAACGCAAGACCGTATTCACTGACGCGATTTCCGAAAAAGCGTTGAACAGCAACCATCAGCGTAGGAGTATAAGAATCGTTCAACACCGTCAAACTCAAAAGGTAGTCGTTCCAAATACCTATACCCGTACGTATGGCGCACGTCGCCGTTACGGGCGCAAGCAGCGGCAGAAAAATGTTGAAATACACACGGAACATAGAGCATCCGTCTACATACGCCGCTTCCTCGAGTTCTTTGGGCAGCGCCCGGATAAACCCTGTATAAAGGAACACCGCAAACGGCAGGTTCCACGCTGCCTGTATCAGTATACCCGCCCAGAGTGTATTATAAAGATTAAGTGTTACAGTCAGTCTTATCAGAGCAATCAATACACCTATAAACGGAACTACCATCAGCGCAATCAGCGCTCCGTAATATATCCGAAAGCCCTTTCTCCTTATCCTTGCTAGTGCAAAGCCTGCAATTGAACCAAACAGTATAACAAGTATTAGGCCTCCTATCGTTATAGCGCCGGTATTTTTTAGCGCATTGAAGAAATCCATTTTTTCAACTGTTTCAGCAATATTGTTGAATGTCATGGTCCCAAACGTTATCTTGAGAGGGAACTTGACGATGTCCGTGCGCTCTTTAAACGCACCGATTATAAAGTAATATATCGGTATCCACACAATGACCGTGCTTACTGCTAAAACTATCTCACCTATGATTCTGCCTATAATGCTTCCTTCTCTGGTAGACTTTTTTCTTCTGCCGACATTTGTATCTATATTTTTAACTTTACCTTTTTGCATCAGTAAATGTCCTCCCTTTTACGTAATACGAACAACTGGACAAGCGAAATCAATGTTATGACTATAATTAATATAACAGACAATGCTGCTCCTATACCCATAAGGTTAGTTGCTTCAAATCCATAAAAATATATTCGCTGAGTCAGCAGTCTAGTAGTATATCCGGGAAGCCCCAGAGAAATAAACCACGGAAGCTCATACATCTTGAAAGCCGCTATAGATGTGGTAAGCACATTTATCGTGATGGCAGGCGCCATCATTGGTATTGTTATATTGCGCCGTATCTGACGCTTGCTTGCACCGTCAATGCGTGCGGCTTCGTAGAGCTCGTTTGGTATGCTCTGAAGACCTGCCAGAAATATGATAATACATAACCCCATAAGCAGCCATACCGCTGCAATAATGATAGCAAAGTTCGTAAGCCACGGCGTTTCAAGCCAGTTGACCCTTTCTGCGCCAAAACTAACTAGTGTTTTATTTATAACACCATTGGTATAATGGTACATTATTCGCCATAACAACCCTACAATCAACCCGCTAAGCAATGCCGGGAAAAACCACAGCGCCCTCATAAAACCTCTGTTTATATATCCTTTGCCTCGCTTGTCAAGGGCAAGTGCAACGATAAACGCCACCCCAACAGTCACTATGGTTACTCCAATCGCAAAAACTACCGTCGCCGTTATCATTTCATTGAATCCTTCGGTTTGCGGTACTGCTTTGTAATTGTCAAGTCCGACAAAGGTCATGTCAGAAGCATCAGCTAAGCTTGCTTCATTAAAGCTATATCTAACTACGTTGATGACCGGAACTAATATAAACATCACAACCAGAATTGTGCACGGCAGCAAAAATAATATTCCTGTCCACGTACGTTTCGTTTCAAATTTAGTTCGGTGTTTCTTTTTTGTTCCTGCTATTTGCTCCATAGGAAACTCTCCCTCGAATTTACTTTCTTACGAACAGTTCTCAGTGAAAAAATATTGTTTATATCATTACTAAGGGGAGTGTAACACTCCCCTTAGTAGCAATCGATACTTAATTATTCGGTTGTTCTGTTTGATGTAGCAAGTGTATCAGTCATTATCTGCACAGCTTCATCAGCAGTCTTGTTTCCGCCGATGACGTCTCTTATTGCAGTGCATGCAGTATCTCTGAAAGTTTCTGTCCAAAGGTTGAATCCCATCAGTACGAACGGTGCATCGTTCATCGGACCAACTACAGCTTTGATAGCATCTGGAAGAATAATTTGATCTTCAGTCAGTGTTGTAAGAACAGGAACCGTACCACGTGCGTTCTGGACGAACCTAAAGTTCTCCGGCTGCATCATCCAATTGAAGTATAATTCACGTGCTTCTTCAACCTCAGGCCCTTCGTCCACAGCAGACAGGCCCCAGGCAGTTTCAGGAGATATTGAGATCCATACCTGCTCACCCGGATCATTGAACGGAACCAGTATAACAGCAGCATCTGCTTCATCTCCAGCAGCTGTAGCAATTCCATCAATCATGTCTTTAGAAGTCCAGTTACCGGCAATAGCCATAGCAGCAACGCCGTCTGTCATTGCAGCTGTAACTTCATCTTCTTTATTGCTTGCACTGCCAGGCACAAAGTAAGGAGCTATAGCCGCAAACTTAGCTGTTGCATCCGGATATGCGCTGAAGTCTATTTCACCGGCTTTGAACTTTTCTTCATAGACACCCGGTCCCCATTCAGGACACACTTCATTTGCGATTATACCTTCGTATACCATCCAGCAGGTGGTAGTTTTGTCGCCGGCTACTGTCAGCGGTTCATAATCGGTGTTAGCTTCAATGTCTTTGCAGCACTGTACGAGCTCATCAAAGTCTGCAGGAGGAGCATCCCAGCCAGCTTCTCTAAGTGCAGCCATGTTGATGTACAGGCATGTAAATGCAGCGCCCTGTGTTAGACCGAATATCTTGCCGTCACGAGTGAATGCATCCAGATATGCCTGCGGAATATTCTGTGTTACTTCATATTTTGAAAGATCCTGTATCAATCCTGCATCAACTGCTTCATAGCTGACCTGTGTGTTGTCAACTGATACAATGTCCGGGATGTCATTTGCAGCCATACGGCTTGCAAGGAACCCCTCTTCCGGTCCAGAGCCCACATTAATAACCTCTATCCATGGATACTCCGCTTCAAACTTAGCTTTGAAGTCCGGCCACTGGTCAATCCAGTCGTCACCAACCATAAACGCTTCGATTGTGACTTTTTCTTTGTCCTGCATGTCATCCGACGTATCAGCAGTATCCGCAGTGTCATCTACAGTGTCTGCTGTATCAGCAGTATCCGCAGTGTCATCAGCCATGTCGTCTGCAGTGTCGTCTACAGCATCCTTCGTACAACCGGTAAATGCTGCAAGAACCATGCAAAGAACTAATAGTAGTATCAATAATCTCTTCATTTCCTTTTCCTCCATTTTTTATTTTTGTTTATCAAGACGATAAACTCCGCTTAGCGGAAATTATTTATTATACTGTTTTAGTCATTAATTTTCCGACGGTGCGTCTTTGTAGCCTGTCTCACTATCATATTAGGATTTCAGTGTGTCCTTCTATTATTAAATATTTTGATTGAACTAATCATTATACGTTCTTTCCCTTAATCGTAAATCGAAATTTTCTATGAAACTCGAGATTTATTAATCTATAATATACAGCTTTTTATTAAATTCGCCTCTCAATTTTTTTAATTATAGCGTGATAACTAATTTTCAGTCAATACTTTTTTCGTTTTTTTCACTTAATCAATCATTAATATGTTTTTTTTGTTCATTTTAATTGACATTCCACTCATAATCGCTTATTATAAAAATGTTTTATACTTGTTTATATCTTGTGTTAACTTTTTTGGAGGTGCTATGAGTAAGCAAATAGACCGCGAAAACTATATAATGAAAATGCTTCTTGCAACCGGACGGCTTTCAACTGCCGAAGTCGTCGAAGCTCTTGATGTTTCTGAAGCCACAGCCAGAAGGACCTTTGTTAATATGGAAAACAAAGGCAGGGTAGTGCGCAACTATGGCGGCATAATACTTCCACGCACTATACCTGAGTATAGCTTTGAAACACACAATAAGGAAGCAACTCAAGAAAAAAAAAATGTCGGAAATTTGGCTTCTACATTGGTTGAAGAAGGCGATATTATTTATCTTGACTGCGGAACCACCGTTTTTAATATGGCGCTCTCGCTTGACGAGCGTATAAACAAACATGAGATAAACAATGTAACTATAGTGACCAATTCTATAGCGAACGTACTCGTATTGACGCCGAGTATTTCCTGCCGTGTAGTGCTTATCGGCGGTATGTACAACGGGGCAAGACGTGACTTCAGCGGGATACTTACCGAATCTTATCTGCAGTCTTTCCATTTCACTAAGTGTTTCCTTGGCGCTGACGGGGTTTCAAACTCTATGGCAGTCACTTCAACAGAGGTCGAGATATCACAGCTTAATAAATCCGTGATGCAGCGCTCCGACAAGGCTTATATACTTATAGACCACTCGAAGTTCGGCAAGAATTCATTTATATCTTACGCACGTCTCTCTGATGTAACGGGGATTGTTACAGATTCGCGACCGTCAAGAAGCGTGATAGAATCGCTTGAAGCGCCTAATATAAAGATATATTATCCCGAGCAGGACGAAGAAGAATTTATTGAGAAGGATGTATTTGCATGAAGTCACCGTTTGTGGCTCTGCGCAACGGCATATTAGCGCCGACAAGCGAATACGGCTTCAAACTTTTTGCCGGTATATTCATCTCATATGGCTGGACACTTTTCGGGCTCAACCTATTGACGATACTGCTGTGCGCTCCGGTTATAACTGCGCCTGCAGCCATGTGTGCGCTAAACCGTGTGCTTATGAAGCTGACGCTCGACGGCGAGTGCAGTATAATGAAAGAGTACTGGGCAGAGTTTAAGAGTTCTTTTTTAAAGGTGCTGCCCTTTTTTTCTATAGGAACCGCAGTTTCTGTTATGCTGGGCATTGTGATATATGCTCTTCTTACAGCACAGTCCTTAGGGCTTGGCGAATATTTCATACTAGCACTTTGTGTTATAGCATGTATATTCATTTACCTTGTCTTTACATACGCTATAGCGCTTTTTGTATCGGTCGACCTGCCGGTGGGAACTAATATAAAAAACGCCTTGCTGCTTACTCTTTCGCAGCCAAAGCGTGATTTGTATATAATATTTATGCCGCTGGCTATAACAGTGATATGCGCTTTGTTTTTTCCGTATACCATAGCAGTTTTTCTGATATTGATACCGGCGTTCACTTCACTTATCAGCAGCTGCATTATTAAGCCGGTGCTTGAAGAAAAAATACTTTTAGCCGAAGAGGAATAAACTCCTTTTCGAAATAATATTTCAAAAAATGGCCGCTCTTTGTCAACTCCACAAAATTGACAAAATGGCAGCTATAAAAAAAGGAGGAATACCCGCCTGACTTGCGGTGCAGCAGTGTGGAGACCTGTTGTAATGCGGCCATGACGAATGCGCATGGCGGCGAGGCGTCGGATTGCGGAGGCAGCGGCGTTAAAGTCAAAGACATAATGGCAAAAGTAACATTCAAGAACATCAAGAAGGTGTACCCCATCATCGGGAGTAAACAGAAAAAAGAAAAACCTTCAGATGAGGAAAAGGCGCATCTTGAAAGAACTGAGAAAGGCGTTGTAGCTGTCCAGGAGTTCTGTCTTGAAATTCAAGACAAGGAATTTGTAGTTCTTGTAGGCCCATCCGGATGCGGAAAATCCACAACACTGCGAATGGTTGCAGGGCTTGAAGAAATCACCGAAGGCGAACTGCATATCGGCGATATTCTTGTCAATGATATGGCGCCAAGAGACAGGGATATCGCAATGGTTTTCCAGAACTATGCGCTCTATCCGCATATGACGGTTTACGGCAATCTGGCATTCGCACTTAAGCTTAGAAAAGAAAAGAAGGTTGAAATCGACAGAAAGGTTAGAGAAGCTGCAGAAATACTCGACATCACAGAGCTGCTGGACAGAAAGCCGAAAGCGCTCTCCGGAGGACAGAGGCAACGTGTCGCAATCGGTCGTGCTATAGTGCGCAACCCGCAGGTGTTCCTGATGGACGAGCCTCTTTCCAACCTTGATGCCAAGCTGAGAAATCAGATGCGCACAGAAATACTTCAATTGAGACAACGTATAAACACCACTTTTATATATGTTACTCATGATCAGACCGAAGCAATGACGCTCGGTGACAGGATCGTAATCATGAAGGATGGATTCATACAGCAGATCGGCACTCCTGGAGAAGTCTTCAATCACCCGGCAAACCTTTTTGTTGCAGGGTTCATAGGTACGCCTCAAATGAACTTCTTTGACGCAAAGCTTGAAAAATCCGGCGGCAAGTATCATGTGAGCGTCGAAGACATGAAGATCGACCTGCCTGACAATAAGCAGCAACTTCTTTCGGATAACGGCATTCAACCCATGGATGTCGTCCTTGGCGTAAGACCGGAGCATATCATTGTTGTTGATGATGAGAGGAAATCGCATATCAACGCTACGATAGACGTTTCCGAGATGATGGGCAGTTCCATTAATCTTCATGTAAGCGTAAACGGTCAGAATGTTATATTGATAATTCCTACAATGGAGCTCAAAGTAGACCATTCAATGAACTCCGCACACGGTACCTCTATAAAAATTACTTTTGCAGGCAATATGGTGCACTTGTTCGACAAAGAAAGCGAAGAAAGCCTGCTGAAATAATATAAATATTAAAAGCTCGGGGAAACCCGAGCTTTTTTATACTCTTCTTTTTACTCGGTTCACCCGATATTCAATTAAGTCAAAGGATACCTTATATAATTGTTAATTTAACATAAAGGTAATCAATATTACTACTTTTGCAATTGTCTTAATTAAGCTTAATCGCCAATTTAGTTACAAATATACATAACCCATATAGCAAATCTATTCCCCCACTCATTTATATATACAATTACTTTTCATTTATTTTTACATGCGCTTTCAACTCTGTCGAAATCATTTCCCTACCTCCAATCTTAATTGCATCTCCTTTCTCAGTTGCCCTGTTAAAGTCACCTGGTATTGAAGACCATGGTTCTAGTGCAAGTGTGTAAGCTCGCCCAAACCAAGGGAAATCCTTACCACCCCCATAAACTCCCCACAACCAGATATGAGGAAATATCTTTTTATCCCATTGCATACAAAAAGAAATGTTTTTATTTCTATTAATGATTTCATATTCCGCTTTATTAAAATCGCTTATCCCAAATTTCATTAATAGCTTAGCATCTGGTTTCATTACTTTTGATACATCTAAATGATCTCCCTTTTTGTTTTTTATTATTGGCCAATGATGCTCACCCCCTTCTACGCAAAATCCGCTCCAGTCCAGCGAAATATCTGAAATAATACCTTTATCAATTAATATTTCACAACTATCATCAAGAAAAATCGGGCCAAATGCCGGATGATGTCCCCACATAAAATCAAGTTCTTCCTCACTCTCATTTGTTACTTGTTCACTTATGTAAAGCGCTGTATCATCTATTTTAAGAGTCATCTTCCTTTCAAGTAAAAATGGCATTCTTGCTGTGCGTGCCCAAAATAATACCGATATTTCATCAATATCATCTTTTATAATTCTATAATCCCAACTCTGAATCGCTACTTCACCGTGTATGCCTAGTGGTGCACCTTTATAATCACACGGTACTCCAATACTTGGGAAAAGCTCCTGCCACCCTCCCTCATAACAGTCTAAAAAACCGCCTCCAGAGTGCTCTCTTGAAACAACATTACTTCGAGGATCTTTCACCTCATTGAACGAATGCCACATAAAATCTAAATCTTGTGGTTTATATACATATTCATAAATATCCGAACCTTTGTCAGCAAGAATCCCTATTTTTATCAAGTTGTTTTCCATATGTATTGTTTTCATTCCATTATAAATATATTGCCTTATTCTACACCCATAGTTCCTTGTATGAATATATTTTTCAGAATTTTTCATCCTTATACTCCAAAGTTTTAATATACAAATATAATTTTTACTGGTTAAACTATTTTTAATACATTTTTAAATCTTATTAATTATTAATATGGCTATTAAGTTAAGTCATCAAATCGTAGAGGCGGAGACTGTGTCACGGCGAAAAGCAATCTGTTGAAGATCTCACTGCCCATGCTTCTGCGATTGAACCGATAATAGTACTCATCCAAGTAGCTCTGCAAGTGCTTTTTGCCTAAGCCGTGAAAAGTTCCCGAAACGAAGGCCTTTGCGTTGCTGATAATGGTATGCAGCCATTTGAGCATATCTGAATCCGCATCAAAGACCTGATATTCGTGCAGATACTTTTCAGCCAAAGGCTTTCGGTAACTATGGTAAGCGTCCGTCTGCACTGATGCGCCTTCGGCAATGCTACTCTTAGCAAACTTGGCAATTGTCTTTCCCTTTAGGTCGGTCACAGCCTGCATTTTCACGTACTGGGGTTTGCCATCTTCGTCTTTTGATATAGCCACCACGACCTTGTTTTTCGTGGTTCCACGGCCTCTTTTACCACCTTTTTTGGTTTTGCCTAAGCACGTGTCATCCAATTCTATAATACCTTTAAGCAAATAACGATTGTCTCGTTCAGCCATTGCATTGCGGATACGATGTAGCAAAAACCATGCTGTATTGTACGGCAGATTCAGTACCCGAGATAGCTGCATGGCCGAATACCCACGCTTATCGCGAGACACTAAGTATATCGCCCAAATCCATGTTCTCAGGCTTAAATGACTCCTGTCCATCACAGTACCTGCTGTCACAGATGCCTGATATCGACAACTTTTACACGCGTATTTATGCCGCGTCGTAATATGATAATACTCGCGGCAACCGCAGACGGGGCATATAAATCCGTCCGGCCATCGCAGCTTAAACAGATAGTCTCTGCAAGCATCTTCTGTATCAAATCGTCTTTGTATGTCCTCTAACCCTACTCGTTTTTTCGTTGCCATAGTTTTTTTCCACCTTTTCCGTTACTATGACAACATTCTATACCCTGTATTGACCATTTTTATGTACTTGTTACTGATGATTCAACCTAATAGCCATAATTATTAATATTCACCATACACTTATTATCTTATCATTTTTTCTTATATTAAATAAGTTCTAGCTATATATACGCATTTTTTATATCCTTTTCAAAACAATTTCTTTATTACGGGAAATGCATTTTACATAATGCTTTAACCCAGTTTTTGCTTCTCTAGAATAAAGGGACGTCAAACATTGTTTTTCTTCTTCTGTGAACAGAGTTAATCCATATTTTGTTTCTTTCAATATCTCGTTAATTTTCATATTTATGACCATTCCTTTCTGCGAAAGGCACAAAACGTTATGAAACGTGCACTCTCGCCGTTGTTTCGTTATACTATGTCAGTGAGGTTACCGTCACACTACACAGCACGTGGAGGTGAGTAGGCAGTGTTACCCACTGACTGAATATTTATGTGTGCCGTCCGCTCTTTCAAGCACAAATAAATGGGATTTAAAAGCCCGTAAACTTATCTTTGTAAAGACGCTACTCGTTTTTTGCTTGAGCAGTCAGTCCCTGTCGGTTTCCTCAAAAAACTGAGGAGGTGTCTATGGCACTTAAAATCGTTTACCCTATCTGTTGCGGCATCGATGTCCACAAATCGTTTATCGTCGCCTGTATCGCCTCAACAAATGATAAAGGTGTGACCACCTACAAACGTCACAGATTCTCTACGTTTACAGGCGATCTGCGACGGTTTGCCGACTGGCTTGCATCGAACAACTGCAAAGACGTCTGCATGGAATCAACGGGTAAGTATTGGATTCCTGTGTTCAACACCTTAGAGCAAACGTGCGATGTTGTTCTTGCGCATCCCAAATACGTCAAAGCCATTCGCGGTAAGAAAACCGACAAAAGGGATGCTCAGTGGATTGCCGACATTTTCAAGCATGATCTTGTATCCGGCAGCTTTATCCCGCCGTTTGAAATCCGACAGCTTCGCGACCTGATGCGGTATCGTTCAAAACTCACCAGCTTTTGTGTTGGAGAGAAAAACCGTGCGCAAAACTGTCTGACCGTTTCCAACATCAAGCTTGACGATGTGTTCTCCGACGTATTCGGCAAAAGCGCTTCCGCCATTACCGAGCAGCTTCTCTCTTGCCCCGACGGTTCTTTTGATGTCACTGGGTTCATCGACCGTCGCTGCAAAGCTTCGCCTGAAAATGTGCAAGCTGCCATTGACGGCTTGATGTGCTCCGAGCAAGTGCAAAAGCTCAAAATTATCCGCTCACACATGGATAGCTTAGCGCTGTGCAAAGCAAATCTTGAATCTTCTATCCTCAAACTCTCAGAACGGTTCAGCTCGCAAATTGACCTTGTTATGACTGTTCCGGGTATCCAGCAGTTTTCCGCTATCGCTATCATATCGGAAATCGGCGTGGATATGTCCGTGTTCCCAACAGCCAAACATCTCTGCTCGTGGGCTGGTCTCGTTCCTCAAAACAACGAGAGTGCCGGAAAGAAGAAAACCACACGTATTACACGTGCCGGAGCTTACATCAAACCGCTTTTGGTTCAGAATGCGCTTACCGTCTGTAAATCAGACAAGAACCCTGAGATCAAAAGACGCTACCTTGCGCTCAAAAAGCGTCGTGGGCACAAGAAAGCAATTATCGCTGTCTGCAGAATGCTGCTTACCGCCATCTATGCCATGCTCAAAAAGTCTGAGCCTTATAATTCTGACCTTTATAAGAAGGAGGATGCTATTCCAACTAATTGCACTTTATCTGTGGATCAGGCGATTGCTGCCGTTAAGCGTATTGGGTACATCGTCGTTGACCAGGATGGCGTTGTAGCCTGATTTTTTGTACCATATTCTTTTTTCAATGTACTGTAAGTTCCTTATGGTTTATTTTTTATGCCTCTATGTTGTATTACAATGTTTTTGTTTCAAACTTTCTCCTATCCACGCACCATCATTAAATCTAATAAAATGTGTATTAAAAATGCTTATTTTCTATCAGCTGCTTGTTTCACAACACTCAAAAGTCTTTGATTTAAAAAAATACGCTCTTTCCCAACTCGCTCCGATGTTAAAAATCCTTTATCTTCAAGTTCATTAAGATATGTAACTGCAGTTTTTCTTGATACCCCTAAACCTTCTTGAATATAAATAATCTTTGTGTAAAACTCAAAAAGTAATAATTCAACAAGTTCTTTTGAATATAGCTTAGGTAGCTCATTTCTCAGGTCATCAATATACTGGCTAAATTCATTATGGATATTCTTCACCATCAGCAGTGTTTCCTCTGCGGTCTCTTCAATTCCGGCTAAAATAAATAGTATCCAATCTTCCCAATTACCTTTTGTGCTGACCTCTTTAATTAGCTTATAATAAGCAGTTTTGTTTCTAATAATATATTTACTAAGATATAATATTGGACTGTCTAATAAACCTTTTAGAGCCAGATACAATATATTGATTATTCTACCTGTACGACCATTGCCATCATAAAATGGATGTATCGCTTCAAACTGATAATGAATTATAGCTAGTTTTATGAGATAGTCTATTGAATCCTCATCAGTGTTTATATATTGCTCAAGATTTTTAAGAAGAGCAGTAATCTCTTCCTTGCTTTCTGGTGGAGTATATACTACTTCGCCTGTTGTATCATTTATTAGTTTCGTGCCTGGTTGAGATCGAATGCCTGCATCATTATTCTCAATCTTTTTCTGAATATCAACAATTGCATTTATTGTAAGCATCTCTTTTGATTTAACAAATTCGTACCCATACCACAATGCAGTGCGATAATTAATAACCTCCTTGCTCGCACTGTTTTTATATGACTTCTGCGCCATTGCTTTATATAATTCATCGTGCGTTGTTATTATGTTTTCAATTTCAGAACTGTCTTTAGCTTCATTGATAGTAACAGCGTTAATCAATATATTCTTGTTTGGAATAATATTGGCGTAACCATTTAATTCAGCTAGCGCACGATGTGATGCCGCTAATTGCTTCAGTACTCTTGTCGTTTCTAATTTTGCCTTTGGCGGAAGAGGTTTCAGCTTAAAATCTTTCATAGGAACACTCCAATCAATATGCAAACATTATATAGTAATTATTTACACTTTACAAGAGCACATGAGTAGAAATTTAGCATTTTTACTCATATTCATTTTTTATAGGTAAAAATTACTCATGAATTATAGTTTTAGCGAGCTGGGATTTTCGTCCCCAATAAAATATTATTTTCAGGGAACAACAACATAGGTAAAGTATTTAATTTTTTACCTACGTCTTGATTATATAGGTAAATTCTACTTATATCGTTATACTATTAGAATAAACAGCCTGTAAAGTGTCCTACAGGCTGTTTATCGATTCAACTAATTAACTAAAGATTAAATCATGTTTTACCGTCTCTTCTGCAATTTCAGACGCCTGTATAATATCCATATCCTTTGCAAGACACTGTTTAACGATAGTGACCTTCATCTGCTTTGCTTGAATCTCAAACCCTTTACAATGACTAAATAACTCACCGCCCAAAAATAATTGCACATATAATCCGGATTTATTCTGCTCCAGATATTTCAGCCTCATCAATCCATACTCGCCAAGTTTTATATCTCCAGTTTTACTCTTTAGTTTTGGATACCAGATGCTGCTGTCTATCAACTCGTATTCAATACCATCTTCAATTTTTGTTTTCAATAATCAATGCTCCTCAAACACCGCACCCCCAGTTCTTTGAAGCTGCCCGGCTTCACTTTTGGATATGGGTAAACTCATGCTTTTCCTGCATTTGATACTCAACATTTTTAAATTCTAAGGTTATATTCTTGCCTTCGATTCTGTTTTTGATATTTACAAACGAATATTCATTACCTACTTTGTATACTCTGGAGAACTGTTCACTGTCCATATAGTTTATAAGTTTGCCAAACTTATTAAGTACTAATTAGCTCATTGCTTATTTCTCTGTTATACAATCTCATCATACTCTCTTGACTTTTACCGTAACTTAAAAGATTAATACCGCCAAACCAAATTATTGAATAATCAATTATTGCATACTTATGATATGTACCCGGCATTGTTTTCAAAGTGATATTTGTATCTTTAATGATTTTATATAGTGATTTTATCCTTGTTTTTTCGTTATCTTTATATTCATCAATGGGCTTAGTAATAATAATTATTTCAACATTGCCCGACATAGGTTTTTTTAGTAGCTTCAACATATCAATTGTCTTTCTTTTACTTATAAATGGACTAGAAATGTGTATATGCTGTGTAGCTGCTGAAATATCTTTCGATAAAGCTTCAAGAAAATTCCCCTCATCGAAGATTATTCCTGAGCCATCAACACTGTTATAATCACTTTTAACATTGTATCCTATCGAAGCATAACCCCGTAATCTTTTTTGATACATTTTTTCCAAGACTCCTATATGGACATCTACATAATCAAGTATTAAAACATCATTTTTGCCTGCATATTCTCTATGAAGTCTACCTGCATATTGCTGCAAGCGTCCTCTCCACGACACTGGGAACGTTAACAAAAGTGTATCAAGACGCGGATAATCAAAGCCTTCACCTATATATTTCCCAGTAGCTATTATAAGGATATTTTCCTCCGGGGGCATATCCATAAGAGCTTCCATTACCTCTGTAATTTGTTTCTTTTTTATTTGTCCTGATAGAACAAACAAATTCTTTATTTTACTTTTTACCATATCATGCAGTAAAGTGATATGCTCCGTTCTTTCAGTCAGAACAATTAGGTTTCGTCCTTTTTCATAATTATCAATAATATCTTGTACTATTAGATTATTTCTAACCTGGCTATTCACAATATGCGCAAACACATCATGTATCGGAACATCTATATCTGCATTTTCTTTTTTAGGCATCCCACATTTCGTAAATCTAGGAACAACACAATGATCAAATGCTCTTGAGGCAATTTGTGACTGTTCATCAACTTTATATCTAATATCACCGCAACACATAAAAGTAATTGGTTGCAGTCCATCTCTTCTAATGGGTGTTGCAGTTAACCCGTATACTTTTTTTGCACAGATTCTATTAAGTATTTGCTCATAAGTATATGACGCCGCATGATGACATTCATCTACAATTACAAGACCATAGTTTTCTACAATTTCCTTAACTTCTCCATTAGATACAAGAGATTGCACCAATGCAATGTCAATAATATTATGAGCTGTATTTTTACTACCCCCAATCTGCCCTATTATACTAGCATTTTTACGTTTTCTCTTATTCGGCTCTTGTTCTGGTAAAGCTTCATTAATGATTAGAAACTGGTTTAAACGTTCTTTCCACTGGGATAGTAATTGTTTGGTATGAACTAAAATCAAAGTATTACGCTTCTTTTCTGATATCAATTTTGCGCCCACTACAGTTTTACCAAATGCTGTTGCCGCCTGAAGAATTCCATTATCATATTTGAGCAGCTCATACAACGCTTCGGATTGCTGCTCTCGTAACTCTCCATTAAACTCCACATCAATTTTCACTCCTTGATTTTGCTTATCTGTTATATCCGGATATATTTCTAATCCCGAAAGTAGGCTTAATAATTTTTCTTCACAACCTCTCGGAATAAAAATATAGTCATCGTTTTCATTTGCTAAGGAAATAAGACGCGGCTTATCATATACAGGCAACCGCATTGCTTGTGTTTTGTAATAATCTGGATTGTTGAATGTAGCAAGTCTCTTGATTCTATTTAGTGCTTTTGATGACATCCCCGTTTTAGGTATGTATAACATATTCGCCTTTATTAATTCTACCTTCTTTGGAAAATCAGCTTTATTTAATATAACTTTTTTATGTTTCTCCCAAGGTTTTTTCTTTTCGCTATAATTCTCAAGATCACCTAGTTCATATCCATCGGATATTTCCCGTATTATTTCGTCCAGATCCTTTTCACTAATACTCCTAATCTGCGACATAAAATACCATTGGTCTGAATACGGTACGAAATTCTCGTCGACAAAAACACTATTCCCCTCTCTCCTTGCTGTTTTTTGTAACGGAAGTGCAATAAGATTGCCAAATCCACCTTTGGGCATATTGTCTTGATTAGGGAATAATCTATCATATGACGCAAAGCTAATCTGATGGCGTGTGTCCATAGAATACGTTAGCAGCGAAGCTCCGAATTTTCTTGCTTTTTTAGCATTTATGTTGTCCTCAAAAAAGAACCATGCATGAGCACCATTCCCAGAACGTGAGCGTTCAATAACTATCGGAATGCTTTTTTCATTACATACAAGCCGAAGTGTTCCAATATCTTTTTTCCATTCGCCTTTATCAAAATCAATTACCAAAAACCGACAGGTTTCATCCGCCATCATAGGATAAATCCCAACAACTTCATTACCGAGCAAATGTTCTTTAATTACATCATAAGTAACACTCTGAAAATCTCTATTATCACAATTGGCACATTTAATCTTTGGTTTTAGGCAGATATTATCCTTCCATTCATTTAGGCAAACAGGAGAATACCCTGATTTTCCTGTTCTATTATTCCATCTATGTGCATATACGTCATTCCTCCCTATGAAAAGAGATCGGAAAAGATTAATCTTTTCCTCAGATGTACTATTGTTATTAATGCCAGTCGTTTTATCAATTATAACCTCAGAATCGTCTAAACAATCACGATGATTTATTGCTCCGAATTTCTTTTTATATAATTCGAGTTCCTTTTGGACAGCTTGATATTTTTTATATAATTCTTCATATGTCATTTTCGTTTCCCAACTGATTTATCTCATTTTCTAAGGCTTTTATTTTATCCATTAGCACATTAAAGGTAAGCTTTTTTCCGTATATCATACTCTGCATACTCTTATAGTCTTTCTCCAATAACCTCATGGAATCCTCCGGGGGAATCAACTTGATTGTACCGGGCTTTGCTAAATCATATCTAGCAGCATTCATAGGATAAAACTTACTTTTAAACCGGACCACCTGTGCTAATATATCAAGATTGGAAAAAGCTTGATCTTTAATACTTGATGAAGCTAAACGTTCAATATCGTAATAATGCCTGGAGTATCTTTGAGGAAAGTTCCCGTTTCTACGAAATGCCTCTCTATGCAATATCGTAACCTTTTCCCAAAATGTCCTCTCAGGTTTAACTGTTAGTATAGATGTGGATTTTACTTTAAATAACCGGGGATATTTTTCAGCGGTATAGGATATAATATCAATCTGTTTTGATGGCGTCCAATTTGCTAATGGACCTATTTCCAATCGTATCTGATTCAATATAGAAGCATCTTGGTAACTTTGAGGATATTCAAAGCATATAGCATGCTGATCATTTCCATCAATAAAAAGCTTATGTTCATCAGATAACAATTCTGCAAAATCATTTGTTATTCTGGGCAACATTGTTTTTCTTATAAAACCAACTGCATTTTGATTAATATCTTCATTGAATCTTCTCTGTTGAGTATTTGATCGTTTTAACCACGGTTCATCCTTTGAGTATCCTAACAGTCGCCAATCCAAAACCAAATCGATATCTTCGGAGAAACGCTCAATTAGTCCATAACCTTTGGATAAACTTGTACCACCTTTAAATGCAAAAGACTTATACCAGGGCGATTCATGAAACAAATACCTTAGAGTCCAACATACCCAAAAGTCTTTTTCAATAATTGCTTCTGTCAAACCATACTTATCAGCAGTATTCCTAAAAAGTGCTTCTCTATCTTTCTTACTTTCATTCGCAATGTAAATCATTGGTTGGTTACCTTGGCTATTTCTTTTAGTGCTTCATATATCCAAGACGTTGAATATTTGCTTTCAATTAAAAGATTTTGCTTTTCTTTCATCGTAAGTTTTTTACTAATAATCTTTACTACTTTTTTATCAACATTTTCCTTTCCAAGTGCTTTTAACGCTTGAATTATTAATGCTGTTTTTGATGATAAACCTGTGAGCTCCTTATTTGTTGTTTTTTTGAAGGATAGTTTAACGGAGTTAAACTCGTATTTCTTATAAGCGCCGTCGCTAACATAAACCCAAATTGCAGGCACTTGAGTAGAAAGGCCTAATAAGTTCAATGCAGTATCTCCAAAAGGTACAATTGTCCATCCATAGTTACGTGCTATTGCTTGTGCAACATCATTTGGTGAAGGTGCAATGTACTCATCAAGGAAATTACTATATTCGGGATAGTCGTATACACCTCTCATAAGTCTGTGTATAGTATTTTCATTACATAAACGCTGTAAAGCTTTTTTTGTCGCTTCACGATTTGCAATATCTTTAAAATCAGAAGGTACAAAAACCGAACCATATGTTGAGGAAGTAATTCTATTTTTTATTTTTAATAAAAAATTTTCTCGTTTAATTCTAATCACCTTCAATCATTCGTCCCCATTAATATATACTATTGGGGACGAATCTGCAAGTGGCTTTTAAAAATTTTAAATTTTATATTCGCTATATTTTACTCGAGTTCAGATTACTTAGTTAAAATCTACTCATATATTCGTTATTATCGCAAACAGCCTGAAGAATACTCCGCAGGCTGTTTGTCGATTCTACAGGCTAGCTGAAAATTAAGTCATGCTTAACCGTCTCTTCTGCAATTTCAGACGCCTGCATAATATCCATACCCTTCGCAAGACACTGTTTAACGATAGTAACCTTCATCTGCTTTGCTTGAAGCTCAAGCCCTTTACAATGGCTAAACAACTCTCCATCCAAAAATAATTGCTCATATAATCCGGATTTATTCTGTTCCAGATATTTCAGCCTCATCAATCCATATCCGCCAAGTTTTATATCTCCATTTTTACTCTCAAGTTTTGGATACCAGATGCTGTCTATCAACTCGTATTCAATACCATCTTCAATTTTTGTTTTCATAATCAATACTCCTCAAAATAGTTATTGGCTGAACTACTTATATTCTACTGTTTTCATTTTGAGTGCATCGATTCGGTGGCTTCTCTCTCCGCCAAGAAAAAGCCCATAAACACTGTGTTTATGGGCTTTGGTACCCTTTATTGAATTCGTACTCTTACTTAACACTTACAGATTTTAACTGTTTTACATTGATTTATAATTAAATTATTGATATCTAATTAATAGTAGTTTTATAACCTACTTGCTAATTTTTTATCTATTTTAGTTGTAATTATTTTCAATAGAATTAATTTAATTCTCATAATTATAAAAGCCTTATATTTTAGTACAGCGCTTTTATCCGCCGAGTATAACCGGTATTACCAGCAGCTCATCATTATTCTCCAGTTTTAATTGCGTATCATTTGCATCATGCTTCTTATTCATGTAAATCACCGAAAATAATGTTGTCTGCCCTACGTGCTTAATGACTTCTGCATTTATTGCTTTCATTGCTTCCTTAAATACCGGGTCGACTTGGATTTGAAATCCCAAGGCTTTGGACTGTCTTTGTATTACATCAGAGAATTTAACTGTTACCATCACTTTTTCCATAAAGCTATCTTGCAACTTCTGAATACGCCCATCCGAGATCGAGCTCATAAAGCTTTCCTTTTGTAGGTATGCCTGTTTCCTTGTCCCATCCCATCATCTCGTAATACAGCCGCACCGCCTCTTCAAACTCATCCTTATTTAATTTGTTTCCCGAAAGCACACCGCCCTCAAGCTCTTCAAACATCCTATCCGGAAGTGTATCATCCTTTGGCAAAAGGCCGTGCTTTAAATTGAATACTCTTGCTAAGGTAGTGGCTCTCTCCCCGGTTTTCATCATTTCCCACATCGTATAATCCCATCCGGTCACAGCTTTTACTATCTCAACAAGGTGCGTTATTTTTAATGTTCGAACCGGCTGCACTATAAAGATACATAAATCTATACACATGAACATGCTCCAAAAATGCTGCAGGTATGTAAACAGCTTTACTTTTTCCGGGCCAAGCGAAAGACTCGGTACCGGCTTATATAATCCAATCGGGAAAACTCCTCTCATAAAGTAATCCGGGTCATCGGCTGCATGGCTGTATCCGGTAAGCTTTGGATCAAATGCGCCGTCATGCTCATGCTGTAAATGGTCTGCCCCGGTCGGTGATACTGCAAAAGCCAACCCAACTCCAAACTTTGCACGTGGTTCAGCCAGCGGAAACTCCTGCCCCTTTACGTGCATAGCAAATTTCTCAGCTCCCTTGCCGATAATTTCGGCTGCCTGCCTGGAGCCCTGCGCTAAGACATCGCCAAAACCTTCCCTGTTTGCAATCAACTCGACAAGCTTGATTATTTCTTCTTCACATCCCCAGTTGAGCTGAAGCCCGCCGGTATCATCCGTTGATATTAGTCCGTTCTCATAGCATTCGATCGCAAATGCAATAGTTATTCCGCAAGATACTGTGTCCAAGCCGAATTTATTGCATAACTCATGACACTTGGAAGGTGCATCCATGCTGTTTACACCGCAGCTAGACCCAAACGCACCTAAAGTTTCATATTCAGGCCCGCCGTAACGTTCGTCTATGTTGTATTCGCCGCCCTTGAATACCTGCTTGCATCGTACAGGACATGCAAAACATCCGTCTGTTTTAACTTTTAGCTTTTCATGCATCTCGTCCACTGTGAAATTCAGTTCATCAAAGTGTCCGTTTTTAAAATTTCGTGTAGGCAGCGATCCTGCTTCATTCGCACCAAAATAGTATAAAGAAGTGCCGACTCTGTTTTGATTGTAGTTGTCTGAATTGTCTTTGAAGTTCTGCGCAAACCATTTGGATATTTCAAGCAGCTTTGCTTTGTTGGCAAATTCGAGACTGCCTGTGCCTCTTACTGCGATTGCCTTTAAGTTTTTTGAACCCATGACAGCGCCCATGCCTGCCCTGCCGTGATAGTGCGTTACATCTGCGGCAATTCCGGCAAACAACACTTTGTTTTCACCGCCTTTACCGATAATCATTGTGCCAAGCTTTTTGTCTTCATGCTGAAGTTTCAACTGCTCATCGACGTCTGCTACTTCCTTCCCCCAAAGCTGTTCTGCGCTGTTTATCTGAACTTTACCGTCTTTTACGAAAAGATAGCACGGTGATGCTGCCTTCCCTTCTATTATGATCGCTTCGAACCCTGCCTTTTTCATTTCTACGCCAAAGAAACCGCCCGCTTCCGATTCTCCGTAAAGCTCAGTCAGCGGCGACTTTGCTCCAACCGAGTGCCGACCAAGTCCCGGTATGGGCGCTCCCGTCAATACACTGGCCGCAATAATAAGCTTGTTTTCTTCACCGAGCGGGTCGATGTCTTCTTCCACTTCTTTTGTTAAGTAATATGAAATTATACCTCTCCCGCCGAGATATGTTCTAAAAAACTTATCGTCCGGCTGTTCAATAATTGCTGCCCCTGTACTTAAGTTAATTCGCAAAATTTTTCCGTTATAACCATACGGCATAAATTTATCCTCCTTTATCCCCTTAGTTCCTTTTTGAAAATCTCTATATTTTCTTTCCCGTTTAAAATACCAATTTCATAATCGAAGCAGTATCTGTCGCCCGGTTTCAAAAAATGCAGAGCGCCACTCTCTTTTGCGCTTACCCGACCTACAGGCAGATTCATGCCCGGTTCAAGTGCTGCGACATAATCCTGTTCGCCCATCATTTTCCATGTATTAAACGTTGGCATTTGGCGTGGATTATAAGCTACATATGCACCGAAGTCCATTTCTTCATTAACTAAACCGGCATATACTTTGTATTTATCTTTGGGCATTTCATGAACAAAGCATTCATATTCGTACCCCGTTGTTGGTTTTTGAAAAGCGCAGGGCTCGTTTGCACCGTTTTTTGCCGCTTCGTTGAGCGCATATATCTTTTCAGCATCCGTATACAACCTGGTGTTCTCGCTCACTATCGGATATCCGAAATTTATATGATACATATACATAAACGGTGTCTCGTTAAAGCCTTCATTTATAACACTATCATTTATAAATATTCTTGTTTCTCCCGATTTTATTACAATTTCTCTCGTGAATTTTATATATTCTTTGTATAAACAGCTCTGGATACATTCTCCCTTAAACTTCACGCAATACCGGTCGTTGTCCCAGTATTCTTCCACGGCATATTTTTCCGCTGGTATATGGTCTATCCTACCGTGTATCCCGAGAACCTCATCACCATCAATACACGGATCTCCCGCTTGAGTAAGCCCGCACGTTGTAACTAGCCCTCCCGCAAAGCTTCTTAAGAATCCAAGCCCGCCGTTTTCAAAACACATAGGAGACACTATACCGTTCTTGCAATCCCATGAAACAGGTTTTCCGCAAAAGCTCGCATTCGCAATATCCATTCCACGGTCAACCATTATTCGCAAGCGAAGCCCTGTGTCGTTATACATCTCTACAATTTTAACGCCGTGCTGTCTGCCGCCCGACAGGGTGTATTCGCTAGCTCCGATAATGTTGGACAACTTTCCGACATATCTAAGGATGTCACTTTTTTGAACAATGCGATTGAAGATTTTTGGCATTGATAAACCTCTTTCTTATAGCCTCTTTTTTGAACTGGGCGTTTTTTCAAACTTATTTCTCTCTGCCCACAGTCCTATAGTTGGATTGCCGATAAAATAGACCTCTTCACCTTTTACGCTGTTATAGCCTTCTTTAAGCTTTTTGGGGTTGTACATGCTTATCGCTTCATAATAATCCATATAGCCAAACCCAACGCTTTCAAGTTCATCCTTATTTAAATGTTTTGATGCATATGTCACACGAAAGCGATCCTCAGTAGAACTCACCGTCATATGGCAGGCTACCGCTAAATTGCTGCCGAGATCTTCGGTTTGCCGACACAGCTGCATTATTCTCTCTTTCCCGACGTATCCGTATTTTCGGATCAGCATATCACTGATGTCGGTTTCACCGAATCTCTTTACCCCCGGTGCTAATA
The DNA here is from genome assembly GCA_963666505.2 of Christensenellaceae bacterium. Lineage (GTDB taxonomy): Bacteria > Bacillota > Clostridia > Christensenellales > SZUA-584 > JABGQS01. The sequence goes on along the minus strand of CAXXXL010000003.1, from coordinate 1,353,914 downwards.
TAATGACTTCTCCTCCGTCCTGTACCGCCATCCTTGTCCGGTAAATAGCTTTGTTCCCGAGCCATGCGCTTTTAAACTCCTTTTCATCCAGCATGACGACAATTTTTTTTGGCGCTTCATCCAAAAAAGTTATATTCTTTTCCTGGCTCAGTGCCACTGCCGCTTCGAATATCTCTCGCTCTCTGCCGCAAAAAAGACCATGCACATGTGTTTTATCCGCCTGCTGTGTTGTGACAGTTAGTATATATTTCAAAGGAATGTCCATTAAAAAATTATTTTCTGCATAGTCCAGTACCTTATGTACAGGAGAATGGTCTCTTCCGATAATTCTCTCCATGCCGAATGCTGAACCAAGGATATGTGTCCCGTCGATCATATCGCTTCCACCGCAGCCCACAAATATATTCTTGTTATAATTCGACATCCCTACAACTTCATGCGGTACTACCTGCCCGATGGAAAGTATAAGGTCATATCCTTCGAAAAGTTGCTTGTTTACTGAAATACTTATTGCATCTTCCATAACTCCTTCTGAAAACCCGGAAACGATTTCGCCCGGTATTTGCCCGAGCTTGACAACATTATTCCGGTAGTCATGCGCAATAAATAAATCGTACGGAATATCACCAAAAAACTCACTCAATTCTTCTTTAGTCATGGCTTGATGAGTTCCAAGTGCAGGCATTATATCTACCTTGGCGATATCTTTTAACTTATGGTATATATAGTTTGTAATAACTCCTGCGTATGAGAACGCACGTGTTAAGTCCGGCGGCAGCAGCAATATTTTTTTATATGAAAGAATTCCAGGCTGCAGGAGATCATCAATTGCGCTTTTTATTTTATAGTCAGATAATCCCGCCTTGCTTTTGCTTTTTAAATGAATACTCATATGTTCCCCATAACGGATAATGATCTAAACTTTCTAATACATAATATCCGGAAGCAGCACTGCTCACACTCCTTCCGGATATATAAACCTCATCAGTTAATGAATAAAGCCTTTATTCCTTTTTCCGCAATCAAATCTTCGAATACTTCTTCCCAATTGTTTAGACCGGTCTTATGCGTGATCATATTAGAAAGCTGCTCCTCATTCTGTGCAAGCAGTTTCATGGCTCTGTCCCATGAAGTATAGCTTGAACTGAAATTAAAATGAACATCCAGACACTTGCTCATAGCGTTGTTCCACGCAAACCCTATTTGGCTTTTTGCGCTTAAGCCTATTGCGCTCATACGCCCATATTTGCGCAGTGCCTGTACACCCTGCAAAACAGCTGCCCCTGCTCCGCTCGTTTCTATAACCACATCCACGCCCCTACCCTGTGTATGAAGCGCCAGAACGTCTTCAAGGCTTTCCTTTTCTACGTTGACAATTACGTCAGCTCCCAGCTTTTTTGCAACCGGAAAACGGCACAGCTCACCAGAGCTGATTCCCGTCATAATAACTTTGTCCGCACCCATAGCCTTTGCTACAAAGGCTGAAAGTATACCTATCGGCCCGCTTCCCGTAACAAGGACCGTATCACTGCACTCTATACTGCATCTTTCCGCAACCTGATGTACAGTTATTGCAATCGGCTCAATAAGAGCAGCCACATCATAGCTAAGCTTATCGGGTATCCTGTGCAGAAGAAGCTCGGGTACTGCCATATACTCTGCAAATGTACCGGGAAGTCCCCAGCCAATCGAACGCTTTTCGCTGCAGATTTGTATATGCCCCTGCCGGCACATTTCGCATTTGCCGCAGGCCATAGTATGCGGTTCAGCAACAACTCTGTCACCCGGTTCCCAATTGGCTACTTTGGTTCCTTTCTCTACTATCTCTCCTGCAAACTCGTGCCCCATTATAACCGGCGGCCAGTAATTAACTGTATCGTGCCATATATGTAGGTCTGAACCACAGACCCCTGCTGCGTGGATTTTCACGATTACCCAGTCCTGCGAAGGAAGAGTTGGATACGGCATGTCTTTTATCTCAACATGGCCAGGCAGTTTAGCAGTTTTAACTATTGCTTTCATCATTTTCTCCAATAATATCACTTTAGCAGTTCGGATAAATTTTTCACTGTGTACTCTGATTTACTTCTTTTTTCTCTTTGACCATGTCTGTACAGATATGCCTACGGCGATTAGAATGACAAGACCTTTAAGTACATACTGCCAGTAGGAGGAAACCTGTAGTATGTTAAGCCCATTACTCATAACTCCGAGTATAAGCGCACCAACCAAAGTCATTAAGATCTTGCCCTCGCCGCCTGAAAGTTTTGTACCTCCAATTACAGTCGCCGCAATAGCATCCATTTCCCAACCCTGACATGCAGTAGGCTGCCCGCTGTTAAGTCGTGAAGCCAACACAATGCCTGCTAGCGCAGCCAGGGTGCCTGAGAGAGTATATGCAATGGTTGTATATAACTTCACATTGATACCCGATAGGCGAACGGCTTCCTTGTTCCCGCCTATTGCGTATACGTATCTGCCAAACTTTGTATATTTGAGCAATATATAAAGTATCGTGAAGACCACAACAATTATCCAAAACGGAATAGGTAATCCAACAAATAATCCCTTTCCTATCATCTGGAAATCTTCTCCGAGATATGCAATTGGCAGACCCCCGGTCAGCAGAAATCCGACTCCTCTTATCAAAGTCATCATGGACAGCGTTACAATAAAGAATGGTATTTTTAGCAATGTTATAATAAGACCGTTTATCGAACCCAGTATTGCACCGGTTACCAGCCCGACAAATATTGCCAGGTACATGTTTGTGCCATTCTGCAACAAAGTTGCCGCTACAAGTGAGGAAAAACATGCGACAGACCCGACCGAGAGATCTATACCTCCTATAAGCAGAACAATAGTCATACCGCCGGCTAATATTGAGTTAGTTGCTATCTGCTTAAATATGTTTTCGATATTACCACCAGATAAAAAAACATCCCCTTTTGCAATCGCAAGCAATATACATATTCCGACAAAAACAAAGATCGTACCAAAATCCCTCAACTCAAATTTTTTCAGTTTTTTCAGATTAGCTGAATTGTTCACTTGCTTCATATGTGTTCTCCTTTATTTATCCCTATTCCGGTAGAATACGATAGTATCTGTTCCTGGCTAGCTTCTTTACCCATAATTTCGGCTGTGACTCTGCCCTTTTGCATAACAATTATCCGGTCACATATCTGGAGTATCTCAGGCAGGTCAGAGGATATAACAATCACGCATATCCCTTCGGCCAAAAGGTTTTTCATAAGTTCATATATCTCTGCCTTTGCGCCTACATCGATTCCTCTTGTCGGCTCGTCGAATATAAGCACCTGCGGTTTGGCGAATAACCACTTTGCAAGAACAACCTTTTGTTGATTACCCCCTGAGAGATTCTTGGTCTTTTGATAAATGCTCGGTGTTTTAATATTAAGAGCCTTTATAAAACTGTCCGCAACCTTCGATTCGGCCTTTTTTCTTATAAAAAATGTACGAATTACATTCTTTATGTTTGTGAGTGTTATATTTTCCCGAACATCAAGAGATAAAACAAGTCCTGCGCTTTTCCTATCTTCAGGCATAAGCGCAATACCGTTTTTAATGGCTCCTCTTATGCTTTTGATATCCAGTTTTTTGCCATGCATGATTATCTCTCCGCTGTCATAACTATCTGCTCCGAATATTGCACGCATTAGCTCTGTTCTTCCTGCACCTACCAGTCCAGAAAAACCAAGTATTTCATTCCTATATGCTTTAAAGCTTATATCTTTAATTATGTCGCCTGATGTTAAGTTGTTTACTTCAAGGACTAAGTCGTCTCTTTCCTGATAAACATGCTTCACTGCGCTAAGCTCTCGTCCAACCATCTGTTTTACTAGATCATATTTATCGATTTCATCGATTTTTGAAATCTTGATCAATTTGCCGTCTCTCAATACAGTTACACGGTCTGCAATCTTGAATATCTCTTCCAGTCTGTGAGAAATATAGATAATCGTTACTCCTTGAGATTTAAGCATCTCTATAGTATTAAACAAAGCATCAATTTCAGTAGCTGTAAGTGATGCGGTAGGTTCATCCATTATTATCACCTTTGCATTCCATGACAGTGCTTTTGCAATCTCAACCATCTGCATTTGAGCTATACTGAGCTTGCCAACTTTCGTTCTTATGTTATAGTCAATCTTTAATTTATTGCAAGTTGCTTTTGCTTTGGAATACAGCTCTTTGCGGTTTAAAAACCCATAAGATGAGGGCTCTTGTCCCAACAATATATTCTCTGCAATATTTAGATTGGGGTTTAGATTTAATTCCTGATATATAATACTTATCCCAAACTTCTTTGCATCATGTGGTTTGTTTATTTCAACTTTTTCTCCCTGAAAATAGATCGTTCCGGAGGATTTATTTATTGCACCAGCGAGTATTTTAAGAAGCGTAGACTTCCCCGCTCCGTTCTCTCCGCATATAGCCATCAATTCGCCCTTTTCTATGTCAATTGAGACTTCATCCAAAGCTACAACGCCAGGGTATATTTTTGTAATGTTTTTTACTGAAAGAATCGTTTCCACTTTTTCACCTCCCGGCTTTTCAAAGGAGAGGGCGGTTCCCCGCCCCACCTTCTTGTACCTTTAGCAATTAGTTATTCTGAATAGTAGTCGCTTACGTTTTCAGCTGTTACGAGATATTGTGCTCCCTCGCTTACTTCGACCCATTCGCCAAGGTCTTCACCTTCAATTTTTCGAATAGCCGCATCTATAGCATCCGCACCTATTATCATTCCGTCTGCCGCTACGCTTGCTTTAATGTAGCCGCCATTGAACATTATCCTACGTTCACCTTCATCAGCGTCAAAACCAAGAACGCATATAGTGGCTGGGTCGGCACCTGCTGACTCATATGCTGCAGCAGCACCTTTTGCGCTGTCGCCGTTTATACCAAACATTATGTTGATATCCGGATTTGCCTGCAGTATGTCCTCTGCCGTTGTCAGTGCGCCTTCCATAGTTGCCCCGCAGTCAATAGCAGTTACCCATTCAACATCCGGAGCAACAGATGCAAGCCCGTCCTGATAACCTTTTGCACGATCGATACAATTCTGGAAATAAGGATAGTCAAGAAGCGCTGCTTTCCCCTGTCCGTCGTTATTATCTACAGCCCACTGTCCGGCATACTGCCCTGCTATATATGCTCCAGCATACTGGTCAGTCCCAATAAGAGGGTATACACCTTCTATATATGTCATCTCTACAAGAACAGGTATGCCTGCCTCTTCTGCAGCCACAAGCGCCGGCTTTATACCTTCCGGGTTTGTCGGTGAGCAGATTATAGCGTCAACTTTCTGTGCTACAAAATCCTCTATCTGCGATGTCTGAGTAGCTACATCCCAGTTTGGATCGCTTATTACCACTGTAACTCCACGATCTTCAGCAGCAGCTTTGATACCGTTCAAATAGCCGATATAATACTCATGCTGAGTTGTCAAAGGAGAAATGCCTATAACATAATTTTCTACAGCTTTTTCACCCGGTTTTGTTGTACCTGCAGCATCCTGTTCGTCACCACTAGCTGTGTCTGCACTGTTTGTGTCAGCAGCTGCGGTATCTGCGCTGTTGTTTGCTTCTTCTGCGGGAGCTGAACATGCTGTAAGCGCAATCACAAGCATAAGAACCACTAGCACTGACAATAGTCTGAACTTTTTCATAATCTATCTTTCCCTCCAAATACTTTTTTCTGATATCAATCAGATAGGGTGATTTTATATTGGATACGCAAAAAAAAATATCCGAGCATCTTTTGGAATTATCCCGGTTTTTTTAGGTTGAACCGGATATTTAACCATCCAATAAGATATTAGGATATTTATAAATAAAATTTTAGGATATTAAATAAATCCCTAAAATATTTTATACTATCATTTTGCTGTATCCATCGCATTCTTATGGGTCACCAAGTATTGAGCGCCTTCAACTTCTACCCATTCGCTGAGTTTTTCACCTTCGATTTTCCGTATGGCAGTTTCGATGCATTTTGCACCTATTATATCCGTATCGGCAGCAACGCTCGCTTTTATATACTCATCGCCGGCAATAAGCCTACGGCAGCCTTCATCCGCATCGAAACCAACAACACATACTGATGAGGTATCGTAGCTAAGGTAATGAAATGCAGCATTTGCACCTTTAGCGCTATCATCATTTACACCGAATACACAGCTTACGTCCGGGTATTCTTTAATTATATTAAGCGTCGCTGCGCGGGCTGTTTCCATCTTTGCCTGAGCATCTACATTGGCTACGATTACCGCATCGGGACACTTGCTTAGCAGTCCATCGATAAACCCTTCAACACGGTCATTTATATTCTTGAAATATGGAAAATTTAATATCGCTACCTCAAAGACATCTTTACAGTTAGCCGTCATCCACTTACCAGCATATTCCCCCGCAATCCAGCCTCCTGCATACTGGTCGGTAGCAACAAGCGGCGCTACTCCTTCTACATATGTCATCTCTACAATAACTGCAATGCCTGAATCTTCAGCTTGTTGAAGCACCGTTCCAATTGTTTCTGGATCTACAGGAGAGCATATGATTGCATCGACACCGTCTTCAATAAATGACCTTATATCAGCCTCCTGTTTTGCTGCATCCCAATGCGAATCCACCACAACTGCCTCTATACCGTTTTCTTCAGCTGCTTTATGGATGCCCTCTATATACCCTACATAGTATTCAAGCTGGGTTGTTAGAGGAGATATCCCTATTGTATAAATACTTTCAACACCCCCACCAGCTGCCGCATTTTCTTCTTTTATTGATATATTACAGCCTGAAAAAATTGTAACTAAAAGCAACAGCAAACAAGCTCCCATCAGCCGAGGTATCTTCATTGCATCACCGCCTTTATATTTTATCAGTTCTGCAAGTCCTTGATGTTCTCTTTACTAACCAGATATTGCGCTCCTTCAACCTCTACCCATTCGCCCAGAAGACATCCCTCAATCTTTTTTATAGCAGTATCAATGCACACTGCGCCTATGATGTCAGTATCCGCTGCAACACTCGCTTTTATATATTCGTCCCCTGCAATCAACTTACGGCATCCACGGTCTGCATCAAAACCAACTATACATACCTCACTGGTATCAAATCCAAGATTGTGAAACGCTTCGTTCGCACCTTTTGCGCTGTCGTCATTGATACCAAAAATGCAGCGAACACCCGGGTGCTCTTCAAGTATCCTCTGCGTTGTAGCAAGCGCAGTTTCCATTTTTGCCTGTGCATCTATAACCGCCACTATCCGTGCATTTGGGCATACTTCATTCAGGCCGTCTACAAAGCCGTCTACACGGTCATTGATGTTTCTAAAGAAAGGGAAATCCAAAATCGCAACTTCACATATACCATTGCAATTCCTGTTTATCCACTGTCCTGCATACTTGCCTGCAAGTTGCCCCCCGTCATATTGATCAGTCCCGACCAACGGGTCGATGCCGTCGACATATGTCATCTCTACTATTACAGCTATGCCAGCATCTTCCGCCTCGCCTAATACTTCACCTATCATCTCTGGATCTACCGGCGAGCAGATTATAGCGTCTACTCCTTCTTCGATAAAAGTCTGTATGTCGCTTTCCTGCTTTTGCGCATCCCATTTTGAATCAACCACTATAACTTCGACACCGTATTCACGTGCCGCCTTTTGTATGCCTTCGATATACCCTACGTAATACTCATGTTGTGTAGTAAGAGGGGATATGCCTATCACATATTTGTAGCTGTCGCTGCTTTCAGAAGTTTCTGAGGCTGTATTCTGATTAACGCTGCATCCAGTAAGCAGCAGCAGAACTATAAGCAGTACAGCCAGTTGTTTTATTTTCATCCGCTGTTCCTCATTGTTGTTTTTCTTATCTCAGTAGGATTCATGCCAAAGGCCTTTTTGAATTGTTGTGAAAAATACTTATACTCCTTATAACCTACCATATAACAGACCTCAAAAACTTTTAAACTGTCGTTATTTATTAAAAGCTCTTTTGCTCGGTTAAGCCGGATATTTTTAAGATAATTTGAATAGCTTTGACCTTCGACCTTTTTAAATAAATAGCTAAGATAGGATGGAGATATAAACATTTTACTGCTTAACAGCTCCAATGATATGTCTGTTGAATAATTTTTCTGAATGTATCTTTTAACGTTCTTTATGATATCTTTAGACTTGCTGGTCTTTTCAGAAAAAATAGTAGCAGCTTCTTTGAAAACAGCTAATATATATTCCCTCAGCCCTTCGATTGACACCATTTCATAAATATCATTTTTATAATCGTGTTTTGTTAAATGCTGTCCGTCTCCGGATATTCGGTCAACGATGTTGGAATGCATTTTGAAGCAGAGATTATAAGCGTAATCCATTACAAGGCTTGATGAAAGGCTTTTTCGTTGAAAATTATCAAACATTACTGATATAAGCTTCATAACATAATCAGTATTTCCTGCAAGTGTTTCGTCCAAAATTTCATTTGAATCAGAAGGGTAATTCTCAAGCCATTTCTTATGTGCCTGTGCTTTTTCTTCTGCTTCTCGGTAAACATAGCATCCGCTGTCGTTATTATAAAATGCCTTGTCCATACTTATGCTTGCCTGGTCATATGACTTTGGCAGCTCTGAGAAATCCGGTACCGCTATACCAAGCCCGGAAGAAATACGTATATATTTGTTGCCCAGCAGTTCGCTAAGCACCTGTGAGCCTTTTTTAAGTATTGTTATCGCCTTGTTTTGGTTGACAGCCATTCCTTTGAAGTTGAATATGAATATTATCTCACGGAGGCTTTTTACAACAGGTATCCCAAGGCAGCCTCCGAGCAAAAGTTCGTTAGCGATATTGTAATATGAAAATCTTAGCAGTTCCCCCTCATTTCCCCACACTTCCTTTATAAATGTTTCACTTAACTCAATTTTTATTACACCTGCTGCAAAATCCCTTCCGGTGAAGTCTATTTCAAGGTATTCAAGCCAGTCGGATAGCAGATTGCCTGCTGCCATTTCATAGTCAAGAGCTTTTATTATGAAATCTTCACGCATTTTAAGCAGCCCTTCGTACATCTTCTCCTGCTTGGAGATCTGGCTCATAAACTCGTTTTTTTCCTCATCCAATTCGTTTTTCAGGCGAATAAAGCATTGTATGAATTTATTGTTATCTGTTGGTTTAAGCAAATAGTCATATACCTGGAAACGTATTGCCTGCTGTGCATACTCGAAATCAGCAAAGCCGCTAAGTATAACAATCCGAACATCATTATGCTTGTTTAGCACGGCTTGTGCCATCTCAAGCCCATCCATTACCGGCATACGAACGTCCGTAAGAATAACGTCCGGCTTTTCACGCAGAGCAAACTCAAGCCCTTCACGGCCGTTTGAAACTTCGCCGATTACCTCATAACCGAGCTCTTCCCAGGCGATACTGTTAATTATTCCTTTGCGGATTGCCTCTTCGTCTTCGACCACAAGAAGCTTATACATCCTCTTGCTCCTTTCCCGGAACCGGATGGGGTTCCTGCTCATTGATGATCGGCATCTCCAGAACCACACGTGTCCCTTTGTTTTCACTGCTGGTGATTTTTATTCCGTACTCCTTACCGTAATACAACCTGATACGCTGGTGCACATTTTTTATCCCCACACTCTTTCCGGTATCCGAATCTGCATCGTTGATGTGTTCTTCAAATTTCCGCAGCTTATTCGCAGACATTCCTTTGCCGTTATCTATAACCTCGAAATAAAGCCGTTCGTTTTTTTTGTAGCCTTTAACGATTATTAGGCCTCCGCATTCCAGGCTTTCAACGCCGTGTATTATTGAATTCTCTATAATAGGTTGAAGTACCAGTTTTATTATCCTATAGTTTGTTATATCCTCTGAAATATCCCAAACCACATTAAACCGCTCTCTGAATCTTATCTTCTGCAGATATACATAGTACTGAACATTTTTGACTTCCTCTGCAACTGTAACGTACTCAATCCCTTTATTGATGCTCTTCCGGAAGAAGTTCCCAAGCGCAGTAACCATCTCGCCTATCTCTTTTTCGTTTTTTGACATAGCCATCCAGTATATGGTTTCAAGAGTATTATAGAGAAAATGTGGGTTTATCTGCTGCTGAAGGGCGTTTAGTTCAGCCTCCTTTTTACGGAATTCCAACTCTTTCTTGTTTATTTCGGCCTGGTAAACCTCGTCTATCAAAGTTTGCAGGCGTGACGTCATGTCATTAAATCCCTGTGCGAGCTGTGCGTGCTCGTCCCGGCTGTCTGTCCATGTTTCGTCCACCCGGACTTTAAGGTTCCCCCACCCGGCTTCGTCCATAGCTGTTATGAGATGCTTTACAGGCAGCGAAATACTCTTGGTGACGAATGAAGCAACCCATATCGAAAACAAAATCAGTGCCGACACTGCCAAAAAAGCAATCTGCATATTTTTTGTAGTGCTTTGCATCAGGTACGAATAAGGTATAATGCTGATTACACGCCATTTGTTTCTTGAAAGTATATCATATGAAACAAGCAGCTCTTCGCCGTCTATTTTAATATTAAAGAAACGCTCGTCGCTGCCGTCAGCCTCTTCCATATCTGATATGTAGTCCATGATGCCCTGATCCATTTGAGAAAGCACTTTACTCTCATCCGGGTGTGAGATAATCGTGCCCTGCTCGTCGGTAATAATTATCTGCATGTTCTCTTCGTTGACATTCTGGCTGCATATCTTGTCGATATACCGCCGGTCAATCGTCATCATTGCAAAACCTGTTATATCCTCTTCGAACTGCAGTACCATTTTTTTGGACAGTATTATGTTTAGGGAGTCTCCACCGTCTATCTCTTTCTGCCCGATATTCCATGCCATCAGGTTTCTGTTGACCGCATCAAGCAATATGGGACTCTGCTGCATATCTTCGGCCGTTACGGGAGCCCCGCAGTATATACGCTCTCCGCTGTTTGTACGGATCTCAAAGGCATCAATGCCTTTGCTGGTGCATACGATTGATGCAAGATTATAGCGAATTGTACTGTACACTTCCACCTGCTGGTTTATCTTTAAATCATCATAGGTATATATCTGCGCAATAGTCGTATTGTCCATAGCAATGCTTTCAAACTGCTCAACATAGTTATCAAAGATGTTAGATATATTCTCCATGACCTGGGTTGATATGTTTTTACTGTATTCTATGGATTTGATTTCATTGTCACGGTAAGTAGTATAGTAAAAGAAAACACTTATTAATATTATCGGTACCGTAGAAAAAAGAACGAATGACATACTTAGCCTTCGGCTGATTTTTGAATTACGCAGTCGCTTCTGAATACGATAATCAATGCGTTGAAAAAAACTTTTTAAACTTTTTTTCATATTAATCTAATATATCCTAAAATTATAAAGTAAGGTATAGTAATTTGTGTGCTATTAGTAATACTATCATATTTTTTATTAATTACGTACCTTATTTTTTTTATTATTATCCTAATTTTTTATTATTATTATTGTTTTTACATATACCCCTATATTTTTTAGTATATGCTGCACAAATTATTTTTTTGTTAATCTTCCAATTCTCTATTATGAATATATAGCTTTTAACTGTTTTTTTTTATATATAACTAACAACCGTCTTTTTGAAATTTGTAAAAACCGCATCAATCTTCAATAGTACTGGATTAAAAAGTTTTGAAATGTGCGGATTGCCCATCAAAAGTCTTTTTTAACTCTTTCGATTTTTTAGGCCTAGATAATATTGATACATAAATTAATTTTTTCTAATAGAGATAATTGAGATACCTCTCTCTAAAAACTAAAAAAGCCGCATGAACAGTGAACATTACGGCACCTATTTATATGTATTTTATCGGATTACTCCTAAACGAGTCCCTTACGGCTTATTAGCCCTTGATGTTCTGGATAAATGCTCCAATTATTGTTATTGTACTCTTCTTTATATTCTTTCTTGTACCGAGGTTCTCTTTAACTAAATGACAAGTTAATACAGCCACACACTATGTCAGCCACACAAAAATCTTGTCACCCACTATGCATGACGGATCTTCTATAATATTACATAATGTTTGTTATTCTTGGCGTACACTGTGGGTGTCTTGTCACCCACAGTGTACGCCAATCGTATTATCGCATTTTCCCAAACTCTTTCTTTTGCTTTATTTCCATCAATATCTCCTTTGGGATCTTATCGAACAACCGCTTTTGCTTCTCTAATGTATGCCTCATGTAAGCTGCCTCCATGCTAAGCTCTGAATATCGCTCATCTTTATCCATCAGCTTCTGTGTAAGCTCAGAGTTCTTATCCGTTAGTTGCTCAATATAATCCTGTGAGCTTTTCGTCTGAGCTAAAAACTTCTCTGCCTGCGGCAGCCAAACCGCTAATGCCTCAATCGCTTCTTCACGTTTCTTGCCAACGTTAAACGCATTTATATCTTCCATCAAATGCTTTATTTTTTCAGCCTGTTTGTCAAGCCTTTGAGCCTTCTTGAACTGCCAAACAGGGATATGCTTTCGATGTGTTTCCATCGCCGATATACCACGTTCCAATACGTTCCAACGTTGTGACATATGTTCGTGAAACTTCGTCTGCCACTCTGACAGCTTCTTCTGGTTTCCTATTGTCGTCTTGGCAGATAATCGGTTATCAGGTGTAATAGGAACAAAACAAACATGCATGTGCGGATTCCTTTCATCCATGTGTACTGTAGCTGCAAACACGTTATCTTCTCCTACCTCTTCTCTAATAAAAGCTAATGCACGCAGAAAATATTCACGTTCCTCCTTTTCAGTCAGTATCGTAATAAACTCCGGGCTGGCTGTAACCAGCGTTTCTATCATAAGAACACTGTCTTTACGTACTCGGCACTTCGATCCTTCAATCCTTTTCATAATCTCAGCATAGTATTTATGCTGCGGCTGTATTAAATGATAGTTTTTCGCAGTTCTCGTTTTATCTATATCAGGATTACTTTTGTATTGTTCTTTCTTCCTCTCGTTATGAGCTTCCATTGAGTTAATCGACCCTCTTTTTCTTTTAGCAAATCTCATGATAGCATATGGCATATGAGCTCCTTTCTTATGCATGTATTCCTTTTTCAGTACACCTCTATTGATATTTAAATCCGCTGTGTCATCTTCAAAAATCACCGCACAAAAGGCATAGTATTCAGCAACTCGACCGGCCTGCAACATTGCAGCAGACCGACCGAGCAACAACAATCATAGCGGTGTAACACACTAGACCTTGCAAGCAAGGTGTGTGGCAGGGGATATCCCCTACACCCCATTACTGCCACCGCAGGTGACAGTTTGTGACGGCTGTGACGGTTGTTCCCCGATAGGGATATAACTGTCACAACTGTCATAACCGTCACTTTTAAGCCGGATCAGCCGGCTTTTTCCTGTGCGGTAATAGCGATACTCAACACCGTCTTCAGCTAAAGTATCGTGATACTGATTCAGCAGTTTTGTAACCGTGTTGACCGCTGTTATGGTATCGTTCATTTCTTGTAGTAGTTCCGTTGCGCTGCTGCACCATTCTTTGCGTCCAGCCATGAAGCTTATTGTTTGAAATATAAACTCCGGAGTTTCACGTTTCCTAACTTCTTCGGAGTCTTTGAAGGACAAGCATGCCCATACACAGTTTTCGAACTGCAATGACAACTCGAGGTATTCTACGTCTCTTCCTGTCACATACAGCTTTGCAGTATTGTCAGAGCGCTTATCCTTTTCCAGTACAAATGTTGTATCCACACCGCCAGTAATACCGGTGGTGCCGGATACCATATTAAACGGATCTTTATCAGAATGCTTTCGCAAGTGATGTACCAGCATAATTGCAATACTGTGCTTATCTGCGATCTTCTTTAACTCACAGATATCCTTGTAATCATTTGCATAGGCATTTGATGACATGTCAACGCAGCGTATGCGCTGCAGAGTATCGATCACAATAAGCTTTGTATCAGGTTCCTGTTTCAGGAAAGCAGTGATCTGCTGTTCTAATCCAGAACCCAACACATCAGCCATGACAGCAAAATATAAATTTGAAGGAGCTGTATCTGTAATCTCAAATAAACGGTTCTGGATTCGGTTATATGTATCTTCAAGACAGAGATACAGCACACCACAGCTGTTTACCGTACGTCCCCACACCGGCTCGCCCGCTGACACCTTCAAGCCCAGCCAAAGCACCAACCAGCTCTTGCCTATCTTTGGACTTCCGGCAAGTATATGCAACCCTCGTGGTATAAGCCCGTCCACGATAAACGAGACGGATTTAAGCGGAGTTGCCAACAATGTTTCAGCATCAACAGTTCGCAGCTTGCTCATACCGCTTCACCACTGTTGTTTTCAATCCATTGGATAAAATGTTCTTTGCTTACCATCATGCGTTTACCGATACGCAATGTCGGGAATCCTTCGCTGTGCATCAATTCATATGCTCCGGCACGTGATATGCCGAGCGTTCGTGCGACTGCGTTTGCATTAAGCATTATAGGCAATTGGTCGTAAGATGTTTTGTTTGTTTTCATATGTTCCTCCTATTCATTTTTAAAGGTTCTTCTCTTGCCGCTTATTTGCGGCAATTAGTCGTTAAGTTCATTTTCCTCCCCTCTGTATAACGACTATCGTACTGCGTATTGTTATTTTCCGTATTGACATAATAAGTGCTAAATGATATGATTGCAATAGATTTGGACAATTTATTTAATGACTTATCGTTTTCGTTTACTGTTTATAATGATAGTCGTTTTCTAGGAGAGTTATATGGCATACTATGCAAGAATGTTTGATAACAAAATGCAGGTTCTTATTGAAGGTCAAAACGGATTGCGTTCTCAGAAAGAATCTTTAGTTGGAGAGCAATTGCTCGATTTTGTTTATTACGATTTAACAAAGCTAAACAAAGCATTGGATCAAGCATACAGCTTTGCTTACAATGTGAAAGACCCTGATTTTGAATGGATACTTAAAAAGCTTGATATGCAAAACATTTACTTACGCTTCTTTGTTGAATTGTTCTTAGATACGATCATCAACCAGAGCCCCGGCACAAAGGCTGGTTTTGAGGCGTTGAGCGCCCGATACAAGCAGGAAATCTTGTTCCTGGGGCAGAACAGCGATCGCTTTAAAAGCGTCACATATAGGACGGTCTCAAAGCCATTTCTGATTGGTATATTTTCCTCACATGCACTTGGAATGCAATCGTTTATGAAGCAGCAGTTAGAGTTTTGTGTAGACGGTGCAAGTAATGAAGAATATATGCAGCTTAAGCCTATAGAAAGACTTTATATCTATGAGCAGTGGCGTAAATCAAAGGAAGAGCAGCCGCTTTATTTTGAGACAGAGACTTTTTCTTCCCAGCTTGTCATAAGTGTAGATATCCAGCCTGAAGGAGATTTCTCAATCGAAGAGCTGGCAGACAAGCTGAAAAAACAAAAACCACAGATAGCAGAAATGACTGTGCTGCCTACTGGATGGGCGCTGATGCGTTTTGAAATGATGAAAATAATTACACAGGAAGTATTGATAAAGAAGTGTGCCAATTGCGGGCGATATTTCATTCTTGACGGCAGAACAGATGTTGAGTACTGCTTCCGTCCGCTGGCAAATCAGCCTGAAAAGACGTGCAAAGACATAGGGGCGCTGAATAAGTATATGGACAAGGTTAATGCTGATCCGATTCGCAAGGAGTATCACAGGGCGTATAAGCGCAACCATTCACGTTTGCGTGTTGGTACTATGACGCAGGCTGAATTCCTTGAGTGGTCAGACGAAGCACAGGAAAAACGTGATCAGTGTCTAGCGGGAAGGATTGATAAGGATGAGTTTATGGAGTGGATTAATCGGGACCGGAAATATAAAAAATATAAAAAACAGTAAAGACCATTTATTTGTACACTCAAATCTGTATAATGTTAATTATGGCTAGTAATATAATTAGCAAAGGAGGTTTTGCATGGCAACTATTAATAAACGTGGAGACAAGTATCGTGTACGTTATGATGTATATGAAAACGGAATACGCAAGCAAAGAAATAAATCTTTCAGCAGAGCCAAAGAAGCGAAAGCATTCGCTTCAGAAATTGAGCATGAGATTCAAACAGGTACATATGCCAATGCTGGAAAACTAAGTTTAGAAGAATATCTTAAGCAATATTTTGATACATACTGTGCACACATGCGCCCAAATACAAAAACCGCAGCAGAAGGCTATATGAAAAAGCATATCATCCCGATCATTGGTCAAATGCACCTAAAAGATGTCACGACATTGCATATTCAGAAGATATATAACAAGATGCTAAAAACAGAATTCAAAGCTGCAAAGTACAGAAAAATTGAAGGCAAAGAGGTTCTCGTCAGCCCTGCTAAGACATACAGCCCCAAGACTATAAAAAATGTACACGGAGTATTATCAACCGCATTAAGTAAAGCAGTCAATACCAACTTACTCGCACACAATCCGTGCGATAATATTACTTTGCCGAAAAACAAGCGATTCGAATATACCATACCTGATCGAGAGGACTTAAAAAAAATTATAGCAGAATTGCAGGATAGCCCGCTCTACGAAGCAATCATGGTGTGTGCAATGCTCGGCATTCGCCGTAGTGAAGCGCTCGGCTTGTATTGGTCAGATATTGATTTCAAAGAAAAGACGTTGTCAATAAAAAGGTCTCTTATTTATGTCGAAGCATCGCACAGCCTTGAAATCAGTGAGTTAAAAACCGAATCATCCCGTCGTACACTTCCCATGGCAGATGTACTGTTAAATGCGTTTAAATCGCTCAAGAAACGTAATATTAAAAACATGTATAAATTAAATTCTCTCTTGATTTTCACTAATGAACTTGGGCAGCCAATCCGACCGAACAAGCTGACTGCAAATTTCAAAAAAGCGGCGACTACGGCAGGCTTCCCAAATATGCGGCTGCACGATCTCCGACATACGGTCGTAACCTACTTGATTGAATCGGGTCAATCACCGAAAACGGTTCAGGAGTTTGTTGGGCACACAGATGCGCGGTTTACCCTAAAGCAGTATGCACACGTGGTGGACGAGAGCAAGCGTAAGTCTTCAGAAGTGATTAGTGATCTATATTTTCAAAAATCAAAATGATTTGTGTCCAATATGTGTCCACTCGCCCAATTCCAATACCCATATAAAGCAAAAACCTCAGTAGCTATCGTAGCTTCTGAGGTTTTTATTTGGCAGCGGAACTAGGATTTGAACCTAGACAATACGAGTCAGAGTCGTATGTGCTACCATTACACAATTCCGCTATGGTTCAGGACCCGGCAAACTTCAACCGCCGCTGGGCCCCGGCTTTACTAAACTGAATCCCAAGGTGCCGTCCGCCGAAATTTTAACACCTGCTATCACACAGGTGGGTGCTCTGCCAAGCTCATCAGCCTTCCTGTCAAAGACAGGCATGACATCCGGGATTGGACTTAAGCTCCCTAAATAATCTGTAGGTTTAAAACAAAGGCGTTATCGAACACCGCAGGATATGGTGGGGTCAATTGGGCTCGAACCAACGACCTCTACGATGTCAACGTAGCGCTCTAACCAGCTGGGCTATGACCCCGCAAAAATCCAGTACTCATATTATACACAATAATAAGATTAAATCAATAGAATTCGCTAAGTTTTTTATTAGCCTTTACCGAAAGGACACACAGCCATGCAGATTCCGCAGACAGAGCCTCTGCCTATATTTTGGTATTTATCCTTCATGTAGTACGAGCACAAAGCTGCATCGACAATGTCTTCCCTCTGAGAACCGGGTGTCCAACTACGCCCTGTCAGAGCGCCGCAAGGACACGCAGATACGCACAAGCTGCACTGCCCGCACTGTTGCTCTATCATAACAGCGCTGACAAGCGGCATATCCGTCAGTACAGTTGCGAACCGCACTCTTGGGCCGTACTGCGTTGTCACAAAAAGCCCGTTCTTGCCTATGAATCCAAGCCCTGCCAGGTTCGCCGCAGTTTTATGGGGAAAATCTCCGGCTATTGCAGCGCTGCTGACTGTCTGTGATGCCGGCACTGCCAGCGCCCTGTATCCGCCACGCTGCAGCATTACAATGGTTTTTAGCGAACAGGCGTCCAGAAGCGCATTAACGCTGCGATAATGCGCAAAATACATCTTGGTAGGCCCTTGCTCGACTTTGTCCACAACGGCGTCAGACAACCGAATACCAAGAGTTATGGCATAAGGAGTGTTTGCGAACTTTTCTGGCACGACTGCACTGCAGTCGGAAGTGCCGAATACGTCTATGCCTTCCCGTTCCATTGCCACTTTAATATCGTTTATCATAAAATTACTCCCGGTACGCAATATATTGATTATTTTCGTTTTCAGAATACCATATTTGCTTTTTTTTCGCAAAGACTGTGGTATAATATATATATAAATAAACGGGAGGCTGCTCATGCGTATAGAACCTATAGCCCAAAACAAACTTCTATTGTTATACCTGCTTAACTCTATGAACATACAGCTTTCAGAGCTTCAGATACTTCGCATCATGACCGAGAACAGCTGGATGAACTATTTTGATATGAAAGAAAGCGTATTCGAGCTTCTTGAGAGCCGCCTTATTGACCAGCACGAGACTACTGCAGGCAACTTTTATTCCATTACTGAGCTTGGCCGGACTACTCTATCGTACCTCGAAAAAGAGCTGCGAAACTCTCGCCGCAAAGATATCGACGAATACTGCGCCAGCAACCGTGACGATCTGAGGCTTGAAACCGAGCTTTTCGCCGATTATATCAAAATTGATGAAGACGAATATAAGGTCATGCTAAAGGTTCTGGAGAACCAGATACCCGTGTTCGAGATCAATCTGGTCACATATTCAAAATCGTCAGCTCAGGCGTTCATCGAAAAATGGAAGTCAGTTGCGCCTTCAATTTATAAGTCAACATATTTTACGCTCTCTGAATAAAACCAACGAGAGAGCTCTTTTTCCGTGCCCGTTTTCAACACTCATAATCTACTGCTACAGCATCATCAATTATGCCGAATATAAACTCTTTTATCGGGCTGTGCATCTCGTGCCTGTCGTATAGGTCGTAGTCATGTCTCGAATCGAACTTAACTATTATCACAAAGTCGAATGAGCGTGCGCTCTCTATCACGTTCTCCCCTACTTCGATACTTTTTACCTGCGGTAAGTCTGCAAGCGTTAATATCATCTGCTTTGCTTTTGGAAGCATGTCTTTTTTATCGGTTTTAAGCCTAAAACTTACAACGTGTTTAAACATTTTGTTCTCCTTTCTTTACTGAATTATATACTTTTCCAGCAACCTGCGGCAATTATTTTTTTTAATGTGAAATTATTATCTTTCTCTTTAAAAATGCTTTAATATCTGTTATAATCACAAAGTGACTTTAAATGGTCATACCAATTTACTATATTAATCGAGGGAGTATGCCATGTACAAAATCCTAAAGAAACAAACCTTAAGCGAACAGGTTAAGCTTATGGAAATCGAAGCTCCGCTGATTGCTAAAAAGGCAAAGGCAGGTCAGTTTATAATACTGCGTGTCCACGAAAACGGAGAGCGCATACCGCTGACAATAGCAGACCATGACGAAAATAAGGGAACGATAACTATAATATTTCAGGAAGTCGGCAAAACAACTATACACCTCGGCACCTTAAATGAAGGCGACAGTCTGCAGGACCTCGTTGGTCCGCTTGGCAAAGCTTCACACTTCCCGGAGGAAATAAAGAAAGCAGCAGTCATCGGCGGAGGCCTTGGCACTGCGATAGCTTATCCGCAGGCAAAAGAGCTGCACAGGCTGGGTGTGAAAGTAACCAGTATAGCAGGTTTTAGAAACAAAGAACTTATACTGCTGGAGAAAGAGCTTGCTGACGTTTCAGACAAGGTCATTATAACAACGGACGACGGCTCGAACGGCAACAAAGGCTTTGTGACAGACGCTCTGCAAAAAGAGATTGAAGTGGGAGAAAAATTTGACCTTGTAATAGCCATAGGCCCGCTCATTATGATGAAGTTCGTCTCCCAGCTGACGAAGAAATACGGCATAAAGACGATAGTCAGCATGAACTCTATAATGATAGACGGAACGGGCATGTGCGGCGGCTGCCGTGTGACAGTGGGCGGTAAAACGAAGTTTGCCTGTGTTGATGGACCGGACTTCGACGGACATGAAGTTGACTTTGACGAAGCTATGCGTCGTCAGGGTATGTATAAAGAGCAGGAGGGCGAATCCTGCAATCTGTTTAAAGGGGTGGATTAATGGCTAACATGCAGAAGGAAAAAACGAAAATGCCGGAGCAGGATCCGAAAATCCGAGCAAGGAATTTCGAAGAGGTTGCTCTTGGGTATACAGAAGAAATGGCAGTAAACGAGGCGCAGAGATGTCTTCAGTGTAAGCATCAGCCGTGCGTTGCGGGCTGCCCTGTTATGATAAAGATACCGGAGTTTATCGGGCTTATTGCAGAGCGCAAGTTTATTGAAGCATATGAAAAGATTCGTGAAACAAACGGACTTCCGGGAATATGCGGCAGAGTATGCCCCCAGGAAGAGCAATGCGAAGCACCGTGTGTGCGTGGTATAAAGCATGAGCCGGTCGCAATAGGCAGGCTGGAGCGTTTCGTCGCTGACTATGCGCTCGATAAAGATGTTGATCCGACAAAGTGCAAACGCTTTATAGGAAAGAAAGCAGCTATAATAGGCTCGGGGCCTGCAGGGCTGACATGCGCAACTGATCTTGCCAAAGAAGGCGTGGAAGTAACCATTTTCGAAGCGTTCCATACACCGGGCGGAGTTCTGAAGTATGGCATACCTGAATTCAGACTTCCTAAAGCGCTTGTT
The DNA here is from genome assembly GCA_963666505.2 of Christensenellaceae bacterium. Lineage (GTDB taxonomy): Bacteria > Bacillota > Clostridia > Christensenellales > SZUA-584 > JABGQS01. The sequence continues at coordinate 1,333,022 of CAXXXL010000003.1, read as the reverse complement.
CAGAAAGAGATTGACGCACTTGTCAATATGGGCGTTAAGATAGAAACAAACATGGTTATGGGTAAGATACTTGATATAAACGATTTAAAAGAGATGGGATATGACACTATATTTATCGGCACGGGTGCAGGACTGCCCCGGTTCATGAATATCCCCGGCGAAAACCTAAACGGAGTCTACTCTGCAAATGAGTTCCTTACACGTATAAACCTGATGAAAGGCTATCTCTATCCGCAGCACGACACCCCGGTAATACATCACAAAAAGGTTGCAGTCATTGGCGGAGGCAACGTGGCTATGGACGCAGCAAGATGTGCCATGCGACTCGGCGCTGAAAAGGTATATATTGTCTACCGCCGCAGCGAAGCCGAGATGCCGGCACGAAACGAAGAGATAGAGCACGCTAAAGAGGAAGGCATTGAATTCCATCTGCTCATAAACCCGACCGAGATCCTTGGGTCAAAAGAAGGTTATGTAACGGGCATGAGACTGCTGCGCATGGAACTTGGCGAACCGGACGAATCGGGCCGCCGCAGACCTGTGCCTATCGAAGGCTCAGAGTTTGAGCTGGACCTCGACGCAGTCGTCGTGGCTATAGGCCAGAGCCCAAACCCGCTGATGCGCGAAGCAACGCCGGAGCTTAAAACAGAGAGCTGGGGCGGCATTATAGTTGATGAAAAGACCGGGCGCACTTCCGTGGACGGTGTTTACGCCGGCGGAGACGCCGTTACAGGTGCTGCAACTGTAATACTTGCAATGGGTGCAGGAAAAGCGGCTGCAGAAGCCATGCTCGATTATATGACTAAAGAATAAATAAAGGTATTATAAAAGCCTGCGGGGATTCATCCCTCCACAGGCTTTTTTTATTGCACGTCAGTCTATCGTCAGAAAGAAGAAATGCTGGCTTCTTGAACCAACGACGATAGTGTTGCCGTATACAACAGGCGTCGCTTCAAAGCTGTTGGGTTCTTCCGAACCAAGCTCTTCGCTGACGTTGAGTGAATCTGCTACACTTGCGCTGCCGTCGTCAACTTTTATAAGTTTTATCGTGCCCTTATACAAACACTGTACTATGTAGCCCTGTCCGTCCGATGTGTATACCGGTGCTGGTGACGAAGGCGTCCATCCGGAGTTCTCCATATCCACCTGCCAGACAAGTTCGCCGGTAATCTTATCGAGAGCAAAGACCATAGCAGTCCTGCCGCCATCGTCCGTAATCAGGCTGGATACCGTATAGATTATAAGTCCTTCCATCGTGGTGCCTTCTTTGCCGAGTATCGGGGATGAGAGTATTCCGCCGTCTACACTGCCGTCAATTGCCGTATATACCGAGAAAGCCTTCTCCCATATTATCTCACCCGTCAGTCCGTTTATCTTGCGTGCATAGCTCTCTCCTGTAGAGCTTGATGCATTAACAACGGTATCGTCAAACTCGCTTGCGGTATAGAGGTAGAACGTATCGCTTTCTACATCCTCTTCGAGCACCATAGAAACGTCGCTGTCGTTGCCCATATCGTTAGCATAGACAAGCTGCATAGTATTCAGGTCTACGCACTGCAGCATGCCTGCGTTGTCTGTAAAGAACACATAGTTCCTCCAGCCCACCGGAGAGTTTTCCATACCCCATACGCCTCTGCCATTATAAGCGGATTTGTTTCTAGTGGAAGTATAGGTATATTTGACTAACGGATCCGGGTTCATTGTAAGCGTTCCCGCCTCTTCGTTATAGTCTGTATTGAGCTTGGCGGTGTACAAAACCCCGTTTTCGCCCGGTTCAATCAGCGTATCCGTTGCTGCATCTATAAGCGGGCTTGCGTCGTACGCCTGCCAGTTGCGATATGCGACCGGGTCTTTGCCGGCTGCGCCGAACGAATATAGAAGCTCGCCGTCGATGAGACTGTATAACCTGAAATACATGTCGTTGCAGGCTGTGGTGCTGCCTTCGGGGTTGAGCCCCTGCCCCACGTATATGATTGGATAGCCTCTCGGGTCCAGACTGGGTGTTCCCTTAGTCGGGCTTCCTATCTTTATATAGTCACGGGTCTTTGCGCCAGTCTCCAGCTCCATAAAATATATGTTGCCGTCCGCAGAAGCGATTATGACCTCCACAAGCTCGTCTCTGCCTTTGAACTCGTCATACAGCATATCGTCCATGTTCTCCAGCGTTTTGCCCGTCCATTTGACAACCAGCGGCTGACCTGTGCATGCGGAGCCGCCCCATCTGCCTATCTTCATCGTAGTCTTGTCGATATCCAGCAGCGTCAGCTCTCCCTTAGTTATGTCTGCTGTGCCGAAGCTTGGGTCGTCACGGTAGTTGCTGCCTCTGTATGTTGAAACGCCGTCGAGAGTATTATACTCGTCCGATGAGCTGAAATCTATCGAGCCGCTACGACTGTAAGATTCCACCTCTTCGCCGTCTACATAAATCTTTGTTTCAAACCCAAAGCTTGCCGGGTCCGTTTTATCTGTGTGTTGAGGTGTCAGACCTGCCGACAGTTCCGGTTTTGGCGAAGGGCTGGGTGACGGTGTCGGCTGCGCTATCGTCTGAGTCGGCTGTGTCGTTGTTTCGATCGTGTCAGTCGCTGCCGGTTCGTTAGCTGCCGGTGTTTGCTCTGCCGCCATCTGATCCTCTCGCTCATTCCCGCTGAATGATTTGATTATAAAAAACGTGCATACTCCAAGCGCCGCTACTGCAACAACAAGAGCAGCAATTAGCAATGCTTTCTTTTTTCTGTTATTCCTTCTTTTCCTGCTGCGTCTTACATATCTTCTGCTCATATAATTACCTTTCTTAAGGGTTTTTCCACTATCATAATAAACATATCAACGCCTATTATAGCATAAAACACACCTGTAAAACACAACGACTTTTATATTGTCTTATTTTATCTTATGTGGTTTTTTTATCATATAAAAAAAGAACGATGCCGATAAAACATCGTTCTTTATGAAAGCATTCTCTATTCCATATTTATAAAGAAGAAATGGCTTTTCCTTGAACCTACGACTATCATGTTGTCAAACACCGCCGGAGTTGCTTCAAAGTTGTCTTCAACATTTAGCTTGGCTGCTTCCACGGCGGACTCGCCGTCCGCGCGCAGAAGAACTATATCACCGTCCCTGTCGCACTGGACGATATACCCTTGGCCGTCCTGTGTATAAACAGGCACCGGCGACGAAGGTGACCATCCGCTGACTTCCATATCGTATTCCCAAGCCAGAGAGCCATCCATCTTATTCAGAGCCACTAGCCTGCTTGTAGAGCTGCTGCCGCTTTCTTCATAAGACACATTATAGATAATAAGACCTTCTATAGTCGTGCCGGCTTTTCCGAGCACTGGTGAAGCAAGTATCCCGCCGTCTACGTTATCGTCTGCGAACACTGTAAAATCCGTCTCCCAGATAATCTCGCCGGTAAGTCCGTCGAGCTTTCTTGCATATGCCGTTCCGGTGTCTCCAAGGTCCCTTACAACTTCATCATACTCACAGCCGGTGTATAGATAGAAAGTTGATGCGCTCGGCGCTTCCTCCAGCACCATCGAAACGTCGCTGTCGTCTGAGAGGTCGTTTGCATAGACAAGCTCCAGCGTGTTTAAGTCAACGCACTGCAGCATACCTGCGTTATCTGTAAATATCATATAGTTGCGCCATGTGACAATAGAGTCTTCGATACCCCATCTTTCGGCGTCGGTGTTTCTCGTTGAAGTATATTTATACTTAGCTTTGACCGGGTCCATATCCATTGATACTTCGCCCGTCTCTTCGTTATACTGCGTATTAAGCTTGCAGAGGTATATTACACCGTTTTCACCCGGCCATATCAGTGTGTCGCTCTCTGCGTCTATAAGCGGGCTTGAATCGTAAGCCTGCCAGTCATCTCGGTATGCAAACGGATCGCTGTTCGGAGCGCCCACCTTGAGCAAAAGATCGCCGTCGATAAGGCTAAAAGCCCTGAAATATATGTCTTTGCCGGTTCTTACGACACCATCTTTTTCCAGCCCCTGCCCTACGTATATGATTGGATATCCTCTCGGATCAAGCGAAGCCGTACCTTTCGTCGGCCCGCCTGTAAAAACCGGGTTTCTTGTCTTCTCGCCTGTGGAGAGCTCCATAAAATACATGTATCCGTCCAGCGAAGGAATGATGACTTCGGTAAAGTCTTCTTTATCACGGAAGTCTTCAAACAGCGACGTCATTTTACTGCGCAGGTCTGCCGGCCACTTGACTATCAGCGGCTGCCCTGTCCACCCGGAGCCGCCCCATGTACCCACCAGTCCGCCGGTTTTCTTGTTTACCTGCGTGAGCGTCTCGCTTCCCGCTGTAAGATCTGCATATCCCCAGCTGGGCGCATTTCTGAAGTTGTTGCCACGGAAAGTGATGATACCTTCAAGCTGTGTATATTCATCTCCGGTACCAAACGTTATGTCCGTATCGCTCTGCCAGCTGTCTGTCTCTTCGTTGTTATACATAAGAGCAGTCTCGAACTCAAAGTTGGCGGGATCTGTCTTGTCCGTGAAACGAGGCGTAAGGTCTGCAGCAAGCTGTGAGCCTCCGATATCCGGCGCAGGTGAAGTATCAACATTCTCTGGAGTCTGGGTAGGCGTCTGAGTGATTTCATCGATGTCTTCCTGTGCGGGCGGTGTCATTGCCGTCTGATCGCTTGGCTGCTGCGTTGAGCCCTCACGATTGCTGAGCGACTTGACAATAAAGAAAGTGCCCACACCCAGCGCCACTATAATGAAAGAAATAATTATATAAAACCTTGCTCTTGCTTTTCTTCTGTATTTACGCCTTTTTACGTAGTATTTTCTTCTCATATCTGAAAACCTTCCCTGCGAAAACTCACCACTACATAACAATATACTAAAGTCTATTATAACATATATTTACTCTTATTGAACTAGTAATCTTTTTCGTTTATAAGAACTGCACTGAACTGCGGCAGCCCGAATCCCTTCTCGAACCTTTTGCACTTGCACAGAAACATGTAATACACATTAAGTGAGCATCCTATCATCGTTTCAAAGTTGCCCATTCCCTTAGCAATAACTACATCGGCGTCTTTTATAAGCCCGCTTGTCTGCGGCGTTATTTTTTCTATCAGAGTGCCGGGTATACGCATTCCGTTGTCAACGACGCTTACCATATCTGCAAGCCCGGTTTCGAGTGCGTCTACCATCGTAACATCGTTATATATCGGCCCGCCCCGTACTACAGCCGTAATATCCAGCTTAGGGTAAAGCTCTTTTATCTCTGCGATGCACATCATATCGAACACTATCTCTCCGCAGTTGTCAAGCAGATAGACAAGGCTGTCTGCACCTTCGAGATCTTTTTTTAGCTTTTCATATGTGTCGCCAAGGTCTATATCCGCTGCTTTTTCAACAAGCTCGGAAAGCTTATCTTTTGTGACCTTTGTTTCAACGCCAAAGTCGATATAATTGCCTGTCATTGCGTACTGGAGCGCGCGATAGAGCTTGTCACTTGCCTCGTCTATGTGCTGCTGGATCGTATCTTTCATTTCCATGACTGCCTGATTATACTCATGCTTTTCAGCTTTGAACATATCTTCAACGCCGAACTCGTCTGCTATCATATTCATTATCGTTCCGTTCAGCTCTGGCGCAGACTGATCGTCGTTTAAGTTTGCTATCATAGCACATATGGTTTTAAGGAACTTTGCCTGCTTCTTCTCGTCCTTTTCGAAATGTCCGTAATGCTTAAACATCTGGTTTATAGAGCAGAACATACACTCTGTTGTCATCTTCACTGTGTTTTTACCTTTCCAAATGATTTCCAAAGATAATATAACACAACTGTATTCTTTTTGCCACATATGCATACCTCAAGCAGCAGTATAGGCCGATGATTCATTGAAAATAAATGTGCAAAAATCTGGCTGCGCCTACTTTGGTGTTTTTCTTTTTCAGATGTTGTGTTATAGTAATCCAGAGATAATATTACAACCGAAAACACGTTACTTAAAAACAAGTTTCGGTCATGAAAGGAACCCTAAGAATAATATGAACGCTGAAATACTGTGCATAGGAACCGAGATACTGCTCGGCGACATTATAAACTCGAACGCCGCATTCCTTGGAAGAGAGCTTGCGGCTCTGGGTGTAAACATATACCATCACAGTGTGGTGGGCGACAATTCGCAGCGCCTTGAGAAGAGCCTTAAGCTTGCCCTTTCACGTGCAGACATGGTGATAACCACCGGCGGCCTTGGCCCCACTTACGACGACCTTACAAAAAAAACTATAGCTGACTACTTCGGTCTTTCGCTGAAGCTTCACCAGCCTTCGGTAGAAAAGATAGATCAGCTTGCCAAAATAAGAAAAATCAAGCTCTCGGAAAACAACCTGCTTCAGGCTCTTGTTCCAGTCGGAAGCACGGTCTTTTTCAACGACACTGGCTTTGCCCCGGGAATAGCAGTCGAACAGGACGGCAAAACGGTCATTATGCTGCCCGGTCCTCCGAACGAGATGCAGCCTATGTTTGAAAACTACGTTGTGCCATATCTGCAGCGCGGGCAGACATCGACGCTAGTATCCAAACGTGTCAATATGTTTGGCATGGGCGAAAGCACTGTGGAAGAAAAACTGCGGGATTTGATGACTTCCTATACTAACCCCACTATAGCGCCGTATGCAAAACCTGTGGGTGTGGAAGTGCGTGTTACCGCAAAGGCTGGAAGCGAAGCCGAGGCGTATAGTCTGATTGACCCTGTTATTGAAAAGATAAGGGAGAGGCTGGGCGGCGTCGTTTACGGTGTGGATGCAGGGAGCATGCAGGAAGCTCTTGTATCAAGACTCAAAGAGAAAAAGCTGACACTCGCCACAGCAGAAAGCTGCACAGGCGGCGGGCTCTCAGCTGCAATAACGTCTATACCCGGCTCTTCTGAGGTGTTCGGCTGCGGCGTATGCACATATTCCAACGATATGAAGCAGCAGCTTCTTGGCGTGAAACCCCAGACGCTTGAAGAGCACGGCGCTGTATCTGAGCAAACAGCACTTGAAATGGCTGCCGGAGTGCGTGAAATATCCGGCGCAGACTACGCTATAAGCATAACGGGCATCGCCGGACCGGGCGGCGGAACCGCAGAAAAGCCGGTCGGACTTGTTTACATCGGCCTTTGCAGCGAAAAAGGATGCAGTGCACATAAACTGCTTCTTTCCCGCGGGCACACCACCGATCGCGCGTTTATACGCAGGTATTCAACGCTTCATGCAATGTCAATGCTGCTGAATGAACTGAAGTAACCTTAAAGAAAGTATATAGAATATAAATTATATTAAAAAGAGGGCTGCTGTTATGCAGTCCTCTTTATTTTTTCAGTATATACTATTGTTTCGCTCCGCACTGTCCGCAAAATGCTGACGAAGCGGGTATCTGTGCGCCGCACGCAGAACACGCCTTTGTTTCCGGTGCTGCCGGTGGTGCTTCCGGTGCTGCCGGTGCTGCAGGCGGTGCTGCCGGTGCTGCCGGTGGTGCTTCCGGTGCTGCCGGTGGTGCTTCCGGTGCTGCCGGTGCTGCAGGCGGTGCTGCCGGTGCTGCAGGCGGTGCTGCTGGTGCTGCCGGTGGCGCTGCTGGTGGTGCTGCCGGAGGAGCTGCAGGCGGGGCCTGCTGCTGCAATGCCGGGTTTGGCGCTCCGCAGTTCGGGCAGAACTTAGCGTTTATCGGAACAGGGCCTTTGCAGTTGGGGCACTCTATGAGCTGAACCTGCTGAGCCGCAGCTGCCTGAGCCGCAGCTGCCTGCTGTGCAGCTCTCTCCTGCGCTCTTTGCTGTGCCGCAGCTTTCATCTCTTTGAACTTGTCTCCGAATAACAGAACAAGAGCAGCTACTCCGCCAAAGAGCAGGAAGTAGAGCCACAGCTCAAAATTCGAATATCCATAGCCTATAACCTCGATAAGCGCCGCTATCAACGCACCCACGGATATAGCCGCACTCGTTATAATCACAAACAAATCTTCACTCTTTACAGCTGCAAAACCAAGACCGACAAATATTGCGACTCTGCCGGTTGAGCCAAGCAGGGTTTTAATGAAGTAGGCTCCATATTGTACGGGCAGAAAAGCGGATATCAGCCATAACAGGCCGCCTCCGGCAAAGATATATACTCCAGCCGTTAGCATGACCTTTAGAAACGGCACACCTTCAAATACGGACTTTACTGACTTAAGACTATTCTTAATGGCATCCATAATTAGCATCCTCCTGTTTATTTTAATTCTTTATTATATATTACATCAATGCCCCTTTGAAGCGCAAGTTAAATTGAAAAATATGTATCTCTATCGGGCATTATTGTTCAATCTATGTTCATACTTTTCTCATCTTCCTGCCATAATAAGCATGTATTATTGAAATACGATAATTCTTTGCGAGGTATATTAATGGCATTATGGTTTAATCTTGTTCTGGCATGGGTTTCAGTTGCCCTTGCAGTTCTTTTAATTATTATCTGGGCACTTAGGATAATAAACAAGAAAAAGAAAATACCATGGATAAAAAAACTGAATTGTACGCTCCGCCGGCACCACAAGATTATCGGTATTCTTCTTGTCGTCACCTCGGTGGTACACGGCATACTTTCAAGCGATGTGCTGCTAAGTTTCAACTGGGGAACTGCTATTGCTATAGTTGCTATACTGCTTGGGCTCAGCTGGCTGCTTAGAAAAAAGCTCCAGCTTAAAAAGTGGTGGATGTATATACACCGCTCTCTGACAGCCGTTTTTGTTGCTATTCTGGTAGTACATGTAGTCAACGTCGGCGGTATACTCATTGACGATCTTATTGCAGGCAGGCTGAGCGTTCCGTCGACGGATACCATTGCTATTATAGACAGCAGCGCATATACTGCACATGCGGCCGATGACCCAGAAGAAGCCATAGAAGAAACACCGCTTCCCGACCTGCCCAAAGGCAACGGTAACGGCAACGGATATGGTAACCACAACTCAAACAACGCATCTTCGGACTCACCTGCAATGACTACGCCGAGCGCAACTCAAGACCCGTCTGGCGCATTACCTGACACGTCTGCATCTGACACAGCAAGTTCCGCATACACAGACGGCGTATACACCGGCACTGGCACAGGCTATCGTCCGGGGCTTGTCGTAGAGGTCGTTATAGAAAACGGTATGATAACAAGCGTGACAGTGACAGACCACAACGAGAAAAACGAACTGTTCTGGGGTGTTCCGGTTGAACAGATTCCCCAGCTTATTGTAGAATCTCAGTCTACTGACGTTGACACAGTCTCGGGAGCAACCATGACTTCGAGAGGAATAATAGAGGCTGTTAACGACGCACTGGCGCAGGCTGCAAACTAAATAATACAGACTTGATTTAAGCCTGATAATATAAAAGAAGCACCGGACTATTACTTATCCGGTGCTTTTATTTATTCTTTTATTCCTCGTATCTCTTTAGTATCCTTAAAGCAAGGAACGTAATCCAGTCTGATGGTTGTTTCTTCTGGGCAAAATCAAAACCTTTCCATGCCATCCAAACGGATTCGGCAGTAAACATGCCGTCCTCTCCTCTTTTGCTCCTGATAATATCTATCATGCTCTCCAGCCTTGAATCTTTCTTCAGCCAAGAAAACCGTGATAGAACGTCTGCAGTGTGCAGTATATCATACCAAACAAACGGAGCTTTCAGTTTCCTGAAATCCGTTCCCATTTTAAACAGGTACGGCTTTTTTTCAAGGCTGTGCTCCCACAGCTCAAGCAGCCCGTCCGCCCCCTGTTTTGCCTGCCAGGAGTCTTTATGATCCTCTGTATCTGCCAATAGTTTGAGCATAAGCAGGCTGCCGTATGGACAGGGATCTTCTTTTTTACCAGGACCTCGGAATTTACCGAGCTCGGCAGAGCTATTGCAAGGCCATCCGTAGAATTCGACCTTGTTTGCGAGGTTTTCTATACCCTTCTTTACTTCCTTGCGCCTTCCGTATCCCATAACATTCAAACAGTACATGATGAGTGGAGCGTCACACATTGACCAACCCCAGGTATCCTTACCGCTGCCGCCAAAAACGGGCGGAACGTTTACCTTTACCGGCACTATCCCGTCGTCTCTTGTTGTATCCGCTATCTGGGCGGTCAGTTTTTGAAGCCTTTTGTCGTCATCTGCTTTAAGGCCGGTTTCCGCAAGGAAAGACAGCTTGTGCTGCCACGAACCCGCTTTTTTATGGTTCGTTATAACTTCTTCCTGCCAGCCTTCGAGTTCGTCTATAATCTGCTGTATAAGAGGATGGGCTGCAATCTTCTTTCTTGCAGCAAGAGCCTCGTCTTTTTCAGGGTCTTGACCTAGCAGATCTACTCTTGTTCCGAACTGAACCCATGGCTCACCTTCAAGCAGCCTTTGTATTAAAGCATCCATATAAACCCTCCCACTACCATCGATATACCAGCCTTCGCGACTGACCTTTCCTATTGGCTTACTAAGAGCATATGCATTCTCGTGTTATATTAAAAAAGAAAAGCAGCTGTTCTTAAAATTTACAGCTGCCTCTATTATAAATAAAAAAACATTGTTTGTAAATTTATTGTTTTTAACCCATTAAAATGTAAACTGCCGGCATCTGTCGTTTTCGGCATCTTTACTGGTCGTACGGCTCGTATGCAGCTCTTCCTGACCGGGCAAGTTTTCCGATTACAGCTTCTTCACCTGCCTGCTTATCAGCTTCTCAAGTTTTTTCTGTGGCAGCGGCGGCCCAAATGTCACAGCCTTGTCCTCTATGAAAAGCTCATTCTGTCTGCCCCACTCACGGAACGTTTCAAGCTCGGACGTATCAACAGTTTCAAGCACTACCTTGTCCCCAAATCTCTGAACCGCCTTACCCGCCCTCTCATAAACGATGCTCCTGCCGGGGCAGTATCCGTTCAGAAGGAACGTTATTGTGACCTTTCCTTCGTTTTTCCCCTTCTGAGGCAGCTTGTCCTGATTCAGGAATTTGGGTGATTTTGCATCTTCGTCAAACTTTTTATAAAGCAGCCGGGTAATTCCGTTCTTGTCAGCTGTCTCATATCCGTGTTTTGTAAAAAACGACGCCGGTATCCATACCGGTATTGACAACCCCTGCGTTGCCATTCCTTTTGCACCCAAAGCCTTTGCGTCTTCCTCCGCCGCAGCAAGCAGTGCCCTGCCGTAACCCTTTTTTCTCTGGTCGCCACGCCCTTGTTTGTGCCCATGCACCCATAGACAGCTTATGAAGTAACTGCCTTGCCCAAATTCTGCGGCATATTCCGCCGGAAGATATTCCACCATCCCGCATACAACATTTTCATCGTTAATCGCCAGCTTTACCCTGAGTCCCTTATCTTTCATCTTTGTGTACCATCGCCGTTTGTGGTCTCCTGCTTCCTTCATCTCTTCCGACCAGTCTTCAAGACAGACAAAATACAGCTCCTCATGCTTCTTATCAAGGTCAATAATCTTCATATCTTTACTCCTTTATAAATATACGTTCCCAATACGGTTTTGACATTTTCGTGGCTATTCGGTCAAATTCAGCAAATTTCTTTCGCAGCTCGTCCCCGGCCCAATCCTTTGGCAGAAACTGTTTCGGCAGCAGCGGGTCCTTAAACAATATGCTGACTATCTCGTCACCTGTCCGCATCTTCTTTACAAGCGCCTGCCTGCTGCTTATACCGTCAAGCTTTTTCATCTGCGCTTCCAATATCCCGACGCCTCTTTTCAGTTCTTCATTCACTTCTTGTGTCTTCCAGTATTTCTGCCCTTCCTGCTTTGTCATGCCTTCCTGGTCACAGAATTTGATTAGCCTGCAGTATTTCAATCCAGTTATAGAGCGCAGCGCCTCCGGTATGTTCTCGTTTTCATTCACCGGGCGTATCCAGAATCCCGGCTGCATACAAGCAAACCTGTATTTTATTAGCTTCTTTCTTATTTTATGCCTGTATTCGCCCTTTACTTCCGGAACGGAAAAAACCACGCCCCAGAAGCTTCCGTCCCAACCACTGTAGTCCGTCGGCCTAAAGCTCAGCGCAACGTTCCTGCTGATACTTTTCCCTCTGTCTGCAAATCTGTAGCTGGCTTGCTTTCCGCTTCTTTCAGAGACCAGCACGCCCTTGCTTAACATCCTGAACAAACACGTTCTCAAGCTAGATTCAGATACCCCGAAAGGTTCTGTAAGGTATCTCAGGTCACTAGTCATATATTCGCTTTTTTCAAAAGCAGCCATCAGCCCGAAGACAAGCTCGCTATCTTTCATAAGACGCCTCATGTTGCATTTATTTTATTATCGTAATATATTTGTGCATTTTTGTCAAACACCTTTTTTCAGTCCGCATAAAAAAAGGCTGCATACATTCGCAGCCTTAAAGCAATAATATTTTGTTTTTGTCAAAACACAATCTGCCAGTACCCGACGTCTATATACCTGCCGCCCTTGAAGCCTACTTCCTTTAGCTGCCCTGTCTTTACAAAACCAAGCTTTTCGTGCAGCGCAACGCTTGCTTCGTTTGGTATCGCTATTCCGGCCAGCACTATATGCAGACCCTTTTCTTTAAGGAGCTCCAGCAGCCGCTCATACAGTTTCGTACCGATGCCTCTTCCGGCTGCTTGCTTTTTAATATAAACACTAGACTCTACGGTGTATTTGTATGCGCTGCGTGTCTTCCACTCGTCCGCATAAGCATATCCCAGAACCTGCCCGTCCTCTTCCCATACGAGAAAGAAATGTTTCTGGAGTTTATCCGCTATGCGATTTGCCATTTCCGCCGAAGACACCTCTTGCTCCTCGAATGTCACTAGAGTGTTTCTCACATAGAAGTTGTATATATCCGCTATTTGCCCCGCATCACTAAGCCTTGCCTGCCTTATCATAAACTTCCTAATCCTTTCATTATTATTCTTACTGTTGGATTCAATTAGCTATTGTTGTATACTTAGAAAAAACACACCTTTGGAGGATTTATCCATGCAAATTCGACAAGCAACGGAGTCAGATATCCCCTCGATTCTTTCACTTTATGCCCAACTGGAGCCAAACGGAGAAAGCACAATATCTCTGTCAAACGCCTTAGAGATTTTCCGGAAAATTCAATCCTACCCTAACTATCACATTTATATTGCCGAGCAAGAAGGAGAAACTCTCGGGACTTTTTCGCTGGCAATAGTGGATAACCTTGCTCATTTTGGAGCAAGAAGCGGGCTTATCGAAGATGTAGTTGTAGACGAAAAGCACCGCTATAGAGGTTTTGGGAAAGAAATGATGCAGTACGCTATCAATCTTTGCAGACAAAACTTCTGCTATAAGGTTTCTTTATCCAGCAATCTACAACGAGAGAACGCACACCGTTTCTATGAGTCCCTTGGCTTTCAAAAACATGGATTTAGTTATCAGATTCCACTTGACTTATGATAGCTTTTATAACCCTTACTCCACAGTAACGCTCTTCGCAAGGTTCCTTGGTTTATCAACGTCACAGCCCTTTTCCACAGACATATAATATGCGAACAACTGCATCGGCGTGACCGTCAGTATCGGCGCAAATATATCGTCGGTTTTGGGCAGATAAACCACTTCATCCGCCACATCTTCCGGCATGTGCGTGCCTTCAAAGCACACTGCCAGCACTTTCGCTCCACGTGCCTTAACTTCTTTTATGTTGCTGATAGTTTTTTCTATCAGCTTGCCCTGTGTCGCAATAGCCACAACAAGCGTACCCTCTTCGATAAGCGCTATCGTCCCGTGTTTGAGCTCACCTGCGGCGTAAGCCTCGGAGTGGATATACGAGATCTCTTTGAGCTTTAGTGAGGCTTCCATTGACAATACAAAATCCAGCCCCCTGCCGATAAAGAACACGCTGCTCTGCGCAAAGTTTTCTGAAGCAATCCTCTGCAGCTGCGTTTTGGTGTCCAGCACCTTCTTTGTCAGCTCCGGCACTTCAGCCAGACCTTTTACCAGCCTCTCGTATTCATCCATCGTCAGGCTCCCGGAAAGTCTGCCCAGTTCAAGAGCTATCATATAGACTGCAATGAGCTGAGTGTTGTACGCCTTTGTTGAAGCGACGGCTATCTCCGGGCCTGCGTGGGTATAGAGCACTGCGTCCGCTTCCCTTGCGATAGAGCTGCCGACCACGTTGACCACCGCAGCTATTTTAGCGCCGTACTTCTTTGCTTCACGCATCGCTGCCAGTGTGTCCGCCGTCTCTCCCGATTGGCTTATAATTATAACGAGCTGACCCGGAGTTATTATCGGTCTGCGGTATCTGAACTCGGATGCGATCTCGACCTCTACAGGTATCCTTGCAAGATCCTCTATTATATACTTGCCTACCATTCCGGCGTGATACGCCGTTCCGCAGGCTATTATACCGACTTTGCTTATGCCGGATATGGTTTCTTCATCGATTCCGATGCTCTCGAGGTTTATTCGCCCATCCTTTATTTTCAGTGTATCCGTCATAACGGCAGGTTCTTCGTGTATCTCCTTTATCATGAAGTGCTCATAGCCGCCCTTTTCAGCCTGCTGCGCATCCCAGTCAACGTGATACGTCTCTCTTTGCTTCGTATTGCCGTACTCATCATATATTTCAGCGCTGTCTCTTGTAAGCACTGCTATCTCCTTGTCGCCGAGGAATATAACGTCCCTGGTGTATTCAAGAAGTGCAGGTATGTCGGATGCGATAAGGTTCTCGCCGTCCCCTATTCCCACAACCAGCGGGCTGTCCTTCCTTACTGCGACTACTGTGTCCGGGTGGTCTTTCGATACGACACCAAGAGCGTAAGAGCCTTCAAGTTTGTCAACGGCGCTCATCACCGCCTGCAAAAGATCGCCTTCATAAAAATAATTGATAAGATGTGCGGCAACTTCCGTATCCGTATCGGATGCAAAGTCTACGCCTTCTCCTATCAACCATTGTTTGAGTTTGATGTAGTTTTCGATAATTCCGTTGTGCACCACGGCAATTGTGCCTGCACAGTTTGCGTGCGGATGCGAATTCTTCTGTGAGGGCTCGCCATGCGTTGCCCATCTTGTGTGCCCGATGCCTACGGAGTCTTGCGCTGAATAGTCCCCAAGCATGTCCTCGAGCTGCGACAATCTTCCTTTAGCCTTTTGTATTGTCAGACATCCGTCTTTCACTACAGCTATGCCTGCACTGTCATACCCTCTGTACTCGAGCTTTTTAAGCCCTCCTATCAGCACTTTTGCGGTGTCTCTGCTTCCTGCATAACCTACGATTCCACACATATTAAATTAGCCTCCAAGCGTTTTATTACGCCAGTCGGCTTTCTATCAGTTTTACCATATCGACCGCCTGGCGCTCTATTTCTTTTTTGTCAGTGCCTTCAAGCATTACCCTTACAAGCGGTTCTGTGCCTGACGGACGTATCAGCACACGGCCTTTGCCGTGAAACATCTTCTCTAGCTGCTTTATCTTTGCCACAACTTCCTTATCTTCCATGATGTGGTCTTTATGCTCGTCCTTTACCCATGCGTTCACCAGCACCTGCGGCAGTATATTTATGCTGCTTGCCAGCCGGCTTAGCGACTTGCCGCTCCGCATGATTATTGACGCAAGGTGCAGCCCGGTAAGTATACCGTCACCAGTCGTATTGTCATCGAGGAAAATGATATGCCCCGACTGTTCGCCGCCAAGGCTGTAGCCGCCTTTTATCATCTCTTCAAGCACGTATCTGTCGCCGACTTTTGTCTTGACAGTTTTTATACCGTGCTTCTTCATGGCTATATCCAGTCCGAGGTTGCTCATTACAGTACACACCAGAGTGTCTTTTTTGAGCAGACCGCGCTCTTTCATATCTATGGCGCAGATGGCCATTATCTGGTCGCCGTCTACTATAACCCCATGTTCGTCTACTGCTATGAGCCTGTCGGCGTCACCATCGAAAGCAAGTCCTAAATCTGCGCCTAGCTCTGCAACGAGCTGTGTCAGCTTCTGAGGGTGTGTAGAGCCGCAGTAGTCGTTTATGTTCGTACCGTCCGGCGTGTTGTAGTATGGAATCACCTCTGCACCAAGCTCGGTAAAGCTCCTTGGACCTATGAACGACGCTGCACCGTGTGCGCAGTCGAGGACGATCTTTAAACCACGAAGGTTCGTGTTTATCGTCGAAAGCAGGAACTCTTTATACTCGGCAGCGCTGTTGGCAGCGCTGACCTTGCGGCCTATGTTTACACCAGTCTGCAGCATGATCTCTTCACTGCCGTCGAGTATTATGCTCTCTATTCTGTTTTCGACCTCGTCCGGCAGCTTTTTGCCATCGGCGTTAAAAAACTTAATGCCGTTGTATTCCACCGAATTGTGCGATGCGGATATAACTACGCCGGCATCCGCTTTGTAGTCCCTTGTTAGGAATGCAACGCCGGACGTCGGTATAACTCCCGCAACGATAGCTTCGGCCCCTACTGAGCATATTCCCGCCACCATAGCGGCTTCGAGCATATTGCCGGATATCCTAGTATCCCTGCCAATGAGTATCCTTGCCTTATGCACTCTGCTGGTAAGCACGTATGCACCTGCCTGCCCAAGCTTGAATGCAAGTTCGCATGTCAGTTTTTCATTTGCAACTCCACGGACACCGTCCGTGCCAAACAACCTTCCCATATATCCTCCAAGCACGAACTACTGTATTATAGTTCGCTCTATACCAATACGCAAATTGGTATAGTCCTTTGTTATCTCTTGCACGCCGCCTGTTCCATTAGATATGACTGAATAGCGTATATGGCGGTAGCGCCTTCTGCAGCCGCCGTAACAAGCTGTTTTAACGGCTTGAGTGTAATGTCACCGGCTGCATACACTCCCTTTATACTTGTAGCCTGATATTTATCTGTGCATATGTATCCGAAATCGTCCGTGCACACCATACCCCGAACAGCATCCGATTCAGGAATTATACCAACCGCAATAAATACGCCTGTGACCGGCAATTCCTTTACTTCTCCTGTTTTTTTGCTCTTTATCTTCAGACCTTCCACCTTCTGTTTGCCTTCGATACTCTCCGGTACGTAGCTTAGCACGAACTCCACCTTCTCGCACTGCTTTGCCGCTTCCTGCAGCGCTGCCTGTGCCCGAAGCTCATCACGTCTGTGCACCAGGTAGACCTTGTTTACGAACTTATCAAGGTATACAGCGTCTTCAAGAGCAGTGTCTCCGCCGCCTATAACAGCTACGTCCTGGCCCTTAAAGAAAGCGCCGTCGCACGTTGCACAGTAAGATACGCCCGAACCGACCATTTTCTTTTCGGAAGGAAGCCCGAGCTCCCTGTAGTTCGCTCCCATAGCAAGAATCACTGTTTTTGCCTCGTAGGTACCCTCGGGAGTGGTTATCTTTTTAATATCTCCTTCAAGGTCGAAACCGGTAACGTTCTCGGTCTTTATGACTGCACCGTGTTTTTCGGCCTGTTCCTTCATTTTCATTGAGAGCTCAATACCCGTAAGTCCCTCGGGAAATCCCGGATAGTTTTCAACTATATGCGCCCTTGCTATCTGCCCGCCCGGAAACACCTTTTCAAAGATAAGCGCCTTAAGACTTGCTCTTGCCGCATAAAGCCCGGCTGTCAGTCCTGCCGTCCCTGCTCCAATTATAATTACATCATACATAAAACTTTTCTCCTCTTCACAAATATTTCTAATATATTTAAATATTTTTATCCTATTATATCTTTCAATATGCTGAGAGCTTTATCCATCTGAACATCTTCGCCGCTGTCGTCTTCCTCAACGTAGTAGTCAGGTTCTATGCCTGTTCCGTTTATGCTTCTACCGTTTGGTGTGAAGTATTCCGATATGGTAAGCTTGAGCCCAGCGCCGGTGCCTTCCATTGGCAGAACGACCTGCACAACTCCCTTGCCGTATGTCGTAGTTCCGACTACATCTGCGTATTCATAGTCCTGCACGGCACCGGCGAAAATCTCGGAGGCCGATGCTGTGTTCCCGTTGACTAGCACAGTGAACTGCATATCAATGCTGTCCGGACCGCTGTATTCCGTTTCTCTGCTGCCGTATTTATCCTCGGTATAAACCAGGGTGCCTTCAGGCAGGATATCGTCCAGCATGTCAACTACCACATTGAGATAGCCACCCGGATTATCACGCAGGTCTATAACCACGCCTTGTGCTCCCTGCTCTTCAAAAAACTCCATGGCTTCGGCAAACTTATCATATGCATTTCCGCTGAACTGTATTATCTTAAGATAGCCTATGCGCTCCTCCAGCATCTCATATTCAGCCATATCTATTGTTATAACTCTTCTCTCCAGCTCATATGAATATTCCTCGCCGTCACGCAGCACACCAAGAGTAATGAATGTGCCTTCTTCACCGGTGCACATTACCCCTATTTCACTTGTATTCAGGCCGGTTACATCCTCACCGTCTATTTTTACGATAAGGTCGCCTACCTGCACGCCCTGTTCCTCGGCTGATGAGCCCGGGAAGAACTTCAATATCTCGGTATATCCCGTGTCCTTGTTCTCGCCAATAAGTATGCCGAGGCCGACATATTCACCTGCAGAGCTCTGATTGAAAGCGTCGAACTCCTCTTTTGTAAAATAAACACTGTATGGGTCGTCAAGAGAGTCTACCATAGCTTTGAGCCCGGCATCCTGTACATCCTTGATGTCATAATCGTAAAGAAAATATTCGTCTATTGTTTCCCCAATGCTGCTAAATTCGTTCAGGTTAAGCGAGTTCTCTCCGCCGGCAAGCTGCTTCTGATAAACTACTATTGTCAGAAGGCAAGTCGCTAAACAAACGATTATGCCGGTGGTAACAGCCATCATGATGGCCTTCGATTTCTTCATTAACTACCTCCGTGTTTTGTACGCTTATGTCTGCGGCCAGTGCATGAGCAAATCTGCGGACATATAAAAAGCCTTCCTTTGCGGACCGAACAGTACACAAAGAAAGGCCTGCTGTTCAAATCAATGCGCCATTCTGTAAGCGTAGTCTACACAATACTGATGCCTTGGGCATTCCTTGCCCGTTTCATGTACCTTGGAATCGTTAAAGTGTATACAGAAGTGCCCGGGGAAATTATTATCCGGCGTTGGGCTCGCCAGATGCGGCATACCGTTCTGCGAAGCAGCATATGTCCGGCTGCCGACAGTGACCCATATCGCACGTCTGTCCCAAGACCAAGTTCCGCCGTATATAGACTTCATAATGGCTGTATCGGCTGCAGTGAGCGGCTCACAGTCCGCATGCCACCATCCGCCGAATCTTCTTACTTTATACTGCTTACCTGTTTTAACATCCGTTACGGTTGCAATCGTGCCTTTTCTGAACACCTTTGCAATATCGTCCCAGGTAGAACGCTTTACTTCTCCGGTTATGCCAAACATTTCGGCAACCGTTGTCGATATATCGTTGTCGCCGAAGACGAGTGCATAAGTCTCTTCTCCGACAATGCCGTCCTGTGCGACTCCTGCCGCTTTCTGGAAAGCTTTGACCGCACCTTCGGTAACGTCTCCGAAATATCCGGTAGCGTTTGCGACCATAAAGTGTCTTCTTCGAAGCTCTAGCTGAAGGTCTTTTACTGCAGCTCCCTTCATACCTTTTTTAAGTATGTTCATGACGTGATCCGCTTTGCTTATCTTAAGGTAATCGCTGTGAACATATCCGGTAAGCAACTGCATCTCTCCGTCGGTATCAATATTTACTTCGATTTGATACCATTCGCCGCAGAAGTTAATGATCGTTACGCCCGTGCCCTCGTCGAGCTTTGTAATTATGTTGGAATAGACGCCCGGGTTCTCTCTCATATTAAGCCCGCCCGTCTGAACATGCGCAATCATGTAATCTTTTGACGGCAGGAAAATGTATTCAGAGCTTATATATCCCCTGTAGTTGCCGTATATAATGCGGTACCAGCCCTCCTGCTCTTCGCAGAATACGCCAATCCTTGTGCCTTCGCTAAGCGGCGCTATCACCGGAGAATCTACTGTCGGCCTCATTCTCATGTTGACTTCGTCTCCGATAACTGTAGCTTCCTCGAAATATGGCATTGCGTTTGCTGTTGAAACTGGAGCAAACACAGCCAGACAAAGCGCTATGGTAATCAATATTAAAACAGGTCTTCTCATTAATCCTCACCTTGTCGATATTCTATCAGCAATATTATACTCGCTTTAAATAATCATGTCAAAAAAACAGGGCTTTTTCCATAGAATGTTCACAAATTTTTCTAGTACTCAAATTCATCGTTGACCGGTTTTTTTACTACTATTTTGTTTTTGCCTACAAACATCACCACAGCTATAGCGGCGAGCAGCAGCGCTATCGGTATAAGCTCTGCCGGACTGCCAAAGGCACTGCTTGTATCCGGCTCGAAGCTGACTCCTTCGAAGACTATCACCCTATAATCAAGATCGACATATGAGACTTCCAGGTTGGCAAAGAGCCCCTGCACGAAGTTCCAGGCAAAGTGCATGCCAAAAGCTCCCCAAATACTGTTAGTCCGGATGACATAGAACCCGAAGAATGAACCGAGCAGGAAAATCTGTACGATAGATAGTACTGTCATGCCACTGTTTACGATATGAAGCATCGCAAACACTACAGAAGATATAACAACGCCCCAGAACATCCCCACTCTTCTGCTTGCGGCGGTCATAAGATAGCCCCGGAAGAGAAGCTCTTCAGCAGCTGACTGCACCACAAACGCAAACAGCATAGTAAGAAGCAGCGGTTTTGCTGCCGTAAAATATATCGTGTCGTATTCCGTTATCAGCGTTGGCAGAAGCAATACGAAAAGCACCAACACACCGACGGCTGCGCCTATGATATACTTTAGCGCAAACCGGGTTTTTACCAGCCCTATCATCCTGAGCTTTTTCTTCTCTATAGCTCTTGCCTCGATGATGACGAATCCTATAAGCAAAGCCATGCTGAAAAGCAAGATCAAAATGAACGGCTGCGAGTATACCATCTGCATCAAGCTGTTCATAATATCGTCAAAAGAACCCTCCAGCTCGCTTGGGTCTGCAAACATTTCTGAACCGATATAGAAAACACCTATTATCGACGCAGCTATGTTGTATATCATGTATATCGCCAGCGCTATGAGGCATGTGACGATGACCTTCGGATTAAACCGGGTGTCATCAATGCCCTGCATCATCTTCGGCCTCTCAATAGTGTATCTTCTCATGTAAGCTCCCCGACCTAAGAAAAGGCCTAATTCATCTGCTGTCCGCCAGTAACGTTGATCGCCTGTCCTGTCATATATTCAGCTTCGTCGCTGGCAAGAAAAACTAGCAGGTTCTCAACGTCATCATATCTGCAGCCTCTTTTCAGCGGTACCTGGTCGATATATTTCTGCCTTACTTCCTCTTCTGTGATGCCCTGGTTTTTTGCATATTGTTTGAACAGGCTGTTTACCCAAAGCGGTGAATCGAGAAGATTGCCAGGGCAGATAGCATTTACCCTTATGTTTTCCTCAGCGAGCTCCAGCGCAAGGCTCTGAACGAGGCCAATACCGCCGAACTTGCTTGCTGCATAAGCAGAATTCTTGTATGATCCTTTTTTGCCTGACTTGGAGTTTATCTGTATGATGCTTCCCTTTTTCATGTACATTGAAGCAGCCTTTGCTGTATTAAAGAAGCCGCACAGATTTACATCAATGACTTTCTTCCATCTTTCAGTTTCCATCTCACGGATCGATCCTGAAAACAGTATCGCTGCGTTTGAAACAAATATATCTATTCCGCCAAGATAGTCGTTTGCTTTTTTCATGAACTGCTCGCAGGAAGCATAGTCGGACACATCAAGAGAAAACGCCTGTGCCCCATCGATCTGCGCTGCGGTCTGTTTTGCGCCTTCCTCGTTAAGGTCTCCGATGACCACCTTTGCGCCTTCCTCCGCCATTCTTTTTGACAACGCTGCACCAAGACCCTGGGCACCGCCTGTTATTACTGCTCGTTTACCTTCTAACCTTTTCATGTTTCCTCCTGATATATAAAATATTTAATAATATAAGCAAAAAATCTATATCATCATTTTACTTAAAAACACAAACTAAGTCCAGTGAATTGAAGAATAATTGAAATTAACATTAGATTATCTATGGCATTTATCTGCATCCGGATTTTTTTATTTTATCGCTTGACGTTACAATTATTGTTATGTTATATTATTTGTAACGTTTGCTAAGGAGTTTTTTAAAATGTCTAAAAAAATAGTGTCTCTTTCCAGCCTAGAGGACTTAAAAATCTTCATGAGTCCCGTGCGCCAGCAGCTTCTGCGCTGTCTGCACATAAGCGGCGAGCCGATGACAGCTAAGGGAATTGCCGACTGTTTGAGTATTTCCCCATCATCAGCAAAGCACCACCTTGGAAAGCTTGAAAATCTGGGTCTTGTTGAGCTCAGCCGAACTGAAGTTATCAACGGGATCAATGCAAGGTATTATTCGGTATCCAACGTTACTGTAAGTATTGGCAGCCTCAATGGAAATGAGCTAAACAGTGAGCGCCGGATAATAATAGAAAACCTGATTAAAAACACACTCGACGGTCTTTACGACATAACGCAATCGGATATACCCAAAGACGAAGTGCCAAGCTATGGCGACTTTCTTAATGGAGTCGTTCACCTTACCCCTGCAGATTCGAAAAAGCTTCATAACCTGATTACAGAATTCATCGATACTCACGAGATAAAGACAGAAGGAAGCGAGCCTTGGGAGTATTCACTCGTTTTCTATAACACAAACCATCCAAAATGAAAAAAACTTTTCCTGCACTTCTGTTCTTAAACTATTTCTCTACCGGTATCATCGTTCCGATTCTCAGTCTTTTGCTTATAAACAAAAGCTGTTCTCTTGCGCAGATTGCCATACTGATGGGTATCTATTCGCTCACTGTTTTTATACTTGAACTGCCGACCGGCGTCCTTTCCGATATGTTCGGGCGAAAAAAGATATTCATGATATCCTGCGGACTAAATATCGTCGCTTCTTTTTCTATGCTTTTTCTCTCCGGTTTTGCTCTTCTGATACCTGCTGTGATAGTAATGGGCGCAGGTAGAGCGTTCTCAACAGGTTCGCTCGATGCTCTAATGATAGACGATTTCATTGAAAACAACGGCAAAGAGGGACTCGCTAAAGCAACGACAGCCTTGTCGATAGCTGAAACAGCAGGTATCTCTGCAGGCACTATCCTAGGCGGATTTCTTCCGGGTCTTTCAGAAAAAGTTATGTTCTTAGGCGTATATGACCTGAACCTGATAGTACGATGCATAATCTATATCGCTATAATAATCCTGACTTCGGTTCTGGTTAAAGAGATTGCCGCACATAAAAAAGAACATATTAGTCTTAAAAACCATCTCGTAACGGGTTTTAAGTTTATCAAGTCAAGCCCTGTAATACTCCTCTTATCAGCTTCTGTTATTCTGTCCGGCTTCTTTATTGCCCCAGTTGAAGCTTATTGGCAGCCTGCTTACACTGCGCTCCTGCCTAGCAAAGATTTGCTCTTCACTGTTGGTCTTGTTTCGTTCGGGTGCTTTGCGTTTGCTGCGCTGGGAAGCATATTCACAGAACGTTTGGTTCTAAGGAGCGAAAAACATTTATACATAAAGTTCACAGCTGCCAGGCTGCTGCTATTTGCTGCTTTTATTGTCTTTTCGGCGCAAAGGTCAGCACCCGTCTTTGCCGGCACTTTCCTGCTAGTTTATTTCATATTCTCCGGCTCAAACGTTATTGAGAGCACAATCCTCAATCTTCACATACCTTCATCATTACGTTCCAGTATGCTCTCTTTTATTTCGCTCCTCTTTCAGGCAGGATGCATGTTATCGCCTCTGGTCTCTACTTTTGCAGTCTCGAAAACAGGTATAAACAATCTCTGGCTGTACATTGGTATTGCCTTGTTCGTTTCCGCAGCCGTTATCGGTGTACTATTGAACAGGTTTAGAAAAACCAATCAAGAATCACCTTCTAATTAATGTTAGCAATATGCAAAAAACACACTAAAATTCTTACAAAAAAATATTGGCACTTTCAAAAATATGTGTTATAATCACTTCCTGTGCGAAGCTATTTGGAAGCGCCAATGTAGCTCAGTTGGCAGAGCGGCTCATTCGTAATGAGCAGGTCAGCGGTTCGAATCCGCTCATTGGCTCCAATCACACTTGCTCCCGCCAACAAATATCGGGGTGTAGCGCAGTTTGGTAGCGCGTTTGCTTCGGGAGTAAAAGGTCGCAGGTTCAAATCCTGTCACCCCGACCAAGAGAAAACGTTCCGCTTTTTGCGGGGCGTTTTTCTTTTTGCGGATGATGTGTTTTGAGTCTGCTAAAAAAGGCCGCTGTCTACTGTTTGATTTAAATACTCTTCATGGTTGAAAATTGTACTGCTCAATCAATAAATTTGGCTGACGGCCTCCGTCTTCAAATCCTGTCAACCCGACCAAGCAAAAGGGATATCCGATTATGGACATCCCTTTTTGTTTTATCGTGATATCGCTTTTATCTGCCATGAAGCCTATTAAACGACAACTTTTTTTAGAGAACAATCTTTATTAATATATCATAATAGTATAATTAAATATTGGCGTCGGGCTTCCCGACTTCAAACCCTGTCACTACTACCACGTCGGATCAAAGTACGCTTTGCTCCTCCTCTTCCCCAAAAAGCTTTGCTTTTCGGGGGCCCCATTTTTTTCACTTGATATTTTTATCTTGGCCCTCTTTAAAAATCGCCGTTAAAAACGAGATCACAGTTATTTTTTATATCAAGATTTGAAAAATAATTGTTTTCCAGAGGTATCCATTCCCGAACGTAACGCTTAAGCATCGCCGCTCCGTTTCTTTTAAGGATACGGTTTTTCTGCGTTTCCGGGTCAATTTCCATGAATACTTTAAGATGATAATTTTCCGCCAGATTTGGATGCATGCTGTAGCACCCTTCCACAATATTGAGCCGCTTTGGTAATATCTTTATCGGCTGCGCCAGCGCCTGAACGCGGCAGTCGTATGGCCTGTATGAAAAAGGCTCCCTATTTTTGATGCCGCCAATAACATCACTCAGAAAACGCTCGTGGTCTATATTGCCGCCGTTTTCATTTAGGCGCTGCTCGGTTTTTCGCTCTGGCGTAAGAAAGAAATGATCCATAGGGAAAACATTGCAGCCATACTGCAAGCCCTCCTCTGTGCCGTCTTTTTCTTTGTCGTACACACTTTTAATAAGCACCGCCAGCCACGTTTTGCCCGCTCCGCTGTTGCCGTCAATTGCAACAGTCAATACGTCCTGCGTGGCAAGCATTTGCTCTATGCGTTCAAACAGCCTAAAAAACTTCTTAAACTGTGCCTTAACGACACGATACGCCGGTTTGTATGCCTGCCGGTATTCCTCGCTGTGGCTGACAGGCGGATAGCCTTTTTCTTTCAGCTCTTTTATATACGCTTCTGCCTCGTCAGTATCAAACGGAAGCAAGCGCTCTTCGCAGCACTTAATAATGCATGCAAGCTTCTTCTCAAACTCCCCTACACTGCCTTTTGCCGTATTTGCGCTCACTACAAAAAAACGGTTGACCGTATCAAGGCTGATTCCCTCAAGCGAGCCAAGGTTTAGCCTGCACATGCCTGTGCCAATATCTTCAAACATTTTATTTAAGTCAGACGAAACCTGCAGCGTATTGTATTCGTCTTTCAACCGCTGCAGGCTGTCCGCCTCACTTCTGATCATATGTCCCCCGCCAAATTCGCTTTGGAATGCTAGCTTAACTGCGTCGCGAAGCTGCATCTTCGGGTAGATCTCATAATGCTTTAGCAGCATGTTCTTCATGCCTTATTCGCCTCTTTATTAATTAGTATTCAATTCAGGATTCAATACTTTTGTACGCCGCAGCGCTATCATTAGAACAGGAATCAGGATTATCTGTATTACTATACCCGGCCATGCATTGAGCACCGACCCGGCAATAAACATCTGCCATGTCAGAGCAGTTCCGCCAAGTCCATAGAACAGATAAGCCGCTATTCCCCACACTATCCTGCCGCCGATCATAGCAAGTATCAGATCGACAAAGAGAAAGCCGATTTTCTTGGGAAAAAGCTGATAGAACAGACCAGCCAGCAGACCGTATGTTGCCAGTTCGAACGCCATTGTAACAGCGAACGGGAACATAGGCGGCATACCAAACAGTAAACTTCTTAGCAGCGGTGTAATGAAGCCTACCGCTGTTCCATACTTCCATCCGCAGATAAACCCGCATAAAAGTACGGGAATATGCATAGGCAGAAGCATGCTTCCAAACTGTGGTATCTGACCTGTTAAAAACGGAAGAACAAGACCAAGCGCCAGAAACATACTGGCCAGTACCAATCTTCTTGTGTTATTTTTCATGAATAATAAAACCTCCAAATAAAAAATACCCGAAATACTGCTTCCCATTGGAAAACAAATACCTTCGTGGCATTAAAAAAAATAAATATTTCGGTCATAATAACGCAGGCTTCTTGCCCGCTCATATTATTAAAACATACCGCAAATTAAAAGTCAACACAGACAAACAATTTTTACTTTCACTCATTAACTTTACATATAGTCATCTTGGCTATTATAATAAACTCTGTAATCATATCATATAAAAGGGAGCACTATGTCGAACAAAACTATTGAAAACCTGTCGAAAAAAGAACTCATCGAACTGGTTGATATCTACGCCAAGAACTGGCTCGCTATGGACGGTGTCTGGTTCCAGTCAATAGAGAAAAAGTTCGGCATGGCAGAAGCCATGGAGCATGATGAAAACGCATGGAGAACTTTTATCGTAATTGAAGCAAGCAGAATCAAAAAATTCCTTCAGCTGCCGGTAAACTCCGGGATAGAGGGCTTAGCTAAAGCACTACACTTCAGAATGTATGCAAACATAAACAAAGATGAGATTATCATTGATGGAAATACGCTGATATACAGGACACTTGACTGCCGTGTTCAGAACGCAAGAAAGAGGAAAGGAATGCCTTTTCACCCCTGCAAATCCGTCGGTATGATAGAGTACACTTACTTTGCAAAAACGATCGACGAGCGTTTTGATTGTGAAGCACTCAGCTGCTATCCGGATATAACCGATGAGAGCTGCAACTGCTCGTGGAAGTTCACTTTGGTTGACAATTGAGTTACTTCTTATTCTTTTCCAAAAATTCAGCGATCTCTGGACCCATGTTAAACAGCGCATGAGCTTTGTTCTTTAGTATCTTTATCTGCGCCTGCGGCACCAAGTCTTCCAGCCTTTTCGCACTTTGCTCTATATCTACCAACGGGTCATCCTCGCCGCCAATGAAAAGTATCGGCATGCTTAGTTTCTGCAGTTGTTCGTCTGAAAAAACCGGGGTATAGAACGGCCTTGGTATATAGTACTTTCTTAGCAGTTCTTCAAATGCCAGTGTCTCTTCAGGTATCTTGCTGCTTCCGAATATCATCTTATTAAGCTTATCTCGCCCTTTTCTTCCCTGCAGCGCTAAAGAAACCGATTTTAGTATAAACGTCTTTTGCAATGGCGCAAAGCCTGCGGGCGCAAGCAGCAATAGCTGTGTTACACGCTGCGGCTCGCTGACAGCAAGGCACAGAGCCATCCAACCCCCCAGCGAGTTGCCGATTACAGCCGCCTTCTCAATGCCAATCCCATCCATTAGCTCGCTCATCCATCTGCAGTAATCCGAACACTCCAGTGCAGGTCTGCTTTCAGCGCTTTTACCGGGCTCTCCGATTATATCAACGGCATACACTTTGTGTGTCGTCCCAAGCAGCTGAGCATCATACATCCAGATAGCTGCATTAGTCGATGAGCCGTGAAACAACAGCACAGCTTCGCCGTCATCTTTGCCGCTGCTCATCACGAAAGTCTCTCCGAAAGATGTCGGAACCATAAGCTGTTTGTTCGGGCTTGGCCACATCTTTAAACCCTCGTTATACATCTTTAATATTTTATTCTTGCCTTTTGCTGTTCTAAAAACTGCGCCCATAACCTCTCCCTGTCTGTAAATTACATTTTGTTCTTTCATTGTACTCTATTGAGCTCTATAAATATATGCCAGTTTTTTAGCAATGTTTAGAAACAAAAGAGGTCTGTGTCCGCAAACCTCTTTTGTATAATAAAGGAGAAGCATATATTACTTTGCTGCCAACCCGATTTTCATATAAGTCTGGATACGTCGGTTTAGTTCGCCCGGGGTGAGCTTAATACCATCAGCAAACATGCCGTTGCTTATATCCTTCGTTGCTGAAATCTCGTGCCCCACCAATGCCCATGTAGAGTCTGTAAGGTGCGCATACATAGGCTCGCTGAGCTTTGCGCATATGAATGACTGTCTTGGCTGGTTGATGTCCTCTCCGCTTATCTGCATGAACACGTACTTTCTGCCAAGCTCCATCACACGCTCGAGCTGCTGAGTTGTGTTTCTCGTTGGCATATATGCCAGTGCGTCAAAGCCAATGTTTTTACACTCGCTTATCACTTCTTCCAGATAGTCGTCCTCGAACTTCTGCTCTTTTTTGTCGCCTGTCGGTGACTTGCCTACGTCTCCAAGATAGCAGTACGACGGCAGCGCCCCTATCGACTTTATAAACGCTACTGCCTCTTTTATAGGCGCCGCTTCTGTGCTGTCTGCATCTATGTATATATCCTTTATGAAACTGCTCTTTAGAACGTTGAGCAGGTCATACTCGTACATATCATTATTATCGTCTGAAAGATACTCAGTCTGCTTCTGCCCCGGCGTTATGTTCAGCTTGTCTTTCAGCACACCCAGCAGTTCTTCTCCCTTGCCGTACTTATCTATCATCTTCTTTGTAAGCGCAAACAGCAGATGTCGCTCTGTAACTCCGCCTCCAAGATGCGAAAGCGAAAGCGGCAGAACATCTTTGTCATAGTTTATCTGTATGCCCATGCACTCGGACAGCCTGTTTATGTTATCAACCATCCTGCGATTGCGCTTATGCCTTGCTGAACGTATACCAGAAAGAAACTCATCTGCCTTGCCTATGTTCTGATGCGGTATGCCATGTGCGCATATATATGCGTTGGATAGCTGGTCGGGGTTGTTTATACGTTTGCCCTTCAGTGCAGTGTCAGACCAGTCTGTACGTATCTCGAACCCTATCGTCGTTGCTATCCCCATTATCTTTCCGGCCTCGATAAACTCCTGCGCTCCGTTTATGGCGTCGTGATCCATTATCCCAACTGTGGAAAGCCCGGCGTTTACTGCCATCCAAACAGCTTTAACCGGCGAGTACGGCGAAAACGAATATTTCGTGTGCACGTGGTTGTTGGTGTACACCGTTTTTTCCGGCAGCTTAATATCGCCTTTGTCGGCAAGCTTTTTAAGTTCCCGCAGCGCACCCAGGCTTGTTTCTTTATCTTCTGCGTTCAGTTTTTCGATCAGTTCTTGCATCTTTCCCTCACGTTTCGTCCTTTTTTATTTTTAGATATCGTTCGTACTGTTCCGCCCATTTCTCGGTTTCGCATGGCTCATACGTCTCTACGTCGAACGAATCTCTTATCACCTGTCTCATTTCTTCTATACTGCCGACTTCGCTTGACGCTTTCACCTGCACCATTAGATTGCCTATTGCTGTAGCTTCCGCCGGTCCTGCTATCACCGGTCTGCCTATTGCATTTGCTGTAAACTGGTTTAGCAGCTTGTTCTTTGAGCCGCCGCCGATGATATGCAGTACATCTATCTTTCCGCCTCTGATCTGTTCCATAACTTCAAATGCTTCTCTGTAGCTTAAGGCAAGGCTTTCGTATACCGTTCTTGCAATTTCTCCGATAGTTTGCGGAACTTTCTGTCCGGTTCTCTCGCAATACTTTTGTATTTTGCCGGTCATGCCTTCTCCGTCAAAGAAATCGTGCGCATTCACATCTATCATAGACGCAAACTCATCAGCTTCTTTAGCACTGCCGACTATATCATCCCAGGTTGTTTTCTCTTCTTTATCCCATTGCCGCTTGCAGTTCTGAATTATCCAAAGGCCCATTATATTTTTGAGCAGCCTTACACCGCCCGTAATTGAGCCCTCATTAGAAAAACCGCCTGAATATACGACATCGTCGATAAGCGCGCTCTGTCCTTTCTATACCAATGAGCGACCATGTACCAGATGATATGAAAGCATAATTATCGTTGACAGACGGGATGGATGCAACTGCAGAAGCTGTATCGTGCGAGCCGACGCAGTATACCGGCACGCTGCCCGAAAGCCCCGTTTCTGCCATTACAGAGCTCATAACGTCCGCCTTTTTCTCGCCGCTCATCTGAATATGCGGCAGCAGCGATTCTTTTATCCCGAGCATACGGATAATATCTTTGCTCCATCCGCCTTTTGCATCCAGCATCTGTGTGGTCGTAGAATTCGTGTACTCGCTTGAGACCTCTCCGCACAACATATATGAAAGCAGGTCGGGCATAAGCAGCAGTTTGTCCGCTATCTCCAGCTGGGGGTCAGCGTTCTTTACCATATCATAAAGCTGATATATGGAGTTGATTTCAAGGCTCGCAATACCTGTAATGTCAAAAGCTGTACGCTCTCCGAAATCTTCAAAAAATGCGTTTTTTCCCCTCAGGCCTCTTTTATCCCTGTACGCAAAGGGATTGCCAACGAGCTTGCCCTGTTTATCCAGCAAGCCAAAGTCCACCCCCCATGTATCAATAGCTATCCCTGAGATACCCCCGGGAGCAGCTTTTACGCTTTTTTTCAGCCCGTCTTTTATGCACGAAAACAGAAACAACACATCCCAATAGTACGAACCGTTAACATCGTTGTAATGGTTCTCGAATCTGTTGAGTTCCTCCAAGCTCAGCCGATTACCGTCAAATCGGCCAAGCATAGTCCTGCCGTTGCTTGCGCCAAGGTCTACAGCTGCAAAAGCTTTTTTCGCCATGCTACTTTCCTTCTTCCTGTTTCACAAGTTTCGAACGGTACTTCTCGCTCTCCCAGTTATTGATAAAGTCTGCTCCCTTTTCATCCATCAGGCTAAGGGTCAGCCCTGCTTGCTCTATTTGCCCAATTACGTAAGCAACACCCAGCAGGGTTTCTTCTATTACCTTTGCTTCCTTTTCCGCAGCTTTGTATAGGATTCGTCCGTCTTTAAAGCATATTACGTCACCCAGAGCTTTATTTATATAAACAAGCTGGTCAGGATATAACCTCAGCTTCTCGAAATACTCCAGCCCGCCGTGCTGCTTCGAAAACTCAATAAGATAATCTGTATCGCTTTCAAAGCCTGCTTGTGTCTTCTTTATCTTCGGCTTGGAGTATTCGCCCAATCCAAGGTATGCAATAATGCTGTCGTTCACTTTATCGTGCAGGTCCATAGCTGCCTGTGCATCTTCATTAGCAGCTATAACTCCATGATTCTCCATGAAAATAACGTTCGCCATGCTGCCGTTCTTATCATGATATGCCTTTGCGGCATCCCTTACTGCAAGCGTCAGCTTAAAGCCGGGGTCGATATACGGAACAAACGTATATCCGATGCCGGCATCTGCGAATATCTTGTCTGCAAGCTGTCTTGATTCTTTGCAGCAGCATACGATATTTGAATATACGGCGTGTGTGTGGATTACGCACCTTTCAAGAAACGAGTGCATCCCGACCTCTACAGACGGTCTCCTTTTCTCCATACCCTCCAGCAGCACTATACTGTCCATGTTAAGCTCAAGGCTTTCCTTCTCGAAATCTTTGTCAGCCGAAGCGTCCACTTCGTTGTAATACTTCTTTATCTTCTGATAGTCTACTGTGACGAATCCTTTTTCAGTCGTCGTTTCCTTAAGAGTATATCCCGAGGCTTTTATTGCCATCAGCTGCGCATCAAACTTAACGGATGTGTTCCCTCCGCCGCCTTGCACATAGTCCACTCTGTCTCCGCAGTAGTTGGATATACGCTGCATCATCTTTCTTTCATTTTCAAACATTTATTTCTCCTTATCGCTTTGCAAGCACGCCCTCTTCGTATGCCCTTACTTCATCCAGCCACCCGAAACCTTCCGGTACTCCGCTGCGCCTGCAGAACTCGTCCCATACCGCGCCCCACGGAAGCTGCTTTTGCTCTTCCTGAAGCGCAAACCTTGTTGTATAGTCAAAACTCTCCTCTGCTCTGCGTATCGCCGGCATTTCGAGCAGTGCAATAAGCATAGCTTTCTGGAATGCTCTTGAGCCGATTACCCATGCTGCTATCCTGTTTATGCTTGCGTCGAAATAGTCAAGCGCATAGAATATCCTGTCCATACCGCTGTTGACGCATTCTTTTGCAATAAGCTTAGTGTCGTCCGTCAACGCCGTCACATGGTCGCTGTCCCAGCGCACTCCTCGAGATACATGCAGCAGCACAGAATCAAGGTAAAGAAGTGCAGAGCTTATCTTGTCTGCGATCGTCTCAGTCGGGTGATAGTGCCCGGAATCGAGACATATTGTCTTGTTGTTCTTCACTGCATAGCCAAGGTAGAACTCGAACGAGCCCGGAACGAAGCTCTCTGAGCCGATACCGAACAGTTTGCTCTCTACCGCATCCACAAGATATTTCTTGTCGTAATCGTCCTCGAATATCTCGTCCAGTGCATCCTTTAGCCTGCTGCGGTATGTCATCCTGTCTGCAGGAGTGTCTTTCATACCGTCCGCCGCCCAAATGTTGTTTACGCACGGCTGCCCCAGCTGTTTGCCGAACTCTGCGCCTATCTCTCTTGTGCGCTTGCAGTGATCTATCCAGAACTGTCTTATCTGCTTGTCCGGGTGGGTCAACGTCATGTTGTCTCTGAACATATCGTGAGAGAACAGCGTCGGGTTAAAGTCCATCCCAAAACCGTTCTTCTTGGCCCAGTCTATCCACTTATCGAAATGTTCCGGGCCTATCTCGTTGCGCTCTGCCCTTTTGCCGTCAAACTCCGCATACATTGCATGAAGGTTAAGTTTCTTTTTGCCTGGTATCAGCGAGAATGCTTTGTCGATATCTGCGCGCAGCTCCTGCCCGTTTGTTGCTTTGCCCATATAGTTGCCGGTTACAGCAATGCCGCCTGTAAGATCTCCGTCTGACTCAAGGCCCACAACGTCGTCTCCCTGCCAGCAATGTATCGACAGCGTTATGCCTGCAAGCTTTTCTATCACCTTTTCGGTATCTACTCCATAGCTTTTGTACTTGTCCTTCGCATACACATAATCGTGTCCGTTCTGCTTATCATTACACATTTGCATTCTCCTTAATATATTAATTAGTAAAAACGCATTATTTACTCGATATATCGCAAAATTGCGCCTTGGCACTTGATGATATGCTGTTCTTATTGGTCCTGGTCTGAATACAGTTTTTTATAATATTCATAGTTAAAATTCTGCCGTCTTTTATTCACGCTAAATATAATATATAATATATATTATGCCAAAGCAACCAATATAGTTGCGTAATAATAGCAGAATCTTGTGAAAGGGCTGTAAATGAAAAATCTCATCGAAAAATTCAACTGCGATATAGCAAAGGACTCGGTCTGGATACATGCCGTGCCTTCGCAGACAGCACGCTCTACCTTTTTCTTCGTTCAGGAGACGGGCTGTTTCAAATGCCGCTCGAAATACTTTACTGAACGTGAGAACCAGAATTCGTTCTATATATCGTATACACTATCCGGAAAAGGCTCTCTTTCATATAAAGGCGAGACTTATGCTGTGAGCCCGGGCCAGGCTTTTTTTATCGACTGCATGGACCACCACTACTATAAAACAGACTCACCACAGGGCTGGGACACCTGCTGGATTCATTTCAACGGCGCAAACGCCAGAAGCTATTATGCGCTTTTTAGCAAAAACTGTCCGCCCGTTGTTGATATCCGCAATAAAAAAAAGTTTTCAGGTAATATATTTGAAATCATAGATCAACAGTCAAAATATAACGCTCATTCGGAGCTTGTGAGCAGCGAGCTTATAATGCAGCTTTTGACGGAACTGCTGCGCAGTGCAGATTCCGGACTTTCTCCCTTAACAGCTATGCCTGAATACATTCAGAGAGTTGTCAGCGATATAGATAAGAATTTTGCCGATAACATTTCACTGGACGAGCTGTCGAAGAAATATCTCGTAAGCAAATATCACCTTTCACACGAGTTTAAGAAACATATCGGCATATCTATACACGAATATCAGATACGTCTGCGCATAAACCTTGCAAAGGCGCTGCTGACAAGCTCTTCGCTGCCCGTAAGCGATATATCAAGAAAGGTTGGGATAGACCATGTCAGCCACTTTATAAACCTATTCAAGAAGCGTGTCAACGACACCCCGCTGTCTTACCGCAAAAAGTGGCACAATCTTGATTAGTGAATTGTCAGATTTATAAAGATGGAAGAGCGACATTGTCCGATCTTCCTTATCTCGCTTCTCTATTTCAGATAAAACACCTGTTTTAGCGGCTTTATCGGCTCGGCCGCTCCGAACCAAAACCTCACTAAAGTCGAACGAGCCTTCCACCATCTTGGATGTGATGGCATTCCATCTCTGGCAAGCCTCGTCCTTGTCTATTATGGCAAAAGCAGCAGGCACGTCGTCGCATTCAAAGCAGTAAAAGAACTGATTACCATTTTGAAAAATAGAATAATTGCTGATGCCGCCCTCTTTGTGGGCATTAAGTACATCCGGCCATACATCGGCATGTATCTTCACATACTCGTCCACATATTCTTTTTTTATGTTCCACGTCCATGCAAATTTATTGTTTTGTATCATTCCAGATTACTCCTTTACTCGCTTCCTTCAAAGTTTGAGTTCTCGCCGAGTCCTTCGCTTCCAAGCCCCAGGTATCCGCCGTCAACGAACAAATCTGCCGCAGTCACAAAGCTTGCTTCATCGCTGAGCATAAACAAAGCCGCAGAAGCGCACTCTTCCGGCATACCGAGCCGGCGCAGCATATGGAACTTGCCCCATACAGGTTCCCATTTTTCTCTATCGAAGCCTGCCGCTTTGTCAACTTCCCTCGTCCATATCCATCCGAGGCTAAGACCGTTGACACGGATCTCCGGCGCAAGGTCGAGAGCTGCGTTTCTCGTCAGCTGTGAAACGGCGCCTTTCGCACAGTTATACGTCCACCGCAGCGGCTGGGCTATATGAGCGGATATACTTGAGATATTGACTATCGAACCCTTGCCCCTCTTCTTCATCTCGGGTGCAACGTTTGCGATCATCGTGGCATACGCAACCGGACCGCACTCCATAGTGTGAACCCAATCTTCCCTGCTTGCGTCCATAGCTTTTGCCGTAAATGGAAATGCGTTGTTTACAAGGAAGTCTACGCCGCCGTACTTGCTTACTGTCTCTTTTACCGTTGCTTTGCAGAACTCTTCGTCGCCCATGTCACCTTGGAAAAAAGATGCTTCATAGCCCATATCACGCAGTTTCTTCTCTGTATCGAAGCCCATGTCGCTTCTGCCGGTGAACAACACCTTTACTCCCTCGCTGCACAGCCTCTCGACGCAGGCATAGCCTATTCCTGTCGA
The DNA here is from genome assembly GCA_963666505.2 of Christensenellaceae bacterium. GTDB lineage: Bacteria > Bacillota > Clostridia > Christensenellales > SZUA-584 > JABGQS01. The sequence goes on along the minus strand of CAXXXL010000003.1, from coordinate 1,297,548 downwards.
GCCGCCCGTAACAATAGCAACTTTTCCGTCAATTCCTTTCATAACTATCACCTTCCATTCAAATTATAATAAATCGCCTTCTATAGCAATTGCACGTACGGGTGAGCCGTCCGCACCGGCAAACTTTAACGGCAGCGCAATAAGTGTGCACTGCTGCGTTGATATCTCTTTTAAATTCACAAGCCCTTCCAGCACTATTATAGATGCTCCCAGCAAGCGCTTGTGTACATACTTCCATTCGTTACCGTTGGGTGTCGGCATATCCATACCGACAAGATTTATCTGTTTTTGCGCAAAATAATCTGCAAGTTCTACAGTAACATAAGGAAAATCGGAAAAATATTCCGGCCCGGGCAGGGTTTTATCCCATCCGGTATCCAGCAGTATGTTTGCCCCTTTTACTATTTTGTCTTCATATGCCTTTAAATCGTCCGGCGTTATAGGCTCTTTTGGCGCCTTGTGCTTAAGATCTATCACAAACGCAGGCCCGATAAACCTCTCGGCTGGTATCTTGTCAACTGTCTGACCTTCATAATAAAAGTGCCTTGGTGCGTCAAGATGGGTACTCTGATGTGTTGACATCGTTATCCGGCTGAGGTTGTAACCCAGATCATCCAGTGTACAGTGCTGTACTATACCGAATTTTGGGTCCATAGGCATTGTCTTTATACCTTCATACATTTCCATAGACAAATCAATGACTTTATATCCCATATCATCACTTCTTTCAGTTTTAATCTGGTCATCTTCGAAACCACCGTATAAATTCTGCGGTGTATTACCTTAATCCTTTTTACAGGCAAGAGCGCCTGCATTTCTGCAGGCGCCCGCCGTAAGTCACTTTCTTCTAGAACAGTGCTGCATACTCTTCGATGTTGCTTGGATCATAAGTCATAGGATCTTCAAGCGTGATGAGTATGTTGTCGGCACCAAACGTGTAGTCTCCGAGTTTGCCTGCCGAGAATGTAGCTCCCTCGGCAATTTCGAATCCGTTCATTGCCATTTCATAAGCCAGGTAAGTAGCCAGGTATCCTTCATAAGGAGGATTCCAAAGCTGCATAGCTTCGCAAGTTCCGTCAAGTATGAACTCTTCCATCTCTGAAGGAAGTCCAAGACCTGTCAGTTTAACCTGGTCTGCGATACCCTTGTTCTGGATAACTTTAGCAGCAGCTGCAACACCAACAGTGGTAGGTGCGATAACTCCGCCAAGGTCTGGATACTTGGTCAGAAGAGCTTCCATCTCTGTCGTGGATTTTTCCGGCTGGTCGTCGCCGTAAACAACTTCTACGAGTGTCATATTTGCGTAGTCAGCATTGTTTGCAACTTCGTCTTCGATGTCGGCGATCCATACGTTTTGGTCTGGAGCATCCGTTGTTGCAGACAGTATTGCGAATTCGCCGCTGCCGCCCATCAGCTCACTAAGAAGCTTGATCTGGGCTTTGCCGACGTTGGCAAAGTTTGTCGGCAGTATAGCTCCGTCTCTTCTGTCTTCGCTGCCCGGAATGTCCTGGTTGATGATGACTATCTTTGTGCCTGCTGCACGTGCATCATCAAACGTTCCGTTAAGGGCATCGTTCGAGTTTGCTGCGATGAAAATGATGTCTGCGCCGTTCTGCACCGCAGCCTCAACATATTCTATCTGGCTTGTTGCTTCTGCAGTAGCCGGGCCGGTGAACAGGAACTCGAAGTTGTCCTCACCAAGCTCTGCCATAGCGTCATAAAAACCTTTTTCGATAGCTTCGAAATACGGATTTCCGAGGTTTTTAGGTATGAACACCATGCTGATCTTTTCGCCAGCCATGTCATCGGCGCTGTCATCGACCATGTCATCTGCGCTATCATCGGCGCTGTCATCGGCCATGTCGTCTGCGCTGTCATCGGCCGTGTTATCTCCTGTATCTGTCGTCGTATCCGCTTTGTTACATCCGACAAACACCATTGCTATTGCCAATACAAGGCAAAGCATAACTAGTAGACTTCTTTTCATAATTTTCCTCCTACTTATTTTTTATCAATGCCGAGGCACTGAAATCGAATCTTTTTAAATCATCCCTTCTTTTCCCTGTAATAGTTCATTATATTCGGGATTATTATGGATGTTAGCAGCAGCATGCCCATGATAAACATCTGGGCGTTTGCCGTTACGTTTGCCACCAGCAGCCCTGTTTTAAGAATAATGATGATGATTACTGCGAGGAACGTGCCTATAACGCTGCCTCTTCCTCCGGTAATCTCTGTGCCGCCGAGCAGCACCATTGTCACTATCTCCAGCTCTCCCCCGGTGGCCATATCCCACCTGACAAGCAGCAGCCTGCTCATCGTTAGCATTCCGGCAATCGAACATATGAAGCCGGATATTACAAACAGTATAAACTTTATATGCTTTGTTTTGATGCCGCTGTAGATAGCCGCTCTTTCGTTGAAACCTATCGCATAAACGCTTCTGCCAAACCTTGTCCTGTGCAGCACGAAATAGAATATGACTGCGAAAATGATAAACAGCAGCAGGGTCACCCCGAAAGTGAAATTTTCTCCTTTGAATATCGGCACCTTTTCAATGCTGTTGAACCATTCCGGAAAGCTTCCAAGGCTCTTGTCGCCGATGAATATCTGCGAAAGCCCTCTGTATGCGTTGAGAGTTCCTATCGTAACTATGAGCGCAGGCAGTTTAAGGTAGGCTATAAGAACACCGTTGAAAGCGCCGAGCGCCATGCCTATAAGCACTCCCATGCCTATGGCCCATCCAAGAGGCATGCCCGCTGTATACATCATTGCTACGAACGTGTTGAGGCATACCATGATAGCTGGCACAGAGAGGTCTATCATTCCTGCAATTACTATCATAGTCATGGAAAGGGCTATCATGCCGTATTCCACATATCTGGTAGCGCTCTTCAGAATGTAGCCAATGTCCCGAAAGCTTGAAGAGAGCGACATACTTACGACAAGTACGGCGATAAGCAGCGCTAATGTAAATACCTCACGGCGTTTAAACAGACGCCATATTTTCTGTCTGGTTACGCTTTTTTCCATTGCACTGTTCCCCCTTTTGCACTTATTCTTCTTTTATCAAGCACTATCTGTACAACCCTGTCTATGACCAGTGCGATGACTATGATTATGCCATATGAGAATTTTTGAACCGTTCCGGCAACACCCACCATAGCAAGCATAGTATTGACGCTGCCCAGAAGCAGGCATCCGAGGAATGTGCCTCCGACTGTTCCCGAACCGCCGCTTACACTGACGCCGCCAATTATCGTTGCGGATATAACCATGAACTCCAGACCGTATCCCGTGTTGGATGGGTTTATATACCCATACCTTGATGCATACATCATAGCGGCAATGCCGGCAAGCATACCGGTTATCGAATAGATGTAAAGCTCTGTTTTTTTGCATTTGATGCCACGAAGATATGCTGCTTCTCTGTTTGAGCCGATGGCATAAACTTCCCTGCCAAAGTGCGTAAATCGCATAATAAGCCAGAAGATTACCGCTATGCCTACAGCGATAAGCACCATCCACGGCACAAGCAGATTACCAAAGTTGATACCGTTTGTTACTGCGTTGCTTATCCCTTCGGGCAGCTCATAACCCGTGACCTGTGTACCGTTCGATATTATGTATGTCAAGCCACGAAAAACGTTCATCGTGCCGAGAGTAACAATGATAGCAGGTATTTTCATATAAGCGATTATTGCGCCGTTGAGCGCCCCGCAAAGAAGCCCTACACCCATAGAAACTAATATGCCCAGCCAAAGCGGTGTGCCAAGGTCACGGAACATAACACCAGCAACCATCGCCGAAAGCCCGACTGTTGAGCCTACTGAAAGGTCTATCCCCTTCGTTATTACTACCATCATCATACCCATGGAAACAGTGAGTATGAGAGGCATCCACATGATTACACTGTTGATGACTTCAGGCAGCCGTTCAGAGCCGAATAGCTCTGGCTTGACTATTGCCGATGCGCCGAAGATGAGCCCGATTATGATTACGGTAACAATGTTTTTTATGTTTCTGCCAAAAAAACCGGTTGTTCTCATAATGCTACCCCCTCCTGCGAATTATCGGCTGAGCCTTGAGTCGCCGCGCTCATTATCCTTGCTGCACTCAGTTCATCTCTGTCAAGCTCTGCCGTCACCCTTCCTTCGCACATTACGTACACCCTGTCGCTGAGCTGCAATATCTCTTCCATCTCGGAAGACACCATCAATATCGCTTTGCCCTGCTTTGCAAGATCGGATATGAGACGGTAGACCTCTACCTTTGCACCGACGTCGATACCACGTGTCGGCTCGTCTAGTATAAGAATATCCGGTTCAGTCATCAGCCACTTTGAAAGTACAACCTTCTGCTGGTTCCCGCCGGAGAGCTCTTTTACAGTCTGCTCGGCTTCTCTGAGTTTTATGTTAAGATCGTCAACATATTGCTTAACGTATTCCTTCTCTTTCTTTGTGTTGACGAGTACCTTTTTGCTTAACTGCTTGAGTATAGCCATAGTCATGTTGGTGGAAACTGCAAGCTCCAGTATAAGCCCCGTCCTTGCTCTGTCCTCCGGCACCATCGCAATACCCATCTTGAGCGCATCTGCAACGCTGTTTATATGTGCGTATTCGCCCTTAACTTTTATCTTCCCGGCATGTGCGGGGTCTGCTCCGAAGATAGCCGAAGATACTTCAGATCTTCCGGCGCCGACCAGGCCTGCCATTCCGACTATCTCGCCGCTGCGAACCTTTATGTTGATGTCGTGATACTGCTCCGGCATTGTAAGGCCCTCAGTTTCGAGCATTACTTCGCCTATTTCAGCCCCTTCTTTTACGATAAGCTCTTTAAACGTGCGGCCTACCATCATCTTTACAAGATCATCCCTTGTGACATCCTTTGTCTTTCTGTCGCCGACGAGTTCTCCGTCACGCAGAACCGTGACTCTGTCGGATATCTCAAGTATCTCCTCCAGCCTGTGGCCGATGAAGATGATAGCCTTGCCCTGCTGTTTGAGTGCATTTATTATGCTGAAAAGTTTGACGACCTCGCCCTGTGAAAGCGCCGCAGTCGGTTCGTCCATGATTATGACTTTTGCATTCTGCGAAAGCGCTGCAGTGATCTCGATCATCTGCTGGTCGGCTATTGACATGCCACGCACCGGGGCTTTTGCACCCATCTTGACACCCAGCGTCTTTAGGTTTTTTTCTGTTTCATTGTATAGGTCTCTCCACTTTATACGAAAGGCGCTTTTGTCCCGTGTGTGACCAAGAAACACATTCTCGGTAACGTTAAGATCCTGAAACGTCAGCGGCTCTTGATATATCATCGCGATGCCTGCGTCCCTTGCATCATGCGGTGACCTGAAGTGTACTTTCTTTTCGTCTACATACACCTCGCCGCCTGTCGGCTCATGGACACCGCTAATGATTTTTACAAGCGTCGATTTACCGGCACCGTTCTCCCCTACTATAGCGTGTACCTCACCGGCATAGACATCAAAGTCGACGTTGTTCAAAACAACAACGCCGCTGAATGCCTTGCCAATTTTTTTCACGCTTATTATCGGCTTTTGACCCATGCTCATCCTCTCCTTATGCAGAATTTATGTAACCTCACGTTTTTTGCTTTCCATATTATTGCTGCTGATTTAAAAAAATCCCACCGTTGTTTGTTAAACGGCAAGGTTCCCGCTTATGTCGATACATGTGCCCGTCATATGTCTTGCATGGTCGCTGGCAAGAAACAGTACGGTGTCCGATGCTTCTCTTATCGTTTCATTCCTCTTAAAATCCAGAACGTTGTTTTCGCTGCTTTTTTCCTGCATCTTTTCCACTTTCGCCGACACACCCTTAACAGTTATACCAAACTTTGCAGTTCTTTTCGCAAGGGTTTTTGTAAGATATACCAGGCCTGCTTTAAGTGATGAATAACCATCTGAGTCGGCTGTCCAGCCGCCCGGCTCCTCTGTCTGCGGTACAACGTTTATGATAGTTCCGCTGTGCTGCTTTTCCATCATTCCAAGAGCTTCTTTCGAGAAAAGGAATGCGCCTTTTAAGCCGTCATTCATCGTGAAGTCGAAAGATTCCATGTCGTCTACTTCGTCGTTAACGTCTAGGTCCATGCAGTTGACAAGGATGTCCAGCTGCCCGGCTCTTTCCTTTATAATCTCAAAAACGGTTTTTACCTCGCGCTCTTCGCCGGAATCGGCTTTGACAGGTATGCACTCACACCCGTTTTTCGCCGCCACCCTCAATGCCTGCGCATTGACGCTTTCAAAATCTGTATCTACGAAAAAGATACTCTTTGCACCGTTCTGGGCAAAAAGGTCAGCACAATAGGCGCCCATTGCCTGTGACGCCCCTGTTATTAGAATCACCTTGTTGTGCATCAAACTCACTTAATATTTGCCCCCGGATTATGAAATAAGCACTATTCTTCTTTTCGCAGTTTCGTTTCGTAATTCCGATTACCATACTTGTATTTCACTTCCTATATTTTATATATTCTACTTTCGTTTCGTAATTCCTGCTTTTATTTTAAAATATAGCTCAAAAAAAATAAAGCTTCCTGTTAGAAAGCCTTATATATATTATTTTCGCTATTTTAAATATTATTTATCAGTAAACCTACTCATATATTCCATACGCTTTGATAAAGCTGTCAACGTTCTCTGCTGTAATTAGCTTGGGCGTAATCTTGACTTCATCTTGAATATCTTCGCCGTTCATATACTGAACCGCCATAGAAACAGCTATAGCTCCCATTAAAAACGGCTGCTGGTCTACGTCTGCTTTTATGTTCGTTCCTTTTTTTATCTCGTCGCATGCGGCAATATTGCCGTCGTAGCCGATTATCACGGTCTGTGCATGGGACTGTTCGACTGCCTGAAGCGCACCCAGCGCCATATCATCGCACTCTGCAAACACCGCAGTCAAATCCGGATAGGTCTGCAGAAAATCCTCCATCACCATCATCGCTTTATCTCGCAGAGAATCTGCCGGCCGGCCTAGGACCACTTCTATTCCTTCTTCCTGCATAACATCGATGAAACCACGGTGACGCTCTCTGGCATTTTCAGCACCGAGCTGAGCTTCAATAGTAGCCACTGTTGGGCTCTTGATTCCGTTTTCCTCAAAATATTCCGCCAGCCACTCTCCCGCAATACGCCCGCCCGTATAGTTGTCTGTAATTATAAGCGATTCATATTCAACATCCGGGTCGTTTATACCGATATCTACTATTATAACGGGTATGTCAGCCTTGTTGGCAAGCTTTATTGCAGGCGCCAGTGAAACACTGTCGTACGGGGTAACCAGTATTACATCTACCTGCTGTTCTATAAGGTCTTCGATATCTGCGGTCTGCTTTGCCGTGTCACTTCCTGCATCCCTGACTTCAAGAGAAACGCCGAGTTCATCCGCCTTCTTTTTCATTGCTGTCGTTACGCTTATCCAGAAAGAATTTTGCAGCGACGGCGTTGAATACCCGAACACAAATTTATCATCGTCCTGCTTCCTTCCGCAGCCAAGCCCCGGCAGGATGAGCATGATACATAAAAGAACCAATATTATTCTGAATGCTTTTTTCATTCTTCCTGGCCTCCCGTATTTGCTTCATTGATAGTAACGTGCTTGTCGCCCTTGTCCCAAAGTATTGCTACGATAATCACAACGCCCATAACTGTCTGCTGCCATTCAGAAAGCACGTTCATTAGATTTAATCCGTTTCTTAACACGCCCATTACCAATGCGCCGGCCAACGTGCCCATTATTCTTCCTCTTCCGCCCGAAAGGCTTGTCCCGCCTATAACTACGGCGGCAATAGCATCCATTTCATAACCTATGCCCCACTGCGCCGAAGCTGCTCCCAGCCTTGAAGTCAGCACCGTTCCGGCAAGCGCCGCAAAGAAGCCGCATATTATAAATGATACTGTGACTATAAGGTTCACGTTGACACCGCAGTTCCTTGCTGCAATGGTGTTGCTGCCTATAGCGTAAACGTATTTGCCGAACTTTGTCCACTCAAGCAGGAACTTGCAGATGATCACCGTGACGATAGCTATCCAGAACGGTATCGGTATGAACAGAAAGTATCCTGAAGCGATTTTTTCAAACGATCCCGGGAAATTCGATATGGGCAGTCCTCCCGAATATATAGCAACGATGCTTCGCCATATGGTCATTGTTCCAAGAGTTACTACGAAAGCCATACTCTTTCTGCGTGCAACAATAACACCGTTTATAAGCCCCATTAAAGCTCCGGCAAGCATGCCGAGGAGAAGCCCCATTCCAAGCCCAATTCTGCTCATCATATCCGCCATAATAAAGCTCGAAAAAGCAAGTACTGCGCCTACGGAAAGGTCTATCCCTCCGATTACTATTACTATCGTTATTCCGCACGCAAGTATTATATTTACTGAGGCCTGACGCATTATGTTTGCAAAGTTGCTGAGTGTAAAAAATGTATTAGCGGAAAACGACAATATCACGCATATCAATATAAGCGCAATCCAGATAAAATAGTACCTGAGTTTCTGCCCCAAGACTTTTTTCCCAAACTTCTTAACTCTGGTCAAACCTGCACCTCCTTGAGTTTATTCAAAGCGTTTTAGTTCTTCGTCTAAAGCGCGTTTCAAAATCCTATCCTTAGTTACGTTTTTCTTGTCCATCTCCATAACCATCCTGCCGCAGGACAGCACCATTACCCTGTCGCTCATTCCGATTATCTCTGAGAAGTCGGACGAAATAAGTATTACTGCCTTTTGCCTTCTTACCATCTCATTTATAAGATTGTAGACCTCGACCTTGGATGCGATGTCCAGCTCTTTCGTTGGCTCATCCAGTATGAGTACGTCTGTGTTGGTGAGAAACCACCGTGCAATAAGCACCTTTTGCTGGTTTCCGCTTGACAAAAACTTCATCTGCTGCTCTAGCGAGAAATAGTCTACACCAAGCTTGCTCAAATATTCTTTAGTAAGGCGTTTCTCTGCAGCTTTATCTATCATCCATCTTATATGCCTTCTCTCTATCGCCTGAAGATGGCCGATAGTAAGGTTCAGCATAAGGTCGGACACGTTAAAAATGCCTTCTTTTCGCCTATCGTCCGGTATCAGACCCAGCCCCAGCTTAACTGCGTTTTTTGGAGACTTAATCTTGACTTTCCGTCTGTTGTAGTATATATCTCCGTTGTATCCCGGGATTATTCCGAAAAGGCATTTTGCCAGCGTAGTGCGGCCAGAGCCTACAAGCCCGGTTATTCCCAGGACTTCTCCCCTGCGCAGCCTGAACGAGATGTCTTTCAGGCCCTTCTCGAAACCCAATTTATCTACACGCAGTATCTCTTTACCCTGCTTTACAGGAAGCTTCGGATACCTTTTTCTTACTTCCTGTCCGACTATTGAGTGTATAAGTTCGCTGTCTATGATGCTGCTGATATCCGTTTGAGTTACGACTTCGCCGTCCCTTAGAACAATAACTTCGTCTACCTGTGAGAATATCTCGTTTAAGTTGTGTGTCACGAACAGCACTATCTTGCCCATAGCCTTGAGCTTTTTTATTACGTCGAATATCTGCTTTGCGTCTTCGTTGGTCAGCGCAGACGAAATCTCGTCCAGCACTATGACGTCTGCATCTCTTGCAAGCATGCGCATGAATGCGACAAGATGCCTTTCCCCCATACCCAGCTGACTTACCGGTATGTCGCTGGCGGCTTTGAGCCCTACGGTCTGCGCAAGCTCGTCAGTCATATTCGAAATCTTTTTGGACTTTACGACTCCGAGTACACTCTTCGGAAAATTGTTGAAAAAAACGTTCTCTGCCACGGTAAGGTTCTCGAAAAGCTCTAGATCCTGGAACAGAAAGCTCCACCCGAGCCTCAATGCATCTTTTGGGTTCCTGATGCTCACCTTTTCCTGTTTGTAATATATCTGCCCGCTGTCCGGCTGATATATGCCCGCCAGCAGCTTTACGAGCGTGGATTTGCCGGCGCCGTTTTTGCCTACGATAGCATATATCCTGCCCGCTCTTATTGTGATATCTATATTTTTGAGAACAGGAATATTATTGAAGCTTTTCTTTAATTCCTTTATCTGAATAACTCGATCCAATATAAAAAACCTTCCTTTATTAAAAGGTCATGCTATTTTAACGGGTATGTCGTAAATATCTGTATGTCGTGTTCAAAAAAATACTTAATATATTCGTGCGGCGCAAGCTGGTCGGATATTACCTTGTCTGCAAACCCGAGATCGCCTATGTTGGTTAGTGAATTAACTCCGTATTTTGAATGGTCTGCTACAATTATAATCTCATCACAGTAGTCCTTTAATTGGCTGTACATCTGCCCTATATATGCGTTCCTCATCATATAGCCCCTGCTGAAGCTTATTCCGTCTACGCTTACGAACGCCTTGTTCATATAAAGTGATTTTATGCTCTTGATAGTTGTATCGCCGGTCATCATAGTTCCGTATTCAGAGGCGTCTATCTCTCCTCCTGTGGCAAGCACCCGGCAGCACGGAAGCCCTGCAAGCTCTGTCATAACGCCGATGTTGTTGGTAACCACTATCAAGTCTTTTTTGTCCCGCAGGTTCTTGGCTATCTGTATGCAAGTAGAGCCGGGTCCAAGAAAAATAACGTCCCTGTCCTGTATTAGCGCTGCGGCAAAAATGCCAATCATCTTTTTGCTTTCGATATTTGGTATGTCAGATTCCGGTGAAGGTTCTTCTTTGGGCACATCCTCCCTTAGTACAGCTCCTCCGTGCGTTCTGATGAGAAAGCCGTCCTTCTCCAGCTTCTCTAGATCTTTGCGGACTGTAACTTCAGAAACGTCCAGTATCTCTGAAAGACTGCCCACGCTTACCTTGTCATACTCGAAAAGCATTTGTTTTATTCTGTTATGTCTTTCGGTAGCAAACACTTTGTCTACACCTTCCAATATAAAATAAAGTCAAACAGACACGGTTCTGCCTGCCCGATTTAATACTATTTCGACAAAAACAAAACAATACCTCTAAGTTTTGATACGGCCGCCTACCACATTGACATGCCGCCGTTAACGTCTATGCATGCGCCTGTCATATATCTTGAAAGGTCGCTTGCAAGGAACAGAACGGTGTCTGCAACCTCCTGCGGCGTACCCACTCTCTTGAGAGGTATAACTTCCGGATCGTACCCAAAGCTCGTGGTCATGTCGGTAGCGATGAGCCCCGGCGCAACACTATTTACTGTAACGCTGTATTCCGCGCAGTTCTTGGCAAGCGCCTTGGTCAGACCCAGCAGTCCTGCTTTGGAAGACGAATAGTCCATACCCACCATCAGCCCGCCTATCTTTCCGGCCTGCGACGCTATGTTGACTATCCTTCCGTATCTTTGCTCTTTCATCATCCTTAGCGCCTCACGGGCAAAAAGGAACGGACCTTTAAGATTAACGTTCATAGTGAGGTCCCACGATTTCGTGGTTAAGTCTTCTATATCTACAATGCGGCAGATGCCGGCGCTGTTTACCAGTATGTCCAGCCTGTCAGTTTGTTTCTTTATCTCTTTGAAAACATCCGCTACCTGCTCTTCGTTTGACACATCTGCCTTCAGCGGTATGCATCTGCATCCCAGACTCTCCGTTATCGACTGCGCTGTGTCTTTTGCACAGGCTTCATCCATATCAACTATAAACACAATGCTGGCACCGTTGTCTGCAAACGTCCTGGCAACGCACTCCCCTATACCTTTTGCCCCTCCGGTGATTACGGCAGTTTTGTTTTCAAGCAGTTTCATAAAATCTCTCCTTACAAATTAACTTAAACCAGATATTTAACCAATGCTTTCGAAACGAAACTTCATATCGTTAAAAATATAGCATACTTTTGCTAAACACGCAATAATATTGAATAAAGCAACCGCTGGCGACCGTTTTGTAATTGACACTTTACCCCCAAAGAATATATTATAAGGTGCGAAATCTAAGATATCGGAGCGGAGTTAATAATGCATATAGATATAATAAGGAACGAAAAAGAACTCAAGATTGATAATATCAGCTGCAGCTGTTCGTTCGATCACGATATTCCTGACATGAAGATATATATAAGCACAGGATTGCTGAGGAGTGTAGCAGATTTGGTAGCAAAGATTATGGACGGCAGAAACGTTCTGGTAATTGCGGATAAGAACACATATTGTGTCGCTGCTAAAAAAGTGACAGAGAACCTGAGCGAAAACGGCTATAACTGCAGGCTGTGTCTGCTTGAAGGAGAAAAGGTTGAGCCTTCACCTGAGCGTACTCAGGAGATAATCTCTGCTATTGAGCCGGACACTGATTTTCTTTTGTCAGTGGGTTCAGGAGTTGTAACCGACCTGACACGCCGTGCTTCCTTTATTGCAGAAAAACCATTTGCCGTTTTTGGAACAGCCGCTTCCATGGACGGCTATACCTCAATAACTTCTTCAATGATGGAGAATGGAATGAAGATCACTAAGTACGGACATTCGGCAAAGCTTCTGATGTTTGACCCTGCTGTACTTGCGACAGCGCCCAAACAGATGCAGGCAGCAGGCATAGGCGATGTTCTTGCCAAGTATAATGTGCTTGTTGACTGGAAGCTTGGAGCAGCCGTCGCAGACGAAACATTCTGCCCGGTCTGCGAAAAACTGCTGCTTGAAGCTCTTGAACTCTGCTCGTCCAACGTTGACGAGATCATAAAACGTTCTGAGAAGGGCATGCAGGCGCTGATAGAGTCACTGATACTTGCAGGACTTACGGTGCTTATCGTGCGCAGCACTCGGCCGGTCGCATCGGTAGAGCACAATATTTCACACTACTTTGAGATGGCTGCGCTTGCGTACGGTGGCAGCTCGCCCTCGCACGGTATTGGAGTTGGCATCGGCCTTATATATTCTTTGCTGTTTCACGATATGCTGCGCAGCCTTGATATCGACAGCATTGACGAAGAAACAGTAAAGGCACAAAAAATGACCAAAGAGCAGAAGAAAGATTTTTTACTCAGTTATTATCCGCCGGGAATAGGCGAAGAGGTGATGCTGGCAAATGAAACATGGCACCTTACATGGCAGCAGCAGCTCTCCCGCATAAAAGCGCTGAAAGCATATCATGAACAGTATAAAAAAGACTGTGAGATGCTGCCGTCTTACAAAGATATTATCGATATATTTGAAAAGCTGGATTCACCGACCAGCGCCGGCAAAGCAGGGATAGGCATAGACAGGCTCAAAAAAGCGCTTCTTTGTACAAAAGACTACCGGACACGCTACTCGATATCGCAGGCTCTTGACGAGCTGGGCATACTGCCCGGATGTGTAGACAAAGTCCTGAGTATGGAAGAAGTTTTATAGCTTTTATAGCCGGTTTTTATCAAGCCGGCTTTTTCATTGCCTCCTCTATCCTCTCCAGCGCAGACCTCCTTATCCTTCGGCAGGTGGAAGCCGAACAATACATCCGCTGCGAGACCGCTTCGGCGGATAGATTTGCATAATACCTCATCCGTATATACTCCTGCTGCCTTGCAGAAAGGCTTGCTCGCTCTACCGCTTCTTCTATTCTTCTAAGTCCTTCTCTTGTTTTTTCCAGAAGTTTTTCTATGCTCTCCATCTGCGCCCTGTACTCGTCCAGCATGATCATAACGTTTATCTCGACAGGCTTTGCTATCTGCCTGTTCCTTGACTTTACAATTGAATATCTGCAGGAAGACGGAAGCTCGCACATACTGTGCTCGTATGCATGCTTTGCAAGCAACAGATCCGTCATGAGCCGCTTTATCTCTTTTTTAAAATACCAGTAATCTTTTAGCAATGCCTCAGCTTGTTCCATAATATAACCCCTTTAAATGATCAGTATTCTTTTCCTGTGCAACCGCTTGAATCATCAGCAATCAGTGTCAGCGGGTCTTCTCTTTGCTGCCTTGCTTCCTCCTCGAAAATCATCCATGCGTATTTATATGCACATTCTGTGCATATGCGAAGACCTCTGTGTTCGTAATATTTATCGCCGACAAACAGCTTGCCACCGCAGTAATCGCAGTAATTGCAGTTCGTGATAAACAGCTCCTTTCCAACCTTTCGTTTCTTTATTTACAACATTTCTGATAGCTTTTTGTTTGATATGACTATTTAGTGTATCTGTTGCGTGCCTGCTTTGTATTTTGCAATATATTACTTTAAGCTATATAATTTTGGAGAGCAGCTATTCTTTTGAGTAAAAGAACCTAAACATGTCCTGTTCATTTATATTAAGAACCCTCGCTATACTTTCGGCCACAGACGGTGAAGGGCATCGAAATCCGCTTTCTATATCTGAATAGTACCCTTGTGATATGTTTGCGTTCTTTGAAACCTGCGTCTGGGTCATTTTTATGCTCTCTCTCCTGCTGGCCAGCAAAACTCTCATACACTTACCTCCGAAATAGCTTTTAGCTATATTTTATCCATAACTTTCCAATATGTCAATAGCTTTAAGCTATACTTTACAAATCTATCGCTATCAGCTATAATATCCCTATAGTGATAATTTTATAGAGGAACACCTGCTTCGGCATGGTAGAAAAGGATGGTGGAAAATGAACGACTTATCAGACAAAATCAGGCTTCTTCGTACCGCACAGAGCCTAAACCAAACTCAACTTGCAGAATTGGTCGGTATAACTCAGCCGTTTTTATCCGACATAGAGAAAGGCAAGCGCAAGCCGTCAATTGAAGTGCTCCAAAAGCTATGCGACGCTCTTGGCTGCTCTGCCGACTACCTGCTAAACCGCTCCGGTGATGGTCAAAAAGTCGAAGAGACTTATCTTCCCGGTAGTCTTACCCCGGAAATCCTGCGTTTAGTCAGGGAACGCAACATATCTGAGGAAGACCTTAAAACAGCGCTAAAGGTCGCCGTGGTAATGCGGGAAGATAAATAAACCCCTGCTCGGTTTTAGACCGCAGGTCTTGCGGCCTTTATTTTTCTTATTCGTAAATATTTCCTCCTTAAGCCTATTATGTTAGAACTCATGTTCTATTATAATAAAACAAAGTACATTTTTTTGGACTTTATTTCCATAAAGAGAAATATAATATAGAATGTAATAAAAAAAGGATGCAGTTGAAGCACAGCGCTTGTGTCGAGTATATGATCATAATTAGTGGTATATATTAAAAATTAGTTATGAATGAAGTTTGCAACCCTGCTGATATTAATCAAAACTAGTCTCTTGTATATGATGATGATTATCCACCCGCTCTATTATCATCGTATACTACTCAGGAACCAAAGAATCTCTTGCAGATGACAAAGCCGACACCCCAAAAGAGTGTTGACAGTCTCAACCGGGCGTATATATATCGGCTTAGGACTTCATCTGACAATGATAACAATCCTTTTTACTTGGTTCATTAAAAGAAGTTAATACTTTTATCTTTGTAATACTTACATTGTTACTATTATTAAACGTCCATCTATATATATAATAAATTTATCCAAAAACCGCCTGAACTGATGGGCTTTTCTTTTCTTCTTAATATTTAACTACTATATAAAGAAAATCTACTTTTGCAGTAGCCCCCATAGGTTTAAAAGTTGGCTTTATATTTGGAATTATCGATATGATTTCTCCTTCAATGCTGTTTAAATACTGTTCCAGTTTAGCTTGCTCTTTTTCCATGTCAATATCAAATCTTTCGACTCTGTAATTCATTTCTTATCTCCTTTCCATAAATCGTCTTATGATTATTATTCTGCGCTATTGAGCTAATGATGATATTAGCTCAATACTTTCAAATTTGGAATAATTGTTGTGATGAAAATTACTAATATAATCGATTCTAAACATTTATTATCAATGCTCTTTTGCAATGGTATAATTAGTCTTTCTTTTTTTCTCCGTGTATATTTAAGTAATAAAAAGGCAGAAGCATTTACCTTAATCTTACATAAATAATCTTCCCATCATCCGTGGTGTCCCCAATGCTCTCTATCCTGAGTATAAAACCATCACATTCATCTTCAAGCGTATCATTAACATAGAAGTAGAATCTTCCGTTATGCTTGTCATTACCGTCTACCAAACAATAGAAGTAGTTCCTCAGATCATTTCCCAATATCAAATCTTCTATTGGATATAGTGTTCTGTTTGCGCCAGAACAGTCAGCGATAACGCTGATTTCCTCAATAACGTATTCAAGTTCATCAGTTTTTTCAACTTCTGCATGCGTATAATTGTAGGGTTTATTCCCAAAACAGTCATGGTTATCAGCGGTGTTTTTTACAGTCGCAGTAACTACCATAAATGTTTTCCCTTTTTCAGCAGTATATACGCTATACAAAACACTGCTCCATGTGTTTTTATCGCTTGCCTTTTTACTGAAATAGAAATCCTTCAACGTAATATTCCAGTTGTTTATCTGTATTTCGTCGCCCAATTTGTACAAGGCACAAACCTGTATCTCAGTGCTTTTTTCCTTTGTATTACCAGATGAGTCAGTCGCCCTGAATGTTATGTTATAAAACCCAGGCACATTCGAATCAAAATCAGAATCGATTTGAACTTTGTCTGTAATATCGCCGTCGTAATTGTCAGAAGCTTTTACCATTGTAGTCAAATCGATCTGCTCACCCTGTATTACTTCCCTTGGACAATCGAAAGATAGCGAAGGCATTACAGTGTCCTCTATAGTTATTTCGTATTCATAAACCTTATCAAAATCTCGGGTATTCCAAATGTGGATGCTAACTGGATAAATCCCTATTTTATTTTTATCCAAAGCAGAATCGTCAATATCATATTCCCCGTCCTTTAAGTCTGATATTACGAATATCTTTGAAAGATTTATCGACTCACCAAATTCAAATTCCTTGATGGCTTGCTCGACCTTGGGGAGGTTGTTTTCAACAACTTCAAACTCAGCATATAACTCATATTGCTTTTTCCCCGACTCAATCGAATAGATCACAGAATAGCTGCCTAGTTTATCAATTTCTATGTTATCTTCAGCCACGCTGATATCCCAGTCTGTATCAGAATCGTCTATTATTTCTATAAAGCTTAATAGATCATATTCTTCCACTGCTTCGATCTCGTTTTCAGTGATTTTGTATTCAGGTGGTCCCGTCCAGTCTATAACTCCGACTAGCGTCAGCACTAGAACTACTGCTGCAGCAATAACAATACCCCCTACTCCAATAATTATTGTCAGCATCCTTTTCTTATTTCTTTGTATTTTAACTTTTTCCCTTTTCTTCAAATTAATATGCTTATCTTTATTGGAAAAAGCTTTAGGTACCTTCTGGACCGCTTGTGGGTTTGCCCATTTCGGCTCATCATTATCAATTTCGGAAGTTCTATCAACTGGATTCCCGCAGTTAGGACAAAACAAGCCTTCATTGTCAAGCTGGTAGCCGCATTTTTCACAAAACATTTGAACACTTCCTTATTTGTATTTATCAATTAAAATATTAGTTATCAATCATATCTATATCGTTTTCTCCATCTTCATCGATATGAACGATTCTTAATTTCTTGCATTCATTAAGCGGGCTGAAATCAGATATATTGTTATCCCATATTTCTAAGTCTTCAATGTTAGTGCCAGCAAGCGGGCTTATATCAGATATATTGTTGCTTGTCAAATTTAATAGCCAAAGATTTTCAAGTGATGATAAAGGGCTAAGATCGCTTATATTATTACCGTTCAAGCAAAGTATTTCCAATTTTACGAGCGCGTTGAGAGGTTCAATATCTGATATGCTACATCCACTAATTAGTAATCCCTCAAGATTTACTGCGTATTTAAGGGTTTCGATGTTCTCAATAGGCTCTTCTGTAAAATAACAATCATCTAGTTCAATTCCTGTAAAATCAAGAAACCAGCCTAAGTTTTCTTTAAAGTGACTATGCCCAGATTCATTAGAAATTGCCAAATATTTTAGCTTTGACATTTCTTCTACTGTGATCCCATCTTGAACATTCTCACCTAGTCTCTCTAAAGCAAAACTTATTGCAGCCTCAAGAGTAGGATCTTCAATATCGATAATAAAATCAGGAGAAGAATCGTCTACAGTTTCTTCTATAGTCTCTTTCTCATCATCTTCTCCGCTTGTATTATTTATGTGAGTAGCAAAGCCGTAAATTATTTCTCCAGAATTTGTAGCTTCTGACCAATTAAATGAGATTGTCTCATTCTGATCGTTTTCTATCATTACATTCAATGTGTCTTCTTTTTCCTGGTTAATTAATAAATCCCAACCTAATTCTACAAGTATATCAGCATACTCTTTTGCTTCTTGATAGTTACATTCTTCATAAGCTATAGTCAATGCGCCTTTATCGCCTGAACTCTCAATCGCTTTTAGCGCAACACCTTCTATTTCAGGGACTCCGTTAGGCAAATCTTCACGAGGCCAAAATAGAAAGTTATCTGTACCTGTATCAGCATTCTGAACTTCATCTGTTGATGAGCTCTCTGATGATTCGTCCGATGATGATCCTTTTTTAAACAAAGAGTCCCAAGAAAGATTGATTACCCCTAACGAGATTAAAACAATTATCGCTAATAATATAAGGCATATAATGCCGAATACAATTGCAAGTACAGTTGTCTTTCTTCTTCTCGGCTTCTTGTAATCTTTGTTAGCACTATTAACTTTAGGCGTTTGCATTGTTGTTTGCAGATCAGTGCTTGCTGATTGATCAACGTCAGTTTCTGGGGCATTACCCTTTTTTATGGGTTTCCCACAGAATAGGCAGAACCTCATGTCCGAGTCGATTTCCTTACCACACCATTTACAAAACATATCTACACTTCCTTACCTATATTATTCATTTTTAGTTTCTTTTGAATTATTTATATGGCTTAAGCTCATCTTCATACTCTTCGTAATTATCGGTCGTTATAACGAATGGTTCAACATTAACTTCCTCAACCGGATTGCCTGCTATCAACTCAAAGGCCATTAACATACTCTCCTAACCTAAAATAGTCAGGCTGAATGATACAATCGACCACTCCAGTTTCTAATCCCTCAATTGAATAATTTGTTGCATTAAACACAATTAGTGAAACTTCATCAGAGTGGCCTGTGTAATCAATTACGTTCTGCGCTGGTCCACCTACAGCAGGACAGGTCGCAAATATTACTGATAGGTCGGGGTAAGCATTTAGCAGGTCATTCGTTGCTACTTCAGCAAGGTCGCCCGTGTCTTCTGTAAAATCTACATACACCGGATCAATCAATTCCATATCAGGCGCAAAAGCAGTCAATCCATCTACGAATCCATCTAAGCGCCAAGTTAATGGAGGTATCACTTCAGGACCGGAAATCACAGCAACCATTTCACCTGGCTCTCCCATACTTGCTGTGATTTCACCCGCAAGCACACCGCTTTTACCATTATCTATTGCAACAACTGGATACTTGCCCAGCGTTGTTAAATAATCCGCAAGTATGACTGGAACCCCTGAATCATCTGCCATTTGTAAGCATGGTTCTATTTTTATATTAGCAAACGGCACATAGATTATGGCATCTGACCCCAAAGCAATAGCATCCGCAAACAACTCCATATTTCCGTCGGCTGCTGTCTCTAAATCAGTGTAATCATAGTTGTATACAATAATCTCAGCGCCGAGTTCATGCGCATAATCTTCAGCGCCTGAAATGAACAATTCATAGCCCGGAGTAAAAGAAGCATAGTCCACCGGATCCAAGGAAGGTATTATGATACTTATCACATAATCATCCGGTTCTTTTATAAGCTCAAATAAGTTCGCATTTGAAGCCAAATAGAAATTATCTGTACCGATTTCCTTAAGATAAATCACTTCTACAAGATATCCATTATCATCAAAATAGTAGACCATATACAAACGATATTTTATTCCGTTTATTTTATATTCTTCTCCCTTAATATAGCCCATTGGTGATCCGGTATTTAAGATATCGCCTATCTCATAATGATCAGTCAAGTCGAATCCATGTACATCAAAATCAGGAGTTGAATATTGATGAAATGTGCCGTTTTTTGTAAACGCAATAACATTTATCCATGAAGGAGCGATATCTTCAAATTCCCAGTCTTTGATCTCAATGTCTGTATCAATTGTATTTACAGAATACCACTCTCCGCTGCAAAGCAATTCCTGAAACTCAGATAAGGCTTTCGCATCTATTACTGTTCCGCTTGGCTCCGAAGTATGTGCTACACTAGCCTCTTCATCGATATTTTCTTCTGTTACTTCTGAGGATTCTTTATTGAACAACGAATTTATAGAAATATCAATTACACCAAGTGAAGATAAAACTATTACCGCTATGAGCAAAAGGTCTATAATACCGAATACAATTGCAAGCACAGTTGTATTTCTTCTTCTCTGCTTCTTGTAATCTTTGTTAGCACTATTAACTTTTGGCGTTTGCATTGTTGTTTGCAGATTAGTGCTTGCTGATTGATCAAGGTTAGTTCCTGGGGCATTAACCTTTTTTATTGGTTTCCCGCAGAATAGGCAGAACCTCATGTCCGAGTCGATTTCCTTACCGCACCATTTACAAAACATATCTATTAACCTCCAGCCTGATTTTCGCTAATTAAATTAAAAAATAGATTAAAGCTAATATACGAATTCATCAACAATAAATTAATTTGAATTTTTACCTACTGTTCCACAACTCACTTGTCATACCAGAAAGTAGCAGAGCAGCAACCTCATTGCCCCCTAAAGCAATTAACATTCCATATTTTTGATAATCGTATTTTTCTGACTCGTATCTTCTTATATCAACCAACTCAAAAAGATCTATTCCTAAATCTTCTAGTATTTTTTCATCTCTATATATTTGTGGATTATAGTATTTATCTCCAATAACTTCTGTAGAAATATTGATATTGAACGCTTTGGGTCTTTCATCTTCCTCCATAACCAGGAACTCTTCTTTCGTATAGAACCCAGCCTCTGTAGGAGCAGTTACTGACCAGTTTACGTCCTTATATGCTGTTAGAACATCTTCCAGACTACTCCCTATCGTTATTCCACGTTTTGTAGTAAATATCTCTCCTTCAAATTGACTTGAGTACCCCACTGATTCAGTATTTAATTCAAATGCTGAACATCCGTCTTCAGTAGGTATTTCGAGAAATAACTTGCCATCTTTGTACACGCAGTACTCATCTGGTTCAAGTGTCTCACTTGTACCTGAGCATCCAGCCAGTGAAACTGCTAAAATTAAGCTGATTATTATAAAGCAAATGCTTTTCATAGTTAACCCTCCGTTTCATTGAGTAAGATTGTGCTTAATTTACATCCCATAATTCCACCGATTAGTCCCATGAGAAATGATGTTTTTTTTATAATAGCACTTCCTAATTCCGATCTTTTCAACAATGGTGCTTTAGAAAAGACACTTAGTTCAAGTTCTTATGAGTTCTTTTTGCTTTGCTTATCGGCATTTTCATATTTATAGTTTTTAATGAAGTTAAGTATTGTTAAGTCAGGTGAAAAAAGAATTGAGCATATAACCATGTCCTTCATGTAATTATACCACTTTTTATTGATTCTTCAAATATACCTTATATTTTTGCCTATAGTCTTCAAGTATGCTTATTTTATTTGTTATATATAAAGAGCCGCCTACATTGGTAAGCAGCTCGTGTTGGCTAGTGGGGTGAGTTTGGAAGACATGGATTAGTATTGTATTCTACATTCGAATCAAAGTTCGTATTGTTTAATCCTCCGATCAGCAACTGTCCTGTGCTTGTATCTTTTTTTACACTGGGAGCTAACTAATTAACCGCAATGTACCCAAATTAAGCGGTTAATCCATCGATTTCCTTTTGTATTATAGATATCACAGTAGTTCTATGATATGAATAATCTTTTTCTTTTGTAATATGTCCCTACTTTTTCTATCACTTTACAACAATCATTTCATGCTTTATAATCAATGTAGCGCCAGCAACTCTCGCCGATAATATTATAAATTGTATTATTTGTTTTCCTACTTGTCATAGTATAGAGAGACATGATTAATTCAGTCATACGACTATCGGCGAGAAAGGATCTGCTAGCATAATAACTCTGATATAAACATTTACTAATATATCAACAAATATTATCATATAGACGTTTGCGAATAGCAATCTTCACTTATGATGATTTTGTCTATAGTTCAACACTTAACTGCGATATGTCTATTTATTTTCGAGGAGAATAAATGAATCATAAATCAAACCGTCAGTATCAAAAAACCGAAAAAGCATTACAGAAGGCGCTTATTGATTTGTTGAAGCAAAAAAGCCTTGATCACATCACAGTAACAGAGCTTACAAAAAAAGCAGATATCCATCGAGGTACATTTTACATCCATTATAATGATGTATATGATTTGTTTGAAAGTATCGAAACCAACTTTTTCAAAAAAACCCTGGAACTCTATTTGTTTTATATCGTAAAAGCTGAAGAAGTAGATTTTAACACATTTTTTAGTAAAATATACAGACTCTTTTATGATGATATCCAAGTTACAAAAATAATGCTCGACAAGGGAAGTTTTGATTTTAATGAAGTCTTCATTTTTCTGAAGCTTCATAAATACAGAGGACCTAGGAACTTTAAAGAGTGGCATTCAATTTACAGCATTGGTGATAAAGATGACTACATGTATTTTTTCACATCTTTAGTCGCTGCCATTAACTCTATTATTTTTACTTGGTTTGATAAAGACCTCGATAAAAAACCTGATGAAATGGCTTCAATATTTAAAACCATTTTCAAAATGTTCGGATTTAAAAAACCTTTTAAAAATTAGCAGGCATTTTAAATGTTTCTTCTGCTGAGCATAATTGGTCAGCGGATTTAGCCTATTATAATCACGTTTAAGGTCAGCGCCATAAAGAGCCACGTATTGCTGCACCATACGTAAGCTTGGATGACCCAAGAGCTCCTTGAGCCTTAGGATGTCTCACCAACATTTTCTAAGTATTTCCGAACGAACGTATTTCTAAAAAAGTGAACACTGGTCTGCTCCACACCGTGCCGCCGATCGTATCTGTAAATAGCATTGCGAATTCCGTGTGTTGTGAGCTGTTTCCCATGCCATGTTGAGAAGAGAAAGTTGCTGTCACTTTCAGCTTGACGGTATTTGATATACTCCATTAGAATGCCTGTCAACGCACTCCCTAAAGGTATGATTTGCTGCTTGCGATTCTTGGTGTGCCGTAGTAGTATCTCATCTTGCTGAAAATTGATATCCCCCACCCTCAGATTGATTATTGTTGAAGTACGATTCCCAGTAGAAAGAGCGTAGCAAATTATACAGTAATTACGATAATCATCCCAACCGCATTTCTTAAGATTTGGTTTATTGAGTAACAACTCTAACTCGGCATCGCTATAGCCACGCTTTGCTTGCACCTCAGCTTTGAGCATTTGGATCTGCGGCGGTTCGCAGTAGCCTTGCTTAGCGAAGAAGTTGAACATGGCTTTTAAGTGGCGAAGCTTTGTGTTGATGGAAACTGCTTTATTGCCACGCTTCTGCATTGCTAAGATATACTCTTTTATTTTTTCTCCAGTGAAAGCTTTTACATCAAAGTCACCGTTAATAAACCCTGTAAGTTGGTTTTTGAAAGCAGCATATGTTTTTATTGTAGCGCCAGATAAATTTCGTGCTTTGTTGTAAGACTCAAAGATTTGATATAGTTCTGAAAAGGAACTTTTTTGATTCCTTATTTTATGATTGTTCGATTTATACATCGCTTTTCCTCCTGTTTTCTGCGTGGCATAAGAAATGATGCCAGATACTCTGGATTGGTATAAATCAAATACTCTTAGAAAGGTTTGAGGGCATGCTTTTATTCAAAACAACCTTTGCCTGATTTCTTGAAAAACTGCTCTGGTCAATCCCAGTCGCTTTTAACCCCTTTTATCAAACATACTGTTGACTTTGTCTGCCCAATTAGTTACAATCATTTATATGTTTTGCCAAGGGGGATTAGCTCAGTTGGCTAGAGTGCCTGACTGGCAGTCAGGAGGTCACGAGTTCGAGTCTCGTATTCTCCACCATTAGAAAGTCCTTTAAATGAGGGCACTGAAAAATCACTGTTTCCAGACGGGCCAGTGATTTTTTCGTATATTTATGCGTAACAGAAAAGATATGAATTATAAAAATCTCCGTACTTTTCATGATAAGCCGGATGGGTTGGGCCCAAAAGCTCATCTTTACCCATCAATTTAATGATTCTCTTGATATTCACTGCAAAAGCTGTAAAGTAAGCTTGTAATCGCATGGCGGAAAGACCCGTGGATTCAGCTGTTCTGAGACCGTGAGCCTGTTTAAGTTCTCCGTTCTTCTCCTCAATTCGGTATCGGATTCTTAAACGTTCGTTGAAATATTCGCTCTTCTCAAAATCTAAACGTTCCCGGTTCCGTTGACTTGTGATGGTGACACAGTAAGTCTTGGTCTTTGATTGGCCAACTCTACATTTGTCCGCATATGGACACTGTTGACATGTGTTTCTGTTGAAGTCGTAAATGAAATATTTATTATCGTATTTGCCCTGACGTTTATGCACCTTCTTGGCCAGCTCTCCCGCTGGACATTGCATCAGTCCTGCATCCTTATTGTATTCAAAACCGTCATTTTTAGGTTCAGCCGCATTTGCGATAACGGGATTGGATTTTGCAATCAGAGTAATTTTCTCCCCGTCACAATATTTAATGTTATCTATACTTGAATATGCTGTATCGCCGAGTATTTCCTTGACTTCAATGCCATTGCTTTTTGACTGCTCAAGCAGAGATTTTAGCATATAACCGTCGGATACTTCTCCGCTTGTAACGCCTATGCCTGTAATCAAACTCTCTTCTGTCATGGCGATATGATTCTTGTATCCAAAGAAGGTAGATGTGGCGCTCTTGTGGCCGAATCTGGCATCCTCATCATGCTTTGACTGGATTCCCCGGATACGATCGCTTTCTAACAATTCCTTGATATGGGCGTAGAGCTTTTGGATTTTTGGCTGACCACTGCCTAGGATATCTTCGCCAATATTCTCGAGAAGCTGTTGCGTATATTTAATCTCTTCTTCCAAATCTGCTGTTTCCAATGGTTTCTCTGGGAATTTCACGGACAGATCATACATGCTCTTATATATTTCCTTGCGCAGTTGTTTGCTTAGCCCCCGTAATATCTGAGTAGGTGTGGATGGCCTTGCGGAAGCTTTGGTATGGGTAGAATCCACGATTATTGCCGTGGATTTGATCAGCCCTTTTTGTATCGCCTGGGTGATCGTCTCTTTAAGCATTTCCTCCAGTATATCTTCTGTGATCCTCGTTTTACGGAATTTTGTCAGCAGGCTTGAGTCAATCATGCCATCTTCCGGGTCTAAATCCAGAAAGTATTTGTATGCCATATTGACTGCCGCATTTTGTATCAATGCCTCATCCGACAAATCATACAGCCTTTTCAAAAATAGCAGTTTGAACATCATCTCCGGCTCCTTTGCCGGACGCCCGTAGTGTTCACAGTAGCTTTCCCTCAACATCGGGTTTACAAAGCTGAAGTCTATGTTATCTTTGATCTTTCGCAGTAAATGGTTTTTGGGTACAATGATATTATACAATCCACGATATAGTGATAGCTTGATCTGAACTTCATTCCTGAGCATTTTATCACATCCTTGCTTCCTGTTTATATGCATAATTATACCATAAATATGATAAAAAGTCCTTTCGTTATTCACAATTGGACTTTTTCAGTGCCCTCTTAAATAGGGCTTTTTTTGTTATTTTCCCACTATCAAAGGCTTTTAAAAAATGACTTATTTTTATAAAGTACTGCAACCGTACTGCAACCCGCCGCCGTTAACCTAAAATAACACTCATCTTCGCAACCTCTTGTTTTTTTAAATCGGAGGATATATGAGTATATATATTACTAGTTACAGAAATATCACTATGACCGAGAAGCTCTTGCATTACCTTTATTGATACTCCCTGCTCAGCGCCCCGTGTAGCGTATGTATGCCTCAGGGTGTGCAGTTTTACCTTACTGTCTAACAAACCTCTTGTAACGTTCTTAAATGCTTTATTGAAGCTGTCCGGCGCAATTAGAGCTCCAACTGAATCGCAAAATAATAAATCGTTATCAACATATAGGTTGCCCGCCAAAAGCTTTTCCTTTGCAGTCTTTACTTTATGCTGCCTAATCATCGGAATCAATTCTTTCGGTATAGGAACAGATCTATTTCCGCTTTTACTCTTTGGGGCCGTAAACATAATCCTTGTCTTCGGCTCATTTCGAATAGCATCTAGACAGGAAACCCTTATGACTGCTTTATTGATATCTAAAGTTGAAGTTTCAATATTTACATCTTCCCATTTTAGAGCCAATACCTCGCCTCTACGCAATCCTCCATACAAGCAAAGCAAAAAAGCTAATTCAAACTTATTGCCTTTTATCGCCTGCACGAATATTCTCTGTTCCTCCAAAATCAGCGCTCTTACTTTTTCTGGAGCATATTTGGGAGCTACACATTTTTCTGTTACATTTACTTGAAGCATATCGTTCATTACCGCTTGCTTCAACGAAGAATGCAATGTGACATGCACCAATTTTGCCATTCGAGCACTGCACTTTTTTTCAACAGAATTATAGAGCTGCTGCACCTGAATCGCTTGAAGATCCTTGATGATTACATTACCTATTATTGGCATAATGTGATTTTTGATCGCGTTACTGTAGCACTCTGCCGTTTTCGGTGCCTTTTTGCCAATTATATAAGTCTTCAACCAAATATTTAGCCAGTCACCAACTTTCGTTTTGTTTGGCTCGATGTACAATCCTTCGTTTATACTGTTCTGCTCTTTTATCAGTTTTGCCCGCACTTCTGTTTTTGTCTTAGCATAAATGGTCTTCCTCTTTTGGTTCACTAAGTACTGAGCCACCCAGAGGTTCTTACTCTGATTAAAAAAAACTGTGCCTTCGCCATTTCCGCGTTTCCTCGCCTTAGTTTTTCCGGCCATATAGATTCCTCTCCTTTCTGTTTGTTTATCTAGAAGTATTTATATTTACTTCTAGTCGTTCGTTCTTATCTTGCCTCCTATAGAATATTATAGCACCTTTGCATCTCCGAAAATACCATGCTATGCAATAAATATGAATGCAAGATGATGCTGCCCTTCCCCGCACTCAAATTAGTTATTTGCTAACTTAATCGTA
Organism: Christensenellaceae bacterium; assembly: GCA_963666505.2. GTDB lineage: Bacteria > Bacillota > Clostridia > Christensenellales > SZUA-584 > JABGQS01. The sequence goes on along the minus strand of CAXXXL010000003.1, from coordinate 1,270,362 downwards.
TCTCACACGCTTGCCTAGTAACACAGATGCTCATTACATGAGGGACTCAATATTTGCTATTCTGAACGCTATGAGCTAGATAAGTATCTAGTTTTTTTATTCTATAATCGGATTGCCTAGGTTCTGTACCCCGGAGGCATCTTTTTTCATTATCGCAGATACTTATCAACACATCAACAAGTACCGCATAGCCAAGTTTAACTTTGATTGTCTAATCACAAAGAAAATATTTTTGGCAAAGCATCTTTGAGGCTATGCTAAATCTGGTACTTGCATAATCTCAAAGACACCCCGCCCCTTACCCTCACTTCTTCGCTCTCGCTAACTCCAGCCTAGCAGCCCTTTTGCTTCGTTCCAAATCTGAATAATTTCGAGGTTTCGAAATCTTTATATACTTCTTTGGAAACTTGTAAGACCCGCCGCACCCATCAAACTTAGTTTGTTTGAAAATGTTCGGGTAATCCTCGCACAATTTATCTAATTTTGCCAGGACTGATGGCATACAAGTATAAACGTACGCATCGGTTTCTCCAATGTTAAACGCAATAGTTGTCTCGTCTTCAAACATTGTAAGCTGGTATTCCTTCTTTACAATCTTCTCTTTGTTTGTATCCATTTGCTTTTCCTCCTTTCTCAATATTTACCCACCCACCAAATAGTGGGTAGCATACCCCTTAAATAGTGGGTGTTGAAACGACTTAACTACGTTTGTTATAACTTTCCCACCCTCTTTTTAGCAGGTTGAAGGATTTAGCTAAAAACGCCCTTATTATCAACAGTTTCAGGCTTTTCGGGAGATCTTTAGGTTTATACACAATACCCTCTAAACAGGGGGAGATATATATATACCATATCCCCTAGAGAAACTTTACAGCCTATCCTTTCGTATTACCACCTTTCTTAGAGGAGCCAAATACTCAAAATTTGGTTTGCCGTAATGCTTCCATTTTTCTGAAAACTTATATTTATTCGCTTTCATCCTTGCTCTGTTGTTCTCAAGGACTTCAACGAAACCTTTTGCAATAAGATCATCGTATGCACTCTTTATAGACTTATCACTAAATCGTAACTTATTGTTAATCTCGCTGTACGAACACTCGAACTCAATGCTGATCTCTGAGCCGTTATACTTTGTTTTTAAGTACACGTACAACTTTACAGCTATTGTCTTAAGATCCTTCCAAGCTTCGCTGTTTAGCATGTCATATGATAGTCTGACAAACCGACCAGTCTTATTTCGACTTTCAAATTCCTTGTACTGCATCATCTTAATTTTCATTACAACATCTCCTCACCTCCCTTTTTACTGTTGCACCTATTGATGTAAGTCGTGTTTGCGCTGACTAGCCTGCCGATCTGATTCTTTAATAAGCCAGTCGTCCAACACATCTTGGCTTACCATCCAGCGCCGATCTGTCCTGATAGCCGGGATTATTCCGGTGTGCAGCATCGTCAACGTGTTGTTAACGCTACGCCCGATGTGTTGTGCTGTTTCTTTTACGTTTAAGACCTTTGACATGACCTCGCCCCCTTTCCTCAAAGTTTATTGCATATTCCCTAATGTAAGAATATAATTAGTACATGCTTTTAAAAAGGGATATTTACTTGGGTTTTTATCCGAATGGAGTTTTTTATGAATAAAGATGATAGAAGTGGGATAAAAGAGCTTTCTCCGGAACATATTAAAGCTAAAAATATTGAACCTTTGTTTTCAATGAAGACAGATGATGAAAGTATTGACCTCGGGAAGAGTAAGCTGTTCAGTTCCGTGTATCAAAAGGGCGACAGGTTCAGATTCGACGATATGGGGTTCTTGGAGACAGTCACCGATATGGGCGTTTTAAAACGGAAATATAGCCCCGAAGAAAGGGCAAAGTTGGAAGAAGATGGTATCCTGGATATGATGTTTAAGGATAGAGTACTCGACAAAAACTACAAAAGCAGATCCCTAGAGTATTACAATCCATTAAGTGAAAAAGATCTATATAGAGACTTTATGGGCATAGGTAATGATAAAGATATTATTCGTTATGTTAACAAATATGGAAACCTTTTAGCCTTGGATTCTAAAAAAGATTTGGATCCTATCTACCAAAATGAAAAAGAGTGTATTATGTCTCACGTTACTGCAATGAAAAAATGCCGACAAGCTATAAGGCTTTTCAAAGAAAATTGCCTGAACCAAGAAGACGACATATGTATAAAACACTTATCTGACAAAGATATGTTTGATATGTTTAGTCTTGAAGCTTTTCCAATGATAAATAATCCCTATTGTGTAGATTGCATATATAATAAAAAATATAAAGAGATTTTGGGCTTATTTTACGAAGGTAATGTTTACAAGCTATGGGATAAAGATTCAGTAGGATGGGCATTGAGTTGCGACGTAACACCAAGTAAGTACACCGAAAACAAAATATTTAAGGAAAAACCAGATACTGCTGAGCCATACTCTGACTTGCGAAAATACAAATTGCCGAGTTTAACTACTATTCAACACTACGGAGTCGAAGATGATAAGGAGAATTATTGCAACCTTATGCTTGAGCATGTACAAAAGTGTGTCAATGCAAACTTATCTAAGCTTAGTTTTAAATTCAAGTTCAACAAATCTGGAATGCTAACTCCGCAATTAGACGGTTATAGACTGATCGAGTATATATGGTTCGCGTTTGCATCAGACTACTCCTTGCATTTTAACACGTGCAAAACATGCGGTGAAGTGTTTATGACATCACATGAAGACGCAGAGTATTGTCCTCCAAAATTAGGCAAGCATTACTCTTCGTGTTATCCGTCTTCAATAAAAAAGGTCAAAAAATAATGTGTAGAACTGAGTATTGTAGTAAGCAACATCAGGATTATTACCTCGAGCAAGCTAATCAAAAATCCAGATAACTATCTACGAAAATTATTTTTTTCGAATAACTATAGGATTGAAAAGCAGAATAAATTTCAACCTTCAAAATCCAGATAGTTATTAGTTATTCTGCGCTACAAATGCAAAGTATTCTATTGTTCTATCTTCCCGTTGAAATAACTAGCGAAAATTTAGGGGTTAAAGTATATCTAACAGTTTAAAATAATAGACATAGGCGCTGCACGACAGGGGATCTTTTATAAGATGATAAAAAATACTGATGACACAAACCACTGTTCTTGAAATTTTTATACTCATTTTTTGTATCATTTTTGCTATACCTTTGCTGCATCTTTGCATACCTTTTATCAAGTAAATTTGCTCAAGTTTTTTGAAAACACAAAGTGCAATGCAACCGGGCCCCCCACATTTGGGCCAAAATTATAACATCTTTTTTATGCTTTTGTTTTTAACTATTTTAACCTATATTTAAATTCCTGTTCTAGTTACCTGCATGTAAGAAGACTGATAGCCATCTATATCCTCGCACCTCTTATATGCTTTCACTAGAGCGAAATACGATTGCTGCACAAATCACGAAAAAATAAAATAATTTGACTAAATTCAAATTCAATAAATCTGGCAAACTTGTTCCTCTTTTATACGCCAGGTGCAATTCTAATTGTCATCATTCTTCGAAAAAGAAAAAATAAATAGAAAAATAGAAATTATTTTAATACAGATAGTTATCTGGATTCTAAGCATTTGATGTGTATATAAGGGGAATCATCAGGGTCCAAAAATCTAAATCAAAAATTGCTAATAGTTATCTGTGTTTAGAAGCTTAAAACGCAATCCTGCATTGCATACTGACGTGGCTGACCGATCTTAGTTACAGAGTCGCTATTCCGCTAACTCTGCTATGCCATCCTCAAACTTAACCACTATCTCACTTGCCCCTTCATCATAATCAAGCTTTCGTTTATCCATCTCTAACCTCTGAGCCGCTAAATCCATTTCCATCTGTTCTTTTTTAGTCGGTATCCCATAAAGATTTCGAACTGCCGCCGTTATGTTTAAGAGCACTACTGACAGATCTTTTAACAATTTTGTATTCGCAATATCGAACTCTTTCAAAACATACGATACCTTAGACTCAGGATCACCTTCATAGTTTTGCGACTCTGCAACACGAACAAGATGTCTTTTGTACATCCCTGTATCCTGACAAGCCAACGCTAACATTGCAGAAAGATTATCCGCCGTGGCTTGAAGGTTTTTAATCTGGTTAGCTATATGAATTGCCTCGTTTTCGGATGTTTTTTGGAGTATCTTTTTCGCAACATTTTCGCTATACTCTTTTCGCGCTACTCCCCATTTATATTTGCGGCCGAGTTGTTTTACGGTATTAAACGGAACATTATGTTTCACAGCTAACTCTTTGTAAGTTGTGCGAGTCGTAACGTATTCAGTTTTTATCGGTTCCCAGTTTGTCTTTTGCATCGCATACCTCTTTATAACTTTATTATAAAGGAATACGAAAAAAACATCTCCTCTTGTGATGTTCTATCAATGAAAAAGTAGCTTTTGAGAAGGATAACTTGCAGCTCTGCAATATTATTGGGTACGGATAAAATCTCTTAAAAGGTATGGTGATTGGGTCTTCTCGAGACTATCAGAAATGACGGATTGGGTCAGTTATGAAGAGAAACACCAGCGGATGATCTGAGTTATATCATAAAACTTATCTTCTTTGTGTTCTTCACATTTTCGCATTTTGATCGTCCATTACTCTTACTATAACTTCTAGTATTATCCATAGCTAATGCTATTTATGGCAGCTTAAAATTGCTCGAGAATAGAAGTGGCGTTTATAGTGATAAAGACTATGTGATACTTGCACATCCATTTCGTATGTGCCAAACTATGTTCTTTATTCGCCATTAAGTCACCTTCCCTTTCTTGATATAGAGACTTGAACATCCCTATATTACTGGTCTGGTGACTTTTTGTATAACTTTTATCCCTCACCCGCATAGCGGGTGGTTTTTTGTTTCGCATCGCTCGTTTCTCTTTTGAGAAACTCGCTTCATGCTCAACTGGCTAAAGCCCATAATAACAACAGCGCCCGGGGCATTTACTGCTCCGGGCGCTGCAATCACTAATCGTTTGCTGCTGTTTTGTTACTTGTCTTCTTTTGTTATATCAGCTGTCGCTTTGCGGCTTCTGATCTTCCATTCGACTTTCGCGTCAGCACTTGCTACTGTCACAAACACGTTCTCTACTCTGCCCTTTTCAAACTTGACCGGCGGTACTGTCATGTCTCCGTCAGCCGGTCTGACCAGCGTGCTGCTTATTATGCTGCCTGCCAGTGCGCTCAGTACCGAGTCGTTTTCATCGTCAAACTCGATCTTCCTGCCCTTGCGGTTCTCGTATCCCCACTGGATGCTCATTGTGCCATCCGGGTTCTTCGTGAGCTTTTCAACTATCGGTACTATCCTCAGCCAGAATGCCAGCAAGAGTATTATCAGCCCGATGCCCGGTATCAGCAGTAACCACCACAGCCAGTTGTTGTTCGGGCCGGCTGCCGGTCCTTCTTCTTCGGGTATCGTCTCTGTGTACTGCGCAGTTACCGTAAGATCACTCGTCACGTTTGTGAAGTCTGTATCCCATCCGGTGAACGTATGCTCATCCCATGCCGGGTCTGTCGGCGCTGTTGCGTCGCTTCCCCACTCTATCTGCTGTTCTTCTATCACCGTACCGTCATGGTCTACGAATGTTACTGTGTAGACGTTGATCTGGTACAGCGCCTGTACTGTCAGGTCACCTGTTACATTTGTAAAGTCTGTATCCCATCCGGTGAAGCCGTATCCTTCACGCTCCGGATCTGCCGGCGCCGTTGCGTCTCCGCCGTAGGCAACTGTCTCTGCTCCAAGCACCGTTCCGTCAAAGTCGATGAACGTTACCGTGAATGTTATCTGTTCGTACAGCGCCTGTACTGTCAGGTCTGCTGTTACGTTCGTATAGTCTGTATCCCATCCGGTGAAGTTGTATCCTTCACGTTCCGGATCTGCCGGAGCATCTGCGTCTCCGCCGTAGCCTACCGTATCAGTCCCGAGTACCGTTCCGTCAAAGTCGATGAACGTTACCGTGTATGTATTTAGCGCCCATCCTGCCGTGAATGTCAGGTCTCCCATTGAGCCTGCCGGTATCGTTCCTGCCGGTGTCCAGCCTGTGAACCCGTAGTTTGCTCTTGCCGGAGCTGCCAGCGTTATCAGCGGGCTTTCTACCGTGTACGTTGCCGGGTTTGCCGGGTTGTTTGTTCCGCCGTTCATCACATAGGTGATGTTGTATACTGTCGGTGTCCATGTTGCAGTGAACTCTTTGTCACCCGTTGAGCCTGCCGGTATGTTATCTGAAGGTGTCCATCCTGTGAAGTCATAGCCTGCCCTTGTCGGAGCTGCCAGTGTTATCCGCGGACTTTCTATCGTGTACGTTGTTGGGTTAGTCGGATCGTTCGTTCCGCCGTCAAGGTCATAGGTTATATTGTATACTGTCGGTTCCCATACTGCGAACAGCTCTACTATATCACCATCGATAGCACTTAGATTAACTACACTCTCTTCGTCGGTGTATACCACTAATCCGCCAGAAGTTGTTGCCCATCCAGCAAACGTGTATCCGGTCTTGGTGTATCCGTTAGTCGTCAGATCCTTGGCTATGTCATATACGTGTGTGCTGTCAACTGTTGTCCCTGAGTCACCTGTGTTTATGTCGTAGGTGACTGTATACGTGTTAGCCGTCCATACTGCGTACAGCGTTACTGTGTCACCGTCAAACGCACTTAGATTAAGTACGCTCTGTCCATCGGTATACGCCACTAATCCGCCAGAAGTTGTTGCCCATCCAGCAAACGTGTATCCGGTCTTGGTGTATCCGTTAGTCGTCAGATCCTTGGCTATGTCATATACGTGTGTGCTGTCAGCCATACTTCCTGTTGCTAACGCAGCGTTTGGCTCGTACGTTACGGTGTACGTGTTAGCCGTCCATACTGCGTACAGCGTTACTGTGTCACCGTCAACCGCACTTAGATTAAGTATGCTCTGTCCATCGGTATACGCCACTAATCCGCCAGAAGTTGTTGCCCATCCAGCAAACGTGTATCCGGTCTTGGTGTATCCGTTAGTCGTCAGATCCTTGGCTATGTCATATACGTGTGTGCTGTCAACTGTTGTCCCTGAGTCACCTGTGTTTATGTCGTAGGTGACTGTATACGTGTTAGCCGTCCATACTGCGTACAGCGTTACTGTGTCACCGTCAAACGCACTTAGATTAAGTACGCTCTGTCCATCGGTATACGCCACTAATCCGCCAGAAGTTGTTGCCCATCCAGCAAACGTGTATCCGGTCTTGGTGTATCCGTTAGTCGTCAGATCCTTGGCTATGTCATATACGTGTGTGCTGTCAGCCATACTTCCTGTTGCTAACGCAGCGTTTGGCTCGTACGTTACGGTGTACGTGTTAGCCGTCCATACTGCGTACAGCGTTACTGTGTCACCGTCAACCGCACTTAGATTAAGTATGCTCTGTCCATCGGTATACGCCACTAATCCGCCAGAAGTTGTTGCCCATCCAGCAAACGTGTATCCGGTCTTGGTGTATCCGTTAGTCGTCAGATCCTTGGCTATGTCATATACGTGTGTGCTGTCAGCTGTTGTTCCTGCGTCACCTGTGTTTATGTCGTAGGTGACTGTGTACGTGTTAGCTGTCCATAATGCTGTTATCGTAACATTATGTTCAGGCATTGACGTTATATTGCTGTCCCAGTCATCAAATTTGTAACCAGTTCTTGTCGGATTTATCGGGTAGGCTATCGTCGAGCCAACAGCTACCATCTCACTCGAAATGATACCGCCATAACCGTTATTAAACGTAAGCATATATCTATCTATAGCATACGTTACTACTATTTTGTGAGCTTCTGTCACGTTAGTGAACGTGTAGCTCGTCTCGTTGCCCGCTGTTACATCGGTATCGTCCACCATTACGCTCACCAGATGATGGTTTGCGCTCGGGCTGTACGTGATAGTCTGGCTCGCTCCGTGGTTCACCATCGGATCGACCGGATCTATCGTACCGTTTGTTACCGTTGTATCAATTAGGTACTGGTCTATAGCATACGTTACTACTATTTTGTGAGCTTCTGTCACGTTAGTGAACGTGTAGCTCGTCTCGTTGCCCGCTGTTACATCGGTATCGTCCACCATTACGCTCACCAGATGATGGTTTGCGCTCGGGCTGTACGTGATAGTCTGGCTCGCTCCGTGGTTCACCATCGGATCGACCGGATCTATCGTACCGTTTGTTACCGTTGTATCAATTAGGTACTGGTCTATAGCATACGTTACTACTATTTTGTGAGCTTCTGTCACGTTAGTGAACGTGTAGCTCGTCTCGTTGCCCGCTGTTACATCGGTATCGTCCACCATTACGCTCACCAGATGATGGTTTGCGCTCGGGCTGTACGTGATAGTCTGGCTCGCTCCGTGGTTCACCATCGGATCGACCGGATCTATCGTACCGTTTGTTACCGTTGTATCAATTAGGTACTGGTCTATAGCATACGTTACTACTATTTTGTGAGCTTCTGTCACGTTAGTGAACGTGTAGCTCGTCTCGTTGCCCGCTGTTACATCGGTATCGTCCACCATTACGCTCACCAGATGATGGTTTGCGCTCGGGCTGTACGTGATAGTCTGGCTCGCTCCGTGGTTCACCATCGGATCGACCGGATCTATCGTACCGTTTGTTACCGTTGTATCAATTAGGTACTGGTCTATAGCATACGTTACTACTATTTTGTGAGCTTCTGTCACGTTAGTGAACGTGTAGCTCGTCTCGTTGCCCGCTGTTACATCGGTATCGTCCACCATTACGCTCACCAGATGATGGTTTGCGCTCGGGCTGTACGTGATAGTCTGGCTCGCTCCGTGGTTCACCATCGGATCGACCGGATCTATCGTACCGTTTGTTACCGTTGTATCAATTAGGTACTGGTCTATAGCATACGTTACTACTATTTTGTGAGCTTCTGTCACGTTAGTGAACGTGTAGCTCGTCTCGTTGCCCGCTGTTACATCGGTATCGTCCACCATTACGCTCACCAGATGATGGTTTGCGCTCGGGCTGTACGTGATAGTCTGGCTCGCTCCGTGGTTCACCATCGGATCGACCGGATCTATCGTACCGTTTGTTACCGTTGTATCAATTAGGTACTGGTCTATAGCATACGTTACTACTATTTTGTGAGCTTCTGTCACGTTAGTGAACGTGTAGCTCGTCTCGTTGCCCGCTGTTACATCGGTATCGTCCACCATTACGCTCACCAGATGATGGTTTGCGCTCGGGCTGTACGTGATAGTCTGGCTCGCTCCGTGGTTCACCATCGGATCGACCGGATCTATCGTACCGTTTGTTACCGTTGTATCAATTAGGTACTGGTCTATAGCATACGTTACTACTATTTTGTGAGCTTCTGTCACGTTAGTGAACGTGTAGCTCGTCTCGTTGCCCGCTGTTACATCGGTATCGTCCACCATTACGCTCACCAGATGATGGTTTGCGCTCGGGCTGTACGTGATAGTCTGGCTCGCTCCGTGGTTCACCATCGGATCGACCGGATCTATCGTACCGTTTGTTACCGTTGTATCAATTAGGTACTGGTCTATAGCATACGTTACTACTATTTTGTGAGCTTCTGTCACGTTAGTGAACGTGTAGCTCGTCTCGTTGCCCGCTGTTACATCGGTATCGTCCACCATTACGCTCACCAGATGATGGTTTGCGCTCGGGCTGTACGTGATAGTCTGGCTCGCTCCGTGGTTCACCATCGGATCGACCGGATCTATCGTACCGTTTGTTACCGTTGTATCAATTAGGTACTGGTCTATAGCATACGTTACTACTATTTTGTGAGCTTCTGTCACGTTAGTGAACGTGTAGCTCGTCTCGTTGCCCGCTGTTACATCGGTATCGTCCACCATTACGCTCACCAGATGATGGTTTGCGCTCGGGCTGTACGTGATAGTCTGGCTCGCTCCGTGGTTCACCATCGGATCGACCGGATCTATCGTACCGTTTGTTACCGTTGTATCAATTAGGTACTGGTCTATAGCATACGTTACTACTATTTTGTGAGCTTCTGTCACGTTAGTGAACGTGTAGCTCGTCTCGTTGCCCGCTGTTACATCGGTATCGTCCACCATTACGCTCACCAGATGATGGTTTGCGCTCGGGCTGTACGTGATAGTCTGGCTCGCTCCGTGGTTCACCATCGGATCGACCGGATCTATCGTACCGTTTGTTACCGTTGTATCAATTAGGTACTGGTCTATAGCATACGTTACTACTATTTTGTGAGCTTCTGTCACGTTAGTGAACGTGTAGCTCGTCTCGTTGCCCGCTGTTACATCGGTATCGTCCACCATTACGCTCACCAGATGATGGTTTGCGCTCGGGCTGTACGTGATAGTCTGGCTCGCTCCGTGGTTCACCATCGGATCGACCGGATCTATCGTACCGTTTGTTACCGTTGTATCAATTAGGTACTGGTCTATAGCATACGTTACTACTATTTTGTGAGCTTCTGTCACGTTAGTGAACGTGTAGCTCGTCTCGTTGCCCGCTGTTACATCGGTATCGTCCACCATTACGCTCACCAGATGATGGTTTGCGCTCGGGCTGTACGTGATAGTCTGGCTCGCTCCGTGGTTCACCATCGGATCGACCGGATCTATCGTACCGTTTGTTACCGTTGTATCAATTAGGTACTGGTCTATAGCATACGTTACTACTATTTTGTGAGCTTCTGTCACGTTAGTGAACGTGTAGCTCGTCTCGTTGCCCGCTGTTACATCGGTATCGTCCACCATTACGCTCACCAGATGATGGTTTGCGCTCGGGCTGTACGTGATAGTCTGGCTCGCTCCGTGGTTCACCATCGGATCGACCGGATCTATCGTACCGTTTGTTACCGTTGTATCAATTAGGTACTGCTTCGGAATCCACGTCGCCGTATATGCTCTCGGACCAGTCGAACCCTCAAAAACAGTTACGATAGTTGATGCTCCTGTAATATCCGTTCCTTCCCATCCTTCAAACGTATAGCCTTCTTTTGTCGGATTATGCAGCGTGAACATCGGCGTTTCTACTGTATAACTAGAAGGGTTAGGCATAGGATCGACCTGTATACCTCCGTCCAGATTGTATGTAATCGGATATTCTATTAAATCATACTGAGCTACATAAGTTTGGCTCTGAGTCACAATAGTCGGTGGTGATGAAAGACTCGGCAACCAACCCGTAAAGCTGTATCCGTCGTTAGAAGTAACAGCAGGAGTAGCCGGGAAGGGTGCTCCCGATTCAATATCTGAAAATAAAAGTGTATCCGAACTTGTGCCCTTACCGGCAAGATCGAATGTTATTGTGAAAAGGTCTTTTGTAAAACCGAAGTATATCGTTTCAGTCGTATTCGTTGATGTAAGATTTACAATTTGTGAAGCGCCTGGAATGTATGCAGAGTATGTCGCTCCTCCACCATCAGTAGCAATAGTATCAGTAGTAACTGTATAATCACCCGGAAGGATTAACGCTGTGCTTCCTCCTTCTTCATGGAAGAAAGTATCTATAACATAAGCAGTAGAAATACCCGGCTGAACTTGTCCCAGGCTGTTTACAGGCTGTCCCAAAGAATTGACCCTGTAATAAACTACCTGGATCGAGCCGTTTCCGTCGCTTACGGCAGGAATTGTGAAATCACCAGGACTCCAATCCTCATACGCCACTTTTTCGGCAGGGTCGCCGAATACATCTGTATAAGTTACATAAGTATCTTTATTTGACGGATATAAGTGCCCTGGTTCAGTTGTATCAAGGTCTACCCTTATCATATAGGTTATCGTTTCGCCTTTTGGAGTAAAGCCGTCATTTTCATACTGTTCCGCTATTGCAGGTATATCCCAAGTAATACTCCATTTGCCACTGACAAATGCAAATGCAACTGTACCCGATGTCACAACTACGTCAGCCGTTGAGGCTGCCGGTGTCCCAGCAATTGCCCATTTCGGGTTGGCCGGGTCCGCAACTACTAGGTCTACATAATCACTCATTGGGTCGGATACCGTGACATCTTTTGCAGCATACAGTATTTGAGAACCTATTGCATTAAAGACGCCCGAAAGGTCTCCCGGAACGGCCGCGTAGTAATGACCGCCGGTTGCGCAACTCTCAAGCACATCTCCGCCAGCAATGGATATATCAAAACCGATCGTATATATATTAACATCGCTCGCCATATAGTCGGCTTCGTTTATCGTTGCAATCGAATTCTTAAGCGTTCTGGTAACGGAAAATGTATATTCCCTACCTGATGCCGGCGATGTAGCCTTATAAGTATAATTATAGTTGTAGCTAGCAGAACCGCCCGAACCTGTTACATTTCCATAGTTATATCCGTTAGGGCTGTGGAAAAAATCAGAATCATATTCGCTTTCTGTTGGATCCCATTCACCAATCCATGACCAACTTCCCCAACTCCAATATTCTCCTATTAATTCCGGAGAATCTACAACCGGCTCATAGCTGTATGTAGCATCGCCGTCGCTCATAAGTATAACGCTCTTATTGTCCGCTGAGCTTCCATTTATAAGCCCACGCGCGATATAAAAACCGCCCTGGATGTTTGTACCACCACTTGCGCTGATTCCGTTTATTGCAGAATGAAGGGTACTTGCATTGGATGTAAAAGATGCAATAACACCCGGAACCCCTGTACCAGGCCCACCGTTAATTGTGACAATGGAAATTCTAATATTGCCACTGCCATCTATCAATCCGTCAACGAATGCATTAGCAGCTGCTTTCATCTCTATAAGCTTACTTCCGCTCATGCTTCCCGAATCATCAAGAACAAGAACAATATCAGATGTTGATTCTGTGTTCTTCCCAAAAACTTCAAGATCTATCTGATATTCTCCTGGAGTACCGGTACCTGAAGCCGATTTATCAACATATACTGCACCTTGCGCAGGCCATACCGGTGCGCTGACAGAACTTGTATATGCTTCGACCAGCCCAACTGATTCCACCGACATTGAAGACTTTGATGGAATTACAGGCTTTTTAACATCGCCAACATATACAGGAGCGCCAAGACCATCTGGATCTTCAAATTCAGGTTCCGCTAACGGTTTTGGTTCCTGCTCTAGTTCTAAGTAAACTGTAACAACTCCCTCCAGCATCGGATAATCAGCAAGCAGCGATTCCAGTGTCGGATATGCTGAAAGCAGTGATTCCAGTGTCGGATATGCTGCTTCCAATTCTGCTAAGGCAGCGTCTATTTCTTTCTGTGTGTATATAGGTGTCGGATCGTCCATTGCCGCTGGCTCCTCCGTTGGCACTGGCTCCTCCGTTGGCACTGGCTCCTCCGTTGGCGCTGGCGCTGGCTCCTCAGTTGGCGCTGGCTCCTCCGTCGGTGCCAGTTCATCCGTTGGCGCTGGTTCACCGTCTGCCCCAGTTTCATCTTCTAGTGCAGGTTTATCTATCTGAGTAGAATTCACCGATGCAAATGCACTTGTTGGCAATAACGTCAACAGCATCAAAGCTACCATCAGAACCGTTAATAATCTCTTTGCTTTCATGATCTTTCTCCTTCATTATATGGGTTGCCGTTTTTAAAACAAAAACCGCGCTCAAGTAATGAGGCGGCAGAACCATCATAGTGATAAACTCACCTTAGACTTCATGCTTTGCGCCCCCAGCTTTCGCTTGGGTTTGCTTTTCACCAAGTTTTCTTTCTTTAGCTTGTTTATACTAAATAAAATAATATTTAAAACAAAAAACCGCACTCAACAAGATGAGGCGGCCGAACTATCTTAGCGCTTTTTATGCGCCTTAGACTTCTTGCTTTGCGCCCCCGGCTTTCACTCGGGTTTGCTTTTCACTGAATAATTAGTATAAATAAGCCATAAATTTTAGTCTGATTTTCTGGATATATCTTATTCTTTTTGCGATAATATGTCAATATTTTTTTTAAAAAAATGTTGATTAGAAATAGGAGCGTGATAAAATTTACTTCAACTTACAGAAATATACAAGTAGGAAGTGGTCTAATTGTCACTTTCCGCTTAAAACTTTGGAGGGCCATGCGCAAATTACTCTATCCTTAAAAAGTACTGCAACCGTACTGCAACGCCAATAAAAACAAAGGGAATTAGAAGCAACTGTATAAAAACCAGCCGCCTAGAATCCCCTCTAAATAATGTTCTTTAATGTTACATAAACCTTATTCAAATCAGTACTTTATAACTGGCAGTCAGGAGGTCACGAGTTCGAGTCTCGTATTCTCCACCATTGTGTCCTTATACAAACTATTTGGCTTTAGGACAACAGAATTAAGACCGTCTTGTACGTTATACAGGATGGTCATTTTTTCTTCATGTAGGTGTATCTTACGCACGAAAATGTTTATTAGAGACTCACAATATTTTATGTCATGTACCTCTCCATTTTTAAATTGGTTGAAGAAAAACTTCACCTCTCTCAATGTCAAAATTGGATACTTTATGTTCTCTTGTACAAGTTGCTTTTTTAATTCTTCAAGTTCCAGCTTCCTTTTTTCAATTGAGTCTGCGATTACATCAATCGCCTTTCCCTGCTCTAAAGCCTTAATAAGATTCTTTGTGGCTTTCTCATTTTCTATTATTAAACGCTGCAACCTCTGTATCGTTGGCGTGTTGCTTTCTCCTTTACATAGCTCGACTATCTCTTTAGCAATAACATTGATTTTCTCGGTAGTGAGCAGCTTCTTTGTTTCTGACACCACCAAATTTTCGAGATAATCTTTACTCACACTTTTCTTTTTACACTTTTCGTCTTTGTTTTTATTGCAGGTATAATAAAAATAGGTCTTGCCTGTTGCGCTGGTTCCACTTATACCAATCATAGGACTATCACACAATCCGCAGAACAGCTTTGTCGTCAACAAGTACGCTTCCTTTGCTTTTGCCCTAGCAGGCGCTTTTTTGTTTTTGTCCAATATCAGTTTCGCTTGATTAAAAATTTCATCAGATACTATGCGAGGAATACTGTCAGGAACATCGTAGTCTTTAAATACATAGTGCCCGCTATACCGCTTGTTAGTCAGAATTTTGCGGATGCTGCTTTTATTGAAGTCATTACCACGGGAGGTTTTGATATATAGGCTATTGAGGTGTTCAATAATCTCTTTCATAGTAGAGCCTTTAACATACATGTTAAAAATTGTTTGTACAGTTTGTGCTTCATCATCTTTGATTTGAAAGCGTCTCTCATTATCAATATAATAACCAAGCGGTATTATACCCCCGTTGAAGAGACATTTTGATGCGTTTAAATCCATACCTCGATTTATTTTCTGCGACAGTTCAGCAGAGTAGTATTCCGCCATACTTTCAAGCATGCCTTCCATAAGAATACCGCTTGCATCGTCAGAAATGTTTTCGCGGGCGGATAACACCCTCACACCGTTTTTCTTGAGCTTGGCTTTATTAATTGCGCTGTCATAACGATTTCGGGCAAAACGGTCTAGCTGGTAAACGAGAACGTACTTAAACCTCTTATGCCTGCTGTCTTCAATCATTCGTAGAAATTCAGGTCGTTTATCATTTGTACCGCTAAATGCGCGGTCTATGTATTCGTCTATTACTGTGTACCCGTTTTGGCTGGCATAAGCATGGCATACCTTCAGTTGTCCTTCTATTGATTGTTCTGTTTGACTATGACTGCTAAAACGTGCATATATTACGATATTAGTCATTGTTATTACCTCTTTTACAATTTAGCGATTTTGAAACTTACGTCTTAAGGATATGAGGTCTTCGTTAATTTCTAACAACAATAATTTTGATAAAACATCTTGGTCAAGTATATTTCGACTTGTCAAAGTTTTGCCTTCGAGCTTATTTTTTGTATCAATTTCCTGTGGCTCACAAGTAAACCGAATATAATCGTTGATGCGGTTAATTAGTCCATCCTCATAACGAATTCCTGTTGCGCTCATCTTACTTTTGCCTGATGCATCTGTGTTCAATGAATGTTCAGTATACCCCGCTGTTTCAATTAAGATGTTGATAGTTTCAATCATTCTATTTATGGTATCTATAACGTCGGGGCGTCCAGCGAAGTGGCTACCCTTTGCTTTGAGTTGGAAAAGCACTTCGGCGGCATTGGCACTTAAGCCCATTTCCATGCGAGCTTGTCCAATTAATTTATTTTGCTTTTTTTCTCGCCCAAGTAGATAATCACAACTGACGTCATAAAAGTCTGCAAGTAACACCAAGTTTTGAATTTTCATACCAAAGACAACATTATACTTGTCATGACCTTTATCTGTAATTTCATAGTTTAATAGCGTTTTATCAGATATTGCACCTGATCCATATTTCTCTTTGATTTTCCGCGCCAGAGTTGCATGCGAGTATTTTCGACCATTTTCGTCCGTGAGACTTTGACGCAATTCTTTTAATCTAGTGGCGGTTAGCTTTCTCGATTTGTCGTTATAGGGATCGTTACTCTCTGATTTGCTTTTCGTATCCATAATTTATTCTCCTTTGGTAAATACATTTCGGTTTTTCTTTGGATGTCTTTAAGACCTCTAATACAGTGGTCTTGTTCCTGTCCTATATACAGTGTATCCTAAATACAGAAAAAAGTAAACATAATATATGGTATTAATTTTTCGGTAAACATAGTGACCATTTCGAGAAAGGAGGCTGAGCAGTGATTAAGCAGAAAGTGAAAACTGATGACGAGTTGTTGAAGGAATTTGCCCAGCTTCTCTATAGGGATGTTCAGCAGTATGTAGAAACGCACATGCAAGAATTTGAATCTTGGCAATTTGAGCAAAACAAAAATGAAAGTTCGAGCGAGCCAAGCATATAAAATATACTGCTTGCAACAGAGGACGTAGGAAGACCGTAGAGCGTTGCTGAGTTATCTAGCTATAAGCACACAATTTATGTTGTTAAGTTACCCTGAGGCATCTTAAAGAAACCTTGGGCTTATCTAAAACAGCATTAAATAAAATATATTTAAGGAGGTAATCACCATGAGATTAATAGTAGGAGGGAGTAATAGTGGATAAAAAAATTATCAGAAGAAGATTGAAAGACATTGAATTACTTGATTTCCAGTGTACGGATATTGGAGCGGGAGATATCTTTGTTGAGGTGTTTAAAGAATTTGTTAAATATGTACCAACCCTGAAAAAATATTATCTATGGGATGGATGCAAAGGTATATGGCAAGCCGATGATCAAGAACAAATCAACGAATTAGTGAAGGCTCTTGTATCGATTTATCTTCCCAAATTGTTGGATAAAATCGAAGAGGGAGAACAATTTGATATGTATCGAAAGTGGTTTAAATACCTACAGTCCAATGCCGGAATGGGGAATATGCTGAAAGCGGCAAGAAGCAGACCTGATATTACTATTAAAATGGAGGAATTTGATATGAATGCAAGATATTTTAACGTAAAAAATGGTGTAATTGATTTAAAAACAAGAGAGTTTTTACCGCACGACAAAAAGTATATGCAGACGAAACAAGCGAATGTGTTCTTTAACCCGAAGGTTAAGGATGAAACATGGGATAAGTTCTTATTGTCCATTATGGATGGCGACGAAGAGCGTTGCATATACCTTCTCAGAATGTTGGCATATGCGATGATGGGTGAACCTAAACACGATGTAATGTTTATCCTTTTTGGTTCATCAACACGTAATGGCAAAAGTACGTTTGCGAATAGTGCATTGAATTTTTTTGGTGACTATGGGACGACAACACAACCTGAAACGATTGCCAAACAAAAGTACAGGAGAAGTGGAAATGCGAGTCCAGAACTCGTAAAGTTAAAAGGCAAGAGATTTATAAATATTGCGGAGCCTCCTAATAATTACGATTTGGATGCTGCAATGATCAAAGCTTTGACTGGTGGTGATGTAATTTCTGCAAGACCTCTTTACGGCGACTATTATGATTTTATAAATCAAGGTGTTTTCTATCTTAACTCAAATCATTTGCCAAACGTTGATGACCCAACCTTATTTATGAGTAGCAGGGTGATCGTCATACCTTTCGAGGTACAATTCACATCGGAAGAAGCTGATGTGGACATGGTTGAAAAATTGGCTTGTGAGAACGCTACATCGTCTTTGTTGAATAATATCATGGAAACAATGGAGAAATATAATGATATCGGAATAAAGGAAGATACGCCGAAAAAGGTTAAGCAAGCAACTAAAAAATATGCCGAGACTGCTGATCATTTCCAATGCTTTATTAATGAAAACATTGTGATTGAAAAAACAACTTGGACGCCGACGTCTAGAATTGTAATGCGTTACCTTCAGTGGGCATATAAGTACAATCGTCCATCGCTATCTTCAAAGGCTATAACGGAGGAATTAGTAAAAAGAGGTTTCGATGGCAGTAGAAAGAACAAAGGTGTAGGATTTAGAGGTATTAAGTTAAAGCCAATGGTAAAATAAAAGTTATGGAAAAATTATGCACTTGTTACACTGTGCAGACTTAAGCAGAGGGCGTTTTAATGCTCTCTGTTTTTTAATTAGTAGAATACTGATATGCTATGATGAGGTGAATAAAGTGAAGGATTTTTGTATACCCTTTTTTTAGTTATATTTATTTATATTCTCTAAAATTATATTGGCGGCTGTTAATGACTTTTTGAGGACCATACATACGATGCAAAGGACTATGCAAATAAGATGAGCAATTTGTTTATGAATGTCTATAAAAACGTGTTTAAAGCTTGTACAGCGTGTCGTTGATTATCGATTAAGCGCGCTTAGTAACATTGATTTTGATGGATCAGAAGCTCACTCCTTCTCGTAATTTTCACATCCCTTATCATAATAAATGTGGTCTGGTTTCACATTATATATTTTACAAGATACTAGATTATCCTTAATTAAATTAACGCAATCATGGCAGACCAAGTCTTTATTCGTGAAGCTGCATAATACGCCTGTCTCTGCACTCCAGCTGAAATAGGCATTTACATCTTCTCGAGTTGGATTTGATTTTTGGTGCTTTTTATTCATTAGTATTCCTCCTTTATATTATGCTTTGTTTTTTATACATTGGGCATTACCCATGTGCTTATCCCATCCATCTGAGGCGTCAATGCGCAGCCGAAATAATATGCAAAGCACAATATATGCTATTGTGCATCAAGGCTGTCTTAAAGACGCCAGAGAGGATGATAACTGCTCTTTGATATATTCATTGCAATGGTTGTAGTAGAATACAGTGTTAGGTTTATGCTTAGAAAAGTTTTCACATGTTAGCACTAACCCGGTAGCATTGGCACAATTTCGACAAATAAGATTTTCGTTGGATATTAAATTGATATATAAATCCATATCATCAGAATCAACTTTTTCTATTTTTATAAATGTTTGCATAGTCACCTCAATAAATGGAATATATTAACATTATAGCAAGGTGAGGCTTAGCCGTATATAGATTATAGAGATAAAAGCATAAAAAATAGCCTATAGCGACAGGGAGTCGTGACGGCGCCATAGGGCAGTCCGCATATGCTGGCGTATGTTTATAGTGTTAGTAAATAGAAGCGCTCATATGCACCAGTAATGGGCGATAGAACATGTGATTACTCCTCTGTACTTTGTTCCGGTAGATAGCGCAAAGCATACTCGCAACATTGAATTACCACTTGGTTGAAAGATATGTCTGTAGCTGTAGCCAAGTCTTGAAGTTCGCTTACTAACTCCTCTGGAAACCTGACCTACCCCCAGTAATACTACAGAGCTGAAAGTGAATTTTTGCAGCATTGATATTCTTTTGGTAGTATTGCCACCGGCGCCGGTGGCCGGTATCCTAGTGAGCTGTGAGGCCTGATTGTATTGTATTCGTGCCTCCATTGCTCAATAATGATTCTTGCTTCAAACATCGTATCAAATAATTCTCCATTTAACAACTCATCACGCATTTTACCGTTAAATGATTCTATATATCCGTTTTCCCAAGGGCTGCCCGGTTCGATGAAGGTGGTATTCACCTCTAATCGGTCAAGCCATTCTCTAAGCTTCTTAGCAGTAAATTCACTGCCGTTATCTGATCGTATATATTCCGGTACTCCTCTGGAGCAGAAAGCTTCTGCCAGTTGTTCCTGTACTTCTGCCCATTTTATCTTTCTTGCTGCATATGTGCAGATACATTCTCTTGTATATTCGTCTATTATATTTAAAATCTTATATGTTTTATGATCTGTGGTTTTATCAAATACAAGATCGTAACTCCATACGTGGTTCTTGTACTCTGGTTTTAGTCTTATACATGAACCGTCATTCAACCAGAGCCTGCCTCTCTTCTTCTGCCTTTGAGGCACTTTTAGCCCTTGTTCACGCCATATTCGCTCTATACGCTTATGATTGACATGGAATCCTTCAGCTTGTAATAATGCTGTTATTCTCATATATCCATAGCGTCCATATTTGCAGGCAAGTTCGATTATCCTGGATGTTAATATATCTTCGTCAGGCAGCTTCTTGATCTCATATCGCTGTGTACTTCTATACTGTCCTATAACCCTGCATGCTTTAGATTCGGATACGGTAAGCTTTTCCTGTACGCATACAATAGCTGCCCTGCGTTTGGCAGGGCTTAGAAGTTTCCCCGTGATACTTCCTTCAAAATCGCGTTGTCAAGCGATAACTCTGCTACAAGTTTCTTTAACCGTATATTCTCCTATCTCTTTCATGCGTTTAGCCTGATCGGTACGCATACCGCCATATTCCTTGCGCCAGCGGTAATATGTCTGGTCGCTTACGCCAATGCTTCTGATAGCTTCGGCTGCCGATATGCCCTGACTGATTTTCACCTCTACTTCTCTTAACTTGCTAATAATCTGTTCAGCTGTATAATTCCTTTTCGACATTTCTCTTCACCTCGTGTTTTATTATATCAGCTGCTATTCACCACTTTCAATTTGTACAATTCTGTGGGGTGGGGTCAATATGCTTTCAAAACTGAACATATTATTGCTTTTACATTTATATCTTCAATTTCATTTATCGTTGTTATTAAGGCATCTATTTTCGTTGGATGCCCTTTAAATCTATGTCGAATTTTATTCAGTTCTATGACTAATTCGTAATTCTGAAACATCAGATCTCCTACTATAAACTTTTTAATGTAGTATATCATATTTTTCAATATGTAAAAAATATTGGACAGTTCAATATAGTTAGCATAGAACAACACCAAGCCACAGGAAGCCATATGACGCATTTTAGCTATAGTTTATGAATAATACAGACCAACTAAATTTGTATAAACTGGACTGTCGGGATAACTCTGGTGCACCTTGTATAACTCTCTTTAAGTAAATGTAATATTTATACCAAAACCCACCAATGAACACAAAGGTGTTTGCTTTTGAGTACAAACGCTCCATGATATTAAGGCGAACACTTTGCACTACCTGGAAGCTCCAGAACGCCACCTAAGCGTCTTGAATTTGCTTGGTATATAAGCCATGCCCGGAAACAAACAGTAACCTAGAATCCACCGTATGGCTCCATTTAAAAATAATAAGCTGTGTTTTAATTAAACAAAACCGTCACCCCAAACCCACCAAGAAAGACAAAAAATTTCTTTTTTAGATTCATATGCTCCATTTCAGCGGTACGAAATTGCGATTATTACAGGAGCAGTAAAATACTGTTGCAAAATATCTAAATATGCCATATAGTGGTACTAATATTGCATTATATCTTTGGTGCTTGGATTTGAATTGTTGATTTGCACTGTTCTTGTTTTGTTAAATGGAAGGAAGTGTTTTATGAAGAAAAAGAGCGTCTTAATTTGGGTATTGTCAGCTCTATTTGTAGCCTTATTCTCTATAGGCCCTTATATAGTCTATAGTAGTTTTTCTTTAGACAATACTGCTTGGGCAAGTTTCGGTACTTACTTATCAGGAGTATCAGGGTTTTTTAATGTTATAGTGTTTATTGGAATAACATTTATAATTAGCCGATATGATGGAAAAAGGAAGAAGTATGAATTGAATTTCATGCACAGGAAAGAAGTTTTCAACAGATATCTTTCTTCATATGAAAAATTCGTATCGAATTTATACGCGCTTAAAACAAAAACAGCAAGACATATGGCTACTGGTATTTCCAAAGGATTACTCAGCATTGATGAATTACTTGAGCTATACATATCGATGAAAACACTATATCAATATTCGACAACCTATATAATTCGTACTATGGGAGATACGGAGCAGAATGATATTCCAGATGTCATAAATCAGTTTCTCGAAAACGATCTTTACTCAATAATAACAATTATTGACAATGATGAAGGTGATGATATTTTGCATAGGCAAATATTGGAGACGAATAAAAATATTGATAGCGTGATTGATGCTATTGGGCAAACTACAAAAAAATATATTGGGGGAGCACAAGTTGAATAGAACTGAGCGTAATAAAGAGATTAGAAATCTTTTTACAGAAGATATTATCGATTCGTTGAATATATTTGCACAAAAAATTGAAAATGAAAATGCTGATATTATTATATTGCTAGCTAGAAAAGCGATTTGTTTATTTGAGCTCTTCAATTATCTTGGAATACAAAAGCCTACTGGTGAAGTAGTGAGTGATAGAGTTTTAGACCTTGATATACAATACTTCAAAGAAAAAAAAGTGCTAGTTGTTGATGATACTTTTATTGTTGGTACCACTTTGAAAAATATCAAGGATAAGCTATTAAGGAATAATATCGAACACAAGATATTTGTTTTCTGTGCTGATAAAGATAATTGGAAGAAGAATTTAATCGTTCCTGACTATATACAGAATTATTTCTCGGAACAGCAGGTTCTTAATTTTTGCATTACTGAAGTCGAAGCGTTTGCGTCGGTTCCCATACCCTATATTATTGATTTCCCACAAACTGCCTATATAGAAGTTAGTAATACTGATTTTAATCTGCTATTAAATGATGGTCAAATAACTGCAATATGTTTAAAGAAAGACAAAATGTATGAAATTGAACAATATTCGATTGCGGCTGACGAGAGCCTTGCCCAAGATTTTTTATCAATTGTTGGACGTGGATTTCTCGATGTTTTAGATGTTGTGAAGGCAAGATTATATGTTACAGAGAGTACTGAATTACATAAGAAGATTAAGATACTACCTCTAGTTCTATTGAAGGCGCTTCATAAAAAAGATATAAATGATTTGTTTATGTATCTCATTAGTTTTATACAACATAAAGATAATTATGAAATATGTATGAAGTTTATGGAAAGCCCTTTGATACAGCTGCGATTTATTCAGTATTATTTATCTCTATCTTTTGGGAGGCTCTTAATAGACAAAACTCTATCAAGATATAAAGAGAAATATGCGTTTAACGATGCAGTATTAATTAATCTTTTTGGAAAGAAAATAGCTAAACCCTTGACTGCCTTATTAAGAGATATGGTCATAAAGCCATATGAAAAAAGAATCAAAATGGAGTATATTAATCAAAATAGTGAATTCGCCGATATATTAAGCGGAATTGATGTTTCTGGATATAATGTTCTTTCAGCCTTTCGACAAGTATTTATTAATATGTTTGAAAAAAGGGAGTTGCCCGCGAGACGGAATTCAACTAGAGAAGGGCATGAGGCTCTTTTAAATAACCGTTTATTAACTGGGATTTCATTTGAATCTATTGCTGAGTTTCTTTGTCACAAACTAAACATCGAGCTAAATAACAAAACCAAAGCTGTACTCGGAATCTGTCTAGACATCTGTAACGATCTTGGTATCTCTGTTCCGATAATTAGCTCCTCTAGTGGTTATTATTTCAGATCCTATCGGCATGGGGAACTTGGAAAGCGTACTGAGGGCAATAATTATTTATTCTATGTTTTTCTCAATGCATTTTGTCGTAGTAATCACTATGATTATTCTAAAGGTTTTGATAGGTTGCTAGTAGAGAAGCTCGCTGTTATTTTCTATAGAATCGGAGCAAAGGCCAAATTTATTGACTTTACAACAAAGTACAATGATCCGAATGCTGTAAATATTGGCTTCTATTTGCTTGGAGCAATCCTAATTGAAAACAATGGAACCGAGTTTTTCCCTAACGACCAACGAGATTGGTTTTTAAGTCATAATTGCACGAAACTGCTCAAGAAATCAAACAGCAGCAATAAATATGTAATTAATACAATACCAGAGAAAAAAGGATTGTCGCTAAAGGATAACGCAGAATATCTAGCTAAACAACTTGGGAAAACATTTGGTAATCTTGTGAAACATAGTAGTGAAATGCCCGAGGACATGAAAGGGCATCCGTTGAATTTGGATAGGCTTATGATGCTTGCGTCATGCTATTCTTCAGGCGATATATGTATGGCTTTATGCGCAGAATTGAATATTATTCACGAATGGGTTTTATTAGTTAAATGTTCGAAAAATTGTAGACTGGGAATGGGTTCATTCAGAGATAGTTTCAAATTATCTACCGTTTACGCATCATTCAATTCTGCGTATCTGAAATTCCTGCTTTCCTTTAGTAAAGACACAAATGTAAAAAAAATTATTGAGGATGCAAAGCTGTTTTTGAAACATCATTCTGTAGGCACTGACAGTCTCGAAACCTGGGATGACTACGTTACGAAATTAGGAGTAGGACAATTAGGAATGTTTGATCGTGATAATTTTGGGGATAACGATGAAAATACAAAGCTAATAAAGCTATCTGTTGAGATCGCGAACTATGTGTTTAATATGGGCATACTGTTAATATATATAAGATTCCTAATTGAAGTATTTAAGAATCTTCAAGAACCTCTAATCGAAATCAATAGTCAATTTCGGTTTTTGAATCTTGAAACAAATAAAGAGTATACACGCACATTTGTTAAAAAATTGAAGTACGATGTCGAAAAAGGTGAAATAGGTTATTTAACGAAGGCGGGGAAAGAATTGCGTAAAAAAAGAATTAACAGCAAGGTTGAAATTGAAATACAAAAAAAAATCTATTACGTTAGAATAATAGATATAAATAACGATAATGTTATACTGATTAGTCCAATTGAGTTGGAAAAATACGCAAAAAATTTAGGTAAACTAGATGATGTCGTTAAGATGATAAACGTAAAATTAGGTATTCAATCGTCTATAGTAATTGAAGAGTATATGAGAGTAAAAAATAAAATGAGTTTCTATAGAACGTGTAAAGATAAGGAAAAGCTCAATCGTGAACTAATTCGTATTATCGAGATCATGGATAATCGAACATTTGATATGGAATTATTGATTGATAAAGCAAAACAATTATATACTTCGTCAAGAAGAAATTTAGTCGACTTACTCTAGTCAATTATTAGATAACTTTTGGCATTCACAAATCAAGCTTCTATTATGCATATGCTCCGCCAAACCTTAACTGCAAACTGGCAGAGTAGTTTCTAAGGAATCTTGTTTTTGCCATAACAATCTCTTAGTAAAAAGCGTTATTCCTAGTTTTCAATATTAACCCTTAAGCGTACGCCTCGAAGCTCCAGAGCGCCATTTGGAAGCCTTAAATATACTTGAATTGTTAATGCTAATTAGAAGTAAAAGAGCGTGTCTTGACCACCCAGAGGATAAGCGTAAATTTAGCAAATAATAGCTTTTTATTGAAGCAGAATTGTTAAACCAAACCCGCCTAAAAACACAAAATAGTTCTTATTTAGATTTATATGCTCCACCAGTAAAAAAGCATTGTAATATGCAGTGCTTTTTTAAATTGTTTATTTAGAGTCAAAACATCTTTTGTCGAAGCAATATTTAAAAGCAGATTGAACGCCGAATAAAACATTTCTATATTTATTAATTTATGATACAATAATATTTATAAACAGGGAGAAAAAAATGGGGATAGATACTGAGCATATATTGGATAAATTATCTGCCACAAAATCTTTAACCGAGTTTTTCGAGGAAAGCAAGGATTCTTTTAACCTCCTGACAATTGGTGAATACATAGAACTTGAGATAGCAAATAGAAACTTTACAAAAGCGAAGGTAATTAAAAGCAGCGGGATCAATAAGCGATTTTTCTTTGATATATTATCAAACAAAAAAACACCAAATAGAAGATATATAATTAGAATTTTTTTAGCACTTGGTATGGACTTTTCGGATGTGCAATGGTATTTGAAAGCATGTGATTATCCTGGGCTTTATGCAAAAAACAAGCGCGATGCAATTATAATATATTGTTTTAATAACAGCCTATCGGTGATGGAATGCAACGAAATGTTGAATAAAGTCGGATTGGAGAATTTAGGCTTTGAAAATTCTTGGTGAAAAAGGATATCTTTATAAGAAACTTTTATCTTCCGGCGGCGAAGGCGAAGTCCATCTGGTTATGTTTTCTGACAAACTGTACGCTGCCAAAGTGTACCCGGCACTAAACAAAACTTCTATCGATATACTCAAAACTATTCAGGAGATGAACTTATCTGCAATCCCTGGTATACATGAGATCTTTGATTATGAAGATAAGACTATTGTTATACGCGAATATATTGAAGGCAATACTTTGTACGATGAGATAAAGAAAAACGAGTATTTGGCGTTTAAAAGAGCCAAAGAAATTATAATGAAAATATGTGAAACTTTGAAAGTTCTGCATAACGCAAAGCCGAATCCGATCATATACAGGGATTTAAAACCGGAGAACATCATAATCACACCAGATGGCAATGTAAAGCTCATTGATTTTGGTATTGCAAGGTATTACAATCAAGAATCCGTTCGAGATACTGTTTTAGCAGGGACAAGCGGCTATACTGCTCCAGAGGTCATGGCTGGAATGCAAAGCGACTCAAGAAGCGATGTATATTCTGCTGGACTTCTTTTATATGAAATGCTTACCGGGAAAAACCTTCTTGCTCCCCCATACCAAATAAGACCTGTAAAAGAATCTAACGAATATCTTCCGGATTGGCTTGACCCAATTATAGAAAAAGCGACTGATTTAAACCAAACAAAAAGGTATAAATCAATCGAAGAGTTTATGGATGCTATAGAAAATCCAAGGAAAAAGCACAAAATGGCTTTGACAACAAGGGTATCAGTCGGTGCGGCTGCCTTGCTAATAATCCTTGGAGGTCTTTGGTTTTATTTTGGCGTTATATCTGGCAATAAAGAGTATGAGATGATACTCGATCTTGATTTCCAAAACGAAGAGGATATCCAATATATTGTCGATTACCAAAATCCTGATGGCAGGTTTGAAGTAGAGAATGGTATACTGCATGTTATAAGAGACGGGATCAGTTTAGAATATTTGCCCGGAAACAATATGCTCGTTCATATTCGTATGAAAACAACAATACCTGGCGGATTGATTAAGATGAGCCAGTATCAAATTACTTCAAGATTAGAGTTTGAGTGCATAATTCCAGATCCTGAAAGGGATGCTGAAATGACAACTTCAGGTAAAAAATTATCCGGAATACCGATTGTTAATGCAGAACAGTGGCTTGATTATATGATTTATACAAATGAAGAAAATAGTGCAGTATATGTGGTCATTTGTGACAACGAAAGCGGTAAGATTGCTTATACTGCATACCAAATCCCAGAGTATTTTGAAGAAGCACGGTTTTTTATAGAGATAGCAGCGCCTTTTGATGAACCAAATCAATTTATAATGATAGACAGTATTGACATTGCTGAAGGGTCGTTAAAAGGGTATTTAGCAGATAACATGAGCGCATACAATAGGCATAAGCAGAGGATGGAGGATTTTTTTGCTAAGGAAGTTAATGAGCTGCCACAGATGGAATTTAGGCCGCCGGAAGATTGGCGGTAGATATTAAAATAAAAATGGTGAGCCTTGGGCTCACTTTTTTTTTGAAAAAAAGAGTGCGATACTACAAATAAGAAAAAAATACATGGAGGTTTTATTATGAATAAGAAAATAATTGTTGGATTGACCATTGTAGTTTTGGCTATTGCATTCTGTGGATGTGCGTACTATCCGGGACAATACACAGAACCTGCACCAAAGTACGAGCAGCAGTTTGAGCAACCATTTGAGCAGCCGCATGAGGAACAGTTTGAACAGCCACACGAACAGCCACACGAACAGCCACACGAGCAGCCACACGAGCAGCCATACGAGCAGCCATACGAGCAGCCTGCTGATTCGGCTAAACCTGAAGAACCAAAGGTAGGTATCGGTGAGCAGATTGGTGTGGAGGGTACTGTAGAATCTGTTAAGAATGACATCGTGAGCATAAAAACACCGGCCGGAGAAAGCATCCTGCTGAGACTTTCTGAAGACATGAAATGGGCTCCGAATGTAGATGACTGGAACATCCAGCCGCACAAATATATTGCCGTAATTATGGTCATGGAAACACCCGGGCAGGGCAAGGTAATAGAAGTGACATTCAATGGTTTTGCAGGATAATTAAGCAGATTGTATAGAAAGAATGGTGAGCTTTGGGCTCACTATTCTTTTGCAAAATAAACTGCAATAATAAAGATAAGAGAAACAAATAAATATTTGTAAGGTTGTTTGAAAAGATGAAAATGAAGATGGTTATAGATTTGTGTGTAAAACACGATATAGAAAAAATAGTATGTGACTGGGCAGTAGAAAACGAGTTTGTTAAGTGCTCGAAAACCTACACAGAAAACTTAGTTGATATAAATAACGTCACATATTGTTATAACCGTATTCAAGAAAAAGCTAAAACAATAATAACCATTCACCAGCTAGACGATATTGTCCGTATTCAAGCATGGATATGTGATGAGACTGAACAAGAAAAAAGACCCATGCATAGTATCAATGAATTGCTTTTAATGCTGGGGCATATGCCTATTGCATAAAAAATAAAGTATAAAAGGAGATAATCATGAAAAACAATAACACTAAGAAACTTATTACAACACTTTTGGTATTTTTATTGGTAACACTATTTATAGCTCCCGCACTTGCGGCTCCTGCACATGCAGCGGCATCAGCTACTGTGGACGTACGTTTTGTAGTTAAAAACCAGCAAGGGCCTTATAAAGGTGTAAGCATCCAATTCGGAAAAAATACTAAAACAACAGGCAAGGACGGTTCGTGTGAGTTCCGCCTAAAAAATATACCGGTCACTACGATGGTGCAGACACATTTGGTTGATCCGAATGTTCCTTCAGGATTGCCCTGTGATATAACTCTTGCTCTCGGAGCGCATGAGGACGTTAAAGTTAATATTACACCTCAGGTCAATTGTGAACTAAGCATTATGTTTACTGAGTATACAAAAACGATTGTCATTGAGTATTTTGTAGATAACAACTATAACTACGGATACAGCAATGTGACTTTTGAGCATAACCAGGTGGCAGCGCCACAGTCAACAGCTGCACCCGTGCCACAGCCGCCGTCTAATCCCCAGCCTAAGGGTGATCCTGCACCGCCCCCGCCAGAGGAGTTCCATGAAGATATGATGCCAGAGGAGTTCCATGAGGATATGATGCCAGAGGAGTTCCACGAAGATTGGGGTCCTGAGAATGAACATTTTGAAGAACCTTATCGAGAGCCTTTTTACAGATCTATAATCCCCACTTACGTATGGATTATAGCAGCTGTCGGCGCATTGCTTATTATTACAGCCATTGTAATCATAGTGGTTTTGGTTCAGAAAAATAAGAAACGCCTCATGTAATATCTAAAAAACTAAAACTGAAAGGCTATGATTTACCCTTATAATAACTACAACTGCAACGCAGCCTAAAAAATTACTAAATATGTGCAGATGAGTCTTGACATCCTGGCTAAAAAAAGTATTCAATAGTCGAGAGAGTGCCTATAGAAATATCGTCACTCCAAACCCACCTAAGAATACAAAAAAGTTCTTAATTTGATTCGAATGCTCCCCCTTCAAAAAGCCCTACACAGGGCTTTTTGATTACTTGCCTTGCAAGCTATCTACCGTGAAGTTAAAATTGAAAAATGCATCAATTCGCTTTTTATATAAAGGTTGGCAAAGTCAACACATCGGCCAAAGTCATCGAACGCCTGCTGTTTAATATAAAATATCGGTTCGCCCTCTTTAAGCGATAGCGCCTTGGCAACTTCGCCGTTTGCTGCAATGGCATAAAAAATGCGCTTGACTTTGCTTACTCGCAGTGAATATTCTTTCTCTAAAAAATCATAAACAGATTTATCATCTCTATACTTTGCATCAATACCCGGAGCAATGTCCACGGGTATAATATCTATCGAAAACATTATAGCCCTGCCATCTTTTTTTCGCAGCCGTTTGATTGAAAATAAATCGATACCCGCTGGTAAAGCATCACATAGCTGTTCTTGCGGTTTTGTAATACTCCTGTCTAAAACCACTGTGTCTACAGACCCGCCGGCATTTTCAAGGCTGTCTAAAAAAGATATGAAATGATCCGTTTCTATCTTGCATACATCACCGGGTTCGCATACAAAAGTTCCGCTGCCGTGTATTCTTTTAACAATACCCTGATTAGATAGATCGCCAATCGCCTGCCTTACTGTACCACGTGAGACTCCATGCATTCTCGCAAGTTCATCTTCGTTTGGCAATTTGCTTCCTTCAGGATATACTCCTCTTGCAATATCCATTCGAATAGATGTTGCGATTTGTTTATATGCAGGAATTCCATTAGATTTATCAACCATTTTCTCCTCCGCAAATATATACGTCAATATCATTATACATTTATATTATTATAATGGTCAATTAATATTCACGTGTTCGATTTTGTGCAACAACCATAGATTTCTAACGATTATAAAAAATATTTATTGACAAAAGTTAAGTTTTGTATAATTATATATTTGTATATACGTCTATATGTATTCTTAAATAGCAAAGGAGATAATTTCAGTGAAATATGATGTAGTTGTTGCAGGCGGAGGTACGGCTGGTGTAGCTGCGGCAATAGCGGCAGCACGTGAAGGTGCAAAGACGCTTGTCGTAGAACAAAACGGTCACTTAGGTGGTATCGCAGTATCCGGCATTCCGTTTCTCGGGTCTCTAGACACCAACGGGCAAGTGGTCAACAAAGGAATCTTCCTTGAACTCGTTGAAAGGCTCAAAGAACATGGAGCATGCTTAGGATATTCGACAGGCGCATACTGGAATACCCCCGAAACGCCAGATCGATATCAATTCTCGCTTGTCCCCTTTGACCCTGAATATTATAAATATGTTGCACAGGAGTTTGTATTAGAAGCGGGAGCAGATATACT
The DNA here is from genome assembly GCA_963666505.2 of Christensenellaceae bacterium. Classification (GTDB taxonomy): domain Bacteria; phylum Bacillota; class Clostridia; order Christensenellales; family SZUA-584; genus JABGQS01. Next base: position 1,239,119 of record CAXXXL010000003.1, on the reverse strand, counting down.
GTTCCATACTTATATTTGCGATGTAATCAAAGACGCAAACAGCGTAAAGGCAGTTGAAGTAGTAAACAAATCCGGCAAACAGCGCATAGAAGCCAAAGTATTCGTGGATTGCACCGGCGATGCGGATTTGGTAAATTACGCAGGAGGCAGCTTTATTGAAAACAACTCCAGGCAAAATTGTTCGATACTATTCAGAATTGGCAATGTTGATTTGGAAAGGTTAGTTGTCGACCTTAAAGAAGGCAAAGTTATTAAAGGTTGGGGGAACTGGCACACACGCATAATAAAGAAAAACAAAGTTAATCAGAATGAGCCCTCTTTGGTTCATATTGCAGGACACATGATTTTTGATTCTGAAGAACATGAAACAACTTTCACAGCAGTATCTATGCGGGACGGAGAAGTATTTTTGAATGCGACCCGGGCAGCGGGATTGTCTGGTGTGGACGCAAAGGATGTAACGAAAGCTGAGATACAGGAAAGGCGTAATGTAATGCGCATATTTGGCTTAATGAAGAAAAACATTCCTGCATTCAAAGATGCTGTGCTATTAACTACATCGCCGATTGGCTTTCGAGAAACAAGGAATATACTTGGGGACTATATCATAACAGAGGACGATATTATAGGCAGCAGTAGATTTAGCGACGGCGTTGCAAAGGGTGCATATCCGATTGATATTCACGATCCTAATGGCGGTAGAACTAAATTCACTTTTATACAAGACGGCGGTTCTTATGAAATACCATACCGTTGTTTATTGCCAAAAGATATAGAGCAGCTAATCGTCGCCGGCAAAAATATTTCAGCTACGCATGAGGCAAACGGCAGCACAAGAATAATGGCTTGTGTTATCTCTCAGGGTGAAGCTGCAGGTCTAGCCGCTGCACTATCCGCAAAAAGCAATCTTAGTCCAAGAAACATTGATGTTGCACTGCTGCGCAAAAAGCTTGCTTTCGAAGAATAGATAACTTTTTCAGCAATGAAGAAGCCGTGATTTCGAGGCCTATGCTCCACCAATAAAAGCCCTTAAAATGAGGGCTTTTTGATGTTTCTTATCTCTGCAAAATAATTTCCTGATTCATGCCACACAGCGCACCGGGATACCAGCCGCCGGCTCTGGTGGAAACACTACTAAAAGAATATAAATGCTGTAAAAATCCACTTTAGCTATGCAACAGTAATTGTGGATGACCATATCCTTTTAAGACTATTAATGAATAAAATACACACAAGTAACTTTTTTGACATAACAAACCATCAGTACTATACTGTTAATTGAAGGTCATACAAACATTTACAGCAAGATAAATACTGCCGATTATTAAATAGCAGGTTAAAATATGTTGGAAATATTTAATTCTAATAGGCCCAGCGAAGAACTCTTTATGGAATTTAAAAATAAGTTGATTTATGAGAACGCAAAAAGATTGATTCTTTTTCTTGGGCTCATAGGTTTTTCACAGATTTTATTTATTATCTTTGAAGTTTTTAACGGCCTTCCTTGGGAATACGAACTCTTTATCATAAGAATTTCGCTAATTGTTTTTTGCTCGTTATCGGCTGGGGCATTATATTTTCTTGGCAGAATAAAAGGTGATAGAAAAGCAATGCTGGCCGTGAGTATTTTAACAGCATCAATACATTTTATATCGGTCTTAGCCGGCTGTTACTTCGTCACATATATGTTTAGCACCGGGATATATAGTTATAGTGCATTCTACCTTGTTATATTTATAATCACGCTAATATATATACGACATCCGTATTCTTCCAGTGTTATAATGATGATTTCGTTAATCTGCACAACTATTTATCTTGGCATATTATATTCTCCAATTTCAGCTTGGTTAGGCGAATTTCTAATCGCACTTGTAGTAGTTCCTATATTATGTGTTTTTAGCATTATAAATTATAAGCGGTACTTAAAACAATTTCTGCAAGAAAGAGAAATGGAAAAGAAGGTTTCTTTGATGGCATCAAAACTAAGCCAAAAACATAAATTAGAATCTATTGGAACGCTTGCAAGCGGTATTGCTCATGAAATCAACAATCCAATCAACGGTGTCCTAAACTATGGACAGATTATTCTAGACTCAGCTCCTGATGATAAAAATATCAAAGTCTATGCTAAAGAAATAATCACTGAAACAGAACGTATTGCTGTAATTGTTAGAGACCTTTTAGATTTTTCTAAACAAAACCATCTTGAAAAAGAATATACTAGAATTGAGGATATTATTTCAGGAACATTATCATTGATTAATGTAATTATTAAACGTGACGAGATTACTTTAAACGTGAATACTGCTAAAAATATTCCAAAAATAAAGTGTAGAAGCCAGCAGATACAGCAAGTGCTGATGAACCTGGTTTCAAATGCAAGAGACGCTTTGAACGAAGCATACAGTGAATACGATGAAAACAAGGTTATTAATATCAACTGTATGCAATATACTTTGAATAAACGAAAATGGGTAAGATTAATTGTCGAAGATTTCGGAGGAGGAATCTCGAAGGATTCTATGACTAAGATTTTTGATCCGTTCTATTCTACAAAAGGCAGATTCAAAGGAACCGGATTAGGTCTTTCGATAAGTTACGTTATAATTAAAGAGCATAATGGCGAAATTGCCGTAGAATCTGAAGAAGGCAGATTTACTCGATTTATTATTAGTCTTCCGTGTGATAGTGGTTAAGGCACTAATAGCTTCATCTATTTTAGGAGTATCTAACACAGTTTACATCTCATGATATGGTCTTTTTCTGCAGTAATATCCCTAAAGAACCCAACATAGTTATCATCATTCACCTTAGCTGCCCTCAGATACCACGTTCTTCTCTCTCCGTCTTTTTTGATATAATCCTTTTCTATTTCAATAGCGCCTTTTTCTTTGAGCATACTAAAGCTCTTGTAACCCGGTATTTTAGTATCCGGAGCCTGAAGCGAGTTTACATCCATCGTGAGCAGCTCTGCCCGGCTGTATCCGGACATTTTCTGCGCTTCTTCATTCACATCTTTATATTTTCCTTCTGCATTGGCAACAAAAATACCATAAGGTGCTTTTTGCAGATAACTATCCAGCATTTTTCTGTTTTCGTCAAGCTCTGCATGCTCTTGCATAAACTGCGTAACGTCTCTGTACAGTGCGACTATCTGGGTTTTATTCAGTTTGAATATATCATTTTCAAAATATCTTTTTTCTTTGCGATCAGAATATAACGCCGGCGGAAAGTGAATCGGCTTTCCTGTTTCATACACACTGCAGAACTTCTCAATAATTCCAAACTCCTCAACTTTTGGCCGGAATTTCTTCAAATTCATACCCAACACTTCTTTTTTTCTTATGTTTTCAATTTTACATCCGACCTTGTTAATGTCCGCTACTATATAGTCTTGAGCATTTTTTCCGTCATTTTTAACATCATAGATTATTGCTGCGCTGCTCAGATTCTCAAACAGCTTTTTATACTGCTGCTTAATGTTTTCTTCCTCTTGCATGCTCATGTAATAATCGGTTACGTCATTGGTGAACCCTACAAAGTTACCGTCTTCCTGCCGCACTATTGTACATCTTCCGTACCTCGTATGCCCTTCCTTAGTAAGGTACGGATACTCCCAATTGTATTCCTTCTTGTCAGACCCTGAAAAAACCTGCCTTTCAAAATTCTTTACACTATCTTTTGAAACCAAAAAGTCCGTAATATTCATGTCCAGAAGCTCAATTCGGTTATATCCGCTGTTCCTTCCTGCTTTGCTGTTTATGCCTATGATTTTACCAGTCCTGTCAAACTTGTATATTTCGAAAGGGCTTATTTCATAAAACTCAGCCATCTCGTCTTCGAGGCTCTTTTCTTTTGAGGCGTCAACGAAAATCAAAATAAAATAACCCTTTTCAGGGCAATAGGCTTTCGCACGGTAAGGCGCATTAAATGTGTTTGAATATCCCTCAAAATCTCTTTCGGCTCCGGAAAGTGCAAGCTCTCCGTAAACCTTGATCCAGTTTGGCTTTCGCTTTTCTATCCCCGGAAGAACTTCAGTTGCCTTCCTGCCGATAGTTTCTTGTCTCTTAAGTCCGGTCAACCTTGAAAAAGCCTCGTTCACTTCAAGAAATACGAAATCTACAGGCATGTTATTTTCATCAATCAGCACCTTATGATACGCATACCCTACAGGACTTTTATCCAGAATATCCTTATAAAACTGTTCTTTCATAACTACTCCCCTAAAGCAGCATGGAGCCGAGTGCGGTCGAAAGATCATAGTTGTCTTTCTCGAACAGCTCTACCGCAGCGGCTGCTGCCTTTCTGTCATATAAGACTCCCATATTATTTTTTATCTCGTCCAGCGCAATATTTAGGCCGAACCCCGGCCTATATGGCCTGTGAGATGTCATTGCCTCAATAACATCGGCTATTGCTAGAATGCGTGCTTCAATCCCGATCTCGTCTCCCTTGAGCCCTTTCGGATAGCCGCTTCCGTCCAGCCTTTCATGATGCTGCATTATTATGTCGGCAACCGGCCAGGGCAGCTCGATGTTTTTTGTTAGCTCGTATCCGTTGCTGACGTGCTCTTTAACTACGGCAAATTCGCCTTCGCTAAGCTTACCGGGTTTGGATAATATCTCTGACGCTATATACAATTTCCCTATATCGTGCAGATAGCCTGCAAAATAGATACACTTCTTTTTTTCGTCATCCATATTCAGCTTTTCCGCTATAGCAAGTGAGAGCGCACCGACCCTTCGTACATGGCCGACGGTATACGGGTCTTTATGCTGCAATATCTGTACAATAGTCTCAATGGTGCCGTTTACGGCCTTCTGAAGAGCCTGTGTACGATCATGTACTAGCTTTTCTAAGTTGTTGCGGTATTTTTCATTTTCTATTTCAAGCTGCAGTTTCTTATCGACCAGCCTTTTCTCGTTTAGGGCATACCTTACTGTTTTGAGCAACGTATCCTTTGAGACCGGTTTGATAAGATAGTCGTTTGCGTTATACCTCACTGCTTCTTTTGCGGTCTCCAAAGTAGGCTCTCCCGTCATTACGATTATAGGTATATTGTCTTCTTTCGAATTAAATTCGCCCAGCAGTTCTATACCGGTTGCTTTGGGCATTATTATATCAGTGATTATAAGATCCAGCTTCTGTTCCGCGGCTATCTTTTTTGCCTTTCCAACTTCGTCAGCTAAGAAGACTTCGTGACCCTCCTTGCTAAGAAAAATCTCAAAAGTAGACCTTATGCTCTGTTCATCATCGACAACCAGAATTTTAGCCATTTGTGCCTCCAATATTCTGTCTTTTCCTTTGTTGTTTTTCTCTTATAGATACGTAACTACCAAAGTCGTTGTTATTTCCACTTCTCTAAAAAAGACAAATAATAAAAACTAACAATGATAGTTATAAGTTAAATATAAACCCCATGATATAAGTATAAACACATATTATGTAAAAATCAATCAAATGGGCTGGTAAAAGCTATGATTCGATACAGGTATACTGTACTTTACATAAATTTTCACATATAGCAGGTATATGATGTTATAATTACTATTTTTTTCTTCTAATGGTATTTTTATGATCTGAACCAGTCAGTCCATGTAGAAATACAAACTATCCAGAAGGTATTCTTGCTTATATTTTGTCGCCATCCTGAAGAGAAAACGCTTTATTAGTTTATACCCGGTCTTACCTTCAGAAAACTCCCTGATGAGCACGGTGAATTTGTTCTTTTCAATATCTGTGGCTTCCTTTTTAAAATACCCCCATATATGCTGGACTGCATTGATGCCTGCGCCAATATCTTTCTGCTGCTCTAAAGCGCTCTCGATGAGTCTGTAAAAAGCAGCTGCATCTGGGCTTTTTTTATCCTTTAGAAGCTGCCTTAAACTGTTATAGACCAGAGCAGACTTTGACAGCACAAGATACTTATATTTTGCCCATTCATGCTCTAGAAATTTCACATGAAGAGCCCCGCCTACAAGCAGGCTGCATTTTACTGCTGAGAGGTTCTTATCCTTGACCTCAAGCATTATATCAACGTCCCTTTTCCCCAGGCCTTCATAAAACTTCAAAAAAACGTCTGTTTTTATGAAATCAGAATGTGCTCCCCTTCTGCCGTTTAGTGCTTGTTGAGAATAATGTATCTTTTGTATTCCGTCCTCGTTTTTCCACGTTTTTGCACACTTATCTATCCACTCATTAGCAGTAACTACCTTTCCCGGACTGTTCAGTTCATTATGAAGGTTATCGAACACTACCGGCACACCTGTAATATCTGAAATCTCAAGAATATCCGCTATGTTATACGTTCTGTCGTCGTTTTCTATTACCAGCCTGCCTTTGACCGATTCGATAAGCCGCTTATACCGCTCTGCGAACCTCCGCAGAGATGCGCTTTTATCGCCGTAAGCACCGCCTGCATGAAGTACTATTTTGCAGTCTTTGCCGCAGCCAAGCGAGTCAAGAAAAGCACAGTGGTAGTTAAGATCTTCAACCGCCCTTAGCGCAGTCTCTTCATTCGGCGAGTTAAGTACAGTATACTGCCCGGGGTGCATAGACACCCTTATACCTGCTTTTATTATCATATCCCCTATTAGCCTCAGCTTATCACTGAACTTTGTTTGCCAGTCAAACGTATTGGCAGGATGAGAACCAAAAGGTATTATATCCGAACTTATCCTATAGAGCTTAATTGCGTTTTCAGCATTATATTTTAATATCCGTTCAAGTGCATCAAGGTTGCCGGCTGTTACTCTTCTCAGATTGTCTTCGTCAGCGTTTTTTAGACGCAGACTCCTCATCCTGGTTTGCTCGCTGCCAATGTGCACGCACGCATAACCAATCTTCATTTACTCTGCCCCGCTTTCTTTTTGAGCAGATAATTATATACCTTTACCAGTCTTGGCCTGTTATATCTTTGCGATATTATGCAGGGAATATTAACAAGCAGTGCATACCCGAGCATTATCCATATTACAAGCGGCGGGCTCCACAGCCCGAACACCCAAAACGGTACAATCTGCAGCCAGTGAAAAATCTCTGCTCTGCCCGTCTCTGCTATAAAGGATTTTATATACCTTGTATCATAACTTGAAAGCTGTTTCTTTCTGAAACCCGCTTCGTGCGCTTTTGCTCCGTCGGGCAGAAGATGCTTCCACCTGTCCACCTTTAAAACACGCCTGTAAAAATCCCCGCCTTTTTCCCATTTCCTCGTTTTCAGCCAAAAGCCGTTAGGTTCGAAAAACCGGTCCGGAAACCTGCTTCCCAGCCATGCGATGCTAACCTGGAAAACAGGCCACAGAACGATATATGAAGCCAGCATCAGCCATCCCGGTAAATAAAATATTTGCATAAAACAGCTTCCCTTCCTTACAGTTTCCGTCCCTTCCAAGTTGTCGTTCTGAAAACAAAAGTGGCAATTATCGAATATAGGAATATTATGTGAAAAACAGCCAAATATACAGGATATAGTATACAGACATACAAAGGATAGGACCCTAATGTATGTGCTGCTCTGTAGATTATAATAACGCTAATAACATAAAGCACAGCGACAACTGCAAACATGGTATAATCGGCGCTCATCAGCGTCTTTGCAATATCAAAAGGAAGCGCCGTCAAAAACGTTATCCAGCCAAAAACTATCAGTAGCATCCACCACCTGATGGAAACAGAACCTTTCGAGAAGTTCTTGGACCATCCTTCAAACACTTGTTTAAAGCTGCTTGGGTACATTCTGAAACGCACTTCGCTATCTCCCATAAGCAGGTTTATATCAAGGCCTTTATTATTGTAGAACCTGCCGAGGTTCAAGTCCTCGGCAACGTTGTTCTTTACCGATTCGTATCCCTTATGTTCTTCAAAGATATCCCTTGAAATCATAAACAGCGGCCCATAGAACCCCCGCTTTCTTTTTATGCCTATGAAGCTCATTCCCGTTCCGCATATTTCAATAAGATTAAAAAACAGCGAAAAGTATTCATGCTGCTTTTTTAAGATATGATACGGCTGTACAGAAACCGGTTTATTATTCTTAATATACTCAGTTGCAAGCGATTCTACAGCGGTTTGGGATAGCCTTACATCCGCATCTATGAAAAGCAGAACATCGCTTTTAGCCGCATCTGCTCCCGTCTGGCAAGCCCAAGTTTTACCCTTCCAGCCTTCGGGAAGCTTTCCCGGCTTTATGTATACCGCTCCCGACTGCTTTATGATATCTGCTGTGCCGTCCTGCGAATAGTCATCCACGCATATGATCTCGAATATTTCATAAGTCTGGCTGCCAAGGTCGGCAAGAAGCCCCGGCAGATTTTGTTCTTCGTTCCTCGCCGGTATGATAACTGATATCTTAAGCTTTTCGCTGTTTGAAACCTGTTTTGCTTTCTTGAGCCGGGGCAACCTGAAAAACAAAAGTGCGCCTAAAAGAAAGCCTATTATGATAGTATAATAATTAAAAGCCATCCCTTATCCCCTTGCAGCGGTTATATAAATACATTATTCATTACATAAATTAGTCTTGCTTTTTCTGGCACCATATTCACATTTGACAATATTCATATTATAGCATGGTTTATATATATTTATACAGCCTGTTTATCCACAATTTAAATATTCATTCCCGGCTTTGCTAATATATACTTTTGAATTGACAAACACAACTTCAAATTATAGAATTATAATAATACAAATTCATTTTCAAGAGGTCTAGTATGAAATATGATGCGATTATCGTAGGTGGGGGTATTTCTGGACTAACTTCAGCGGCTTTTCTATGCAAATCCGGACACAAGGTTTTACTATGCGAAAAAGAAGATGATGTCGGAGGCCTGGTTGGATCATTTGACTATAAAGGTTTCACTTTTGATGCAGGGATAAGAGCAACTGAAAACTCCGGTGTGCTTTTCCCAATGCTTAAAAAGCTTGGTATGGAAATTGAATTTATATGCAATACTGTTTCGTTGGGGATAGAGGATAAAATAATAGATATCACGTCAGAAGACAGCCTTTCGCAATATCGGGACATGCTTGTAGACGAATTCCCGGGCAACGAATCAGAAATCAAATCCATAATGGATACAATTAAAAAAATAATGGATTACATGGACATTCTTTATGGCATCGACAATCCTCTTTTTCTTGATTTTAAGCAGGACCGTAAATATCTGATGAAAACTATACTACCTTGGATGTTTAAATATATTTCAACAGTCGGCAAGATAAAAAACTACAACGAACCTGTCGAAAAATACCTTAAAGAAATATCAAATAACACCGTGCTTGTCGATATAATCGCACAGCATTTCTTTAAGAATACACCTGCGTTTTTCGCATTGAGTTATTTCAGCTTGTACCTGGATTACAAATATCCCAAAGGCGGCACAGGCAAGCTGATAGAAGCTATAAAAGACTATATCGTTGCGGGCGGCGGACAGATTAAAACAGACACAATGATACAGAAAATCGACCCGTCTGCGAAAACCGCAGAGGACACTATAGGCACTAAATATTACTATGAAAAACTAATATGGGCAGCTGATTTAAAGACACTTTACAACAGCCTTGTCGGCGAAGAAAATTTAAATAATTCAGCCAGGAAAAAAATCGTAAGCTTCAAAGAACTTCTTGAAGATAAGAAAGGCGGAGAGTCTGTTCTTACTCTCTACCTTACTGCTGATCTTGATAAAGAATATTTCGGAAAAATACACGGCGCCCACTTTTTCTTTACGCCTGAAAAGCAGGGCTTAAGCAAAGTTTCAATCTCTGATATTAAAATGCAAGACAACACATATACAGATGATAAAAACGCAATCTTTGGATGGATGAGAGACTTTATTAAGCTCAACACTTTTGAGATATCTATACCTGTTTTAAGAGATGAAACTCTTGCTCCCGAAGGGAAAACCGGTCTTATAATAAGTATTCTAATGGATTATTCATTAGTTAAACACATTGAAAACATGGGGTGGTATGGCGAGTTCAAACAACTCTGCAAAGAGGCAATCATAGACTCGCTGAACGCTTCTGTGTACCCGAAACTTAAAGAGAGCGTAACGGACGGTTTTGTCTCTACACCGCTGACAATGAAGAGGCGGACCGGCAACACCGATGGCGCTATAACAGGCTGGTCCTTTATAAACAGTGTTATACCTGCCGTTACGAGCATGCCGAAAATCGCAAGGTCTATTGATACACCAATACCAGATGTTGTGCAGGCAGGCCAATGGACATACAGCCCATCGGGACTGCCTATATCAATATTAACAGGAAAACTTGCTGCAGATCATGTAATCAGAAAGTTAAAACGTTAACCCGGCAAGCTCAAGGCTATTATCCCAAATTTTCTTCTTCATTTCATCATCTAGCGCATGCGGCATCGGCTTTTCGTCTATCGTTAAGTTGAAATATCTTCCGCTTGTTTTTTCGAGCTCCGGCGCTGCTGCCAGATAATAAAGCGCATTGCCCGATATCTCCGGGTCGCGCAGAAAGTGCCAGACTACACCGTGCAGCCAGGCACGGTACAGCCATCCATTATTGTTTCCAATATTAGTCCTTACATCGCCGGGGTGCATTGCGTTTACTGTAACGCCAGTGTCTTTAAGCTTTTCAGCCATAGTTCTTACCGTCATTATCTGTGCTGTCTTGGAAGCTCCGTAAGCTCTAAGACCGATGTATGGACGTTTTCTCCAGTTGAGATCTTTGATATTCAGACCACCGAATCTATGCCCTTCGGAATTCACCTGGATTACCCTTCCCTGCTTGCTAGCTTTCAGCGGGTCTAGAAGCATCACTGTCAGTAAAAACGAGGCGATGTGATTGACCTGAAAAACAAGCTCGTTACCATCTTCGGTCAAACGCCTTTTTGTAGAATGTAATCCTGCGCTGTTTATCAATACATCTATGACAGGATATCTGCCTTTGATCGCCTGCGCAGCTTGTCTTACGTCATCTAGCTTTGCAAAATCTGCTGTTACGATATCAATGTTTACATCGCTGTTTTTCTTGATAGTGCTTCGTATACCCTGCGCCTTTGTCTCGCTGCGGCAAACGATAACTAAATCGGCACCGGCCGCCGCCAGTTTTTTAACTGCTTGCAGCCCGACACTGGACGTACCGCCAGAGACAACGCACAGCTTTCCACGCATAGACTGGCTGGTCGTCTTTTGCTGCGCTGATCTGTTCTTTATGAACGCTAAATCCTCTTTTGTGTACTTCATTTTATTCCTCATCCGAATTTCTTTCGCATAAATCTGCGATAAGGTTTTTTGAACCAGGGTATGCCGTTGAATATATCTCCCCAAAGGTCATAGTAATCCCTCTGTCCGATTATCCTGCCGTCTTCGTGCAGGGTTAGTTTTGTTGAGCCAAAGACGGGTGTGCTCGGGAACTTTTTAAACATCATCGTCATCTTCCAATCGAACAGTATTGTATTATTTTTCATCATTATTGCATAAATATCCATTTTTAGCTGCTTGCACCGCTTCGTGAGGCGCTCGCAAAGCGCAGTGAATTCTTCTATACCTTCGATACGCTGGATAGAATCCTGGAACACTATGTCTTCGTGATAATATTTATAGATGTGCGACCAGTCAGGCTTGCCTTCTGTATTGTACGTTTTTGACCACAGCTTAAGCACGTTCTCTTCGTTTAGCTCCAATTTTTCTATGCTGTTTTGAATGTCATCTTTCTCTTTTGTCATATGCAGCTCCTTATCGGCACCTGAATAAGGCTTTTATATCCATTGTATTCTTATGTTTTACGCCTGTGACCTTTTTTTGAGTATATCAACAACATACTGTTATTAATAAAATGTTATCATATGTTTATCCATATCTAATACTTGTTTTTAACTGCTGAGTAAACATCTGCTGCAGCTGTTAAGGCAAGACAGACTATTACCGTTATTATAACCTGAGGATACTTGTTGTTGAACCCTGCAACCGAAAGATGTTTGATGAGAATGCCGGCGTATGCCCAAAGTATAACAAGTCCGTATGGGTAATCCTTGTTCCTTAATATAGTAAGTATTCCTATAACAGCGCCGACCGCCAGTATTATAATAGTCCATATCACTGAAGAGACTCCAAAGCCGTTCCAGCCAAGGCTGACAAGCAGAACGGTTGCATTTGCAATCGTTGCGACAGTTATCCAGCCAAAGTATATACTGAAAGGCAGTTTTACTAAAAACTTCTCCTTAACACTTAGTTGATGCTTCCTTATCGTATTCACAATTATAATAAGGCATACGAGTATTACCACCATAAGAACCATTGAGAGATAAATAATATCGTAGTGCCAAGTGAATATCCAAATCGTGTTTGCCAAAGATGACACAGAGAAAACTATACCCACTTTGTTTAATAGACTTTTCCCCAGTTCGCTGTCTCTATTCACACTCAGCTGATAGATAGTGAACACTGCAAGCAAGATATATATGAGACCCCAAACTGAAAATGTTAGCCCTGAAGGTGCAAAGAGATTAGCATAGGAATCTGATACAGCTCCGGTATCTATTCCGTTGATGGGCAGTATATTGGCAAGTGCATTGACTGCAACCATCAATATAAAAGTTAATACAACAAAAATCTTGATCCACGTTTTCATAATATTCTCTTCCCTTCCTTTTAGTATATATATATATTATACCATCATATAAAGCATTTGTGGATAGATTGTACACGTGCTCCTTTTTATTTTATGCAGACAGGTGATCTTTTAGTATTTTCCCATAATTTCGTAGCAAAAATGTTTCAATTTTCCATTCTTTGTTTATTTATATAGCGCTAATACATCTACAAGGAGTTCATTATGTATAAAAAAAGAAACGCAATATTACCCTTGATTCTATCAATCGCACTAATACTATCTGCTTTTCCTGCAACGGCGCAGGCAGATAGTGTTGTTGACTTGACAGGAACTCTAAATATTACAGAAGGAGACCCGGCAGTGTTGGTTGACACATCCGCAACGATTGCAAGCGGAGACTATGCAAACGGTTATGTGCAGATGAGCACATCTACCGGCAGCCAGTATGACCAGCTCAGTTTCCAGAGCGCAGCCAACCCGAACGCCGAAGGAGCCATATCTTTCTCCGGCTCGACGGTGTACCTTGGAGACGGCTCCAGCACACTGGCGATTGGTAACGTTGACTCGACATACAACGGCCAGAACGGACAGCCGCTGCGGGTCAATTTCGTTACTCCTATGGAAAACTCCGGGTTCGAGAGCGGCTCATCCGGCTGGGCTCTCAACAACAGCAACTATTACATCAGCGGAGACTCTATCGGAACGAGCGGTACGTATACGACATCCATTGAGCAGGAAAGCAGTGGTAACCATTATCTGCATCTCAGCATTAGAGGAACCACTAACTCGTACGGTACAGGCCACGGTCCAACCGCTACATCAAGCTATTTTGAGGCTTCACCGGGCGATATTATCACATTTGACTGGAAAGCCGCAAAAACCTCGGACTATTATGACGTTTACGCTTACCTGATAAACGACGCCACCGGCCAGAAGTTCCAGATATTATATCAGCGCGGTTCATCGATAAGCTCGTGGCAGAAAAAGCAGATTACGCTAAATTCATCATACCTCTCGTCCTACAGCGACAAACTGAAGTTCATGTTTGTCTGTGGTTCATATGACCAGACTGGCGGACGCGCTGTCGGTTCCACTATGGACATCGACAACGCAAGAGTTGTAAAATCTTATGCGACTCCGCAGATATGCCAAAACATACTTCGGCAGATAAAATATCAGAATACATCCGATGACCCTGTAGCATCACTTGATCTCGTTGCACAGCTTAAAGATAAGTACGGGTCAGTGTATTCAGACTCCAAGCCCTGCTATATCACGCCTGTCAATGATGCTCCATCGTTGACTGAAAATAATCAGTTGACTCTAAATGAAGCGGCAACTGCGACTATTACAAATTCATATCTAAATACTACCGACGTTGACGACACGTCAGCAGAGCTGACATACACCATAACAGGCCCGCCTTCAAACGGTACGCTTAAATTGAACGGTTCAGCTCTCAGCGCAGACAGCACCTTTACACAGGCACAGCTCGACTCGAGTTTGCTGTCTTACAGCCACAACGGCACAAAGACCACATCCGATTCGTTTACTTTCATGGTTGCTGACGGATGTGAAGACGGCGTTTCGCCAATCAGCGCAACATTCAGCATTGACGTAAACAGTCTGCCGACTGTGGATACGAATTCTGAACTGAACCTTAATGAAGGCGCACAGGCAGCTATAGGTACATCTCTGCTGACCGCAAGCGACATTGACAACACAAGCGCTCAGCTGACATATACTATAACTTCAGCGCCTGACCACGGAACACTTTATAAGAACGGCTCTGAAATGGGCAACGGAAGTACTATAACACAGAGCGAGCTTGAAGCGAATTATCTTAGCTATTCACACGACGGCGGTGAATCTTCATCTGATTCGTTCTCGTTCAGGCTGAGTGATCCCGCAAGCTATCTAGATGATACATTCTCAATATCAGTTAACCCGGTGAACGATTCGCCTTCAATAGCTACTAACAACGCACTTACACTGTTCGAGGGCACTGAAGCTACTATAACCACTTCACAGCTTAACGAAGGCGATCCTGACGACTCCGGCAACGGCCTTACTTATACTCTGACTTCGAATGTCGTACACGGCACGCTATATAAAAACGGAATGGAAATAGGCAGCCAGAGCACCTTTACACACCAGGATATAATCGACAGTGCAATTTCGTATATGCACAACGGAACTGAAACAACCAGCGATTCATTCGGTTTCTCTCTTGCCGACGGCGGAGAAGACGGTGCCACAACTTATACAGGTACATTCAATATAAGCATTACACTCATCAATGACCAGACAACTACCTCTGATCAGACGTATTCCGTAAACGAGAATGCTTCGAACGGAACACAAATAGGAGCAGTCTTAACGTACGATGAAGAAAACGACCCACGTACGTTCGCAATAACCGGAGGCAATGACTCCGGCCTGTTCGCTATCGACCCAGACACAGGCATGATAACCGTAGCAGGAGCAATAGATTATGACGCTGAACAGCAGCACCTGCTCACCGTAACAGTAACGGAGCATTATGAGTCTACTACAAGAACGGTGACTATGACAGCTACGGTAAATGTAAACAACATGCATGATATACCGTTTACTCCATCTGCCGCAGACCTTGATGCATCAAGCGATAAAGGAAGAAGCGATACGGACGACATCACCAATGATACGACTCCTAAGATCTTTGGTGCGGGCGGCTCAACGATGTTCAACAATACGATAAATGTTTACGTTGACGGAGAACTGGACGGAACTGCCCAGTCTAATGCAGCAGGTGAATGGAATTATACCCTTGCTAATGCTCTTGACGACGGGCAGCACGATATAACAATAACGACGACAGACTTTGGCGGCGACACATCGGCAGAGTCCGAAGCTTTTACAGTAACTATAGACACTGCAGCTCCGGCAGCAGGAAGTGCCCTCGGGCTTCCGCTCGGCGGCAATACGACAGACGACAGGACCCCAACTATGGCAGCAGACGGAGAAGCGGACTGCATAGTCACTGTATATGACCAGACTATTAAAAACTACGGTATTGCAATGACAGATTCTAGCGGAGACTTCAGCTTCACTGTATCGGAAGACGATTCGCTTAGCGTAGCAACGTATGATTTCACATATACGCTAACGGACACTGCAGGCAACGTGTCTGCTCTGAGCAATCCGTTCAGCCTGACTGTCAATGACCCTCCGCAGGCACAGAACACAACAGTATCTACACAGGAAGACACGCCGTATGTATTCAAGGTATCTGATTTTAACTACAGCGACCTTAACTCTGACGGCTTTGAAATTTTACGCATAACTGTTCTTGCAGACGACGGCACGCTCAAATACAGCGACGGTTCGGACTGGTCGGCAGTAACGCTAGGGCAGGAGATAACAACAGATGATATAGCATTGAATCTGTTTGCTTTCTTCCCTGATGCAGATGAAAACGCATCTCCTTATACTACCTTCAAATTCAAGGTAAGTGACGGAACGGACTACTGTACGGACGTATATACGGCAACGATAAACGTAACGCCAGTAAACGATTCACCAACATCGTATGATCAGGAGTTCCTGGTATTCGAAAATGCACCGATAGATAAAGTTGTGGGAACCGTGGATGCAGACGACATTGAGAACGACACTCTCGTTTTCTCCATAACAGCAGGCAAAGACCCGGGAGTTTTCAGAATAGACCCCGCTACCGGAACTATCTACGTGGCTGCAGAAGTTGACCATGATACCATACAGCAGCACGTATTGACAGTACAGATAGAAGAAGAATCGGGCGAATTCACGATTACGACAAGAGTCACTATAAACGTCGAGAATGTATTCGATATACCTAAAACACCTGCCGTACCAGACCTCGAGAGCTCTTCAGATTCTGGCAGAGACAGTGAAGACGATGAAACCAACGATAATACGCCGACCGTATTCGGCGCTGCCGACTCGACAATGGCAGAAACTACGATAAAAGTCTATGTAGACGGAGTATATGATGGGCAGACGGTATCCGGCCTTGACGGCGCTTGGTCATATACAGCAAAAGAGATGACCGATGGGCAGCACGATATAACGATAACGTCCACGGACCTCGGCGGCGACGTATCCTTCGAGTCGAGTGCGCTCTCTGTACTGATAGACACGACCGCACCAGTTGCAGCTCTGGCTATGGAACCTGTCTTTGAAGGCTATACCACAGACAACAGAACTCCTTCATTCACGGGCGTTGGTGAAGCACACGCAATAATAACGGTGTATGACCAGAACAGCAAAAACTACGGAACAGTACTCGCAGACGAGAACGGAGATTTCAGTTTCACAGTATCGGAAGAAGATGCGCTTAGCATTGGAAACTATGAACTTACGTTCACACAGACAGATATATCGGGCAACGTCTCTGAAATATCGAGCGCTTTGTCCATCATAGTCAATGATCCTCCGGAAGCAGCGGACACAGAAGTTACTACCGATGAAGATATTGCTTATGTTTTCAGCGCAGCGGACTTTAACTACACTGATGCAAATGATGATGTGTTTACCTCTGTAATGATAACGCAGCTGGCCAGTTTAGGCTCACTGGAATACTTCGACGGATCTGAATGGCTGGCAGTAGAAAAAGATCAGGAAGTCCTTGTCTCTGATATAAGCAATGGCAGACTTAGGTACTCTCCTCCTGCCGACGAAAACGGCGAAGATTATACAACCTTCCGTTTCAAAGTAGGCGACGGTATAGATTACAGTTACTCGGACTATGAAGCGGTAATAAATCTTACGCCCGTAAATGACGTACAGCTGTTCACCGGACTGGACGGAACAGAAGTTGACTACCTTGAAGACCAGGGCACGGCACTGCTCGACGAAGCAAAGGCTTCCACGGTCACTGATATTGACGACACGGAGCTTGGCGGCGGCACACTGACTGTCAGCATTACCGAAAATGCAGCCGCAGATGAAGACATGATTGCAGTGACGGCAGATGCAAGCGTAACGCTTTCAGACTGCTCAAACGTTGGCAGCACAATAACAGTAGTTGGCGAAATAATCGGTACAATAACGGAAAGTGGCCTTGGCAAAGACCTGGTGATAGAGCTGACGCCCTTTGCAACACTTGAAAATATTGAAAAACTGATCTACGCAGTAACATATGAAAACGTGAACACAGTAGAGCCTGCGGTCGAATCACGAACTGTGACCTTTACTCTGACGGACAGCGATGATCAGTCTGCAAACCAGAACGTCAATGTAAACATAGAACGCACTGAAATACCAACTGTTGAGACTCTCGAAACTACACGCCGCAACATCGACGCAGATGATGCAACAAGCGGCGGCGAAGTGCTTGATAATGGCAGAGCGCAAGTTACAGAAGTAGGCATAGTATACAGCCTGAGGCGTTCCTTTGTACCATCTGACAGCGAAAAGATGTCTGCCGGAGAATACACAAGTGAAGCGCAGTTTGAGGCTCTTATAAAGAACCTTCCGGCGGATACGGTAGTGTATTACGCAGCATATGCACTCAACAGCGAAGGCTATGGCTACGGCGAAGTAATGACTCTGCGCACACACTTGTGGTCGGACAGGAACGGCGACGGCGTGCTCGATAACCCGAGCGCAGATACAGACGGTGACGGCGTTTGCGACGGCGACGAACGGGCTGCAGGCAGCGACCCGGACGAACCTTCGTCTACTCCGTCGGACAAAGACGGCGACGGCAAAGTAGACAAGCCAAGTGCTGACACGGATGGCGACGGCGTTTCTGATGCTGACGAGCAGGCTGCGGGCTCAGACCCCGACGATGCCTCCTCTACTCCCTCAGACAAGGACGGCGACGGCAAAGTAGACAAGCCAAGTGCTGACACGGACGGCGACGGCGTTTCTGATGCTGACGAGCAGGCTGCGGGCTCAGACCCCGACGATGCCTCCTCTACTCCATCAGACAAGGACGGCGACGGCAAAGTAGATAAGCCAAGTGCAGATACAGACGGCGACGGCGTTTCTGATGAAGATGAAATTGCAGCGGGTTCAAACCCGGACGATCCTTCATCAACTCCATCAGATATAGACGGCGACGGCAAACTGGATACACCAAGCGCTGATTCTGACGGCGACGGTGTTTCCGATGAAGATGAGATTGCCGCTGGCAGCGACCCGGATGATCCTTATTCGACTCCGTCTGACAAGGACGGCAACGGAGAAATAGACGATCCGAATGCAGACAGCGACGGCGACGGAATCAGCGATGCGGACGAAATTGCTGCCGGCAGCGACCCGGACGACCCAATGTCCAAACCTGTAGCTGAAGGTCAGGCGGCTGTGCTCCAGCGTCCACCAGTGGATGCTCCGGCCAAACCGGCAAGCGGCTCGGCTTCTGCATTCAGCGTATGGCAGTCAAAGCAGGGTACAACTAAAACAGCAGTCGCACTTGGATGGGACAGCGTAAGCGGAGCTGACTATTACCTGATATGGAGCGGAAACAAGCTGCTCGGAACTGTGTACGGTGCAGAAAGCTGCATTATAAGCGGGCTTGAGACAGGAACTGTATATGAACTTCGAGTAGGAGCGTTCACTATGGGCGGCGAGAGAGTAGCCGAATCTGATAAGCTTGTTGGCGTAGCCGACATTGCTGCAGCAACATACAGCGAGGACGGTCTGCCGCTGGAAGACATACTGAGCGAATACTTCGGCGGAGATGTTTCACAGGTGGGTGGCACAAGATACGACCTGACAGGCCAGATAACGGATGAAAACGGCGTACCTCTTCCAGGACTTACGGTTGAGCTGCACTCGACTCCGAGAACTACTGTAACGGATGATAACGGCTGGTACTACTTCGACAATGTTGAAAAGGGCGAACATACTATATACGTCTATTACAACAGCAACGAGTCTGATGTTGCCCTGAAACTCATCGACGAGAGCGGCACGGCACTGGCTGCAGAAACAAGTGTGATATACTTCGATACTTCTGTTTCACGCACATCCACGTTCATATTGAACATGAGCGTAAACGAAGAAGGTGCGGTAACTATAGAACGTGTCGAATCATACCCCGCTGTCTTCTCTACAGAAGGCAGCAACGCAGGCTCTGAATACATCTGGTGGATACTGGCCGGAGCCGCAGCAATACTCTTCGTATTCTTCTTCATACTCTTTAAGAGAAGGAGAAAGAAGGACGAAGAAGAGCAAATGGTAACTGCATAAAGATATTACATAATAACTCTTACGAAAAGGGCATCGTTTGCAAAACGCAGGCGGTGTCCTTTTCATTCTTCTTTTGATAAGCATCACATTTTCTTTACCCAACAATCTTAAAAAACCAAACTCCGCTCTTGTATTCACGTGTTAGTGTGATAAAATATAGAAGAAACATCAATATGCTTAATGCAAAAAAATCAAGGAGTTTATTAATGAAGATATTACGAGCAAAAAAAGAGTCTCAGACCTTCTACGCTGTGATGGACGGCAGCACCGTTAAAGTCATAAAGGGGCTCCCCTACGATGATATAAGCTATACCGGCAAAGAATACTCTATAGGCAGTATAGAGATACTCGCACCTTGCGAGCCTTCCAAAGTAGTCGCCGTTGGTCTTAACTACGTTGCCCATGCCGGCGAGATGAAGGAAAAGATGAACGAAACGCCTATCATATTCCTGAAAGCCTCTTCGAGCGTTCTGCCAAACGGAGGCGAGATAGTATACCCTAAAACAACTCAGCGTGTAGACTATGAAGCAGAACTTGGCGCTGTGATATCAAAAAAGTGTAAAAACGTTACACCGGAACAGGCAAAGGACTATGTGTTTGGCTACACAGCTCTAAACGACGTTACCGCAAGAGACCTTCAGAAAGTGGATGGCCAGTGGACCAGAGCTAAATCTTTTGACACCTTCTGCCCTTTTGGTCCGTATATAGACACTGACTTCGACCCTGCCGGCAGACGTGTGCAGAGCATACTAAATGGAGAAATAAAGCAGGACGGCAACACAGATGATATGCGCTTTGACACTTTTGAGCTTATCAGCTTCATTTCCCAGTGCATGACACTGCATCCCGGAGACGTTATTGCAACAGGCACGCCGTCAGGAATCGGGCCAATGCAAAAGGGAGATTCCGTTGAGATACGCATTGAGGGCTTAGATCCGCTTATAAACAAGATAGTATAGAGGAGGACTCCATGTACGATTCAAAGCTTAAATCGGTCGACCTTGACAGCTTTTTCAACGCCGTATTGACGCTGAAAACCCAGGAGGAATGTTATATGTTCTTCGAGGATATATGCACTATATCGGAGCTTATATCCATCGCCCAGCGCATGAAGGTCGCAAAGCTGCTAAGCCAGCACCATACTACGCACAGCATTTCAGAAACGACAGGCGCCAGCACAGCCACCATAAGCCGGGTGAACCGCTGTCTTCATTACGGAGCAGGCGGATATGAACTGGTTCTGGGGCGGCTGGAGGATAATTAATGGATCTTAGCAAACTGAATGACAAACAAAAAAAAGCCGTAACGACTATAAAAGGTGCGGTGCTTGTTCTGGCAGGCGCGGGCTCGGGCAAAACGAGTGTTCTTACCACTCGCGCAGCATACCTAATTGAAAACGGAGCGTCACCTTTCAGCATACTGGCGCTTACGTTCACGAACAAAGCGGCAAGTGAAATGAAACAGCGAATATCCGCGTTGGTTACTGACGCCGGTTCTATGTGGATAAGCACCTTTCATGCTATGTGTGCAAAGCTTCTTCGCATTGAAGGCAGCGCCATTGGCTATGACAGCAGCTTTTCGATATATGACTCTTCAGACTCTCTTACTGTAGTCAAAGAGTGTCTTAAAGAGATGGATGTGGCAAAGGATTTCATAGATCCTAAAACGGCAAAATATACTATAAGCCGCGCTAAAAACGACGGCATTTCTCCGGAAAGCTATGCAGGCGAATACGGCGACGGTTCTTTCTTTAAAATGATGGGGCGGATATATGCAAGATACGAAAACAAGCTGCGTGCCAGCAATGCTCTTGACTTTGACGATCTGCTGCTTAAAGTGCTTGACCTGTTCGCAGACTGTCCGGAAATACTTAAAAAATATCAGGACAGATTTGAATATATAATGGTGGACGAGTATCAGGACACGAACAAAGTGCAGTATGACATAGTCTCGAAGCTGGCGGCAGGCAGCGGCAACATCTTCGTTGTGGGCGACGACGACCAGTCGATATACGGCTGGAGAGGCGCTAACATTGATAACATACTGGAGTTTGAAAAGGACTTCCCCGGTGCTGCCGTCATCCGCATGGAGCAGAACTACCGCTCTCACCAGCATATACTAAACGCCGCCAACAGGGTAATCTGCAACAATGAAGCAAGGCTCGGAAAACAGCTTTGGTCACAGATAACTACAGGGCAAAAGCCGCTGGAGTTCGAGGCGCAGAACGACGGTGAAGAAGCAATATACGTCGCAACAAAAATTGACAGCATACTTCGTGAGGGCAAGTATAAGCCAAGCGACATTGCAGTACTCTACCGTACGAACAGCCAGTCGCGAATACTTGAAAACAAGCTGAAAGAACGGGAGCTGCCATATGAGATATACGGAGGTCTTAGCTTCTATGACCGCCGTGAGATAAAGGACATCGTAGCCTACCTGAACCTAATCTGCAACGAAAATGCGAACCTATGCTTTGTGCGTGCGGCGGGCGTACCCAAACGTGGTATAGGCCCGGCAACGATAGATAAAATAAATGCACTTTCATACGAGACAGGCAGGTCTTATTTTGACATCGCCAAAGACGCTTCCGGTATACTGCCAAAAAAGGCCGCAGCAACGCTCGCCTCCTTTACAGCTGTTATGGAAGACATCAAGCAGCGGCGCAGCGAGCAGAGCGTGCTGAAGACTGTAGAAGAAGTGCTTGAGTTTTCCGGCATGCAGGCAGAGCTTCTTGCAGATAAATCTCCCGAAGGAAAGATGCGCTGGCTGAATGTCGAAGAATTTTTAAAAGCCGTTGACGACTGGGAAAAACAGGCACAGGAGCCTATAACGCTGGAAGCTTTCTTGGAGCGAAACGCTCTTGTGTCAGACGTTGATACCGTCGGTGACAACGATGACGCTGTTATGCTTATGACGCTGCACAGCGCCAAAGGACTTGAGTTCCCCATCGTGTTCATCGTTGGTATGCAGGAGGGGCTTCTGCCCCACCAGATGAGCCTTCAGGACGGCGATGTAGAGGAAGAGAGGCGTTTGTGCTATGTTGGCATGACCAGAGCCAAGCGGCGGCTGTACCTTACGTGGAGCGCCCTGAGGTTCGTTCGCAGCGGCGCAGGCTTCACATATGTGGCCAGCCAGCGTTCTCGCTTTCTGGACGAGATACCTGAGGACTGTATAGAAACGGCAAAAGTCAAGAAACCTGGGCGTGGTCTTGAGAACGCAGCAAAAAACCAAAGTCCGTTCTCGTTTGGGCAAAGCAAGGTGTCGGCTCCGTCGTTTGCACCTGTCACCACCAAAAAAGCGGAGCATAAGCCGGACGCTTTCTCGGCCGGCACGACAGTCACTCACCCCAAGTTCGGCAAGGGCATGGTCGTCTCTACCAACGGCGACGGCGACGAGAAAATTGCAGTGGTGAATTTTGAATCGGTCGGCGAAAAGAAGATGTTTGTAGCTTTTGCGCCGCTAAAAATAGACTGAGGAATCACGCTATGAATAAGCGCATCGATGAGCTTATAGAGCTTATAAAAAAGCATAATTACAACTACTACACGCTTGATAACCCGACGCTTAGTGACGCCGAGTATGACGAGCTTTATGACGAGCTTGTGCGCTTGGAGAAGCAGACGGGATATGTGCGTGAAGATTCGCCCACCCGGCGTGTCGGCGGCGAGGTTTTGAAGAACTTTCAGAAGATAACCCATCTTTCGCCGCTGTACAGCCTTGATAAAGTGCGCACTCGGGAAGACCTTGAAGCGTGGGAGACCCGTGCAAAAAAGCTATATGACGGTGAGCTGACTTACATAGTTGAGTATAAGTTTGACGGGCTGAGCATAAACCTGCGATATCAGGACGGGCTGCTCGTTTCAGCCGCTTCACGAGGCGACGGCGTTACAGGTGAGCTCATCACAGCGCAAGTCAAGACCATACGCAACGTACCGCTGTCGATTTCCTTCAAAGGCACAGTTGAGATACAGGGCGAAGGGCTTATGCCGCTCTCCGTTCTTCATGAATATAACGAAACAGCAGACGAGCCGCTTAAAAACGCACGCAACGCAGCCGCCGGGGCTCTGCGGAACCTCGACCCCGCCGTTACGGCGCAGCGCCGTCTTTCGGTTTTCTGCTATGGCGTCGGATACAAAGACGGCGAGCCGTTCAGCACACACACGCAGATGCTCGAATTTCTAAAGGAAAACATGCTGCCGGTCAGCAGCTTTGCAAAGCGTGCGCACTCCATAGACGAAGTGATGCAAATTGCGCAGGAAGCTGAGAAAAACCGCAGCACATTAGATTATCTGATCGACGGACTCGTTATAAAGATAGACAGCTACGATGCTCGAGAGTCTCTCGGCTTTACAGAGAAGTTCCCACGATGGGCTGTTGCCTACAAGTTTGCTGCCGAAGAGACAACTACTATACTCAAGGAAGTTATATGGCAGGTTGGGCGGACGGGCAAGCTGACGCCCGGAGCACTGCTGGAGCCGGTTGATATTGCAGGCGTTACCGTCAGCAAAGCCACGCTCAACAACATTGGCGACATACGGCGCAAGAAAGTAAAGCTAAAGAGCCGCGTGTTCATACGGCGCAGCGGCGACGTTATCCCCGAGATACTCGGAGTGGCGGAATACCTGCCTGAATCTGAGGATATAGAACAGCCCGCCAACTGCCCCGCATGCGGCAGTCTGCTGGTGGAAAAGGGCGCAAACATCTTCTGTGAGAACATGCTTTTCTGCCGTCCGCAGCTAACACGTGCAATAGCGCATTTCGCTTCACGTGACGCTATGAACATAGAGACGTTCTCTGAAAAAACGGCGGAAACGCTCTTTGACAACCTCGGCATAAACAGCGTGTCCGACCTTTACTACCTCGACTATGACAAAGTGGTCGCACTGCCTCGCTTCGGGCAGAAGAAGGCAGAGAACCTGCGCAACGCAATAAAGCAGAGCAAGACACGTCCGCTCTCTGCTTTCATATACGCCCTGGGCATTCCCGGCGTGGGCACTAAGACGGGCAAAGACCTTGCGGCAAAATACCGCAGCATAGACAACCTGCGCAGCGCATCCGCTGAAGAGCTCATAGAGATCGACGGGATAGGCGGCATACTGGCGGACAACATAGTTCGCTTCTTTGCAGACGAGCATTTCAGCGCCATCATCCGCAGACTGTTCGACGCAGGCGTCTCCCCCACACCGCCAAAAGAAGTCTCGTCAAAGCAAACCCCCTTCACAGGCAAGAAGGTCGTCCTCACCGGCACGCTTGCAAACTACACCCGGAAGCAGGCCGGCGATATCATAGAAGCCCTTGGCGGCGAGGTCGTCTCCTCCGTCAGCAAAAACACAGACTTCGTACTTGCCGGAGAGAGCGCAGGCAGCAAGCTGACTAAGGCACAGGCTTTGGGTGTGAGGGTGATTAGTGAGGAAGAGTTTGAGGGTATGGTAAATTAGGCTTTTTAATTTATAGTTCTATTATTTGTTATTTATGTATATGTTTGTTATAATATTTTGTTAACAGAAGAAAATGCAGTATATTCAGATACTTGTGTAATTTTAGAGGAGTCGATAATGTCCGCTATTTTTATAAAGAACCAAAGAAGACTTTGGGTACATATTCTAAAAATCGTAATTTGTATAATAGTATTTCTTCTTGATAACGTATAATAAACGACCTGTTGACAAAAGCACTAATTCATGCCGCACACACATTAAATACCGAGTAACAATTGCAAATTAGTTTATAGAAAGGATATCTAAATGTTTCAGAAAGGCCATTAAACACCGAGTTTGCCATCCTTTTAAGATTTAAGGCAACTGCAGCTAGAAGACTTTCTTCTTTTGCTCTCAGAAGGCCTCTTTTTCTTATGTTATGGAGATTATGTTCTCTCTTCAATACTGAAAACGTACCCTCTGCCCAGATGGCTCGCATCCGCATTATCCAATCATAAGTTTGGGATTCTGTACGTTTATGTCCCCTAGAAAATGCAGGATAGAAACTACTGGCCATAATTCGACGCCTCTTTTCTTTACCTAAGCAAGAATCTCGTTGAGGGCAGGTGTCGCATGCATCATTGGAAGAGATATAACACCTTAGATAGTTTCCAGTTGACCGTACGCAATAAAGCTTATCATAATGAAGAGCGTGTCCCTGTGGACAGATAAAGCAATCGTCCCCCGGCTGATATGTAAATCCATGTTTCTCTGGTCCATTTGAATAAGGTATAGCTGGTATATATCCTTCGATGCCTAGAAGCTCTAATCCACGATGTACTGCACCCATATCATAACCGCCATCAAGTGCCAGCCGCTTTATCTCAAATTCGCTGTTTACCATTTGATCTTTTAAGTGCTTAAGAACAATACTGCTCTCTTTTGTGTTTGCGGGATAAACATCCATTCCTGTTATAATCCCATGCTTACAATCAACAGTTGTTTCCGCTAGATACCCTAGTCCAGCCTTTTTCCTCTTACGTATGTACCCACATTCAGGATCTGTTTTACTCGTATGCTTCGAAATGACTGTTGAGCTAGGTTGTACTGCTTTATAACCCGGCTGCATAGCCAGCTCTTTGTCCAGTTCGTCCAAATAACTTTGCATACTTTTCTGAACTGTCTGTTCAATAATCATGCCGCTCTGCGCCGCTACTTCGGATGGTAAAAAAGAGCCATCACATACAACGCATTGCCCGTCCACCAGTCCATTATCCACACACAGTTTTACGATTTCAATAAAGATAGCTTTGAAAAAACCGTTATCACGAAACCGTCTTCGCCTGTTCTGGCTGAAGGTGCTATGATCCGGAACCCGATCTGACAAATTGAGTCCACAAAACCAACGATATGCGATATTTAAATTGACTTCTTGCTCTAGACGCCTTTCTGACTTTATCCCGTATAAGTACCCAATCAATAGCATCTTTATCAATAAAACAGGATCAATTGATGGGCGCCCCCTTTTTGCATAATAACCAGATGCGATTTCATATATAAAACTAAAATCAACCAGCTTGTTAATCTTTCTAAGTAAATGATTTTCTGGTATCATGGATTCCATATCAATAAAGACCATCTCTTGCTGTCCGCTTTGTTTTCCCATCATATGCAGTACCCTCCGTCATGCTTATTATACCATATAAAGGGTTGCCTGGGTATTTTGTCAACAGGTCGAATAAAGTTCGCAAAAGTGAATAAAGGAAAGACCATCGGTAACTCCGAAAAGATAAGTGACAAAACAAATCAAAGGAGTGGAAACCGATGGTCTATGAAAATAATACTTTATCGCTGGAAAAAATGCTACTGTCATTTATGGCGGAGCAGGACCCGATGCAGTCAATGCTGCAATGGCTGTGTGAACAAATGATGGATGTTGAACTGGCAACAAAGATACAAGCGAACAAATCTGAAAGAACTGACGAACGAAAAGGATATCGTTCAGGGTATCGTGTCAGGAAATTTGACTCAAGGATGGGTACAATCTACCTGTTGGTACCGAAGCTGAGGCAAGGCGGGTATATACCGTTCTTTGTGTCAGAAAAATCAAGGTCAGAAGCTGCATTGATCAACGTAATCCAGGAAGCGTATATCAACGGAGTATCGACTCGAAAGATCAGAAGACTTGCTCAGAGTCTTGGTATAGAGTCCATCTCACGTGGGCAGGTATCGAACATCACCAAAGAACTTAACGAACAGGTTCAGGCTTTTCGGAATCGAAGGTTGAAGAAGACATATCCTGTTCTGTGGGTAGATGCCCTGTACGAAAAGATACGATACGACAATAAAGTCATTAACATGGCTGTAGAAGTCGTAATAGGCATTGATACTGACGGGAAACGGGACATTTTGGCGGTAGAACCGATGCAGGAAGAATCCGAATCGACCTATAAGAGCCTGTTTGACAGCCTAAAGTCCAGAGGGCTGGAAGATGTATGGCTTGTCGTATCAGACGCCCACAAAGGCTTGACTAAGGCAATCAGGGAGTCTTTTGTCGGATGTACATGGCAGCGGTGCAAAGTGCATTTCATGCGCAATATCCTAGCTAGGATACCCAGCAAAGACAAGGCTGTTTTTGCATCAAAACTAAAACAAATCTGGCTGCAGCCTGATATTGATTCAGCAAGAGCTTATGCTGATAATTTGATGGATGATTACGAGAGCCGTTATCCAGAGGCAGCAAGAATTTTAGAGGAAGGGCTTGAAGATTCGATTCAGTTTTATACTTTCAAACATATGGACCATAGAAAAATATCTTCAACTAATATGCTGGAGAGACTGAACCGAGAGATTAGAAGGCGAACCAATGTAGTAGGCGTATTCCCAAATATGGATTCCTACATCCGTCTGGTTACAAGTCACTTGATAGAATACAGCGAAGACTGGTGTTCTGGGAAAGCATATGTCAACCCAGAGAAAATATCGCTTATTAAGGAGGAACGGCAGATGGCAGCATAATCACTACGGGGTAACTGATGGTTTTTGCGAACTTTATTTGACACTAGCTTCTTCTTATATGGATGTACTTTAATTCTGTTTTTAATATTGTTGATATTGTATACTCAGACGACGGTTCCCGTGCACTTGTAATATATAATAAAGACATTTCCGGTAATGCTGAAAACGACCCAGCCTTTTTCATTAAGCAATATAATGATTTGAAGAAATCGGGTCTTACTAATTTAAAATTGACATGTTTCGGTAGTTTACTTAATCAAAACACTATAAATATAATTCTTTACGGGAATTATAAAAGCAGTTTATGGTCACCTGACGGCAATATGTATGTTGTTAACGGTGGAAACGGAGAAGTTTCTTATTATTGTCTTGAAGGTAATCATTCTCCAAATATTCATTTATTCGTTTCTGATTTAATGAAAAAAGAAATTTATGAACAATTGGGATATAATATCTCTGATGATTCCCCCGGATATATGGGCGTTATGCTTACTGCTCTTAAGTGGGGCGAAGATAGTGATGGAATGTTAATCAATTATCAAGTAACTGATACAGCGGATTGCAAACATAGCGGCCATTTGTGGTACAATTTAAATGAGAATAAGATATATGATTTTGTTGAAAACGGTTGAACTTTATTTTACTTTAACACAAAACAAGCCGGGAAGATAATAGAATCCCTTGGCGGCGAGGTCGTCTCCTCCGTCAGCAAAAATACAGACTTCGTGCTTGCCGGCAAGAGCGCAGGCAGCAAACTGACTAAAGCGCAGGCTCTGGGTGTGAGGGTAATTACTTAGGAAGAGTTTGAGGGTATGGTATAACAAAAATTTCAGAAGTAAAATATTAATTGTTACGTTAAAAAATTATCCTTCTTTCTCCTTTCAGTCGTTATATTGGTATATTGTTGTAAATTTGATATAATGTAGTATAAAATAATATTTGTTATTTAAAGGTTGGGCTATTTATGCAAAATGAAACCTTATCCTTATCAATTCCAATGGATGACGAAGGATATATAGACTTGGAATGTGATTATTGCAAAACACGATTTATGATTACTGGAGATGATTTTGAAAGTGTAGATATGCCTTTTTTCTTTTGTCCTATATGCGGTTTGCCTAATAACACAAATAAATTTCTTAGCCAAGAGGTTATTCAAAAAGCTGAGCAAATGGCAATGGAATGGGCACTTAAAGAAATTGAGCGGTCACTCGGAAAAACAATTAGAGATATAAACAAATCTGGTTTTTTCAAAATGGATTTAAAAGCGCCTAAAAAAGAGCCGGAAAAAGAATTGTATAAGCCCATAGATGACTATATAATACATAAAACTCAATGCTGTCAAATGCATATCAAGTTACATGAGTTAGATTGTCAAATCGGTGCATATTGTCCAATCTGTGGAGGAACAGGAATATGAATAAAAATGAGCTCAAGAAGATTTCTATACAATTTCGAATGCTAGCTTCTCAAATGTTAAAAATAGATAATGATTCAGAATTGGGGTATATAAATACTTTCGTTGATTTTATTGATTCTACTCCAATAATTACTAAATATATTTCAAATTGTCATTCTCATGATTATGATATTGCTGCTGATATGCAAGCAAAACAAAATTGGCAACCTGTTAGTTTGCCTATTAAACAAAACGAGTTGATAGATTATGTTTATCAAATAATAAAATCAATTTCTGAAAATAATAACCTTCTACGTGCATGGTCATTCTACTACTCCTCAAGCAACAAATTTGCAGATAAATATCAAGCTTTTTTACGTAAGACTATTGAACCTTTTATTCATGCTATAAGAAGTTATTTGGAATTACAATTGATTGATAGCAATGATAGCAAATCCGAGGAAACTAAGGTAAAAGTATTTTTATCATACTGTCATTTGGACGATTGTATTGCTAACATGGTAGATGATGCGATTTCAGAAAGAATCTCATCTTTTGGAATAATATCAAGAGATGTTAGGGATGTTAAGTATAAAGAAAGCTTCAGGAAATTTATGGAGTCCATTGGACAGTATGATTATGTAGTAATGATAGTTAGCGATAACTATCTGAGATCACATAATTGTCTTTATGAAGTGTTGGAAGTTATGAGAGACAGAAATTATGGCGAAAAATTGCTTTTCTTAGTTTTGTCAGATGAAGATGTTGTTCATTATAATAGCCAATCAACCTCTCAAATTGGTGCTCATATTTATAGTAGTGAAGGTCAAGTTTCGTATATATCGTATTGGAAACAACAAGCTAATGAGCTTAAGCGACAGATTGAAATTGTTAACGACCCAACCCTGTCTATTGAACAAGCAAAAGAGCTAAGAATAATCACAAAAATACAGTTAGATTTACCTGAGTTCATGACTTACTTACGTGAACACAACGGAATTGCCTTTTCGAAACTAATAGAATCAAATTTTGACGAAATAGTCGACGCTATCCAGCAATGAATAAAATTTACTAACTGTTTTAAATGCTAATTCACTTTTCTATTACTTAATAATTTCACCAAAAAAGAGCCCTCACAGGCTCTTTGCTTTATAACAGCTTCTTAGTTTCGTTATTAACGCTTCC
Organism: Christensenellaceae bacterium; assembly: GCA_963666505.2. Lineage (GTDB taxonomy): Bacteria > Bacillota > Clostridia > Christensenellales > SZUA-584 > JABGQS01. The sequence goes on along the minus strand of CAXXXL010000003.1, from coordinate 1,208,297 downwards.
GCTTCCTAAGGTTATAACCACATCCCCCGGCTGAGCATGCTCGTCAAGGTAGTCGCTAATCTGCTCAAACGTCGGTATATATATGCAGTCGGAATGCTCAGATATGTCCGCTACAAGGTCGGTTGCGTGTATGTCGCCCATGTCAATGTCACGGCCGGGGTAAATGTCCGGCACCAGTACGGTGTCTGCCGAGCCAAAGCTTACTGCATATTTCTTGCGCAGCGTCTTTGCACGAGTGTAGGAATTGCATTGGAACACTGCCCAAAGCTTGCCGTGCGGCATGTGGCTGGCAGCCTCGAGGCACGCCTCAATCTCGCTCGGGTGGTGCGCATAGTCGTGTATTATCTCCACGCCGTTCTTGCTCCCCATGTGCTCAAACCTGCGGCCCGCAAGTCGGTATTCCTTTAGCGCATCCGCAGTGTCCCCCGGGTCTATTCCGAAAATCTCGCTGCAGACAGTTATAGCCGCCAATGCGTTGCTTACATTGTATTTGCCTACCACGGACAGCTTTATGTGCGCTTCTCCCTTGGGGCTGACAACATCAAATTCCGGGCAGCCGTTTTCGTCATACTCGATATTAGCTGCTGTGTAGTCCGCATCTTCGAATCCGTATGTTACAACTGCGTTGCTTGTGCTCTTTGTCAGCTTTTGTACAAGCGGGTCGTGCGCATATGCAAACATTATGCCGTCTTTGGGCATTAGCGCTACGAACTTTCTGAATGCCTCATATATGGCGTCTATGTCTTTGTAATAGTCAAGGTGGTCATCATCTATGTTGTTGACGAGTATGTGTGTTGGTTTTAGCTCCAAAAAGCTCTCGACGTATTCGCACGCTTCAGTGAGGAATGCAGGATAGCTGCCTGTCATCACTCCGCCGCCGCCGAGGAAATCTACTTTGCCGCCTACGTGTACAGTAAGATCAATGCTGCTATGCTGCAGTATAAGCGCACTCATAGATGCTATGGTCGTCTTGCCGTGGCACCCTGCTATGCAGACAACGTTGTCGAACTGCCGGCTTATCAGCCCAAGCAGCACAGAGCGCTCCAGCATCGGTATACCTGCCGCTTTTGCAGCGTCGTACTCTACGTTTCCGGGCTTGATAGCCGCAGAATACACCACCAGCTCAGCGCCTTCGATGTTGCCTGCGCTATGCCCTATCGTGAACTCTATTCCCTGCTCGCTGAGCTTATCAGTGAAGACTGACTCGTTTATATCAGAGCCTTTCGGCTTATATCCTAAGTTCTTTAGTATAACGGCAAGTCCGCTCATGCTGCATCCGCCGATGCCTATGAAATGCACGGTTTTACCGATGTATTCGCTCAGTTCGACCATTTGTTTACCCCGTAAGAAAAATTACTTGCCGGGTGTTCCCGGCACATTATCAATAAATTATACTCTAAACTGCATTATAATATCAAGAAAAGCTTTGTTTCTATTTAAAAACTAAGCAAAAAGCTATATAATAATATACAAGCTAACGAATCGGAGAGAACACAATGGAAAAAGCAGACAGGAAGACAAGAATAGCGATTGCCGCAAGCATACTTCAGCAAAATCCAGGCAAGTCATTTTCACTCGGGCTCTTTTGCGAAATGTTCGGTGCTGCAAAGTCTACGATGAGCGAAGACATTTCTATGCTGCGCTCTATGCTGCAGAAATATGACCAGGGCGATATAGAGGTAGCTTTAGGCGCAGGCGGCGGCGTGAGGTACGTTCCCGCAGTTTCGCCGGCAAAGCGACTGGACACGCTGGCTCAGATAGCCGAGCTTCTTTCCGACCCTTCCCGAATACTTCCGGGCGGCTATATTTACACAGTTGATATTTTCTCTAATCCTGTCTACGTCCATAACATGGCAGGAATATTCGCCACGATGTTTGCAAAAACCAATCCGGATTTTATTGCTACTATAGAGACAAAGGGCATCCCCCTTGCGCTTGGTGTTGCCCGTGCCATGAACAAACCTCTAGTCATCGCCCGCCGCGACTCTAAGATAACTGAGGGCAGCGTGGTCACAATAAACTACATTACCGGCTCTTCCCGGCACATGAGCACCATGTCTATATCTAAACGTGCCGTAAGCGCAGGCCAGAAGGCGCTAATAATAGACGACTTTATATCGGCAGGCGGCACACTGCATGCTATGTTTGAGCTTATGAAAGAGTTTACGATTACAGTCGTCGGCTGCGGAGTGGCAATAGCCATGCGCCAGCCCGTTATAAAAAAAGTGGATAACTACCGCAGTCTGCTGACTTTAGAAAAAGTCGATATAGACAACGAGAAAATAGTTATACATCCCGTATAACGTATAATCCCTCAATTATTCATTTAAGTTGTTTTTTGTCATTCTGAACGCAGTGAAGAATCCTTTATCCTTTTCTGCCAATTCATATTTTCTTTCTTCCCGCTAGTATAAACCTGTGTTCCATGCTTTTAAAATATCTTTCTTTTCTTATCTGCCTGTCGATATCCTCAAGCTCCGCTTCGCTCTGCTGAACGCTGAACCCCGGAAATTCCCACTCTATCACCTTTGCAAAATACACAAGCGCTCCGGTATCAAAAAAGCGTACTTTGGGAAAGTACTCATTTTTGTATATGATTTCAAAACCGCAGAACTCAAGTGTTGCTGCAGCTTTTTTCATATTCCACTCGGGCATCAGTTTTCTTCTCTTCCCTGTCAGCCTGAGTGAAAGCTCAACGTTATTATCTCCTCCTACCTGCTGTGTTATGAAAACGCCGCCCGGTTTCAGTATTCGTTTCACTTCTTCTGGCAAATATGCTTCATGTCTGTTGATAACAATATCAAATATATCGTCGCCGAAGGGCAGCTTTCCTTCATCGTCCGCATACTTTACATCAATGTCAAGCGCTCCAAGTTTTCTTTGGCACAGCTTAAAGTTCGGCTCGTATCCTTCTGTAACGCTTGTCAACTCATACGGATGCTTTAGTGAAAGTAAGAACTCTCCACCGCCCGTTCCCATATCCAGCAATACATCTGTGCTTTTAAGATATCTCTCAACGATTTTCTTATAATCCCATGGCAGTTCTTCCCCCTGCCAACGCCCGTTGAGATGTGAAAAATCCCAGCCCTCAAATACGGCTCTCTCTTCCTTTATCAAAGCTTCTTTCAATTCTTTTTTCATAAGACTGCTCTCCTTTTAAAATGTTTTGTATTTTTAAAAGTGATACAGTCCTGACCGGCAGTTACTCTGCTCACCCGATACACTCGCCGGCCAAGGCTGCATCGGGCAGTTAATTCGTTTCATCACTCTTTTCATAGCTCTTTTCATTACTCCTCCGGCCACTTTTTAGGCGGAGCAAACCCCATACGCTTCATCAAATCCAGCTTCTGCGCATCAATCACCGGCGCCGCCTGTCTTATGTCCACGTTCTGCAACTCAAAGTCCTTTACTACTAACTCTCCGTCAGAAAGCACGTCCTTTACGCCAGACGATTGCGCAGAATATACTATCGCAGAGACTCTGTCGCCTTTGGGCAGAAGCTCTGGTCTGTGCGGCGTATGGATTACTATATCCGCAGCTTTACCAGGCTCTATGCTGCCGCATTCGTCCTTTGCCCCAAGTGCCCTTGCACCGTTTATCGTTGCCATCTCAAACACGTCCTGCGCAGTAAACACAGGAGCTTTGGCGTGGCATTCGTTGTGCACCACCGCCGTCAAATACATTTGCGTCGCAATGCTTAGACCGTCACTCCAGTTGCCGGCGTCTGTGCCAAGCGCAATGTTTATCCCCCGTTCGTGCATCTCAAAGAACCTGCCGTGCATCGCCCCGAGTGCATGCTTGCAAGAGGCCCCTGCGCAATGAACTATGCTTGGCTTTCTTTTCTCTAGTATATCCATGTCGCTGTCTGTCAGGTGCACCATGTGTATTAATGTCGTATCCTCATCCAGCACGCCTATATCATCATAATATTCTACCGGTGTTTTGCCGTATCTCTTTAAAAACTCTTTTATCTCAGCATCGTATACGCTGCAGTGCAAATGCATCTGTAAGCCGTTTTCTTTCGCAATTTCTTTTGCCGCTATCACGAGCTCTCCGCTGCAGTTTTCCATGCCAACCAGGCCGACAACTGCGCCGACTTTTCTGCTGTTGGAGCGCTTGTACAGCGCTGCCTGCTCCTCTAGCAGCTCTATGCATTTCTTAGTGCTTTTATTGAAAACAGCAAGTTCAGGCACTAAATTGTCGCCCAGAGCATAGCCGGTATACCCTTTGACTCCAACTATGTTCGCTCCCTCAAAAGTTTCTTTAGCAAAAAAAGCGCTGCCTGTGTCGCCGAACATAGTCGTGCCGTTGACCGCCATTTCCATCGTCGCCAGCAGCATGCTCACGCTCTCGTCTTCGCCTGTTATATTCCGCACCAGCGGTGACTCGAACTGTTCCCATATCTGCTGCCCCGTGAACGTGTCGGGCACTGCACTCCTTGTTATATGCCAGGCCGCATGTTCGTGTGCGTCAACAAAGCCAGGGTGGACTATGCCCCCTTCGCAGTCGTGCCGCTTTGCTTCAAACTGCGCGAGAATCCCCGAGCTTTTTCCTATCGCCGCTATTTTTCCGTCTTTAACAGCAATAGTGCCGTTTTCTATCATTCTTCTTTTATCATCCATCGTGATTATGTAACAATTATCAAGGATAAGATCCGCTTTTATTTTGTTCATATCCATCTCCATTAAGCCTATTATGGTTAAATTATAACATGTATACATGTTTTGTACCCTAGCTAATTTGATAGTTTTACAAAGTTCTTTTTAATCTATTGACAAAATTTTTTTATTAGTGTAACATTGCAAAGGTTGCATATGCAACTAATTATGTTGCGGGACTCTCACATGGATATAAGGATAGGTAAAAACATATCACTGGTCCAGAAAGCGGCGGACCACTATATAAACGAGTCGCTCCATCCATACGGCTTAAGCAGGAGCCAGATGGAAGTGCTTTTGCTGCTAAAAAAGCAGGGCGGGCGCTCCCAGTCAGAGCTCAACGAGCACCTTTTGTTCAACAAGGCTTCGGTGACAAAGCTTCTCGCCGGTCTTGAAAAATCCGGCTATATTAAAAGGTGCTGCTGCTCAAGCGACAAACGTAAAAACGAAGTCTACCTGACCGACAAAGCGCAGGAAGTCTTTCCGGCAATCTATGAAACCATAAACTCCTGGGAAAAAATATTAACGAGGAGCCTAACTCAAAGCGAGCTGGAAGTCTTCAAGAAACTCATCGAAAAAATAAGAACAACTACACTGAATAAAGGCGGACATTAAAATGGACAAACACACTTTAAGGATGGGCGAAGAGCGCATACCAAAGCTTATAATAAGAATGGCTGTTCCTGCGATAATCTCCATGATGGTGCAGGCGCTCTACAACATCGTAGACAGCATTTTCGTAGCGAGCATCAGCGAGCAGGCGCTCACGGCCCTCTCTCTGGCTTTTCCGATACAGATAATTATGATAGCACTTTTCGTCGGCCTTGGCATGGGGCTTAACTCCGTCATATCAAGAAGGCTGGGCGAAAAAAGAATTGACGAAGCGGTAAACTCTGCCGAGCACGGCTTCCTTCTTGCTTTCATAATTTGGGCAATCATAGCCGTTACGGCCATCTTTTTGCCGGAATGGTTCTTTGGCTTTTTTACCAACGACCCTGATATCATTGAATATGCGACTCAATATACGACCATTGTCATGATATTCTCATTCGGCTTCGTGTTCTCACAGGTGTGTATGAGCATCATGCAGGCGACGGGCAATATGGTAAGCTCAATGACAATACAGCTCATAGGAGCTATATTAAATTTGATACTAGACCCCATATTCATCTTTGCGTTCGGCCTGGGTGTCAAAGGAGCTGCCATAGCAACAGTCCTCGGGCAGATAACAGCGATGCTTTTCGCTTTCTTCCTCTTGTTTATAAAGGGCAAAGGTTTGAAGCTGAATCTTAAAAAGTTCCACTTCAACCCTCAAATAACAAAGAACATACTGGCGGTCGGCTTTCCTTCAATGATAGTCCAGGGCCTCGGCTCTGTAATGATAACCGGAATAAACCTTATACTCGGCGGCTTCGGCGAAACTTCGATAGCCGTGTTCGGCGCATACTTCAAAGTCCAGTCGCTCATATTCATGCCGGTGTTCGGCCTCGGGCAGGGCACGATGCCCATAACAGGCTACAACTACGGAGCAAAGAACAAGAAGCGTGTGCTCCACGCAGTTCGTTTCAGCTCACTGGCGGCCTTCGGTATAATGACGCTGGGCACAATAATATTCCAGGCATTCCCCAGCGCACTTCTGAAAATGTTCTCCAGCACGCCTGAGATGATGGCTATAGGCATGCCAGCGTTTCGCATACTAAGCTCAGTTTTCCCGTTCGCTGCTTTCATGATAATGCTCAACATGTCGTTGCAGGCAATAGGCGACGCCTATAAGAGCATGATAGTATCCTTTGCACGCCAGATAGTAGTCCTCCTGCCTGTCGCATGGCTGCTCAGCCGGACGATGCAGGAAACGGGCGTATGGCTTGCTTTTCCGATAGCTGAGGTCAGCAGCCTGATAATAACGACAATCTTCGTAGTAACGACGTATCATAAAAAGATAAAACACCTCGGCGAGCCTAATAACGAAGAGCTGACGGCTCAGAGCGTGCCGGACATGGCGGAATGAGGCGCTGATATAGATACGTTGTATGTCAGCGGCCTTGACGGAACACTGCTTGGGAGCAGCGCAAGGGAAGAGCTCAGGAAGACGGCTGCCGTCTTATAACCAGATGTTCAGTTTCAATATTTACTGATATAAATCCTATTCCATATATCTTATTTTTCTATACTATAAAAATCCCACATTTCGCCCCTGAATTCCTTCGTTTCTTTAAACTCAGCTCCAGCTTTTTCAAAAACTCTGATTGAACCCAAGTTGGTTTTCTTCACTATCCCAATCACTTCTCCGAACCCTGCTTCTTCAAATGCGAACCGCAGCATTTCCTCTGCAATCTCTGTTGCGTATCCTCTGTTCCAGTATTTCGGATTTATTGTCCATTCTATTTCGGGTATGCGTTCTTCTTTAAGATAAGAATTAAGCCCGACCCGTCCGATAACTTTTCCGGCTTCAAGCAACACAAGCGGTAGATTGAAATATCCGCTTTCTACGTCGGTGTTCTCAATATTCCAGCGTATAATCTCTTTTGTTTGCTGTTTAAGCCAAGCTTGCTCCCCGGTATGCTTATGGGTCAACTCATTTGACATAACTTCAAATATATCGTCAAAATCGCTTTCCTTCCAATACCTGACTCCGAGCCTTTCTGTTTTTAATATATATGCTTCATTTTCCATATGCAATTTAACCTTCATGCCTCACGTCGATCTCAAATTCCCCGAACGCATCGCTCTTGACAACTATCTTCTCCTGTCCGACCAGCGCAACCGGAGCGTCAACCGGGCCCATAAACACCATATCGTTTTTCCTGAAGTGCGCCAGCAGCGACATTTCGGCAAGGAACTTATCCGGCCTCCATATCATCTCCGCCATGTTATATTCCTTTCTAATATCCCCGATGCACAGAGTCAAAACACATCCGTCAGTATTCAGCTCTTCTACGAGCTTATCCCCGATGATATGCGTTCCATCGGACTGAAGCTGATACCAATGGCAGCAGCCTAGATCCCTCGGCATGCCTTTTTTAGTCTGACACTCATTGACCAGAGAGTTCTGATACATACCAAGGCTTACGCCGTATCCCATTACTGCTTTTTCGCTTCCTTCGCCTACTTTTACATCTTCTCCTATAACAAGAAACAATTCAGGATAAACCACAATGTCGCTGTAGCTTTTCTTAACGACCAGCGCTCCCCGTGAAGCAACGCTCTGTGGAGCTGTCACAAACGGCGGATACGGCCTTATACGCCTTCCTGCGGCCTTGTATGCGCCCTTGCCGTTCAGCTCGCCCACCATCGTTAAGTGCGCCGGAAATTCGTTGATATTATATTTCATGCGCCCTTCCCCCTGTTGTCTATGATGTTCATTCTAAGCTCGCCCATTCCCTCCATGCTCACTTGAACATAGCTGCCCGGCTCGTGGCTGTCCCAATGCTGATAGCTGTCATACGATATGGACGAAGAGGATATCATATCCCCTGATTTCAGCGTCATATAGCTGCTAATATAAGACACCACTTCATCAAAGTGTATTAGCATTCCTTCGCTCGAACCAACGCTAACCAGCCTGTCGCTCTCCTCTTCCCTAGACGCTATAGCGTGAGGATCGTCAATCTCATCACTAGTCGTGATATACGGCCCTATAGGCAGCGGGAAAAGAGCGTTCCCGTTATAGTTGGTACGATAGAACTGATCGATTATCTCCATGCTGTCTTCGTCCATCTTCCACATTCCGTCCCTGTAAAACGGCGAGCGTTCGTGGTAACCGGAGTGATCTATCATCAGCGTATACCCGCCAATATAATCAAAAGCTTCTTCTTTTTTTACGTCCTTGGCCTGCTTGCCTATAACAGCGATAAACTCCTGGTTCCATCCGCCAGGTTTGTTGTCGTCGTCAAATACGGCTGTACAGCCATGCCCTGCAAAATTATGAGTATATCGCATATCATAAGTCGGCTGTGTTGGCATTACAAGTTTGCATACTCTTGAAAAAATCGTGCTGATTCCTCTCATTGTATACAGGTTGGAATACTCGCCGACAGGAGGCAGATATTCCGCGCCCTCAAGACTGTGTATTCTCTCGTCTGATGATTTTAAGCTCTGCAGCCTCTCCTCTATCCGTCTCTTTTGGCCTGTATCAAGATTAAGAAAAGATACTATATCACTGCTTTTCCCCACGATATCGCTTACGGCATCTGTATCCGTCCATGTGCCGTTTTTTACGATACCGGTCTTTGGCTCCCCTTCATGCATAAACCTTCCGATTTTCATACAATTCTCCCAAATGCCTATTTATTTATTATGATGTCACTCAGCTTCCTTTTCGGAACATGATGTACGCTATTCTCGTCACGCCAATATTTTATGTCTCCGTCCACTGCCTCGTCGATAACCACCTTCTCAGTCGGGTACCCAAGCGCAACCACAAGAAGTATCTCGTAATTATCACCCAGCCTTAGCACGCCTTCAAGCTTTTCTCTGTCCACAGCGCCGAGCATACAGCCCCCAAGCCCCTTTTCGACGGCACCCAGCAATATGCTCTGCGCAGCAATACCCTCGTCATATGCCGTGCTCGACTGCCTCTGTCTGTCCTTTACCATAACAATAAAGGCTGTAGCACGCTCCCCTTCTTTCGGTCCCCATCCTTTTAGATAGCCTGCCCACTTAAGGCAGTCATTGATTTTGTTGTTTTGCTCCTGGTCATTAGAAATATAGAACCTGAGCGACTGCATATTCGCTCCCGAAGCCGACAGCCGTGCAAGGTCAACAAGACTTATTAAAACTTCTTTTTCGATTTTTTTCGTCTCATCAAATCTTCTGTATGACCTGTTCCTTAGTATCAGATCCTTAATCATAATTCTCTCCCTTCAAAATCCGACTATGTTCTTTTCGTTCGCTTCATAGAGGTCCTCACATATCTGTAAAACTTTTAAACCGTCCTGAGCAGTAACATAGGCGACTTTTTCACCCCTGCAAGCCTTTTCAAACAATTCGAACTGCTTTGCGAACATTTCATTTCTGTCAACGTTATACCTTATGCTCTGCGAATCGCCTTTCTCTGGCTTTATGCACAGACTGCCGTTGAAATCATAATGCATCCTGCCTTTTTCACATACTATATCCAGCGTCCTGCCGCCGTCCAGCACATAGTCCATATGAATGCTTGCAATAGTGTCGCTTTCATACTGCAGTATTATTTCGGCTACGTCATCGCAGCTAAGTTCTTTTTTAACCTGCGAGTCTACAAAACACGCATGCCTTTTTATCTCGCCGAATAAGTACCTCAAATAATCTATCTCATGGCTGTAATCATATATTATGCCGCCTCCGGTCTCATAGCTCTTTCGGTAATCGCTCTTGTTCAGCACAAGAGTTACAGCAGCATTGAGGTTAACTCTTACTGATACCGGCTTGCCCAGTCTTCCGCTGTCAATCAAATCTTTTATTTCTCTAAGCCCTGGATACACCCTTAGCGTATACCCGACCATGACCGTTCTCCCCGTCCGCTCAGAAGCCGTTACTATCTGCCATGCATCTGCAATGCTGCTGGCAATAGGCTTTTCGACCAGAACATCGCATCTTGCCTCCATCGCAGCGACAGACGCATCCGCATGGTAGGCATTAGGCGTGCATACAATAACAGCATCAAAACCGGATTCGAGCGCATCATCAAGGTCGTAATAGACCTCATCTATTGCGTATTTTTGCGCCGCTTCATCTGCATTGTTTTTATCCAGTTCACATATGCCAACATCATGCCTGCCAATGCTCTGTAGAACTTCGATATGCCTTCTGCCAATAGAGCCTGTTCCAACAACCAAAACCTTCATAACTACGTTCCCCTCTCTTTTTATCACCGTGTCCGGCTGCCGCTACTCTCCGGCGATATGAATTCTGACAGTCCTTTGCCTTGCCCTGACCTGATCAAAATCTGCAAAGTATATCCGTCCGAATTCACCTAAGATAAGCTCGCCGTCTTTAATTGGTATTGTCACACTCCTGCCCAGAAGCACAGACCTTAAATGCGCATCCGTATTAAGGCTCCAGAAAGCCTCTTCATCTCGTTCCCTGCTTGCGATCTCGATATGTTTTGGCCCAGGGTGAAGATACTGCCCTTCTGTGGTGCAAGTCGGGAACAGTTTGTTAAGTCCATCCGTCATGTCCTGCAATATAAACTGCTCTCCGTAATAGTTGATATCGTCAGATTGCTCCTGAACTAGCACACTGCACGTTGTGTGCTGTGAAAACACCACCATAAGTCCGTTTTGCACTCCGCTGGTTTGCAAGATGTCCTTCGCTCTGTCGGTCACGTCCTCGAAAGTCACACGCCTGTCCGATTGTATTTTGAACTCCTCATTAAGATACATAACTATCTCCCTTTCGTTCTTTCGTCATACGCCGCTCTCACGGCTGCTATCATATCATTCACCATTCCTGCGGGATCAGCTGCTTTTATTATACCGCTTGTAGAACCCGTTGCGTCGGCTCCATTCAGGATAACATCATAAACGTCGTTTGAGTCTTTTATTCCGGCACTGTGCATAACCTTTATTGCAGGATCGATTTTTGCAATAGTCTCGTTTATACGACACACAAGCTCTGCATCTTTTTTTGTACGCTTGCCTCCGCCGATAAGCTCCGGCGATTCTGCAAGTATCATGTTCGGCGAAAGCTGGGCTACCGCACACGCCTGTTCAAAGGTATCAGCACATACAAATGTTGCAAGCCCAAGGCTGTCCGCACGCTGTATACACTTTTGTATCTCGGCAAGTTCCAGCGGTCTCTCAGCGTGGTTAAGCAGAGTTCCCTTGGCTCCGGCATCCTTCAACGCCTCCGGCAGAGCCATCCCTATGCCCCGCCCCGGAGTTATGCTGTCCATGTGCTGCGCAAACACTTTCAGTCTCTTTGTTGCCGCTGCTATAGCAGCAATGTCGGTATATAACGCAGTATAGATGATATCCACATCATACTTTTCAGATGCTCTTTCGGCAGCCACTGCGAGCCCGACTGACTGCTCTGCATATATATACGCTTTTGGTCCTATCTCGAAAAAAGGCGCTTTTATCTTGAATCCCTTATACATATCCTCACCAGCTAGTCCAGCCGCCGTCCACAAGCAGATTGTGCCCTGTCACATACTTTGCAGCTTCCGACGCCAGGAACACCACCGGGCCCTTTATATCGTCGTCGTCCGCAAACCTGCCAAGCGGTGTCAGTCTCATATAGTTTTGTACAAACTCTTTCTTTTCCTCTTCCTTGAACGCATCCGGGTTATATCCGCCCGGGCTTATACTGTTAACACGGATATTATACTTGCCGTAATAGTTCGCCATCCACTTGGTAAAGCCTATCATTCCCCATTTGTCGTAAGTATAGTTTACGGGGCTGCTCATCCCTGTACTGCCGTAAACTGGGAAGTTTGGCCCTACGGCTCCCTGTATAGATGATATATTGATGATACAGCCGCTGCGCTTGTCCTTCATGGATTTTACTACCTGTTTGCTTATCTGCATCAAACCTGTTCCGTTTATATTAGCAGCATAGTTCCAGCCCTCTGCTGTGACATCCTCCAGGTCTGCCATTCCTTTTCTTATAACAGCGTTGTTCACAAGTATATCTATCCTGCCGAATTTTTTGAGCACTGCCTCTACAAACGAGTCTATGCTTTCTACTAAGCCCAGATCCAGTTTCATACCGACGGCATCATAGCCTTCGCCCCTTAGTTCACAGGCAAGCTCCTCACATTTTTCGACGTTTCTTGAAGCTATAACGACGGTTGCTCCCGCCTCACACAGTCCGATAGTTATATGTTTTCCGTATAGTCCGTATCCTCCTGTAACTATGGCTATCTTATTAGTCAAATCAAATAGTTTTTTTGTATCCATAATATTCCTCCTCATATTTCAAATAAAAACACCACAACAAACACACATATGCGTATCTGTTGTGGTGTAGTTTTTTTGCTCTGAAAGCAGCTCCAAAACAATAGCCTCCGCTATATTCTTCGCTACACTCTTACCTTGACTATCGCTTTTTTCATCTCGCACGGCCCGCCGTCCTGAACACCCGGCATATGTGCGTCTTCCGGATACAGCACCATAAACGTGCCTGCATCACACTGCACTATATTACCATCGCCCTTTAAAAGCAAGCTGTCCGTTTTCTCGTCGTATTCCTGCGTCACATCAAGGTTTCCTATGTATTCATAGCCTATGCATTCATGGCCTTTGGCAACGTACTGTACGTCAATGTAATCTCTATGCGCTTCCCATACGCTCTCTTCGAGCGGACGTGAAGTATATTCGACTACGTTTACAAACACATCGTCTGCATCTATCTCGTGCCTGCCTGTCTCCAGTTTTTCGATATCGTTATCCTGCAGAAACTCGAGCGCTTTTTTAAGTCTTTCGTTTACTCCAAAGTAAATGTGTGCATTGCCCAGTTTGTCAACTATCATTTTTCAACCTCCATTTATGGATGTAATATTAATATCCGACCTCTTCCCAGCACTCAAATTCGCTGGCGATGTTTTCGCTTACGTAAACGCTTGTCGGGAATAGCTGCAGTATAGACGAAGGAACCTGCGGTGTTACCGGACCATAGAGCACCAGGCGGGAAATCATCCTCTGCCACGAGGAAAGGCTGCCCATGGTTGCAAGTGCGTGCATCTCGAACCTGTTCTTTGCATGTGCGACATCATATGGGCCTATCGTCACAGCTTTTGGTGGCACGTTTGCAATATCGCCGCTGCATCCGAACACACCATGCAGTGAGTTCTGTGCTACCGTCAGCGGATTGAGTGTAACTCGACGTGCCTTCATCTCAAGGAATTCGTCAACTGAGCAGCATGCAAACTCCGCAGTATCGGGGTCTACAAATGCTATGTGTCCTGCCCATCCCGGACCGCTGTAGCAAATGTCCGCACCGCCATTCCCACTCTCGACTATAAGGTCGCTGTAGTGGTCTACGTTCTCATTTGTAAAGGCTGTGCAGTTCTCCCTCGGCATCCTAAGCTCTGGGTCTATCTTGCCATAGAAATATTTAATAAACGAGTGGTTGAAGCCAGCTTCATAGCTCTCGGGGGCTACGTTGCCTTCATGGTCGGCCCATTCGTCCATATTGAACGTATAGACGTTACGGCAGTTTATACCAAACCTGTTTATTAGCTCTGCTACGGTCGAATAAGATCCCGGCGCCGGGTTTGGCATTATCATTGTCAGCTTTTCGTCCTTTATATCAGAATCATATATCCGCTTCACCATATCTGCAACCCATATTGCATTTACGTCCGCAACTATCTTTATCTTGAAGTCCGGGTTCTTATGCTTTTCCATGTCCTTACGCTTAATATTACGGACCTTCTCCAGCACCTTCTTATCCTTAAACGGTACCCATGGTGACGGCTCAAATTCAAATTTACTCATTTTCTTTCCTCCGATATGTTTATTTTCTCTCGTACTTAAGCTTACCGCCGACCCAGCATTTTTCAACACTGAGATCACCGTTAAGCATCACGATGTCTGCATCGTATCCATCTTTTACAAGACCTTTCCTATCCTCAATCCCCAGCACTTTTGCCGGGTTATATGAAGCCATCGCAACAGCCTGAGGAAGGTCTACATCTAGCATATCAACTGCGTTTCTGACAGCCTTGTCCATCGTTAGTCCGCTGCCCGAAAGTCCTCCTTTTAGTTTGCCTTCCTTGAGCCTTGCAGGCGCACCTTCATATTCAACGGTTATCCCCACGCCGTCTACTCCATAATATTCACCGGCAGGAAGCCCGGCGTGTACATTGGAGTCGCTGATAAGACAGACTTTGTCTTTATCCTTGCAGGCAAGCGCCATTTTCACCGCTATCGGTATGACATGCACCCCGTCAAGTATGAAGTCTACGGACACCTCGGGGTGTGCGTAAACAGCTTCAACACTTCCGCAGCCTCTGACTCCCGGCTCCTTGTCTCCTGTATACGGGAACACATTGAAGAAGTGAGAAGCGTGCTTGGCGCCTGCTTCGATAGCTGCTTCGGCCTCATCCCAGTTTGCACCCGTGTGCGTTATAAATGCAGTATATGCATCCTTTGTCATCTCCGGCAGCATCTGTGTTATTCCGTCAAGCTCGGGAGAAACGGCGAATGCTAATTTATACGGCTTTGCGGCCGCTTTTAGCTCCTTTACCCTCTCCACCGTCCTGTTCTTTGGTATATGCGCTATCGCCCCAAAGAGCGTAAGGAAATGGCCTTCCAGGAAAAACCCTAAAAGCCCGGTCCCCTGCGATTGAATCGTTGAATATTCTTCAAGCTTTTCAACATCCTTTTCGTCAGAGCCGCTGGGTGATATACCGGCAAGCAGCCCTGTAACTCCGTGAGACGGCATAAGCTTTAAAAACTCTTCAATCTTTTCTTTCGGGTCGCCTATCCTTATACCGTGCGCTCCGTGCATATGCACATCTATGAATCCGGCAGCAATGTATTTGCCTTCGGCGTCAACAGTTTCATCTGCCGTTATACCGCCGCCTTTTCTTACTTCGGCGATTTTACCATCCTTTACAAGAACGCTATAGCCTTCGAAAACTTCGTTCCTGCCAACAACTTTTGAATTTTTAATAAGCAGCGTACTCATTGTTCAGTCTTCCTTTGCAATTTTGGGGTCTGTTATTGTCATCGAACATGCTGCCTTATCTGTCCTAGACAGGTCAGTTTCATATTTAAATCCGTATGATTCTACAATACCCTTGTAAAGCGCAGGACAGTGAAGGCAGTAGTCTTCATACGGTTCAAGATGGGTTTCATCAATAAGTCTTCCCTTGCTTGGGCAGTGGTGCATATCGATTTTGAACTCACCTTTTTCTTCGTCAAGAGTCATAGTGAAGTCTGCTGCTTCTTCGTTGAGCGCATGCGCCCAGTAGTTCCAGCAGCCCTTCAGCCCGTTTTTAGAAACTTCGTCCTCAAGTTTTTTTACTCCGCCTTCAGATATCCTCGCCCAGTAATCTCTTACGGCCTGCTTTCCACCCCTCTTTTCAAGGTATTTAAAAAGCTCGCTGTAAGCTGGTATAAATTCGGTACAAGATATCATAATTATGCCTCCTTCTTATAAAACCGCTGCCTGCTCTTGCCTGTCTGCTTATCATAAGATATCATCTTGAAGGCATACGGTGTGTCTTCAACCAGAGTTTTATTTATCGTATTTGTAGTCTCTATGAAGAATGGCGATGTCTTCTCGCCCTCGCTTTTTATATACTCTATAACCGGGCATTTCTCGATATCGATTATCAGCTCGTCATCACCCGCTTCAAACGAAATTACTTCCGGCGCTTCCTCGATCGTATAAAGCCATACAAAATATTCCCGCAGAGCATTTAGCCCGTCTTTTTTTATCTTTTCAATAAGCGGCTTGTGATAGACACGCGTATACTGAGCTAGATATTCCTTAACAGCATCTTCGCCAAAAAGCTCCGCAATATAATCAATACCTAAGTTCAGCCCGACGTGAAAATGCCTGTGGAAATACTTGTTGTCTGAGGCTTTCCTGACCATTTTCTCCATGTGAAAAACATCCCTTCAAATATTATAGTTTAATTGGATATCAGGCGGAGCGGTTATCATCTCCGCCTGTCTTTTATGATTTGATTTTTCTTAAAGCTCGCCTAATTCCTTAAGCGCTTTCTTAACCGTCCTCTTCGCACCTGCATCTATGTCGATTTCGTAGTCGGGTGCGAAGTTGCCTTCATAGCCAAGCTCGTTCATCGCATATGTGAATGCCGGCCATATCCCGGCGCCCAGCATGACATCTCTTGTGTTCATCATGTCTGCAAGGCCTGCTTTTGCGCCTTCAAGGTCGTCATTATTGTAGCACTTCTGTATCCTCTCGATTGTCTTTGGCATGCACGAAAAAATGCCGTCTAGATACCTCGTGATACCATAGTTATTAGCAATTGCAAAAAGATCTGAACCGGAGAATATAGGTGTGAAATCGTCCCTTTTTGGTTCGTCGAAAAGTTTTTTGATCATAACAAGATCGCCTGACTTTATGCCTTTTACATTTGGTATGTCCATCATCTTATATACCATATCTGCTGTGATCTTCAGTTTGGTAACAGGAGTGATGTCGTAAAGATAATAGTCTTTTTTTGTCATTGCCGCAGTCTTTTCAAGGAAGCTTAGTATGTTGGCCGGGCTCATCGCAAAATAATACGGCGTTGTCATAACTATTCCGTCTATTCCATCATAGGCGTTCATTATCTCAAATTTATCTCTAACTCTTCCAAGGCTGTTCTCGGACGAGCCAACAAGAAGCGTGCATCTTCCGTCAATTGCGCTAATTGCAGCTTCGATACCTGCCGCATACTGGCTGTCTATTATGCAGCCGCCCATGCCCATAGTTCCATAGAGTAAAACACCGCTTGCGCCGGCCTTGATCTGGTCATCTATGTGCTTTTGAAGACTGTCTTTGATGATTTTGTAATCACTGTCGAGCGGGGTTCCTACTGCCGTGTAAAAACCTTTTTTTAACATGATAAATCTCCTTTTTTTAATAGTTTGTTTTTTGTCGTTTGTATTATAACACTATAATTTTAGCATTACTACAGCTATTTGTAGAAAAACTCAAAAAAGTTCATTTTCTAATAATAAAGCATTATTTTGACCATCCGGCATCCGGTTTTCTTTTGTAAAAACAAGATGCTTTCATGTAAAAAAGCCGCAGGCTCATTTATCAAGTCTGCGGCTTTTAGTCACGTTGTTATCAAGTCTATCTGCATTTCTCTGCCAGATGGCAGGCAACCAGATGATCTTCATTGGACTTTAGGCCTTCAAGCGGTGGTACGACCTTAGAACAAATATCTATTGCTTTAGGACATCTCGGATGGAAAGGACATCCCTTCGGCGGATCGATAGGTGACGGAACGTCGCCCTTCAATATTATCCTGTCCTTCTTTGCTCCGATGACCGGTATAGGAACTGCTGAAAGCAGAGCTTCGGTATACGGATGAGTACAGTTGTTGTAAAGCTCGTTTGATTCAGCAAGCTCTACGACTTTGCCAAGATACATAACGGCTATCCTGTCGCTCATGTATTGCACCACTGAAAGGTCGTGAGCAATGAACACGTACGTTAAGTTGCGCTCTTTCTGAAGCTCTTTCATCAGGTTGAGTATCTGCGCCTGAATGGAAACGTCCAGCGAAGAAACCGGCTCGTCACACACTATCACCTGCGGGTCGAGGCTAAGAGCACGTGCTATACATATCCTCTGCCTCTGTCCGCCTGAAAACTCATGTGGGTAACGGTACATATAATCCGGCTGAAGGTTGACCGTTTTAAGATTCTCTGCGATGATCTCCTTACGCTTGTTCTTATCACCGAATCCGTGGATCTTGAGCGGTTCATCAAAAGCCTTGATTATCGTCTTTACCGGGTTGAATGACGAGTACGGATCCTGGAATACCATCTGTACACGTCTTCTGGTCTTGAAGCTGTCTTTTCTGTTCAATGCAGTCAAGTCGACCATGTTGCCGTCAATATTAATGTTCATATGCCCTGCGCTAGGTTTGTGCAGCCTAACGAGGCATTTGCCAAACGTAGTTTTCCCGCAGCCGGATTCACCGACTATCCCCAGAGTCTCGCCCTCGTATACTTTCAGTGAAACATCATCAACTGCTTTAACATAGTCCTTGTGGCTTGCGAACATCTTTGTAGAAACGGGATAGTATTTCTTTAAGTTATCAACTTCCAAAATCACTTTATCTTTTGGCATTACTTCACCCCCTTTTCATACAACCAGCAGCGAACACGATGCATGTTCTCAAGATACAGCTCGGCCGGCGGCTTCTTCCAGCATATGTCCATAGCGTGGTCGCACCTTGGCGCAAACACACAGCCATCGAACACATCTGAAGCGTCCGGTGTCGTTCCCCTGATAGGCTCCAGCTTCGCTTCCTTTCCGATACCAAGTACCGGAACGGATTGGAGCAGCGCTTTTGTATACGGATGTTTCGAATCGTTGAACACCTGCTCTAATGTGCCGTACTCAACGACCTTGCCCATATACATTACGACAACATCATCACACGTCTCTGCGATTATCCCCATGTTGTGCGTGATGAGTATTATTGAAGTGCCGTGTTCCTTCTGGACTTCTTTCATCAGGTTGAGTATCTGAGCCTGTATCGTTACGTCAAGTGACGTCGTAGGCTCGTCCGCAATAAGTATGTTGGGGTTGCATATCATAGCTGTAGCAATCATAACACGCTGTTTCATGCCGCCTGAGAATTGATGCGGGTAGTCGTCGTAACGCTTGTCCGGAACCGGTATGCCCAGTTCGCCGAGCAGTTTGACGACTCTTTGCCTGGCTTCATGCTTGCTTATGTTCTCATGCTCCAGCAGATTCTCTGCTATCTGTGTCCCTATCTTATATACAGGGTCTAGCGACGCCAGCGGGTCTTGGAAAATCATTGCTATCTCCTGACCCCTGATCTGTCGAATGCCCTGTCCGTTTCTCTTAAAGCTGGAAAGCTCCAGCAGCTTGCCCGCCTTGTTCCTATACGTTACGCTGCCGTTCGTTATATTGCCGTTCTTTGGCAGCAGCTGTATTATGGAATGTGCCGTAACGCTCTTGCCGCAGCCCGATTCTCCTACGACACCCAGTGTTGATCCGCTTTTCAGTTCAAAACTAACGTCATTGACTGCGTGGACAATACGCTTTCCAACCGTGAATTTCGTTTGTAGGTTTTCTACTTTTAATACAATATCTTTATTCACTTGATTACCTCCTATTGTCCCGGGTCATAGACGTCCCTAAGGCCGTCACCGAAGAAGTTGATGCCGAGCACAAACAATGATATCGCTACACCCGGAGCGATCCAAAGCATGGGATAGTTCTGCATAACGTTTAAGCTCTTTGCAGCATTTATCATATTACCCCATGTCGGGATGTTCGCTTCAACGCCAAGGCCTATAAAGCTTAGCGCCGCTTCCTGCAAAACAAAGCCTGCAGTAGACAGCGTTGCGTTAACAATGACCGGCCCCAAGGTGTTTGGAAGCATATGCCGGAACATTATCGACATTCCTCCGATACCGTTTGCCCTGCAGCTTTCAACGAAGGTCTCTTCCCTAAGCGAAAGGATTTTACTTCGGACTACCCTGAACCCGAATATCCAGCCTGTAAGCGAGAATATCAAGATCAGATTCACCCAGCCTCTCCCTGCGAATCCGACAAGTATCAGAACCAGTAAAAGCTGTGGGAACGAGTAAAATATCTCCGAAATATAGACTATTATAGCGTCCACTTTACCGCCGTAATAACCGGATACGCATCCTAAAATAACACCTATCAGTGATGCACCGGCAGCGCTTGCAAGTCCTATCAATATAGAGAACCTGCCACCGTAAATCAGCCTTGCCCATACGTCTCTGCCTATAGAGTCGGTCCCCAGCATGTGTTCAGACGAAGGGAGCTGATACCTTATGGAGGGATTGTTGAATGCGGGGTCATATCTCGTGAACAGCGGTGCAGCTACAGTAAGTACTACCACGATTAGAAGCAGCGCAAGTCCTAAAATCGCAAGCTTGTTGTGAATGAATTTTTGCGCATTACGCTTTGCCAAGCTAGATTTTTTAATCTTATTTTGTTTGCCCATTTACGCTACCTCCTTATCCTTTCCAAGTCTTATCCTTGGGTCAAGCATTGCAGAAATCACGTCCACAAGGAAGCTTGCCAGCAGTATGACAACCGCAATAAGCAGCGTCGCTATCATAACAATAGGCAGGTCGGTTCCCGAGATCGCCTGTACAAGCATATCTCCCATGCCCGGATAATTAAACACAGTCTCAACTATAACCGTTCCTGCAACAAGATAAGGCAGACGCATTATTATAATAACCATGACTGGAATCAATGCGTTCCTGAAGCCGTGCTTAATATTAACTTTTACTTCAGAGATGCCCTTGCTTCGGGCTACCTTTATGTAGTCTTTGCTCATAACGTCAAGCATGGACCCACGTGTATATCTCATCAAAGTCGATATATATACTATACCGAGGACTATCGCCGGCATAACAAGGTATTGTATTCTATCAAAGAACGCTTCTTCCCCAACACCCATTCTTCCACCGACAGGCAGCCATTTGAGCGCAACACCGAATACCATTATACCTATCAATCCAAAGAAAAACTGCGGTATGGATATCCCTATGATACCAAGTGTCGTAAGTGAATAGTCTACGGCGGTATGCTGCTTAAGCGCAGACAAAACGCCGAATATCACTCCAACTATAGTTGCCCATAAAAGTGCAAGTGCGGCAAGCTCCAGAGTTGCGGGCAGTCTGTTTGCAATAATCTTGTTTATTTCGCCGTGTGTAGATAAGCTGTAACCAAAGTCACCCTGAAATATGTCACCTATCCATCTTCCATAACGTTCGATCATCGAATCATTAAGACCCAAGCTCTCTCGCAGCTCTTCAACTTTGGCAGGATCCATCTCCGCAAGTTTGTCCGGCGGAACTGTTCTTGATATCGGATCCCCTGGTACAAGCTGAAGCCCAAGAAATATTATTATCGAAATAATAAACAATTTGGGTATTAATGCTAGTAATCTTATACCAAAATATTTTAACAAAGTGAACCTCCTTACTAGTAAAATGAAAATTTTAATTTAATGAAAACTTCTAAAAATGTCTGTCAGATTACTAAATAAAATGTTGACCGTATGCCGCCCTAAATCGGGCAGCATACGGCCCATTAATTAACTAACTGATGCTAGTTGCCCAAAACCTTATTGATAATCAATGAGGTTCCAAGTAGACCACAGCCAGTCATAGCCTGACATCTCATCAACCTGGAAGAGCTGAGTGTCAAACTCTAGCTTCTGCGAGTTAACGATAGTTATCCTTGACAGCCCGTAGATTGGTACCTGATAGGCATTGTCAATTCCAAACTGCTGAATTTCGTCTGCAATAGCCTTACGTGCAACAGCGTCGCCTTCAGACAAGAACGAATCGAACAGCGGCTGGAAGTTTTCGTCTCTGAACTCAGAGTCGCCCATGTACTTGTCATAAGCTTTTGAAGTCTGAAGCATATCATAGATGTAAATCGGGTTAGCTGTTGAGTAACCACAGTACATGATATCCCAGTTCCTTACGTCGTAAAGTATAGCGCCCAGGTCGCCCGTTGCCAAGAACGGAGCAAGCGTGATGCCGACTTCTGCGAAGTTTTGAACAAAGATGTCCATGATGTCCTTCGTTGTCTGCTCGTTGTAATAGTAAACCAGCCTTATAGCCTTGGAATAATCGTAACCTGCAGCATCAAGAAGCTCTTTAGCTTTCTCTACGTTGCGCTCCCAAGCAGGGATGTCACTGTTATACCAAGCGTTGCCCGGCAGTACAGCAGTTGTCAGCGGAGTACCCGTGTTTCCGTACATGGCAGCCGCAGCAGCTTTGTCGACTATCAGGGCGACAGCCTGGCGAACTTCCTTAACGTCCATGAATTCGTTTCTCTGGCCGTCGTTGGAGCCTTTGCCGTTGAACACGAACATACGCTGATAGGATGACGGACGTGTGAATATCTGCTGGTCAGGATTGTTAGCTACAACGTTCTCTGCCTGCGTGATATCGTTAACGCCGTTACCAAAAGCATAGTCTATGTTTCCTGCAATAAGGTCTGCAAGAGTAGCATCAACACCGCCTGTTATATGGCTTGTGAATGTTATGTTCTGGATGTTTACGGGGTCGCCGTAGTAATCCGGATTCTGAACCATTGTGAAATAGTTCGGGAAATTGACTTCGTCGATCATCCACGGGCCTGTGCCGATTGGCTTTGTCCAGAAATCAAGGTTGTCTTCCCACTCGAGCGGGTCGGTATCACCAAGAAGGTGCTCTGGAAGAATCTGCATAACCGCAAATATCTTACCTACGATGTCAACATACGGAGCGTCCAGCTGTACTATGAATTTGTTCCCGTCTACTGACAGTCCTGAGCATGTGTCGGCTTCTCCGTCAAGAACTGCTTTAGCACCGGCTATCGGCTGCATGTTCGCACCATACATTGAGTGAACGATCTTGAGGTTGGTTTCATATGAGTATAAGACGTCATCTGCTGTAAACGGCTCTCCGTCTGTCCATACTACATCATCTCTGATTTCGAATGTATAGGTAAGGCCATCATCAGACACTGTCATACTCTTTGCAAGGTCGTATATAAGGCCTTCCGGAGAAGTATCCGTCGGGTTATATGAATCGGTCTTAACCAATGTTCCCCAAAGCATGTGCGGATATAAGCTCTGCAGGTCACGATATGGCTGCTCGAACTTAGAGTCTGTGCCGATGCCTGCCCACCAGTCAAGGTTCAGGACAGCAGTGTCATTAACATACACCTTTTCACCTTCACCAACATTTGCTTCTTCCTTCTCGTCCGGCACCTGTTCTGTTGTGTTGTCTTCAACTACATCTGTAGCAGTGTCGTCAGCCGTGTCAGTAGCCGTATCGTCAGCCGTGTCAGTAGTTTGCTTCTGACAGCCAACAAAGAGAGCCATGACCATAGCGAGAGCAAGTAACAATACTAAAAATCTCTTCATTCCTATTTCCTCCTATTTTTTTTTGATACTACCTGTATCTATTTTTTTGTCATTCGCAGTACAAAAATACAATCTTGCATCTGCAAATGAACAAAATATTAAATTCAGAAAAAATAAATCTGCCCGCCCGGTTTTGCCTTTCATAGAGTTTTTCTATTTAGTATGCCCAAAAACAACAAGAATTTAAATCTCGTCGAGTTTTGGAGCGAAATCCGCACCGGGAAACATGCAAAAACCAAAACCTTTATTAAGCATTTTTGCTATGCACATCTAATCTAGTAATTTACATCATCATCGTTGAAATATAATTCATTATACGTCCTTACATGCCCTTTGTCAACTACTATGTCTGCCTGCAGCGCAGTACCGGCACTCCTTTCCGATGTGCCCGCAGAGTGATAAGTTATCTGTATACTAGCCGTATAACTAGAATAAAATTAGTATATATAGTATAAAACCGTAAACTTTGAGTATAATTATACAAAACTCAATCGTTTTTTTATGCTTTTTGATTAATATATGCTTGTTTCAAAAGCTCTGCCGGCACCATATGCTGCCCGAAAGGCTGAAGGATTGCCCTTCACTACTGAAAAAAACATTCAAATATTGTACCAATTGTTTTTTTGGACTTGGAATATATTGTTGTTTATAAGAAAAACAGATATTCATCTTTCGTTCTATTGACTGGCAGCTTTCATAGCGGTATCATTGTGCTGATGTATTTTATACTGAAGATATACATCAAAAACAAATTAATAAGGAGTTTGCTATGACTGGCAGAGAACGTGTTAATCTTGCACTCGACCACAAGGTTCCCGACAGGGTTCCAAGGTTCGATTCTTTCTGGGACAACCTTATAGAAGTCTACAAAGAAAGGCTGGGACTACCAAAAAGCGCAACTGCAGAGGACATTGGCAATAAATTCGGCTTCGACATCGTAATGTACAACCTCGATAACTCAATGAGATTCCCGGCAAGTGTCGTTGAAGAAAACGAAGATTTCATAGTCATAAACGACCGATGCGGCTATACGGCAAAAAAGCACAAAGACAAACCCCTTTCAGAATTCTACAATCACTTAAACACCGATTACGGCATATGGCAAACAATGAAACACCGTTTCAAGCTGGATAAAAGAGACACCAGCAGAATAGACAATACCCACACATTTTTGCGTACTATACCCATGCCCTCCTGGGAAGAGGCTGCTGAAAAGTTTATTAAAAGCCTCTCCGGTGACAAATTTGTGCTGATAAACGGCTATGGTCCGTATGAAGGCACGTGGCGCCACCGAGGCTATGAGAACATACTCATGGATCTGGTACTCGACGAGAAATACTGTCATGAAATGTTCACAGGCATCATAGATACGACGATAGAAACACTCGAATATGCAATTTCTATCGGAATGAAACCTGACGGCTATTTCATGGTTGATGACCTTGGCAGCACACGCTCAACGCTGTTCTCACCCGAAGTGTACAATAAGCTGATATTCCCGTATCATAAGAAGCTCGGAGACTTTCTTCACAAGCACGGTATACGCTATCTTATACATAGCTGCGGTAATATCGAATCGCTTATTCCCGGATTCATCGAAGCGGGGATTGAGTGCGTCCAGCCGCTGCAGGCAAACACCACACTTGACGTACGAAAGCTCAAGAAAAAATTCGGCAATGACATTGCTTTTTGGGGCAACATCAGTGCTATAGCCATGGAACAAGGCTTTGAAGAAATAGAGAAGGAAATAAGCAGCAAGATCCCTGTCGCCATGGAAGGCGGCGGCTATATGTACCACAGCGACCACAGCGTTCCGGACGATGTACCATTTGAAAACTATGAATATGTAATAAAAATGCTCGACAAATACGCAGTCTACAAATAAAAAAAGAAAGGGCTTATTATGAGTACAAAGAAGTTTGATAAAGCCGAGAAAACAGCAATGGCAAAGCAGGCTCTGACCGGCCCCGTTGCCTCGGTTAGCATCCCGTTCAAAAAGAACGGCGACATAGACTACGACGGGCTTAACAATGCCGTTGACTTCATCATCGAAGCGGGCAGCGGCACTGTGCTGCTGACATACGGCGACAGCCTTTACTCTATACTTACAGACAGCGAAGTATACGAAGTCAGCCGCGTCGTTGTAGAACGCACCGCAGGAAGAGCTATGAGCGTCGTGGCCGGTAGCTGGTGGATGGGCGAAGCTGTCAAGTTCGCCAAATTCGCATACGACCTAGGTGCTGATATGTATATGGCTCTGCCAAAGAACTGGGCAAATTCATCATCTGTAGAAGGAATAGTCGAGTTTTATACTCAAATATCAGCAGAGATACCGACTATGATTGTAACGAGTCTCGACCCTGCCCCCGTTCCTTATGACTCCATAAGGCTTCTTCTGGAGCAGGACAACGGTGTCTGCGCCCTAAAGGACGACAAGTGCGGCTACTACGGCAAACAGGTTGCCAGTCTTATAGACGGCAGGATAGCGTTCCTTTCAGGCGGCAGGAAGATAAACCATCTTGAACAGCGCCCCTATGGTATCGACGGTTATCTTTCAGTATACATGCGCTTCTGCCCGTCTGTTGCACATAAATACTGGGATGCTATTCAGAAAGACAATATTAAGGCTGCGGTCGATATCATTCAGAAATATGACATGCCTTTCTTTGACGAACTGGTTTTAAAAACTGGTCTTGACTTTGATGCAACGATCCATGCAAGTATGGAGGTTTTCGGAGTTGCACCAAGATGGCGGCGGATTCCCTACCGCAGTGCAGATGAAAAGCAGATGGATATGATTCGCTCGTTCTACTCTGAAAAAGGTCTTTTATAAAGAAACAGTTGTAAACCTGAAAGAGAGCTTGAGGGCTCTCTTTTTTATCCTAAAAACACACGAATCCATATAGAAGTATTATTGACATAATTTATATTTTGAACTATAATTTTTATAGTAGTAGAGATAGAGGCCTGGATTTGAAAAAACTAATTGTCATATCATCTGTTATTATATCATTGATTATCCTCTCTCTCATATTATTTTATCAATTTCCAGCGTCCGCTGTCGAAAATCATAATAATATTGAAAACTATAAGCACAAAATATCTGACGATTTTTTCAACGAACTTTACAACATAGGCAATACAGAAATAGCTAAAGTTTATGTTATTTTAAGCGATGCAGACAGCAGTCAAGTCTTGGATACTTTCTCTAAGCTACACCCAAGAGAATACGAAATATATCAAAATGCAAAAACCGATCCATTGGGCTCAAAGAGAACTGCTGAAATAGATACTGAAGTGCTGCAAAAAGCGATAGAGTTAAAGCGGTCGATCTACAAAGAGTATTATTCTAAAAAAAATATAGAACTAGTCAATAAATACTGTGATGAAAGCGAGCAGGTTTTCGTGAGCTCATATTCGCCTTTTGCAATTATCAACGCTCCAAAGGAAACTCTGCTCGGTCTCTTAGAAGACGAGGAAGTCCTTTTTATTTCAAAGTTCGCAGAATCAAAATCTGTTGACAATAACCTCGACCAGGCGAACAAAGTGACCAGAGCCGACAATGTATTAGATGACTATGATAACACTGGTGCAGGAGTAAAGATCGGTCAGCTGGAAAGGGGCGTACCAGTTTCTTCTTCTGATCCTTATTTGAATTCTGCATCTGTCACACAACGCCCCGGAGACGGCACAACTGAGCATGCTACGATGGTGGCAAGGATATTAGTCGGAACAGACCACTCCGGCAGTACATGCAACAACGGACTGGCTCCCGACGCGGATTTGTACAGTTGCGCCGTACCGGCTTTGTCAGATTTTTTTGAAGGGATAGAGTGGCTGTTGACCAAAGGTGTCAATGTGATAAACATTTGTGTCAGCCTTCCGTACGGAACCCCGGGCACTTATGACGATATATCCAGGTGGCTCGACTATATAATCTTCCATCATGACGTACACATCGTAACAACAGCGGGTAACGAAACAGTTAGCATAACCAGCCCCGGTATGGCTTATAATGCAATTACTGTCGGCGGTTTTGACAACAAAGGATATGATATCACCAGATTATTTGAACTGCCTTCTTTTTCATACTATGAGGAATGCAGCGCCGATTGTGCCGAAAAACCTAATCTCGTTGCTCCAGCCGTCATTATTTTCGACAGCAGTGGGACCAGTGTTTCAGCGCCTCAGGTGTCGGGCACCATTGCCCAGTTGTGCAGCTACAGACCCGAGCTTAAGGTCAGACAGTCTGCCGTTGGGGTTATCCTTGCCGCAAGCTCTGCCGAAAAGGTCGAATCCTTTGGCGTCGGAGAAAAAGGCGATTCTTTTGCAGCAGATGTGTGCGTAGAATCAAATCCTCAGATAAGTGATAAAGAAGGTGCTGGTATCCTGGATGCCAGATGGGCAAGGGGCATAGTATACTTTGATAATTACTGGTCGTATGACATCAGCGCAACCGACTTCCCTTTTGAAAAAACTGTTGATATAGACGCCACACAAAACTCTGTGATAAGAATTGCGATCTTCTGGCACAAATACGATTCCCTTGCATATGAGCAAGGCACCTCTCAAAACTCCCTAACGAATCTTGATCTATATGTATACTCGCCTGACGGCAGCTGTCTTGGTTCGTCGACGACGTTATACAGCAACTTCGAGATAGTGCAGTTTGTTCCGCAAGTTACGGGCGATTACAAGATAGATATCCGCTGTTCAGGCGCTACCGATGAAGAATATGTTGGGATAGCGCTCTGGTAGGGTCAAATTAGAATTGGATAAGCTAAACACTAAAAATTCAGTATATTAAAACCGGCCAATTATAACAGTTCTTTTTCATCACAAGCCATTTTATCATGCTACAGTTTGTTAAAATTCTTTAGATACTTCATATTGTTTATTAAAATATATGACTTCCACCAGTTTTCACTTATGGAGAATTCGCTTGGGTAATCGTTCCACTGCCATGTAATGGGGTAAGCCCCGTCATCTTGCATAGAATTTATTATAAACTCGCACTCGTAATCGGCTATCTGTTTGTTATCTTCATAAAATATACTACCTGGCCTATCAAAAAAATGGGACGGCTTTGCAACATATGACGTGCTCCATTTTTCTGTATCTCCGCATATTTCTTCTTTCACCCTTTGAATTAGGATTTCTTCGAATCTATTGAAATTCCGAAAAAGATCCGCAATGTCCGCCGTTTTGCAATACTCATAAAAATTTACATAGCATATCATCTCATGCATATTATTTTCAGCTTCCGGCTCTAAGAATGAATCAATAGCTTTTACTGCTATACTTTTGCATTTTTTATAAAGAGCAGAGTTTCGGTCACCGCACAACAGAGCGAACCCGACAAGCATAATTGTCGGATTATAATTCTGCTCGGTATTTTCTTTCCAATGCATCCATGGAGAATGTGGAAAATGGTTATTGCTTTCAATTTCAAATAACCACTTGTCATCTATCCTGTCTTTCCCGCTTTCAATATATTTCAGCAAACCCATAACCAATCCGCTATTCTTCTCATAATATTCAATATCATTTAATATTACAGTTGCCTGCCCTGTTGTTATTGGAGAGGAATTTGGATTCCAAATATCAGGCTCCAGGGCATGCCCGAACCCCCCGTCCTCGTTTTGATAAAAAGATAAAGCTGATAAAACAGCTTCCTTTGTGCCATTCTCAAAATGATATCTCCATAACGCTAAGTCTATAGGCCGAGCATTTCTGTAAATAAAAGATCTCGCTTTTTCAAATTTATTTTTTGATAATGCCATAATTCATCCTCTCTATTTTTCCGTTTCCTGAACACTCCCCTAATCCATTTCGTCAATAGCACTCCCACGAATATTCCTAACTACTATAATTATATAACACCATAGTTATTGTATCAATCAAAAGACAGAAAAGACGATACCGGAAGAACGATATCGTCTTATGCCAAATTGGCATGTTTTACCTTATTCTATAGCAGCCTCTTGAACCCTGTATGCGCTTTTGGCCCTTTGAGAGATTCGTCTATTCTGTCCCCTTTTATTATCTTAGCAATTTCGCTGAAAACTTCGTCTACAGCATCACCATACATCGCCACGATCTCGTCAGTATGTGCCAGCGTTGGGTATATCATATTCGTTGCAAGAAATCCTCTCTCCAGCATGCCCTGCACATAAAGCGTTTTCAGCTCGACTGCTTTTTCGTGTACGAAATCGAAATGGGCAAGACACGGGAAACCGTCCAGTACTTTTACCGGAAGCTCATGCTTGCGTGCGTATTTCTCCCAGTTTGCCATTACCATACGCCCTATCCTGTCAACATGACCGGCAACATCGTTCTCCTCGTGCTTTTTGATGGTAGCAAGCGCCGCTACAGCCCCGATACTCTCCGTCCAGTACGTGCTGCTGATGAATGAATCTTGCGCTCCGTCCATCGCTGCAGCCGTACCTATAACAGCGCCGACGGGATGCCCGTTCCCAAGCGACTTCGCAAATATAGCCATGTCCGGGTTCACTCCAAACTTGAGATGCGAACCGCCGAAGTTTCTTCTGAAACCAATCGTTATCTCATCGAATATCAGCACTATTCCACGCTTGCTAGTCTCCTGTTTTATATGTTCAAGATATCCGGGAGCGGGTTCATGATACCTTGCCGGCTCCATCACTACCGCCGCAAGGTCTTCCCCGTGCTTTGCTATCATCGCGTCAAAGTCATCGAGCAGTCCTCCGGCATTGTCGAGCACCGTACCCTGAACAAACGGAATGCTGGTGCCCCTTAGCTCCACCGGCACCCCCTTAACTGAAAGCCCGGGCAGCAGTTTGCCCATTGTTTCGTCGCTCTCGCCAAGGTTCCCGGCAAGATACCAGTCGTGCCAGCCGTGATAGCCGGAATATGCTATCTTGCTTCTGCCTGTCGTCGCCCGGGCTATCCTTATAGCCACAGCCGCAGTTTCACCGCCCGTTCTTGCAAACCTTGCCTGCTGTGCCCACGGATGTATCTGGCACAGCTTTTGCGCCAGTTCGACCTCTTCCGGCGGATTAAGACTGCTCTTGCTTCCCATGTTTAGCTTTCTCATGACCGCCTTCGTAACGTCCGGGTCTCTGTAACCAAGCAGGCAAGCTCCTATGCCGTTGCATTCCATATCATAATAGTGCTTGTCATCAATATCCCACACTTCACAGCCAAGAGCTCTTTTATAATAACCCGGCCACTGCTCCGGTGCTTTCAGCTCCGGGCGTTTGCTTAGCAGCTGCGTTCCCGATGGTATTATCTTTTTAGCGTGTCTGTAAAGCTCCTGCGTTGCTCCTTCAGGCTTTTTCATTAACCCAAGCAGCCTTGCTGCGTTGTTGTGAAAGATATCTTTTAGGTCAGCTTCATCAAGACCGAATTCGTCGGCCGCCTGCAGCAGAGCCCGAAGCGACTCCAGCCCCAGCTTTATCGGTCTTTGCCCTATCAGCTCTGTACCGTCTCCCCCGCCTGCACAGCCTTTAAAGCTGTTGCCAAAAACCACATATCTGTCCCTCGCCTGAGACACAGGAAAGTCACTTCCATACATCAGCCTGCCTGGACCGAATTGCATGAGTATAGCCCGAAGTGCAGCAGTCTCGCACACCGCCGACGAATCGAACCACACGTTTTTCAGGCCTCTCAGTCCCTCAATCGCTTTAACTGTATTAGGCGCAAAGAACCCCCTTGCCGCATGAGCAAGTATAAGCTTCATATTCGTGTACTTCCGGCACATTTGCTTTATAAAGCCCTGATTCTCGGGGTCGAAAAGCGCATCATCCTTTACCATATGCAGAGTTATGACCAGCCCCAGCTCGTCTGCCAGCCTACAGGCCCATTCCGGCAAGAAGCCTTCGATAGGCGACTGGAATTTAGGCTCGATGCTGCTATAGTAATAATAAGGCTTGAAGCCTGCAATGTGCGGGCACTGCAGGCACTGTCTTGCATACTCCTCACCCAAGTCCGGGTCAAGCAGCATAAGCCCTCTGAAATTTCCGCCCTTTTTGTTCTGCTCTTCGAGCTGTTCAATAAGATACTCGTTTGCAGCTTTTACATCGCAGTCCGGAGTCGGGAAAGGAAAAACTAGAGCGCCAAGTTCCCTGTCTGTGAAAACATCACGCTGCTTTTGCTCCCATACTTCGATCCCGACTTCATCATATGTTTTAAGATAGCTCTCCTCTTCTATTCCAAGATCTTCAGCACGGTAAATGTGTGCATGTGCATCAAACACCTCGTTTGGCACAAAAGAGTCTAAATCGTCATAAGCTTTTTTATCTTCACTGTTAAAAATCCACTTTTCCATAACCGCTCCTTGTCGAAGTTAATATTCGTTTCATTCCCACATATTAGCACAAAGCCGTGATGTAATAAATATTAATCCACGCCGAAGAATGCCTCAAGGCGGCACAAAAACAATATTTAGAGTCATAGCGTAAAATTGCCTTTGGGCAAACTATGCAGGTGCGCAGCAGAGAATTCACACGAGGCTGATTTGCAAAAAAGAAGCCGCCTCGACTTGCAGCTTTACATTGTCAAATTGTGATGCTATTATGTTTACATCAAACGCAAAGAGGACTTTTTTATGGCCTCAACACAGATCACAACAACTATAGGATCAAATCAGTTTCTGGTCACGCTTGATTCCACATTTATGAGCCCGGCTGACTGTTTTGTCATAGAACGCCATAACCACATCGCCTTTGAGTTCACATATATGCTTGACGGATGCTGCCAGATAAGCACTAAAGAGGGAACAATGAGCCTGTCTACAAATCAGTTCTGTATAATCGGCCCCGGCGTCTATCACGACCAAAACGCTTCGGGAGCCGTGCGCAAGGTCAGCCTTTCCATAGAGCGAGTAAAAAAAACATCTGCAGAAGAATATTTCCCGCTGGAAGAAGACTTGCTCGTTTCCAAAGAGCTTAGCTCCATACAACTGGCTATTGGCACAGACGACGGCACTATACTGGGGCTGATTCACGACATACAAACAGAACTTTCCGCAAAACGCTTCGGGTATTACGCCGCCCTTCAGGCTCTGCTTGCAGAGCTTATCATAAGCCTCGTGCGGACGATTTCGAAAACGCAGAAAGCAACCTACGATGCTCCGCAGCGTCAGCTTTCCGACACCCGTAGCCTGGCTATAGAAAACTTCTTTGAAAAAAACTACAACAGCAAGGTGTCCATTTCTGATTTATCAAAAGAGCTTTTCGTCAGCAGCCGACAGACGGTGCGCATACTGCGTGAGAAATATGATATGTCGTTCAAACAGAAGATAATAGAAAAGCGCATAGAGGTTGCAAAAACGATGCTGTGCAACACACAGATGCCTGTAAAGGAAATAGCGGACCATATCGGCTATGAAACAGCGAACTTTTCCGCTATGTTCAAGCAAAAAACAGGTCTTACGCCTAAACAGTATCGCCAAAGCAACAGTACCTAAGCGTTTCTTAGAATCTTTTGCTCTAAATAGCAAAATACCGCCGGACAAGACCAGCGGTATTTTTGATATATACTTTATTACTGCTGCATCTTATCAAGAAGCTGCCATGTATACAGAAGCTGCCGCGGTACATGGAATGCAGCTTTGAACATCGTGCCCTTTACTTTCATTGCAACGCTGCCGTCACGATGCATATAGCCATACCAACCTCCATATTCCCGATCTGGGAAAGTGTTGAAAGTATACTCCTGTGCCTTTTCAAACATCTCCTCATATTTGCTCTCGCCCGTAAGGTGATGTGCCAGCAGGCTAGCATACAAAAGCTCGTTATGCGGCCACCAATACTTCATGTCCCATTCCATCTTGGCAGGCGGCAAGCCTTTGAGGTCTACGAAAGACAAAAGACCTCCGTACTGTTCATCCCATCCCCTCTCGAACGACCAATCAAGTATTTCGCACGCTCTTTTCAGCAATTCGCTATCGTTTTTATACATCGCTTCATGCATCATAAACCACGACGTCTCTATTGCGTGCCCGGGGTTTATCTCTCGTCCGTCTGGAGTATCTATTATGCTTCCGTCCGGAGCGACCGTTTCCAGCAGGGCCTTGTGCTCTCTCTTTACGAATTTTGTAAGTATTATATCAACAAATTCCTCTATAGCCTTATCATATTTCTTTTTGTTTCCGCCGCACTCCCTTAAAACCTGGGCTGTAGCTATCATTATCATGGGCACCGCATGGCCAGTCGAAGGCCTAGTCTGAGGGTCAACTTTCGGCGGGGTAAGGCTATCATCCGGATGGTAATAGTAACCGCACACGGTGTCGAAAAGCTCTTCCGCAAACTCCATAGCTGACTCATCACCAGATGCTTTTGAATATTCCGCCGCTGCTATTATGGCAAAAGTCTCGGAGAAATAATAGCGTCTCATCCTAAGCGGTCTACCGTCCTGAGTTACGGTAAAGTACATCTTTCCACTCTCGCTAAAGCCGTGTTTTCTTATAAAATCATAGCCAAGCTTAGCAAACCTCAGCCACTTCTCTTTTTTTTCTATGGTGTTGTAAAGCCTGCTGAACAGCCACGTCTGCCGCCCCTGAACCCAGAGGCTCTTGTCGGTGCATAGAACGTTGCCTGCAGCGCCGAGGTAGTGCACGAAGCCGCCGTATTCTTCGTCTGGTGAATACTTTTCCCAGAAGGGCAGCACGTTTTCAAACAGTTCTTTTTCGTATATGTCCTTAAGCTCAGCGATCCTTTTCGCGTCCATAAACACGCCTCCTCTTTTAATTCACTGCAATTATATCATATCCGGTTTCAGGCAGCTGTATAAACATGCCGTTTTCTCCAAAGCACAAGCAAACCGATTACAGGCACAAAGAACGCCATGTTTATTAGCAGCGCCCAGCGTATACCAATCTCGTCAGCTATGGCTCCTACTATAACAGGGGCAGCCAGGCCCGCTATTATCGCTCCAAGAAACAGCAGCGCTGACACAGCCCCGCTGTCATGCGGCACCAGCTTAGTCAGCTCTACGAAAAGCCCCGGCATATTCGCTCCGAAAAACACTCCGCCAGCAAGCGATAGTACGCCCACCGCCGCAGCGCTGCTGCAAAGAAGCATTGCGCTCAGCGCCGCAAAAGAAAGAACATTTGCAGCCAGCATTATCTTAACAGTGCCAATTTTATGCGCTATCACTGAATAGAGCATGCTCCCCGCAAACAGCCCGGCAAGGAACATCGAAAGCGCAAGCGCTCCGTGCGCATCCACTCCGCCGAGCTGCTTTCCAAAGCTAGTTATATATAAAACTACTGTGTTCTGTATGAAGCTGCAAAGTAAGATCATCACCAGCACCAATATCATGTTTTTGATTTTCAACAGCCGGAAAAACTTCAGCATCCCTCCGAAGTTCGCTCTGTTCGCTACAATGGGCATTTTTATATCCCGCTTCATGCCAAACCAAAAAACCAGAGTTGACAATCCTATCAGGACCGCTGTCATTTCAAAAGAAACTGTAAAGCTGTTGCCCAGCCACAATGCAAGATACGGTCCTAATACCGCCGCCCCTGCTGCAAGCGAATGATAAAGGCCGACGAAGAATTCTTTTCTTCTGTCAAAGACGTCACTAACAAGAGCATTTGAGAGTGTATTTACAGTATTGCCGAAAAATCCTCTGAAAAAGAAAAGTATGTATAAAAGAAAAGCTATCTTATTAAAGCCAATCCAAACAAGGCAGACTGTGACCGCTGCCAGTGAAATGAAGATTATCCTTGTCTTGTTCAGAGCTGCAAAGATTCCAAAGCAGACGAGCTGGGCTATGGCGCCCCCGGCAAACTGCACCGTCGATATCACACCCACCTGCTTGTAGTTCATTGAGAACATCTCCATCATAGTAGGTATCATATAGCTGAAGACCGCAAAGTACATCGACAGCATCATCACCGTAGGGTATATTGAAATTTTTCTCAGGCTGCCCTTCATGGATGTCTCTCCCTTTCAAACATAAAAATAACAGCCCTTTTATAAGCTGTTCATTATTTGACTGATATCCGCTTTATTTAAATAAAAACCACACACTGATATAAGCGCCGCACTATGCTCTGCCGCTTTTGAACACGAAGCGAAAAATCGTTTTTCTGCATGCATCTTAAAATACCACCGTATCTGGTATGGTGAAGATTATACCACCATGAGGCCCTGTTGTATATACAGTAACAACTTTTCTTTGCTTGCACTGCCAGCGGCCAAAAGCAAACTTATTCGCCGACGTCTTCGCTCTGCTCTTGTCTTAGTTCGTTTGCCCTGTCAATATAGTTAAAAACGTCTGTGCCGCCGAATATCACCCATGCGATGGCCGCTATTATTAGTGCCGCCAGAATATACAGCAGCACTCGCTTTTTATTGTTTTTCCGCTCGCTCATTTTTTCCTCCACAGACAACTAATTAAATATCGTAACGCAGCTGTCGGATGCCCCTCTCTGGGTTATTCTAAAGCCGGAATCACCATTCTTCGGGGTTTGTCTTGCCTTCCATTTCCGTGCTTATGTCTACCCCTGCCGCAGCAGCTTTCTTATTAATAAGCGCTTTGTTTGGCTCTTTGACGAGGAACGCCACGGCAAGGTTTATAAAAGACAGAGCAGCTACTATAAAGAAGATGTACTGAGAACCTATCGTCACCCATATCACGCCGCCGGAAACACCGACAAGGATTGAAACGATATGATCTAGGCCCATACCGGTAGACAAAGTCTGAGTCAGCTCTTCATCATTCTTTATGATGGATTTAAGGTATACAGTTCTAATAACGCCCATCTGCGCCGAGAGCCTGTCGAGAACAAACAATCCGCACGTAAGTATCAGCGGCAGGCCGACCTTGGCCAGCCCGTTTGCAAACCCAAGGCATAAAAGCCCATACATAATGTATACTCCGATAAAAGATATCGCATCAAAAAACAACAGCCGCTTGACTCCGAATCTGTCTATCCATTTGCCAAGCTGTATCATAAAGAACATGCCAAAGAAGGATGCTATTATGCCAAGCAGAACGATCGTATCTACCTTTTGCCCCAATGTCTCTATTAGCACCCACGGCCCGAACACGAGCATGACCTGTTTCTGGACGCCGAAAACTACTGCAAGAATATAATAAAACTTGTACTCTTTGCGCAGCACAATTTTGAACTTCTTGCTGTGGATTCGTTTGTGTCCAATATTTCTGCTTAGTTTAAGAAGCAGAAGAGAGCCTGTTATAAAAAATCCGCCGGCTATCACATATGTCCATATCACGTGGGTCTGGAAGCTGAAAATATTGAACCTGAAGAGAAAGAAAACAACAGCGCTGGCAATCGTCAGGAAAGCAAACCTTACGCTTGCATACTGCCCCATACGCTTGCCCATCTTTTCTTTTTCAGCCAGCGCCATGCCTATACTGTCACGCAGAGGCATATACATATGGTTGCCAAGAGAATTTATGAACAAGAATATCAGCATCACGTTGAACACCGGTTTGAAGAACCCAAGAACAAGTATGCCTATCGCAGAGAGCATCTGTGCGATGATGCCTATTCTGATGTTGCCCATGAACGAGATTGCGCCTATTACCACGAGGGTGAGTATTCCCGGAAGCTCTCTCGGGAGCTCTATAAGCCCTCTGCCAAGACCGTCAGTGTTATATACATCTTTGAAATAGTTAGAAAGAAGCCCGTCGCTGAAACCCATTGCAACACTGACAGAAGCAATGATTATAAAAAACAAGAAAACATTGTTTTTTGTAATTACGAAGTCCTTATAGTTTTTTACCAGCTCTCCAAACCTTTTTTTCATATCCGCCTTTGTTCTTTCGATTAGTCTTAACGATTATATATGTGTTTTATACTGATGACAACAATAAACTCGGCTTTTCTTGTTTTATTGTTGTAATTTTACTTATTTGAAATGTATATGTCATTAGGCATTGTTGTCAGAAGATCGCATCCGTCTTTAGTTATTAGAACGTTCTCTTCGTTTTTCAATGCGATCCTCGTCCGGCTAAGCGGCAGATTGTCGAAAACATTTCCCTCTATCGCCAGTGTCATGCCCTCCCGCAAAGCGCTGTCGCTGTCAGCCTTTATAACCGGCGGCTCGTGAATGGACAAGCCGATGCCATGACCTTCATACATACCGCCGAACTCCTGCATAAGCTGCACCTCTGTGCCAAGCCCCTGCTTTCCAAGTTCCTGCGCCAGAATTTCGCACATTGTACTGACTTTCATTCCTGGCTTCAAACTTTTTATTAACGCCATATTGGCATTTCGTGCGCCGTAATATATGCGCTGTTTATCTTCGCTTGGCTCGCCTATTGAAGCTATCCTGATAAAATCTGAATAGTAGCCATGATACGTAGCTCCGCAGTCTATGTATATGCAGTCGCCCTTTTTGAAACGGTAGGATGACGGTATGCCGTCCCAGGCTGCCGGGTTTTTGCCATCTGTATAAACGAATATAAACCACGGGTTCCTTGCACCGCCTTCGTCGGAATACATCGCCATTCCCCGTGCAATAAGAGAGGCAAGTTCTCGCTCGCTCATCCCTTCTTTTATCTGCGGTATTGCGTATTCATATGCTTTTTCGGTTATCCTCACAGCTTTCTTTATCTTTTCGATTTCTAAAAAAGACTTGATTTCCCTTACGCTATACATGATTTCACTGCAGTCAGAAAAACTTGCCTTTGGCATAAGCTCTTTCATTGCACTAAAAAGAGGATATGACAAACCCATCAAATCCTCTTTGCTCATCTCAATTCCTACTTTTGCATACAGCAGCCCTTTCTCTTTAAAAACATCATATACCGCATTCGGGCCTGTTCCATAGTTCGCATCTCCCTGCGGCCTGATATCGCCTATCGCTGAAGTGCTGAAAAGCGCCTGAAGCCCCGCCTGTGCAAACAGCACAGGTTCATCTTCCTCTGCCGTTATAAGAACCTGAGTTTTGCCTTCGCCGAATGAAGGCGACCATGTACCGTGCAGAAACCCGGAACTGTAGTCGACATTCGGCTGAGTAGTCAGCAGCAGTGCATCAAGCCCAGCCTCTGCACAGGCATTTCTTATGCGTTTTATCCTGCTTTCGTATTCCTCCAGCGGAAAATAGTCGTTATAATCCGGCTTCTTCATAAAAATACCTTCTTATCAGAATATAGATTTTTCAGCGATCTCTCCCAGAAGCATGGACATGAACTTTTCTGCGCTCATTTCTCCAAGGTCACCTTCTCCACGTTTCCTTACTGCCAGCGTTCCGTTTTCTGCTTCTTTATCACCCGCAACGATTATATATGGAAGACGTTCTCCTCTTGCTTCTCTTATCTTATAGCCTATCTTTTCGCTGCGGATATCGAGAGAAGTGCGCACACCTGCTGCTTTCAGTTTATTCTGCCACTCTTTCAAATATTCGACCGACCTGTCGGTAATGGACAGCAGACGCACCTGTTCGGGCGCCATCCAAAGCGGCATTGCACCTGCATACTTTTCTATAAGCATTGCCAGTGTTCTCTCATAGCAGCCTATCGAACTTCTGTGTATGATATACGGGCGCTTCTTTTCGCCATCGGAGTCTACATATACCATGTCAAAACGCTCTGCAAGCCCAAAATCTATCTGAAGGGTCATTATAGTATCTTCTTTTCCAAATACGTTCTTGAACTGCAAGTCGAGCTTTGGCCCGTAGAATGCAGCTTCGTCGTCCGCTTCCTTATAATTAAGCCCTATTTCGTCAAGCAAGCTCTTCATCAGCACCTGTGTTGTCTCCCAAGCCTCTGGGTCGTCAAGGTATTTTTCTTTGTTCAGCGGACTCCATTTTGAAAATCTGTATGTTATATCGTCCTCTATGCCCAAAGACTTCATTATGTACACTATAAGGTCCAAAACTGCCTTGAATTCCTCTGCAACCTGTTCCGGCGTACATATTATATGAGCATCAGCAAGCGTGAACTGTCTTACTCGTATAAGTCCGTGCATCTCTCCTGAAGATTCGTTTCTGAACAGCGGAGATGTTTCCGTATATCTCATCGGAAGGTCACGGTAGCTGTGATGTTCAGCTTTGTATATCATATACTGGAACGGACATGTCATAGGACGAAGGGCCAGGACTTCCTCTCCTTTTTCTTCGTCTCCTATAATAAACATACCGTCTTTATAATGATCCCAGTGGCCTGAAATCTTATATAGGTCGCTCTTTGCCATGTAAGGCGTTTTTGTCAGCAGATAACCCCTTGATTCTTCTTCGTCTTCCACGAAACGCTGGAGTATCTGAATCGTCTTTGCACCTTTAGGCATTATCAGCGGCAGCCCCTGACCCACAGCTTCATTGGTCGTGAAAAACTTAAGCTCTCTTCCGAGCTTATTATGATCTCTCTCCCTAGCTTCTTTGAGCTTTTTTAAATATTCTGCTAATTCTTCCTGTTTTTCAAAAGCCGTTCCGTAGATCCTCGTAAGCATTTTATTTTTCTCGCTGCCACGCCAGTATGCGCCTGCGATGCTGAGCAGCTTAAATGCTTTCACCTTGCCGGTTGACATCACATGCGGACCGGCGCACAGGTCTGTAAAGTCTCCCTGCTTGTATAGGCTTATCGTCTCGCCTTCCGTCAGCTCATTTATCAGTTCCTGTTTATATGGGTTACCCTTGAAGAAATCCAGAGCTTCTTGCCGTGAAAGTTCAAAGCGCTCGAGCGGAATATTCTGCGCAACTATACGCTTCATCTCTTTTTCTATCTTCGTAAGGTCTTCCGCTGTAAACGGCTCCGGCACATCGAAATCATAGTAGAATCCGGTGTCGATCGCAGGGCCTATCGCCAGCTTAGCTTCCGGGTACAGATGAAGCACAGCCTGTGCCATAACATGCGAGGCTGTATGCCAAAGAGCTTTTTTGCCGTCCTCTTCTTCGAACGTAAGAATTTCCAGCTTACAGTCCTTTTCTATCTTTGTGGAAAGGTCCACTACATTTCCGTCGATTTTTGCAGCCAGCGCTTTTTTGCCCAGCTTCTGAGACAACGCTTTGGCTATCTCAAGCGCGCTCATACCATTTTCAAATTCCTTTACGTTTCCGTCAAACAGTGTTATTTTCATATCTTTCCTCCGTAGTTTAAAATAAAAAACCCATGCGCAATTATGTTTGCACATGGGACGAATTTACCGTGGTTCCACCCAAATTCCGCCCGTCGTCGGGCAGCACTCTAAATATATTTGGTTGTCGTCAAAGGCGGTTTTGCTTTTTATCGCATTTGGCACACTTACAGCCTGCGGTGTACACTTCTCTGAAAAACGCTTCTATAAAAAGTTACTTGTCCTTTGTCAGATATTATATGTTAATGTGTTTCGCTTGTCAATCGCTATACTACTTTCGAAGTGGCCTTTTGCTCGTTTGACTTTATGAGCACCCCGAGCACAACACGCAGCACTCCAA
The DNA here is from genome assembly GCA_963666505.2 of Christensenellaceae bacterium. Lineage (GTDB taxonomy): Bacteria > Bacillota > Clostridia > Christensenellales > SZUA-584 > JABGQS01. Next base: position 1,167,711 of record CAXXXL010000003.1, on the reverse strand, counting down.
ACACTATTCCGACGATGCCGATAAGTATCAGATAATCTATAGAGAAAATAAGCGGAATAATAAGAACAATAAAACCGATTATCACCAGTATTGCCCCGAGTCTGGAGAGCTTTTGGTTTTCATCCCTGCGGCCTGCTATTGCCTCGAACACACCAAACACCATAAGCCAGCAAGAGACTATTATGCCAAGAAGCAGCGGAGAATCCTTTATTATGATTATCAGCAGCAATAGGAGAATGTCAATTAAGCCGTGTACTAAAAACGGTAGAAACACATTTCTCTGGCTATAGTTTTTGAAAGCGATTATAATATTATAAACGCCGAAAGCCAAAGTGCCAAGCCCAACAAGAAAAACAAGCACTTTCAAACCATTAATGCTGTCGGCCAAAACAAAAATACCTGCTGCAATACTAATCAAGCCTGTTACAATTATCAGCCACCAGGGCAGCTTCCTTTCTCTGATTTGCATAAATACACCCCTAAATCTTCTTTATATATAAATAATAACATTTATTGCCCCGAACATACAACAATATTCGAAAGAAATATGTGTAAATTTTGTTGAAAAAGTGAATAAATCTTTTGTTTGGATTGATTAGTTTAATTTATACGCTCCTCTGGCAGTATAAGGATGCAAAATCATGTCTTTTATCTGTCGGCAGGTGTTAATGAGATTATGAATATGAGAGGAGTGTCAACGCATTTTTATATAATATTTTGTCTATATCAGCACTGCCAAGCGACAGATCCCTTATAAAATCTATTTCAGCTGCAGCATCCGTCCATGGCGAGTCAGTACCGAATAATATCCTGTCCGTTCCGTGCTTCTTAATCATTCTGAGCATGCCTTCCTGCTTTAAGTCGTATGAAGAATAAGAAGTATCAAGGTATATATCCTTACCTGTCAGCGTTTCTTCAACGTCTCTCCACAGAGCGTGGCTGCCCATATGAGCCGCTATAAGCTTTATGCCCGGTATGTTTTCCAGTATCTTTCGTATCATCAGAGGCGTGCAGTGTACGGCACCTTTAAGGCCGATATCTACTCCTGCGTGCAGCAATACGATTAGCCCGAGCTTTCTAGCAGCATCGTACACCGGCATCATACGCTTTTCATCTGCAAAGAAGCCCTGATAGTCCGGATGAAGCTTTATACCCAAAAAGCCGTCTTTTTTCAGCTGCTGCAGAGTTTCAATAACGTTGTCTGAGTCTGGATGGATTGCGCCGAAAAACTGCAGCTTATCATCTGTTTTTTCTGCTGCCCATTTGTTTATACTATCTACCTGAGACGGCTTGGTAGCAACCGGCATCACGAAACTCTTGTCTATTCCTGTACGCTCCATGTTCTTGAGAAGACCAGCGGTTGTCCCGTCTGAATAGGCAGTTATTTCGCCGACTTTTTCAAGCTGTGCCACAGCGTTTTTTGCAATGCTGTCCGCAAAACAGTGTGTGTGAAAATCAATTATCATAGCAGTATCTCCGTTTTGACAATTTTACTATATAATCCAGCTCATTACAATTGAAAAATGCTGCCGGGGGCAAAAAATCCGCTTTTGAGATATGATTTGTTAGATATTTGCATTGGCTTGTGGTAATATTAAATAAAAAAGAAGAGGTGCGGCACATGGGCAAAAAAATATCTGATACGGCTGAAAAATATAAAAAGATGGCGGAAATGCTGGAAGAGTCGGCAACTGAAGCAAACCATGATGGTATTGGCCCCGGGTATGCAGATGATGCTTTGCTTCGGCTTTTTTATGTAAAGTCACTTGAGCAGAAAATTGAAGAGCTTCAGGAGCAGTTGACCGAAGAAACAGACACTGATACATTCGAAACCGTCTATGCTGCCAGCGATGCAGTTAAAAATGTTTCCGACATTGTTTTCGAGCAGCTCGAAGAATATGCTTCGCAAGACAGGAAGTTTGAAATCATAATCGATGACACGTCTGTCGACCTTGAGTCCAGAGATCAAAATGATCTTTTGAACCAGCTGTATAAATGCGAAGGTATTATCCGCATGGCGCAGAAAACGGCCAGCAGATATACCATATACGGCAACTCTTCGGGCGGCTGGGAGCATCTTGGCGGTATAGATACCGAAGTTGATTATACAGCTGAAGACAAGATTTATGACGACCTTGGGATTAATATTTATGAGCTGCTGGATGTTAGAAAAAAGCTTGTCTCTACCATTGAAAAAATCGTTAACAAGGATAGCGGCAAATGAGCGTATACGCCATATGCTTTTCGCTTACACAGCCGGAAAAGAAATATAAGGCCTTTTTTGCGGTTCTTGGCAAACTGGGAGCGGTAAAAGTGCTGCAAAACGCTTTCTTTGTCCGGACGAGCAGCGATATCGAAGAAATGCGCATTGCTCTGCTGCCATACATTGATAAAAAAGACGGCCTGGTTATAACGACTGTAAAGGGAGAAACAGCAGTGCGCAACGCAAAGTGCAATCCTTTGGATTTAAAAGCGCTGCTGACAGGCGAAAACTGAGATAATTTACTTTACACCGGTTTTTTGCTGTGCTAGAATTATTAGCACTGATGTGTGCTCGTAGCTCAGCTGGATAGAGCGTTGGACTCCGACTCCAAAGGCCAGAGGTTCGAATCCTCCCGGGCACGCCAAATGACGGTTCCCCCTATCTTGGGGGTATGTCTTTTGATTAGTCAGATGGTATTTCAAATCTCTCAAAGAAGAATACCGCCATCTGCGGCTAATTATGTAATTATTGTATTAGGAACCACGGCTGACGGACTTCCGTCTTCGTATCCTGTCGGGCACAACAAACAGATGGGGCATTGGCTCAGTTGGTAGAGCGCTGCGTTCGCAATGCAGAGGCCAGCGGTTCGAATCCGCTATGCTCCACCACAGCAATCAAATCCGAACCCGCTCTTTATCAGAGAGGCATTCGGATTTGTTATTTACTTCGATATAATGTACCCATAGAGATGTAAGAGCCGTTCATACTGTCCCTCTTGTGAATATGTCTTTTCTGATTAGTTTCTTTCATAACTTTTTTAATTAAAAGCATATTGCTTTTCTTTACTCTAATTACTGCTTCAACATTTAGTTTTCTACATTCATTTACGCTCCATAAAAGCGTCTCTTAAACAATTCTGTTTATAGAATGTTGCTCGCGGTATTTGTATTGTATCAGTTATCCATATCTTTTTATCTATCTGATTTTTTGTTGCCAATATGCTGCCGCGTATAACTGCGCTTATCATATATTTGCAAGATCTTAACACTATACTCCCAGACTTACAACTGCAAATTGTTTGTCAACTAAGTCGTACCCTTTACCCTATATCCACGTCCAATACCTTGAAAGATTTTCTGCGGCAATACTAAAACTTCCTGAAACGATTTATGATTTTTTTAAAAATTCATGTTACTAAGTTCTAACATTCTTCAACTTTCAATGCATACTCCCAACTCTTTTTTTTATTGTATTTTTAGCTTGCGCCCATTTATTTGCTGACCATAGTTTCAATCAATACTTTATCTTCAAGGTCAAAATATGCTCTGAAAAAATTCCCTTCGCCGACCTCTTACGTATGGGATTAAAGAGGTCAAATGTTCAAATTCTCTCACCCAGACCAAACCATAATAATCCGAACCTTTTCTTTATCGGGGAAGGGTTCGGATTTGTTGTTTATTTCGGCACTTTCTATTATAAAAAATGGAGGGTGACAAAATGAATAGTCAGTTAAGGGTAATTGCACTGCGTTTTAAACTAACATTGAAATTGGTACGACGCATCCCTATGCCCCTAGAACTTCATAACAAACCTATAGTTGAAACAAACTCCGTCCGGATCTCACTGTTATTGCTTATGTCCGAGCGGAATTTTTGCCGACTTGTTATTATTTACTTGTCAGAAAATATAATCAAATATTTTCTGACAATATTACAGTATAGGAATTTTTTCAATTAACCGATTCCTCTGCTGTCAGTTCTGCAATGCTTTTCATATTATCTTTTAACGATAAGTACAGTTTTTTGTATTGTAAAAAGTACTTTGTATAAATAGCGTAGTTGTTTGTGTTGGGGTGTACCGTTTCTGGAGTTGCAATCCAGTTGTTAATTTCAGAATAATCTTTAAACAATCCTGTAGCAATTCCTGCAATCAATGCATCGCCAACTCGTGCTTGAATATTTTCTTTTGAATATACGACGGGTATTCCAGTAACATCTGCAAATATTTGTACCCACAGTTTTGAATTTGTAACACCACCAGTAAGAAAACACTTCGAATTCTCAGTAATATCAAATTTTGAAGTTTCAATAATATGCCGCATCGAGTACGCAACGGACTCAAGAATCGATCTATAAACATGCTCTTTAGCATGATGCAGCGTTAATCCGAATATTACACCTCGTGCATCCGGATCCCAGATTGGGCTTCGTTCTCCCATGAAATATGGCAATACAATAATCCCATCACTGCCAGGCTTTACTTTCTCTGCACCGGCATTCGGTTGGTCGTACGCTGCATCTTCTATTATCCCCTCAGAATTAAGCATTCCATTTGTAAAATTATCCTTGAACCATTTCAGCAAAGCACCCGCCGTTGAAGCACCGCCATATGTATAATACATTTTCTTCGGTTCAAGGACATAAGGCATTGTAATATAAGCCTTATTTGAAGGGTACTGAGCCCCAGTTAATCGATGTCCCGATCACAGCCACATGCTGACCGCTTTTTATTGCACCGACCGCTAAAGTTGAAGCCAAGCAATCAATGCATCCAGCACAGACCAGCGTTCCTTTCGGTACTCCCAAACGCACGGATGCATCTACAGTAACTGAACCAACAATTTCATCTGGTAAACTCAAATTACCGGGCATCATATATTCCGGAATACCCATCTCCTCCATTAACTCTTTGCTCCACGAGTTATTCATCAAATCATAAATCCCTCCAAGATTACCAGCTGAAGTATAATCCATCGATATCTCACTGGTCATTTTATAGATTACGTAGCTATGCGGAGGTAAAAACAGTTTGATTCTTTTCCAGTTTTCTGGCTCGTTATTTTTTATCCATAGAATCTTTGAATAACCAAAATAGGGGTCAACACCGTTTCCTGTTATTTCAAATAAACGATTGGTGTCAAACTTATCCCTTATATAATCACACTCTTTATCTGCCCTTCTGTCCATCCAAATAATGCACGGGCGTACCGGATCATAATTCTCATCCAATGGTATTCCGCTTTCTATTCGGACTGTGTTTTTTGCGCTAAAGCCCGCCTAGTTAATCGTTACAGTACCGCCAAGCCTAATACACTCTTCCAAGATCCTTTTTCCACCCTCAAGGTTAACTCCAAATCGCGAAGCACCCGCCCGATACATCTCTTTCAGCATATCCAAATTTTTAACACCGCCAGATGCTTTGATTGCGATGGAATCTCCAACAATAGATTTGATTAATTTAACATGATTTATCGTAGTCGGTCCTGCCCATCCTGTGCCCGTTTTTACGAATGTCGCGCCTGCCTCTATACATATCTCACAGGCATTTTTTATCTGCTCTTCATTCAAACACGAAGCTTCAATAATGACTTTTAAAAGTTTTTCATTAACAGCATCAACAACAGCTTTGATATCCTCTTTAACCAAATCCAAACGCCCTGATTTGAGCCAATGGACATTGATTACCATGTCAATCTCATCGCACCCATTTTCAACCATTTGCTTTGCTTGAATCACTTTTAATTCCGTCGTATCAGAACCGCTCGGAAAGCTGACGTTGCCAATGAGCTTAATATTCTTATCATTAGCCAACAATTCTCTGCTTTTCTTAAGCATTGATTGCAAAACGGAAATTTGACCGCACTTGTATTTACGCGCTATGTTTACAAGCTCCACTAAATCCACTTCAGTATAGTTGATTTGGACGCAACTTAAATCAAACATTTTTGCAATTTCTTTTGTTGTTAGTTCCATTTTCTCTCCTTTACTTTGCTATACAAATCCTTCAGTGTCAGAGATTATAAATTCAAAGGATATCTTTTTGCTCAGTTCGAAGCCGAGAATCCAGCGAGGCGCCTTATTCTTTGCTACTGACTCTGACAACTTTATCCGCAAACTATTAGCTCCATATTGCATTTTTACACAATTGCACCATACGGAGTTTAATTTTTCTATTTAATTTGGATTCTTTGCATCAAAACCCAAACAAATAACTATCTAAGGACTATTGAGGTGGAGATAACACAGAAACATCTCCACCTCTACAAGGAGGAAGAAAAATATATGTCAAGTTAACAATTTAACTCTCAAATAATAAACATTTAAACCGTTATGCTCTGACAAAACTCTATTTTTTCGCCGTTAGCACCGTACACGATGAACCATCTTAGAGAATTAGGCCAGTAGGTTGACATCTGAACTCTATCCACGCATTCTTGCATGAAATCATACCCGATATTTTTTGCAATTTTGTATAACCCATCTATATCATTTACTGAGAAGGCAAGATGTTCAATAGCACCAGTATTGCTTGTCGTTTGCTCTCTCTCATAAAACTCAAAAACAGTATCCATAAACTTCATCAAGACGACTTGTATTGGTTTCCCCTCATGCGTGTCTTCCTTTTCAAAGATGACTTCTCCACCAAAAGATGAATAAAAATCAACTGTTGCTTCCATATTTTTGGTTGGAATCCCGATATGATGTAAACCCTCTATACGTTCTTTCATAATTAAACCTCTTATACATCCTCAAACGGAGCAATAATTGCCTCAATTTCCGCCATATTTTCATCTGAAATATCCCAGCTTAAAGAATCAATGTTTTTTTGAAGCTGTTGTAACGACGAAACACCATTGATTATTGAAGTTACCTCTGGTTTTTGCCGCAGCCAATTTATCGCAAGTTCATTAATCGGATGCCCCATTTCGTCTGCGAGTGCTTGAAGTTTCTCATAAGCCTTATAATACTTATCAAAGGTTTCACCAAAAAATTTGGGATTTGCGCTTCTTATATCATTCTTTGAAAACCTATGGCCACTAGCAAATCGGCCTGCAAGAAGGCCTTGAAAAAGTGGACTGTAAGGTAGAAATGCCTGCCCGTATTTTCGAATAGTTACCAACATCTCTTTTTCCGTTCTATATTCAAGTTTTATACCATGATAGCTTAGAGTATTACGCTCCAGCATATTGTATAGACCTTGCTGCGCGTTAATTTCAATCATAGACTCAAATGTCTCAACATCTTTTTTTGAAAAGTTCGAAAGACCTATGTATCTTATTTTCCCTGCTTTTTTAATCTCTTCCAACGCACTGACCGTTTCCTCAATTGGCGTTTTCGAATCAGGCCAGTGCAACTGGTATATATCGATATGGTCAGTTTGAAGGCGTTTCAAACTGCCATCGATTTCGTTAAGTATATTCTTTTTCGATAGATCATTTACAGTTACATGATTCTCATCCCAGACAAGCCCACATTTAGAAGCAATTAGCACCTTTTCTCGTTTATTGTTTTTAAGTGCCTCGCCCAATACTCTTTCAGAGTGATGCCATCCGTAAACAGGCGCTACATCAAAAAGATTGATACCACTATCAATAGATGCATGGACAATTTCGATTGATTTATTATCATTAGAATCATCCCAGTCTCCTCCAAAATTCCAACATCCAATTCCAATTACAGATATCTCTTCCTGAATTCTATCAACTTTCTTATAAAGCATTAGTATACTCCCACCCTTCAGTCTCTCATTTGTTTTAATGTAACACTCCGAATATTAGTCGATTACATAATATTCGAATCAATACCCAGTATAATCTACACTTTAATTCTTTGCCATTAATGAGCGGAGTTTGGCTTACCCCGCTCACTAATTTGCAAAAGGTACAATCTTATATTACCATAAGTTACAATTTTTTTCCTTTTTAGGCTGTGAATATCTTACTATTTATAATCCGGAAGTTTTTCTTTTAGATTTTCTGGAGTAAGAATATCCGACTTAGTCTGCACAATAACATTATCAGGCTTCCAACCAGTTACGATATTATTGTATGCCATAATAATGGCATTGAACGACATAGCCTGCGGATCCTGAGAAACAGCCGCAACAATTTCGCCGCTTGCAACATAGGCTACATTATCAGGAACCCAGTCAAAGCATACGACACCGATTTCACCGGTCTTGCCTTGATCCTGAATAGCCTGAGCAGCTCCAAATGGACCACCGGCGGTGCAGTATATTGCCTTCAGATCGGGATTTGCAATAATCAGGTTTACAGCAGCGTCATAGGTTTCTGTAGCCGAGTCATGAACCTCAATGGGCTCGAGGATAGTGATGTCCGGGCAGAGTTCAGCCAACTTATTAGTCATACTTAATCGACGCTCCTCGTGTTGATTCATTGTCAGATATCCTGTAAGAACACCAACAGTTCCTGTGCCTCCCGTAAAATCAGCGATAGCCTGTGCGGCAGTTTCGCCGCCAGCAACAGCGTTGGATCCGCTGAATGCTATACGCGTATCAGTCTGGTTGGTCGACTCACTCAGATAATTAACAACAGTGATACCAGCGGCGACTGCTTTGTCGATATAAACCTCTGTGCCATCAGACATAGGGCAAACAACTATACCGGCAGGTTCCTCAAGCATCAATGTCTCAATATAGTCCGCCATAGTCTTGCCATCAGCCTCGTCGCCCATATCAACGGGCGTTACAGTGCAGTTAAAGTTCGCAAGGTAGTCTGTTGCCGCCGCAAGTCCTTCATTGATCTGATTCCAGAACGGGTTGTTTGAGTACGAAAGGAACTTGATTTCGATTGGTTCCTCTGAATACCCCATCGCTTCCATATCATAATGCGAAGGTGGTTTTACATCAGGCATCTCTGTCGCTGGGTCTTCGGCCGGTTTGACTTCAGCCGGTTTATCAGCAACCGGTTCGTCAGCAACCGGTTCGTCAGCAACCGGCTCTTCAGCCGTGTTTGTAGATGGTGCTGAACAACCAACGAACAAGATTGATAGCATCATCAGTACAAGTACAAAAGTAATAGCTTTTTTCATTTTGTGACCTCCATTTTTTTTTGTATTTTCACAGAGCTCCAGAAGCAATGGTTATGATCTTTTCTTGATCAAAATCAGAGAATTCCAGTTCTCCGTTAATACCGCCCTCGCACATAATCAATATTCGATGACTTAGCAAAATCAGCTCTGGCAATTCAGAAGATATCAATATAATACTTATTCCACTTGCAGCCAGTTCATTGATTATTGTATAAATCTCATCTTTCGCACCAACATCTATGCCATGAGTAGGCTCGTCTAAAATCAGAATCCGAGGTCTTGTCGATAGCATCCTACAAAGTAAAGCTTTCTGCTGATTTCCGCCACTCAGTGTACTGATAGGAGTAGTAGGGGATGGCGTTTTGACATTGATTTTCGAGATATATTCTTTCGCATTTGTATCCTCTTTATCTTTTGACAAAAACGGTCCTGTTTTCAAGCGCTTCCAACTTGCGGAGTTGATGTTATCCCTCACGCTATGTAAATGAAAAATCCCGTTTACCTTCCTATCTTCAGATACCATACCCATACCCTTTTCAACTGCGTGTTTCGTGATCGATATCCTAACCGGTTTACCATCTATTTTTATCGTGCCTGCAGTCGCTTTTGCATATCCGTAGATGCATTCCATAAGCTCCGTGCGTCCTGCTCCTACCAGACCAGCAAATCCCAATATTTCTCCTTCGTGCAAAACAAAGCTCGCATCTTCTACCTTGCCCGGTCTGAATATTCCTTCTACTTCCAAAACCACTCGGGTATCCCTTGTTTTCAGCCGACGTTTTATTTCTTCTAGCGTTTTTTTCGAAACCTTGCTGTTAAGTTCGCGCCCTACCATGAGGCTGATTACCTTTGATAACGTGATATCTTTTGTATCGTATGTGCCAATATGCTGCCCATCTCTAAGGATCGATACGACATCAGATATCTGAAATATTTCTTCAAGATGATGGGAAATAAATACAATTGCCACGCCCTCGTTTTTTAAATGACGAATTATGTCCATCAAGATCTCTGTTTCTTTAACTGTCAATGCAGCGGTAGGTTCGTCCATTATGATAACCTCAGGATTTGCCATCAACGCCTTTGCAATTTCAATTAGTTGTTTTTCAGAAGAGCTTAGATTTCTGACATACGCAGAAGGATTAATATGCGAAATCTTTAACTGGGTCAACAAAACCTGTGCTGTCTTTATCATTTTTTCCTTGTCAATAAATATACCCTTTTTTGGGAAATGTCCAAGAGAAATATTCTCATATACTGTCAGATGCTGCACCAGTGAATTTTCTTGGTGAATCATCGCGATACTACGTTTGTTAGCATCATTCGTGCTTTTGAAAAACACCTGTTCCCCTTTATAAAAAATCGAAGATCCTTCATCTGGAGAATGTACGCCATCAATGATATTCATCAAGGTTGACTTTCCAGCTCCGTTTTCGCCTACCAAAGCATGCACTTCGCCAGATCTAAATGATAGATTCACATTCTTCAAGGCTACTACGCCTGGGAATGTTTTTGTAATATTTTTAACTTCCAAAATTGTTTGTTTTCCCAACTTACTTCCTCCTGCTCTTCAATAAAACACAAACTAGATGTTATTTTGCGGAGCTTTTCTCCACTATTGCTTTAATTGACTTACGCTTCTTTGTAATACAGTCAATACCTACTGATGCGATAATTAAAAATCCAATGGTAAGAGTTTGCATCGTGGCTGGAAAATTCAATAATATAAAAGCATTTCTTATAACACCCATAATTGCTGCGCCAATTAAAATACCTACTATGGATCCTTGCCCACCAGACATACTAACGCCTCCAATAACAACAGCTGCAATAACATTAAGTTCCATACCATCACCTGCGGATGCCTGAGCTACCGTCAGATTACCAGCGTTAATAATACCAGCTAATGCAGCTAGAAGACCAGAGACTACATAAGCAGTTATTTTGACCTTGTCCGCATTTATACCTGAAAGTTTTGCAGATTTCTCATTATCGCCAACAGCATAGAGGTTCCGGCCGAACACGGTCTTTGAAAGTATTATTAGCCCGATTATATAGACTAAAAACATTATGAGTATTTGAATTGGGAATCGCAAGTTGTTTCCCAACGGTATTGCACCTGCTCCCAATACTCCTGAATCGCCCAGAAATTTAACGGGGATCCCATCTGTCATAAGGAATGCAAAGCCTCTGGTTATCATCTGCATTCCAAGGGTCGCAATAAACGGTGCTATCCCGATTTTCACACTAAGCAAGCCGTTTACGAATCCAATGATAATCCCGACCAATAATGCAAAGAGTGCCGCAATCCATGAATTCATTCCAATAAGCGAAAGAACAGCCACCGTACATCCAGCTATCGAAAAGGTTGCGCTAACAGAAAGGTCGATGCCGGCAATGATTATTACCATCGCCTGACCTACAGCCATAATACCTATAGTGGATATCTGCCTTAGTATGTTAATGATATTTGCTGATTTCAAGAAAACTGGTGCAAGGATCGCTATCATAACGCATATGACTATAAAGATAATAAAGATGCCCACTTCTTGCTTGCTAAATAACCTTCTTGCAATAGAAACATAGTGATGCCCATATTTAGATAACAACTTTTCATTTTTTTCTTTTTTCATTTTATTTTCCTTTAAGTTTTTTATCTTTGTACCCGCCCGGATCCTTTTCCGGAAACGAGAGCTTGCACTTCTTGAATAGATACTAAATTATAATCGTTTTCAATTGTCTGTTTTAGACAAGAAGCTGCAACTGCAAACTCTATAGCATCCTGTCCATTATAATTCTTATACTGCGAGTATATTAGTGCCCCACCAAAAGAATCGCCTCCACCTACTCTGTCAACAATCTTGATATTGTACGTTTTAGAAAAGTAAGCTGATTTTCCATCGTACAGCATCCCAGCCCATTTATTTTCCGACGCAGATATACTGCTCCGCAAGGTGATCGCGCACATTTTGAGGTCGAATCTTTCAGCGAGTTGTTTAGCAACACCTGCATAAGCATCATAATCTAACTCACCGGCATCAACATCTGTATGTTTTGCCTTAATCCCGAATACGTCAAAAGCGTCCGACTCGTTTGCAATACATACATCAACGTATGGCATCAATATTGACATAACCCTTCCGGCTTCTTCTCTAGCCCACAGTTTGCTACGATAGTTCAAATCGCAACTAATTGTGATGCCGTGCGCCTGCGCTGCCTTACAGGCCTGTATACAGATTTCCGGCAGATCCCCCCCCAATGCTGGAGTGATTCCAGTAAAGTGAAACCATTTAGCATTATGCAATATCTGATCCCAATCAAAATCCTTTCGAGATGCACCCGCTATTGAAGAGTATTCTCTATCATAGATAACTTTTGATGCGCGCTGTGAAGCGCCCTTTTCAACGAAGTACACGCCAAGCCGAGACCCGCCAATAGCGATATCCGCAGTATCCACACCGTACTGTCGCATTGCATTTATCGCGCACTGTCCAAGATCGTTATCCGGCAACTTTGTAACAAACTTAGTATCTACGCCATAATTAGCTAGTGATACCGCTACATTTGCCTCGCCACCAGCGTATGATACCTCGAATTTACTCGCTTGCTTTAACCGAAGATATCCCTCAGGATTCAAGCGCATCATTATTTCACCAAATGTTACTATTTCGCTCATTGAGACCTCCTGTTTTTGCGCACGCAACCATTCTTCGCGCAGCTTCTTCTATCGCAATAAACTTACCAGCTGCTATCATCTCTCTACTAACCAACCCTCCCCCAACACCGACGCCTACGCATCCCACATCTAGGAACTGCCGGATATTGGTTTCATCAACACCACCAACAGCGAGTAATCGTACTTCTGATAAAGGTGCTTTAATCGCTTTGATATATGCTTCACCACATGTGTTTATCGGAAATACTTTCACGAAATCTGCACCCGAACGCTGAGCAATAGCTATTTCTGAAGCGGTATATGCGCCAGGAATAGAGACCAGACCAATTTCTTTCGTGTAACGTATGACTTCTACATCCGTATTGGGCGAAATGATATAATCCGCATGTGAGGCGGCCGCGATATCTACCTGCTCGGTAGTCATAACCGTTCCCGCACCTATCATGATTTTGTCGCCAAACGACTCCTTAACCATATTCATCTGCTTTGCTACAGTTTGGTTACAATACGAGTCACGCATATTAAAAGTAATTTCAACCAGTTTGATGCCGCCACGATACAATGCGTCAACAACCATGCAAATTTCACTTTCCTTAACCCCTCGAACAATTGCAATAATTTTGTTTTCAAGAATACTATCGATTGTTTTTTTATGTCTTTCTATCAATTGTGTTTTTTTCATATAATCCCAACTTTCCCTAACTCGTTAATCCAGCATCTTTATTTTTACAGAATTTCGTAAGGTTTTACAATTTCCAACGCAAATACAGTATTTATTACCATTCTTTCAACCCCTGTACCAATAGAATAAAAAATCTTCTCTAGAACGTATACCCCTACCGCCTTCACTTTCGGTTAAGACATTAATTTCGATAATAACATTAACAAACACTTTCTTTCCATCATAATCAATAATAGCATCTTGACAATATCCATATTGATTTTATGTGTTATTATTTAACTTTGTCTATATCTGCTGCATCTTTTAAGGTCATTATATTGCTCCTGCTGTTGAATTTAAATATATACTTTAAAAAGTCCTTACGTAATACATTCCTTTTTTATTTAATACATCATTATGTATTGAATGATACACGGTTATTCGCTGCCTGTCAATAGTAAATTAATATATTTTAAGTTTTTAATAGTTTTATTGTGAAGCAACTTTTGATTTTTGTTTTGTTAATTATTCCATGTTATAAAAACAAAGAGCATTGAGTATTTTAAATTGACAAACATTATGATGTATATTATTATTAAAATAGTAGTATCGTACGGATTAATAAACCTTATTTATATGTTTATATTAATCGCATAGTTTTGTTGTTGTAGTTATGCAATAAATTTTGGAGTAATATATGAAACTGATATCTTATGACTTAGGTACAGGCGGAGTCAAAGCCTCCTTATACAATCATGACCTTTTAACACTATCCAAATCTTTTTTTGAGTACCCCACATATTTCCCCACGGCCAACATGCACGAGCAACAACCTTCCGATTGGTGGGAAGGTATTTCAAAAAGCACAAAATCGCTCTTAGAACAAACCGGGACTGCTCCCGAAGAACTTGATATTTTAGCTGTTTCAGGACAATCTTTGGTCGTTATTCCAATAGATAAAAAAGGATCCCCTCTCCTAAATCAAGTTCCTATTTGGTCCGATACACGAGCCGTAGAAGAAGCTTCAAGTTTTTTTAAAAGTATAAATCGTGACAATTGGTACATGACTACAGGCAATGGGTTCCCTGCACATTGCTACTCATTATTCAAATTGATATGGTATAAGAATAATATGCCCGAGGTTTTTAAAAGAACATATAAAGTAATTGGATCAAAGGATTATATTAATTTCATGCTTACAGGGAATATCTGCACAGACTACTCATATGCTTCAGGTACAGGCGCTTATAATCTCCTCGCTCATAAAATGCACAAAGATTTTTTAATGGCAGCAGACATTTCGCCCGATATATTTCCTGAAATTGTACCTTCACACAGTATAATTGGAACAACTACAAAAGAAGCCTCCGCATACTTAGGGCTTCGCCCCGGAATACCCGTAGCTTGTGGCGGCGTAGACAATTCCTGTATGGCACTTGGTGCAATTGGGACTGAGAAAGGTAAAATTTTTACCTCTTTGGGTTCTTCAAGCTGGATTCCCATAAACTCTAAGAAACCTGTTTTGGATCCAGTTAGAAAGCCGTATGTTTTTGCACATATAGATGAGGAAATGTATACCTCAGCATTTTCTATCTTTGCCGGCGGAAGTTCATTTCGTTGGATTCGCGATACATTTTGTCAAGACCTTACTAAAACGGATGCATACGACCGCATGAGTGAACTTGCATCCACCAGCCCCATTGGCGCAAACGGAGTTGTTTTTAATCCTAGCCTAGCTGGCGGAACTTCACAGGATAAAAGCGTGAACATAAAGGGCGCCTTTGTTGGTCTAAAGTTGAAAAATACGCGCGAAGATATTATCCGTGCTGCTATGGAAGGCATCGCTTTAAACCTTAAAATAACTATTGAATGCTTGAAAGAACGTACATATGTTTCGAATGATATATTATTCTGCGGTGGCGGTAGCAAAAGTAGCTTTTGGATGCAGATGTTCGCGGACGTCTTTGATATGAATATTATTAAAACCAATATTGATCAAGATGCAGCTTCACTAGGCGCTGCTGCAATTTGTTTGCGCTCGATAGGAATCTGGTCTGATTACAGTGGAATATCTCAATTGCACCATGTGGAGAAAATTTTCAAACCTAACCAAGTAAATGTTTCAAAGTACGCACACCTTTCCAAGATATTCGCATATGCTCGCGACGCTATAGCTGATATCGACGATTGTTTGGAAGAAAACCGCAAGCAGAAAACAATTATACAAACTTAAGGAGACTTTAACATGCCTACTATGCCTGTGTACAAAAAAGTTTATATGGAAATCAAGCAAATGATTAAAAATGACGACTTTAAAACCGGAGCTTTTCTGCCCACCGAGAGCGAACTGTGCGAAAAATTTAATACGAGTCGAACTACCA
Source organism: Christensenellaceae bacterium (assembly GCA_963666505.2). GTDB lineage: Bacteria > Bacillota > Clostridia > Christensenellales > SZUA-584 > JABGQS01. The sequence continues at coordinate 1,151,960 of CAXXXL010000003.1, read as the reverse complement.
TAAGGAAAGCAATATCTATATTAGCTGCCGAGGGCTACGTTTGTGTTGTGCAAGGTCGCGGCACAGAGGTAATGGACATTTCGACAACGCAAAAGCTGAACTGTGTTACTTCCTTTACAGAAACACTAACAAAAAAAGGCTTTAGGGTTTCAACGCAAGGCATCTCAGTTGAGCTAATCGAAGCAGATGTTCGTATAGCTGAAAAACTTAAAATCAAGCCAAACAATCCCGTATACCATATTGAGCGAGTACAATGTGCTGACGGAAAACCTATCGCAATCATGGAGAATTATCTATGTACAAAACTGATCCCAAACTTTGAGGATAGCCATAAATCATTTTTGAGTTTGTATTCTCTTTTAGAAAACCAATATGGCATAAAAATTGATGACGCTTATCAGACAATAAGCGCTATCAGCGCAAATTTTATTGAATCACAGATCCTTCAGGTTCCTGTTGGTGCTCCGTTGATTATAAGTAAACGTGTGGCTTATTCCAACGGTAGCCCTTTTGATTATTCGATTTTGCGTATTATCGCTGATAAATATGCCTATAGCGTTTATCTCCACGGCCGCTGATTACGACTCTGGCGCAAAAAATATCAACAGATAAAAACTATACTTCGAATACCTAATTCATTTTAAAGCCGCACACGTGATTGTACTAATGAATTATACTTCAAAATGAGCACATTGGATTATTTAAACCCGCCATTTGTATATCTCGCTTCTGATTTGTACTTCACTGATTGTGTTCTTTGCCGATTCGCAATTCATAAACCTAAACAGTATCTATCATCGAACATCGCCACTTCCTTTGCTGATACTGGTCAGATGTGATATCTCTAGGCTGACCGTTTTGAGATCTGCATTATTGTATCCGCATAGCTTATTTATGACCTTCGGTTTATGAGCCCGACAAGTATAAAAGCAGGGAGAGCCGATCATTCGGCTCTCCCTAATCCGTTCTTTGAATTGAGTATATGAATCGCATCATCTTTCTCAGCTTTCCATGCAGCAAACTCTCGCTGCCCTTCCTCGCTGTCAAAATACTCCCGTATCGCCGGAAGTATACAGCGCGCAAACGATTCTATCACATGGTCAGGAATCTCCGTTACCGTCTTCTTATCGGACATCCGTCCGGCTCCTAGTTGGCATTGTTGTTTTATTCATTGTGACCTCCATATTAAATTTTCAAGGTTCTTTTAGCGGCTTATGCCGCGATACTGCTTACGTTCATTTTTCTTTAGTTCCCTCTCCTCCTTTGCCTTCTGAAATATTTCTGAAAAGACCTCCTTTACTCTTTGCGGCGCTAACCGAATGGCTTCTGTGTAATCTCTCGTGCTCATAAATAACTTAGTGAATTTATCCTCTAAATACCAGAACCGGGCGGTTACCTCCCGTAGCTGCTTTTTGAGAGACTCAATTTTGCCACGCGATAAGACACCTTCCTTAGCGAGCGATATAACCTCCTTGTAATCCTGCTCAGCAAGCGTCACCTTGCCAAACGCCTTTTTCTGGCCCAATTCATCAAGTTCATGAAACTTTTTTCCGGTCTGCAGCTCTACCGTCAACTTCTTGGAAACGGCAATCAGTTCTTTTTGCTGATCTTCCACCTGCTTTTCAATACTCGTCAGCTTCTCATTGTCCTGCTGTATCTTGTAATCCAATACGGACAAATGTTGTGTCGTACTGCCTCGTACTCCGCGTTCGAAATCCTTGAACCCAGAATTCTTCATATGCTCAAAGAACCTGTCCTGCAGGAGCGAATAGGATGGAATCAGTACTGTTCTCCCCTTCTCATCTCGAATAAGTTTGCCATTCTCATCCACTGCCTTGACTGACGCCCATTTCTTAGAATGACTGACCTGCTGGATCACTTCCTTAACTGTTCCGACAAGCTCCTTGTCCTTGCAGCGTTTTGTCCATTTAATCTCTTTTTCTACAACGGGGATATATACCACGTGCAGATGATAGTGATATACGTCCCGCCCTAATTCGTCAAATAGACTCCTGTTGCGTTCGTCTGCGTGCATTACCGCCGAAAGTATATATTGCTCACTACCGACTTCCTGAACAGCCATTTTGTATGCTTCTGCAAAGAAATCCTTAGCAAAATCGTAACCGCCATGTTCGTCAAAATACATTGTATTCACATCAAACACCATTTCAGCAAACACATCCGCATCCGGCTTTAAACCACGTGTGCTTATCGCTCCTTTCTCAAGCAATCGATCAAACCCCTGCGTATATGTGCCGTTACAGCTTTTAAAACTGATGTTGAGATGACTTCTTTCCTGTACAATATCAGGATTTGAATAAATCTCGTTCTTTCGTTCGTTATGACGTTCTCGAATAGAGAAGTTACTGCGTGGATATGCTTTGTTTCTTACAACTGTACGATCAACCTTGGATATATAACACCACCTCCTTTCTTCATCGATGCTTGGGTAAAACACTTCCGAAGGAAGTGTTTTACCCACTATGACACTTTCGGACAAGCTGAAAGATGTCACGTGGGCGCTCCCGCGGGGCTCTGCGAGGCTGGAAAGCTTTCGGCTTTCTTAGCAACACCCGTTCCATTGGCCGTGTGATAAACATGCTGGGAATAAAAAGTACACCATGATGGTGCAAACACCTATTGCCTGTTAACCTAATATGCACCATCATGGTTCACATTTCGTCTAGCGACGACAACAGCACGTCCGGCAAGTCAGATATACTCTCTGTTGTCTGCAGTTCTATCTCAGCATTTTTTGGAACTGGCGCAAATATCGAAACATCTATTAAAGCTACCTCGATTACCCGCTGTATCGTTTTCTCCAAGCGATTTTCCTCCTGCGATTCTAGAATACAATTCACCACAAACTCGCTTCGCAGCTTATTTGACTGAGCCGAGAAAAGTTCAAACGCATTACGGTGACGTGGGTTATGCATGTCGAATGTCAGATACCGTCTTTCCCGCATATCATCGCCCCAGTAACAGTTTGTAGCCTTCGGCGTTGGCAAATCTGTCAAGAATCACGATTGTGTTAACCTCTCTGGAATGAAGCCGATGCCCCAGCAGCTCTGCACCACCGCCCACAAAAACTACAGGCAGCATGAGATCAAGTCCTCGTTCTCGCAATGCACCCAGCAGCTCCTTTAGATAATGCTGTATACGCCGTTCTAATATCAAACGAATTTTGTCTTTTTCAGCGTGTTGTATACGCCCCTGCATTGCATCGGCAATTAGTGCGTCCGACAGGATAATGTTTCCCTGCTGAAGTTCGCCGCGAATATCATTGAACAGTGTGATCGTCCCCATGCGCAGGCTTGCACAGCTGCTTCTGTCCACCTTGAAATCGTGCAACGTTAAAACATCTACGGTGTATCCGCCGATGTCCACCAGCGTAATGCTATTACATTCATTAAGCTGCTGATAATACTTGCAAAGCGCTGCGTGACCTTGTGCAAACACTTTGCACTCTGATATCCCGCAATAGTATTCATTCTGCTCAAAGCGAAAGCGGATATCATCACGCAGGAAGTATTTACAGAACGCATCCTTCTGTGCTCCATATATATCGATTGGCAAGCCTACACCGAGAATAACATCAGCAGAGAGTACACCCGCTTGCTTCATAGCGTTAGCTATGGCGGGTAGCGTTAATATGAATGCATCTTCCTCTTTTGTCTTTTCCTGTTGAAAGTTCATGCGCTTCCCGCCAATGGCGTAGTACGCATCCTTATAGAACATCTGCATATCGCTTGTGATAAATTCCTTGTCGCTCATTGTAAATCCTGAAGCGTACAGCATCCGGTCTGATGATTTTATGTTATAGTTTCCGTTGTCAATTCCGATTTTAAGTTGTGCCATTTTCTCATCCTTTCAATCATTTGTTTTAATTGTATGAAAATCAATTTACATCGTTCGTCCCTCCTTTTCATCGCATACAAAAAACGCTTCCCGGTAATCAGAAAGCGTTCCTTCTCCATTCAGCTATATCAACTTTTTAAAAACTCTCGAGTTCCTTCCTGTTCATCCGCATAGTCTAGATACTTCTCTGTGATTCGGTTGATACGCTTTAATACCGCGCTGTGCGTCTTGTAGGCGAGTTTGTCCGCGATTTCCTGGTAGGTTGCTCCTACGACTCGCATCTCGAGTATCTCGCGGTCACGGGGGCTCAACTTTTCGAAAAATCTTTCGACATCTATCTTACTACAGACCGCATCTTCAAAGTTCGCTTTTGGATCTTCAATAAAATCGCCTAATGCTGAATCCACTGCATCACCTCGCGAACCACTACCATGACTTTCAATCAATTTGTCGAGAGACACCGTTTTGGATCTAGAACGTGTATGATACCATCTACGATGAAAATCAATCTTTGCGTTGCTACTGCGTTTGTCATAATCTTCAGCACAGCGCATTTCCCGAACCGCTTGTATACACGGTTGCAAATCATTATCCACAATACCGTGGAAACCGATTTGTGTCATAAGTTCCTGAAACTCTTCTGTCTCTATCCACTCATGTTCTTTGTGAATAGTTTCCGCAAGGCTTTGCGGTGTGATGCCGCTAATGTTCTCAAAGGCTTCTTCCCATATCGGTGTGGCGTGGGCTAACCGCCATATCGGATCGTGACCAGAAAAGCATTCCATATATGTTGAGATGCCAAATGCAGGCCAAATAAAATATGCTGTCAGATCACATACCGCTTGCAAAAAGAAATCGCTCATTAGCATTCTGAACCATTTTTCTTGTTTAAGTATGCCATGCACGCTTCTAGGTATGTCCACAAGGCTGTAGCACTTTTCTTTCAGCAGTTCTTTTGGGAATAGGTAAAACAGGGGCAGAAACTCAAAGTTCTTTATTTCGATTATTGATATCATGTTTTTGCTGGGATTGAATATCCGTATCTTCATATGTCCCTCCTTCTGAAGTATTGGTGGTTATAATATAATACGACGTCGGGTGTCCATAATTGTTCCCTTTATTCGAAACTATTTTTGTGCATTCTTTTTTAAAATTCTAGACTGTTTAGAGTTGCGCTCAACTCATATATCGAGTAGAATGTATTTATAAAACAAGGAGTAAATGATTATGGAAACATTCGGGAAAAGATTAAAAACGCTTCGTAACAGCACAGGGTTATCACAAGCTGCGCTTGCGAAGATCGCTGATTCAAACCAATCGAACATCAACCGATATGAACAAGATCAATCCGAAACTCCTTATAGGGTTTTGCTTTGGTATGCAGATTATTTCGATGTGTCCCTCGATTACATCTTTTGCCGCACTGACAATCCGCACGGCAAGTATTTTGAGTATCAGCCGAATATGGTGAAGGAAAAGCTAAAAAACAAAGCGGAGTGGAGCGAGTTTGTAGAAGCTTGCTTTGAGTCGGGTTCACCAATGAATGAGAAGCTCAAAGAAATGATCCTGAAAATGGCTGGAGAGGATGAAAAATGAACGGTGTAATATATGCGAGATATTCAAGTGACAATCAGCGAGAAGAATCCATAGAGGGACAAATACGGGAGTGTCAAGAATATGCCGACAAACAGGGAATATCAATCTTCGGGACATACATTGACCGAGCCTACTCTGCCAAAACTGACAACCGTCCTGAGTTTCAGAGAATGATCAAAGATAGTGCAAAACGCCTGTTTGATGTTGTCATCGTCTGGAAGCTGGATAGGTTTGCCCGCAATCGTTATGATTCGGCGCATAATAAAGCAACACTTAGAAAGAATGGCGTTAAGGTTATATCTGCAAAGGAAAACATATCCGATGGACCGGAGGGCATTATCCTAGAGTCCATGCTTGAGGGCATGGCGGAATACTATTCGGCCGATCTGTCCGAGAAGATTGTGCGCGGTCTAACCGAAAACGCTTTAAAGGAGAAATATAACGGAGGAGGGCTGCCGCTTGGATATTCGACGGATAATGAGCAGCATTATCTGATAGATCCTCTGACTGCCCCGATTGTACAGGAAATTTTCACCCGATATGCAGACGGAGAAACGGTTACACAAATTACTGCCTCGCTGAATACGCGCGGCTTGGTATCCAGCAGGAAAAAGGCCTTCAATAAGAACAGCCTGCATTCGATGTTAAAAAACAGGAAATACATTGGCGAGTATAGATACAAAAATATCGTTAACCCTGATACAATACCACCAATCATCTCAAAGGAGTTGTTTGCTTTGGTACAAGACCGGCTGGAAAAAAACAAGAAAGCGCCTGCTAAGAAAAAGGCTATTGTGGAATATTTGCTGACCACCAAACTTTTCTGTGGAAAATGCGGTGCGTTTATGGTAGGCGAAAGCGGGACAAGCGCAACGGGGCGTATGTACCACTACTACAAATGCGTCAATGTCAAACGGGGAAAGACCTGCGACAAGAAAACAATCAAGAAGGACTTTATCGAGAAGTTCGTCGTATCGGAAACCAAACGCATTGTGTTCCAGGATGATATGATTGATCGGTTGGCGAATGCCATTGTGGAGTTCCAGAAAAAGGAGAATACTACGCTACCCTTGTTACAGAAACAGCTCAAGGAGGCGGAGAAGGGTATCAAGAACATGCTGGATGCCATCCAGCAGGGCATTATCACTGCTTCCACGAAACAGCGTTTGGATGACTTGGAAGCCCAAAAAGAAGAGCTGGCAATTTCAATTGTACAGGAGAAAATTCAAAAGCCTGTATTGACCAAGGAGCAGATTGTATTCTGGATTAGCCGGTTCAAGGACGGGAATATTGACGATGTAAAGTACCAGCGCAGCGTAATCGACGTATTCGTAAATTCGGTGTACGTGTATGATGACAAATTGATGCTGATGTATAACTATAAGGACGGCGCCAAAACTGTATCTCTAGAGGATATTCAAAGTTCGGATTTAGTTGAGTGTGCTCCACCAAAGCATCCTTAGACGAACCACTTAGGTTCAAAGGAACTGATGATTGACTGTCTTGTACGTTATATAAGATAGTCAATTTTTTATACAAATATATCTAAATGTATGCATACCGATAATTGACTAATGATATTTAACTTCATTTACATTCTCGTTTTAAGCAAGCTCATTCTAATATATATAAAATAAACTTGACTTAGATATAACTCTAAATGGTATCATTATTATATAGTGGATAAGATCAGCACAGTAACGATATGAAAACGTTAAGGAGGCTATGGTATACAATGAAAAAAAGGAGATTTGGAAAAAGCGCCCTGGAAACGGGGGCGATTGGGCTTGGGTGTATGGGTATGTCAGAGTTTTATGGTGAAAGTGATGAGCGAGATTCTATCAACACTATTCACAGAGCTTTAGACTTAGGGGTAACGCTGCTCGATACCGCAGATATGTATGGAGTTGGTGAGAATGAGAAATTAGTAGGCAAGGCAGTTGCAAGGCGGCGCAGCGAAGCAATTATTGCTACAAAGTTTGGAAATGTCCGTAGCTCAGACGGGAGTTTTCTCGGAGTCAGCGGAAGACCTGAATATGTGAAAAGCGCTTGTGAGGCCAGTCTTAAACGCCTAGGCGTAGATGTTATCGACCTGTATTATCAGCATAGGGTGGATCCTGACACGCCTATCGAAGAGACGATAGGTGCAATGGCAGAATTGGTACAAGAAGGCAAGGTTCGATATATCGGCATGTCTGAAGCGTCGGCAGCGACTATCCGGCGAGCACACGCAGTTCATCCGATAACTGCGGTTCAAACAGAATATTCTTTGTGGAGCCGTGATGTGGAAGATGAGATCCTGCCGGCATGCCGTGAACTGGGCATCGGGTTTGTTCCCTACAGTCCGCTTGGAAGGGGGTTCTTGACCGGAAAGATCCAAAAGTTTGATGATTTTGCCATGGATGATTTCAGGAGATATGTGCCAAGGTTCCAGGGAGATAATTTTGACAAAAACCTTGTTTTAGTAGACTATATCAGGGAACTGGCGGAGCAAAAGAGCTGCAAGCCGTCTCAGCTGGCTCTGGCCTGGCTTCTTGCTCAGGGAGAAGACATCATTCCTATACCGGGAACAAAACGTATTTCTTATCTAGAAGAAAACGCCGAAGCTGTTAATGTTCTGCTGACTAGCGAGGACTTAAAGCGCATTGATGAAATTGCCCCAAAGGGTGTTGCTGCAGGAGAGCGCTATGAAGATATGGAAGGGCTTAATATTTAGAGCTACAACTATAAAAAAACATAAAAGCGCCGTTCCCGGCGCTTTTTGTTTATGTTATTTTTCCTCTTTTTTCTTTGATTCTTTGGCTATTTCTTCAACCTTCTCAATGACCTTTTCGGAAGCTTTGGCTGCTTTTATCTCAGCTTTTTTTGCTTTTGCTTCCTTCTTTAGAACTTTTTCTTCTGCTTCCGTCACTTTTAGCTCTTTGCGCCTTGCTGTAGATTCCGCCTTTTTAACTTTCTCTTCGTCTTTCTCAATCTTTTCTTTTACCGCTTCAGATTTCTCCGTCAGCCTATCCGCTTTTGCTTTTGCCTTTTTCGCTTTTTCTTTCTCTTCTTCGCTGGCGCTGTCGTCAACCTGCGCCATTATCTCGGATATTTTAATTTCAGCTTCGAATTTATCTAACTTCTTCTTTGCTTTATCTGCTTTCTCCTGGGCTTTCTTTACTTTTTCTTCGGCTGCGTTGCTCTTCTGCGCAAGTGCGTCCGCTCTTCTCTGTGCGCTTTGTGCTTTTTCCTGGGCACGCATTTGTTTTGCGTTTGCCTTGAATTCGTTTATTTCGTCTGCAGTCATCGAAGCGTCATATGCGCCTTTATACTCAAGAACAGCGTTTTTGTTCCTTGCAGCGAAGATGAAGTATAAAACGGCCCCAACTACAAGCGCTGCGCTTAGAACCTGCGACACCCTGAACGAACCCCACCAGAGGCTGTCCGTCCGCATGCCCTCTATAAAGAACCTTCCTATTCCGTAGCCGATTAGATAGAGAGCGAAAACGCCGCCCCTTACTTTTACCTTTGCCTTTACAGCCATCAGTACGATAAACACTATTACATTCCAAGCAAACTCGTAGAAGAATGTTGCCATGTAGAACGTACCGTTTATTTCTACTGCAGCCGGAAACCACTGCCACTTAGGATTGGTGATAACCTCGCCGTGCGCTTCCTGGTTTACGAAGTTGCCCCATCTGCCTATCGCCTGTGCGATTATAAGACTGGGTGCAGCTATATCCATCATTGTCCCTATTCTTATTCTTGTCCATTTAAAGAATATGAATGCAGAAATAACTCCGCCTATTACCGCGCCGTATATTGCCAGGCCGCCGTTCCAAATAGCGATTATGCTTGCCGGATTAGACCAGTACGGATTAGCTCCGCTGGCATCCTGTGCGAATATTACATAATATAATCTTGCGCTAATAATGCAGATTGGTATCGCTATCAGCATAAAATCCAGCACCATCTCTGCCCTGTATCCCCGACGCTTTGCTTCCATCACGCCTAGTATAACTCCCACTAGCAGAGCACACGCTATTATAACTCCGTACCAGTGTATATTTATGCCGGTGCCGAAGAGATTCTCGACCGCTATCCTTGGATCTTTGTCTATCATCACAAACCTCCGAATTAATAATCGTCTTTTGTATTATATTCTTTTATAACATCAGGGTCAAGGAAATAAAACCATTTATTACATAACAACAGCGCCCGGGAAACTGCTCCCGGGCGCTGCAATCACTAATCGTTTATTTCGCTGTTACTGTTTATTCTTCTTCTTTTTTCAGTTCGGCCTTTGCCTTGCGGCTCTTTATCTTCCACTCAACTTTAGCATCAGCAGAAGCAACCGTTACGAATACGTTCTCTACTCTGCCCTTCTCGAACTTGACTGGCGGTACTGTCATATCGCTGTCTGCCGGGTTTACAAGAGTGCTGCTTATTATGCTGCCTGCCTGTGCGTTCAATACTGAGTCATCCGCTTCGAACTCGACCTTCCTGCCTTTGCGGTTCTCGTAGCCCCACTGGATGCTTATCGTTCCATCCGGGTTCTTCGTTACCTTCTCGACAATCGGTACTACCCTCAGCCAGAATGCCAGCAGCAGGATTATCAGTCCGATTCCCGGTATCAGCAGCAGCCACCACAGCCAGCTTGGACCGGCTTCAGGTGTCTCTTCAGGCGGAATGTTCTCTGTGAACTGTGCCGTGTAGGTTATGTCTCCAGTTATCGGCTCTACTACCGGTGACCATTCGAAGAATGTAAATGTTGTTCCATCCTCATCCGGTCTTTCCGGAGTGTCTCCGTCGTATGTCGGCATTGCACCGTATACTACTGAATCCTCTTCAAGCAGCGTTCCATCAAAGTTCTCCCACCTTACGACATATGATCTGCCGCCTTCGGTATATTGCGCTGTGTATGTTACGTCACCCGTTACAGGATTGATTGCCGGTGTCCAGCCATCAAACGTAAAGTCACTTTCAATTGAAGACTCTCTTGCCGGCTCGTCTCCGTCGTAGCTCGGTGTTGCACCGTATGGTACATCTGAGTCTACCTCAAGTTCGGTGCCGTCGAAGTTCTCCCACGTTACCGTGAAAAGCAACGGATCATACTCTGCCTGAACTGTCAGGTCTGCCGTTACGTTGGTGTAGTCGGTATCCCAGCCGGTGAATTCGTAACCTTCACGTTCAGGATCTGCCGGCGCATCTGCGTCACCGCCGAAGCCTACTACGTCTGTTCCAAGCACAGTTCCGTCAAAGTCGATGAACGTTACCGTGAATGTATCAATCGCCCATCCGGCCGTGAACACTAAGTCACCTGTTGAACCTGCCGGTATTGTGCCTGCCGGTGTCCATCCTGTGAAACCGTAGTTTGCTCTTGCAGGAGCAAGCAGCGTTATCAGAGGGCTCTCTACCGTGTACGTTGCTGGGTTTGCCGGGTTATTCGTTCCGCCGACCATCACGTATGTGATTGTGTACACCGTAGGTGTCCACGTAGCGGTGAACACTTTGTCTCCATTCGACCCTGCTGGTATATTGTCTGCAGGTGCCCATCCTGTGAAGTCGTAGTTTGCCCTAGTCGGGTCTGCCAGCGTTATCAGAGAACTTTCTACCGTGTACGTTGCCGGGTTGCCTGCGTCGTTAGTTCCGCCGTCCATCACGTAGGTAATTGTGTACACTGTCGGTGTCCACGTTGCCGTGAACGTCTTGTCACCTATTGACCCTGCTGGGATGGTGTCTGTCGGTGTCCATCCGGTAAAGTCATAGTAATCCTTTGTCGGGTCTAGCAGCACGATTTCTGCACTCTCAATGGTATACGTTGCGGGGTTTCCTACATTGTTTGTTCCGCCGTCCATCACGTATGTAATGTTGTATACAATCGGCTCCCATACAGCGTAGAGCACAACATTGCCACCGTCAACCGTGGTTAGGTTCTTCACAATCTCAGAGTCGTCATATGCTTTTGCTCCGCCTGCTGTCAACGCCCATCCTTCGAACGTATAGCCTGTTCTCGTATACGTATTTGTCGATAATGCTTTATCCACACCATAGACGTGATCGCTGTCTAGCATCTGCGTTCCGCTACCGCCGTTCATGTCATAAGTAACCGTATAAGGATTACCAACGTAGTATGCCGTAAGCACTTTGTCTTCCGTCATATTAATCCATATCGGTGTCCAAGCCTTATCTGTTCCGTCAATATTGTATTTCACAAACTTGTATCCTGGGTTTGTAACCTCTGTTATCTTTGTCGTCTGCGGATACAGTATTGATGTTCCAAGACTGGATGTTACCACGCCGCCGTCTGTCGAAGCTACACTGTTTGTCATGGTGTTTATCGTCAGAGTCAATCTCCCGATATACTCCGTTACAGCTACGAACGTCGTGTTCTCCGTAATCACTTCTGCTTCAACCTGTGCTTTTGTCAGCAGAGCTCCTGTTCCGTTCTTCTGCCATCCAAGGAACTTGTACCCAAGTGTCAGCTTCAGTTTTGGAGCAGGTGTGCTTTGATAGTAGTGCTCAAGCGGCACCGCTATAGGAGAATCCAGATACAGAACACCTTCAGTTGCGCTCGTTCCCGGTCCCAATTCAACACCAGCTGCGCTGTCATCATATGTTACCGTATACTCAACCTTTTCCCATACAGCGAACAACTCTACATTGCCGCCGTCTACTGCGGTCAAGTTCTTGACTACTTCCTTATCGTCATATACCTTTGCTCCACCAGCAGTTAATGCCCATCCTTCAAATGTGTATCCATACCTTGTATACGTATTCTCTGTCAAGGCCTTGTCAACGCCGTAGATATGGTCGCTGTCCGGCATCAGAGGATCCGTTGAACCATTCGGCAAATAGGATACCGTGTAGTCATTGCCAACATAGTATGCTGTCAGCGTCTTATCCTCGGTCATATTAATCCATATCGGTGTCCAAGCCTTATCTGTTCCGTCAATATTGTATTTCACAAACTTGTATCCTGGGTTTGTAACCTCTGTTATCTTTGTCGTCTGCGGATACAGTATTGATGTTCCAAGACTGGATGTTACCACGCCGCCGTCTGTCGAAGCTACACTGTTTGTCATGGTGTTTATCGTCAGAGTCAATCTCCCGATATACTCCGTTACAGCTACGAACGTCGTGTTCTCCGTAATCACTTCTGCTTCAACCTGTGCTTTTGTCAGCAGAGCTCCTGTTCCGTTCTTCTGCCATCCAAGGAACTTGTACCCAAGTGTCAGCTTCAGTTTTGGAGCAGGTGTGCTTTGATAGTAGTGCTCAAGCGGCACCGCTATAGGAGAATCCAGATACAGAACACCTTCAGTTGCGCTCGTTCCCGGTCCCAATTCAACACCAGCTGCGCTGTCATCATATGTTACCGTATACTCAACCTTTTCCCATACAGCGAACAACTCTACATTGCCGCCGTCTACTGCGGTCAAGTTCTTGACTACTTCCTTATCGTCATATACCTTTGCTCCACCAGCAGTTAATGCCCATCCTTCAAATGTGTATCCATACCTTGTATACGTATTCTCTGTCAAGGCCTTGTCAACGCCGTAGATATGGTCGCTGTCCGGCATCAGAGGATCCGTTGAACCATTCGGCAAATAGGATACCGTGTAGTCATTGCCAACATAGTATGCTGTCAGCGTCTTATCCTCGGTCATATTAATCCATATCGGTGTCCAAGCCTTATCTGTTCCGTCAATATTGTATTTCACAAACTTGTATCCTGGGTTTGTAACCTCTGTTATCTTTGTCGTCTGCGGATACAGTATTGATGTTCCAAGACTGGATGTTACCACGCCGCCGTCTGTCGAAGCTACACTGTTTGTCATGGTGTTTATCGTCAGAGTCAATCTCCCGATATACTCCGTTACAGCTACGAACGTCGTGTTCTCCGTAATCACTTCTGCTTCAACCTGTGCTTTTGTCAGCAGAGCTCCTGTTCCGTTCTTCTGCCATCCAAGGAACTTATAGCCAAGTGTCAGCTTCAGTTTTGGAGCAGGTGTGCTTTGATAGTAGTGCTCAAGCGGCACCGCTATAGGAGAATCCAGATACAAAACTCCCTCAGTTGCGCTTGTTCCCGGTCCCAAATCAGCACCTGCTGCGCTGTCATCATATGTTACCGTATACTCAACCTTTTCCCATACAGCGAACAACTCTACATTGCCGCCGTCTACTGTGGTCAAGTTCTTGACTACTTCCTTATCGTCATATACCTTTGCTCCACCAGCAGTTAATGCCCAACCTTCAAATGTGTATCCATACCTTGTATACGTATTCTCTGTCAACGCCTTGTCAACACCGTAGATATGGTCGCTGTCCGGCATCAGAGGATCCGTTGAACCATTCGGCAAATAGGATACCGTGTAGTCATTGCCGACATAGTATGCTGTCAGCGTCTTATCCTCGGTCATATTAATCCATATCGGAGTCCAAGCCTTATCTGTTCCGTCAATATTGTATTTCACAAACTGGTATCCTGGGTTTGTAACCTCTGTTATCTTTGTTGTCTGCGGATAAGGTATCGACAGACCCCGGCTTGATGTTACTACGCCTCCATCATCCGAAGGATTGCCGTTCGTTACAACATTAATCGTAAGCGTCAGATTACCTATATACTCCATCATTGCGACATATGTTGTATCTTCGGTTATCTGCGTTGCCTCAACCTGTGCTTTTGTAAGCATTGTCGTTCCACCGTCGCTGCTCCATCCGAGGAACTTATAGCCAAGAGTCAGCTTCAGGCCAGGTACCAGTGAGTTGTTATAGTACGTTTCTTCCGGTACTGCTACTGGATACTCTTCATAGAGTACTCCTTCTGTAGCACTTGTCCCTGGTGTCAATGCAACCCCTGCTGCGCTGTCATCATATGTTACCGTATACTCCGTCTTAGTAAAGTGTGGATATGGTGTGAATGTCGTCGAATCGTAGATGTTTCTTGATCTTAATCCATTATTTGCGAAGTATATCTGATTTGCAACTAAGTTCCATTTTAGAAACTCATATCCCGTGTCCGGCTCGCCTTGGAAATAAACAAGATCCACGCCATCTACCGCAACAAAGGTCGTAGTACCCCCTGGCGCTACAATTCTAACTTCTCCATTGTAGGTAACTCGAACGTCGCCGTTAACAATACTGCTGTTTGGTTTAACCTTGAATCGATACTCATATTCCACAACAATTGTATGATCCTGCGTCACGTTAGTAAATGTGTAGCTCGTCGGATACGTCACTATGCTTACGGGCGTACCGTCAACCGTCACGCTTTTAAGGAAATATCCCGAACCCTGTTTAGCGTATGTAATGGTTTGGTCAGCTCCGTAATCTACAGTCGGGTCAATTGGATTAATCGTTCCTTTTATAACCGTTGTATCAATCGTAAACGTATTAATTGACCATACTGCAAACAGATCAACATTGCCGCCGTCTACATTTGTCAGGTTCTTGACGCTTTGCTGGTTAGTATAAACTACCGTTCCGCCGTCAGACGTTGCCCAACCGGCGAATGTATGTCCAGTGTACGTGAATGCGTTAGCTGTCAGATTTTTATCTACACCGTAAACGTGCGTACTAGGCGACATTGATCCCCCATCGCCTTCGTTATCTATATATGTTACCGTGTAATCATTGCCAACATAGTATGCTGTCAACGTCTTGTCTTCTGTCATAGTAATATACGTAGTGCTATTTGTATCATCACTTCCGTCAAAATAATACTTGACGAACTTATATCCCGTATTTGGTACTTGTGTAATCGTTGTTGTTTTCGGATACGGAATCGACGTTCCTTCACTTGACGTTACTACTCCTCCATCGTTCGAAAGAACACCGTTCGTCATAATCTCTATAGTAAGTGTTAAATCACCGATAAATTCAGTACGTGCCACAAAAGTTGTGTCTGCAGTGATTAACTCTGCTTCAACCTGCGCTTTAGTTAGCATTGCTCCCGTTCCATTTTTCTGCCATCCAAGGAACTTATAGCCCAATGTTATATCTAGTCTTGGCTCAGCTGTATAAATAGAATACGATTCTTTTGGCACAGCCAATGGGCTGCCATTATAAAGAACCAGTTCAGTTGCGCTCGTTCCGGCAGATAATGCAACACCTGGATCGCTGTCGTCATACGTTAAAGTGTACTCATCTTCTGTCCACTGCGCTACAAACGAAGTATCTGCAGTTATCGCAATGTCTTTGACATCCACGTCGGTTAATAGCGGTCCTGAACCATTTTTTAACCAACCGCTAAATGTATGTCCTGTGTCTGCAGTTGTTGTCGGCACATTGATTATCTTATGGTTATCAAAGATAAACTGCGATGAGTAATCTACCGGAGTAGTATCAACAGTTCCGCCAACACCATCTTCAAATGTTACATTCCATACGTCAATATCAAATTCCGAGCCACCATACACCGTAAGTGCTCCATCCGGGTCGTTGTATACCGGGCCCATAGAAGCCGTGTCCCAGAACTCGAAGAACAAGTTTACCGGGTCGGTCTGGCTTCCGTAATGATACACCACGTTTCGAGAAACCCAACCGTCCGCAATGCTCTGCGTAAACAAGTAATCATCATCGCCTCTTGGGTCAGTGCTGACAATTGTACCGTCTGTCATTTTAACAAATCCAATGAATGTGCCTACTCCATAACCGCCGCCCTCATATACCGCGAGAGCAAGCTTTCTTAGTGTTACGTCCGCTGGGCTCATATTTGAATCGCCGTCGTTCACCTTTGTTTTTACTACTATCGTAACATTGCCAGCCGGATCAACATTGCCTGGTTCGACTGATGCTGTTGTTATATCAATATCGCCGTCAAGCGCATCGCCGTAATAACCAAGACTTTGATGCAATAAGTGTCCGTTTGCACAATACATCGGGAAGCTTACTGTTCCGCCAGCCGCAAAGGTGTATGTCCTATTAGGTACCGTTATATAATCTAACGTGTATTCTTGGTCGGCCTGCGTAATCGTCACATCTACGTAAAAATCCGTTTCGTTGACATAATCAAATCCCGGGAAAGCATACATGTATATGCGAACAGTATCGCCAATTGCCAAAGGAACTCCCGGTGCTGATTCTGTAATAACATATTGATGCGTCGATAATCCACTATTTGTACCGCCATTTACAGAATATTGAGACGCACCAGCACCAGCAATATCCTCTTTCACTGTCAGGGTCGCAGGCGGAACTGCTTCTTCGTACTGCGCAGTATATGTTCTTGGCCCCGTAACTGGATCTAAATCTAACAAATCATCTGGTAACCAGCCTGTAAATACCCAGCCAGGATCTACAACAA
The DNA here is from genome assembly GCA_963666505.2 of Christensenellaceae bacterium. Lineage (GTDB taxonomy): Bacteria > Bacillota > Clostridia > Christensenellales > SZUA-584 > JABGQS01. Next base: position 1,135,219 of record CAXXXL010000003.1, on the reverse strand, counting down.
AGTCCTCAGGATTTGCTCCCTCGACCGGGAAATCGCTTGGCATCATGAAGTCTAAATCCGCTTTTGTCATATACGCCAATGTTACCCGAGGATCTGATGGAAGCGAGCTCGAATCGATATAGTTTGCATGAGCTGCTAAATCGAATGTTATCTGGTGTCGCTCTTCATAAACCGCGTTGTAAGTTGCACTTCCGGTCACGGGATTTACAACGGCGGTATCCCAATCAATAAACCTCCAAAACATCTCATCATAGAAATCAACGCCTAACTGAGGTTCGTTTACATCTTCTCCAACAGCAATTGATTCCGTTCTGGTATCAGTAAGTGTTGGATAAAGCGTTGTGTCATATAACCCATGGTCGCCCAAGTTGAAAGTAATCTGTGCTGGCCCTTGAGCCCATTGGGGATGTACCTCTATTAACTTAAAAGCGCTGCTTCCAAAATGGTCCATAGGATCAACAGTTGTAGGATCTTCTGTTGTATGCCCAGGATCCGGAGTTCCTGCCGAAAGAATCTTATGTCTAAAATAAGCATATCCAGGATCAGCAACAAAATCTACGTCTATGTCACCAGCACTCGGGTCGTATGTAAATGTATGCGTTTCCGATGGAGCTAATACAAACGAACCCTGCGTGCCATATTCTACTTCTACACTTCCATGGTCTCCGCCAACCCCGCCGCCAGAGCCGCTGCCCGATGCTGCGACATGTTGTATTGTAAATGTCAGCGGTGTCCATTGGGCTGTCAGCGTTACGTCCTTCGCCGGCATATTGAACGTTGAACCAACTGCTCTAGTTACACCGTCTTGGTCTTTCCATCCATCAAACAAAAAGCCAGTCCTCTTCAATGGAGGCGCGCCTATGTTTCCAAGTACCGTTACTCCATCATTTTCACTGTAAAGATTACCATCAATTGGTACTGTGCCTTCGGTAGCATCAGGTGCTTCGTAGACAACTTCATAAGAATCTGCAGCTCTTTCCCAAACAACAGCCGGTGTATGCGTGCTGTCTACTGCTGGTTCATATTCTGTTGGGTTTCCAGTAGGATTAGGAGTAAAATGAGCCGTATTCCACATTTTAAACTGCCATTTGACCGAATCATCATTAACAGCCTCAATTTTGAGCTTTTTACCTGCCTCATAATCGTAAACAATAGAAGCTTCACCTTTGCGCAATTCGGTTTCTGTTCCTCCACCATAGCTAACCAACATTTTCTCATGTGGTTGTATGAACTCTGAGGTGACGGTAACAGACCCAGTTACTAAAGCGAGGCTTTCCTCTACCTCAATTAATTCCCATTCTGCATAAAGAATTGCGTTATGCCCCGTCATTGCAAAAGATGCGCCAAAATCATAATGAGTACCCAGCGCAGAATCCGCATTTGTATTCCACCCGACTAACTCATGATTGTCTTTCAGCAAATCAACAGGCTTTGGCGCCAAAGAGAATTCTTCACCATTTTTATGCACCTCATCACTAGGCGTACTGCCCGTGCCGCCATTAGCATCATAATGCAAAGTTCGATCCGAACCTGAACCTGGCCCTGGCCCTGAACCTGCAAATGCAGCCGATGGTATCATTGTTAACAGCATCAAAGCTACCAACAATACCGTTAAAATTCTTCTTGATTTCATGATTACTCTCCTCCATTATGTGAGTTGTCGGTTTTTAAAAAACAAAAACCGCACTCAAGTAATGAGGCGGCAGAACCGTCATAGCGATAAACACGCCTTAGACTTCATGCTTTGCGTCCCCAGCTTTCGCATGGGTTTGCTTTTCACCAAGTTTTCTTTCTATAGCCTGTTTATACTAACTTCTATATTGCCTAAAACAAAAAGCCACACTCAAATAGATGAGGCGGCTGAACAATCATAGTGCTTATTTTGCACCTTAGACTTCACGCTTTGCGCCCCCGGCTTTCGCACGGGTTTGCTTTTCACTGAAAATTAGTATAAATAAGCTATAAATATTAGTGTAATTTTCTAATTACATTTTATTACTAGTTATATAATAAGTCAACTGTTTTTTATAAAAAATAAGCAGAAAAACATAAAAATTCATGATTTATATATGCTGTTATGTATTATTTTCCATTTTTGTATTTTTCATTGGGCTATTTCCTTTTATGTTATTAACCCACTTTTGTTAGTGTTTATTGTTTATTTTTACAAAAACTTTTAGATTTTTAATATAAATTCTTTTTTATATATATAAGGAAGAAAATTATTTAATTAGTCTTTTTTATCATTGACATTGGTATGCGTTTGTGATAGATTATCAAAGGTGCTCGAAAATATGGCTTAAGAGGCCTTTTTTAGATTGCCGATAGATAATTATGGAGGCACGATAGCGATGCGTACTAAAATTACACTTGCTTGCACCGACTGTAAGCAGAGAAATTATGACATGATGAAAAACAAGAAGAACGACCCCGACAGGCTTGAGATGAAAAAGTACTGCCGTTTCTGTAAAAAGCACACTTTGCATAAGGAAACGAAGTAGTATCCCTGCAAGGAATACGTATATTTTATTTTGAATTAGGATGTGAAACTTATGGCAAAAACCAAACTGCTTGGAAACGATAGAAAAGAAAAGCTTGAACAGCAAAAGAAAGCTGCCAAAAAGGCCAACAAAAAAAAGCGCAAGAGCCCGGCTAGGTTTTTTAAGGATATTATTTCCGAGCTTAAGAAGGTTACCTGGCCGACATGGAAGACTCTGCTTAAATATGCAGGCGCAGTTATAGCTTTTATACTTGTAATGGCTGTGTTCACAGGTCTTATTGATATTGGCCTGACATCGTTATTCAACTTGTTAATCAATAGATAAGGAGACTTCGGTTTGTTGCCGGAGCTGATTGGTATGTCTGAAGAAAAAAAGACAGGTGAAGTAGTAGAATCACCAGAAGTCGTTGAAAATCAAATAGAAGAGTCTGACGAGAAAAAAACTTCCGAGCCGCATGGTGTGTTTATAAAGCAGGAAAAGACAGACACGCCTCGCTGGTATGTTATCCATACCTATTCCGGTTACGAAAACAAGGTTAAGGTGAATCTTGAGAAGGCTATAGTAAACCGCGGCTTTGAAGATGTTATTCTTGAAGTCAAGGTTCCTATGGATGAGACTATCGAAGTTAAAAACGGCAAGAAAAAACACGTTATGAAAAAGATGTACCCCGGTTACGTCATGGTTAAGATGATACTTGACGATGAAACGTGGTATGTCGTCAGAAATACCAGGGGCGTTACAGGATTTGTCGGCCCCGGTTCAAAACCCATCCCCCTTACCGATAAAGAAGTGAGGACAATGGGTATCGAAGACGTACAGATTAAACTCGATATCGAGATCGGTGACAACGTTATGGTAACGTCGGGGCCGCTTGAGAGTTTCATAGGTGTTATTAAGGAAGTACAGCCCGAGAAGCAGAAGGTCAAGGTCGTCGTGTCCATGTTTGGCAGAGACACCGTAGTAGATCTCGACTTTGTGCAGATAAAACGTTTATAAAGAGGATCTCCTCTTTTAACAAGTGGGAGGAATCAGCCGCCAAGTTCGGAGATAATTCCATTTGTACCACATTAAAAGTATTTAGGAGGTGTAACTATGGCAAAAAAAATATCAGGTTACATTAAACTGCAGATACCTGCAGGAAAAGCAACTCCTGCCCCGCCTGTAGGCCCGGCTCTTGGTCAGCACGGTGTCAACATAATGGGCTTTTGTAAGGAGTTCAACGAAAAAACAGCGAAACAGGCAGGATACATCATCCCTGTTGTGATCACGGTGTATGCAGACAGAACGTTCTCGTTCATTATGAAGACACCGCCGGCGCCGGTTCTAATCAAAAAGGCTATCAACCTTGAAAAAGGCAGCGGTGAACCGAATGTCAACAAAGTCGGTACTATCACAAGAGCGCAGCTTAAAGAAATCGCGGATATAAAGAAGCCGGACCTTAACGCTGCAAGCGACGAAGCGGCCATAAGCATGATTGCAGGAACTGCAAGAAGCATGGGCGTAACAGTCGTAGATTAGTGGGAGACCAGTTATTGGTCGCTATACCACAAGGAGGGTGCAATGAAAAGAGGAAAGAAATATCAGGACAGCGTAAAAGCGTTTGACAAAGCTAAGATGTATGACCCGGATGAAGCATGTGCGCTTGTTGTTGATACAGCAAAAGCAAACTTTGACGAGACAATTGAAGCTTCTGTGCGTTTGGGTGTTGACCCACGTCATGCTGACCAGCAGGTTAGAGGAGCTATTGTTCTCCCCCACGGAACCGGTAAGAGCGTTCGTGTTCTCGTCTTTGCAAAGGGAGACAGCGAAAAGGAAGCTAAAGAAGCAGGCGCCGATTATGTCGGCGGTGAAGAGTTCGTAGAGAAGATACAGAAAGAAAACTGGTTTGAGTTTGACGTCTGTGTTGCAGCGCCGGATATGATGGGCGTTGTCGGAAAGATCGGCCGTGTGCTTGGACCAAAAGGCCTTATGCCTAATCCGAAGTCGGGCACTGTTACAAAAGATGTTGCAAAAGCGGTCACGGATATCAAAGCAGGTAAGGTTGAATACCGAGTTGATAAATCTGCTATTATCCATGTTGTAATAGGCAAGAAGAGCTTTGGCAAAGAAAAGCTGATGGACAACCTTCAGGCGCTTATGGAAGCGATCATCAAGGCTAAGCCGTCTGCTTCAAAGGGTACTTATCTGAGAAGCGTTGTGCTTTCATCAACAATGGGCCCCGGTATCAAAATAAACGGTTCAAAGTTTATAGGCTAAGCCCGCTTGACAATTCTATCAACTGCTGATAGAATAATGCGAATTAAATAATCCTTAACTGCCCGAAGACAACAGGCGCCGGATTCCCGGCTTAAAACAGCCTGTCGAGGAGAGTTGCAACGAGAAGATACCCTTTTTGTGCCGCTTTCTAGGTGCAAAAAGGGTTTTTGATTATATCAAACACAAGAGGGAGGTGTAACGATTGGGAGAAAAGGCAATTGAAGTAAAGAAGCAGATTGTTTTAGACATCAAAGAGAAAATGGAAAATGCGCAAGGCATAGTTTTCTATGACTATCGTGGACTGACTGTTGCCGAAGTTACCGAGCTGAGGAATAATTTCCGTGAAGCCGGCGTTGAGTATAAGGTACTAAAGAACTCTATGCTAAGGCGTGCAGCAGATATGCTTGAGCTTGAAGGTCTGGATGAATATCTGATCGGTCCTACAGCTGTTGCATTTGGTTTTGACGATCCTGTCGGACCTGCAAAAGTATTGGTCGAGTATACAAAGAAGCTTAAGAAGACCGAAATAAAAGCCGGTGTTCTGGACGGACGGATTATCGGTCTTGAAGAGATCCAGAATTTGGCTGAACTGCCTTCAAGAGAGCAACTGCTCGGAATGCTGGCAGGAACACTGAATGCTCCGATTACCGGATTTGCACGCAGTCTTTCCGGCATAATCTGCAAGCTTGGTTACGCACTTAATGCGGTAAGAGAACAAAAAGAAGCCTAACCCTGTCCCAAACGGAACACGGGAATAAAAATTTTAAATTATTGGAGGAAAAATAAATGGATAACAAAGCTATTTTAGAAGCAATTGAAAAAATGAGTGTACTTGAGCTTTCTGAGCTCATCAAAGAGATTGAAGAGAAGTTTGGCGTTAGCGCAGCAGCACCTGTAGCTGTTGCTGCTGCTGGGCCTGCTGCCGGCGGAGCTGCGGCTGCTGCTGAAGAGCAGACAGAATTTGACGTAGTTCTCAAAGAAGTTGGTCAGGAAAAAATTAAGGTCATCAAGGCTGTTCGTGAGCTTACTGGTCTTGGACTCAAGGAAGCTAAGGAAGTTGTTGACGGCGCCCCTAGCACTGTTAAGGAAGGTCTTGAAAAAGACGCTGCCGAAGCTGCAGTTGCTGCTCTTAAAGAAGTTGGAGCTACAGCTGAGCTTAAATAACTACATCTAAGATTTTAAAAGACCTTCGGTTCATACCGTTGGTCTTTTTTTATTTGTCAATCAGGCCGCAGCACTTATAATATGTTATATAATCTGTATTTAATGAGCGAATTTTTAAGGGACAAAACATTCGAAGCTCTGTCCTTGCTGTTATCATACATAATGATAAACTTTTGCTTTGCAGATACTCAGACACTTTGTTTGCCCGGGAGGCGGTCAGGAGTTTGGAGAAGACAAAGCTTCTCTCCGAATTGGAGATAAACCTGACAAAAGTTTTCTTGGTTTTGACTAGACAGAACTTAAGGCACTGAAGGATATCCGTAATACTCGGCCTTTCAAAATTGTATTTGCTATGGCGGCACTATTAAAGAAAAGAGATATATAGAATAGCGCATCTTTTATATTGAATAATATACCTGCTGATGATACAATAAATCTAAAATAAATCTAAATTGTTAGATAAGGTGAACATATTTTGGGATTTGATACGCATACCGTTTTAATAGCTTTCGGGCTAACACTTTTTGCCGGTCTTTCCACGGGTATCGGCAGTCTTATTGCGTGGACCTGCAAACGAACAAACACACGGTTTTTATCGGTAGCACTGGGGTTTTCTGCGGGAGTCATGATATACGTCTCATTTGTCGAGATTCTTGCCGAGTCGAGGAATCTCTTGACCGGAGCTTTAGGCAAAATCAGCGGAAGCTGGGTGACCATTGCCGGATTTTTCGGTGGCATTTTTGTTATAGCGCTTATAGACAAGCTTGTGCCTGCTGCTGATAATCCACACGAACTTCGCATGGTAGAATCCATGAATGATATGGCTGATACATATCCCATGCGCAGAGGTATGCGACCAAAGCAGGGCAGAGCGTGCGAAACACCTGTTTCAAGAAGCATACAGCACAGCGGCGGCCATCACCATCATCATTCAAATAAGCTTATGCGTCTTGGCCTTTTTACTGCTATAGCCATAGCAGTACACAATTTCCCGGAGGGAATCGCAACTTTTGTTGCGTCACTGCAGGATGCATCGCTTGGCATTACGATTGCAGTAGCGATAGCTATACATAATATACCCGAAGGTATAGCTGTGTCTGTTCCTGTTTATTATGCAACAGGCAGCCGAAAAAAAGCTTTTTTATGGTCTTTAATGTCAGGGCTGGCAGAACCGTTGGGAGCTCTGGTAGGTTTTGCAGTACTCTCTGCTTTTATGAACCACATCGTATTCGGTGTTCTGTTTGCGGCGGTTGCAGGTATCATGGTTTTTATTTCGCTTGACGAGCTGCTGCCTACGGCAAGGGAATATGGCGAGCCCCATCTTTCTATTTACGGTCTTGTTGCCGGTATGGGCGTAATGGCGGTCAGCCTGCTGTTATTCATATGAGATCTATTTGCACAGTCAAAACCCCTATAGGCTGCCTCAGCGCGCTTTATGAGGGCGGAGTTATACATCGAGTATTTTTCCCGGACGAAACACTGCCAATCGGTGTTATTTCCGAAAACAATCTGGATTTTGCAGTACAGATGAAGGAGTATTTCGCAGGGCAGCGCAGAAAATTCGACCTGCCGATGTTTATACCCGGCACACCTTTCAGACAGGATGTATACAGGGCTACTATTATGATTCCTTACGGAGAAACCGCGTCTTATGCTCAGGTTGCATTTGCGGCAGGCTACCCAAGAGCGATGCGTGCCGTCGGGAGCACCATGAAAGCTACCATTCTTCCAATAATAATCCCCTGTCACCGTGTCGTACATAAAGATTATAAAAAGAAAGCCTATCGTGGCGGTCTTGGCATAAAAGAATACCTTTTAGACCTCGAACAACGCTATAAATAACTGCCTGATTAAGGAAATAAAATGCTATATAAGTGTTTTATTTTTTTTATACTGTTTATATATATGGATGGATACAAATATATAAAAAGGGCCGGTAAAAAAGTGCGATCTACATTACTGAATGATTTACTGCAGAAAACAAAGCAATACAATGCAACGGACCTGCATATCTGTGCAGGCAGCCAACCTCTGATAAGGGTCAATTCCAAGCTGATGGAAGTTCCCGGCACCAGTGTGCTATCAAGCCAGGACGTAAAAGATATTATTATGCAGAGCCTTGACGATGATAAACTGGAGCATCTTAAAGAAAACAGAGTCATCGACTTCTCTTATTCCATAGCGGGGCTTGGAAGGTTCAGATGCAACATATACATGCAGCGCGGCTCCTATGCCGCTGCTATTCGTATGCTTCCGCTAAGTATACCTGAATTTGATACCCTTGGGCTGCCCGAAGAATTGCTCGATTTTACGAAGCTTTCGAGTGGGCTTGTTCTGTTCACCGGCGCTACCGGCTGCGGCAAATCAACAACGCTGGCAAGCCTTCTTGACGTTATTAACCAGAATTTCAGATATCATGTGCTTACTATAGAAGATCCGGTTGAATATCTACATAGTCACAAGCAGAGCCTTGTCACCCAGCGGGAAGTTGGTGATGATGCCCTTTCTTTCGCTTCTGCGCTACGCTCTGCCCTTCGTGAAGACCCTGACGTCATCATGGTGGGTGAAATGCGTGACGCCGAAACGATGGCAATAGCACTCTCGGCGGCAGAGACCGGGCATCTTGTATTCTCGACGTTGCATACTATCGGTGCAATAAAAACTATTGACAGGATACTCGATTCGTTCCCGACGGCTCATCAGAACCAGATACGTTCTCAGCTTGCAACTGTTCTTCAGGGAATAGTATCGCAGCAGCTTCTGCCCAGCCAGAAGTATAACAAGCTTATACCCGCCTGCGAAGTGCTTTTCTCTACACCTGCGGTGAGAAACCTTATTCGTGAAGGTAAGCAGTATCAGATAAAGAACATAATACAGACCGGGAAAGACCTTGGCATGTATTCGCTGGAGCGCATGCTTGCCGAATATGCCCGAGACGAAGTTATAGATGAAAAAACAGCTAAGCTCAAAGCACAGGATATAAGGCTGTTTGAACAATACCTTGAACTTATCAAGCGAAAAGGAGAAATAGCATGAGAAACCAAAAGGCACTGCCGCCAAGCGAGCTTATATCGCTGTCACGGCAGCTTGCATTGGTAATAGATTCGGACCTTGCGCTTTATGAAGGCCTGATGCTAATTGGTGAGCAGACAAAGCTAAAGGCAGCAAAACAGCTAATCGAAAGGGTGTCCGGTCGGATAAACGAAGGATTGTCTCTGAGCGAATCTTTTGCTGCTGAAAAAGGCCTGCTGCCGGAATTCTTTATCAATATGGTGTCTGTAGGTGAACAGAGCGGTAACCTGACCAAGGTTCTTGGAAGAATAGCAGATTCATATGAGAAGGACGAGAAGGTGTCCGCGAAGGTTATGTCTGCCGTGACTTATCCCATAATACTTTCTGTGCTTATGATATGCGTCATAATATTGCTGCTGGTCGAGGTGCTGCCGATGTTCAACGACGTTCTCTCTTCACTGGGCGGACAGATGCCCGGCATAACAAGAGTTCTAATGGGTATCGGAGCGTTTATCGGCACATATTTCTATATATTCCTGGCTGTCATCGCCGCAATTATCCTTGTAGTTGTAATACTGTGGCAGTCTGACAAGGGCAGGCACTTTCTTGATTCTGTCAAGCTTGCCTCCCCCATCCGCAGGAATATAGTAAAAAACATAGACTGCGTTCGTTTCTCACGCAACCTTGCGATGCTTATACGAAGCGGCATAGGAACGGCGGCAGGTGTAAAAATGGCGGCGGAAACCATGTCAAACTTCAAGCTTAAACGCATGGCGGAAAAAGCCGCAGAAAAAATCAACCGAGGCAATTCTCTTAAAAATTCTCTCAGCGAACTCGGGTTGTTTTCTGGATTGCTGCTTAGGATCCTTGCAGTCGCCGAAAGTACCGGCCACACGGACGACATGCTTGACAAGGCCGCTGACAAGATTGAAGAAGAACTTGACGCAAGGTTGACAAGGCTGACGACCGTGCTTGAACCTGCGCTTATAATAGTGCTGTCTGTCATAGTCGGTATAGTGATTGTATCGGTTATACTGCCGGTAACGACTATAATGAACACGATAGGCTAGATATGAAAAAGATAAACCTGTCACTTATTTCAATAATAGTTTCCCTGCTGGTCATAGCAGCTATCGTTGTTGTGATCTTTGTTGGCTTTGATCAAAAAGAACTGACAGACAGGCAGACGCAACTTGTAAGAGACAGCGTTGTAAGCTGTGTAGTGCAGTGCTATGCACTTGAAGGACGCTACCCGGACGACCTAACGTACCTTCAGAAAAACTATGGATTGCAGCTGGATACTGACAGGTATATATACCATTATGATAAGTTTGCCTCGAACATACTGCCGGACGTGCAGGTGTTCGCAAGGCTGGGAGAGTGAACGGTATGCGCAGTAAGTCCATTGGAATAGAAACTATAACAGTTATGCTGCTGCTTGTGTTGTTTGCTTTCGTAGTGTTTATAGTTATTGACGCTGGTTCGAATGCTTTTAAGGACATCACTACTGACAAACAGAGTACGATGAGTGCAAGAGTTTCTTATTCTTATATAAGCATGAAAGTAAAGCAGAACGATACTGCCGGCGCAGTCAGCGTCGGGCAAACCAAGTTTGGTGATACGCTTCGAATAGATAACGGTGACTACTCGACCTTTATTTTCTATAGCGAAGGTGCGCTATATGAGTGCGTCACAAAAACGGACGGTTCCCCCAGCGTGGGCGCTGCAAACAAGATATCCAGCCTCGACGGTTTCAACGTGTCTATGAAAAATCATTCCCTGTTTATTGAGTGCATATTCGAGCGTGATGACGGACCGCCGGATATAGTAAACGGCATCGTCGGTATAAGGAGCTAGCCAAAGCATGAAGATATTTAAGAATGCTAAAAATAAAAAGGGGTTCACACTCGTCGAGGTGATCATATCTATAGCTGCGCTTGGGCTGATATGCGCAGTTCTGCTGCGACTTTTCGTGCTTTCAAAAGACACCAACAGAGCCGCCGGAGAAGCGCAGGAAGCCGAGCTGCTTGCTTCTACCACCATAGAGAGCATTGTATGCGCCAAAACAATTGAAGACGGTTTTGAAGCTATTGGTCTTGTTTTCGATGAGGCGCAAACACAGTACAGCTATACTGACGGCGGATATACCGCCGATATAGAGATTTACGGAGAGGATGCTGACTACCCCGGAACGCTGTATGATATAAGCATATCAGTCACGCAGGACGGCAAAGAACTTTCAGGGATAAGTACAAAGAAGTATGAACAGGAGGCAGATGATGAATAAAATCATGAAATCTGAAAAAGGCGCTTCCTCAATACTCGTTATACTGCTATTGGTGGTTCTTGTTGTTTTCGGCGTGGCTGCGCTTACTACAGCCCTTTCCAACGTAAGGCTGGGGCAGAAAACTGCCGGTTGGAACGATAAATATTATGCGGCGGATGCAAAAGCGAATGAAGTATATGCGCAGCTAGACAAAGCCATTGAGCAATGGCAAACGCAAGCCGGTTCTTCATATGAAGAACTGGAAGGTATTGCGGATGACCTGAATGTTGATATACAGAAGCAAAGCACAGATGAAAAAATCGAGATTAGCTATGAAGTATGGGAAGATGATGTTGGTATAAACGTCGTTCTCTCTTACAAAACATTGGAGGATGAATTTACAATAACGGAATATAAAGCCACACAGGCAAAAGCGGTACAAAAATGAAGCAAAAGCTGTTTCTAACACTGGCAGTGCTCACTCTAGCATTAACATTTGCAGGGTGCGAACTGCCCAGTTCAGTTGAGAATATGGGCTATGATACGCAGCCGACAACTAACCCTGAAGAAGCTTCGAAAGAGGATATTGAGGCTTTGTTTGCTGATCTCATTTCACGTCCGGAGCTTGTTCCAAACGAGATACCTGACGAAGTCATAAGCGCCAAATATGCTGACTTAGGACTTATTCAAATATATTATAAAAGCGAAACAGATGTAAAACTTAAGCTGCAGGTAATAAAGGACGATAACCGTGTTGTGTACAGCCTTTCCGGAGACGGAAGGGTGGAATCCTTCTCGCTCCAGTACGGCTCGGGCGAATATAAAGTCAGGATAATGGAAAACATAAGAGATGACGAGTATCTTGCAGTGGAATCAAAAATATTCGAAGCAGATATAGACGATGATATCGTAGTTTATCTAAATTCTATCCAAAACGTTGACTGGAACTATGATAAGCTGCCAATACAGGATGTTCCGTATATTGTATATGATTCACTTAGTGAGGAGAATGACGAGCTGCTTTACGACTGCACTGAAGATTTATATTTCTTTGCTACAGACAACATAAAATATGATTATCAAAAAGCCGACGAACTGCCATATAATTATCTACCTGACATAGATGAAACGTACATTGACAAGACGGGTATATGCTATGATTATGCTGCGCTTTATGCCTCTATGCTAAGAAGCATCGGCGTTCCCGCAAAGCTGGTCAAAGGCTATATGACTTCCCAGCCCGATGTTTATCATGCATGGACAGAGGTTTATATCAACGGACGCTGGATGATACTAGACCCGACCATGGGCAGCGGGGAGTTTGGCAAGTTCACGCTTATAGACGCTGAGAAGAGCACAGATAAGTATATAAAGGTATATGAGTATTAGAAAGATACACAAAGAAAAAGCCTCCGACCATCTTCTGGTCGGAGGCTTTTTAGTTCGTTTATTTCTTAGGTTTTTTAGCGTAGTCGCTCATAACCTCTTTAAGGATATCTACAGTCTCAGTCGAGTCTTCAAGGTCTTTCTTTAGCTTGCTTATCTCGGCCTCGAGTGCCATAACACGGATGGATTCGAGCTCTTCGCTCATCCTCTGCTGTGCAATGGTCGGTCCGGACTGCATCATTTTATCTTTCTTGCTGGTACCCGCCTTGCTCTCTTTCATCTCCGGTTTGACCTCTCTTACCAGATACTCTTCGTCAACATACTCATTGAATATGCCACGTTTTACATATGTGGTATGTAGGAGTTCGTGAGATTTGTGGCTGTTTGGATAGTCAAGGAAATCCTCGTAAAGCTTCTTGATGGAAGGATTCTCATGAGATTTACGCAGCGTCTTGCCTTCGTCTTCGTTGTATATAGCTTTCATACGCTTTGTACGGATCTCCGGATCGTCCGACCTTGGCTGTCCGCCGCCGGTTATACATCCGCCAGGACATCCCATTATCTCTATAAAGTGATACGGTGACTCCCCGCTCTCTATCTCGTCCATAAGCTTCTTTGCGCCTGCAAGACCGCTTGTTACTGCAACTTTTACATCTACGCCTTCGAGGAATGCGAAGTCTGGTACTGCGCCTTCAATCTTTATAGTGGCTGTTTTAACCTGTTCCAGTCCAACAATCGGAGTTACGTGCAGGTCTTTGAATGGTACTTCTCTTCCTGTGACCAGCTCGTATACGGTACGCAGAGCAGCTTCCATAACACCGCCGGTTACGCCGAAGATGTCTGCTGCTCCTGTGGAAAGACCAAGCGGATTATCAAACTCACGGTCTTCAAGAAGGTCGAACATTATACCAGATTCCCTCATCATGCTGCCAAGTTCTCTTGTAGTCAGAACCGCATCAACATTCGGGTTACCGTCGTTCATCATTTCGTTACGGCTTATCTCAAATTTCTTTGCAGTACACGGCATTACCGACACTACGAACAGATCTTTAGGGTCTGCGTCGATTTTTTCTGCATAGAATGATTTGACGAGAGCGCCCATCATTGTATGAGGAGATTTGCATGTCGACAGGTGAGCCAGCTGCTGCGGATATTTATGCTCTATGAACTTTATCCACCCAGGGCTGCACGAAGTTATCATCGGAAGAGTTGTTTCGCCGCCTGTAAGCGCTGCTTTAACACGTCCGAGGAACTCTGTGCCCTCTTCCATTATTGTAAGGTCAGCAGTGAAATCGGTGTCGAATATATCGTCGAACCCCATAAGCTCAAGGCCCTTTGCAAGCTTGCCAGTAACCTGTGAGCCTGCCGGGAATCCAAACTCTTCACCTATCGCAACACGGATAGCCGGAGCTACCTGAACGGCCACACGCTTGTTTTTATCGGCCAGAGCCTCCCATACGGCTCTTGTCGAGTCAGTTTCTTTAAGAGCTCCAACCGGGCAAACTACGGTACACTGTCCGCAGAAAGTACAGTTCGATGTGCCTATCGGAAGGTCGAATGCCGGTCCGATTATTGACTGAAACCCACGGTTCTGAGCGTTAAGTATGCCCGTTTCCTGTATCTCGTTGCACACTGTGACACAACGTCTGCAAAGAACGCACTTGGACATGTTCCTTGTTATTGAAACAGTCGTGTCTAAGTAATATTCAGAATGCTCACCGGCAAATCTAGTTTCGTTTACACCCAGCGTGTTGCCAAGCTCCTGAAGCTCACATTGCTGGTTCCTTGTGCAGCTAAGGCAGTCTTTATCGTGGTCTGAAAGAAGCAGTTCATAGAGAACACGGCGAGCGTTCCTTACTTTCTGCGTATTCGTGTGCACCACCATGCCTTCCCTTACCTTAGCAAGACAGGAAGCCTGAAGAGTTTTTGCCCCCTCAACTTCGACAACACATATCCTGCATGAACCGAACTTGTGTATCTTTTCGATGTGACAAAGGCTCGGTATCTGTATCCCTACCGACTTCGCTGCTTCCATTATCGTATATTCCGCCGGAACAGTCAGATTCTGTCCGTTAATCGTTAAATTAACCATTCTTACTGCCTCCTTTCACAATGCAGGCAGCGCATAGCTTCTGCCATTGCATTAAGCTTGTGATAGCCTCTCTTTACCTCTTCGAAAGACTCTTTTCGTGTCTGTAAGTCGAGCATCTCCATGTTGAAGCGCTTATGCGCAACCACATCGTCGGGAGTGCTGGATGACGGGATATCTATCGGTTCTCCCTTGTTCAGCTGTCCCTTTCCGCCGAGATACTTGTCTATAGACTTAGCGGCATTCTTTCCGTCCGCAATAGCCCTTATTACTTCATCCGGTCCTCTTGCAACGTCTCCGCCTGCAAATACACCGGCCATCGATGTCATCTGTGTATCGGTTTCGGTGACGAATGTGCCCCATTTTGTCAGGTCTACTTCGTCTTTGCATATGAACGGGAAGTCGGCACATTGGCTTATCGCCGGAATGACCATATCTACATCCAGTTCGTAGTTGTCCCCTTCTACCCAAACGCTACGGCGTCTTCCGGAATCATCGAACTCTCCAAGACACATCTTAGCACACTCTATCTTAGCTAAGTGACCGTTGTCATCTGATATAAACCTTACCGGATTCGTAAGATCTAATATCTCTATACCTTCTTCGATTGCTTCATCGATCTCTTCCGGTTCTGCCGGCATAGCATCCATTGTTCTTCTGTACATTATGGTTACTTTGTCTGCACCCATCCTAAGCGCTGTTCTTGCCGAGTCGATAGCCGTGTTGCCGCCGCCGATAACTACTACATGTCCTTTGACCGCTACGTCCTTGGTTGTGTTCACATTCTTAAGGAACGATATACCGTGAAGCACGCCTTCCAGACTTTCGCCCGGGATGTTTATCTTCTGAGGCAGCTGTGTACCTGTTGCAATGTATATCGCATCGTACTTTGCTTTTATCTCGTCAAACTTGATGTCTTTGCCGACTTCAGTATTCAGGTGGATGTTTACGCCCGCCTGCTCTATCAGCTTGACTTCTGCTGCCAGCACATCTTTAGGAAGTCTGTACTGCGGTATGCCGTAAGCGAGCACGCCGCCTGCAACGTCGTGACTTTCGAATACGTCTACGTTGTAACCTATGCGTGTCAGATAGTATGCGCACGTAAGACCTGATGCACCGCCGCCTATGACAGCAACGCTCTTTCCGTTCTTAGGGAATACTACGTCAGTCGAATACGGCTCGCTGTGCTTGAGCGCATAGTCAGCAACGAAACGCTTAAGCTCGCAGATAGCGACCGGTTCGTCTACCGTTCCCCTGCGGCATTTGCTCTCACAAGGTCGTGTACATATCCTTCCGCAAATAGCCGGGAACGGATTCTCCTGCCTTATAAGGCTGTAAGCATCGTTGAACCTGCCTTCAGATATAAGCGCCATGTATCCTGGAACGTTTACATTCGCCGGGCATGCGTTCTCGCAAGGAGATATGAACAGCTCGCTGCAAACGCCGGCTCTGCAATACTTGTTTTTGATGTGTTCTTCGAACTCTTCCCTGAAATATTTAATAGTGCTGAGAACAGGGTTTGGAGCCGTCTGACCAAGGCCGCACATTGCAGTTTCCTGTATAGTTTCACCAAGCTCTATAAGCAGGTCTATATCACCTTCCTGACCATCGCCTACGGTGATACGCTCAAGTATCTCGAGCATCCTCTTGGTTCCTATACGGCAGGCAGTACATTTACCGCACGACTCATCCTGTATGAAGTCCATGAAATATCTTGCCGTATCTACCATACAGGTATCTTCGTTCATGACGATAAGTCCGCCGGAGCCCATTATCGCACCGAGTTTCTTCAGTGTTTCGTAGTCTGTCGGAACGTTAAGGTTCTCGTTCGTTATACAACCGCCGGAAGGTCCGCCGATCTGTGCAGATTTGAACTTCTTACCTTCTTTTACTCCACCGCCGATTTCGAATATTATGTCTCCCAAAGGTATGCCTATCGGGACTTCTACAATACCGGTGTTTACGACGTCGCCAGCGAGTGCGAACACCTTCGTGCCTTTGCTCTCTTCAGTACCAAACTGTGTATACCACTTTCCGCCGTTCTGTATAATCACAGGAATGTTGGCAAGGGTTTCTACGTTGTTTATTATAGTAGGTTTGCCGAAAAGACCTCTCTGGAACGGGAACGGCGGTTTCTGTTTTGGTTCGCCGCGTTCACCTTCTATAGAAGCCATAAGGGACGTTTCTTCGCCGCATACGAATGCACCGGCGCCTATTCTTATCTCTATGTTGAAATCAAAACCGCTTCCGAATATGTCTTCACCCAATATGCCGCATTCTCTTGCATCCTTAAGCGCCGCTGTCATACGCTCGACAGCTATCGGATATTCAGCACGCACATAGATATAACCGGTGTTTGCGCCTATAGCGTATCCGCCTATCATCATTCCCTCTATTACGCTGTGAGGGTCGCCTTCTATAATACTTCTGTCCATGAATGCGCCCGGGTCACCTTCGTCGGCATTACACACTATGAACTTTCTATCAGCATCCTGCTTCTGGCCTGCCTCCCACTTGATGCCTGTTGGGAAACCTGCACCCCCGCGTCCTTTCAGACCGGATGTTTTTATCTCACCAACGACATCTTCAGGCGACATTTCTTTGACAGCTTTGAATATACCAGTGTAACCGTTATTTGCAATATATGCATTTATGCTTGAGTACTCTATCGTCCCGCAGTTGCGAATGGCTATCTTTACCTGGTTTTTAAAGAAGTTGATATCATCTATAAGTGGTACGAATTTTTCAAGTGATTCATCATAGAATGTGTATTTCTCAATAACTTCACCGTTTACTATATGTGCTTTTATTATCCTTCTCGCCTTCTCTTCGGTGAGGTCGGTATAAAATATACGCTCCGGAAGTATAAGCATTACCGGACCGACAGCACAAGTTCCCATACAGCCTGTCTCATAGACCGGTACATCTTTTGAAAGACCAAGGTTGCTGATCTCATCAATAACGGCATCTCTTATTACCGAACAGTTGGACGAAACACAACCGGCTCCGGCACACACGTATACACGGTGAGAGAATTTATTCTGCAGTTCATTATACTCTTTCTTGATTTCATTAAGCTGCTCTAAAGTTTTTATTGCTTTCATTATCCTCACACCCCCTTAAGCTTTCGTGTATTCACCGAGTATGGAACCCAGTGTGTTGGCGCTGACCTGCTTGTATACAACATCATCTATCATCATTGCAGGAGCAAGACCGCAAGCACCGATACAACGGGCGATCTCGAGTGTGAACAAACCGTCATCCGTTGTTTCTCCGATGTCGATTCCCAGCTTGTCCATAAGTCCCTCTACTATCTTCTTTCCTCCACGGACATAACATGCCGTACCCATACATACCCTTATCGTATGTTTACCCCGTTTTTTGGTTGAAAAGAAAGAATAGAAAGTTACTACCCCCGATACTTCCGAAAGCGGAAGATTAAGCTTGCATGCAATGTGCTTTTGTACCTCAAGCGGCAGATAGCCGTATATCTCCTGTGCAAGGTGGAGAATCTGTATAAGGTTTCCCTCTTTATCCTTGTATAGGTCGATCACGTTATCGATCTGCTCGTAAAGCTGCTCTTCACCGGGCTTTCCGCATTCGCTGCAAGGCGAACTGTTAGTTGATTTAGTGCTCATCCTTACCTCCTGACGCATGTTTATTTTGTTGTTTTTTGTGTCTTTTCCGATATGTTTGTTAAAATTATATCAATTGAATGTGATGAATTTATGATAATTTTAAATTTATTTACGCATATTTTGTATCGTTTTTTTATTTTCTTCACATATCCATCATATTTTCGCTGTTTTATTTGTGAATTGTATTGAATCTGCCATTTTTTTAGAGTAAAATGAAATCATTAAATCTTCAAAAGGACCGTGAGTATATTGAAAGACACTATTATTCTTATTGTCAGTCAGGACACGAACATTCGCACAACAGTAAGAAGGCATGTCGAATCACATAAATATCTGCTGGAAGAAGCAGCCGACGGTATCTCCGCCTTAAAGCTTCTGCGGCGCAACACTTATGATGTCGTAGTCGTGGACAGAGACCTGCCTGAACTGGATTCCTGGTATGTGTGCAGGAATATAAAGAAAAACACCGGTATACCAGTAATAGTCCTCTCTAACCACTCTACCGAAGAAGAGATGCTCTCATATTTCGAGGCGGGCGTTGACGACTTCATGCACAAGCCTTTTTCCTGCCGAGAGCTTGTGGCACGAATAGAGGTTATTTTACGGTATACAAAAAGCATATCGGAAAAACCGCACAACATCTCTTATGAAGGCCTTTATATAGATGTGAATTCTCATGAGGTCTTTGTTGATGAAAGAACGGCGAAGCTTGCGCCTAAAGAGTTTTTACTGCTTCAGTACCTATCAAGCCACCCCGGGCAGGCGTTCAGCCGGGAGAAAATACTTGAAAAGGTTTGGGGGGCCGATTTCTTCGGCAGCGACAGGACTGTTGATACCCATGTCAAGTCTCTTCGTCAACAGATAAAGCCTTATGATAGTCTTATTTGCACTGTTTGGGGCCATGGATATATGTTTAAAGCGCCGCATTAGTTAAGCAAAGGCGCCGTTGCCCCTCCCTATATCAGTACCTTTTAATATATATACTCGTATTGCATGTCGTATAGCTCCGGATTCGTAAGCCTTGCATGAACAACAAAGCGCATGTTGTCCTTATGACTGTTTGTACACGTAGACAGCGTCAGCACAACATCGCTGCGGGAAAGTGCTATATCCGTTTCAAAATCGCTTTTCTGCTGGAACACCTCTATGAATTCCAGCCAATCCTCCCGGTCTGAAAAATCTGTCACCAGATAGTTGAATGTCACAGGCGTTTCGTATGCCGCAAAAACTTCAAAAACATAGATGCCGTACAGTGTTTCAATTTTGATATACCGGTTCTCTTTAAAAAAATCTTCGTCCTGATATTTTGTTAGCTGCTGGAACATCGTGCCGTTTTTCATGTTGTGTCCGTAGATTATCTGATGCGCCGCCTGATACATGTTATTAAAGTCGCACTGAAAGTCCAGAAATATGCTACCCGGATAGCTGTACTCTTTGTAGAAATCCTTATGCATATAGTACAGGTTGTCATCTGCCTGGACTATCGGATAATCAATATCAGTATTCTCTACTCTTATCCAGCCAACCATATCATTGTTCTGCTCATACAGCTCTTTGAACGAATCCCGCATTATTAGCGGTTTTGGGGTCTTTTCCGGCTCGGTTGTCGCTATGGGTGTGCGGACAGGCTGCTGGATCTGCGCCTGATCAGTCGGCTCTAAAGCTGCTGTTTCCTCCGGCATGCTGGGCTGGGAAGGACGGCTGAACACAAAAAAGAAAAAAAGAGCCGCAGCCAAAACAGCTATGCATCCTCCCAGCAGCGTCCAAAAAAGCACAGTATTCCTTGTCTGCCTGCTGGGACGAAGTGCTTTTTTTGCTTTATCTCTGTTGGAAAGCTCTTTTTTGCTCATATACTGCCCCTTAGGTATTTGCATTATCATATCATAAAAAAGTTGAAAATTAAACTGAGCCTCGGCCGTCTGGACATAAATAAAACGTTGCTGCCAAGAGCAGATTTTTGGTACAATCCTTATATAACATTTTAAGGAGGCTTTCATGGACGTATTACTTACCGGAGGTTCGGGCGGCCTTGGCAGCGCAGTCGGAGAGTATCTGGCACAGCGCAGCATTCGTGTTTTTTCATGTGATATTAATGAGCACAGTTTCAGCTATGAAAATATCGTTCCTGTTTATATGGACGTTACAGACCAGGCAAGCGTTGAAAAGGCCTTTAAGATCGTATCTTCAATGACCGCCGGGCTCTTTGCTGTTATCTCGATTGCCGGAGTGTTCTCCATGGATTCCATCGTTGAGATTTCAGAGGAAAAGTTCAGAAACATACTTGAGATCAATCTATCCGGCGTATACAGGGTGAATAAAACGTTCCTGCCCCTTCTGGATAAAGACGGACGTATAATAGTGACTACCAGCGAGGTTGCGAACTTGAGGCCTTATCCGTTTACCGGCATGTACTGTATGACAAAGAGTGCACTTGAGTGCTATGCGGACACGCTGCGCCTTGAGCTGCAGCTTATAGGCATTAAAGTTATAAACATCAAACCGGGACCTTTCAAGACCGATATGCTTGCATGCACAAATAGTGAAGCGGAAAAGCTGGTTGAAAACACAGAGCTTTTCAAGGTTGGAACAAAGCGTTTTGTCTCTGTTATAAACTCCAAAAAAAGTGTTGCAAAAGACCCTTGCATTTTAGCAGAAGTTTATTATAAGGCGCTGACATCAAAACACCCAAGATTCACTTATTATAAAAATGCAGGGCTTGGGCTGAAGGTTTTCAGCAGCCTCCCCCGCCGGCTGCAGGCTGCACTAATAAGGCTGGTATTAAGAGAAAAATAAAAGAAGCAACCAATATCGATTGCTTCTCATAGATAAAAGCTTCTTATTTCATCAGCTTTAGCATATCGTTTGTGAACGAAACAGGGTCTTCAATGCTAAGTCCTTCTATTAGAAGAGCTTGATTATAGAGCAGCTGTGTATACAATTTCAACTTATCTTTGTCTTTATCAAGCGCTGATTTTAGCACTTCGAACACTTCATGGTTCGGGTTGATCTCCAACACTTTGTCTGCTTTCATGCCCGGATTGTCCGGCATGCTCGCAAGCACTTTTTCCATCTCTATCGAAAGCTCCCCTTCGCTAGCCAGGCATACGGGATGGTTCTTGAGACGCTTTGAAGCCTTCACTTTCGAAACCTTATCACCGAGCAGCTTCTTCATTTCTTCAAAAAGCTCCTCGTTTTCTTTATCCTCTTTTTCGTTCTTTGCATCTTCCTCGAAACCAAGGTCGCTTCCCGAAACGGATTTGAACTCGCTGCCTTCATATTCCCTCATCATGCGGATGGCAAACTCGTCCACGTCGTCGGTGAAATAAAGAATCTCATATCCTTTATCGGCAACCAGCTCTGTCTGAGGCAGCGCTGCTATCCTCTCGTTCGACTCACCTGCTGCGTAGTATATATACTTCTGTTCTTCCTTCATACGCTCTTTATATTCAGCCAGCGTTACCATCTTTTCCTCTGACGAAGAATAGAATAGTATCAAATCCTGAAGCTCGTCTTTGTTCATGCCGTAGCCTGAGTATATGCCGTATTTAAGCTGGCGCCCGAAGGTCTCGAAGAACTTCTCATAGGTCTCCCTGTCCTTTTCGAGCATATCAAGCAGTTCTGATTTTATCTTGTTTTTAATATTCTTCGCTATCAGTTTAAGCTGTTTGTTGTGCTGAAGCAGCTCTCTTGATATATTGAGCGAAAGATCTTCGGAGTCTACCATACCCTGAACAAAGCCGAAGTATTCCGGAAGTAGATCTTCGCATTTTTTCATTATCATCACGCCGGAGGAATATAGCTCTAGCCCCCGCTGATATTCTTTAGTATAAAAATCGAACGGCAGGCTGCCCGGGATATAGAGTATTGCGTTGTAGCGTACAGCACCTTCTGCTTTTGTGTGTATGTGCCGCAACGGTTTGTCGAAGCCATAGTGCTTTTCGCTGTAAAAACTCTCGTAGTCTTCGTCTGTTAGTTCGCTTTTGTTTTTGCGCCATATCGGCACCATGCTGTTTAGCGTTTCTACCTCTTTATAGCTTTCATATTCTTCGCTGTCCTTTTTTTTGCAGCTCTTTGTTACTTCCATCTTTATAGGATAGCGTATGAAATCGCTGTATTTTTTTACTATCGACTCAAGTCTGTTTGTATCCAGATAATCGTCATAATTTTCGTCATCTGTATTTTCTTTTATATGCAGTGTTATCGTAGTGCCGACATCCTTCTTTTCACTCGGACCAACAGTATATCCGTCTGCTCCTTTTGACACCCACTCAAAAGCTTCGTCGCTGTGGAGAGCCTTTGACTGTACGCTGACTTTGTCGGCAACCATGAATGCAGAATAGAAACCCACACCGAACTGGCCGATTATATCGATACCATCCTGTGTTTTCAAGTCTTTTTTAAAATCCAGCGTACCGCTTTTTGCGATTACGCCAAGATTCTTTTCAAGCTCGTCAGCCGTCATACCTATACCTGTATCGCTGACCGTGAGAGTTCTTGTGTCTTTATCCGCATCTATGCTTATATAATAGTCTTCTTTGTTGAACGAAATGTTTTCATCACTAAGCGCTTTGTAGTATATTTTGTCTATTGCGTCACTGGCGTTCGAGATAAGCTCACGTAAAAATATCTCTTTGTGCGTATAAATAGAGTTTATCATTAGCTCCAGCAGTCTTTGTGATTCCGCCTTGAATTTCCTTTTGCCCATAAAAAAGTCATCTCCCTGAATCGTTGATTTTAGCACTCTTTAGCCAAGAGTGCTAACATATATACTTTACCATCTTCTTCATTTTTGTCAAGGCTGTGAATTTTAACAAATTGTAAAAAGCGGGCAATATGCCTGTATGTTTGATATTAATCTTTTATACGGTTTAGAAGCAATCACCTGTGTTTGCTTCGCTTTCAAAGTCTACTTCTACAGTTACATGCTCCATGCCCATGCTCTGTGCTGTCTGTCTAACTTTCTTCTTCATCTTTATAATTTCGCTTCTGTCTATATCATCGCATACAACTACGTGTATGCTAAGCAGATTCTTTTCTCCATCCATCGACCAGATGTGGGTATGATACACTTTTAGAGCACCCGTTGCCTGCTTTATTTCCTTTTCTACTTCGCCTATCGATATGCCTTCAGGAACGCCCTGCAAGAAAACTTTCCATATCTTCCATAGGTTCTTCACAACGTTAAATAATACAAATAAAGTTATGAGAACTGATAATATTGGATCCAGCACCGGAAGGTCTGTAAACATCATAACCAGAGCGCCTATGAGAAGCACAGCCCACCCAAGCACGTCCTCCAGAAGGTGCCAGGAAACGACTTTCTCGTTCAGCGAAGAGCCTCTGCGAAGCCTTATCACGGCTATTGAGTTGACAACGATACCTACGACAGCAAAAATAAGTATACCTTCAGAATTGACAGGCTGCGGATTTATTATCCTCGGCACTGACTTTGTGAGTATTAATACCGAACCAGCCACAAGTATAAGGCTGTTTATTAATGCGCCCAGCAAAGAAAACCGTGCATATCCGAAAGAAAACTTTTTGTCCGGGCCCTTTTCCGAAAGCCTTTCCAGATACCACGCAAGCCCCAGAGAAACAGAATCGCCAAGGTCGTGTAGAGCGTCCGAAAGCACTGCAAGGCTGTTCGTCCATATCCCGCCTGCAACTTCAAGCACCGTGAAAGTCAGGTTTAAAAAGAAAGCAACCTTAATATTCTTTTGTTTTTCATTCCCGTGTGTATGTGCCATTTTTACTATCCGCTGCTTTCATAGTATTATATTAATACTCTAACATTTTGAACTTTTTTGTCAAGAAACCCAGCTTTTCCTGCTGACTGCTCTTTTAGTTAAAAAGAAAAAGCTGCCATATCTCTATGACAGCGAGTGAAAATATATGAAAAGCTACTACTCTTATACTTTTATAACTTCGATACCCATCTTGGCTATCGCTTTAAGTTCTTCTTTGTCTGCCTTTTTGTTCGTGACCAGTGTGTCTATACTCGTAATCTCATCGATATGGGCAAACCCTTCTCTTGCTATCTTGGTGTAGTCCGAAACAACTATTATCTGGTTTGCCCTGCTGACCATCTGACGGCTGACTTCCGCTTCCAGATAGTGATAGGTAGTAAGCCCACTCTGCACGCTTACTCCATCAACAGCTGTGATCATCTTGTCCGCTTTATATTTTTTGAGCTGACACAGTGCGTCGTCACCATACGTAAAGTGATAGCGGGGGTCGAGGCTTCCGCCAAGAAGTATCACGTTTATGTTGCTGTGATAGCTGAGCTCTTCAGCCGCCTGCAGCGAATTGGTAACAACAGTTAAGTTCTTAACGTCGGTTATCTCCGTTGCAACAAAATATGTCGTCGTACCAGAGTCGAGCATAAGCGTATCGCCGTCGCTTATCATACTCCTTACGGCTTTAGCTATCTGCATCTTCTCTTCCCTGTTGACGTTCATCCTGTCGTTAAGAGACATATTGCAGTAAGCTTTCCTCGTGCCCACAGCGCCGCCGTGAACACGAGTAAGCATTCCTTCGGCTTCAAGCTCGCTCAAATCGTTCCTTATCGTAACTTCGGATATACCAAAAGTACGAGAAAGGTCTGTAACCTTTACCTTGCCCTTCTTTTTGAGCATCTCCAGTATACTTTGTCTTCTATCGTCTATTCCGATCTCTTCGATATGAGCTTCACTCATTTTATCTACCTTACCCTTATTAGTCTATCTTTACCCATTCGTCCTTCTCTGCAGATTCATAGCATTTCTCCATAACGTGCTGTATATATGCGCCCTCTGCAAAGGACGGTGTGGACTGTTTGCCTTCATATGCGTTATTGATGAAGTTGAACAGCGAATGAGCGTGCGGACGTGTGAACCCAAGAGTAAACTTAGGGTTCGGGAACGCTCCGCCCGGCTTCTCAAATTTGCTCATAGTATCGATGCGTGTGAAGCCTTTGTTGCCACCGTAAGGGCCTTCTTTGATGGTGTTATCGTAGAACTCAAGGTATCCCGGATCCATGCTGTTGAACCTAAGAGCGCCTTTTTCTCCGTGGATCTCGAAACGAAGCTCGTCGTCACAACCGCTTGCAACTTTACTTGCTTCTACAACACCTTTAGCACCGTTCTTCATCTTGAGCATCGTGATGCTGGTATCTTCGCCTTCAACCTTTACCATATCTCCGTCTTTGTTCGGTCTCTGGTCGTATGCTATGTCGAGCATAGTATAAGCGCTGTCGTACTCACCTAGCAGGCTGAACATTACATCGAACGCATGCGAGCCAAGGTCCAGCAGAACTCCGCCGCCGCCGAACTTTTTATCCTGTTTCCAGCTGAGCGCTTTCATCGGGTTGGTTCCACTCGAATGCAAATAGCTCGTCCTGAACAAATAAGTTTTGCCTATCTTGCCTTCATCTATCAACTTCTTTGCAAGCATGGTTGCAGGATAGAACCTCATCTGCAGCGCCATCTGTGTTGTCTGGCCTTTTGTCTCTTTAAGCACTTCCAGAACTTCTGCGCTCTCTTCGCTGTTTGCAGTGAGCGGCTTGTCACAATAAACGTGTTTGCCAGCCCTAAGAGCCTTTATAACCAAGTCTTTATGGAAGACGTTGGGCGTACATACGCTCACTACGTCTATCTCGTCGTTGTTTATGATATCATCTGGCTCCATAGTTGCAAACTCGAAACCCTGCTGCTCTTTAGCGGTTTCCGCAACTCCCGGTACTGTGTCACAAATGCCTTTAAGCTTTATCGTATACGGTAAGTTAGAATAATACAGCGGTATGGTCTTATAGCCATATGTGTGCATTTTACCCATGAAACCGTAGCCGATGATGCCTACGCCAATCTCTTTCATTTCAAATCTCTCCTTAATCCTCTATAGAAAACAAAATTATTAGGCTTCCGGCAAGGCATTGCGCCCTGCCGGAAGAATGTTTTTTAATATCCGAGCTCTTTCTCGGTCTCATAAATAGCTTCGTCTATGATATCCATACCCTTCATAGCCATATCGTCTTCCATTATTAACGGAGGTGACATCCTTAAGATATGGCCGGCCGGTATCCAAGCAAGACCCTTCTGGAATGCTTTCTGGTATACCATCTTGCCTGCTATGTCGAGAGGCTCTTTAGATTCTTTATCTTTTACCAGCTCTATTCCAAGCAGGCAGCCTTTACCACGAACATCTCCGATTATCGGATGCTCGGCTTTCATCTGTTCCATCTTCTTTAAGAACAAGCCTTCAAGATGCTGAACGTGTTCGTTGATGTTCTCTTCTTCCATGATCTCTAGGCTTGCAAGCGCTGCAGCACATGCCATTGGGTTGCCGCCATAGCTTGATGATGCAGAAATCTTCTCGAGCGCATCACTGTATTTTTCGCTCAGGCACATTGCTGTAACAGGGAAGCCATTACCAAAGCCTTTACCAAGAGTCATGATATCCGGTGTAACACCGTAATGCTCCATAGCAAATGTTTTACCTGTTCTGCCCATACATGTGAGAACTTCGTCAGCAAAAAGCAATATACCTTTTTCTTTACACCATTCTGATAGCAGCGGAATAAAATCGTCCGGAGGAATAACAGTTCCGCCCCAGCCTTGGATCGGCTCAAGAACAACTGCTGCAACCTGCTGCGTTGTTTGGTTCTTATACATGTTTTCTAAGAAGTCTATATATTCTTTACCGCTGTTCGGGTTCTTAACCGGCATTTGCGGTCTGTATGGATCTGGTCTTGGAGCCAGGAAGAAGCCCGGTGCTCTCAAGCCCTGCGATGGGTTGGAAACAGCGAGGCTAACACTACCCATTGTTTTACCGTGGAAATCTCTCCAGAAAGAGATGAACTCCTGTTTTCCTGTGGCAGCACGAGCAGCACGAAGGCCTGCTTCAACAGCTGTTGTGCCGGAATCGTATAGCTGAATAGCGTTTAAATCGCCCATAGTTGTATCAGCCAGCTTTTCAAGCAGCTTCATCTTGATCTCTGTTGTGAAGTCATGACAGTTCATAAGCTGGTTTGCATATTTTGCAACAGATTCACTTACTTTTGGATGACAATGGCCATAGTTAGTTACATAGATACCAGATGAAAAATCGATATATTCGTTGCCATCGATATCTTTCATAGTACACCCATGACCCGACTCAAAAACTACCGGAAACAGCTTAACCTGTCCTGAATAGCCTTTCATTATCTTTGAAGCCCTTGCATGATATTCCTTGGATTTAGGACCAGGAAGCTCTGTCTTTACGTTTGGCAGGGTGTTAATATCAACCTTTGCCCAATCTTTATCGTACATTGTATCCTCCTTATGTTTTGGTTTTGAATTTCTTTCGTTTCTATTTTACTTTAAATTCGTTTCACTGTCAATTGTATTATATATCTTTTTTATTAAATTCCCGTTTTATATATGATAATATTTGTAAACACAACAAAAAAAGCCCTGCAAGAAAAAGCAGAGCAAAGAATTTTTGCTTTATTTATGCTTTATAAAATCATGATACAAATCTTCAATAGTCTTTGTTTTTCCCGTTTCCCTGTAACCATCGGAAAAAAAGCATATTGGAAGGTTTCCTCTTGACTTATGGTGCTTTATACATTCACAGCATTTGCCAAACCTTGGGCAGTCTGTTGCGGCACAAGGACAACTTATATTGTTACTACAAGACATTTGTCTCTCCTTACTTGTTCTTCATAAAATCTGCATATGCAGCTTCAATAGAGCGATTATAAGTTGCCTCTCCTTCTTTAGAAAAAAGACATCCGGGAAGTTCCCCTCTTTGTTTGTGATAAGCTATGCACTGGCAGCACTTCCCGTGCTTTGAACAGGGATATGTGCATGTACACTCCATCGTACTCCCACAAGCCATTTTAGCCTCCTAGCCTTTCACCTGCCTGCTCTTTTCATATACCGGAAGCATATTCTCGTAGAGCGTCAGGAAAATATCATAATATTTATCGTATTCGGCTGCCGTTTGCCCATCTGGAACAAAGCTGCCGCTTACGTCAATAAGCTTTTCACATGCTGAATCAACGCTTTCAAAGAACCCACAGGACACCGCTCCGAGTATTGCCGCCCCCAGCGAAGCCGCTTCCGAATGCTTCATCTTAATTATCTTTTTGCCTGTAACGTCGGCTTTTATCTGGCTCCAGAAATCACTCTTTGAGCCGCCGCCTACGCTTCTTATTTCGCTTATATTTATACCGAAAGATTCTATGAATTCGATATTCTCCCGAAGCATGAAAGCAACACCTTCCAAGATTGATCGGACAAAATGCGCTTTTGTGCTGCCAAGCGTCACTCCACTGAAAACGCCTGTTGCATCAACATTGGTGCCCGGACTAAGCTTACCCGCAAAATGCGGCATCAGAAGAAGTCCGTCACTGCCAGCAGAAACACCCTGCGCCATTTGTGTAAGCATATCATATACTGAAATTCCATTCTTTTCTGCCTCTTTTGTTTCTTCACCGCAAAACGTATCTTTGAACCACTTAAAGATTATACCTGCCGTGGTGCAGTAAGGCAGTATAAGGAATTTATCGTCGTAATGTTTAAGATATGTCATCTTTTTATCCATGTCGTATACAGGCTTGTTGGTCGTCGCTGCAACAACGAGGCATGTACCCGTCACTTCAGAAACCACACCTTCCCTTATGTTGCCTGCACCAATAGCCGTACACGTCTGGTCTATTCCAGCCGTTGTGACTACCGCTTTTGTAGTAAGCCCCAGCTCCTTAGCAGCAGTTTCTGATAAACTGCCAACTTGTGTTCCGCTGGCCAGCACCTTAGGTATCTTATTCTTATCCAGCTGTGCAGCTACGAAGACAGCATCATACAGCTTATTGTCGTTAATATCGTAATACCCAGTTGTCGCTATAAGCGGTATGTTCGTAACCCTCTCGCCTGTCAGCTTGAAAATCAGATAGTCTTCCAAAAGAAGAAACTTATCAGTTTTTTCGTAAACGTCCGGCATCTCATCTTTGTACCACTTGAGCTTGCATACAGGGTTTGCCGGTCCGATCTCAGGTATGCCTGTGGTCTTAAAGAAATCATCGTGCCCGATTTTATCAATAAAAAAGTCTGACTGGCTTTGTGCTCTGGCGTCTATCCAAACTATAGCGGGAGCAAGCACATTGCCTTCTTCATCAATAGGTATCAACGTTTCGCCCTGCGTAGTGCAGGTAACCGAGATGACCTGCCCGGCGTCTATACCGCTATTTTCAAGCAGCTCGCTTATCGACTGCTTCACAACGTCCCAGTAAATATCTGCGTCAAGTTCAACTATGTCGTTAGCCGGAGTGCTGAGCTGATATTCCTTACCTGTGCTTTCAACAATGTTAAGTCCCTCATCAAAAAGGCATGCTTTCAGCGAAGTTGTGCCCATATCAAATGTTATCAGATATGCCATTTTTATATCCTTTCAAGAACGTTTATATAGTTTTATTAACTCTCTAATACCTTCTGCGTCTCTCATTCCGTCCGTCGAGTTGAATTCAGACAGGTTGCATGCAGCTGCCCCTGCACTGAAAAGCAGCGCATCTTCGATATCGTACTCTTTATAGAGTGAATACAGCATGCCTGCGCAAAAAGCATCCCCTGCTCCTACGCTACCTTTTATGAAACCATCCGGAAGCTTGAGCGACGGTACAAAATGAAAGTTACCCTGTTTGTCTAGAGAGCACGCCGCTTCTGGTGCATGGATCACAACAAGGCTTCCCACACCTTTGTCAAGAAGCGCAACACAAACATCCTTTAAAAGCGCTTCGTTCAATACGCCTTCTTTTCTTACAGGCAGGCTTACCGTCATCGAAGCTTCCACTTCATTTATTATTAAGTTGTCACAGTACTTTAAACTGGGTGTGACTATACCGGCAAATCTGTCGCTGTTTTCACTGACCACATCCATCGATGTTATCATTCCTTTTTGTTTTGCAGTATACAGCGCTTTTGCCATTACTGTGCCAAACTGTTCATCCGGCGCATCAAGTGAATCCATCAAAAGTGCATAACCGATATGGAAGAACTTAGCCGATATACTGTTGAAGTCGATATCGTTATATCCGTAGGCAGCATTTGCGCCGCGTGCATGAAAGAACGTCCTTGAGTTATCGTCCTTTGCGTTCATAACATCAGTAAACGAGGTAACATCATTTTTACTGACCAGTACACCATCTGTATTTACCCCGTGCTTTTCAAGCATCTCCGCAACATATCGGCCATCGTCGTCATCACCTGTCATACCGCATGCAAAAAGCGGAATCGATCCGTCTATCTTTGCTATCTGTATGATAGTGTTGGGTGTGCATCCACCGACTCCCCTGTCAATGTCGGTTATCGTTCCAAGCATGCCCCGGGCGGGGTAAGTGTCTATTACCTTGACTGTGTCAACAATAAGGTTCCCTGCTATTGCTATTCCTTCTCTCATATAAGCACCTTCCAAAATGTATTTCCCGCAATATAGAATAATATATCACAAATAGTGTGGCTGTAAAATACGTATAAGTAAAAAAGGCTTTTTATTCGTTGAGAAGATTTATTATTTATTTTAGACTGCTGAAGGCAGTTGCAGGTGCGAAACACATGTATGTCAGCTATATGTTGTGATTGAAGTGAAAGGGCTGTGCTTGCCGTTTACATTCACTTTTGCTTTTTTACCTGCCGGACAGTATAATTGTTACAGGGGTGTTGATTATGAGCAAGCTTGAAAATCCAATCAGACTCATTGAGCTAATGCCGAAGAAAACACTTATCGAGGTAGGGCTGAGAAAAGGCGATGTATTCTGTGACATAGGCGCAGGTACGGGGGTATTCACTATCGAAGCCGCCGCCATTACCCATGCGGCAACTTATGCTATAGATACTTCCGAGGATATGCTTAACGCCGTCACGGTAAAAGCGAGAGCGCTAGGAATCGAAAATATAAATAACATTAAGTCGGATGGCTTTGACTATCCTATAGATGATAATTCCTGTGACTTCGTTTTCATGAGTTCAGTACTGCACGAAATCGACAATAAAAAAGCGTTGATGAACGAAATCCAGCGTATACTAAGAGATGACGGGAAGCTCATTATAATAGAGTTTCATAAGAAAGCAACGCCGCTGGGGCCACAAGAACAGCACCGTATCAGTATCAATGAAACAAAAGAAGTAGTGGAAAACTGTGGATTCTCAGAAATATCAATAAGGAACTTGGGAGAGAACTTTTATCTCTGTGTTTTTATAAAACCAGAGACTAAGCAGATATAGAAAAAAGCTCCGAAGCAATTCGGAGCTTTTTATTCGGGTTATTATAAATTGAACTTTTTCACTGCATCTGACGGCTTCATGCCCCCTCATTACAACTTCGTTGAGCGCAAGCTGGTAAGCTATCGGGTCTTTTCTCTGCAGAGCGTTCTTCCGAACACAACACCTTTCGCTCCGTCGGCTATTTCATCGGCGGCCAGCTGCAGAGAATCCACAGGGTTGGGCGTCGTGTGCCCCCCAAGACCGAGGATCGGTATAGGGCATCCCTGTACGACCTCTTTGAATTCACATTATACGTATCAAACGTATATCTCACTCATCTTGCTCCAAGCATACAGGTATCTTTCATATTTATCTCTATAATACTCTTTCATTTCGTTGTTCGCTTCTGGTATCAGTTTGGATTTTACAAAGATGTCTTTTGCTTCGCTGTAGTCTTTTGCGATACCGCAGCCTACCGCCGCAATCATCGCTGCTCCTATGCACGCCGCATCCGGCTGCTCACTCTTGTATATCGTCGCACCAGTTACAGCGCTGAGTATCGACATCCACAAGTCGCTCTTTGTTGCGCCTCCTGCCATGAGCAGAGT
This sequence comes from Christensenellaceae bacterium, assembly GCA_963666505.2. Taxonomy (GTDB): domain Bacteria; phylum Bacillota; class Clostridia; order Christensenellales; family SZUA-584; genus JABGQS01. The sequence continues at coordinate 1,103,082 of CAXXXL010000003.1, read as the reverse complement.
GTCTATCCTGGCTCCGTTTGCGGCAAAATCGTCTATAGTCAGCTTGACCTGGAAAACCACGCCTTCCATTACAGCACGGTACATATCGAACTTGTCGTGCTCTAACCCAAGGCCTACAAAAGCTGCTTTAGCGTTCTTCAGCCTTATAGGCAGCCTTGCTCCGATATGATAGGGATAGAAAAACAATTCTTTCGAACTTTCCATTCTCTTTTCTGCGTTCTCATTAATACAGTCATAGTCCTCTCCGGCTATGCCCCTGAACCAGTCAAGCGCTTTGCCTGCCACAGGAATTGATGTCAGTGCTCCCCAGAGGCTTCCCACAATGTGCTTTGCAGGCGCTATCTTAGTAGGCGTAAACATTGGTTTTTCTGTAATGGCAACGTTTACCCACGCTGTTCCTGTTGAAAGAATCATGTCTCCCGCTTCTATAGCGCCAAGCCCAAGAGCAGCGGCATACTGGTCGTGCGCTCCGTTATATACGATTAGCTCTTCGGACAGGTCAAGCTCTTTGGCAGCCTGTTTCGTCAGTTTCCCGACTAAATAACCGGTTTGCTCTATCTTTGGCATAATGCTCTCATCTACACCGATGAAATCCATTATGTCTTTATCCCACTGGCTGGTTTTTATATCTATAAGCTGACGTATCGCCCCGTTTGTCGGGTCTACGATGCATTGGCCTGTCAGCTTAGTGTTAATATATTCTATAGTCGAAACATACTTGGCTGTCTTATCAAAAGCTTCACGGTTATGCTTTTTATGCCACAACAGCTTTGACGCATCCAATGTTGAATTAAGCGGCCAGCCCGTTTTTCTGTATATCCCTTCGTAACTGAAAGCAGATGCGAGCTCCTCTTTCTCTTCTTCCGACCTCGAATCCATCCATGTCAGCGAGTTGCCAAGAGGGATATTGTCTTTGTCTACCAGAAGGCTGCTGCCACCCTGGGTCGAAAGCGAAAGAGCGGCAATAGAAGATTTTGCTGCAAAACCCTCTGTGGCTTTCCTCGTTGCATATACAACGGCATTCCACCAGTCGTCTGCACTTTGTTCAACAACTCCGCCTTTGGCCGCCAGCAATTCATAGCCTTTATATCCGCTGCTGATAACGTTTCCTTTGTCGTCAATTAGCAGCGCTTTTGTGCCGGTTGTGCCAATATCTATTCCAAGTACATACATAACTCCCGCTATCCTTTCTCTATTTATAAACGCTTTTCCAGCATTATCATGTGCTCACACTGTATACCGTTTTCAAAGATAGGCTCTTCATAGTTGTCTGTAAAGAAATTGTCTATCTGATGCGATAGTATAAATCCGTTCTTTTTATAAAAGCTGATGTTGCCTATGCTTGAGTTGCCGGTGCCAACTTGCATATAGTTATATTTGTCTTTATAATAATCAAACAGATATGACAGCATTTTGCTGCCAAAGCCCCGTCGCAGCTTGCTTGCAGCGATATTCTTCAGTTCACATGTCTGCTCATCTATTCTGATGACTGCTGCTGCGCATACCGGCTTATCACAATCAAACATCACAAACAAATCACTACTGTCAAGGTATTTCCTCACAGCTTTTTTGCTCGGGTCTGCAATAAGAAGTATTGACATATATTCGTTTTTTTTATCCAGAATCTTTTTTATATTCGTCATCATATTCTCTTATCACTTATTGAGCCATAAAGTCAATAGCAGAAGCATAAAAAGTAATAAAATAAGATATTATAGTATTGTCACCTAATTAAGCTAGCCGGGAACCCGCTACCTTTGGGCAGCGGGTTCCCGGACTTTATTACATCCAGCCTTCCATATCTTCAAGATATGTGAATGGTCTTGCAATGTCTTCGGATACAAATACATTAGTTTTGAAAAGCTGAACTATAGATGCTGGCAGCTGCATAGTCACCGGACCGTAAAGCTCCAGTCGCGATATCATCCTCTGCCATGAGTTTATACCGCCCATTTCTGTGATACTGTGCATCTCGAACCTGTCACGAGCATTTGCAACGTCTCTAGGTCCAATAGTAGCAGCTCTCCATGGAACTGCTGCCACGTCACCGCTGCAGCCATGGCTTGCAAACAATGAGTTTTCAGCGATCGTAAGCGGATGAGAAGTAACAATCCGTGAGCCGAGCTTTAAAAACTCTTCAATTGTATCTGCTTTGAATTCATCTGTGTCCGGGTCTATAAAGGCGATATGGCCCGGCCATCCTGTTGCGGAATAGCATACGTCTGCTCCACCGCCGCCGATATCCTCGATTATACTCGAATAATCATTTACGTTCTCGTTACAAATATAGTGTATGTTTTCTTCAGCAGGGCGAAGCTCTGGATCCAGCGTGCCATAGAAGTACTTTTTAAAAGAATAACCAAGTCCTGCCGGATAATCTAGAGGTGCCACGTTTCCGTCATCGTCTGCCCATTCGTCCATATTAAACGTGTGCACGTTCCTTGCACTTACGCCGTAACGGTTGCACAGAAGCGCTACGTTCTTGTACGCTGAAGGCCATGCATTCGGGAAAATGCCTGTAAAGCGGGTGTTGGTGATGTCGGACATATAAATTCTGTGGAAGAAATCTGCAACAAAAAGCGGCGTTACTTCCTGAACTATTTTTATTTTGAAGTCTGGATTGGGGTGCTTCTCCATATCCTCACGTTTAATGTTCCTGCATTTTGTTAGCACTTCTTCATCCCTGAAAGGTATCCAAGGTGCTGGGCTGAATTTAAATTTCTCGTTCATTTATCTTTCCTCCTGTTTTTTTACTTGTTTATTTGACTGTGTATCCGCACCACTGCATAAGGAAAAGGCTGACTGCTTTGGTTACGTCCACAAAATCTTTGCATTTTATAAATTCGTCCGGCTGGTGAGCTCCGCCGTACTCTTTGAAGTCGCCGATGATGCCGTATGATATGCTTTTTGGCGAACCGTGCTTGAGATATAGAAAATAGTCCGATAGGCACGCACCGGCAATCTTTGTCGGTTTGCCCTGAATCTCTTCTACGCTCTTGCTCATTACTTTTACAACATCTTCGTCCTCGTCAATTTTCATATAGTCAAAGAACCTGCTTACCTGTTGTATTCCGCCGAAAACTATGCCCATTTTATCAAGCTTTTCAGTACATATCTTTTCTATTTCATCCAGCTCTTTGTATATTTCTTCTTTTGTCTTATCTGTGTAGAAAACGAAATTCATGCCGCCTTTTGAAAGGTCCGTCCCTGCCTTGCCGCAGCCGTAGTCTGATATCCTGTATGCGGACTCCTGCATCTGCGTACCTTTGTAGTATGGGTTCTTGTCAAGCTCATCACGCCTTCTCTGTCCAAACTTATCGAGTTCTTCCCTTACCACATTAAGTCCGTCTACAGCTAGCGCAGCCGAATCCTGCGTTTCTTTTGTCTGAAGGGTTGTCTTTAGCGCTTGGCCTCCGACTGAGACCACCATTAATTCTCCATATGGTGAATCCAGGCTGAGGTATGCATCGCACGGATATTTAACACATGAAGCTATGCTGCCGTTGCCACCGCCGAATTCTTCATCACAGTAAGCTGAAAGAATCACGTCTTTATTTAGCTCTATTCCTGCCTGCCGGATAGCTTCTAGTGCATAAAGACCTACGACTATTCCGTATTTATTGTCTCCGACTCCCCTGCCGTATATCCGTCCGTCCTTTATGAGCCCACCAAGAGGAGGCACTGTCCATAGCTCTTTATCACCTATCTCGACTGTATCAAGATGGGCTGCTATCATAACGCTGCCTTTTCCTTCTCCCTTACCGCCTGCCTTATATATGCCTGCAACGTTTGGGCGCTCGTCTGTGTTTCTGCCCGGCAGGTAGTCGATATTATCTTTCATTACATCGTCCGGATAATAATACTCTGTCTTCAGACCAAAGTCTTCATATATCTTCTTTACTGCCAGTGCACACTCTTTTTCATTGCCGTGAGACACAAAATTTTCTGAGTTTATCTGTACAAGCTTCGAAAGCATATCGAACATCTCATCCTGATGCGCATCTATAAACCCGAGTACTTTTTGTTTTAGTTCCATAATCTTTCTCCTTCTTATATTCATCATATCATTATATGTCTATTAGTAAACAAACAAAATTTAATCTTTAACTACAATAAAAACGCTTTTGAAGACAATGTGTGCTCTACTATCGCCTTTTCGGCAGCATCCTCATCCGCGTTTTTGATTGCTTCAAATATCCTCTCGTGCTGGCTTTGAGCTTCGCTCATAAACGTATAGACTTTGTGTAGCCTCTGAACGCATGCGCTGCTGATATTTTCAAGGTTTACCACAGTCGCTTCAAGAATGTTGTTCTTTGATGCACCGGCTATCGCAATATGGAATTCCCTGTCTTTATTCTGTTCCAAACGTTCCTGATTGACAGCCTCTTTCATCTGTTTTAACAGAAGTTCCATCTTTGCCAGATCCTCTTCAGTCCTGTTCTTTGCCGCAAGGCGGCAGGAACCTGTCTCGATATACATTCGTGCGTCATATATTGTAGCTATATCAAAATTATCGAAATCGATTAGCCCGAACATGGGCTGCATAAAAGTGTTCAGTCCTACTTCTTTTACGAAAGTACCTTTTCCCTGTTGAATGGATACAACGCCCATCATATCAAGCTTCTTTAAGCTTTCCCTTATCGTGATACGGCTGACGCCCAGCATTTCGCAAAGCTCCGTCTCAGTCGGCAGCTGGCTCCCCGTCGGATATTTTTTATCTATAATAGCGCCGAGAAGAGTTTCCACGACCATATCACATTTTGTTTTTGTCTGCATTTGAGAAAGCAAGGGGCATTTCCTCCTTAAACATAATATGATTATATGTCTTGTTCATTGGTAGGTCAATAGGCAAAATTGTATTTTCGATGTTTAATTCGCTTTTTATTGCCGAAATGACAATATTAATCGTTTATGATAAAATTAATTTGTAAACATCATACAGATTTTTAGAAACAGCAAAGGAAGTGATCGTTATCAGAACGGTAGATATAATCGAGAAAAAAAAACGCGGCAGTGAACTCTCGCATGAGGATATACATTATATTATAGACGGTTATGTCAAGGGTGAAATCCCTGATTATCAGATATCAGCCTTACTGATGGCGATATGCTTCGTCGGCATGAGCGCAGATGAAACAGTTGCGCTTACACTCGCTATGGAAAAGTCGGGCGATGTCGTTGACCTCTCCTCTATTCCAGGTATCAAAGTTGACAAACACTCAACCGGAGGCGTCGGCGATACCACCACGCTTATTGCTGCACCGCTGGCCGCAGCATGTGGTGTACCGATCGCAAAAATGTCCGGACGTGGTCTTGGTCACACAGGCGGCACAGTAGACAAGCTGGAATTCATACCCGGAGTCAGCCTTCAGCGGGACACCGAGGAAATGAAAAGCATAGTAAAAAAGACAGGAATAGCGGTCGTCGGGCAGAGCAAAGACCTGGTCCCTGCCGATAAGCTTTTATATGCGCTTCGTGACGTTACCGGCACTGTGGACAGCATGCCGCTTATAGCTTCCAGCATAATGAGCAAGAAGCTTGCTTCCGGTTCGGACGCTATCGTATTGGACGTAAAAACGGGCAATGGAGCTTTTATGAAGTCGCTTGACGATGCAAAAGCGCTTGCACAAGCCATGGTTGCTATAGGCAAAGGCGCGGGGAAACAGACAGTTGCATTGATTACTGATATGAGCCAGCCGCTCGGTATGTCCATAGGCAATCTCATTGAAGTTGCGGAGGCTGTCGATGCACTAAGCGGAAAACTGAGCCTTGATACTCCCCTGCTGCAGGTCAGCCTGACTCTGGCAGAGCATATGCTGGTGCTGGGCAAAGCTGCCAAGAACGAGGAACAGGCAAAGGAAAAACTACTAGATGCATTAAAGTCTGGCGCAGGACTTGAGAAGCTTCGCAAGATGATAATCGCACTAGGCGGAGATCCTAAGTACGTTGACGATCCGCATTCGTATATTAAAGTTAAGAGCAAAACTGAACTCACGGCGCAAAAAAGCGGCTATATAGGCGCTGTTGACACCACCAAGGTCGGCCTTGCTGCCGGCGCTCTTGGAGCGGGCCGTGCAAAAAAGACGGACAATATCGACCCAAATGTCGGCTTCGAGCTTAAAAAGCGTGTCGGTGATAAAGTTGAAAAAGGAGAGTTCCTTGCTCTGCTGTATGTAAATGATGAGCAAAAAGGAAAAACAACGGCTCAGCTTCTGACCGAGAGTTATACAATAACAGATAAGAAACCGAAAGAAATTCCGTTGATACACGGTATTGAGAAATAGATATTAATTTTCATTACACTTTTTAAAACAAAGATGATTTTCCAACAATCTATGGTTCATCATCTTTATTATACACACATCGTTTTTTAGTCTATTTCTGTTGAATATAATTGTTTATTTCTATCCAGAAAGACACCTTTATATTTTCTTAATCCAAAATCGTAAAATTCAATTTCTCTACCGCCTACATCAATAAGCCTACACTCCTCTGTTTTAGAAATTTTATTTCCTTTTAACGTAACTTTGAAGCATCCATTATTATGCCCTTTTTTAATTCCATTTAAGAAAATAACTGATGTCATTTTTCTATTTAATAAAAAGCCTGACGCATATTCCACTTCTGGCTCGTATTCAGTTTCTTCCCTATAATTTGTTTCAACCAAATTAAATTTAGTATAATAGTAATACCAAAGTCGATCTAATGAATCTATATTTATTGCATAGCAATCAACTATATCATGTTCTTTATTCCCCCAAATCTTCTCACCTTTTAATGACCAAGCGATCAAACCACTTTTACCTATAGGATTTATCCATCCGTAATTGCCAAAAACACCTTCATCAAAATAGCTCGTTATTATTCTGTTGTTGCCATCAACTATACATTGCTCAATCCCGTCTCCAAAATACATCTCCGACTTGAGCTTGCCCATTTCATCTAAAATAAAAGCATTATTATCATAGGTATATTTGTTATAAAATCTTGCTCTTGATTTTACTAAAAGGTAATCATTATTAATTGGCTGAACGAAATCCATTCCCCTGTCAAGTTTGCCAAAATCCAACAATGAATCATAGACCAGCTGACCAGTCTGCCAATCCAACGTCAACACAACAGCTTTATAAAAACAACTTTCAGCTTTGTGACTGCTATCTGAAAACAATATATAAATGTTATCATCATTACCTATTGATAAATCAGCAATGTGATACCCTTCTAATCCAAATTTCGAATGAATATCTTGCAGGCTTATAAAATGTTTAAGTGTTATATCAACCATGATAACCTCTAAAATATATTACTTTAAATCATAGTATAGATAATAAATCTTGTCTATAGAAAAGGACCTGTTTTTTAAAAGCTCAGATCCTTTACAAATATCAAACAAGGAGCTTCTCCTAGGTATCACCTCCTCTGCTTAATTTTCTTACTTTGGCCCGGGTCTGTCACCGCCTGGCATGCCGCCGGATCTACCACCCGTCTGTGTTATAGTTATATCTGTAATTTCCTGCCCGTTCACTGTAACCGTTCCACCGTTCAGCTCTGCTGTACCATTCGGGTCAAACGCTGAAGCCGCAGATATATCGATTATACCTCCGTTGATGTATATATTCCCATTTGAATCAAACGCATCTGTATCACCACTGCCAATATTCAGTACGATTGTACCTCCGTTTACTTCGATTACAACATTGCAGCTGTTGCTTTTTTCGGCAGCATTTATACCGTCATCAGAAGCATTAATTCTGATCTCTCCGCCGTTTATCTGTATATATGTTGCTTCAATGCCCTCCTTGCAAGTTTCTACGTTGATTACTCCCCCGTCGATCTGAATGATGCTGGTTCCCCTAATCCCGTCGTCACCGGCCATAATATCAAATTCACCATCCAGTATGTAAATATATCCGAGTGAAGAGTCGTTTTCATCTTCGCTGTGAAGCGCATCCTTGTTCGTTTTGATAATAAAGTCTCCGCCTGATATACAGATCGAATTGTTCGCCTCCAAACTATCAAGCTGAGATGAAATATTATATGTTCCGCCGGTCACTTTCAGATCTTCTTTTACAGCGATCCCATTGCCTTTAGCTGACACGATTCCCAACGAGCCTTTGCCGTTTAGAGTAAGGTCTTATTTTGAATAGATGACCGCATCCAGATTGGTTCCTCCATCGGTTTCTAACTCTCCGGACACTTCTAGATAGTTTTCGCTGTCTGTCAATGTTACAAAAACTTTATCTGCAGATGCAATATAAATAACAGGGGTGTTGTCGTTTACTATACTGACGCCGTTAAGTACTAGCTGGACCTTTGCTTCATCATCAGACTTTACCTTTATTATCACGTTTTCAACATCACCGCTTATTACATATACTCCTTCTTTTTCAATTTCTACATCTTCGCCGCTTACAAGCTCTGTGTATACCGCTTCATCAAGGTCAGCTTTCTGTACAAGATCCCGCTCTGTGAACAATCCCGTTGTATCAATCGCCAAATCTTCAACTTTTAAAAGCGTGCTTACGCTTGAGATCCCCGAGCTTTCATCATCCGCTTCAGCTGTGACGCTTTCGCTGCATCCCCCTAATACTATAGATATGAGTATCAGCGTTATTGCAGCATATATCAATATCGTCTTCATTCTTTTGCCTCCCCAAAACCCTCACTAGTCGTAGCAGTCTGTCCGCAAATCATATCAAGATTACCGTTCTTTAATCTCAGTTTGTCAATAAATTCTTTTTCTATTCCCTCACTCTTGAATGTTATTCTGTATGTAAGCTGGTAAATGCTGCCGATGTTTGTTGTCCTTACTTTCAGCAGCTTTTATTGCTCTGTATAGAAGAAGAGATATCAAGACCACAAAAACAGTAAACACTGTCGCAAAAATAACATATCCCATTCAGGTTCCCAGACAAACACCCATAACAATTACCATAAGCAGCTGTGTTTATCAGTGTATTTGCAAGATTAGAATTCTCTATCATCGCCGAATACATAATTATACCTCTTTTCTTATGCTTGTGCCTCATTTAATAGTTTTTATAACAATACCCGTATTCAGCACTGCAAGCATTTTAGGGAGGAATAATATTTTAAAAGAGTACTTGCTCTATGGCTTTAGAATAATGCTTTTTTATTTTGAATCATGCACAAAACTATAAACATTATATAAACGACTGTCCCGAAAATTGTTTTATATCTAAAAAATAAGTCAGCTTATAAAAGCTGACAATGTATTAAGGAAGGAGGATTGTAGCTGTAGAAAATTTCATCATTATGCAAAGTGTGTTTGCCTTGCATATTATATATAAGCACAAAAAAAGCTTTTGAAACACAAAAATAAAAATAATTATTGTCATATACCCATAATTGTGTTATTGTTATTCTTGTGCTATAATAATGTTTAGGCAGTTTACAAAAGGAGGCATTAAGCCGGGATGAGTCAAAGCGAATCTAAAGAGATGTACCTGGAAACTATATATCTGCTGGAGCAGGAAGAAAGCCACGCCCATTCTGCAGACATCGCAAAGCGCCTTAGCGTAAGCAAACCAAGCGTAACCAAGGCCATGAATTCTCTAAAAAGCCTTGGACTTATTGAGCAGGAAAAGTATGGCCCTGTTTCTCTTACAAAAAAAGGGCGTGCTATTGCAAAGAGGGTTTATGAGAACCACAAACTAATCACCCGCTTCATAGAAGCTTCATTAAAGCTCTCTCCAAAACTGGCTGAAGAAAACGCATGCAAGATAGAGCATGTTATCAGCCTGGAGATGTTAAAAGCAATAGAGGAATACTTAAACTAGATTAAATAAAAAACAGTCACTTTAAAAAGCAGCTGTTTTTTTATTTGTTTTTAATTACAGCGTTATACCATTTGCACCGTAATAGCTTATGCCGCTTACCACGCCGTCTGTAAGCTCGAAGTAGAGCCTCTGGCTCTGCATATCGTCCGGGTCTCCGGAAAGCGCATAGACGTAGCTTGAGCCGTCCTCAAAGCCGCCTTCACCATATGCCTCTATTACATCGTCTAAAGTGTCACCAAGGCTAATACCGCGGCTGGTCGTGAAGTCACCATCATAAACATATATCTCGTTTATCAGATCAACCCCGTCCATAGGATATGTATATACCGTCGCAAAGTCGTATATGAACTGTTTGTCCTCTCCGTCGAAGGAACAGCTTGGCGCTGTTATCTCTTCATAATCGCTCCCGAACACATCAAGAAGCGGCTGAGCTTCTGTGCTTATAGGATAGCTTACACCGTTATAGACGAATATCATATCGTTCTCGTTAAACGGTCCTGACATATCTTCCGCAGGCTGCGTATCCTCTGTTTCCTGCGTATCAGCAGCTTCCTGTTCGGTGGAATCTGCCGACTCATTTTGCGCTGAACATGCCGCAAAGCTCAAAATAAGTGTTAGCACTAATAATATTAAAAGTTTCTTCATAATCAGTCTCCTGTTTTCCAAACAAATCAGTATTGTATTCCCATTATGATACCACGTATTTAGTTAGTTTCATACTATCTTTTAATATCGCTGAGCCTCTCGGCATTCTCCGCAATGGTTTGCTTATACTGATCTGCAACTGTGACCCAATTAGAATATGCCTCATCCCACGAAGAGTAATCTTTATCTGCACGCTTATCTACAAAATCATAATTATCTATAAGGTAACTACCAAAGTAATGTGAGAACTTCTCCCCTCCGGAAAGGTTTAGATGGTTCCTGTTATATAAGTCTGAAGAATAATCTATGCCTATATCACCCGTGCAGTCATTGAAGTCTATAAATGTGTACCCTCTGCTCTCAATATATTCCCCCAGGTAATTATGCTGCATCTTTCGCTCGTTGCTGGCAATATAAGGTGAGATCACGAACATGGCTTCAAGGCCTTCAGAATCGATATACTCAAGAAGTTTATCCAATATCTTTTCAGCCGCTTGCGGTATCGCCTTTGTTTGCTCTATCCCGGATACGTCAACAGTATCAAACGGCTCAACAGCGTCAACGAACAGGTAGCCCTTCGAGAGAGCCGGCACAGTGAAATTAAAATATTTGACCGCATCCAGGCTGAATTCGTCCTTGTCGGTGATCACTGAATGATATTTGCTTATGTCGAAGTAATAATCAGCTCTTTCTTTTGGGTCGCTTACCATTGCATTTATCGCTTTTATTCGGTTCAGTGAATATTTCATGTTGTCGGTAATATTTCTTATGTTAGCTTCCGTGAGCAGCTCATCCGGCTCTACCATAAACATAGAAACGTCTATTACATAAATACAGTCAGCCTGCCGTTTGCGCACTTCTTTTATCAAATATTTTATACCTGTTGTTGGCTGAGAATTCGTCGATATCGGATACAGTGCGATGCCATACTCCCCCCATATCAGCGGAGCAGAAAAAAGCGGCTGCACGGGACTTGAGCCTATTACAACAACGTCGAGCGAATCTTTCGGTTCTGCATAAAAGCCTGCAAAGCGCTCTTTCATCTCGCTATCAGGGCGGATGATATATGATGCAAATATAAAAGCAGTCAGGAAAATAGCTGTGAATATTAGTATTTTTATTGTGAAAACAAGCTTTTTCATCTATCTCCTCTATGCTATCTCTAGGCTTATTTTGGATGTGTAGCCTAGCGCATTGCTAAACCTTTATCGTACTTAAAGCTTTAGAAGCCTATATATATAAATTCTATCGGGTCATAACCCGGCCCGTAGTATCCGAACAGTATCACAACGAATATAACTGCAAGATACACAAGCCACAGAACCGGCTGCTTCATTGCAGAGAACTTTTCAAGGAAAGTCTCCTGCTTTCTTTCTATCAAATGCGAAAGCACTGTCACAACTATCGACAGCCCGAATATTACAAAGAACTTTAAGCCAAGTCCGGTAGACACTGACCATGTTGAAAATCTGAATATGCTGCCTATTATAGCAAAACCTTCGGACGCAATGTCAGCTCTCATGAACACGAATACAAGTATGTTAAACAGTATTGTTATTACGATGCTGACAGTATTGAAAAGCGGTTTTGGCAGCGTTTTCTTAAGCTTCTTGCGACGCTTTGATATAAGCGAATCTATAGCAACCAGCACGCCCATAAGGAAACCGAACACGAGGTATGCTGAAGTGCCGCCGTGCCAAACTCCTATAAGTGTGAAGGTTATTAGTGCGGGTATAACAGAAGCAAATCTTTTGAGCTTTCTCATTATAAACTGCAGCGGCGCGAAAACGTAATCCAGCAGCCAGCTCGAAAGAGTTATGTGCCATCTGCGCCAAAATTCTGATATGCTGAGTGCAAAAAACGGAGCCTTGAAATTCGGTTTGATATTATAGCCAAGCATGGTCGATACGCCTATGGATATGTCTGTATATGCGGAGAAGTCGAGATAAAGCTGAAGCAGGAAGCCCGCAGCTGCCAGAAACCATACGAAGCCGTTGCCCGAAAGTGTAAGGTCGGTGTAATAGGGTGATATCATGCTTGCCAGCATATCCGCAAAAACTATCTTTTTAAAGAAACCCCATGCAATCAGCGCCAGCCCCTTGTTCACCGAAACAGCGTTTACATGCTTCTCTGTCTCTATCTGTGGCAGAAAATCTACTGCACGTGAGATCGGCCCCATTGATACTTCCGGGAAGTACGTGACATATAACAGGAACCTGTCGAATCGGTTAGCTGCTTCAACGGTGCCGTTGTTGATATCGATAAGATAGCTTATGCTCTTGAACATATAGTATGAAAACCCTAGTGGGAACAGTATCTGTATGCTCGTGCTGCCCCCGGTAATTATGTCTATAAGCCCGTCAAATATACCGTATCTGAATATAAAGAAAAGAAGTACGCTTATGCCGGAAAACAGCACCAGCACAAAGAACTTCTTAGACTTGTTTTTTTCCATAAGCCTTGCTGCAGAGTATATGAAAAGTGCATACGCAATTATAAACAGCGGCGCCCACAGCTTCCACCAGCCATAGAACACAAGGCTTGCAGCTATAAGAAAATATGGTTTTGCCTTTTGCGGCAGCAAAAGATACACAAATACAACTATTGCAACGAATATAAGAAAACTAAGAGTTGTAAATGTCATCTTTACCTCACAAAAATCACGAAACTTTTGAGTAAATCGTGTCTATCATATCTCCGACGTTTTTAAACCGTGTTGCTTCACTCATGGCAAACTTTATGCCAAACTGCTGCTCTATCGCTGTTATTAGGTTTATATGCTCCAGCGAATCCCAGTCCTCTATGTCGTCGGCAGTCGTATCATCTGCTATTATAATGCTTTCATCGTCAAATACATCTCTGAAAACGTCCTGCGCCTGTTTTAAAACTTCGTCTCTTGTCATTTTTAGTTCTCCACTTTTATAACGTTGTTTTTGCTGCTATAGTTCATTATATCCAGTTCCCATACGGAGTCTCCGTTTTCTTGCTGGGATGTTCTCTCAAACCCAAAGCCGGTAAAAAACTCCGACACCATAGCGTTTTTTGCGGTTTTATAGTAGTAGCCTTTTATCTTTTCTATACCCCGTTTTTTAGCACGCTCGACAAGGCTGTCCATCATGGCATCTTCCATACAGCGCTTTAGCACACGGCAGCTCATAAGCCACAGGTCTATGTGAAGGGTTTTTTCTTCCTGCCTGCCTATCACAACGCTCACAACACCGTTATCGCCAAATTTATCCGTCAGCTTGCCGTATATGCCAATGCAGTTCTCATCAGCGCTTACACTCTCTATCTCGCTCTGCTGATACCGTTTCGTTGTTAGGTTGAACTGGTTCGATTTATTGGTAAGCTGTGTTATTCTCGGTATGTATATGTCTTCGAATTCCCGTATTTCAGCACTCATTTCCAGCGATTTTAAATAGTCTTCATAATTCTCATACGTTTTGCTCTGCTGTTTTCGCTTTGCATTCGCAGAATACATCTCGCTGCGCTTTTTGTCGTCTTCCGAAAGACTGGTCACTTCGAAAAAACCCGACTTGTCGACTATGTTTATATACGTTTCCACGCTGCCCACTTCCGGCACGCTGGCTTCTGTCTGCGCTCTTGTTATCCCCCGCTCGGCTGGGTTATCGTCTATGAAAACGAGGCTCTCCGGCAATATCTCAAGCTCATCCGCAATGTCAATCAGGTTCTTATCCTTGTTCTCCCAGTTTGCTTTTATAACTATGAAATCTTCCGGCCTGAGCGTCCCTTCCGGGTGTTCAAGACCCTTAATTGCATTGTCATAATCGTTTTTTGAATTGACATTTAATATTATTCCAAGGTCCTTGTGTTCTTTTATATACTGCTGGAATTCGCTGTATACCTGACCCATCGGTGTTTCGTGCCCTATCTCTATCCCTTCAACGCCGTCGTCACCTACCAGACCGCCCCAAAGAGTATTATCAAGATCAAGCACAAGCGACTTTTTATTTTTACCGTATATAGACTTTATTATATTAGCAACGCTGTGTGCAAGGTATGGTATCGCAGTCATGTTTAGGCTGTATTTATAAAGATGCCAGAACGAAGGCTCTGCCCAGCTTTCCAGCCCAAAGCTTGCAGAAAGATAGTTGATATCGTTTATGTAAAAGTTTTCATTTTCTTGTGAATATTCATAGAAAAGGCTGTTGAGTCTTATTATAAAATTAGTTCGTCCGTGCACATCGCTTGCGTCCATATTGCCAAGAAGACGATATGACGGCATCTCGAAATTGTTCTGTATAACTATACATCCAAAGCGCTCTTTTATCTTTTCCCACATCACTCGGTAGTGCTCGAACTGTTCTTGCAGCATAGCGTCTATCTCTTCCGAGCTGTTCTTTACCGTTGGGAACTTGGATATGTTTCTGTTGCTGGTGTGTATAAAAACAACATCCGGAGAAAAGCTGTAAAGCCCGCTCTGCCCGAACATGACATCCTGCCAGTACTGTGCAAACTCACCCTCATAAAAGGAAGGCTCGATTCCATGGTCCAATAAAAAAAGCTCCATGCATGTCTTTATATCATGCGTCGTTGAGCCTCCAAGCACAGCAATATTCTTTTTTATGCGGTCGCTGCCCTCTGCCAGAAGCTCTTTTCTGATACGTTTTTTCTTTTTTAGAATAAGCTCCGGGTCAAAAGGGTATTCGAGCAGTTTGTTCATTAAGATTTTTACCTTCTTTTCACTTTCAAAACATTACTGCAATGATAGCATAAAAAAGAGAGGGTTTCAAGGCTGCAGGATCATATACAGCAAGCCAGGAATCCGCGAAATCGTGTAATACTATTTGACTATAAAACAAGAATTGTTATAAACTATAATTGTAATTACAGCACATTAAAGGTAGGATATGCTAATGAGAAAGCTTATAGTTTTACCATTGATTTTTTTGCTTGTTTTGTCCGCCTGCTCGGTTCAGACAGCAATACCGAACGAAACTGAAATACCGTCTGCGAAAACACAGACCGCTGCACCTCAGCCAATACAGCCTGAAGATGCTATCAGTGACAACGTCGGAATAAAAATGCAAGCTGTTTCAAATCAAGACCTTGAGCTTTATCTTACAACGATATCACAGGAAAACGAGTACTATTATAACGAGCAGCAACGGTGGTTTTATGAAATAATTAATGATAGTATAACCGGCTTTTCACTTGAGCTTATTGATGTTGAGATAATCGATGAGCATACAGCTATCGCCACGATAAACGAAAAGCATTATCATTTTGAGCAGTTCGACTTTGACTATAAGCTCCTTTACAAACTGATAGACGGCACCTGGCTGGACTGTGATTATCCTTTTGAAGTAAAGGAATATGAAGGGTTCATATTAAAATGTCAGCCGGAAGAAACCCGCGCAATGCAGTTTGCAGAAATTATACAAAGATCACTTAAATCACTTGCAGAAGAATTCGATATGTCTGCAGACAGCAATATTGAGGTGAAATTATATTTTGACCGAGAATTACTTCGCCAAAGGACTGTACCCACAGTCAGGAGGCTGTTCACAGGATGGGGCGAGGCTGATGAATCAATAAAGTTTTACTCCGGTTTCGAAGATACAGAACGTTATTATCCTCTCTTGATGCACGAATTTACACACCATATCACGTTAAAGATGTGTAACAATAATATAGCTTCATGGTTCGCTGAAGGAATTGCAGTATCTTACGGTACTTACCCTGCCGAAGGAGGCACAAGGATCGATAAAGGCACTATTACAAAAGATGATGTTGCAGTTACTCTTGAATGGCTTTCCGGATTTGACAACGGTGCCGCAACAGATGAAGCTCAGATAATCTCATTCTATCATGGCGCCGGGATGTTTGTGGAGTTTTTAAGGGACACGTACGGTCAGCAAAGTATTATCGATATACTTTATAAAGCAGGCGAAAAGCCGTATAACAAAAGTATTCTAAATGACGAATTTTATATCCAAAACCAAAAAACACTCATCGATGCTTTTGATGCTGTTTTAGGCAAATCCCTGAGCATGCTCTCAGACGAGTATCTGGAATGGCTGGAAGAATATTAGCATAGTATTTACAATTAGAGTTGTCCCGAATTGTGCAATAGTCTGCATGTGTGAACAATAAGCATATTTTGTTTAATCTATACATTTTTCTTTGCATCTATAAGCTCGTTATGATAATATTATAAAAAATTTACGGGGAGCAAAACATTGAAACCTTGGTTGTCAGCTATCATTAAAATATTCATTGTTATACTGGTTATAGCCGCTTTTATCATAGTTATAACAATCAACGAGAGCGCAGCTGACAGAGTCGCCCTGGCGCCTTCGCCAGAACCTACAACAACAGTTCTGACTACAACCGCAACACCGCAGCCTACACCAACGCCGACACCGGAAGTTACCCCAGAACCCGCTTATATACCGGAGCCTGACGAGCTGCAGCCTTTTGAGCTTGCCGAACTTCCTATTTCGGGAAGCAGGATAGAATATTCTGTTCAATACGGCAGTCTTCTTGCAAACTGGGAGATTTCCAGCAAAGCCGACTACAGTGTGCTATATGCACTTGATGCAAATGACGTCGTTTACTATAAGGATATTCTTTGGGCAGACATAGACAACTGGTCTATTTCAGGCATACGGCACGGCAGCCTGCTCTTGCTATTCTATAAAGACATGGGCGAAAAGAGCGCAGAAGATGACGAACTTATTAAAGCAATCTACCAGCCTATAGTAGCAGATGACTCTATGTTTGCCGCGAACGAAACACTGCAGAACAAGTATTATATAATAGTTGATAAAGAAGATTACACATTTGCTATATTTACTTATGATGAAAACGGAGAATATACGAAGCTTGTGAAAGCATTCCCCTGCGCTGTGGGAAGGTCTGCCAGGATGACGGCGCTCGGTTCTTTCGAGATTAGCTCAAAAGGAGCTTGGAAACGCTGGAACTCCGGCCAGTTCTCGCCGTATTATACAAAATATACAGCAGGTGTATACATCCATGGGCCGATATTCAGCAGAAAGAGTTTTGACACGCTCCAGCAAAGATCGTATAACGCAATAGGCTCGTCTGCAACCAGTGGATGCATAAGGACAACTGTAGAAGCCGCAATGTGGGTATATTATGAATGTCCGGCAGGAACAGTAATCGAAGTGGTTGAAAGCAGCGATAAAGTTGAGCATGTCGAAAAGATACCTATTGACGAAAACTACCCCCGTTGGGATCCTACCGATATAAATAAACCTGTTGCAGATACGGAAGAAAATTAAAAGAGGCCTCGGATAATTCCAAAGCCATAAGCTTATGTTTTTGGTTTCTTCCTACCTGCATTCACAAAAGGCCGGGCAACGGCAGCCATTGCCCGAAGCAGCGGTCCCTCCATCTCTTTCTTGACCCTCTTTAGCTGCTTTATTATCTCTAACTCCTGCGGGCACTTTTTCTCACACTCGCCGCATTCTATACAGTTCCCCGCCAGATGCGGTTTGCCGTCTTTAGTCATTATACCGTTAAAAGCAATATGAAAAAACTTCGCCGAGGACCTGCCGAACATGTGGAGGTTATTAAGGTTCTTGAATGCATCGGGTATATTAATACCGGCCGGACACGGAAGGCAGTATCCGCACCCGGTGCAGCCAATCGCCATCAGTGCAAGATATTTGTCCTTCAACTCTTTGATTATCCCTTTTTCTTCCGGCGTCATACAGCCGGGAAACGCCAGGGAGGCAGTTTCAATGTTCTGATTTATATGGTCTATATCGTTCATTCCGGAGAGCACCAGCGTTACGGCGGGGTTATCATACACCCACCTTAGCGCCCACTGTGCCGGGCTTCGTTTTATGCCGGATCTTTCATAAATCTCTTCTATCTGTTTTGGCAGTCTTCCGGCCAGTGAGCCTCCACGAAGAGGTTCCATCACTATTACTCCAAGGCCTTTGCCATTAGCATAATCTATGCCCTTTCTGCCAGCCTGAAGGTTCTCATCGAGTATATTATACTGTATCTGCGTAAAGTCCCAATCGAAGTCGTTTACAACCCCCGGAAAGTCTTCATATGCGCCGTGATAAGAAAATCCGAGTTTTCGTACCCTTCCCTGTTTTTTAATCCCATCCATCCATTCCATTATGCCAAGGCTTTTCATCTTCTCCCACGTGCTTGCGTTTACGGCATGCAGAAGATAGTAATCTATGTATTCAACGTCTAGCTTAACAAGCTGTTTAGAGAATATCTCATCAAACTTTTCTTTTTTATTTATCATAAAAATCGGAAGTTTTGTTGCGACGTTTATCTTCTCCCTGTATCCGTTTTTGAGGATATGCTGCCCTAAAAAACTCTCCGATTCTCCTTTGTGATATGGATAGGCCGTATCTAGATAGTTGACCCCGTTGTCAACGGCATACAGTATCTGCTTTTTTGCTTCCTGCACATCTATAGAAGACACCAGCCTTCCTTTGGTCGGCAGCCTCATGCAGCCATACCCAAGCGCAGAAAGCTTTTCTTCGGAGCCTGGCATCGTCCTGTATTGCATATCTTGTCCTTTCATTTTAAAAATCCGGCGTTTCGAGTATCATTGGCTCTATCTTTCTTGTAAGCGTTGTAGTATACGGCTCGAAATTCTTTGACCAAAACCTCATTGCGTTTGGGTTATATGTCTCATAATCTACGCTTATCCTTTTGTATCCTTCTTCTTTAACAGCCGCTGCAAGAAATGCAAGCAGCCCTGAATATATACCGCTGCCCCTAAACTGCGGTTTCATAAAAGCACCGGATATGTTTACAGTGTCGCTGAGCGCAGCAATGAAATTGCCAGCATCGTGTTGCAGCCTGATATATGCGATTATCTCATCATCCTTAAGCGCCGCAAAATAACGTTTACCCTTTATCCTTGAAAATGACTCTGTCGTCTCTTCAAAGTATGGCAGAAAAATCGGCGAATGCCGAAGATGTGAAAGCAGTCCGTTCTGGAGAACTCTAATCTGCGGATACCTCTTCTCTTCTAGCTCTTTAAAATCTATACCGTTAACTTTTTCGAAATCGATCTGTCTGCTGCCGATATCCATTACGGCATACATAACACAGGCACCAAACACATTGTAAAAGAAGCTTTGCTGCGCAGCTGTATCGTGAGAAAAAAGCGTGACTTCGTGAGTCAGCACCCCAGCATCTACCCATTTTTGCGCTGCAGCTCCGTACAGCCTTGAATATATCCGTCCCCTGTCTTTCTTGACTGCACCGTGTCCGTGAACAGGGCAGAAAGCCCTTGGATTTCCAAACCGTTCTGACACTTCTGTACACAGAAACCCAAGCATCTTTTCGTTTTCATACAGTGCCACACCAAGCCCGTTTTTCGCAAATTCGTCAAGCCCCGGCATACGTTCGACCTTCGGAAGCTGTGGATTCGCAGTCATCTCTTGCTCATAATTGCTTCGCACCAGCGATTGCGCCTTTTTTATGTCTTTTGCAGAAAAATCAGTTATAATCACTTGTATGCCTCCGTTGAACCGTGGTGTGTCTTGGGTTGTTTCTGATTGTAATTATAACATCCGTAAACAGCACCGTCAAAATTGCACTCCATCGTTTAATATGGTAGTATCAGATTAAAGATGTAAGCAGCTATAAAAGAAATTTTTAAGGGGACCGGAATGAGGCCAAATAAAAAAAATAGGTGCATACTCATATTCCCGCAGTTTGAAAATGCTGCAATAATAGACGATATCCGCAGACAATTTGACCCCAGTTTTAAGCACATTGCGCCGCACATTACCCTTGTGTTCCCGTTTGAAAGCAGCTTGGGCCGACAGGAGCTTATGGAGCATGTTGCGAAAGCGGCCGGGGATATGCATTGTTTTGATTTAAAGCTTCACGGTATCAAGCGTATGGACGGTGAAAACTATTACCTTATGCTGGGCGTTCTTGACGGCATAAAGGTAGTCAACGATCTGCACGAGCGGCTTTATACCGGTATACTGCAGCAATACAAGCCGGACTGGCCGGGCGGGTTTATACCACACATGACAATTGGGCAGTTTGAGAGCAACGACGATCTCATCGAAGCACACAGTAATTTACTGCACATAAAAGAAATCTTCAGCGCACATATATGCAGGATAAGCGTAGAGATAATCGGTAAGAAAAGCGAGTCAATAATAGAGTTCGAATATCCACTGAAAAATTAGCCATGCGCTATAGTTCATACCCATATTCTTTATGATAAAATATATACGGAGGTAGTTATGTATAAAAAAATAATCGCTCCCGTTGTTGTCGGCATTTTGACAATTGCCGCAATAGTTCTATATTTCGGACTTATAATTCATTTTGTACCGTTCCTATGGCTCAAGATAGTGATAATCGTTGTTCTGGTATGTCTTGCGGCGGCGATGGTCTATGTTACCATAGACAGGATACGAGAAATAAAAAAGGAGGATATTGATGATGTTGTTAGTAAATACTGACTTTATTACCGGCAAAGAACTTGAAACGCTTGGAATCGTGAAAGGTTCTACCATAAGGGCTAAGAATGTCGGTCGGGACATACTGAGCGGCTTTAAAAATCTGGTCGGCGGAGAGCTTTCTGCATATACAGAGATGATCGACGAATCAAGGGCCATAGCAACAAAGCGTATGGTGGACGAAGCCGAAAAGCTGGGCGCAGAAGGTGTTATAAATATAAGATATGCTACAAGTAACGTAACGCAGGGCGCCGCAGAAGTAATGGTGTACGGCACAGCAGTAAAGTTTAAATAGAAACGTATTTAAATGAGCAGTTTCGCACTGCTCTTCTTTATTTCCCGAGTATCATTACGGTAAACAAAGTACCGTCCGAAGGCCTTGTGAACTGCGCACTCTTTTCAAACCCGAATGATTCGTATAATTTTATTGCACGTTTGTTGAAATCTGCTACGGTAAGCCTTAAAACAACGTTTGGGTGGTAGCGCTGTATGATTCCGATAACAAAACTTAAGAAGCTTCTGCCAAGACCTCTGCCCGTCATATCGGGACGTATACCAAGCCCGACATCGACTGCGGTTTCACTTTTGTATATCGGCAAAGCTGGTTCTATCGGTATCCGGGCAGAATCTCCAGTACAGAAAAACCCACAAAGCTTCCCGTCCGCATAAACCGCAGCATATGCTCCTTGTGTCATTTCGGCAACGGCCTTTTCTTTATTACCGGAGTTATAAATATCGTACGGTTTTGGATAGTTCCACTCCGCAATTATTTTTGCATCTTCATTCGTCATATCTCTGCGGGTATATTCCATAGCTTTCTTCCCCTGTATCAACTGTTTATGATTATATCATTTTAATTTCTTTGCAGCAAAAATCAAAGCGCTTTACTGATATTAAAAAACCAGCTGCTCAAATGGTTTGAACTGCTGGCAGCAATTTCTGCTCTGTAGAAATTTACTTTTAGTTCTTCGGTAGTCTTTATAGGTTGGATTAGGTTTATTTATATCTTAGTACCCCAGCGCCGGATCGTATATCGCTCCGTTGTATTCTCCTTTTTCGTAAGCAAGTAAATTCTCTGCAATTATTTTTGAGCCGACTTCAGAATTGATATATGCGGCTGAATGGAACGTCAATACTGTATTTTTTATATCCCATGCCGAGTCATTTTTGGGAAGCGGTTCTTTTTCTGTTACATCGAGAAAAGCATGCAAAAGCTGTCCTTCGTCCAAAGCCCTGATGAGATCATCATTAATCAGATGCTGTCCTCGTGCCGCATTTATCAGGCAACTGCCTTTATTCATACTTGAGAAAAGGTTATAATTCAGTACACCTTCCGTCTCTTTTGTTATGGGCAGCAGACATATGATCACGTCGCAGCCTGAAGCAAACGCATTCAAATTTTCTTTGCCATTGAAATATGGATAAGGGGTGTTGTCTCTCGGAGACTTGGACCACAATTTTATATTATAGCCAAGAGCTGCAAGCGTATCTGCAGTTGCTTTGCCCATTCCTCCAAAGCCCATAATGCCGACTGTTAAATCGGATGCAAGTTGTGCGTCGAATACTTTCCAGTCCCTTGTTTTGTTTGCTTCGAGCATCGGCAGAAGTTTGCGATGCCACGTCAACACGCACATCGTTATATACTCTCTCATTTTCTGGCTCAAGTTCGGCGACACCGTCCTTAGCACCGGGATGTCTTTTTTAAGCTGCTTTAAATTGTTAATATGGTCCACACCCGAAGCCATGGATACCACTGCTTTCAGGTTGGAAAATGTGTTTATCCAAAGAGCGTCCGGCCTCCACGCAATTATATAGTCAACATCCTTTTCACGGACTGAAGGCGACCTGTATGAGAGCACTTCAAATCCCGGTGTGAGTTCTGAAATCCTTGACACCCACGAATCTATTGCCGTCCTGCCAGCTTTTATGACTATTTGTTTCATATTTTCTGCTTCCCCCTTTGCTTATGCCTATTGATTTTCACCTGATGAACAGATGTTATTATCTTTCTGAACTTTTCTATATCTTCCGGCCGATTCAAGTTTGTAAATATCGCTCGATATCCGTATAAATGCTTTAAATCGCTCTCTCTAATATAGAAAGTTGTTTTATCATTGAATATTTCATTAACTTTATGCCTGCCGTTTTCCAGTGCATGCTCAATATCTTCAACGATACATTTTGAATAAAAACCGTTGAACGGCTCTATATATCCATCGTCCCACTTAACGGCCATTATAAAGAAACTGCTGTCGGTCTCTTTCCTCTTGTTGACCATCATCTTGACATAAGGCAGGCTTACGTACGGCATATCGCACGCAGTTACAAAAACATTGCTGCTCGCAGCATTGACAAGCCCTGCATGGATTCCCGCCAGGGGCCCCTTGTTTTTATATATATCGCTTACAATCTTATACGGCACGTCTGCATACAGTTCCGGTTTATTTGTGACTATCAAAATTTCATCAAAAACTGCTTCTAACTTTTCAGCTACATAGACGGCTGCCAGCTTCCCGCCGAATTTTAAAAGCTGTTTATCGACACCCAGACGTGCGCTGTTTCCTCCAGCAAGAATGACAGATGTATTTATATCAGTGAGCCTGTTCTTTTTCATCAGCTTTCTGCACCTCTACAAGGCAGTTGTGATAAGCAGTCCCATATCCTATATCCGTATCCCTGTCTTCATTCAAAATGTTTACGCCTGCTCCGGTACGGTTCCACCATCCTTCAAATATATTTACCATACCTTTTATTATAAAGCTTCCGACCTGAGCTTTTACAAACACTTCTCCTCTGTCATTGAACACCCTTACTGTGTCGCCATTTTTTATTCCTCTGCTCTGTGCATCTTCACGGTGCATCTGCACCACGGGTTCAGAAAGCTTTGAAAGCTTTTCTGACTCGGTGAACTGAGAGTGTATCCTTTCGCGTGGATGGGCGCTCATAAATATCAAAGGATATTTATTAAATAGTTCGGGCGATGAATACCTGCTCTCGATCGGCTCCGAATAAACGGGCAGCGGGTCTATCCCCCAGTCTCTTTTCAGACCCTCTGAATAGAATTCTATTCTGCCACTGGGCGTCGGGAACTTTAGATCGGCAAAGGCGATTTCACTGTACTCTGGAAAAAGATATGGTTCCTCCCTCATATCTTCTAAGGTCGTCTTTAACCCGCTGGCTTTGATTACACTTCGCAGTATCTCTTCATCATCCTTTGGAAGATACTTCATATCAAACCCGAATCTTCTGCCGAGCATATAATATATGTCTTTATCCGTTTTGCACTCGCCTCTGCTTTCCACTGCTTTCTGCTTCAACTGAATGAAGGAATGTCCGTATGAGTAAATAAGGTCGTCTTCTTCAGCAAACATCGCAACCGGCAAGACTATGTCCGACATAACCGCAGTATCCGTCATAAACTGCTCTGCACACACTATAAAGTCGAGTCCCCGCATTGCTTTTACCAGCTTGCCTTGGTTCGGGTTGCTGGTTACAGGATTTGCCCTCTCTACCCACATTGCCTTTTGACCTACCCCCAGTAATACTACAGAGCTGAAAGTGAATTTTTGCAGCATTGATATTCTTTTGGTAGTATTGCCACCGGCGCCGGTGGCCGGTATCCTAGTGAGCTGTGAGGCCTGATTGTATTGTATTCGTGCCTCCATTGCTCAATAATGATTCTTGCTTCAAACATCGTATCAAATAATTCTCCATTTAACAACTCATCACGCATTTTACCGTTAAATGATTCTATATATCCGTTTTCCCAAGGGCTGCCCGGTTCGATGAAGGTGGTATTCACCTCTAATCGGTCAAGCCATTCTCTAAGCTTCTTAGCAGTAAATTCACTGCCGTTATCTGATCGTATATATTCCGGTACTCCTCTGGAGCAGAAAGCTTCTGCCAGTTGTTCCTGTACTTCTGCCCATTTTATCTTTCTTGCTGCATATGTGCAGATACATTCTCTTGTATATTCGTCTATTATATTTAAAATCTTATATGTTTTATGATCTGTGGTTTTATCAAATACAAGATCGTAACTCCATACGTGGTTCTTGTACTCTGGTTTTAGTCTTATACATGAACCGTCATTCAACCAGAGCCTGCCTCTCTTCTTCTGCCTTTGAGGCACTTTTAGCCCTTGTTCACGCCATATTCGCTCTATACGCTTATGATTGACATGGAATCCTTCAGCTTGTAATAATGCTGTTATTCTCATATATCCATAGCGTCCATATTTGCAGGCAAGTTCGATTATCCTGGATGTTAATATATCTTCGTCAGGCAGCTTCTTGATCTCATATCGCTGTGTACTTCTATACTGTCCTATAACCCTGCATGCTTTAGATTCGGATACGGTAAGCTTTTCCTGTACGCATACAATAGCTGCCCTGCGTTTGGCAGGGCTTAGAAGTTTCCCCGTGATACTTCCTTCAAAATCGCGTTGTCAAGCGATAACTCTGCTACAAGTTTCTTTAACCGTATATAGTTGGCTTTTCTATCTCTTTCATGCGTTTAGCCTGATCGGTACGCATACCGCCATATTCCTTGCGCCAGCGGTAATATGTCTGGTCGCTTACGCCAATGCTTCTGATAGCTTCGGCTGCCGATATGCCCTGACTGATTTTCACCTCTACTTCTCTTAACTTGCTAATAATCTGTTCAGCTGTATAATTCCTTTTCGACATTTCTCTTCACCTCGTGTTTTATTATATCAGCTGCTATTCACCACTTTCAATTTGTACAATTCTGTGGGGTGGGGTCAGGCATATGTTCTCAAACAGATTTCGGATTTCGTATTTGATGAAAAGATAATATCAAAACTAGTTAGTGCGTATGAGAATTATTTAATTGATAATAACTCAAGTGCAAAGATTCGAAAACAACAACTAGAAAAGCAGCTTAACGTAAAACAAAGAGAGATAAGCAACGTCACTTCGCTTATGGCAAAGACAGGTTCACCCGCCCTTATTAATAAGCTTGAAGAGCTGGAAAACGAGAAGGTGCTAGTATCGGCAAGTCTTTTGAATATACAGCAGAATTGCAAGACTGCTGCAACTTACAAGCAGGAGATTATAGACGCTTTTAACACGGCTAAAAAGCTGTTTATGCAGGGCACACTAGCTACCACCAAACAGCTTATTGATTTAGTTGTAGACAAGGTGATTATCTATACTGACTATGTAGAATTGCGGTTAAAAACTATGGGCAGTGTGATACCAAATGATTCGAATGAAATAAAAAAGCCGACACAGTATCGTGTCAGCGTGGATGGTGCCGAAGGTGGGACTTGAACCCACACGGTATCGCTACCACCGGATTTTGAGTCCGGCACGTCTGCCAATTCCATCACTTCGGCTAATTAATTATAACCTAGACAATATAGCATATCGGAACATATGAGTCAAGATTCTGCAGCTAAGCAATTTTTATCAGGTATACTTTTACATTTTATCTGCTGCTTTTATTGTTATTATATATTTAATATTTTTAAATTTATAACTTCTATGGTAGATATTTTCACTTTTTTATATTAAAATACAAAGCATAGTTATTATCATAGATTATTAGGAGCGTATATGCTGAATACACTGCTTTCGATATTCATACCTTTTCTTTTGGCTTTGTTTCTAACCCCTCTAATGATGGCGATAGCAAAGAAGAAGAATATCGTTGATATGCCTAACAACAGAAAAAGCCATACTGCTCCAATACCCCTTATGGGCGGCGTTGCAATATTTATATCCGTCGCAGTTTCCATCTCAGCTTTTGCTTATTCAACGAGTATTCTTATTAAACTGACGCTTATTGCTGCACTTTTAGGTGTCTCACTTATAGGCCTTATAGACGACATAGTTTCTCTCAGCGCAAAAAGAAGGCTTGTTATTCTCATCATACAGGCAATAATAGTATACATCGGGCTTATTCAATATTATGCAGTATCACATAGTTTGCTCCGTCAAATCGCTTTTGGACTCTTTGTAGTTATATGGATAGTCGGCATCACCAACGCAATCAATTTTTCAGACGGACTGGACGGACTTTCAAGCTATCTTTCGATAATATCGGCAATATCGTTTGCAATAATATTCGCTCTCCAGGGCAGAACTGTTTTCGCACTGCCTATAGCGCTTTCGCTGGGCGGAGCTGTCAGTGGGTTCCTTCCTTATAACAGAAACCCAGCAATGATTTTTATGGGCGACTCGGGCAGTATGCTTATCGGTTTTATGCTGGGCCTGCTTTCAATAATGAGCACAGTTAGAGAATCTACAATACTTGCGATAGTAGTTCCGATATTCATATTGCTTTTGCCTATCGCAGACATGTTGACGTCAATACTGCGAAGACTGATAATCAAAAAGCCAATTATGAAACCGGACAAGCTTCACTTTCATCATGTTTTGAATGAGCGGATTAACAATCATATGTTTGTTGCAATAATCATGTCGCTGATCCAAATCGCAAGTGCAGCATTCGGCATTGTGATTTTTATATTTGAATTGTACGTTGTTGGAACCATAGTGCTTGCTGCTATCCTATTGTTCTTTACAATAACTACTGTCATATCTTCGCTTTCAATACGCCGCAGTCAGCAGCAGAAAACTTAGCAGCATATATCTTTTAGTTGATAGATACTTAGTTTTGTATGTCTATAACGACTATTTCCGGCGGATTAAAAACCCTCGGCACTACTTCGTTGAATGCAAGTCCACGGCTGACTATCATAGTCTGGCCGTTTTCATTATATTCCCCGCCTACATACTTTGGAAACAAGCCCTGGTCGGGCGCAAAGAATCCGTTGACTATTCCCGGAATGCGTATCTGACCTCCGTGAGCATGCCCGCTGAGCACAAGGTCGAAATCGTACTGCTGATATAAGCCAAAGCGCTCCGGACGGTGGGCAAGCAGTATATTGAAAGTGTCATTATCCAAACTTTCAAATCCGTCTAGCAGTTCTTCATCCGATTGCATAGCTCTGATTTCTTCTTCATCCGAGTATTCCAGTATATACGGATCATCAATGCCGCAAATACAAAGCTTTATCCCATCAACAGTGATATGTTTGCTTTCGTTCGACAGAACTGTATATCCGTAACCTGCGACCATATCCTTGAGGAGTTGGTGCTTACCCGACCATATCTCATGATTGCCTGTAACGTAATACGTTGGCGCAATGCCTTTTATCCCCTCAAAAAAAGAAATCGCACCGTCCTGCTTCGTATTGTCATCTATTATATCCCCCGGAAGCGCTATTAGATCCGGCTGCTGCTCTTTTATCTTTTCTATAAGCTGCTGCTGGTTTTCGCCGTAGTAAACGCTGTGCAGGTCTGCAATTACTACTATACGCAGGCTTGCGCCTTCGGGCAGCTTCTCCGATGTGATATCATAGTTCCTGACCGTCAGTCCCGAATAAAAAGCTCTAATGCAGAGTGCTGAAAAAGCCAATATGATAAAACCCAAGATTATAAATCGTTTAATCCTTCTGTTTTTTGATGAGCGTGATATTTTATTCAAATCGTCTCTCCCTGTGAAGTGCTTATATTGGAATTTCACTATATTATAACAGACGATTTAGCGATTAACAATAAATAATATATTTTTAACAATAAAAAAGCCCGGATTCCGGACTCTTATTTAATGTTGATTATCCTATACGCTTTAAAAATCCATCAATGAGCGTCTTTATATTATGTGCAGCCGTTTTACCTGTCTCCATGACTTCTTCGTGGGTGAGCGGCTGGTCGAGTATTCCTGCGGCCATGTTGGTTATGCATGACATTGCACATGAAGCTACGCCTGCATGAGTTGCTGCAAGAATCTCCGGCACGGATGACATCCCTGCCGCATCTGCACCCAGCAGCCTCGCCGCTTTAATCTCTGTGGGCGTCTCGAAAGACGGCCCTTTGAACATCATATAAACACCGCTCCTTACTTCTATGCCGCTGTCTTTTGCTGCGTCCTTCAGCGCTTCTATAAGCTTCTTGTCGTAGGCGTATGACATATCCGGGAACCTTGGTCCGAATTCGTCAAGGTTCGGTCCTTCCAGCGGGTTTAAGAAGGTAAAGTTTATATGGTCTTTTATAATCATGATATCGCCAGGTTTGAAATCCATATTGATACCGCCCGCCGCGTTAGTTATCAGCAGTTTCTTTATGCCGAGCTTGATAAGGGTACGCAGAGGAATCACCGTCTCTGCGGCGCTGTAACCCTCATAGCAGTGAAATCTGCCCTGCATGCACGCTATGCTTACCCCATGCTTTTTACCGAATATAAGCCGCCCTGCATGCCCAGGCACTGTAGATACCGGGAAACCCGGTATATCTTTATACTCTATTACCTCCGCTTCTTCGATGGTGTCGGCATAGCTTCCCAGCCCGCTGCCCAGAACTACGCATGCCTGTGGCTTTGCCTTAACATTTTTACTGAGATAATCATATGCGCTGTTTATTCTCTCCAGTGTCATAATTATTTCATCCTTTCGTTATTTCACCGGGAAACGACTCCCCGACTCTCCACTTTAGCAGTCCGAAAAATTCCGCTGCCGTCGCCGCAATATCTGCAAATGTCTTTCCTGTTCCGATATCCGCTCCCGCTTTACGTTTTACCGAAAGCAAGGATAGGAATATATTCTCTTGAATGGTCTGCGCTTGTCGTAGAAGGGTCGCATCCGTGGTCCGCAGTGAAAACGACTATGTCGTCGTCGCCGATCGTACCCAGGATCTCCGGAACACATCTACCCAGCGCTTCAAATGCATCTCCGCCTTCTGAAGCATCAGTAAGCTCGCCTATGCCTACGCTATCCATCTCGACTATCACGAATTTAGCCATTCCTGCTTCATCTCGTTCCAGTATTTATTATAACATAAAGCTTCGTTTAATTGCTCGCACGAACGACAAAAAGACTGTCCTAAGTTCAGAACAGCCTTTGTTGCTTTTATAAATTATTAAAACGCTTTATAGTCGTACCCGAGTGCATCCGCAACAGGCTTGCAAGTCACACTGCCTTTGTAAGTATTAAGAGCCTTTTGCAGCGGCACGCTGTTTCCGATGGCTTCCTCTACACCCTGTCCGGCAATCATCTCCAGCCACGGCAGAGTAACGCCTGTCAGCCCCTGCGTGGATGTGTATGCTACGGCGCCCGGCATATTTGCCACCGAATAGTGAACTACTCCGTGTTTTATATATGACGGATTATCGTGCGTCGTTATCCTGTCAATCGTCTCCACAGTACCACCCTGATCTATGGCAACGTCCACTATCACAGAGCCTTGTTTCATGCTCTTTACCATAGCCTCGCTTACGGTTTTGGGCGCCTTTGCGCCTGCTACGAGAACTGCCCCGATAAGAACGTCTGCATCCTCGACCGCGGCCGCAACATTATATGGATTAGACATCAGCGTTCTTATCCTGCCCATATAGAAAGTGTCCAGCTCGGCCAGCCTGCGCTGGTTTGTGTCTATCACGGTCACATCCGCACCCATACCCACAGCCATCTGGGCTGCGTTGCTGCCGACTATACCGCCGCCGATGATGACAACCTTAGCCGGAAGCACTCCCGGTATACCACCCAGCAGCATTCCCCTGCCGCCGTAGTATCTCTGCTGGAGCATTGCAGCAACCTGAATAGACATCCTGCCTGCCACTTCGCTCATAGGGATGAGCAGCGGAAGCGCGCCGTCGGAAAGCTGGAGAGTCTCATAGGCGATTCCCGTTATCTCTTTATCCAGCAGCATCTGAGTCAGTTGTTTGTTGGGTGCAAGGTGAAGGTAGGTAAAAAGGCTCTGGCCTTGTTTGAAGAGCTCGTATTCGCTCTCAATAGGCTCTTTAACTTTAACAATGATCTGTGCCGCATCAAAGACTTTGTCTGCAGTATCAACCATTTCGGCGCCCTGGGCAAGGTATTCCCCATCGGCAAGACCGCTGCCTTCCCCTGCGCCTTTCTGCACAATAATGCTATGCCCTTCTTCTTTTAGCTTATGAACTCCGGCTGGCGTGAGCGACACCCTGTTTTCATTGTTTTTAACTTCTTTTGGTACACCAATAATCATATTGCAGCTCCTAAATATTAAATTTAAGGTGCAACAGAATGCTTCTCTTTCTTTGTGGACAGCGCTATGATGGTTCTGGTTCTCGCAACTTCCTGCGTGCTCTTGATTTTTGACAAAACCGCTTCAAGCTTCGCAGAGTCTGTAGTCACTATCTGTATCATATAATCGAAGTCGCCGGTAAGATAGTAACAGGACAACACGTCAGTTTCGGTCTCAATCATGTTCAAGAATTTGTCGTTGACATTGGGCCGTTTCAGTGTAAGGAACATAAAGGCGGTAAGGTTTTTACCCAGCATTTTTGGTTCCAGGACGGCAGTGAACTCTTTTATCAGCCCGGAGTCGGTCATTTTGTTTATCCTCTCCTTCACTGACGGTGCTGAAAGCGAGACCTGTTCACTTATATCTTTAACTGAAGTTCTGGCGTTTTGCTGCAAGATGTTTAGTATTCCAACATCGATAGCATCCATTTTGCTGCTCCTTATAGTTATTATATTACGGCTTTATTTAATGTAAACATGATAACACTATTTCTTTACAAAATAAAGTTTTTTCGCTTCAAAAGTTATAAATTGATAGTTTGGGGGTGCGAAAACTTCATTTTGCATAAAAAAATGACCGAGCCTTGCCCGGCAACATTCATAGTGGAGATTTTTTATTCCTTATTGCCTGGTTATATATTCGATATCCGTTTTCGAAAGCACAGTTTTTGATAGCAGTTCCGGGCGCTTTTCTGCGGTTTGTTTAAGCGACATTCGCCGGTTGTATTCTTCTACGTTTGCATGGTGTCCTGAGAGCAGGACTTCAGGTACGCTTTCATCTTCGAACTGAGCAGGACGTGTATATTGCGGATGCTCCAGCAGCGCATCCGAGAAAGATTCGTGCAGCGTCGATTCATCGTTGCCGAGCACACCATCTATATGGCGTATGACCGTGTCCGTTACTACCATTGCGGCAAGTTCTCCGCCGGTGAGCACATAATCACCCACCGATATCTCAAGGTCGATATACTTATCTACCGCTCTTTGGTCTACTCCCTCATAGTGTCCGCAGAGTATGTTGATGCACTCAAACCCCGAAAGGCCGATGCTTCTTTCGTGCGAAAGTTCAGATCCACAGGGCGTCATATATACGTTTATACAGGGCTTTGGACAGCTCTTTAAGATATCGTCAAAACAGAGGGAAACGGGCTCGGGCTTGAGCACCATGCCTGCCCCGCCGCCGAACGGATAGTCGTCTGCACGGTTGTGTTTGTCGGTCGTATAGCTGCGTATATCAACAGTGTTTATCTCTACAGCACCCGATTCTATTGCTCTTGCCCATATACTTGAGTCTTTTACAGAATCGAACATATCCGGAAACAGTGTAAGTATATTAATCTTCATAAACAACCACCTTTTCAAGCTCTGCCTTGTCAATGATGATCTTGTCCTTTTCAACAGCCGATATAACGCTCTTGAGCGCAGGAAACATAAAGCTTTTGCTGCCCTTTACGACATATACGTCAGCAGCCCCGTGCTGAAGGATCTCTCTGAGAACTCCAAGTTCGTTCCCAGCTTCGTCGAAAACACCAAGGCCTATAAGGTCGCAAACATAATGCTCTCCCTCTTCCGGCTCATCAAAGTCGCTGCGCTCAAGATAAAGAAAAACGCCACTAAGTGCCTCGGCGTCGTTTCTTGTATTGATACCTTCTATACGCAGATAAATAACGCTGCCTTGAGTTCGGGTGACCGTATAGTCTAGCCTCTGCAAGTTCTTTAAATAGGCAAAGCCCCGAGAGACGAATCCTTCAACGTTGTCTGAAAAAAGCTGGACCTTTATTTCACCATCAATGCCCTGCGCTTTTAAGACTTTGGCAACCTCAATCATGCTCTATTATCTCTACCACGTATTTCTTTCTCGATTTGCTGGAAGACGCTTTTACAACGCTCCTTATGGCTTTGGCGATACGTCCCTGTTTGCCTATCACCTTACCCATGTCTTCTTTGGCGACCGAAAGCTCGAGTACTATCGACTTTTCGCCTTCGACCTCGTTAACTTTCACTTCGTCCGGATTATCGACGAGCGACTGTGCTATGTACTTTACTAGCTCTAACATTTGCCCTCTCCGTCAGCTGTGCGCTGATAGTCGTTTATTTCTCGATAGCGCCGTTTTTCTTAAGCAGCGCACGTACAGTTTCAGTAGGCTGTGCACCTTTGCTTATCCAGTCTTTCGCTTTTTCGCCGTCGACTATACACTTTTTGCTCATCGGGTCATAGTTGCCTATCTCTTCGATGAATTTTCCGTCTCTGGGAGCCCTTGCATCTGCAACTACGATTCTGTAGAAAGGCTTTTTCTTTGCGCCTATCCTCTTCAATCTGATTTTTACCGCCATGTTTTCCTCCAATAATCTTCTTTTTTTCTTATTTAGAAAGGCAGATTCGTCATGCCTTTTCTTCCACGTTTGGTCATGTTCTTCATCATCTTTTTCATCTGCTCGAACTGGCTAAGCAGTTTGTTTACATCCTGCACCTTGGTGCCGCTTCCTTTTGCGATGCGCTTCTTCCTGGATCCGCCGATTATATTTGGCGCTCTTCTCTCCTGCGGAGTCATAGATTTTATAATGGCTTCCGTTCTCCCCATCTGCTTTTCATCAAGCTGCATCCCCGAAAGCTTGCTGCCGCCCGGCATCATAGAGAGCATCTCTTCAATGCCGCCCATGTTTTTAAGCTGGTCCATCTGCTCAAGGAAATCTTCAAGTGTGAACTGCGCTTTTCTTATCTTGCGTTCAAGCTCTTCCGCCTTTTCGGT
This sequence comes from Christensenellaceae bacterium, assembly GCA_963666505.2. Taxonomy (GTDB): domain Bacteria; phylum Bacillota; class Clostridia; order Christensenellales; family SZUA-584; genus JABGQS01. Next base: position 1,069,352 of record CAXXXL010000003.1, on the reverse strand, counting down.
CTCAAAGTTCTGTTCTGCTTTCTCTATCAGCGTTAGCATATCGCCCATGCCGAGTATCCTGCCCGCCATACGGTCGGGATGGAACACTTCAACATCATCAAGCTTCTCGCCTATACCGGCAAACTTTATCGGCTTTCCTGTAACAGCCTTTACCGATATAGCGGCGCCGCCGCGTGTATCACCGTCGAGCTTTGTCAGAACAACGCCGTCAAGCTCCAGACTCTCGTTGAAAGCCGTTGCTGCATTCACAGCGTCCTGACCTGTCATAGCGTCTACCACAAGCAGCTTTTCATCCGGCTTTATCTTTTCGGCCACACGAATAAGCTCGTCCATCATATCCGAATCTATATGCAGCCTGCCAGCCGTATCGAGTATTACATAGTCCATCAGCTTGCTCTGCGCAAGTTTCATAGCCTGCTGCGCAGTTTTTATGACGTCCTGCTGCCCTTTTTCGAAAAACTCTGCTCCTGCCTGCTGGGCTACACGGCCAAGCTGGTCTATCGCCGCTGGTCTGTATATGTCAAGGGCAACCACCATTACCTTCTTGCCCTGTTTTATCCACATCTTTGCAAGCTTGCCGCACATTGTCGTTTTACCTGCGCCCTGAAGGCCGCACATCATGATGACCGTCGGCGGCTCGGACGAGGTCTTTACATCTTCGTTCTTGTCACCCAGGATATGTACAAGCTCGTCACGTACTATCTTGACGACCTGCTGTCCCGGGGTAAGGCTTGTCAATACTCCTTCGCCTATTGCACGTTCTGTAACGCTGGCAACAAAGCTCTTTACCACCTTGAAGTTAACATCCGCCTCCAAAAGCGCAAGTTTGACTTCACGCATGGCTTCCTTGACTTCAAGTTCGGTTAATTTCCCCCTGTTGGTAAGTTTGGAGAAAACATGCTGCAGTTTTTGGCTCAGTCCTTCAAATGCCATTATCAAGCTCCCAAATGTCGGTCAGTGTTTTTATCATATCTTCCTTGCTCATGTCGCTGACAAGCGTCTTTGATGTCCTATCCTTCTTGCGCTGCAGCCCAAGGCTCTCTTCAAAGTGAAAAAGCTTCTGCTTTGCTTTTCCGATTCCGTCCCGTGCAGCCTGTCTGGATGTCTTCTCTATTTCAGCTATTTCAGAGAGCGAATAGTCCTGGTTGTAATACATATCGCAAAGGCGCCTCTGCTTTAGCGTTAGCAGCGAAGAGTATATATCATACAGTAAAACTGTTTCAAAGTCCTTTTCCATCACAGCTCCATAAAGCTAAAAAAATAACTGTAAAGCAAAAACGCTTTACAGTAGTATTATATAGATATCTAAGGTTTTGTCAAGGCTTTTTCAGTATTCTATTTCCGGGAAAAGAGGCTTGCACCGCTACAACAGCCCACGTGCGAACTCGCCCGCATCAAAGGCTTGGAGGTCTTCTATAGCCTCTCCAACGCCGACGTATTCAACCGGAAGGGAAAGTTCGCCGGATATTGCGCAGACAATGCCTCCCTTTGCCGTTCCGTCCAGCTTGGTAAGTATAACGCCGGATAGGTCAGTCACGCCTGCAAACTCCCTTGCCTGCGAGACGGCGTTTTGGCCGGTCGTAGCGTCCACCACTAGGAATGTGCGTTTGTCTGCCTCCGGGTACGATTTGTCTATCACTCTGTTTATCTTCTCAAGCTCGCTCATCAGGTTCTTTTTGTTATGCAGCCTTCCTGCTGTGTCTATTATAAGCACATCAGCACCTGCATGCTTTGCAGAATCTATAGCATCATATACAACAGCCGCAGGGTCTGCGCCCTCGCCGTATTTTATCACTTTCGCATCAGCTCGCTTTCCCCATTCGGAAAGCTGTTCTGCCGCAGCAGCACGAAAAGTATCAGCGGCAGCTATGTATACCTTTTTGCCTTTATCTTTATACTGTTTGGCAAGCTTGCCAATCGTTGTTGTTTTACCGACGCCGTTTACGCCGACTATCAGCATTGCAACCGGGTAGCTAAGCGGTTTCTCGTCGAAGCTCAAAAGCTGCGTTATTATATCGATAATAAGCTCCTTTATGTCAGAAGTCTCGCTTATCTTCTCTTCTTTGACTTTCCGCCGGAGCTCTTCCATTATCCTGCCAGTTGCGCTTACGCCTATATCACATAGTATCAGCGTTTCCTCCAGCTCCTCATAGAAGTCTTCGTCTATCTTGTCAAAAGACTTAATAACACCTCCGACCATTGCGGAAACGTTATCTCTTGTCTTTTTAAGTCCGTCTCTAATTTTACCGAATAGTCCCATATATCAGTCCAGCCTTACTGAAAGCAGCTTAGATATGCCCTTTTCTTCCATTGCAAAACCAAAAAGGCTGTCGCATGCAATCATGGTGGGTTTTCTGTGCGTTATAACTATAAACTGCATATTCTTTGCATATTTTTTCAAGTATTCAGAGAACCTATAAACGTTCGCTTCGTCTAGCGCTGCGTCTATTTCGTCCAGTATGCACACCGGCGAGGGATTTATCTTTAGCAGAGCAAACAGCAGGCTTATCGCCGTAAGCGCTTTTTCACCGCCCGAAAGAAGCGATATCTTCTGCAGCTTCTTGCCCGGAGGCTCTGCAACGATCTCTATCCCGGCGTCCATTATATCTACGCCCTCTTCAAGTATAAGCTCTGCCCTGCCGCCTTCGAACAGGTCTTTGAATGCCTTGTTGAAATGCTTGTTTATCTGTTCGAAGCTTTCTTTGAAAGTCTTTCGCATTTCGGAAAGCAGCGTTGTAATAAGCTTCTCTAGATCCGTCTTTGCTTTCGAGAGGTCGTCCCGCTGCGCTTCAAGCGCTTCCATACGCTCTTTTAGCTCCGTATAGTCATCAATAGCATTTGGATTAACACTGCCAAGATATCTTATACGGCGCCTCATCTCTTCCGCATTCTTAGACGCTTCGGCAATATCCAAGCTTTCATCACGCATATCAAGTGCGTTTGCGTATGTCAGCTGATAAGTCTCCCAAAGTCTGTTTTGCGACTGCTCTATATCCGACTGCACCTTCTCTATAGAGAAGTCCACACGCATGGCTTTTTCGGAAATATCGCTGTATTCTTTTCTTATTGCCGCAATTTTCTTGTCGTGTTCGCTTATCTGCTGATTGAGCCTGCTGCGCTCTGCTATCATATCGCTCTGCTGTTTCTTAACATCCTCCAGCAGCCCTGTCTTCTCACCGTGCAGCTCTCCAAGCTCTTCTTTCAGCTTGTTTAAGTTCTCGATGCTCTCGCTATTTAGCTCGATAGTCTTGTTCTTGAGCGCCTTTGCCTTCCTTGTTTCCTGCTTCTCTTCATCAAGGCGCATTATCTCGCCAAGCAGTGCAGAGTTTTCGTGCATCAGTTCTGCAATCTTTATCTCTGCTTCGTGCTGTTTTTCCTTTGCCTGCTCTATAAGCTTTGCATTCTCGCTGTACTGCTCTTCCATTCGCTTATAGTCTTCGCTTTTCGTATCGCTGGACCTGCGCATCTCTTCCATACGCGCAGTCACGCTTGCAGTTTCAGCCTTAAGCGTCCCGGACTGCTCTTCAAGTTCTTTTATCTGTTCGCTTAGTTTCTCCGTTTCCTGCCTGCTGTCGGCTGTTGCAGCTTCCAGCGAGTTTATCTTTTCTTTTCCCTTTGCAGTTTCGATCTGTATGCTCTGAAGCTCTTTTCGAGCTTCCTCTATGCTGTCGGTAAGCTCTTGCTCCTGCTTTGCCGCTTCGACCGCTTTTTCTTCCAGACCACTCTGCTTTGCTTTAAGCTCCTGTGCTTTTTCGGCAAGCTCTTCCTGACGCCGGTCACGGGAAACAAAGCCGCTCTTGCTTTTGCCGGCACTACCGCCTGTTATGCTTCCGCTGGGATTGAACACGTCACCGCCGAGTGACACTGCGCGCACGTTGAAACCACTGTTTCTTATAATATCCGAAGCCGAATCGTTGTCCTTTGTTATCGCTGTGCGTCCAAGCAAAAACTCCAGCGCCTGCTCGCAACCCTTCTTGCACGTTATAAGCTCGCTTGCAACTCCGACAGCACCTTCCTGTTTTAGACTTTCCTTTTCGCCGCGGCTGAAAGTGCGCACTTTGAGCGCATCCAGCGGAAGAAACGTGACCCTTCCAAGGTTGTTTTGACGCAGATACTTTATAACGTATTTAGCATCTTCCTGTGTGTTTACCACAACGTCCTGCAGAGCCGCACCAAGGCACATCTCTATCGCAGTCTCATATTTCTCCGGAACGCTTACGATATCGGCAAAAGTTCCAATAATCCGTCTGCCTATATCGCTGTTTTGCGCAGCGCTGGTCATCAGCCGACGCACGCTGGTGCTATAGCCCTCGAAGCTGTTTTTCATGTCGGCAAGAATGTTGGCCGAAGATACACAGGATGCGTACTGCCTTTTTACTTCTTCGAGTTCTTCCTTTATCTTTACCGTTTGCTGCTTTTGCTTTCCAAGGCTGAATACTCTTTCGTTAAAGCCCGCAAGCAGGCTGTTTTGTTTGTTTTTCCTTTCACCCTGCGCTACGTTCTCGTTACCTAGTTCAGCCGCCGCTTTCGATGAAATCTCTTCAAGCTCAGCAAGCCTGTCTTTAACCGATGTGAGTTTTTCCTGCGTACTTCGCTGCTTTTCCTCCAGCGTACTCAGAATATTCTTTGCATCAGATATCTTCTGTATCGTATCAACTTTTTCGCCCTGGACCGTTTCAAGTATCTTTACCCTGTCCTCATACACACCGCTCAAGTCCGTTATTGTTTTTCCTGTTTCGCTGACTATCTGGCGCTGGAGACCCAGCTCTTCGTCTATCTTCTCGATACGGCTCTTTTTCTCTTCCTGCTGCTCACCAAGCGAAGCAAACTTAGCGTCCGCTTCATCGATCTCCAGCCGTAGCCTGTCTGAATCCTTGTTAAGGTTGAGCTCACGTTCCTCGCAAAGCTTAATTTCGCCTTCGATGTGTTCTATTTTTGCAAGAGCCTGACTCAACTCCAGTGCGAGCTCGTCTCCTTTTTGTTCTATCTGTTTGGCGCTCTGCTGCTCCTGCGTGTGCTCTGCATCAAATTCGCCAAGCTGTTTTTCCTTCTGCGCCTTTTCTTCCAGTAGTTCTTTTCTCGATTCTTCAAGCTTCGCTGTTCGCTGCTTTTGTTTATCATAACTGCTTAAAAAAAGGTTGACGTCCAGGTGCTTTAGCTGTTCGCTAAGTTCAAGATATATTCTTGCGTTATCCGCCTGTCTTTTCAGCGGTTTTATCTGCAGCGCCTGTTCCTGAAGTATATCTTCCACCCGCAGTAGGTTCTGGGCAGTTTTCTCAAGCTTCCTCTCGGCCTCTTCTTTACGCACACGGTATTTCATGATGCCCGAAGCTTCTTCGAAGACCTTTCTTCTGTCTATCGATTTTTCGCTCAGGATCTCATCTATCCGCCCCTGTCCGATTATGGAGTATCCTTCTTTACCTATGCCTGTATCACGGAACAATCCAAGAATATCCTTCAGCCTGCACTTTGCTCCGTTTATATAGTATTCGCTCTCTCCGGAACGGTATAGCTTACGCTTTACTTCGATTTCAGAAAATTCTGCAGAAAGCCGCCCTTCGGTATTGTCAAATATAAGCGAGACTTCGCAAAAGCCTCTAGCTTTGCGTTTTTCGGTACCCGAAAATATAACGTCCTGCATCACGGAGCCACGCAGAGACTTTGCGCTCTGCTCTCCCAGCACCCAGCGTACAGCGTCTGAGACATTGCTCTTGCCGCTGCCGTTTGGGCCCACTACACCCGTGATAGAGCCGTTCATATGCATTTGAGTTTTATCAGGGAAAGATTTGAATCCCGTCATTTCAATGCTTTTTAGAAACAAAAACCGGTCTGCCTTTCATATAGCTTTCTTATACCGGAAGCTCCGGCAAAAAAAAATCGGCAAAATCTGCCGAAGTTATTATTCATTCAATCAACGCTTCTCCACAAATAGTTTGATTGACGTTCTTGTTGTCCCGTCTATATCGACGTTGGCAAAGGCAGGGATGACAACGAGGTCTATTCCTCTTGGTGCCATAAACCCTCTTGTGATAGCTATTGCTTTGATTGCCTGATTGACAGCACCGGCACCCACAGCTACGATTTCGGCTTTTTCATAATCGTTTATCATTGCTGCTATAGCGCCTGCAACTGACTTAGGTTGTGACTTTGCTGAAACTCTTAATGGTTCCATAACTGCCCCCAATTACTTTACTGAGTTATTATAACAAAAAATCTTGTATAATACTATAGTTTTATATAGCCCCGTCTATCATTTCCGCTATTTTTCCTTTGGGTACGACTCCAACTGATTTCTTGAAAACTTCGCCGTTTTTAAAGAGGATTAGCGTTGGTATACTCATGACTCCAAACTTCTGTGCCAGCTCTACTTGCGAATCTATATCTACCTTTCCAACAATCGCCCTGCCCTTGTATTCTTCCGCTATCTTTTCGACAGCAGGGGCAAGCATCCGGCATGGTGCACACCACTCCGCCCAGAAATCTATCAGCACCGGTATTTCGTTGTTAGTTACTTTTTCATCAAAATTCAGATTCGTAATCTCAACTGCATGTTCAGCCATTGCATTCCTCCTTGTCATCCTTATCTTTTACGCCTATCATTGAGTAGACTCTGTTTACAGTCTTATTATACAACGGTGACGCCAATTTTAAAAGCAAAAATGATAAAGCTGCAAAAATTAATGCAGAAATTGCCATTGTCACATCCCTGTTGGTAAATACACCCCATATATCAGTCAGCAGCCAGCCAAGCACTACACCTAGTGCAAGCATTATAAGCGGGAACATATAGGCTATTGCCGAAGCGCCTATAGCTTTCTTCATAACTATATTGACCTCCACAAGCTGTCCTACTTTTGCATTTATCTCATTTGGCACTTCAACTATGATCTCGTTCTGCCCAGCCATCATACCGCACGCCCTGCATTTTCCGCAAGCCGATGTGCGCCGAAACTGTACAAACGCATTCCTGCCCTCAATTTTTACTACACGTCCGTATTCATTCATTGATATCACCTACAATATCTCTTACGACTTCTCCAGCCAAAGTTAGTCCGCACAGCCCCGGCATATATGATATGCTGGGTATCGGCTCTCCTTTTTGTATCTTTATCATAGCTTTATCGTTGGAGCAGACCACTTTCTGATGCTCTATCCCACGCTTCCTCAGCTCTCTTCTTATCACCCTTGCAAGCGAATCTCCGCTGGTCTTAGATATATCTGTAACTATGAAGCTGCCGCCCAGTTTGTTGCCGGCTCCCATAGCAGATATGCACGGTATGCTCTTCTGCCTGCAAGCCGATATTATCGCCAGTTTCGCAGTGACGTTGTCTACTGCATCAACAGCATAAGAAGCGCCTTCCACCAGCGCTGCGGCATTTTCCGCGTCCACAAACACCTTCTTCGCTTCCACGCTGCATGCAGGGTTTATGTCCTGAATCCGGTGCTTCATCACTTCAACTTTCGGTTTGCCGATTGTGCTTATAAGCGCAACTACCTGCCGGTTTAAGTTGGATTCGTCTACCACATCAAAATCGACTAGCGTTATCCTTCCGATGAAAACACGGGCAAGCGCCTCTGCAGCAAATCCGCCGACCCCGCCTATGCCAAATATAACAACATGGGAGTTCTTAAGTCTCACCTTGCCACGCTGTCCGACCAGTTTTTCGTGTCTCATCATATTACCACTCGTCTCTTATGCAATGGGAAGACAAAGCCGGGGGCTATTCCTCTATCTTCAGCCCAAGCTCTACAAGCTGTTTTGCAGATACTTTTGAGGGTGCGCTGGTCAGCGGGTCTGACGCGTTCTGCACCTTCGGAAACGCTATGACGTCTCTTATGGATTCTCTTCCAAGCATTATCATTGCCAGCCTGTCAAGGCCGTATGCTATGCCGCCGTGAGGAGGTGTCCCGTACTTTAACGCCTCCAGCAGGAACCCAAAGTTCTCCCACGCTTCTTCTTCCGAGAACCCCAGAGCCTCCAGCATCTTTGCCTGAAGCTTCGTGTCGTGTATACGTATGCTCCCGCCGCCTATTTCATTACCGTTAAGAACGATATCATATGCCTTTGCATATGCGTTCTCCGGGTCTGTTACTATCTTTTCTGCGTCCTCATCTTTGGGTGATGTGAATGGATGGTGCATTGCCGTATAGCGCTTTTCTTCCTCGCTGTATTCGAACACCGGGAAGTCTACCACCCATAGCAAATCATAAACACTCTCGTCTATAAGGCCCAAAGTCTCCGCAAGTTTGAGCCGCAGGTTGCCCAGAGAATCAAACACTACCTTTCCTTTATCGCCTACAAAGAATATAAGGTCTCCTGTCTGCGCATCCGTTCTTTCAAGCAGAGCGTCAAGCTCATCTTGCGTAAAGAACTTAGTTATCGGTGACTGTATTCCATCTTCCTTCATGGATATCCAAGCCATTCCTTTAGCACCGTATATCTTTACAAAATCCACAAGCGCATCTATCTGTCGCCTAGGGAATTTATCAACACAGCCCTTAGCGTTTATTGCCCTTACGCTGCCGCCGTTCTTTACAACTGAAGCGAACACTTTGAAGTCTGATTTTTCTACTATATCGCTGACGTTTACAAGCTCTAGCCCGAACCGTGTGTCCGGCTTATCCGAACCGTACCTGTCCATAGCATCCCTGTATGAAATACGCCGCAGCGGAAGCTCGATATCCACATCCATGACTTTTTTGAATATATGCGCTATCAATCCTTCGTTCATTTCTATTATATCATCCACGTCAACAAAGCTCATTTCAATGTCTATCTGAGTGAACTCAGGCTGTCTGTCTGCACGCAGGTCTTCGTCCCTGAAACATTTGACTATCTGGAAATACTTATCGAATCCTGACATCATAAGAATCTGCTTCATCGTCTGAGGCGACTGCGGCAGTGCATAGAAGCTGCCCGGATGAACCCTTGACGGAACAAGATAGTCACGTGCTCCTTCCGGCGTGCTCTTTGTCAACATAGGCGTTTCTATATCCAGAAACCCGTTATTTGTAAGGTATTCCCTTGCTGCTGCCGAAATCCTGCTTCTAACAAGCATGTTGTGCTGCATGGAAGGACGGCGAAGGTCTATGTACCTATACTTCAAACGCTTTTCTTCTCTTACTGCAGTTTCATCGTCCACCTCGAAAGGCGGCGTCTGGGCACGGCTTAAGATCTTAAGCTCTCTTACAGAAACCTCGATTAGGCCTGTAGGCAGCTTATCGTTTATCGTCTCTTCGTCACGAAGCACTATAGGCCCCTTTACAGCTATAACGAACTCATGCCGCAAATGCTCTGCCGGAGAAAAATCCGTCTGCAGTTTAGACTCATCAAAAACGACCTGCATAAGCCCCGTCCTGTCACGCAGGTCAACAAATATAAGCGCACCAAGGTCACGCCTTGTCTGCACCCATCCCATGAGTGTTACCTCTTTTTCGACATCGTCAACTGTAAAGTTGGTACAGTAGTCGGTTCTTTTCCATCCTTGTAAAAACTCGCTCATATATATGTATAGTTCCTTTCTTGCACACGGCAAAAAACTTTTATTAAACTCTGTTTATAACACTATGCGTATAGTGAATGGCTCTCATGCCTTCAGTTTTTTAATTAAATCAACAAGCCTGTCCAGCGCCACTGATGTCTCTTCGCTCTGCGTCATGTCCCTAACCACAGCCTCGTTCTTATCAAGCTCGTCTTCGCCGATTATAACTACCTTTGCTGCACCGATCTTGCCTGCATATTTCATCTGGGCTTTCATGCTCCTGCCCATGTGATCGCACTCTGCTTTTATCCCGGCTGCTCTTAGTTCTTCTGTTATCCCAAAGCCGGTTTTTGCTGCCTTTTCACCCAACGTACAGACATAGACGTCGCAAAGGCTCGGCTCTGGTATCTCTATACCGAGTGACTCTATGACCAGCAATAAACGTTCCATGCCCATGCCAAAACCTATCCCCGGAGTCGGTTTTCCGCCAAGCTCTTCTACAAGCCCGTCATATCTTCCACCGCCGCAAACCGTGCCCTGAGCGCCGATATCCGTGGATATTATCTCAAACACCGTCTTGGTGTAGTAGTCGAGCCCCCGCACTATAAGCGGATTAATTTTATAATCTATCTCTGCAGCAGCCAGCCTGCCTTTAAGCCCTTCAAAATGCTCTGAGCATTCGCCGCAAAGATAATCTATCATCTTTGGAGCATCAGCTACTATCTTAGAGCAAGAATCCTGCTTGCAGTCAAGCACCCTCAGCGGATTTGTTTTCATCCTCTGCCTGCAGTCTTTGCATAATCCGCTCTTGTTTTTATCAAGATAAGCCAGAAGTGCTTTGTTATACCCGGTTCGACACTCCTTGCAGCCTATGCTGTTTATATTGAGTTCCAGCCCTTTTATTCCAAGCTCTTTAAAAACTGTCAGGGCAACTGAAATTATCTCAGCATCGATGGACGGTTCCTGCGAACCGAAACACTCAATACCGAACTGGTGATGCTCCCTCAGCCGCCCGGCCTGAGGCTTCTCGTAGCGAAACACCGGACAAGCAAGGTAGTACATCTTTGTAGGCTGTGCAGCTCCTGCCATGCCACTTTCAATAAAGCTGCGTACGACACCTGCAGTTCCCTCCGGTTTGAGTGTGATACTGCGTTTTGCCTTATCTTCAAACGTGTACATCTCTTTCTGCACTATATCCGTCGTATCGCCCACGCCACGAAGGAAAAGCTCTGTATGCTCAAATACGGGGGTTCTTATTTCCCTGTACCCGAATCTTGCGCAAACATCTCTCATGATTCCTTCCACGTACTGCCATTTATAGCTTTCTGCGGGCAGTATGTCTTTTGTGCCTTTCGGCGCTTTTGTAAGCATGTTTCACCTCTTGTTTCAAACTATAACAAAACGTCCCCATCAATAATTGACAGGGACGAGATTTACCCGTGGTGCCACCCATATTCCCGGAAATAACCTCCGGGCACTTTTTACAATATACTTTACGAAAAAAGGCTGTTACCCTTCCGCTGCGCTTCTTTTCGCTTGCAGTCACGTCGAAAAGTCCCTGTGTAAGCGCCCTTGCTGCAGGCAGGTTTCCTTTCAAGCTACATTATACATGCAGCCCATTATTTTGTCTATACTATTTGCAAAGTACATACGTCTCTTTGGCGATGGCAAGCTCTTCGTTGGTCGGTATACACCATATCTCAACTTTAGAATCGAGAGTAGACAACTTAATGTCGTTTCCTCTTACGTGCCCGAATTCCTCATTTATGTCTTTATCGATCTGTGCGCCTAAAAACTCCAGCCCTTCGACTGCCCATTCACGTACACGGTAATCATTCTCACCGATACCTGCCGTAAATATAATAGCATCAACGCCACCCATAGCTGCTGCATATCCACCGATAAATTTCTTGAGCTTATAGCAGAAGACCTTAAGAGCAGTTCCTGCCCTGTCGTTGCCTTTTTCTCTTGCATCCCAAAGATCTCTGAAGTCGCTCGAAACGCCTGAGAGCCCCCACACGCCGCACTGCTTGTTAAGATAGTTAATGGTCTCATCCAAGTCCATACTCATCTTATCCATCAGGTATGGAACGATAGCCGGGTCTATATCACCACTGCGAGTACCCATAACAAGACCTTCCAGCGGAGTAAAACCCATGGAAGTGTCAACTGATTTGCCGCCGTTAACTGCCGTTACACTTGAGCCGTTGCCAAGGTGGCAGGTGATTATCTTTAAGTCTTCAAAGTTTTTTCCTGTTATCTCTGCGTATCGCTGGGCAACAAACTTATGTGAAGTACCATGAAAACCGTATCTGCGGATGCGGAATTTCTCATATGCTTCGTATGAAAGTCCGTAAAGGAAAGAACTCTTCGGCATGGTCTGATGGAAGGCTGTATCAAAAACGCCGACCATTGGAACGTCGGGCATTATCTTCTTGCATGCGCTTATGCCCATAAGATTTGCCGGGTTGTGAAGCGGTGCAAGCTCTGAGCATTCTTCCAGAGCTTCAATTACTTTATCGTCGATAATAACGCTGCCTGAGAAATACTCAGCTCCGTGAACTACTCTGTGTCCGACGGCGCTTATTTCGTCCATGCTCTTTAGTACGCCGTGCTCTTTATCCGTGAGTGCAGCCAGCACAAGGGCTATAGCGTCTGTATGATCTTTCATCGGCTGTGTAATTACTATCTCATCTCTTCCATTCGGCTTGTGCTCCAGGTTGGAGCCTTCAATGCCTATTCTTTCAACCGTTCCTTTTGCAATTACTTCTTTTTCTACCATCTCTATAAGCTGGTATTTAAGTGACGAGCTTCCTGCGTTAATAACCAGTATATTCATTGTTTCCTCCTAATTTTGTGCTTGAACGGCTGTTATAGCTACAACCGATACAATATCTTCAACGCTGCATCCACGTGACAAATCGTTAACCGGTGCAGCAAGACCCTGACATATTGGTCCTATTGCCTCTGCACCCGCAAGCCTCTGCACGAGTTTATACCCGATATTGCCGGCCTGAAGATCCGGGAATATCAACACGTTTGCTTTTCCGGCGACTTTGCTGCCCGGGCTTTTTAGCTGTCCGACCTTTTCAACAAGCGCTGCATCCGCCTGAAGCTCCCCGTCTACGCACAGAGAAGAATCGAGTTCTTTGACCTTTGCCGTAGCGGCTGCAACCTTGTCTACCAGTTCGTGCTTTGCGCTCCCCTTGGTAGAGAAAGAAAGCATCGCCACTTTTGGCTCCATGCCCACAAGCTGCGCACCCGTTTTTGCTGTTGAAACGGCAATAGCAGCCAGCTCATCCGAGTTAGGGTTCGGATTTACCGCACAGTCGCCAAACATCAATATTCCGTTGTGTCCAAAGTCTTTAGTTGGAAGTTCCATTATGAATGAACTTGATACTACTGAAATTCCCGGTGCTGTTTTGATAATCTGAAGTGCTGGTCTAAGTGTGTCCCCTGTAGTGTGTATTGCTCCTGCTACCATTCCGTCCGCATCGCCCGCCTTTATCATCATGCAGGCATAGTATAGCGGGTCTAGCACTTGTTTCTCTGCGGCCTGCAGTGTTACTCCTTTGTGTTTCCTAAGTTCATAAAACTTTTCGGCATAGCTTTTTGTATTATCCGATTCTTCGGGGTCTATTATCGATACATTCGAGTAATCCAGCCCTTCCGACAGTTTCTTGATCTCGCTTACCCTGCCAATCAGCGTAACATCCGCAAAGCCTTCTTTGGATATAGTCTCGGCCGCTTTGATGGTGCGCTCCTCTGTCCCTTCCGGCAAAACGATACGCTTCTTGCTAAGCTTCGCTTTGCCTTTGATCTCGTCCATTAAGCCCATATAGTCTTACTCCTCTCAAAAAATGAAATTATTTATTCAAACAACTTTCCTCAAGTAGTGTTATAATAAAAGCACCAAACCATTATATATAACTTTAGCCTGTTTGAAAAGGAGAAATTATGAGAATATGCGGAATTGTGTCTGAATACAATCCATTTCACAACGGACACAAGATACATATTGAGCAAACCCGCAAAAAAACCGGTGCCGACCTGGTTGTCTGCGTTATGAGCGGAAACTTTGTCCAGCGTGGCGAACCTGCTCTTTTCGACAAATGGACAAGAGCATACTGCGCTGTTTTAGGCGGCGCGGATGCCGTGATAGAGCTGCCTATGCTAAGCGCTGTACAGAGCGCAGAAGGCTTTGCCTATGGCGGTATAAACACTCTAGATGCCCTTGGAGCAGACTATATCAGTTTTGGCTCGGAAACGGACGATATCGAAACTCTTAAAGAAACGGCTTATACGCTTTTCAAGGAGCAGCGCTCATTCAAGCGCTCGCTCAAGCAAAACCTCGCCAGCGGAGTCAGCTTCCCAAAAGCCCGTATGCAGGCGGCTTTCCCCGACGCTTCAGAGGATATCGCAAAGCCGAACGCAATCCTTGCTGTCGAGTACATAAAAGCAATATATAAAACGAGAACCCCCATAGAGCCAGTTGCAATAAAGCGTGTCGGTCAAGGCTATCACAGCGAGGACATCTCGACAGAGCTCTCGAGCGCCACGGCAATTAGGCTTGCGGTGCAAAAAGGCAACCTTTCAAAGGGCCTGGCCTCTATGCCGGACGAGTGTGCCGGATACATTTCCACAATGCTGGGCAGAGGGTTGCTGCCTGTGTTCCCTGAAGATTTTGATAATGAACTCTTGTACAGACTGCGTCTCGGCGGCCCGGAATATATAAGTACGCTGCACGAAGTTTCGGAAGGCCTTGAAAATCGCATCTTTGAAGCTGCAAAAAACTGCACAACAAGACAGGAGCTTATAGAGAGAATAAAAACGAAGCGATATACATACACCCGTATTTCAAGAATACTTTTGTATGCGCTTTTCGGTATAACACGCAGCATGGTAGAAAAGCACAATAAAAAGCTGCCACAACATCTGCATATTCTGGCAGTGAAAAACAGCGGCGTTTTGTCGGCTCTTTCCAAGAAAAGCTATGCCCCTCTTGTTACAGGCAAGTCGGACGGATACTCAAGGCTGGATATCGGCGCATCCGACGTTTATGCTCTGACTCAAAACACGCCGCCCTTCAACGATACCTCACGTGACTATACCCAGAAACTGATTATGCTTGAAAGTTGATTACTTTATAGCTTCAGAATTGCCTGATGAAATCAAAAAGCCGCAGTCCATTTAAGTTCTGCGGCTTTAATATGCTCTATGTTGCAGCCTATTTTTCCAGCGTTCTTTCAGTCTTACGCTTGCCTGAAAGCTGCATCCTGTTCTTTCTTACAAGCTTAAGATAGTCACTAAAATAAAGCTCAAGTTCTTTCATAATATCGTCTGCATATTCCTTTGCTCCGACAGTTATTTCCTTGGCATTGGCATTAGCTTTAAGCATAAGCTCTTTTGCGTTCTCTTCCGCCGCTTTTGTAACTTCGTCTTCGCTTACCTTTCTTGCCAGCTCTTCCTCTGCGCTTTTAATTATCTTCTCAGCCTCTTTTTTAGCGTCCTCAAGAACCTTATGCTTTTCTGCCAACAGTTTTTTAGCTTCTTCTACCTCTTCCGGTACGGCACTTATAAGGTCGTCAAGAAGCTCCAGTAATATTTCTGCATCAACAGCTTTTTTATTGGAAAAAACAGATTTTGGGCTCTCGTTGATTTCTTCTTTTAGTTCGTCAATCAGTTCTAATAATTTCATGTGTTCACCCGCCAATATATGTTTTGATATTTTCTACTATACAATCCGGTACAAGACCTGTTATATCGCCTCCGTGGCGGATTACTTCTCTTACAAGAGAAGAGCTCAAATATGAAAATTCAGGAGCAGACATCATAAAAAAAGTGTCAATGTCCTTGCTAAGAGTCCTGTTTATAGAAGCCATCTGAAACTCATATTCAAAATCTGACATAGTCCGAAGACCTTTTACTATAAGGCTGGCTCCCGACTCTTTTACGAAATCGACAAGCAGCCCGTCTACACTGCATATGCTTACGCCTTTTATATGAGCCGTGGCTTTTTTTATAAGCTCTATGCGTTGCTGCAGTGTAAAGGTATACTTCTTATCGATATTGACAGGCACAGCTATTATAACTTCGCCAAGACTGTCGGCTGCCCTCTCAATTATGTCTATATGCCCGCAGGTTATCGGATCAAAGCTTCCTGCATAAACGCATTTCATCATTTAGTCTCCGCATTCTAAAAACCATAGCGAAATATCACCATAGTCTTTCTTCTTTATAAAATTATACATCTTTGGAAGTATAAAATCAAATGTTCGTCGGCATTCCATTACAATTTTACTGCCGTTTTTTATAAGGCCGTGTTCCGCTGCCGTTTCCAGAAAAGGAAGATACAGCCCTTCGTCATAAGGCGGGTCGAGAAATATTATATCATAGCTCTTTAAGCGGTCAGTGATTTTAAGAACATCTCCCTTAATAACGCTGTAGTTTTGAGAATCTATTATAGAAAGATTGTCATTCAGCGTTCTTAGGCAAACGGAGTTTTTCTCCACAAAATCGACGTGGGCCGCCCCCCTGCTCAGCGCCTCTATGCCAAGCGCACCGCTGCCCGCAAAAGCATCAAGAACAACTGCCCCAGGTATATCGAACTGCATCGAACCGAATACAGCTTCCTTGACTTTATCTGTCGTCGGACGAATGATGTTGCTTTTCGGGCTTTCGAGCCTTCTGCCTTTATATTTACCGGCTATGACTCTCATAGAGCGCCTCCCAGTATTCTTTTTTCACTTATCACCATGTCCATCTTGATATCATGTTCTTCTTTTGGCAGCCTGTCCACAATCTGAAAATCGAAACAAACGCCTATCTTCACTGCTTTCGTATTTTCAAGGAATCTGTCGTAATAGCCGCCGCCGTATCCTAGGCGATATTTCTGTTCATCAAACGCAACCGCTGGAACTACTATAGCATCAATCTTTTCTTTGTCGATATCACACGTATCCGAAGGTTCATATATCCCGTATTTATTTTTATGCATAGCACTGCTATCTGTATACTCTGCAGCTTCCATTACACCCTCGCCCGTTATTCTTGGCAGTGCGGTCCTGATGCCTTTCTCTTTGCAGAACTCCAGGAACGGTTTTAAATCCACTTCGTTTCTGAAAGCTAAATAAGCCATGACGCATTTTGCATCATGGACACAGCCAAGCTCTGTTAATTTCTTTGAGATTGTTTTGCTTGATTTGCTGCTGCATTGCTTATTCAAGCTTTGCCGCTGCGTTATCAATCGCTTCCGTATGTCACTTTTCATAATAAAGCCTTGGGACACGCTTTGAAATGTTGCACAGCACTTCATAGTTTATCGTGCCGATCATATCAGCAACCTGCGTGGCAGTAATGCAGTCTTTCTCCTGACATCCGATTATCACGGCTTCGTCATGCAGCTTCGCCATCTCTATTTCGGTGATATCTACAAGTATCTGGTCCATGCATACTCTTCCAAGCACCTTTGCATGCCTGCCGTGAATGAGCACCTCTCCTTTGTTGGAGAGGAGACGTGAAAAGCCGTCTGCGTAACCCAGAGGAAGTGTAGCTACCCGCATTTTCTCCGGTGCCGTAAATGTGCCGCCGTAGCTCAGCCTGTCGCCTTTGTCCACTGTTTTGATGAACGATATATGTGTATGGAACGAAAGAGCAGGTTTTAATACTGTCTTTGTATCTACCTCGTCTGAAGGGTAGCAGCCGTACAGAGATATGCCTACTCTAACCATATCGAAAGAAAGCTCCGGCAGATCTATGGAAGCAGCACTGTTAGCTGCGTGAAGCATCGGTGAAAAACCACGTGCTTTCACTATATCTGCAACCTCGCCAAAGCGCTTTGCCTGCATTTGCGTATAAGCTTTATCAGCCTCGTCCGCACATGCGAAGTGTGTCATCAACCCTTCGAGCTCTAGCAGAGGTTCACTCTCTATGATGTCAAGTAACCGGCATAGTTCTTCGTTTGTTCTAACACCAACCCTATTCATGCCAGTATCAACTTTAAGGTGGATTTTTTGTACTTTGCCGCACTGCTTGGCAGATTCAACAGCGCTTTGAAGACAGTCTTCCGACACCACGCTCATGCTGATATCGAGCTTCGATGCAACTTCCCACTGCCATTGCGATGATGGGCCGAGCACCAGTATCGGTGCTGTTATGCCGTTTTGCCGCAGCTCCCTTGCTTCTTCAGCCAACGCAACCGCAAGCCAGTCTGCACCGCCTTCAAGAGCGGCATGAGAAACCATAACTGCACCGTGTCCGTATGCATCAGCTTTAACGACAGCGCAAAACATAGACGACTTGCCTATATTGCGCTTGATTGCGGCTATGTTGTGCTTTATCGCCGCCAGATTGACTTTTGCATACGTAGGCCTTATCAGCATTATCTATCTCTTCTGTGATATATCTTGTGCGCTGAGTAGTTTGATATGGCTCTCTTCAAACTTCTTCAGCGCTCCTTGGATATCTTCCACCCTGAACAGTATCAGAGCATTTTCATCCTGATCCCATACGAATGAATACAGGTATTCTACGCTGATATGGGCTTCGTCTAGCGCTTTGAGTACGCTTGAAAGACCGCCTGGCTCATCCGGGACTTCTACTACGAACACTTCTGCAAGATTCGCCGTAAATCCGCCGTCTTTGAGCACCTTGACAGCTTTGTCCGGGTCGTCAACGATGCAGCGCATTATACCAAAGTTGGTCGTGTCAGCAATAGAGAGCGCTATCAGGTCAATACCAGCATCTGCCAGCAGCCCTGTTATTTTAGCAAGCCTTCCCTGTTTGTTCTCAATAAAAACGGATAATTGTCTTACCATGATTATAACCATTCCTTTCTTATTCGGGGTGCAAAGTCTGAACTATGAGTTACTTAGTCTCAGGAGTTCTCTTTTCTTTTGTCTATTACTCTCTTTGCCTTGCCCATACTTCTTTCTATAGTCTTTGGCTCAACCAGCGTTACTTTAACGCTTATACCTAATACAGTCTGAATCTCTGCCTTTATTCTATCCTGCAGTTCCTGAAGACGTCTTACTTCGTCGGAGAACATTTCTCCCTCGACCTCTACCTGAACTTCCAGCCTGTCGAAATTTCCTACTCTGTCTACAACTATCTGGTAGTGCGGAGAAACGTCGGCAAAACCGACAAGCACTTCCTCTATCTGCGACGGGAAGACGTTTACGCCTCGGATTATCAGCATGTCGTCGCTGCGCCCCAAGACTTTGTTCATACGTACCATCGTCCTTCCGCAGCCGCATGTTTCAGCATTCAGCGATGTTATGTCCCTCGTTCTATATCTTATCAGCGGTATGCCGTCTTTATCAATCGTTGTTATTACGAGCTCGCCCTCCTGCCCGTAAGGCAGCGGTTCAAGCGTCTCGGGGTCGATTATCTCCGGCAGAAAGAAGTCTTCGCTGATATGCAGACCGTTTTTATATTCACAGTCGCTCGCAACGCCCGGTCCCATTATCTCGCTAAGGCCGTATATATCTATAGCGAGTATTCCAAGGCGTTTTTCTATCTCTGTCCTCATAGCTTCTGTCCACGGCTCTGCACCGAATACACCCGCTTCAAGCTTTAGCGATTTAGGATCTATGCCCATCTCTTCCATGGTCTCTGCCATGAAAAGCGCATATGAAGGAGTACATGCTATTATCGTCGTGCCGAAGTCCTGCATCAGCATTATCTGACGTTTAGTATTGCCGCCCGAAATAGGTATGGTCATGGCACCGAGCGCTTCTGCTCCGTAGTGTGCGCCAAGACCGCCGGTGAACAGTCCGTAGCCGTATGCCACCTGTATTACTGAGTTCTTGTTGCCGCCGGCGAACACAAACGTCCTCGCCATCAGGTCTCCCCAGTTTTTGATATCCCGTGCAGTATAGCCAACAACAGTCGGTTTGCCTGTCGTGCCTGAAGAAGCGTGTACTCTGACGATATCCTCCTGCTTAGCTGCAAACAGCCCAAACGGGTAGTTGTCCCTCAGGTCATTCTTGACCGTGAAGGGAAGGTGCTTCAGATCATCCAATGATCTGATATCATCCGGTTTGATGCCCTTTTCGTCAAACGCCTTTTTGTAGAAAGGTACGTTCTCGTAGACCTTTTTCGCAGTTACCTTAAGCTTTTCTGCCTGCAGCCGAGAAAGCTGTGCTCTGTCCATACACTCGATATCTTTGTTCCAATACATTATACCTCTCCTTATATACTGTTATAGCCCTTTTCGAACGCAGCCAGATTAATATCTATAAACCGCTCCGGCACAGTTCCTTTTATAGCGTCTATAAACGCCTGCTTGTCTATATCCATACTGGCTGCCAAAACGCCAATAAGCACAGTGTTTACAGCTTTTGCGTTGCCAGCCTCTTTCGCCATTGATAGCGCATCCACGAACAACGCATCCGGCACATTCTGTTTGATACTCTCTTCTATATCATCAGGATACTTCATCTTGCCGGTTATCACCGGCATAGGCGCTATCTCCTGAGTGTTCACGAACATCTTGCCGTCCTTCTTGAGCTTGCCTATCCAGCGGTATGCTTCCAGCTTCTCGAAAGCTATTATGATATCTGCGCCCGCTTCGTCTATCGTCGGTGCATATACTTTTTCGCCGAATCGAACATGCGTAACGACGCTGCCGCCGCGCTGCGCCATGCCGTGCACCTCAGAGAGCTTTACGTCATAACCCAGCGACTGTGCCAGATTCCCTAAGATCCTGCTTGCTAGAAGCGTGCCCTGTCCGCCTACCCCCACTATTAAAACGTCTTTGCTGTTTAGTTTATCCATTGTTTTCACCTGCCGTTTCTATAGCGCCGAATCTGCAGACTTCTGCACACAGCCCGCAGCCGGTGCATAGCGTCTCGTTAATCTTCACCCCACCGAAGCTTACTTCGGCGGGGACCCCGGAAACCATGCCATCCTCACGCTTTTCTATAGCCGGGCAGCCGAGTTTCATACACATACCGCAACTCGTACAGTTTTCGTTTATAAAGTATGGCGGGAGTATATTCTTTTTGTCGAGCAGAACACACTCTCTCTTTGTTATTATAACACTTGGTTCTTCCCTCTGCGTTTCTTCTTTTAATATCTTCTCAAGCTCTTTTAAGTCGAACGGATCTACCGTGCGCACATGCTTCACGCCTATCGAACGCACAAGCCCTTCTATATCCACAGAAGGAGCAATGTCTCCTTTGAGGTTCTTGCCCGTAGACGGGTGGTCCTGATGTCCTGTCATTCCTGTGGTTGAGTTGTCGAGTATTATAACTGTGGATGTCCCGCCGTTATAGACCATGTCAACAAGGCCCGTTATGCCTGAGTGGAAGAAAGTCGAGTCTCCTATCACAGCCACAAGCTTTCTGGCAAAGTCTTTACCCCGTGCCTTCTCTAAACCCGTCGCCATGCCTATGCTCGCGCCCATGCAGACACATGCGTCGATAGACTCAAGCGGCGCTAATGCACCAAGCGTATAGCAGCCGATGTCTCCAGTCGCTTTGATTTTTAGCTTGTTGAGCACATAATATACTGCTCTATGCGGACAGCCCGGGCACATTACCGGCGGTCTCATCGGAAGCTGGCCGGGGTCTCTCGATTCAAGTTCATTGCCCGTTATCGCCTTCGATATCATGTTTGCGCCGTATTCGCCCTGAACCGTGAAGATATCTTTACCGATCACCTCTATACCCATAGCTTTGATCTCTGTTTCGAAGAAGGGCTCAAGCTCCTCAACTATATACAGCTTGTCTACCTTGCCGGCAAACTCTCTTATGGTATGCTCCGGCAGCGGATAAATAAGCCCGAGCTTTAATACGCTTGCCTTCGGCAGCGCTTCCTTTACATCGTTGTATGTTACGCCGCTGGTGATGACTCCTATCGAAGCATCCCCCATCTCTATGCGGTTAAGCTCGCTTGTTTCTGCGTACTGTGTTATATCCTTCATACGCTGTTCCACCACGACATGACGTTTTCTTGCCATGCCCGGCATCATAACGTATTTCGCTATGTTCTTTTCATAATCCTTTAGCGGCACGTCCTGCCTGTCCCCAAGCTCCACAATGCCCTGCGAATGTGAAAGACGTGTGTTCGAGCGCACGAGCACAGGGGTATCGAACTTCTCACTCAGTTTAAAAGCTGTCTTGACGAACTCTTTAGCTTCCATGCTGTCCGAAGGCTCTATCATCGGAAGATGTGCGCTTCTTGCATAGAACCTTGAATCCTGCTCGTTCTGGCTCGAGTTCATTCCCGGGTCGTCCGCTACTATTATAACAAGACCGCCGTTTACGCCCGTATACGCTGCTGTAAAAAGCGGGTCTGCTGCAACGTTTAGGCCGACGTGCTTCATTGCGCAAAGTGCCCTTGCTCCGCCGATGCTTGCGCCGATCGCGACCTCAAGCGCTACCTTTTCGTTAGGCGCCCACTGCGCTTTGATCTCGTCATACTTTGCGACGTTTTCTGTTATTTCCGTGCTTGGTGTTCCGGGATATGCGGCGGCTACCGTTACCCCCGCCTCGTATGCACCTCTCGCAAAGGCGGCATTACCGAGCATCAATTGTTTTGCCATGTATATCTCCCTTTTGTTATAATATCTAAAATTCTTCTATCTTAAGTCTGTAACCCTTTGTGCTTTTCCTTCAAAGCGCTTTAGCGACTCAGGCTCGACCAGCTTTACGTCTGCGCTTATGCCGAGTATGGTAAATAGGTCGTTCTTTATCTTCTGCTCTATTCTTTCCAGAGCACTGAAGCTCTCCAGCAGACTTGCGTCCACAAGCTCTACGAGCACTTCTATCTTGTCCATGTAGCCGTCTTTACGTACGATTATCTCGTAGTGCGGGCCGATTCCGTCTACCTCGAGCAGCACTCCTTCTATCTGTGACGGGAAGACGTTCACTCCACGTATGATGAGCATATCGTCCGTACGCCCCTGTATCTTTGCCATGCGCATAGACGTCCTGCCGCATTCGCACTTCTCGGGTATCAGCCACGTTATGTCTTTCGTGCGATATCTCAAGATAGGCAGCGCTTGTTTTGAAAGCGACGTTATGACAAGCTCGCCCGGCTCCCCTATCGGCACAGGCTGAAGTGTTTCTTTATCGACTATCTCGCAATAGAAATGGTCTTCGGCTATGTGCATGCCGTTCTTGTATATACACTCGCCCGATGTTCCCGGGCCGATTATCTCACTGAGTCCGTAGTTCTCTGTGGCGACCATGTCCCACGCTTTTTCTATCTCGGCACGCATCTGTTCCGTGTGCCCTTCTCCGCCGAACATGCCGATCTTGAGCGGCAGCTTTTTGGTATCGATACCCTTCTTCTGGGCGGCTTCCGCAAGATAGAGCGCATACGACGGCGTGCTGACAAGCAGCGTTGTACCAAAATCCTGCATTACGTTTATCTGGCGGTCTGTGTTGCCGCCGGATATCGGTATTATAGTAGCGCCTATTTTCTCCAGCCCATAGTGAAGACCGAAAGCGCCGGTGAACAGCGTATATCCAAACGATATCTGTGCTATGTCGTCGGGTGTAGCACCCGCAGCGCACGCAAGCCTAGCAACAACTTCTGACCACATATCAAGATCGTCTTTAGTATAACCGACCACAGTCGGTTTACCTGTCGTGCCCGAAGAAGCATGTATCCTTACTACATCTTTCATTGGAACTGCAAAAAGTTTATACGGATAATTGTCTCTTAGGTCGTCCTTGATCGTAAACGGAATTTTTGTGATGTCGGAAAGCGTCTTGATGTCCGACGGTTTAAGGCCGATCTCATCAAACTTTTTCCTGTAATGTTCTACGTTGTTATAGCATCTCTCTACCGTGCTTTTGAGTTTTTCCAGCTGAATGGCTTCGATTTTATCCCTTGATGCACACTCGATTGCCTCGTTCCAAATCATAACTCCGCTCCTTATTAACTGCACAAAAAAAGTCTTCCATTCTTCCATGCTTCATATTAAAAACAATTATAACGTAAAGGGGAGTAAAAATAAAGGGTAGGTTTTGTGTTCATAGGGGTTGTTAATATTTAAAATCTATAATAAAACCACTGTTTTTTGAAATAGTTTTTGCTATCTTCAATGATATATGCTGTCTTCTATATTCTTTCTGAATCCAATCAATCCCCATACTTTTATTGTAAAAAGCATCGTCAATTTTATACATTCCCTCTGCAACTTTAAACTTTTCCAAAAACGAATCAGCTTCAATATCGTTAATTTCTTCTAAATCATAATTTGTAACTTTCACATTAAATTTCATTTTATTACATTCAAAAAACAACCGTCTTGTATATTGTGGAGTAGTACATTCTTCTATAGATTCAATTTTCTTTTTTAGCTCCTTAAACTCTGGAAGCTCTTTAGTCTCTTCCTCAAACCCAAAATCATCAACATATTTGTAGTTCCTTCCATCTATGTTATATTCTCTTAGACGAGCAAGTAGTTCTCTAACACCTTCTTTGTCGAAGCTTAAGTCTATTTTTCGTAAAGTTGTCTCAACAATATTATTAAGCAAGTGTTTTATCTTCCAAAACACAATAGATGAAACCGCCAAAAAATCTTTACCTTGTTCGAGATTCATAATGCTTGGTTTCAACAATATTTCTTTTTCCTCTGTAATCGGAAGTCTAGCATCGTAACCATAGAGGTTTTCATTCTGAATCCTTGAATTCAATTTCTCATTGATTTCTTCTATGTCCGGCATAATAGCCTCTGCTTCCTCCCCACTCATCAGATTGTTAATTGCCCTTAATTCTTCGTTCAAATTATCAAAAAGCTTACCATAGAATACACTATTATATTCAACATCTAATCCTAGCCAATTAGAAATCTGCTCTAATTCATCTTTAAAGGATGACTCAAGGTTTTTACTTTTAGTATCAAAACAATTTATAAAAGCTTTTAAAACTCGTTTTTTAGTTTTGTTTTCGATTGAGTCCCAGTTCTCGATTACTTCAAACGGCTGAAGAAATCGATAGTTATTGAAAAGTAAATATGTCGCAAATGCAAATCTACAAATGGAGTCGTTGTCCCATACTGCCGATTTAACTCCCATATTATCAGGAAAATATTCTGTGAAATATTTATAGTTATCTTCGTGCCCCACCCAATAAAAAATAGTCTTTACCAATCCAACCCCGTGACTAGCCACCAAATCAATAAAAGTTGACTTTGCGTTATTAATAGTATCACCTGCTAAACAAACTAATTTCTTTAATTTTTCTCTATGCTCTTCTGTTATCATCTCTTTTTCTAAAAATGTATAAGAATACAGAACTTGATAAATAGAAGCTATGGTTTCTAGTAGTTGATTATTCTCAATATACTCAAATTTTGATAATTCCATTATTAAATTACTAAACAGGTATTCTCTTTGTCTGTCATTTTGATTTATTAAAACGTGATTATAAACTATTGAGACAATAACTTTTCTTCGTACCTCATTAGCTTCAATATCTTTATCACTATAGAAATACGTTACTTGCTTTAAAAACCTATATATTAGCTCTTTCCTGTAATTCCGTGAAACAATCTGATTTAAAAAGATACTATTGAAGTATTGATATAGTACGAATTGTTTTTCTTCTTTATTAAGGTTTCTTGAGTCTAAAATCCCATCAAACATATTTATAAAAGGATTTGTATATAATTTTTCATCTCCATAAAACATTAGTTTTTTAATTTGTTTTTGCATTACTCTTCTTTTATCAAACAAATATAACATTTTGTCATCTTTGTTATATAGTGAAAAAAGCTTCTCAATAGCGTAAATAACACTAACAGATGAAACAGTTGATAAAAATGCTTCCTCCATTTTCTTATCAACAATAAGACCAAATTCCTTATTCTCATTATCAATTTTTGCTATACTAAATTTGATTAATGCTAATATTTCTTCACTTTCTTTTAGTGCTCTTAGATTTGCATAAATGATATATTCATTAAATAATTTTTCGATAACGTCAATTTTCTCTTTATCAACATTATCATTCATAACTCTTTCTAACTCTTTCTTAACAATTTCTACACAAAAACTATCTTTAGTAACCATTCTCCAAACATAGTCACTGTAGAGTATTGTTGATAAAATTATAAATACCAAAATGCAGACGACCGAATTTATGAATCCAAAAGTTAAGAAACCCGTTGCAATTACTATTGTTATTAGTGAAGTCGGTATAATATGATAAACCTTTAACTGATTGATCCTAAAATGAAGAATCTCTTTGATCGAAAACCCAATATATTTTTCTTTTACCAAACTAATGATTAATGTAAGAACTGTTCCGCTCAGAGCCGCTATAGTTGCAAGCGCAGAAAAAACATAAAATATATAACTCGAATCAACAGGATGCAATTTTACAAAATAGCTTAATACATCTAACACTATCCCAAAAAATATTAATAGCAATCCCACTAAATAGATTTTTTTACGTAATAGTGGTAAATATTTATAAATTTTAAATAAACAGGCCCTTCTAAATTCAATGAATTTACTTCTCATAAAATAATTATAACATATTTTTACACAAAAAACGACAGCCTCACGACTGCCGTTAATATCTTAATTGCTTATTACTACCCATCCCCTTCGATGCTCTTCAAATGCTCGATAAGCTGCCGTGCTACCCTTGGGGAGCGTCCGCCGATGGCGTACTGTTCTGCAAGAAGGTCGAGTTCCTCGTCGCTAATGTGCACTTTATACATGTCTTTGAGTTCGTGAACGATTTTCAGGTAGAGGTCTTTGTTCGGCGCCATGAAGCCGACACGCAGACCAAACCTGTCGGAGAGAGACCACATTTCCTGCATAGTCTCGTTCCTGTGCACGTCGTCGCCCTGCCTGTCTGAAAATGTTTCTTTGATGAGATGCCGCCTGTTGCTGGTGGCGTATATGGCGACGTTTGCCGACTTTGCCGACACCGAGCCTTCGAGTGCGGCTTTCAGCTCGTAAAGGTCATCGTTTTCCTGAGAGAACGAGAGGTCGTCTATAAACAATATGAACTTGAGCGGGTTCTTGCGCAGCTTCTCTATCACAACAGGTATGTCTGCAACCTGCCGCTTGCTTATCTCTATGAGCCGCAGGCCCTTGGTCTGGTATTCGTTTATGATGGCTTTTACGGTGGAGGACTTGCCTGTGCCTGCGTCGCCGTAAAGAAGAACGTTGGCCGCCGGTTTGCCGCTTAGCAGAGTCAGCGTGTTGTTGACCACCATACTGCGCTGTTTTTCATAGCCGCTGAAGTCGCTAAGGCGTACTGGATCAGAGCTTTTTACAGGAACTATCTCGCCGCCGTGCAAGCGGAACTTAGAGTACTTTGCGAATATGCCGTAGCCTTCAACTTCCAGCCGCCCAAGCCGTTTCTCGTATGCCGAGATGAAGTCTGTCTGCTTTGTGTTCCACTTTGGCAGATAGCCGTTGTAATCTATATCTGCGGTGAAATCTTCCGGTGTAAGGGCAGATATCTCCTCCAGTATTTTGAGTTCCTGTTTGACGCTCTCTTCCAGCGCTGGTTCGGGGCTTTTGCCCTGCGCCTTTTGTATTATATATACGTTCTCGTCTTCCAAAACGCACTTCAATATATATTCGGACAGGTTTCCGCCCCTGCCGAAAAGCTCGCCTGCAAATGCGCTGTATCTGTCAATCTGCTCGTTTGTCTGCTCACCCGCAGCAAGCAACTTCCCCAACCGTTTAATTACAGGGTCACCAAGGAGGCTGCGGAACACCGCCAGCGAGTGAAGTCTGTTTAAATTTTGCTCTTGAGTAGTCATCTATAGCTCCTCCGTTGTTATAGCTTGTAGATATTATAACACGATATTTGCAAACAAAAAACGGCTATTGTTTTAACAGCCGCTTTCTGCCTTTTTCCCTCTATTTCTTAACTAAAACTTTTTTAAGCTTTGCAAACCTTGGCAAGCCGTCTTCTTTGGGAAGCGGGGTCTCTCCCTGAATGAGCGGAAGCGCATAGTCAATGAACTCCTGCGTTACTCCAACGCCGTCTGCAGTAATCCAATCTTCAGGTATCTTCTTCTCTGCGTTTGCAACGTCGTCAAGCGGTATCATTGCTATGTCGCATTTATAGCCATTTGTGCGGTCACACTTGAAGCCGACCATGAAGTCCGTCTTGCCGGAAACAGCTTCTTTAACCGCCGTCTGCCCGGCCAGGAAGCTTTCCTCTATATCAGTTGCGGAAGCAACGTGAGCAGCGCATCTCTGCATAAGGCTAAACTCGATAGCACGGATCTTTGCACCCGTTCTCTCTTTTACAAAACCTGAGATAGTATATGCAAGGCCGCCGAGCTGTACGTGACCGAAAGAGTCTGTTGAGTCTGTCATGCTGCTGCCGTATGACGAGATGTATTTGCCGTCAGAGTCCTTTACGCCTTCAGAAACCGCTACTATGACTTTGCCGGTCTCTTTATACAGCTTCTCGACTTTATTAAGAAAATCGTCCATGTCGAAGTCGCGCTCCGGAAGATAGATGAAATCCGGTCCTGCGCCTTTAACGTTTGCGAGTGCGGAAGCTGCCGTCAGCCAGCCTGCGTTTCTTCCCATTATCTCGACTATCGTTATAGTGCCAGTGTCATAAACACGTGCATCCTGATATATCTCCATCATAGTTGTAGCGATATATTTTGCTGCGCTTGCAAAACCCGGGCAGTGGTCCGTTGCCCAAAGGTCGTTGTCTATGGTCTTTGGAACGCCCATTACTTTCATCTCGTAGCCCGACTTTGCCATGAACTTGCTTATCTTGTTACAAGTGTCCATAGAGTCGTTGCCGCCGTTATAGAAGAAATAACGAACGTCGTACTTCTTGAAAACTTCGAGCATACGCTTATAGTCAGTTTCATCGTCCGCAGCATCAGCCAGCTTATATCTTACTGAACCAAGCGCAGAAGACGGTGTCGTCTTTAAGAGCTCCAGCTCTTTTGGATCTTCCTCTCCCATGTCATAGAGCATCTCTTCAAGAACGCCCTTAATGCCGTGAGCGGCTCCGTAAACCTTTGTTATGTTCTCTTCCTTTAGCGCCTGGGTAAACACACCCGCTGCGCTTGCGTTGATAACCGAAGTCGGTCCGCCCGACTGCCCGAATATACATGCACCTTTTAAAGCCATAATAATTCTCCTCCTAAAATAATAAAAAACGCTTTGTGGAAAATTATAACCCAACAATGCTTTTATTTCAACAAAAATCGGCCTTTCTATTCACCGATTATCTTTATCATAATGCGTTTGGTTCGCTTACCGTCAAACTCTCCGTAGAAAATCTGCTCCCAGGGGCCAAAGTCGAGCTTGCCGTCCGTCACTGCGACGACTACCTCTCTGCCCATTATCGTGCGCTTTAAATGTGCGTCGGCGTTGTCTTCAAAGCCGTTATGAGCATACTGCGAATACGGCTTTTCCGGCGCTAACCCCTCCAGCCACTTTTCAAAGTCTGCATGAAGACCGGACTCGTCATCATTAATAAACACACTTGCGGTAATGTGCATTGCGTTAACTAGACACAGCCCTTCTTTTATACCGCTTTCACGCAGGGCTTCATCTACCTGCGGGGTTATGTTGATCATCTGCCTGCGCTTTGGTACATCAAGCGCCAGCACTTTCCTATAGCTTTTCATTATTCTACCTCCTGTAAACTTCTTTGTAATTATAATAATATCACATTTTCATTTACAGGCACAATCGTATAAAAGCATTTTAAATCCTATCCCAATTATGCTATACTTGTTTTGATATTATATTTATTTTATTATGAGGATTAAATGCAAACTGCAATCATTTATGTTTTTTCGGGTACGGACAATACGCTTATTACCGCTAAGCTTACTGCAGCTTCTTTCGAGGCAGCAGGCATCAAAGCGAGCGTTTTCAGTGTGAGCGCTCCTTTCAAAGACGTGCCTTCTCCAAACGATTTTGAATATGTCGGCTTTGCCTATCCTGTGCACGCTTTCAATGCTCCAAGGATTTTTATCGACTTTGTTAAGTCTTTGCCTGATTCGGACCACAAAGCTTTTATATTGAAAACTTCGGGAGAACCGTATCACGTCAACGATGCTTCATCGGAGCAGCTTTACAGGCTGCTTATGAAAAAAGGCTTTGACGTTATGCTAGACAGGCACCTGCTTATGCCGTATAACATAGTGTTTCGTTATAAGGACGAGCTTACAAAGCAGATGTACCAATACAATGAAAAACTGTGTCCATTGCTGGTGCAGGACCTTCTTGACGGCAGGCGGGACGATATGCGTTTCAAGCTGCGTCACCGCATATTCTCTGCAATCTTCAAGGTTCAGCAGCCGGGCGCAATCTTCAACGGACGGTTATACACTGCAAGCAAACGCTGTAATATGTGTCTTAAATGCGTGCGAGAATGCCCCGCAGGAAACATAAGCGTCAAGAACGGCAAATTAAAATTCGATGGTAAGTGCACCATGTGTATGCGTTGCGTTATGTTCTGCCCGAAGAACGCGGTTATTCCGGGACTGCTTCGGCCTATGAAGGTGAACGGCGCATATAATTTTAAGAAGATACTCTTGGACAACAATATAAAGGCAGACTATGTGAATGAAAATACGAAAGGGTATTTTAAATTCTATAGAAACTACTACAGAAAAGCAGACAAACAGATAGAGCGCCTAGGCAAAAGCTAGGCAGCTGTTCTTTAGGTTCGTATTTAGATTGCTATGCTCCAGGTTATAACCCCAGCTCTTTTCGATTGACCACAGATTTCGGTATCTGCCCTCTTATGACACGGTTCAGCTCTTCCCCAACCGTTCTTTGCATATTCAGCATAGAACGCTCTGAATACCATGCGCTGTGCGGCGTAAGAAGTATGTTAGGTGTTGTAAATATAACATCGTCCGGCTTCAAGTCGCTGTAGTTCTCGTGTACATCCAGAGCCGCTCCGCTGACAGTGCCGCTGTAGACTGCACGGGAGAGCGCTTCCACATCTATTACTTCACCTCTGCCCACATTTATTATGTACGGGTTATTTTCACACAAGCCAAAGACATCGTCGTTCATTATGTGATAATTGTCCTTTGTAGCCGGTGCATGGATGAGTATATCGTCAGATGTCCTCATCATCTCTTCAAAGCTGACTTTCTTTACAAACAAACCGTCTTTCTCATAGTCTTCATATATATAAGGATCGCAGAACTGCAGCCTGCATCCAAAAGCAGTCAGTCTCTTTGCAGAGCGTTTAGCTATCCTGCCAAAGCCGTATATGCCTACCAAAGTATCGGCAAGGCCTTTTATCGGTCGAAGCTGCTTGGGACGGTATTCGAGCTGTTCACGCAGCTTTTCTTCCGAGAACTTTATCTTACGGTGCACACTTAGCAGCAGCGTCAGCGCATGGTCGGCAACCTCATCCAGGCAATAGTCCGGAACGTTTACCAGCATGATGCCTTTTTTCGTCAGCGCCTCTATGTTCATAGCATCTGTGCCTATGCTCATCACCAACACTGCTTTGCATTTCTCTAGGCTGCTAATCATCTTTGGCGTAAAAAACGTGGGGTCTGCGGTCAACAGAGCATCTGCGTCGCGAGCCGCATCGATCGTTTCCTGCTCCGTTTCACACACCTTCACGACAAGCTGCGTATCCGTCTGCTCCAGAAGTTCCCGGATAAGATCAAGGTCTTCGTTCATCTTGTCAGTTAAAACCACCTTGTTCATAATCATTCTCCTTTTTAAGCCAGTTGAAATACATATAAGCTATTTCTATAAAAAACGGCAACCTTTACCGGGCTGCCGTGTGAATTGTCTATTCGTTTTATTGAGCCTTATGCCCTCTCCATATATTCCCCGGTTCGGGTGTCCACTTTTATGACATCGCCTTCGTTTATGAAAAGCGGCACCATTACCTTCGCACCCGTCTCCAGCTCTGCCGGTTTGTTGCCCGCTGTTGCGGTGTCGCCCTTGAAGCCGGGCTCAGTATGAGTGATAGTAAGTTCAACAAAGTTCGGCGGTTCGACCGAAAAAGCTTCTCCCTTGAAGAACTTTATAGTCGCCGTCATGTTCTCCTTTATATACTGCAGTGCATCTTCAACCTTTTCTTTTCCAAGCGGAAGCTGCTCGTATGTCTCATTATCCATGAAATAATACAAATCTCCGTCACTGTACAGATATTCCATTTCCTTCGTATCAATACGGGCTTTGGGGAACTTCTCAGTCGGGTTGTATGTTTTCTCGAGAACACTGCCTGTCACAGCATTCTTTATCTTCGTCCTGACAAATGCTGCTCCTTTACCTGGTTTTACATGCTGAAAGTCCACTATCTGCCAAACAGCTCCGTCTATTTCTATAGTAAGACCTTTTTTAAAATCTCCTGCAGTTACCATTCATCTTCCTCCATAAATTATAATATTATCAATTCACGTGGTGCGGCTGTTAAGTTTTCAAAGCCGTCCTCTGTAATCACACAAAGGTCTTCTATCCGCACTCCATATTTTCCTGCTATGTATATACCCGGCTCTATAGTCACTGTCATACCGGCCTGCAAAACGTCTTTACTAAGTCCGTTTAGCGTGGGGGCTTCGTGTATGTCCATGCCAACCCCGTGACCGAGCCCATGCCCGAAATACTGTCCGTAGCCGTGCTGAGTTATATAGTCTCTTGCCGCAGTATCAACCTTTGCGCACTCAGCGCCGGGGCTCAGCAACGGCAGCGCCTGCTCTGCTGCCTCGTTTACAATATCATATACTTTTTGCTGCTCTTTGTCTACCTCGCAAATCGCAACAGTGCGTGTAAAATCGCTGCAATATCCGTCAAATTTAAATCCGTAGTCCATCGTTATAAAATCGCCCGGCCGGAACGTTCTGTCTGAAGGCACAGCGTGCGGCAGGCTGGAGTTCTCTCCGGAGGCAACTATAGGGTCGAAAGCGACCTGTGCACCACTCTTTAGCATGAAATAAATTATCTCTGCCTTTATTTCTTTTTCGCTCATGCCCTGTTTTATTATGCTGCAAAGATGCTCAAAAAGAAGGTCGTTGTATTCTGCTCCCTTTCTAATAGCGCTAAGCTCATCCTCATCCTTTACAAGCCGCTGAGCTGAAATGTCCGCCGTTATATCTAAAAAGTTTTGCTCATCAATGTGCTCAAGATAACTCTTGTACTCCGGATACTTCACATTCGCTAGGTCTGCACCGACTTTTACAGCGCTGCTTCTGGAAGCGTAATTGAATATCGTCTCTACTCTGTCCTGTCCTTTTGTTTCCACCACATCAAAGCAGGTTTCCCTCTGAGCGTGCTCCGTGTATCTGAAATCTGTGAACAGAAACAATTCGCTATTTGTTATCAGAAGCTCGCTGCTATCTCCCGTGAATTCGGAATAATACCTTACATTTTCAACAGATGTTATTAGTGCCGCATCAATATTTTTTTCTTTTAGACTTTCTCTTAATTTTTCTATTCTCATAGCTTTTCCAGCTCCCGTTCATATATTTGCTTCATTTTCACTGCGTCCTCTGCCATGGTGCCTTTAGACTCGCATATTATTACCGGCTCCAGTTTTCTTTGCGCCAGAAGCCTGCCGAGCGGTTTAAAATCCGGTCCGTAGCCTTCATCTTCAAATATCCTGTGCTTTTTTTCGCCGCTTCCGGTAAACTCTATTTTTGAAAAATGGACGTGGAAGTGCTTTGCCCTTATTCCCCCAAGTTCATTTTCTATTTTATCAAGAATATCTGTATAGTCCTGCGTTGTGTTAATTGCACCTTTGCCTCTGGCATGCAGGTGCCCGAAGTCTATTGCGGGGATGAGTCGATTGTCCGTTTTGCATAAATCTATAACTTCGTCAAGGTCTCCGATCTGCCTTATCTTGCCCATAGTCTCTGGGCACAGCGCCACCGATTCAAGCATCTTTTCTTCGTCCAGCTTGCCCATCACGATCACCAGTTCATTTTTCACACGCTCGAAGGCCTTTTGTCTCGAAAGCTTTCCCTGCGATCCCGGATGGAAAACCACACGCTTTGCTCCCATCCATTTTGCAGCCTGCGCCGATTCTTTTAAGTATCTAAGGTTGCCCGCCGCTTTGTCTTCTTCGAGCGTAGCAAGATTGATATAATACGGAGCATGCACGCTTAAAGCAACGCCATTTTCTGCCGCCTCTTCGCCGATTTCTCTTGCGGTGGCTTCTTTCAAACGCACACCGCGCCCGAATGAATACTCATAGGCATCAAGGCCTTTCTGTCTCAGCCATGAAAAAGCCTGTGTTGTCCGCTTATAGCCTTCGTTGTAAAAGCTCTCTGAATTGCCTGCCGGTCCGAATCTTATCATATGCGCTCCTTATAAGCTATCTTAAACTATAACAGCTCCGGGTGTAAAGTTTTTTCGGGATTCCTATTAAAAATTGTCGCTGACAAGGAGATAATAATACAACAAAATCTGCAGTAATAACTATGTGTAGATGAACGTTAAGCGAAGAATATGGACAGCAGCCAGTCAAACAGAGCCGTTTTTTCTATATTGCCTTACGCATAAATTAATGTGGAACTATTTTTACAGCTATAATATAATACAATCAAACCGATAAAGGAGTTCCTAATGGATATGAATGTCCTTACTGAAATACCTTTCAAAATCGATCATTTAGCTATCGCAAAGAAGCTGCACATCGAGCCTTCTTCAGATGAGTATGAGGAGCTTGCGGAGATCCTTAAAAAAGCAGCTGCAGCTGCAAGACCAAAAGCAGTATACAAGCCCATTTTTATTGAAGAGAGCAGCTCTGATTATGTCGTTCTGGGCGACCGCAAGATGCTCAGTACTGTTTTGCCAAAGAACCTGGAAGGGATCCACCGGGTTTTTGCCTACGTTGCAACGTGCGGTACTGAGATAGAAGAGTATTCGAAAACCGTGAGCGACATCCTTCATGGCTGGTGGATGAATACAATCATGGAAGACGCTCTCGGGCAGGCTATGCTGGCTTTACGAAAACGTATAAAAACCGACTTCGATATTAAAAAAATGGCTTCAATGAGCCCGGGCTCTCTGCCAGACTGGCCAATAAGCGAACAAACAAAGTTGTTTTCGCTTTTCGGAAACGTGGAAGAGCTTATCGGTGTAAAACTTACCGATAGTATGCTTATGATACCTGCAAAATCAGTATCCGGTTTTTACTTCGAGACAGACATAGATTATGTAAACTGTCAGCTATGCCAAAGACAGAACTGCCCCAGCAGAAAAAAGCCCTTTGACGAAAAGAAGTTTTCATCGATTCTTGGCAGCTAGATTTATCCCTTCGTCCAATCTTCAATTATTAATAGCGCATTATATTATATAGTGTTTCTGCTGTTATTTAAATTTAAAACGGTATATTTATACCGCTTCATAAGAAAACAACAAATAATAAACTGCGTATAGACAAGCTTTAATTATTGTCGTATCATATGTAAAGTTTAGAAGTATTATACAGTCGTAAAAGAAAGCCGGATAATCATTTCCGGTATTGAGGATACTGCAATGAATCAGGGAATCATCCTGGCTTTTGTCACTATGCTGGCAAACTCAGGACACGACCTGGCAACACAACAGAATACGCAGCGTGTTAAAGGCGATAAAAATAAATTTTTATTCGTGCTGGCTGTCGTTTCAGTCCTTATCAGTTTTTCATTTTGCCTAATTAACGAAATAGACCTTTTTCGCCCTATAAACCTCTTTTACGGTTTCTTCTGCGGCGTTATTGCTTTCGGTGCATACTATGCCTATTTAATAAGCATGTATGGCGAAAACAGAACGGTATATACCATCATAGTGAGACTAAGCTTCATCCTGAGCATTATATTCAGCTTTTTGTTCTTTAAAGATGAAGTTAATCTGGTCAAGATAATTGCAATTGTCTTATGCTGTGCCGCAATGCTGATATTGAGCTTCAGTGAAAGCAAGAACTCATTAAACAATGATGGCAAGCCCTCGTCAAGAGGAATTTTTAAAGACAAGTTTTTTATCGCAGCACTGTTGGCCTGCCTGCTTCTGTCTACACTAAACGTAGTCAATAAATATGCTGCGTTAGATAAAATAGATACTTTTGCAGTATTTTTCTGGAGATATGTCGTTTTCTCTGTAATCCTGCTTTCCATCCTAGCTTACAAGCGTTATAAGCGTAAAAAAGCCGGTGAAAATCCTCCTGTTATCGCAACTCCGAAAAAGGCAAAGTTTTTCCTTTATGCTGCGCTTGGCGGAGTAATGATCTTCATCAGCGTTTCTACAGTGATAGAAGCAATGAAACAGAGTGACATCAGCGTTATACTGCCTATCTCCCAGCTTTCATTTGTCACTACTATGTTCCTAAATAAATTCATTTTCAAAGAGAGAATGACAAAGATAAAATATGCCGGTGCAGCTGTTGCATTTCTATCTATAATAATCGTCAGTTTTCAATAAACCAACCTTCCTGAACAGAAAAAATTTCTCCCAAAAATTGTTTATAATGGTAAAGGTTTATGATATAATGCCGCTAAAAGGAGTGTGATTACATGGTCGAATGGTGGAACTCTTTGGCAACACTGCAGCATGTTTTTTATTATATTGCCGTGCCTTTCACGGTTGTGCTGCTCATACAAGCTGTTATGACATTGATTGGTCTTGGAAGCAGCGACGCCGATGCTGACGCAGATACTGATTTCGATACCGACACCGATGCTGATTTTGACGTTGATGCAGACGCTGATGCAGACTTTGACACTGACTCCGACTTTGATTCAGATACTGATGCTGATGTTGAGAGCTTTGAACCCGGAGCGATGTACGGCTTTAAGTTCTTTACCGCACGGGGCATTGTAGCGTTCTTCTGCATATTCGGCTGGTCAGGCGCTGCGCTTTTCCATTCGGGCATTCACACTGTGTGGATAGTGGTTATTGCGGCGGTGGCCGGTTTATTTGCGATGTTCGTCATCGGGCTGATATTTTATGCAGTTAAAAATCTTCAGTCGAGCGGCAATATACGCTATTCAAACGCAATAGGCAAGACGGCCAGTGTATACATACCCATTCCACCGCTTCGTTCGGGCACAGGCAAGGTAATGGTCACTGTTCAAGAGCGCCTTATTGAAGCTGAAGCAGTAACAGACGAAAAAAGAAAGATCCCCACCGGCGAAACGGTTAAAATAATAGATACTGTCGGCAATACGCTGATAGTGAAAAAATAAAGGAGCATATTTATGGACGGATTGATACTAATAATTGTTGCAGTAGTCATACTATTCACGATGTTTATTGCTGTGCTGACAAGGTACAAAAAGTGTCCCTCAGACCGCATACTAGTTATATACGGTAAGGTCGGCAAAGAGCAGGGCGGGCGTTCGCTAAGCGCAAAGTGCATACATGGCGGCGCTGCTTTTATATGGCCGGTTTTCCAGCACTATGAGTTTTTGAGTTTGACACCTATGTCGATAACGGTAGACCTTACAAATGCGCTCTCTAAACAGAACATTCGAATAGACGTACCTTCAAGGTTCACAGTTGGTATATCTACCGAGACGGGCATAATGCAAAACGCTGCAGAGCGGCTTTTGGGCCTTGGGCTTACTGAGATAGAAGAACTTGCAAAAGATATCATCTTCGGTCAGCTGCGTCTTGTTGTTGCTACAATGGACATTGAAGAGATAAACACGGACAGAGACCTTTTCCTTGCCGAAGTTTCAAGCAATGTTGAGAGCGAGCTTAAGAAGATCGGCCTTAGGCTTATAAATGTTAACGTTACTGATATTAACGACGAATCGGGCTACATCGAAGCTCTTGGTAAGGAAGCTGCTGCAAAAGCTATAAATGACGCAAGAAAAAGCGTTGCAGAAAAGAACAGAGACGGTTCTATAGGTGAAGCCCTTGCGCAAAAGGACGAAAGAGTCAGCGTTGCGCAGTCTAACTCGCAGGCTATCGAGGGTGAAAACACAGCAAGGATAACGGTTGCTAACTCTGATGCACAGCGGCGTGAGCGTGAAGCAGAGGCCTTAAGGCGTGCAACCGCAGCTGAAAAAGTTCAGTCTGCCAAAGCTCTCGAAGAAGCATATTCTGCCGAAGAAGCTGCAGAGCTTCAAAGAGCAAGCAAAGAAAAAGCTTCCCGTGAAGCGGATATAATCGTCCAGGCAGAGATTGAAAAACGCAAAGTTGAGATTGACGCAGAAGCCGAGGCAGAGCGTTTCAGACGTATCGCAAAAGGTGAAGCAGATTCCATATTCCTTAAAATGCAGGCACAGGCTAAAGGTCTTAACGAGATGTTGGTTAAACAGGCTGACGGTTTCGGAAAGATAATAGAATCCGCAGAGGGTGATGCAAACGCTGCTGTTCGTATGATGATAGCAGATAAGATGGAAGACATCATCAAGGTTCAGGTCGAGGCAATAAAAAATCTAAAGATAGACAAGGTAACAGTTTGGGACAGCGGAACAGAAGGCGGGAAATCTTCTACCGCCAACTTCCTTTCTGGGTTGATGAAGAGCCTGCCGCCCATGAACGAGCTGTTTGACATGGCAGGCATGGAGCTTCCCGAGTACCTTGGCAAAGACAAGCAGCGTGAGCTGCAAAAGCAGATGCAAGCCGCGAAGCAAGAGAAAGCAAAAGCAGCGCCTGCTCCGCAGAAACCTGCGGCAAAGCCGGAAGAAACAGAATAAGCTTGAATTAAGGAGGGGTAAAAATATGCCCCTCTTTTTTATTTTGCAGGGAGAGGTATTATGAAAAAAATAATTGAAACACGGCGTTTATATTTAAAAGAGTTTACAAGAGCGGACCATATGCTTTTATATGAGCTTGACAACGACCCCGAAGTTATGAGGTATATCTCTACATATACAGGCAAAGAGACGACTATCAGCCAGTGCAAAGCTTCGATCGAGCGAACATTTCAGTATTATAAAAACAATCCGGGCCTCGGCTTATGGGTAACCTGTCTAAAAGAAACTGATGAACCTATTGGCTGGACGACTCTAAAGCACCTTGACGATACCGACGAAATTGAGATAGGTTATCGTTATCTTAAAAAGTATTGGGGCTGCGGATATGCAACTGAAGCTTCATGTGCGCTTGTCGAATATGGGTTTAATAAACTAAAACTTAAGAAAATAACAGCCGTTGCGCTTCCCGAAAACAAAGCATCCATCCGTGTATTGGAGAAAGCAGGTCTGCATTTCTCTGGCATGGCTCATTATTACGGTGCAGACGTCGTATACTATGTAATTGAAAACCCGATGAATGACTGATCACTCAAGATAACTAATGTAATTTAGAGCTTATGCTCCTTTTTTTACGATAAAACATCAGGAATTTTCTCTCTGGCTACCCCAAGTCCCAAAAAACGGACAGCTCGTGAGTACAATATAGTTAAAGTAATGTTTAGCGGAGGGAATAATCATGTGGGAAAGAATCGGAGAATCGAGCGCAGTTATAATCGGGGCCGCAGTTTTGTTTCTGCTGTTTGCAGCAGTTTTGTTCTTCATTGAACGCAGCGAATTAAAAGAGCGCCGAACCAAACGCACAAGGCCGTATCTTGTACCGAAACCTGACGACAGACAAAGCAAGATCAGGCACATGCCTTCCGGCAGAGCTCAGAACACCTGCAAAGACATGAAAGTTCGAAAAATAAGCTGATTATACTATAGACATGCTTCGATGCTTGTACGATAATATTGCTATCAATGACAAAGGAGCAGTTTATCATGAAACGTATAGTCAAGAAAAACAACGTAACTGTAATCGAAGATATGGACGAAGAGTTTATCTATAACTTTTGTCTGCCCGCAAAGCTTTCCGACGGTTCTTTCTTCGTATGCGCTCGGCAGATAACAAATCTTCACGACCCATATGGCAGAACAGCCGCAGTATGCTATTTCCCGGATGAAGGAAGGATAGAGCCTGTAACGCCGCCCAACATCAGCGATGCACAGTGCAGCCCTTACAAAGGTTTTCTTATGTGCTACGTAACAGAGCTTTGTGAAAACAACCTCATCGCAGTATATGGCATGATAGATACGGACAACTCAAAGCCGCTTTTTGACCCTGTCTCTGACGGTATGCAGAATATGAGCGTCCGGATAAGCCGCTCTTACGACAATGGGGAAACCTGGTCGGCAGGAGAAGACATAGCCTTCAAACATGAAGATATAATTGTTCCCGGAGCGATAGTGAAACTGCCGGACGGCACAATAGGCTTCCCGGTAGAAATGCACAACCACTACGGCAAAGATTATAATGAGAGCATACAGGGAAGGTTCATATATTCCACCGACGGCGGCAAGACTTTCGACAAGGTATCGGAAATACCGCACGCTAAAGGCATACTTGCCGGTGACGGCAGATGCACGATAGACGGCGACGGTAACTTGCTGATTTACTACTGGTTTTTCGACATTAACGGCGACAAAGACCTCGACAACCACCGCAGCATAAGCCGTGACTTTGGGCAAACTTTCGAGCCTGCGCAGCCAATAGACATGCATATGCAGATAGTCTCCCCTATGTACTTCGATGACGAAACTTTCGTGCTGGTGTATCAGGAGCGATTCTCGAAAAACCCCGGTATAAAAGCGGCGCTGTCTTACGACGGAGGCGTCACTTTCGACACAGATAGCGCCGTCACGATATACGGAGCGGATTCTGTACCTAAAACGGATAACCCGTTCAAGAGCTTCGACGATTTTAAATTTGGCTATTCAACTATAACCAAAACGGATAAAAACAAAGCTCTGATTATGTACTGGAGCGAGCAAAAGCACGGTATAAGCACTTGTGCATGCGAAATAGAAATAGTGTAAACAGTTTTTGCCGGAACAATGCCGGCAGAAACCCCCTCATAAAGCCATACGGCAATAATATGCCGAGGCTAGCAAAAAAGAAGCCCCTCACAGCTTCTTTTTTCTTTATAAAAACGAGAGCTGTTCTGGTTCTTTTGGACTCTCAAGCTCCCCATAGCTCTGCATGCCGTACATCTTCCTGAGCTTACCAAGCGTGCTTTTTAGCTGCTCTTTATATTTTTTGTACTCCTCACGGTCGCGGTAAAGTCCATAGATTCTGCTGTGCTCCGACGGAAATGCCGTCTTTACGCTGTCAAAAAAGCCCTGCCTCGTGCTGCCTTTCAGATTAAGCGCTCCTGCAAGCACATACCCTGCTCCTGCGTTCTTTGCCGCCCTGTATACGGCCTCAAGGCTGTCTGCGCTGCTTGTAAGATACGGAATTATCGGCATCATGTGTATGCCCGTTTTAACGCCGTTGCGGGCAAACTCCGCCGCTGCCGCTATTCTCTCCTTTGGCGTCGGCGCACCCGGTTCTATAAGTTTTGCCACGGTTTCGTTCATAGTAGTCACTGTGAATGCGATATGCGCATCCATTTTTTTAATAAGCTCTATATCACGCAGTATAAGTGTGGACTTTGTAGACAAAACGATTGGTATATTGTGTTTCTCCAGCTCCTTTAGGACTTCAGGCATCAGCTTCATGTCACGCTCTGCGTGCTGATAGCTGTCGCACACACCGCCGAGGTTGACCGTCTGCGATTTAAAAGTCATAAGCTCATTCTTTAAAACGTGCGCAACGTTAGTCTTTGCGTAAATGTCACCAAAAAAACTGCCGCCGCCGATATATTCATGTGAATACTGGGCATAGCAGTATACGCATCTGTGACTGCATCCACGGTATACGTTTATGTCGTATTTATAAGGCAGCCATTTAGAATTGTGAAAATGAAGCGCACCTCTGCACTGCATCTCTCTGACGTTGTCCATACCTTATTATATCAAATCTGTGCAGCTTGTAGCAACGATATCCACACCTGTGCCCAGAATATCAGCAACTACTACATCGCCTATGCTTACCGGCGCTTTGGCCGTTGTTTTTACAATCACTTTCATGCTATCAAAAAGCTTGTTTTTGGGCAGCGGGTTTTCCGATTTCACAGACACAAGCGGCAGAGCACCTCCGTTTACACGCACCGTCGTCGTAAGAGTCCTCCGCGGGTCTTTTATCTCTGTCTGTGCATACTTTTCACCACGCTTGCAGGCGTTGCCCGAAATGCTTTTTATCTTTCCATTTTGCATTTGCGTCGTTATCTCGCAGCCGACAGGACAGAGTATACATGTCATCTTTCTTTGTTCTTTCTCCTCCAAGCTGACTATCACATCTCCCTTTATATCTTCATCTTTGACAGTAAGGTTCTCCATCTCTCCCGGTGCACACCTTATCCGCTTTTTCGATGCTATTATCTCTCCACCGCTTCTTGCTACGGTATAGTTGTTTTTAGTAATGCCTTTCACTCTGAAAAAGAGCTTTTTCTCCTTGCCGTCACGCACAAGCTTTTGCGGAGCAACATATCTAACCCCGTCTCCCGCAACTGCATCCACAGTTACTTTCTCCGCTTCCTTGTATTGTGCCGCAGCTTTGCCCGCGCGCCTTGCTTCCTCCGTCACAAAGTCTACAAGGTCGTGAACCTGCAGCGCATTTCCGCATGCAAATACTCCGGGGAAGCTCGTCTGCATGTCACTGTCTACAACTGCGCCTCCGGTAATCGTGTCCATCTCTATATCAAGGTCTTTGGCAAGCTCGTTCTCCGGTATCAACCCTACCGATAAAAGAAGAGTATCGCAGGCTATGTATTCTTCGGTTCCTTTGACAGGGTTTAGCTCATCGTCCACTTTTGCTATCGTTACTCCCTCCACCCTCTTCTTGCCGTGGATGCTGACAACGGTGTGCGAGAGTTTCAACGGTATCTCAAAGTCGTCCAGGCACTGAACTATGTTCCTTGTAAGCCCGCCGGAATACGGAAGAATCTCCAGCACCATCTTTACTCTAGCTCCCTCCAGCGTCATACGTCTTGCCATGATGAGCCCTATGTCTCCCGAACCAAGTATCACGACTTCTCTGCCCGGCATATAACCCTCCATGTTGACGAACCGCTGTGCCGTACCGGCTGTCATAACGCCCGCCGGACGCTCTCCGGGCAGCATCAACGCTCCGCTGCTGCGCTCCCGGCAGCCCATAGCAAGCACTATCGTCCCTGCCTGAATCTCTATCATACCGCCGGACTTTCCTATTGCTGTTATCACTCTGTTTTTGCCTATGCTCATCACCATGGTTTCCATCAGGAACTCTACGCATGCCTCTTGCGCCATATCTATGAAGCGTGCAGCATATTCAGGACCTGTAAGCTGCTGACCGAATATATGCAAGCCAAAGCCGTCGTGTATGCACTGAGGAAGTATTCCGCCTTTATACGCTTCCCTGTCTATCACAACTACTTTCCTCGCTCCGTTTTCTTTTGCCGCTATAGCCGCCGCAAGGCCCGCTGGCCCGGCTCCTATTACGGCTACATCCGCCTTTATATTAATATCCATCATTTCGTCCTCCCTGTGAGGATCTGTGAGCCTGCGCCGCTCTTTGTTATCTCGCTGTAGTCTTTGCCAAGCTCTCTTGAGAGAATATCCACCACTCGTGGAAGGCAGAAGCCTCCGTGACATCTTCCCATACCGGTGCTAACACGAAACTTTACCGCATCAACAGTCCTTGCTCCCCGCCTTATGCTCTCGATTATTTCCGCCTCTGTAACATGTTCGCATCTGCATACGATATTGGCATATTTTTTGTCCTGCGTTATCAGCTCTTTCTGACGCTCTTTATCAGCGTTTGCAAAAACTTCGATTGGTTTTCTTATTCTTGTCGCTTTTGGGTCATTAATGCTGCTAATGCCCATAGAAACTAGAATGTCTTTTACATATGAAGCTATAGCCGGAGCGGCCGTAAGCCCAGGTGATTCGATACCGGCAACGTTTATGAGGTTCTCTGCGCTCTTCGACTTTTCAATAATAAAATCGTGCGTCGGCGATACGGCACGCAGGCCTGCAAATTCTGTGATCGCTTTTTTCGTATCTATCTCCGATACAAACTCTTTTACACCATTCATTACAAAACTTAGCCCCTCACCTGTGGTCGCCTTGTCCTGTTTATCGTCAATATCTTCAGCTGTCGGTCCAGCAAGCATGTTGCCGTATACTGTAGGCGCAAGCAGCACGCCTTTCCCCATCTTTGTAGGCGCTCTGAAAACGACTGTGTTGGTATAAGCCGGCATCAGCTTGTCGAATATTATGTACTGTCCACGTCTCGGATGGATATTGAAAACTTCTCCGCCTGCCATTTTCGATATATCATCGGCAAACAGCCCTGCTGCATTTACTAAATACTTTGCTTTTATCTTCCGTTCTCCGGCTGTAATCGTATATACACCGCTGGTATACTCCACAGCCTTGACCTCGCTCTCCAGAAACAGCTGAGCACCATTTTGCTGCGCATTCTCGCTTGCTGCAATGCTCAGCGAGAACGGGCATATTATACCTGCTGAGGGTGCATAAAGCGCAGCCGTTATGTTCTTCGACAGCATCGGTTCTAACTCTTTAAGCTTGGCTCCTTTTATTATCCTTGTCGACACGGTGTTTTTGTCGCCCCTCTTTTTCAGCTCCCGCAGCTTTTTTTCATCATCTTCTCCAAAAGCCACAACAAGCGAACCGCAGTTTTGATACGGAACGCCAAGCTCGCGCGCTGTCTTTTCCATCATAGCGTTGCCAAGCACATTGAACTTTGCTTTGAGCGTACCCGGTTGCGCATCATAGCCTGAATGAACAATACCGCTGTTTGCTCTGC
Organism: Christensenellaceae bacterium; assembly: GCA_963666505.2. GTDB lineage: Bacteria > Bacillota > Clostridia > Christensenellales > SZUA-584 > JABGQS01. The sequence continues at coordinate 1,025,290 of CAXXXL010000003.1, read as the reverse complement.
TTGCTCCTCCGGCTACATCGCTGTGCTTCTCTATAACACAAAGAGAGATATCAAGCTGTGAGAGCTCTCTGGCTATCATGCTTCCGATAACACCGGCGCCGATAATCGCCACATCGTATATCATTAGACGCATCCTTTCTAAAAAAACATATAAAAAAGCCATACCAAAAAAAATCGGTACGGCTCATTTCTCCTGCCATATTATGCACATAGTATATCATATAGATTATTAAAATTCAACAACCACAAATAGTAGTTGACTCCAGTCAAATTATTGTTGACTCAGGTCAATTTTTATGATATTATATTATCTGCAGTGAGGAGGAGTTGCATTGACTAAATCTGATGATGTAAAAGAGATGTTTTTAAGCACTGCGGACGAAATGTTTTTCGAAAGCGGATATGATGATGTTAGTGTAGCTGACATCTGCGAGAAATGCGGCAAAGCAAAGGGCTTGTTCTTTTATTACTTTGAAAAGAAAGAGAACATTGTAAAAAAACTTGCCGACAGACAGATAAGTCAGGCGAGCGAAAACCTGCGCCAAGCACTGGCTGGCATGAACATCAGCGGCTTTGCAAAGCTCTCATATTTCATGAGCGCTCTACTTTCAAGGAACAGCGTCGCTCCAAGGTCGCTTTACTATTTTGGCGGACAGGTTCCCGAATGGTTTGACTCTTTTGCACATGGTTTGAAAGACAAGTACATTTTCCCCGTTCTGCTGGACGTAGTCAAACAGGCAGCGGAAGAGAACTCTATAAAAATATCGGAAAAGTCTGTAGAAATCGTATATCTGGGAGTCAGCGCATTTATGCACCGAAACTATCAACAAATGAGTGACGAAAACTATTATAAGGAAGCACTACAGTCAATTTCTGAAACGCTCGAGAACGTTTTACAGGCAAAGAGCGGTTCAATAAATATCGAATAATCAAGCGGAGGTTTTTAAAATGAAAACCAGACAGAAGCTGCGAGCTGGAATCGTGTTTTTTATGTTTTTGCTGTTCCCGGTTTTTATCAATTTTTTATCACCGGTGCTCATTCTTGCGGGAGCCGGTGAAGGCATAATAACAGGCAGTTTCATACTGTTTATACTGCTTTTTTTATCATCGCTTTTTATTGGAAGGGCATGGTGCGGCTGGATCTGCCCTGCTTCCGGCATGCAGGAATCGTGTGAATCGTTCAGAAAGAAAAAGGCAGCCACCGGCTGGGGAAACATTCTCCGGATCGTGATATGGGTCGCATGGCTCGGGTTTATCGTATATCTGTTTATCAGAGCCGGGGGCATAACAAAAATCGATCCGCTTTACAGTACGGAAGGCTTCATCTCTATACTCAACCCTGTAATCGTGTTTGTCTATCTTGGAGTGATACTGCTTGTTTTTATAATGCTGTTGGCCTTCGGGAACAGAGCGTTCTGCAAATATCTTTGCTGGATGGCGCCGTTTATGATAGCTGGAGATAAAATCCGCCACTGGCTTAAAATCCCCGGTCTTTATATCAGACCTAAGAAGGAAAAATGTATTTCTTGCAGAAAATGCAGCAAAAACTGTCCGATGGATATCGAAGTTATGGAAATGGTACAGGCAGGCAAATTTCAAAACAGCGAATGCATGATGTGCTTTAGGTGTGTAGACAACTGTCCGTCAGGCGCAATAGTTATAAAAAATAAAAAAGCCTAAAAATATAAAAAGCCATACCCTATTAAACAAGGCGCGGCTTTTTTATTTTGCCATAATATACTCAGTATTTTTTTCTTTCTTTAAATGCTAGTCGTTCATTTCACTGACAGCTGTAAAAGTGCCAAGAGCTTCTTCAACCAAAGGATACAACTGCTCATATTCATCTTCAGTTGCCGTGAAAGAAACAATATAGAGTCTTTCTTTAGAATGCCATAGAAAATAGTCTCCTTTGAAATCCTCTGAAGCAAATGAATATCTCTGAGCTGTATAGTCTCCTACTGCTATGTTTTCTTCACTCTTCCACTCAAAGTCTGTAAACAACGCTTCCATCGCAGTAACAAAATCCTGCCAGACATCTTCAGCGCTATATTCATTCTTAAAAACTGAAGATATCGCAAAACCAGTACTGCCGCTCAAGTCACCTTCCGGATAAAAGAAAACTTCACTATCATATAATTCTGTAGAGTATGTCCAGTCCGGTATGTCTACGATTATTAATATATCTATATACAGATCCATGAAAACTATTGCCTGCTGACTTACACCGTCCGGTACCTGCGGTGTTTCGGGCGGAGCAGGCAGCCACGGCAGCTCCTGCGTCGGCTGAACAGACACTGTCGGCTCTTCCGTTGGTTCCTGCGCCGGTTCTTGTTCAGGTTTTTCTGTCACAGATGGCACCGGCTCCGGCTTTTGTGTATGCTCGGCTTCAGGCTCTTTCTCAGTATCTTGCTCACTGCGTCCATAGAGCATACTTTCGGCACCATCGAAGCACGCCGTCAGCGAAAAGCAAATCGCCGCTGCCAAAAGTATCAGTAAAATCCTTTTCATGATGTCTGCCTTCCTTTTTGGTCTATAAAACGATTTTTGGCTCTTTCGGGTTTGCCTTATAAAGCACAAACTTTCTGCCGGTGCTAGACACGGCCTGTGCTCCGGTCCTCTGCGCAATCTCGTTTAATGCCTCGGAAGCAGAAACCGGACTGTTCTGCTGAACAGTCCCCTTTATTAGCTCGTGCGGCAAAAGTGCATCCTCTGCCTGTTTTATTATATTGTCTGTCACTCCCGACTTGCCGACGTATATTATCGGCGATAGTTCCTGCGATAAAGCCCGCAGTCTGGCTCTTTGTTTACTTGTAAGCATAAATACCCCACTTGTTTATTCTATGAAATCGAATTCCATACCTTCAAGGCAAACGGTATCTCCTGTTTTTGCGCCCTTTTTCCTCAGCGCTTTAATTATACCGAAATCTATAAGCAGCTTTTGAAAATGCCGCATAGAATCCGGATCTTCAGGATCCGTTCTTGCCATAATCTCCTGCACGACGGTACCGTCGACAAAATATACGCCGTCCTCGAAGTACACTTCAAATTTCTTTTCCTGACGCTCAAGCGCCCATTCCTCTATTATTCCATCCTCTTCAATGGGCTCTGGTACCGGCAGTTTACGCAGTATGTCGGCAGTATGCCCCAAAAGCTCTGCCGTCCCCTCGCCTATAGCTGCACATATTTCAAAAACCTCTATACCTTTCGGCGCAAGATATTTTTTCAACTTTTCAGCGTTTTCATCCGCACCGTCCATATCCATCTTGTTGGCGGCCACGATTTCCGGTTTCTCTGTAAGCTCTTTAGTATAGCTTTCGAGTTCTTTCCTTATCGCCTTATATTCATCAATTATGTCCCGTCCTTCAATGCACGAAGCATCTACAACATGTATCAGCATGCGGGTGCGTTCGATGTGCCTTAGAAAATCGTGCCCAAGGCCTGCTCCTTCGCTTGCTCCTTCGATAAGACCGGGGATATCCGCCATGACAAAGCTAAAGTGTCCTATGCTTGCGACCCCAAGATTTGGCTTTAGTGTCGTAAAGTGATACCCTTCTATCTTCGGCTTTGCGCTGGTGGTCGCAGCCAGGAGTGTCGATTTGCCTACGTTCGGAAAACCAATCAGTCCAACATCAGCTATCGATTTTAGCTCCAGCACGACCATCCTGCCCTTTATTTTTTCTCCCGGCGTGGCAAACCTCGGTATCTGCCTTGTTGACGAAGCAAAACGCGAGTTGCCTTTGCCGCCGCTGCCGCCATGCAGCAGTACACGCTCTCCCTTTCGCATATCTGCGGCGACTCTTCCTGTTTCAAAGTCTTTTATCATTGTGCCCGGCGGTACATCTATAACCAGGTTCTCACCGTCAGAGCCACGCATGTTCTTCTTTTTGCCTTTTTCGCCGTTTCCTGCAGTAAACTTACGCTCGTATTTAAAATCCATCAACGTACGCATGCCGTCGTTCACCCTGAATATAACGTTACCGCCACTACCGCCGTCACCGCCGTCCGGTCCCCCTGCCGCAACGTATTTTTCTCTGCGAAAAGAAACGGAACCGTCGCCGCCGTCACCTGCTTTTATGTATATTTTCGCTTTATCTATAAACATCTATTCCCTCTCCGGCTCTTTTACAAATCTGCAGATATCCGCCAAGAAGCAGCTCTGACATTTAGGTGCTCTTGCGGTGCACACCTTTCTTCCGTGCCATATCAGCCAATGATGAGCTGCCGACCATTTTTCCTCAGGTATATTTTCCATTAGCTGCTTTTCTGTTCCCAGTACATCTTTTGAATCAGCAAGCCCCAACCTGTTAGACACTCTGAAAACGTGCGTGTCTACTGCTATAGCCGGTATGCTAAATGCGTTCGACAGAACAACGTTGGCCGTCTTTCTGCCCACGCCAGGCAGCTTCGTCAGTTCCTCCATGGTCATTGGAACTTCGCCGGAATACTCTTTCTCGAGTATACAGGCTGTTCTTTTTACATTACCTGCCTTTGCCCTATAGAAACCAGTGCTCTTTATTGCCTGCTCCAGTTCTTCAATGTCGAGTGCACAAAGGCTTTTTGCGTCCGGATATTTCACGAACAGCGTCTTTGTAACCTCGTTGACCTGCCTGTCTGTGGTCTGCGCAGACATTATTGTTGCTATAAGCAGCTCGAAGGCGTTATTATAGTGCAGCCCGGGCTTTGCGTCAATATATATTTTTTCAAGCCTTCTTAGTATTTCTTTGTTGTTGTTCATTACGCCTCTTCCCAGCTGAACAAATACTCATATTCTGAAGGAATTCCGGGATCATTCACCGTAATCTTGCCTTGTATTCCGAGTTCTTTTGCAGCAAGGTCAAAATGGCATGCAGCTATACCAAGGTCTATGCGCTGCATACAGAATCCATATGCAGAATTACCCGCATAATTCTTGGTTTTGGCAAGGTAAAAGTGTATGCTGTCATCTTTTCTAACCGCTCTCCACGGCTGTTTATTGGAAGCAGACGGGCCTATCCTTACCATCTCCAGACACGTCTTTAACTTCTCATCATCTATATTCAGCGGCGAGTGAAAGTCTTCGTCGAAGAACAGCTCGCCAAAATCTTTTCTTTTTCTTGCTCCGGCACCGGCTGCAACTATTCTTTCTGTGATGCTTCTTTTGCTCTTGGCGTAACCAAACGGTGTTACCGCAGGAAGAATCTCGTCTTCTTTTAGCCCTGCCGACTTTGCAAAGCCTCCCCTGCTGAAAGTACCGCCAAGCCAGCAAGTTCCAAGTTCAAGCCCGGTAAGCTCCAGTATCACTTTCTCAAAAGCATATCCATAGCCCTCAAGGTCTTTGCCGCTTCTTTCAAGGCAGCCCGCAACGTAATGCTTCTGTCCTCTTATAAAGCCGTATGTGCCAAGCTTCCCCTGTTCTTTCCCTGCCTCAAGCAGACAGAATCTTACGCCTGCACCAAAAGGGTTCTGCGTATCCTTTATTATCTCTTTGACTTCTTCCAAAACTTCTTTTTGAATCTGTTTGTCTGAGTATGTCCTTATCGACGTTCTTTTTTTAATCGCTTCAACGTACATTCTGTACCCCCCAGTTCTGCCGTCGCATGCTTACATTCAGTACAAGGCCGAATGCCAGCATGTTGGTCAACAGGTTCGAGCCCCCATAGCTGAAAAACGGAAGCGGTATCCCCGTTATCGGCATAACGCCGATGTTCATTCCGATGTTCTCAAATATATGGAACAGTGTCATGGCAAGCACTCCGATTATTATCAGCTTGCCGAACTCGTCCCTTGCTCTTGTGGCAAGGTAAAGCGTGCGTCCTATCAACACAAAATAAAGCAGGATTATAACCATAGCTCCTACGAAACCGACCGCCTCTGTCGTCGATGCAAATATAAAGTCTGTATGGTTGTACGGTATGCTGGACGACTGTGTTTCGCCGCCCAAAGAAAACAGCCCTTTGCCGGTGACCTCTCCTGAGCCCGCCGCCATCTTCGCTCTGTCCGCTTGGAATGTCAAATCTTTTATTTCCTGTGCGGACATCGTTTCGTCTACTATCCCAAGAAAACCTAGGATGCGGTTTTTCTGCCACACATCCATAAGCGACCACGCTACAGGAACAGAAATGCCTGCGGCGATAAATATCCCCAATATTATCTTCCAGCTAGTCTTTGCCATTATAAGCATCAATATAAACGAAAACGCATAGACAAAAGCGGTCCCCCAGTCCGGCTGTATCAGTATAAGCCCGAACGGGACGGCAAACACGCCAAGTAGAGGAAGTATATCCTTCAGCTTTTTAATGCCGCCGTTTTTACCCTGCGCTTTTTCAGACATCATTTTCGCCAACACAATGACTATTGCTATCTTACCAAGCTCACTTGGTTGAAAACCGGTATTGCCGATCATAAACCAGCCTTTAGTACCGTTCCTTTCACTGCCCAATACAAATACAGCAACAAGAAGCAGCACCATTAACACATATATCCACTTATAGTACTCACCAATATTATGATAGTCGGGAAGCAGCATGACGAACATCGCAACAAGACCTACGGCAAACCATGTAAGCTGCTGAAAAACGTATCTAACATCAAGCTGGCCTATAGCGGAAGTTATCGATTTTGTTTCCGCATCCAGTGGGTCGGAAAGTGCACTGGCAATCGCAATAAGACTGAGCATCACCAGTATTATTATATTTGCAAAAAGCACCCAGTCTATGTGTGCAAACATCCTTTTATCTATAAACTTCAGTCTCAATCGTCAAACCTCAAATGATTTTCTCACCATACCAATTGCCCTAATTATAACACATGAACGAATCGTTTGCACAACTCTAATAAATGCTGCATCAATTCTTGACAAGCGGCATTTACCAGTAAAACCAAAGCATCATAGCAATAGACAAAGGGCACCCGGAAATGATATATTATATATAAAGAATTTTTAGCAGGAGGAAGCGAATGGCATATCAGGCTTTGTACCGCACATACCGTCCGGCTCAGTTTAGCGAGGTCGTCGGGCAGGATCATATAACTAAGGTGCTTACCGGCCAGATATCGCTCTCCAAAATATCGCATGCTTATCTTTTTGCAGGCCCCAGAGGCACAGGCAAAACAAGCCTTGCTAAAATATTCGCAGGCGCAGTAAACTGCATAGGCAGGGAAAGCTTTGAGCCGTGCGGAGAGTGCGAATCGTGTATAAACGGCTCTGTAGATATAATCGAGATCGATGCTGCATCCAACAACGGCGTAGACAACGTACGTGAGATTCGGGACAGGGTCAACCTGCTTCCGGCAGTTTGTGCATATAAAGTATATATAATCGACGAAGCTCACATGCTTTCAAAAGGCGCTTTCAACGCTCTTTTAAAAACACTGGAAGAGCCGCCGCCGCATATAATATTCATACTGGCAACCACAGAGCCGCACAAGCTTCCGCCGACGATACGTTCAAGGTGCCAGCGGTTCGATTTCAGGCGAATACCTGTAGATATAATATCAAGTCTGCTTGAAAAAGTTGCGGATAACGAAGGTATCGAATACGAAAAAAATGCTCTGCCTATGATAGCACGGGCGGCTGAAGGCGGCATGAGAGATGCGCTGTCTATCCTTGACCAGTGCCTAGCTTTCGGTGCAGTATCGGCAGACGCCGTTGCCGGAGCACTAGGCGGCACGGACATCGCCCAGGTAACTAAGCTTGCCGGGTATATATCTTCATATCAGGAAAGGGACGCTCTTATTACGCTGCGCACTATCATAGACTCCGGCGCAGACACAAGAGCTCTTATAAACGACCTTGCCGATGTTTTCCGCCGAATGATGTGGATAAGCAGCGGCGCCGAAACGCAGAGCTTTGAAGAACTTAAAGAATTTTCGGACAGATACGGCAAGCGTGCATGCGTGCGTGCACTCGATATACTCATACAGAAGGAATACGAAATGAGGCAAAACCTGCGGGCAGACATCGTCCTTGAAACTGCAGTCATGGCTCTTATGGCTCCGCAGGACGATAAGTCAAGCGGAAGCGCAGAGCGTATTGAGAGACTGGAGCATAAGCTAAGAGAGCTTGAAGAAAACGGCATTAAAGCACCTCCCGCTGCAAAGAGGCAGACGGCGGCAACTGAAAAACATCCAGTGCCGCAAAAGGAAGCGCAAGCTCGCAAAGAAGCAAAAGAGCAGGCTCCGGCAGTTGCTCCGGAAAAAAAACCGGAAAATAAAAACGAAAAGCCAGATGAATCGTCACAGTACTGGCAGGCGCTGCTTGAAAGCCTGAGGCAGGAAGAGTATTACGTATTTACACACGCAAAAATGGCCCTTGAAACAAAGATAAACGGTAATGTGCTCGAGGTGGTTTTTGATAGCGATGACGTCGTATCAGCGGACCTTTTAAAGAAAGAAGCTGCTTCAAAGGCCATTCTTGACAGGATAAAACAGCACAACAGCAATGTGGAAGGAATTAGCGTAGAGATAAAAGCAAAACCTAAAGATGACGGCGATGAGAAGATCATAGAGATGTTCGGCGCCGATATCGAAAGAATATAGGAGGAAACACAATGGCAAAAAGAAAAACACCTGGCGGCGGAATGAACATGGGTTCAATGATGGCCAAGGCACAGAAAATGCAGGCCGACATGCAAGCAGCACAGGCAGAAGTCGAAGCTGCTGAAGTTGAAGCCAGCGCAGGCGGCGGCGTGGTTACAGTACGTGCAAACGGCGCAAAGAAGATAATCAGCGTTAAGATAGACCCTCAGGCCGTTGACCCCGACGACGTAGAGATGCTTGAAGACCTCGTTACCGCAGCCGTAAACGAAGTGATGACAAAAGTTGACGAACTAATGCAGGAGAAGATGGGCGCAGTCACAGGTGGTATGAACCTTGGAGGGCTTATATAGTTGAGCCAGATCATAGAGCCGGTAGTACGGCTAATAAATCAGTTTTCTAAGCTGCCCGGCATAGGGTATAAAACGGCACAGCGCCTTGCATTTCACATCATAAACATGAGTGATGAAGAGGTCGAGGAGTTTGCGAAGGATATGTTCTATGCCAAAAAAAAGGCAGTGTACTGCGGTATCTGCGGCAATATGATGCAGAAGGGCGATGAAAAATGTGCCGTCTGCTCTGACAGCAAACGGGATTTTTCGACCATCTGCGTAGTCACCGATATTAAAGACGTACTGGCAATAGAAAAAACCCGTGAATACAAAGGCGTTTACCACGTTCTGCACGGCGTTATATCTCCCATGGAAGGCATTGGTCCGGACGATATAAACATCGCCGGGCTTATAGACAGACTTGCCAAAGGCGATATTAACGAAGTCATACTCGCTACCAACCCGGACGTTCAGGGCACCGCAACGGCAGCTTATATTGCTAAGACGATTCGTCCGCTGTGCCCTAAAATAACACGTATAGCTCACGGTGTGCCCATCGGTGCAGACCTTGAATATACAGATGAAATTACGCTTCTGCGGGCGCTGGAAGGCCGTACGGATTATTAGCGTATATGTAAACTAAAAGGGTTGCCAGTCAGTCCTTTTTTTATGTCATTTATAAGTAAAATCCTTGAAGAAAACCCACCTTCTAATATATAATATAATTAGAATTTTTGATTGGAGATTTATATTATGAAACTTGCATTAGTTGTATATTCACAGACGGGCCACACAAGAAGCGTTGCAGAGAAAATCAGAAGCCGTCTTATCAGCGACGGCCATGTAGCGGATTATCTTGCTGTCAGCTGCGAGCCTAAAAAAGACAGCAACAACCCTGCAGAAAAGGTCGTATTCACGTCTTTGCCCGACCTTAGTGACTATGACATGGTCGTTTTTGGCGCATATACTGAAGCTTTCAGTCTCTCTAGGGTGATGCAGCAGTTCCTTTCTCAGATTGAAGAAAGCGGGAAGGATGCCGTTTGCCTAACCACTCAGCAGTTTATGAAATCCTGGCTGGGTGGAAACGCCGCTCAAAAGAAAATGAGAAAGCTGCTTGAAGAAAAAGGGTATAACGTCATTGGAAGCGCACATGTTAACTGGAAGCTGGAGGATGGCAGGGACGAGCGTATAAACACTGCGGTAGATACCGTCTGCGCACTTGTGAAATAGAGCTGTATAGTAAAAAGCCCCGGATTGAGCCCGGGGCTTTCCTGTTTTTCATCACGCTGCCCGTTGTTTTGTGTTCCTTAAGGCAATAGGCGAGAGTGCTTTTATCAGCGCCCAAAGCAAAACTACATAGACAGGCAGCTCTACAGCAGCGCTTAAAGCCCTTGTCGGCAAAAGCACCATTATCGGCACTCCATAGAACAGCCAGATAGCAAGCGTGTTCAGAGTTATTGAAACCACCACCTGAGATACGGTGGCCGTGCCAATTGCTTTCCATACACTGTTGGTTTTGCTTCTCATATAGAACAAACCAGCAATGACGCCAAAAAGCGCCATAGTAACAGAGAACACGGGATTATACCCTCCGTACTGTACTCCCATAAAAAAGCCTGAAGTATCAGCGATAAACCCTACAAGACCGCCGGCTATCGGGCCGAAGAAAGCTCCCGCTATCATAACAGGAATTGGCGTTAAGGAAATCTCCACCACTTTCGTGCCGCCCATAGGCAGCTCGATGGAGAAAAAAGCGCTCATCACCGCTCCGATTGCTGCGAGCAGTGCAAGTATAATGAGTGTTCTTAAAGTGAAAATGTTTTTATTCAATATAAAAAACCTCCTTCTCTAAATTCGCCTTCCGGCGGCTGTAAGCGTACCGGAGACGTTCTCGAAATAAACAAAGACACGCTTAGCAGAGAAAAAGGTATTTTCCCAGCAGCGGACGCAACTTTGTACCGCAGACCATCCTGGTCTTTCGTCTCTGGGCAACATCCCATCCCAAAGCACTTAACGCACAAAATCTACTCTGCATATTTTGTAAATATGATTATAGCAGGGTTTTTGTTTTACTGCAACATTTTTTAGGTCTTAACTGGCCCTTCATAGCATATGCTGTCGTATGCTTAACTGGATTCGCCATTGTTCCCCTCTTTATGTTTTTATGTTATAATACACACGGTATTGGTGAGGATAGGAGAAATAAATGACCCCACTTTGGCGTAACAGACCGCTGATGATAACCATTATCATCGTTATAATATTATTCGTACTGCTTATAATGACTTCCGGTGAAAACAATATGTCCGGCACGGAAAGCATTGTCGGCACTGTTCTTTCGCCTTTTCAACGTGCACTTTATTCAGCTACTGAAGGAATATCCGGGTTCTTTACCCGTGTATTCGGCAGCGGAGATATAAAATCAGAAAACTTAGAGCTTGAGGCGAAAGTAGCCGAACTTGAGGGCCAGCTTCTCGATTTTGAGGAGACAAAACAGGAGAACGAGCGGCTTCGTGAGCTTCTTAATTACACCACAGAGACTCAAGATATAGAATACGTAACTGCCAAAGTTATTGGCAGAGATCCCGACCACTGGTATGATACGTTTCTCGTCAACCTTGGCATAGCAGACGGCGTACAAGTGGACATGCCTGTAGTGAACGGCGACGGACTTATTGGCAGGGTCATAGAAACAGGAGCAACATGGAGCAAGGTCATGCCTATAGTCGATTCCTCCAGCGGAGTCTCGGGAATTGTCGAGCGTACAAGAGACAATGGCATACTCAATGGTACTCTTTCGGCAGGTGATGAGAATGCGCTGCTTACCCTTGGCAACCTTCCGCTAGATGCAGACCTTATCCCGGGAGACACCGTTATAACCTCTGGGCTTGCAGGCGTTTTCCCCAAAGGCATACCTATAGGCGAAGTCACTGAAGTCAGCCAGTCTGGCGACGGTATGCGCAACCAGGCAGTCGTTACTCCTTATGTAGATTTTGCGCATATAGAAGAGGTCCTTATCATCACGTCTGTGCCGCTCAACGTGGGGGAACTGCTTGAATGAGATATGTTTTTTTTGCGGCGGTAACCATCGTCAACCTTATATTCACGGGTGCAATATTCCCCAACCTAAACATAGCCGGTATCTATCCCGATTTGATAATGTGTACGGTCGTATCGATTTCTCTTATTGAGAAAAGCATGGCGGGCGCTTTGGTCGGCCTTGCATCCGGCCTTGTGCTGGACCTTTTGTTTTCCGGTACTATCGGCCTTTATGCACTGCCCTATTTTATAGTTGGTGCATCCATGTTCTTTATATCAAAAAATTTAAGATATATCGACAGATTCATTCTGCCTATATCATTCGTTATCGGAGGGTATTTCGTAAAAGAGATAATATCTTCTCTTTTTGTCTATCTCCTCGGTGTGCAGTTTTCCTTCTCTCACATGTTTGTAAGGTTCATGCTTCCACAGGCTTTAGAGACCGGTCTGCTGATGCTGCTTGTACATCTGCTTTTCTTAAGGATGTTCCGTTCAAGCTCTATGAAGATAAAAAGCAGAGACGATTTCAGGCATCTATAGGCTGCGGTTCCAGACATACAACTATTTTTAAAAAACTCCACAATATTAAAAAAAGTATACAAGAATATTTTGTTTCTTTGACAATTTATTATATTAGTTTGTGTAGGCTGGTTTTTTGTATACTTGGAACCTCTTATTTGTTATAATACGCATTATAAATTGATTGAGGTGCCGAAAATGGTTGAGATAAAAGAGATATCATCAAAGAAAGATTTAAAAGCATTCATCAACTTCTCGGACAAATTATATAAAGGCGTAAAATATTTCGTTCCAGAGCTAAAAAGCGAAGAAATGTCTATGTTTTCGCCCGAAACGAATTTCTCATATGAGTATACTGATGTAAAAGTATTCCTATGCTATAAAGACGGCGAGATCGCAGGCAGGGTAGCCGCACTCGTCAATAAAAAAGCGAACGAGCTATGGAACCAAAAGCGCATAAGATTTTCAAGGATAGACTTTATTGACGATCTGGAGGTTTCAGGCGCGCTCTTCGGTGCAGTTGAAGACTGGGCAAAGCAGCAGGGTCTCACTGAGGTTCAAGGGCCTCTTGGGTTTACCGACCTTGACAAGGAAGGACTGCTTATTGAAGGGTTTGACCGCATGGGCACTTCCGTGACGATATACAACTATCCCTATTACCCGAAGCATTTTGAGGCGCACGGCTATGGCAAAGACACTGACTGGATAGAATACCGTATAAATGTTCCTGAAAAGGGCGACACCCGTACAGAGCGTATAAGTCGGCTGGCAAGGAAAGTCATGGAGCGCTCTAATATACGCTTTTTTGACCTCAAGAAGATAAAGGATGCGGCGCCGATAGTCGTCCAGCTATTCGAGCTTCTCAGTGAGTGTTACAAAGACCTTTACGGCATGGTGCCATATACAGATAAGATCGCCAACGACTACCTGAGGCGCTTTCAGCCGCTGCTCAATCCGGATTATGCAAAGTTCATAATAGATGAAAACGACAAACTCGTAGGCTTCGGGCTTGCGGCTCCGTCGCTATCCAGGGCATTCCAGAAATCCAAGGGCAGAATGCTTCCGTTTGGGTGGGCTCATCTTCTTTGGGCGGTCAAATTTCCAAAAGAGCTTGACCTATATCTGGTTGCTGTCCATCCCGACTATCAGAAAGCGGGGCTTGCGGCGCTGCTGATGAACGAGATAACCGCTGCCGCCATCAAGAACGGCATAAAGGGGGCGGAATCTTCGCCAGAGCTTGAAGACAACCGCAAGGTGCAGGACTTCTGGAAAAACTATGACGTAGAGCAGCACAAAAGAAGGCGCTGCTATGTAAAAACACTGTAACTCTGTAACATAAAAGGCACGCAATGCGTGCCTTTTTAAATCGCGCTATTTATTTCTGCATTCTATATTTTACTATCCGTTCAAGCTCTCTGGTTGCAGAGCGCACGTCTTTGAACACAGGCACTCCAGCCTGTTCCATGATTCTTACAAACTTGTCAAACTGCTGCCCGGCGTTGACTGACACTACCATCGGCTTGTCGTATTTGTTGAATATGTCTATGATCCTCATGGCTATTGCGCCTTTTTTCTCACATACTTCATCTGTAGTCTGAAGGTTGTCTACGTGCGGTATTACTGCGGCAAACACGCAGTCTACGTTGTCGTCCTCAAGCTGGGCGATTATGAACTGTGCAAACAGCTCATCGTCCGTCATTGGCGTAACGTCGAGGAAAGGCGCTGGCACATTCACAAGGCCGTGTGTGTTAAGCTCGTATAGCTTCTTTTCGGTTCCCTGTGAATATTTTGCCGGAACAAGGAAGCTTAAGTTGTCTGCACCGGCTGTACTGTCGAAACCAGCGTTAACTACTCCGGCAACCCTGTTGCCCTTCACCTTCTTTTTCCACAGCAGCGAGAACGCCCGAATAGCATCATAGAACTCGTCTATCTCTTCTATAAGGACTACACCAGCCTGGCTGCAGGCGGCTTTGAAAACTTCATAGCTGCCGCTCATGGCGGCCGTATGAGAAGCCGCAGCCTTGGCCCCCGCCTGTGTCCTGCCAGACTTGAACACTATTACCGGTTTGCCTGAAGCTTTGGCAAGGTCGAAAAACTGTCGTCCTTCACCGCGTGACAGTCCCTCCATATACATAGCCATCACATCAACGTCTTTCTCGTTCTCGAAGTATGCCATAAGCTCTGGAATGCCTACATCGCTGCGGTTACCAAAAGAGACTATAGCACGGAAAAGCCCGTAGCTGTGCAGATTGTCAAGGCAGGTGATAGCCATTGCTCCGCTCTGTGAGAAAAGCGCTGTGTTGCTGCGCTCACCCCAGCTCATAGGCATCCTCTCAGAATCTATGAAAAGCGTGTCCACTCCCTCTCCCTTGCTGCCCGGCGAATGGAAAACACCCATGCAGTTTGGACCGACAAGTCTTACTCCCGGTTTGATTGCTTTTTTAAGCTTTTGCTGAAACTCGGAATACTTGATATCTGAAGGTATGCCGGAAATAAGTATGATGCACTTGTTTTCTTCGACTTCACCGGCAAACCCAAGAAGGTATTTCGCTGGTGCTGTATACACGTACAGATCTATATCAGCAGGGATGTCTGCGATACTCTTGTAAAGCAGATGATCCGTTCCGCTTATATTGGCAGTTCCGCCTTTAGGATTAACAAGATAAATATCCTGTCTGCCCATATCAAGCATAAGCTCTGCGATATCTTTTCCCATCGAGTATTTTCCCGGCTGGGAAGTTACGCCGACAACAGCGATGCCTTTTGGTTTGAAGAAACCGCCAAGGCCTTTCGCATCCGCTTTCTCTACAAACTCACCCTCCTGCGCTTTTGCAAAATCGACATAGCCGTCCACAACAACAAACCTGTCGTCTTTTGTAAAAACAACCGGGTTGATGTCGAGCGCTTTTATATGGTAGCTGGTTTTAACTGGAGAAATGAATGAGTAAGTCTCCATTAGGTCGGATATCTTAAGAAGGTTCTGCGCTATCATGTCAGTATATTCAGGATGGCCTATATCTTTGAATTTATGGCGTATGAGTATGCCCTCCATAGAGCGGAAAGCTTCTTTGTCTGACAGCGGAGAAAGATAGAGGTTCGCCTGGTCATAATATTTTGCAAAGAACTCGGCGTCGTCTCCGCCCTTACTTAGCGTGAGGACCGGTCCAAACGCCATATCCTCTCTGCCGCCAAACATTATTTCGAAACCCAGCCCCTGGTTGAACGGCACGAAAGCCACAATTACGAAGCCGTCGATGCGCGGCTTGTTTTCATTATCGAAGTGAGAGTCTATCTCCTGCTTCATTGCCGACATCACATAGCGGACATATAACGGATCTGTGGTGTTAAGAACTTTAACTCCGCCGTACTTCTGTTTGTGTGCAAGGTCTCTGGAAACAACTTTGAGCACTAACTTCCCGCCGAATTTCTTTATCATTTCGTCGTCGATTTGCTTGTCGTCCTTAACGAAAATGCACTCCGGCGTCTCGAGTCCGATAAGCCCCAGCATACGGTAAACCTCGTGTTCAAACAGCACTGTTTTCGAGTCTTCGGCGGCTTCTATGAAAATCTCGTCTATCTTTTTTATTACATTAGAGCTGAGCATGGCGGCAAAATACCTCCGTATATCAGATTTTAAAAATGAATTACTTTTTCCTTCTTCTATTATACTTTAGCAGCGCAGTATAAATCAAATGAATGTACAGCAGCGCGGCTTGGAATACTTCTCTTTGCTGGCAAATCAAAAGGCCCTTATTACCTAAGAACCTTTTGACTGTTTCAATAAAATATTTGATTACAGAAACCTATACTTCGTCTCCAGTAACTTCGCCGTCACCGGGTTCATCAGCCGGAACTTCTACTCCCAGTACCGGGCACAGCTCGCTCATTATCTCAACTATCTGAAGCCTTATCGCTATCCTTGCTTCCTGGTTCACGATAATCGCACTAAGAGCCGCATTGCCAGCTTCAACATCCGATGCTTTCTTCGCTTCTATATACGTCTTCCACGATGCGTGGATGTCGTCTTTTAACCCCTTCATGCTGTTCTTTAAATCCTTGATCTGCGCAGTTTTCTCTTTTATAAATGCAATAGTAGCTTCATCAAGCGCTCCGCCCGCTTCTATAATACCTTCGATATAGGCATCTATGCATTCGCCGAGAATATCCTGCTGGTCACCGAGTGCGCCCCATTCTTCCTGGTTCGCATGAATCTCGTCTATAAGCGGACGTGTCTCCTCTTTAAAGAGCATCTTAGCGTCACGCTTTTCGTTCGGTTTTTTTGGTCCTTCCAGCTCATCCTCACCGTCGCCAGGATCCTCGCCATCTCCCGGGTCTCCCATATCCGGCTCATAAGTCTCTTCTTTGTCTTTTGGCTTATTATCCGGTTTATCGGCGAGTGCTGTAGTCATGAACAGCGATAGAATCATCGCCAGCACAACTAATACCGTCAAAAATCTCTTCATAACATCTCCCCTTCCCTGTTGAATTTGCAGATACTTGTGAGCCTTACCCAAACATTCCGAGCATCGAAAAAGGACTGTACGTCAAAAGCATCTAAATAAAAATGTATAATTACACTTATTGATAATATAACCTTTTTAATATCTTTTGAAACAAATTTTTTCAGCTTTTTTTATTTTATTGTTTCAAAAGTGTGGATTTAGGGTAATAATGCTTTTTTATGGTAGTTTATATGCAATATAAGGAAATCTATGCTATTTGCGGCAGCAAGTATCTTTATAATTATCCTCAACTTTCCAGCAGCCTTAGAGCTTCATCAACTACCTGTTTTTCAAATCCCATATATTCGAGCAGCTTGATAGCGTTAGTTGTTCTTGAAGGCCCTTCTTTAAGAAGATAGTCGAACTCTATTTCATTTCCTTTTATCTTTTCGCTAAAATGATAGTTGTCATAACTGTCTTTAAGTATTTTCGTAAGCTCTATGTCATGCGATGCAACGACACAGAGGCTGCCGGACCCATGCAGCATATGAAGGACGGCAGTTGATGCAGCGATACGCTCGTTAGTGTTCGTGCCCCTCAGTATTTCGTCAATAAAACATGTGCAGTACTGCTCCTTCGTATAGCCGATAATGCGCTTTAAAGACTTTATTTCAGCAACGAAATAGCTCTCTGCGCTGACAATGTTGTCACGAAGTGCCATCGACGTCGCTACATAACAGCGCTTCAATTTATACTGCCGGGCACAGCAGGTATAGATTGTCTGTGCCAGTATGTTGTTTACAGCAATACCTTTTATGAATGTAGATTTTCCTGAAGCGTTTGAGCCCGTAATAAGA
Organism: Christensenellaceae bacterium; assembly: GCA_963666505.2. Lineage (GTDB taxonomy): Bacteria > Bacillota > Clostridia > Christensenellales > SZUA-584 > JABGQS01. Next base: position 1,007,587 of record CAXXXL010000003.1, on the reverse strand, counting down.
CTGTCGTCCACAAGTTCGCCGTTATTGGTAACTGGGTCTTTCAGCAAAGGGTGCAGCATACCGTTAAACTTAACACCTTTCTCTTCTGTAAACTGCGGCGTGCAGCAATGCTTAATGCTTTTCCTGAAAGATGCTGTGCTTATTGCCGTGTCTATTTCGCCTACCAGCCGGTAAAGATCTCCAAACTCTTTTTTGTGCTTGTGCATAGTGTTTACCGCACGGTTATACAACACCAGATCCAGCAGAAAGACAGCCTTGAAAATAACCGTCAGTGCTTCAAGTTCGATAAGATTTTGCTTTGCTCGGCCGGGCATCGTTCCCCCCAGTTTTTTAAAAGGTTTTACCGCAGACTCAAGGTCAAAACCTTTTTGTTTCAGTTCTTCACCAGCCTTTTTTCTTAGCGCCTTTGCTCCAAAGAGCATTGATGAAAAGTATTTCATGCTCTCCAGCTGCGATTCTATCTTTAGGCTGGTGAAGTAATACACAGCGAAATTAGCCAGTATGGAAGCTGCTGTCATCACCACTCCTGCCACAAGAAAAAACGACATAAGAAGAAGCCCGGCAAGTGGAAGAGCTGCCATAATCGTCAGTATCCATGCATGCTTTATTTTCTTTGCATCCGCATTAAAAATATAAAAGCTGAGACCGTTGTTTCTTCGCTTACCGATGCTCGCTAGTATCTTCTGCGTTTCGAGCCGCTTTTGCGGGTTTTCCGCAAACCACTCCACAAGGCTGCCTCTGTTTTCCAGTATATCCTCGTCTTGCTCGATATCGTGAAGCAGATGGTACAAATACTCTTCACCGACGGAGGAAGAACACGCGTTCATTCTTAAAAAAACATCGTCCATATTAAGGTCGTTCCATGTTGTCTCGTCGATGCGTTTGTTGTATTCGTTCGCTTTGGCGAAATAATTATGGTATGAATCTATACCCTTTATGTCTTTGTCTTCAAAAACAGGAACTTTGCCGAAGGCCTCCATTATCCGGTTGTCCTTCTTTTTGTTGGCGTTGCGGATGAACAGAATCAATGCCAGTGCCAATATCAATGCTCCGGTAGCAGCAAAAGCAGCGATTATTAATGGGTTTGAAAGTGCTGCCATGTAAGTACTCCTCTTTCCTTATTATGCAGTGTGCAGCTGTTATGTATATCTTTATCAATTATACCATATCATGTAAAAAGGAAAAGCCTATAATCACAAAAGATAGACTCATTTCTACACTTCGTTTGTCAGTTCCGCCTCCATGCAGTTTAAGGCATAACTCAAAATATAAAAGCTCCATACCTATCTTCATTATTCTTGATGAGCAGAAAAAAACATAGTCTGCTATAGCAGACTATGTTTTTATCCTCCAATGACAGCATGCATTAGCAAGAACGCTCCATCTTTTGTTATCACTGGCTTTCATCCACTATTGTTTTGAATTTTTAAGAGCCCCTACAACAGGCAGCTCTTCGCCGGAGAGGAACCTCACAAGAGCACCTCCGCCTGTACAGATATACCTTATGTCCTCCGTCATATCATATTTGTTGGTAGCAGCAACGCTGTCTCCTCCGCCGACCACTGTATAGGCTCGCGAATCAGTCAGTGCCTGCCACACCGTCTTTGTGCCATATTCCGTAAGGGTTTCTTCAAAAACGCCCATCGGGCCGTTTACGAATACCGTATTCGCGCCTTTTATTTCCATAGCAAAAAGCTCCGCTGTTGTTTCTCCAATATCAAGAATAACTTCGTCTGTTGGCAGCCCATCCGTGGTTATCGTAATCCTTTTATTATCATCTGTGTACGAAACATCCACAGGCAGTACTATCCTGTCATTAAAATCCGCAAGAAGCCGCTTTGATTTTTCTATAAACTCGCCAAGATTTTTTTTATAAATATAGTCTTCTGAAGGCTTGCCTATATTGATGCCTTTCGCTAATAGCATCACTTGTCCCAGCAGTCCTCCGCACAGCACTTTGTCGGCGATGCCTTCAACAAGCACCTTGTCCATCATAAGAAAAGCATCCTGTATCTTTGCACCGCCCAGCACGAACACGCACGGACGTTTCGGGGCTTCGAGTATATCTGACAGCACTTCATATTCCTTCTCGAACAGCCTGCCCATCGCTGACGGGAGAATCTGCTCGAACCCGATGAGTGTCGGCTGGGCACGGTGCGCTGCCGCAAAAGCGTCGCATACATATATATCTGCAAGCGGCGAGAGCTTGCTCACCACCTGCGTCTTTGCCATCTGCTCCGGCGTTAGGTTTAGCTTTGTTTCAAACAGCGTCATCTCTTCCGCCATGAACCGCACGTTGTCGAGCAGCAGTATCTCGCCGCTGCTGAGCTGCTGTATCTTATTCTGTGCATACGGTCCGCACACGTCCGGCACGAACTGCACTTCTTTGCCTGCAAGTTCGCTTATCACCTTTGCGTGCGGCGAAAGGTTCCAGTAGTTCTGATACTCTATGTCGCTGCCCTGATGCGCCAGTATGACCAGCTTTGCGCCCTTGTCGGAAAGCTCTTTGATTGTAGGCACACAGCCCTTTATTCTCGTCGTGTCTTTAAGCGTGTTCGTTTCCTTATCCACCGGCTGGTTTATGTCTACTCTTAAAAGAACAGTCTTGCCGTTTACATCAAAGTCGTCTATCGTCTTAATACCATACTTCATTTGCTTATTTCATCCCAAGGTATTTGTTAGTTTCCGCTGTGCCTTCTTCTCTAGTCAGCTGCATCTTCATTGCTGCACGGATAGCGTCTATGTTTTCAGGAATAACTACAGCTTCCTGCGGTATGTTTATAGCAAACATTATGTCGTCGCCCGACTTGACTATCGATTCTTCCCACAGCGCAACTTCATACATATCACCGCGATTGTTGCCTATGTCTCTTGCCCAGCGGAACATCGATGCATTACCAAGGAATCCGTCTTCCAGCCGTACCGGCATTATCCTCGGGTGCTCGTTTGCCATCTCCCAGAGGTCATCCTTCTCTATCTTCTTCTTAGGCGTTGCGATCACTGTTATGATATGCCCGTGCGTCACAGGCGTATGCACCAGTATGCCCGTGCACGGCACATGCGGCATTATAGTCATAAGGTCTTCTGCCTGGTGGCTGGGCGCTTTGGCTACCTGCAGTGCGTTTGTAAGGCCCCTGTGATAGTCGCCCGGGTCTGCTACCCTTCTGATTATCGTTATCGCTACCTTGTCCAGGCCTACTGCTCTGTCCAGCATGTCTACCGCACGTATCAGCCCTGTGGTGTTGCAGCTTGTCAGCTTTAGGTAATCTGCTCCCACGCCAGCTTCGTAGTTGGCGTATCCGTGAAAGAACACGTCAGCTACTTCGTTCTTCTCGCCGCCCTGGAACACTGCTTTGGTGTTATGCTTAACGTACAGCTCTTTGTTCTTTGCTCCTATGCCGCCTGGGCTGCTGTCCAGCATTATATCGCACTCCTGCACCAGCTCTTCAAAGCTGCCCGATACTGGTATGCCTGCCTGCTCCATAGCTTTATTGCTCGGGTCTACGTTGAACATTTTGTAAGGCATACCTTTGTGCTTTAATGCTCTTACCGATATCGTTGGGGCAATGTCCGCCACGCCCACCAGCTCCATGTCGCCCTGGCATGCCACTCCGTCCGCCAGCCGCTGCCCTATCACTCCGTATCCCGCTACGCCTACTTTTATCATATCTTGAACCTCCTGAAAAATTAAACTTTTCTTTGTATAGCTTTCTTGGCTTTTTTAACAATATCCTGCGCCGTCATCTCGTATTCCTTCTGCAGATAGTCTACCGGCCCGACCTGCCCAAACCTGTCCCGGCTGCCTATCCTCTCCATGGGTACAAGCACATTCTCCACCAATACTTCAGCCACAGCCGAGCCAAGACCGTTGAGTGTGCTGTGGTTCTCTACCGTTACTATAGCTCCGGTTTGCTCTGCGCTCTGTATTATCAGCTCTTTGTCGATTGGCTTCCATGTGAATATATTGACTACTTTTGCAGACAGCCCGTCCTCTTCCAGCATATCTGCCGCCTTGAGTGTCTCACCCGTCAAGAACCCACTCGTGATGAGCGTTACGTCCGTGCCTTCTTTTAGCACGACGCCCTTGCCTATATCAAACTCGCTGCCTTCTTCATATATCTTAACTGGTTCTTTGCGCAGCAGCCTTATATAGAACACACCATACATGTCCTTTACCTGCCGCATTATGTTCTCCAGCATCACTCCGTCGGTCGGCTCGATTATCGTTATACCCGGCACATTTCGCATGATTCCCATATCTTCAAACGGCATGTGCGTGCCGCCGTTGAACGCTGCTGTTATACCCGGGTCACTGCCTATTATCCTCACATTAAGCTGCGCATAGGCAGCCGATATGAACACCTGGTCATAGCAGCGCCTCGATGCAAAAGGCCCAAACGTATGCGCAAACGGTATCTTGTCCGTTGCAGACAACCCTGCCGCCACTCCTATCATGTTTGCTTCCATAACGCCGCAGTTAAACGTTCTGTCAGGGTACTTCTCCATGAACGGGATCATCCCCATAGACTTCATTAGGTCGGCATCCAGCGAAACTACACGCTTGTCGTGCTCTGCCATGTCCATCAGGGTTGCGCAGTATACATCCCGCATCATTCTTTTGTCTTTTACAAATTCTTTTGCAATCGATACACTCATTATTCTGCACCGCCTCTCTGTTCATATTGTGCAAGTACATCTTTTGCCTCATTTATCGCTTCATCGCACTGCTCCTGCGTAAACGCCATATGATGATTGTTCACTATACCTTCCGCAAATGTGCATCCCTTGCCTTTTTGAGTGTTTAGCACTATAACTGACGGACTTCCCTTTGCTGCTTTTGCATTTTCTATCGCTTCGTATATCGCCGCAACGTCATGTCCATCGATACTCTGAGCATGCCATCCAAAGCTTTCGAATTTTGCCGCAATGTCTCCTAAGTCCATGATATCCTTCGTATACCCGTCAAGCTGCTGTTTATTGTAGTCCACGAAAGCGATGAGGTTATCAACCTTAAAATGGTTTGCAAACAAAGCGCCTTCCCACACCTGTCCTTCGTTCAGTTCACCGTCGCCGAGTATGAGGTATACAAAGCTGCTGCGTTTATCCAGCCGATTGCCGAGCGCCACACCTATCGCCGTGCTCATGCCCTGCCCCAGCGAGCCTGTTGTCATGTCTATGCCCGGCGTTAGGTTCCTGTCGCAGTGGCTCGGAAGGCTGGTGCCGCCCTTGTTGAGCGTTAAGAGCATTTCTTTGTCGAAATACCCTTCCAGCGCCAGCGTCGCATATATAGTCGGCCCCGCATGCCCTTTTGAGCACACCAACCAGTCCCGCTCTTCCCAGTCCGGGTCGCTTGGGTCAATGTTCATTACAGCCCCATACAGCACTGCAATCGTATCTGTTATGCTCATCGCTCCGCCTACGTGCCCAAAGCCGAGGCTCCCAAATTCCTTCAGGGTTTCAAACCTTATCTGAGCTGCATATTGATTTAATTCTTTTTCTTTTTGTTTAATCATCAAAACACTTCCTTAGTTCAATAAAGCCAAATGCTGGCTTTTTAGTAAAGATACTTGCCTACTCTTTAGGGGGTACAACAATCTCTACACGGTTCCCGTCCGGATCAAGCACGACCGCTTCATAATAATCATCCCCAGTCCGCCTTGGCCCTCCGGCAATGGTATATCCTTTTATTTTGAGTTTCTCGACGAGCTCATCGACTTGCTTTGGATCATCTACGCTGAATGCAATATGCGTAAGCCCGATCGATTCATGACCGCCGGCATTTATCCCGTCGGCAATCGTGTCCATCTGCATAATCTCAAGCTGAGCCCCGCTGTCAAATTCTAAAAAATATGATGAAAAGTGAGCATTAAACTCTTTATCTGATTCATATTTTTCATTCGGCTTGCCGCCAAAATACTTTTGATAAAAATCCTTCATTTCTTCTAATTGACGAGTCCACAATGCGATATGCTGTAAAATCATGATTCATACTCCTTTTTAGCTTATATTTTTGTATATTTACTTGACACATCTATATTAATATATTAATATATTTTTGTCAACAGTTACTAATGCTATATTAAAGGAGGTCTGATATGTATATTGAAAAGCAGGATATCCAAGCTGGATACAATGAATATATTGCTCTGAATTCGCCAGATGGACGCCTGGCTATGATGGATGTAGGCATGCTCGTCCTTGAGCTGGGAGAATCTTATCAAATCTGTGAAGCTGATAAAGAAGCCGCAGTGCTTCTTCTGACCGGTGACGTTGTATTTGAATGGGATAACCAAAAAGCACCTGCAAAGCGGACAAGTGAATTCGACGAAAACCCATTTTGTCTGCATGCGCCCCGTGGCACCGCTTGCACGATCTCTGCCAATACCCACAGCGAACTTTTTATTCAGAAGACAAACAACCAGAATGAATTCGCAGCAAAGTTTTATTCACCGGAAGATACGCATACTCAGCGTGCCGGTGCAAACGGGGAACTCGGTGGCACGATGCGCAGAGATATACGAACTATATTTGACTACAGTACCGCACCGTATTCAAACATGGTGCTTGGCGAAGTCGTAACATTCCCTGGATGCTGGTCGAGCTATCCTCCCCACCATCACCCGCAGCCGGAAGTTTACTTCTATCGTTTTGACAAGCTGCAGGGGTTCGGCGCAGGTTTTACTAATGGAAGTGTTTATGAAGTGCGTCACAACGGGCTACTAATTATCACCGATAAGTTTCATTCACAATCTGCTGCACCGGGTTACGCAATGTTTTATGTTTGGGGAATACGGCACTTAGATGACTATCCGTGGGAAAAAACGCGTATAGATGACGAGCCCCATGTGTGGATGCTTGAAGAAAACCCAGATATCTGGCACGAGAAATAGATATAAATAGTTTTCCTCCTCATAAAAACAGTACCGTATTAGCCGGTACTGTCTTTTTTTTAATGATAGTTGATTATTTATGCTTTTCTTTTGAAGAGTTGCCTCATTCCTTCATAAAATCGATTACCCAGTCTAAGTTGACCGACATCAGACGATATGCCGTTGGCGCATTATCTTTAGCTGTCCAGCCCGCCATTTCGTAATAGAAATCACGTGTTTTCTCAAAAACTTCTTTATCGATTTTTACCCCGTCTGTGACCCCGCCAATAAGCGGTGTGTTCATTTTTTCAGGCAGATCATCATCCTGTGTGCTAAAGCCCTCTCGAATATTGAACGCACGCATCATCTGCAGCCTGCGCTCTGCCGCCATCATCATCTCGTAAAGGTTCGTTTTCCAGCCAGTCGCAAGGTTTATTGCCTCCACCAGTTCGTCGAGCGAATAGCACATTCCAAACCCGAATGCTAATATGCATACGCATACGGTGTCCATCAGGCTGTATCCAAGCTGCGTGCGCCAAAAAAGCTTAGATTTTTCAAAGTTGAGTTCTCTTGGGTCCTCCGCACGGTCAAACCCTAAAGCTTTCATTTCGTCCGATAAAGGCAGAGCGCTGATGCTCGGATCCATTTCAATAGAGATATGGTCAGAACCAAAAGGAACCAAAGCATAAGTTAAGCTAAGCGCCGCTTTCGACCGGGGCATATGCGCCGGAAACTCTTTGTTCTTTACAGTGATCAGGAATTTCTCACTGCCCTTTCCCACCATACTTGCGATCGCTGCCGAGCCTTTGGCAAGTGTTTTGCCAAACCCTATTCCCCTGCCTGTCATATCTGCCGCCTGAAGGACAGCATCAATATTTCCAAATGTCAATTCCAGCCCACCCGTGTCTTTCGCTGTCATCAAGCCTTTTTCAAAACATTCCATAACAAAGCTTACTGTTGCTCCAAACGAGATCGAATCGAATGCAAATTTTGCAGCAATCTCATTGATTTTACATATCGCAATTTTATCCGAGATGTCCAGGTTTGAGCCGCACATCCCAACTGTTTCATATTCTGGCCCGCCGTATAAAGGGTCAAGTTGCGTCGTCTTGCTAGCATCAACGTGCCTTTTACAGCTCTGCACGCATGCATAGCACGTACCGGGCTTAATTATCTCTTCATTCCAGGCCTCCGGCATTAGCTCGTCTGCACGGTCGAATACTCCAGTATTCCAATTGTGCGTTGGCAGTCCGCCGAGTTCGCTGTTCTCTATTACTACATTATGTGTACCGTTTTGTTTGAAATTCTGCAGTCCGTCGCTGCTGCGGATACGCTCGCTGCCACGTTTTGCGAATGCCGATAGTCCTTCGCTATCGAAAAAATCAGGCTTTTGAGTGCCCAGAATGGCAATCGCACGCAGCTTTTTATAGCCCATCACGGCGCCTAGGCCTCCACGTCCGTTGAAGTGAGCTAGCTCGTTGACTATATTTGCATAATTGCACAGGGTCTCTCCTGCCGTGCCTATCTGTGCAATGCGGATCTTTTTGCTTCCGTGCTTATCACGAATAATCTGCTGGGCTTCCTTTGTTGTTTTCCCCCATATATCCTCTGCATCACATAGTTCAAATTCACCGTCGTGTATCCATAAATAAACAGGCTTTTTCGCTTTACCTTTCAGAACTACTGAATCGAACCCCGCCCATTTGAGTGCAGGCGCCCAATATCCACCCGCTTCGCTTGCCATAATACCGTCGGTTTGCGGTGATTTGCCCGATACGGCATGCCGTGCCACCCCGCTTATTGCGGCTCCTGCAAGCGGTCCGATAGAAAACACAAGAACGCTCTCAGGCGAGAGTGCATCAACACCCTTTGCCATTCCTTTCATCACGTAATATGTGCCTATACTGCTTCCGCCGATATATTTTCTGTAAAAATCTTCGTTTGGTGTTTCAACTTCAAAAGCGCCGTTCGTTAAATCGACATGTAGAATTTTACCCGCATAACCTTTCATATCATCCCCCTATCAACCGCCTGATAAAAACGGAATCAGTTTGATATCGTCTCCGTTTTTCAGGATAACGCCTTTTTTCATTGCACCTATCATATGCATGCCGTTTATCAAAAGATTGAAAGGCGGCACGATCCCGTATGAATCTTTCAAATATTTCAACTGTAATAGAGGTGTTAGCGGTATCGATATGTTCATCAACTTTTATCGTTTCTTCCTTTTTGCCCGCCTTTTGCTGATATATGCCGATATATGTCAGCTTCACTTTTACTATCAAGTCCGCACCTCCTTAAAGCAATCTTGCTGTTTTCAATTTCCCAGCCCAGCAAAGTCCATGTGTATAGATATATGAATCCGAGCATACAGAACTACTCGATTCTTTTTTATATTTCAGGTTCCCCGGCAGTTGTGACCTGTATCTTAGTTTCAATAAAAACATTATTATCATCATTTGAATAGCGATCTTCTCTATTATAATCTGTTTCAAATTTACAGCATCCAGCTGCTATAATCTTCTGCGCTGCATATTCTTTTGCTTTTGGCAAAGCGTATTCGATCGCCTCGTCCAGTGTATCGGTGATTTTACGTTCCCAGGGTGCATGAATTATAAAATTTTTGTGTTTCCTGCCTGGGCGTATCAGTATATCGACAGTTTCCTTTACCAACCCAACTGCTGCCCCGACAGCGTTAGCAACATCGTAAAACTCCGGAATTACCAGCCGAGAATTCAACCGCCTGCAAACATCAGGCATCCATGCCTTTGCAGGTGCGCCAAGTGCTATAATCGGCGTCTGCACTGTTCTTTGCGTCTTTTGCGTATCGCTTGTATCAGGTATCGCATTATTCATCAAATATCGGCAATCAAACTGTTCTGTATATTGCAAAAATGCCCCAGCCAGTTTATCTATCATTGCTTTATATGCGGTTTTCGCAAATTCTATTAGTGATAAACCACTTTTTTTCGCAAGTATCTCCATACCGGCTGCAGCTGTTTTTTTATCCCACTCGCCATACCTATCTAATACATGCAGGACATCTGTCGGAGTTACTGATATGCGCTGGATATCTCCCTGATTAACAAGCTTTGATAGCTGCATTTGTTTCGCATCTTTTCGAGTTTTATCAGCTAAATAAAACAAACTATGCGCTCCGTCTTCCAGCAAGCATTCAACGGCTTTATCACTTTCATTCAAGTTAGTCTGCGAGTTTCTAGTCAGCAAAAAGCAGTCTGCTTCCTGCTCTGATAAACCTTCATACTCACTGCCCAACCCATATTTTTTAAGCTCTTTTTGCAGGTGTGGATATTTTATACCTGCAACGCACAATGGTTGCACCCGTTCAGGACCAATCATCAGCCTGCTGTTTTTATCAATGCGGATATAGCTGTCTCCGCCTATACCGAACGTATACATTTCAGAAGCACGGACATGTGTGAACCAGCCGCCGACACTTGCACCTTCGTCATTTATTTTTACCTCGCCATTTGATGCACACGCAATGTCTGTCGTTGTTCCGCCTATATCAACAATCAACGCATCTTTAATTCCTGTTAAGAACAAACCGCCGTTTATACTGGCAGCAGGCCCTGATAGTATTGTTTCGATAGGCTTACTCAGTGCTGCCGATGCCTTTACAAGGCTTCCGTCGCCCTTCACTATCATTATACCGGCATCTATACCTTTTTCCTGTAGAGCTGTTTTTGTTGCACTTATCAAATTACTTATTAACGGTATCAAGCGGGCATTTAGCACCACAGTCACCGTCCTGTCATCGAATCCGAGCGAGGAGGTCAGTTCGTGTGCACACACTACCGGAATATTTTCCATATGCTCTTCCACAATGCGTTTGACTTCCAGCTCCTGTGCCGGATTGCGGACGCTGGCATATCCTGATATAGCAACTGCGTCTACCCGGTGCTTCGCCATATTAAGGACAGTGTTTCGAGTTTCAATGGCATCAATATTCTCAACACTCCTGCCTTTGATGTCCAGCTTGCCCTGCAGCCTCTTCTTAAACACTGTCTGCGGCAACTCTTTTGGCTCTCCGCCTATCATCAGCAGTCCGGCTCTGCCGCCCCTGCCTTCGACCACTGCATTGGTTGCAAGCGTAGTCGACAAACAAACCCTTTTGACATCTTTTAAATAATGGTGGTTTAACTGGTCAATGCAGCGGCAGATACCCTCCGTTAAATTATGTTTGGTAGTAAATGATTTTGCTTTGCTTATTATCTTATTGAAATGAGGGTCGATAACGACCGCATCAGTATATGTTCCGCCTGTATCAATTCCAAGTATAAAAGGCATTTTTAGCACCCTACTTTTTTTGGCTGCTCATTATTTTAACAGAAGCCAGCAGATCATTTTCCGCGTGGATACCTATTTCTTTCAGCATCCCAGATACGTCGGTCGGCTCAGAATCACCGGGCAGTATTGAGTTCAAAACGCCGCCCATAAACATTTGATAGTCTTTGCTTCTTTCTTTGGCAAGCTGCGCTAATTGTCTTGCGTAATCCAGCGCCTGTCCGTTATGACAGCTGATGCACACTATATCCGTTTTTTCCTCATCGGCCAGGTCGAGCAGGTCTGCCGCATCTGTATCCACACCGCCGTTGATCACCTCTGCTCCCAGCGATTTTAAAACGCCTTCGACCAATATCAAGCCATAAGTATGTGCATCTCCCGAAGCAACTACGATTTTTTTATCTTTCAGAACATCACCAAGGCCAGCCTTAGTGAGTTTCCCTATTATTCCTTCACGCATTTCTATCGTCTGCTTTGCAAGCACTGTCGGATAGAACGGTTTTATTTCAGCTTCATCCGAATCAAACGTTGTCGGATGGAAAATCTTTTCAAACATCAGCGGATTCATATACCGCAGTGCCAGTATCATCTCAAGAGGGTCTTCCACGTTTATCCCCGCCAGCTTAAAGCCGGCTATAACGTTATCAAACATCTTCTTGCCTTGTTCCATCATTACGTCACGCATCTCTTCAAGAGGCGAAAAGTCCATGAACGGCAGCCATTCTTCAGCTTTCTCTTCCGCACGCTTTCCTGCAGCCAATATATTTATCAGCTCATGCAGTGTGGGAACGGCTATTTTTTCTGTGATAGAAACAGGGTTAACTCCAAGGCCGATTCTGTATTTCTTTTCAACCAATATAGCAAACAACAGCTCCTGCACACTCATACCATAGTTGGCGTCTATATCATGATCCCATTGCAGGTTTGTCGAACTGTTAACATAATGAAGCGCCGGCTGGTCTTGCGTAGACAGCGCTTTATGCAGCGCCATAGCAATCCCCAGGCGGATATCGTTCTCGCTGAGCAGGCCGCCGTACGCGATGATATATCTCGCTCCGCACAGACCGGTACAAATATAATGCTCTAGCATTGCATAGCCGACATATGATGCACAGTCCATAAAATAGCCGGCGTATCCATCATCGAGATATGTCTTTACCATGACATTTTCATCTTTTTTCGATGCAATGATGCCAAGAGCCTTTACCATATTCGAAAAACGAGTGATATCATCGTCATACCCGGGATATCCCCATGTGATTTGAGAAAATTCGCCGATCAGGGTAGCGCCCGCACGAATTGCATGTACGGTGGTTTCAAGACCGCTTGGGGAAGCCAAATGGTAATCGTTGAAAGTAACATCGATAGGAGCAGCTTCCACCTGCACTTTGTATTCATCATAACCGTCCATGACATAACTTGTTGTTGAAGGCGCTTTATCACGATATTCTTTGGGAAGCGCAATTACTCCGCTTGGTATCGGTTGTAAATGGTGGATTTTAAAACCTGTTCTTTGTGTAAAATCATACAGTTTCCCGGTCGCTTCCACCTGCTCTTCCAGCGAAGCCAGCCCCATCAATATATTCCAGCGCACTTCACCTTTTTGTGTGCAGTCTTTTATAAGTTCCAGAAGGTTTGCATACTCGCTTTCACGAACAAAGCGGCTTTGCCCAAGCGGTATGCTTTTACCCATTTTGATTCCTTCTTCCAGGATATCTTGTCCACTAATATGCGCATCAGGTTTCAACCCTTTAACGTACTCCAGATTTGTGCTGTTCATTAAATTTTGCTCCTTATCCCTGCTGATTAACCTTAGCGCTTTTTTAACCTAAACGAAATATTCGCTGTGTATCTTTTTGATGTCTTCTTCCCGCTTCATTATGTCGTGGTCATGGTGTGTGTCCAATATCTGCTGCAAACTCTTTTTATCGCCTTTTCTGATATAGTCAACGATCAATCGATGATCCTGATACGATTCTTCCAAGCTATTTGGCAAACTCATGTCCAGCATAAGTATACGAACATAATGCATTCTGGTACTTGCTATGATATCCCAAATAATCTCATGATTGTCGTATGAAAACAGCAGCCTGTGAAATTCATCATCAAGCTTTACGTATCCGATGATATCTTTCGTTTTCACAGAATATTCCATTGAATGCAGGTTCATGTCTACAAGCTTACCGATATCAGCTTTCTCTTTGCATAGATTCATCAAAATGTCTGTTTCAATAACATGGCGCATATATGCCATTTCTTTGACCAGCTTAATATCTATCTTAGACACATACGTTCCCCTCTGCGGGAAAATATCCACGAGCATTTCGTCTGATAATCTGATTAGCGCTTCTCTAATCGGAGTTCTGCTTACACCCATTTTAGCGACTAATTCCGCCTCATTAATCAAGCTGCCCGGTTTTATTTCCAAAAACTGAATTGAATTTTTGAGCGACTTATACACATCGAATTTTTTTGTCCTGCTTGCGTTATGCTTTGAAATCATTTTTCACCTCATTATGTTTTATCTATTCATGCCAGGCAATCTCAATTTACCCATACATTAATATATCACGCAAACGAGTTTCCTTCAATACATATAAATAAGCAGTCCCTCGGGAGTGTACAGATTGCTCTGCACACTCTTTCAGGTCCCCTCCGCTATACCGGAATTATCCGATCTTATATTTGTTTTCAAGCTCTGTCGTCACCCTATCCATTATCTCAAATATTTCGTCAACATCTTCTTGTGTTATTATGATTGGTGTGACAAAAGATATCCGGTTATTATAATATCCGTTGAGCTGTGCCAGCAGACCTGCATCCCGTATATTGTCCACCAGTTCCATCGTGTGCGGTACAGCCGGTTCTTTTGTTGTTCTGTCCAATACATACTCTATACCGAAATACAGACCCTGCACGCTGTAAGAGCCGACGATTGGGTGCTTCTTATAATATTCTTCAAGTACATCTTCCAAATACTTTCCTACTTCTGCACTGTGATTGACCAGATCGTCTTCTTCCAATATATCAAGAACTTTGTTCGAAACTGCACACCCCAATGCATACCCGGCGTATGTACTCACGATATAGCCGGGAGGCATTTCATCGAAATACTCTGCACGTGCAACAACAGCGCTCATCGGCACACCGCCGCCCAGGGCTTTACCGATTACAGTTATATCCGGAATGGCACCCGAATGCTCGCTTGCAAACATCTTTCCCGTTCTTCCCATGCCTGTTTGTATTTCATCGAAGATCAGCATGAACCCATATTTATCAGCAAGCTCTCTGAGCCGTGCAAGAAATTCTTTTGGCGGCGTAATATAGCCCGAAGAGCTCTGCATAGGCTCTACTATCATCGCAGCAACGTTGCTGACATTGATATACGGATTCCCAAGGCTGGTCTGCGTTGAAGCCATCATCATATCGATTGCTTTTACACAATGTATATCACAGCCCGGATACTCTTTATCGTATGGACAGCGGTAGCAGTACGCATACGGAAAACGCTCGATGCAGTGGTCTGCGGAAGGCACCGGATTATAGAAACGATGCATCGATCCCGCACCGGTCAGCCCCATTGTAGCAGTGTTCTGTCCATGATATGCGCCATAAAAGCTAATTATATGTGTTTTGCCTGTATAGCTTCTTGCTGTTCGTATAGCGATTTCTATTGCGTCTGAACCGCTCAATGCCAAACGCACTTTCTTTGGATAATCTCCAGGCGTTATATCAATTAGACGTTTTACAAGCTTCAGCCGTTCAGGAGTGGGAAAATCGAACCAATGGCTCAATTTCATATACTGCTCCGACAACACTTTGGCGACACGTTCATCACCATGCCCGATGTTCATGGAAGAGAAACCACCGATGCAATCGATATATTCCCGGCCATCTACATCCCAAACACGGTTACCTTTTCCTTTTTCAATAATTGGCGGCTCAGTCCACTTAGTAAAAAGCACATCGCCAGGATGTTCAAAGTTAAGAAAATCGGTCAGCCCCTTTTTATTATTGGCTGTGATGTTCTCCGAACTTGTAACCCTGTCCAGCAAGTTCTCAAATGGCTTGTTTTTCATTTATTTTGACCTCTTTTCCAAAAATCTTCAATCATTATGCACTAAGCAATGTCCTTGAATCTGTGTATTCCAGATGAAGCGCTTCGGCAACTCCTTTAAACGTGCATTTCCCATTATAACAATTGATACCGTTTGCCAGTCCGCTGTTCATATTTGCAGCGTTCTCAAACCCGTTATTGGCAATCATCAGTCCGAAAGGCAGCGTGGTATTTGTCAGCGCCAGAGTTGAAGAGCGTGCCACCGCACCAGGCATGTTCGCTACGCAATAATGCACGATGCCATCTACGATGAAAACAGGGTCCTGATGGGTGGTAGCATGAGTAGTCTCAATACAGCCGCCCTGGTCGACAGCGACATCGACAATCACCGCACCCGGTTTCATCAGCTTTAAATCTTCACGTTTTATCAGCTTTGGAGCCGCTTTACCCGGAAGCAGTACAGCTCCAATAACAAGATCAGCTATTGATATCGCATCACGAATATTCGCTTTTGTGCTGTACAGCGTTGTAACCGCACCTGCGAATATGTCATCAAGATAGGCAAGCCGCTTTGCTGAAACATCAAGTATGGTTACATTTGCCCCCATTCCCACTGCCATCTTGCATGCGTTAAGACCGACTGTCCCGCCTCCGATAATGACAACATTACCTTTATGCACACCCGGCACACCTGCCAAAAGCGTTCCACGGCCTCCATATGGCTTCTCTAAATATTTAGCGCCCTCTTGTATAGACAGCCGTCCCGCTATCTCGCTCATAGGCTGCAGGCACGGCAAAGAGCCGTCTGCCCCAAGAATCGTTTCATATGCCATTGCTTTTACTTTTTTGTCCATCAGCGCATGAGTCAGCTCTGAATCGGCAGCCAGGTGCAAATAAGTGTATAGTATCTGTCCTTCCCTCATTTTTGCATACTCGGGCTTGATAGGCTCTTTTACCTTTACGATCATCTCAGAAGCTTCCCAAACAGAATCTGCATCCGGCATTATCTTTGCACCGGCCTCGACATATTCTTCATCCGGGAACCCCGAGCCAACGCCTGCATCCGTTTCAACTAAAACACTGTGGCCGGCCTCGATATACGCTCTTGCACAGTTTGGAGTCAGTCCGACTCGATACTCATGATTCTTTATTTCTTTTACAGTACCTACGATCATTTTGATAAACCCCTTTTCTGCAACCGTATACTGAATATACTCACTGCGTATATATACTAATATATTAATATATGTTTGTCAATCCTTTTTTGCCACACAGTTTAATTTTTTTACATATACTATTGATTATTTAGTTCATCTCTTGACCGCCGGATACATTGACTGCCTGGCCAGTCATATAATCCGCATATTCTGAGGCGAGGAATACAAAGACTTTAGCAATATCTCTTGGCGAGGCCAGCTTTTTCATAGGTACTGAATCCGTCCACTGCTGCTTGATTTCTTCCGCCGGCTCACCCGTAATTTTTGATACAATTGCCGCTTCCATGTCTGTCATGTCTGTGTCTACTGAGCCCGGGCAAACACAATTTGCATGA
Organism: Christensenellaceae bacterium; assembly: GCA_963666505.2. GTDB lineage: Bacteria > Bacillota > Clostridia > Christensenellales > SZUA-584 > JABGQS01. Next base: position 990,801 of record CAXXXL010000003.1, on the reverse strand, counting down.
ACACCTTGCGTTGCCAGCTCCAGCGCAATAGTTTTTGTCAGCATAATAACAGCAGCTTTTGATGCACAGTAGTGACCTAAAAGCGGAACGCCTTTTTTTCCAGCCTGCGAAGCCGTGTTTATTATCCTTCCATAACCTTGTTTCTTCATTTGAGGTATCACTGCTTTGCAGCAAATAAATACGCCTTTTGCATTTACTGCAAACATACGCTCCCACTCCTCGGTGGTGATATCCTCAACATTTCTCATAGAGGTGATAACCCCGGCATTGTTGCATATTACATCCAGACTTCCGAACTCTTCTGTAACTTTCTTTACCATGCCGTTTACATCTTTTTCATCAGTCACATCCACATGCAGAGCAACGCTCATCTTTCCAAGATTGCGAATCTCTGCTGCCACTTTTTCTGCTGCATCCATATTGATATCACAAACTACGACATTTGCTCCATGATTCGCAAACTGTTTGCAAATCGCTTTTCCTATGCCGCTGCCGCCGCCGGTTACAACAACGTTCTTTCCTTTCATATCCACCATATTTTTCAAGCTCCTTTATCAAGTTCTGCTATCAATTTTAACGATTACTTTTACGCCTTCGCCGCTGGCCATCATATCAATACCTTTTTTTGCATCCTGCAAGGGGATGCTATGGGTTATTAGCTTTTCGATTGGAATGACTTTATTTTCAATGATCGATATCGCAGACGGGAATGTACCTTTTGTGATAAACCGACCGTGTATATTGATTTCGTTAAATACGATAGGCGCCTGGTTAATTTGCACTTTGGCCCGCTCGTTAATACCAAAGAGCACAATATCTCCGCCCTTTTTAACGAGAGTTATAGCTTGGTCTACGAGCATGCCCACTGCATCTGTAACGATATCAGCGCCGATTTTCGTTTTGTTGCGTACAAATTCTGTAATGTTTTCGCTGTTTGGGTCAATTACATAATCAGCGCCCAATTTTAAAGCAAATTCCCTGCGTCTTTCAGATATATCTGAAACAAAAACAGTTGCGCCCGCAGCTTTGTAGAGCATCATGAATATCAGTCCGATTGGGCCGCCGCCTAAAACAACTGCGTTTTCGCCCGGATGAATTCGCAGCGACTTAGTTGCATTCAGCACACATGCCAGTGGTTCCACCAGGCAGGCAATATTTACCGGGACATCTTCGCTTATACGGTAAACCAGCTTTTCAGGTACGCAAAGATATTCCGCCATCGCTCCGTCCCGGCTGTCACCAACGTGTTTGAAATTCTCACATAAATTGGTTTGCCCTGTCCTGCAGTAATAGCATTTGCCGCACCACTGGTTCGGATGTACTACCACCTTATCCCCAACGCTGACATTTGTTACGCTTTTCCCAACCTCAGCAACAGTGCCAGTGCATTCATGTCCAATGATTACTCCCTCTCGAAACAGAAACTCCGGTGGATCTGACAACCCTCTCACATCCGTTCCGCAGATGCTTATAGCTTCAACTTTTATCAGCACTTCATCCTGGCTGCTGATTTGAGGCACAGGCACTTGCTTTATGCTCAGTACACCGGCCTTCTCAAATACAGCAGCAGTCATCATGTCTTTTCTCACTCTGGCTTCCTCCTTAATTCTTGTTAGATTAATATCGATAATAACGATACCCGGAATTGCAATGTTTTAATTGTTTTGGCAGTCTTAAGAAATTTACAGCAATGACAGCGAGTCTATCAATACGCTTGATAAAAGCACACAGATAATTATCTCGGTAAGTTTTCGACACCGCCGAGCAGCTTTATTTTGCCTTTTATCAGCTGGATGCTGCTGACAGAAAACCGACACGACAGCATTGCTGTAAATACTCTTATCCTGCATAGCCAAACTCATTCAAGTTTTAATGCGAAATATCACACTGCCTCTCTTTGCCGCTTTATCTGGAAGTTGTCAAACCACAGTATCAATACAATTACTATGCCCTGTATCAGTTTCTGGACATATCCGCTTATTTGCATCATAGTCATTGCATTTAGCAGTACGGTAAGCGAGATAATACCCAATAACGTCTGGGGAATGCCTCCCTTGCCTCCTGTCAGTGACGTTCCGCCGATTACAGCTCCAACGTGTATAAGCAGCGGGAACGGATCGCCATATAGCGCACTTCCCGCATTCAACCTTGATGACAACATTACACCGGCCAGTGCAGCAGTAAAACCGCTGATTATAAAAGCAGTCCACTTGGTCCTTCTTGCATTAATACCTGCATACAGCGCCACGTCATAGTCACCGCCGACAGCGTATATGTTCCGCCCGAGCTGGGTATACCGCAAAATGATAAACACAACTGCCAGCACAACAATTGTAAGAAGGGCAAGATACGTGACTGTACCGAATATCTTTGCATTTCCAAGATTCACAAAATTAGGATTTGAACAAGATATCGGTTTGGCATTTGTCAACTGCAAGCTGATGCCCTTGAGCACCATACCCATACCAAATGTTATTACGAAAGGTTCCGTCTTTTGATGAACAACCAAAAAGCCGTTAATAAAGCCAACAACTGCTCCGATAGCCAATGAACACAGTATTGCTACCGGCATTGGTAGTGTTCTCATCAACATAATCGATACTACACCGGAAAGACCAATCATTCCGCCAACTGACAAATCGCAGCCTGCAGCAATGATAACCAAAGTAGTTCCAGCTGCAACAATCAAATAGATAGAAGCAGAGTTTACAATTTCCAACAAGTTGTAAGCTGAGAAAAAATTAGTTTTAGAAAAAATCATCAAAACAAGCACGGCAATAACTGCTACTAAAGCTTTTTGTTTTGACACAAACTTTAAAATGTTGCTACCTATACTCTTGCTACTCATGCAACCAACCCCCTCTTATCCCTTTGACTGTCAAGCCAGATCGCTACTATGAATACAAATCCGCTCATTACTAGATGCAGATTCGTGCTGACGCCTAAAAGGTTCATGCAGTTTTTTAGAAGTGTGACCAGTAAAATGCCGAACATAGTCCTAATTACGCCTCCGTTACCGCCCTTTAACGTCGTCCCGCCGATAACTACGGCAAGGATCGAGTTCATCTCAAACCCTGTGCCAAATTTCGGTGAAACCGTTGTAACTCGTGAAAACATTACGATTACACCTACTGCAGCTAAAAGCCCCGATAATGTGAAAACCTGCTTGACACTTTTTTTAACCGCAATACCTGCAAGGCGTGCCGCAACTTTATTCCCGCCAGAAAGCGTTATTGAGCGTCCCATATATGTCTTGGTCAGTAATATATGGAACAAAGCAATGCACGCTATGAATATGAACACAGGTACCGGTATAGGGCCGATAGTAGTTGAGCCTATAGTATCAAATATCGATGTGTTCCCTTCTATCCAGCGCATTTGGAACGTTTTTCCGTAGGAAATGATAAGCGCCAGGGCGCCGTACACAGCGCTCATTCCAAATGTGATAAATATAGCATCAAACAATGACATTGCACCGGCGCTTACGACCAGCGTTCCGTTTATGAACCCCAGCAGAGCGCCAAAGGCAAGCCCAACAAGCAATGCCGGCACCTGCCCTATAGGGTCAATAAGGTTGACCGTAACAACTGCCGTCAAGCCCATTACACCGGGTATTGAAAGATCGATAAACCCACAGACGATCGCAAAAGTCATGCCTAAGGCTGTGAAACTTAAAGGACCGAGCTGACTCAAGATGTTTGATGCGTTCTGCACTGTAAAAAACTTTGGTTCTATGATGGCTGTCGCAATGACAAGCAACAGTATCGCCACCATTATCATATGGCTTTTAACAGTTCTAAATGATGTTTTTAAAGCTTTCCTCATCATACGGCTACCTCCTTACCGATTTCAAGTGCTTTTTCCATGATCTCACTCGCAGGGGTAGTCTCCGGGTTGAACTCTCCTGTAATATACCCTTCACAAATCGTGATAACACGATTGCTCATATGCAGCACTTCCGGAAGCTCCGAAGATATCATAATTACAGAACCTCCGCTTTCAGCAATTTTTTTCATCAAGACATAGATTTCGTATTTTGTACCAACATCAATACCCCTTGTCGGCTCATCCATAATGAAAATACGCGGGTTGGTTTCCAGCCAGCGCCCAACTATGCACTTCTGCTGGTTGCCGCCAGACAGACTTTCGACAATAGTTTTTATTGAAGGAGTTTTGATATCCAGTGAATCTACTTGTTTTTGCGCAATTCCCTTTTCAAGTGACTTCGTAACAAACCCAAACTTCGTTATTTGTTCAAGCTTAGCCATCGATATATTAGCTTCGACAGTCTGCGGTAGTATCAGACCTTCTTGTTTACGGTCTTCCGAGATAAACCCCATACCCGCCGCTTTAGCGTCTCGTGGGTTCTTTATCTTGACCGGTTTCCCATCTATAAGGATTTGGTGACCCTTCACTTTGTCCGCACCAAACAGCGCTCTTACGATCTCTGTTCTTCCTGCGCCAACCAGCCCGACTAACCCTAATATCTCGCCTTTTTTAAGTTCAAAAGATATATCATGTAATTTACTCGTATTGAGCGAACGCATCTCTAAAACCGTTTCGCCGACATTGTTGGGGCGAGGAGGAAACTCATTCTCAATTGAGCGGCCGATCATCTTTGCTATCATCTCTGAACGTGTATACTCACTTACAGGTTTTGTGCTGATGATATGTCCGTCCCGCATAACCGTTGCTATATCGCAGAAATCGAATATTTCATCAAGCTTATGACTTATATAAATAACAGAAATTCCGTCTTCTTTAAGCATGTGAATAATTTTGACCAGGTGTTTCAATTCGTCCGATGTCAATGCGCTGCTCGGCTCATCCATAATTATGAGCTTCGAACTAAAAGATAGTGCTTTTGTTATTTCCACCATCTGCTTTTCTGAAACACTGAGTTCTGAAACCGGCAAGCGTGTATTTATATCACAATCGATGCTTCTTAGAAGCTCTTTTGCCTTTGCATGCGTACCCCGCATTCCGCCCATTTCCTTAAAGCGTCCCAGCAATATATTTTCTCCAACGCTCATTGAGTTGACCAAATTAAATTCCTGATAGATTATACTTAATCCTTTATGTAAAGCCTCGATAGGCTTAAGATTCTCGTGTATCTCTCCGTCAAAAACGATTGTACCTGAATCCTTTTTATGTACGCCAGATAAAATCTTCATCAAAGTTGACTTACCTGCGCCATTTTCTCCCACGATTCCGTGAACCACTCCTCGCTGAATGTCTACTGAAACGTCGTCAAGAGCTTTGACACCCGGAAACGATTTGCTAACATTTTTTATTGAGAGAATTATTTGTGAATCGTTTTTCTGCATTTGCGGCAGCTCCTTTCCAATCATTAAACGTTGTTATAGGCTCGCTTATAAGCGAGCCTATAACTTCCGTCATCAGCCAACTAGATACTTAATATTAACTAGCTGCCTTTTTAATTACCATTCAGGTTTTTCAACATTCTGAATCGTGTCCATATTCCATTCTACCCAAGGAATATAATTTTGCTCTTCGTATGCTTCGCCGTTAAGTGCTTTAGTCGCTACTGTGTAGGAATCAACAACCATAGTTTCAAAGCTCTGTGCAAGTGAAACTGTCTGCTCACCAGCCATAACCTGTTCCCATCCGCCTGCGCTTCCGTCAACAGCCACCGAGTAGATGCTGGTCAAATCCATATTCGCATTTTTCATTGCCTGGATAGCACCTGTGAAGCCATAATCCCAGTGACAGAAAACGCCGTCGATCTCATCACCGTATTTTACTATGAAGTCCTGCATGATGTTCAGCGCATAATCAGATTCCCACTGTTCACAGTTCTGAGTCTCCAAAATTTCAATATTGGAGCCTTCAAGAGCGTCCATAAATCCTGAATGTCTCTTCACCTGAGCATCGTGACCAGCCTGTCCGCCGATTTCCACTATCTTAGCACCGTCTGGGAAATACGCTTTGAAAGCTTCTCCTGCAGCTACGCCGCCGTTATAGTCGTTTGCAGCAACCATGAAATCACGAGCTCCCTGATTTTCCTCAGCAAGTTCTGAAGAGAACAGAGCAACAATAACTCCAGCATCTTTTGCTTCCTGCAGAGCCGGAACGATACCGACAGGGTCATTCGGGTTAACGAAAATTACGTCTACGCCCTGTGCTATCAGGTTCCTGATGTCCTGAGACTGCTTTGCAGCGTCGCCTGCAGAGTCAACACCCTGATACTCAAAGCCGAATTCCGCAGCATGCTTTGCGAACATTTTGTCTGCAAAACCCTGAGAGTCGTCAGCCTGGTTTGGATTGCTGAATGCGACCATATACGTCATAGTATCAGCCGAATCAGCAGTATCAGCCGTATCAGCCGAATCAGCAGTATCAGCCGTATCAGCCGTATCCGCAGTATCAGCCGTATCAGCCGTATCCGCAGTATCAGCCGTATCCGTCGTATCCGTTGCCGCTGGCGTACATGCCGTTAGCGAAACCAGAATCATCGCTAAAACTAGAGTTACAATAAAGATCCTTTTTTTCATCATTCTTTCCTCCATTTTATTTTCTAGTGCTTTTGCGCACTAAATATTTCATTTTTATTTTTAAAATAAGAATTGATCAACTGCCGTTGTTTTTTATAAGAGATAACTATCGTTACGCTTATTATATATTAGTATATTAATATACGGATGTCAAGCATTTTTACAAATTTGAGGTCATAATATAATAATTAATACGTCTTTGTTCAAACTGACCTTAATCCAGAGATTGTATGTAATATAAACAGCAGTCAGTTCTTAGCACACAGCTTGGCATCTTTGCTTAATATGCGCCAAAAGCCCTGAAAAGTTAATGGCCGGCATATCAGCTAGATTTAACGATGCTTCAGTTCAAGTAGTCGAATCGAAACATCACTGTTGGCAACTCCTCCAAAAGTTGCATTATGTTGGTTGTGGCGGATAATCACCTCACTTGTAAAAACATAGAGTAGCATAGTAATCCGTTTAATACATGATAAGTGTAACAGCAAGTTGTGAATCGGCTATCCTGTGCCTTTACATTTTCAAACCCGGATACAAGCATAGCATTAATCTTTAAAATAAGTATATTTTACTTTGACAATACTAAACCTCATTTTTATTCTATCCGGTCAAGTCCTCTGTTTTCTTCGGGTGTTTGCTTAAAAAATTTGTGTATATATCTGGTACTTCTATAATTATATGATACGAACCAGTTATTTAAAACTCTCTATCAAACACAAGAAGTATATTAAAATGAACAAACTCTCCCTTATTAAATACAAAAAACCGGATGAACTACCGGCCTATATTTCTTTTGCTGTCCACCGAATAATGTTGGAAATCAATGTTTTGTAATAATCCCACTGCGTCATGTCATAGCTCCAATGCCCTACACAATCTGCAGCGAACGCAAATGACCTGCCCTTACCGCACTCCATTGCAGCCATAAATGTATCATCACCTTCTATAACCGCAATCTCCTGCGCTTCAGGTTTAGCTTTGATTTTATTATAGCCAAGGTGCGCCGGCCATTCGCCCTTTATATCATTCATTACAGGGTGGTTTTTCAACAATATCTTTGGCACTGCACCTTCCGGAGTTTCCTGTCTGTCATCATAGTTTAGCATATTTACAGGCAAAACCTCTGCCAGCGGTGTCATACCATACCTTGCTTTATTACCGATTCCTGAGAAGCTGAGATAGCCGCCGAACATTATCAATCCGCCGCCCTGTTTAACATATTCAACCAGCAGCTTAAGGCGATTGGGTTTTTTCACGCCCTTGAACATCATCTCCGAATCAAGCAAAAGCGTATTGCTTCCAATGTCGCTCAGGATAATTACATCGTATTCCTGCAGCTCTGCCAGAGTTGCAGGAAAATTATTTTGTGCAACCTGAGACTGCAGGCGTACCATTTCAAATCCGCTTTCTTTTATGGCGTTAAAAACATCATTTGCCCAGTCCAGCTCAATCCTTCCGAGGCCAACCACATCGAAGCCTTTGATATGCGTCTCAATTACTCCCCACGATTCTCCGACGAATAGTACTTTCATTTTTACCTCCTTTTTTGCAGTTAACTGCAAATGTTCCGTTTCGAATAATGCTTTTGTTTTGTACACTTGTTAAAAAGCACAAAGCATATCCTGTCAATTTTTACTTTTATACCTCAAAAAACCTCTCATGCAAAATCAAAGCCTAGCGCTTTGTGCAAAATATATTGCGCCCACTGCCTGAGCAAACTGTGCAACAGTATAATCCGGATGCATCTGCAGCTGCTTCATCAGCGGTGTGTTCGCCATGTCCTCATTTGCGACGCTAAGCATCATTCCCGGGGCAATTTTTTCTGCGCCCTCCTTCATCAGCTTAAAGCAGGTGCGATTCTTGACCAGTCTGCCGAAGAGCACCCGTTCTTTCGTCAGCGGAGTTAATATATTTTCCGTCTCTATCCATATTACCGCCAGATATTCGCCTATCTCTCTGAATATCCTCTCGCACACCGGGCACTTTTCTCTGTCTGGCAGCGACATCACGAACTCCAGAAACGCCTTGCGCATGTCGACCGGCTTTGTAGGTACGTAAAGCCCTCCGTCTCGTGCGACTATAAACCCTTTTTCAAACATCTCGTTATAAAGGTCCGGTCTTTCTTTCTTAAAATATTTGATAGCAAGCCTGAATACGCCGTACTGACTGGTATACTTCTGAACCGTTCCAGGAACATCAGTGTTGAAGTTTTTCACTGAACGCAGGTCGTCACACTCATATTTACGCTGCTTATAACTGCCAAGGTCTACTACATAATTATATACTTCGAGTGGTATCTCGGGTATCTCTCCCTTTTCATCCACCCAGCCGGTGCCAAGTTCGGTACCCAGCGTATGAGCAAAAACCCCAGCCTTGATGCGTTCCACGCCTTCGCCGTATGCAAGCTCGACAGCAGCCGTATAAGCCGCCATAGGACCGTCGTTAGTTATCTTAACTACGCCGTCTTTGCTGCACTGCTGCTTCAATATTAGGTCGAAATCGCTCAGCCTTTTGAATCCCTTTTCAAAATCCAGCGAGCTGTTTTCTCTTACGCCCTTAAGCTTCGAGACTTCGCCGCCCACAATTTTGTTGCGGACCACAACATCTGGGAAGCACATACCTATTCCGTCCAGCATTGCAATCCGGTTCTTGTAGAGGCTTTCACCGAAACTGACACACCTCTTTATATCCTCCAAACCTGCGTGCTTTCCAAGCGCTATTTCAAGCAGCTTGTGCATCATCTCGTTGCCGCCCATAGAATCATATGTAGCCTTGATTCTTACAAGCTTTATAAGCTCTGTGACCGGGCCTAATATATCGTCCACTCTTGTATAGCTTGCCGGGAACCAGTCATATTCTTTAAAACAAACTATGTTATCTTCTTTAGAGACAGCAATCTTTATATCCGTTCCGCCGATGTCTATACCGCACATCAGCCCGCAAAGGCTGTCTACTGTATCGATATATTTTGACGTTTTAACCTTGCGTTCTTCGTTTTGCGTAAACTCAGGTCTTTGGCCAATATCTTTTGTCTCGACGCTGAACCGGCCGCCGTAAAGTGCTTCGTTAAGTCTGTCCGCAACGTTTATTCCACGTCCATATCCTTTTCTCTTTTTGCGTGTTTCCTTTATTCCGAAAATGCTTTCAATCTTCGACACAAGCTTTTCCGCCTGCCTGTTGTTTGTATCATAGTAAACCGTCAGTTTTCTGCCGCCCAAACTTGAAACGATGTTGTATATCTTCCCGTAAAAAAAGTCTTTTATCAGCGTTTCATCGCCAGCTGCTTCGGGCAGATAAAAGCTGTATTGCCTGCTTTGCCCTGTTTCGATCAAATCCATGACCAAATAAATCAACGACTTGTCGTTTAAATTATTAAATACATTCTGTGCATCCGAGATGTAAACAGTTTCATCTCTTTTAGCCGTTTCAATAAGGTCTTTCATGCCCATGCTACTCCTCCGTTATGTCAGATACTATTTTCCTTTTCCTTCCCATCTCCTGCTCTGTTAAGGGCACTGCATCTTTGCCCACAAGATATGTCTCGTTTATAGTGTCAAACTTATTCTTCGCAAGCGGGTTATAATTCAGAAGTTCTATCTGCGCTTTTTTACAGTTCGCAACAACGAACCCTGCGATTTCCCGTATATTTTCGTCGTCATCCGTAAACCCCGGTATCAACGGAATACGCACACAGATCTGCGCTCCCGCTTTACACAGCGCTTTAAAATTACTTAAAATTAGGCTGTTACCTTTGCCGATAACCTTTTTGTGTTTCTCCTCGTCCAATATTTTTATGTCTACAAAGAACTGATCTACCAGCGGCACAAACCGCATCACATCTTTTTCTGCTGCGTACAGGCACGTTTCGATTGCCGTATTCAGCCCGTCCTTTTTACATAGCTTGAGAACAGCGATGCTGAAGTCTACCTGTGCCAGCGGATCGCCGCCCGAAAGCGTTACGCCGCCATTTGTCATATAAAAGACTTTGTCTAAAGCAAGTTGTTCATATGCCTGCTGTGCTGTAACTACACGTCCGCTGAACTTAAGCGCATTGTTTGGGCATGCGGACACGCAATCGGCGTTCAGCGTGCACCTTTCCCTGTTTATATGAATTTTGTTATCATTCAGCTTCAGCGCCTGCCGGCTGCAAGCGCGTACACACTCTGCACAGTGTACGCATATGGACGAAAACCACATCAGCTCTATATTCTTTGCTCTTCCCTCAGGATTATGGCACCATGGGCATCTTAAAGGGCAGCCCTTTATAAACAGCGTGGTCCTTATGCCTTTGCCATCATGGATAGCGAACCTCTTTACGTCAAATATAGTGCCTTTTGTTTTAAAGTCCGTCATAGCAGGTCCTCGCAATAATTTCGTCCTGCAAATCCGGGGCAAGCTCTGTGAAGTAAGCGGTGTATCCTGCGACTCTTATAGTTAAACTCTTATACTTCTCAGGATCTCTCTTTGCGTTTAATAGCTCTTCCTTTGTTATTACGTTGAACTGAATGTGCGTAACTTTAAGCTTGACAAAAGCTTTGATGAAATCAACAAACTTTTCTTTGTCCGTCTGGTTTTTGAATATGTCCGGCGAGAACTTCATGTTCAGCAGCGTTCCGTTGCTGCCCAGCATGGAATCGACCTTAGCAACAGATTTAAGATGCGCGGTCGGCCCGTTTACGTCTCTACCGTATACTGCTGAGAGCCCGCCGTCTGCAAGAGGCTGTCGTGATTTTCTTCCGTCCGCTGTTGCGCCGACATTTGCCCCCATGGGCACATGTGCCGACACCGTATACATGCCTGTGTGATATATCCCGCCTCTTGCATTTTTAAGCCCGTCAAACCTTTCCGCAAAATACTTTATCCACTGGTGAGCGATCTCATCCACCCAATCTATATCGTTTCCGTACTTGGGTGCTTTATTAAGCATCCTTCTGCGCAATATCTCATCATTTTCGTAGTCGCTGCGAAGCGCTTCAAGCAGCTGTTGCCTCTTTACCGTTCCTTCGTCATAAACAAGCATTTTTATAGCAGCAAGGCTGTCCGCAATGTTTGCCGGTTGTATAGCCTGTATCCCGGAAAGGTTATACTTTGCCCCTCCTCCGGTCACGTCTATACCCTTTTCAACGCAGTCGTCAATAACACAGGATAAAAAAGCCGACGGCAGTATATCGCAGTGTAGTTTTTCTACTATCTCGCAGCAGTTTATCATTCTGTCGAAAAAGAAATCTATCTGGGTCGTAAATGCCTTTTCAAGGTCGGCAAAAGTCTTGTGGTCGACCAGCGTGCCTGTCTTTGCACCCATCTGCTTTCCTGTAAGCAGGCAGACTCCGTCGTTGAGCGCAAGTTCCAGCGCTTTTACGAGGTTGAACATCGCAGCGTCGCTCCACCCTAAAGCGTTGCCGTGCGTTGTCAGCTCTACGCATCCAACGATAGCGTAATTGTACGCATCTTCTTTCTCTATTCCTTTGTTCATAAGTGCGGGTATAACGGATTCATCGTTGAAAAGCTGGGGCATTCCGCTGCCCTCGCCGATAACGTCTGCACAGCGCCTTAAAAATTCGTCTGGTGAACCCGCAAACACCCTTGCAGAAAGGTTTGGCTGAGGCAGCCCCAGGTGTTCCTGAGCCTTTAGGAACAGATATGAAAGCTCGTTCGCGGCATCCTTCCCGCTGCTATCCTGACCACCGACGGCAATGTTGAATCCGATTGGGAAACCGGCAAAATACTTTGCGCTGTTGGCGCTTCGCAGGTAGACTATCTGGTTGAATTTGAGCCAAATCGACTCCGTTATCTCTAGCGCCTTAGCATAATCGATAACTGCATTGTCCATATCTTTTTTAAAATATGGCAGCAGGTATTGATCCATTCTGCCGGGAGAGAAGGAAGAGGCGTTCGATTCCATTTGCAGTATAACGTATAGAAACCAAGTGGACTGTACCGCCTGCCGGAAACTTGCCGCCGGCGTCTCTTTTATCAAATCGCATGTTTGAGCTATATCTTCATATTCCTGCCTTTGCTGCTCATCTGTTTCTTTTTCCGCCAGCTGTCTGGCAAGCGCCGCATACCGGCCGATAAACATAACTGCGCCTTCGAGTACGATTTCCATCGCCTGATAGAATTCTTTTTTATCCGGATCGCAGTTCTTCTGCTTAAGCGTTACTTCTTTTAATAATCCTGATGGCCCTTTTTTAAGCCACTTTTCGGTGTTCGGGCAAATATGCCCCTGTGCATGGTCAGTCTGGTTGATTTTCGCGACCTTGCCAATAAGCGACTTTTCTTCGCCAATCAGTTCATCCACCTTGTCTTCCAGGGTTTTACCTTTCCAGTACGGGAGTATGTCTCTCCTGAAGACATTTATGTCTTCCTTCCGGACCTTGAACTTGTCCTGCGGGCGCTCTTCAAGAGCCTCTATCTCATCATTAACCCACGATATGCCTGACTCTGGGAATATTACCCCTGCCCTGACACCAGAAGTTCTGTTGCCGATTATAAGCTCGCCGGGGTCTATCCGGATCTCAATCTGCTTCAGAGACTCATAAAGGCTGAGTGCTCTTTTCATCTTTATAGATTTTTCTTCATTCTGCTGATATACACGTGTGACGATACGTGCCTGCTCAATTGAAGCATAGCGCTGTTCGTCAATCATTCTTTTTTTTAGCTGTTTTATTCTAGAAGATTGTTCTAAATCGTTTATTTTTTCAATATATCCTATCATTGCCCTTCAACTCCGATTCTTACTTTGTTTTTTGCAAAAATCTTTTAGGTCAGATGTTATGCTCCAGTCAATATTGCTTTTCCATATTATCTATAATTATATAAAACGAAGTTTTCGCACACAACTCTATATCAAACACAATAAGTATACTAAAGTGAACAGCTCAATTCCCCCGTTTGTGTCACTGTTTTCCTTTCATAAGAAGCGCTGGGTAATCTCTGGCCGGCAGCCGAATATATTAGATAAGGCAGAGCACATTATATAACAGCTGCTTTTTGTCTTTTCAAAGATGCTGCGGTATGTACAGAGCAGGGCATAATCTGCCGGTGAAAGCAGTCAAATTCATTATTAACTCCTAGGCATCAGTCACTGTTTCGTTCAATTTCTGATATATCCTTTTTGACAAATCATGAGGTTCGGTTTGTGCTTCTTTTAATGAAAAGCTTTCATAAGACCACCATTTTTTATACCCCGTTGCTTTTACAGCCTCTACCCATTCATTTATCGGGATTATACCCTTGCCAAGCTCCACATTCCTAAGCTCACATTCAACAGGTATTCCTCCGTTAAACGGCAGCGAGTCACAAACGTGTACACCGTATATAATGTCGGCATCCAGCTTTGAAATATAATCCGGCGTGTCACCGGCAATAAAGCCATGCCAAAAATCAATGACTAACTTAACGTTATCCCGGCCGGCAAGAGTGCAAAGCTCGGTTCCCTGCCGGATAGTGTTCAGTTGCGTCCACGCAAGCGGCTCAATATACAGTAATAGAGATGCCTGAGAAGCCAGGTCCGCAAGCGCACGCAGATTGCGTACTGTCAGTCTTTTTTGTTTATCGATATCCATACCCAAGAGCCCTTTGTATCCATGATACGGTTTTTTATTCGCAAATGCCTTCACTGCATTTACATCGACAGGTCCGTTCGTGATTTGGACAGCGCAAGACCCTATTGTTTCTGCAATTGAAAATACTTCTTCCGCTTCTTTCATCATCGTTTTATAGTCACTGCCCTGCCTTTCACAATCTTCCAGCCATCCCATAGCAGGGACATCGATGCCATCGAAGACATCCTTAAGCTCACTTTCGGAATAACCTGCTGATAAAAAATCGTTGATCTGCAAAATATTTGGCTCAACAGCGCTAAACCCGCCGGTTTTTGCAGCCGACACAAGCGTCCGGACATTGGCAGCGCCGATATTTGTTGAATGAAGTACTAACACATTTTCTTTCATAAATATCCTCCTATATACTGATGCTCAACTTATATAGCCAGTTTTACTGTTCTTGCAGTCTCAACACTGTTATGCTCCGTATAGAAATCTATATGGCACTCGCCGCAGTGCCAGCAAAGGAATAATTATAAGAATAGATTTAATCTATTGTAGCTGTTCCGGCTATCAAACCCTGTTTATCCTTAAAAGCTTTAAGCATTTGAAAACTCCGGGTATATTCAGGGTCGTATGTGCAGCAGCCTGTATTTAAATTATGCAGTAATAACTCACCGCAGTTATCGCAGGCAGTGCACCATTTAATATTGTCCATATCGCCGCTCAGATATTTCTTAGGCAGATACGGGTCTGCAAGCGCCTGCCTGCCCAATCCGATTATGTCTGAAACTCCGTTTCGTACGTTCTTTTCAGCCCAGTAATTAAAGGACATTTTATCCGGAGACGCTCCCATCAGGTTCTTGTTGCCTTTGCCGAAAATAGAATACCCGGAGCCTACCACCGGCGTTTTTTCTTTGAGGACTTTTCTGCACTCGCTGGACAAAAAATGATGAAGCCAAACCCAGGAAGGTGACTGGCGGATCGGCTGCGAACAGTGCAGGTTCTGTCCTGCGCCTACGGATTGTATCAACAGATCGAGTCCTCTGTCTTCAAGCCCTTTGATAAGCTCCATACTCTCAGTAAGATCCATGATCGAGCTGTCCGGGCCGGCAGTTCCCTGACCTCCGGGAAAGCCTTCCCATACTGAAACCTTTGATGCAAAAATAAAGTCGGGATCGTTTACAGCTTTAACAATCCTCTCGAATGTTTCGAATGCGGTACGGCTTCTGTTTTCCCACGAGCCACCATATTTCCAGTCCCTGTCGTTATACGGACGCAGAAGCTGGCTAAGCATATAGCCATGGCACATTTTAAAATCAACACCGTCAGCGCCTGCGTCATGCACTACTTTAGCCGAAGTTTCAAACTGCGACATCATGTTTTCTATATACGTTTCATCAATAACGTCGCCGCCCCAGCCAAACATCCGCTTCGGCGTTATGCGATGTGAAAATGCAGGGTTGCTATATTCACCGGCGTGCGTAAGTTGTACAATTACTATTGCATCGGGATTGATGGCTTTTATATCTGCAAAGAATTTTGTCAGCGCTTTCAGATTATGCGGCATAGCACTTAATTGATGAAGCTTACTGCGGCTCTCGTAAGTTATTGTCGCAGCTTCAACACAAACGATGCCTGCACGACCCTGCATATAACGTTTATACCGCCTGAGTGTTTTCCCGCTGGGGTTACCTTTTTCATCTGCATCGCAGCATTCTAAAGCCTGAATATAAAAACGATTTGCAGAAACACGATTGCCGACTTTTATCTGCTGACCCAATACAGAATCCATATTGACTATCTCCCTGATGTTCGATCCGACAAAATTTATATTTAGATTATTTTACGTAAATTTTTCATTTAGATTATATACTAATATATTAGCTACGTCAAGTGTTTTCGTTTGAAGCATTTTTACTGATTAGTATTTTACTTAATAGTATTTAGTGAATATAATTATGTAAATTTTACTTGTTTAGCAAACTACCAAACGATATAATATATAGCGTATTAAAAAACTCGGTAAGGTTGGAGCAGCCAATGACTAAATTTAGCAACACAACTATTTCAGAAATTGCAAAACTAGCCGATGTCTCCATTGCTACTGTTTCCAGAGTTTTAAGCAACAAAGACATAGTAAAGGCAGCAACAAGAAAAAGAGTCTTAGATGTTATTGAAAACTTAGGCTACTATGCGGACATTCCCGGCAACGGGGGGACGAGTAAAAATATACTGATGCATGTACCGCATATAAGTAATCCGTTCTACATTTCTATAATTGACGGCGCGCAGTCCGCAGCGGCTCGCAGAGGTTATAATCTTTTACTCAGCCAGTCATATAGAAACGACTATAGATTCTCTGACTTTGAATCTGTTTTTAATTCTCAGTCATTAGCCGGTTTAATATTGCTTCACACGCTGTCCGACCCTGACTTTTTTGAAAAGCTGAGCCGATATTGTCCAGTTGTTCAGTGCTGCGAATATAACGAAAGCGCTGAAGCTTCATATGTCACTATTGATGATTTTTCTTCTGCAAAGACAGCGACAAATTATCTTCTTTCTCTTGGCTGCGAAAAAATTGCTATGCTTAACAGCACTCTGAATTATAAATTTGCCCGACAAAGAGAAGCCGGATATATTGATTCTTTGAAAAAAGCAGGCAAGGAAGTAAACAGCAATTGGATACTGCATCTGCCCGACAGCAATTTTGATATGGGATTAACTAATGTTACTCAGTTATTGGAACAGCAGGATATGCCCGACGCTTTTTTCGCAATCTCTGACGTTCTTGCGGCCGCTGTAATAAAAGCTGCCAAGCGCCTTGGGTATAGGGTGCCCGAAGATATCTGCGTTGTCGGCTTTGACAATACTGATATTTCGCTGATGACCGAACCGTCGATTACGACTATCGCACAGCCACGTTTTCAAATGGGCTATCTGGCCTGCAATCTTCTTATTGATAAAATATCAAACCCAAGCCTGCCAAACAAGCATCTTGTGCTGGATACAGAGTTTTTGATAAGAGAATCTACAAAGGCAAAATCTTAAGCAGCAAAAAAGCTCCGATTGTTCTTTTCACACATAATATCTATTTTGATGTTTGCTTTTTTCTGACCTGCTTGTATTCAGATTATATTTCTAATATATCGCTGGTGTTGACCCAGTTCTCTATGAACATCTGGCTGTCTAAAGCCTTTCCCACCTTGTGATCAGCTTGACGGCTTCGCCTATCTGCCTGGCAGCACAGACCGCTGCAGTCGGTACCGGATTGCCAAACGAAGCTGCAAAGACCGCCGCAAGTCGATGATACTCACCTTTGCTTCAAGGAACCATATCTGCCCGTCGTAGTAAACCAGCCCGAATCCCTGTATAAAGAATTTCGGAACACTCGTTCTTACAAATACAATCTGCACTATTAATATAATCAGCAGAAGAAGTGTAAAACGGCAACTAGTTTTCTTTTCATTGTTGTTTCCTCTTTTGGACAAAAAGACGCCTCATTTATTTCTCGTGCACGAAAAGAGACGTATAAAGATGCTTTTTTCAAACACGGAAGACATATCTGTTTCCGGATATACCCTGGCGAACGCCCATGGCACTGTGCTTTAGGCCAGTTCGCTCAAAGCAAGCATTTAATTAATATATATCTTAACATAGAGATAGATTATTATATTTTTCTTTAAAAGCTGATAAAACAAATTTGTCTGTCTTTCAAAAGTTTAAACGCCTGCTGATATAAACTTGTCTTTCAGCGCCCACAGCCCCAAAGCCGGGTTGCTTATATAAAAGATCCTCTCACCATCTGGCATTGTATTATAACCGTCTTTAAGCTTATCCGGCGGATATTTCTTCAACAGTTGCTTTGCCGGCATATAATTCAGATGAGCCATCTCCATAACTTGCCTGCTTATCAGTTCGGTTGCGTATGTGACGTGGAACCGCCCATCAACTGCACCGTGGATAAGGGACGCCGCAACGCACAGGTTCTCTCGCAGCTCTTCGCTGTCTTTAACAGACTGCAGTGTTTTCTCTGTTCCGGCATACCCATATTTTTTTGTCAGATCATCGATCATCTCATCTTCGCCGAATTGCTTGACGCCAGGCGCAATGATCATCAGTTCACCGCCATCTTCTATAGCCATGCGTGTCCTGTAAATTGCCTTGTCACCAAGCCATGTGCTTTTATATTCTTCAGGATCAAGATATACGACGACCTTCTTTAAAGGCTCGTCGAGCAGAGTGATGTTTAGCCTGCAGGATAACTCAGCGGCCTGCTTATATAACTCTCGCCCTTGTCCTGCAAACACACCCTTTAGGACCGTTTCGAATCCTTCCAGCTTCGTTACCGTTAAAAAATAATGAATTGGAAGATTCGGCAGCAGCTTATCTTCAGCATAATTGAACAGCCGCCTAACGGGAGTATCGGCTCTGCCTAATATCTTTTCTATGCCATATACTGCACCCAGGAAATGAGATTTATCTATCATGTCCTTCCCGCCGCAGCCTACAAATATATTTTTGTTGTGGTTCGACATTCCAACGACTTCATGTGGTATGACCTGACCAATCGATATGATATGGTCATACCCCCCGTCAAGAATCCTGCTGTTTATTTCAACGTTTATCTCGTAATCCAGCTGCCCGCCAGATAATTCATGTACCAGCTTACCCGGTATCTTGCCGATAGACTCAACACCGTCGTGCCAGTCGTGGTCAAAAAACCGCTCTGCCGGAATACTGTTCGAAAACATATGCTCCCGCTCCTGCTCACTCATCGGAAAATGTGTACCGAGCGCCGGCATGATATCAACTTCGCACGCAGGCGAAAGATGCTCGTATATCACTTTTGTAACAAATCCTGCCTTCGAATGTATTCGGGTTATATCCGGAGGCAGAACAAGAATCCTCTTTGGGCGAGGGTCAAAGCTTTCCAGCCATCTGATTATATGTGTTTTTAATTCTTCTAATTCAACTCTCTCGCCGCTGATTCTAATTTCCGCCATTTTCTATAACGTCCTTTTAATTATACTGAATATGTTGTTGAAGATGTAGTGCCGCCTTCGCCCGTCCAGTTCGTATGGAAAAATGTACCCCGCGGCTCATCGACACGTTCGTATGTATGCGCACCGAAATAGTCACGCTGTGCCTGCAGAAGGTTTGCCGGCAGACGCTCGCTGCGATACCCGTCATAATAACAGAGTGCGGTTGCAAAAGCAGGAACCGGAATGCCGCCTAGCGCAGCAGCGGACATTACCTGTCTCAAGCTTTGCTGACACCTCTGTACCGTATGCTTGAAAAACGAATCTAAAAGCAGATTCGTCAAGTCCGGTTTTTTATCAAACGCTTCTTTTATACTGTCTAGGAACCTACTGCGGATAATGCAGCCGCCCCGCCACATCAGCGCAATTTCACCGTAATTCAATTCCCATCCGTATGTTTGCGCTGCGGCTCGCATCAATGTGTATCCTTGTGCATAAGATACGATTTTTGACATGTAAAGTGCATTCTTGATATCGTTGATAAATGTTGCTTTGTCTCCGCCGAATGACGGCTGAGGCCCTGAAAGCACCTTGGATGCGGCTGTTCTCTCTTCCTTCAACGCCGACAAAAACCTGGAGAACACGGCTTCGCCTATCAATGTGAGCGGGACGCCTTCATCCAGAGACGTGACTGAGGCCCACTTACCCGTTCCCTTTTGTCCGGCCGTATCAAGTATCTTATCGACTAACGGCAGGCCGTCTTCGTCTTTATATGCAAGTATATCCCTTGTTATCTCGATCAGGTAGCTGTCAAGTTCACCCTTATTCCATTCTTCAAACACATCGTGCATCTCGTCCGCCGACATATGAAGCAAATCTTTCATCAGGCTGTATGCTTCACATATCAGCTGCATATCTCCATATTCAATGCCGTTGTGTACCATTTTAACAAAATGACCTGCGCCGTCAGCGCCGACCCACTCGCAGCAAGGGCTGCCGTCTTCAACTTTGGCTGCAATCGCCTGTAATATCGGTTTTACAAACGGCCATGCTTTCCAAGAGCCGCCTGGCATTATAGAGGGACCTTTTAGCGCACCTTCCTCGCCGCCTGAAACGCCTGCACCTACATAGAGCATCCCTTTTTCTTCAATATATTTCGTTCTGCGTATAGTGTCGGGATAATATGAGTTGCCGCCGTCTATTATGATATCGCCCTTTTCAAGATGCGGTATCAGTTTATCAATAAAGGCATCGACTGGCTGGCCGGCCTTGACCATCAGCATCACCTTGCGTGGCGTTTTCAGTCTGCTCGCCAGCTCTTCGATGCTATATGTGCCTATGATGTTTTTCCCGCTGGCACGCCCCTCAATAAACTTGGTTACCTTGTCGGTGCTTCTGTTAAATACGGCCACGGTAAAGCCCTTGCTTTGCATGTTCATTACAAGATTCTCGCCCATCACTGCAAGGCCTATTACACCAATATCCGCTTTTTTCATTTTCTGATTTCCTTTCAATACGCTTATCTTTTCACTCTGGCGTTACCCTCATATATCGCCCAAACTGCGTCTTCGCTGGCGGGCTGTGCATAGTCCGTGGCAAGCGTTGCTGCCAGAGCGCCCGTTGCCCATCCGAACTGCGGCCATTTGTCTGCACTCCAGCCTTTTAGAATCGCATACAGTACACCACCCACAAAACCGTCACCGCCGCCAATACGATCATATACGGGTATCTCCCTCGGCTTTATAATGTTCCACTCATCCCCGGCAAGCATTATTGCACCCCACATATGCATATTCGCATTTATGACCTGCCGCAGCGTTGTCGCAAAAACCGAAACGTCTGGATACTGCTTTTTAACACTCTTAATCATCTCTTTGAATCCATCGATCTTTTCAGCAATGCCGCTGCCTCCGGCTTCCGGGCCCTGTATGCCAAGCGCAAGCTGATAGTCTTCTTCGTTGCCCACAAGAATATCCGCAATGCCTGCTATCTGCGAGAACACGTCCCTCAGTTCATTTTCCCGCCCGCTCCAAAATGACTCACGGTAGTTCAAATCAAAGCTGATAAGCGAGCCTGTCTGTTTGGCTGCCTTTGCAACGTCAAGACAAAACCGGCTTGTTTCAGGGGAAAGCGCCGCAATAAGCCCCGACATGTGGACGATTGCTGCCCCTTCTTTTTCGAATATGCGCTTAAGATCAAAATCTGCCGCACAGAGCGTTTTGCCCACTTCACCGGTGCGGTCGTTGAGTACACGGGGGCCACGCATCCCAAAACCGCTGTCGGCAATATTGAACTGATGCCGGTAGCCCCAAGGGCCGCCTTTCGGAACGCACTTTCCTTCGAACTCCAGGTTTCTTTTTCTCAGCTCGCCCTTGATGAACTGCGCTATCTCGCTGTCTTCAACAAAAGCCGTCAACAGCTTGACACGCATGCCCAGCGCCGCCGATATATTTCCGACATTGGATTCGGCGCTTGAGGAGGTCATTGTGTACTTGTTGCTCACGTTTACCGGCTGCCTATTTCCCGGTGTAAGGCGAATGCCGATGCTGGTCGGTATGACCAGTGCATATTCATATTCTTCTCTTAGTTTTATCATGATTATTTCCTCTGATACGTTTTCCTGACAGATACGTCATTCACTTATAATTACACTATTCTATATGGACTAATATTTCTTTTTCGACACGGTCAAGATGTTTTTCCAGTTCATTGACTGCTCTTTTTTTATTATTGTTAATTATCGCTTGTATGACCTGCTCGTGTTCCTTATATGCTTCCTTGTCATGGGTCGTATCATAATAAACGAAAAGCATAAATATATCTTTTATCCGTTCGTACTGCGCCATCAGAAATTTATTGTCCGCCGCCAGAATGATTGAATTATGCATTTTAAAATCGAGCTCGTAAAATTCTTGCTTCGAAAGCTTTTTGTTCTTCATTTTATTATAAAAATCATCGATTTGCTTGCGATCGATCCGGTCAAAACCTTCATCAAGACAATACAGTTCGAACATCTTTCTCACTTCCATGATGTCCTTTATATCGCTTTTGGAAAAGTTCGCTACAAAAAACCCGACCCTTGCCCTGTTGATAACCAAACCCCGATTTACAAGCTGCAGCAGCGCATCCCGCACCGGCATGACACTTATCCCGTTCTCTTCTGCAATAACCTTGGGGTTTATCTGTTCGCCAAATTTATATTTTTTTTCAAAAATCTCTTTTTTGATGATTTCAAATATCTGGTTCTGTATGCTCGTGTTTATTATCGGCATTTATCATTTTCCCTTTCGCTGTTATTATCATTGTAGCGATAGATATATACTACCATATTTTATTTGTAATAAACAATGGGATGAACTATGTTCCCCGCTGTCTTGATAATAAAAACACTTCAGTCTTTTAAAACTAAACCATCATCTTTTCTTACAAGGATATTCAATTCTGTCCTGTATCCGCCGACATCCGGTATGTATACCGCCGGTTCCAGTGCGATTACCATGTTTTCCTTAAGCACATGCTTTGATTCCGGATGCAGGATAGGCATGTCTTCGTGATAGGCAAAACCGACGCCATGCCCCGACGATGCAAAATAGTATTCCTCCATACCGGCCTCTCTTACGACTTTGCGTGTGGCAAGGTCTATGTCCGAAGCGACAGCGCCGGGGCGGATCAGCTTTAGACCGGCTGCAAATGCTTTATCCACAACATCCCGCATCTGCGCCTTCTTGCCTTCAAACCCGCCGACGCAGCCAGTTCTTGTTACATCCGACCAATAACCATCCACGATTACCGCCAGCTCCAGCAGACACATATCCCCTTTCTGCAGAATACATCCGTCACCATATACTCCCTCGCACACCGCATCCACAGACTTAAGCCCGGAGCTAAGCTGCGCTATTCCCCGTGCAGCCCTGCTACCGTTAAACCCACATGCGGTTTTAGGTATGAAGCATTCGACCTCTGAAGCTACATCTATCTCACGTATGCCCGGCTGCTCGATCAATTTTTCAAACTCTTTCATAGCAAGATGTGCGATGGCATTAACCGTCTTTATTTTTTCGATATCAAATTCTGTTTTGATCGCCATGATGTCCACGATCAAATCTCTTACGCTCACAAACCTGTCACTGCCGAAAGCTTTTTTTATTGTCGAAAATGCTTTACGTCCCGGAACGTATACCTTCCCCGGGATATAGCATGGAGCGAACTCGTCGTAGTCGTTTTCGACACCGATCACTGGCGATCTGCCGGCAAGACCGTATTCCTCTGAAAGCTTTTCAAAAATAGCAGCGATTTGGTCGTGTGGATCACCGTCAGAAATTTTCCAGTCATAAAAAGGATAGGTATTTCCAAGCTTTGCGAGCTCGATGTCTTCCTGCTCGGCAATAGGATAGATAACGCTTGGGTTCCCTGCGGCGGGAATTACTATAAAAGAGAGATTGTTACGTGACCAGTACTGCGAAAACAGCAAAACATTTTGAGACAGCCTCAGGACCGCTACATCGATACCGTTCAGGACTAGCTTCTTTTGAAACACATCTATATTCTGATACATAATTTTTTCCTTTCAAAGTAACGCAGGTGTTTTCTGGCAATTCCTGTTTGCCGGCAAATGCATTAATATTTGAACCTTTGCCTAAATATTATAAGCCAATAAAACTGTCGTCACATCGACGATAATATACCGCCGTCAACGAAGATCATCTGTCCGTTTATAAAACTGGATGCATCCGAAGCCAGCAGTATCAAAGCTCCGATCAGTTCCTCGGGCAGACCCCAGCGGTTTGCCGGCGTCCTTGCGCAAAGCCATGAGCTGAATTCTTTATCATCAGCCAAAGGTTTTGTCATTTTGGTTATAAAATACCCCGGTGCAATACCATTTACCTGAATGTTATACTTAGCCCATTCTACAGCTGTGCCTCTCGTAAACATCTGTATGCCGCCCTTTGTTGCCGAATAAGGCGTTATATTCTGCCTTCCCAGCTCACACTGCATAGAGCCTATATTGATGATTTTCCCTGCTTTGTTTTTTATCATCCTTTTCCCTACCTGCTGCGTTACAAGAAAGGCTCCTTTTAAGTTGGTCTTCATAAGGTCATCCCAATCCTTCTCGGGAAAATCCTCCAGCTTGGTCCTTCGTTGGATTCCGGCATTATTAACTAATATATCGATTGTTCCAATATCTTTGTCAATCTTTTCAATTGCGTCGACGACCTGGTCTTTCTTCGTGATATCAAAACGGGCCGTATAGGTTTCTATACCGCTTTCTCTCACTTCTCTTGCTGCCGTTTCAAGCTTTTCTTTGTCTCTTCCGTTAAGTATGACTCTTGCTCCAGCAGCTCCAAGTGCCTTTGCAAATACCAGGCCAAGGCTTTGAGAAGACCCGGTGACCAATGCGGTCTTTCCTTTCAGTCCAAAAAGTTTTTCTATCATGATACCCTCCTTTTACTTCTATAAATGGTTCTTTCATTCCGCCTTATGTATATACTTACAGCCGTCCGGAGCGAACTGTGCCGAGGATCTGCGAACCTTCCGGCCCGACAACACAGTTTTCCTCGATTCGGATCCCGCCGATGCCGGGGATGTACAACCCGGGTTCTATTGCAATGACCATGTTTGAGCGCAATACATCCTTTGACCCCGGTTCAAGATTCGGGAAACCTTCGCTATGCGCAAAACCGGTGCCGTGTCCGGATGAGTGCACAAAATACTCTCCGTATCCGCACTCCTCAATATGTTGGCGGCAGGCATTGTCAACATCGCCGCCCGTAGCGCCGTCTTTCGCAGCCGCTAAGCCGGCTTTGAATGCGCCCACAACGACATCGTATGCATCCTTCTTCTGCCCTTCAAACCCGCCTACGCAGCCGGTGCGCGTTAAATCCGCCCAGTACCCGTCTACGCATACGCCGATATCCAGCATGCATACATCGCCCTTCTCTAAGTGGCGGCTGATGCTTACAATGCCCTCGGCCCACCCAAGCAAAGACCGCTCCGGTCCTGTGCTCAGCTGCCCAAACGCCCGACTAACACCACGTATGCCCTTATACCCGCTGGCAAGTTTATTAAAATAGCATTCCGTTTCTGCAAGAACATCAGCTTCCCGTATGCCCGGGCGCTCCAGAAGTTCTTCATAATAATCGCAAGCTTTCTGAAGGATTTCGTTGACGAGCTGTATTTTCCCAAGATCGCTCTTAGTTTTTATACTGCGAATATCACGAATAGCATCCCGAACGGGAATGAAATCTTTTGTTTTAAATGCTGATTCGATAAGAGCATTTGAATTATCTCCTGTCAACTGTACCTTGTTTGCAACAAAGGTCGGCGCCATTACGTTCTCGCCTTTTTCAATAGCTATCCTTGCGCCGTCGGGGATATTATGCTCACTGCGCAGTTTTTCGACTTGTGCAATAACATTATCTGCCGGATCCCCCGTCATCAATACATCGTCAATCCCCATCACACGTTCCAGCCCGACTTCCGCCGTGTCCTCGACTTCAACATTAGGGCAAATCACGGTTGGTTCGCCTTTTGCAGGAATGAATATAAACGAGTATCCGTAACGGGGCCAGTACTGAGAAAAAAGAACCAGGTTCTCCGGCAAACGCAGGAAAGCTGCGGCTGCTTTGTTTTGCTTTAAAAAACTCTGTAATTCTGAAATATGCTGAAACATCATTTGCCTCCTATGTATTATTTACTTTATTTAGAATTCTTTCTTCATCTCTTTAAAGATACCGTCCATTTTTTCAAGCGTAATGTTGATATCTTCCATTGTGTGCTGTACAGAGAATCCGTAGTGAGCTGAATAAACCGAACCGCAGTCGTGGAAGAACAGACCTCTTTCCAGCGCTTTTGGTAAAAAGCTCTGGGTCATATCCTTGCGATAACTATCTCCTACTTTTCTCCAGTTAAAATCATCTTCGCTGTTTTCCACACCAAAGTAGATGCCGAACCTGCCCCCCATACCCCGGACATGACCGGCGATCCCGTGCTTTTTCATAAGGTCGTTCATTCCGCCGTACAAAGTATTGGCAAGCTGGTCGATATGGTCATAGAACCCTGGCTCCATTGCCATCTTCATGCACTCGATAGACGCAAGCACAGGCATCAGAGCGCCGGTGTATGTACCGCTCATAAGCGCCCTGCCAAACGGATTAAGAACACTCATGACTTCTTTCCTGCCGCACAAAGCTGCAATTGAGAAACCTCCGCCGACCGCCTTTGCAAAGGTGGCCAGATCCGGCGTTACGCCATAATAAGCCTGTGCGCTGCCCGGCCGAAGCCGAAGGCCTGAAATTACTTCGTCAAATATTAGTACTATTCCTTCCTCGTCGCATAATTTGCGCACCTGCTCTAAGTACTCCTTATCTGCCATATAGCAGCCGCAGTTATAACTTATTGGCTCTAAAATAATACAGGCTACCTTTCCTCTGTACCTCTCGACAACTCTTTGCAGCGCTTCGATATCGTTAAACTCCACGTTCTTGACCACAGATGCAAAGCAGTCGGGCACACCACCGGTATCTGCAATACTCTCGATTTCTCCGATATCATCCATCGCCCCACGCGCATCACCATGGTTAAACCAAATCAGCTCGTGCATGCCGTGAAAATGCCCTTCAAATTTTATGACTATATCTTTGCCCGTATATACTCTTGCAACTCTCAGTGCCGCCTGCGTGACTTCAGTGCCTGTGTTCGAAAGACGGACCATTTCTGCACAGGGGAACATCTGGTTATAGAGTTTGGCAAGCTCTGTATGATAAGCCGTATCAAAGTTTACAAAAAAGCCCATGTCAACAGCTTTATCGATTGCTGCTCTTAGCCTCGGATGCCTGTGCCCGAAAAAAGCAGACCCCGACCCCGTGTGATAGTCGATATATTCTTTGCCGTCTGCATCAGTAAACCTACTCCCGCTGGCCGACTGGATATAAATCGGCTGACCAAAAACGCCGTTTATTCTCCCGCCTGCCGACGCACCACCAACAAAATACTTTTTAGCCTCATCATAAATGCTTTTTAAATTACTCATATTCTCACCTCATTGAATTTATTATGGAGTTCTAAATGATCACGTGATATGTTATATCTGATATATCATCTATTATATATTAATATATTATGGTTTTCAAGTCTTTTTTATTTTATTCCGTAAATCAGCCCTAGAAAAATCATGGGCTTGTTTATAATGTGTTCACATCGGCGATTATATTCCGCTGATAAAGTTACAGTATTTTATCAATGTCCACTAAAGAGGATTCATGTCCCAGGCAATCGATATTACCGATTTTTACGTTCGGTTTTGTTTTTCCGTGAAAGTCGCTCCCGCAGGTTATCAACAAGTTGTTTCTCAATGCATAATTATAATAGTATTCAGACTGCTCTTTATTGTGATATGAACAAAAAGCTTCTATGCCGTCTACGTTACGGCTGATTATACTATCAAGAAGGCACGCATCTTCTTTGACATTAATACCGGGGTGAGCTAAAACTGAATGACCGCCGCTGCTACGTATAATATCGGCAGCTTCATCAAGACTTATAAACTCGATAGGAACAAAGGCCGGTTTGCCCTGGCTGCAATAATCCCAGTGGAAATTAACGAAAGGGTTGTCCGCCCTCTCGCCGCCTTCGTAATACGCCTGCAAAATCGGGTTAGTTCTTTGCTTGTCATATTCCATTGCTGCCTCTGCGATAATTTCTCCGTTTATTATTCCGGTTTTGGCCAGAGCGGCAGCACGGGAATCAGAAAACTCTATTCCCAATTCACGGACAAGCTCTGCCCTTTTTTTTGAAGCTTCTATCTGTTTAGATAAGTATTGAGCCCATAATTCTTCATATTTTGAATTGTTATAATCGATACCGTATCCAAGCAAATGCAGCAGTACGCCTTTGTGAATACAGTCTATTTCTATGCCGGGAATAAAATTGATATTTTTATTTTTGCAGTAATCCATCAAGAACGGGATGCCATTCGTGTTGTTATGGTCGGTGACTGCAAAAGTTTTTATATTATTTAAAACGCAAAAATCCGCCAGCTGCCGGGGCGATAATTCTCCATCGTCACTGTAAAATGAATGCATATGTAAATCAATCTCAATCAATCTTTTCTCCTAGTATATTGTATTTAGGTTATATTCATAGGCTAACCTATAAGCCTGATGTAGTATAATCTGCTTGATAAATTGTAGACTATTATTTTTCTCCTACAGCTTTTTAAAGACTGGTTCGAAAAGGATATAGCTACAATAATAATTAATATGGTTATGAGTTGGTTACTGCAGATCGATTGATCATGACAGGTTATAAAGAACTAGGTTACATGTGATTATTATTTGCTGGCGTTCGCTACAATTTATCAAATTCACTTTAGGGGTATGAATATGATTTATGTAGGCATTGATGCAGCAAGTAAAAAACACGACTGTTACATCGTCAGCAACGCAAACTTGCAATCGGAACAGTATCTTACTATTAACAATGACAGCAAAGGATTCGAAGAATTGAAAACGCTCATTTGTGATTTAATTAATAAGCTAGGTGACGATAATGTGCGTATAGGGCTTGAATCCACTGGGCATTACAGCCATAATATCCTGCACTACCTTGTCGGTAATGGCTTCGACACCATGCTGATAAACCCACTGCTCACCAATATGGAGCGTAAGGCATCGTCTGTTCGTAAAACAAAAACCGATACAATTGATGCCAAGTCCATTTGTATGTTTCTCATGCGAAACCAAGAGTTCAAACCCTATACCCTTGCATCATACCACAGCCGTTCTCTAAAATCATTATCAAGGCGCAGGATTTCTCTGGTTAAGCAATTGACCAAGCATAAGCAGGAGCTGCATGTTCTAATTACAACGGTGTTTCCCGAGTATTTGTCAGTATTTTCAAAGCTTCATATCAATGTTTCGCTTGAGATACTACAGAAATACGGCATTCCGGCGAATATCGCTAAGGCAAGAATCGACGGTCTGACAAACACAATTAGAAAACACTCGAATGGCCGCCATGGGCTGCATACTGCTACTTTAATCAAGAAGCTGTCCAAGACCACAATCGGTGACAAAGACGAACTCTACGCCATCCAGATTAAGCTCTGTGTAGAAATGATTCGTACTTTGCGCAAGCACATCAAAACTTACGAAGCTGAAATCCGCAAAATCATGGATGTACATTGCTCTGTCATTTTATCTGTCCCAGGTATCAGCTATGTGACAGGCGCCATCATCATCGGGGAAATCGGCGACTTTTTACGCTTCAAATCTCCGGACAAGCTGCTTGCATTCGCCGGTCTTGATCCCGGCGTCTACCAGTCAGGGAACTATGACGCAAACAAGCTTAATATATCCAAGCGTGGATCATCATATTTGAGATGGGCTTTTCATACTTCTGCATCACTTATTATTCATAATGACAGCACTTTTGCCGATTATTACGCCAGAAAACGCAAGGAGGGAAAGCATCATCTTGTCGCCCTTGGTCATGTTTCAAAGAAACTAGTCCGAGTCGTCTTTTCGATTCTTAAATACAACAACACCTTCGTTCCTCAAAATTAATCTTTAACCATATTAATTTTTCAAGGTTCTTCCGAGGTTTTCACCTCTTTTTGTCGTGCAACTATTTATTCGCCAATTTCTACTTGACTTTTATATAGTTGGCTTTTCGAAAAAACAGCTTGGATCCCTTCGGGCTGCTGATAATGAGTTCTTTTAAAACGATATCGCTATGGGAGGTTATAACCCGCCGATAGATATATTTCATACCATTCTTTTCG
Source organism: Christensenellaceae bacterium (assembly GCA_963666505.2). Taxonomy (GTDB): domain Bacteria; phylum Bacillota; class Clostridia; order Christensenellales; family SZUA-584; genus JABGQS01. Next base: position 960,980 of record CAXXXL010000003.1, on the reverse strand, counting down.
GGACAGGCGGACGTCAGCCGCTTTACAACAATCCTTCAATCTATCTGTATTCATCGTCCCAATAACCGGCTGCATACCAGCTGGATGCCGCAGTATCCAAGCAAGCGCAATCGTAGTATCGGACACATTATACCTGTTTGCTATCTCATCAATTTTCCTGTTAAGCTCTGGGAATTTATCGTTGCCCAGGAATACTCCTTCAAATGTACCATACTGGAACGGAGACCATGGCTGAATCGTTATATCGTTAATTCTGCAGAAGTCCAAAACGCTTCCGTCACGAACAATCGCATTATTGTTTTCAACGTTTACATTGATACCGGCCGCAATCATTGTTGAATTCGTTATACTAAGCTGCATCTGATTCACAATGATGGGCTGTTTTATATGCTTTTCCAACAGCTGTATCTGCAGAGGGTTGTGATTTGAAACACCGAAATTTCTGACCTTCCCTGCACTCTCGAGAATATCAAAAGCTTCCGCAACTTCTTCAGGCACAGCAAGCGCATCTGGACGATGCAAAAGCAGAACATCAAGATAATCCGTTTTCAGCCGCTTAAGACTTTCATCAACTGAGCTTAGGATATGTTCTTTAGAAAAATCGTACATTCCTTTTCTAATCCCACATTTTGATTGCAAAATAATTTCTTCCCGGATACTGCTGTTCATATGAATAGCTTCCGCAAAGATCTTTTCACACTCTCCTTGTCCATAAATATCAGCATGGTCAAAGAAATTCGCACCGTTTCCCAGCGATATCTTTATAAACCTTTCTGCTTCGGCTTTACTCAAAGTATTTATACGCATGCATCCAACAGCGACCATGGGTACTTTTAATGAGCTTCTTCCCAGCTCCATTGTTCTCATATTGATAACCTCCTAATCAATTGTTCATTCCTCAGATAATATCAAGAAAATAAACATAAACTGCAGCTACCATATTGCGAAACACATATTTTGCATATAAGTTTGTTCGGTTTTTCCTTCAATACTGTTAAAATATTACTTGATTTTGGCTTGGCTTTAATCCGTTCTGATATCAAACCTATCAACTACATAACCCATTAACAATCCCTATTATCTGCTTGTTTTTTTGATGATATTTGCAGAAAGATAGTGCTGCTTTGTTAATATTATTCTTAGTGCATTGTACCATACTTTTTAAGTATTTGTCTTCACTAGCAGACATATATTTAGATAAATACCCCCATCATAAAAGCTTTGATATCTTATCAGAACCTGACAGTTTAGGTTGAGAGATTATACTGATGTGAGTTGGTTCCCTGATTATTCGGCACATGCCCGTTGATGTACCGGTGTAAAGATTGTTTGAAGATAAAGCCTACCCGATCCAAATCCAATTCTCATACAGCATCAACCAATACATCTTAAAAAATGCACTTAAAAAAGGATGCCTCGCACCACTTCTTGTTGTGTTGCAACCGTTTGACTCTCATAAAAACATCTCCCGGCCTAAACGCCTGAATTCATTGGGGCAGACCCTCTTTTAAACTATTGATGGTTATGTTCTAGGTTAAAAAGATATTCTATATCGATTGTCCTCAACAAGTAATGCAATCTCTTTCCCAAAATGTAGCCAGGGTCTTCACCGGCGCAACGAAGGCACCTAAACATACTATTTGTAAATAAAAAACTCCGCACAGCTTTTTAAGTTCAATTACACCATGCGGAACTTATATAAATATTTAGTTTATGGTCTTTGCCTTTGTTATAAAAACAGCTCGACCGGTAGTGATGCTTTGATAAACGGCTTGCGTGAACAGCATGTATTTCAGCCCGTCCTCAAATGAGGTGTTGGCACCTCCGCCGTTGATCTTCTCTCTCTTGACAGCGTGGATGAAGTCCTCTTCCACTTTCCAGCGGCCTTCTTCTTGCGAAGGTATTATCATTTCCTTCAACTCTGCCTCTCCTTTTTTCGCTCCATACAATTTGCCGGAGGAAAAGCACAAGGTACCTTTGCTTCCGTACAATACAGCTTTGGATTCGTCCGCCAGGCCAGTGACTTTTGAAATTCGTATATGTGTTTGAGCTCCACAGTCCATATCCGCCAACACATCGATATGATCGGGGATTCGTATTGATCGCAATTTCCCGCTTCCTGGCTCTTTCCGCATTTTTACGAATGTCTTTCCCATGGCCATAACCCGATTTGCTTCTCCTGCCCAGCGCATCAGCGCTTCGTACCAAATGCCAAGGCTCATGGTGTTGTACCCACTCCGGTCACTGTCTTGCCGCCAATGAAACGGTGTCTCGCATTCAAGGAAAGTCCCTCCCTCTTCGATTTCTATAGCTAGTAACTCTCCAAGGAAATCTTCAGAAATCAATCTTTTTATATATTTATCCACCCTTAGTGTGATGGGAGAAGGAACAAGTTGACAGATTAGTCCGGGCGCCTGCTTCGCAGCACGGTACATCTCTAAGGCTTCTTTCGCATCCATGGACATCCTGGCCTCGCACAGGACATGTTTGCCTGCATGTATTGCAGCAAGTGTTACAGGACAATGCATATAAGGCCAAGTCCCGATAACCACAGCATCAATTGCCGAATCATTGACCAGCTCAAGCCAATTCTCATATGTTTTCGGAATGTGATATTCGGAAGCGGCTTTCTTGGACGATTCCAAGCTTCGGTTACATACTCCTATAATCTCAACCTCTTCCATGGCCCGAAAATTCGGTATATGCCGATCCATCATATTCTTGCCGGCACCAACAATTCCCAAACGAATTGTATTTTGATTCATCAAATCACCTTCCTTTTTAATTGGTTAACATATGCATGAAACCCAACATGTAAACAAATACTAAGTTTATGTAAAAGTAGAAGCGACCTTCTTCTTTCCTGACGGGGAATTGTTCTCTGAAGCTTTCTGGTGGGAGAAAGGAAGAAGATTTAAAACTGACAACATCATTGATGCATGTCGCACAACTAGTTTAAAGACCGGGGGAAGTAGGACTCGTTATATGTACTCGTTCCGCAGCCATCAGTGTTACTTATTCTATGAAGGAGATTGCTGGTTTATGTGAAGAAAAAAATGCAATAAATCAACTTTCTCCTAGTCCTGCTCTGGTAGCCGTTTTACCTGCGCAAGCCAATCTGCCGGCAGGTTATCCATACCATTCTTTGCACCAAGTATTGCACCAATAATCATACCGCGTGTAGCCGAATCACCGCCAATGCGTGCGTTCAGAGACTGCACCGTTCGATAATCGGATGATGTCAACAAAAGCGTAAAAATAACAGGTATTGCATGGCGAGCATGGCAACTCTGCCCTAAAGCCTTTGCAATATCCACAGCGGATTTGCTAGCCACTGTTTCGGCGGCTGACAGATATTCTTCAAGTAACGTGATATCCTTCCCGTTCTCTCTCACAGCGTCCAATGAATCCCGCAGCATGTTGGGAACCGACGCTATCTCGCCCTCCAAAATTTTTAATATCATACGTGCAAACAACTCTGTTGCTAGCAGCGAAAGTTCACTGTTGTGTGTGAGACGACTTTGGCTGATAGCTGTGTCAAGTGCTGTTGCCGGCTCCTCGATAAAAAACAATACAGGTGCAATACGCGCCGCCCCACCCAGCTCGTCGGACTTAGATCCTATAGCTTCACCCTTCATAAATGCCTTAAGCGATCCCTTGCTAGCCATGTCCATATATCCGTTGTAACTGTTCATATACTGACGCCATGCTGTCTTGAACCCATCGACTGTATATTGACCCCGACATTCTTTTAAGTAATCATAAAGCAGCATTGCCTGATCGCCGTAATGCGTGTAATCGCCCAAATGTTTCCCCTTGTGCCAGCTGCTAGGTAGCGGGTCATGCGGCTCATCATATTCTCCAAAGCGTGCCTTGATCGCCCTCACATTGTATATCCAGTGAGCACCCAGCACAAAAGAATCGCCCAAAAAACTGCCTAGCAACATCGCCTTTTTTCTTTCGTTTCGTTCCAGCACCATTTATATTCCCTTAATATTTTTTCCCGTATTTTTTAGCATTCTAATGCCCACATTATATCATCGATTTCACCTTTCCGGCAAATTTAGTTAACGGGTAATCTCCGGATACCCATATAACGGTTTTGGTGCAAAAAAAAATATTTGAATATAAAACCATATCTAGTCCATTTCTATTTTTATCCGGTGTCTGCTAATATATCATATATAAATCACAATTAAGGCACACTTAAGAAAGAACAGTTTGAATTTTTTCAAGCTGCCCTTTGTGTATCATATGCATGATTTCTATTCCAACCATTTTAATATTTGCAGTTTCGCAGCTTCCAGACCATATTCTTTGAATTGATTTCTTTCTCTGAATTTTATTAATATTTTATAGTCGTCGAATGTTCTAATTAAATACATGGAAAATTTGTACCAAAAACAAATACCTTTGGATTCTTAGGTGGATTTGGAATGAAGAGGTTTTTATACATATTGAGCGTTAATGCGAAGCGCTCCGCAGGCCGCCAAGATATAGCCATTCCAGTTGTATTGTAAATTTTTCTCGTAGCTAAACGTATCAAATATCCTTCCGGTGCTTAGTAGCTTTTCAATCTTTCCATATTGAACTGTTCATTAAAATTATCCAAATGCAGCCATTCCATATTAATTATATAAAAGTGTGCTCATATCATTTTTTAATCCAAATTCAGTAGTACGATTTGATATTTGTTGTAATTACATGTATGATTGATTAGTCAATAGAAAAAACCTGCTTTCTTATATAGCAACAATCAGCAGGGATTGAACAACTACAGATAGGACAAACAATGGAATTTACTGAACTTAAGATTATACCTTCAATTCTAAAGGCTTTGAAGAATGAGGAATACAACCATCCTACACCGATACAACAATTGGCAATACCGGCTATATTGGACGGAAGAGACTTACTTGGTTGCGCACAGACTGGAACAGGAAAAACAGCGGCGTTTGCCGTGCCGACTTTGCAGCGCCTAAGCAAAAGCAGAAAAGAAGGCAGGCGCAATATCCGTACACTCATACTGACACCCACGAGAGAACTGGCGCTCCAGATATTCGAAAGCTATGAAACATACGGGCGCTATACCGGCCTCAAAGCATGTGCCATCTTTGGCGGCGTTTCGCAAAAACCGCAGGAGCAGGCGCTGATAAGAGGTGTCGATATTGTTGTTGCAACGCCCGGCAGGCTTGTGGACTTAATGCAACAGCGCTTGGTCGACTTGAGGCACGTAGAGATATTGACGCTTGATGAAGCAGACAGAATGCTCGACATGGGAATGATCCATGACGTTAAACGTATCATCGCCAAAATACCTGAAAAAAAACAGACGCTGTTTTTCTCTGCTACGATGCCAAAAGAAATTTCACAACTAGCGAATTCGATGCTAAACGACCCAGAGAAAATCACAATCGCACCATCTTCTCCTGCAGTGGACTCTGTTGAACAATCGGTCTATTTCGTAGACAGGATAAACAAAAGGAACCTTCTGCTGCATCTGCTGAAAGATCCGGGAATCATTTCGGTGCTGGTATTCACACGCACGAAGCACGGAGCAGACCGTGTAGTTCGTGATCTGATCCGAAAAAATATTAATGCGCAGGCAATCCATGGCAACAAATCGCAGACGGCCAGGCAAAGGGCGCTCAACAACTTTAAAATCAAAAAAACCCGTGTTTTGGTTGCAACAGACATTGCAGCAAGAGGGCTTGATATCAACGAGCTTTCGCATGTAATTAACTTTGATTTACCAGAGATTTCGGAGACATATGTCCATCGTATTGGTCGTACCGGCAGAGCAGGGCTAAGCGGAAAATCGATATCCTTTTGTGATTATGATGAAATCAAGCTGCTTATGAAAATCGAAAAGCTGTGCAACAAGCAAATCACAGAAATCCCTGATCATCCGTTCCCGTTGACGATAACCACAGAGTCAACTAAGCCAAGCTATAACAACAAGCGGCCATCTTCTGGCAGGCCATACAAAGGCCACGGCAGTTCCAAGAACTACAGCAGCTACAATGGCAAAAGAGCACGGCGTAAGCCAAGCAAATAATGGCTGTTATGCAAATGCTATCATAAAAATTATTAAACACTCAAAACCAGAAAACCGTTGCAGTTAGTCAAAGCCTGGCGCAGCGTTTTTACCCAAAAGTAAACGCCTTTATGCTTTTGGGAGGGTTTGGGGTAAATGTATAGCCTATCCTGATTAATATTTAATTGCTCCACAATGCACATAGATTTAGAGTTGCAATAAGAATCCGCAGCGGTAAGATGAGATATGCATTGTTGAACGGCGAAATGTTTAATAAAAAGTTTGAAGCAAGAATCCTTATTGAGCAATGGCGACATGATTACAATACAGTCAGGCCTTATAGCCCGCTTGTTTCCCGGCCACCGGCACCAGTGGCTATACTTCCAACAAAATATCCAGGCTGCAAAATTCACTTTCAGCGCTGTAGTATTAATAGGGTTGGGTCATTTAAATGATGACAAATAAGTATTTCATAAGTAAATGTTATCTTTCAAGAATTTATAAAGAGATTCCCGGTTATACTTTCAGGGATTATCTTATTCTTCATAGATTATCCATTGCAAAAGACATGCTCCTTCACACCACAGATTATATACATATTTTGCACTAGCAACTGGCTTAGAAGTCAAACAAGTTGAAAAAAACACTTTGTGATAAAAAAAGTGTTTTTTATGTATAATACTCACACTATTTATGTTACAATGTTATCTCCACGGGAAAAAAGAATATTAGGAGGAGTCGTTTTATGAGCTTAATGGAAGTCCTGATTCATTTTTTTATTACGTTGTTGATACTATTATCAATAGTACTCATTTCAAGGTCAGTTGTAGCCGGAACTAAGTATTCCCCCATTCTTATAATCGTTGTATTTGGTCTGGCTCTCGGAATGATATTTAAAACATCAGGGTTGGTAGAACCCGGACTGGCTGAGTTTCCTATCGTCGGACTTGCCTCATCAACTACAGTAACTGCTTTAATTGTAGCATTCTTCGTTGGCGGACAGAAAATCAGGAACACATTCTTTAATCCCAAGCTACCGAAAGAAGATGATGTTATTTTAAATGAACGAGAGGTAATGCTTGGAACAAAAGGCACACAGTTTGTATTTATCGTAAGATCATTTTTTATTTTACTCGGAATCATAAGCGTTTTTCGTATGATTACAGGGGCCGATGATTTTCTATCTGAGTATTATCCTTTAATTGCATTCTTTGGGCTGTCTGGTGCGGTTATATTAATTGACAGTAAAGCTAAAATTCAGAATAAAAGACGATATTTGATGCGAGGTGTTGTCGAGCTTTGCATGATTATTTTAATTTTGTATATATCTCAATTGATATCACAAGGGATTAAAGGGTTCATTGGTCTTCCCCAAATATTCTTTGCAATGGTTATCAGTAGTGGCCTTGGTATGATATTCTCACACTGGCGGTTCGGTCCAACTATGAGAGCTTTGTTGTTTGGAGGAATACCAATGGTCTTAGCAGCGGTGTTCCTAATCGGAGGAACAAGATTACTAGAAGCTTTTAGTTTGGATGGCATGATGCAGGTTATGGCTTTTGGTTTCTTTGGTCAGCTGTTCTGGATGTTCATCGGAATTTGGCTGATTGCAGTAGTCGGTAAATCAAACAAGGTGGATATTTTAGCACCTGGTATGGCGGGTTCATTATCTCATTCAGGTTTGACAGGAGCGTGTACTGCAGGAGATTTGGGAGAAGCAGCAAAAGAGAGGGCTCCAGTTACTATTAATGTTCCTTTCCTAGGTCACTTGTTCGTATTTACAATCTTAGCTGCGGCAGCAAGCAAGGCCATTGGCTCTCTTCTTAAACCGCAAGTTTTAATTCCAGCTATTTTGGTTATTGTAGCTGGCATAGTATTAACATGCTTATCTCTAAGAGTATTAAAAAAAGCTAAGAATGAAGACTCAAGAGAGCTTAAAGGGCTGATGCTGTTCTCATTAGGATGGCAGTTAGTCGCTGTGTTTGGCGGTTTTCTAATGCTATCGCTTGTAGGGATGAATTTAGAGAATGCTGCAATGGCAAACAGCGCTGCTATTTCACATTTCGGGTTGTTTGCGGCTATTCAGGGAGGAATGTTTGAAACAGTGAATATTGCCGTTCAGTCTTCGCAGTTAATATTATTTATATTTGCAATGCCGTTCCTAATTCACCCGTTCGTGTTTGGAATGTTTGGTAAAGCGATGAGCAAAAATGGAGTAATGCCTGTAAAAGCGATCTCAATATTAGCTGTTCTTGGAATCGTGGGAGTTGCTGCAACGTTAATCTTTCTTTAAAACTGATTTTTAGATTTTAAGTAAAGACAATAATATATCATGGCACAAAGCAAGCCTGCTATTATGTAGCAGTCTTGCTTTGTTGGGTTTTAGTGCAAATAACCGTCCACTCAACAAAAAATGATGCAACCTTCTGTTGTACCTCCTAGGGGGCGCCTGCAGTTCACTTTCAGGCCAGGTCGCAAAAACGCCACTCCCTGGCGTTTTTTACTCGTGTTCGAGTCCCTGTTCCTGTATACTGCAAAACAGACACCCCAAAAGGTGTGCCTGTTTTCATGGCAGTTTAGGTTAAAGAGATGTGCAATATATTAGCGCTTATCTTTACATCCAATGTTTACTCATTGCTATAACTGATTTCAACTATATCACTGGCGTTGGCCATCCAGTTCTCTATGAGCATCTGGCTGTCTAAAGCCTTACCCTGTCCTGTAATCAGCTTGACGGCTTCGCCTATCTGCCTGGCAGCACAGGCCGCTGCAGTAGGTATCGGATTGCCAAACGAAGCTGCCGCCTTTGTATCCTGATATATAGTGTTTAAAATTTGCCTGTTTTGTATCACAGCAACCTGGAAGCTGGCATCTCCGATAGCTCCGTGAACAAGCGGAATTCCTTTCCCGATGCATTCCTTTTCTAAGATGAGTCTTGTTTCAATGTTATCCACAGCATCAAGGCACACGCTGCATCCTTCAATAAGTCTATCCAGATTATCCGCATCAGCTTTCAATACATTTGTCTCAACCACAACAGCAGAATTGATTTCTCCAATACGCTGTTTTGCAGCAGCAGCTTTCGCTTTGCCGATATTCTCCTGCGTGCATAAAAGCTGACGATTAAGGTTGTCCTCTTCAAATACGTCGGGGTCTGATAAAACAAGCCTGCCTATACCAAGCCTTGCGGAGAACTCACACAACGAGCTGCCAAGACCGCCGCAGCCGATGATACTCACTTTTGCTTCAAGAAGCTTTATCTGACCCTCTGTTCCGAAAAAACGAACATTTCCAATATACCTTCTTGGGACAATACCCTGTTTTAAAAGCTCAATTTCTGCATGAAGCAGCGATATAGAGTTTTTTTCAGCATAAGAACGCACCTCATTTATCAGTGCTGTTTTGCGTATTTCTGCATGCTCAGCGTCCCGGTTCAAACTAATCCCCCCTTATATACTGTGATAATAACATGCAAATGTGATTTTGATTCAATAAAGCTGCTACTTAAAAATATTCATCCTTGATTTGTTCATAGTAACAGATATTCCACAGTCTAACAACCCTCACGCATGGCAGCAACATACAGAAAACCTTGCTATTGCGCCTGCTCCAGTGCCGCCTTTACCGCATCAATGATTCCGTTGCTTGTCAGCGTTGCGCCGGAAATAATATCGACGTCGGTCGACTGCTTTTTTATTATCTCTTTCGGTATCTTTAGAATCGGCGCTTCGTAATGTTCCGCACCTTTTTCGTAATGTTCGACAACCTCAACATGGGTGATATACCCGCCGACCAGTGTGACCTGCACCTTCAAATGTTTTCTATAACCCTGGGCTTCGCCGATGTATTCACCGTCCTTAAAACCTTCATAGGGCGGCTTGCTAAATACGCCGAAAGCAAAAAGCAATGCCAGTACTGCAGCAGCCGTTAACCCAAGTGCTAGCCAAAACACGCTTTTTTTCTTCATAAAAGCCCCTCCAAAAATGACAGAGCAGTTTCGGGTTTATAGTGTCTGCCTGCTCTGCGCTCTATTATCGCATTTATTTCACTTTCATATGCTTGCTTTATCTTTGCATAATCTGCTCCCGAAGCTAAAAACTCACTGAGCAAAATCTTTGCACAGTGCTTTTTCGAATCGGTAAATGGGGGTTCATAGGTGACAGCGAACGCAATCATCCTTCCATAGTCATATTCTTTGTCTCCTGCTGTGCATTCGTCTTCAAAATCAACGCTGTAACACTGATTTTCAAAATCACAGTAAATGAAGTTGCGAAAGTTGACATCTCCCCTCAACATTCCTATTGCTTCATAATATTTCTCAAGCCATCCTAGCAATGCTGCAGCATGTTTACGTTCAAAACGCTCAACCAGCGTATGATAAGTAACGCCGTCTACCCACTCGTAAGCGATTGTATTATCAGCAGTATAAATTACTTTCGGAACGGCAACGTCTGCGCTATGCAGCTTTGTCACCATTTCGAGTTCACGTTGAAAGGCTTTAGCATCATCAAAGCGTTTGACTGCCCTGCCGTTCTCTTTATGTACATGGTTTTTTCGTGAGTAGAGCTTCATGATTTGAATTTGACCTCGATATCGCTGCCGCTGCTAAAACCCGACAGTTCTTTAATTACGCCCATAACCGCATTCTGTAATACATTTTGCACGAACGGTACCATTTTTACAGGCTGGCCGTCTATAAATAGCTCTATTTTCTGAGATGCAAGCACACAATCCTCCCTTTTAGCCTTTCCCTGTGCAACGAGCCCTGCAAGCTCACGGCAGGTATGCCCGCAGGCAGTGCAGCACTTCGGGTCGAACGACGGCAGCGGTTCAAATGCGTGCTCGACTACAAAATCTACCAGTTCATCGGGAGCCTGCATTGCGTTGATTACCGGCAGCCCGTTCACCTGCGCAACACCTGAATTTGCTATGACGCCGGATACGAGCACGACCCTTTCGTCCTTCCGCTCTTCTACTTCCTGTTCTTTATGGGCAGTGATTATTCTTAGCACATTGCAGTCAGCAACTCCTTCCAGAATCACAAAGTCATGATCGTATCGCTTGAGAACTTCGTCGATAGACAGCTTTGAAGGATACATTATGTCCGTCTCGTACATTCCCCGTGCAGCAACGAGCTGCGAGCCTGCTGCTCTGTGCCGGTTTGTGTTCGAATTTGGATCCGGATCTATCTTGAAATCTTCATAGTGTATTTCCTTAACTGAACCGACGCTGTAGCCCCTTTTTCTAAGGCCTTTTATTATAGTCTCGCACACGGTAGTCTTGCCCGACATTGTTATGCCGTTTACTGCAATTGCTTTCATTTTTTCCTCCTAAACAGACAGATAATATAATACGATAACACCTGCGCTTATGCATCCGAATAACAATAAATACAGATAGTCCAGCTTTCGCAAGCGCATCACGAGATATGCAGTGCGTTTCTTCATGGCGCCAAAGCCTCTCGCTTCCATCGCCGTTGAAAGCTCCTGCGATTTGATAACAGCTTCTGCCGCAACTGGAAGCAGCAAATGGCTGTACAGCCGTATCTTTTTGCCGAGTTTCACTTTTTTAGGCTCGACGCCCCGTAGTTGCAAAGAGATCATTGCGTCCGAAAAGCTCTCCATAAAAACAGGCAGGAACCGCAGCGTTATCATCAGCATGAACGCAAACATATACGGAACTTTCATCTGTGTCAGCGATGCGGTGACATGGCGGCTGTTTTCTCCTGCCATTATAGCAGCGGAACATATTATTATAAAGTACCGCATTGCAGTATTAAGCCCACGAATCAGTCCGTCGTAGTAAACCAGTCCGAATCCTTTTACAGATAATATCGGTGTGCCCGTTCTTACGAATACGACCTGTACCAGTATAATGATTAGAATAAGCAGTGTAAAACGTCGCATCCTCCTTAAAAAAGCTGCGAAATCTGCACCCAGCAGAACGTCAAGCAGCAGTGCTGCAGCAGACAGGCCTAGCATCCACAACGGCTGCGTAAATATAAGCGCCATCGTAGTGATCACGACTATGGACATAAGTTTCATACGCGGATCGAGTGATTTCATAATATCACCCTCCCTTTATCCATCGTGATTCGCCTGTTTCCATAGCGGGAAATGATTTCATTATCATGCGTTATAACAGCAACACCGACCCCGTCATTCAGCAGAGAATCAATGACATCATACAACGCTTTGCGGTTGTCTTTATCGAGCCCGGTAGTTGGCTCGTCGAGTATCAGATAGCTGATCTTCTGCATCAATATCGCTGCAATCGCCAACCGTTGTTTCTCTCCACGGCTCAGCCGGTATGTGCTGCGCTCAATAAGGTCGACAAGGTTAAACCGTTGGAGCAGCGACATCGCCCTGTCCTGCAGCAAATCCGGGTTTTGCCCCAAAATGCTACCGACAAACGTCATTTCATCCCAGACAGTCGCAGTAAAGAGCTGATGCGAAGGTTCCTGAAACAGATATCCTATACTTTTACCTATCCTGCCAAGCGGCCATTTACCGGCATCTTCACCTAGGATATTAAGTGAGCCTGTAACAGGCCTCAAGATTCCGCAGCAGAGTTTTAACAGCGTTGTCTTGCCGCTGCCGTTTTTGCCCGTGACCAGCGTTACTTCGCCGGTATTCAGCTTTAACTCCTCGCAGCATACCATAAACCAGCTTTTCGGGTATGTGAACTCGGCGTTCTTCAGCTGTATAACTGTTTCAGCCATTGTCCACCTCTTTTACGCTGCCGTTCGAAAAGGTATAAATCCTGTCTGCAGCGCCCAAATTGTCAACATCATGTTCAACTATGAGTATGGCTCTGCCCTGCTGTTTCTGTTTTATAATCGCCTGCTTTATAAGCTCTGTAGAATCGGAATCGAGCTGGGACATTGCCTCGTCAAATATCAATGCCTTTGGCTCCAGCGCAAGCACAGCAGCAAGCGCCACGAGCTGTTTCTGCCCACCGGAAAGCTGCATCGGATTTGCGAATCTGTAGTCCTGCATACCTACCGAAGCAAGCGCATTTGTTATCCTTCTGCCTATCTCCTCACGGGGCAGGCAAAGGTTCTCCGGCCCGAACGCGACTTCATCCTCTACCGTTGGCGAAAACAGCTGCGAATCCGGGTTCTGGAACACGATACCGACACGCTCTACCGTTTCCTGTAGCGGCAGGCTGCCTGGTTCGTCGCCGAACAGCCGGACAGTTCCACTAACTTTTCCATCAACCGACCGTGGTATTATTCCCGAAAGAATGTAGCAGAGCGTAGATTTACCGCAGCCGGACAGTCCTGTCAGCGCCACACATTCTCCTTCAGCCACGCAAATATCTACGCCGGAAAAGAGAAGCGCTTCACCGTATGAAAAGGACAATCCTGCTGTTTCAAACGCTTTCATCTTATCTCTATCTCTTGCACGAATTTGCACCATCTTTGTGAAAACTGCGAGCTGTTGATTACCATCATATAAGGGCCGTACCCTCCTTCGCTCTTTGGTCTCAGAGCTTCACCGCTCATCATCAGGCATATATAGACGTTGCCGTCGGCAAGCACCTCATCTAATGATAAAGCGGATGAATATCCATCAAGCGCACGCACTTCAAAAACTGTGACCGATGAAATATCAATATCCAGATGTTCAAATATCTTTTTTAGCTCCACACCAGTAAATGTAACAGCCGCCGGGTCTGTAGTGCTGGTGTCCATCGTGGTTTCAAATTCAACAGGGTCTAAATCCAGCATATCCTGCATCGTGATCCGCTTCTGAGTATCTCCATACCTTATTATATACTCTGCATTCATCTCAAGTTCTTTTTTCATACCGATGTCGTCTGCATTCAATGCCGCAAACACTGCGACCGCCGCTGCCAGCACAACGATGCATATTATTACTATGAGATTGCTCTTCTTTATTTTTTTCATTATTCTCCTGCCTCAAACATAATAAACGGAACAGTCATATCTATTGGAATAAAATCTCCGTGATCCCCCGGTTTTTGCCTATCGTCAGTAATATGCTGTCCGTGGTCTGCAGTGATTATGACAGTGCCGTTGAAATTCCCGCAGAGTTCTTTTACATAACCTTCCAGCACTGCTAGCTTTTGCGCAGCTTCGTTGGAGAAAGGCCCATACGTATGAGCGACATCATCATAGCCGTGGTAATGCACGAATATGAATTGATATCCTTCGTCTATTTTTTTTAATGCTGCAGAGTGCACTTCACTGTCGGTATCCCCGCTGCTGTCGATATCCGGGTTGAGCGTCTGCTCCACGCTCAAATCCACAAGCACTGTTGAGCCTTCAACTACTGCGCATTTCAGCCCCATATCGGCAGCGGCAACGAACATATCGTCAATCATCAGCTCCCGTGCTTTTCGCTGAGTAACACCGTTGACTTTTGGCATATGCCCCGTGACGATTGCCGCCAGAGATACGTTTGATATAGAGGGCATCACAGTTCGCATTGCGTAAATTTCCTTACCGTTGAGAAACTCGGGCGCCAGTTCCTGCAGATTGTAATACCCTGCCCCGTCCAGCTCTATTATCAACACATTCCCTTCTGCCGCTTTTCCTAAAGCAGTTGAAGCAATGTCCGTAATAGCCAAGCCGGGCGCATCCAGCCATACTCCGATAATATCCGCCTCTCTGGTTTTTTTATCAGCGCCGATATAATCTGCGGAGCTGCCCCGCCACTCAAGGTAACCGTCTAAGTCAATTTCCTGCCACGATCCATCCGCAAAATACGCAATAGCATTGCTTTGCTGCTGAGCTCCGAGTTCCTCGCTGTATACAGACAAAGGAATGAGCTGGCGGCGTGTGTAGGCATTGGTGGTGCTTTCGTTCATTTTTGCTTCGCCTTCCAGAATAGAATAGACAAATGCGTCTTCAATAAACAGCTGCCCATATGTTCGTGTAATGTAATCCTGCCCGTATATTACTCTAAAACATTTTTGCATACCAGCAGGCTCTTGAGCACAAACCACGATTTTATCCATGTTCTTTATACCAGACTGTTTAGGATGCTTTTCTGAACGAAATACCCATCCATTTTCGTCCGTCAGCATCAGCACACATCCTTCATCGATTTCGGATAAAGGAATCTGCGCCATCACGCCGTCCGGAGAGGAAAAGAACAGTGATATTCCGCTGCCTAAGGGAACTGCATCCTGAAGAACAGATAACAGCTGCAAGGACGGGATATCCTTATCATTGTACTGTTTTTGCGCAGAATCATAAATGCCGTAGTCCTGCAGCGACAGTTCGTTTTCAACATCGCCTGTAACGGTCAGCACAGGCCTTACGGATGCGCTGCACGGTTCAGAATTTAACGGCGAGCATGCCGTAAATATAAAAATAGCAGCAGTCAGCATAGCTGCTGCTGCAATCAGTTTATTCCGCTTCATCCCGGTCTCCTTTAAATTTTTCAATTGTTTTTCGGTCTGGCAAAGGAACGGCACACACAGGCTGTTGCTCCTTCCCCATAATGCCGAGTTTCCTTATGTTTGCTGCTACGGCATAGGCAATCAAACCGCCCAATCCCCCGGAAAGCGCAGCTGCGCAAAGCGACAGCATAAGCGGAATGAATGAAAGATTAAATATCGCAAGATTGACGGCATAGCTGCCCGCCATGTTTGCAACAACGCCTCCGATAAAACAGCAAAGAACACTGCACCCTTTACGCCGCATCAACAGATACACTAGATCCACAGCGACACCCGGCAGAGTATACGTAAAAAGGCTGGCTGCGCCGTGCGAACCAAGCGTCCCTGTTATTGTGACTACCACCGCCTGCAAAAGAGCTATTACAGTTGCAACTCCATGCTTTTGAGTTACAGCCGCACCCAGCACCAGAAACGCCATATAGAACCCGCCTGCGACCACACCTCCGGGTATAAAAAGCGGTCCTGTAATTATATGAGCAAGAGGTACAATAATAACCTTGACGGCAATACCCATTGCAGCTATCATCGCCATCAGTACATAGTCGGAAAGCTTGTAATATGGTTTTCTTACCTTGTTCAAGCGGCCTCCTGTCAGTTTATCACTATTTTGGTGATAAACTTAGTCCAGTAGTTGGCAGTATAGCTCTCGTCCGCACAAAACCAGACTTGTCCGTTTTCTTCTTCCAACGTAATCGGTTGTCCGTCTTTTTCAATTGCAAAAATGGATTTTTCGGCACTGAGTATGTCCATCGTATAAGCCTGCGAGTATCCGTCGGAAGCGACCAACGTCACGCTTTGCGCATCGTCCGGCGCTCCTACCGCTTCAGCAAGAGCCTCCCACCTGATTCCGGCATAATCCCCCGTCGTAGTTTCGCCCTTCGAATTGGTGCGGGTGATGTTATAAGTACATTGTTCGATTGCCAGAAACTCCACTAGCGTAAGTTCAGTTTTATTGGCTCCTTCAACGGTAAACAGAACCCCATCATTGTTAAAGCTCTCAGCATCAACAGGCTGCACTGCACATGCGGACGCAGACAAAACGGAAAGTATCAAAAGAAATATTAGTACCGGCTTTGTTTTTTTCATAACGATCTCCATTTGTTAAAAAGCGGGGGAACGCTGGATTGCACTCCCCGCATATATCTACTCAATAACGATTTTAGTTACGTATTTCACCCAATTGTTAGCCGTGAAGTTTTCGGAAGCGCAGAACCAAATACGACCGCCTTCTTCGCTCTCAATATACTCGCCGTCCTGATACAGTGCAAACAGCGAATCCGGGTCGTTTAGCATATCAGCCGTTATAGTCACTTCATATCCATCCGATGCAACGATAATGGCATCAGACATTGCCTCCGCACCTATAAAAGCTGCTATATCCGTCCAGTGTACTCCTTTATACACGCCTGTTGTAGTTTCGCCTTTGGAGTTGGTTTTGGTAAGCGTTTTTTCTATCTGAGGCAGTGAAAGAAAGTCCGCTTCAGTTAGTATTACTTTCTGGTCGCCGACAAAGCATTTTATCAAAGGCTCATCACTTTGTGATGTGTCCTCAGCCTCTGCAGTCTCGTTCATCTCACCGTTTGCTTTAATGGTCAGCAGATACTTCACCTTGCCGCCGCCTTTTGTATCACCCCAGTCATAACCTTCAAAGCTTGCACGCATATAGCCTTCTTCTTCATCTGCATAGATGAGGCCGTATTCGAGCGCATCTGCAGGCACTAGAGTTTCGAAGCCGTCGCTTGCAATGAAGCTATAGGATTCAGCTTCTTTCATTCCGGCTGCTTCAAACAGTTCGGGAACCGTGATCTCGCTGCCGAAATAGATTGCATTTGTGCCAGATATCACAAAATCGAGCTGCTTTACACGCATCCCGTCGCTGATAGTTTCAGAGAAATAGAGCGGCAGGTCCCCTTCTTCTCCCTCTTCGGCCTCCAGCGTAACGAAGTTTTGGAAAAACACATCCGCTGTTTCTGTCTTCTCGAAACCGTCTCTGGCGATCATGGTCAATGGGTCTGTGGGCAGCTCTCCTATGTACTGCTCAAAGTAACTTTTTAGCGAATATGAGCTGACCTCGAACCCGAAGTTATTTAGCATCTCTGCTTCAAGCGCTGTGACACCCTCACGGAAGATGTCTATCTGGTCTACACCAGCGGCAGCCGCAGAATCACCCGCTTGTCCAAATATCATTTCTATCTTAGCAAGGTCTTTTACCCAGTACATCGCACGCTTATCCGGTATGCAGCTTCTTGGGTATTCAAGATTGTCTCCTTCGTAGTTCAAAAGTATATATACGCCGTTTTCTGCATACTCTTCTGCCGGCGCAGACATCACATACCCATCAGAACCAATTAGGTTCAGCGACGAAGTTTTATCTAGCGATGTGCCGTTTTCCTGAAAAACGGTATCCAGTGAAAAACCGGATACTGTAACCTGAGTTACTTCACCGTTCGAATCAATGTTATTGCATGAAAAAGTCTCAAGCTCCCGGGCCTGCATATCTTCGGCAGTAAGCGAAAGTTCTAATCCCTCGCCAGTAATCTCGAGCACTGCATCTTCGGCAAGGCCGCCTGCTGCAGGCTCATCAGTCGTTACAGCTTCTTTAGTACATGCAGAAAAAGCAGCAATCAGCATAAGCACCAATAAAACAGCGACTAGTTTTCTTTTCATTGTTGTCTCCTCTTTTGGACGCAAAAAAACGCCTCATTTATTTTTTTGTGCATGAAAAGAGACGCATTGAGATGCTTCTTTTCAAACACGGAAGGCATATCTGTTTCCGGATATACCCCGGCAAACGTCCATGGCACTGCGCTTTAGGTCCGTTTGCTCAAAGCAATTATTTTATTATTGTGTATCTTAACATAGAAATGTCGGATAAGCAATATCATTTATTTATACCGAAATATTTCCATAATATGGTTAAGTCATTATTATGATAACATTTATGCTGGAGCAGTCATTCGGTCCTGTTCCAGTAAATGTTGTTTTTTCAACCTTATATCAAGCTGAACAAGAAAAGCTGTTTGTGCGTTAGGTATTGGAATCTTAATCATCTCATCAAACTTCCCTTCTCTGCGTGATTCTTGTTCTCGTATTTGTGTTTTTAATAACGGCAAAGTACCACTTGAAACAAAGGGTTCACAGATAGGTCCTAGCGCAAAAAATATTTAATGGCAATACTCACCCGAGCCAAGCTCAACATTCATACCGCATCAGCCATAATATCATTTTCAAATTGAACTTCAGAAAGGACATCTCGAATCTCTTCAATTTGTCCTTTGTATATCATATGCATGGCTTCTATTCCGCTCACCGTACTCTTTATAGCAATTTCGCATTTACTATTAATTATCATTATTTTACCATGATTTTTATGTTTTGAGCCCATGTTATCGTAATTTACTCAAATATGGACATGCTGCCCCCTCCCCACATAATCTTGGGTATTAGATGTCCCTATTAACTTGTTTTTGATTAAGCACTATTCAAAATTAAAATATCTTTTCTCTTTGCTAAATATAATCCTTTGAGGATTAATCTTACCAACTCAACCTGGTTGGTTACATGGTTCCTCAATCTTCTTAGTTTGAACAACTGAAATAAATTTGATGCTATAAATATCAAATATAATACTGCTTCAACAGCATTACCACCATGAACAAAGCAATGATTAAGATTTGCGTTATTCTTAAGATTGTTAAATACTCTATTCTCAATATCCCATCTTGCTTTCATAATTTTATAAATTGTTTTTGTACTTGCCGTCATTGATGTTGTAATTATTAAAACTTGACTTCTATTCCCATCCTTATTCTTCTTTGCGAATTTGATATATCTGATCGGCTGATCAACTCCATCCATATTAAACAAAGATTCATATGCTTTCACCTTTTGATCCCCGTCTCGCCATTTGTGGATATGTTTCTTCTGATTAGTTTCTTTCTTTACTTTCTTAATTGAAAGCATATTGCTCTTCTTTACTTTGATTACAGCTTCAATATTTAGTTTTATACATTCATTTACAAATGGCGAATTGCAGGCTAAGGCATCATAAGCAACAAAATCAATTAAGCCGTTATGTGCTAAAACCACTCTGTTTACTAGCTTTCGGGCAGTTATTAGTTCTCCCTCACCCGTATCGTTTGCTTCGTTTTTATGCTTATACATCTCATAATCCAAAACTAGGTTTGCACCTTTTCCAATCAGAGACATAACTGCACAACTATGTGAATAATACTCTCTACCTTTATTCTTAGTAAATAGGCAGTCATCACAATGAGGATCGGCATTATAGAACAATTTTGTGCCATCAATTGCTGCAACAGTATACCCATCAACAGTTCCCTCATCTAATACTTTATTTCTGACAGCCTTCTTTATGATACTCTGATTCATCTTGCGTAAACTAACAAGTCTTACAGATTTAAGCGAGTTCCTAATTGCATCTATCTTTGGAAGCCCACTCTTACTCGAAAACATGTTATTAAATTCACCCGTTTTAATCATAAAATTCAGCTGATTAAAGCTCTTTATTCTTAGCAAAAAACCAGTTAAAACTAATGAAATTATTTGCGTTGTTTTATATGTTGGATTTACTCTCTTGTCAGATATTTGTTGAATTTGCCTATCAATATGGTATACATTCTTAATATATTTTGTCAGCCTCAAAAAGTAGTTTTTTCTCAACCTCATCCGCCTTTTTTACTAATTATATCAAATCCAATACTTCTAGGCAAAACCATGAAAAAGTTGCGAATTTGATACATTTCAAAACGTGCAGAATAGCGCCTTATTAAGCCACTTTGAAGACATTGAGCCGAAATTGCTGGTCTTTATCTCGCTGCCCACCAGCCAGCGTATGCAGTCTATATCGTGGCTGTTAACTTCTGCCAAAATACCGTTGCTCTTTTTTATATCGAACATCCACGGCCTTGGTTTGCTCGGCCCACGTGTGTTAGAGCGGATGAGCACCACGTCGCCTATAGCTCCGCTGTCTATCATCTGCTTCGCTTCGATAAAGCTCTCGTCGTGGCGGCGCATAAAGCCTATCTGCAGCTTTACGTTGTTTGCCTTGCACACCGTCACCATGTCTTCGCATTCCGCCACGTTCATAGCCATTGGCTTCTCGCAGAACACGTGCTTGCCTGCGTTTGCGCAGTCAACAACAATCTGACGGTGAAGGCTGGTCGGGGCGACTATCACCACAGCGTCCACGTCATCATTGTTCAATATTTCTTTGTAGTCCGTATGAAATGATTTTGCTCCAAGCTCCTGCGCTGCTTGACTTGCCACCTGCTCAACTGCATCAACGACCGCAGTAACCTGTGCGTCTTTTACGACATTAGCAAAGTTTCGTGCGTGTATCATGCCCGCACGCCCTGCTCCAATAATACAAATACCAACCGTTTTATTCATTGTCTACCATCCTCGAAATTGTTACCCTATTATACTATTGTTTATTATCGTATGCAAGCTTATTTTGTTGTTTTTTATTATTTTATATAATTTTAACTGTGTTTTTGCTTCGTTTTCTATTATTTGATACATTTGCTGACACTGAACATCATATCAGTCTCAAATTTTTCTCAATTCTGCCGCCAAAAGAATAAAAATAAATACACCCGATAAAAGAATCTTAATGCATGATTTGTGCGTAATTACATTCTAAGAATTTAATAACGAGGGTGAAGACCATTTTTCAAAGTGCTTCACCCTAAAAAAGAGAGAGGAAATGTATATCAGCTGAAATAAAGTCTGCTATTTCAGTTCAGCCCTTGCTTTTTTAACTTCATCAATCATCTGCCTGCCTATTCTCGTAACGGACTCGAAGTCGCCTTTCTTTGCACCCGCTGTCAGGCTGCTGCCGGCTCCGACGGCTACCGCACCTGCTTTTATCCACTCGCCGATATTGCCGACATCCACACCGCCCGTGGGCATCATCTTCATCTGTGGCAGAGGGCCTCTAAAGGCTTTTATTATCTTTGGTCCGAACAGATCGCCGGGGAAGATCTTGATTATGTCTGCGCCTGCCTTCATGCCTTCAACGGCTTCCTTCACTGTCATCGCACCCGGCATGCACGGAACGTCGTATGTGCTGCACATCTGCACCGTTTCCACATCTAGGCATGGGCTGACGACGTATTTTGCCCCAGCCAGTATTGCAGCCCTTGCAGTCTCTTTATCAAGCACCGTTCCCGCACCGACTATTATCTCTCCACCCGCATATTCGTTTGCCAGGCTTTCGATGATCTTAACAGCGCCCGGTACTGTAAACGTGATCTCTATGCCCACGATGCCCGCTTCTATACACGCCGCAGCGATTTTTTTTGCCTGTTCTTCGTTCTCTGCTCTCACCACAGCGACCACGCCGCAGTCAGTCATCCTTTTTATTATATCAATTTTACTCATGTTTTTCCTCCGTCACTATTCGACCGTATGGCCGCAGTTTCTTCCTTCAAGCACGGCGATAAGGTTATCGACCGCCATCATGCCCATTGCGCTGACCGCTTCGTTCGTATGTGCTCCCGTGTGCGGCGTCATCACCACATTGTCAAGCCCTATAAGCGGCGATTGCGTTACCGGCTCAACTTCATAGGCATCCAACCCGACTCCGCCGAGTTTTCCGTCATTCAGCGCTTTTGCAGCAGCCGCTTCGTCTATCAGGCCGCCTCTGGCAGTGTTGATTATAAACGCACCATCTTTCATCGATGCAATCCGCTTTTCTCCTATCATATGATGTGTATGCTCGTTCAGCGGCACATGAAGTGACATGAAATCCGACTGCTCAATTAAATAATCCAGTTCGCTTTTTTTAACCCCGTTATCCTTCGCAAAAGCTTCGTCGAAGTAAGGGTCATACGCCATCACATTCATTCCGAACGCCTTTGCACGCACGGCAAGGTTTTTGCCGATTGCGCCGAAACCGATGATGCCGAGCGTCTTGCCCATAAGCTCAACGCCGCTGTTCCTCGGCCACTGCCCGTTTTTTACCATACAGTCAAGCCGTGGTACAGACCTTGCGAGTGAGAGCATCAGTGCAAATGCGAGCTCGCACACAGCCACAGCGTTGGTGCCCGGCGTGTTCGTAACCGCAATGCCTTTTTCTTTAGCCGCAGCAAGGTCGACTCGGTCTACTCCTGCGCCGTATCTGGAAATGACTTTTAGTATATCCGCACCTTCAAGCGCCTCAGCCGTTATGTAGTCGAGCCCCGCAATGTATCCGTCGCAGCCGGGCAGCATTGCCTTTACCTCTTCCGGCTCCAGCGGCCGTCCGTATTCGTTATAGACCACTTCATCCGCAAACGCCTCCAGCTTTGAACGTGCAGCTTCATTCTGCGGTTTGCAGAACGAGGTCGGTGTAACCAAAACTTTCATATTCTCACCTTACTTCCATTTTGGATTGTCAATAATCTCGGGGCTCCCACCCTTTTCAACGATGAGCTTGCGGTATCCTTTGGTTTCTATGGTTCCGTAATCGTGCCCGGCGTCGCCACGGAAACAGAAAAAGGTCACAAAGGGAGTGTCTCCTATGTTGATGCTTCTGTGCGCATACCTCTGAGGTACATACACCATCCTGCCCGCAGTCAGCTCCTGAGCGCTCCAGTCGCCCTCCGGGCTCTCCATCAGCATGTATCCGTGTCCGGAAAGGCAGTAATATATCTCAGCAGTCTCCAAAACTGTGTGGAAATGTCCTTTGGTCATAAAATACTCACTGCCTACTTTGCCCGGATAAGTAATGCTGGTACCGAACGCAAGGTCACCGGACACTTCAGGCGCACCCATTTCATAGAACTCATAAACCTTCGGGTCACCGTCTGCAATCAGCTCTTCAAGCGCCTCTTCATCCGCAAACATACCTCTCATGTTGGATGCATGACGCACCGACGTCAGGGCGCCGCTTTTGCTCATGCCTGTGGTCAGATTAAAATCGATCGTGAAACCCTGTATCCAGTTGAACTTCTCTGCATTCTTATTTATTCCGCTCATATTTTGCTCCTTTACTGTCTGAACCGGCTTGCGATCTCGTCGCACTCTGCCAGTGTTTCGTTTTCTATAGGCACATGGAACACCTCGCTGATGACGGCAGTCCAGCCGTATATGAAATATTTCCAGCCGTCTATAACCGTAAGCTGCCGCTGCTCCTGCTGCTCCAGCGCCTGATGCATGAACCGCAGGTCGCCACGGTAGTTTATCTCCCATACTAGAGCTTTTTCCGGGAACAGTGCATCGTCCGTAAGCGGGCTGCCCGGCCTGTCCTTGCCTAGCCCGGTAGCGTTGATTATTACCGAGCCCTGTGCCATTTTCTTTAGAACTTCGTCGTTCTGCCCCGGCTCGGGCGTCAGATAATACTCAAACTCTATTCCGCCCGGGTCAAGTGTTTTAAATATGTTCTCTATCTCGCTTAATCTCGGCTGGCTGCGGTTTGCAATGACTATCTTC
Source organism: Christensenellaceae bacterium (assembly GCA_963666505.2). Lineage (GTDB taxonomy): Bacteria > Bacillota > Clostridia > Christensenellales > SZUA-584 > JABGQS01. The sequence continues at coordinate 937,075 of CAXXXL010000003.1, read as the reverse complement.
CTCGGGTAATCCCCTTTGAATTTATCGAGCATCAGGTGATATCCCATCGAGATTGCGCTTCCGCCCGCTCCCATTATTAACACATCTGCATTCGTCTTAACAAAATAGCCTTTCGGGATGAACTCCATCATGGACAGCCCCGCTGTTATCGGGTCCTTTGCGTGGCCGCACAGCTTGCCGTCCTTCTTGCTTATCGAAGACATCTCTCTAAAACGCTGAGCCAGCGGGTCTAGGTAATCGAACAGATCTTTCGCTGCTTCATAAAGGTCTATCTTGTGCGTGGTCACAAGCGCCCCAACCGAAAGCTCGTCGTTTTTAATAAAATCCACTACCTCACGGTATACCTCCGGTTTTTCGTGGATAGCAATGTCTATCCCCTTTAAAACAGCGTTGATGCCAAGCGCTTTTGCCCACTCGGGAAACACCTTCATAATGGACGATTTTGTAGTGGTCACGCCGATGAAATACATTGTCGGCTCAGTTGCCTTTTCAAGTTTCATGTTCGCCTCTCCTTTAATTAAAAATTCGTTATCTTTTAAATGCCAGCGCATTTGCCGCATTTTCGGTCATTATCTTTGTAAATATAGCCTCGCCGATGTCTGCGTCCAGCATTTGATACTTGAAGTCCGTCAATATGTAGTCCATGCCAAACGGCGCACCATAGCTCTTCAGGCGCAGGTTCGTTTCGTCCATGCCGAGCAGCAGCTTTTCGCCGCAGCCTTTTTCTATCATATGGCTTATAAGCTCTATCTCATCAGCGTTGCTGTGGTACTTCTCACGGTGCACGGTGTCGTATTCCAGAAAGACTCCTGCTTGCGCAATTTCGGTATGATAGCCAAAATCATACTTCGCACGGTCGATATGGCACAGTATTATATTTGAGGGGTCGATACCGCCGTCTTGCATAAACTTGAGTAGCAGCAATGCATCTGCGTCAACATCCATATGCACATATACCGGCGCACCAGTTTCGGCTGAAGCACTGCGTGCAGCGGCGAACAACTTTGCGTATGTCTTGTCCGCATCTACCCCGTTTTTAGTCAGTGCACATTTGATAAGCCCGGCTTTTGCATCCAGGCGTACACCAACCTTGGCTTCCATCCCCTGCGTTACCTCGGCAATGAAAACCCGTGTCAGCTTGTCTTCGCCCGTCTGCTCCAGCCATTGAGGCTGCTCATGGAATTCCGTCTTGTGAAAGCCGGTGCAGCAAACCGCATTCAGCCCGGTTTCACGGCACAGCGCCAGCGTATGCTGCGCCATTCGTCCGCAGCCGTATGGCTGTGCATCAACAAAGCTCTGGCCGCCTGCATCTTTGTACATCACTGCTTCTTTACACGATTTTTCATAGTCCTCCATATAAAGCGCAGCGCTGAGAGAGCGGGACGGCCCATCCGCAATAAAAAGGTGCTCGTGGCATTGACATATGCCGAGCTGTGCTTTTGCTATATCCCCTTTTATGCTGCGGATGAACTCCATACAAATTTCCCCGGATCGTGTTATTATGTCACTATGTTATAACATATATTATAAGTTACCGGCTCAAATATTGTCAAGGATTTTCGTCTCATATCCTGATGTTCACGTTACTTTTTTTAATAATCAATTGCAGCATAAACTAAAATCCTTCAACTTGACAATAAAGAGTACCGGCACTACAATAAGACATAATGTTACAACAAATACAGGAGCAGTTATGGCTTTAATAAACAAGGAAATCGACAGGGATACTCCTATCCCTATGTATTTCCAGCTAAAAAATATAATACTCGAAGAAATCAAAAACTGGCACCTCAAACCGGGCGATCTGCTTCCGACCGAGCTTGAGCTCGTCGAGGCCTTCAACCTGAGCCGTACCACGGTCCGCCAGGCAGTAATTGAGCTGGTCGGCGAAGGGTACCTCTATCGTGTCAAGGGCAAGGGCACTTTTGTAGCCAAGCCTAAGCTCGTGCAGGATTTTATGCGCACTATCGAATCTTATGCAGAGCAGATGAAGCGGCTGAAGCTAACGCCGGGAACGAAAGTTCTTAAAAACGAGCTCGTTTTTGCGGACGAGGAAGTTGCATCTGCGCTTGGAGTCAAAGCCGGTGATGAAGTGGTGCTGCTGCGCCGCCTGCGGTTTGCAAACGACGAACCGATAGTAGTTCTTGATACCTATCTTATAGACGCTTGTGCGGGCATCGTACACATGGACATGGAGAAAAACGGCATGTATGACTATCTGTCACGAAGCCGGGACACAAAGATTAAACGTGTCGTACGCCAGTTCGAAGCTATCGCCGCAACAGGTGAAACGGCAGGACAACTACAGATAGAAATGGGCAGCCCGATACAGAAAGTAACGACTATAGGATTTAATCAAGACGGAAAGCCGATAGAGTATTCGATAGCCGAATACCGGGGAGACAAGAACCGTTTTACCGTAGAATTGTATACTTAAAACAGGCTAAAAAATGCACTAAAGTCAATATAAAAACGCTCAAATAAAACGAACCTGTCAGCTGTTTAAGACCGGTTCGTTTTATTATACCTAAGCCAACAACGGCTAAACGCCCCTGCAATCTGCCGCCTTTACTCCTGCTTAATAAATTATTATCAAATATATGTCCATTTATTCGCTTTAGGGCTTGATTTGCTGTATGACCTGCCCCCACAAATTAGTCCAAAACAAAAGTTAGTATATGCCACATTTTAACAGTGATAGTTTGCGAGCAAACTATCAAGCGCTTACTGTTATGCTCTGAGGTGCTGGGGGTTTGCCGCCCAGAGCGCTATGAGGTCTTATCGTATTATAGTAGGTCACCCATCTCTGTGTCAAAACCTTTGCTTCAAACAAGTTGCCAAATAGCTCTCCGTTTAAGAACTCATCTCTCATCCTGGAGTTGAAGCTCTCACAATATCCGTTTTCCCACGGGCTTCCAGGCTCGATGAATGTAGTGATCACTCCGACATCTGCTAGCCAGCTCATAAGTTTCTTTGCAGTAAACTCGCTGCCGTTATCGCTCCTAATATATTCTGGAGTTCCTCTTTGTATCATTATTTCAGATAGTATTTCAATTATGTCTGCATTTCTGAACTTCCTTCTTACTACTGATGCCAGGCACTCTCGGGTATATTCGTCTATTATGTTTAATATCCTTATTTTCTTACCGTCCACAGTCTTGTCAGCTACAAAGTCATAGCTTCATACATGGTTCCTATGTTCTGGCCGAAGCCTTACGCAACTGCCGTCATTAAGCCATAATCTACGTCTTTTTATCTGTTTTTTAGGCAGTTTGAGCCCTTCTTCACGCCAGATACGCTCTACACGTTTGTGATTTATTATGGTGCCTTGGTTATTCATCATATTGGTAACCATGCGGTATCCCACTCTTCCGTAGTTGCAGGCTTTATATATTACATCTTGCCGTATATCGTCTTCGTCATCACGTTTTACAGGCTCATACCTGTATGCAGTTCTGTTTATATCAAGCACCGTACATGCCCGTCGCTCTGATACTTTATGTTCGCTAACTACGTATTCGACGGCTGCATTACGCTTGTACGGGCTTAGAAGTTTTTTGAGTTCACATCCTTTAGTATTTCTATATCAAGTGCCTGGTTTGCTATGATACGCTTAAGCCGTATATTTTCTTTCTCCAGCAGCTTCAGCTTCTTTGCATCGTCACTGCTTATACCGCCGTACTGCTTCCTCCAGCGGTAATATGTCTGTTCTGTAATCTCCTCCTGCCGTACTGCCTCTGTCACTGTTTTGCCCTGTCCGCACAAAACCTCAATCGTTCGAAGTTTCACTATGATCTGTTCCGCCGTATAGTTTTTTCTTGCCAGGGCCTGCCCCAGCTTAGCGAGGGTATTTCCTTAACTCCTTTTTAGTATTTTTTTATTCTATACTAACTTTGGAGTTGGTACAATTCTTGGGGGGGCATGCCATACGCTTCCTAGATTACGTTGATCAATGCAGCTTCTGACCTTGATTTTTCTGATACAAAGAACGGTATATACCCGCCTTGTCTAAGCTTCGGAACCAACAGGTAGATTGTACCCATCCTTGAGTCAAATCTCCTGACACGATATCCTGAACTATATCCTTTGCGTTCTTCAGTTCGTTCAGATTTGTTCGCTTGTATCTTTGTTGCCAATTCAACATCCATCATTTGTTCACACAGCCATTGCAGCATTGACTGCATTGGATCCTGCTCCGCCATAAATGATAGTAGCATTTTTTCCAGCGATAAAGTATTATTTTCATAGACCATCGGTTTCCACTCCTTTGATTTGTTTTGTCACTTATCTTTTCGGAGTTACCGATGGTCTTTCCTTTATTCATTTTTGCGAACTTTATTCGACCTGTTGACAAAATACCCAGGCAACCCTTTATATGGTATAATAAGCATGACGGAGGGTACTGCATATGATGGGAAAACAAAGCGGACAGCAAGAGATGGTCTTTATTGATATGGAATCCATGATACCAGAAAATCATTTACTTAGAAAGATTAACAAGCTGGTTGATTTTAGTTTTATATATGAAATCGCATCTGGTTATTATGCAAAAAGGGGGCGCCCATCAATTGATCCTGTTTTATTGATAAAGATGCTATTGATTGGGTACTTATACGGGATAAAGTCAGAAAGGCGTCTAGAGCAAGAAGTCAATTTAAATATCGCATATCGTTGGTTTTGTGGACTCAATTTGTCAGATCGGGTTCCGGATCATAGCACCTTCAGCCAGAACAGGCGAAGACGGTTTCGTGATAACGGTTTTTTCAAAGCTATCTTTATTGAAATCGTAAAACTGTGTGTGGATAATGGACTGGTGGACGGGCAATGCGTTGTATGTGATGGCTCTTTTTTACCATCCGAAGTAGCGGCGCAGAGCGGCATGATTATTGAACAGACAGTTCAGAAAAGTATGCAAAGTTATTTGGACGAACTGGACAAAGAGCTGGCTATGCAGCCGGGTTATAAAGCAGTACAACCTAGCTCAACAGTCATTTCGAAGCATACGAGTAAAACAGATCCTGAATGTGGGTACATACGTAAGAGGAAAAAGGCTGGACTAGGGTATCTAGCGGAAACAACTGTTGATTGTAAGCATGGGATTATAACAGGAATGGATGTTTATCCCGCAAACACAAAAGAGAGCAGTATTGTTCTTAAGCACTTAAAAGATCAAATGGTAAACAGCGAATTTGAGATAAAGCGGCTGGCACTTGATGGCGGTTATGATATGGGTGCAGTACATCGTGGATTAGAGCTTCTAGGCATCGAAGGATATATACCAGCTATACCTTATTCAAATGGACCAGAGAAACATGGATTTACATATCAGCCGGGGGACGATTGCTTTATCTGTCCACAGGGACACGCTCTTCATTATGATAAGCTTTATTGCGTACGGTCAACTGGAAACTATCTAAGGTGTTATATCTCTTCCAATGATGCATGCGACACCTGCCCTCAACGAGATTCTTGCTTAGGTAAAGAAAAGAGGCGTCGAATTATGGCCAGTAGTTTCTATCCTGCATTTTCTAGGGGACATAAACGTACAGAATCCCAAACTTATGATTGGATAATGCGGATGCGAGCCATCTGGGCAGAGGGTACGTTTTCAGTATTGAAGAGAGAACATAATCTCCATAACATAAGAAAAAGAGGCCTTCTGAGAGCAAAAGAAGAAAGTCTTCTAGCTGCAGTTGCCTTAAATCTTAAAAGGATGGCAAACTCGGTGTTTAATGGCCTTTCTGAAACATTTAGATATCCTTTCTATAAACTAATTTGCAATTGTTACTCGGTATTTAATGTGTGTGCGGCATGAATTAGTGCTTTTGTCAACAGGTCGTTTATTATACGTTATCACCCAAAAAAGCAACTTAATTGTATTTATCCAGAAGCTCCTTTGTTGTTATATAAGCCTTTTCGATAACCTCTTCCGCGGATTGTTCGTAATACTCCTGTCTGAAAGTCTCAATTGATACAGGACCATTATAGCCCATTTTCTTCAGTGTAGAAACGTAGTTGTCAACATCAATACACCCTTTATCCACGAAACAACGATGACCGTGATCCAGCTCCTCAATCGGTTTATCATCACAGTTGTTTATGTGAACAGCGTAAACTTTTTCAACTGGGATTTGCAGCATTACTGAAAAATCGTTTCTTTTGTTGTCCAAGTGAAGGTTAAACGGGTCTAAAGTAACCCCTAAGTTTTCCATACCTACTGCGTTCACAATCTCCATTGCATGATCAACAGATCTGCAGCTCGAACCTCTGCTCGCAACAGGCTCATAGGATACGCCAATATCATATCGCTTTGCAATCTCGCAAAGCTTTTTCAGATATCTCACTGCCTGCTCAGTACAAGACTTTCTGTCGTGCGGATAATCTTCAGTACGTGGATCATGCGGAAGCCAAATATTGTTTGTATCATCTAGTAAGTGCGGTACAACAATGAAGTACAGTGCCCCGACCTTCCTCGCAACTTCACAGCATGTCAAATAATACGCCATCAGTGCTCTGTCCCTGTTTTTATCCGCCTTTTTTTCATCAAACATATTATCATATGAATACAATGCATTAATTGTATACGCTTTTAAATGGCTATTTTTAAAGAACTCCACAAGCTCATCGACAGAGTGGTCTTGAAGATAATCAAGCAACATATCTCCTCTGATCTCAATATAATCGAACCCAACTTTTTCGCAAAGCGTTAAGTCTTTTTCAAGAGTGGAGCAGCCATACGCAGTTGCTTCATTATACGATGTTAATAACATAGCTATCCTCCTTAATTAGTTAACAGCACTTCCGCCACCAACCATCAAAGTTGTTCCTGTAATATAGTCTGCATAATCACTGAGCAAAATAACAACACCTTTGCCAAGATCTTCAGGTGTACCTGCTCTTCCCAGGGGTATTCGCGAAACATTTGATTCCCATGCATCGCCAACAGCATCGCCAGTAATTTCGCTGGTCATCTTGTCCCCTTCTTTCCACATATCTGTATCAATAATTCCGGGACAGACCGTATTCACATTAATATTATACTCACCTAGCTCTTTTGCCAGCGACTGCGTGAATCCTCGAATACCAAATTTCGCAGCAGAATATGATGCTAATAGCGCCCACCCTTCAACACCGCAATCAGAGCTTATGTTGACAATCTTACCTTCTGACTCTTTCAAGTATGGCAGAGCAGCATGACAGGCTAAATATACACCTTTTAGGTTGATCGAAATCATTCTGTCCCAATGCTGCTCGTCCAAGTCTTCAAACTTAATAACGTCTGTAATACCCGCATTCGCAACTACTGCATCTATCTTTCCATATCTTTCGGCTGCGAACTTCATCAGCCCATATACCTGTTTCGCATCCGACACGTCGCATTTTTTAGAATCACAATCGTATCCTGCACCGATAAACTCGCTTTTGACGCTCTCGCACAGATTTTGTTTTGTTCCACAGATAATAACTTTCGCTCCCTCTTTTGCACACTGCCAAGCAATGCCCTTTCCAATTCCTCTTGTTGAACCGGTAATTACAACAACTTTATCCTTTAGTAACAAATTTCTATCCTCCTATATAAACAATATTATTAACAGCTCTTTACACAAGCTGAATTACGATTATAATTCATCAAAAAATACGTATAGAAATGCGTTTCTTATTGATACTATTTAAATCCAAATAATATCCTGCAGAGATTCTCTCAATTACTTTTTGGTATGTTTCTCTGACATCCGGATACCCTAGCGGAACAAACATACAAAACTTATTTCATCCTGGCAAGTTAACATCGATTGAAACCAGTTTCTCTTACAATCGTTCAGATATCGTTGGCTTCTTGTTTCGCAAAATAGTCGTTGGCTTCATTTCGAATCCCCAGAATTTTATCTCTATTCAAAACAACAAACAAACCGAACATCTTACGCATAGCGCACATTTGATGTATGAACTGCGGCACGAAGGGTTCTCTCAATAACTTTCTTCTCCACCGTCTTGTCCTTATGCGCCCTGATACTCCGCTGTGTCAGCAATACATTTTCAATTTGCTCATATGATGGCATATCGAGCTTTTCAATTTCAACTCCCATCGTTGAATCACTGAATTCTGCTTGAATCGCGCCATACCTTCATACACTTAAGCAGTGCTCATATCGAATACTAAAACATTTACTCACTACTTTTGCTTTCTTCATTTTGTTCATCTCTATGGCTCTAATAGGGCATGATGCCACGGAGCTTGAACATCCCGCGCACTTTTCTTGGTTTATAGTTATCATTTTATCCCTCTAAGAAAAGCTAATTGCTCAATCGAACATTAATTAGTCATACTTGTGCATCTTTATAACTTTATCATACCTTCGCTTTTCAATCATAATAAGTTTTCTTACCCATAAAATTTGTCATTGTTAAAAAAACTTATTATAACTTTTGCTTCACAGCAGCGAGAAGCATCATGCTTCTCGCTGTTGTGTCGCTTTCTTTCATCCCAGGTAGTTAGTTAATCGACATGTAATATATACCTATTCTTTGAAATCTGCAATGATTTCCGGAATCGATTTCGGAAATTCGAATTCAGGTAAGATGTAGAACGGGTTCGAAGGATCTGGATCCCAATACTCATCCATGTTTTCTCTGTTGATTACGTCGACCGGGCTGTATGTACCCATTGGCAGGTTGCTGGGATCCTTACCGTCGATGAATATCTGTTTGATAAACTCTATGGTACCAGCACCAAATGCAGGACCAGCAAATGTGCCAGTGCAAAGCATTTCACCGTCTTTTACTAACTGCAGGCCTTCTCTAGAGCCGTCAGCGAAATTAGCAATCTCGATCTGATCTTCGAGACCTCTAGCTTTAACGGCTTTAAGTGCGCCAGCACCTTCAAAGTCGTTGCAGGCAATGATGAGGTTGAGCTTATCACCGTTCGCTGTAAGAATATCTTCAGCAGCAGCGAGTCCACCTTCTTCTGTCCAGTTGCCGTCGCCCCAACCAAGACAAGAGATCTTCAGATCCGGATCATTGCATTTACCTGTCTTTTTGATATCGTCAAACAGATAATAGCCAATCAGCATTGCATCTTCCTTTGTTGTGAAAGTACCCATCGCCTTCTGGCGTGCAGCTACGATACCGCTGATTCCGCCGCAGATACGGCTCTCAGAAGTTGAGTTGCCCATCACTCCGATAATTACAGCAAGATTAATTTGCTCATCTGCATCAAAGCTGTTACCCGTGTATTCACCACAGGCATATCCGACTTCAAACGGGTTCAAGCAAACTGTTGTCAAAATTGGAGCAGAAGAATCCATAACCGTACCCATTCCAACCACCGGGATCCCGGCTTCTACAGCTCTCTTGATGTCATTTACAGGACCAAGAACGTCACACGGGTCAACGACTATGATATCAACGCCTTTCGTAATGAACGAGTCGATGTGCTCGCTCTGCTTCTCCACGCTGCCATCTGCGACCAATACATCAAGCACGAAACCATACTCATCAGCTTTGGCCTGAGCCGCTTCCATCATTGCGACAAACCATGGGTTACCCATTGTAATTTCCGTCCAGCCAATAACGATTTTATTCGGATCAGCAGGCGTCTTTGGCCATGCTTTATCGATATCCGCGCGGCTTTGAAGATTCGGGCCGATAACACCGGACAAAGATGTAGCAGGCGTAAGCTTGTAGATCTCAGCCAACTCAGCATCGCCGGATTCACCGCCTTCATCCTGTGTGCCAGAATCTGCACTGCCACTGTCTACCGTTGTAGCCTCGCCACTGTCTCCCGTTGTAGCTTCACCGCTGCTGTTTCCTGCTGCTTCGTCAGTTGTTTCGGTGCAGCCAGTCAGCACTGATGCAGTAACTATGCATAACACCAATGCAAAAACCAGAATTTTTCTTACTTTCATCATATCTCCTCCTTATTTTCTTATATCAGACTGTTTCAGCTGATAAATATATAATCAGAAATTAATTGTGTTTCCAAAATGTTTAACGAGCACATTATCCATTTTAAGTAATCAAGCCGTTTATACATTACCTCGTTTGTCTCCAATACCTTGGAGCAACACAGCGAATATAATTATTGCACCCTTTATGATTTGCTGAGGGTATGACGCAATACTCAGTAGATTCATGATGTTCGTAATCAACCCAAGTATGATTACACCAATAATCGTATTGAGCGCAGTGCCTTTACCACCCGACAAACTCGCCCCGCCAATTACACATGCTGCTATCGCATCCAATTCATACCCTGTACCCGCGATTGGAACACCAATTGCAGCACGAGACATAGACGCTACTCCAGCCAATGCACAGAGCATGCCACAAAACGCATATGCAAGGTATTTGTACTTCTGCACACTAATACCTGCGAGACGAACAGCAGTCTCATTACTTCCCGTCGCAATGACTAGCCTGCCAAATATCGTGTATCTTGTAATCAATATGAAAATAACGCCCATTATAATCGCTAGTAATATCGGCCACGGAAATCCAAGTACGGGAATATTTCCGCTGCCGAACTCGTTCAACACCTTCGTTGCTGTAACTTCAACAGGGAGCCGGACAGGCTGACCGTTTGTTATTAGGTAGGCAAGCCCACGCCCCATCGTCATAACGGCCAACGTTGCAACGAAAGGAGCCATGTTCAGTACCGACACCAGCAAACCGTTAATGCTGCCGATTGCAAATCCAATTGCGAGCGTCACTAAAAGCCCCATCAACAAACCGCCTAAACTGTTCCATTGCCATGACTCAATCGAAACCGACATTATCATCGCACTGACACCGGCAATCGAACCTACCGACAAATCAATACCACCTGTTAGAATAACAAGGAGCATACCTAGGCTGACGATCATTAAAGGAGTCAATTGCCTTAATAGGTTAAAGATATTCATCCATGTAAAGAATACATCCGACATTATAGAGGATGCGACAATCAGTACAACCAAAATAACTAAGGCATTGTATTTAAGAAAAAGATTGACTGCAGAGAATTTTTGACTCATCTTAGCATTTGTTAGCTTTATCATTTATTATTACCCCCATTGACAGTTTAATCAAATCGTTTTCATTAATTTCATCCCTTTTCAACTCACCCATCAATTTGCCTTCACGCATGATGATGACTCGGTCACTCATACCAATAATCTCAGGCATTTCAGAAGATATCATTATAATCGCGACCCCTTCTTTGGCTAGTTTATTAATTACTTTGTAGATTTCTACTTTCGCGCCCACATCTACCCCACGTGTCGGTTCGTCTAGTATGAGCACTCTACAACCAGAGGCTAACCATTTGGTTAGTGCAACTTTTTGCTGATTCCCACCAGATAGGCTGGTAACAGGCGCATTGATGGATGTTGTTTTTACCGTAAGCTCTTTTACAAGCTCTTTTACAACGCGCTCCTCTTCTCGTTTATTTATCCAACCAAGGAATCGGTTGTATTTTCTAATAGAGCTCAGCGTTGAATTAATCTTTACCGACATATCAAGCAAAACTCCCTGCGCTTTTCGGTCTTCTGGCAGCATCCCGAGCCCCTTTCTTACTGCATGCCTTGGTGTACGGATATTCACCGGTTCACCAAGCAAATACGTTAATCCACCAGTTTTCTTGTCTGCTCCAAATATCGCACGCATTGTCTCAGTTCGTCCTGCACCAATCAATCCGCTGACACCCAATACTTCACCACTTCGAACACTAAAGGAAATATTCTGTGCACGATCTCCGTTCGAAATGCCTTCTACCCGTAGTACTTCTTCACCGATCTTTACATTTCTTGAAGGAAACAATTCTTTTAACTCGCGGCCTATCATCATCGTTACCAGTTCATGTTCATTTGTCTCACAAACATTTACAGTATCAACGTAGTTTCCATCCTTCAGAACCGTGATACGGTCGCACAATTCAAATATCTCGCTGATGCGATGTGAAACATATATTATGCTGACACCGGTATTCCTTAATTGCTTAAGTAATTTAAATAGTTGACTAACTTCATTCGATGCTAAAACAGCGGTCGGTTCATCCAACACCAATACTGAAGACTTTCTTGACATCGCTTTGCATATCTCAACAACCTGCTGATATGCAACCGACAGTTTTCCTACTTTTACATTAACCTTGATATTTCCAAAGCCCAGCTCATCCAGTAGCTTTTTTGCATTATTCCTAAGCATTTTCCACTTAATGATTTTCGACCCAGACCCAAGGTTGTCAATAAAAATGTTTTCTGCTACTGTCAGATCCGGGGCAAGTGCAAACTCCTGATAGATGACCGAAATACCATGGTTATGTCCACTTTTTGGGCTGGTAATATCAACTTCCTTGCCATCCAAAAAAATCTTTCCGTCATCCTTTAAGTGTGCACCCGCCAACACTTTCATCAAAGTAGATTTACCGGCTCCGTTTTCTCCCATCAGCGCATGGATTTCACCCTTTTTTACACTAAAATCCACTTCATTAAGTGCGCTAACACCACCAAAGTGCTTGCTTATCCCCTGCATCACTACCTGATATTCATTTGTATTAGCCTGCTTCTCGCTAATCGCAACCATTGTTTCACCTCTATATTTAATTGACTGAAACGTGCACTTCACACAATAAAATCTATATCTTATATGTATATTAGTATTTACATAATCCTCTTTTTACGTTGCATTATGGCATTCCCGCTATTCTATTTAGTTGTTGTATAGTATAACTTTTTGCACAGCCGAGTTATTCTTATCAATATAATCGTAAGCCTTTTGTATTTCTACTAGGGGGAATTTCTGTGTGATAAGAGACGACAGTGAAATTTTGCTGCTCTCTGCAATATCAATAGCATCAATATAATCCTGTACAGTATACGCTAGTGTACCGATGAGACATAGCTCTTTAAACTGAACTTGCTCCATGTCCGTCTCGGGCTTATATTCAAACACACCAACGATCACGATAGTGCTGCCATTCTTCGCTATATCAATCGCATCATTTAGCGCTGCATCGTTTGCAGAACATTCCAAAATCAAGTCTACATATTCGCCATTGAAATATTCGTTCACTGCATCACTAAGTTTTATATCATTAACGTTAACGCAGTGGTCAATGCCACCTTCCCTAGCTATACCTAATCGGAAATCAGAAATATCGGTTATCATGACAGACTTTGCACCCATAGCTTTTGCTGTTTGTGCTGTCAAATTTCCAATAGTTCCTGCTCCTAGCACCAAAATATTTTTACCGTTTATATCCATTTGAGCTTTTTTAAGCGCATGAACTGCCACAGCCAAAGGTTCTATTATCGTTCCCTCGCCAAACTCGATACTGTCCGGCAGTTTATAGATTAGTGATGAGTGTATTTTGAAGTATTCACAGCTTGCACCGTCTAGGTGCACGCCATAAATCTGAATATCTTTACAAATGTTAATATAGCCTTTAATGCAAGCTTCGCATTTCTCACAAGTCGTTTGAGGAAGTATTAAAACTCTATCTCCAATATGAAAATCGATTACTTCTTCACCTAACTTAACGACCTCTCCCGTAGCTTCATGCCCGAGAACAAGAGGCGTTTTCATTTTCGCATGCTTACCGTAAAATCCGTGGATATCCGATCCGCAGATACCAAGTGCACGAATTTTTAATAATACTTCATCCTTCCCCGGAATTGGACATTTAATATCTCTAATTTCAAATCGTTTTGGTTCTGATAAAACGGCTTGTTTCATTTTTGCATCCTTTGAAATGTTTTTAGAATACTAAGCAGTAGATTGCTCATCAAAATCATTCTTTTTATTAACTTTAATAAATTATATAATTTTAAAAAGTTGTGTACAACGTAAATATTTTTGTTTTCGTGGATTTCTATTTGAGGTTTATGATGGATTCTTCAAATAATAAGCCGCTACAAGCAAAGATAATCAAACCAGCCAAAAAACCGATGATTTTCTTATTTATTAAAACTCAATGCGGCATTACCCTCATTTTCCATAAAGAGCATTTCTTATGAAATGCTTCAAGGATGGGTAGTCTAAGACTACGCTCTTTTTTATTGTTCAAAACAGGTCTTCAACTTGTAATAAGCGAAATTCTTTTTTACTATACTTCTTTATTTCTTTGTCTTTATAAAGCACAAGTATATTGTCACAAATGGAAGAAAGTTCCGTCATGTTAGATGATAGCAAAATAATCGACGTACCTCTATGCGCTATTTTCGCCAACTCTGGGTATAATAAGTTTTTTGTGTGATCATCAAGCTGAGTAAACGGGAAACCACCAACAAGAACTTTAGGAGCAAATATATACCACATAAATAATATTAAATAATATTTTTGCAGTAGCGACAACTCAATTACTGGTGTTCCCTCATCAATATTATAGGTGGAGCAAAAGTCCTTTAATAGTAATTTGCAGATCTTTCGGTTGCTCCTAAACAGCGTTTTACCGAATCTCTTGCTATATAGAATAAAAATGTTTTCGCTAATAGAAAGTTTATTAAGAATACATTCCCTATCGATTTGATTATAAAAGAACGCAATATCTGATTTTAAGTGTGGTAAATTTTTAATAAAAACTCGTTTCCCCTCAATTAGAATATTTACGTTTTTTTTGCGTAGTACATTATAAATCGAGTCATTTTGTATGCTTGATATAACCCTTTCGATGTCAAATATTCCAAGGATCTCACCTTTCTTTAATGCTATATTTATCTTATTTGTCGACCCAGGAAAACTCACATTTTTTATATAAACTACAGTCTCTTCGCTCATATTCGTCTTATACAAAAACGCATCTTTGAATTTTGAACCTATCATTATTTTATAAATCTTATCGATGTCAAAATCTTTAGCATCAAGATTCTCTGCATTCGTATTATCTCTAATGATTGTAATCCTATTTGCAAGTTTTAAATGATGCCCTGTTGAGTGGCTCAACATAACGATCGAAATATTATTTTCCTGCATTTTTTTTAATACACAAGAAAACTGATAAAGTTCATATGGGGAGTAATTTGAAAAAATGTCGTCAATTATGACCAACTTCGCTTCACATCGATATGCTTTAATCAACTCGATTAAAGTACGTTCTGCCGGGCTTAACTCTGATACAGGATCATCTGGTAAATAACTCAAGTCAAATATGTCCATTATTTCTCTGGTTTGCATGTTGTAGTTATAGTTATTAATCAATGCTTTTGCTTTTCTAAGAACAACAAACAAGTTATGAGCTATCGACATACTTGCGACGAGCTTGCTCTCACTGCCAATATGATAGATGCCAAGTTTTGTCGCATGGGTTAACGATTCAATTTTAACTTCCTTTTCATTAAAAAAGAAAAAACCGCTATCAAGATGCGAATTCCCAGTTAAGACACTTGAAACATAAGATAAATCAACGTTGTGCTGGCTAAGAATAAGCAAAACTTCACCTTCCAAAACATTTAGGCGCAAATTATCAATAACCTTGACATTATTACTAATTATACAGCCTTTTTCAATGCGTAACAATTCTCTTTTCATATATTAACTCTCTTGAATGATATTGAGGTTATCAATGTTTTTAGGTAAAAGTATTTCTACAGAGGTCCCAATGCCATATGTACTGCTTATATTAATTCCATACCTCTGCCCGAATAATAATTGAATCCGCTGATTTACATTCGTAAGCGCAATGCCGCTGCCACTATTTGGTTGATTAGCGAGGTGCTTCATTTCTCTGTTTGGATTATTCAACTTTCTCCTAATTTCTTGTAGTTCCGCTTCTTTTATCCCAACACCATTATCAGATACTTTTATGATCAAAAGTGTTGCAGTTGTATTGATCCGCAGTATGATATCTCCAGACCCAACTTTTTTTTCTAGACCATGCCGAATAGAGTTCTCTATTATCGGCTGAAGTGTTAACTTCGGTAAGTAGGTCTGAGAAGTATTGACTTCATTTTCAAAGACTATGCCTAGAGAAAAACGATTTTCAAATCTAAACTGTTGAATTTTAAAGAAATGTTTAATATTCTCAATTTCATCGTCGAGCGTTGCAAGTTCGTTGCTAGAGCGTATGCCGTATCTAAAGAACAATGATAGTGATTCCGTCATATCAGCTACCTCGACTGCATCGATCATAAGCATCTCACAACGTATGGACTCAAGTGTATTATAGAGAAAATGTGGATTGATTTGACTCTGCAACTCGTTAAACTGCGCTTGCTTTTGAAGCAATGTTGCTGTATACTCTTTTTCAGAAACTTCCCGCAAATGCGTTGTTAGGTAATTGAATAGTTTTGCTAGTTCAGAGCGAGATGATATGGACATGTCTTGATCCCTGTCTATGCGCGCATTTTGAATACGTTTTTCGATTTGAATGGCCGGAAGGGCTAATATAAAAAACAGAATTATAAAAAGTATAGCAATAACTACAACGCAAAAATAACATATAAGAATATCAATTTGAGTCAGTTGCCCAAAAGACAATAATAAAGTAAGAATACAGATAGAACTAGCTGTCAAAGCAAAAAGAATAAAGAGTGTTATCTTTATTTTTCTCATTTGGGTAACTTTATTTACTTTTTTGATAATAATCATCACTCCTTTCATATACTTAATAGTACAATTCTCTGAACTTATCAGGCAGTATTCCTACTAACTTCACAAATGTTTTAGAGAAATCATTTATCTTTTCGTATCCCACCTCAGTTGATATATCCTCAACACTTAATTTCGTATTTTTTAAAAGCTCTTTCGCTATGTTTATTCGGTGCAGCGTTAGATATGCCAATGGTTTTATACCAACTTCCTTCTTAAAACACTTATTAAGCTTTTTTGATTCCAGATCAACTCTTTGCGATAATTGCGAAATTGTTATAGTGTTTGAATAATGTTGTTTTATAAACTGCTTAATTATGAAAACCGGATTCTTTTCCTTCAATCTTAGATATTGATAATCGTTCCTTAGCATTCTAGATATTTTTTGGCAGATCGAACCAAACAGACATTCAATATTTTGTGAGTTTAGAAGTGCAATTTCAAATTCTCTTCTTATTTCATCATCATTATCCAAAACACTTTTAAACTCTTTTCTGGTATCGATATAAATCTGAAATACATCATTCGCATAACTTAACAGATTCGATACAGTCCAGTCTCGACTCGCAATTAATGAATCTTTATACGCGCTAATATTTGCAACTATTCTTTCATAATCAAAATCTATAATTGCGTCCTTTAGTTCTTTGCCATCATAAAAAGGTTCTTTATTATTTTTATATTTAAGATCTTGAATCGACATTGTTGTGATAATTCTATTAGTTCCAAGTTTAATTCTATAGTAAACACAGTTGATTGCCGTAAGCATTGATTTTTGCAGAAGTTCTATATCACCAATAATATCACCTACAGCAATCGTTGCGGAGAAAATCTTAAATGGCGAAATTTTATCGATGATCTGTAAAAGGTCTTCCTTATAGTAAGATTCTACTTTGGTCCGCTCATCATTATATATGGGAATAAATACTAGCAGTCCGAAATCTAGCATATTTGTTAGTAAACACTCATAGGTTTCCCGAAAATAGGTATCAATGATTTTGTATAGCTGGTATTTACCTTCGTTATAATTATCAGAATTAAGTTGAACAAAATCACTGTCGAGCGTTACAATGATAGCTTGATAATTTGGGTAGCTAAACTTACAATCGAACAGTTCAGAAGAAGCTATAGGATCCGATATATTATTTTTCATATTCGTAATGAGATCTAATATATAAACTTTTTGCTGCATTTGAATTTCATACATATCAAGAGGAGAATACCTATCTTCTTCTGTGCACCTTTTACGTATGTTTTCTAATACTTCTGTGAGTTTAACCTTATTCACAGGTTTAAGCATATATTCTTCTACCCCAAGCTTGAGCGCTGAATTTGCATATAGGTAATCTCTGTAGCCGCTAATAATTATGAAGTGACAGTTTGGAAGTATTTCTTTTATCTTTGTAATTAATTCGATGCCATCATAGCCAGGCATACGTATATCAGTAATAATGATGTCGGGCTCTATGCTTTTTATTTGATTGTACGCGTCTATCCCGTCATTTGCAACACCACATAGCTCGATCTCAAGGCTATTCCAATCGATTAGCTTTTTTATCAGTCTGCATATTTTTGGTTCATCATCTGCAATAAATGCTCTCAACATAAAATGAGCCCTCTAATACTTATATTTATCAAAAATAAAGTTTTCTATACTTGGATGGGCTTATTCCAGTTATCTTCAAGAATACTCTTGAAAAATACTTCTGATCTAAATACCCAGACTCCAACGCTACTTGTTCAACCGTTTTATTTGTATGAGTCAGTAATCGTTTTCCTTCTTCTATTCTCATATTTGTCAAACATTCAACAAATGTTTCATTAAACTGCTTCTTAAAAAGAACGGATAAATACGCAGAGTTCATTGCAACATGATCTGCAACCAATTGAAGTGTAAGATGCTGCTTAAAATTCTCCATAATATATTTCCGCGCAATATAGGCAGGTTTCGAAGAAATATACTGTCTTGATTTGAGAAAGTTATTCATCGTCTTTTTCAACATGAAAAACAAATCTGAGAAAACCTGTGTTGTGGTATACATCTGCGTTTGGCGACTCGTAATTTCTTCTTTAAGTCTATCAGCTTGAAAGGACTTATCTATGTTACCCCAAATACGACAAAAAACATCAGTTACATTTCGTGTAATTTCTAATATCTCTTTCGGCGCGATTGACTTTTGTTTTTTACAATCAATATGTAGCTCATCAATCCACGCTTTTAAGTTGTCAATATCATATACCTCAATAATTTTTGCCAGTTCTCTTAAACGTTTTGAACTCAAAATCTCCAAAATACAATTTTGGGCTCTGTACTCTGTGTGTTTGATTATTTTGTTGATCCCGTAAGTAAATCTGTTCTCAACGCAGTTTTTCGCCTCAACAACTGCATCATTGATTCCTTGAACATTTATCTTAATAGAGCTCAGTGCAAACGTGATATTATAATAATTTTTAATTATCGGAAATATCTTGATAGAATTAAAAATTTCCGAATATACTTTATAAAAATCATCGGTACTAAAAGAAAATACGAAGAATAAAGAATCATCGCATATCGCAGTTAAACATGAGAGCTCCTTATCAATAGCAAAATTGCGGCAATACTTATTAATGTAGTCTAATGCCTCAGTTTTAACTAAGATGCTGTCTTTACTCTTGCAGAACAGCTGGAGACAAGCTACCTGAAAGTTCTTCCCCTTCAGCGTGCAAGAATATTTCTCATGTAGCTCTTTGAATGAAAGAGGTTTGCTGTTTTTAGAAAGCATATTGGAGATAAGCGCCCGGCTTAATGGTCCGTTGAACTGATCAGTTGTTGTTGTATGCATCCTTTCCTCAATTTTGTCAACAGCATTTCTTAAAGCATTATTTAGTTCGTTTTCGTTGATTGGTTTTAACAGGTAGTTCAGTACATTGTTTTTTATTGCAGTTACTGCATATGAAAAGTCGGAATAACCGCTAATGATGATGAATTGAGTATCAGTGTCCATTCGCTTTATATTGGCAATCAATTCCAATCCGTTCATATCAGGCATTTTAATATCCGTGATAACAATATTTGGCTTATGCTTTGAGAACAAATGTAACGCTTCAGAGCCGCTACTTGCCTCTCCGACAATCTCTAATCCAATTTTATCACAGTCAATGAGCATCATTATGAGTTTTCTCACTCGACGCTCATCATCAGAAATCAATACTTTATACATGACTTCATTCGCCGCATTCCTTCCATTCATTATATTATAATATAAATTCTAAACACAAACAAGAAACTTTCTTTATAATATTATTGAATTTTTTCATAATTGCCTAAGTCATCAAGAAACTTCAGTGTCGGAGTGACCCATTCCGTTTTATTTTTTCTTCTTTTATTGTTCTCTCTTAAAAAATCCCAACGGTTCCTGAATTTTACATCATCACTTTATCTAAGCCTCTGCATATTATGCTCCGATTCCTTAGCGTAATCTCCACCCTATATCGTTTAGCACATTGTCTTAAAATCATTCTTCAAGTATCAATATTCGAATATCAAATGCCTGCTAGCTGATCATATACATCTACAAGAGAATAATAACAGTTATCAAAAATCGGCATGAGTTGTTTATATATTGCATGGTTTGCGGCCTCAGGCATATCAATATAATTGATCCTAGAGAAATTTTTGATGACATCAAAGCCCTTAAATAAGCCGACTCCCACGCCACCAGCAATGGCGGCGCCCATTGAAGTCGCCTCTTCCAAAACATTCGGCATTAAAATGTTTATATTAAATACATCCGCGAGAATTTTTCTCCACGTTTGGCTTTTCGCGCCACCTCCGATAACTATTAACTCATCCAACGCACAGTGCTTTTGAAAGATATTCAAGATGATATTTAGATTCAGTGTGATCCCTTCCAAAACAGAACGAATAACATCTTCTCGTTTATGCTCCATGCTTAGGCCAATAAAAGCGCCTCTTGCATTTGGGTTCCACCTAGGACTTCTTTCCCCAAGCAAATATGGAAGAAACAGCAACCCTTTTGCGCCTACAGGCGATTTTTCAATCTCTCGAGTTATGATATCGTATGGGTTCAAGCTTTGCTCTTCAGCCTCTTTTGTCTCCATTTTGCATATCTGAGTTTTCAACCAGCTATAGGACACACCAGCTGCTTGCATAGACCCACATGGTACATATAAGTTTGGTACAATGTGCGGCCAATTAAACGTACGTATTTGTTCATCGAAGATTGGCTTCTCCGTTGCTATCGAAATCCAAGAAGATGAGCCGAGAATGCAATATGCCGTACCGGAGCTAACACTCCCCGCACCAACGGAAGCACAAACACCATCCCCTCCTCCACAAACAACAGGAGTGTCTACAGCTAAACCGGTTTCGTCCGCCGCCTCGCTTGTCACAAGACCCGCGATATGTATTGACGGATATACGTCAGGAAGTTTTCCCCGGTTGATACCTATTTCCTCAATTAGCTCGTCAGACCACTCGCATTTATTTATATTCAGCAGACCCATGCCTGCCGCATCAGAATACTCAGTTACGAACTGATTGGTTAGTTTAAATACAATATAGTCTTTTGCATTTATCACTTTGTATGTATTGCGATAAATATCCGGTTCATTCGCCTTGATCCATAACAGCTTTTGCAACCCATAAGTCGGACTGAGAGGCTGACCAGTAATATGATAAAATCTATTTTCCCCAATCGTTTTGATCAGCATTTCGTTCTCAACAACCGCTCGTTGATCTGCCCAAATAATATGGTCGCGTAATGGGGTCCCGTTTTGGTCAACGCACAGCGCTCCCATCATTTGGCCACTAAACGATACTACAGCCACATTCTTTTTATTGATGCCATCTAAAATATCTTTAGTCGTAATACAGACTGCTCTCCAAAAATCCTCAGGATTTTGCTCAGCCCAATTTTTATTTTTATATTGCGTAGCATACGCATTAACAGAACTTTTTACCAGTTCTCCCTCCATAGTAAAAAGTGTTGCCTTGTTCCCAGAAGTACCAAGATCATGAGCTAATAAGTATTTCATCTTTCACACCTCCTGTATTGAAACTTACTTCGATCCTTTTAGCTACATATGTGTATTTTTAGCATAAACTGACTCTTCTCTAAAATTTCTTAGATTATTTACTCATATCTGTATAATCCTAATCGCCTTCCAACATCAAATATGTCTGGCTCTTCCACTTTTATTCCCAGATCATCCCCAAGGCTGATATTATCAGAATATATGCAACAAATAGAACAACAGATAAAATCGTACTCAATACAACTATATTGTTCGCAAGATCGCTCTCTTCTGTTTTTCCGCCATTTTCGGATAAAATTGGTACAAGAAACAATGGAGGCAGTATCATCATCGTGCAAAAACCAAAATCGAAAAAGGGATCATTGATGATTCGGTTGAGCAACAAAATTTAGCTTTATACCCAATCAAAAGAATCACCGCAAGACGGATAAATACGTATTTAAGGCTTTTTATGATATAATGCTTTTCAATAACGATACCATGGCCAACAACGATTAGAACCAATGGCGTAATCATTGCAGCAATCATTTCGATAATGCGATATATTCCGTCCAAAAAAAACGTTGTCTGTATAATTTCGCGCTGCCCAAGTAGCTTTAACGCGAGGCCTGCGACCATACCAATGATGATCGGTGAGGTGACGATATCTTTAACAGTATGCATCGATAACCGCTCACCACGCAATTCCGCTTTCATAAACGGAATCATAAGCGGCCATATAAAAAGTTCGTGCCCTATATCAATAATGTATACCCCGTAAACACTGCTGTACCCAAAAACGATTAGAAACAGTGGCCGTCCAAAAAGACCAAACGCAAAGCCGGACGTCAAATACGGCAGAAGCCGATAGCGGAACCAAGGAGTTCGGCGCAAAAGTAGTTCCTCTATATATTTAGGTAAAAATATACCAAACGATATAATGATGACGAGTAAACATTCCACTCTTAAGTCAATTGTAAAAAAAATCCAGAACACCAAAACAGGTAAACCGATGTCAGTCACAATACGTTTGACACCTTGCATCCCCTTTATGTCAACAATCTTCAATTGTCGAATCATCCTACCTAGCCCAATAAGTAAGAAAATCGGTAGAACGCTTTTTGTAAGCTCTTGCATATTGTCTCTTTCAAGTGTTTGTCTCGATTAACTAGTGAAGATACTAGCTACAGTTCGTTGTCAAACCATGGCTTTTAACAATCCCACGAAGTTGATTCATTTGCTCAGGAAGCGGCGTTTTTAGGTTGTCCGCTTGGTATTCCATGTCAAGCGCACGATACTTGCTTCTTCCGAGCTTATGAAAGGCCAAGAGTTCATATTCTTTTATTCCATATGTTGATAGCATACTGCTCACATTATGAACAAATTCTTCGTTGTCGTTAATGCCTGGTATAATTGGCGTCCTTACGGTCATTTGCACACCACACGAAGCCAATCTTTTAATGTTCTTTAATATCAGATCATTAGAACAACCGCAGTGTTGTGCATGTAGTGTTTTATCAAGTATTTTTAAATCAAAAAAAATCAGGTCTAGAAACGGGAGCACTGCATCAAAGTTTTTAAAAGGCACATTACCGCACGTTTCAATCGCAGTGTTAATACCCCTCTCCTTGGCGCATTCGAGCAGGCTCGCACAACCCTGCGCCTGAAGAAGCGGCTCACCGCCTGAGATCGTCAGCCCTCCTCCGGATATCTGATACATTTCGTAGTCCTGCATGAGGGTCTGCATGATGTCTTCCACCGACATCTGCTTACCGGACAACTTTAGCGCCTGTGCATCACATGCTTCGACGCACCTCGCAAGCGAATCACACTCATCCCGCTTAAAGGATTTCGTGCCATCCGCAAAGTTGTGACAATGGTTTGGGCACGCGCCTACGCACTTGCCGCAGCCTATGCATTTCTCCGCGTAAAACATCACCTGAGGTTTTGCCGACAACGATTCGGGGTTCTGGCACCAAAAACATCTCATGTTACAGCCTTTTAAAAAGACGACTGTTCTTATGCCAGGTCCATCGTGAAAAGACCCCTTTTGTATGTCAAAAACATTCAAATGCTGCTTTTGTTCCATTTTAATTAACTTTATGCCCAATAGGACCGTTCGATCATTTCATTTTGCGTCTGTTCGTCAAGCGTAACAAAATATGCACTAAAACCCGAAACGCGAACCACCAGATCTTTATATTCCTCCGGTTTTAGCTGCGCCTCAACCATATCTTGATGATTGACAACGCCTACCTGTAGAAGCAATGCATTATGTTTATATAAATATTTAATGATATATTCCAATATCTCTACCGGCGTATTCGGGCTTAACTGTACGTCAACAGGACACGCATTGATGCTTTTTCTGTGGTCAAAGACCGTCACGGACTGCAACACAGAGGTAATCCCGTTTCTCATCATGCCATGCTCCGGCATGATATTTAACGAAAGTAACTCGCCGTTACGCCTGCCGCAAGGCAGCGCCGGTGTTGCTTCACCCAGAACAATGGTGGTTCCGTAGAAGCTGTATAGGCCCGGCCGGAATATATTCCCCTCGAAAGACCTGCGCTCGAATACTTTGTCGCAGTATGTGTCTGCCACGTATTTCGCCAATTGATCAACTTCCGGAACGCCATTGCCGTACTTTGGCACTTTGTTTAAGCAGTACTCTCTAAAGCTCTCGTTCCCAGCGAAATCGTTGTCCAGAATATCGTTGAATTGCTGCATCGACATTTTTTTATCGTCAAACACCACATTCTTAACTACCATTAGCGAATCCGCAACATCAGCCACGCCACAGCACTCCATAGATTGACTCCAGTGCACCGCACCGCCTTGGTCGACCAACAACGCTTTCTCTATGCTTCCCTCAACCAATGTGCTGGTCATGGGCCTAACATAATAGTTCGTAAAGAACGGCTTGGCCTCATTCATGCTGTTTGTATAGAGTTCGATAAAATAACTCAGCTGCGATTGATAGTTACCCAAAAACTCCGCAAAACTCGTCGCTGGTTTTGTTTCTACGCCAATCTTCTTATTATTATGATATCCGTTCCCCATAGCAATCCGCAGGATTTTCGGCAAATTCAAAAAACAGTTCATCGCCTCTGTGTACGAGTTTCCGTGAATCGCCGTCTCGATACACCCGACATGACAAATATCCAGCAAGTCTTTTTTTGTATATGTCGCTCCGGGCTCATTCAGCAACGCTTCTATCGTGTTTTTCTCAAAAGCAATCGATGGCAGCGCTTTGCCATCCATAAGAATATCGAGACATTCCTTAAAAAATTTAGGATCTACTTTTTCATCATATTTCAATATGGGCTTGATTCCAAGCACGTGTTTTATTTCTTTGATTGCATCGAGCGCTAACCACGATATGTCATTTGTAGCATCGTTCCCGTTTTCGTCCAATCCGCCGATTTCGCAAGGATGTCCGACGTCCACATGCTTAGATGTCGCGCAATAGCCTGATACGATCCAAAACAAACCGTTTTTATGGTCAGCCTCTTTAACTTCATCCTCGTTTCCAAAAAACTCGAATCGGTCACCCTCGCTGATACCAACAGCGTTGCCTGCGCCGAATTTGAGCCAGAAATCCAGGAAGTATTCTTTCGCGTCTTCTTTTGTCAATATGCCTTCTGCAATATCCTTCGCATAATACGGATACAGTATCTGGTCCAATCTTCCAAACGTATGCCCGCTATTGTCGTCCGCGTGAATACATCGATATGTAAACCACATAGCTTGCAACGCCTCAACATAGGTTGTTGCCGGATTGGCAGGAACTCGTGATATCAGCTCCGCAATATTCTCGTATTCAGTTTTCAACACCGCATCGTTTTCTTCTTTTGCCATTTCTTTATAAAACTTGCTGTACCGGTCTGCATAATACAGCGCGCCAATCCAACCTTTCTTTGCAGCTTTTAGAAATGTAACTTGCTTATCGTTCAAGTTCTTATCTTCCAGCCTCTTGTCTATCCGCTCGATCATTCCATTGATACCGTTTTCCAGAATGTATGTCTGGTTTGCGGAAATATGTCCTCCAAGATACGGATTCAAATAAAACATCTTCTCTTCCATCGCGATCATTAACTCATCAGAGCACTGTTTGGGATAGTTTCTAATTTCTTCCCTGTCTTTTTCAATGAAATACGGCGGCCACGGTGTATATAAGTAGCTACCTACTCCAGCCAGTCGTGAGCCCGGTATATGTGATAACGTCGATGTTTTAAAGAACGCTTCCGTAGCTCCTGCTTTACGCATTAAAATATCTTGGTTTTCATCAGGTTCATACGCTATTTTCTCAATAGGAATATGTTTTTTCGCTTCATCTATCGTCTCAATGCACTTAACAATTCCTTCAATTCGTTTTGATAACATTTTTTTCTCCTTAATCAGTCTTATTGTGTTTTATATCTTCTAGCAGGAATTCTATCATTCACACTGTATTCCTAGTTTATACAGAAACTCAGGCTAATTTCTTCCTGACTTGATACACTGCCTCTAAGCTGCCTATCAATCTCTCATCACATATTTTCCGGATAAGTTTCAATGATATCTAGGGGTACAAATCTTGTATACGTTTACATTTAAATTAAAAAAATCAAACATAAATAGTACTATGTTATCTTAACTCAAACCGATATGGACATCAACGTTTTTGTAGACAATTTGCTAAGCTACCCTGTCCGACCTCTCCGATTTCTCTGTTTTTACTTGAGCAAGATATTCTTTAGGCGACATGTATCTGAGTCGCTTTTGAATTCTTTTCACATTGTAAAAACAGTATATATACTCAAACACTGCCGCTCGAACAGACTCTTATGTTTCATAATGCATCCAGTGTATAAGTTCTTTCTTCATGGTTGCAAAGAAGCTCTCCGACCATGCGCTGTCACCCGGCATTCCAACACGTGAAAAGCTCTGGCGAAGTCCGTATTGTTTTAACAGCGCGATCACTGCTTTTGACGTGTACTGGCTGCCTCTGTCGCTGTTGAAGATGCATCCCTTTGGCATTTCCTGTCTGTCGAGCATTGCCAGTATTGCATTGACTACAAGTTCCTTCGTCATCTTGTCCGCCATATGGTCACCGAGCACATCGTCAGTTACGATATCCCTAATCACGCAATGATATATGAATCCTTCGCTCGTTCTCAAATAGTTGATGTCGCTTGCTATACCTATTCGAGACACGATCGGGAACTCTTGGTCTCGCAGAATATTCGGATACCCTTCGCCTCGGGATTTCCTGATGTTCGTTAAGCTCTTCGTTTTATGCCTGTTATGGCAGGACTGCAAATGCATATACGCCATGTACTTTGCGCATTTCTTTCGCCCTATGCGCTCCCCACGGCTGCGAAATAACAGTTATTCTATCTGGTCCGTATGTGCCTAGGCTATTGTCAAACACCTCTTTGATTTTCTTCTTGAGATAAAATTCACGTTTCTCATGAGCTTCCCGTTTCCTGAGCCAGGCATAGTATCCGGGTCGCTCAATCCTCAGTATTTCGGCCCACTTTGCCACAGGATATTTAGGATTCTCCTGCCTAAATCTATATTTTACTTTTGGTGTTTCGCAAAGTAGGCCGCTGCTTCTTTTAGCATGTCACGCTCCATTTTGACCTCAGCCAGCTGACTCTGCAGCTCTCTGTTTTCTCCCTCCAGCGTTGCGTACTTTGTCTTATCGCCGCCTGCGGTATACTTTCGCCGCCAGTTGTACAGCAGGTTTTCATGAACCCCCAGATCCTCTGCTATTTCTCTTACTGACTTAGAGCTTGCATACGATAGCTTGACCGCATTCTTCTTAAAGTTCTCGTCATATTTCTTCCTTTTTTCTCCCATGTTACGCCTACGATTTCCGGGCGTTTTTCTCGCCCTTTCCATCTAGCAGATTGTCTAATATTTTAACATGCTCCGGTTCAAATAAGTATTCTCTGCACGATTCTTAGTTGCAAAACTGCTTTTGAACCTCACTAAATCCCATCACTTTTTGCTTTGCCATAGCTCTTTTTCGTCCTCTCCGTTACTATGACATCATTCTACACTTCCTAAATATCCGGTATATTTCCTCGTATAGTCTCGATTTTAAACACGCTGCAAATTCATCATTACATAATAAATGTATACCTTTTCATTTTAAATGCAAGACGGTTCTCTTCCTTCACCAACCCACACATTTTTATGGTTTAAGAAAAATCTTAAAACCTACCTTGTCTTCAAACTCTTTAAAGGCCGTTTCCCAATCCTCCAGCGGATAAAAATTGCTTACCAGCGGATCGAGATCCAACCTCCCCTGTGCAATTATTCTCATCGCGATATCCCAAGAGGTCGGTTCAGACGCAAAGCTCACTGTCAATTCCACTTCCTTAAACAGTATCTTATCTATGTCTACTTCAATCGGTTTTCCATATAACCCGACCTGAGCCAGATTGCCCCTTTTCTTTACATGCTCTAAGCATGCTCTAAATGAAGGTGCTGCGCCAGCGCATTCATAGGCCACATCTACTCCGTCCATCGTATATTGGGCCACAATGTCCTTCAGTTTTCCGGGATCATCGCATAAGACATCCGCGCCCAATTTCTTTGCAAGCGCTAGACGGTCCTTGTCGACACTCGTTCCGCTTACAATTACAAAGGCCCCGGCCAGCTTGGCAACCTGCAACGTCAAAAGCCCTATCGTTCCGGGCCCGGAAACAATCGCCACGTCACCTGCTTTGATCTTTGACTGTTCTATAACCGCTCGCACAACACAAGCCAGCGGTTCTGTTATCGCCATAATATCAGAGCCTAACATGTTTTTTGGCACGATATATGCGAGCTTTGCCGGTATCGTCATGAACTCCGCCATCGCACCGTCCGTGCCTGACCCGATAGATTTTCTTTGTTTGCACATCATCCGAAGTCCTTGCTTGCAATATGTGCAATTTTCGCAGGTTATGGCCGCTGTCACAGCCACGACTTGGTCTCCCACATCAAACCCTTCGACGTTTGAACCTATTTCCTCGACTATCCCAGTAAACTCGTGTCCCATTATCACCGGTAAATCACATTCGTATTCATCGTGCATAATATGAATATCCGTCCCGCAAATCCCTGCTGCCGAAATTCTTATAAGTAGCTCATCGCTCTTGGGAACAGGTTTTCCCACCTCGCGTAAAGCGACGCCTTTTGCACCTTTGTCGTATTTAATCAATGCTTTCATATTTATGACCATTCCTTTCTGCGAAAGGCACAAAACGTTATGAAACGTGCACTCTCGCCGTTGTTTCGTTATACTATGTCAGTGAGGTTACCGTCACACTACACAGCACGTGGAGGTGAGTAGGCAGTGTTACCCACTGACTGAATATTTATGTGTGCCGTCCGCTCTTTCAAGCACAAATAAATGGGATTTAAAAGCCCGTAAACTTATCTTTGTAAAGACGCTACTCGTTTTTTGCTTGAGCAGTCAGTCCCTGTCGGTTTCCTCAAAAAACTGAGGAGGTGTCTATGGCACTTAAAATCGTTTACCCTATCTGTTGCGGCATCGATGTCCACAAATCGTTTATCGTCGCCTGTATCGCCTCAACAAATGATAAAGGTGTGACCACCTACAAACGTCACAGATTCTCTACGTTTACAGGCGATCTGCGACGGTTTGCCGACTGGCTTGCATCGAACAACTGCAAAGACGTCTGCATGGAATCAACGGGTAAGTATTGGATTCCTGTGTTCAACACCTTAGAGCAAACGTGCGATGTTGTTCTTGCGCATCCCAAATACGTCAAAGCCATTCGCGGTAAGAAAACCGACAAAAGGGATGCTCAGTGGATTGCCGACATTTTCAAGCATGATCTTGTATCCGGCAGCTTTATCCCGCCGTTTGAAATCCGACAGCTTCGCGACCTGATGCGGTATCGTTCAAAACTCACCAGCTTTTGTGTTGGAGAGAAAAACCGTGCGCAAAACTGTCTGACCGTTTCCAACATCAAGCTTGACGATGTGTTCTCCGACGTATTCGGCAAAAGCGCTTCCGCCATTACCGAGCAGCTTCTCTCTTGCCCCGACGGTTCTTTTGATGTCACTGGGTTCATCGACCGTCGCTGCAAAGCTTCGCCTGAAAATGTGCAAGCTGCCATTGACGGCTTGATGTGCTCCGAGCAAGTGCAAAAGCTCAAAATTATCCGCTCACACATGGATAGCTTAGCGCTGTGCAAAGCAAATCTTGAATCTTCTATCCTCAAACTCTCAGAACGGTTCAGCTCGCAAATTGACCTTGTTATGACTGTTCCGGGTATCCAGCAGTTTTCCGCTATCGCTATCATATCGGAAATCGGCGTGGATATGTCCGTGTTCCCAACAGCCAAACATCTCTGCTCGTGGGCTGGTCTCGTTCCTCAAAACAACGAGAGTGCCGGAAAGAAGAAAACCACACGTATTACACGTGCCGGAGCTTACATCAAACCGCTTTTGGTTCAGAATGCGCTTACCGTCTGTAAATCAGACAAGAACCCTGAGATCAAAAGACGCTACCTTGCGCTCAAAAAGCGTCGTGGGCACAAGAAAGCAATTATCGCTGTCTGCAGAATGCTGCTTACCGCCATCTATGCCATGCTCAAAAAGTCTGAGCCTTATAATTCTGACCTTTATAAGAAGGAGGATGCTATTCCAACTAATTGCACTTTATCTGTGGATCAGGCGATTGCTGCCGTTAAGCGTATTGGGTACATCGTCGTTGACCAGGATGGCGTTGTAGCCTGATTTTTTGTACCATATTCTTTTTTCAATGTACTGTAAGTTCCTTATGGTTTATTTTTTATGCCTCTATGTTGTATTACAATGTTTTTGTTTCAAACTTCCTCCTCCGTGACAGCTAAGTTTATAATCAATATTGAAATGATTCTTAACATATCGATTCGAATCTCGTGATACGCACACACTAACAAGAGCAATTAAAAATCTCAATACTATTCACAGGACAAACACCAACCGAACGCCTCAAAATCTGTGAAGATAGAAATGTTACGCTTTGCGGCGACACTTGTTCGTAACCATTCAGCCGTTCTATCAAAAGATCCACTGAATCCTTTGTCATTAACTGATAGGTTGGAATATTATACATTCGGTGGCGAAAACACTTAAGCCATCGGGAGTTCATACATTACCGATATTACCGATATTACTCATCTTACACTTTTAAATCCATGCTTTGAATGTACTTCCTTGAATCTGCACACTTTCATCATCGTATTATGATTGTACGATGACAATTTTGTTTAAACGAACTTCCCCTCAACTCCCCAGTTATTAAATTCACTGACTGTAATGAAAACATTTTGTGGATTAATCGACAGAACATCTGAGTAGATTTCAAATATTTTTTCTACCAGTTTGCCTTTGTTCTCCATCGGAGCTGACATATGCAGGTTGACCGCCGTGTACGCGCCATTTTCCAATTTCTTGCCACTGAAATACATCTTTTGGTCATCTGCAATCTTGATCATCAGCCACTCTTCTGTTTTATTCGGAATAATGTCTATAATCTCGCCCAATCTACTTTTTATCTCATCTTGCTGGTTCTCGGTAACCTTCTCTGAAAAGTCTATATCAATAAAAGGCATATGCTTATGCTTCCTTTCTTTTTTTAAATCGCTGTATACTCGTATGTCTCCCGCAAAATGGCGAAAAACGTTGTACAGACGCATCCACGATAGTTGAATGCTCCTATGGGTTTGTTAAGTCGCCATTTGCAGACAGTCTCTGATCTTCTTTTACAAACACTTGCGGACAAGCATTTCAACGTCTTCTTTCGTAGCAGGTTTCGGGTGACAATCTATGTCCTGCTTGAAAGCCGTATATGCCAAGTCGATAAACGCAGGAATATCTTCTTCTTTCAAGCCATAACCGCCGAAGGATACCTCAATTTGAAGATCCTCGTATAACTCATGCATAATCTCAGGCAGTTTTTCAGCCTGCGCTTTTTGATCCAGCCCGATCAGAGACGGATCAAAAATGGTCGCTACTTTTGCCAGCTTCTCTTCTGCATAAGGCAGTGTCCACTCGATGATTTGCGGAATGCATGCCGCTAATGTGCCGCCATGGGGCGCATCCGTAAACGCACTGAGCGGCTGACCCAAGGCATGCGGCATGCATACACCCGCCAGCGCAATTGCCCATCCGCCCAGCGTGCAAGCGAATGCCATTTCAGCACGCGCTTCCATATCGTCTCCATCTTTAACCGCTTTTCTGATAGATTTTGCAAACAGCTCTATTGATTTCAGCGAAACGGTTTCAGACCAAACATTCGCATTCTTGGATATGTATGCTTCAAAAGCATGCGCGAATGTATCAATACCTGTCAAGGCGGTGAGCATAGGCGGAACAGATTCCATGATTTCCGGATCAACAATCGAAACTGTCGGAAAAATTGCCGGATTAATAATTGTGCACTTCTTCTTTAAGGATGGATTGTTGATAACTGAACAAGGTGTGGCTTCTGTTCCGGTACCAGCTGTGGTCGGTATAACTATGATCGGCAGCGCCTTGTTTTTCGGTCTGGTTACATCCTCATTTTGACGCTCCGTATATTCCCAACACGTTCCCCCATTTGTCATAACCAACGCGATTGCCTTTGCTGAATCGATAGCGCTGCCGCCACCGATCGCAATCACAAAATCACACTCGTTCTCTTTGCACAACTCCGCGCCATGGTCGATTGTCGTGTTTCTCGGGTTCGGTACGACATCAAAGAATTCAAAAAAGTTGATTCCGTTTTCTTGTAGATCTTTCTTAATTGCTTCTATCGTGTCACTGTCTCGCAAAAACGGATCATAAAGTAAAAATGCCTTCTTGCCGTATTCTTTGCTTATTTCGCCAAGCATTTTTAATTTGCCGGCACCGACGATCACATTCACTGGGAAATTAATTCCAAACTCTTTCATACTTTAATCTCCTTTATATTATCTTTTTTTGTATCGAGATTCTTTTTATCAGTAGTCTTTTTTACAGCTATGCACAATTCACAATATATTATTACATATTCCTCATAATCTTTCTTGTGCTAATTATACGCTTTTTTCACGTTTTGTCAAGAACTTTCATTGTGTCCCCTTGTTTTTTTCATTCCTTTTTCGTTTTTTTCATTCTTTTTCAGCTCGTTCAGTGTAATTTGCTCCTTTTCGAAAACTGAGCTTCTTTCCAATAGAATTACTCTACAGCAAATAAAGCAGACTTGATGATTCTATCTTTCTACTCAAACCTTACACAAGAAGCAATCTTTGCGCATTATCTCTTCGCCTAAACTACAAAAGCGCCTTGAGCGTCGATAATATACTTACATGCCCATGTATTTAAGCATCGAAGCGGCGGCCGTCTTGCCCGCACCCATCGCTAGAATGACCGTGGCCGCGCCGGACACCGCGTCACCGCCCGCATACACGCCCGAGAGTGACGTCGCACATGTTGCTTCATCCACAATGACACCGCCCCAACTCTGTGTTTTTAGCTCGGGCGTAGTTTCACGCATCAACGGGTTAGGACTCTGTCCGATCGCAACGACAACGGCGTCAAGCTCAATATTGTATTCACTACCCTTGACGGGAACAGGACGGCGTCTGCCGCTGTCGTCCGGCTCACCCAGCTCCATCCTGAGCACACGCATACCCGTGACGTAACCTTTGTCGTTACCGAAGATCTCTGTCGGGTTGATGAGCAGACGGAAGTCGATACCCTCTTCTTTCGCGTGCTCGATCTCTTCGTTTCTCGCGGGCATCTCCGCTTCGCTCCGGCGGTAGATGATGTACACATTTTCAGCACCGAGGCGTTTTGCGCATCGGGCTGCGTCCATCGCTACGTTGCCGCCACCGATGACCGCCACTTGCTTGTGGCGCACGACGGGCGTATCGTTGTTCGGGAAGTCGTAGCCCTTCATCAGATTGATGCGCGTCAGGAACTCGTTGGCGGAGTATACGCCGTTGAGGTTTTCGCCCGGGATGCCCATGAACCGCGGCAGCCCCGCACCCGTACCGATGAAGACGGTGTCAAAGCCCTGTTCTTTGAGGTCGTCTATTGTCAGAATGCGCCCCATAACCATGTTGGTCTCGATCTTCACGCCCATGCAAACGAGCGCGTCGATTTCTTTCTGTACGAGTGCTTTCGGGAGACGGAACTCCGGAATGCCGTACACGAGCACGCCACCCGATGTGTGGAACGCTTCGAACACCGTAACGTCCACACCCGCTTTGGCGAGGTCGGCCGCGCACGTGAGACCCGCCGGGCCAGCGCCGATGATGGCGGCTTTCTTATCGCCCGCGAGTTTACACACCGGCGTTTCCACACCATGCTCGATGGCATAGTCCGCGCAGAAGCGCTCCAGACGACCGATGCCGACCGGTTCACCTTTGATGCCGCGCACGCACAGCGCTTCGCACTGCTCTTCCTGCGGACATACTCTGCCGCAGATGGCAGGCAGGCCGTTCGTTTCTCGGACCTTGTCGTATGCTTCGAGGTGCTTGCCCTCGGCAATCAGCCTGATGAACTCCGGGATCTGTACCGCAACGGGACAGCCTGCGATACACGGTTTGTTCTTGCACTGCAGGCAGCGGTTCGCTTCGTTGATCGCCTGCTCTTCGGTATAGCCGAGCGCGACTTCACTGAAATTGCCCGCACGCACCTTGGGGTCTTGTTCGGGCATACTGGTTTTCTCCATCTGAATATTTCTTTTCGCCGTTGCTGCCGTCGTCCGTCGTGATAATGACTTTGTCCGACACCGCATTGAGCTCGTTTTCGAGTATGATGAGGGCTTGCGTTCGAAAGCCCGCGATGCTAGTGACGCTGATACCGAGGTCAAATAGCGCTTTGGCCTGCGGATACGCGATAGCGGTGCCGAGCCCGCCGCCGATGACAGCAACCTTTTTAATGCTGTCGTCGAAGTGCGACGCTTTGCCGAGCGGACCGACGAAGTCCGTCAGGCTGTCGCCCTCGTTCAGTGTTCCTAAGTGTATGGTTGTTTTGCCGACTTCTTGGAAGATGATTGTGATTGTGCCTTGCTCTCTGTCGTAATCGGCAATGGTCAGCGGAATGCGCTCGCCCTCGGGATGTACCCGAAGGATGATGAACTGACCGGCCTGTGCCTTTTTGGCGATCAGCGGTGCGTCCACAACCATCCGCTTGACCTGTTGGCTGAGCACCTGTTTCTTGAGTATCTTATACAACGCTTTTTCTCCTATCCTTCTAGATAACTTTTAAAAACTAAATTACTTGTGATCAATAAACTTGATTACTAATCAAATACTACTCACGCCTAAACTATCAAACATAGTGTATCACCTAAAACAATCATGAAATACACTGCGTCATTTGTAAGTCTACTCGATTTATACTTTCTTGAAATCAGTGGTGTAATCGGCGCTTACCACCCTATAGGTCGTATATCCTCCAGCAAGATTGCGCACATTCTTAAACCCATTGTTCATCAGTATCCGGCATGCGATATAGGCTCGCACCCCGACAGCACAATATACTACGTAAGATTTCGTTTTATCCATTGTATTGATCTGGTCTCTCAAGCTGTCAACGGGAATATTGATGCTTCCCGGCACAACGCCGCGATCGCACTCTTCTTTTGTCCTAACGTCAAGTATCACTGTATCCGCAGGTATGTCACTCAGCTCTTTATAAGTTATATTGTCTACTACTCCGCCTAAGATATTTTCACCTGAAAAGCCTGCCATATTGACCGGATCCTTGCCTGAAGAGAACGGTGGTGCATAACACAACTCCAACTCAGCAAGGTCTTTCGTTGTTGCTCCAAATCTTATCGCCGTTGCAATGACATCGATGCGCTTGTCGACACCTTCATAACCCACGCCCGCAGCGCCGTATACTTTACCGTCCAAACCGAAAATGACTTTCAAACACAAAGGCTTTCCTCCCGGATAATAGCCCGCATGTGAAAGCGGATGAATCATTGTCACTCTGTAGTCCTTGTTAATCTCCTTTCCTTCATCCATCAACTGCTTTTCCGATGCCCCAGTACTTGCAACCACTAAATCAAACACTTTGGCCACGCTGGAGCCCTGTGTCCCTTTATAGCTGCGATTCAAACCGAAAATATTGTCCGCCGCCATACGCCCCATCTTATTGGCAGGTCCAGCAAGAGGCATCATGCACCGTTCGCTATTTATGAAATTCACCGTTTCAACAACGTCACCAACAGCATAAATATTTTCGTCGCTTGTTTTCAATGCCTCATTTACCACTATGCCGCCGCAATTATTCACCTTGAGCCCGGCATTTACGGCAAGCTCTGAATTCGGCTTTACACCAATAGATAATATTGCAAAGTCAGCTTGATATTCGCCCTTGTCTGTCTTTACTATGATCCCGTCTGGAGCTTCAGCAAAACTTTTCACGCTTTGACCGAGCGCCAGCTTTACGCCCTTTTTCGTCAGATGCTTATGCAGTATCTGCGCCATATCAAAATCGACATTCGGCATGACTTGTTCCATCATATCGACAATCGTAACTTTCAGACCCAGATGTGTTAGATTATCTGCCACTTCAACACCTATGAATCCTCCGCCGACAACCACCACGCTCTTTGCACTCTTTGCCGCTTCCACAATTCTGTCCATGTCCGGAATTGTCCATAGCTTCATTACTCTATTTGATTCTATTCCCTTGATCTTTGGCATAAAAGGTGATGATCCCGTCGACAAGATAAGGGTATCATATCTCTCTATATAGCAATCTGCTCCGCTTTTAACCGTCACAGTCTTTGAACTCCTATCAATTTCGACTACTTCACTCATGACTCGAACATCAACATTGAACCTTGCTTCAAACGATTCAGGGGTCTGAAGCAAAAGCTCATTTCTGTCTTCGATAATACCGCCTATATAATATGGCAGGCCGCAGTTTGCAAAGGAAATAAATTCTCCTCTCTCAAACATAATTATTTGCATATTTTCATCTAGTCTTCGAAGCCGTGCAGCAGCGCTAGCCCCACCAGCTACGCCTCCGACAATAATAATTTTTTTCATTATTATGGCAATCCCTTTCTGCGAAAGGCACAAAACTTAATGAAATTTGTGCCCGTATTAGTAGTTTCGGCGTACAATGTCGGCGAGGTTGCCGCCACACAGCACGTGGAGGTGAACAAGCAGTGTTACCCACTGACTGAATATGTATGTGTGCCGACTGCTTTTTCAAGCAAATAATTTCCTGTGCGCGCCAAGGCGCGAATTGCCTTGAACGCTGATTATAAAATCCTTCTTGTAATCTAATGCAACGTCTATTTTGACAGGACAATCTTGCCCAAAGTCTTTTTAGTTTGACTTGCCAAGTGTGCTAGCTTTACGCCATCAACCGTCATAGGAAACACCTTGCTAACAACGGGCTTGATTTTCCCTGCCTCAATCAACTTTAGCAATTGATGCATGTTTTGTCCGTCTACACGGGTGAAAACAAATCGTACATCAATATTCTTTTGTTTTTCCAGCTCCTCTTTATTCGGAGCCGGCTTCGCATCTCTTTCACTGATAAGCGTCGCGACAACCGCATTCTCTTTAAGGTACGACAACGCGGATGCATACGGCTCTCCTCCAAGTGTATCAAGCATAAAATCAAATTTTGTATCCGTATGCATATCGCCTTCATCGAAAGTCAACACTTCGTCTGCTCCTATATCTTTAACAAAATCAATATACTCAACACTTGTTGTTGTGCAAACATATGCGCCAAGTGCCTTAGCCAACTGAATTGCGAAAGAACCAACACCACCGCTGCCGGCCAATATTAACACTTTCGTTTTCTCATTCACTTTGCCCTCTTCAACAAGCGCCTGCCATGCAGTAAGTCCAACCAGCGGAAATGATGCAGCTTCAATATAATTGACATTCTTAGGCATTGGTGCAACGTATTGCGCTGGCACGATTATCTCATCTGCGTATGTGCCCTGCTTTTCCATTTCCGGTCGAAAGAACACGTTATCTCCCACTTTGAAATTGTTGACATTGGCTCCAACTTGCTTTACTCTTCCCGATGCATCCCAGCCGGGGATTAGTGGAAGTTCATAAGGAAAATCGTCCTGAAGCAAACCCTGTCTAACTTTCCAATCAACCGGGTTCACGCCGCTTGCCATTATTGATATGAGCAGATCATCCTCACCAACCTGCCCTGTCGGGACTTCTATCGATTCCAATACCTGCACGTCGCCATACTCTCTAAATCCGATTCCTTTCATACTCATTCTCCTTTATTGTTAATTTGCTTCTATGCCTTTGCCCATTCTATGCCAAACTCTTTAAGCTTGAAATCTCTCGGATATCCGTCGCCCGAATCCCATCCGGCTAGCTGATAATAGTAGTCTTTCGCACTGTTGAACGCATCGCGGTCATATACGAAACCGTCCGACGGACCGCCTGACAACGCTTCGAATATCCTTTTCGGCAGCACATCATCATCTTTCGTTATTCCTTCTCTCGCATTAAACGCACGCTGCAGGTGGATCCTTCGTTCGGCTGCTTTTAATGCTTCAACAAGCGTCATCTTCCATCCCGTCGCCGCGTTGATGAGGTCGACAAGATCATCAAAGTCGAAAATCGTCCAGTACCCGAAACACAGTATGCAAACAGGAAGTATATCAAGCAGACTGTACACCTTTTGTGTGTTCCAGTAGTAGAGTGCTTTATCGTCGTTGAGTTCGCCCGGGTCCATCACCTTGTGATCTCCCATGCCCATATGCTGGTAGCCGATGGGTACAACACCGACTGCGCCGTCAAAATCGGAAGATACGTGGTCCGCTCCAATAGGCACGAGCGCGTAAGCAAGCCCGAGCGAAGCTTTGTTACATGTCATGTGCGCCGGGAACTCTCTGCCTTTTACGTGTACAGCGCATTTCTTGGCCTCTTCACCCCACAATTCAGCCATCTCACGCGTACCTCGCGCGACCACATCGCCAAAGCCCTCTCTCTTGCCCGTCATTTCCGCGAGCTTGATGACCGAATCCACATTGCCAAAACTTAAATCGATGCCGCCGGTGTCTTCCAGTGTAATAATACCTTTTTCGAAGCACTCCATCGCAAACCCGACCGAGCCGCCAAACGATATCGTATCCATTGTATATTTGCTGCAGACTTCATTGATCTTCGAAATGCCGACCTTGTCCGAAATCATCAGGTTGGATCCGCACATGCCAACCGTTTCATATTCCGGGCCACCATATTTGGGATCGAGTTCCTTTGTCTTATTGCTGTCAATATGCCTTTTGCAGCTCTGTGCGCATGCCCAGCATGTACCGGGCGAGATAAGTTCTTCGTTCCACGCTTCCGAAAGTAGCTTCTCCCCATCTTCAAAGTAGCCTGACTGCCAGTTCTTCGTCGGCAAGCCGCCTGCTTCGATATTCGACACCACATTGACATTCGTGCCATGCTCTTTGAAACCCGCATATGCCGGGTTGTTCTTCACTTCGCTGGCTGCGTGTTTTGCACATGCTTTAAACTTCTCCGGGTCGGCAAACTCCGGCTTTTGCTTTCCGCGCACCGCGACCGCTTTTAGGTTCTTAGAACCCATAACGGCACCAGCACCGCCCCGTCCGTTGAAATGTGCCAGTTCGTTTGAAATACATGCGTATTTGACGAGGTTTTCGCCGCCAGGCCCAATTCCCGCTACGCGCACCCGACTGTCTCCGAGCTCTTCGCGGATTGCATCCTGTGCGTCTCCGGTCACTTTGCCCCATACGTTTTTCGCGTTTTTGAGCTCGTACTCACCGTCATGTACCCATAAGTAAACTGGTTTTTTTGCTTTGCCTTTGATAACTAGCGCGTCGAACCCGGAAAACTTCAGCTCAGGCGCAAAGTATCCGCCCGCTTCGCTTGAGACGATACCGCCGGTCAACGGAGATTTTGTGGTAACGCTGTGCCGCGACGCGCCGCTGAGCGCTGCGCCGGTAAACGGCCCAACGCCAAAGATGATCACGTTCTCCGGAGACAATGCATCGATGCCTTTTTGGGTTTCCTTCATTAGATAGTATCCTCCAAAGCCGCTGCCGCCAAGATATTCTCTATAAAACAACTCGTCCGGCTGTTCCACCTCAAACTTTTCATTCGTCAGATCGACATGCAGTATCTTTCCTATGTATCCCTTCATAATACGATTTCCTTTCTTTATATATCACCGGTCATTTTGACCGGAATTCCTTTTGTTTATTAGCCACCTGATATGTGCGGCATCACGCTAAATACCTCTCCGCCATTGAGCTTCATACCGCTATTTATCGCAAATGTTACGTTCTTTCCGTTGACCAGCACATTGTACGGTGGCTGAATGCCGTGTACTTTTGTCAAATGCGTCTTCAAGCGCTCAAATGTAAAAGCCAAGTCCGGTTGCGCCAGAAACTGTTCCGTCTGCTTCTTTGCCAGCTTTTTATAATACCCAATATACCTTATCGACACCTCAACCAAATTATCCATACGCTATTAACTCCATTTTATCTACATTCAATCTGTCACTTGATTTTTTTCAACTAATCTCTATATCAATACCGCTATAGCTAGCTGCGAGATGCTCGCATAAAGCTTTATTAACTCCCTCTTCATCCCTACTAAAGATATTATATAAAATCTCACAGTGATGAGAAGTGCTTTTAATCCTTTCTTCAAGTTGACGTTCATCAATACTAATTAGCCATTGTATCAACAGTACAAACCTAGTTGAATTTCAATTAGGAATCGGTTTATCGAGATTTCTTATAGCATCATACGAAAATCACAATTAAGACTTATTCCTTTTTTTGAGTCCCATTTTTTCTCGTTTCAAGCAAAGATCGGCATCTGCTTTTAACTTATCAAATTCTGCATTATTACCATATTCGATTGCTAATTTCGCTGTTGTTCTTTCCTTTATCATTAGAATGATTCCTAAATCCGCATCGACCCGTTCTTACAAGGATATCACTTCTGGGGAACGCTTAGGAGATACTTTGACTAGCCCTGATTAGCAAAACTACGAACCGATTCCCTTACCGGAGTGCGGCTGACATTTAACTCCTCCGAGATTCTCACTTCAGATATCCGCTCTACGCATTTGATTTCTTGGTTAAATATCATTTCAAGGAGCTAATCAAATACCTGGCTAGCTCTATTATCTTGGTTATTCTTCTCCATGCTCGCCAATGTTAAGTTAATCCCCATTTTTAACACGGTTTAACCTACCTATTAAATATCATCCATTATATTCACTTTTTGGTCGCATACGCTTCAAATTTGCGCCTAAGAACACAAAATTTCTTATATTTCAGCACGTTTACTTAACATAATACCATTAGTGTATTTCTATTATTTTATATCTACTTTGCGCTGTCATAATTTTGCACAACATTTGTTGATTAATACGCAAAGAACCCTTTGCCGGTTTTTCTTCCGAGGTAACCGGCTCTGACCATTTTCTTCAGCAGCGGATGAGCTCTGTATTTCGGGTCGCCGAACGCGTCATACAGTTCGTCCATGATCGCAAGGTTGACGTCGTTGCCGATGAGATCAGCAAGACTAAGCGGCCCGATCGGATGATTTGCGCCAAACTTCATCGCTTTGTCGATGTCTTCTGCACTCGCAACACCTTCCGCTAGGATGCCGACCGCTTCATTGATCATAGGAATCAAGATTCGGTTGACAACAAAACCAGGCGCTTCGTTGACGAAGACACCTTCTTTACCGAGCGCTTTCGTTATCTCGATGATCTTATCTTGTGTCGCGTCGCTCGTCGTCATCCCTTTTACGATCTCGACGAGCTTCATAACCGGTGCCGGGTTAAAGAAGTGCATTCCGATCACGCGCTGCGGGTCTTTTGTCGCCGCTGCGAGTTCCGTAATGGACAGCGACGACGTATTCGTCGCGAGGATGGCATCGCCGCTTACTACATTGTCAAGGCTCTGTAAGAGCTTCTTTTTGATATCCATATTCTCGATAATGGCTTCCACAACGAGTTCGCAGTCCTTGGCATCTGCTACATCCGTGATGCATGTTATATTTTTTAAAATGCCTTCCTTCGCGTCTTCGCTTATCTTTTCTTTTTGGACGAACCGATTCAGATTATTCTCAATCGTCGCATAACCTTTGTCGACAAACTCCTGCTTGATGTCGCACAGCAGCGTCTCGTGCTCATTCTGTGCAAATACCTGCGCAATGCCTGCGCCCATTGTGCCCGCGCCGACTACACATACTTTCATATTTGTTGACCAACCTTTCCTTCAGAAGAGCACGTATTACAGCAACTTTATTTCACCATACCACAGCATCTTCCGCGTGTGTGAATTTTATGACTTCTCTATTTGTTCTTGAATTTACCCATTTTCTGTTTGCTCACGAATGCGTTCATCGCGTCTTTCTGGTCCTCAGAGTTGAAGCACTTCGCAAAGTAAGCCGTCTCGACCTGCACCGCTCTGTCCATATCGCATTCCAGCCCTTTGCCGATTGCCGCTTTTGCGTTGGCCACTGCGATAGGCGCCTGCTGAGCGATTCTACCCGCAAGCTTCATTGCGCTATCCATCAGTTCTTCAATCGGTACCACGTCTTCCAATAGACCAAGACGCAGCGCTTCATCCGCTTTGACTTTTCCGGCGGTATAGATAAGCTTCTTCGCCGCGCCTACGCCGATCGTTCTCGGTAGACGCTGCGTGCCGCCGTAGCCGGGTGTGATCCCGAGACTCACTTCGGGCAGCCCGAACACTGCGTTTCCCGATGCGATGCGGATATCGCAGGACAGCGCGAGTTCCAGCCCGCCGCCGAGCGCAAACCCGTTCACCGCTGCGATGGTCGGAATCCGAAGCTGCTCCAGCTTGCGGAATATCCGGTTGCCGTTTTCGCCGAGCGCAGCCGCCTGTGCCACGTCAAAATCCTTCATCTCCCCTATATCGGCACCGGCCACGAAAGAGCGCTCGCCCGCGCCCGTTACGATCACACAATACACATCGTTGTCGTTTTGGATATCGTCGATCAGACTGTCCAGCTCCGCCATCACCTGCTCGTTCAAAGCATTGAGCGCTTTCTCGCGCGAGATCGTGACCACTGCGATATGCTCTTTTTTCTCATATTGAATCAATTCCATGTTTGTTTCCTCTACTTGCACAGTGCGTCGCGCTGTACGATGAGCGCTTCGCCCATGCCGCCGCCGATGCACAGCGTCGCGAGGCCGTATTCTGCATCCCGCTTATCCATCTCTGCAAGCAGCGTCACGAGAATACGCGCGCCCGACGCACCGATCGGGTGGCCGATTGCTATTGCGCCGCCGTTGACATTCACAATATTTGCTTCCAACTCGAGATCTTTCATCACGCCGAGCGCCTGTACTGCAAACGCCTCGTTCGCTTCGATTAGTTCGATATCGTCCATCTTTAGCTGTGCGTTTTCGAGCGCCTTTTTCACCGACGGTACCGGACCTAGACCCATAACTGACGGGTTGACCCCCATAGAACCTCTACCAATGATCTTTGCAATCG
The DNA here is from genome assembly GCA_963666505.2 of Christensenellaceae bacterium. Taxonomy (GTDB): domain Bacteria; phylum Bacillota; class Clostridia; order Christensenellales; family SZUA-584; genus JABGQS01. The sequence continues at coordinate 894,015 of CAXXXL010000003.1, read as the reverse complement.
GCTTAATATTATTCGCTTTTACGAATGTGTCGCTCGCCAGCAAGATGCACGCCGCACCATCGTTGATTCCGGACGCGTTTCCAGCTGTGACCGTGCCGTCCTTTTTAAAGGCCGGACTCAGTTTTCCGAGTTTCTCGATTGTCGTTTCGCGGATGTGCTCGTCCGTGTCGAACACGATCGGCTCGCCTCGCCGCTGCGGAATTTCAACAGGTACGATTTCGTTTTTAAACTTCCCTTCTCCTCTCGCTACTCCCGCCTTGGTCTGCGATGATAGTGCGAATGCGTCCTGCTGCTCGCGCGATATGCAGTATTGCTCAGCGATATTCTCCGCAGTGATGCCCATGTGATAATCGTTGAACGCATCCCACAGACCTTCAGTGATCATGCTGTCTTCGACTTTGACATTGCCCATCTTTGCGCCCCAACGCTGCTGTTTTAACAGATACGGAGCTTGGCTCATATTCTCCATGCCGCCCGCAGCGACGCACTTTGCGTCACCAAGCACAATAGCCGCATATCCAAGCGATACCGCTTTAAGCCCCGAACCACAAACTTTGTTAATGGTAAACGCCGGCGACTCTACCGGAACACCGGCGTTTACTGCCGCTTGCCGTGCTGGGTTCTGGCCGAGCCCTGCCTGCAGTACGTTGCCCATGATAACTTCATCGATATCTTTTAGATCAATACCCGCGCGTGTTGCAGCCTCTTTAATGACGATCTCGCCGAGCTTCGTCGCAGATATATCCTTTAACGTTCCACCGAAGCTGCCAACAGCTGTCCGGCATGCGGATATCAAATATACGTTTTCCATTTCATTACCCCTGTTTTCTCGCAATCGTACGCTTGGCTGCCTCTACGATATACTTGGCTGTCAGACCGTACGTTTCTGCAAGGTATTCGACTTCGCCGACCTGCCCGTACTGATCCTTAACGCCCACGCGTTCCACCGGCACCAATGCGTTCTCCACGACAACTTCCGCCACCGCACTGCCAAGCCCGTTGATGATGTTATGGTTCTCTGCCGTCACTATGGCACCCGTCTCGTTTGCTGCTTTGACGATCGCATCTTTGTCGACTGGTTTAATTGTGAACATATCGAGTACTCTAGCGGAGATGCCTTCCGATTTCAGTATAATCGTGCGCCTTGGCCGCTTCGGCCACGCAGTATCCCGAAGCAATAAGCGTGATGTCACTAGCCTTCTCTAACTGTCGCCGCTTTGCCAATCTCGAATTCGCTACCCGCTTCGTACACCTTCTGAGACGCTTTTCTTACAAGGCGGATATAGTGGAAACCGTAGATGTCTTTAACCTGATTGATGAGATCTTCGAGCATGACGCAGTCCGTCGGCTCGAGTATGGTGATCTCCGGAATATCGCGCATTATACCGATGTCTTCAAACGGCATGTGCGTGCCTCCGTTATAAGCAGCCGTAATTCCCGGATCGCTACCGATCAGCTTAACATTCCATTTTGAGAACCCGACAGACAAAAACGCCTGGTCAAATACACGCCGTGACGCAAACACGCCAAACGTGTGCAGGAACGGGATCAGACCGGTTGCGGACAGGCCCGCAGCCACACCCACCATGTTCGCTTCCTGAATACCGACATTGACCATCCGTTCTGGGAACTTCTTTTGGAATGGCTTCATGCCGATAGAGTTGATGAGGTCTGCATCCATCGCGTATACTCGCTCGTCCGCTTGTGCCATATTGATCATTTCTGCGCAGTACACGTCGCGCATGATGATGCTGTCTTTTTCTATTTTTGCTGCTAATTTAATATTACTCATATCTTCCACCTCTGCTATAGCGCTTTTTCGAGCTCTGCCACCGCATTGTCGATATCTTCCGGTTTGACATTGATGTGGTGGTTCAAATACATATCTTCTATGAACGCCGCGCCTTTGCCCTTGACAGTATTCAGCACGATAACGCTCGGCTTGCCTTTGACGGCATCCGCTTTCTCGATCGCTTCTAAGATTGCTGCAGTGTCATGACCGTCGATGCACTGCGTATCCCAGCCAAACGCTTCGAACTTATCGGTGAAGTCGCCCATCTTGCAGATCTCGTCCGTATAGCCGTCCAACTGCTTGTTGTTGACGTCCACGAACAACGTAAGGTTATCAAGCTCTCTATGACCGGCGAACAGTGCTGCTTCCCAAACCTGGCCTTCATTGCACTCGCCGTCGCCGACGATGCAGTATACTTTGTTGTCCATACCGCGCAGCTTAAAGCCCATCGCGAGACCGGCCCGCCTGCGAGAAACCCTGTCCGAGTGAACCTGTAGACATATCGACACCCGGCGTTTTATTCCGGTCCGGATGGCTCGGCAATATCGTGCCGTTCTGATTCAACGTTTTTAGAACGTCGATCGGGAAATACCTTTTGAGCGCCAGTGTAGCGTACAGCGCCGGGCCGGCGTGTCCTTTGGACATCACGAACCGGTCACGCTCTTTCCACATCGGATTCGCCGGATCGATCTTCATGACTTCGCCGTACAGCACCGCCAGCACGTCCGCCACCGACAGCGCGCCCACCCGCGTGACCAAAGCCTCTCGCTTTTAGCTGCTTTAGTGTCTCGATCCGGATCTGCTGCGCAAAAGTGTCCATTTTCTTCTTCTTTTCGTTTGACATAACATCCTCCTGCATGTGTGAAGCTTACGCTTACACCATCCTTTTTTATTTCGTTGTAAATTTTTGGTTAAAACGCTTTTCCCATTCCTCAGTCAACTGCTGCCTAAAATCGGGATGCGCAATGTTAATCAATCTTCTTGCCCGCTCTCGCAGAGTCTGACCTTTCAGATTTGCCACGCCAAATTCCGTAACGATGTAGTTTACATCGTTTCTCGATGTTGTGATTGCCGCGCCGTCTGCGAGGAACGGCACGATCTTGGAGAATTTGCCGTCGCCCCGCTGTCGACGGTATGGCGATGATGCTCTTTCCCCCGCCCATGTTCGCGCCGCGGATGAAATCCACTTGGCCGCCCACCGCGCTGATCTGTTTTAATCCCACGCTCTCGGATGCCACCTGGCCCATCAGGTCAACTTGTACGCACGAGTTGATAGAGACCATCTTGTGGTTCTTCATTATGACCGTCGGGTCGTTGACGTAATCCACTGGATGCATCTCGATAGACGGGTTTTTGTCCACGAAGTCATACAACCGTTTCGTCCCCATCAGGAACGACACGATTGTCTTACCTTTGTGAATCGTCTTTTGTTTGTTATTGACAATGCCTTCTTCGATTAGTCCGACAACGCCGTCGGAAAGCATTTCAGAGTGCACGCCGAGATCCTTTTTATCTTTCAAAAAAAGCAACACTGCGTCAGGGATGGAACCAATACCCAGCTGCAGTGTAGCGCCGTCTTCTATAAGGTTCGCGCAATTGCGACCGATCTCTCTTTCCACTTTAGTAATAGTAGGTAGCGGCAGCTCAACGAGCGGCTCGGACTTCTTGACGAAACAATCAATATCCGACACGTGTACGAACGAACTACCGAACGTGGTGGGCATCTGGTCGTTCACCTGCGCAATGACCAAGTCCGCCTGCTCAATCGCCGCAACCGTGTAGTCTACGGACACACCGAGGTTGACGTAACCGTACTCATCCGGCGGTGTTACCTGCACCATGGCCACATCAATGTGGAAATCCTCACTGCGGAACAACGACGGTAGTTCATAGAAGAAGCACGGCGTAAAATCCGCACGGCCTTCACTGACCGCCTGCCGAGTACACCCGCCCACGAAAAACGAGTTGTGTCGGAAATGGCCTGCCATCGCAGGCAGAGTATATTCGCCTTTACCCATCGCAACCATGTGCACAATCTCAACATCTTTAAACCATTGCTTGTTTTCCACCATCGTGTCTACAAGAGCCATCGGTTCACCGATGCAATGACCGAACACAACGCGGCTGTGTGTTTTGATATGTTTGAGCGCCGTCATCGCACTCATGCATTTCTCCCGATAATCCGTTTTCCAATTCATGTCTGCCTTCCCTTTACTTTCAATGTTCGAATTGCATTATCGATATCCGCTTTATTGCGGACATTCACGACGATTTACTCAGAATCGCATAGATCGATACAAGTTGACATACAACCGTTCACTGTCAATATTGCATTGTATGATTCACCGTCCGCATATCTACAGAACGAGTGGCGGTACAGCGCCTTTTTGATTCGCTGTACTGCCCTTACCCTATCGAATTCGGCTTTGCAACCGCCGCAATACTTTACTGCAATGGTCATTTACTTATCGTATTTATTGATACCAGCGATATCTTTCGCCATCTCTTTTTTCATTTCCATGTTGCTTTGCCGAGCGATCATTATGCGCTGTGCCTGCGGCGAACCCGCGCCGTGCAGCGATTCCGTGCGGTAACCGACCGACGCTGTCCCGAGAGTGATGTTCTCGATCAAGCGAAGGATTCTCAGACGGTCTTCCGTCGGCACATCGTCCACGCCTTTAAGGTATTTATCAATGTACGGCCCGAGCTTCTCGTCTCTTAAGTCCGCTTCGGACGGCATCGTCACCATCAGACCACCCGCAATGTCTTCCGCGAGCCGCGCTATCTCGTACGGGAAGCGAGTTACGTTCTGTTTGCAGACGTTCGCCAGAAGCATATCGATCATGTAGTTACCTGCGCACGTTTTGTAGCCTTGGTTGCAGCTCGCAACCGAGCAGGCGTACATCGTCTCATTCAGATGCGTCATCTCGATCAGCTTGTCTTTGATATGGCTGGCTCTCGGGACGCCGTTGTAGTCTGCCGCGACAGCTGCCGCGCCGATCAGCACGTCACCCACGCCCGTTTTGCACGAATAGCTCGTGCGGTGGTAACCGGCAAAACGCTCAACGAGCAAACCGACGAAATCCGTCTCACCGTCCATGAAGATGCGCTCGTTCGGCACGAACACGTCGTCGAATATGACGAGCGTTTCGTGTCCGCCGTAGCACTTGTTGCCAAGGTCGATGTCCGCGTCTTTTTCAAGCTTTCTCGTATCGCAGGATTGTCTTCCGTAGATCATGAAGATACCTTCCGTGTCCGTCGGTACAGAGAAGCAGACCGCATATTCTTTATCCTCTTTCCGCATGGCGATCGTCGGCATCACGAGCACTTCGTGCGAGTTTACCATACCCGTCTGATGCACTTTTGCGCCACGTACGACGATACCGTCTTCTCTGCGCTCCACGATATGCAGGTACTGGTCCGGATCGCTCTGTGCGCTCGGTGATTTGCCGCGGTCGCCCTTCGTGTCCGTCATGGCGCCGTCCACAGTCAAATCGTTCTGCTGAATGTACGTCCAGTATTTCTTAAACTTCTCATGGTAGTTCGTACCGTGCTTTTCATCTATCTCCATAGTCGTGAAGAACATAGCGTTGCCGGCATCTAGCCCGACGCATCGCTGGAAGCACGACGCTGTCTTCTGACCGAGCAGCCGCTGCATCTTGACTTTCTTGACGAGTTCGTCAGTGCTTTGATGCAAATGCGTGAATCGATTGATCTTTTCGCCCGTAAGGCTAGACGTTGCTGTCATCAGATCTTCATACTCTTTAATGTTGGCCATCTCATACGTCATGGCCACCGAGTTCATAGACGGTTTTATGATCGGATGATCCACCGGGTTTTCCACGAGCTCGCCAAACATGTAAACCTTCAGGTTAAGCTCTCTTAAGCTAGCTATATATTGCTCCTTTGTCATTAACGCCATCTTTCAATACCTCTAATATTTTTTTTTGATATACGCTGCACACTACCCTAATAATACTCACCTAATTGTATACCTTATTATTGGATTGTATACAATTTATGCTTCTGTGTCAATCACTTTATAGAAAATCTTTTACTGTTTTTATTATCGGCAACCGTAAAAGTAAAAAGCCAACGAACGAAATCAGTTTAAGAATGTAATCGAAGATACATTTTGAATCTGAAAGTTCATTGGCACCATTTCTCCTAATAGAGTTTTTCGTATATCTTTCGTATCTCTTCCTCGGACAACTCTACATAGTTGTTTGCTAGCAGCCGCTGCTGGTTTTGGATCACGCTCTTTGCGAACTCGCCGATCTCCGCTTCCGTCATGCCATAATCGCGCAGGCGCTTTCTGCCGATCAGGTCGCCGAGCAGCTCATCGAGCACTTCAAATTCGCCGCTCTGCACTTCCAGAATATCACCGATGATCTTTTTGATAGCTGCGATCTTGCCATCCGAGTTCTTCTTGTCATACGCTTTGAACACTTCCGTGAAACAGCGGTAGTTTGCTTCGCCATGCGGCACGTGGTAGTTGCCGCCCAGCGGATAGGACAGCGCATGCACCGCACCGACGCCCGTGTTGCCAAGCGCGATACCGGCGTAGTTGCTGGCCACCATGAAGTCATCCAGCATACCCATGCGTGCGTCTTCCCCGTCACTTCTGAGTATCTTGTATCCCTTAATGATCTTTTGAATCGCCGCAACGCTGAAAAGCTCCGTGTATTCGTTGGATTCCGGTGCGACGAACGATTCCACCGCATGGATCAGCGCATCGACCGAGCTAAAGAGGAAGAATTTGTACGGCAGTGTCTTGACAAGCTCCGGAATCAGTACCGCGTAGTCCGCGTACATCTCGTCAATCTCCAGCCCCATCTTCGTCTTCTTTTCGACGATATTTGCGATGGAGATTTTCGTCACTTCACTGCCCGTGCCGCATGTGGTCGGCACAATGATCAGCTCTCTCTGTTTCTCGAGCGGCGCAGTTCTCTCGAACATCTCGAGTGCGGAATAACTCGTATCGAACACCATCAGCTTCGCGATATCGATAACGCTGCCGCCGCCGATGGCGACGATTCGCTTGTAGTCCTTGCCTATAATTGCTTCAAAGATGCTGTTTATGATGGTCGTGGACGGTTCTCCCTGTCCAAACTTCTCAAAATACAGTATCTCAGCTTCGCAGCCACAGGGGTCGATCAGCGGCTTGTATATAAACTCGTGAGTAAAAATCAGGTCGCCCTTGCCGATGCTAAATTCATCAAAGAAACCTTTCACCGTATCGTATTGGTGCACCTTTGTTTTTAACCATAACATTTTCATTCCACTACATCCCCTATACTTCGAATACCATTTTTAAATGCTTCTGATTGTTCAGATTGAAATACATTGCTTCGATTATCTGACCCTAATTACATACAAAAGGAGATGTTGTCTAGTACTTCCCCACATGAGCACCTTCACTAATACAACACCTCCCCGATGGCGCTTTTAGGAGGAAATCCCCATTTTGGCTCATATCCTATTATCTCTGTAATCAACTCTTATCTTTTGGTCTATCTGAAACTGATAACATCTATTTATCAGGCATCATTCAACATTCTCATCCGGACACGCAGAATTATAGACTGCGTGATTCAATATAATCACATCTAATACCCATTCAATTCTTTGATTTAGAGTATCAACCATTTACATTGCAATATATTTTTCTGCAATTTCCACAGCTTTTTCTACATAGCTCGGACAAACTTTATGGAACATACCTCCATCGACCGCCTGTTCAAACTCTTCCTGTACCGATAAATTCTTGCCAAGCAGCTGCGTGCAGTTTTTCATGCCATCAAATGAAGCTTTAAATTCCTCGACAGCTTTACCAACTAGATCATAGGTTTTTGCATGCTTTTCACCCTCGTCCGGCAACTCTTTTCCATGTTTCAGGCTGATTGCTGCCGCCATTGCTGTTATTGCACCGCAGACATTGTCGGTTTTCGCGATTCCACCGCCAAGTCCGTCCGAAAGCCTTGCTGCTGCTTTGAATTCCATGCCCAGATCTTCAGCAAAAGCCAGTAACACGCTCTGTGCACATGTGTAGCCACTCATAAAATACTCAACTGCTTTTTCAGACTTTACACTCATTTATATATCCTCCATTATAATTTTTTCAGCTTTCAGTCAATTTAACATTACAAATCTTCATGCTTGTTGACTATAATAGATGCATTACAACTTCATACTCTATACTATTAAGAAAAAGAAAAGTCGCTGAATCTTTTCATTTACATCTTTACAAATGAAAATCAAACACTTCTATATGCTCCTTCAATCAAATGATGGTGTCGAGCTATGAAAACTACCAGATAATTCATAGCCGGGCTCCTTTTGTTTTTTCAAAATGCTATAACGATACTCGCGCTTTGATTTTAATTAGGGTCTGCTGAACTACACTACAATTCGAATGCAACCATCAACCCAAGAGCCCGTGCACCAAAGTCTCTGCGCAAACAACCTTTTGAGAAATTGTGCAAAAGAAGACTTCATCCTCTTCAAAAGGTTCATTGTCAGTACGATCATGTGTATCTGCGTCTCGCTGGTGTTCTGCAGGCGCGCAGTTAACCGATCCATACCATAACATCTCTTACCTGTGCCAAACTTACCCTCAACCTCGTTGCGTTCTCCGGCTTCTCTTCGTTCATCTCTGCATTGCTGAGCATACAATGCCTTGTCCTTTGGCGGTCTGCCAAGCTTCGGGCCGCTCATATGAATGTTATACTTCTTGCAATACTGCAGGTTATCTCTGTTCCGATAAATTTTATCAGCGAGGATACGTTGTGGATAAAATCCGGTCTTCTCTTTGTATCGCTCAACCGTTTCTTCCAACGTATTGGCTTCGTTGTATGCATCCCAGCTCATATGCTCAATTCGAAAGTACCCGTCCAATACGCTTACTGCGAGCTTTGCTCCAAACTCGACTCGCGCCGTTGCTTTGCCGCGTACAATCGGTCGTACCCACGGTTGGGTGAGGCTTACGATACGATCGTCTACCTGATGCGTCTTTGTTTCATACATCTGTTTCTGCTGCTCATACATCTTACGGACGACCATCAGCCGCTCTTTTGATTTCAGCGACAGACTTTCCATTCCGCACTCTTCAATCGCTTTAAGATCGCGGCAAATATATCCAAGCTGCTTTCTGATCGCCTTGCGTATCGCCTTTCGAGATGGCCGACGATTTCTTGCAAAACGCATATAGTCTTTTCGTGCTATCTGCCGATAGGTTCGTGGTTTTTGCCCGTTCGTCAGACCTTTTTTGTGCTGCTCATCGATGACGACTTCAAGGTATTCCCTGCCCTGATTCAGCAATGAAACGTCCGTCGGAAACCGTATGTCTGCCGGCACACAGGTCGCGTCTAATATCAGTGTGCCAGCGTTTGTTTTTTCTTCCGAATCGCCACTTCCTTTACCGCTTGCAGCGCCGCTCAATGGATCATTTTCATCATCGTCATCTTTGCTTTTGCTCCCAATAATGTAGTCGTTGATCTCCGCCAGCATTTCCGGCGTCATCCTTTTACGAAACAACGTCAGGACACTTGCTTCCATTGGTGCCCGATTCGTGAAGTGTTCAAGTCCGATGAAGTATTGCAGATATGGATTTTCCGCAATCATTTCCACCGTCTCTTCATCTGACAGCACGTACTTCTCTTTAATGATCTGCGTACCGATCGCCATTCGCGCCGGTTTCGCCGGTCGGCTAAACGGTGTTTCCTTAAAGTTCTTTGCATATTTCTCTTCCACCAAATCCCATGGTATCAGTTTCGACATTTTGACCCATCGGTTATTCGGGTCAAGACCTGACAGCATCATGAATTTCTCCGGCGTTTCAAACATGGTCATTTGCGGGGATTTGCGTTTATACATATCTTTTCTTCGCTCCTAAGTGCAAGGTTTTTGCGGCATTTGCGCTGTTTTGCTTGCACTTATTATACCATGAAACGTCCGTATTCGCCGTCATTGCTGGGCCCTCGCGTTATTCAGCAGACCCTAATTATTATAATACATTTACGTTTATGCGTCAAATATTTTCTCACTTTTTTCTAATTCAACTGTATTTTTTCGTCTTATTTTCATTTTTTTTCACGTTTGCCAAGTCTTCTTGCAATACAATTATGAATACACACCGCATACAGTAATAAAAAACTGATATTATTGATAAATTTGTTGAATTGTTGAATTATAGTTAATGAAAAATCTTGATTACAATCGATAGAAGCCACTATAAAAAAATTATGAGGGTTCCCCGAAAATGTATCCACCCATAATATCAGTAAAATCGGCTATTTCATGATGAAAAACTTGCTTGCTGCAAGGCATAATCTATTGGTGTTAAGTTCCCAAGGTAACTGTGCGGCCTAAATTCTTTAAATCCACCCGCCATGCTTCCAGTTTACTTCTTGCATCATCAATTGACAAGAACCAATTTACATTTAAACACTTATCTCTCAGGCTACCATTAAATGATTCAATATGGGCATTATCAGTAAGTTTCCCCGGTCTTGAGAAGTCTAGCTTTATGTCAGCGGAATATACCCATGCGTCCAGAGCCTTTGATATAAACACAGGCCCGTTATCCACTCTAATGCGCTCTGTTATTCCTCGGTCACAGCATATTTGTAACTGGTATAATAAGAAGAGAATAAAGATGTCACTCGGGGCGATGATCCAATTGGAGTACAGTAAAAGCCTTGGATTCGCTGTTCAACTAATTCAAAAAAACATCCGCACCCCCAAACCGTCCAATATAGTTTACCAGTTACCCCTACAATTTGTCTGTCCCGCCACAAATGCACATTATATAATCTGTACCTTCCATTTTAATCACTTTCAGTACAAAATCCAATTGACTTTCGAAGCAACAGTGTCGTCGGGAAAATTACATTTTTAGGCGGAAACTTTTTACCGTTTTCTAATCTATCAATCAACATTTCTACTCCAGTCTTCGCCATCAGTTCTATTGGTTGTGATACAACGGAGAGCGACGGTGTAAACATATGGGTTATTGGCGTCTCATCCATTGCTGATATTGAAATGTCTTTAGGGATGCTTAATTTATTATCTCGTATCGCCATATAAACGCCCATTGCGGTATATGTATTAAAACTGTGTATCGCTGTTGGCCGTGGTGACAGGCTCAGGATTTTACATGCTTCCTCATATCCGCTTTTTAAATTAGCTTCACAATACCCAATATATTCGTCGCGTATCGGCAAACCATGCTTTATATGCACCTCTTTATAAGCATTTAACCTACGTTCGAATAGAGATAGATTCCATGAATATCCAATAAATGCAATCCTTTGATGCCCCATAGACACCAGATGTTCTACTATCTCAAATGTTCCTTCTTTATCAGTCGTATTTATAGAGTCAACTCCATCAATATCTGATTGAATTGATACAATTGGAACTAATTCCACAAATCTCCTCGCCCAAATTGATTCCTCCGACGGTCTAAGACAGCACATTATACATCCATCAAAGTTTCTTGAAATCAAATCTTTGAAGTACTTATCAATTATTTCATCTTTATTTTCGAAAATACATAGAGTCATCATGTAACCGATTGCGATTAATTGCCTTTCAATTAAAAAGATGAATTCTTGAAAGTGCGGATTTGCGATATCAGGAACCATAAGCGCAATATTGCCTTTGAATCGTTTTGCCTTTGAAGCAGTAGTTTTTGCCCTATCAATTTTCACAATATACCCGCTTATTGCTAGTGCCTGTTCAACAGATTCCCGTTTGCTAATATCAACAGATTCCGGTTCATTTATCACCCTTGACACGGTACTAACTGAAACGTTCGCGATTTCCGCAACATCACGCATAGTTACTTTCTTCTTATAATTTGACTTTATTTCCATGATCCCCCCTGATAAAAAATAGCTTACTAAAATCTCGTTTTTTGCAGACATAAATATATAGTCAATTATATTACTAACTAGTCCATCTTTACAACCTCCATTTCAGAATATTTTATAATTGCTGAATTATTTCTCGCAAAAGCATACTTTCCATTCACTTTTCTTAAGAATCCTTTTCAAAACATTTCCTTCAAAACCCTCGCCTGCAAACCAATCACTCGAGTAAAAATTGTTATTGTTATGAAAAATGAGTTCATTAATATTCTAAACAACTATTTAAACTGTTATCATAAGAAGAGAATAAGGAGGTCACTGGATGCGATGGGCCCATTGGAGTACAGTAAAAGCCTTGGATTGGCTGTGTAATCAGTCCAAAAAAACGTCCACACATATCAGGTTTTCGCGGATGCCTAAATCTTCTACTATCTGTTATACTAACTTAGGACTTGCATACGATAATTTGGCCGCATTTTTCTTGAAATCCACATCATCCTTGTTCCTTGTTTCACCCATTTCCTGCCTCCGATTTTTGAGCGATTTCCCTACTCCTTCTATCTTAGCAGGTTATTTAAAATTTTAACATGCTCCCCTTGAGTAATAATCTCTTTATCCCATTCTTCTGAAAGAAGACCTTTCTCTGTTTCAAAGTTTCCCTTCGTACAATTTTTTGTCAGCCCACCCGCCGCAATGTTAGAATCTACGTTGAAATTTTTAACATACTTTTTAAATCCCGCATATGCAGGATTGTTTTTACTTCGCTAGCTACGTGTTTTGCACTCTTTTAAACTTTTCAGTGTCTGCAAACTCCATTTTTTGTTTGCTGTGAACTGCAATCGCCTTAAGGTTCTTAGACCCATTGCAGCGCCGCAGCCACCCATGCCGTTAAAGTGAGCAAGCTCATTTGATATGAATGAGTATTTTATAAGGTTGTCGCCACCGGGACCTATGCCTGCAATACGTGCTCTGCTTGCCCCTGCTTTTTGGCGTATAACATCCTGAGCTTCACCCGTCTATTTACCCCAAACGTTTCCTGCTGTTACTGTCAAATAAAATTCCCTGCTTTTTAGTTAGTATTTTCCCAAAGATTTGTTTTCTGTGAGCTAAACGGTAACTGTCGTCGGAAAATGAAAGCACCTGACATTTATGAGTCAACCTATCCAATAAAGCGGTTGCTAAGATAGAATCACCAATAACATCAGCCCATCATTCAAACCCTTTGTTTGAAGTAATTACAACAGAAGTATTCTCATATAAATGAGATATCAGCTGAAAGAACATATTGACTTCTGTTTTCCCAATCGTTAGATAACCTAACTAATCAATAATAAGTAAGTCTGCTTCCTTGATCCACTTAAGACGTGCCGCTGAATTTCGGGAGATCTCCTGTGTTTTCAGGATATGAACAAGTTATCCATAGAAGAAAAGAAAACCTTGTATCCAATCTCCACAGCCTTGTTTCTGATAGCCAGAGCAAGATTTGTCTTTCCTGTTCCCGGAGGACCGATTAAGATCAGGTTGCATATTCCTTTAATCCAGGTAAGGGCGGCTAACTGATTTAACTGCCAGGTGGTAATCCTTTTCTGAAACTCTTTATCAAAAGTCCCAAAGCCCTTGTAAGTAAGCAGACAGGCTTGCTTGATCCTTCGTTTCTTTTTGTTCTCCTCTCGATATAAAACCTCATCATGCAGACAGTTCACTTGGAAAGCCTCGTTGGATATTTGCTCATTTAAAAAAGGAAATGTTCTCCTGGACATGTTCGCAAGTCCAAGCTGCTTTGCATATGTACGGATGCGTTCAACGTCTGTCATGACTTCCCACCACCTTTACATAGACTGGCGTAAACCTCTATGGGTCTCGTTTGGGCTATGACTACACTATACTTAACTGGAATAGTGCCGCTGCATTTAACAGGCAATGGTTTCAGTTGTTTAGAGTACTCAAATGTATCCCTGAAATCATTAGCAGATACGATCTGTCTATCCAGACAATACACAGCTACACGAGGGAGTCCATCTGCTGAATATATCTCTGTAAGCTTCAGCAGTATACACAGCTGGTCCCGAACATATCTCGGTTTAACTTCAATAATTTTCTCTACAAAACGAATTCCTTACGGTGATATGTATCCAGCAAACACTTTGTCTTTAATGCTTTGCAGTTTGGAGAACCTGTCCCGTTCCGGATGTTCATTGCGCACGCATTTACCTACACCGTCAGCTATAGTATGTTCATCAATAAATGCATCTTCTTTTAAATCGTAAATCGTACCCTATTTGATGTTTCATCAGCTTCTATCCGAACTTTTTTACCCAGCTCGTAGGTTCCCTTGGGCATACAGTAAATGCTTCTGCTCCTGCGCAAATACAACGTCAGGGACCATCTTTGTTGTCTCATGTACTAATCCGTTTCCGGTCCGGTCCAACCACGCCAGCCCTTCGCTGTTGAGCCTTGCTATCCCATGATAGATTCTACAAGTCAGAAAGTTGTTTTTACATACTTTACGACAGATTCAATCTTTCCTTTTCTTTCCGGGTCATTGCCACGACACAAATGGACAGAGAAACCAGCATAATTCTTGTAGTTTTCAAATGCTTCTGTATATATAATATCTCCGCTGTTTTCACTTACAACCATTACTCTATCTTGATCATATACGATTTCTGTTGGACTTCCTTTATAAAAGCGAATGCTCTGTCATGTGCCTTTATAAATGTTTGTACTGTAAAAGGTTCTAATTGAAAGCATATATATATATATCGTGAGCAGCTTAATACCATTGCGACTATATATATCCTAACGGATTTCCCAAAGCTGTCTTTCATTACCTTTTGTCCCAAATCCACCTGAGCCTGTTAGCCAAAAGGTAATTCAGGATTCTCAGCATACTGTCGTATTTTTACGGGCGCTGGTATACCCTCTTTCTCTTTAACGTTACTGACAAACAACCGTACAGTTCGGTATGACGGATTAAAGTCCGCAAAGTCTTCCCTAGGATTATCGTAAAGTATAGCTCCTGAGATTTCAGGATATATTTCTAGTTTATCCAACACATACCCGTAATACGGATTCATGATTTTTGTTCGTTCTTTGGCTTCAAGCATTTATAACAGATATTCGCCCTCTGTCATGTCCCAATACTTCCTTACTGTTTTTGCATCAAGCCTAAGTTCCCGTGCTGCTCTTTGTTTTTTGTACCCCATTGTTTTTAGTTTCTGTATTTCTGCATACATCTTTATCCCTACCATTTCTGCCTGCCTCCATTTATACTCTCCTTCGAGTATAAATTGACAAGCTCGTTTATTAATTAAGTAGGAAAATTGTTTGCCAAAAACCGTCCAATATAGTTTACCAGTTACACCTGCCTTCTTCAACTCAAACTCTCCCTCGTGTACCAAGTAAACAGGTCTCTTTGCTTTACCTTTAATAACGACTGCATCAAAGCCAGAAAACTTAAACTCTGGAACAAAATGCCCGCCTGCTTCACTTGACACAATACCGCTGGTTAGAGGGGATTTTGTTGTAACACTTTGTCTTGATGCTCCGCTATGTGCTGCACCTGTAAAAGGACCTGCTGAAAAAATAATCACATTATCTTCAGAAATTGGGTCTTATCCTTTTTTGTCTCTTTAAGAAGATAATATGTACCGCTACTACTACCACCTAAATAATTTTTAAAAACTTTTCGTCGGGTTTTTCTACTTTAAAGCTCTCAATGCTAAGATTTACATGTAATATTTTACCTGATTAAACCTTTCTTATTATAACCCTTTCTTAATTTCAACCAACTTAAATATGTGGAACATTGCTGATAGTTTCACTTATCAACTAATCTCCAGTAAATTTAATGCTCTTGCTTGTATTATTTTACATATTTTATTCCTTATCGATTAACTCTATTTTTTTAAGATCCCAAGTGTATCTTTCGCTATCATCAACTCCTCATTTGTCAAAACCACCATCACAAACACTCTGGAATAAACTGTAGATATTACCTTTTGTACACCTTCTTCATTGTTCAATTTGTGATCAATTTTCACGCCCATAAATTCAAGTCCTTCAGTGATCATTGCTCTTACTTCGATATTGTTCTCGCCAACGCCGCCTGCAAACACGATTGCGTCTACTCCACCCATTGCAGCAGTATACGCACCAATATACTTCTTTACACGATAACAGAACACCTTTATCGCCGTCATGCAGCGCTCGTCACCTTTACCTGCGTGATAAAAAATATCTCTGAAATCGTATGACTTGCCAGATAATCCAAGCATCCCACATTCGCAGTTGAGGTAATCCATCACTTTATCAATCGTTATATTCTTCTTTTTTTCCAATAAATGTATGATTGCCGGATCTATGTCACCACATCTTGTTCCCATCACCAGCCCTTCAAGAGGCGTAAAACCCATCGAAGTATCAATCGACTGACCACATTTGATTGCTGCCACGCTCGCCCCGTTACCAAGATGGCATGTAATGATTCTAAGCTTATTTACGTCTCTTCCCATTTCCTTTGCTGCCTGCAGCGCCATATATTTATGTGACGTACCATGAAATCCGTATCTGCGTATCTTAAGCTCTGAATACGCATCATGAGACAGCCCATACATAAATGCTTCTTCCGGCAGCGTTTGATGAAACGAGGTATCGAACACGGCTACCATAGGCTTGTCGGGCATTACTTTTTGGCATGCTTCAATGCCGGCTATGTTGGCAGGGTTATGCAACGGAGCAAGCTCTATATTTTCTCTGATTGCATCTATGACAGATTCATTGATAAGAACCGATTCCTGAAACCGGCTGCCGCCGTGCGCTATCCTGTGCCCAATAGCCGTGATTTCAGCGACAGACGAAATTACTCCATCCTCCTTACATGTTAACATCTTTACAACAACATCTATAGCTTCGCAATGATCCTGGATTTTCAAGTTTTTCACTAGCTTATTTCTGTTCTTTGGCTGATGTTTTAATACAGTGTTATCGATACCTATCCGTTCTACAATACCCGATGCAAGAACACCTTCATCTTTCATGTCTATCAATTGATATTTGACAGAAGAACTGCCTGCATTTATAACTAAAATCATCATCGACTTACTCCTGCCCGAATGTATGCTCTGTTTATCAAATCAGTACAGAGCTTATTTAGTCATCCCAAATTTCTTCATCAGTCAGATTCCCCGCATTCGGTTTTACGTATGCGATACGAGAAACGTTGATGAGGTGCTTATATGTCAGGTTCTCACTTATCGAATTGTTGCCCCAGCTTCCGCATCCGAGCGTTGTGGTAGCTGCCAGCCCGTTTAAGAAGCTGCCGCCGGTCATCGTTGAAGATATCTGATTTACAACTATGCGTGATACCGGTAGAACGCTCATAGCGTATTCTACATTTGCCTTATTCTCCGAATGGATAGATGCCGAGTGTCCCTTGCCCTCCACTTCAAGGTTCGCCAGGGCTATGTTGACCGCTTCTTCCCATGTCTTGTATTTATATGCAGCGAGGACCGGAAACATTTTCTCTTTTGCAAAATACTCAGCTGCGCCGTACTCCTTTGGAACGACAACTATCACTTTTGTCCCGTCGGGTATATCAATGCCTGCGATCTCTGCGATTTTGTATACCGGCTGACCTACAGCCTCCTTGTTGATTACGCCGTCCGGATAAAGCACTTCCCTGAGTTTATCTAGTTCTTTATCCTCTTTAACGATACGTGCACCGTTCTTTTCGAATTCTTTGATCATGGCATCGAAATCATCTTCATGAGAAATGGCTGTCTGCTCGCCTGTACAAATGATACCGTTGTCAAATATCCTGCCCGCTATAATCTTGGGAACGCTTTCAGACAGCGAGTATCCCTTGTCAATGATGCACTGAACATTTCCGGCGCCAACGCCATAGCTTGGCTTCCCGCTGGAATACGCCGCTTTTACCATACCCATTCCGCCAGTTGCAACCACAACATCCGCACTTTTCATCAACAAATTTGTAAGTTCAAGCGAAGGCTCTGCAATGACCTGAAATATATTTTTAGGCACACCCATTTCTTCAAAAGCAGCATGGAATAAGCCTTCCATATGCTTTGCGCATTTCTTTGCCCGTGGATGCGGCGCAATAATGATACTGTTTCTTCCTTTTATGGCAAACATTGCGTTGCACATCGGCGTAACAATAGGGTTTGTGCATGGCGTAACTGCCCCAACAACGCCCATTGGCTTTGCGACTTCAACAATTCCTTCATCCTCGATATATCTGAATATTCCGACGGACTTCCTGTCTTTTAGATCATACCAAACAAGCTTAGCTTTGCCCTGGTTTTTCTTTATCTTATCTTCATAAACACCCATGCGTGTTTCTTCAGCAGCCATTTTTGCAAGCGGATCCGCTTCATCAAAGACTACCCTTGCGATTGCCTTAGCAATCTCGTTGACTTTCTTCTGGCCGTATGTCTCAAGAACCTTCTGTGCTTCGCGCGCATTCGCTAGAAGCTGGTTGATATAAGCTTCGTTATCCATTATTTTTCCCTCCATATCTATTCCTTGATTTTTTAAAATCATTTATTTACAAAGGTATGTTGCCGTGCTTCTTATCTGGAAGCACGTCTTCTTTATCCTTAATCATATCTAACGCCGTTATCAGCGTTTCCCTGGTATCTTCTGGAATGATAATGTCCGTAATAAACCCATGTTTAGCTGCCTCATAAGGATTGCACAATTCAGACCGGTACTGCTCAAGCTTTTCTTTCCTAAGCTCCTGCGGATTATCCGAATTTTTCAACTCTTTAAAAAACAGAAGATCAACCGCCCCTTCTGCGCCCATGACCGCAACTTCAGCAGAAGGCCATGCAAAAACAAAATCTGCCCCAAGATGCATACTGTTCATCGAAACATAAGCGCCACCGTAAGACTTTCTCGTGATTACGTTTATCTTAGGAACTGTTGCTTCGGCAAAAGCATACAGCAGCTTTGCCCCGTGCCGTATAATCCCACCGTGCTCCTGTGAAACGCCGGGCAGATATCCCGGAACATCCGTGAACGTAATGACCGGAATGTTGAAGCAGTCGCAGAAACGGACAAATCTTGCTCCCTTGTCCGATGCGTTGATCTCCAAGCAGCCTGCCATGTGCTTCGGCTGATTTGCAATAATGCCGATAGGAGAACCATCGAGCCTTGCAAACGCTGTTATGATGTTCGGCGCATAGCCCTTATGAACCTGAAAAACACTTCTCTTGTCCATGACCCTGTCTATTATCTCCAGCATGTTATAAGGCTTGTTGTTTGTATCAGGCACTATATCATTGAGCCGTTTATCTTTCTGAAGCTGCCAATTTGGCACTTCTTTCTTTATGCATTTTGCTTTGTTGTTACTCGGTAGGTAAGAAAGAAGAAGCTTTATCTGATTTATACAATCTTTTTCTGTAGGACTCTTAAAATGGGCAACACCGCTTACAGAGTTGTGCACCGAGGCGCCGCCAAGCTGCTCTATGGAAACGTCCTCGCCAGTTACTGCTTTGATTACTTTTGTGCCTGTAATACACATGTTGCTTGTTTTTTCGACCATGAAAATGAAGTCTGTAATTGCCGGAGAGTATACTGCCCCGCCAGCACACGGCCCCATTATAGCTGAAATCTGCGGTATAACGCCGGAAACTCTCGTGTTAAGATAGAATATATCTCCGTATCCCTTTAGCGAGTTGACACCTTCCTGTATCCTTGCCCCGCCTGAATCGTTGAGTGTAATAAACGGCATACCGGTTTTGTAAGCCATCTGCATTACGTTTACTATCTTTTGAGCGTTCATCTCTCCGAGCGCTCCGCCCATAAACGTAAAATCCTGCGCCATTGCGCAAACAGGCCTTCCGTCTACCATACCGTATCCGGTTATTACACCGTCGCCTGAGGTGCGCTTGTTCTCCATACCGAAAGACGTAGCATTCGTTTCCACAAACAGATTCGTTTCCACAAAAGTATCATCGTCAAACAGAAGCCCGATTCTCTCCCTTGCCGTCAGCTTGCCTTTTGCGTGCTGTTTGTTTCGCCCTACTTCACCGGAGCCGTCAACTGCTTTCTTTTTTTTATCTAAGAATTCTTTTATCTTTTCGTTCATACGCCCTCTCAAACAATAATTTATTTGCGCTCCGTCAGCTCAATAAGCACGCCGTTGGTTGATTTCGGATGCAGAAACGCTATCTTAGCGCCGCCTGCACCGTACCTCGGCGTTTCGTCTATCATTCTCACTCCTTTGCTCTTTAGCTCTTCTATCGCAGCTTCTATGTCATCAACACGAAGAGCCAAATGGTGTAGCCTTTCGCCGTTCTTTTCAATGAATTTTGCAACAGGGCTGTCCTGCGATGTCGCTTCCAGAAGCTCTATTTCGCTCTCTCCGCAGGGAAGAAAACCGACCGTCACCTTCTGACTGTCAACCGTTTCTTCGCCTTCGGCTTTCAGCCCCAGGCTCTCATATACTTTTGCAGCTTCGCTCAAATCCTTTACTGCAATACCTATATGGTCTATCTTCAATGTTTTCATTTTCTTATCTCCCGTTACTAATATAAAATCTTCTTATTGTCAGGCTTCATGATGCCAGATATGTTTTTCTCGACAACATTCATAAAATCAACTTTGCCGGATAAAACCTCATCCAGCACCTCATCCAAATTCTCATAGTATGAGAATTTCTCTTTTATCGCCTCTTTGAATTCCTTTTCCATCAGACGAATCATCTGCTGCTTTAGTTTTTTCCTGCTACTCGCCTGTCTGTCCGTCTGCTCCAGAGTAAATCTTCTATGTCTGTACACCTCATCTATTACGTCCCTTGTTCCGGTGCCATGTCTGGAATCCGTAAGTATAACGTGCGGTTTCCATTTCTCTTCAGGACTGTTCTGGCGCAGCATGTACTCGATTTCCCGTCTTAGCAAATCCGCACCGTTCCTGTCAGCTTTGTTGACCACAAAAACATCTCCGGTCTCAAGTACGCCCGCCTTTATAGCCTGGATATCGTCACCCATCCCCGGCGCCATTACAAGCATTACAGTATCTGCAATTTTGATGATGTCCACCTCGGACTGTCCAACACCTACGGTTTCAATGATAATACAGTCAAATTTGCAAGCATCAAGAACAGCTGCCGCAAAATATGTGGCTGTCGAGAGCCCGCCAAGGCTTCCTCTGTTGCCCATGCTGCGCATATATACGCCGTCGTCAAGTAACAGGTCTATCATCCGTATCCTGTCGCCGAGGATAGCACCGCCCGTAAAAGGGCTGCTAGGGTCAACTGCGATTATGGCAACCTTTTTTGAGTCTTCCCTCAACTCTTTTACCAACTTGTCTATGAGAGTGCTTTTTCCTGCACCGGGCGGTCCGGTTATGCCAACGATGTCTGCACCGCCTGTATGCGGATAGACCTCCTTCATTATCTTCGAGGTGTACGGCGAAGAGTTTTCTATCAGAGAAATCACCTTTGCCAGTGCATACCGGCTGCCGCGCAGCATCTTGTCGACAAGTTCCATGTAATCCGTCATAGTTACTCGGACTTCTTTACTGTTTTGTTGATATAATCCACTACGTCCTGAGTTGCCGTTCCCGGCGTAAACACCTCTGACACCCCGTTTTCTTTCAGTAATGGTATGTCTTCTTCCGGAATAATGCCTCCGCAGATAACGGTCATGTCATCCGCTCCTTCTTCTTTAAGCATTCGAACGATTTTCGGCAGCAGATGATTATGCGCACCCGACAAAATGCTTACAGCTACTACATCCACATCTTCCTGTATGCTTGCTGCCACTATATTTTCCGGAGTCTGTCTGAGCCCTGTATATATGACTTCCATTCCCGCATCACGCAGAGATCTTGCGATTACTTTAGCGCCTCTGTCGTGCCCGTCAAGTCCGGGCTTTGCCACAAGCACTCTTATCATCTTTTCTGACACTCCTTTATCCTCCATAATATTTGTATTAAACAATTTCTGTAGGGTGATATTCACCGAACACGCTGCGAAGCACTTTGCATATCTCCCCTTCAGAAGCATAGGCTCTTACCGCATCGATTATGAACGGCATGAGATTCTTGTCCGTTCTCGCCGCTTCCTTAAGAGCATTCAGCTTCTCTTCAACAGCATCGTTATCTCTTGACGCCTTCAGAACCCCAAGCTTTTCGACCTGCGCTTTTTCGACTTTTGGGTCTATGCGGAGCAGACCTTCCGCAGGCTTCTCTTCTATCTGGAACTTGTTCATGCCCACGACTATCCGCTCGCCACGTTCAATCTCTTTTTGATATCTGTAAGCGCTATCGGAAATCTCCTTTTGTATATAGCCTTTTTCGATAGCTTTTACGGCGCCGCCCATTTCATCTATCTTTTCTATGTACTTGACAGCTTCCTCTTCGATTTCGTCTGTCAGCTTTTCTACGTAATACGAGCCTGCAAGCGGGTCTATCGTATCGCACACGCCCGATTCATTCGCCACTATCTGCTGTGTCCTTAGCGCAATACGTACAGAGTCTTCAGTCGGCAATGCAAGCGCTTCGTCCTTAGAGTTGGTATGCAGCGACTGCGTTCCACCGAGTACCGCCGCAAGCGTCTGCACGGTAACACGTACTACGTTATTGTCCGGCTGCTGTGCCGTCAGCGTGCTGCCACCCGTCTGGGTATGAAACCTCAGCATCTGCGAGCGTACTTTCTGTGCTCCGAAGCGTTCTTTCATTACCTTTGCCCAAAGCCTTCTTGCCGCACGGAACTTCGCTATTTCTTCGAACAAGTCGTTGTGTGAATTGAAGAAGAAAGAAAGTCTGCCAGCAAAATCGTCCACGTTCAACCCTGCTCGCAGAGCGGCTTCAACGTAAGCTATGCCGTCCGCTAGCGTAAACGCAACCTCCTGCGCTGCGGTAGAGCCTGCTTCTCGGATGTGGTATCCAGAGATGGATATCGTATTCCAGTAAGGTATATTTTTAGCTGCGTACTCGAAGATATCCGTAATCAGCCGCATAGACTGTGTCGGTGGGAATATATACGTTCCCCGTGCCGCATACTCTTTCAATATATCGTTCTGTATCGTGCCTTTAAGCTGCTCAGGCTTTACGCCCTGCTTCTCCGCTACGACTATATACATGGCAAGCAGCACTGCCGCAGAAGCATTTATCGTCATTGATGTGCTGATTTTATCGAGCGGTATGCCGTCGAAAAGCACTTCCATATCTGCAAGCGTGTCAATTGCTACGCCGACTTTACCGACTTCGCCTTCGGCTATAGGGTCGTCCGAGTCGTAGCCTATCTGGGTCGGCAGGTCGAAAGCTATCGATATGCCCGTCTGCCCCTGGTCAAGCAGGTATTTATACCTCTCGTTGGATTCCTGCGCCGTAGCAAACCCCGAATACTGCCGCATCGTCCAGAACCGTCCTCTGTACATGGTCGGCTGTACGCCTCTGGTAAAAGGGTACTGCCCCGGAAACCCGAGCTTTTCTTCATAGTCTGAGTCCTTTGTGTCGAGCGGCGTATACACACGCTCTATGTTTATACCCGAAGAATTGGTAAACTGCTCTTTTCTTTCCTTCCTCTTCGTAAGCATTTTGAATAGGACGTTCTCTTGCCAGTCGCTGAATGCTTTTTTTATTTTTTCTTCATTATTCATATTCTTTTTCCCATCCTTGCTTATCTCTTATGTATATGGAATAGCTTAATAAGTATAAAATCCTTTAACATACTTTATGCCTAGATACCCTGCTATGACCTTCTTTCTTAAAAGTGGATGTGGTCGGTATTTCGGATTTCCAAATGAACTATGCAACTTATTCATTATCGAAAGGTTGACATCTTTTCCTGTCCAGTTGGCTAATGCAAGCGGCCCTATAGGATGGTTTGCGCCATACTTCATAGCAGCATCAATATCTTCTGCGCTAGCAACGCCATCTGCAAAAATACCTACTGCTTCATTAGCAATTAAACTGACCTGCCCCCACAAGTTGGTCCAAAAACGAAATGTTCATTAAGTACATACTCGACGGCTGCATTACATTTATCAAGTACAGCCTTCTCAAACAGTTCTGCAGCAGTTCCAGCTCTTTTAAGCACAAATATTTTAGCAATATATTACTGTTCCTACACCAACAGCAATAACTCTTGAAAAAATGTTTTCATCATCATTCGCCAGCATTGTTTCTATCATCTCGACGCTTGGTTCACCCGTGCAGTAGTTTTCTTGAAAAACAAACTTTGATTCTAAATCACAGCTTTTCATATAGTCTAGATATAAAAACTCATGCGTAATAATACAGCTTTTGCATAAGCTAAATTAATCAGCAAATTATGCAAATCTGTGGAATCTGTGTATAGCAGGTGAAACCTCAAATAGTTGCATTCCCGCTCCTATATCTTTAGTACAATTTTTATATGCTCCTCATTGTTTAAGGAAAAATCTATTGCCTTGTCAATATCATCAAGACCAAATTCGTGTGTTATGAGGGAGCTGAGCTCGTTCTTCATGCTCTCCATGATATCAACTGCGAAAGCAAAATTGCTCTGAGCATGTACCCTTACTCCCATCATATTTAACTCTCTTGCTAAGACTGCTCCTGTATCCACCTGAGGTTTTGCTTTGGGCAGCCCGATTACTATTATGCTTCCGCACGTTTTAACGGCAGCAGTCATGAGTGAAGTGCCCTCTTGAGTGCCTGTTGCTTCAAAAACAACGTCAAATCCTTTATTATTAGTTGCTTTCATACACTCACATAAAACATCATCCTTGAGAGGGTTTAATACCTCAAATCCCATATCTTTGGCTGCTTTCAGCCTGTATTTGTTTATTTCACTTATGAATACTTTTGATGCTCCGCTTCTTCTTGCTACCATAGCAGTAAGAAGACCAATTGGACCTCCTCCAATTATCAAAGCCGTCTGCCCTATTGACAAGCCGCTTCTTATCACATCATGAACGGCAACCGCAAGAGGCTCTGCCATTGTTGCAAGCTTATAGCTTATAACACCCGGTATCTTGTATACTTTTTTAACAGGAACTTTTATGTATTCACCATAGCATCCATCTAAATGAAACCCAAATATTTTAAGTGAAGTGCAGACATTATCTCTGCCACGAACACATGCATCGCATACTCCGCACGAAGTATACGGCTGAACAACTACCCTGTCTCCTATGCTTACATGGCACTCTTCACTTACATCCACTATTTCGCCGGAAAACTCGTGTCCCAATATTACAGGTTTAATTGCTGTCGAATGCTGTCCCTTGTATACCAGAAGATCACTTCCGCATATTCCAGCATAGTGAATTTTTATAAGCGCTTCGCCCATCCCTATCTCTGGCATAGGTCTTTCAGCTAACTCTAGGTTCTTCCAGTCTCTAAGCCATGCCGCTTTCATATACAATTCCCTCTATCCTCTCATACTTGCCATGTCGCATATATTAAACGTAAATGTCCTGTATTTCTCAATGTCAATCTTATAAAACTTTGCAAGATGGTCGTAAATAGCTGCAATAACACCGTTTGATTCACGCTTATAAAGCATTTCTATTATCTTGTAGTGGTGCATTATGCTTTCCAACCTGTCTTTTATGCTTGTAGGAGTAATGCTAAGCAGGAGTTCAACTTTGAGGTATAAATCTTTCTGCATTTCGATGAGAAATGGATTTCCTGCAATATCCGAAAGAATCATATGGAACTCGCAATCCAATTTTATACTCGCCAGTCTGTCGTCTGCTTTTTCCTTTGCTATACTTAAATCTGTCAGCTCTTTTAAACGAACAAAGTCTGCATTGCTGCCGTTTATAACTGCTAGCTGGGCAGCTATAGTATCAAGCATAATACGGATAAAACCAAGATCCTTAATATCTTGATCCGAGAATGATATCACCTCAGCAAAACGATTTGGATATATCTTTATTATTCCTGAGTTTGACAGCCTTCTTAAAGCTTCCCTTATAGGTGTTCGACTTATGCTAAGCTTTTCAACTATCATAGCTTCTGGTATTTTCTCGCCGCACTTTATCTCCTGAGTCATAATCATTCTAAGAACATAATCGTAAACCTTACTGACTAAGTTTTCTTTTTTGCTGTTAATGTCTGCCATTTGCCTTTGCCTTTTCTATATAAGGCTGCCCCCGTTCTTATAAAGTTTGCCTATTTCGTCATCTGTGATTATTACAGCTTTCATTTCGTGTTCTGTTATTTCAAACGGCTCTACCTGACTTGTCTGCCCCGGGTCTGCAGCTATCTTTGCTACTTTATCTAGCTCTTCGATGTTTATGATTACAAATGATTTTCCATAGTAAATTACATAGTCTGAGATCTTGTCGAGTTCCCTGTAGCCTCGGATATATCTACCCGGAGAAGCGAATAACTGTGTCATAATGAGTAGCTCTTAATAAATAAAAATTCATATGTTGTATACTTTTATTAAATCTTGTATATAATCTATACTTAAAGTATACCAAAAAAACTAATGATGTCAAGCTCTTTTAATGTTTTGGTTCTGCTGCAAAGAGTATTAGAAGATAAAATGGGCTATGCAGAATTTAATTTTTATGCTACATCTGCAATCAAATCGCTTACAAGCCATACTTCAAAACGGACATCTTGAATCTCTTCAATCTGCCTCTTGCGTATCATATGCATTATCTCAATGCCGCTTATCGTGCATTCCGCAGTTTCAAAACTCTTAAACCTAACATCTGATTCGTCTTCTTTGACCTACCCACACAAATTGGTCCAAAACGAAAGTTAGTATAGCGGACTATCCCCAATTAACTGGACACCTAGAGAAGATTCATGAGTTAAAACGTAGTTTTTCGAACTCTATCGGCGATTTATACCCTAATGCGGAATGTAGTCGCTTTGGATTATAAAACATCTCAATATATTCGAAGATTGCTTTTCGTGCCAGCTCTCTTGTTTCAAAGGGATGCTTCTTGTCCACCAGCTCAGTTTTAAGAGACTTATTAAATGATTCCACTACAGCATTATCATATGGATTGCCACCTCTGCTCATGCTCATGTATGCAACTATTCTTTTAATCAATGCACTGTACCTGGAGCTCATAAACTGAGCTCCACGGTCTGTATGGATCATTAGACCGATGTCTGGGTTCTCCCTGTTATATGCGTCACTTAAGGCATCTATAGCAATCTGCTCACGCATGTGGCGATTGATTGACCAGCCTACAACTTTTCGAGTACACAGGTCCAGATAAACCATAAGGTATTCATATCCTTCTTTTGTAGGTATATACGTAATATCGCCTGCCCAAACCTTATTACGTTCGCTTACATCAAACTCACGATCCAGATGGTTAGGGTGTATAGATGCTTTATATGCCTTGCTGTAACGGCCATGCTTTTTACATGAATACTTAGCTTTTTAATCTGTTTTCTTTCATAATGCGTTCAATTCTCTTGTGATTTACAAATACGCCACGGCTTCGCAGCTCTCTGAGCATCCTTTTCGACCCATATCGGCCTTTGTACTCGTAGAAAATCTTTTTTATTATATCAGTCAAAGCAAGGTTTTCAATTTCTCTTTTTGTCGGCTTTCTGTTAACCGAGTAATAATAACTTGATTTATATATCCCTAGGGTATCGCACATAATACGAATACTATATCTGTGTTTATTTTTTGTGATAAATGCTACCTTTTCTTTTGTCTTCCCTTTCGGAAGACTTGGAACTTTTTTAGGATTTCATTCTCCTGCTCCAGCTGCTTATTTTTCTTTTCCAATAGCTTGATCTTGTATTCGCTATCAACCCTTGGATTGCCTGAACCTTTGAACGCCTCTTCACCGAACTTATCATATTCTCTCAGCCAACGATACACAGTTTGTTCAGTTATACCAAGGCTTGATGATACTTCTGTGATTCGCTTTCCTTCTTCAATGACCTGCTTTATTGTCTGCAATCTATACTCCTTGCTAAATGTTCGTCTCCCCAGGGCCTGCCCCAGCATAGCGAGGGTATAGATTTTACCTCCGATTTGATTGTATTATTATCTTCTCTTCAGTGTCAACTTTAGGGGGGGAAGTCCAGTGGCCTTCGTTGAGAAGCAGTGTGGTGGCATCATATATCGCCTGGGTATCATCGTAATAAATACCTTCAAAATTGCAGTGCATAATATTTCTGTCTACCAGCACCACCCGTGTTTTCATGCCGGTACACAGTTTGAAATGTGCTTTATTTAACTCTTCCTGGCTGATGATGGGGTGATTATCAGCCCTTGGATACGTTGCTACTGAAGTATGCGGAGCGCTCGTTCTTCTTTTTGCTCGTTTTCATCGGTAATGAACAACACTACGCTGAGGCCGTGCTCATCAGTAACGGAAGTGACGCCCTGAATGACTTCGCCAAAGAACGGGCTTCGGATTTCAGGAACGCCAAGCCCGATTACATTCGTTTTGCTGCGTGAAAGCCTTTGGGCATACGCATTGAGTACATAGTTGAGCTCAGCAATGGCTTTTTCGACTTTATTTTGAGTTGCTTTGCTCACTTATTTAGATTTGTTGATAACCCGTGACACGGTGGTGTTCGATACACCTGACATTGCTGCAATATTGTGAATTGTAACCGTCATAATATAAACCACCCTCATTTTTTCGCGGTAGCATTAAGTTTAGTAATATAAACAGAAGCATATCTATTATATGTTGGGTGTTATTGAAACACAAGCGCATGTTAATAATAAAAAACTTAAAAAGAATGACTAAATGGTTATTTGGACCGGTTGACAATCCAATCCGGCGGCTATATTATAAATACATTCATGTTACAGTTAAAATTAGAAATTTCATATGTACAGGAGAGAGTTATGAAAACCTGGCGGTTAAAAAGGATGTGACTTTGGATGTTGTGGAAATACCGCGGCCAACGTGCGGTGAAAATAAAGTGCAGGTAAAAATATAGGCGAGCGGCGTCTGCAACGGAACTGACATAAAAATACTGCATGGCAAATTTAAAAACATCGATATCAGTGAATACCCGTTCCTTCTAGGCCATGAAGGCAGGGGCGAATTTGTGGAAGTGGGGAAAAACGTGACGAACTTTGAGGTGGGTGATAAAATCATGCTGCCTTTTATGGAGGGCAGCCTGGGCGGGTATTCATCATATTGGGGTGGATGCTCTGAGTACGGCGTCTGCGGAGACTGAAAAGCAATGACCGACTACATCGCCGGACAGGGCATCGACAACTTCGGCGAATTCTATTATACGCAGAAAAAGTTGCCTAAGGATATCGACCCCGTCGGTACGGTAATGATCATCACATTCCGGGAGATTCTGGCTGCTACAAAGAAATTCGGATTCTAAGCTAAAAAAATCCGGGGCGGACTATGCGTTTAACAGCAATGAGAGGAACACAGCACAAACGGTGCGCGCGATATGCAATGAGGGCGTGGACTTTTCGCTGGACGCCGTGGGCATCAACACGCTGGTCAACGAAGGCATGAAGCCGAGCAAGGACGGCACCCTGATCTGCATAAACGGCATATCACCCAATCTATCCATGGAGCTTGACTGGAGTCAGGCACCGTATAAATGGAACTTGAGTCTTCAGCAGTTTCCTGATAAAGCCGAGTAAGTGGGGGCTCATGAGCAGGTCATGAATTGGAAATCACTAGGGCTGCTTGATCCAAAAGATTTTATCTCACATGTGATTGACTTTGAACATATTCTGGATGCGTTTGACATTATCGATAAAAAGATATCTTGTAAAAAATCGTGATCAGGTATTGAAGGCTGCTGTATTGAATTTGGTTATATCATTGAAAAATTTTTACTTATAAAAAGGAGGATAGTTTATGAGACGGGCAATTATGCCAGAGCCAAAAAAAATTGTTTTTCAAGACGTTCGGGTACCTGAAATTTCGGATGATGAGGTCCTGGTCAGAATTCGCAGAATCGGAATTTGCGGTTCGGATATCCATGTATATCACGGGAAACATCCATTTACAGTCTACCCGGTTGTGCAGGGGCATGAGGTTTCCGGCGAGATAGCCAAAATCGGGAAGAACGTAAATGGCTTCGAAAAAGGGGATGTCGTGACAATTATACCGCAAATCGTATGCGGCAAATGCTATTCCTGCCTGCACGGCCAGTATCATATCTGCGATAACCTCAAGGTTTTCGGTTTTATGACGATGGGCGTCGCTTCGGACTACTTTGCTGTTAAAGCGGACCTTGTGTTAAAAGCAGGAAACATCAAAGATTTTGACGATGTGGCAATGGTGGAACCGGTGGCTGTTGCAGTACATGCTTTGAAGCGTCTTTGCAGCGTTGAGGGGAAAAAAGTATTGATACTGGGAGCGGGCCCCATCGGAAATCTCGTCGGGCAGACCGCCAAAGCGCTGGGCGCTGACAAGGTGATGATAACGGATGTAAGCGATTTCCGTCTGGGAAAAGCAAAGACATGCGGCATCGATTTTTGCGTTAATTCTAAAACAGAGGATGTCAGTCAAGCTATTGTGAAGCATTTCGGGCCTGATAAGGCTGACTGCATACTGGATTGCGCGGGCGTTAAAGCTACTATAGGCACCGCCATATCCAATGCGCGCAAGGGGACGGATATCGTGGTCGTCGCGGTGTTTGCCGACAAGGCCAGCGTTGACCTCGGGTTGTTGCAGGATCGGGAACTGCGGCTTATAGGCACCCTGATGTATAAGAAGGGGGATTTTGATACGGCGATTGATTTGGTCGGCAGCGGCAAGATCAATACGAAAGCCCTGATTACCGATCGGTTCGTATTTGAAGATTATTTAAAGGCATATGAGTATATTGATCATAAAAAAGACCTGGTTATGAAAGTCATCGTCAGCCTCGACTGAAAATTTAAACCTATATCGCAAGCGGGAGGTTAATCCATGTATTTAGATGATATGTTTACTCTGGAGGGAAAGGTCGCGCTGGTCACAGGAGGTGGCAGGGGAATCGGGCAGATTATCGCACGCGGGCTTGCGAAAGCCGGGGCGAAGATTGCAATCATCTCCCGAACCGGCGCAAAAAAAACGTCGGATCTCATTGAGAAGGACGGCAATATCGCACTTGACTTAATCGCGGATGTGACAGTGGAAGAGCAGGTGGATTCAGCTTTGAATGAAGTGGTCAAGCAGCTGGGATCACTCGATATTGTTTTCAATAACGCGGGGATATGCATCCACAAAAATGCGCTGGACGCTACAGTGGATGAATGGCGGTCAGTGATCGACATCAATCTGACGGGCGCATATATTGTCGCGCGGTCGGCCGTCAAGATCATGATTAAGCGCGGCATTGCCGGCAGCATCATCAACAACGCATCCATGTCCGGGGCGATCGTCAATATTCCGCAGATGCAGGCGTCATACAACGCTTCCAAGGCGGGGATGATCCATATGACCAGATCGCTGGCTATCGAGTGGGCAGAAAACGGCATCCGTGTTAACGCCATCAGTCCCGGCTATATCGCGACACCGATGTCGGTAGACGCGCCAAAAGAGCTGATTGAGGCATGGCTGCCGCTGATACCGCTTGGCCATATGGGAGACCCGCAAGAATTGATTGGCGCGGTGATTTATCTGGCAGGATCGGCTTCTACCTATATGACGGGCCACAACCTGATTATCGACGGGGGTTATTCCTGTCTGTAAAAAAGTGGCATATCCCCCGAGAATTGTACCAACTCCAAAGTTATTATAACGGACTATACCCAATTAACTGGACACCTAGATAAGATTTATGAGTTAAATCGAAGTTTTTCTAACTCTATAGGCGATTTATAACCTAATGCAATCTGAAATTGCAACTCAATATATGTAGAATTAGATTAAAAAGCCCCAGTTTTATTAGCTAGTTGGAGCAGGCATCCGGTTCTACTCCAGCCAGTGCTTTTTACTAAACCTTATACCAGGCTAAATAAAAAATAAGATATGCTTTGCAGAACAAACTTCATCAAAAGCAAGTCCATGGCTAGCAAACAAAATAAAAGGGAGTGTGTTAAAATTTCGGACAGTATGGTAAGAGAGTATAATAGACAATACAGGAGGAAAAACCATGTCGAAGAAACGAAACAAATACGACGAGGATTTAAGATCAATGAAGTCAAATTAAGCTATGCCAGTTCAAAAACAGTTAAAGAAATCGCCTTTGATTTAGGCATAGCAGAAAACTTGATGTATAACTGGCGAAAGAAATACAACAAAGATGGAGGCAAGACACCATATGCCACAATAGAAGAGGAAGTCAAGAAGCTTCGTTTGGAGAGCGCTGAACTAAAAATGGAGCGTGATATGTTAAAAAAAGCCGCGGCCTACTTTGCGAAGCTCCAGAAGTAAAGTATTACTTTATCAGTGAGCATCCAGAATATCCCGAATCAAAGTGGGCTAAACAACTCGAAGTATCCAGAATAAGATATTGCAACTGGAAACGAACAAGAACTGAAAGGGAGAAGCGAGAGCTTGAGTACGCCAATCGTGTAAAGGCTGCTTTTTTATCCTGTGAAGGAACATATGGTGCGAATCGGGTATGCGAGAAGCTAAGACAGTTAGGGTACGCCTGCAGCTTCTATAAAGTGCGAGAATACCTGGATATACAAGGATTACACTCGATCCACCGAAAAGGCGACAGATATCCCTCACAAACAGTCGTAGGGCATGAGAGAGCGGATATCCTAATCTGACTAGAGGTTTAGCTGTTCATTCGCAATTCCAGGTTATTTCAAGCGATATTAGCTATGTGAGAACTGGAGAAGGTTTTGAATATATCTGTCAAATCAAAGATGTTAAAAGTAGTATTGTCCTAGTTCAAAGCTTGGATAACCATATGAAAGAAGCACTTGTCATCAAGACGATCCGAAAAGCGATTAAACGCTGGGATATATCGGAAAGATGTATGTTTCATAGTTACAGAGGCAGCCAGTATACAAGCATTAAAGTAAAAACCTGCTTATTAGAGAAGGGATAAGGCAGAGCTTTTCTAGGGTCGACAAACCTGGTGATAATAGCTGGAGTGAGAGCTTCTTCGCAAACTTGAAAAAGGAAGCCGTTCATTGGGCCATTTTCAGGACGAGAGCTGAAGCAAGACAGAAGATGTTTGAGTATATTGAGGGTTTCTACAATACGGGGAGAATACAAAAACGTTTGGGTTACATCAGCCCTAAGCAATGGCTAATACGTTGGAACCAGGGGCTTCTAGCAAGCGTTGTTTAGCAAACTGTCCGAAAAAGTGTTGAATACCCATATAATCAAACACTGCTGTTTGTACAGACTCTTTCGTTTCATAGTGTGTCCTGTGTATCATCTCTTTCTTCATGGTTGCAGACGTTGTTTCAAAGTTCGTGTAAACCTCCAAAATGTTGTAAAATAAAAACACCATAATGGATGTTTAATATTATACCCTCGCTTCGCTGGGGCAGGCCCTGACCAAAAGAAGAGCAACAACTTTAGAAGAGAAAAGGCGCAAAGAACTCATAAGGGAACTGCTTCATGAAACTCCGCTCAAGGACGGGCAAGATTTAAACAACATCATGAAAGAGTTCATAGAAGAAATGGTGAACGGCAGCCTGGAAGGTGAGCTGGATGACGAACTGGGCTATGAGAAGTACGACATACAGAACAAAGAGACTGACAATTCAAGAAACGGCTATGGGCAAAAAACGCTGCAAACGAGTTACGGTGAAGTAGATGTCAAAGTACCCCGTGACAGGCAAGGAGAATACGAACCGAAGCTGATAGGCAAGCACCAGAGAATGCTTGATGAGGAAATCGAGCGTAAGATCATATCCATGTACGCCAATGGAATGACAACAGGAGACATGGAAGCGCATATAAAGGATTTATACGAGCTCGATATCTCCGACAGCACCATCAGCAGAATAACTGATAAAGTGCTGCCCATAGCGAAGGAATACCCTCGCTACGACCAATCCATACCCAGGCCCTGGCAGATGCGAGCGTTTGAGAGTGTGTATGCGGTGGTTTATTTAGATGCGATACATTATCATGTCCGACACGAAGGACGCATTGTTAAAAAGGCCGTATACATTGCTATTGGCGTCAATTTAGACGGTATAAAAGACATATTAGGGCTCTGGGTAGGAGAAAACGAGTCGTCTAAGTTATGGTTGTCAGTCATAAACGAGATGAAGAACAGGGGCGTACAAGATATCCTTATCGCCAGTGTTGATGGGTTGAGCGGCTTCTCTGAAGCAATAAGTGCAGTATTCCCTGAAACCTAGATACAGCGCTGTGTAATCCATCAGATTCGCAACAGCACAAGATATGTGTCATATAAAGATCTAAAGCCGCTTATGGCGGATTTAAAAGGAGTATATACGGCCGCTAGTGAAGAATCTGCGTTTTCCGAGCTTGAAAAATTCGATGAGAGCTGGGGCAAAAAGTATCCTAAAATCGCAATTTCCTGGCGTAAAAATTGGGCCTAATTATCAACATATTTTAAGTATCCCGACGAGGTCAGTAAGCTGATTTATACGACTAACACCATTGAGGGCTATAACCGCCAGCTCCGAAAGGCCACAAAAAATAAGGGCGGTTTCCCAACAGATTACAGCCTGTTTAAAATGCTGTATTTAGCCACTGTGGATATCTCTAAAAAATGGGCTGGTCGACGCAGGGACTGGGGACAAATCTATTCCCAGCTATCCATTTATTTTGAAGAGCGTATCCCTGAATAACGAACACACCAATTAATACAGGCAAATCAATGATCGGGCTGCGCCCTTTACTCCTTGACATGCCAGTCTTAATAGGTGTACTGTAGCGAAGAGGGTTAAGAGTGAAAATACCCTTAACCCTCATGATTTTAACTGTTAAAGATTACATCCGTTTTGGAGAAAACACGAAATCTGAAACATACCCTGGTTGCAAAGAAGCTTTCCGACCATTCGGTATCACCAAGCATCCCTGCACGTGAGAATCTCTGACGAATCCCATACTGCTTAAATAGAGCCATCACTGCTTTTGATGTGTACTGGCTACCGGCTTGGTGCCCTCTTTTTATATCATCATATGATATCGGCACTAATTATGCTGGCAAAACTCAATCCGCTCGCCCGACGGGCCGCTGAAGAATATGGACCGTA
Source organism: Christensenellaceae bacterium (assembly GCA_963666505.2). Taxonomy (GTDB): domain Bacteria; phylum Bacillota; class Clostridia; order Christensenellales; family SZUA-584; genus JABGQS01. The sequence continues at coordinate 859,286 of CAXXXL010000003.1, read as the reverse complement.
CACCGCTTTCAAAGATGTCGACATCGTTGGCCGTCTCCGTTTCAAACGTAATGCCTTTTTCTTTCAGCTCGGCTGCAACGGCGTCAATATCCTTTACTTTGATTGCGAAATGGTCGATGATACCGGCTGAGCGACCTTCCACCACTGCAGGATCGGGCAGCTGCACCAGCTCGAGGACGCATGATTCGGCTTGCACAAAGTAGAGCAACAGCTCGTTGCCGTCAATCACACATTTTTCTTTCGATACCAAATCAAAACCCAGCTTGTTTACGTAAAAGTTGAGGGATGCCTCCGCGTCGTTTGTGAACAAACCAACATGCTCAAGCCCTATATAGTATTTGTTCATTTATATTGTCCCCTTCATTTATTGATTAAATATTTCGTTATATGCCTTGTTAATTCTGTCAACCTGCTCTGCGGTTAGGATAACTTCGCCAGATGCGGCGTTTGCAATCGCGTGCTTTACAGACTTTACGCCCACCAGCGCGGTGGTCACACCTTCGCGGTGCGTGACCCAAGCAATTGATACATCCGTGGCGTTTTTGCCGATTTCTTGTCCAACTTGTTCGACCGTTTCAAGCAGCTTTTTCACCTGAGAAAACCCTGGCTCGCTAAAGCCTTTGTAGAACTGCCAACGATTTTCAGTGAGGCTCTTTTCGGGCAGTGTCTGATACTTCCCGGTCAGAATTCCGCCGCTGATCGAACCGTATGTCAATATGCCGATGTTCTCTTTGATGCAATATGGGCGGATCTCGTCGTCAATCTCCCGGTCGATCATAGAGTATTTCGGCTGCAGACTGACCACTTCGCCGCATTGCTTTGCTGCTTCCATTTGCTCTATTGAAAAGTTGGATACGCCGATATAACGGATCTTGCCCTCTTGCTTCATTTTCATAAGTTCGTTCATTGTGTCTTCGATCGGGCATACCGGATCCGGAAAATGAATCTGCATTAGGTCGATCACATCCGCGCCCAGCCGGCGCAGCGAACCTTCCACGCCGTCTCGAAGATAAAACGGGTCAGAGCACATATAATACTCTTCTGCGCGCCGCATCAAACCGCATTTTGTGGCCAATACGATTTTATCTCGGTAACCGCCTTGTATAGCTTTTCCCACTATCTCTTCCGACCGTCCGCGTCCATATACCGGAGCAGTGTCAATCAAGTTGATACCGTTATCTACACCGGCACGCAACGCATCAATCGCTGCTTTCTCATCAGCGTCTCCAAAGTAATCCCCGCCGATACCCCATGTACCAAGAGATACGGTTGTAATCATTAGATCGCTATTGCCTAGCTTACGTTTTTCCATCATAATCCTCTTCTTTAAATTTTCGGCAAATGCTGGGAGAGCATCTGCGTCGTTGTTTTTAATATTTATATTATATTAGCTGAAGCAAATTGTCAACAAATAATATTTATTGTCGACAATAAATTTGAAAAAATTATACTCCCGATACTTGTGTGGTTATAAAAAACTCGATGGGGTAATCGTTAGCAAGACCATGAAAATTCATGTTATGCGATGTGAGCGCAATAATGGCTTCCTCCTCTTTGCGCTGCTTCATTAAGTCTACAATGTGTTTATGCTGGTTAAGCTGATATTCGGGATCGGGAAGCTTTGTATAGCGGCTAGCCTGTATAAATTTGATGCGGAGGTAAAGCTCGTTGGCAAATTTGCACAGCATCTCGTTCTTGCTGATCTTACTTAGCTGCATATGAAAATCGCAGTCCTTTTTGATTCGCATGCCCTTGTCTCCCGCCAGCGCTGCGTCATAGGCCGCTTTTGCCAAATTCAACATATTTGCAAAATCGAGCTGGCTTCCATGCAGCAGCGCTAGCTTGATCCCCATTATGTCTAAAAAAATACGGGTTATGCCGATCTGTTTGATTTGCTCATCGGTATAGGTTGCCACTTCGGCAAAACGGTTGGGGTAGATATTGATAATACCTTCATTCTGTAGCCTTTTGAGAGCATCGCGTATTGGCGCGCGGCTACTGCCAAACTCGCCTGCAATCCGCTCTTCAGAAATGCGCTCGCCAGGCTTGATTTGCAGCGACAATATCATTTCCATTAAATATTCATATACCGATTCACTGATGCTTGTTTTTTTCTTACTCATACTCACCTCGTTGATCAGCGTTAAAACAATCCAATCATTGTATATGTTAAGCGCGCGAAATGATATTGTCAAGATGTGATTTGGTAGGGAGATGATTGTGCTGGCCCGAGAAAAATTACGCGCAAAATAAAAATGCTCGGTGATGGGCGCTTATTAATCCCCGCCTATTGGGCTTGCGCCAGTCGCGAACGCTATATTTCAGGCCACCTCTCCTGCCTTCATCTGCCATACCCATAGGGAACAGGCTGGTAGCGGCTCGCATCATACAGTGTGTGCAAACTCGAGATCCCCTAGATTACAAATAAAAAAGCACGCAGGAAGCGCACTTTTTGTTTTACTATAGTACTACAAATTGATAAAATACACACCCCTAGGCTAAATTTCAACGATTTGCTGTAGGGAGTGTGCATTTTATCCAAAGAGGGGTGCAAATTCAAAGCTTTCAGTTACTATACACGCTTGGAATAACTGTTTTTAGTCTTTCCATCTTAGCAGATTTTATCCAAAAAGATTGACGGTCCCTATAGTTTTCGCATGTTTTTCATATCATATAGGTTAAATGATTTCAACTCCTTTTTCATCCATATAATTGCAATAATAACTGACAAAATATCTGCAACAGGGAATGATACCCACAACCCAGTTAAGCCCCAAAAAGCCGAAAATATCAGTAATAAAGGAATCAATTGCAGTGCTTGTCTTGCAAGCGAAATTATAATTGCAGGTGTTACTTTACAAGTTCCATAAAATACATCGCTACAACAACACTGACTGAGGCAAAAGGTAATGCGCTATACATCAATCGAAGCGGGGATATTCCAGCTTGGATTAATGCAGTAAGGGTCCCCTGAAAACTGGTCAGATCATAATGTTAGTGTTGGTTACTGCAGGTCGTTTGATTCTGACAGGTTATAAAGAACTAGGTTACATGTAATTATTATTCACTGGCGTTCGCTACAATTTATCAAATTAACTTTGGGGGTATGAATATGATTTATGTTGGTATTGATGCAGCAAGTAAAAAGCATGACTGTTATATCGTCAGCAGCGCAAACATACAGTCGGCACAGGTTCTTACTATTAGCAACGACAGCAAAGGATTCGAAGAATTGAAAACGCTCATTTGTAACTTGATTAATAAGCTAGGTGGCGATAATGTGCGTATAGGGCTTGAATCCACTGGGCATTACAGCCATAATATCCTGCACTACCTTGTCGGTAATGGCTTTGACACCATGCTGATAAACCCACTGCTCACCAATATGGAGCGTAAGGCATCATCTGTTCGTAAAACTAAAACCGATACAATTGATGCCAAGTCCATTTGTACGTTTCTTATGCGAAACCAAGAGTTCAAACCCTATACTCTTGCATCATATCACAGTCGTTCTCTAAAATCATTATCAAGGCGCAGGATTTCTCTTGTAAAGCAAATGACCAAACATAAGCAAGAACTGCATGCCCTTGTTACAATGGTGTTCCCTGAGTATTTATCGGTATTTTCAAGGCTACATATCAATGTTTCGCTTGAGATACTCTACAAGTACAGCACTCCATCCAATATTGCTAAAGCAAGAATTGACGGACTAACAAACACAATCAGAAAACACTCGAATGGCCGTCATGGGCGGCAAACAGCCGCTTTAATCAAGGAACTGTCCAAGAACACTATAGGCGACAAAGACGAACTTTATGCCTTCCAAATCAAGCTATGCGTTGAGATGATTCGCACTTTGCATAATCAGATCAAGACATACGAAGCCCAAATTCGCAAAATAATGGACGCAAATTGCCCTGTTATTTTATCCGTCCCAGGTATAAGCTACGTAACCGGTGCAATAATCGTTGGAGAAATCGGAAATATTTTGCGCTTCGATTCACCTAGTAAGTTACTTGCTTTTGCGGGACTTGACCCTGTGGTTCACCAGTCAGGTAACTATGATGCAAACAGGCTCACTGCTTCAAAGCGTGGATCTTCTTATTTACGGTGGGCTTTTCATACTGCCGCATCAATTATTATTCACCACGACAGTACCTTTGCATCTTACTATGCTAAAAAACGAAAGGAGGGAAAACACCATTTAGTTGCACTCGGGCATGTTTCAAAGAAACTCGTTCGTGTTGTCTTCTCGGTTCTAAGATACACCCGCACCTTCGTTCCGCAAAATTAATCTCTAACCATATTAATTTTTCAATGTTCTATTTGAGGCTTTAGCCTCTTGTTATCATACAACTATTTAATCGTCAATTTCTACTTGACTTTTATATAGTTGGCTTGCAAGCACACACCATATACGCAAAGCTGCCACTAGTCAATATAAAAGTGCAAAAAGTTATCTTTCGTGGTCAGTTTGATTCCGTTGCTCTTTTACGTTCAATTCAAGGCGCTGGATCTCAAGCACTTTCAGCACTTTCTCATATATCTCTTTATGCTCATATAACGGTCTTTTATCCCAGCCTCTGTCATAGCTTATGATTTCTTTACCATCTTTATCTCTTATTAGGAGTTTGCTGATCTTGCCATTATCTATTCCGAACTTTGAAGGCTCCGAATACACTTTGGCGCTTACTTTATATCCATCAACCTCACCTTCAAACCAGTTATTTCCCATATAACTGAAATGATTGTCCTTTTGCGGCACCGCAAAATCGATGCTGTTGATGTTTATCTCCATATCGGCACCAAGCATTGATACTTCAATACCTATCTCGTTTTGAATTGTGGTTTTAAAAGCATCTAAAAGCTCAAGTGTAGTTTTATTTGCAAGTCCTTCGCAAAACACGTCAAGCCTGTCAGCTATGTCTTCCATCTTCGTTTTCTCAGGTTCTCCTATCTTGTCCGTCATAAGGACAAAGTTTTCACTGTTCACCCTCACCAGTACAATCGATTTTTGTGTTATTTTCATTCGTTGCCTCCTTCATCTTGTTTTATTGTTACATATCCGTCATGCGGTTCAATTAATATGTCTTTACTCGTGTCAATCCCTGCTTCGTCTAACATGCATAACGGGATGCTATAACTTGAAACGCATTCGCTGCAGTTTGGATATGCGCATTTTTTGTCTTGGTTCATATTCAATTCCTTTCTTTTTTGGGCAGCAAAAAAGCATTTGCTACAAGCAAATGCTTCTACCTTTATTTTTGTCTAATCTGTTCGTTTTTATACTTTTCTATATGAGATTCAAAGAAATATTATCATAACAACTGTAATCAATATAAGTAAAGCACCGCTAAAGCGATGCTTTACTTACTTTACCTCTCTCCATATACCTATACTATGCATATTTTAAGGTTGCATTGCTCCAAACAATACGAGCCATGCAAGAATCGATTTAGCTACGAGGCTCAATACTATATATGTTCGCTCTCCGTAAAGATAATCCTTCCATTTTCCAACCTTCTTGTATTGCAGTATCATGTTTATCGGGAAGGTGTTGAAAGCTACGAAGTATGTTCCTACGATTGCCCATACGAACCACGGTACCATGTCATAATTGCCTGTGCCAACCATGTAAGTTATTATTACTGCCCACGGAGCTAATCCGGCAATCGATCCCCAAACAAACGGTCCCCAATTGACTTTGCCGTCGTTACGCTTGGAGTTTAACTGTTCCATAACTAACCCGAACAGGTTCATTGAAGCATTGACTACGAATATCAATACAAGTGTGCCAATATCATAGATGCCAAACAAAGTAGAAATAAGTACAATCATGATTGATGAACTAAGCGCATACTCAAACCAACGGAATTTATTGATTCCCTTTTCCAGATCAGAATTATAAATTGCATTTAGCTTGTTAGGCAAGGAAATCAATGCGTGTGCTGCTGCAGATATCAGTAGGAAAACTGCAACCAATATACCGAATGGAAGTTCAAATATCGAGCGGCCGGCTGTTTCCAATGACTGAGTACTTACATTGTAAGTTATGTAGAACTGTTTAATTTCCGGTGCAAATTCTGATATCTTTTGGATTACACTAGTTGCGAGTATAAGCATTATTATTCCCTGTACAAGATGCAGTGCTCCCATTATAATGTTGAATCTTCTTAATTTACTTAAAACTTTTTCCATTTTAGTTTTCCTCCACTATTAATAATCATTATTGATAATATCATTATATATAATTCCTGGATGTAAACTGTGACAAAGTCACATATATATTATTATTTTCCAATTTAGTTTTGTCAAATTGTTTTTCAGCTCTGCTCTGCGTTTTCTATATTTAATCAATATAATGATATCGTTATGAATTATAAGATAATACCTTCTTTATTTAAAAACTCTTTGGTTATTGTTAAGAGGTCTTCCGCTGCGTCTAGATCGAGTGCCGGAGGCGCCAATTCTTCTTCCGTCGTCAAATGGTAAAATATATCACTAATTTGTGAAAGTTCTGGAGAAGTACCAAGATAGTAAAGTGCATCGGCGGAAATTTCAGGAGAGGCCGAAAGCTTATTAATGATGTTCTTTTTATACCATTGATACCCTCTACCATTATCCTTGCCAGTCTCTGTCCGAACCATCCCAGGATGCATCGCATTAATTGTTACGTTGTAAGGAGCCAGCTCATCAGAAAGCAAATGCATAAACAGCAGCTGCGCCAGCTTCCCAGCCCCATATGCTTTGATTCCGGTATACCGCCGCTTCTTCCACTGAAGATCGTCAAAATCCAAGCCCCAAACTGCAAAGCGATAGGCCTCCGAGCTTACCAATAGAATTCTTCCTGTTCGGTCATGCTGAAATTTTGGAATCAGCATCTTGTTAATGATTAAGGGACAAAGATAATGAATAGCAAAGTTAATTTCGAGACCAAAAGGAGATTCAGTACGAGATTTCAAATGTAAACCAGCATTATGAATCAGCACGTCGATCGGCTTTTCTAGAGACAGCAGGTGTTGCCCTACCCGCTGTATATCTGATAAAAGCGCTAAATCTGCAATGAGATATTCAACTTCAGCACCGAATTCTTCAGCTATTTCTTTTTTTACTGACTCTGATTTCTCCAGATTTCTATTCACCATTAGGATATTAGCACCCATTGAAGCATATTTTCGAGCAGTATAGTATCCGATCCCTGATGTTGTCCCTGTTATTACTACAAATTTATCCATAAAGCGATTTGAATTTTTTTCTGGACGGCGTTTCATATTCTTGATCATAGCATATATGTTTGACAATTTGTATTTGGGCCAGTATTTTCTAACTGCAGCATTCATAAAATCATTTCCTTTGTAGGTTTCTCAAGTTGTAATAAATTTTCACTACTTTGAATAAATAAAAAGCAAAAGAACAACTATTTATTGCCTATTGTAATGTATTTGAATCTGTGATTCAATATATTAATGAAAACATACATTAAGACAAAAACCATCTTGACTGTTTTTATCGTCATCATGGCTGGGTTAATAGGGTTTGCCGTTATTTTTCAAGATACCTTTGTTGCTCTTTTAAAAAATCCCGCTTTTCTAAGACATGCTCAATTTTTGCATATTATTGCCATCTCTCTGTTCTTTGCAAATGCAATCGTTGGTATATTATGGGAGAAGCGGAGCTTTACTACAGAAAACAAAGAAATTATTCTTCATACTTACAATACAGTAGCGTTCCTGGACTCCATGTTTTCATCTCCGCTGATCATTCTTTCTCTGATAAGCGGGCTTTCCTTAAGTTTCCAATTGGGAGACCTTTGGCATATTGGTTGGCTGTCCGTCAGTTTTCTTCTCTTTTTACTCTCGGGCATTGTCTGGATTGCATCTGATATACCTACACAATACAAGGTTAAACGACTTTTGTCCCAGATTAGCCCGGACGATCAAAACCTTCCAGACGAACTTGTCCGGCTTTTAAAATTACGCTGGCGGATTAGCTTGGCCGGTGTTTTACCCTTGGTTGTTGTCTTTGTTCTGATGGTATATAAACCTGATATTACAGCTTTAGCGGATTGGTTCCATTAGCTTTTATTTCTATGAAAATACTATTTATTCTTATTCTCATCCTTGTGTATATACGCACCTAATGAAATAGATTCTTTACCATAGCGGTGTCGAATTTCGCTCACTGTTTTTTCTAACTTTTCAATCCTCTCTCTTTTTGAACCTTCTCCTAAATCAAAAATACTTAACTGCTCTCCTTCATTTTCAGAAACAAGGTTTATCCCTGTAACTGTGAGCATGCGTATTGGTTTGTTTAAGTCCCATTGCTCTCTAAGTATTTGTATTGCTGCTTCAAATATCTCAATTATCAGGTATGTAGGTTGTCTAAGCTGCTTTTGCCTTGTGATATCTTTAAACTCCGGGTTTCTTATAGTAAGTTGCACTCCGCAGCATTTAAGTCCGTTTTCTCTTAATCTTGTAGCAACGTCCTCTGCGAGCGGTAATACTTCTTCCTTAATATCATTTAATCCAATTAGGTTATGACTGAACGTCATACCTCTGCCAACTGATTTTATATCCTGAACAGCATTTGATAGCTGCACTTCGCTATTATCCAGCCCATTAGCGTAGTCGTGCATAACGGCGCCGGATTTGCCAAATATGTTGATAAGGAGATTTTTATTTGAATCTGCAAGCTGACCTATTGTATCGATACCGATTTCAGCCAACCTTGCTTTAGCTGACTTGCCTACAAATAGCAGAGCTGATACGGGCAGCGGATATACTATGTCCTTATAGTTCTCCCTGCTTATAATTGTAGTCGCATCCGGCTTCTTATAATCACTGCCTAGCTTTGCAAATATTTTGTTGAATGAAACTCCAACCGAAGCAGTTAATCCGACCTCGCTCTTTATAGTTTCGCGTATCTTATCAGCAATTTCTTTGCCATTGCCAAAAATATTTAGGCTCCCGGTTACATCAAGCCAGGCTTCATCAATGCCAAAAGGCTCTACCCTATTAGTGAAGCGGTCATATATCTTGCGAACAATCTTTGAGTATTTAGAATACAAATCGTGATGCGGTGGCACCAATATAAGCTCAGGACATTTTTTCTTTGCTTGCCAAACTGTTTCTGCGGTTTTTATACCGTATCCTTTGGCTAGTTCGTTTTTGGCCAATATAATGCCATGGCGGTTTTCAACATTGCCGCTGACCGCCATAGGAACGTTTGTAAGCTCTGGTTTTAATAAGCACTCGACTGATGCGTAAAAGCCGTTTAAATCGCAGTGCAGTATAGTTCTATCCATTTAATTCTTAATTTTATATCCAAATACTATCGGATTGCTCGCCATGTTCTATTTGCTTTTCTAAATATTCTTCACGTATTTTAACCTACCACCAGTAATGCTGAAGAGCCGAAAGTGCATTTTATTATTCATTCACCACTTTCAATTTTTACAATTCTGTGGGGGTGGGTTACCCTTCTCTTCACTTCGCTTGTCATTTATAATCTCCATGTGTTCCTTAGTAATAAGAGAAACATCATTCTCTTTTGCCCAGTTAACACAGGATTTCAGAACCGTGTTAAGAAATACCCTGGGAACCTTTACGAGTTTTTCACATGCTTCTTCTGTGAACCTAACTTCAGGGTCTATCCGCTCTGATGCATATACAACCACCTGTACGTTCATTCCCGCTTTTTTTGGTATCGGCTCTTTTCTTGGTTTTCCTGATTTAGCGTACCAAAAGTGTGTATTGTCTCTGTAACCGTAGTCAATTGGGATGTCAGGAAAACCGCTGGCCTTTGTTCCATTCACAATTGTATCCCTATACTTCTCCTTCATCAATATCTTATCTATTCGAAGTATAAAATGAGCACCAGTTTCGCTGGTTATGCCATTAAAATCATGATATGGCGGAGAATAGCTTTCCTGCACTTTATCTTCTTTTGCACCGTCAAGTTCTCTAAGCCATGTGCATTCAAACACCTGGAAAGCTTCACTGACTATCTTAGGCCGCTTACCTTCTGCCATACCTTCTTCCAGTTTGAACAATAGATTTTTCATCTTTTCTTTTGGCTCGTCACCCGGATACCCCAGCCGCACTGCTTCTTTGAAATATCTGCTTTTGGCTGTTATGAAATTCAATGCGCATTTTGAGTTGTTCAATATATTCCTGGCAGTATTTGAGTTGTTTCTCAGGCAAAGAATCATTGTGTAATAATCCTTACCGGCTACATAATACGGGCTGCATAAGGAATATGAACCAATGCTTGTAAGCCCGTCCTCACACAGCGTTGAAACTAAAATTGTGGGCATCGGGAAAAATGCAGAAGTTTGATAAAAATTATCTACGATCCTTAAGTCTTTAAAAGATGACATTTTATTTCTCCTTTAGAAATAAGACTTAATATATACGTGTTCTTAACTGAATATGTTATTTGGCATAATTATCGTTTATGCCGCTTCTCATTAATATAATTTTATATGATTAGCCGTATCAACATCCTCAAGAAATAAAATATCTTTGATCAAAACTTCTACAACACGAACATCTTTATTTGAGGCTAGATTAACAAGTCTATCGTGCTTATTAATAAGTTGCTTTATTAATTTATCTGTAATTTCTCCGGCTTCAATTATATAAGCTTGACCATTTATAGTTAAAGCTTTTGTCTGAGAAGTTTCATCTTTTTCACTGTCTCTGGTGTCTACTAAAATACTTACATTTTTGTTTCCAGCAATATTCAAGTATTTTGTGCTATCCTTTAGCGTAAGCATATACATTTTTGTACAGCTTTCATCACATATATACAGCATTAAAGAAGCATCAGGTACATCTTTGCTGCATGTGCTCAGAACACATAAATTGTTGTTCTGCAATATTTTTTTGACTTTAGATATCATAATTAACTCCTAACACTTATCAGCTACAATAATTATAACATTATGAATGTCTTTACAAGTTGCCTTTTGCTCGCAGTTCCATTCTATGTAAAATCCTTCGCAGATGTGGGCGATTGTATCTCTGCGCTATTATACATGGAATATTAATTAATAGCCCGTACAAAAACATTATAGGAATCACTATTGGAGGAGCCCAAAATCCAAAGATCCAGAACGGTAATATCGCAATCCAATGTACGAACTCAGCACGTTTGGATTCTAATATAAATTTCTTAATATACTCAGAGTTTTTACTTTCCAACCGCTTTTTTCGAAATCCCCTCTTATGTACAGCAGCTCCATCCGGCAAGAGTTCTTTCCATTTATCTATTTTAAATGTTCTTCGATAAAAAGAGTCAGATTCAAATTTAAAATCTTTGAATAATCCTTTATCTTTGAAAAAATAATCGGGCATACGGTTTCCAATTAGTGCTGCACCCCCTTGAAATACCGCCCATCCTACAATAAATGATGTAATCATCCAAAAGCTCGACAAGTAGAAGATTTGCATTTTTTCATCCTTCGATTATTACTGTTTTTTTATATAACACTTTTCGATAATCAGTATTCTTTCTGAATAAATTAGTACAAGCTTAATATCGAAAAACGGCAAATCAAATAACAAACTATGTTTATTTGATTTGCCTAATTTTCATATATGATTTATCTAAGCTTTTTTTCTCCAATATCTCACTGCTGCAATAACAGACGATACAACCAAAAGCAGGAGTGCAATGCAGATTGTTATTATAACTACCATGTATTCTCCGTTAAATCCACTTGAAGAAAGATGTTTTATAAGAATTCCAGCATAGGCCCAAATAAAGACAAGACCGTAAAAAGTATCTTTTTTTACAAGAGTATTTGCTATTCCAATTATTGCAGCTATTATAGCTATGATAATCATCCATACAGGCTGAGATAATCCGTAACCTCTTAAATTGAAGCTTACTAACATTGTAGCCACGTTGCCAACAGTTGCAACTGTTAGCCACCCAAAATAAATGCTAAATGGTAACCTGACAAACCACTTTTCTTTACATTCAAGCTTAAACTTATTTATTCTAATATAAGTCACAAGAAGGCTAATAAATATCGCAAGTATCAATATCATCGAAAGCCATATTATCTTATAATGCCAGGAGAATATCCATGCTGCATTAAATACACAAGAAAGAATAAAAGGAAATCCTATCTTTCCAATTAGCTCGTTATTACTTCCTTTGAATACCCCTAGAGTATAAAGTATAAATATAATTAGAAGCACATATATCAAGAACCATATCATAAAGGTTATAGGTGCAGGGGCAAACAGGTTTGGATAGGAATCAGAAACTTCTCCAGAATTGACTCCTCCTACGGGAAGTATGTTGGCTAACATGTTAACAACCAACATTAGCATTAGCCCAAGTATCATAAGAATTTTAAGAGCAACCAAATTATTATTTTTTTCCATAACTAACCCCTTTCAATATCTGCTGTATTTTTCTGTATTGTATCATAAAAATCAAATAATAGACAAATATGAAATCTACATTTGATTTAAAAATTTTAAATAATAAATCCAGCAGCTATTGTGGCTATTACGATCAGCGGGGCAGGTATCTTTTTAATAAATAAAAGTACGACAGTTATTACCATAACGACTATGTTTTCAAGTGTAAATCCACTTCTTTGCATTAGTATGACAGCAGCTGCTGCAATCAGTCCGCTTGCAACAGCTGATATTCCCTTCAAAGATATTTTTATGCCTTTTATGCCTTTAATACTTTCCCATATAGGATAAATAAAATAGATTAAAAGAATACCGGGCAGAAATATCGCTGTGCCGCCCATTGCAGCGCCTAATACCTGATCAAATATACTTCCGTCTCTAGCTGCCATTCCACCTGCATAGGCGCTGAAACTAAACATAGGGCCAGGTAATCCCTGGACAAGTCCGAATCCAGTTAAAAACTCCTGGTTTGTCATGTACTGATTGACTTCAACTAAGTCGCTGTACATCATAGGCACGACTACTTGTCCGCCTCCGATTACCTGGTACCCAAACCTGTAGAAACTTTCAAATATATGAAGAATCGTATTGTTCCATATAAAAGTTAGGAGCAAGCTTCCAATGGCAATAATACCGAATATAATTAAATAACCCCAGGGTGGTTTAACTTTTACTTTATTCCACAGCTCTTTTTCTTTTGATGCTATAACACTTACAGCCCCGCCAATTAACAAGACCAGTGGATATATCCAAGGTTTATGAAGAAAGTAAGTTGTGATTCCGCCAAATAGAAACAGCAAAAAAGTAACCTTGTCTTTAATAACTTTTCGTCCTATTCTATATGCTGCTGAAATTATAAACCCTACTGCCATCGGACCGATAAAGCGTAGAAAGTTCTGTGAAATATTCATTCCTGATAGAAAAGCGCTCAGGAAAGAAAGAATGGTCATAATAATAAGAATAGGCAGAGCCCAAACTAGGAATGTAAGCAGTGCCAATAAAGGCCCGCCGGTTTTATACCCAATAGCTATAATTGTCTGCGTGCTGCTTGGGCCGGGCAGAATCCCTGTTAATGCTATCAGTTCAACCATTTCTTCTTCGGTTAAATATTTTTTCTTGATAACCATTTGGTCTGTAAAAACGCCATAGTGGGCTTCAGGCCCTCCGTAAGCTCCGAGAGAACAGATTAAGACATCCTTTAAAAAGGATCTCCATTTAATAGATTTATTATCCACTGTGTTGTTACGCATCAAAAATTACCTCGTTGATAAAATATTCTTTTACACATTTATACTTATATATTATATACTTTTATTTTATTAAAAAGGACTGTTTTTATAAGTTTACTTAAACCTCTAACTTGAAAATGTACAGTATTATCTTCAATGTTCCTATATTCAAGCATTATATCTCTCTTTTATTTCAGTATTTAGAGTGAAAAACAGGAATTTTAAAAAGATATAATCGCAAGAGAGTTATTCTACGCATAGTTGTTTCAATCCACGCACCCACGTGGGGTGCGACCTGTGATCAGGCTTGAAGCCCGTGAATAATATTAATAATTGTTGTTATAGTAAAAGCTGGCATCAAAAAAGGTACTGTGATCTTCCAAAATTGTGTCCAAGCGTTAGCACTGGCACCCTTGGTCTAACTCTCTATTATGGTTGCTCCAAACAATAACTCTTGTACACTAGCTCAAAGCAATTTCCATTTGCGGTATTCTTCTAAACTCAATTTTTATCCATATCATTGCAATAATCACAGAAAGCAAATCAGCAATAGGAAACGCTATCCATACACCGTTTAGGCCAAAGATTGAGGATAATATCAGCAGTATCGGAATCAATATTAACGTTTGTCGTGAAAGTGATATAACCACTGCCGGTATTACTTTACCTATACCCATAAAATACATTGATGCAACTACGCTAAAAGTAGCAAATGGTAGTGCTAAGTACATTACCCTCAATGGGATTATACCTGTTTGTATAAGTGAAGTGTTACCTGTGAAAATTGACAGAATCGCACCCGGGAAAACCAATACTACTGCAATAATGACAAGCGTTACTATGAATGCGCTTATTGTAGAAAGCTTAAACGCTTCCTTTATTCTGCCAAAGTTTTTTGCACCGTAATTATACCCGGCAATCGGCATAAATCCTTGTGCTATACCTATAAGTGGCGTTATAAGGAATATTAGGAGCTTGTTAAGTATTCCGAATACTGCAAGCAACGAAGATGTAGCTGCTCCGCCAATATTATTGAGCACATTATTAACTACAATAATAAGTATTGAAGCACCGATCTCCTGCAGAAAAGCCGGTGTACCAAGAGAAACTATCTCCCATACTATCTTTAGTTTTATTTTTATAAAATCAATCGCTTTTGGCATGATGCTTGTCATCTTGGAAAACTGAAAATATAGCACCATTAAAAATGACAGCCCTTGGCTGATTACCGTTGCAATAGCAGCGCCGGATACTCCCAGCTTAAAGACAAATATAAATATCGGGTCGAGTATTAGATTAAGTATAGCTCCCACTACTAACTGCATCATTGCAAGTTCTGGTTTTCCCTGAGCCATAAGTAGGTTGCCTGCCCCAACAGCTAGAAGTATAAAGATTGATCCTGGGATTATATAATTAAGGTATTCTAATGCGTAAGGGGCAACCTCATAATTAGCCCCCAGACCGCTTACTACATTTTTCAAAAACGGTATTGTAGCAATGATGAATATAATGTATATGATAACACCGATCAAATATGTTGTCCCGACGGTACGTTCGGCTTTTCTCATGTCCTTAGCTCCCAGCGCTCTTGAAATTACCGATGCACCGCCAAGCCCAATCAATATACCAAGTGAGTTTATCATCAATTGTATAGGAAATCCTATGCCGATACCGGCTACCCCAAGTTGTCCTACGCTCCTGCCTATATATATTGTATCAGCTACGTTGTAAATTGCTGAAATAATTATAGCAACAATAACAGGCAAAGACATCGAAAAAAGCAGTTTCCCCATTCTTTCCTCAGAAAAGAGTTTTCGTGTTTTATCGTCTAATTCAAAGTCCATTATTTCTCCTCCATATCTTTTGACTGTATTTATTTACAGCCAAAATCCGTATTCTAAAAACGATGCAGATATACGTATACCGGCAAAACAAACCCCTCGTCCTTTGTACTGATTAAATCCTTTTTATAATAAATATTGTTTAGAAAACTCAAACAGTTCCGTTGATTTCTCGTTATCGATATATTGAGAAATAGAGCCTATAAATTCATTCTGGCTATAGTAACCGGGGCTTGTATTATTTGAAATCGCAATCTCAAATATTTTCTTTGATGCAGATTCCGGTTTTTCTAAAAACCGATTGAGTAAGTTTGCAAACCATTTCGGGTAATCTCTGAATGAATCCGTTGCAACTACGCCCGGGTGAAGCGCAATAACTTCAATATTGTTTGAATACTCTTTATAAAGCTCATTACTAAACATCAAATTTGCCAGCTTCGAATTCGCATATACCTGCTGCCCGTTATATTTTTGAGGATCAATGATATCGTCTATGTTTAGTTCACCTTTTTTAAACAGTTCAGATGTTATGTCTATTACTCTCTTTGGCCTATTGTTCTTATTAATTAGCCCCATTGTTAATCGAAAAACAGCAAAATAATTTACGCTTATAGTCATTTCGATACCTTCGGTTGACATCTCTTTTTTACGTTTTAACAGCCCCGCATTGTTTATTAAGATGTCTATAGGGAGGTCTAACTCGCTAATTATCCTATCAATATCTTCAGGAACACTTAAATCACCAGTTAATAGTTTTAAACTGTTATCTCTTCCTAGCGATTTCAGCTCATTATAAGCTTTTATTGTTTTTTCAGAATCTCTTGCTATCATGATGACGTTATTGCCATCTTGCATAAAATCTTTAATCAGCGCCTTACCTATACCGCTATTCCCACCTGTTATTACAATTGTTTTATTCATATTCCCCTCGTTTCAATCTAATAAATTAGCAAACAGCCAATTATATAAATCAATCTCTTCAATGTTTATTTTGTTATTTACATCACTGGCTGACATTTCACCCAGCATCATCGTGGTTTTCTTTATTGTCTCTTTTGTCACTTCGCCAAAACAATCATTTATAAATTTAACAAACGTTTCTATAATAAACTTTTTATCTTTGGCAGCAATATTCTTCATACTACTGATCGCAAGCAAATTAAGTGCTTTGTCTAGCTCAGCATGTGTACCATGCGTATCAACCCCTGCAAATACCTCCTGTATTTTCTCAGGTAAGTACTTACTTAATACTTCATTGTGATTTACCATCTGCAACATTTCATACAACGAGAAAATATCAGTTACTCTTTCTGCATCCGTTTCTTTATAATGCTCAACAATAAAATCAATTCTGCTATTAATACTCTTGTACGAATTGATTTTTTGTATAAGCAGTTGTTTCTGATAGGTTAAAATATCAACTAGATTAATATCCGGCTTTTTCAAATATGTTTTTATGTCTTCCAACGAAAAATCTAATAGCTTTAATCCCAATATCAACTGTAGTTTCTCAATGTCGGTCGTGTTATATTGCCTATGCCCATTTTCTAATACCTTGCTGGGCTTTAATAAGTCAATAGCATCATAGTACCTAAGCGTTCTTATTGATATCCCTGCAAGTTTTGCTACTTCTCCAGTTTTATATGTTTTTTCACTCATAGCGTCACCTCTCTTTTATATATTTTAAAACATGACGTAACGTAATGTGCAAGAGTTTTTTTGTTTTTTCGCTTTTTTTAAAATAACTAATACTGAAGATGCCATAATTTAAAACAGCGGCTGCTATATTAATAGAAAATAATACCTATATAGCAAAAGTTTAATTGCTGACGCTCTCGGCTTATCTCTCTATTGACGTTGTCTTTGACTACTGTTTTTTTGGATGTTTCTTGAAATATTCCATCAAAGCCTCTTGTATCGTTCTTTCAAATTCTTTCGGTGTAGTATCAAGTGGAAAAAAGTCTCTTATCGCTTTATACGGCAGTTTTATGGCTTTTGGTGCTTTTTGGACTTTCTCGATAAATATCTTGTCTATTTTCTCATACATAAGCATTCAAGGTTGGTAAGAGAGTTAATTTTTCTAACATTGAATATGTTAAACAGCATAAAAAGTTTAATAAACTTAATAATTTTATCGTAAAATTACAATGCAAATTCTCAAAGGTTTGCTATGCTAATGAAATTTGCTCTGTACTTTTGATATATGCAATTCAATGAATTTTTCATTAGTTTTTACTTACTTTTATTTATCAAATTTAAACATTCAAATACTTTTTAATATAAAATACCCGTTTTAGTATTCCATTTTTTTCACTTTTTTTATATAATTATATGCGGATG
Organism: Christensenellaceae bacterium; assembly: GCA_963666505.2. Classification (GTDB taxonomy): domain Bacteria; phylum Bacillota; class Clostridia; order Christensenellales; family SZUA-584; genus JABGQS01. Next base: position 841,439 of record CAXXXL010000003.1, on the reverse strand, counting down.
TGAGAATATAAGTCTTTACTTAACGAGTTAACCATCCACCCGTAAATATTGAAATATTCTTGCTGCTTTTTCCATAATAGAATTCTTGCTTTTGTTCTTGAACTATATTACGAAAAAACCCTTATGCAGAACGCCAAAAAAATTCAACTGGTTTAAAAGACCCTTGATAATGATTTAAAGATAAATTTTCAAAAAGGAAACAACGATGATAAAAAATCCATCTTAGATTTAAGAGGCGTGGTATGAAAGTAAAGAATATTTTTATAATTTTACTCTGTACAATGATCCTGCTATCTCCTTTTGCGGCAACTGCTTTTGCAGCAGGTGAAGCAGATTCGGTTTCGGCAGCCGACGGCAGCAATACGGGCTACGGACTTTGGTGGTGGCTCATGCTGGTCGCTGTCGTTTGTATCGCAGCATTGCTCATAATTTTTCGCGAAAGGATATTCAGGCGGATCCCGAGAGCCTTAACGGTAATAGTAATCGTCGTCCTGGCGCTCGCTGCCATTCTTCCTGCCGCAGCTCTTATTTTCCCCGATGCAATCGATATAGGACGCAGCGATATAAAAACGGTCAGCTTCGAGACCAACGGCGGATCCGACATTCCGCCGGTACAGGTCAAAGCCGGCGAGAAACTTACCGAGCTTCCGACGCCTATGAAGTCGGATTCTTCCTTTACAGGCTGGTATACGGACGATGAAGTATCAGCGCCTTTCTATTCGGACGCACCTATCACGAGTGATATAACTCTTTTTGCATCCTATACGCCTACGCAGACAAACTTAAAACAATACGATGACCCTGGGAAATATATAGAGGACTGCGACCAAAGCTTTTCATTTTCCATCGTATCCCCTGACGAGTTGACAGCGCAAAACCTGTCCGGCTATGTGCTGGCGACCGCATACTTAGGAGAGCTCCCGGAACTCAGTGTTTCGGGCAGCGGCGGAGTCTACACCGTTTCACCTGTCACTCCCTACACAAAAGGAGGACATTACAGATTCGAATTGCTGGATGAAGCTCTTTCGTTAGAGGATGAATCCGATGCTGTGCGCACACTTGACTTTCGTATATATAAAGACGCTGTCGAGGTAGTCGATCTTGAAAACGACATAAAGTATGTGCTTTGGTCAGACATCGATATACTCGGTGATAATGCCTACTACGCACCTGCCTCCCTTGGCATAGCAGCGGGAGATACGGTATGCTTCTGGAACGGTGAGCTCGGTGAAGAAACACAGTTTTTCAATATACTCCTAGCAGCAAAGCCTGAAATAGTCGGCGGAAGCCTAAAGTCTCTGCTAACCGTAGAAGAGAGCCAGCCTGCTGATGTTCTTGATGAGCTGGATGTACATTTCAAGGATGAACTGCTTATCTCGGAGCAAATAAACGATGCGGATTTAAACCGTCTCGCACTCAGCGCAAAATACAGCGAAGGGACACGGCAGATGACCTCCATACTAGTCAGCGCAGTAACCCAAAGCCCTACGTTCAAAAAGTTGATTAACGACAGCGGCTACGGTGGAACCGTACCGTCACTGTCTACAGCAAAGCCCGGATCCTCCAATGTCCTTCTGGACGGCGAACCGTTCGTACCCATCGAAGAAAACGAGGATACAAAAAACTATTTCCCGATAGACATGCTTACTGAGAATTTTATAGATGATCTTACCGTCACTGCTTATGTTGCCACAGCGCAGAACGAAAACTTCTATAACGCAGGCTCGGACAATTGGACAGTTCTTTCACTCACGTTCACTTACAATACGACCATAAAAGACGTTATAGACCTCAATATCGTATTTACCGTATCGGAATGCATAAAGTCTACTGCACAGGGCGATGCGTGGATGGAGGACGACGAATATACTATAGAAGATTTCTTCAGCAGCAATATCATCCCCGACATGTATTTCGACTTCGCTATAAACAACTATTCGCAGACAGACCTTGACCTTGTAGTTCTTATCAAAACACACGATGCAAGCGACGACGATTACCTGGACATCACCAAAGAGCTTGAAGAAATGACGAAGCCGGGCGGAGAAAGTGAAGCAGCAAGCTTCCTTGAAGAGGTGCTCGGCAGCAAAGGCGACGACTATATCTCATTGCTTGACGTGCCGCTTATCACACTGTCATACCCAATCATTGAAGAATGCCCCGTCTTTCAGTTAAACGTTAACCTTAACTTTGTCGTAAAGGTCAATTTTGCTGCCGGCATATCCGCCCATACTACCCTGATGTCGGCAAAACAGGTGGGAATAACGGGCGATACAAGGGAAGGTGCCGACTCTTATGAAAACACGCTAATAGGCCATAACCGCTACACCTTCGACTTGTACTGCGCTGGATATGTCGGATTCAAGGCAGGGCTTAAACTGAGCATGAGTCTATCATTCTATGGTTTTAAAGACCTCGGCGAAGTCGGCGTCAGCGGCGAAGTCGGTGCTTATCTCGACCTCTACGGGTTCATGCATTTCGGCATCAGCAAGCTCTGGCAGTATAGTGACAACAAGGACGTAACGATGCAAGGCGGGCTTTATATGGAAATAGGCATCTATGTGGAGATCCAGGTCTTTGCCAAGTCCACCTTATTCAAGGCAAAAGCATCTGCAAGCCTCTATGAAACCAAGATACCTCTTCTTGAGGTCGGGAACCGGTATGTACTTTTGAGGTTTACCGACGATAGCGGCTCCGTAATCATGAACGAAGACCAGTTCTCTCTTTATGGTTCGGCCGGGCTTCTCGACGCTGAATATGTCGATATTAAAACAGGCAAGGTCGTGACCAGCAGCGATATTGACGACCTGTCAGATATAATGTCCAATTTCACTGTACAGTTCTCATCGCCTTATTTTGAATATGATGACAGTGAGTACACCTTCAATGTACTTAAAAGTAACTTCGGTACGCAGTATGATAACTTCCCCGTCGTCTCCCCCGAGACCAAGCGGCTCGACACCACCGTTTACGTATACTATACGGGCGGTAATCTTGCATTTTCGCATCAGCAGGGCGGGGACACTATGAAGCAGATAGACCTTACCTGGATCGATCCGAGCGTAGATATCGAGGATTACGCAGACATCGATGCAGTAAAGGCTACCTACATTGCGGATATCGACGGCGAACAGCAGCAGATCGCCGAGAAGTGGGTGCTCTTCGGAAACGTCCCGGGCAGCATCGATTACAGCGCATATATAAGCGGCTGTCAGTTTACCGGCTATACAAACGATCCGACCCAGCCCATATACGAAGACACTGTTTATACGCTGCATTTGAAAAGATACCAAAGGCTGGTTTCCTACATCACCTACCACGGCGGTTCATGGCATTTTGACGTATACGCAGTTTACATAGGGGACGTACCCGTTATGCCGGAGGGCTATGATGACCCCGGTGACGGCCTTGGATTCACGGGCTGGCTGGGCACGCCCGGCGCTTCGACCTGCAGCCTTGGCCTGACGAACGAAATAACTGCAGTCGAGTATCCTTCGTCATATATCTACATAGATGAGAATAATATTGTGTCTTCGTGGGACCCGTCCGGAGAATACGTATACCTTGGGCTTGATACCACGGCGCCGCTGCAGGGCTTCTCGGGCACTTACAACGAATGCCGCAGCAGCTATTACAGCATGATGTACCAGGGCGTACCGTTCAACAAGAGCTCGCAGTACATCTATGAAGCGCAGTATGAAGGCGGTCCGTTCACAGTTGAGCTTGTTTATCCCGCCATGTCGTACACATACTGCGGACAGCCGCAGAATTACAGCGAATCATCGTATTCTTTCGAGGTAGATTTCAACGACCCGGTCAGTATTACAAGGGTACTCAGCTATGCCGGCTGCGGCCTGCCCGTATGGGACGAAGATGGTGACGGAACTGCGGACTATTCGACTTTCGCAGAACTGCCAAGGGCAACGCACGATATAACGCTTCATGCTATCTTCGAGCTTAAGTCCTATACCGTGACTGTGCTCAATATCGATGATGATGTCGATGAGACGTTCAAGGTCACCAGCGGCGGGCTTCCTGCCATAGTGAAGACACAGCCCGAGTACCCGGACGGCGACGATTACCTTTTCGCATACTGGGCAGTATCCAAAGCAGGTGGCGAATTCACCGAATGGGACAAGCAGAGCGACCCCGGCGTGTTTGCCGACTGGACTATAAAGCCGGTATATGAGAGGGCTTATGACGTAAAGCTCGATTACATGGGCGGGGTCTATGCGGGCAATACGTCAGAGACTTTAAAACTCGTTGCGGGCAAATATTATTTCGACGAGCTCATAGACTACTTCCCTGTAAAAGAAGCCGACGAGCGCAACACCTATATATTCGACGACTGGAGCTGCGGCAACAGCTTCACAGTGTCCGGGGATATGACGATAAAAGCCGAGTACACAGCCACGCCGATAATATACACTACGGAATTCAATACATCTATCGGCTCATTCAAAAACAGCGATACGCATGCGTCACACACAGGGGATTACGACAGCACCCAGGCCTTCATAGACGGGTTCTTCGAACAGAACGAAACCCTCGAGACTGTCTACACGACGGATAAGGTCTATACATTCGAGAGCTGGGAGAAGATTTCGCTGAGCGGCGACCACGACTGGTACGAGGCGCAGTGGAGCTGGAGCTGGAGGAATTACACCGTGACCTTTAACGCCGGCGACGGCACATTTACGAACGGCAGCAAGACTAAGACATTGCAATTGCCGTACGGCACCAGCGCAACGCTGAGCGCCGTAAGCGCCGACATCATCACACCGGAAATAGAAGGATATGCCTACGATCTAACAAGCTGGAAGGATGCGGCTGATCAGACCTATGGCCTCAGCGGCGGGTTCACCGTCCACGGCGACATGGCTTTCACCGCACAATATACACAGGGCGAGCGTATACTATATATGGTCACGCTCAGTGCGTCCGGAGGGACGTTCTCCGGCGGCGAGACCACCCTGGAGTATACCGGCTATTACGGGGAAGCGACAGGAATAAGCGTCTCCGACCCCACACGCACGAGCGACTCAACCTACGACTACATATTCGACGGGTGGTCGGCCCCGCTGCCTGCTACGTTCACGCAGACAATAACTATCTATGCGCAGTGGGAACAGGCCTACCGGGATTATACCGTGACCTTCGATGCCAACGGCGGAACGTTTGCGGGCGGTCTTACTTCTATAGATCAGACCTACCACTATAACGACACTGTAGCTCCGCCGGACGACCCGGGTAAGCCGGAGGATGACGATTACACTTACGAATTCACCGGCTGGAACCCTGATATTGCGTTGGTCACTGAGAATTGCACGTATACGGCAACATGGCGGGCTAGCCTGAAGGCAGGGCTGCCCGAAACCGGCATAATAGTGACCGACGGCACATCTAGCGAAGATATCAACTGCAACGGTGCTCTTGTATCCGGCTACACCTGTGAATTGCAGGACCGCTCCGTGCCCGGAGGTGGCACCGTCCAGATACCCGTGCTCACAATTGAAGGCGACGGGCTCACGTTCACCGGCAGCAACAGCTCCGTGTATGTGGTCTTCGACTCAGCATGCAGCAGCGTCAGCTTCTACGACCTTTCGCTTAGCGGTGCGTACCCTTACAGCGCAGGTATACTGGTGGCAGGCGAAGGAACGTCTGATGCCGTTGAAATCAACATATATGGAAGCTGCGAGATAGCGAACACGTCCGACAGGAAAGGCGCAGTATGGAGTCTTAGGCCCATCGTGCTCATCGGCCAGGGGAGCAGCCCTTCACTTAGCATAAGCTCCGTCGGAAGTGACGCTTTATACAGCTCCGGCCTTGAGGCCGACGGCCTTGCTCTGGATGTGACCGCCGCAGTAGGCTCCGACCCGGAGGCATCCACATATGCCATCACCGGTGAAGGAGCGGGCAGCGACCCAGTCTGGCGCTTTGTAGATTCGGATGTCACTGCGCAGGGCATGGGTGCGGTCGGGGTGTGCGGCAGCGTTGTAATCGAAGGCAGCTCAAACGTCTCGCTTGTCTCAACAAGCAACTTAAAAGCGCCGCTGCTTGTGTTCGGCGAAGACCTGATGGGATATCTGCGCTTTGTGAACCTGACTGGGGAATTCAGCGCTTCATATCTGGACGCAGGTGCATCCGGACCCGCAGTCCAGACGACAACAGGCATAACCTTTACACCGGACGTTTCGGATTACGACCTTGGCGGTGCACAGGTTGCTCAAAGCAGTGTATCCTTTGACGGCATGGACATCTATTATACCTTCGTTTATGACTACGGCAGCGGTCTTGTCCCGCAGTTTTCTGTAAATGTTTTACGGGATTGATTGTCTCCTCAAATTCCTTTGGTGTTGTATCAGGAGGAAAGAAGTATCTTATCGCTTTATATAAAGCTTTTATAGCTTTTTGCGTTTAATGGTTTTTTTGTACAATTATTTTATCAATTTTCTCGTATGTAAGTTTATCACCTTGGCTTGTCTTAAGAAGTTTATGTGCAAAAATCATTTAAGCTGGCTATTAATCAGATGCCGAAGTATTTTTCTTTCTCCTCAGATGTCAGCTTCAACGTACTGGCGACACTTTTTATTATCCTGCCCCTGTAGTCATATTCATGAAGCACATTGCTGATAATTTTCAGAGCCGCATCATACGTTAAGTTTGAGTGCCACTTCTTTCTGTCACGAGCTACGTCGTTCCGCAGCTCGTCCGCAAGCTCTTCAATACGTAGCTGCAGGTTGTCTTCTGTAAACACGTTATTCAACAGATATCCGAAACGGCTCAAAAATTTGTCCCTGAATTCAGGATTCTTGATAAGCCCTTTAAGGAACATAGCATGCTGGTTATGGCTGTTATACAGCCACTCAAAGTTGTTTATCGGCCATCTTAGCGTAAAATCGAGGTCGAACAATGCCAGCCGCCACTTACCGTCTCCTTCGCTGCTTCGTATATACCGTACGTTGCCGCTTATATCGTTATTTCCGCTGCATGCCTCAAAAATATACCAGTCGATAAGGCTGTCCAAGTCTATCATAGACTCTACATACTCATAGTTCTCTTCTATTCTCATGTCTTTGTTATAAACGAACGACATAAGCTCATATAGCTCAGCATCTTTTTTTATCGGCCCTTTCAGAACCTCTACACTGCCTATGGAAACGTTGTAATGAGCTGCGTAATAGTCGTCGCCCAGCCTCTCTTTGATGCAGTATATCCCAAAAAACTTGCCGTTGATGAATAAAAGGCAATACCTGTAGTGCTGTGCCAAAAGCGTAGGTGACTCTTCGAGTGCAATAGATGAAAAAATCTCGTCCCGGAATATAGTATGCATTGAATCCTGGCCTGCCCGGAACACAAGTGATTTGAACTCATTCACGTCACATCCTTCAAACATATCATAACAAAGGCTTTTTTTACCGTAAATGCTTCTGAACCGTACTTGAAACGATTTTTTTGAACTTACAAGCCTTGTGCCTCCGCCGAACAGCGAAAGCCCGCAGTCTATGGAGAATCCTTCCCCCTCGGGGTCAAAAAATTCTATGTGCGCATCCTTTTCCCAGTCTTTGAACGCATTGTTCGAAGAATATATGCCGGTCGAAGTTTTCCAAAGATCCGAAGGATTTGCCGAGAGGCTCATTATGGGCAGTGTGTTTCCCTCATTGAGAAAAAAACTCAGCGTTGTAACGCTGCTCTTCATGCTCCCTTCATTGTATGTTATTGCTCTGACGACGGTCGAGCTTGTTATCGTGATGGGTTCAGTATATTCTTTCGATTTGCTGCTTGGCCAGCTCCCATCAGTAGTGTAATATATGTCGCCGTCTGCAAAAAGCGGTATGGTCAGCGTTTGTTCTTCATACAGCCCCGCTGTTGTAGTTGAATAGGGAGCGCCGCTTACGGCCCTTACGCCGTCCTCGTTCTGTTTGCCCGGCGTCGGTTCGGCAAAAATGAAAAGCCCGTTCTGCCCGTCCATCCTACCTGCAGAAGCGTTTGCGGGTATGTCACAGAGCAGCATCCTGTCACATATATCACCGTTTTTGTCATACAAGAATAGTGTTTCAGTTTCCGAGTTCAGAGAAAAGTTCGTATGCGCATACTTCTCTGTCGAAAGCGACTCGTCACCAGAGCATAAAAACACTTTATACTTTCCCGGCTCAAGCGTGATCTCCGGCATACGCCAAAGTTTTTTGTTGTCAGGGTCATCAGTCAGATAATAATCAGCAAGCAGGAGAGGATCATCACCGGTGTTGATAATTTCTACCCAGTCATAATGCACACCGTATGCTTGGGCAAGAACACTGTCATTTGCGCTCATGACCTCGCTTATTATAAGCTCAGATTCCACTTCCAGCGATTCCTGATATGTAATATAGCCTTCCATGCCATTGGCATAGCCGGGAGAAGAATATGCCGTGCTTTCCAGTCCGTCCGGTGTCCTTTCAAGAGATCTGTCGGGCTGTGAAGTTTCATAAGACACAGAATCAATTATATAGCCTGTCGGTGAAACCAGCGTCAATGTGCCGGAAACTGACGGCAGTTTGAAGTCTGCGGGCATATCATCTTTTTTATCCGTTTCCTTGCCGGAAGCAAAAATAATGATGCTTTCGCCGCTTTTTACAGTTGTGTCAGGCAGCTTCCATCCGAAAATTTCTTCGGAGTCGACAGAAAGCCAGCATCCCGAAAGCTCTAAGTCGCCCGAAGAATCGTTACTAAGCTCTATCCAGTCGGAAAAATCTCCGTCAGTATCCATTATTCCGACAGTATTAACCGGCATAAGCTCACTTATTGTCAGGCCTTCATATTCGTTTTCTTCAGGCTCGGTCAGCATTAGGCCGGGTGATGAGAATTCGGAAATTACATAGCTGTCGCCGTCAAGCATGTATGAATTGTTTTCGGGCAGCTCTGGATATTCAAGCACACAGACCAGCTTTCCTTCCGGGCTTGTAAGCAGAAGCGTTTCTCCTTCGATTGAAAGTGAGAAATCCGTGTGGATTTCACTGTCTTTATACTCTGCATTCTTTGATGCATATATTATAATGCTTTCTTCCGGCTCAAGCAGATACGAAGGAAGCGTATAACCGGCAAGCCTAATCGGATCGTCCGATATATGATATCCGCCGATGTTTATCTGCTTCTCCGAGGTGTTGGTCAGTTCTATCCAGTCATATCGCTCGCCATCTGCCGAAACGATGCTTGATACATTTTTCGCCATAAGCTCTGTTATCACAAGCCCGTTGTCCGCTTTAATTGATCTAACGAACCCTTCTCTTCCCGCTTCGCTGTTTTCGAAGCCCGGTGTTCCGGCAAAAAGTGTTCCCCATTGTCCGTTTTGCATAAATACCATAGCTTCGTTTTTTGAAAGGCCTTGAGTCGTTACACTGTCAATAACTGCTCCCAGATAGTTTTTCAGTATGATTTCCTCGCCGCCGCTGCGTGATATGGAAAAAGGTGCATAAACAGCCCTGCCGGCTTCGTGCACCTGATTGCTTCCGTCGCAAGACACGACGAGATATCCGTTCGCCGAAACAATAGTACCGCTATCAAACACCAGCCCTGGTGAAAGGTTATAGTCAGTAAGCTGATACCCGGAGATATCGATGTCAGAGTCAGAATCGTTATATAGTTCAATATAGTCACAAAACACTCCATCAACATTAGGGCATGAATCTGATGTCGGCATTATTTCATTTATCCGCACCGGCGAATGTGCAGTGCCTCCGCTAATCGGAAAATAAAATACGGCAAAAATAGCGGTTGCGGCAAGAATAACTATCAGCACAGGTATGGATATGAATTTTATTAGTCTTGACCTGTCTTTTTCCAGTTTGTACTCAAATAAATCGTCAATATTATTTTTTTCGCTTTTTTCCTGCTGTTCGAGCTCTGTCCCCTTCAGCTCTTTTTTGCTGTCTTTGCCCATCTCAGCTTCCTTTTCGTCTAAATTCGGTTTTTATTACTGCGGTAAAATATCAATATAATACATACGAAGCAGGCTCGTCAATTATACAAACAGCATCCCTGGTTTTCCTGTGCACACTGGGGCTGTTTATCTCATCGCCCATAAAAGCCATCTGCGTTGTCCCGCCTCCGTCAAGGTTGAATGCAACGCTGCAGCCAAGCTCATACATCAGCATAGACAGGTTCTGCATTTCAAGCCCGTCGGAGTATCCCGGCTGACGACCGTCTACCGTAACAAAGGCATAATGCCCCGGTTCAAAATACCCTATAGCTGTCCGTGGGTTTATACTGTCTACATTTTTTGAAAAATCGAATTGCGTCATAGGCTGGCCGTCTTTTAGCAGCATCGGCCCGAATGTCCATATTTGCCATACTTCATCTTTCATTGCTTCTATAGATTCTTCACTGTATTCTTCGTTTGAAAAGGTCTGCATCGTACCATCCTTATACATCACAAGTATATCGCACATAACTTCGTTTCTGTACAGGATTCCATCACGCACAACGGGGCCTGGATTATTTGCACAGTAATCACCGTTTATCGCAACAACTGCACTTGTTTCTCTTGCAATATCATATACAAATTTGCGCTGTCCGGTATTGAATCCGTCATCAGAGAACGGGGAAACAAAATACTTAATGTCAGTTATGTATATATCCGCAAAATAGTATGTTAAACCTTCTTCTTTAATAGTGTTAAGAGTGACGTTAACGTTCTTGCTCATATATATATTTCTCTTTTGGATAACTTCGCCGTCTGTGAATTTACCGGGGAATTTTTCTCCCCACATATTTGACTGTGTTGGAATAGGTTTTAAAATCGGGGGCTGTATCGGTGTTTGCACATGTTCCGGCGACGGTGACGGGGTGGCAGCCTCCTCAACAGGCGCCGTTGTTTCAGTTGTATTTGGTAATATCACTACTTCAGCTTTCGCTTCGCATCCGCAGAAGCAGACAATAAGAGATATTAATAATACTCCACCAATACTCTTTCTGATGTTCATCCACTCACCACCGGTCATTTTTTACACCTTTTAAATATTAACACGCAACATGTATATAAATCAAGAAAGGGTAGTCAACACTTTTTCGGACAGTTTGCTAAGAAACGCTTGCTATAAGCCCCTGGTTCCAACGCACTGTTAAGGGTAGTTCCAAAATGTAATAAAAAGGCGGAACAAAAATAAATTGTTGTAGTGGCGGACTCCATATTCTTCCCTAATGGCCGTTCGACTCCCCTTTTGCCCCAAAAACGCCTAAATGCATCTCTCAACCTAAACACTAAAAAAAACCTTCAAAACGCCGAAAAAGCCCATGGTTATGGGCTTTTTCGGGGATGTATTTTTTTTGACTTCCAATGGTGGCTAAAGTACTACAAATTGATAAAATGCACACCCCTTGCCTAAATTTCAACGATTCTAAGCAAGGGGTGTGCATTTTCTTTAGGGGTGTGCAAACATGACAACCTACGAAAATTACACCTCTTAATATTATTAATCCCGTAACGCAAAAACTTATAATTGCTAATATTTATTTACATATTACAATACGTATGATACTATATTTATAACGATTATAAATATTTAATTAATACATATATTTATATAAAGAGGTCTATTTATGGATCGAAAATATACGTATCTTGCTGATGAGCTCACAAGTAATAACATCAGGCCATCTCATCAAAGGCTAAAAATCCTTGAATATTTTCATCTGCACAATAATCATCCAACGGTTGAAGAGATATATAAAGAATTGAAACCCACTATGCCAACTCTTACAAAAGCAACGATATATAACACTCTGAAGATTTTTGTTGAAGAAAAGCTGGTCAATGAGGTCCACATCGAAGATAACGAAGTGCGGTACGACCTTCAAGCAAAAAGCCACGGTCATTTCAAATGCAGCCAATGCGGAGCTATTTATGACTTTCATATTGAGATGGATCAAATTCCTGTTGAAGGCTTGGATGAATTTCAAGTCGATATCAGAAATGTGTATTTCAAAGGTGTTTGCCCAAAATGCCTTTCAGATAAATGAACCAAAAAATGAAGGGAGGAAGCAAAATGCGTGAAAAAGGGAAATGCCCCGTAACCGGTGCTACCAGCCGATCGGTCGCCGGCGGCGGAACTTCCAACAAGGACTGGTGGCCAAATCAGCTAAACCTGAAAATTCTACACCAAAATTCAAATTTAAGTAATCCTATGGGTGAGGATTTTAACTATGCTGAGGAATTCAAAAAACTTGACCTGGAAGCTATTAAGAAAGATCTGTTTGCATTGATGACCGACTCACAGGACTGGTGGCCAGCTGACTGGGGCCATTATGGTCCTCTGTTCATACGTATGGCTTGGCACAGCGCAGGCACATACCGCATGGGTGACGGTCGTGGAGGTGCTGGCTCAGGCAGCCAGCGTTTGGCGCCGCTTAACAGCTGGCCGGACAATGTCAATCTCGACAAGGCACGTCGGTTGCTTTGGCCCATAAAACTGAAATATGGGAATGAGATATCCTGGGCTGACCTCATGATACTCGCCGGCAACTGTGCCATTGAGTCAATGGGACTCAAACCATTTGGTTTCGGCGGCGGCCGCGTTGACGTTTGGGAACCGGAAGAAGATATCTACTGGGGCTCAGAAGATGAGTGGCTCGGTGATAACCGCTACTCAGGCAAGCGTGATCTTGAAAACCCGCTTGCGGCTGTGCAGATGGGGCTTATCTATGTTAATCCAGAGGGTCCAAACGGCAATCCTGATCCGGTTGCTTCCGGTATTGATGTGCGGGAAACTTTTGCCCGCATGGCCATGAACGATGAAGAAACGGTTGCGCTCGTTGCAGGAGGACACACATTCGGTAAATGCCATGGCGCAGGCCCCGCAACGCACGTCGGAGCCGAACCGGAAGGTGCGCCAATAGAGCAGCAGGGGCTTGGCTGGAAAAGTAGCTATAAAAGCGGCAAAGGCGGAGATACGATCAGCAGCGGAATTGAAGGCGCATGGAAGCCAAACCCGACCAAATTCGATATGGGATACTTAAAAGTATTGTTTAAATACGAATACGAGCTGGTTAAGAGCCCGGCGGGCGCCAATCAGTGGCTGGCGAAAGATGTTGACGAAGAAGACATGGTGGTCGATGCGCACGATCCCACGAAAAAGCTGCGCCCGATGATGACAACTGCAGACCTATCTCTTCGGTATGACCCGGTATATGCACCGATCGCAAAGCGTTATCTGGAAAATCCAGATGAATTTGCGGATGCTTTTGCCAGAGCGTGGTTTAAGCTGACCCACCGCGACATAGGTCCGCGCTCACGCTACCTTGGTCCCGATGTTCCTGAAGAAGAGCTGATCTGGCAGGATCCAGTTCCGACAGTCGATCATGAGTTAGTTAATGAAAACGATATTAAAACCCTGAAGGCTAAGATACTTGATTCTGGTCTTTCGGTCTCTCAGCTGGCTTCTACGGCTTGGGCGTCCGCATCGACCTTCCGAGGCTCAGACAAACGCGGAGGTGCAAATGGAGCGCGCATTCGCCTTGAACCACAGATAAACTGGGAAGTCAATGAACCAAAGAAGCTTAAAAAAGCGCTGAAGGCATATGAAAAAATACAGAAAGAGTTCAACGAGGCGCAGTCAGGTAATAAAAAAATATCTTTGGCTGATTTAATTGTGCTTGGTGGATGTGCGGCAATAGAGCTGGCTGCGAAGAATGCCGGCAAGGAGATTGCGGTTCCATTTATACCCGGTCGTACGGATGCAACTCAGGAACAGACGGACATCGATTCTTTCAAAGTGCTTGAACCAAAGGCAGATGGATTCCGCAATTACCAGAAGGCCAAATACTCTGTCTCGGCGGAGGAAATGCTGATTGACCGTGCGCAGTTGCTTACCCTTACAGCACCGGAAATGACAGTGTTGATTGGCGGTTTGCGTGTGCTCGGTGCTAACTACGAACAGTCAAAGCACGGTGTTTTCACAAATAGTCCCGAGACGCTTACTAATGATTTCTTTGTGAATCTTCTCGACATGGGGACTGTTTGGAAATCCACTGAGAAAGATGAGAACGTATTTGAAGGACGGGATAGGACCACGGGTAAACTCAAATGGATGGGAACACGTGTCGATCTCATCTTCGGATCCAATTCTCAGCTTCGTGCAATTGCGGAAGTCTATGCATGCAAAGATTCCCAGAATAAATTCGTTGAAGATTTTATAGCGGCATGGAACAAAGTCATGAACGCAGATCGCTTTGATTTAAAATGAAGTTAGGATTACTTATAATCTTATTGCGCAGAAGTAAAATGAATAAAGGGGCGGAAAACTCTGCCCCTTTGTCCGGTGGATTTGAGAGAGCAGAACGAAATGTTAAATGTAGCGAAGAAATACTTATTAATAATAAGCGGCAGCTTTTCAGTAGCATTAGGAGTTGTTGGTATATTTATTCCTGTGCTACCGACAACGCCGTTTTTTCTTCTGGCAGTTTTCTGTTACCTCCGAAGTTCGAAAAAGCTGTACAGGTGGCTAATATATCACAAGGTTTTAGGTGCATACATTTATAATTACATCACTAACAGAGCTGTATTGAAAAGTACGAAGGTAGGGGCAATAATTTTTTTATGGGCAGGGCTGATTGTATCAATATTGATCATTGATAGTTGGTATGTCAGGGTTCTCCTGTTTCTAGTTGGCATAGGTGTCAGTATCCATTTGATTTTGCTGCGGACTGTCGATAAATCAGAGTTCATATCTCTTAGTTATACCGATGAAAAAGAAGAGGTATGAATGACCAATATAGAACCAGCAATACTTTTGCCGTCACCAGTAGTACGTTTGCTCCAATACTGCGATTTGGCGTAAAGGTAAGAATATTAGGAAACTACAACTGGCGACAAAATTATTGAAGCCAGTTGTAGTCCTTATAAATACCGAATGCTGTCAATTATAAAGTTCACCAGATTTCGCTTTTATTATGGCTGCATTGCACCAAACAAAACCAACCAAGCTAACAGGGATTTGGCTACTAGACTTAGGACAATATATGTTCTTTCTCCGTATAGATAATCGTTCCATTTTCCAACCTTTTTATATTGTAGTATCATATTAATCGGGAATGTGTTAAAAGCGACAAAATATGTTCCTACAATAGCCCATACAAACCAAGGTACCATATCCAGGTTTCCTGTACCAAACATATAAATCAAGATTACAACCCAAGGAGCTATGCCTGCAATAGAACCCCAAACGAATGGCCCCCAGTTTGTTTTTCCATCAGTTCTCTTCGAGTTTAACTGCTCCATTACCAAGCCGAACAAATTCATCGAAGCATTAACAACGAAAATCAGAATAAGTGATCCAATGTCGTAAATCCCGAATAGTGTAGATATCAGAACAATCATCACCGAAGAACTTAGTGCGTACTCAAACCATCTAAACTTGTTTATACCTTTTGATAAGTCACTATTATATTTTTCATTAAGTTTTTTCGGTATAGATATTAAAGCATGGGCTACAGCTGACAGCAGGAGGAATACCGCTACTAGAATTCCAAAAGGCAACTCAAATAAGACTCTTGATGTCGTTTCCAAGGACTGCGTTTGCATGTTATAACTCAAATAGAATTGTGTGATCTTGGGGGAAAATTCTGCAATGTTTTGTATTACTGCAGTAGCAAGAAAAATCATAGCAATGCCTTGTAGTAAATGGAGCCCGCCCATAATTACGTTAAACCGTCTAAGCTTTTTAAACTGCAATTCAACCATTTTTCTTTCCCCTTTTTTTATTTTAAACTCGATCTTAAGTAAAACTAATAAGAGAGCTCTTATCCACGTTTTCGAGAAGCAAAGCGCTCTTAATAGCAATCTCTATAACACAGACATTTATATCTGAGGCCAGGTTCAAAAGGCTCTCGTGATTCTTTGATAGTTGGTCAATAATCTTCTTGGAAATGCTTATATCATCTAATATAGATGCTTGGCCATATATAGTTGCAGCTTGTATTTGAGGTTCATTGTTGCGAATCCTAGTATCTATCAATAAACTTACATTTGAATTATTTATAATGTTGTTGTATTTTGTGCTTTCTTTTAGTGTAAGCATGTATATTTTTGTGCATCGACTATCACATAAATATTGCATGAGAGAAGAGTTCGGAATATTGTTTTTGCATGTGCTCAAAACACATAAATTGTTATTTAACAAAATGTCCATCAAGACAGACTTCATTTTGGCACCTCGTGTATTTATTCAATTCCTATAAAAATATTCGTCCCTTCAATTTTAACAGGATAAGTATGCAGAGCCTTTGGCTTAACTTTTATATAAAGCATTTTTCCAGTTTGAGTAACCTTTCCGGTTCGTACATCAAAACCAGATCCGTGCCTCGGGCAAACAATGGAATACCCATCCAAGTTTCCGTCGTAGAGAGAGCCTTCCATATGGGGACATTTGTTATCTACGGCATAAAAGGAACCTTCGACATTTACTATTAGTATTTCTCTGTTATCATAAAGAATCTTTTTCTTATTACCATTTGGCAGTTCGCTTGTTTGAGCAATTAGCTTGTACTCCATTTTTATCACCACCTATAGGCAAATAATATCATATTTATTGAGAATTCGCACTATATCTTTATCACAAACAATATAAAGTCACATCTTCAGCAAATATAGTGATATAATAAGATGAAGAATTAAGCAAAATAGAATGAATCTAATGCAAACTAGTTTTACTTTTATATCCTTTTGCTCGTTTATTGGAGGTGACAATTTGTCTATAATGAAAATATGGAGGCCTGAAACATATCAAGGTGCAAAAAGAAAAAAGAACTATTTCGAAGGCTGGTATTTCAAGCTCATAGACAAGTCTCGAAAAACGGTTATTGCTATAATACCAGGAATATCGATAGGTGAGAATAAGCAAGATTCACATTCATTTGTTCAGTTTATTGATGCGGTAAAAGGTCAAACCGAGTATTATAGGTTTCCGTTTAAGGATTTTAGTACCGATAAAAATACTTTTGATATCCAGATAGGTCCCAATCATTTTTCCGACAAGAGTATTGATGTGAACCTGAGCAATGAAAAAACCAGCATATCCGGTGCGCTTCATTTCGATAATATCTTAAAATACCCTAAATCCTTTTTTCATCCAGGTGTTATGGGTCCCTTTTCGTTCATGCCCGGTATGGAATGCTACCACGGCGTCGTCAATATCAGCCACACTATTAGCGGCACCCTTAGTATTAATGATGCTAAAATAGATATGACAGGTGGAGAAGGTTACATTGAAAAAGACTGGGGAACGTCTTTCCCCGAATCCTGGGTTTGGCTTCAGGCCAATCATTTTGAAAAAAGCAACGCATCCTTTATGTTTTCGGTTGCACGAATACCATGGCTGGGCAGCAGTTTTACCGGTTTGATATCATTACTCAAAACCGAGAATGGCTTTTATAATTTTTCCACATACAACGGCGGCAAAATCACGCATCTGAAAATAGATGATAACACCTTGGAAGTCCAAGTAAGAAAAAGAAGCTATACACTTACATTCAATGCAGAATACCGACAAGGCGGCATCCTTAAGGCGCCTAAGAACGGTCTGATGGAGCGTGAGATTGAAGAAAGCATCACTGCCGACATCATGATGCGCCTTACAGACAGAAAAGGCCGTACTATTTTTGAAGGGAAGAGTAAATGGGTTGGAATGGAATTATCTGATGCTCATAATTTACAAGTTATAAGCAAGTAGAGTATTTATACTACTGAATAATTATCTCATTGCACCCTTGAAGCTGAATTCGAATTCGCCGCTTGACAATACTTTTACTTTATCAACCATCACAACCCAGAGTTTTTCATCAAACTCATCTAGGGCATCTTCCTGATTCTCCAGCCCCCGAATAAAGCTCCCTATAGAACGCTTCTTATTCTGCCGTTCTCGTTTTAAATTTTCAAGCTCAGCAACCCTCTCAGTTGCTTTCCGGTGCCTTTCCAGATACCCATTATTTCTATCATTCCATTCCTCCTGATTGATGGCAGTATTCGCATTTTCAAAGATAGCCTTTAGTGAAAGCTCTGCAACCACCTCAATCTCGCGATGCAACTCAGCAAGCTCGGTTTCAACATCTGAAAAGTCGAAAAGCGTCTTTTGTGCTAATCGGCAGTTGGCAATAAGCTCGTCACGGTACTCAAGCATTGAATTAAACGCTTCAACAAATTTCTGTTTAATCTCATCTTCAGTCACATGCGGGGTTGAGCATTTAGTGTCGCCTTTGAACTTATCATTACATTGCCAGATAACCTTTCGGTACTTAGTATTTGAGCCCCACACCTTTGAGCCATAAAAACCGCCGCAGTCACCGCAGACCAGCTTGGTTGATAACGGGCTCTGGCATGCGGTTGGCCGCCCAAGCTTTTTTCTGCGTTCGATCTCAGCTTGAACCGCATCAAACTCCTTCGGATCAATAATGGCGGGATGGCTGTTTTGCACATAGTACTGTGGAACCTCGCCTTCATTGACTTTGGTGGTTTTAGTAAGAAAGTCTACCGTAAAACTTTTCTGCAGCAAAGCATCGCCTTTATATTTTTCATTGCTTAGTATTGAATTGACAGTGGCAACCTGCCATTTCTTTTTACCACCAGGTGAAAGTATACCTTCTGCAGCAAGGTACCTGGCTATGGCCGATGAGGTTTTGCCTTCCATGAACATACGGTATATCATGCGAATAATTTTTGCCTCGCTTTCAACAATCTTTGGAATGTCGGCTTCGCCTTTTTCATAGCCGAGGAACCGCTTATACGGCAGGCTGACTTTACCATCTGCAAATCGCTTGCGCTGGCCCCAAGTTACGTTCTCAGAAATTGAGCGGCTTTCTTCTTGGCTAAAGTACAACAAATTGATAAAATGCACACCCCTAGTCTAAAATTTAACGATTTGCGGTAGGGGGTGTGCATTTGATTCCAGGAGTGTGCATATTCAAAACTTTCAGTTACTATAAACGCTTGGAATAGCTATTTATTAGTCTTTCCATCTTAGCAAATTGTCTAATATTTTAACACGGTCCCTGAAGCACTTGGCTTTGAAACCCCTCACAGGAGTGGGTGGACAAAAAGCGTATCCCAAACAGCGTTATTCATTGAGCATGGGGCGGATATCCATCAGTTCGCAGAATTCCAGCAGCTCGTTTTTCACATCACCGTAGCCAACAACACTGTGGTTTGAGCGTATATTCGCATAAAAAGCTTTTGGGTCACACTCAAGCTGAATGTAAGCATGCGGCCAAATCGCTTTGTCTTTTTCAAACACTTTTATCGGCTGCTCAAAGGCTTCGCCAGAAGCAATGTGCATAACGTACTCTCCGCAAATACGCCCCAGTGTGCCGAACGTGACTTTGCCGGGCCTGGCGCAGAATGTCGGGCAGATCCCGCGTGCAGAACGCACCGTTTCTTCCGTTTCATCCCAGCGCGCAGCACACATATATTCGTACTGCTGCGCCCAGTGGATTTTGGATTCGTCGCGGGCAAGCGAAGTAGCCATCGTTCCGCAGTTGATCATCATTGCAACCTTGGTTTTTTTATGGATAACATTCACGTCGGCCATGATCGACCCTTGGTCGGACAAGAGTTTAAATATCTGCATGGAGATGGTTGCGTTGAGGTTCCCTTGGCATGCAATAACGATACCGCGATTGTTCATTTCCGAAATGGCTGCACAACAGGAAACGTACGTGTTGATAAACTCACCCAGGCATTTGACCGTTGCATAATCCAACGAGTAATCTTTCAGTATTTTGCCGAGTGCTGCGTAGACCTTCATGGATCGTAGAACCGTTTGCTCAGGCGCGTCGATACCCCCATATTTTGATACGAACGGCTCGGCCAGCTCCCTTGCTGTTTCATCGCTGACAGCCCGCGCTTCTTCAAGCAGTACCAGCTGATCGATATGTTCGATCTCAATACCAAATATTTTTTTAATTTGCAGCGGGTCTGCGGCGGTGGGGTATGCCCCGATGCTCTTGCCGCCGATCAACCCGAGCCTTGAATATTTAAGTTTTTGAGCCACCATAGCGGCACGTGCAAAACAGACGATTTCCCGCAGTACTTCGGCCTCATCTGCAACATCCGAATAAAACAATTTGTGTTTCATCCCCAGCTCTTCCAGCGTTCCGTGAAGCACATTTGCCCCGACTGATGTAAACGGGGCGGCTTCCTGCACGCCCCAAACACCATACGGAAGCCCAATCTGCATAATAACGTCGATGATCTGAGGTGCGTTAATCCATGTGGCCGGCAGATAAACAATGCAGTCCGCACCCAAATCACATACTTTCTTTGCTTCTTCCAGCACTTGCTGCCCGTCAAGAATCAGATGCGTGTCACGGTTGACCAGCTCCAGACCGGCAGTCTGCAGCCCTTGCACGGCAGCCAACAGTATCTGCTGCGCGATATCCAGCCGTTCCCCTTCACGGCCAACACAAATCAGCCCAATCTTGGCTTTGCACATACTCATAGCAGCACCTGCCTTTATCCATATTTTTCTTAGCCTTATGCAACTGCAATGATGCGATTTTCACTGTTTGGTTTATCTAAATCGTTTACGTGATGAGTCAATTTGTCGGAATATCCGGGCGGGCACACAGTCATGTCCATGTTGTATTGCTGAAGATGCTGCACAAAATTCTTCAAATAAAAAAACTGTGATTGGATTGATTATATCATCCAACATTCTTTTTGTAAAGCGTCCTGGCTTTGATCCGCAATGCCGGCCCGAATGGGCGCTGTTCGCGGTTTCGCTCCATTTGCATTAGAGGATAGTAGCGCTAAAAATTACGATCTTCTGATTTAGCAAACCCATAGATAAAAGATAAGAAGTTGATTTTTTGCAGCCAATATTGCTTGTATCGCCAAATGGTTTCATCGGTTTTAATGCGCGAATATAGAGTTTTGTATGCGCTTGCTGAAATCCAAAAGCCGCAATCTCGTTTCATTAGCCAGTTCTGTGTGGCAAGGTCAGATACTTCGAGTTGTTTAGCCCACTTTGATTCGGGATATTCTGGATGCTCCCTGATAAAGTAATACTTTACTTCTGGAGCTTCGCAAAGTAGGCCGCGGCTTTTTTTAACATATCACGCTCCATTTTTAGTTCAGCGTTCTCCAAACGAAGCTTCTTGACTTCCTCTTCTATTGTGGTATATGGTGTCTTGTCTCCATCTTTGTTGTATTTCTTTCGCCAGTTATACATCAAGTTTTCTGCTATGCCTAAATCAAAGGCGATTTCTTTAACTGTTTTTGAACTGGCATAGCTTAATTTGACTTCATTGATCTTAAATCCTCGTCGTATTTGTTTCGTTTCTTCGACATGGTTTTTCCTCCTGTATTGTCTATTATACTCTCTTACCATACTGTCCGAAATTTTAACACACTCCCTTTGGGCAAAGTTCAATTATTTGGACATGTTTGCGGGAGCATCTCAGCCTGATATGGGATAAGTGTCCCCATTTTGAACAATACTTTTCCGGCAGAGGGATGGCAGAGAAATATAATCGCAGTCTTTATATCAGACACGCTATTTACACATTGTTTAAACCTGTTTTTATAATAAGCGAAACAAAGAAAGCTGGCATTTTCTACAAAGATGACATAAAAAGCGGGAAAGAAATCCTTAAAGTCCTCTCGAACAACCTAAGTATCAAAGTAGCAACGAGCACGGGCGAATTATCGCAAGGGTTAAAAAGAACCGACGCTATACCCACCGACCAGGCAATAAGCTACCAAATTTATCAAAATTCTATCAAGAATAATTCCGGGAGTTAGGTTATGAAGTCATATAAAACAAGTGTGTTTTTGTTTGCAATGGTTATGATTTTCAGTATGGTTTTGCTTTCAGGTTGCGGTGGTGCACCGGATATCGAGAAGCTCAAGGAAGAGGGAGACATCAAAGGGTTGATCGCTGCGCTTGGCTATGACAATGACGAAGAGAGCAGCGAAGTTTCGATTGCGAGACGAGAAGCAGCGATACAGGCGCTTGAGGACATCGGCGCTCCTGCAGTCGAGCCGCTAATCGGTGCGCTGAGCGACAAAAACGTGAATATCCGCTGATTTACGGCAGGCATACTCGGCGATATCAAAGACCAAAGGGCGGCGGATGCGCTGGCGGATGCTTTGAGCGATTCGATGCTTGAATCCATTGCGCTTGATTCGCTGTGCAAGATCGGCGCCGTGAGTTCAGCACAAGTGCTGATGAAGTATATCGACCGGGAGGAAGTCGCGAACGGTGGATTGATCGAAATTAATGTAAATTATGTACAGCCGGTAATTTCCGGGAAGGGGTTTTCCGCTGCAGCATACGAGCCGGACACATCTGGAATCCACCCCGTGATCATAACGGATGAACGCCCGTTTTCCGGCTTTCGTGCTGAACCGGCTGAAGACGACCCGCCCAACTGGAACGCGCTGATGCCCGAAGCGTGGCGCGCGCTCGGAGAGCCCGCATCGATCGAGCTTGTGCTTTGCTGGGATCAGATCAAAGACGTTGAGATTGAGTCAGTCGATTACAGCGGCGGTATAACCGGTAAAAGGGTCCGCGAAGAACGTACGGTGACACTGCGCGAAGCGGCCACCGGCAAGGTTGTAGCGCAGGGTTTGATACTCGGTAATGAACCGGCTATATTGCAGACATTTATATATGATGAAGATGAAGATTTCATATACTACGGGAGAGTGACTCCGGAAATATTGATTGAATGGCTACAACCTTATGTGGAAGGATAATGACTTACGCCCAGTAATACTAAAGAGCTCAAAGAGGCTCAGTAAATCAATTTAAAATAATTAGAAAAAATAGAAGGATGATTACTTAAAACGAGATATTGATCTAGTTGACCTTTGTTAATTGTTTGCTTCCCGCTCAAAACATCTTTCACATAAGTCTTTTGAAGGAATACATTACCTGTATATTTTTCGTTAGCAAGAACCTTGCGCAATGTTTCCGGCCCCCATGTTTCACCACCTCTCGGGGCCAAGATGTTACGCTCTTTTAATTTTGCTGATATCCTCCTCAATGAGTCTCCTTCAGCCCTCCAGCAGTATACCTGCTTTATAACGTCCGCTTCTTCTGCATTAATAGTCAAAGCCCCGTTATTCGCTTTTCTGTAACCATAGCATGTTCAATGAAGAAATCCGGATGTACCATTCTTGAATCCTTGCCGAATACCCCAACGAATGTTATAACTTCTAGTTTCACTTTCTTCTTGTGCTAGAGCTGAATAAATCGTCATCAACAACATTGATTTTGGGTCTCTTAGACTCAGATTTTCAACTTCAAACTTGACATCAACATTTAAAGTTTTCAGCTCATTAAAGGCTAGCAGCATTTCTAGAGTGTTGCGGCCAAACCGGCTGATTGATTTTACGAGTATTAGATCAATTAGCCCTTCTCTGCATGCGCTCATCATGTCTTGAAATTTTGGCATTTTCATATTGCATCGTCCCGAAGCCCGATCAGCATACACTCCAGCAAACTCCCAATCACATCTGCTGTATATATATTTTGAATAATATTTAGTTTGTGCCTGTAAGCTGCTGTATTGTTCATCCTGTATTTTACTAACACGGCAATAAGCTGCTACTCGAAGTATGCGCACTTCACTATGCCTTTAAATTTGGTTTACGCTTAGCTTTGAGTTCTTGGACCTCATTAAATAATTCGAAGTCAATGATTTTCGGGTAATTATCATCACCTAGATAATGGGGGTTAGATAGTGTATTTGCTATGGCCTGCTTACCCCACTTTGGTTTATTTTGAGGTGATGGGGCTGCGATACCTTCGAGCATTCCGACAATTTCCGCTATACTCATTCCGCCAATATAAGACTTGTAGATTAGTTCAACTGCTGCAGCTTGCCCTAGGTGTAGCTCTATTTTATTTGCTTCATTACGGTTATATCCAAACGCAATTCTTTTTTGGTTTGAAGCGCTATTCATAGTCAATTTTCTCCGTTATTGATTTAAGTTTTCAGTTGATTCATCTTACCATTTATTTAGATATAAATAAAGTGGACAACCAATAATAGCTGTCCACTTATCTTGGCTAAAGTACAACAAATTGATAAAATGCACACCCCTTGTCTAACTTTCAACGATTCAAAGCAAGGGGTGTGCATTTTCTTCAAGGGGGTGTGCGTTTTGTAAAACCAATAATTAATAGGGATTTTCAAGCATATCACCAGATGTTAAAAAAGAATAGCAAACTTAATCCCATTAGAATAATACCGATTACAATATAAAAAATATGTACATGTTCTCCCCACAGCATCTTACTTCTGGCTACGAGTAGTTTATAAATGATAAATTCACTTTTTCTAAGAGCTGAAATAAATAGAAAAAGACCTATCACCACCATCAAACTGCCCCATAAATAATTCATACAACTTACCCTTTCTCATGACTTAATTACTACTTTTATCTAAGAATCCCTTGATTGCTTCCACTGTAATATTTTGTTGCTCTTCGCTGGAGATCGTGGCGTCTGGGTCTCCTTTTTGCTTACCGTAATTACCGAATTGGGCATGATTACCGCCTTGGATAACGACAATATTCTGAGTGTAGTCTATCTTTTCAGCTACACTTGAGTTAAAAGTGCCATAAACAGTTAGCGTGTTTTGATCCGAATAGTCGCCATATATATAAGCGCCCATCAAGATTAATCCCTTTATCTTATCCTTATGATTAGAGGCATAACTGCTGGCCATAGCTCCGCCCATTGAGTGACCACCTATATACCAGTTTTTAATATCAGGATACTTGTCAATAATATTATCTGCGGCATTCGAATCGAAAATAGCCATATTAAAAGGCATTTTAACAAGGATACACGTAATCCCGCAGCTTTCTTTGATCTTTTCCAAGATAGGTAAATAAGCAATATATTCTACCTTTGCGCCAGGATAAAAGATTAGCGCTGTATCGCTGGGTGCTGCAGGCGATAGAAGTATATAATTATCTTGAATACTTATTTCTGAATCGCTTTGCATGACTTCAATTGCCACATCATCAGCTCTGTAAAAATCAGAAACATAAATAAAGAAGCCGCCAACTAATATAGCTACAACCGTTATTATAATTATCAGCGCAATTTTAAGTCGCTTGCTCATAGATATCACCTTTCTTGCTCATAGTTACCCCAACCTTTAAACGTCAACTGAATTTTGGATTTGCTCAATCGTGCTTTAATTCACCTTTAAGCATAGCTCTTCTCTTGCGGTACTCAATAATTGGCGAATCTCCTTGAATAAGATTCTCGTTCATTTTTAACTCAGATTTAATCGGTCTTTGTGTTAAAACAACTCTTCTGTCTTGGTGTAGAATGATCTTATTACCAATATTGCTAAGATTGTTAACCAATTGTCTCAATACGGGAATTCTTATAAATTTCTGATAAAACCTTAAATAAATACGAGTATTGCTATCATCAATCGGAGCAAAAATCGCCACAATTCTTACGTCTTTACTTATCCGGTTTTGCCACATGTTTGGCATCTGAAACTGAAGACTAAATAAGCTCTCATAATCTTCGATTTCATTTGGTTTCAAAGGCTTTGTTATTCCATCATCAACAACATTGTCAACGTAAAAGGTCATTAGATTATCTTTCCATTTTACAACAGGACCATTTACTAAAGATCTATTTCCTCGGCCAATTGAATTCTCATGAACGAATGGCAAATGGACCACATCAAGTTGATTCTCAATCGCTCTTGTATAATGAACCGACCAAACTTCCGAAAATCCACCATATGAAAAACCCTCTCTTAAATATTCGAAGAAAGGTATCTCGGGAAGCTGATCTTTTTCCTCTCCGTACCATAGCCATATAAACCCGTATTTCTCCTCAACTTTGTATGAGTTAACAGAATATCTATCAGCTATTGGCGCGTTTTTGCCGTTAGCGGGTATTCGCGTAACTTTACCGTTTGGGTTATAGGCAAACCCATGAAAAGGACAATTTATAGTATCATGGATTACTTTACCCGCGCTGAGGGCAGCCCCTCTATGGCAGCACTGATCAAAAAGACAACTGACCTTACCGCTTGAATCTTTCCATAATACAAGTTTTTCTCCAAGTCTTGTAACGCCAATTGGTTTGTTTCCTTTTAGTTCTTTGGCATCTAGTATTCCATACCACTGGTTTCGAATCATTTTATATCTCCACTTTTGGAATTCTGACAATACTCATCTTAAGGAGGCTACAACTGACCACAACTCATTGAAGCCAGTTGTAGCCCTTATAAATACTGAATACTATTAATTATAAAGTTTACCAGATTGCGGTTTTATTATGGCTGCATTGCACCAAACAAAACCAACCAAGCTAATATGGATTTTGCTACTAGGCTAAGTACAATATATGTTCTTTCTCCGTATAAATAATCGTTCCATTTACCAACTTTCTTATATTGTAGTATCATATTAATCGGGAATGTGTTAAAAGCGACAAAATATGTTCCTACAATGGCCCATACAAACCAAGGTACCATATCCAGGTTCCCTGTTCCAAACATATAAATCAAGATTACAACCCAAGGAGCTATGCCTGCAATAGAACCCCAAACGAATGGCCCCCAGTTTGTTTTTCCATCAGTTCTCTTCGAGTTTAACTGCTCCATTACCAAGCCGAACAAATTCATCGAAGCATTAACAACGAAAATCAGAATAAGTGATCCAATGTCGTAAATCCCGAATAGTGTAGATATCAGAACAATCATCACCGAAGAACTTAGTGCGTACTCAAACCATCTAAACTTGTTTATACCTTTTGATAAGTCACTATTATATTTTTCATTAAGTTTTTTCGGTATAGATATTAAAGCATGGGCTACAGCTGACAGCAGGAGGAATACCGCTACTAGAATTCCAAAAGGCAACTCAAATAAGACTCTTGATGTCGTTTCCAAGGACTGCGTTTGCATGCTATAACTCAAATAGAATTGCGTGATCTTAGGGGAAAACTCTGCAATGTTCTGGATTACTGTAGTCGCTAAAAAAATCATAGCAATGCCTTGTAGTAAATGAAGCCCGCCCATAATTACGTTAAACCGTCTAAGCTTTTTAAACTGTAATTCAACCATTTTTCTTTCTCCTTTTTTATTATTAAATCAATCTTTAGTAAAACTAATAAGAGAGCTCTTGTCCACGTTTTCGAGAAGCAAAGCGCTCTTAATAGCAATCTCTATCACACAGACATTTGTATCTGATGCCAGGTTTAAAAGGCTGACGTGCTTACTTGAAAGTTGTTCAATAATCTTTTTGGAATCATTTATATCATCTAATATTGATGCTTCACCATAAATAGTTGCAGCTTGTACTTGAGGTTCATTGTTGCGAATTCTAGTATCTATCAACAAACTTACATTTGAATTATTTATAATGTTGTTGTATTTTGTGCTTTCTTTTAGTGTAAGCATATATATTTTTGTGCATGGGTTATCACATATATATTGCATGAGAGAAGAGTTCGGAATATTGTTTTTGCATGTGCTCAAAACGCATAAATTGTTATTTAACAAAATGTCCATTAAGATAGACTTCATTTTAGCACCTCGTGTATTTATTCAATTCCTATGAAAATATTCGTCCCTTCAATTTTAACAGGATAAGTATGCAGGCCCTTTGGCTTAACTTTTATATAAAGCATTTTTCCAGTTTGAGTAACCTTTCCGGTTCGCACATCAAAACCAGATCCATGCCTTGGGCAAACAATGGAATGACCATCCAAATTGCCGTCATAGAGTGAACCTCCCATATGGGGACATTTGTTATCTACGGCATAAAAGGAACCTTCGACATTTACTATTAGTATTTCTCTGTTATCATAAAGAATCTTTTTCTTATTACCATTTGGTAGTTCGCTTGTTTGAGCAATGAGCTTGTACTCCATTTTTATCACCACCTATAGGCAAATAATATCATATTTATTGAGAATTCGCACTATATCTTTATCACAAACAATATAAAGTCACATCTTCAGCAAATACAGTGTTATAATAAGATGAAGAATTAAGCAAACTAGATTGAATCTAATGCAAACTAGTTTTACTTTTATATCCTTTTGCTCGTTTATTGGAGGTGACAATTTGTCTATAATGAAAATATGGAGGCCTGAAACATATCAAGGTGCAAAAAGAAAAAAGAACTATTTCGAAGGCTGGTATTTCAAGCTCATAGACAAGTCTCGAAAAACGGTTATTGCTATAATACCCGGAATATCGATAGGTGAGAATAAGCAAGATTCACATTCATTTGTTCAGTTTATTGATGCTGTAAAAGGTCAAACCGAGTATTATAGGTTTCCGTTTAAGGATTTTAGTACCGATAAAAATACTTTTGATATCCAGATAGGTCACAATCATTTTTCAGACAAGAGTATTGATGTGAACCTGAGCAATGAAAAAACCAGCATATCCGGTGCACTTCATTTCGATAACATCTTAAAATACCCCAAATCCTTTTTTCATCCGGGTGTTATGGGCCCCTTTTCGTTTATACCAGGTATGGAGTGTTACCACGGCGTCGTCAATATCAGCCATACTATTAGCGGCGCCCTTAGTATTAATGATGCTAAAATAGATATGACAGGTGGAGAAGGTTACATTGAAAAAGACTGGGGAACGTCTTTCCCCGAATCCTGGGTTTGGCTTCAGGCCAATCATTTTGACAATGGCAGTGCATCCTTCATGTTTTCGGTTGCACGAATACCCTGGCTGGGCAGCAGTTTTACCGGTTTGATTTCATTGCTAAAAACCGAGAATGGTTATTATAATTTTTCCACATACAACGGCGGCAAGATCACGCATCTGAAAATAGATGATAACAGCTTGGAAGTCCATGTCAGAAAAAGAAGCTACACACTCAAATTCAATGCAGAATACCGACAAGGCGGCATCCTTAAGGCGCCTAAGAACGGCCTGATGGAACGTGAGATTGAAGAAAGCATCACTGCCGACATCACGCTGCGCCTTACAGACAGAAAAGGCCGTACTATTTTTAAAGGGAAGAGTAAATGGGTTGGAATGGAATTATCTGATGCCTTAAGTTTACAAGTAATAATTAAGTAGCGCATATAAACTATTATATCGTTATTTCAATACATTCTAAAGGCCTAGTAGTATGTCTTCCTGATTTCTCCCATTTCCGCGCCTCCGATTTCTGAGTTTTTTCGCTCTTTGCATCTTAGAAGATTGTATAAAATTTTAACACGCTCCCAACTGAGGCAAACAAATTTGCAACTTTCCCTTCACTTCACATTGTCCTAATTCTCAGGGCGTTTCGTTTCACTCGTTGTTGACTCAGTCTTTGAGCAGCCGGGTTCACTCAAAAAGCAGCTACGACCAAACACATCGATCCCAATATCGGACAAATCTGCTTCTGCAGTATGACTAGGCAAGCGATGTTTTTTTTGCAGTAAAATTAGATAAACAGTTAAGCCCCCCATCATAATCGCCGATAATAAACCTGGTACAACCGATGATAGACTGCCGATTAACCAACCGCCCAATGCCGGTGCCACGATACGTGTTATACTCTCCATTGCAGCTGATATACCCATAATCTCACCGGTTTCATTTGCCGGAACAGCTTTAGATAGACTTGACCGGAGCAGCGTGCTGAGAATACCACTGGATAACGACAATGGGACTAGAACGATCATTAAAACAACTACATTCGGCGAAAGAGCCCATCCTACATAAGACAACGTTAATGTGATCAGGGAAAAGCGGACAAGTACGTTCTCCGAGAACCGCTTTGTTAATACCCCCATGCCACCTTGGACGCCTGCAACTAAAACACCAACATAAGCCAATATAAACCCTGTAGATTGCGCTGATAACTCCAATCGTTGTTTAGCAAACAGAGAAAACACTGATTGAAACATGGCCATCGACAGGCTAAAAACGATAATACTGCTTAAAATTGGTCCGGCAATAGGTTTAGCAAATGCAGTGGCAAGTCCATTCAACGGATGTTTGCGTTTTGTCTCAGATAAATTATGTCCCCGTTTTTCTTTAGGAAGTGATTCAGGAAGCAAGAAGGCAATCATAAATAAGTTAATTAGTGATAAGCCCGCTGAGACAAATGCGGGCACGGCATACCCCCACTGGCTTAAAAACCCACCGGAAGCAGGCCCGAGAATGAATCCAAGTCCAAAAGCGGCGCCGATCATGCCCATGCCCTTTGCACGGCTTTTTTCATCTGTCACATCAGCAATATAGGCTTGAGCTACCGTGATATTCCCACCGGTTAGCCCGTCTAAAAAACGACTGAGCAGAATGATTGCGATGCTTTGCGCAAAACCCAACATCAATAGGGATAAAAATGTCCCGCCAATACTGAACAATAATAATGGTTTTCTTCCAAACCGGTCTGAAAAACGGCCCACCAAAGGGGCTCCCAAAAACTGACCTAACGGATAAGCAGCACTGATCAAGCCGATAATGGCAGGTGTAGCCCCCCAGTTGGAAGCAATATAAGGTAATAGTGGTAATATGAGCCCAAATCCGAGCATATCGACAAATACAACAGAAAATAGTGGCAGCAACGGCCTTTTCTGTTTCATAGTAAACCTCCACTAAGCAATATATGAGTACTACAACTAAATTTTAGGTATAGTTTGACCTTTCTCCTATTCGGAATCCTTTTTATTAGTTTAGGGCTTGGTTAGCCATGACCTGCCCCCCATTATTTAGTCCAAAACGAAAGTTAGTATATGCCACAAGTTACCATTGATAGGTTAACCTATCAAGCGCTTACTGAAATGCTCTGAGGGGCTGTGGGGGCTGCCGCCTCGAGCGCTATGGGGTCTTACCGTATTATAATATCTCACCCATCTTTGTGTCAAAACCTTTGCTTCAAATAAATTACCGAATAGTTCACCGTTTATAAATTCATTCCACATTCAAAGTCAGATACATAGCGTTATTCTTTTTAACTTGACTTATCCTCTGCACCGAGACATTACTAATAGAAAACCAAAGGAGCGATTCGCATGGATAAACAGGTTATATATGCGCGTGTTGTTACTCAAATCAAACATAACTCCATTACACCTTCTGAGCCGGTCAGAGTCTGTGCGTACGTACGTGTGTCAACTAGCCACGACGAACAATTGAATTCTTTGCAGAGCCAGACAGAATATTATAACAACAAGTTTGACAATAACCCTGGCTATGTGTTTTTAGGCGTTTATTCGGATGCCGGCATCTCTGGATCCAAGGAGAACAGACCTGGCTTTCAGGCCATTCTGGAAAAAGCAAGAGCCGGTGAAATTGACCTCATCTATACCAAATCTATTTCCCGGTTTGCCCGAAACACCCTTATGCTCCTGCAGGTCGTCCGGGAACTAAAAGCAATTGACGTCGGTATAGTATTTGAAGAAGAGAACATCCACACGCTAAAATCTGAAGGTGAGCTCATGCTCTCTGTCTTAGCCGGTATCGCAGAGGAAGAGCGCAAGTCGGTAAGATCTAACGTACAATGGGCGATGCGCAGCAAATGTCTGCGCGGAGAAGTCATGGTCAACACCGATATCTTGATTGGCTTTGGAAAAGACGACTCCGGAAAACTCATCATTATCCCTGAGCAGGCAAAGGTCGTGCAAGAGCTCTTCCGAATGTACCTTGACGGAACACCTGCATACAAAATAGTCAGTATTTTTAATGAACAGGGAACCCCATCATTTGGACGGCACAACCATTGGAACAAAAACAGGGTTCTCAGTATCATCTCCAACGAAAAATACATGGGCGCCGCCATGATGCAAAAGAGCTTTATTGCCGAAAACGGTAAACAGCTTCCTAATCGCGGACAGAGAGACCGGTACTGGGTAGAGGACGATCATCCCGCTATCGTTTCCCGCGCAGACTGGGACAGAGCGCAGCAGATCAGAAAAAAGCGTGTAAGAAAAACATATCCTTTCAGCGGACTTCTGCGCTGCTCATACTGCGGTTCTAGCATGATACGGGTTAAACATAACGGCGGCTATGTCAGCTGGATATGCAGCCGGTATCTTCATGAGAGAAAATCAGCCTGCATAGGGGCACGAATAACTGAACCACGTTTAATCGAAATAACAAAAGAGCATCCAATAACCGAACCAACCATTATAGAGGAGGTATACAATGGACCAAACAAGAGAAAACAAAAAGATTACCGTCTTACACCCGTTTCCGCCCGCCCCGAAGGACAGCAGAAGGACTGACAAAAAGCTAAGGGTGGCTGCTTACTGCCGTGTGTCCAAAGGCACTTATGAACAGCTAAGCAGTTACGCCGCTCAAGTAAGTTATTATGAACAATACATACGCTCAAGACCTGATTATGAACTGGCAGGTATATTCGCCGACGAAGGCGTTTCCGGCACGGATACACGTAAGCGCGATGAGTTTAACAAGCTGATGCAGGCGGCAAGAGACGGCGAGCTCGACCTCATCATCACCAAGAGCCTTTCAAGGTTCGGAAGAAACACTCTCGATTGCCTGAAGAACATAAGGGAGCTGCATTCACTTGGTGTCGATGTGTACTTCGAGAAAGAAAACATACATACCCTCGGAAGCAAGGGAGAAATGCTCCTGACTCTGATCGCAGCTGTTGCACAGAACGAGAGTCTGAACCTTTCGGAGAACGTGAAATGGGGCATCCACAGACAGTACGAGCGCGGGAACGCAAAGAGCATACCGTCAGGCAAGTTCCTCGGGTATACAAAAGACAGGAACGGGAATCTCATTATAGACGAAGCCCAGGCAGATACGGTTAAAAGAATCTATAAGATGTTTCTTGACGGTCACGGTACTCACCAGATAGCATGTATACTTACCAAAGAGAATGTACCCATGGCGTATGGCGGCAAAGAATGGTGCGCCAGCCATATCAAAAAAGTGCTGACCAACGAAAAATACATGGGCGACACACTATTCCAAAAGACGTTCAATACGGATTATCTGACCAAACACAGAAAGAAGAACACAGGCGAGCTGCCGCAATATTATCTAAAGGACTCTCATCCTGCGATTATTGATCGAAAAACTATGTCGCTGGTGCAGCTGGAGTTTGAAAGGCAACGCGAATACGTAAATGAGCATTCCATGAGTAAGTTCCATTATCACAGCGAGCAATACCCGTTTAGCGGCAAAATCATCTGCAGCGAATGCGGCAAACTATTCGTCCTGCGCTATACGCATCGTATTGTCAGTGACAACATTCAATACTGGCGATGCACGTATACACTTCATACAGTAAAGACGTGCAGCAGTAAAGTGAGGTTTGGTGAAGGGGTAGTCGACAAAGCATTCGTCTCAGCCTGGAACGAGCTCGTCGGCCTTAAAAAGCTTAAACCGGCACGAGATGATATCCTGACCAGCTATCGTCAAAGTGAGCTTGAGAAGCTGCTTGCTGAGTACGGCTTGATTGAAACATTTGAATATGAGATGATGTTGCAAGTGCTTGACCACATTGAAGTGAATGAAGGTTACTTAAACGTAAAATTCCTGGCAGGATATACGCTCAGAGTCGATCTTGCACCGCCGCCAAAACCTCAACCGAACTGGACGCATACAGGCAAAACTAAGTCGCCTATGGCTCTGAGGCGTATGGAGCTGGGGCTGACTCAGGCGCAGCTGGCGCAAAAAGTTAATGTTTCCAGAACTCACCTTAACGGCGTAGAAAACGGTAGGAATAACTCTTCGCCTGAACTGGTGCAGAGAATAAACGAAATATTGGGTGTTACCGACAAACCTTTGTCCCATCCTTAAACACGAAGGTCATGCTACCGTTTGGCAATATTACTACACTATCTATTGCTGCTGTCCATAGCCTTTCATCAAACTCTGTCAACACATTTGCACAGTTCTTGAGGTTGCGCATAAAGGTTTCCAGCACTCGCTTTGTATTCAGTCTCTGCCTCTTTATTTTCTTTAGCTCAGCTATACGGTTAGCCGCATGGTTATACCGCTTCTCGTATCCTCTGTTCCTATCAGACCATTCATCCTGATTAATCGCTGTATGTGCGTTCTCGTATATGGCTTTTCTCAGCAGTTCTGTTACCACCTCTATTTCCTGTTCAAGCTCACCTGTTTCTGCTTCTATTTTGGAGCAGTCACAAATTATATCTTTAGCTGTCATGCAGTTTTCAATAAGCTCGGACCGATATTCGAGTACGCAGTTGAACGCTTCTAAGAATTTCTGTTTCACCTCTTCTTCATTGACATGAGGAGTAGTACACTTGGTGTCACTTTTGTACTTGTCGTTACACTGCCATACAACCTTGCGGTACTTAGTGTTCGAGCTCCAGACCTTTGAGCCGTAGTATCCGCCGCAGTCGCCGCAAATGAGCTTAGTCGAAAGCGGACTCTGGCATGCGTCTGGCCGACCCAGCTTTTTTCTGCGTTCAATCTCGGCTTGCACCACGTCGAACTCATCCGGGTCTATAATAGCCGGGTGGCTGTTCTGCACGTAGTACTGCGGTATCTCTCCCTCATTGACTTTTGTGGTTTTAGTCAGGAAATCTATAGTAAACTTTTTTTGAAGCAGGGCGTCGCCCTTATATTTCTCGTTTGTAAGTATGCTCTTTACCGTTTGTACCTGCCAGACCTTCTTTCCTCCCGGAGAAAGTATACCGGCTGCGGCAAGCTGCCTGGCGATAGATGAAGGAGTACTTCCTTCTATGAACATTCGGTATATTAGCCTTACTGTTTGCGCTTCTTCTTCCACAATCTTTGGCAGCCCGTCTTCGCCTTTTTCGTACCCTAGGAACCGCTTATACGGCATGCTGACCTTACCGTCTGAGAATCGTTTTCGTAATCCCCATTTCACGTTGCTCGAAATCGCCCGTGACTCTTCTTGCGCAATCGAAGCCATCAGGGAAATTAGCAGTTCACCCTTACCATCGAAAGTGTATATGTTTTCCTTTTCAAAAAACACTTCTACGCCTTTTTCCTTTAGTTTTCGAATTGTTGAAAGACTATCTACAGTATTTCTGGCAAACCGACTGACTGACTTGGTAACGATAAGGTCAATTTTCCCCGTTAGTGCGTCAGCAACCATTTTGTTGAATCCGTCACGTTTTTTTGTGTTCGTTGCACTAATACCTTCATCCGTGTAGATTTTAACAAACTTCCAGCCTTCACGCTCTTTAATATATTTTGTATAGTAATCGACTTGAGCTTCATAGGAAGTCAACTGCTCTTCACTGGCCGTAGAAACCCTTGCGTATGCTGCCGTTCTCCTTATTGTACTCTGCTGACTGCTTTGAGCCGATGTTTTCTGTATTGTTGCAGGTATAACCCTAACATTTGTCGCCATTAATTAATCTCCTTTTTTCACGCTCCCGTGCAGCATCACACATTTCTTCCGTCCAGCTTTCTCGGCGCGAACGATCTTGCCATACCCTTTCTATGCTTTGTCCATGATGAAACACAAACGTCAGCTTGTTTGGTTCGGGTACTCTAATTTCTAAAATTTTTTCCTTAAAGACCTGTTCGTTAAAATTGGTAAGATTGAGAGCTTTGCTAATAACAGAGTAAAGGATATCTTCTGGTATCTGCTTTGCATGGCACTCAACCTTACCGTATTGCATATACGTCGTACATTGCCAATACGGTTTCCCTCTTACTGTTCTTCGCCTATAATTCTTACCACATATTCCGCACTTTATAATACTGCTGAACGTATACCGTTTATCGCTTGAATCTTTCGCTTTAAAACGCTTTCTTCGGCTCTCTAAAATTACCTGAGCCTTATCGAAGGTTTTTTGATCTACGATAGCGGGATGCGTATTCTCGGCGTAGTACTTGGGGAGTTTTCCGCAGTTAAGAACTAAAAGTTTGCTCATATGGTCTTTAACATAACGTTTTTGAAGAAGCGCATTGCCGGTATATTTCTCATTCTTTATTATCTGCGTAACGCTATCGGCATTCCATATCCCTCCGAGCACGGTTGGGACCCCCAATTCACGGAGTTTCTTTGCTATCAGCGAACCGCCCAGACCACTAGAGTAATCACTGAAAATCATGCGAACTACGCGGGCCTGCTCATGGTGAATTCCAATTATGCTATTTTTAATTTGATATCCAAACATAACGCTAAGACCCCATAGCACGCCTTCTTCGAACTGCTTGCGAATACGCCACTTGCAATTTTCAGATACGGAAAGGCTTTCCGACTGTGCGCAACTTGCCAGTATTGAAAGTATAAGCTCACCGTCGTTGCTAATGGAGTGAATTTTCTGCTCTTCAAAAAGCACATCCACTCCTAGAAGCTTCAGTTCACGCACAGTCTCAAGAAGTGTAACTGTATTCCGAGCAAAACGTGATATGGACTTTGTAATAACCATATCAATCTTATCGTTCCTGCAGTCGCAGAGCATACGTTGAAACTCAGTACGGCTGTCTTTTGTTCCAGTTGCCGCTTCATCTGCATATACCCCAGCATATTCCCAACCCGGCCGACTCTGAATTAATTTGCTGAAATAGCTGACCTGCGCAGCCAGTGAATGCAGCATTGCATCTTTTCCGCTTGACACCCTAGCATAAGCAGCAACCCTCTTTTGAGAAGGCATTGCAGTTACGGTTCTTTCCCTTTTTATAATCTTCTTTTCCAAGTTTACGCCCTCCTTTCACAGTTACATATATCACTCTAAACGCATTTTATATCAACCTTTATATCGATATATACTCCCTTCTGACAAGCCGTATTTATTGGCAATAATCGCTTCGATTCTTATAAAATCTTCATCGCGAATAATCTCATCAGTCAGTAATTTTTCAAAGACGGACATCGCAGTTTGGTAATGGATTATTCCCTGAATCTTGCTCATACCCGCACCGCCTTGGACTTCCCATAGCAGGCACGGGAGCAGTACTTTCGTTTTCTGTTGCCGTAGCATTCAAAGATGGTACCGCAATGGTCACATGTATACGTATACATGTTTTTGCGCTTGACAGCTTCCGGGTGAGCATTCCACCATTTCATACGGCACTTATCGGAGCAGAAGCGTTTCTTTTTTGCTCCGGCTGTATGGTTGAGCGGAGTCCCACACTGATCGCAAAAGCCGTCACCTGTTCGATCAGTGTTTACCCTGCTGTCTCCGCCTAGGTTGTTCCTGCGGCAGAATGATTTTATGGTGTTCTCAGAAATATTTAGCCGCTTTGCAATCTTCGTATAACTATAGCCTTCAATCCGCAGCTGCTTGATTTTCTCTTTTTGCTGTTTCGTCACAAACCTACCTCCTTTGAACCCAAGACCGAAGCTCTCGATATAAGCCATGGGAGGATGTAAAATCGGACGGTTTGTGTGCAAAAAAATAAGGCCTATTTCACAAACAATAAAGTCTGCGATATAGACCAACTATAAATAGCGAACAGTATAGTACCTTTGATAAAACGATGCCGGGATTTTCAATCACAAAAAAATAAAAATCCTCGGCTCGCGTCAATCCTTTATTCAGGTTTATTTATTATTTTCAAAACTGGTGGGATTTCCTCTGAAAAACATTGAAAAGCTAGTGGAACCAATCTGCCACAGCTGTGATATCTGGCTTGTATACCATCAGAATAAAGACAGCCACCAAGGGCAAAACACCGGCCATGCTAATCCACCAGCGTAGTTTCAAAAGCCGGACAAGTTCATTGGGAAGTGTTTCATCATCCTGACTAAGCCGAGATATGAGTCGTTTAACCTTGTACTGTGTTGGTATATCAGATGCAATCCAGATAATACCTGAGAGCACAAAGAGAAGAAAGCTAACGGATAGCCAACCAATCTGCCAGAAGTCGCTCATCTAAAAACTTAGAGAAAGGCCGCTTAGCAGAGAAAGAATAATCAGCGGAGATGAAAACAGGGAGTCCAGAAACGCCACTGTGTTGTAAGTATGTAGAACAATTTCTTTACTGCCCGAGGCAAGGCTCCGGCTCTCCCATAAAATACCAACAATTGCATTTGCAAAGAACAGAGAGATGGCAATAATATGCAAAAAGCGAGCATGTTTTAGCAAAGCGGGATTTTTTAAAAGAGTAACAAAGGCATCTTGAAAAATAACTGCAAACCCTATTATGCCTGCCATTATGACGATAAAAATAGTCAGGATTGTTTTTGTTATTGTATATGTTTTCATTAATATATTGAATCACAGATTCAAATACATTACAATAGGCAATAAATAGTGTACCAATTACTTTTAAATATTCAAAAATAAAAAAGCTTATGATATTGTGAGGAGCACACAAAGGGGTTGTCTTATGAATGCTGCAGTTAAAAAATACTGGTCCAAATATAAATGGTCAAACGTATATGCTATGATCAAGAATATGAAACGTCAACCAGAAAAGAATTCGGAGTCGTTTCGGGATAAACTTGTTGTAATAACCGGGACAACATCGGGGATCGGTTACTATACTGCGCGCAAATACGCTTCTATGGGTGCTCATATCCTGATGGTCAATAGAAATCTTGAGAAATCAGAGTCAGTAAAAAAAGAAATAGCTGAAGAATTCGGTGCCCAAGTTGAATATGTCATTGCGGATTTGGCGATTATATCAGATATACAGCGGGTAGGGCAACACCTACTGTCTCTAGAAAAACCAATCGACGTGCTGATTCACAATGCTGGTGTGCACTTGGAATCTCGTACCGAAACTCCTTTTGGTCTCGAAATTAACTTTGCGATTCATTACCTTTGCCCATTAATCATTAACAAAATGCTGATTCCAAAGTATCAGAGGGACAGAACAGGAAGAATTCTATTGGTAAGCTCGGAGGCCTATCGCTTTGCAGTTTGGGGCTTGGATCTTGAGGATCTGCAGTGGAAAAAGCGGCGGTATACCGGCATTAAAGCTTATGGGGCCGGAAAACTCGCACAACTGCTGTTTATGCATCTACTTTCTGACGAATTGGCCCCTTATAACGTAACAATTAATGCGATGCACCCTGGGATGGTTCAGACAGCTACCGGCAAGGACAACGGCAGATGGTATCAATGGTATAAAAAGAACGTCATTAATAAGTTCTCAGCCTCTCCGGACGTTTCCGCCGAGGCACTTTACTATCTTGGCACTTCTCCTGAACTGTCACAAATTACGGATGTATTTTACCATTTGACGACGGAAGAGGAACTGACTCCTCCGGCCCTCGATTTAGAGGTAGCGGAAGCCCTCTTAATAGAAACCAAAGAATTTTTAAATAAAGAAGGTATTGTTTTATGATGCAAAAAGATATTATTGTTGTAGGTGGGGGTATTGCAGGTCTGACTGCTACACTGAGTTTAGCAAACTCGGGCATAGATGTTCTTCTCATTGAAAAAAATGAAAACTGTGGGGGCCTCATGAGTACCTTTGAAAGGGACGGTTTTCGCTTCGAAGCCGGTGCCCGGGCTTTGGTCAACGCAGGGCTTGTTAAGCCATTAATAAAGGAATTTGATTTGGATATTGAGATGCTTCCAAATCCTATTACTCTTGGGATAGAAGACAGATTGCTCAGGATTGATGGAGAAGAAAGCCTATACCAATATGCTGATGTATTAAAAGATTTATATTCTAATAGTAAGATTGAGGTTGATCGGATTATGCAGTCAATCCATGATATCATTGAGGATATGAAGGTTCTCTATGGTGTGAATAACCCTTTGTTTTCAAAAAAGAAAAAGAACCCTTTGATACTGTTGCCTGCTATGATATCCTGGATGCTCAAATTTATTAGAACGATGTACCGCATTCAAAAAATGGACACTCCTTTCGAGGAACACCTGAGCATGCTGGCGAAAAATCAGTCCCTTAAGGATATAATCGGGCAGCATTTTTTCAGAAAAACCCCGGTCTTCTTTGCTCTTAGCTATTTTGCTCTTTACAATGATTACCTGTATCCCAAAGGCGGTGTGGGTGAATTCATTCAAAAGCTAATCGAAGCTATCGGAGAACTGGGAGGAGAAATAAGTTATCAAACTGAAATAACAAGTGTTGATGCGAAAAGCAAGCGACTGAAGGACTCTAACGGAAATGAGTACCAGTATAAAAAAATGATCTGGGCAGGAGACCTAAAGACACTGTATGGCATCACAAATGACAAAGGCATGAAGAAAAAGACTCTGGTCAATTTCCGCAATAAAAAGCAGGCAGTCCTGTCTCACAAAGGTGCGGAGTCGATATTCTCAGTATTTCTTGCGTTGGATTTGCCGCCTGCGTATTTTCAGGAAAAGGCAAGCGGTCACTCGTTTTATACACCGGACCGCAAAGGCCTAGGAACCATACATACCCAAGAACTTCAAGAGTTGCTGCAGCATTGGGAGACGATAAAAAAGGAAGAGCTTTTCGTATGGCTACAAAGATTCTGTCGATATAACACCTTTGAGATATCAATCCCCGTGCTTCGCGATTCAGCAGCAGCGCCTCCTGGTAAAACAGGAATGATTATTAGTGTACTATTTGATTATGAGCTGACTCGACAGATCCACGCCAAAGGCTGGTATGAAGATTTTAAAAAGAGATTTGAAGAGCAAATTACCATGACGATCTCCTCGAGCATATATCCAGGGATTAAGGAAAAGGTACTGTTCAGTTTTTCCACTACACCCTGCTCCATTTATGAGAGAGTGGGTAGTTCAGAGGGGTCAATAGTAGGTTGGTCATTTGAGAGCGAAATCCCTGTGGTTAATAATATGTTTAAAATGGGCAGTTCAGTTAAAACCGAGCTTCAGGACATATACGCTGCAGGAAAGTGGGTTTATAGCCCTGCCGGTGGCCCTACTGCTATTATGACAGGAAGAATTGCTGCTAAGCAGTGTAAATGATGATAGGAATGTTAAGTTTTTTGTAAA
Source organism: Christensenellaceae bacterium (assembly GCA_963666505.2). Lineage (GTDB taxonomy): Bacteria > Bacillota > Clostridia > Christensenellales > SZUA-584 > JABGQS01. The sequence goes on along the minus strand of CAXXXL010000003.1, from coordinate 800,637 downwards.
AAAATAAGGCCTATAGCGCAAACACTAAAGTCTGCGACATAGGCCTTAAACGCGATGCTGTTATTCAGTTTTTAAAATCCGTCCTTCTTTTCAGGGTTGTTGAATATCCCCAGCGCCACACCAGCTGCTATAAACAGAGATATGAACTCATCCCAACCCGGGATTTCAAACCCAATCCAGTTCTTCACGACGAAAAAAATAAGCGCTGCTATTGCGCTCCAAGCAACAGGGCTTGTCCATCTGCTTTGTATCATTTACTTTACCTCCTTCCTTATCCTTATTTTCTGACCCGCGAATATCAGCGACGGTCTCTTTAGACTGTTTAACTCCGCAAGCTCCCGCACGGTCGTTTTGTACTTGCGCGATATAGCCCAAAGCGAGTCGCCTTTCTTTACCGTGTATATAACGTACGATTCCGGCTTTTTTTCCTTCTTAAACGCAACAAACGAATCGTCATACACCACGCATCGCAGTTTCCCGTAATACGTCCATTTCTGTGTGCTGATATCAGAAATCACAACGCCATACGCCACGCCCCGGCTCTCACAGACCTTACCGTTACCGAGGTATACACCAATGTGCCCGCTTTTCCACACCGCCAGTCCTGCCGTTTCGGGTATATCGCGGATATAACCTCTCTTTTCAAACTGAGACTTAAACCCATTGGCTGTCCGGTCAGCATAGCTCGGATCTTCAGATCTGAACGCCTGCACAACCATACCCGAGCAATCCACGATACGTCTCGGTGGCGTATACCACTTCTTCGCGTCAGTTAGAAAATACTCAGGCGGTTTACCTGAACGCTTCATGCTCACCCACTTCTTTGCAAGCTGCTCGGTGTACAGCTCACCCTGACCGCCCCGTACATATCCCCAGCGGTCTTTGTGATAGGCTATACCGCCTGCTTCCTTCTCAACGGGCGACTCAAACCCTGCCATCTTTAATACTTCTGCAACCAGTTCTCTGTTATTCATTATTCTTTGTCCCCTTTCCTTATCGTCGGTAAGTCGTTCAGTTCGGTTACAATATGGTTAATCGCGCCATTTCCGCCGAGCGTCTTGTATGCCATAAACATATCCTCCAAGCTATCCCTTATAGCTATAGGACAATATTTAAGCTGAATATATTTTTCGTGGCAGTTGATTATCCTGTCGCGCAGCATGCATTTGATCCCAGTCCGCACAGCATGCGTTTCACACCGTGCGTTTTTAGCTAATCGAAACAATCTTTTCACCATAAACAAAAGCCCCGTCAGGATTACTCCGAACAGGGCTTCCAACCAATATTCTGTTATGAACTCAATCAATATCAATCCCCTCCTTTACGTCGCTAACTTTTTAGTGCATCATAATTCCGACTTCTTATGAGCTTGAGATGTCCCTTATTAGGTCGGCAATCTTACGCTGCCTGTTGGCACCTCCCCAGACCGCGCTCATCGCGGACACTTCCACCGGAACGCCTTCAAGCGTATCCTCCATGATCGCGCCACCGCTATCCGTTGTGAAAGTGGTATAAAACCCACTCGACCCAAGCTTGTGTCTTATTGAGGTTATAAGACCGGTGACGGTTGCGGTTTCATCGCCATTGTCGACTAGGGCAATATCACCTACCAGCAGTTCCGGCCGAATAGGGCCTACAACCTGCTCGGTGACGCCGACATACTGAAGGGCCACCGCTTTGTTATTCGCAATGGTCTGTGCCTGAGCCTGGGTAGCGTCATCCGACGCAGACATATAAAATGTTTTGTGCGAAGGTACTGCCCATGCCGGCCACATGTCCACGCCGGCATATACATACGCGTCTTCGCCTTCCGATTTGTAGCTGACACCTACCCGGCTGTAACACCCGTCAGCACATCTGTCTATGCTTCGCGTCAGCACATCTGTGCCGCGAGTGAACGTATACCTTCCGACCGGCTTGTACGCAGCGATGAACGCTGGCTGGCCAACAACAAAGCGCCCATCGTACAATTCAAGCAGTTTCCAGTTAAGCGGCATAATTAATAAGGCAGCCCACGTTGGCGCGTCTACGCTGCCATTAACCGTGATCCCTTTTAGTGCTTGTATGTATCTCACTGCTGCACGCGTTTTGTCTCCGAAAACACCGTCTACAACCAGTTTCGTATAACTAATTGGCAGCGCTTTGTTAACCAGCGTTTGCGCCAGCGCGACTTCGGACCCGGTATCGCCATACTCGAGTGTGTCGTGCTCCGCTGCGGTAGTGGTATCTTTGCCCGAAAGCCAGTCAACAAGACCATCCAGCACGCGCTTTTCCGGCTTAAAAGTTGCAGAGAATGTGTCTTCGTTTTCTTGCACTATAATATCGGCCTCGTCGATCTCGCCGTCGCCGTATAGCAACAAGATTTCAGTCACAATCTGCGCTGCAGTACCGCTGAACTGCGCTCTGTTCGGTAGAAAATAAGTATCAAACGTCGTGTCTTTCAGCAGCCGCCCGGACCGGCTTCGAGCTTGCAGCGAAAAGGAATCGGACAATGGATCAAACGGCGACTTATCGAGATAATACTTACCCATCGGGTACCACTGCGAGCTTTCACCCATAGTCATTTCGAGATCAAGCGCAGCGCCCGGACAAAACAAACTGATGTCGTCTTCAAACATTAGACTATCGGCGTTCTTGACAGATAAAGCTAGACTGCGAATCGTATTGTCGACCTTTTCGGTGATCTCCGCGTTCTCTACAATATCTGAGATCTGTGCTGCATAACTATACAACGCAAAAACGAGAGTGCCCTCATTGCACCAAACGCCAAACACCTGCCCGAAGCAAGGATGATCAAACCGCATGCCGGTGAGAGCCAGGCCCCCGTCAATATACTGCTCCACGTTAAATTGCGCGCTCGGGAACTCGCCGCCGGCTACAAAAGCGGTGCGCGTTCTTAGGCGGTCGTCGGCCGAAGAATAAATCACCTGCGCCCACTCGTTAAAATAATGGAGCAGCCCTCCGACATTTCCGTCTTGCGCAATCTCCACCGGACTGTCCCATAGCAATTCTGTGGCGGCCATTAACAATCACCTCACGGAGTATATTCTTGCAGAGAGATTTCGAGTTCTAGGTCAACGACATGGTTAGCGTCTTTGCATATGCTGCCGGTACGGTAGGTTGCTGTGATGGCCTTGCCGCTTGCAGGCGCTTGCCCTGCCGCAAAATGCAAATGCGTTAACGATATTTCACTGCTGGCAATGGCGTTAAAAATATTTTGAATTGACGATATTCCATCGGGAGTGCTGACTCTCCAGTACCTATAATTCTTATATGTCGTGACCGTAAAGGTTCCCGTTGCTACGGTCGCTGCGCAAACTTCCGACCAGTCAGTCAGATCATTTGAAGCTTCCACCTTTACACCGGCGCGCCGATAAAACGAAGTGATGCCATAAAGCGCGTACAACGGATTTTCTGCAATCTGCCAATCACCAGCTGCAGATGTGGCATAACCGGTGTTGGCGTGATTGAAAAATGTACAGCTTCCTGCGATCACACCTGATATCGGCCGCATAAAATATTTCAGTTTGTTGTGCGCCGGTTTTGCGTAGTCGATTGTATAGTTTTCAGAATCGACGGTTGTTCCATCAACCTTTACTACAGCTGAACCGTCATTCAAAATGAACCCGAAATCAAGCGCGAAATCAAGATTAGATCCATCGCCGGTTCCCACCGCTTCGTCCGTTATCGTGCAATACGGCTTTGCATCGTTCGGGAATCGTATACAAATGCCGCTGTGATACGGATCGGTGCGAGAAGCGAAAATTGCGACTCCATTCCACCCGCCTGCGTCTGTGGGATTGCAGTCAGCCGCTCCAATACGGTACGAAGCGCCAGCCGCTAAAGAGAATTGACATAGTATCTTTTTCGTTGCCGGATTATAGGTACAAAGACCGGTTTTCACTGAACTAATATACCCGTCCCAACCATCATAGCTAAGAGAACTCTCGCGGATTGGTTCAAAAGGCTGGCCCGAATATGCCGCCATGTACTTCCCGAATTGTGCTGCACTAGAGAACATATCTGCACAACCGGCAACACCGTACAACAAACTTCCGCGCGCTACATATGCAGTATTACTAATATTGGCTAGGTATACATTGCCCCCTTCGTATCCTGCACTAGCAAATCGAACGAATACGGTAGCGTATATATTAATAACGTCCAGGTCCCCAACAGTTATCGTAATGGTATTGCCGTTCATATCTTTTAGCAGTGCATGCGTCATTAGATGACCTGCGCTGTTGTCGTAGGCTATCCCAACCTCTTTTAACGTGGTACCCGTGATCTCCCCGGCTCCTATTTGAATTTGCTGGCGGAAAGAAACGTACCCCTGGTCCCAATGCGTAAAATCAGCTGTCAGTGTGCCGGCTGTCTTTGCGCTGACGCGTGTGAAAAGGTCGGTGCGGCTGGCTGCCAGTGATCCACTGCCCGAACCGTACGCGATGGACTTGAACCATTGGGCGTCCGTAGCGCACCGTGTCCACATTGCGTCAAGTATAAGATTAAACCCAACGGCGCGTCGTTTTACCTTCCCGGTTTTGGAGCTTATAACCTCTACATCAAACCTGTTATGCAGCGCGACATCCATCTTGTACGCCGGACCTTTTTTAATATTGACTTTTTGTCCTCTTATCATTTTATCCTCCTAAACCGGGTTATTGTTTGTATCATAAACGACAACGGAAAGATTGAGATCGCTGACCTGTACCTGCTCGTCGCCACCCTTGCTTTCTATATACGTCAATTCTCCAACGTTGACTGTCAGGGCAAGATCAGCGACCTGTAAATTCTCCACACCATTCGGATTGAAGAACAACGTTAAATTATCCTCGTCCGGTTCAAAATCTGTGCTGAAACTTGGCACCGCGAGCGTTCCAGCGGCGTTTTTGAGGTTGCCGTCGGAAGCTGTATAGCCTACCGTCACAGCGCCTTGCGGATATCTTAGCCGCCCGGCTGTTGTCAAAAACACACGCGCAGTCGCCATGTCATCAGCTCCTTCATAACTGAACTGTAATTCGGAAATTGCCGGAGTAACTAAACTGCTGGACGTAACCATATCAACCTTGATATATAGGTCTTTGCCGCCAGCGATGTTTGGGATTTCACCGTTATTCGTACAGACCTGATAATCCTCAGATACCGGGGTTTGCTCGGTGTCAACGAGCGCGCATGATACCACAACGCTCGTACCTGCCGGCGCGCTCTGTTCCCATGAAATAACCGACATTCTAAAACTCGCTGATGTTGGCAAACTGTAAGGGCCGTAGACTGCACTTCCGGCTGCCGGATAACTTGATATCTCAAACGTTAAGTTATAAAAATGGTACCAGTTTGTGGCCGTGCTCGTCCCGCCAAAAACCCGCCCGGAAACAACCGTTATACCGTCCTTTTGCACAGGGAACGAATAAAAAGGCCATCTTTTAATATCTGCATGTGTTGAGTCAAAACCCAGCCAATAATCACCGGCGATCGGCAGGTTTATGTCGATATCGATATCTGTCTCGGCCTCTGCAGAAAAGGCAAACGAGTCAACCAAGGTCCATGTCGTACCCGAAATCGCATAAACTTTGCCATTGAAATTATTTGGGCCATTAGAATATACCGTTGCAGACTTTAAAACTGTGTCGTCTTCGGTGGTTTGAATATGCAAACCGTAAATGTTGGTATAGTAAGTTCCGGAGGACTCGGTCGGGCCTATCACCGTGCTGACTAAATAACCGCCAAGTTGTAAGGTTGACATTTATACCACCTCCATGTCGGTCAGCGTTCCCGAAGCAAGACTTATGTCCTGTGAGTCTTCTAAAGCCGGTGCAAAATCAACGTTGCTAACTATATAGTCCGTTGCCACATTCCCGCCATCTGGCGAGTAGAGAGGTTCGTTGCCGCTGACTGCAATCGCCGCCAGGTTCGCGCTAATATCCGCTGAACTCAAGGCAGAATCAAATTCTATGTCGATAACTGTATTGCTGAGCGCCGCAATCGAGACCACGGCCGGCGGCGCATTCGGCACTAGACCCGTTGCAGTAAACTGCACGGACTGGCTGTCAAGCAGCGTTACGGACGGCCCGCTGGCAAGAGTCCCGGGCGTATAAATAAGAGTGCACTGCGGTGTTCTGTTGTTGAAATCTGTAAGTGTAAGGAGCAAAGTCTTAAATTCCGGATCGGCCGAGTCGTATTCTACTGCTTCACCTGCGAAATCGGAACCGGCAGTAAGCACAAAGGATGAAGCGTTCCCGGTGATGTCATATACCGGCCCGCTATAAACCAGCCTAAGCTTCAATCCCCAGTTGCCGTTACCGTCATCGATGTTAGCGACGCTTAGCAGCGTTGGCGCAACCGCACTGTAGACATCCGCGCTCATTCCTATATCGGCCATTTCTATATTTTCATCAGCCGCCTTTGTATAATTCTGAATGGTTTTATTTACTTCGACGGCGAGCTCGACCTCGGGTACGTCAATAAACGCATTGTTGGCGTTGCCTGAAATCATGCTCTTTCCGGTCATCAGATAGACTTTACCATCGCTTGTCTTTAGCGTCATCGCCACCCTATAATCCCATGTGCGTGATAACGCGATGTCAACAACATTAGCCGGGGCAGAGGAGCATAGGACCCCGTTCTCCCAGACACCATCTGCATATTGCCGGGTCAGCACCGACCCGGTATCAGTTACACACGCCAGCACCAGCCCTGACGATACGCTCCCGCCATAACCGGCCGGGCCCATGATCGCGCTGATTGCTATCGTCTCTGCAGCAAGCAACGTGCCCGGCCCTGTATCCGTTACTGATTTTGCGTAAACGTCGCCCGCTGAATCAATCCAGAACACCAGAGGCTCGCCCACGGTAGAAAACTCAACCCGCCGACCTAAGCTGGTGTATATACCTTCAAATGCCAGAGCCGCATAAACAGCATCGTCAATCGTGGCTATGGTGCTCCATGCCACAGGCGGCCTCCATCCGTCGAACACCGAGCTGTATATCACTGCGCTGCCCGTTTGTATTGCGGCAACGTACAGTCTGTCTGCGCGCAACGCGGGATCCGGCCTTGATGCCGCGACAGAAACACTTACCGCATCAATGGCGCCGATTTGCCCTGTTTGCCACATTGAATAATCCGTTATCGGCACCTTATGACGGCTGATGATTGCGGACAATTGCGGGTTAGCATCGTTGCCTTTTGTTTGCTGCAGATCGCGCACTTTCTCAGCAAGCGCCACGGGTATAGCCCTCATAAAGCTGCCTCTTCAGTTATAACCGCGAACGCAAAAGTCACTAAATATTTTCTATCTTCAGGATGCCCATACCGCGTCATTTGAACATCCGGTTCAGATATTATGAGACCCGTCCTTCTATACCCGTCATAATCTATAGTGATTTTGTCGCCCTCGCTCCATACCGTGAGCAAACTGTCTCTTGCTGCAATTCCCGTGGCGCTGAGTTTTACATCCGCTTTAACAGCAGCTATACCTACCGTTTGAACAAACCACGACCCACCCAGCGTCTTATCCTGTATGATATTAGGCACGGGTTTAGTGCGGCAATATAAAGCAATGACGCCCGACATTACAACGCCGAGCGAATCGCAAACTTGACCTTTCATACCCGCGCCTCCATCATAATTTTATCGACCAGCATATCATACACAGCCTCGAACTGACCCTTATTGTTCACGCCTTCCACACGGATTGTGCCTGAATGCGCGTGATTCACGTTTCCTGAAGAGCCGGGTAATGCCCTTGAGAACGCCGGCGTGTCAGTTTGTGCAGACGCTGCGAACGACTGCATTGCAGTGTTTGCGTAAGCTAGCAGGTCCATAGACCTTTTTGTGTTGTTCAGTGGAATGATTACCTCGTCCTCGTCGCCAATGAGCGCTAATTGCGGAGTTGTTACAATCCCGCCGGTGCCGTAAGGCCGAATGACGCCTAAGTTTGAAGTAGGCTGCGTACTCCCGAGCGCCCTCTTTGCTGCTGCCAGCGCTTTCTTTGCCGACTGGTAAGCGGAAGAGGATGCCAAAAGAGCCGTAGCGTCTATTCCGTCAGCCAGCCCGGATCCGAACGTTTTAGCCGCTTCGTACATCCCGGTATATTCGTCTGATACCGACGTGTTAACAACTGCGAGGGCGGCTTCAACATCGTCCTTTAACGGCGCCCATGCCGTTTGCGCAGCGGCTACCGCATTATCCATGTTTGTTTGCATTAGAGTTACTGTTTCTTTGAGCTTATCGTCCGACATACTGTTCATCGTAGCGACCTGCCCGGCAGCAGCTGGTCCTAACGATCGCAGCTTATCAACAATACCTGCATCAACGCCTCGCGCGGCAAGACTCGCTAAGTTATCGCTCCATTCGCGCATTCCAACATCCTGGGCTCTTAACTCTTCAAGCATCTGATCGGCGGACTGCTTCACCTTTTCAGGGAACCCACCGAATATACCGCCCATTGCTGATAAATAAGTGTCTGCTGTCGCTTGAACATTAATAGAGTACTCTTTAGCCAACGCGTCATAGTTTTCGAGCGCTGCACTAACCGTTGCGTCATACCCAGCCTGCGCATCGCTCATCTGTTGTGTTGCGTACGTTGCAACGTCCATTCCCTGTGCGGTCAGCAGCATCGCTTGATCGAAAGCTTCACTAGCCGGTACGCCCTGAATCAACAGAACATATGCCAGCTCGTTGTATTTTGCTATGTAGTCGTCAACCGACAGCCCGGCGGCGAAAGCGCCCTCTTTAAGTTTATCGAACGATTCTACTGTATCTTCTGACGCACCCGACATCCTCACGCCAAAATGATAACTCTCATATTCCAGCGTTGTGAACGCGTTTTTGATCTTGTTTATAAGCCCGTCTATCGTTAACGCCTCGGTGCCCATTACAGCTGTCATTTTCGCTGCTTGCGCTTTAGCGACAGTAGCGTTTTCTTCCATCTTGTCGTTCAGTGTCGCGAGGGAAGCAAGCGCAAGATCGTCTACTATGGCGCCCACACTTTGCGCCTCTTCACCATACGCTTTTAAAGCTCCGCCACCTGCTTTAATCAATGGGTTCAGATCCTGAGCAGACTTACCCATCAGCATCATTGCCAAAGCATCGCGCTCTGTCTCGTTGGTCATCTTACCGAGCGTATCCAGCATTTCATAAAAGACGTCCTGGTTGTCTCGAAGCTTGCCATTGCCATCTTCGTATTCTATGCCGAGCGCCTCAAACGCGTCCTTCTGCAGCTTCGTGTCCACCGACGCCATGTACATGTTCTTCGAAAGTTTTTTAAGGCTGTCGGTGATTACTGACGTCTCAACGTCAAGACCAGCAGCTGCATAGTTCATCTTTTGCAGCGTATCTGTAGCAACACCCGTTTGTTTTGACAGCGTGCCTAAATCATCTGCTGCCTTCGCCGAATCTTTGATAGTCTTCCACAAATCCTGAAACGCCTTTTTTAATGTTGCGGTAACTGCCGCTATGGACAAAAAGTTCCCGAGGCTGCTTTTGGCGAACTCTTTAATTGAACTGCCGAAGCTTTTAGTTTGGGACTCCGACTTCTTTAGATCCTTACCCATCTTCGCGGCTTGATTGCCCGCAGTATCCTCAGCAGCCGCCATATCACTAAGTGCGTTCTCGTTTTTACCAAGCTCGCCTTTCATGTTTTCGAGCGCGGCTGATGCGTTATTAAGCTTTATCTTATACCCGTCTGTCGTTTTACTGTTCTCGCCATAAGCAGAAGTGCTATCCACAACCGCTTGCTTTAACGCTTTTACGATTTGCTGCTGCTGCTGAATCTGCTGGTTTAGCACCCGGTTCTTTGCTGTGAGCGCGTCAACAGACCCTCTGTTTGTATTAAAAGAAGCCGTCACCGCTTTGCTCTCGGAAGCAAGCACGCGCATATGACTTTGCGCTTCGGCCAAACCTTTCTTAAACTCTTTCTCGCCGTCCAGGGCAAGCGTCGTTTTTATTTCTCTAGCCATCCCAATCTCCATCCGTTTTGTTGAGTTTAACAAACCCGTGCAACCGCTCGTCGTACTCCTTGCGCACCGCAAACAGATCCATTATCCTGCCGGGGCTCGAGCGCCAAGCTTCTTTCTCTGTTAGGCCCGCAATAAGTGCCCAGCTAATTAAGCGCAGCGGTTCTACTGGCTCGCCGCGCTCCCTGCGTTTTTTATTTCTCTGAGCACCTCGTCCTCGTCACTGTCAACATCGGATTGTATCGCTCTGCTCATTCCTGCGTTCATCGCTTCAAACATTACGTTTTTAGCTTTAATAAAGCCGCCTGGAGTCAGGTGCATCATCACAGTTTTTTCTGTTATGAACGATTCGTCTGATCCACTCTCTTCGTTCTCGATTTCAATGCTCTGGTTTATCATCAGCGTAATTAACCAGGCATAATCTGCCGTTGATTCAGCACCCATTTTCTCGATCATTTCCTTGAACCCGCCATATCGACTGGTAACCTCATTAAAAGCCTGCATGGAGAAGAAAAGTTTGTACTCTTTTTTACCAATCTGAATAGTTAGCTTTTTCTCTTTCATAAATAAACGGGCGGTGTTACCCGCCCAAGTCCTCCTAATCGTTTATACCGGTCTAAGCTCCAGTTCGTCAACTGCCGCGTCGAGCGTTATCTGCGCGCTATCCACCCTTGCCTGAGACGGCGAGATCAGCGCCGCGACCGCTAAGGCGGATTCAAGCGCATTCGCAGCGTCAACCCAGCTTGCAGACGTATAATCCTCTGGGTCTAGCAACAGCGCTGCTGCGATAGACGCATCAAGCGTTGTCTTGCTTGCCGGCTCGCCTATGTTAGCTTTCTCGTTCAGCCATGCTACCGCATCAGCTTCGGTAGTAGCATCATAGAAATCCCTCCAGGTATAGTCGGTGTCATCAACCGTGAATATTTCACCGTCGATACTCGGAGTCTGCCATTCAACCGACTCGCCTTTTGTCTTAGCGCTTTCAGCCGGCATAGCCCATTGCGTTTTGTAATACCAGAACGCGCGGATATACCTTACATTGGCCTTTTTGCGTACTCTGTAGTATCCGAATCCTCCAAGAGGGGAAACGTATAAGCCAGCGTCTCTAACCACGCTTTTTGCATCCACGGTTTTTTCCTGTGATCCCAGCATAGCAATAATAGCTTCTTTGCTAAGATCATCAATCCCGAGTGTGACTGTTCCGGACAAAAAGCTGTTGTCCGATTCGCGCACATCGTCGTCCGCGTACAGTTTAGCGTCTGAATGCTTTATACTTATGTTCGCTTCGAGTGCGTAGCCTACAACGAGCCCCGTGCCGTACACAGGCACGCTTCCTGCAGGCTCGCTCGAAATCGGCGAAAATACCGGGTGTTTTAATCCTATATATGCCATGTTTAGCCTTTCCCTTCTAACATTTTGTTAAACTGCGTTTCCATTGCTTCCTTCACGGGCGCAGTTGCAGCGTCGTGCGCATCATCTACCCAATGAGTAGCTTTTATGTGCTTTGTACCATAATGCAAAATAAACGCCTTTTCAGCGTTACGTTTGCCTTTACGGTCCTTGCCCTGTGGGTAAATATCGATCGTACGCAAGCTATCTGAGCCCTTTGGCTTTTTAGAAAACCCAATTGAGCTTATCATGTCGCCCGTGTCGCGCAGTCCGTGCTTCTCCGCTGCAGATTTCCAGGCCTTTTTAACTTCTTCGGCGCCGGCACAAAGCATTCGGTCGGCAGTCGGGCCAACTAGCTTTCCGAGTTTTTTCATCTCGGTAATTATTTCATCAATCCCGGAAGTGTCGAAACTTGCCATCAAACCACCTCGCAATCAAATATATGGTGAATATATCCGGTTTCCTGCTCAAAATCGCACAGGTAAGTGTAGGATATGTCTTCGACAGTTAGCGCAGCGCGGATTGAGTCAACCACTGAGTCGTACGGCGTTTTGGTGTAACGGTCAACCTGGATTTTCCACACCTTGCTCTGTTCATCTCGCGAATCATCACAAAATAGAGCTTTGTCACCGTACTCGGCCCATACCGTGTAGTTCCCGGCAGAGTTGGATGTATAGTGCGTGGCGCTGGAGTCAGCAGCCAGCAGTACATCGCGAAATTGCTCAAGCGTCATTTTGTACCTCCCGGTTCGGTTTCCTTGCAGACGAGCCACATCTCCATGTGCCGCTCATCCTTGTCGATGACATTGACAATATCGAACACGCGCGAACCGTGCAGCACACGCATCTTGGTCGTAACCCCTGACTTGTATCGAATTTCTATCTGGTGCGTAGCCTGCGCTACAACCTGCTGGTTGATATATACCTCTCTGCCACCCGTCTGCTTTATGCTTGCAAAAACAGTGGCAAAAGTCGACCAGGTACCGTCCGGCTCACCGTTCGCGTCGAAAGGTGCGGCTTTTTGCTGGATAGTAATCCTGCTTCTCAATTTCGCAGCGTTCATTGAGTCTCCACCTCGTCAGTCCAGTATTGCAGCATGGTCAGCAAATTGTTGATGCCAAAGTCAAGGGCGGAGTACCGGCTTTCTTGCACCCCGCCTCTGTTGTCAAAAAAGTTTGACGTTAACATGAGCGCGCACTCCACGGCTATGCTGTTTGTGGTGTCAAACACTTCGCCCGTCGCTGCCTTTATTGTTGCCTCGGCGCTGTCAATCGCCCGCTGTATGTCGGCATTGAACTCGTCACCTTCAACGCGCAGGTAAGTTTTAGCATCCGAAAGTGTGATGATCGCCATGGCCGCAAGCCTCCCTTAGTAAACCTTCATGAAAATGTCCACATCGTGGCCGTCTAGCGCCGATGCCAGCAGGACAGTGTTGTTCTCGACAGCGGCGCTGTCAGTCGCGACCGTAGGCGCTGCAGCTTCCTTTACTCCGTTCAGATAACATTCCCCGACAGTGTTCAGCCCGAGCATGCAGGGCAATCCCAGTTTGTCGCCAAAGCCGATGGCTACTGTTGCGCCAAGACCGTCCTGGGCGGGGCTCTCGTAGCTTGTAATCGTCTTGAACGCTTTGTTGCCGACCACGGTACCGGGTGTGTTGGCCGTGAACGCGGGGAGCACTTCGGATATGACCTCGTCAAGCAGGTTTGTGCCGTGCACGGTCTGCGCAACTGCTTTGATGTCGCCTGCTGTGCCGCCTGCGGTCGCTGTGGCGTTGCGCGCAGCTGCAGGGCTTGTAATATCCGTTGTAACAACGTCAATCGGCGAAAGACCGCCTGAAAACTCAACGGCTTGCATCTCGCCTGTTGCAATAGCGGCTGTATCCCAGTCGCCTCCGGCAGCGCAAACAACTGCTGCAACAGATATATCACCAACAGTGCTAAGTGCTCGAATCGCCGCCTGAATTAGCGCCGCCGTGTTTTTGGTTGCTGTGGTTTTAGCTAGCGCTATGTTTATAGTTTTTGTCTCGTCCGTTTTAGTGACAGCCAAGGTGTCGGCTTCGGAAGTCGTCAGCAACACGCTTAGCTCGTTTGCGCTTTCTCCAAGAGCAACCGTTTGCGTAATCGTCAGAATGTCCGTTTCAGCTGACGCGGCTTTGATTACCGCTGCTGCAGCTTCGTTGATTGCAGGACAAGCCTTGGCAGCATGGACGCCATCCGTATCGGCGGCTGGTGCGTCATCTGCTGCAATGTGGTAGAACCCTTCGTGCACACGGTTAATAGCAATCTGCGGCACATCGCTTTGCAAACCTCCACCCTTTGGGTTGTATGGGAATCTAGTCTGGTCGTACATATTAATGACCTCCTCGTATAATGAATCTTAGGTTAGCTGGATCTCCAGTTTTGTAGCGGCAGCTTCGTCAATGCTCTGTATATCCAGCCGCACAATACCGCGTACTTCGGTAGCGTTCTGGCGCCATGCCACACCACCGATGGTTGTTGACGCCATCTCATACGGTGTACGGCGGAACAAATCGAGTTGCTCCGTGAAGTCGCCAAGTATGATAGGCGCATAGGTATGCCCGCTCGCGCTGCGCGTTGTCAGTATGGCGTTCGACACAAGTTTCACCGGTCTGCCTTTGAGCGTGTACGCGGTGGGGTTGGTGACGTCGGGTTTGAGCAGGTAGTTTCCCTCGGAGTCTTTCAAGGTATCGAGGAAATTAAACGCGTCCTGGTTCATGACTATGTTGGCCCGCACGCTTATCGCCGGGTCAAGAGTCACATTGAGCGCTTTTTTAAGCGAGTCCAGCAGTTTTGTTTTGTCAAACGTGACGGGCGTCATCGCCAGCCACTTGGCGAGAATAAGCGCGTTTTCTGTATTGACCGATTTGCGCGCCATCCATTTAGCGAGATACGTCATCACGTTTACACCAGCGTCTGCCAGAAACGAATTGGCAACCGGCATGTAGCCGCCGTAATCGGTCATTGCATAGGTTATCTTGTCGAACTTCGGCTCGCCTGTAACCTCTGTCATGTTCACTAGCTCTGTCATAGCTGCAAAGCCTGCTGTGTTGGCAAGCTGCTCAACCGCCCGCCATCCGGTGTAGGTCTGCACGTTTTCTACCGTTACGAGATCAGCCAGAGCGGTGAAATCGCGGCGCAGCGTCCAGATCAGGTTGTCGAAGTCTACCGGAAGCAGAAACCCGCCGTCTTCGCCCTCCGGTGTACCGCCAGTTGTGCTAAGCGCGTCATACAAAGGTTTTAATTCTTCGATGCCGCGGCCGGTGCTTGCGTTAACGCCCAGCCCAAGCGCTTTGAAAAACGAACGCATATACTCATTGCTAGCACGCATGTCTAATGTCGGATCATCTACCGGTCCTGAGCTCTCCGGGTTTGGAGGAGTCGGTGGCATTGCGTTTCGCTGTTCCTCGTCATAGAGACGCTCTGCCGTTTCGAGCTTGTCGTTCAGCTCGGTTATCTGTGCGTTGAGCTCTTTAGCCTCGCTCGTCTTGCCCTGCGCAAGCACAGCTTTAGCATTTGCTACGAGCTCGGTTTTTTGTGCTCGCAGTTCCCTGATTTCTTTTGTCATATTGACATTCTCCTTTTTTTATTGTGACAACAGCTCGAGCTCTACCCGCAGCCTGTCTATCTCGGATTGTTCTTCCGGTTCGGGGTTCATCTTCGCACGAAGCGAAGCAAAAACAACGCCCGGGTGGTATGCTACGGCGTTTGTAGTTGCGCCTATGGGTTCTTCGCCGATCAGCTCATCCGCAAACTTCTTGTCCACTGCCTCACGGCCGCTCATCCAAGTTTCGAATTTCATCATCTCGGAAAGTTCTTCGTAACCCAGGCCCGTTTTAACTTTGTAAGCTTCAATAATGCTGTCCTTGCATTTGCGCAGCACCTCGGCCATCTTGTCCATGTCCTCCGCTGTGCCTAGTGCTGCGCTCCATGGGTCGTGGATCATGATAAGCGAACTCGCTGACACAGTCACAAGGTCAGCGTTGCACATTACGATGGTTGCAGCAGACGCACAGAGCCCATCTACCTGTGCTATAACAGATGCCACATGGTCACGCAGCACTCCGCTGATGGCAATCGCTGCGAACACGTCGCCACCCGGCGAATTAATGCGAACGGTTATGTTTTTCACGTCACCCAGCGCTTTTAAATCGTCCGCGAACTGTTTCGGAGTGACTTCATCACCCCACCAGGATTCGTTTGAGATTGGACCCCATAAAAAAAGCTCAGCTTCTTCAGGCTGAGCCGCGTCTTTTATGAAGGTCCAGAATTTACTGCCCGCTTTAGGTTTGTCCTGCATTTGGATCAGCTCCTTTCGCCGCTTGCTCCAGCGGCATAAGATTCCTTGTAATAAAGTGTGTTTGCCCTGCGTTGTTCGGGAGTGGGGGCAGGTCTTCGAGTCCTCTGCATTCGTCGACATTGTAGATCCCGAAAGATTCCATTTTTTCGTAGTAAGCAGCACGGGCCGCGTTGTCACCACGCATCTCTGCCGCCATGTTGATTTTGAGATAGTAGCCTTTCGCTATCTCTGAAGCGGTGAACAGCTTGTAGGTCATCTCCTGCTCCCACTGCGTTACAATGGGCTGCAGTGTGTTCACCACATATTCAATCCCTTGTTGCTCGTTGGAGTTATATGCTTGTTTGCCCGCGGCCAGCTTGAACAACGGTACCCCGCTGAACCGGCTCATTTCCTCTACCGTGAACTGACGCGACTCAATGAACTGTGCGTCCTTCTGTCCGAGCGACAGCTGGGTATATTTCATGCCCATGTCAAATATAGCCACCCGAAACGCGTTGTCTATACCGGCGTTCAGTCGCTCAAACGACTCCCTGATCTTTGTCTTTGAAGCTTCATCGGCTTTGTTTGGCGCTTCGATTACACCAATTGGTCTTGCACCGTTGGCGTAGAACTTGCCTGCATACCCTTGTGCCGCCTGGTCTGTGCCCAGCGCTTCACGAGCGGCAGACAGCAGTGACAGGCCGGTGTACCCGTCGTAACTTAAGTAGGGGAGAACGCACACTTCGTCAATGCTGAATTTGCGCATTTCTCCTGTTTCGAGCTGCACTATGTACCATATTGAACCGTCGCTGTGCCGGTAGGGCGTAGTGAGCCAGCCCGGCAGCGGCAGCAGCTCGTTAATCCTGCCTGAGTTCGCGCCGCCCACATATATGAGCCCGAGCCCGTGGTTCAGCGCGGATAGTTCCGTGACCTTCTTCATCATGAACGGGCTCATGCGCGCGTTAGGGCGTGTGTTCAGCAGGTAATTAAGAGGGTGGTCCGTTACATGCTTCTTGCCTTTTCCCGTATCCCGAAATACATGTATGGGCAGCTTGCCCATGGAGTCAGAGAGCACACGGCAGGCGCCGAAATATGCTGAGAGACGCATTGCGCTATCGCGGCTTACAGACTGACCCGACGACAACGCGCTACTCAGCCAGCCGTCTGTTGATTGCAGTGTCAGCACCGTTTCATTGCGCAAGCGGCTGACCGCCCGACCGAATATCATATCAATGCCTCCCCAGACTAATAAATATAGCGTAGCCAACACAGCCAACGCCCAGCACCGCCAGCCCCAACGCCATGTGTATCACAAACCCGGCAGCGGCCAGAAAACCAATGCCAAGGCTCATCATTATGTCGTCCATGTATTTCACCACGCCCGGTAAAATGAACTTTTGTTTTTTCATAAGGAAAACTCCTCCGACATGATGTATTTGTTGACGTCATCTTCTACCGCCAGTGCCCGCACCAGCGAGTTGATTGCCGCGGACAGCAGGTCTATACGCTGGCTGTCGTCTTTGTGCTTCTTGCTCAGCTTGATGTTGCCATTGTTGTCTGTTACTTCGACTGCGTTAGAGAAACACCACAGCAAGCACGGGTTTTCTTCAAACACGATCTCGCCCTGAAGTATAAGCTCTCGCAGTTTCTTGGTCGGCTCGGAAAGCGTCTGAACTCCCTGCCTTATTTCCACGCGCGTGTAGCCATTAAGCTCCATCCGCTGAGTGAAATATTCAGCGTTGTACGGGTCGTAGCACAGCTCTTCGATTTTCCAGCCCTGCTCAGTTTCCTTGTCTTCTATGTATGACTCTATGTACCCGTAATCCACAACGCTGCCTGGTGTCAGAGTTACATGCCCGGCATTGCCCCACATACGATAGGGTACCCTGTCGGACTGCTCGTGCTGCTCGGCGCGCTCTTCCGGGATGAACCCGTGGGACGTGACAGCATACTTGTATTTCGGATGGTCTACCCGGAACGCATGCGCAACGCCTGTTAGGTCAATGGTCTTGGATAAGTCGAGGCCGTTGTATGCAGACTTGTTTTTAACCAGTTCACAAAACTCGTCATGCGGTATGAACAGCTCTTTGAGTTTGTCCATGCATCCGGTCATATATTTGTTTTGCGCGCTGGCCTGCCAGAGGTCGCCTCTGCGGGTCAGAAACTCACGAATCTTCTCAGCGTCGTTAGAAGCATATGCGATGTCGTGGTCGCTTTTAATAGCCGCGTAAAGTTCCTTTGAGTAAGCGTTGTCCACCCTTAAGATGGGGTTGGCTTTTAGCCAGAGCGATTCGTCATGAGGATCGTCGCCTTCGTCAAGCTGGCGGATCATGATGAAGTAGTCTTCAGCCGGTATCTCGCCGCTTAAGATTTTGACGCAAAGATCGTATTCGCGTTTGCACGGGTTGTTTATGGCGTTATCGCCTGCGGTGGAGATTATGTCCATGAGCGACTGAGACCGTTTGCCGAAGCTTGACATCATGCGGTCGTGGATCTCGCTGGTCGAATGCGCGTGGTACTCGTCCATTGACACGTAGCAAGGTGCGCCGCCGTCTTTGTTCTTGGTGTCTTTTGATATGGGGCGCAGGAACCCTCCGCGCGAGTTGTGCTCAATGTAAGTTTTCTTTATGGTCAGGCGCCGTAAAATGTCAGGGCTTTTTTCGCCCATTTCCCTTGCGTCGTTCCACACGCGTCGTGCCTGGCCCCGGTCCACAGCCGCGCACTCAACCTCCGGCATTGATTCATATACTGCCGTATCAGGCTGGCCGGGCGGGTAGATTGCGTCAGCGCACATGTGATAGTTGCACTTCGCGCTGTTCTCCGTAGACTTAACGTTGCCGCGGGCGCGCATATGAAAGGCTTTCCTGAAACGTCGTTTGCCACTGTCCTTATGCACCCAGCCGTACAGCACACCATGATCGAACTTCTGCCAATCAAGCAGCTCAATCGGCTGCCCTGAGAAAGGTCCGCGCACATGCCTGCAGTATTGGTACCATCTATATATCCGATCTGCTCTTGTCTCATCAAAGACGTACGGGAACTCAGAATCTTCTACCCTTTTCAAATCGGCAAGATGTCGTCTGCATGCTAATACTTCCCACTTGCAGGCGAGCACGGCCCCGCTGGTTACCTGCTCGGCGTACACCTGCGTGATGTGTTTCAACCACTATCACCAAACATATCAAACCCTGAATCGTCGCGTTGTTTTTCCTCAATAAGGCGCGCAGAGATTCTTATCCTGGCAGCAGGCGTCAGCCCGTATTCCGCGCAGTACTGGCGGTAGATAACTGCGAACTTCTCGACGGCGTTCAGCGGGTTTTTCTTTATCGTTGTTGTTTCTTTGGTCTGGCTGTTACCAACGGTTCGGATCACCTGCGCGTTGATTGTGGAAGCGGTAAGCGCTTGGGCTGCGAGGATGTATTTACTATATGCGTCGCAGGCGATCGCCAGGCCGCCGACATCAATGTTGCATATGATATTCTGTTTTATCAACTCAACCGCAAGCCGCTTAAATTCTTTTTTTGCGGTTTTATCCAGCCAGGTGGGTGGCCGCACTTTGTCAGTCGCACCCGCAAGCCTGCCTTCCGCTTTTTGTCGCTGCTGCCGCTCAGCAGCCGTGAAGTGGTGCTTGTTCATCGGCAGCGGCGTAACCGGCCTTCCTTTCATAGTCTCACCCCCTGGTTTGCAACAAAAAAAGAAGCCTTGTAAGCTTCCCTTGTTGCCTCTGTTTTATTTGCCTACTGCCTCGGCATACGATTTTTGAACTCCGTCGCGCAGCAGGAATATCTCACTGTCGTTTTCAACTTGCTCCTTGTATCGATTGACTATTACGTCGCAATATTTCTCGTCCAGTTCAATGGTGAAGCAGATCCTGTTGGTCTGCTCACATGCGACCAATGTTGAACCGCTACCTCCGAAGGGGTCGAGCACAATGCAGTTGGCCATACTAGAGTTCATGATCGGGTATGCAACAAGATTGACCGGTTTCATTGTTGGATGAACCGTGTTCTTGCCGGGCCTGTCAAACTCCCAAATGGTGGTCTGCTTGCGGTCTGCGTACCAGTTGTGTTTCCCTTTAAGTTTCCAGCCAAACAACACCGGTTCGTGCTGCCACTGGTACGGGCTTCTTCCTAGCACCAGGCTCTGCTTCTTCCAGATGCAGGTGCCGGACAGATAAAAGCCTGCCTCGGTGAAAGCCTTGCGAAAGTTCAAACCTTCGGTGTCAGCATGGAACATATAGATGCTGGCGTCCTGCTCCATGGCCCGTTCGGTATTGGTGAATGAAGCAAGCAGGAAAGTGTAGAAGTCACCGTCTTTCATGTTGTCGTTTTGAATTTTGCCGGCGTCGCTTTGATAGTTGACGTTGTAAGGTGGATCAGTAACCACAAGGTTGGCTTTCCTTCCGTCCATCAAAGCGTCAAAGGTTTCTGCCTTTGTGCTGTCTCCGCACACCAGACGATGCCTTCCCAGCAGCCATACGTCGCCTAAACGTGAAACGGCGGGCTTGCTTAGCTCGGCGTCAACGTCGAAGTCGTCTTCTTTGATGCCGTCCGTCAGGCTGTCCTTGAACAGAGCATCGATTTCTTCAGCATCGAAACCGGTAAGCGACAGATCAAATGCATCGGCACTAAGTCCGGTGAACAGCGCTGCCAGTTTGTCATCATCCCAGTCGCCATTGATCTTGTTCAACGCGACGTTGAGTGCCTTTTCTTTTTGCTCATCCATGTCTACAACAACGCATTCAATCGCCGGCTCGCCCTGTGCCATAAGCACCTTGAACCTCTGGTGTCCGCCTACAATATTCCCCGTGCGCTCGTTCCATATGATGGGTTCTACATACCCGAACTCGTCAATGGAGCGCTTGAGCTTTTCATATTCCGCGTCCCCGGGCTTAAGATCTTTTCTAGGGTTGTACTCTGCGTGCTTTATCTTCTCTATCGAGATTTTCTGTATATCCATATTGCCCATCCTTCTGTGAATTCTTTAACCGTTTTGTAAATTTAAGCATTAAAAAAACGCGTTTTTTGTGCATTTTTAAGCACTTTTTCGCGTCTTTTTATGGCTAAAAACCCGCTTAAACACTGGGTTTTTAGCTTTTTGGTCTTATTTTATTTTTGGGAAATTTTTTCACACGCGAGAACCCCGCACGCTTTGCGCCCCCCTGTGAAAAAATTATTTGCCGGGGGGATGGGACCTTTCCTTCACTGTTTTTCGGCTATGGCACGATGCGCATAAGCTCTGAAGGTCATCGCTGTCATAGAACAATATCCTGTCTCCTCGGTGAGGAACAATGTGGTCTGCCTCCTGTGCTATTTTCCTGACGCCGTAGCGAAGGCACTCGGCGCACCAGGGGTGCTGCGAGAGTTGACTCAGCCGGAGTCTGCGCCATTGTGCGCAGTTGTAGAGGCTGTGATACTCCGGCCGGCGCTTGTTGTATTCGCGATTGCTCTGCTGAACACGCTGCTGACGCTGTGACGCGTGCAGTTCCGCGTGCTCGTCACAGTACCGGTTGGTCGTCAGTGCGTGACAGCCTATGTGGCTGCAGGGTCGCCGTATCCTCATGGGATCTCCTTTGTTAATGCTGTCAGTCCTCTATCTTCCGGCATTCGTCTTCACCGAAAACCACTCCCAGGGAGGATCCGTTGCTCCAGATGCAGAAAAGAGTTCCCGCATCGTCTATAAAATCTATGGTCCCCAGATCACCGGGCTTCAGCTTGGAGTACGGATCATTCATCCGTACCAGTTCCACGCGTGTTCCCTTCGGGTATTGCTTACGAAGTCGCTCGAGCTCCTGTTTTGTAGGAAACCTATTCATCCGCGGTCCACCTCCTTTGCTCTGCAGGTGCCATTCTTGTAAGCAGAGCTTCCTGTCAGTTTTGAAAGAAGCACTTTCCTTGCTGATTTGTACTCGTCACCGATAAAACCCAGTCGTATAAGGAACACCCGGAAGGCGAACTTCTCGTTCTCTACTGCCTTCTCTCTTGCGGTTACTCGCTTCATCGTTTTGGCTGCAGCACACAGTGCGGAGACGAAACGGGTGTAGGCTTTGACTTCTTCACCGGACGCCTCGAAAGGGAACCAGGAAAAACGCAGCGTCGTGTCTGTTCGTTCAACGGGTAGCTCATCCGTACCTATTGCCTTCTTGATAAACCCCGCCTTGCTGGCGATGAGTTTCTCCAGGTTTGCGATGTTTTCTTCGGTGAAGCCTTCCAGCGGCATCTCGATGGTCAGGGTATCGGATTCGTCGCTGACCGCGCCTGCCAGTGATTTTCGTTCAGCGCCTTTTACATCATAGTGTATTATCATTTGGGTAGCCTCCTTTGCTTTTTTTGTTAGTTACATATATGCCTCTAAAGCTATGGAATAGCAACTCAATTCTGTACTTCTGTCACGTATTGGCTCCTTGCGGGCAAAGCAAAAGCCTTCACCGTTTTCCCCGTGAAGGCCCAGCTAAATTTTCTTATGTTGTCATTATACGCACCTTAGGCGGACAAAACAGACAACTTTCTTTAATTCTCCTACGGAACTATCCTAATACGCAAACTTGATACAAGATATTCTTTATAGTTAATAATATCCGTTTCCAGTTTCGTATAAATAAAAAAGACGCCCTTTTTACATGCAACAGCTTTTCAGCAAGGACGCCTTATCTTCAGTTTGTAATCAGCAAATTAGAATTGCGTCTCTTCACCATTAACCATACTGGTGCCCTGTCCATCAACAATTATATAAACACTAGCGCAATCGTTTACAAATGTTAAGTCTGCAGGAGCAGATTTGTATATCGAGGCTGGTCTTTCCTGCACGTCGCCCATACCGATAGCGATGTCATCGCCATCAACAATTATCTTTATTATAGAAACGTCGCTGTCGCCCGTAATATAGTACTGTGCTGCATAACCTTTGCCGTATTTGACATACTCAAGCATCAGTGTTTCTTCGCCGTCCTTCGTCCAAACGCATGTGATCGAATCGCTTGCAGCATCATACTTACCACTGGACGAGTATTTCGCTGAAGTTGCATTGGTGTAAGAAACACCAAAGTTTTCACCGGAAAAATTTATGCTAATGTCACTATTACCCATCATATCAGCTGCTGCTTCACCTGCTGCAGGATCCTCGTTCACAAATACAAGATCTATAGCCTGAAGGTCGACCATCGCTATTGCAAGCAGCTGCATTCCAGCTGTCATAAAAAGCTCTGAGCTTTCTTCTAAACGCTCTGTCATTGAGTCGTATCCGACCGTTTTTGCATCAAGAAACCGCTCATAAGATGCTGCCGGAGTCAAGTCGGTAGAGACAGAGCCAGTATCGACCGTGTCAGAACTACCATCGACTATTTCAGAGCTGCTATCGTTGCTTTCATTGTTCTGCATATCCTCTGCTGCGTCACCAATATCCGAAACCATATCTTCAATTATGTTTTCTACATTTGTCTTTGCGCAACCGGTTAATACAAGAGCAAGTGTCATTATAGTAACCAGTAATGTGATAAAAATCTTTTTTTTCATTTTTGTCTCTCTTTCTCAAACCCATTTAAAAATCTTTTTTTTGCATGCATAATGGATTATACACTATTTAAAATATAAATGTTAGCAATTTCACTTTTATTTATTCTTTATTTTAATTGCAACTTACTGCTACTTTTGAATCTTCTCTAAACCAAGATTTCGAATTTTGGCCTTTAGGCTTATGGCGCTTGTGCTCATAACAAAACCTCCAAATATTTTCTAGCTGCGTCTGCGATTCTTTTTTGCTGAATATACCATGCCATAGCGGGTGGCATGACAAACAGTTACATTTACTGCTGTGTTTGCAGTACAACGATATTTTCTACTGCTTCAACATGGAGCCGGTACACATGACGCACGTTGTAGCCCATAGCCACGGCAATCTGCTCCCAAGTCTTAAAGCAGAGGTACCGCAATTCCAGAAGCGTCTGATACTCCGTGTTGTCCACGGCTTTGATGGCACTGACCATATCGCGCTTTAAGTCAACGAGGTGGTCGATGTCACGGTTGATCTCATCTTGAAGTCTAATTATTTTTGCAACAGCATCTGCCATCGTGGATGTGGAGCGGCTCAGATTTCTAGGCATACCTGTGAGGGTAGAGGTGCATTTGGTAGCCAGTTCATTCAGCGATTGTATTTGCTCCAGCTTGGAATTGATGCGCTGGTCAAGTCGATAAGCCTGCCTAAGATATTCTTTTGATGTCATACCATCGCCTCCTTGTTCAGCCTGCTGATAAGCATTTCCGGGTCGATACTGGTTAGCATTGCGAACCAGCCGGAACGGAAGAAGCCTTCAAGGTTATCTTTTTCCTGCCGATAGCTATCCTTCTCAGGGTGCAGGTAGTATCTGGACAGCACTTTTCGGTAGTCCTTTACTCCCTGCAGGATGATTGCGCTTGCCAAGTTCTCATGAAGTGTGTTCATACTGTACCTCCGAATAAAAGATTTCACTCGGATTGTCGTATTTTGTCTCAGATTTGCAGGTCCGCTTTAACGGCGTCAATCAATGCGGCTTGGGTGCTGTCCTTTTTTGACAGCGCCTTTAATATCCGCTCGTCGATGGTGCCCTTTGTAACGATGTGCTGCACCACAACCGTTTCGGAGATCTGGCCCTGTCGCCAAAGACGGGCGTTGGTCTGCTGGTATAATTCCAGTGACCAGGTCAGCCCGAACCAGACGAGACAGGAACCGCCGCTTTGGAGATTAAGTCCGTGCCCGGCAGAAGCGGGATGAATCAGCGCTACAGGCAGCTTGCCGTCGTTCCACCTGCGGATGCTGTCGGCGGTATCCAGTTTGGAGAATGGTATATGGAGCTTTTGCAGCCTTTCGGTTATACGCGAAAGGTCATGCTTGAACCAGTAAGCCACAAGGAGCGGTTTTCCATTGGCGGCTTCGATCAAGTCCTCCAGGGCATCCAGCTTTCTGTCGTGTACGGTGAATGTTCCACCATCATCCGTATAAATTGCACCGTTGGCCATCTGGCACAGCTTGCCAGAGAGAGACGCAGCATTGGCAACAGTTATATCGCCGTCCGGCAGTTCCAGTATCATGTCTTTCTTCAGCTCATCGTAACATTTACGCTCATCCTCAGAAAGGCGAACAGTATACTCGCTGCTGATCAGCTCCGGCATCTTTAGATGGTCGGTAGACTTCATCGAAATGGTGATGTCAGAGATTTTGCTATATATCCGTTGCTCCGCGCCGGGCAGTGGTTTGTAGCTGAATACGACCTGGCCATTACGCTTGTCCGGCATGAAGTAGTCCTGCCGGTAATGGCTTATAAACCTTCCAAGTCGAGCACCCATGTCCAGAAGCCGAAACTCTGCCCATAAATCCATGAGGCCGTTGGAGGACGGAGTACCCGTGAGCCCAATCATCCTCTTGACTGTGGGCCGAACCTTAATCAGTGCTCTGAAACGTTTTGCTTGGTGGTTTTTGAAGGACGAAAGCTCGTCAATCACTACGGTGTCGTAGTCCCACGGCAGCTTGCTGTCATCAATGAGCCATTGTACATTCTCGCGGTTGATGATGTAGATGTCGGCGGACTTCATGAGTGCCGCTTTGCGTTCCGCTTCGGTACCAACAGCTACGGAGCAAATGAGGTTCTGTAGGTGATCCCACTTATCAACTTCAGCGGGCCATGTATCTCTAGCGACTCTAAGGGGAGCAATCACCAAAATGCGATGTGACTCAAAGCTATCAAACAACAGATCGTTAAGCGCAGTCAGTGAAATGACGCTCTTGCCAAGTCCCATGGCCAGAAGAATAGCGGATACGGGATGTTCCTTTATGAAATGTGTCGAAAAGCTCTGATAGTCATGGGGTACGTATTCCATCAAGGATTCCTCCAATTTGCTGCTCGTCGTCCAGAACGTAAACCTGGAAGCCGAGCCTGCGTAATAACTTATGCCTTGCCAGCTGTAATGGGCGCGGCTTCTCACCGGGTGCTTTTACTTCCGCAAAGGCCATATAACCACCCGGCAGTAAGACGATGCGGTCGGGCATACCATCAAGGCCTGGTGATACAAACTTTGGCGCGATTCCGCCGGTAGCATTGACTGCTTTAACCAGTTTTTTCTCGATTGCTTTTTCTCTCATTTTTTCTCTCCATTTGGGACAGGGGGACAAGTAGGGACAACTTTTTCCTATATTACTTACGCGCGTGTGTGGGCACAGGTGGATGTTTTTTACCTTGTATAAATCGTTTTGAATATAATAGAAAAGGTTGTCCCGTCCCATAGTCTTGTCCCTTAACCTTTGCGTCTGTAGAGCCTTTGGCGGCCATACGTCGGCTGCCGACAACGTTCAGTGGTACGCTCCCAACCGTCAACCTGTGTCATTAAAGCCGCTAGCGCATAACTGTCAGCAGGCTTTATTTCCGAAAAATTTCGCCCAAAGCACTCGCACCATATTTCCGCGTTGGAAACCTCGGTTCTGACATTCGATCCATTCG
Organism: Christensenellaceae bacterium; assembly: GCA_963666505.2. Taxonomy (GTDB): domain Bacteria; phylum Bacillota; class Clostridia; order Christensenellales; family SZUA-584; genus JABGQS01. The sequence goes on along the minus strand of CAXXXL010000003.1, from coordinate 774,535 downwards.
GACGCGTCGGGTCGCTCTTATCAGCTACGTAGCTGCGGCGAGTATAAATGTCCATATCCTCCCAGCCGTCAGGCAGAAGCGTTTCGAGGTATTCCTCAACCATGCCTTGACGCTCATCAATCTCCATAGCCGATTGCTGCATTTTTTCGGCCTCTTTTATCGTGTCAGACTCGAGATACAATTTTTCGCCGCCTTCGTAAATTGCCTTTGCCTCCGCCCAAATCTGGTCGCGTTCCTCTTTTGAAAAATTCCAGCTTTTCTTCTGTTCCTCCTGATGTACCTTCACTATCCAGAAGCGGCGATTGCCAGTGATGTCGCGCAGGTAACCGCGCTCACCGTTGACTGAAGCGATGATAATGCACTGCCTCGGATGGCTCTCCACGGTTTTTCCATAGCTCGGACGGTACTTGTCGTCGGCGGTTGAGATAAATGCTTTGACCTTCTCGATATCTGCTTTTTTCATTCCGGCAAGCTCGCCGATCTCAATTATCCAGAAGCCCTGCAGTTTTTCGGCGCCGGATTTGTCATTCATATCAGTGAGGGAAAGAGTGTCCGAATAATACTCATCACCTACGAGATCTTTAAACAAAGTGCTTTTGCCAATACCTTGCGCACCGTCAATGACGAGTATACTGTCATACTTGACGCCGGGGTGATAGACACGAGCAACCGCTGCAGCGAAGGTCTTTCTGGTGACCGTGCGCACATAGGGCGTATCATCAGCCTGTAGGCTGCGAATAAGGAGAGTTTCGATACGGGGTATTTTGTCCCATTCCGGCAGCGCGTCCATATAGTCGCGGATGGGGTGGAATCGCCTGTCATCAGCTGCCTTAGTAAAACTGACGTCGTGGTTACGGCTGGAGAATGAAACATAGCGGACATCCATTAAGGCCTTGATCTGCGCCGTGTCCGCATCGCGCCAAAACGCATTGTCGACCGGGCGTTCCCATGGAGTAGCACCCGTAACCTGAACACGGTTTGCAAGTTCGTTAAAGGCGAAGTTTGCGAAATCGGGATCATTGTTGAGAATTAGCATTTCATTCCATACACTGTTTTCCAGAACCTTGCTTCTGGATTGATACTTGAGAAGGGTGCGCCAGTCTGCATTGTCCTGAAAATCCTTGTCTGCTTGTTTTCGCTTTTCCTCAATATCGAACAGCTTCACCCTGTCCAACCCCATTGCGAACTCGCACATCTGTCTATAGGATTTTTTCTCGTCCTCGTCCTGAAATTTATGGATACGGACAATATCAAAGGCATTGCATAGTCTCAGATATGCAGGGTCTTTTGCATGGTGGCTGTAAACAAACTTACCGCCATCCTTGATTTCAACTCCTGCCATGCTGCTTGACTCGATAAAAAGATATCTGTCCTCGCTGACCGTGGATTCATATACATCTGGCAAAAACTCGTCCAAGGCAAGATCGATAGGGAAATACGCTCTGTTAAAAAGTCCTATTACGCCTTCTTTTTCAAGAGGGTTCTTTACCTTTTGAAAATGAACTGAGTTTGCCTTACTCTCTCTTGACGAGGTAGGAAGCATTGTCGGATCTTTCCACTCGGCATGAGCATCTAGAATATCGTCGGGGTTGAGCCATCCATTGTCAGTTTCCTTGTAAATAAACTCACCGTTGGATGCTGTACTCGGCCAGTACATTAGCTGATTTGGCTGATAGGAGCATTCGTCGAAATAATCAATGCCGAGCATTTCGGCTAGATATCTTGATACCGCTACAAATTCTTCTGGCGTCACATTCCTTGTCAGCGGAAAAACAACACGAACTCGCGGATTGTCCGGCGTATAACTATGTGTTGAATAAAGGACGGATGTATAAGGTGCTGTAGTTTCATAACTTTCCAGAAACTCCGCATTAATTCTGTCTCCGTCAAGGGCAATCATAGACCGCGACTCCACTTTGTCGATTTTTCGTCTGCCGTCTTTCAGCACACCGGCCACAAACCCGCCATGGTCTTTTGCCGTATCCTTCTGCGCCTTTGAAAAATGAACATATTCCTCTCTCGACTCAGGAGTTCTGATCGTGACCTTTAAGCGGTCTTTGAGATCCTGGAAGGTTATAGTTTTATTTATCCATGTTTTAGCATGACGATTCCCGCCATAAGCTATAGATAGATTACGCATTTAAGTACCCTCCTCGAAAACGTGGCGTTTCGCCGTGTTCAAATCTCGCGCAGCGAGCAATCCGATATGCCTTTTCTGTTTTGAAAGTGTTCATATCTTGCAGATAGCTTGAATCATCGCCAAACAGTTCAAACCTACCATCATGGTTAATTCCCGGATGAGCTGCAAAATAGTCTCCGTCAATTGTTTTAAAGTTAAACTCGTTCGGCCAGTTTCCGAGGTCAATATATGCTTTATCGCTGATGTATCGTGTAATGTCGTTTATGCAATCTCCACTTGGAATTGTACCCACCACCAGTGTCGCCGTTTTTGATTTTCCGCATTGTTCAGGATTTCCCATTCCAAGCGACACAAAACGATTTATCTTATTCGCATCGTTATCATTCATTTGCCCTTTTACTTCAATATATAGGTCGCCGCCATCTCTGCCGTCAACGCCATGCAGTAAAAAGTCAGGAAGATACTTCAGCCCGTTTCCAAGGTCATAACCTTCCGGCTCATATTCATAATCCACACCGCAAGCATCGAAGAATACTGCCCAGCGTGCTTCTAGCCTTGAACGGAATAAATAGCCGTTATATGGTGTCTGTATTGCTTTTAAATCTTTCATTTATAAAACCTCCTTACATTTATCTGAAAAGTATCTGATGGGGTAATTCTTGCGTTTGGCTCTGTTGATTTCGGCATTCATGCCGGGGGAGATATACCCGCCGAATACCCATACCTCAGAGCATTTGCTCATCAGTGCATTGCCGAAGAACAACCCAAGGGAGCGTTCAGCGGGATCTGCGTCGTTTAGAAACTGCGGAAACAGCAGGTGTGGCGTAACTGGTATATATCCCTTGTCCACGGCAAATCGGCTGTAACTCTGTGCGGCCTTTACGTTTTTCTCCACGTCTCCCGCATAGGGAGAGCAGATATATACGAGAGGCCTGAAAGCTTTTGCAGCTTTTTCCTCTTTTTCTATAGCCGCTAATGCTTCATAAGCGGTCGGGTCGTAGTAACCCTCGCTGTTATACTTATCTATACTCATGTCTAACCTCCATTCTGATGTGCTTCCCAACCACCTCTGCTATCCACTGGAGGTGAGAGCACATCTTTGACGAATAATTACGATTTCTTATAAAAATCTGTTTCATAGCCTTCGGCGCGTAGCAAAAGGCCCTTTGCCCAGGGCGGTGTTCGGCCCATCTGCTCGCAAACCGCTTTCAGAGACATGCGTGGGTCCGCTTCAATGACGAGCTCATCGTGTATATGCATCACGATGGAACAACAGCGGAGCGTCTGCATGGCGTAACAGAGAATGTCGCGGGCTGTGGCCTGCACGATGTTCTCCACGAACTTGGGACCGTAAGAATCCAAACGCTCCCATTTCTTCGTGCTGCCGACACCTTCGTAAGTAATGCACTGGCCGCCAAACTTGTTTTCTCCGATATACGGCTTCACATAGGCGAGCCGTCTGCCGGAAGGAAGCGTGATAAACAGCATCCCGCTTCGGCTGGAAAAAGTAATGCCATGCAGATCGTTGGTGTGCTTATTCCGCACCGCCTTCATTGCGGCGCGGTCAACCTCCCACCAAAACTTAACGATGCGCGGATTTGACTGCCGCCATGCATTGACCAAAGGCTTAAGCTCCTCTTCTGTAAGCCCCATCTCCAGCGCGCCCATTGCTTTGAGCGCACCGACTGAGCCGCCATAACCGAGCGCCAGTTCCGCTATCTTCCCTTTATGCCGCAAATGGCCATTGACTCCGTGCTTCTCGACTGGAACCTTGAACATATGACTGGCAGAGGCGCAATAGATATCGCCGCCTTTGGCAAAAACATCCTGGCGCCACTGCTCACCTGCAAGCCACGCGATCACACGAGCTTCAATTGCCGAAAAGTCAGCCACGATAAACTTGGCGCCGGTCCTCGGAACGAAAGCGGTGCGAATAAGCTGTGACAGCGTGTTTGGCACATCCTCGTAGAGCATCTCCACGGCAGCAAAATCTCCGCAGCGCACAAGGGAGCGGGCCTGCTCCAAATCTTCCAGATGGTTTTGCGGGAGATTTTGCATCTGTATAAGGCGTCCGGCCCAGCGACCGGTTCTATTAGCGCCATAGAATTGGAACATTCCACGGGCGCGGCCATCGGAACATACAGCCTTTTCCATCGCCTGATACTTCTTCACAGATGATTTGGCAAGCTGCTGCCGAAGGGCAAGAGCGTCCTGTAATTTCGGCCGCGCTGTTTTTAGTAGTTCTGCAACAGCCTTTTTCTCGAGTGTGTCGGTCTCAAGCCCATTGTCGGAGAGCCAGTGCTTCATCTGCTGTACTGAATTGGGGTTATCCAGTTCCGTTATCTTTTTCATGGCGGCGATTAGCTCTGCGCGAGAGCGAGAGTCCATGCCGATGGCCTGTTGCACAAGCGTCATATCCACCTCCACGCCACGGTCGTTTATTTCCTGATCGTGGTGGTATTCGTCCCATGTACTATCCGGCACCGGGAACTTGGCGAGCCGAGCCTGAATGGACATTTCCGCTTCCACGTCACGCAGGTTATATTTTTTGAAGCTCGACCACTTGTCGGGTGCCTGATACGGATAATTGCGGACACGCTGACCGTTGGCCTTTGTCGGTACGCAGGGCATACAGAAATAGCGAATAAGCTCTTTGCCCTCCGTCAGCTTTTGCTTGTCGAGACCAAGAACTATGCCGACGCCTTCCAGCGACAGCGGTAGCCCCATCGTCGCAGCCCAGACCATTGAGCATTTCCATGATGCCGGGTCGAGATATTCTCCGGTGGGGTAGCCAAGGTAACGGGACAGGCAGACACGTTCAAAGTTTGCGTTAAAGGCCCACTTCGTTACGGATTCGTCTGTTATGGCGTTGATTATTTCACTAGGAATTTTCTCACCACTGGCAAGGTCAATGACCTGCACCGGAGCGCCGTCTACGCTGTAACCGAAAAGCAAAATTTCAAAATCAGGTGCTTCGGCGTAACGATAAACACCTGACTTGGCAAGGTTGACACTGGAAAACGTTTCGATGTCGCAACTTAAGGTCTTTATTTCGTTTCTCATATTATCGTCCTTTCACAACCCTGTAGAAGGGTGGCAGATTGCTCCGCCACCCTTAAGGGATAGATACTTAGGCGAGAAAATCCTCATCAAGTTCAGTTGCAAAATCGTCCTCAGCGCTGAACTTGCCGCCTAATGGATCACCGTCGCGCACCTTCTGCAGGTTGTTCAAGCCGCAGGCGATGCCTTTGTTACCGTTGCTGTTAAAGGCATAAAAGCTGATACTCGCTCTGCCATATACACCGCTGTATACCTCAGAACGGGTAAGAACGGGATTACGGTCTACATCCACGATGCCAGGAGCAGCAGCGGAATTGGCGTTGATGAAATAGGCGTTAGCATAAGCAGGATCATCGGGCCTTTCCACGTCACCATCCCTGAGCGGAATTTTGATGGCTGCCAGCGGAGGCGCAGACTTGCCATTTCCTTTCAGCTTGGCTTCGCCCTCTTGGTAAGCGGCTTCAATAGCGGCCTTCACCTTAGCGACGGACTTGGTATCGGACTTGGGGATGATGAGGCTGACCGAGAACTTCGGATTGCCGCCATTGATTGATTTAGCTTCCCAGACGTTTGCATAGCTCCAGCGTGTGCCGGGACCGGTGATAACCTTCATAGGGTTGTTGACTTTGTTTGTGTTTTTATTCATTATTGTTTTCCTCCATAAAATCATTTTTGGCTGTGTTCATTGCCGGACGCTTATCGCTATCCGGTACGAGCGTTGGTTTGCCTTGCGGCTTTTCTATGTAGGCCGCGAGGAGTTCGTCAAAGCGGGATTTACCGAGCAGCTTCTGCATGGCGGTGACACCGATAACCTTACGTTCATACGGGTCAAAACCGGCAGTATTGACAGCCTCGGCAACCGCTGTTTCATTGGTATATCTGCGATTGGAGCGACCTTCGACCAGCTTAAAGGAGGACCATTCCTTGCCACTGATAGCCTGCCTAAGGGCATATTCCTTGATGTCGGAAGCCCATGCCACAAGATCGTCCACGCGAGCGAGGATACTTTCTACTTCATCGTCCTCCAAGAGCGGAGGCAGTTTGAAGTCATATCGAGCCAGTTCCATATTGGCTTCGGCTCTGGCACGGCAGTCGTACTTGGCTTTACAGAACCCGCACCATTCGCCGCATAGGAAGTTCCCGTTTCCGGCAAAGGCTAGATCTGCTGAGGGTTTCAAGACCTCATCGGCCCAACAGTACAGGTAGTCTTTGGATATGCTGTAGACGCTGACATTGTCCCTTCGCGGTTGATAGATGATCATTTCCACGGTGTCGACGTCGTAGATGTCATCGAAGAGCTCCAAGGCACCGAGGGCGTAGCACATCATCTGCGGGTTTTCGTTAGCGTCGACCATAATTCTGCGCCCGTGCTTATAGTCGATGACTTTCAGCGTGCCGTCAGCGATAATGATACAGTCGGCGGTACCAAAGCCTGATTCCACCCAGCGGGAAAAGTCCACGCGTTGCTCGATCAGAACCACGGGGTCAGCGCAAGTATGCTTTGCGGCTTCCACTTGTTCGAGCACATAGGTGGTATATCCGGTGGCGCAGTCGTCCATTTCTTCGTTGAACCATGTGAGGTTTTCGGTTGGGTCCTCGGCCTTTATGCCCAGCGTTTTGCGCAGCTTATACTCACAGAGTTCGTGGGCATCTGTACCTTCGGCAGCATAGTCGCTGCCTTTGTCCGCATAGCTTTCACTTAGCCGGACAGACGGCGGGCAATGGATCCAGCGGTCAGATGAGGATGCTGATAGAATGGCGTGTCCCTTAGGTGGCATCAGTCAATCCCTCCACATCTGCAATCAGGGCATTATAGTTGGCGGGGTCGATACCCGACAGCCTACTGGCACCGTACTTCTGGAGCAGAGAGCGAATCTCATTGGTATAGCCAACACGGGACTTTTCAGCTAAGACTGCTCTGACCGCTTCAAGCGAAAGTATCGCCTCGGCATAAGTGGGATCTGCTTCCTGTGTGGACTCATCGCCGCTGAACATTTCTGTCAGCAAGTTGGCCGTTTCGTTAATAGTGGTAGCGCATTTGCGTAGGTCTTCGATGGCCATAGCCATATTGCTTATTTTGCTCATCTGATTTTCCTCCTTCCTCAACTATGGACAGCGTCTTTACACTGTCCCCGGGAACGATGACTGTCAGTCTTCTCTTGCTTCCAAGCAGAAACCCAAGCAGCCTTTCCCGAACAGATATGCTGCGGCATCCGACAATCCCGCCGTCCGGCGGTTCCTTTGAAACACTGATGCTGAGGGTGTGCTTCATGTAGTTCACCTTTCCTTTCCGAAGGCTGGTTTCGTTTTTGCCTTCTGATATATGCCAGGAGAAAGGAGGGATTCGGACGGTTATTCAAGAAATTTTCTAAGTTTCTTTTTGGCGCGGTCCACGGCATGGCGAATAGCAGATTCGTCTTTACCTTCAGCGGCAGCGAGATCCGTATACGGCCAACCTTCCAGCAGGCACTTGCGGACAAGATACTTCTGGCGCTCATTTAAACATGACATTGCATGGCTGATGACTTCGGACTCGACTAAATCAGCAAGTAGATCAGTACCATCGCTGAAATATCGCTTGTCTTCGTAATTTAATGCGGAGAGTAGTGTATGGCGATCTGGGCGAGAGTTTTTACGATCGTTCTTCTTTTCTGCATCGAAGGATTCTAAATAGAATGTTCCGACTTCTTCGGATACTTCCAGCTCGATAAGTTTCCCGTCTGCATTCCTGTAATTGATTTTCATTGTTTGGCTCCTTTCAAGTTAGAAAAGAGCCTGACAATTAGGCGTTTTGCCGCACAACAGAAAGAGCCTGACAAGCAGCAAAATTGCCACTTGTCAGGCTCGTATGTCATAACCGTTTATTGGTTTGAGGGTTCAATTGTTAAAGGTGAATGAAATCTACTTCCTCGTGCATCGTGCTCTGTACGAAGAGCGGTGACCTGTATCCCGTTAAGTCAGCCGTTGCCCTGTCCGCATACATTCCTGCGGGTCATGCCGTTTGCCGTGACTGCTCGTTAAGCTTCGGTTTTACGCTCAGAGAGCGCCCAAAGCGGGTCGGGTACTATTCAGTTTTTCTTTATCCCAGTTTTCTTATCGCCAGCTCGGCGTTGCAGTTATAACACTTAATATAAAAGTCCGCTTTCTGTTTAGAGTTTTCTGACAAGACTCTTATCTCTGCTACGGTCGATAATGACGAGTCTATGATTCGGGATTTGCATTTCGGGCACTGGATTCGTTTTCGCATATTCTTTGCTGCCGTACCCTTACTACTTTTCTGAACCGATTGTTTCATAAAAAGACCTCCTTTGGATTTCGTTCTCTACCCACTTCTTGACAATACATAGGATTTTATGTATTCTTTAAAAGTAAACCATTGTTTACATCGAGTGCTTTTGATTATATAGAACACATGTTCTATTGTCAATAGCGTTTTAGTTTAAATTTCGGAGGTTTCACAAATGGAGTTCGGTGACAAGATAAAGGCTGCAAGGCTAGCGGCTGAAATGACGCAGGAAGATCTTGCGGAAAAAGTCGGAGTCAGCAGGCAGACTATTCTGCTCTATGAAACAAACAAGAGAAAACCTAAGAATGCCTCTATGATTATAGCTCTCTCGGGAGCATTGAATGTCGGAACTGATTATTTCCTTACGGATGACGAGCTGCATCAAATTCAGGAGCAGGAGGAGTTCCTTGATCAGGCCGGCAAACAATACGGCAATCGAGGTAAAGCTCAGGCCCGGAGACTGCTCGATCAGACATCCGCTCTATTCGCCGGCGGCGATTTGAACGAAGAGGACAAGGAAGCTTTCTTTCAAACCATGACCGAGATTTACTTTGACGCGAAAGCAAAAGCAAAAAAATATAGCCCAAAGAAATGAAGATGTCGTTGAATGAAGATGTCTCTGAAAGCCGTTTTTTTGGACTTATAACATGATACTATATATTTAAAATAGCCGTAAAGGTGTGAACACATGCAAAACAGCATTATTAGAGAAATACAAAATTTAAAATATAGATTTGGATCGTCAAATCCCTTTGAGATTATTATGGGGTTAAAAATAAACCTATGGTTCAAGAGCGATCTTGGTAACCTTAAAGGTTTTTATCTTGCTGCACTTCATCAGCGGTATATAGTTATTAACGATAACCTTTGTGAGCGTGAACAGTTGATGGTAGCGACACATGAACTAGGGCATGATCGCATGCATCAGGATATTGCGCAAGTATCTCCGCTTAAAGATTTTAAGCTTTTTGATATGAGTTCTCGTACTGAATATCAGGCTAATTTTTTTGCGTCTGAACTTCTAATTACTGATGATGAAATTGAAGAACGTATTGCGGACAACATGGATTTCTTTGAATTGTGCAGCACAATAGGTTTTAACCCGCAGCTTGTGACATTCAAGCTCTTTGGAATGATGCATCGGGGATATACAATTAACCTGCCCGAAGTGCCGAATAGTGCGTTTCTGAAATATTGAAGCTTGAATGCAGCAGAAAAGAAACAAAGACTAGGATTTTTGCAGGAAAAAAATAAAAGAGCAACGATGACTAATATACTTTCTGTTTTACTATATATTATGTTATAATTTGTTAGTTGTTGTGTCAAACTAGACCGTTTACCTATCAAACAGAAATAGTAAGAAGCGATAGCTATAGATTTAAGAGGTGACCGCTATGAGTACTTCGATAAAGTATCAGAGAACATACCGAGTTACAGTTTATGACGCGGACACGAATGTTTATTATTTCATATAATTCTTGTAGAAATATATTAGAGTATAAATAGAATACTCACGGACTTTTATAGTTTCCATGAGTACTCAATATAACAATTGGAGGTAAAGAGATGACAAGTGCATCACAACGAGCTGAATTACAATCTCAAATCTGGAAAATAGCCAATGATGTCCGTGGATCTGTAGATGGCTGGGATTTTAAACAATATGTTTTAGGAACTCTTTTTTACCGTTTTATTAGTGAGAACTTTTCTAATTATATTGAAGGTGGCGACGATAGTATCAATTATGCAGAAATTTCCGATGATATTATAACTAGAGAAATTAAAGAAGATGCAATAAAAACAAAAGGTTATTTTATATATCCTAGTCAGCTATTTACCAATATTGCGAAAAGCGCCAACACAAATGAGAGCTTAAATACGGATTTAGCTGCTATATTTTCTGCAATTGAAAGTTCAGCAAATGGGTATCCATCTGAGCTGGATATTAAAGGATTGTTTGCTGATTTTGACACTACAAGCAATAGGTTAGGCAATACTGTAAAAGATAAAAATAGTCGTCTGGCTGCTGTTATTAAAGGCGTTGAAGGGCTTAAATTTGGGGAATTTAAAAATAATCATATTGACCTTTTTGGTGATGCCTATGAGTTTTTAATATCTAATTATGCTGCCAATGCAGGAAAATCTGGTGGCGAGTTTTTTACACCGCAATGTGTATCTAAACTCATAGCCCAATTAGCAATACACAAGCAAACAACAATTAATAAAATTTATGACCCTGCCGCTGGTTCAGGTTCACTGTTATTACAAGCAAAAAAACAGTTTGATGCCCATATTATCGAAGATGGTTTTTATGGGCAGGAGATTAACCATACAACTTATAACCTGGCTCGTATGAATATGTTTTTACACAATATAAACTACGATAAGTTTAATATTGCATTAGGAAATACGCTTTTAGATCCTCACTTTGGAGATGAAAAACCTTTTGATGCAATTGTTTCTAATCCGCCATATTCAGTAAAATGGATTGGGAGTGATGACCCAACTCTAATTAATGATGAACGTTTTGCCCCAGCAGGTATATTGGCACCAAAATCGAAAGCCGATTTTGCCTTTGTACTTCATGCACTTAGCTTTCTTTCTAGTAAAGGTCGTGCTGCTATAGTATGTTTCCCAGGCATTTTTTACCGTGGTGGCGCAGAGCAAAAAATTAGAAAATATCTGATTGATAATAACTTTGTTGAGACTGTTATTTCATTGGCACCAAATCTTTTTTATGGGACTTCAATAGCGGTTAATATCTTAGTTCTTTCTAAGCATAAAAGTGATAATAAAACTCAATTTATTGATGCAAGTGGTGAGGAGTTCTTTAAGAAAGAGACTAATAATAACATACTTACTGATAAACATATTGAGAAAATTATGAAAATCTTTGACAATAAAGAAGATACCCCTCATGTAGCCAAATCCGTTGATTATGATGTAATCGCAAGCGAGCAATACGATTACAACCTCTCTGTAAGTTCCTACGTAGAAGCAAAAGATACAAGGGAGGTCATCGATATCAATGAGTTGAATGAAGAAATAAAAACAACTGTAGAAAAGATAGACAGACTTCGCGCTGAAATTGATGACATTATTGAGGTGATAGAATCATGATGAAGCCGAATTTTATGGAGAATCTCCTTGATGGGGTTGAGGTTGAATGGAGACCTTTATCTCAGGGAGAAAACAAAGTAGCCGAACTAATGCGTGGGCGTGTAATGTCAAAAGTATACTTAGAGGATAACGCTGGAGATTACCCTGTATACAGTTCCCAAACAGCAAATAACGGCGAAATCGGGAAAATAAATACTTTTGATTTTGAAGGTGAGTTTATTACTTGGACAACTGATGGTGCTAATGCAGGTACGGTTTTTCATCGAACAGGAAAGTTTTCAATTACAAATGTTTGTGGATTAATAAAAATAAGCAACACTACAGAATTGGACTATAAATATTTATTCTATTGGCTCTCAATTGAAGCAAAAAAATATGTTTATTCCGGTATGGGTAACCCTAAGTTAATGAGTAATCAGGTAGCTAAAATTCAAATACCCATCCCACCTCTTAATGTGCAAGAGGAAATAGTTCGAATTTTAGATACTTTTACAGAGCTTACAGCAGAGCTTACAGCAGAGCTTACAGCAGAGCTTACAGCTCGTAAAAAACAATATGAGCATTATCGTGATAAGTTGTTGACTTTTGAAAACGGTGAAGTTGAGTGGAAGCCGTTAGGTGTGCTAGCAGAGAATTTGGATTCAATGCGTAGACCTATTACCAGTGGTTCAAGAGAATTTGGTGATATACCTTATTATGGGGCATCTGGTATAGTTGATTATGTGAAAGATTATATTTTTAACGGGGATTTTTTGCTTGTATCTGAGGATGGAGCAAACTTGCTCGCTAGAAGTACACCAATTGCATTTAGTGCGAGCGGGAAAATATGGGTCAATAATCATGCTCATGTACTCAAGTTCGATACTTACGAAGATCGTAGATTTGTGGAATTTTATTTAAATCATATTGATTTAGCACCATATATTTCGGGTGCAGCGCAACCAAAGTTAAATCAGAGGAATCTGAACAATATCATGATTCCAGATCCATTACCAATAGAAAAAAAGAGGATTGTGTCTATCTTAGACAAGTTCGATGTTTTAACAGCATCAATTTACGAGGGTTTGCCTCGTGAAATAGAATTACGTCAGAAACAATACGAATATTATCGTAATATGCTTCTTAGCTTCCCAAAAGAGGGGGTAGATGCATAGTATGGGAAAGAGTTTAAATGAAATTGCACAACAGTTAAGAGCCAATGAGAAAAAAGTTCAATTAATTTATGCTTTTAATGGAAATGGCAAAACAAGGCTATCAAGAAAATTTAGATTATTGGTGTCACCCAAAGATGATAGTGAGTCAGAAGAAACAGGGCTAGCAAGCAAAATAGTCATTTACTATAATGCTTTTACGGAAGACCTGTTTTATTGGGACAATGATTTAGAAAATGATGTTGATTTAAAGCTTAAAATCCAACCAAACTCTTTTACTGAATGGGTGTTAGATGAACAAGGGCAAGATCAAAACGTTATTAGTCAATTTCAGAATTATACAAGTCGTGCATTAACTCCTAGATTTAATCCGAGTTTTACGGAGGTTACATTTTCTTTTGAACAAGGGAATGAAGGATCTTTACATAATATCAAAATTTCCAAAGGCGAAGAAAGCAGCTTTATTTGGAGTGTTTTTTATAGCTTGCTTGATCAAGTTATTGATGTGTTGAATATACCTGAGCCAAGCGAAAGAGAGACAGACAAGCTTAATCAATTAGAATTTGTGTTTATTGATGACCCAGTTACTTCATTAGATGATAACCATCTGATTCAGTTGGCTGTAGACTTAGCTCATTTGATCAAAAGAAGTGACTCCGGACTAAAGTTTGTTATTACAACACACAATCCTATTTTTTTTAATGTACTCTATAATGAAATTAATACAAAGACCTGCTATATGCTAGACCGTCTAGAAGATGGTACTTTTGAGCTGCAAGAAAAAAGTGGAGACTCAAATAAGAGTTTTTCTTATCATTTGCATTTGAAGAAGACTCTAGAAGAAGCCATTGAAAATAATCAAGTACAAAAATATCATTTTACTCTTTTAAGAAACCTATATGAAAAAACAGCTAATTTTCTTGGATTCCCAAAATGGTCTGAATTATTGCCGGACAACAAAGAAGCTTATTACAATCGTATTATCCAATTTACAAGTCATTCCACGCTTGCAAATGAAAGTGTGGCCGAACCATCTCCTCAAGAAAAACAAACTGTTAAGCTTTTACTTGAACATCTGACAAGTAACTATAGCTTTTGGAAGGAGGCATAAAGATGTGCGACTACAATCCCATTGCAGAATCAAACAACTTTATAGTTTTAGACAAGTATAACAAGATAGACCAACAAGGTGTTGGCTATCAATCTGAAGCCGATTTAGAACGAGAATTAATTCAAGATTTAGCAAATCAAGGGTATGAACACCTGCCACGCTTAACGACATCTAAAGAGATGTTTGATAATGCTCGAGCACAATTGCAAAAACTAAACAATGTACAGTTTACAGAAGCTGAATGGATAAGATTTTGTGAGGAGTATTTAGATAAACCTAGTGATAACCATATTGATAAAACTCGTAAAATTCACTATGATTATATCTACGACTTTGTCTTTGATGATGGTCGTATTCAAAATATTTATCTAGTAAATAAAAAGAATATTGCAAAAAATAAAGTGCAAGTGATATCACAGTTTGAGCAAAAGGGAACTCAAGCTAACCGATATGATGTTACTATTTTGGTTAATGGCTTACCCCTGGTTCAAGTTGAATTAAAGAAACGTGGGATCGCCATTCGTGAAGCTTTTAATCAGGTACATAGATATAGTAAGGAGAGCTTTAATTCAGAGAACTCTCTATTTAAGTATTTACAGATTTTCGTGATTTCTAATGGGACTGATAGCCGTTATTTTGCTAGTACTACTAAACGAGATAAAAGTAGTTTTGATTTCACTATAAACTGGGCGAAATCAGACAATACGCTTATTAAAGATCTAAAGGATTTTACGGCAACATTTTTTCAGAAAAATACATTGTTGAATGTGTTACTGCATTATTCGGTTTTTGATTCAAGTGATACTTTGCTGATTATGCGACCCTATCAAATAGCGGCAACAGAAAGAATTTTATGGAAAATTAGAAGTTCACACCAAACTAAAAAATGGAAAACCACCGAAAGTGGTGGATATATTTGGCATACTACAGGTTCAGGTAAAACGCTGACTAGTTTTAAGGCAGCTCGTTTGGCGACTGAACTTGATTTTATAGACAAAGTGTTTTTTGTAGTAGATAGAAAAGACCTTGATTATCAGACGATGAAAGAGTATCAGCGTTTTTCTCCTGATAGTGTTAATGGTTCAGAAAATACAGCAGGACTTAAGCGCAACATTGAAAAAGACGATAATAAGATCATTGTGACTACCATTCAAAAGCTGAACAATCTTATTAAAAGCGAAATAGATTTACCTATTTACAATAAACAAGTAGTCTTTATTTTTGACGAAGCTCACCGTTCACAGTTCGGGGAAGCTCAAAAAAATATTAAAAAGAAGTTTAAACAGTACTATCAATTTGGATTTACAGGTACTCCAATATTCCCAGAAAATGCTTTAGGTTCTGATACTACTGCTACAGTATTTGGTCGCGAGCTACATTCTTATGTTATTACTGATGCAATTAGAGATGAGAAGGTATTAAAGTTTAAGGTAGATTATAATGATGTACGTCCAAAGTTTAAAAGCATTGAGTCAGAGCAGGATGAAGAAAAACTATCAGCAGCAGAAACTAAAGAAGCTTTATTACACCCTGAACGAATCAATGAGATTTCACAATATATCCTGAAAAATTTTAAAATTAAAACTCATAGATCAAACGCTAGCGGTAAAGGCTTTAATGCTATGTTTGCTGTGAGCAGTGTTGACGCAGCCAAACTCTATTATGAATCATTAAATAACTTACAAAAAGATCGTGCACGGCCTTTGAAAATTGCAACAATATTCTCTTTTGCTGCGAATGAAGAACAAAGTGCTATAGGTGAAATCTTAGACGAAACTTTTGAACCGTCAGCGATGGACAGCAGTGCAAAAGAGTTTTTAGCTTGGGCGATCAAAGATTATAACACTATTTTTAAAACCAGTTTTGGTGTAGATAGTAAAGAATTTCAAAACTATTATCGGGATCTCGCTAATCGTGTCAGAAGGCAAGAGGTTGATCTTTTAATAGTTGTAGGAATGTTTTTAACAGGCTTTGATGCACCAACATTGAACACATTATTTGTTGATAAGAATCTACGGTACCATGGTTTAATTCAGGCTTTCTCACGAACTAACCGTATTTATGATTCTACTAAAACCTTTGGTAATATTGTTACCTTTAGAGACTTAGAACAAGCTACAATTGATGCAATTAAAACATTTGGCGACAATAATACTAAAAATGTAGTGCTTGAGAAAAGCTACAAAGAATATATGGAAGGCTTCACTGACATTGCAACTGGCGAAGCACGTCGTGGATATGTTGATGTAGTTAAAGAATTACAAGAACGCTTCCCCGATGTTGATGCAATTGTAACTGAAAAAGACAAAAAAGATTTTGTTAAACTCTTTGGTGAATATTTACGTGTCGAAAATATCTTGCAGAATTATGATGAGTTTTCTAACTTGAAAGCCCTGCAATTGGTAGATATTAATAATCCGGAAGCGTTGGAGGATTTCAAAGCTACTCATTATGCAAGCGATGAAGATATAGCTGGCATGAAAGGAATCCAAGTCCCTGATGAACGTATGATTCAGGATTATCGTTCTGCTTACAACGATATACGAGATTGGATTAGACGTGAAAAAGCCGGTAAGGAAGAAGAAAATTCAACCATAGACTGGGATGATGTTGTTTTTGAAGTGGATCTCTTAAAGTCACAAGAAATTAATCTTGACTATATTCTTGAATTGATTTTTGAGAAAAACAAAAAATCAAAAGACAAAGCATCATTAATTGAAGAAGTGCGTCGTTTAATTCGCTCAAGTGTAGGTAATCGTGCAAAAGAAAGCTTGGTCGTGGACTTTATCAATCAAACTGATTTAGACATAATCCAAGATAAAGCAAGTATTATAGCTGCCTTCTTTTCATTTGCTCAAACGGAGCAAAAACGCGAGGCAGAAGAGTTGATTTTTGCGGAAGAACTTAACGAAGAAGCTGCAAAGAGATACATACTAGCTTCTCTAAAACGAGAATATGCCAGTGAAAATGGAACGGAACTGAATGAGATTCTACCTAAAATGAGCCCGCTAAACCCTCAATACTTAACAAAAAAGCATAGCGTTTTTCAAAAAATAGCTGCTTTTGTAGATAAGTTTAAAGGAGTAGGTGGATTAGTTTAATCAAAGTAAATAAATTTAGAAAAAGAGAATTATTTTAGTTTGGTTGGGTACTCAAGACATTGAAGATTAGCTAAAGCAAGAAGCTTAAGATAGAACGGAGGAAAATACTGTGAACATCTCAAACACAAAAATAAAAGAAATTATAGGCCTTTACAAAGCCGACTTTGAAGACATCGACAACGATGAACGATATAAATGGATTGCCGTGAAACACTTCCAAGATAACTGGATTATCGATGGCCCTAACTTTGCGGAAATGCTAGAAGAGGCATTTGCGAAACATCACAATTTACTTGATATTGGTGTGGCACGCCCACTGGGAGTTCTTGTTTTCTTTGCGAAGCGTGAGCCCGAAACGGTCAGGGGCTTATTTAGGGGGCTCTATGATGAGTCCCAACCTTTGGAAAATCGAATTAGCGATTTTATGAGTGGTGTCGATTTATTTGTTTCCAAGATGAAACAAGAAGATGCCAGTTGGAAAAGCACTTTTCAAGATCAACATGCTATCAGCGTTTATCTCACGTTTAAGTATCCGGAAAACTATTACATTTATAAATATAGCGTCATGAAGGCAGTTGCTCCAACGATTGGAATAGAAATGACATCTGACCGACTAACTACTTATAGACAAATGTGCGATGCAATCCGAGAAGTTGCTGTGGATGACGAGGAGCTTATCTCAATGAGTCATAATCGGCTCGATAACGACTGCTACCAGGATCCAAACAATCGCTTACTCGCTATGGATATCGCATATTTTGCTTATCGTCTACAGAGGGAAAAGGACGAAGCGCATAGACTTGCTGCAAAACCCGCCGTTGTTACCGACTTCAAGAAGTGGCTTGAAGTTCCAACAAGAAAAAATGGCAGGCCATACGATTATAAAACAGTAAAAGTCTATTTAAAGCAAATCGAGAACGAGGCAAAGAAACTCATACCAGCTTATGAAGGCAATATCAACCTATTTACTTATGATACGTATGCTAGTTTTGTTCCTCAATTTGAAAGGCTAACGCAAATAACCGACGATGCATTAAGAGACACAACAGGTCAGTTAATCGATATCAGCAATACACCCATTAATGGAGCTTTCCCGAAAGTACTACGATTATATGAGCAGTTTCTTAAAGAAAGAGATATGCCTATGCAAGTTATATCTAAAGAAGCCGCCGCATCTGCAACTTCTTCCAGCAATTTGTATGATCGCGAGAAGTTCCTCGAAGAGGTATTCCTTACAGCTGATGACTACGATTCGTTGATAAACCAGTTAATCCGAAAGAAGAACCTAATACTTCAAGGGGCTCCCGGCGTGGGTAAAACCTTTGCTGCAAAACGCCTTGCATATTCGCTTATTGGCGAAAGGAGTTCAGACCGAATTTGTTTCGTGCAGTTTCATCAGAGCTATGGATATGAGGACTTCGTTATGGGCTACAGACCGAAAGATTCGGGGTTTGAATTAAAGGATGGCTCATTCTACTCATTCTGCAAAAAGGCAGCAAGTGACCCCGAAAATGATTGGTTCTTTATAATTGACGAAATAAATCGTGGAAACATTAGTAAAATTTTTGGCGAGTTGCTTATGCTCATCGAATCCGACAAGCGCGGAAAGAGCTATGCCGTACGTTTGCAAGATGTAGAGGAACCGTTCTATGTGCCTGAAAACGTATATATTATTGGTATGATGAATACAGCTGATCGTAGCATCGCACTCATAGACTATGCCTTGCGTCGCCGTTTCGCATTTTATACGCTTGAGCCAGCTTTTGAAAATGAAAGTTTCCGCGATTATGTTGAAACCAAAAACAATGATGAATTCAATGTGATTATTGAACTTGTGTCCAAACTCAATGACGAGATTGCCGCAGACCCACTATTAGGCGCAGGCTATAAAATTGGTCATAGTTATTTCTGTACCGATGACCAAATTGACAATAGGTTATTGAAGGATATAATCCTCTACGAAATTAAGCCTCTTCTATCAGAATATTGGGTAGACAATGCAGAAAAAGTTCAGGAATGGACGGTGAAGTTTCTGGAGGCGATGTAATGGTTAGAATCAACAATATCTACCATATGCTTGCATATGCTTTTCGCTCGTTAAATGTTGGAGACATAACACAAATGGGTCGCGAGGAGTTTGAAAATATGCATGAACTCTTCGCTGAAATTATTATCACTGGTATGCGCAAGCAGCTAAAACGCGGATTTCCACATCGCTATGTCAGTAAAAGTGAAGAACTCAGCAATTTGCGTGGTAAGATTGATTTGCAATCCTCCGTGCGTGGACTAACTATAATTAGGCACCGCTTGGTATGCGAATTTGATGAATTCACGGAGGATACGCCTGGCAACCGGCTTATCAAATGTGCTATTATGCATTTACTTCGACAAAACGATGTAACTAACAACCGCAAACACTATTTGAAATTTCTACGGTCGAGCCTGGACAACGTCGCTGACGTGGGCTACATAAAGATTCCACAGCAACGTGCAGGTGGCGAAGAATATGTTATGCTCGTTAATGTTTGTCGATTTCTGCTTGATGGTATGTTGATGAACACTGGCGGGGGTTATAAAATGCGCGAATGGCTCAAGGATGAGGCCATGTGTTCTCTATATGAACATTTCCTTCTTAAATACTTTCGTTGCCACCATTCATGTTTCAATGCTCGTGCAGCATATATAGATTGGGATATGTCTGATACTCCACTGAATATGCCAATGATGAAGAGCGACGTTTACTTAACGTATAAAGACAAAACGTTAATCATAGATGCAAAGTTCTACAATCGCACGATGTCAGAGCATTATGGGAAGAAAACATATCATTCAAATAACCTTTATCAAATATATACTTATGTGAAAAATGCAGATAAAGAGAAAGATGGCAGTGTTTCTGGCATGCTTCTCTATGCTAAAACAGATGAAGATATAACACCAGATAATGATAGCATTATAGGCGGCAATGCCATCAGCGTAAAAACACTTGACCTATCGCAGGACTTTGCTGGAATACGATCACAACTTGAAAAAGTGGCGCGTTTGCTTGCATAATCAAGAATATAGAGGTAATAGACTATGCCCTTTACTATAATTCGAAATGATATAACAAAAATGAAAGTTGACGCAATTGTTAATGCTGCCAATACCAATCTTCAAATGGGCGGTGGAGTTTGCGGAGCAATCTTCAAAGCTGCAGGAGTATCGCAGCTTCAAGCTTCCTGCGAAAAGCTCGCTCCAATTCAAACCGGAGAAGCAGTTATTACTCCAGGATTTAAACTTCCTGCTAAACATATAATCCACACAGCTGGACCAGTTTATCGTGACGGCGTTAGTGACGAAGAAAAGCATCTGCGATCTTGTTACCTGAATAGTATGAAACGAGCGGTGGAGAACAAGTGTGAGAGCATAGCATTCCCGCTGATTTCGAGTGGTATCTACGGCTACCCGAAAGACGAAGCGCTTCGTGTTGCTACAACGGCAATTAAGGATTTCCTCGAAGAACATGATTTTGAAGTGTATCTAGTCGTATTTGACACGGCTGCTTTCGCTGTCAGCGAGAAACTGCTCGGTGAAGTCGCAAGCTACATTGATGAACATTACGTAGAAGAATATAAGTATCATCGGCGTGAGTTGCTTGATGTCGAGCGTAAAGCTATTGATGAATCTGAACTTATCAGTCTAAATACTCCTGAGTTCATGCAACCCTCAAGTGTAGGTGCAGGCATTGAAGATCTAGTAGACAGCCTGGATGAGCCGTTTTCGGATACACTCCTTCGGTTAATTGATACTAAGTGTAAGTCGGACGTGGAAGTATACAAACGCGCCAACCTTGACCGAAAGCTATTCTCTAAGATTAGAACTGTCAAAGGCTATATGCCGAGTAAGCGCACTGCTATTGCCCTTGCTGTAGCACTGGAGTTGTCACTTAATGAAACAGATGACCTTTTAAAACGAGCTGGTTATGCTCTGTCTCACAGCCAGAAGTTCGATGTAATTATCGAATATTTCATCATCAACTGTAATTACGACATCTTCGAGATAAATGAAGTGCTGTTCGAGTACGACCAGCCGCTATTGGGAGGGTGAGCATGCAAAATAGATATGCTGGAGACGTTGGGGATTATGGAAAACTTGGTTTACTTAGGCAACTCACGAGTTCACAACTTGGCATTGGTGTAAACTGGTATCTTGTTCCTGATGAGAGCCATAATGCCGACGGTAAACATATCGGGTACATAACAGACATGCGATATAATGGACGTGATGACTCACTGAGAAATTCACTAAAAGAAATAGTCAATGGCCAGCGTAGCGTTTCTGCTTTGGAAACTATGGATCTTGTTCCAAACGCCGTTTATTATAATGAAGTACTCTATTCACCCTCACGGGCTTTCTCTCGCCGAGATTGGCACATAAAAGCATTAGAGGTGCTGAGGTCTGCTGACGTCGTTTTCCTTGACCCCGATAACGGCTTGCTAGTAAAGAGCGTATCCGCTGGATCTTCAAAAAGCAATAAATATGTGCTCCCAAACGAGATTGACGATTATTTTACCGCGGGTAAAAGTGTAATCATCTACAATCACCGCTGTCGAGAGCAAGAAGCTATCTATTTACGGCGCTTTGCTTGGATGCATGAAGATTCAATCCTAAAAGATGCAACTATCGCAGGTATGACATTTAAAAGAGGTACAGTTCGGGACTATATTTTCGTGTTGCAACCAATCCACGCGGCAAAAATCATGGAATGCGTGGACAATATGATACAAAGCCCCTGGGGAAATCACTTTGGAAAACTCGATTTATCGCGCTGATTTGTCGCTTGAAAAGCGACCGGCCTCGCTGCCAAAATTGTTATCCTAAAGTCATAATAAAACTTGAGGAGGACACAATAGTGAAAAAAGGATTAACAGAGTTGGTATTTATACTTGACAAGAGCGGCTCGATGGGAGGCTTAGAAACCGATACCATTGGGGGATATAACTCGATGCTCGAAAAGCAGCAGGCGGTAGAGGGTGAATGCCACATCACGACTGTGCTGTTCGACAACAACTATGAAATACTACACGACCGTATCAACATCAAGGCTGTCAGCCCAATTACCGAAAAGGAATACCAAGTTGGCGGCTCGACCGCACTACTTGATGCAATCGGGAGGACAATCCACAAAACAGTTAACGCTCAGAAGCACACTTCTGATGACTTTCGGGCTGAAAAGGTAATGTTTGTTATCATCACGGATGGCGAAGAAAACTCTAGCCGAGAGTATTCTGCAGAACGAGTTAAACAGATGATTGAGAACCAGAAGGCACGCTACGGGTGGGAGTTTATATTCCTAGGCGCAAATATTGATGCGGTGGAATCCGCTAGACGCTTCGGTATCGCGCCTGACCGCGCCCAAAACTATCATGCTGACAGTAAAGGTGTAGAACTCAACTTTCGTGTTATGAGCGAGGCGGTCGCTACATTCCGCGAATGCTCCGCTATGCCGGAGGGCTGGAATGACAAGATCCAGAGAGATTATAAAAACCGTGGTGACAGGAGTTAAAAACAAATGTAAAACCGCATGAAGTGAGGCTTATGTTTTTTCTAAAGTTTTGATTGCGGCAGTGCCGTTATAGTAATTACCTTGACTGCCTGCCGCATTGTTCAATTATTTAATTAAAATTACGGATTATATAATACACATTCAGTTACTTCAATATGCTCAATTCCAAGATTTCTAACATATCCTAAAAAAGATACTCTGTCATTTTTCTTTGCTACAAATTCTTTCCCATCTACCCAACAAACTACTCCACTACCAACTTCTCCATACAGATAATAACCTTTAAAATCACCATAATCCGAAATGCCAACCACTGTTCCAGTAACAATTATATTTGTATTCATATAATCATCAGCTTCACCCTTTACTACTAATTTATATAAATCAGCGGCAGAAATAGTTTTTATAGGTATTGGTGTTACTGTCGGTGTTACTGTCGGTGTTACTGTTGGTGTTACTGTCGGTGTTACTGTCGGTGTTATTGTTGGTGTTGTTGTAGGCTTTACTGTTGATTCTGATGTAGGTTTTCCCGAAGGTTCTACTGTGGGTCTTTCTGTAGGTTCTATTGCTCCCTCATAACCCTCTTTAAGTCCTTCACTAAATTTTTCAAATCCATTATAAGTGCAACCGCTTATACCAAAAACTATAACTAGAGCAAGAATTAAATATAATGCTTTTTTCATATTCTCTACTCCTTCTATTATATAATATATTTAGCCAATAATTCCTTCTTCTTTTCATCATACTCTTGTTGCGTTATTGCACCTGCGTCTAAAAGTGTTTTTAACTTAAATATTAAATCAGCAACGTCAACCCGCTGTGGTGCTTGCTGTGTTATTGATTGCTGTGCTATTGCTTGCTTTCCATTTGCACTCATGAAATCAAATAATGACACTACACTAGTTGCTAAATTCTTTACAACTTTATACTGTCCACTGCCTGTCTTTATTTCACCAGTTCTATAGAGGAAATCAATTTCTAAATGGTTACTATATTTATTATTAATAGAAACCATTAACTTCATGCTATTAACTGTTGTCTTCGTTTTTCTTTTCCCAGTAACACCACCTACAATTGCACCTACACCACCAAAAAGAAGTCCCCCTGCAATGGCTCGCCCAGTACCTCCTTTAGCGATTGAATACCCATCTTCTACTAGTTCATACGTTATTATTTCGCTAAATCTATAAATAGGAATATTAGATACATCCCCCCTCATTGCATGATACCAAATACCTTTATTTGCATCAGCATGAAGCATATAGCTTTGGTTCCTTGAAGTGGCCAAAACATGCGTTGCTTCAAAACTTTTTAAAAGCTTCCAGTTAATATTTCTATATTCTAAATGGTTAATAAAATCCTGCATATTCATCATGCTAATAGAGCCATTGTTTATCAATGCCCTGGATACACATGTCTTACAAATTCTAATACCATCTCTTAATTTTGCTTTTCCTGTTATTCCATTACCACATATGCTACAAAAATTATTATTAACCATGAATGCTTCCTTTTATAAATATATTAAGCTTTATAATATCATATTTAGTTAATATATACAATTATTAGTTCGATTGTATTGAGGCAATTTATTAAGCAATTGCCTTTCGATTTGTTCATATTTCATCTAACCTTCAGTGATTTATTTGAAAGCCACCAGTAAAGAAGTGAACCGAACCCCATTTATAGTACACTGAAAAACCACATTCCCTTAGAATCTCTTTAAATCACTGGCTCATACATCATTCTAATAAAACAAACGACAATTCCCTAAATAATGGAAATTGTGGTTTTTCGTGGTGGAGGCGAGCCGAACCGAACCTCTGTCCGGTGGTGCCTTTTAACCTCGTGTTTACTTACTTTATCCTCTCGCTAAGCACCCAGAATTGCTGACGCACCGAGATTTGCAAATTCGCACACTGGTGGTTACAGAGGCTGGGCTTTTTTTAATCCAGCTTTGCTGGACACGCTGCACCAGAATCCTTTTGTTATGTTCCACCGATTAACTACATTTTCATCCCGCCCTTTTCGTACATTTTAGCACCGCTCTTAACAATTCAAGATGTTCTTATTGAAGTTAAGCTTATAAGTGATATAATTACAGATATAGCATAAATTTTGAGCTTGACTAGGATGAGCTTTATCTTCAAATATTTTTTTGCACCAAAACCTAAATGTTACAAAGGAGCTGTCGAAATATGATTAAGATTACAAAAAGATTAGTGATTTCTACCTTGGCAGGGGTCTTGCTGGGAGTATTTTGTATAATTGGAGCATATATTAGGTTTGAAGCTGTGATTGCTCCATATATGTTATTTTCGTTATGGCTTAATAGACTGGTAATGGGTATTGTGATTGGCGCTCCCTGGGGTGAGGTTAGTCTGCCAAAATCCCTTATTAGAGGGGCTATTTTGGGGTTAATTGTTTCGTTTGCATATTTTACTTCAACAGGATTTTCAGATATAGTGAGTTTTTTAGCAGGAATTATATACGGAATTATAATTGAATATATAGCTTTCTTAGCTGCAAGGCGTCTCAAGAAAAACAAATAGGAGCACAAATATTAATTTTATTAGGAGTAGATATTTTATAATAGGCATGCATCTTTTTTGACTCGTAAAGGTGGTGGAGGCAAGCCGCACCAAACCTCCTAGCTTTTTAGTTGCCAGATGATAATGGATATTCCGGAAAACGCAATAAAATCATTTGCGCGCTGTATACTTCCGGCGATACGGGAGTGTTTTGTTAGTGAGGAAAAGTAGCTGCGTTTGCAGTGAACCAAAAGTCAAACGATTCTCTCAAACTTTTAACGATTTACCCGAAAAATGCACACCCCGGCTATCTTTTAACGATTTCAACAGACATTTTTGGTGTAAATCATTATTCCGTTGTAGTTTTTCAAAATTAATATCGTTATTTTAGCGATCAGCTTAACTCTAAATTCTTGATAGCCCCCTATTTAAAGGCTTTTTTGCTCAAAATAATACCAGCTAGTGACAAAATGCTTTTTATCAATAGATGGTAGTTAATTTGGTACCTCCTAGGGGACTCGAACCCCTGATACTGCCGTGAGAGGGCGGCGTCCTAACCACTAGACTAAGGAGGCTTGTTTTGCCTACATATTCTATCAAAAAGAATGTCGCATAGCAAGTCCTTTTTTATTTTGGCGTACTTTGTTGGTGAAAAGCTTTACTTGACATACAGTTTTTACAAATTTTATAATGAATACAGAAAACCAGATTATGTATCTTAATCTAATAATAGCGAGGCAAAAAATGAACTTCAAAAGAACCAAAGAGTTTGACGCGTTTGGTCCCTGGATATATGAGATAGGTGGCGAACATGAGCTGCCTGCGTTGTTTGAAGACTATAGAAACAGTACAGAAGAAGCTCTGATGTTGTTTAAGATACCGCGTCAGATAGAGCGGCGCAACGCAAACCCTGAAATGCACCTTTATGACGCAGTTATCGGAATCTTTGAAACATATATGCTGATGCTGTACAGGAAGGGTGAAGGCGTACAAGAAACAAGAGTTATGATAAACGCTATCGATGCAATCAGAGTAACTCAGTGTCTGCTAAACGGCAGCCTTGTTCTTTATACCGACAACAGAGTCTATACAATTAGCTATAACACTGTTTCGCAAAGCATTATTAAAAAATCGGTAGATTTAATCAGAAAACTTCAGAAACTTTCGCGGCATGAAACTCGGCTTTCCCCTATGAGCTACAGCATCGAAACCATCGAATATCTTTACGTCAACCTTATAAACGACCTTAAAAAAACTGATGAAAATATACAGCTTATTGCCTATCAGCCGAATATGAAAATCGATAGAAAAAAGGGGCTCAGAGCACTTTTCCAGAGACATCCGAATCTGCAGTGCACAGCTTTTCTGCACAATAAAAAAGAGATAATCTTGATCTCAAGGACCACCGATTTCCATTCTCATGAAAAGACCAGCTATTCATATACTTTTTCCTATATTCCGATAAAGAATATAAGCGGTATAAAAAGAGTCGTTTGCCCGGAAGACTCCGCCAAAACCGTATTGAACATCAGAGTCGGCAAACACCTTTTCAGTGTGCTTTACGATGATTTCAACACAAATATCAAACATCTTTATGAAGAGTTAAGGTAGATACGGCGCCTTTAGGAATCTCCTTCCAGCGCCGTACTATTTGCTTATTCAAAGCTTTATTCCACTAAGAGCTTCAAATTGTTTCTTCGATATTTTCTTTGACTGCAACAAACCAATGAGCTGGTTGAGCTTTGCGTTCTCCACATTCCATGCAAATTCCTGATTCCACTGAGATGCTGAAGTGTTGTGTTGATCCCTCTGCAATTCATAGCCCGATTTCCACTGATCGTAGGCAAGCTGATCGCTGAGCTTCTGCGCACCAATGCTGGCGCCCACGTTTAAATTATCAGCGTTATATTGACTTGCAAGGTCGGCAAGCGCTCTGTCCACCTCCTCGTTATACTGCTTCTGCTGAAGTTTGATACTGCCTATCTGGTTCGCAAGGTTGTTGCTTGCCATCTGCGCCTGCGTCCTTGAAGTGCCCCCTGCGCCGCTTAGCCCCATATTGGCCATGCTCTCCCGCCTTGCCCTCTCCTGCATCGCATTTCCCGCCGCGGCCTGGTTCACAAGGCTGCGGTAGTCTGCCACCGACTGCTGCCTCTGACTGTTATAATCCCCCGCTTGCTTGTTGTACGCAGCCTCAAGCTGGGCTTTCTGAGCATCTATCAGCTGTTGATAGTTGTCTCCCGCAATATCATCAAAACTCGAAACTTCACCTGCATTATTAGACCCACCTGCTTCATTTGTTACTCAGAAAGCTCCAATGTTTCCCGCATTAGTCAAACCATTGTTATTGACTCTGGGTGAACTCGGCACTTTTTTGGAAGTGTTCTTATTTTTCGGCTTGTTTTTATTGTTGCTCCCGTAGCTGTGTACAAGTTCATCAAGCTTCATATTACGTTCAAGTTCTGTCACTTTGCTGTCCCCCCTTCTTATAAACCGCCAGCCTCTGTTCCATCATGTTAGAGATAAATTCGGCAACGTCGTCAGCATTGCTCTCTATCACTTCCAATGACCTCTCGGAAAGATCGCAAAGGAACTGGCCTATCGCCGTCTCCATCACCTGCACCGCTTCGTCCGCTGTCAGCCTGCCGTCTTCATTCTTTCGCTTCAAACCCTCGACCACGTTTGCACCAAGGCCGGCGACCACTCCGTCAGCTACTACCTGCGCTTCTTCTATCGCGCTCCTGAGCGCTTCGTTCTGCGTCTTCTCTTTTAGCCATACAAACGCCGCTCTGACAAGCGGTATTATAACGCCGGTAAACGCTATGCCTATCAGCGCTATTATTATATCTGTTATATTCACCTGCATATAATTTCTCCTTTTTTCCGCACAAAAAAACCCGCATCAGCTGCGAGCTTCGTTTGCGCTTTTTTGTTTTGTTTTTTCTATCTTAGCTTGGCTACCTCTGCAAGCATTGTGCGTTTATAATCGCGCTCCATCAGCAGAGACGACATAAGGTAGTCTGCTGTTGCCATGTTCATTGCAACCGGGATGTTGTAAAGAACCGCTATCCTTAAAAGCGCCTTAACGTCCGGGTCGTGCGGCTGTGATTCCAGCGGATCCCAGAAAAATATAAGAAAATCCACTTCCATGTCCGCAATAAGCGATCCGATTTTCTGGTCGCCGCCAAGCGGACCGCTGCGGTACGCACGAACCGGCAGCCCGGTCTCTTTGCAGACAAGCGACGCCGTAGTTCCCGTTCCGCACAAAAAGTGTCTGGAAAGCATGTCCTTGTTACGCTCTACCCAGGAAATAAGGTCTTTTTTGCGGTTGTCATGCGCTATCAACGCTATGTTCTTTTGTGCTTTTATAATGTGCTCCATATCTTCCCCTTTTACTCTATTGCTTCTTCAATTATACTGCACACCCTCTCCTTTCACAACTTATTTATTATACAAAAACCTTTGGCCTTCCGAAGTGCGTCCATGCTCTCCGTTTGAAAATCTGCCCGGCTTTGTGAGCCCCCGGAAGATATACCGCCGTCCTGTCATTCACGCTGTCGCCCGTTACTACACCAGTATATCCGCTCATCGCCTCATACACAACACCGCCTTTCCCGACGATACCCATGTGCGTTATCCTGCCGGCAGAAGCAGACCTGTAAAACACAAGGTCACCCGCCCGAAGCTCGCTCTTTTGTATGGGTGTGCAGTAGTTCGCATAAACGCCCGCAGCAGTCGAATCCACTGTCTTGTCACCATACAGCTTAACCTTATTGGCTCCATACCACCAAAGCCCGCTGCAATCCCATGCATGGTGCATAGGGTATACCCATTCGCCCTTTTTCTCACACTCGTCTGCGATCTTCAGCAATAGCTCCAGCCTTCCGTTAGTAAAATACTCCGGATGCGCTCTGTTCCTTGCCTCCACATAGCTTCTTGTTATCCTGCCTCCTTCCGCTCCGAATATATACTTTGCGTTTACGCCGTCCACCGGCGTTGCTATCTCTTTTACTACCTCCAAAAACCCAAGCACCTTCTCGCACGCCGGTTCATCGTTTTCACCGACATATTTAAAATATTTACCCGAGGCGTTGTAAGCATAGCCGATGCCGCCCTGCCACACTATCTTCACATACTCTTCGCTCAGGTCTTCATCCATAACCTCTACCGTCTCACCCGCATAAACGTTGCCGATGTCTTTATACTGCCTGTAGTCTCCGCCGCGCCCGTCCCTTACGTTTACGTAACTTCTCGCCGTACATACGGCGTTCTTTACCGGCTCTTCGTCCGGCTGCTCGTTTTGCTTACAAAGAACTCCAATGCTTGCCTTGAGCGTATCCGGCCCAAACTTCCCGTCGATACCTGCCCTGCCAATGTCTGCACCCCGGCCGGCAATGGTCTGCTGCCACTGCTCCACATATTCGTTATACTCCATTTTACTCTCCTTATATCACAGCATTTTTAATGCGTCCTGCTTTTTCTCGCAAAACGTCCGTTTAAACTCGCCGTTGATCCCGTTCTGCACCATACCGTCTCCAAGTATTATGCACGTTGCCAGAGTCAGCTTGACGAGTTCTTTTGTTTCGTCTGCCTTTTTCTCCAGCTGTGTTATCCTTTGGCTGTTGTCCATTGTCGTTTCCGCCTCCTTTTTCGAATCCGCTTTCTGCGCCTTATCAGCATAACAACGCCGTTTATGATAAGCATCGCAACGCCAACACACACACCAGTTACTACAGCTTCCATCCGTTCACCTCCCGGTCAGCATTTTCCAGACTTTATATCCTACTGTACCGTCCGCTTCAAGCCCGTTTTCCTTCTGGAACTTCTCAACTGCACGCTTTGTCTTTGCGGCAAACCTGCCGTCCGGCTTGCCTGAATACAGCCCTAGGGCCAGAAGTGCTTTCTGTACTGCCCTTATGTCGTCACCGCTCATCGTTCCCTTTACTTTTCTCATCCTGCGTACATAAACCGCATCCGCTTTCTCGAAATCGGGATGCATCGGCCGGGCAAAAACCGCTTTTCCAACCTTATCTATGTCCACACTGTCCATTCTGCCATGCTTGTCCGGCACAACTGCGCTTCCGTCTCCCATATACAAACCCGATATGCTTCCGTCCCTGTCAAGTAAAAGGTCCCCAGCTTTTATATCGTCACGGTCAACTCGCTTGTTTTCAGCACTGAGCCCGCTCAGCCTGAAATAAGCATCCAGCAGGCAGGCCGCCTTTTTCCCAACAGATTCGCTGGCAAAGCATAACAGTTTCTCCTAGTATATTGTATTTAGGTTATATTCATAGGCTAACCTATAAGCCTGATGTAGTATAATCTGCTTGATAAATTGTAGACTATTATTTTTCTCCTACAGCTTTTTAAAGACTGGTTCGAAAAGGATATAGCTACAATAATAATTAATATGGTTATGAGTTGGTTACTGCAGATCGATTGATCATGACAGGTTATAAAGAACTAGGTTACATGTGATTATTATTTGCTGGCGTTCGCTACAATTTATCAAATTCACTTTAGGGGTATGAATATGATTTATGTAGGCATTGATGCAGCAAGTAAAAAACACGACTGTTACATCGTCAGCAACGCAAACTTGCAATCGGAACAGTATCTTACTATTAACAATGACAGCAAAGGATTCGAAGAATTGAAAACGCTCATTTGTGATTTAATTAATAAGCTAGGTGACGATAATGTGCGTATAGGGCTTGAATCCACTGGGCATTACAGCCATAATATCCTGCACTACCTTGTCGGTAATGGCTTCGACACCATGCTGATAAACCCACTGCTCACCAATATGGAGCGTAAGGCATCGTCTGTTCGTAAAACAAAAACCGATACAATTGATGCCAAGTCCATTTGTATGTTTCTCATGCGAAACCAAGAGTTCAAACCCTATACCCTTGCATCATACCACAGCCGTTCTCTAAAATCATTATCAAGGCGCAGGATTTCTCTGGTTAAGCAATTGACCAAGCATAAGCAGGAGCTGCATGTTCTAATTACAACGGTGTTTCCCGAGTATTTGTCAGTATTTTCAAAGCTTCATATCAATGTTTCGCTTGAGATACTACAGAAATACGGCATTCCGGCGAATATCGCTAAGGCAAGAATCGACGGTCTGACAAACACAATTAGAAAACACTCGAATGGCCGCCATGGGCTGCATACTGCTACTTTAATCAAGAAGCTGTCCAAGACCACAATCGGTGACAAAGACGAACTCTACGCCATCCAGATTAAGCTCTGTGTAGAAATGATTCGTACTTTGCGCAAGCACATCAAAACTTACGAAGCTGAAATCCGCAAAATCATGGATGTACATTGCTCTGTCATTTTATCTGTCCCAGGTATCAGCTATGTGACAGGCGCCATCATCATCGGGGAAATCGGCGACTTTTTACGCTTCAAATCTCCGGACAAGCTGCTTGCATTCGCCGGTCTTGATCCCGGCGTCTACCAGTCAGGGAACTATGACGCAAACAAGCTTAATATATCCAAGCGTGGATCATCATATTTGAGATGGGCTTTTCATACTTCTGCATCACTTATTATTCATAATGACAGCACTTTTGCCGATTATTACGCCAGAAAACGCAAGGAGGGAAAGCATCATCTTGTCGCCCTTGGTCATGTTTCAAAGAAACTAGTCCGAGTCGTCTTTTCGATTCTTAAATACAACAACACCTTCGTTCCTCAAAATTAATCTTTAACCATATTAATTTTTCAAGGTTCTTCCGAGGTTTTCACCTCTTTTTGTCGTGCAACTATTTATTCGCCAATTTCTACTTGACTTTTATATAGTTGGCTTTTCGTTTGCAGTTGTGCTCCATTTGCTCTCTTCAACGAGCATGTGTGAATGTTCCGGCTTTACTATGCCGAGGATATAAGCAACGACCATACCCTTATCCGTTTCGCCGAGAACCAGCGCTTTACCGCCGCCGCTTACCTCTCCTATCACATAGTCTCCCGCTGTACAGAACACCGGAACCGTTCTTACTGCTGTCTTCATAATATTCCCTCCGATTAGTCGCGAGTGATTTTGTTTCTCTGGATCTTAAAATTTACAGCTCCAGAAGATATTCCCTGATTAGATCATAATCACTCTCGGTACATTCTCCGTCGCAATCTACATCCGCTCTGTTTTGTTCTTCTTGTGTCAATAATGACAACTCTAGTAAATGTAGCCTGACAAGTGTGTAGTCAGAAATTGATATCTCTCCATCATTGTTTACATCACCAAGCAAGCCGCCACCTATGAAAATCCTTTTGTTGATACTGCCCTGCAACGGGGCGACCTGTATACCGATGATGTCTTTATTAATGCTACCCTCGAGTGGCGCTATCTGGATCCTCGTTACCGCTTTGTTAAGGCCTCCTTGACCCGTTGCAATTTTTATTCCATATGGTATCGTTTCCCGAATATTCATTTTGTATCCGCTCCTTTACTCTTCATGAGTCAGGTACAGTGTTCCTTTTGGATATGTACCGGACGGAGCGCTTGCCGAGGTTCCGAACACAATAGGCGCAAGTTGAACGCTTGTACATCCACTAACGTTCAATTTCAATATGTTATTTGCTGCATCATATGTAACCGTATCGCCTGAATCCAGAGTAATGCTTTGTATAGTACCCAGCTTCAGCTGTGTTACAGCTCCTTCTGCAATCTGTGATGCTGCAACTGCATTTGCGCTTATTTTACCAGCGCCAACAGCTCCATCTAAAATTTTGCTGCCTATCACACTATTGTCTTCTAAATGGCTCGTCCTTACAGCGCCAGTCTGAATTTTGTCATACGCCACAGATTCTGCTGCAAGTTTTGAACTAGTAATCTGAGCATCTTTGATATGCTCCGTTTCCACAGCATTCTGAGCAAGTTTTGTATTGTCTATTGCTCCGTTAGCTATCATGCTGTTTGTGATATCGCCCTCACCGAATCCTTCGGTTACAGCCTGCGTTAGCTGCTCCTTTAATTTTTTAATCTGCATATGTACCGTTACCGCACTCTGTTCAATCAATTCATCATCAATATAGGTTATCCCATCAATTGCAGCGCTTCCTATTTTCTCTGCACCGCTTTGATTTGGCACGATGCTTTCAAGCTCAGTTTTTATATAATTATTGATATGATCCTTTAGCTCATCAAGCCTTCCTTGTATCTGTTCTCTTGCAGCATCTTCGCTTATCGGTGTAGTATCATAGCATTCATTTCTCAATCCGTCAGCAGGATTAAATTGCATTTCAGTAAAACCCATGTCATCACCTCTTTACCTTTCTGTTTAAATAATATGTTATCCTCATTCCCGTCAACCCAAAGCCTCTGTCCGCTTCATTGCTGACCACCTTGACCTGCACATAAGACACCATCCTCATCCTTATCTTCATCACGAACGTTTTTGCAAATTTGATTACGTTCCACGTAAACGCCGCCCATGAAAAATTGTCCCATCCGAAAGATCTTATGTCCACGACACGGCTGAAATATTCGTCACTTTTTTCGCTGCCCACCGTCACCGTTGCCTTAACATTGCCTTCTCCACGAAAGCTTGGGTAAAGCTCCATGAATGTCTTTTTAATGTTCGGCGCACCAAGGTCGAACGCTTTACTGTAATAATATGCATCGTAGGCGTTTCCAAAATCGTTTTTATTCTTCGTGAACTTAACTATTCCGCTTTGCGAAGCATAGCAGAGTCCGTTGTCCACACAGAAATCGTTTGCCTCTATGCCGTCAAACACATACCAAGCCAACCGTCTTTGAGCCTTCTCATAATCCGCATAGTTCGTATACGGCGTCTGCTCATAATCCCAAAGATATACTCTGGAGCCTGCTTTTAGCCAGTAATAGCGCTCGAAATCTGTCGAGCACGCTCTGCTGAGGCCGCTCTCCGAAAGCAGCATCGAATTGATGTTTGCCGAAAGCGGCTTCACCGTGTTCTCCAGCTTGTTCGTTGACGATATAAGCATATGAACACCTTTCTTCGAGTTGCAGAACACCAGCTTATTGTCGACCAGCTGCAGACTGCCCGGCATGTCGCAGCCAATGCTGCTGTGGCACTCACGAACCGGGTAAAAAACGTCCACTCCGTCAAACGAATA
The DNA here is from genome assembly GCA_963666505.2 of Christensenellaceae bacterium. Lineage (GTDB taxonomy): Bacteria > Bacillota > Clostridia > Christensenellales > SZUA-584 > JABGQS01. Next base: position 740,385 of record CAXXXL010000003.1, on the reverse strand, counting down.
CCCGACAGCGAATATAGAGCTCGTCTTGAATATGATAAGTTCTCCCTCCATCTTCGCTGCCGCTGTGATGGCCTCGCTGTTCTGGTCTAGCAGCTCCTCGCTGGTGTCCGGGAAATACCTCATGCCGTAGCTCTGGTTGAGCCCTAAGTCGCTGCGCCAGTAGTTAAGCGGATGGCCTGCATTGCCCATTACGAAAACACGTGAGCCGCCGTCCACACCGCTGGACTCTCCGCCGAACGGAACGGCTATGGTGCAGCCCGTTATCCAGGTCTTTGTGCCGTCGTCTTTAAACGCCGTTATCCAGACGTTGTTCGTTCCTTCCGCAGGAGCGCTGTTAAAAGTCACAATGCCCGTCGTCCTGTTTACGGTAAAGTCTGTGTTCTCTGTCAAATCTGCTGCATCCACTACCGCAAGCACCGTGTCCGCATCAAGGCCGCTGAGCGGCAGCTTATACTCCGTAGAAGTTCCGTCGCCATGGTAGTGCACGCAAAAACCCGCCCCTATAAGGTTAAAGCTCTCGTTGTCCGTGCTCTCCGACAGATCGGGCAGGCAGTTTATCATCACCACTGGCTCGTAAGGGTCTACCGCAGTCACATCATAATCGCTGCTTATCTGCCATATCTCTGCGCCGTCCATGTAGTAAAGCTTGTCACCGAACTCCACAAATGTTCCTGCACTGCCGTTAATCCCCGTCTTTATCTGCGTCAGTGTTGTGTCCCATTTATACAGCGCTAAGCCCGCATGAACCGCCCTTGCTCCGTTATATTCGCCGGATATTTTATATACATCATCCTGCTCAACTATAAGCGTCTGCCCGTCCCTCTTGCTCAACGCCTTGTCCTTATACCACAGGTTCAAAAGGTCGGGGCTCTGGTTGTCCTCTATGCTGTACTCCGGATCGTGCGTGTTTATCCCGCCGTTTATATCCGGCAGCTTTATCTCTCTCAGCCTCACCAGAACACCTCCCCTTTTTCTCTCTTTCTCATTCTATCCCTCCTTAAACCGGCCTATAGCATGCCGTCAAGCATATAATAGTCGTCAGAAATGTCCGTCTCATCGTTTCGGATCGTTCGTATAAGTGAACGGTACATATAACTGTAGTCGCTATACATATCGTCATTTTTGTCTGCCAGCGCGAAGCTTGCCGCCAGCCCGTATGGCATTATCCTCATCGCCGTGTCGTCGCTTATCTCAAGCGTGTCCTCAAGGCTTTCTATCCTGCCCGTCAGCGTCACCTCTTCATAAAAAGCCAGCTCTTTTTGCAGCACGTCCAATATTTTTACTGCCCTTTGCTCATAGCTCAGCGCTGTGTCTGCCGAGATACCGCCGTCCGAATCGGTCTCGTCAATGAGCGCTATGCTAAGCTCGTATACGTCTCTTGCCGTCACCTTACTTCACTCCTTTTCCTTTTTGTGCAGCCGCCTTTTTCTTTTCTTTGACCGGCGTGAAACTGCCCTTCATTCGCTGCGCGCTTTTTTCGTCGCTTATACACAGATAGCCCTTTTCATCAAACCTGCCTATCTGCCTGCCTGTGACCGAGTCGATAACACACAAACCCGGCTCTCCTTTAAACTTCATATAAACCTCCTTAAAATATTGCTGGGCAGATGCGTAAACATACTGCATCTGCCCAGCTTAGATATTTGGTTCCCTCTGGCAACAAAAGACTGGCGAAAGCTTTTCTTATTTTGTTAATTTCAATTATAGGGAACCATTCCAGTTGTCAGCAAACTATCCTTCCTGTTTTTTAAAGCTGTGCAGCAAGTATAGTAACGTTTGCCAGCTCTCCCGGTTCGAGCACGCCGTCATCGCTGCCGCAAAGCTCATACACAATGTCGTTGTCTGCAATGACCTTGAACCTTGCCGTGTCAAACAGCGGTATCAATGCCTGGTCGCCCGCAGCTATTGTGACCAAAAGGTCGCCAAGGCTGCTTCTTACTCCTCCTCCGCTCGTCGGCGCTTTTACGGTAAACTTGATGCCTTCATCGTCTGCATTGACTACCAGCACAGCAAGGCGATTATCCTTGCCGTTTTCACACGGGATTGTACCCGAAGCAGCGCTCGCTACGATCTCGCTTGTCGTTATCGAATCATAACTGCCGTTTTTTACGTTCAGTACACTTACATCTGCCATATATCATCTGCCCCCTTCCCTAAACCGCTGTTTCCGCAGCCGTTGTTATGTCGAGTCTGATAAGCTCGCCAGGACGGATAACCGTAGCACCATATAGATGCAGAGCTTTGAAAGCGTCTGCAAATTTCTTCTCTGGCTTATATCTCTCAATAGCATTTACAGGTATCTGCTCTGCCAGTGCTATTGCCTGCCTTGAAAATGCCATGCAGTGGTGCACGTCATCCGTCTTTTGCACCGAGTTCGACACATAGACGTTAAGGTTTAAGTAACTTCCCTTGAACCCCTTGCCCATAATTGCCTCGTTCGTTTGCTGAAAGACGATCTTACCCAGAATTAGCTTGGTATAGACTGCCGGTGAAATGACAAGAAACTTATCCTCGTCAAACGGAACTTCCGACTCAAGCAGCTTTTGTTCTGCCTCAGCCAGTGTCGAAAGCACATTCGCAGAAGTGCACTCTGTATTCTCTATAGTAGACGCTGCCTGGTCATAAAAGCCTGCAAGATACTCGTCCATCGTTTGCGAAAGCACCTTTTTAGCTTCGTCTATCTCTGTGTCGAATACACGCCCCTGCGCCTGCTGCTCGTCGATCCTGTCTACCTCAACGTTTACATACTTTGCCTGGTCTATGATAAGGTCCTGATTGTATGTCGTCTTGCTTTCAAGCGTAATATCAGACCCCTTTACATAGTCCCTTACTGTCGGCTTGCCGACTCCGGCAATGTGCAGCACGTCGCCAAGCTTCGTGATCTCGCCGATTATCGGCCCGTTATAGCAGAGATTTTTGAATACACAGTCTCTGCCTCTGTCTTTCATCAATGATGTCGCCAGAACTTCCGGCGTATAACCTTCATAACCCAAAATTCATACTTCCTTTCTTTTGTGCGATAACGCACTTTTTATTTTTTCTTTTTTACACCCGTCAGGAACTCCCATATTCTGTCATGGTTCTTCTCGACTTCCTGTCTGCTCATTTTCTTTATCGCTTCCACAGTCAATGGTTTTTGCTGTGTGCTCCCGTTGCTGTGCGCCCGGCCCATGCTCGCCGCTGTGTTGCTCTCGTTGATTTTGAGCTGTTCTATCTGTCTCTTAAGCTCCTGCGTCTGCCTCCTATAACTATCCGCCTGATACTTCGCAGCGGCTTCGCCGAGCGGCACTCCTCTCTTCCATGCCTCGATTATCTCTTCGGGCAGGTTTCTTGGGTCAAGACCTGGGTTCTTTGCTATAAAGTCGCTAAGCTGCCTGTTCACAGCCTCCTGCCGTCCTGATGCCTGCGCTTTACTTGTTTTTGCACCTTCGTACTGCTTAAGCTTTGCACTCGTTTCCTTCAGGCGGCTGCTTATCTTGTCGTAGTTCATTCCTTTCTGGGCAAATTGTCTTGCCTCTTCCTGCGATAGATTCTTCTCCTGCTTGTTATACTTCACCGTTAAAAACGGCGATGCACTCTCCTGCGCAGTCGAAGTTTCAGCCGCAGCTTCAGCTCCCTCCCCGGGCTGGTTTGCCACGGGCGCTGCCTGTGGTCGGGCAGTCTCTACCATCTTTCTTTCCTCCTTTGTTTTTTTGTATATAAAAAGAACCGCCCTGGTTAGCAGTTCTTCTTAACTAATAAAAATTATAAGCGTTTTATCATTCTTTTAAGCTTAGTTTTTTTACCTCTACATCTTTAGTTAGCTCACCAACATTTATTAAAGGCAACCTTAACTGATTAATATTTGCAGTTGAAGTAATGCTCGAAATTGCTGCACGTAAATATGGTAAAACTATTGCTACTGCATTGCATCTAAGTATTTCAACAATGTTTTCTTCTGGCACTTTTTTAATTCCAAACCCAGCTTCTAAACTTATAAATAAATGAAATGGCTTATCCTCTTTATTGAAAATATCACAATTGATATTTACTACACCTACTTTATCAGTATAAAATATTTCAAAATCAAAATTCGGTTCAACTGCAATAGTTTCTTTTCCCTTTTTATAAGAGTTATTAATATTAAATTCAATTTTATTAATTTTATATCCAAGAAAAGCTAAAAAACATTTCTCTGACGCTTCCATATTATTACCCCTTTTCCCCCCCTTAATAAACTGCACACGATGCAGCAGCTAAACCTTCAAGACAGTCCCGCTGTTTCTTAGGTTCTTGCCAATAATAATCTTCAGTTTCCTTCCCCCAATTATCGACATCATCTAATAAAATTATCTCTTTTATCCGCTCTTCCACCTTAATCGTTAAATTAAGAGCAATTAATACCTTAATAACAGTATCAAGTCTTGGTATGTTAGTACACATTTCTAAACGGGCAATCGCCGATTGTTTCAATCCGCACTTATCTGCTAATTCTGCTTGGCTCCATCCTAAATCGTTTCTACGAATGCTAATCATAGAAATTATATCAGTATAAATATCTTCAATCAGCCAAGCTTCTGGGTTCCTCTCTTTCATGGCTCTTTCAAATTCTATCTCATTACTGAATTTTGCCATTTGTTATCCCTCCTGGTTTCGTTTTTCCCAATCTTTCATTCTTTCCTTTGCTTTTTTTATTTCATGTGGTGGTGTTTTCCCAGAGCTTTTTCGAAAATAGCTTGTATACACCACTTGGTTCCTTTCATTTCTATACATTAATATCCTATAAGGTAAAGGTCTAATCTGCCAAATCGGTCCATCTAAATGTTCAATATGTGGCATACTTTGAACCAATCCTCTTTCAAGTAATTTGTTTTTACATACTTTATATCTTCCTCTAACTATCCTCTTTTCCTTGCTCTCAGGTTTACTATATAGAGACTCTAAAAAATCCGCCACCTCACTATTACCGGACTCTGTCTCATAAAATAATATCTCCAGCTTCTTAAAATCACTCATATTATTAATACCCTTTACGATTGAATTATAACATATTTGTTATAATTATCAATAGAAATTTTAAAATATTAACAAAATAAGGCTGTTTATTATAGTATGAGGGTAGTTTACCCTCATACTATTCATAGTTATAAACTTTTACGCCGCTTTTTCAATCTCCAGTACAGCTTTTGTGCTCATCTTGCCCTGCTCCTGCGCCGTTTTTGCCGCCAAGACGATCTCTTCGGCATCGCTCTGCGCTTCAACTATCTCCAGCAGCGCGTCAGCTGTGTCTTTGTCTATCTCTCCTGCAGCGGCAAGCTCCTCAATTTTTTTCTTAAGTTGTGAAGTGTCCGGCTCCGGCTTGGCGTCACTTAATTCCTTAAGCTCGTCAGGCAGGTTCACCACCTGTTCCAGCGGCTTTTCACCGGAGAGCATCTCTTCCAGTCCGGGTATCAGCTCCTCCTGACCATGTGGTTCTTTCTGAGGCGTCGCCGCTATCTTCGGTGTTCCCGCACCTTCCATTGCAGGTGCTCCGGCGCCTCCTGCAAGCCCTGCAAGCTGCGGCATCATTCCGCCAAGCCCCGCAGGCATTCCTCCTGCCGGCACTGCTCCGCCGCCCTGCTGTTCTGTGTCTGAAAGAAGCTCTTCCTTCTTCGGTATGTGCCCCGAAGGAATACGTTCAAGATACTGCTTGAACGTTATCTGTCCCCGTGCCAGCAGGTTGTCAAGAGTCTGAATAGCTTGGATCTCGCTCCACATGCTGGACGGCCCAACGTCTACCTTCAGCCTCATGGTATACTTGTTTATCTCTTCGTCGATTATGGGCACGAAAGTGCGCTTGCCGTCCTTTACCACCGGTATTTTCCTTCCCGACTTATAGAAGTTCTGTATGAAGTCTAGCCATATCATGCCGATGTCCTCTATAAACGAATAGAACCTCTCCTGCTGTGACTGCAGCGGCACCATCGCCGCATCTCTGGTCGCAATGAAAGCCGATGTATTGTCCGGGTTGCTGATGTTACCCAGTGTAACGTCGTTTGCGCCCATCATCCTCATGGTCTGGTTGATTGTAGTGTCAAGCCCCTTCCATGCGTCATAGCTCATGTTGGGCGGTGCTATATACCTTGCGGCGTTGTCTATATCTCCGTTAACGGGTATAGCTCCGGCAACCTTGTTGCTCCACTGCTTGATGCGCGTTTTGTCATACAGCACCTTCGGAAAACTGGTCTGAACCTGGTTGAGCTGTGAAAGCGCTAGTATCTTGTTTACGAACACCTGGTTGGGTATCAGGCCTGTTACTTCCGCCATACCATGGCACGAATTCTTGCGTGTCTCCCAGTTCATCATGGCAACGGGGTATCTCTTTAACTTAGTGTCCTTCTCCTTTTGTATCACAATGTTCTTAACGGATTTCTCGCAGTATACTTTTCCCTTCTTCTTATACATCTTAAGGAGCACGTTGCACTTGCCCTCGTCCTCCAGCTCAACCTTGCCCCTGTCGCCGGAAGTGTAGTCCCAGTCCTCGTCTGCGACTATCTCGTCAAGCTTCTTAATACCGTTCGCTTTCGCTTCCTCTTTTACACGGCTCAAAAGCTCCCGGAACACGAGTATTATATACGGCTGCTTCTGCACATCCGGCTCGTTCGGGTTGCCCGGGTAATAGTTCACATTGTCAACGAGCAGTGTGTTTATGTCTCCACTTAGCGCCTGCCCGGTGTCAAGCTCTCCGTCCCAGTAGAAATACTGTATGTAGTCTCCGGTGATGGCAGCCTGCTTAAGCCCCTCTTTTGTAAGGTAGTCCATCTTCATTCGCTCCCACAGCTGATCGCAATACGCAGAAATCTGCTCTGCATAAGTGCCGATGTCCTGCCCGTCATCTTCGCCCTCCGCAAAGAAATTAAGCTCCAGCCGCCTGTCCGTTACAGCAGCGATCTTCCACGCAGACGCATATTTTATGAAATTGACCACCGGCGTCGGCAGCCCTTCGTGCGGTATGCCCACCCACTGGTCACCCGCATAGAACCTCTCGTTCAAGTCGACTGTGTTATACAGGCCGATCCGGGTTTTGTAGTCTACTCCAAGCTCATATTGTTCCCATGCCTTTGTTTTGTTCATGCGCTTTCACCCTGTGCCCTTTCCCTGCTTTCCGTGCCGTACGGGTCATAGTCGAGTATCGCATCAAATTTTCTTGCCAGCTCTGCCTGAGCTGCCGGTTCTTCCTCCTTTGGCGCTCGCTTTCTTTTCACTGTGCGCACTCTTGCACCGTCTCTTACTCCCTTGGTATAAAAAGCGGTGCACACCATTGCAGCCAGCACACCGGCCACAGTTCCTATAACTACTTCCATTTTTTCACCTTTCCTCCTTATAATTTCTTTTTCAGCGCCCCCGCTCAACCTCTCACATCCATGCACAGGGTTTTGGGGACGCCGGCATAAAAATAAGGCCTGCCCACATGGGGCAAACCTTTGATGATACTACTTTAACACATAAAAACGCTCACGAGCGCTCATTTTTTTCATCTCATTGGTCACGTATCATAAGAGAAAAGGGCTTAAGCAGCTTGCCCCTGCCGATTATTCTTCACGCTTTTTTTTAATTACGCCTAATATATTGTAGCAATAATCCCATTTGCCTGCATCAGAACAAATTGCAAGCCAAAGTGGAAAATTCTCAGGGAAATCCCCCAATATACCATATTATCTCTATGAGATAAGAGTCTAATCTTCTTGCAACAATATGGTATCTGGTTTTATTATCTTCCGTCATCCAATCCCCGGCTTAGTTCCTCACATTTCTTCTACGCAGCTTCATGTCCTTCGCATCAAGACCTTCTGCGCTTTTTCATCACCTATGCTGAAATTGTTACTGCAAATAACAAATTTGAATCTTTCAATCTCTTTAACTGCAATATCGTTCGGAAAAAACAGACGCATACTATTTCATAATAACTATTTAGTATTTCCGAATTATATTTATTACACCCTCCTAAGAAATAGTCTTTTTAACTTTATCAGATAGTGTTTTATATATCAAAAACACTGACAATATTATTAACAATGCATATATTACATATCTTGAAATATCCATTATATTTATAATACTTTCAAACAAATCTTTATTTTGCTAGATGGTTGATCATCACTCCAAAAAGGATTATATGAACAATTCTTAATGTCAGTATGGTCACCGTAGATATAAATATAAATGATTTTTTTTCCGTAGATACTGCTATAATCACTATAAAAATTACTATTATTAATATCATTATAATTCTATTAATCATTGTTTCTGTCTCCTTTTATTGTTTATTCCTATTGATAACATAGTTAAACATAACAATATAATAGATATATCAACTATAATAGAATTCAACGGTCCAAAAAAAACAAGATTGTCAATTATCGCAACCGTTATCCAGTATAAGCCCAATATAATCCCGTATAACTTTTTTTCACTTAACAAAACAACAGCTGAGATAAATCCTATTATATATATCGCTATCATTTATTTCTCCTTAAAAGTTTTTTAATATCTCAATATAACAATCATGCAAAACTTCTTTACCTTCGTTATCATATATAAAATATTCAATTTCGCATAACATCTGATCGTCAATTGAAAAAGTTCTATCAAATGTCATTATTTCATATCCAACCTCAATATAAACTGGTCTGCCAAACGCATCATACCCCCTTGTCCTTTTTGGTATCTCTTCTAAATTTATGAAGTCTAAAGGTGTTAAATCAGTAACTTTTTCAATAAACCCCAAGCCGTTAAATCCGTCATATCTACCATTAATTATACTTGAAAATATTTCATTTGCTTCTTCCCTTGTTTCTATCACTTTACTACTAGAGACCTCACCATGTAGCGTTGCATCTTCATTTTCTCTGTTAGTTAATGGTAAAACGTTATATGTGAGCTTTATCCCGCTTGTATCAGTAATCACATCACCATTCTCTGGTGCCTTTTCCTCAATCTCATCCTCATACTTTGCAAACCTTTCTTCAATCTCCTTAACTGCATTATCCAATATACGATTATACTTGTTATTCAGAGCATCTTTAGTGAACCCCACTAAATAATTCTCTGAATTTTCATTGTATTCTGACAGCTCGTCCTCCATAAGCTTCTCCAGTTCCTCTTCTGTTTGTTCAATCTCAAGCTCCTTTCTCTTTTCAAGCTCTTCTAAGGTTAATTCCCCTAACGGCGTTTCAAGTATTCTTTCCCCCTCTTCCTCAGCCTGCTGATACACATCTTTAATCGCTTCCGCATTATCTTGTACCCATTTAACGCCGCCTGTTACCGCATCAAAAACCCATTTGCCTGCATCGCTTATTGTGCCTAGAATATTCTCAGGGAAATTGCCAAGAAAATCACTTATGGGATTCGAGTCTTCTTCTTGTTCGTCTGGTGTTTGGTTTTCCTCTTCCCCGTCATCCATCCCCGGCTTAGTCCCACCGCCTGTCGTTGCAGCTTCCGCCTGCTCTTCCGCCGTCTGCGCCTTTTCACCATCCAGCTGTCCCATCATGCCACGGTTGTACGCATCCTTCATTGCCAGAAGGTCGTCGCCTTTCTTAAACAACGCATACCATTCGTCGCTTCCCTGTTCCAGCGTTCCGTTGCCGAGTCCGTTTACGATGGCATCCTGGTTCTGCTGCCACATTTCATTTCTAGCACAATTTAGCTTTAACATTTAGCAGCACAGCAATTCTGATAATTATTATTTTATTCTTAATAACTTATACTTTATGAAAAACTTTAATTTACCATCAATATTTAAGAAATGGTATGAGGAATGTTTAGAAGCAAACCGAATCTCAGCATTCCTCATCGTTAATTTAATTTCTAATCAGATTTGCGTTTATGTATGATTACTTTGAAAATATAGTAAGTAGTTATTGCTAGTAATATAAATGCGTTAACAATACCTAATATTTCTTGTATAGATTTTATTTGAATTAATATCGCAGTCTCGATTGAATAAAACACCGCTCTTTCCATTGCCACCCTTGCTAATATTGTACCCGCAATATATAAAACAATATATAAAAGGGACAATGAAAGAGTAATTTTATCCTTCTTCTTCAGCAAAAGGATATACACTAAACATCCTATATATAAGCAGACTAATGTAATTGCAATTATCCACGCCATTTTACTGAACCTCCGCCCATAATCTTGTTAACTCTTATTATCCAAAACAGAGTTAAAACAATCGAAATGACTGAAATTATTACTTGAGCAATAGATTCATAAGTAGTTGTTTTCCCTAAAACCCAAAGTATAATATCCATCATCCAAAGTAAACCAGCTAAGTATGCAGCCTTGGCTCTCATTGCAATGCCAACAATGCTTACAATCAAACCAGAAATATACACTCCTAAAATCATTTTTTCAATTCCCCATCCTTTCAGTATAAAAATATGGATATTTTATTGGTACTACAACTTCTTGAGGAGCTTCTCTAGATTGAACTTTATATGGAGTATCAACTGTATAATCGAATGTGTAAACGTACCCTTGTTCTTTCTTAGTACCATCCTCGTTTACTTCTACAAGCACCATTATGTCATGTTCTTTTGTACATGCATTAAAGTTCCCATAATGCTCAGTATAACAAGTTGTATATATCATATAATTCCCCTCTTTAATTATCGGGGCTTTTATATCAAAAACTTCATCTATTAATTTTGGAAATGAACGAGTAAAGAGTTCCCCAAGTTTTTTAATAACCGCCGATGTTCCCAATGATGTTATATCCATTGCTGTTTCTAAATACCTGGTATATGCTTTATAAAACTCTTCCGCCTCTTCAATACTCATTTCAGCTTCGTCATCAAATTGATTTTGCATAGTATAGTCAACAACAATAAAGCTTTTAGAAATAGAATCACTATTCTCTGTAATATTTCTAATAATGTAATTTAAATCCTTATTGCTAATTAACCCTGTTAACTCTTCCAAATCATTACATATATCTTTCCGTTCTTGTTCCATTGACCATTCACGGCTCATCTCTAAATTTAACAATAAAATGTTCTCTCTTGTAGATGATTGTGTTGGAAAGTCTGTATCATACCTTTCACTTAGATTTTGATTAATTATTTCTTTAATTGTCTCGTATTGTTCTTTTGTAACATATAGATTATTATTTGTTGACAGTTGGTTAATTATTTCATTAATATCTTCAGTCACAAGTTCCGGTATTGTAGAAATTATGCCTATATCAAGCAGTTCTTTATTCTCCTTAGCTCCGACCTCTGCGCTCCAGTTACCATACGCATCTATCATACCATCATAATAACTATTATCGGCAATTGTTGCTCCGCTTCCCTTTCCTCCGCCAAACAACTCTTTCCTATACTGCTCATAAGCTGCTGTTCCAAGCAGCTTCTCCAGCGCCTCCCAATCATCTTGATATTTCTCATATTCATCTGTTGATACAAAAGCGCTCTTCTGCTCGTCCGTCATTCCGAGTATCTGGTTATACTTGTCTTCCAACGCTGTCTTCAACTCATCTTCTTTGCTCGGCTTGTTCTGTGACGGGAACACTGACTGAGGCTCTTCTCCTTCATCCATCCCCGGCTTTGCCCCTCTGGTATATGCAGCTTCATCTTTCGCATCAAGACCAGCGCTCCTTCTGCCTCTGCTCGACGTTGCTGTCTGCTCCGCCTGCTCTTCCGCCGTCTGCGCTTTCTGGCCATCCAGCTGACCCATCATCCCCATGTTGTAAGCGTCACGCTTCGTTACAAGCTCATCAATCTTGTCCTGATACGCATACTTTTTATATATAATACTTTACAAAAATCCGCCCAATGCCACAACGGAAGATGTTCACCTAGGCAACACTTACAAATACCGTAAAGCTCCTGTAAAAGCTTAAAATAGCCAACTGTTAAAATCCATATACTAATTCACCATTATAATTGTATAAACCACCACTCGTTTCAATGTCTCCATCATCAGTTGAATGCCCAAAAACAACATAAATCACACTATCGCTTATAATACATTTAGTACTATCGTCCTCTATTTCGATTGTACTCTTGATATTTGTATCAACATTATAAATAATAATATCTTTATTATCCGCATCATAATAAATAAAAATGTTGTTCTCAGCATCCAATATTTTATACCTCTCTTCCTCAATTGTTCTTTTATTCTCACCGTTTATGTCGCAGACATATAATCCGTCCGATTTACTGGTGCTAACTATAAAATCGTCCCCTATGCCCCAACTGAACAAATCTACCATTTCCATTCTTTCCGCTTTTTCTTCTATTTCCGGATTTAATTTCACAATTTGATATACCTCGTCTAAATAATATAAACCGTCCCCACTTGCCCATAACCTGTAAGCGAACCGGTCTTCAACCTTTTCCTTAAAATTGCCGTTCAGGTCAATCAGCATTATTGAATTGGGATTAAAGAAGCGGTCTCTTTCTACTGTATAACAGATTTTATCTTGGTATGGAACATAGCTATGAACATAACCTTCATCCGAAGTATATATAACTTGCCCATTAAAATCCGTTATCTTTATCGCACCTTGTATTCTTGTGACAATCCGGTCGTCATATAAGGTAATATTATATCCATCTACGTGCTCTGCCATTATTTTATCAGTCTTATTATACAAATCAAATTTTCTTAAACTTTCTTCTTCACCAACATAAATCAAATAATCTTTATCTGCATAAAATTTCCATATCCTCTGGTCAAGCACAATACTGCTAGTTTTCTTTTCTTTATCAAATAAATACAGCTTATCGTCAAGTGGATTTATATAGTATATTTTATCCCCGTTTTCTTGAACATCGTGGACTAATTGAGCAATTGGCTCAGAGTAATACGGTTGAACTTTTTCTTTATTCCCGCAGCCTGAAATAAATACAAATACTACAGCTATTAAAATTATCACTAATTTCATTCTTTTCATAATTTACTCCTATTCTCCTTATTTAGAAATGCTCCATTGCTTCTTCAAATCCATATTTTTCAATAAACTCAAGCTTTTTCCCCAGCTTTATTGCCTCCCACATACCATTTCTATCCCTGTAATCGTTAATCATCCACAATTTCGCTGCATTATTCAAAAGATTTTCATTCCAAATCCCGGTAACTTGCACACCCAATAAATCGGCTAACTGCTCTCCTTTTTCTCTGTTAGCGTCGTGAAAATAGGCTATATTTAGTTCTTCTCCCGTATCTTTCCATCCCAGCAAAGCTTCTGCCAGTTGCCTGTCTTCAATTTCAGAATAATCAAAATCATCCGGAATCATTGTGTTGATATAGTCATGAATGTATACTTCTGCAATAAAACCATTAACCGAACGATCATCCAAAACATCTTCGCCATAATTGTCCTGAACATATTCTGCTAAAAATTGTGCTGCTCCGTAAGCTCCAAGCTGTTCTTTTAAAGCCGCAAAATCAGAACCATTGATATCTATACGAACACCTATTCCAATATTTATCTTCGCTAAAAGCTCTTCTTCTTCAGGTGTACGAGGCTCATCGTCATTAGATAGTTCCTCCATACGATCTATATCTACATTTCCATAAGGTTCATCAACATTAACGATGATCGCATCGCATAGATCAGAATTTATTGACCACTCACGATTTTGTTCTAAAGCAGACAGTTGCTGAGCCTCTTTAATATCACTGGAAGCCGGGATACCCGCATTAAGCCTTTCTTCTAAACTCTGTTCAATTATATCTTTAATTGCTTCATATTGTTCTTCTGTGATATATACATATTCACCCTGTATGTTCGCTGTCGCTCTTTCCATTAAGTCTTTTAATGTCTCAAGACTGCTTGGATTAGGCTTAGTAGTATCATTTGAATCTCCAGCAGTCTTGTTTTCCTCCTCGTCATCCATCCCCGACTTTGTCCCTCCGGTATACGCAGCTTCATCCTTCGCATCAAGACCAGCGCTCCTTCTTCCTCCGCCCACATGTGTCACTGCCTTTTCACCATCCAGCTGTCCCATCATGCCACGGTTGTACGCATCCTTCATTGCCAGAAGGTCGTCGCCTTTCTTAAACAACGCATACCATTCGTCGCTTCCCTGTTCCAGCGTGCCGTTTCCGAGTCCGTTTACGATGTCATCCTGGTTCTGCTGCCACAGCCTGTCATAATAGCTTTTCTGTGCTTCATAGTTTTCAACAGTCGGCGTACCGGGATTCGCATCTTTCCAGTCCAGTACTTCTTTCTCCGCCGCAAGGCTGCTTATCTTTTCCTGAACCTGGTTCTTTTCTCTGTCGCTCATGCCCGGGTTGTGCACCAGCGTGTCCTGCAGCTGCATTATCTGCCTGCCTTTAGCGCTGCCCGCTGCTCCGGGTACTGTCGTCGGTTTTGGCTGCTCTGCCTTCGTGCCAAACTGCCCTATTCCGTATGCATGTCCCGGGTTCTGCCTCATCCGTGTTGACTGCTGTGTCCTTACCTGCCCGTCGCCGTTGCCTATTGCATATGCATGCGCCGGGTTTGTCCTCATCTGTGCCGACTGCTGCGTCTTTGGCTGCGCCGGTGTCGTACTTGCCGTCTGTGCCGGTCTGCCGTTGCCCGCTGCATATGCATGCGCCGGGTTTGTCCTCATCTGTGCCGACTGCTGCGTCTTTGGCTGCGCCGGTGTCATCCTTGCCGTCTGTGCCGGTCTGCCGTTGCCCGCTGCATATGCATGCGCCGGGTTTGCCCTCATCTGTGCCGACTGCTGCGTCTTTGGCTGGCCCGTGCTGCGGTTCCAATACCCGTTTTCTCCAAGGCCGTACGCTTCGCTCAGCTTTTCGTTCCAGCTCTTCACGCTGCCCTTTGCCTCTTGCGCCCTTGCTTTCGCAACGCTGACCTGCCGGCTGTCTGCGTTTTGAAATACGCTGTCCAGCCACTCGTTCTCAAACGCTTCCGCCCGGCGCTGTGCCGCATCGATGTTCTGTTTTATCTCGGCTATGTCCGGCATCCTCTTTTTGATTATATCACCATTATTTACCTTTGTATAGAACTCATTTTCTTTTCCTGCGCGGCGTTTGCGCCAATCCTTTTCTTTCAACATGTTTTCCTGTTTCCTTTCATAAAAATAAGGCCCGCCCCACCGGGCAAACCTTTGATGATACTACTTTAACACATAAAAACGCTCACGAACGCTCATTTTTTTCATTTTACTCCGTTTCTAGCTTTACATACCTTATCCCTGTTCCGCCCGGCTGTATGCACCAGAACACAACGATTATGCTGCCGTCCGCCATTATTCCTGCGTGCGGCTCTCCAAATGAATAGTCCGTCCAGTTGTCAAAGTCTTCAGACTTATTGTTCCTCGTTCCCGACAGCGCTTGCCAGACAGGTTCGTTTGAAATTATCTCGAAACCGTCCTTGCCAGGCTTGCCCTGCGCCAGCCAAACGCCGACTTTCCCATTTACCCTCTGGTTATAAGCCACCAGCACCCTGCCGTCTTTATACGGTGTCAGCGACGTCGTCTGCCCTCCAAGCTTCATATCAAACGGTCCGGCAAAGCTGTCCCCGCCATTGTCCGAAACAAAGCACACATCCGGTGTCTCCTTTCCGTCCAGCAGCCATGACGAAACAAACAGCCTGCCGTCCGTCAGCTCCGCTATCCAGCTCTCTGCAAAATTCGCCTTGCCTTCTACGCTGCCCAGAACCGACGCCTCAAAACTCTTGCCGCTGTTCCTGCTTTTCATCATCAAAAGCTTGTTAGTTTCAACTGCTTGTTTCTTTTTTATAGTGTCATACGGAGAATATATCATGATCATTTCTCCGTTTTCTCTGACCAGCATACCGCCCGGCTGCTCTGCCGAAGCGTAATAAGCAAGCTCGACAATATTAGGATCCGGGAAGTTGATACCGTCTTCCGATATGCACCAGCACAGCTTGTTTTCCTTCATACCTGCGGCTTCGTCAGACCAGAACACCTCAC
Organism: Christensenellaceae bacterium; assembly: GCA_963666505.2. Classification (GTDB taxonomy): domain Bacteria; phylum Bacillota; class Clostridia; order Christensenellales; family SZUA-584; genus JABGQS01. The sequence goes on along the minus strand of CAXXXL010000003.1, from coordinate 724,471 downwards.
CTTCGCCTTCCATTTCGAAAACAATGCCGGCTACGCTTACTTTCCCGTCCGGCGTGTTCCTCACCGATACGAAGGGAGATTTCACCAAGTCCCACTGCGGCCATATCGGCTTTTCTCCATACCAGCTCTCGCCATCTTCCGAATAAGCCGCCACCGCTCGAAAGTCGTTTTGTCCTATCTGCGTCTGCGTCATATAAGAGCATATCAGTCTGCCGTCCGATAAAAGCGCCGTTCGTGGCCCGCAGGCAACTCTGCCGCCTTCCTTCGCCTTGTAAACAAACCCTTCAGAAATTTTTCTAAACATCATTGCCTCCAATAATAATCAAAATCGGACCCTGCCTGCCGCATCAATATCTGTGCGCAAATGCCTTGCCTTCTCTCCATTTCGGCGGCTCGCTGTTCTCTCCCCAATACTGTATTATCTCGTTTATGCGTTCGCCTTCAAATCTAAAAAAGGTTATGCAGTAAAAGCTTGCGCCTTCCTCATCATACACCCTCGAAACAGTCACTGCCTCTTCGCCTGCCATGACCGCTTTTTCAACGTCCGCAAACCACCTTCCCGGATATGCTTTGTTAAAATCAATGTAATTCTTTGCGCTTTTATATACTTCCCTTGTGTTCGGGCACCAAATGACAGCGTCTTCGCAAATAATGCCGCCAAGCTCGTCAAATTGTGCCCCGTCGATATATTCCCAGAACCTCACTGCAACGTCAATCTGCATATCCGTCCTCCGCTCATCTTACTCAATACGCTATATTATATCACACCTTATGAATAAGAGAATCAGAATATACGCTCAATCAACTGTTTTATGACCAGTTTTCTGTTTTGTCTGTTCGCTTTGCTTTTCCACTGTGCTATAATTACTTGACTTTATGCTTACTGGAGGTGCTAATGGTTGTAAACAAGAAGATTACTGCTTTTGCTTTTTCGACTTTTCTGTTTCTGGGGCTGAATCTTTCCATGCTTCAGCGTATAGTGAACGAGATAGGCTCAAAATATTCGCTTTCCAACACCTCCGTCGGCACCATTATAACAATGGTTTTCCTTGGCTACTTCATAAGCCCTATACTCACCGGAGAACTGACAGATAAAGTCGGTCGTAAAAAGGTGCTGCTCTTTACGTTCACAGCTCAGCTGACCGGGTTCCTTATCGCTCTTCTGATAAACAACCCCTTTGCTATAGGAGCAGGCTTTTTCATAATAGGAATGTCGTTTTCAGTTCTCGAACTCTCAATGTCCTCGCTTCTCACAGACGTCAGCAAATGGGCTGCTGCCCGCATATTGAACCTCTCCCGTGTATTCTTTGCTACCGGTACGGTGACCGGGCCTTTCCTTGCCATCCTTATGCTTAATCTGTTCGGGGACTGGGTATACGTTATGCTGGCTTCTCTGGCTCTGCTCGCAGTCCTTTTCGCAGTCTTTTTAAAACTAAGCTATCCCTTACCACGCTACCCTGTAAAGAACATAGAAACTCACGAAGAAACAGGGCTTACTTTCAAGTTGCTTAAAAACAAACTGGTAATCGTCCTTGGCCTTGGGATGCTTGCATACGTTGCACTCGAAGCCGGAATAACATTCTATGTATCTAGTTACATCTCCTCAATAACGACAGTCGAGATCTATTCCACGCTTACCCTTTCATTCTTCTGGTTCTGCGCCGCAATAGGCAGAATAATATTCACGCGCTACAGGGGCAGCCCGTACATTCTCGTGGCTGCTCTCAGTATACTGGCAGCACTCGGTCTTGGAATCTGCCTTGTCTTTGGCGGCCTTGCAATATCGGTGGTTTCTTTCGGCGTTATGGGGTTTGGATGTTCTGCTATGTTCCCTACTCTGCTTGCGATCGGAAAAGACAGCTTCCCAAAATATACAAACACCGTATTCGGAATACTGCTGACAGCAGCAGGCCTCGGCGGAATCCTTCAGCCGATACTAATGGGCACCGTCGCAGACGCAACCGGAAGCCTGAAAGCAGCGCTCTCGGTCTGTCTTGCTCCTCCTTTAATCATTCTGACAACTCAGATTATCCTATCGCTTTTTGAAAAAAGAGCACAAAAAAACCGCTCCTGAAGAGCGGTCGTATGTCAGTCTATTTTTTCTTCTCGATGTTGCGGATATATTTGAAAACAACGTTTGGATTGCTGGTTTTGCTGGATTTTATTTCGAACCGCTTAAGCGACGCCACAAACGGAGTCAGCTTGTTGTAGCCATAGTTTCTGGTGTCAAAGTCTGGGAAACGCTTGTTCAACCTTTTCCCCACTTCGCCCAAATATGCCCATCCATCATCATCGCTGCTCTCATCCACAATGGAAGCAATTGCTTTTGTTATCGTAGCCTTGTTTGCCATGTTCGCCTTTGCCTGGAGTTTGGAAGCCTCCGGTTCCTTCGAAGAATTCGCTTCCCCTGCCAGCACTTCCAAGTATTTAAACTGCTCACAGGCAGATATAAACGGCGTTGGTGTCTTTTTCTCTCCCATTCCGATCACATACATCCCCGCTTCCCTAAGCCGTGCAGCAAGCCTCGTAAAATCGCTGTCGCTCGAAACTATACAAAAGCCCTCAACTCTGTCAGCATAAAGAATATCCATTGCATCTATTATAAGCGCAGCATCGGTGGCATTTTTACCGGAAGTATAGCTGTACTGTTGTATAGGAGCGATGGAGTTCTCTAAAAGAACGCTTTTCCAGGAAGTCATCTGAGACTTTGTCCAGTCTCCGTATATCCTTTTTATAGTCGGTGTACCATGGTTGGATATCTCGTCGAGTATATACTTTATATACTTCTCCGATACATTATCCGCATCTATAAGCACGGCGATCATTTTATCATTGTTATTGTCCATTATTACCTCAATTCAGTTGTTTAACCTATTGTTTTATATAGAGTATATCATCTTTTTGCCCTGCCGCCAATCATATACCTGGCCGTTCCTGCTGCCGCAACACCCGGCTTGTCTGTTTTTTGCTTAGCCTGTTCCATATATACCTGTATAAAAAACCGAATCCTACAAACATACCCGCAATCACTGCAAGCGCCAGCAAACTAAACAGCCTGCTTCCCATCACAGACGGATTAAAGAAAGGATAAAGGTATACGCCGATAGCGCTGTGGAGTATGTAAGCATACACCGTATAAAAAAACGGATATACCAGAATGAGCAAAATGCCGCTTGCAGATATCGCTTTCGTTTTCGAAACAAGTGCAAAGACTACGGGTACAAACACCGGTGTCACAGTATGCATCCATATGTTGCTTGCCGCAAACAGCTCTTTTGCAAACCCCAGCATGGGAACCAGTGCCACCCAGTATACTAGACCCGTAACGGTCATATAGCAGCACAGCATCATACCGAGCACAGGCTTTGGACGGGGCAACCTGGTCGTCAGTTCACTGAGCCCGGTGTAAAGCAGCCAGGCTGCGGCAAATATATTCGACTGTATGGTAAAAAACGCTATCGCCGGCAGCCGCTTCAAACCGATTTCGACGCTTGGAAAAAACATCGCTTTTGAAAGAAACCAAACCGTGACAGCAAAAACAGCAAAACAGCCGGCAGCAGTCAGTATTCTTTTTTTACTAGATTCCTTCAAAAAAGGTCCCCCCCTTTTAACGTAACTATAATACCATATTTTTGATATAAAAGTATATACAGCTGGTTACAATAAAAGCTGCGCAACGTACACGCAGCTCTATCGAAAAAGAGGAAAAATGAAAAAATATTTGAGTATTATTGCTCTGACATTATTATACTTTCAGCGCTGCAAATATTACAAGCAGTTTTCTATTAACTTTATGTTAAGTATACGCTAACTATTATTTACGCTTCGTAACATTTGTTCGGGTTTTCATAAAAAGTAAGATATTATTGTTAAAATCAAACGCCAAAAAACCTTTTTTCTCGTACTCATTCTATAAATCCACCCAGCAGATAATCCGAATTCACCGTTCCCTCCGGCTTTTTGTTAAGATGAAAAGGATCGGAATCTGTCGGCTCGTTCACCTGCGGCAAAAGCTGCCTCATAGAACACCAATACCTCAGAGCATCCGGACTATGGGTGATGCCGTGCGGTTGTGTTGCAACATCATTGACTATTTTAATGTCGTGCTGAAGCAGCGGCAGGTTTCTTACGACAGGTCCGCAGGACGAAAAAAACTGTATCCCCGCTTTGCCTCTCTTTACCTTTAGGTATTCCTTCACACACAGCCATCCCGCTATCCTGGAATTACCTGCACGTGTCAGCGGAACGTTGTTCTGTGCAAAGATCTCCGCGGCAGACTTTCCGCTGTCCTGCCGTCTGCTCCAAAGGTCGGGCGGCGCATAATACTCCTCTACCCTCTCTGTTGCGGTCGAGGTTATGGCTTTTGCCGCATCGGATATCGTAAGGTTAGGACGCTCCAGACACCTATAGCAGTAGACCATTCCCGCAGGGTCCACTGCAAACCACAGCACTGCCAGCATATCAAGGCCATAGTCCAGCGCTGCGCTCCTTCTCCACTCCGGCGGTATCGGGAAGGGTGCGCAGACATGCTTGTTTTCCGAGAACTCGCCGAAATACTGCCCGGCAAAAATGCTCCAGTCTCCGTCCAGCCACGCACGGCGCAAATCGGAAGGCAGGCTTTTCAGCTTTCTGACGTAGTCCGCTTCCTGTTTTGCAAGCTCCTTTATATCACAGAGCGCCATAGTTTCCCTGTGCTGTTTTTTCAGTCTTTTCAGCGCCCGCCTGTATCCTGCATCCTGCGAAAACAGCGGATCGTTATCCCACACCAACGCCTGTATGAAAGTATAGTCGCCGCTCTGCTCGCAGCGCTGCATGTCCCTGTCTATGAACAGCCTTTTTACCCAGGTATGCCCGACACCGCCGGGGTTGCATGTGATATACGTCCTCTTTGGAAAAGCATTTGTCCCACGTACGCACGAATCCAGCCAATGGAACTGATACTCCGAGAGCTGCGTTGCCTCGTCTATGAACAAAACGTCATATTCCTGCCCCTGATACTGCAGCACGTCGCTTTCGTTGTCGCAGTAACCAAGCTTAATCCTCGAACCCCACGGGAATGTGAACGCCTTTTCCGTGTCGTTATATTTTGGCTGAAGCTCCTGCGGCATCTGCGAATAAACTGCCTGCAGCCTTTTTGTGTGGTTCTCACGCAGTTCAGGCAGTTTGCGCCTTACTATAAGCATCTGTATCCCCGGAAACGCAAACGCAAAAAAGGTCGCCTTCATCCTTATTGCATGAGACTTGCCTCCTCCTTTTGCTCCTCCATACCCAACATATCTGGTATCCGCACTCAAAAACTGCTTTTGTTTCTTTGTAGCTTTACCAAACGCTTTTTTTAATATCTTCTCATACAAAGTCATCGCCATATAAAAAGCCGCACACCAGGCGGCGCTGCTCACATCCTTTTGTTTATTATTTTGAAAATCTGCCCAGCGAACCTAAGTCGAACGGCGGTGTACCTATCCCCTTTGCTTTTTTAGGCTCGAAAGCACCTGAGCGCTCAAGCATCTTCACATGCTTGCTCTGTACTGCCGATTTGTCACATTCCTCCCAAAAGCGCTATATGTGCAAGAGCCCCATTTCTATGCAGTCGGCAAGCTCTTCGTTCCTTGTCACCGCATCGTCGTGCACATCCTCGGCGGCAAAATATCCGTCTCTCCACGCATCAAGAGTCTGCCGTGTAATATTAAGCTCGATGCACATTCCGGCAACGCTGTATACCCCGCTCTCCTGTGCACCCGAAAGATACCTGTCCGTTTCCTTTTTAATATCTTCTATACAAACCTTGAAGCTGCCGTCCTGCGCCCTGCTTGAATACGGTTTTCTTATCTCAAGTCCGTACCCGCTCACCCTCAAACTTTTCTTTGCCATCTGATTGCCTCCTTTTGCGGATAAAATTCTTCATTGTGCATGCTACCATAAAAAAGCGCTCACCACCGCTCAACTTTACTGTTTCTTTTCTAAATTCATATTTCACGGGTATTAGTGGCTAAACCCGGCTTTATCTGTGCATAAATTTACATGTTGTATCGTTTTGTTTTTAAGTCTATAATTATACTGTACAAATAAAAATGAAAGCATTCAGGAGGTTTTGTTATGAGAAAGACAAGTTTCGGGCTTGGGCTTGCCGGTACGATAATCGCATTTGTAATAGGAATCATTATTTTGATACTTGGTCTTGTATCGACAGCTGCAAGCTATGCAGATTGGGATGAAATCACAGAAAATATAGACGACATCGAAATAACTATAGACGGTGAAAATTACGACTTGGATGTCGAAGGCAATTACGGCGGAGCGCCAAATGCCGTGTTCGGTGCAGTAGGTGCATGGCTTCTTGTCGGTGCGGTAGGTCTGCTAATTTCAGGAGTACTTGGCATCATAGGAACTGTAATAACGAAAAAACGCAAGAGTACTGCGGCAGGAGTTCTTCTTATTATAGCTGCCGTGCTCAGCATCATAAGTCTATGGGGTCTGTTTGCAACAGCATTCTTCATCCCCGCCGGGGTGCTTGCCTTCATTAAAGACAAGCATAAAGAGGCTGCACCAGCTCCGCAGGAGGGAACCGTACAATGAGAAAAGTAAGTTTTGGACTGGGTCTTGCAGGCGGAATACTCGGAATTTTGACGAGCATATTTAACACGATAGCCCTGTTGGTGTTTAAAAACATAGACTTTATCGATATCGGCGAGAAGCTGCACATGCCGGATTTCTTTGAGCACGGCGGCTTCTTCTTTTCAGACCTCAAGATTTTCTCAGCTTTAAGTGCCTTTTACTGGGTAGGCATCGCAGCGACTCTTGCCGCCGGTATATTAGGTATAATCGGCGCAGGCATCTTAAAAAATAAAAACATCCCTGCTGGAGTACTAATGCTTGTCGGGGGCGGGTTGTGTTTTGCAGGAGGTTCCAGTACCCTTGTAGCAGCGCTGCTGATAGCAGCCGGCGTCCTTGCTCTTATCAAGCAAAAAGGGAAACTGCCCGAGGGAACTCAGGAATAATCTAACAAAAAAAGCAGAAGCCGATAAAAAGTTTCTGCTTTTTTATTTGTTTGAAATATCTGTCTTCTAGTGCTATTATATACATTGTAATGGGAGATGGTATTATATGAAATCAACGAGCGTATCAAAGAGAATCCTTGTGTTAATAACAGTTCTGGCTGTAATTATAATATTCACTGGCCCTACAGGCTCTGCCCTTGCCGGTCTTGATTCCATAGAATCCCCAATATACGCTATTGACCGTGCAGCCAATATCCTTCACGGAATAGAGCTCTCGACATCTGATATAGAACTCAAAGATAACCTGAGCAACCCTTCTTCCAATCTTTTTATAACAAACAGCGACGGGAGCGCTTTTTTAGGCGGAAGCTTATTTACCGGCATGACCGTGACTCTTTACTGCGACAGTGTCCCCAAAGATATGCTCAAAATCGCTGTATGCGGAGACCCCAGCGGCGACGGAACTCTCTCCATATCCGACTACACTCTGGCAAGGCTGCACATACTAGGCTTAAAAACACTCAGCAGCGAGTATAAAACAGCAGCAGACATAAACGGAGATGGTATCATCTCAATTGCAGACTATACGCTTATGCGCCTTGATATCCTCGGATTGAAGAAAATAAAACCTTACGATTGTAATCTGCCGCTTACCGGCTGCGTTATAGGGATTGACCCCGGGCATCAAGCACACCCGAACTATGACCAGGAACTCATATCTCCATACGGTACCGACACAAAAGCAAAAGTTTCCGCTGGAACGTACGGCCGCTTCACCGGAGTAAGGGAGTACGTCATTAACCTGCAGGTCGCACTAAAGCTGAAAGCTAATCTGGAAGCTTTAGGCGCAACCGTTATAATGTCAAGGGAAAGTCATGACGTAGATATCTCTAACGCTCAGCGAGCCGTCATGATGAACAGTATCCCTGCCGACTGCTGGATACGCATACATGCAAACGGTTCTACCGATGCAAGCAAAGAAGGCATGTTCTTCCTGATACCTACGCACGGTTCAATGTATACAAACGACCCTTCAGTCCAAACAAAAAGCTCGCAACTGGCATCCTGCCTTCTCTCATCAACGCTTAGCACTACCGGCGCAGTAAATCTTGGCATAACACAGCGAAGCGACCAGACAGGTTTTTGCTGGTCAAGCATACCTGTATGCACCATAGAGATGGGTCATATGACCAACGAGAAGGAAGATAATCTGCTTGTTTCTGATGAATATCAGGAGAAAATAGCACAGGGACTTGCAAACGGTTTTCTTGAATATTTCCAGTAACACAAGAGGCTGCACCTTCAAGTAAATTGGGGCGCCCAGGATTTTACGCAATATACGAAATCGAGAGTTGCATAAGATGAGATTGAAGAATTATTTTTGCAAGTGAAGATGACACAGCAGGTCACTTTTGTTTTGGAAAACTAGCGGTTGCACCAATCCAGGATACCATCTTTTATGCAGCTTTCTTCCAGAACGACGGAATGAATATCAGAAGCATCGGGTATATCTCCAGCCTTCCTACCAGCATATCGAAAATAAGCACCAGTTTGCTGAAAACCGAGAAGCCGGCATAGTTCCCCGTAGCTCCCACCATCCCAAAGCCCGGGCCGATGTTGTTTATACATGCAAAAACGGCTGTAGAGGTAGTTTCAATATCATATCCGTTGACAGACACCAGCAGCACCGAAGCCGCCGTTATCAAAATGTATATAACAAAGAATGTCTTTACTCCCTTTATTGTGTCCTCCGAAACACGCTTTCCATCAAATCTGACTATGTTGACCCTGTGCGGGCTTACCAATCGGACAATGTTCCTCTTGATCGTTTTGAAGATGAGAAGCACCCTTACAGCTTTCAGACCGCCGCCAGTCGACCCTGCGCATGCGCCAAAGAACATAAGAAGTATTAGGATGGTCTTTGAAAGCTGTGGCCAAACGTTAGTATCCGTAGTTGCATAGCCTGTTGTTGTAATGATAGAGCTGACTTGAAATGAAGAATACCTCAGCGATTCCCAGAAGCCCGAGAAAAGTGGCATTATATTGATTGCTACGATAATTATCGAAGCTGCAATGACTCCAAGGTAAATCCTCAGCTCCTCGCTTTTATATGCGTCTTTGAACTTTTTCGCCAGCAGAAGGTAATAAAGAGAGAAGTTGACTCCGAACAACACCATAAATACAGTTATAATAGCATCTATGGATGCGCTATCATACGCTCCGATACTGGCGTTCCTAACAGAGAATCCGCCAGTGCCTGCCGTTCCGAAAGCGTGAACCGAAGCGTCGTATAAAGACATGCCCGCTATCATAAGCGCTATTATCTCCGCTACAGTCATTCCTATATATATCGCATAAAGTATTTTTGCTGTTTTCGCAATACCCGGCACCAGTTTGCCCGTCTCAGGTCCCGGGCTTTCTGCACGCATAATGTGCAGAAAGTGTCCGCTGGACACCGGCATCAAAGCAAGAACGAAGACAAGTATGCCCATGCCTCCAAGCCAGTGTGTAAAGCTGCGCCAGAAAAGTATTCCTTTTGGCAGCCCCTCAATCTGCGTCAGTATGCTGGCTCCCGTTGTTGTAAAGCCTGAAACAATCTCAAAAAAGCCGTCTATATAAGACGGTACTGCTCCGCTTAAGAACAGCGGCAGCGTTCCAAGAAGCGACATCGTCAGCCATGAAAGCGCCACAGTCAGCAGCCCTTCCTTAACACGTATGCTCTTTGAAGCGGGCTTTTTTATTCCAAGCACAAGACCCAGCAGGAATGTAATGACCATCGTTATTCCTATGGAAACAGCACATGATTCTGAGTATATCAGCGCAACTATAAGCGAGAGTGACATAAGCGCAGCCTCGATTTTAAGCACAAAACCGAGTATGTATGAAATCATCCTGTAATTCATCTGCTGCCCCTATTCCTTTGCCTTAAACGCAGACTGTCCATCTTTTGCATAGATATCGTCAAGATCGCCGAGCACTTTGTTTGTGGTCACTACTATTACGTTGTCACCCGGCATTATTTTGTCGTTGCCGTCGGGTATTATAACCTCGTCTTTACGGACTAGCGCCGCAACAAGTAGATTCTTCCTCAGGTTTAAGTCTTTCAGCGGCTCGTATATGTGTTTCGAGTTACCGGTTGCGATGAACTCAAGAGCCTCTGCCTGATCATTTGCAAATTTATAGAGAGTTTTAACGCTGCTGCCCATTGTGTTCTGCATAGCACGCACATATCTCGCAATTAGATCTGATGTTATCAGATGCTGGCTGATAAAGCTGTCTATTTCAAGGTTTTGCACAACGTCCATATATCTTGAGTGATTTATCCTTGTTATGACTTTGGGCACGTTTTTGGATTTTGCGAACATCGCAATAATAAGATTTATCTCGTCGCTCTTTGTCAGCGCAATAAACGAGTCCGCACTCTCCAGCTTTTCCTGAAGCAGTACGTTCTGGTCCGTCCCGTCTGCGTTTATTATAATAGCCGACGGCAGCAGCTCGCACAGCTCTACACATCTGTTGCGGTTGCTCTCTATTATCTTGACCTGAATCCCCATAGAGATTATCTGCTCTGCAAGATAATATGTGATCTGCCCGCCGCCCACAATAATAACAAATTTCGACTTTGGCATAAACAGTCCAAGTGTCTTGAAGAACTTTGTTATGTCCGCAAGCTTGCCGACTATATGCACCTTGTCTTCTGGCTTTAAAACATAGCTGCCTGTGGGCATATAGACTTCATCGTCACGCTCAACAGCAGATATCAATATTTTATGAGTGAATTTGTCGCTTATCTCTTGGAGACTGTAGTTAACAAGCGGATTATCGTCCGCCAGTTTAAAATGCACAAGCTCTACACGCCCTTTTGCCAAAGTGTCTATCTTCAACGCTGAAGGGAACTTTAATATACGTGCTATTTCTGTTGCCGCAGCAAGCTCGGGATTAATTGACATACTAAGACCAAGCTCGCTTTTCAAAAGATGCAGTTGGTTTGAATAGTTCTGGTCCCTCACTCGGGCTATGGTACGCTTTGCCCCCAGTTTCCTTGCAAGCAGGCACGTAAGCATATTTATCTCGTCCTGCTGTGCTACGGCTATAACCAGATCTGCGTTCGGCACGTCCGCTTCCATCTGAGTGTCATAGTATGCCCCGTTGCCGTGCACTATACTAATATCAAGCACTTCAACCAACTTTTCCAGAGTCTTTGTCTGGTTGTCTATAACTACTATGTCATGTCCTTCTTCTACCAGCAGAGCCGCCAGATGATACCCGACATTGCCGCTGCCGACGATTACGATTTTCACAAGAAACTCCTTATATGCGTTTTTAACGTTATGATTATATCAGCAATGCACAGCTTTTAAAAGAAATTTTGTATATTAACCGATAATACTCTCTTTTAAACCGGTTTATATGTCTGATTCAGGTATATTCTTTATATAAATGCAGCCGCAAAAAAAATTGCAGATACATATTGACTAATCCGGTCAATCGTATTATTATAGTCTTAAGTATATTGACCAACATGGTCAACCAATAGACTTGAAGGTGATGAACTTGGAAGAGATACTTAAGAACTTAAACGAAGAAAAAAGAGAAAAAATAATAAACAGCGCCCTAGATGAGTTTGCCCGGATGCCATACGAAAAAGCTTCGACGAATAATATAGTTAAAAATGCCGGAATATCAAAAGGCCTTCTGTTTCACTACTTCGGCAGCAAAAAAGAGCTCTATGATAGACTCGTAGAGTTTGTAATAAGCAAGCTTACAAACGCAATCATATCACAGATAGACTGGGATGAAACAGACATTCTCCAGCGTATAAAGCAGGCTGTTTTCTTAAAGCTTCAGCTTAGCCGTGAATATCCAAAAATGTTTGATATGATCTATGCGATATTGGCAAATGAAAACGCAAAAACAGCGGACGAGATAATACAGGTATATAAAAACCACGGTGTAGACACCGCAAAGCTTATGGCAGACGTTTACTACAGAAATATCGACCTGTCAAAATTCAAAAACCCGAAGGACACAGACAAATCAATAAACGTTATAAAATGGACGCTTGAAAAGTTCGCGGAAGAGTATACAAGAGCTACCGATGGTTTTAAAGGTATTGATTTCGAAGATACTGCAAACGCATTCGACGCCTATATTGATGTCTTAAAGAGGGCATTTTATAAATAATTTTTTTGGGAGGATCAGTACATGATATCCGTAAAGAACTTATACCATTCCTATAATAACGATGACAACTATGCAGTGCACGACATAAGCTTCGAGGTGGCAAAAGGCGAAACCTTTGGTTTTCTTGGGCCCTCCGGCGCAGGCAAATCTACTACCCAGGGTATACTTACCGGTCTTTTAAAGCTTCAAAAAGGCGAGGTAACTGTGGCGGGCTATGACATCAGTAAAGTTCGAAATGAGCGTTTCAACAAGATAGGCGTATCGTTCGAACAGTCTAACGTGTACAGCAAGCTTACTGCCAAGGAGAACCTAAAGTTCTATGCCAGGCTGTTCGACGTGCCGACACGAGACCCGGACGAGCTCATACGCCTTGTCGGCCTTGAAGGCAAAGAAAAAATCCGTGCAGGCGAGTTTTCCAAAGGCATGAAGCACCGCCTAACGTTCGCACGCTCTATGATAAACAAACCGGAGCTTTGGTTCCTTGACGAACCGACGACAGGCCTTGACCCTGCCATTGCCGCAACTATTAAAGACATAATCAAGCAGCAGCAGAAAAAGGGCGTAACTTCGTTCCTGACCACACACAATATGTACATTGCGGACGAGCTGTGTGACAGAGTCGCTTTTATAATCGACGGGCAGATTAAACTGATCGATACTCCAAAGAACTTAAAGCTGCAGTACGGCAAGAAGCTGATAGACATTGAGTACGTTAAAGACGGCAAAGTGGAAAAAGAAACACTCAAAACTGTGGACGAAAAAGACAAAAAACGTATCGCTGAAATAATCAATAGCTATGACATACAGACTATGCATTCCAAAGAAGCCACGCTGGAGGAGATATTCATTGAGGTAACCGGAAGGGAGCTGGTATAGTATGAAGCTTATTTCTTCATATATTAAAGAGCTTATAATAGCTGCCCGTGGTTTCTATTTTTATATCGAAATCGGCTTTTCCATTCTGGTTCTGCTTATACTTCTCTTCGCTGTAAATGAATATCCCGTAAGCAAGCAGAAAGAGTATCTCTCAAGCAGCCTCCCAAAAGAATATACCGATGCTATGGTCCAGCAGAGCATTGACAAAGGCAACGCAGAATGGACGGACGATACACAGTTTACACTCAAACCTGCTTCGATAGATATAACTGACGAGCAGACTGGCAAAGTTACGACTCTGGAATTTGAAGAAGAGAAGATCATAAACGTCAAAACTCTCAAGGAATATGACCCGAAAACAAAAGAACTTGAAGCAACGGTCCATTTCTTTGAAGATGACGAAGACATGATAAGGACTGTCTACAGCCAAAAAAGCGTAGGCGCAGTTATCGGGCTCAGCGACACCGGAACTCTTTCTTACAAGTATTATCTGCAGGGTTATGAAACGCAGCGGATGGTAGAGCTTTTGTCAGTTCTCAACCTCGGTTCACTTGATGAACTGCAGGCAGCAACAGAGCAGATCAGCGTAAGGACACTCGGCACTTTCGATTCGCTGAACAACCGCCAGAATATACTGCCTGTCTACCTTGCCTTTGCAGGCTCGATAATGGGTGTGTTCATTGTCATGGCTTATATCTTCCTCGATAAGGACGAAGGAGTCATCAAAGCTTTTGCTGTCACACCGTCTTCGGTATGGAAATACCTGCTCAGCAAAACCATGATAATCATGACGACGGAGTTGGTCTGCGCAACGATACTCACTATACCGATAATGGGCGGCCAGCCAAACTACCTGCTGTTCTATCCGTTCCTGCTGGTAACAACTTTTGCTTTTGCGTCACTCGGACTTCTGGTATCAAGCTTTTTTGACAACATATCAAAATCATTTGGCGTAATATACGCTTTTATGATATTGCTTATGCTGCCTGTTTTCTCTTACTTCATCCCAAGCTTCGACCCTCTGTGGCTGTGGTTCTTCCCGACATATCCTATGCTTACAGCCTACAAAGAGATACTCGTTACAAACGGCGACGCCGGATATGTGCTTTTGTATACCGGGGTATTTCTTGCCGGAGGGATAATACTGTTTCTCATATCAAACTTCCGTTTCAAGAAAACGCTCACGGTTTAAGGAGGCTTCAAAATGCTAAAAAAAATATTCAGGATCTTCCTAAGAGATATAAAATCGACCAGACGGGAACCTATAGCTATATACATTTCTGTCATGCCCATACTGCTGGCAATTGCTATAACGCTGTTTGCACCGGGACTGAACGACACTACCGTAAACCTTGCTCTGCTAGACAGCGATGAGCCGGCACACATAGAATATATGCAGCAGTTTGCAAAGGTCGAGCTTTTCGACAATACAGATGCAATCGAGCGCCGTGTAGCGAAGCGTGACGATGTTGCAGCGCTGATACCAAAAGGAGACAGCTATGAGGTTGTGCTTCAGGGCGACGAGCACGAGGCAGTCGAAACCTATGCAGTCATGCTCGAATCGCTGTACCAGACGGGCGCCAATGCACAGGACACTGAAACGCAGATAATGTCTTTCGGACACACTGTGCCTCCGCTCAAGACGAAGCTTACCAACATGCTGATATCACTGACGGTCATGCTGGCGGGCATGCTGATAGCTATAAGCATAGTTACAGAGAAAACAGAAAACACTATCAATGCCGTAAACGTTACCCCCGTTTCGCAGACAGGCTTCGTTGTCGGCAAGAGTATGACAGGCGCACTTGTGGCAATGGCCAGCATCATAGCAAGCGTACTGATAACAGGTTACTACGACATCAACTGGTTTATGATAGTCCTCGTTGGCATAACTTCCCTTATGTTAAGCTTCATCGTTGGTTTCCTGCAGGGGCTTACCAGCGACGATATCATAGAAGCTGCCGGCAATGTCAAAATGATATTCCTGCCCATTGCCGGCTCTATAATAGGCTATGAGCTTATATCTGACAAGTGGCAGTGGACAATGTACTGGAGTCCCTTCTATTGGGCATATAAAGCAAACGATATGATACTTTCAAAGACAGCAGACTGGGGCACGGTGCTTTTATGTTCGGGGATGGTGCTCGCACTTACATTGGCAATATACTTTTTAGTACGGCCGAAATTAAGAAAGGGACTAAGCTGACAGGTTCAGCCGCTATAATAATCTATATAAGGAGGGAGTGTTAATTATGGGTGTTGGTTATTTGCTAGGAGGCATAGCATGCGTGATCTATGCGATATTGGTAGGATATTTCGGAGGAATTAAAAAATCGCCCGGGCTACTCAAAATCGTCAAGATGAAGCTCGGTAAAAAGATGAAGGATGAAACAGCAGCGAAGGTCTGCATTGTAATGGCGATCGTCGTTCTTGCCGTCGGGATTTTCCTGTTCATCTACGGTGGCATCACAACATAATCAATCACAGTAAAACTATGAAAGCCGGACTTCCAAGTCCGGCTTTTTTATGTTGAATCATCATTACTCTCGCCGGTTTCCTCCGGTATCTGCGGCTGATTTTTCTCTTTTATCTTCTTCCTTATCCGCCGTACTGCCAGAGCCGCTATTGCAGCTATCGGCGTTGCAACAACCATGCCCAATATGCCCCAAACGCTGCCCCCTATGAATATAGCAACAAAAACAACCAGAGGATGCAGCCCCATGCTCTTTCCCATTATCAACGGGGAGAGCAAAGCGGCGTCAAGTATCTGAAAAACAAACTGGAATATAGTCATCCAAAGCACGTCTATAGGTTGCTGAAACACAACTACTATTGCAGAAATTATCATCGCTGCTATCGGGCCGATATATGGAACAAGATTAAAAAGCCCTACCATTATACTGACGGGAACACGCCATTTAAGGTCGAGTACCAGCCACATAAAAAGATAGCACGCTACGCCGAGAATGAGCGTGATAAGCAGCCTTGCTTTAAAATACTGACCTACGAGGTGCAGGCTCTGCCTGAAAAAGCCTCTTTCTTGTTTTATTGCATCTTTTCCCCTACCCATTGTTATCTCCAAAGCCTATATACTACTAAATATTATATCAATTTCATCATGCATTAGTCAAAGCAAGAAGGAGCATATAATAGTATATCCGAATAGAAAAAACACCCCTTCAAAAATGATTAGAAGAGGTGTTCATTGCTTTTATTCCTTAGTTATATACATTGGGCTTGACCACGCCATGCCCCCGTCGTCCTCGATGACTTTAACCCAGTATGCGCTCTCTTTACCGCTCTGCGCCTGTTCATCTTCCCAGGCAAACACAGCATCGCAGGACTGCGCATTAGGTGTGCAAAAGAACTCAACTTTCTGGTTAACTCCTCCGGCGTCCTTCGTCTGTCTGCCATCTTGCTCCAGTATTTGCGCCGCTTTTACTTCAAACGTTCCCTGGTTAGATGCAAACTCTATCACCGTATCCTCATTCCATTCAAGCTCGATATCCACTCCGTCAATATCTCCGCTTGTGGCAGATTTAAATGCTATCTGCTGACCAGACATCACCAGTATATATTCATCCGGCTGGTTGAACGCAAACTCTTTTGCACATATTATACTGCCGTTTTTAACAGATATATTTCCTTCCCACCTTGCCTTTTTACTTCTGGAACGCACCCTTACCCCGCTCCACTGTATCCTCATGCTGTCCTTTTTCTTTTCAAGCTCGCTGCCATAACGATACACTACATCCACTCCTTTGTGTACCTCTATCTCTGCAACGTTCGAAGTAGCATGCACCTCAACGTCTATCCTAGGATTCTGCGCTGTCGCGAACTCGTCACCCATCATCTTCTCGCCGCTGGTCACAGACATATATATCCTCTTGCCGGTCGTACCGTAGCAATGCCTCAGCCGGAAAGCGCTCCACAGGCTGCCCCTCGAAAGATTCTCTGCAAGCACACCTGCATATCCGCCATTAACATCAAAGGTAACAAACTTTCCTCTTGAGGACGGCCTTGTAGGATACGACAGCCCCGGCCGGCATGTGTGGTCATCACTGTTTGCCCAAACTCCGGGCTTGAGGCCTTTCTTCAGCGCATCCTCCAACAGCCAGTCAAATGTTCCGTGGTGTGAATGCACTTCCAGCAAAAAGTTGCACTTGTCGTTCCAATAATCAAGGTTGCCATATCTTCCGCCAACGTGCGGTGTTGCCATAAATGTATCATCACCATCAAACTCTTCCCACAGCTTGTTTATCGGTGTGCGCTCGCTGCCGTCTCGCTTGTTCATATCTATCTGCCAGTGATAGCTCCTGTGTATAGGCGGGTTGTCCCTGTTAAAATACACGTTGTAGTCACCGCCGACCGGGGTTGTGCCCGACCATTCGTATCCGGGAAACACCACAAACTTTCCTTCCTCGTTATACTCTTTGGACTTTTTACATATGGTCTCCCAAAGCTCGTCCGTCACTTGAAAGTCGTTGCCCTGCCATGCGCAAAAATCCATGAACGCCTTATCACGTGCAAACAAAAAATAGAGATCCGGTGTGCCTGTTCCTACTGTTTCTCCTGTCTGCCCGTGCATATCGCCCCAGTATAAGTTCTTCTGCGGCTTTTGCTTTTTGCATAATACAGGGTTTCCTCTGCCAGCAAGCCTGCCGTCCGGAAAATAAACTTTAGGATAATAGCTTGTTTCCTCTTCGAAGACGACCTGTACTTCACCTGTACCGTTCTTAATGTCCACTTCATATTCACCACAGGCTTCCAACTTAATCTTCTCACAATAGTCTTCGCTGACATTGCCATAATAGTCCATCGCACGAACTCTGGCCGTTGTCTTCTCCCCTTTTACTACAACTGATGGGCAAACAACTTCGAGCATTGAAACAGGCCCAGACGTTATCTCTATCTCCGGCTGGTCATCGATGTCATAAAAGTTTCCGCTGCCTGCACAATCTACCAGCACACGGAATATATGCCGCTTCTCCGTAAACGTCTGCATTCGGTAGCCGCTGCCTGCACTGCTTCCGTATTCAATAATTATCTTTTCACCGGGAAAGAGCGAGCCATCACGTACTTTGATAAGAATACCCGCCTCCCATGGTCTGATATACTTAGAAGTAACATACGAAGTTTCAAGCAAAACGTCCGCATCCGAACACACGCTGACAAACCCCGGTTTGTTCGGATCGTCAAACTGTGGAAGCTGCGCATCAGAAACCGATCTGCGCGCTATTAGTATACTGCCTGCATCATCAACACCATATTCGCCGGTGGTATACACCAGTTTGAATTTCTCTAATCCGCCTGCCCGTGCTTTGCTTATGCTGACTTGTGCTTTACCCGTTCCATACATAGTGTACACCTCCGTTATTTATTAGATTAAGAATACAATACATACCGGCCTCTTTCAAGAATTTACGCTCATAATGTAATATATTGACATGTAAAATGGGCTATTGTGTAAATAATCTTGCGCAGCCCTTGAACGGTTCACTTTATTGATTTACGATATATATGTAGGATAATTGATTTTAATACTATTAAAATAAATCATAGATCAAGTATTTATGAAAGGAGATTAGAAATCATGGCAAAGAATGATATAGATATGGCAAAAAAGGAAATGAAACAAGCAGGCGAAATGGTAAAAATGGCGGCTCGGCACACATCAGAAGCTGCCAAAGAATCCGTTAAGGAAACAAAAGAGAGACTAGGTGAAAAAGCCTCCGATACTGCAGAAACCATAAAAGAAAAAACCGAAGATGCTAAAGAAAGACTTCACGAGAAAACAGAAGAAACTAAAGAGGCGTTAAGCGAAAAAGTCGAAGAAGTTAAAGAATCTCTCGAAAAAGCTGGCCATAAAGTAAAGCAGAAAGTCAAAGACGGAACAGCAAAAGCGGCAGGAGCAGTTGAAGAGAAAGCCGATCAGATAAAGAAAAACGCAGAGAGTTAAACAGCAGCGGCTTTGACAAATTAAAATTCAAAAGTGAGCAATTAGTTGCAAAAGCTCACTTTTTTTATTACTCTGCGTACTCTTCTATAAAATCCATCACAAAACTTTTTATCCGGTCTCTTAGCATGCGTACTTTGTATAGTTTTTCTTCTTCAGTACTGGTAAAATCCTCCGGGTTTTCAAGATCCCAATGCAGCCTTTTTGGCACTCCCGGAAATGTAGGACACTCGCTTTCCCTTGCCCTGTCACACACTGTTATTACATAACCATAGAAGTTCTGCGCCTTTACAAGGCTGAAAACACTTTGCGTCTTCTTTGCAGCCAAGTCGATACCTTCTTTTTTCATCACCTCTTCAACCATCGGATTAACATAAGTCGGCTCAAATCCGGCGCTTTCCACTTCAAATTTATCTCCGCCAAATTTAATCAGAAGTTTCTCTGCCATTTGACTTCTTGCAGAGTTGTGAACGCATATGAAAAGCACTTTCTCTTTCATTATTATTCCCCATTATGTTTCAGTTGACTAAACAGAATATCCTCATTTTTGTTTATACTTTCTATTATTATCAGTAATGATATATACGATATCACAACCGTGTTAAGTCTGTGTATAAATTAGTGCTAAGCAGAAAAAACTCCTCTTTACAAAGTTTTTACTCGTGCATCTATTTTTTATAATAAATAAAAGCAGCACCGCTAACAAGTCATGCCGCTTTTGGTAAATGTATTTATTTCAACTTAACTTTTTGCTGTTTTCTAAACGAAGGATTGTTCACCGTGAATTATATCTAAGCATTCCGAAATTCATCAGCTTATATTGCTTTTTTTCTTTTGATCCAATATATAAGCACAAAGGCACAACCAACTATAAAAAATACCACTCCTGCAATCTCAGCAAGAATCTGACTCATGCCGTGTGGCGTCAAGATGAAGCTTGTTGGCCCATCAGCTCCGCCGATTATACCTATCGCAGCATCCTTTGATATGAGAATACTTAATATCAGTAAGAGCCCTGCTAAAAATATCAGCACAATCGCTGCAATTTTCAAGAGTTTTTGTGAACGATACCGCCTTTGTACTTTAGTATCACTATATGTTAACGGCGGGTGTAAAATGTAATAAAAGGGCGGACGAAAAATGTAGTTAATCGGCGGACCAATAAAAATGGTAGACTCTTTAGTATCAGCTAAAGGGGGTGCCGAATTGAAAGGGGATATTTGGATGGATATCAGAGCAGACCGCCAAAAAGGATTAAACTACACACAAATCG
The DNA here is from genome assembly GCA_963666505.2 of Christensenellaceae bacterium. Classification (GTDB taxonomy): domain Bacteria; phylum Bacillota; class Clostridia; order Christensenellales; family SZUA-584; genus JABGQS01. The sequence goes on along the minus strand of CAXXXL010000003.1, from coordinate 704,184 downwards.
GGAGAAAGTATGGAATTGACCCAAGAACAGCAAAGAAATATTCACATGCCGAGAAAAAACCTGAGTACAAAAGCAGAGCAAAGGAATCAATATTAGATCCATACAAAGAGACTATCGATTCGTTGTTGACTGAAGAGCCGTACAGTGCAGTGAGACTTCAGGAAATCATTACAGAACAGGGATATAGGGGTAAGTACACTGTCGTAAAGGATTACGTTCGCACAAAGAAAAAAGAGTTGAACAGGCAGGCAACCGTGCGGTTTGAAACCATGCCAGGTCTGCAAGGGCAGGTAGACTGGGCACATTTTGAGAAGTATAAAGTATACGAGGAAGGCAAATACAAGAAACTATACTGTTTTCTCATGATTCTCGGTTATTCACGTACACGATATATCGAGTTCGTTACTGATATGACAACAGAGACCCTGCTGCGCTGTCATATCAATGCTTTCAGATATTTTGGCGGTTACCTGCAAGAGATACTGTACGACAATATGAAACAAGTAGTCGTAAAACGTTTGCTGAAGCAAAGCGAATCCACACTCAATAGTCAGTTTGAGGATTTTGCTGGATTCTACGGATACAAACCAGTACTGTGCAGACCATACAGGGGGCAAACAAAGGGGAAGATAGAACGCACGGTTTCGTATGTACGCAGCAACCTAATGGTCGGCATACGGTACGACAGCCTTCAGGATCTAAACAATCAAGCGCATACCTGGTGTAATAAAGCCAACTCAAAAGTACATAGCACAACGAACAAAGTACCTTTAAGTGAGCTTAAGAAAGAAAACCTTAATCCTCTGACTCGTGAATACATCATGGACAGTATTGAATTACGCAAGACAGGAAAAGACTGCCTGATCTCATATAGCGGCTCAAAATACTCTGTCCCGAGTAAATATGCGCTAAAAGAGGTGGCAGTCCGTAAAATAGGCAATATACTCGCAATATATTACCAAACTGAACTTATCGCTCAGCATAGATTATCGTACACGAAGAAAAGCTGTAATGTCAATCCTGAACATTATCGTGGCATATCCTACAAGGACAACTTCGATACACACAACACTCTTTTTGTTAATGCGGATATCCTGCATAATATAGTTTCTGGTATCGATTTAAGCGTTTATGATACGGAGGTGTAAAAAATGAACGAGTTGATTTACGATAGAATTAAAGATAACCTTACGACGCTTAAAATGTCAAATACGCTGGAGATCATGGATAACTATCTGGAGCACGCTATAAAGGAAAAGGCTTCAGCACTGGAGATACTTGATCATATAATTGCGCAAGAAGCTAACAGCAAGCGATTAAAGAGCTCCAATACAAGAATAAAGATGGCAGGCTTCCCTTACAGAAAAACGCTGGATGACTTTGATTTCAGCTTTCAGGCATCAATTGACAAAGATCAAATCATGGAGCTTGCTACGATGCGTTTTATTCACAATAAAGAGAACGTAGTTTTTCTGGGGCCTCCTGGGGTTGGTAAAACGCACCTGGCAGTCTCTTTAGGCATTATTGCTGCAAGTAATCGTTTTACAACGTATTATATAAATTGTCATAAGTTGATTGAGCAACTGAATAAAGCACACTACGAAAATAGGTTGCCTGAGAAGTTAAAGACGCTTAGTAAATATTCAGTTTTAATCATTGATGAAATCGGGTATTTGCCTATGGATATACAAGGCGCCAACCTATTCTTTCAGCTGACTGCCAAGCGATACGAGAAGAACACGACGATTTTTACATCGAATAAACCTTTTTCACAATGGAACGAAGTTTTTTCTGATGTGACGATAGCAGCAGCTATTCTGGACCGAGTACTTCATCACTGTAACGTAGTCAATATACGAGGTGAAAGTTATAGGCTTAAGGAGCGTAAAGAGCATATGAGGACGACTAAGAAGGTTAACACGTTGTTTGATAATGATTGATTTTTTTCGCCATTAACATGCATTTTTCAAACGCCTTTTTATGACAAATTTAATCCGCCGTTGACAAACATCCAGGATAATCGAACTTGCCTGCAAATATGGACGCTATAGATATATGAGAATAACAGCATTATTACAAGCTGAAGGATTCCATGTCAATCATAAGCGTATAGAGCGAATATGGCGTGAACAAGGGCTAAAAGTGCCTCAAAGGCAGAAGAAGAGAGGCAGGCTCTGGTTGAATGACGGTTCATGTATAAGACTAAAACCAGAGTACAAGAACCACGTATGGAGTTACGATCTTGTATTTGATAAAACCACAGATCATAAAACATATAAGATTTTAAATATAATAGACGAATATACAAGAGAATGTATCTGCACATATGCAGCAAGAAAGATAAAATGGGCAGAAGTACAGGAACAACTGGCAGAAGCTTTCTGCTCCAGAGGAGTACCGGAATATATACGATCAGATAACGGCAGTGAATTTACTGCTAAGAAGCTTAGAGAATGGCTTGACCGATTAGAGGTGAATACCACCTTCATCGAACCGGGCAGCCCTTGGGAAAACGGATATATAGAATCATTTAACGGTAAAATGCGTGATGAGTTGTTAAATGGAGAATTATTTGATACGATGTTTGAAGCAAGAATCATTATTGAGCAATGGAGGCACGAATACAATACAATCAGGCCTCACAGCTCACTAGGATACCGGCCACCGGCGCCGGTGGCAATACTACCAAAAGAATATCAATGCTGCAAAAATTCACTTTCAGCTCTGTAGTATTACTGGGGGTAGGTCAAGTGATACTGGGAGTGCACTATACCCGATATGTCGGAAACACAGAGTAGATTAGTGAGTTTAAATATGGTATAATCTTAATATAATAAAATAAGTTTTAGGAGGACAACTTTATGAAAAGTATACGCTCCTACATCTTTGTTATTACTATTGTAATGATCCTGCTGCTTCTTACAGCCTGTATCCAAATTATACCCCCATCCGATGACAATACTTCAGAAAAACCTGCAAATCCAATCGAGGATGATATAGCAGTCAACAACGAAACACCTACACAAAAGCCCGTACCTGCAAAGGAAACTCCAGACGCTCCACAGCCCAGCGTCTTGGAATTGTTTTTGAATGAGCAGATTATGGTTGACCTGAATGGTGACGGTTCAATGACCGAGATTGCAATTAATGATGTGGACGGCAAGTTGGTTCTTTCCTCTGCTCAAGGCGGTTTTGATAACGACATCCTTATTGCGGACATACCCGCCGGCCACCTTACAAATGCCTACTATGTGAAAAGCGCAGACGGTTATCCTTTCGTTGTGGTTAGTTACGACTACATCTCGGACGATTTTGAAACCTCCGTTTTTTCTTTCAAAGGCTTTGAACCGAACAGAGACTTAACATTGCCGCTATACGTTACACGGGTTGACGAATTCGGTTTCGATGCTTATGGGTATGTTCAGGCCGTCGGCACATGGGCAGCCAGTGCCAGCGTCTATTTTATTCTCGACACGATCGAGTGGAGAGGTACGTATATACTTGACCAAGACAGTGTTACATATACGCAGGCGAAAACCGTGATGAACCTCCCTGTGCAGATATGGAGCAGTGGAGATTATGTAAGCAAGGTTTTGGCTCCGGGCACTGTTATAAGCTTTGTTGAGACCGATGGTGAATCGTACATTTCGTTCGTTCTTGATGACGGCACCGAAGGTTATATCAGTTTTGAATGGAACAGTGACTGGATTGAATTGATAGACGGCATCAGGGCTTATGAATATTTTGAGGAGCTGCCATTGTTTGGCTGATCTACCCCCAGAAACAATACAGAGCGGAAAGTTATTTTCCACAAAATTGATATTCTGTTAGCAGTTTGACCACAACATAAGATACCCAAGTGTGGGACGTCAACATTTTTGTATACAATCTGTTAAGCTACATCCTCCAACCTCTCTGTATTAATACACACTATTACGATTTGGATTTTACTTACTACTAGCATAGAATATTCAAAGGAAAAGTCGCTCTTTAAATATACAAGGATACAATGATTATCAATTAATTACATCATCTCATGAAATATCTCGTATCTTAATTAATATCTACTAATCTTTGAGTTCTACACTCGTTGGTCTACTATCCTTCTCATACACGCTCATATCACGTTATTTATCGTCATTGGAGGGAAATCGGAGGGAAATTTGTGTTTTAGGCATTTTATCTATTTGTTGATAATTCATTTATAAATTGGTGGACTAGATAATATTTGATACAAAGCAACCCTAAATAACTAGTATATTTTGAGATTGTAAAATAATATTTTTGAATAGAATAATTATGTGCAAATTTAATTTAAACTAGCAAAAAAGCCCTCTATAAAGGGCTTCTAGCGTAATTTGGTAGCGGCGACAAGACTCGAACCTGTGACCCTCCGGGTATGAACCGAATGCTCTAGCCAACTGAGCTACGCCGCCATATAGGCAAATCGCCAGCCGAGTTATCGACCGGCGAACTGCATTTAGAATGGTTGCGGGGGGAGGATTTGAACCTACGACCTCCGGGTTATGAGCCCGACGAGCTACCAGACTGCTCTACCCCGCGACGAAACGTGCAAAAGCTATTCTATAGCAAATTTGCGTTATAGTCAACTGTTTTACAGAAAATTTTTGTTACTATTTAAATTATACCTGCCGTTTACACTAATCAGGGAAAAAATATACACAGCTTGCGCTGTAAGGTTTGCGTTGGTTCCATACTTTTGAAAAGTCAAGCTCATACTCTTCCCCGTATGTAGATATGAATATCGTTTCCTTCTTATCGTCATAACCGCTCACAGCCATCCAATGCCACGTGAACTCGTCAAGCTCAAGCTCCGGATTGCGAAGTATCAGCAACGCTGGCATATATTGCTCATCAACAGCCCTCTTTATAAACCCATACGCCACACCTAGGCTAAGGCTCCTCGAAACAACCTGCGACTTTAATTCAACCCCCTTTGTCTTTGCATACTCAATGGTCGCCGCTCCAAAATATTTATGGTCAGTCAACCCCATTGCACCCGGCTTGACATATTCCCTCACGTCCTGCATAAAACGGGTAAAGTCTTCTTTTGTCGCCGGAGTCTCATGTTCATACAGCGCAGAACACTTTTCCGGAAACGCTTGTGACATATAGCTGAGTATCACTGCAGCTGTTGTCGGTCCGCAGCCCGAAAGCCCATGCATCTTCTTTTTGAACCAGTACTGACTTGGCCCATGGTGCGTTTTTCTGCCGTCGCATACACTGAAAAGCTCTGCGTCAAGTTTACGTATCATATCCATCCTCATGCAAAATTTATCGCTTTGCATATGATAACACAAATGCGCCGTACTGAAAACCTCCTGCGCAAACAATGATTACCCAATATTTCAATAATATTAGTGTTAAATCGATTTTATATGATTAAATGAATTAAAGTATTAAAAGTATGCTATAATACCAAACGTAATATCTTACTCTGGAGGGGCACATGAAGAAACTGATAAACAAGCAGCCAAATTCCAAGGATTGCTTTATATGCGGCCTTAGCAACGACATGGGGCTGAAAGCCAGCTTTTTTGAAACGGATGAAGACGAGGTCGTTTGCATATTCACACCACCGGCAGCGCACCAGAGCTATCCGGGAAGGCTTCACGGCGGAGTAGCGGCCGCGGTACTTGACGAGACGATAGGGAGAGTCGTGCAGATAGGTGACCCGGACGTGTGGGGTGTCACTGCAGAGCTCAAAACGTGCTATAAAAAACCGGTGCCATATAACACTCCGCTAAGGGCAGTCGGGCGTATAACGTCCCAGAACCGCCTGCTTTTCGAAGGTACAGGAGAAATATATACCCCAGATGGCGAAGTTGCTGTAACTGCATGGGGCAAATACGTTAAAATGCGCATCGACAACATTTCCGAGGGTTTCGGCGGAGACGACTGGAAAGTGCACCTTGATATAAACGACCCGGATACTGTAGACTTATAAAACATAAACCATTACTGCCGTTTAACTTCTGCCTGCTTTGTGCTATTCTCTAGAGAGGCTTAGGAGGAATACATGAAATACACAAAAGATATGTTCATACGGTTTGCATCATATTTCAAAAAGCACCGTGCTCTGTTTATAACAGACCTTATAGTGGCTTTTATCCTCGCAGGCATAGAGCTTGTTTACCCGGCCTTTACTACAAGGATAATAGACCAGCTTATCCCTGACAGGCTCATTGTTCAGATGCTCCTGATGGTAGGTCTGCTGCTCGGCCTGTATATTTTAATGGCTGGCTGTTCATATTTCATGAATTACTGGGGGCACGTCGTAGGCGTGCGCATGGAAGCGGACATGCGAAGCGACCTCTTCAAACACATGCAGAAACTTGATTTCAAATTCTACGACAACCAGCGTACAGGAAAGCTTATGAGCCGTATGGTTAACGACTTAAACCAAATAACCGAACTTGCCCACCATGGACCGGAAGATATCTTTATTTCCTTTGTAATGCTCGTCGGTTCTTTTGTAATACTCTCGTTCATGGAGTGGAGGATCACTCTCATCATCTACATCGGCGTGATCCCGTTCATGATATGGTTTTCTATCTCCCAGCGTTCAAAGATGTCAAGCGGTTTTAAGGCGGTAAGAGAAAAAACAGCGGATATAAACGCCCAGCTCGAGAACAGCCTTGCCGGTATCCGTGTAGCAAAATCTTTCACAAATGAAGACTACGAGATAAAGCGGTTTGACGAAGGCAACAGCATGTTTCGGTCTGCAAAGAACGAAGCGTATCAAAGAATGTCCATCTTTGCTTCAGGTATGGGTTTCTTTATCAGCTTTCTAAACGTCGTCGCTCTTGGCCTTGGTGGATTCTTTGCATATAAAGAAATGATAACTATCGGCGAGCTTACAGGTTTCATCTTGTATATAAACCTTGTCATGCAGCCGATACGCAGACTGACAAACTTCACCCAGCAGTTCGAACAGGGTATGAACGGCTTCGCAAGGTTTCACGAGATAATGCAGGAGAAGCCAGAGATAGTCGGCGGGGACAAGATACTTCACAGTGCAAAGGGCAATATAAACATAGAAAACGTCACCTTTTTCTATAACGAAGATGAGAAGGTATTAAAAGATGTGTCGCTCGAAATAGCTCATGGAACTACTGTAGCGCTAGTCGGCCCGTCAGGCGGCGGCAAGACAACGCTGTGCCATCTTATACCACGTTTCTACGACGTCACAAAGGGCCGCATCACACTAGACGGAGAGGACATACGCAAATATACTCTCGACTCGCTGCGTGGAAGCATCGGCCATGTATCTCAGGAGGTCTTCCTGTTCACCGGCACGATCCGAGACAATATTCTTTACGGCAGAACAGACGCCAGCGAAAAAGAGATGAAGCAAGCAGCCAGAAATGCAAATATACACGAGTTTATAGAGAACCTGCCAGACGGCTATGAAACATGGGTGGGCGAAAAGGGCATCCGGCTGTCCGGCGGTCAGAAACAGCGAATATCAATAACAAGAGTGTTCCTTAAGAACCCGCCTATACTGATACTTGACGAGGCCACATCTGCGCTCGACAACGAAACGGAGATAAAGATACAGCAGTCACTCAAGAAGCTCTCCAAAGGCCGTACAACGCTCGTTATAGCACACAGGCTCTCTACCATACGAAACGCAGACGAGATCGTTGTGCTTGCTGCAGACGGCATTGTGGAGAAAGGAAGTCACAGGCAGCTCTACTCAATCGAAAACGGTTTGTATAAGCGCCTCTATGACGCACAGTTCTATACCGAAGAACACAAACCTGACTTGTTTGCTTAGCGAAGGATTCTGAGCATAAATAAAAAAAGCGTCCGTTCAACCGGGCGCTTTTTTTATTTATATGTTATTCTCCCGAGTCCTGTGGTTCCTGTGCCGGGCTGAGCAGGCTCTCGAGTGTCTCCTCTGTAATCACATCTCTTAATAGATAATCATCTTCCTTATCCATAACCATTGCATAATATTTTGGAAGATTATCGTTAGTTATGACAGTCTCTGCATTATATACAAAGGTCTGCTCTGTTGTTTTCAATGTCCGTCCCTGCGCCAGCTTATAAGCGATCTCAAAAGCTACCGCACCGATATTGACCGGTGCAGGCTGTGCAATCACTATCATTTCATCAAAACCGGCTTTTATATTTACTACGGTATCCTCTTCATCATCGTCATCAGACTCTATCGTTAGATCTATTCCCTTCGTTTTGAGATCATGCCATTTTTTTATGAAACCGGCGGAAACATCTCCGCACATTACTTTTGGCAGTTTCTGAATATCAATATAAGCATCGAGTATACCCATCGCCATTCCTTCTTCAGTGATTATACCGCTGACATAGCCCTCCTCCTCAAAGAAATTCTCCAGAGCATCTTGAGCGTCGTCTCCGTCCCAGTCCGCATAAATTACATCTTCCAGTATAAGCTGGTCGTTTGCAAGCAGCGCCTGATTAATCGCAGCCGCTCTTATAGTATCAACCTCACTCTTTTCGCTGCCAAGAATCTGAAGCACATTGCCTTCCAAAAGATTCTGCGCCATGAATTGACCGCACTGCGTTCCCCACTTTGCATCATCAGGCACGATATTTATCTGATATCCTTCAGCGTCTTCCGGTGCGTTATATGTAACTACCGGTATACCTGCTTCATCCGCCATTGCGACCACCATACGAAACGCTTCTGTATTAGTGTTACCGACGATTATAGCATCGACTTCATTTTTGATAAGACTTCTTACGTCCTGAAGCTGCTGGTTAAAGCTGCCTTCTGCGTTATAATAATAAACTTCGTAAACAAGCCTGTCGACCTCGTAGTCGTTGGATGTCTGTTCAAGCTTGCTCAGATAAAGCTTATCTATGTCTGAATTAAGGTCTCCTAAAGTCACACCAATGCGTATTCCCTCAGCGGCGAAAATAGCATCCTCCAGCTCCGCGTCGTCGCTGAAAAGACTCTCGTCGCTGCCGGTTAGCCCGGCAAGAACGCTTTCGTCAACGTCATCATAGTTATATCCCGCTTCTTCAGAATATTCCGAAAAAGCCTCTTCCGGCATATCTGTAGGTTCGGCAAAGACCGCTTCAGTCTGCCCGGGCGAAGTCTGAATGCTGCTGTCTGCGGTTTTGTCCGTACTCTTTCCGCTGAGAAGTATTCCCAGCACAAAACCGCCGACTATCAGAACAAAAACCGCTACGGCAACAATCCGTATATGTTTACGTAAAAATGTTTTGAAACCGCCTTTATTCGCCGATTTGCTTGTACTGGACCGCTGAGTGCTTTGCGTGTTCTGCACCGGCTTATTTTTATTTTCAAGACTTCTTAAGGAGCTATGCCTTCTGCTGCGTCTTTTCCTGCTGTATCTGGCCATACTCTATCTTCCTTCTTACTGCGTTTTTTCTATATACTATTCATCAAAGCATCCCTGCCCGCTCTGCTGTCAAAGCGCCTGCTGGCTGGCGGCGCTGTCCCATTTCTCTAGCAGCTGCCGCAGTTCTTTTTCCATGCTGTCCCTCTCGCTGCTGGCAGCAATAGCCAGCCTACGATGCAGCTCGTCGATCAAGTCAACATGCTCCTTAACAGGCTGTCTTACGCTTACCTTGCTAGCCTCAAGAACCTTCGTATCAAACGTATCAAGAATATCCGGTGCTATAGCATCATATCCCAGCTTAACTAAATCTTTTGCAAAATTCAGCGCAACTCCGTTCTCGCCATGCATTACAAACACTTTCTGCACGGTTGCAGGGAAATGCCCTATCCATTCTAAGAGCCCGTTCCTGTCTGCATGTCCGGAGAACCCCTCGATTCTTTCTATAGTCGCACGTGGCATAATCTCTTCTCCGAATATACGAATACTTTTAGCGCCGCCGTCCAATATCCTTCTTCCAAGCGTGCCAACAGCTTGGTATCCCACAAAAAGTATCGTGGAGTCCGCACGCCATAAGTTATGCTTCAAATGATGCTTGATTCTTCCTGCATCACACATCCCGCTCGAAGATATTATTATCTTCTGCCTCTCATCAAAATTAATAGCTTTAGATTCGTCAACACTCTGTGCTACTATAAGCGTATCAAAAGAGAAGAATTCCACTCCTTCTGCTTTATACGCCATTGCCTCTGCGTCGTAATACTCTTTCTTGCTGCTCGAATCAAATATCTCAGTAGCAGCAATACCCAAAGGGCTGTCTATATAGACCGGCACATTCTCTAGCCCTGGAACCTGCTTTTCTTCAAGAAGTATGCTGATGTCGTAGAGAACCTCCTGTGTACGCCCTACTGCAAAAGAAGGTATGACTATATTGCCTCCCCTTTTAAGCGCCTCGGCAAGAACATTCTTCAGCTGCTCCCGTGTCGGGATAAATTCCTCATGATTCCTGTCGCCGTACGTGCTCTCCATAAACACATAGTCTGCGTCTTCGATATAAGTCGGGTCCTTTATTATCGGCTTGTCTTTGTTACCGATATCACCCGAAAAAACGAGCGTTTTGCCTTCAGTAAAAAGCTCTACCGAAGCTGAACCCAATAGATGTCCGGCATCGATAAACCTGACAGAAACATCGTCAAAAACCTTTATGAGTTCGTTATAATTGACTGGCGTTAGGTACTTAATAGATCTTTTTGCGTCATCAACGCTATAGAGAGGCTCTATCTCTTTTTTACCCGCACGCCTGCGTTTTCTGTTTGTCCACTCCGTCTCCATCTCTTGTATGTGCCCTGCGTCCGGGAACATAATAGAGCAAAGCCTGCTGGTAGCGCCCGTGCAATAGACTTCCCCCTCAAAACCCTGCTTGACAAGCAAAGGTATTAGAGCCGAGTGGTCTATGTGCGCATGTGTCAGAAAAACTACATCTATATCTCCTGGGTTGAAAATAAATCCATCTTTTACCGGTGTATTTTTTTCGTCTGCCCCCTGTCTCATCCCACAGTCGATTAGTATCTTCTTATCGTTCGTTTCAATCAATGTGCAAGAGCCGGTCACACATCTTGCCGCACCTGTAAAAGTAATCTGCATCGCAAGTCCCTTTCATGCTTTACTAATAATATTGCAATATTCATTGTACCAAACATTGTTATAAAATCAAAGTGCAAACTTTTATACGCATCTGTCAATAAGTTTTACAAGTTCGCCAGCTTCACTTCTATCCTGCTCTGAAAGGCTGCAATCCGTCTTAAGTCCGGCAGCCGTTTTGAGCATACACATACTTCGCTCCAACTCTTCGTTTATCTCTTCTTTTTCCTCCGGTTCTTCCCAAAGGCTAGCAGTTTCAACGTTGTGCTTTTCAAGAGACCTTAGCAGCATAATGAAATACATTGCAGTCTCGGTAGCTTTACCGTCTTCAAAACACTGCATTTTAAGTTTTTTCATGCTCTGCACTGCCATCCGGCCTATTTCTTCGGCATGTTCCGAAGCTTCGATTGCTTTTGCAAACTGCTCTGTGTATAAAGAATACCTGCCCGCTTTCCTCTCCATGCTGGTTATTCCGTATATCTTTACAGCCGCCAGCAAATAGAATAGCTTTTTATCGAACATGTGCTCGAGCAGCCTTGTGTGAGCATAGCCGAGCATCTTATAGCTCTCGTTTCTCGTCCTGTCAAAGTCACAGTTCATAGCGATCTGCTTGTCGTCAGACTCCTTTGTTGACAATATCTCGTCTGTCATCCTTACAACGCTGTTTACGGCATACTCGTTTAATTCATCATCGGATATAATCGAAGCAATAAGTCTGTCAAGCCTTGTCTCATAGTTTCGCCATACGCTCTGATACTCATTGCCGAGCAGCAGCCCAAGTATATGCGCCATCAAAGACAGATTGCTTGATACCTGAGTAGTCTCCTTTTTTGAAACAGCGTTTTTTGTATGGGCAAAAAGGTTGTCTATCCTTGAAGCCACATAAAGCTCTGCTCTCTCCCTGCGCTTTTTATGCGCGCTTTCATCCGCAACTGTCTTCAAATTCGCTTCTATCTCTGCCAAAATGAACGCACGTATCTGTTTCTCCTTGTCATAATAGAAAAATGCTATACCAAGCCCCCATCTTATCTGAACGATCATGAGCGTGATTATCTCGACAAAAGCGACGGAGGCGGCATACCTTAAGCCAAGCGCAAGCGCAGCATACTGCAGTGCACCAAGAAGTACGATTATTACAAGAACGTCGTAAAATCCGGGTTCAAACTTCTTTCGTCTGAACTTTAGGTACTCACCTGCCGTTATCCCGAAAAAACGCCGGTCGCTTATATTCGTTATTACCGCAAGTATCGACACAGCAATAACAGCAACCGAAAATCCCGTTTCCGCAAGGCCCTGCCCGACGCTTTCAAGCCCTTCGGGCACAGGTATAGCCTTAAGCACAAGCTCTATTACAATCGCCACTCCCGCAAGTAAAACAGTATACGCTGTGATTATGGGGAAATTTAACGTCTTTTTGTTATTCATGGCTTTCTCCCTATCAAGTATGGTGCGCTATAATGCATACATTATACCACAAAGCTTTTTCAAAATCTTTTACCGGACCGGCGAAATTAAAATTAAAGAGCTGCGGAGTTTCCCACAGCTCAATTTAAATATGTTAACCGAAAAGGCGATATTGGCTCTTTTGTGTCATTAACCATATCAAACCACAAAAAAAGCCGTCTCACACCAACGAGACAGCCGAACCGTCATAGCCTCTAACCCAGCCTTAGACTTCATGCTTTGCGTGCATCCCTTTCGGAGATGGTCGCCATTAGCTCAAATAGTAGTTTAAATATAGTATAAATAACATTCATGTATATATTCTGTTAAAATAATTGTATACCAAACGCGCTCTTATGTCAATAAAAAAACTTTCGTTTTTAAGTGGTACCAGAAGCCTTTCTTTCCTTACACTCGCCTTTGTTCCCTGCTGTTCATATAAAAGAAACTCCCAGCGTACTTAAGCCTTCAAGACAGCAAGGCCTGTCTATCGTCACACCCGTTTCGCTTAGCAGTGCAGCCGCCGCAAACACAAGGCTTGCCCTCTCGCTGCCTCTGGCATTGGCCTTTCCGCCAAGCACAGTCTGTCTGCCCGCAATCAGCAGATCCTCGCCTATCTGCATTATATCCGCTCCGATTGATTTCAGCCCAATCAAAACCGTATCAAAATCCCGCTTCTTTTGTTCACGGATACATCCGGAATTCTTTATTACACACCTGCCTTTTCCAAAGCAGCAAAGAGCAAGAACCACGGCAGGCTCGACCGACTCAGATATATCTATCACCTCTGCCTGCGCTCTGCTCTTTTCAGCAAAAACCGCACCGCTGTATTCCTGAACGTTAAGCTTAAGTTTGCGAAACTCTTCAATAATACGTTTCTGCGGCTGAGCAGACTCTGCCAGAAGGCCGGTAACCCCGGCTTCACCTCCGAAAAATCCAAATAGCATCGTATATGCCGACATAGCATAATCGCCACCAGCCCTGAAAACATAGCTCTCGTCGGAATACCTTTCCTGTTCTATCCTGAAACCGTCACGACTGTCTATCTTATATCCAAACTCCTTAAGTATGCTCAATGGAAGTTCTGCGTTTTCTGTACCGACGTAGTGGACAGCAGCGCCTTTCATAATCGGTAAACATAGCAAAAAACCGTCAAGCAGCCTGCCGTCTTCAAGGACAACATCCCCCGGTTCTATCCTGCCTTTCAGTGTCATCGCTTCGTTATCACAGCTGCATTCAACTCCCATGCCCTCAAGCGTCTTTGCAGCTTCATAGTCAAACTCCTGGGGGAAGCTGTATTCTCCTCCCAGAACAGCGCAGAGCGGAAGAATAAGATCGAAAACACTTCGGCAGCATTTTATAACCGCAGTGCCTTCTTGCGGCGGTGAATAGAACGTTATCGTATCGTCCTGCTTTCTGAACTTTGCGCCCATACCAAACAGAGCATTGTAAACATCCTCAGCTTTGCAGCACGAATCTGTCTGCCAAATACCCGTCTTCGTTATAGATGCCAGGACAGCAGCTCTTATCTCCTCGTCAACGCACGGCGAAGCAGGTACTATCCCCGATGCTTTTCCAGGATAAACAGTAACGTCTTTCATCTTCTCTCCCTATTTAACAGTATAGCCCGCTTCCGTGACTGCTTTCTTAACAGCGTCCATATCTATATTTTCGCCCTTTATGTCCGCCTTTCCTTTTTTTAGGCTCACTTTTACGGATTTTACACCATCAACTTTTTCTATAGCCTGTGTTACAGCTCTTACGCAGTGTTCACAGCTCATTCCACCTATTATCACTTCTGTCTTCATTTCCGGTTAACTCCTCTCAGCATTTTCTTTTTTTTATCTTTAAACGTACAACCAGCTTATTGAAAAGACTCCTTATGATAAGCCCTCCGAAAACAATGCCGCTTATTATCTTTAAAGCGCTTACGCCCGTACCTGAGGTCTGTATGGCCAGCGCCGGCATCGGCAGAGACAGCCAGCCAATAAGACCGTCAAGAAGCAGACCGAAACCTATTGCGCTTACAGCCGTTACAGCAAGATATACTGCAACTGTCTTTTTACCAAGTGTCTTTGAAAGCACAGTCAAAGACGCTGCGTTGGTCGCCGGTCCTGCGAACAGAAACACGAACGCCGCTCCCGGGCTTATACCCTTCGCAAGAAGCACCAGCGCTATCGGTATTGAAGACGTAGAGCATATGTACATCGGCAGCCCGATAATCAGCATAACCAGCATTGCGAGTATCCCGGAACTTATATTAAGGCTTTCAAAGAAACCTGTTGGTATTATCACCGTAATAAGCGCCGCAATGGCCAGTCCGACAACAAAGTGAACAGATATATCATCTACAAAATCCACAAATGCATAATCCGCCATTTTGATAAGCTTTTCCTTGAACGAAAGAGCCTTTTCATCGCTCTCGCAAGAACAGCCACCGCTGCAGCATCCGCCTTTTTCATCGTGCTCTTCAATATCTTTAAGATTTTTGTTTCCGGCAATTTTCTGTATCAGTGCTCCGCCTGCAACACCGGAAATAAAAGCGGCAACAGGCCTGTATACCGCAAACACCACTCCCATCATCCCGAATGTGGCTATAATAGAATCTACCCCTGTCTGCGGTGTCGATATCAGGAAGGCCATCACTGCTGATGTCGAAGCGCCACTCTGGCTTAAGTAATTTGTCGTTGGCAAAACACCACAGGAACACAGCAGAAGCGGGACGCCAAATAAAGCAGCTTTAAGTGCCGGAAACCTGCTGCCTGGCCCAAGATGTCTTGCCACAGTTTGCTTCTTCATCACCACAGACAATAGGCCTGTAAGTACCATACCAATCAGCATATAGAGCGACATGTCCAGAAAGATATCTGCAGCTGAGTTGAAGAATACCATGCTAAATCCTCCTTATGCGTGTTCTATATGGTCTATACCGGATCGCAGCACATCTGCAACATGATCATCGTCCAAAGCGTAATATGTATTTTTACCGTCTTTAACATGCCGGACTACATGCTGTGCCCTCAATACCCTTAGCTGATGAGACACCGCTGATACGCTTTTACCTGTCGCCTTTGCAATGTGGGAAACGCAAACCTCCCTGTCAATTAAAAGGCTGAGTATCTGTACCCTGCCCGGGTCTGCAAAGACATGCAGAAACTCTGCAACTCTTGCAGCCTTATCTTTACCAATAGGATGGATATCTATATTTTGATTACATCGCTGCATATCGAATATGTCCTCCTTTACGATTGAACGCTTGTTCATATATTCATAGGTTACCATTTCCCCTGCAAATTGTCAATACCGGTTGAATGAACTTGCACATATCTGCTATAATACGTTTATTATAAAGAAAGCAAAGGTCATATAAATGAAGATAGTGATTGCTCCGGATTCATTTAAAGGTTCCCTCTCGTCTATGCAGTTCATAAATATCACAAAACGTAGCGCACTAAGCAGCTTCCCCAAAGCACAGATCTGTGAAGTCCCGATAGCGGACGGCGGAGACGGCACTGTTGCTGCCATAGTATACGCTTCCGGCGGCACTGCCTTAAGCGTAAAAGCAAGAGACCCCCACGGGCGTCAGATAAACTGTATATACGCAGATGCAAACGGTACAGCTGTTATCGGCCTTTCAGAGTGCAGCGGGCTTGCACTGCTTAGCGAAGATGAGCGCAACCCTTTGCTCACATCCACACACGGTACGGGCGATCTTATTAAAAAAGCGCTGGACGAGGGCTTCAGCGATATCTATCTCGGGATTGGCGGAAGTGCAACCAACGATGCAGGCACAGGGGCTCTGCAGGCGCTGGGGCTCAGATTCCTGCGCAGCGATGGCACCGAGATAGGGCGCATGTGCGGCGGCGAGCTTGGCAGCGTAGCAGAAATAGACGACAGCGGGTTGGATAAGCGCTTGGCGTCAGCTTCAATAACAATAATGTGCGACGTGAACAACCCGCTGACCGGCGAGAACGGAGCAACATATATATACGGACCTCAAAAAGGTGCAGACGAAGAAAAGCTTATCACACTTGAAACCGGTATGAAGAGCTTTGAGAAAATATTGAACGCATATGCCGGATATGATGTTTCGAATATCCCTGGAGCCGGGGCGGCTGGCGGAATCGGCTGCGGACTTGTTTGTTTTACAAAAGCAAAGATGATAAGCGGTATAGATGCGGTACTGGAGCTGGTCAAATTCGATCAAATAATAGAAGGAGCCGACCTTATAATAACCGGTGAAGGCAGAGTAGACCACCAGTCAGCATGCGGCAAGGTCATACACGGTATAGCTAACTATGCAAAAAAAGCCGGTGTCCCCGTTGTAGTGATAGCCGGAAGCATAGGCAGCGGCGCTCAGGCACTGTTCCC
The DNA here is from genome assembly GCA_963666505.2 of Christensenellaceae bacterium. Lineage (GTDB taxonomy): Bacteria > Bacillota > Clostridia > Christensenellales > SZUA-584 > JABGQS01. The sequence continues at coordinate 687,358 of CAXXXL010000003.1, read as the reverse complement.
TCTAGGAGTCAGCACTCTCTCGGCGCTGCCGGAAAGCCCCTGCACTCTTGATGAATGCATGCAAAACGCCGAAGAGCTCATGGCAAGGGCGGCAGACCGGGTTTTCTCGCTTATAAAGATTGGGAAAAACATGTAGGTATTAAACATCTGGAAAGCAGACTAAAAAAACACTTGTCTGCTTTTTTTATGCCGCATATCAAAGAAAAGAAAATTTCCCCAAAATAGTTGTTGCATTTTTATGCATTTTTCTGTATAATTATAAATATTATACTGGAGAGGACTATATACAATGAAAGTTTCGGTGATTGGTGCAACAGGATATTCGGGCGCAGAGCTTATGCGCATACTGTCCGGGCACAAAGAGGTCAGCATAACTCACGCAATCTCAAAAAGCTTTGCAGGCCAAAATATGAGCGAGGTCTATCCAAGTTTTTCTTCCTGCGACTATACACTCGAAGAGCTTGATATCAAAGCACTCTGCGCAGACAGCGATATCGTTTTTACCTGCCTGCCTCACGGCACTTCTTCTCAGGTCGTTCCGGAGCTATTGGCGCAGGGCGTAAAAGTCATAGATTTATCCGGAGATTTCAGATATAACGATGCCAGTGTATATGAAAAGTGGTATAATACTACACATGAGGCAAAACACCTCTTAGCCCAAAGTGTTTATGGATTACCCGAAGTTTACAGAGAAGAAATAGAAAAAGCAGAGCTTATCGGAAACCCCGGCTGCTATACAACAAGCGCTATACTTGCGCTTGCTCCTCTTCTTAGTTCCGGGCTTATCGATCCTGCCAGCATTATTGTGGATGCAAAATCTGGAGTTACCGGCGCCGGCAGAAGCGCTAAGCTTGCGAATGCATTCACCGAAGTAGATGAGAGCTTCAAAGCATACGGCGTTGCGAACCATCGCCATACTTCCGAGATAGAACAGGAGCTTTCCATCGCCGCAGGAAAAGACGTGCAGATATCCTTCACGCCTCATCTTCTGCCCATAAAGCGTGGCATACTTTCTACAATATATGCAAATACAAAAGCAGATAAAGAGCAAGTAGATGGCGCATACGGCGTATACAAGAGCGAACCTTTCGTACAGATGACAAGTGGCCTGCCTGAGATAAAGCACGTAGTCGGCAGCAACAGCTGCGCAATTGGCTATAAGCTGGATGAGAGGCTGGGCAGGATAGTAATAGTATCGTGCATAGACAACCTTATAAAGGGAGCTGCTGGACAGGCTGTTCAAAATATGAATATAATGTGCGGCTTTGACGAGTGCGAAGGCTTGAATAAAATTGGATGGTATTTATAAAATGGATAAACTTATTGAAAAAGCGGGAGTGCTGATAGAAGCTCTTCCGTATATACAGCGGCTTGCAAACAAGACAGTCGTAATCAAATACGGCGGCAGCGCAATGCTAAGCGAAGAGCTTTCCGCAAAGATAATGCAGGATGTGACTCTGCTCAAGTTCGTCGGCGTCAACCCGATACTCGTACACGGAGGAGGCAACGAGATAAATAATATGCTGGGCAGGCTAGATATAAAACCCAGCTTCCACGATGGCCTTCGTATAACGGACGATGCGACCATGGACGTTGTGCAGATGGTGCTTACCGGACGGATAAATAAAGATATCGTAGCAAAATTCGGCATTGCAGGAGCCAAGGCCATAGGCCTGTGCGGTAAAGATGCCGGGCTTATCGTCGCAGAAAAAAAGACTGCGGATGACGGCACGGACTTAGGGCATGTCGGCAAAATAACCAGTATAAACACCGGGCTGCTCGAATTTCTTGTAAAAGACGAATACATACCTGTTATAGCCCCTATCGGAGTTGGAAAGAATGGCGAAAGCTATAATATTAACGCAGACACCGTTGCAGGAGAGATAGCTGCAGCTCTTGGCGCTGAAAAGCTAATGTTCCTTACCGACACAGACGGTATCAGAAGAGACCAAGAAGACCCGGAAACGCTTATTCCTGTTATAACAGTCGAGGAAATTTATCAGCTTATAGAAAGCGGAGACATCTCGGGCGGCATGCTGCCAAAAGTTGACGGATGCATAAAGGCAATAGAAAAAGGCGTTAAACGAACGCATATACTAAACGGCACCATCCCCCACCCAATACTTCTTGAGATATTCACAGATAAAGGTATCGGAACTATGGTGCGCAAAGCAGTTGAAGAGTAAGGAGCGGATATGCTAGATAATATTGCAAAATTGGACGAGAAATATTTCATGCAGGTTTTCGGCAAACGGCTTCCAGTGTGTTTTACTAAAGCGCAGGATGTATACCTTTTCGATACTGAGGATAAAAAATATACAGATTTCTTATCAGGTATAGCCGTCTGCTGTCTCGGATACTCCGACGAAGGCTATAAAAGTGCAATGAAAGAATGCGTAGACAACTTAATGCACACATCGAACTATTTTTATATAGAGCCGCAGGCAAAGCTGGCGGAAATTTTATGCAAGGCAACCGGAATGGACAAGGCCTTTTTTTCAAACAGCGGTGCTGAAGCAGTCGAAGGAGCCATCAAGCTTGCACGCAAATACCACTTTAACTCCGGTAAAGAGCGCAAACAGATAATAACTATCAAGGGCAGCTTTCATGGCCGTACGATGACAACACTTGCGGCAACAGGCCAGGAGAAGTTCCATAATGCCTTCAAGCCGCTGACCCAGACGTTCACGTATGTTGCTCCAAACGCTATCGAAGAGCTGGAAAACGCCGTAAGCAGCGAAACCGCAGCAGTAATGATAGAACCCGTAATCGGTGAAGGCGGCATAATTGCAATAACCACTGAATATTACAAAGCCGTAAGGGCTCTTTGCGACAAATACGGCGCACTCATGATAGCCGACGAGATACAGACAGGCTGCGGACGAACCGGAGAATTCCTTGCCTCGCCTGCCCTGGGTGCAATTCCGGATGTTGTTATAATTGCAAAATCGCTCGGGAACGGATTCCCGATAGGCGCTTTTCTTGCCCGCGGCAAAGCCACAGATGCACTTCAGGCAGGAGACCACGGCAGCACGTTCGGCGGCAACCACCTTGCCTGCACCGCCGCATATTACGTAGTTAATAAGCTGACGACTACAGCTATACTTGACAACGTCAAGAAAACAGGCAGCTACTTCAAACAACAGCTTGCTGATCTTAAGCAAACCTGCGGCTGCATAAAAGAAGTGCGTGGCAAAGGTCTTATGCTTGGCATAGACCTTGATGAATCCGTCGTAGCAAAGGAAGTACTTAAAAAACTCCTGAGCATGGGGTTCGTAACAGCAACTGCAGGGGCAAACGTACTGCGTTTCCTTCCGCCATACACCATACAAAAAAAGCACATTGACGAGCTGACAGCGGCTCTTTACAAGGTATTAAAATAGACTAGGGAGAAACTATGCCAAAAAGAACTGATTTAAAGAAAATACTGGTTATCGGCTCCGGACCGATAGTTATCGGCCAGGCAGCGGAATTCGACTATTCGGGCACTCAGGCCTGCCGTGCTCTGCAGGAAGAGGGCTATGAGGTAGTGCTTATCAACTCCAATCCCGCTACTATAATGACAGACGAGGAAACTGCCGACACAGTATACATAGAGCCGATCACGCTCGAGGTAGTCAGCGATATACTACGCACAGAAATGCCTGACGGTATCATCGCCACTTTAGGCGGGCAGACCGGTCTAAATATGGCGATGGAGCTTGATAAATCAGGCATACTTGAAGAGCTTGATATAGAGCTTCTCGGTACTTCTCTTAGGTCAATAGAGCTCGCCGAAGACAGGGAGCTTTTCAAAGAAACTATGAACGAGATAGGCGAAGCTATCGCCAGCAGCGTAATATGCTCCAGCATAAATGAAGCTGAAGAGTTCTCAAAATCCACAGGATTTCCGATAATCGTCCGCCCTGCATTCACACTCGGCGGAACAGGCGGCGGCATTGCTTATAACTTAGAGCAGCTGCGCGAGATAACGGGCACAGGGCTTAGCTTCTCTATGATACACCAGGTGCTTCTGGAACAAAGCGTAGCTGGATATAAAGAGATAGAATATGAAGTTATGCGGGATTCTTTCGACAACTGCATAGTCGTTTGTAACATGGAAAATATAGACCCCGTCGGCATACACACAGGTGACAGCATAGTCGTTGCACCGTCTCAGACTCTTGCCGACAAAGAGTATCAGATGCTTCGCTCATCAGCAATAAGGATAATCCGTGCGCTCGGGATAGAAGGCGGCTGCAATGTGCAGTATGCGCTAGACCCGGACAGCTTCGATTATATAGTAATAGAAGTCAACCCTCGTGTCAGCCGTTCTTCAGCGCTGGCAAGCAAAGCAACAGGATACCCAATAGCCCGTGCAGCCGCCAAAATAGCAGTCGGTTACGGTCTTGACGAGATAACAAATCCGATAACCGGTGAAACTTGCGCCTGTTTTGAACCTACGCTCGACTACGTCGTCACCAAAGTTCCCCGCTGGCCTTTCGACAAGTTCGTAACAGCCACAAGGACGCTTGGCACCCAGATGAAAGCAACGGGCGAAGTCATGGCAATCGGCAGGACTTTTGAAGAATCTCTGCTCAAAGCCATCGACAGCGTTGATGTTAAACTGGACTATCAACTGGGTATGAAGTCAATATCCGAGTGGTCCGACACTGAAATAGAGTTCTCACTCAAAAACCCGGACGACGAGCGTATATTCGTTGTGTCTGAAGCGCTTGAACGCGGCTACAGCATAGACGAAATATGGAAAATAACTAAGATAGATAAGTTCTTCCTCGGAAAACTTAAGAACATAGTGGAGCTTTCATCACAGCTTAAGAAATATAACTTCGAGACTCTTCCGCCAGAGCTTCTTATAAAGTGCAAGAAATACGGTTTTGGCGACGGGTATATAGCGAATCTCGTGGGCACATCCGCGCGGGTCATAAAAACTATTCGTTATGCCATGAATCTAAAGCCGTCGTATAAGATGGTAGACACATGTGCAGGCGAGTTTGAGGCTAAAACGCCGTATTACTACTCTTGCTATGACGACTTCGACGAGGCAAGGGACAGCGGCAGGCAGAAGGTGCTTGTTCTGGGTTCAGGACCCATCCGTATAGGACAGGGAATAGAATTTGACTATTGCAGCGTGCACAGCGTCATAGCTCTGCGTGAGCTTGGATATGAATCTATAATCATAAACTCCAACCCTGAAACAGTCTCAACAGACTTTGATACGTCCGACAAGCTGTATTTTGAGCCGCTCGACAGGGAGTGCGTGCTCGATGTTATCGAACGTGAGCGCCCCATGGGCGTTATTGTTCAGTTCGGCGGACAGACGGCTATAAACCTTGCCGCAGAGCTTGAGCTTGCAGGTGTCAACATACTCGGCACTACAGTAGACGGTATAAATAAAGCCGAAGACAGGGAGGAGTTCCTGCAGGTGCTCGAACGTTTAGGCATACCGCTGCCCAAGGGTGCAACGGCATTTTCTTTAGAAAACGCTCTTAAAATCGCAGATGATATAGGATATCCTGTACTAGTTCGCCCGTCATACGTGCTGGGCGGCCGTGCAATGGAGATAGTATACAACGACGAAGAGCTTAAGGAATACATGACATATGCTGTCGATATCTCATCTGAACACCCTGTGCTTATAGACAAATACCTTACTGGAAAAGAAGTTGAAACGGACAGTATATGTGACGGTGAGGAGTGCCTTGTTGTCGGCGTTATGGAGCATATAGAGCGTGCGGGTGTACACTCCGGCGACAGTTTTGCGGTATACCCTACCCAGACACTTAGCCAGGAGACTAAAGAAACAATAGTTAATTATACTATCAGGATAGGAAAAGAGCTCGGCATCAAAGGCCTTTTCAACATACAATTCATAATAGACAATAATGACGATGTGTATGTGTTGGAGGTTAACCCCCGTGCCAGCCGTACGGTGCCGATACTCTCAAAGGTTACCGGTATACCTATAGTAACTGCCGCTACGAGAATAATGATGGGAGAATCGCTTGCGGATGCGGGATATAAATCCGGCCTGCAGAAGGAAAGCAACCTTATTACAGTAAAAGCTCCTGTGTTCTCGTTTTCCAAGCTGACTACGGTTGACATTTTCCTCGGACCGGAGATGAAATCCACCGGCGAGGTTATGGGGACGGATACGACATATCTTGCAGCGCTTAGAAAAGCGTTCGTGGCTTCCGGTATAAGGATGCCGGATAAAGAAAAGCCCGTACTCTTCTCAATTACACCAAGGGACATCGAAGAGTCGCTTAGCAGCGCACAGATGATGATAGATATGGGTTTCGATATCGCAGGCACCGACGGTACATGCGCATACTATAGGCAGCATGGACTAAGGTGTATGCTGATTAAGAAGGAGGACGTAGTTGTTGCGATCAAAAACCACAGGGTCTCTATGGTCGTCAACACCCCTACGAGAGGCAAGCTTAAAGATAGACTGGGGTTCATACTTCGAAGAACCACTATGGAATGGGATGTGCCGTGCATAACCTCGCTAGATACGCTGCATGCACTGCTCAGCGTTATTGACGAAAGCGACATCGAACAGCATCATATTCCGCTTGGTGAATACCTTAAGTATTAAGGCAGCACTGCAGCAACCAGTTTAAAATTCTCGTTGCTGTCTCTCTTAATGAAAGGAAACTACTATGAATTTATACGATTATAAACCGAAGAAAGAATTTGCGCAGAAGCATATGCTTAGGCTGTCAGACTATACGCCTGATGAAATATATCAGCTTCTCGCTATGGCGCTGAAGCTTAAACAATATCAGAAAAACAAGCAGGACCACAAACTGCTGCGTGACAAGATCCTTGCGATGATATTCACTAAAAGCTCGACAAGGACACGAGTGTCGTTCGAAGCCGGTATATACCAGCTCGGCGGAACCGCACAGTTCCTATCGGCAAACGACATACAGCTTGGGCGTGGAGAGCCGATATCCGACACCGCCAAAGTTCTATCCCGTATGGTAGATGGTATTATGATAAGGACGTTTGCTCAGAGTGACGTTGACGGTCTTGCCAAATACGGCAGCATCCCTGTAATCAACGGGCTTACAGACTTTCTTCACCCGTGCCAGGTTTTAGCCGACCTTATGACGTACTATGAGAATTTTGAAAGCTTCAAAGGAAAAATGGCGTTTATCGGTGACGGTAACAACGTAGCAAACTCGCTGCTTGTCGGCTGTGCAAAAGTCGGGCTCGATATCACCGTGGCCTGTCCTGACGGATATGAACCGGATGCAGCTATACTTGCGCAGGCAAAGCAGGCAGCCTCAGAGACCGGTGCAGAAGTTATTATAACTCACAATCCACGCACCGCTGCAGAGGGAGCGACAGCCATCTACACAGACGTATGGGCAAGCATGGGCCAGGAATCACAAGCTGACCAAAAGTATTCCCACTTCTCAGAATTCCAGGTTAACAGCGCACTGATGTCAAAAGCAGATAAGAAAGCTATTTTCCTTCACTGCCTGCCGGCGCATCGTGGCGAAGAAGTGACTGCAGAAGTCATAGATGGCAGCCAGAGCGCAGTCTTTGACGAGGCAGAAAACCGTCTGCATGCCCAGAAAGCAGTCATGGCTATGCTGATGAAAAACTGAAAAATGGAAAGTATATTTTTTAAAAAAGCGTCCGTTGAAGACGCCCAGCATATACAGAATGTAACGCATAAAGCTTTTGTTGCATACGCTCAGGAGATACGTAAAGAAGGGCATGTAGATGCGCTTAATGAAACGCTTGATGATATCATCAGCGATATCAGGCAAAAGTATGTATACCTTTGCCTGCTCGACGGAGAGCTTGCAGGCGCAGTGCGCTTCGAAGTCTTGGACGACAATATAGCTTATCTTTCCCGTCTTGCCATCGACCCGGATATTCAGGCGATAGGCATAGGCGGTCTGCTGCTCGAAAAAGCCCACCAGGAATGCAGAGCACTAGGCGTTCGTGCAGTAACTCTGCACACCGCAAGTAAAAAACGTAGTTCTGTATCTTTCTATCTTAAGAACGACTACTACATACACTCCATCACACGTGACAAAGCATACATACGAGCGTTCATGGTAAACGAGCTTGAACCAATGGACGAGCTGTATGACTACGAGAGTGTTGTAGGGAAAAGATAATTGTATTATAAAGCTCTGGAGCTAATTCACTTCAGAGCTTTTTTCTTTCTGGCACAAAAAGAGACCCTGAGACGTCCTGTGCCAGAGCCTCTTTTATATAGGATGCTTTATACTATCGTGCTTCCCTTCGGCTTCATAAGCCCATACGCTATACTAATGCCTATTGCTATCAGAAACAGTATGATATCTGCTGTTATTCCTGAGAACACAAAGTATATCTGCGACGGTCTGCCCATCGTAACTGACAAAACTATCGCAAGCAGGATTCCACTCAACAGTATAACAAAAAGCGGTATCATCGCAATCCATGATTTCGCTCTGTACATCCTGTCTAGTCTCTGTCCTAATAGCTGTGCCCTGCCTCTATACATCACCAAGAATATCATTATTATTACAAAGACCAGCAGAATAACCTGTTGCAGATATGCAAGCAATCCAAGCAGTGCAAACAGGTTATTAAACAGCACCAAAACCATTACAGGAATTATAGCAAACACAACTCCAAGCGCCTTGCTTTTAAAGAACCTTGTTATTCCAAGGAACAACGCAATGAAAACTATTGTAGTAACAAGGTTCTCACTTCCGCTATATACTACCGCCTGCACCCTTACCATAATAGTAAGACAATAAAGCACGGCCAGAATGCCGCTTGCTGCATACACGACCAGCGTTGACCAGAACTTATTCCTATGGTTCTTGCCTATGGATGAAAGCAGAGCAGCTGCAACCGCCACTACCGCTGCGATCAATGCTACTACATACATAAGCGTAGGCTCAATTCTCATTGGACGCATTGCTCCGTTCCTTATAAGAAAAGTTGCAATATATCCGACTATCAAATAAGTAACTATTGTGACAAGCAGACCGGGAAGTTTTAGAAAGTGTATTCCAACAGCGTTGATCGCCCCTACAATTATGCACGCCAGCAAAGCAATCACTATCCCCACTCCGAGGCTCTCTGCAGAAAGCAGTATCCCTGCAGTAAGTGCGAACATCGCCGCAAACGATATATCGATACCCTTATGCTTGACAGTAATCCCCACTGCGAAAGCAAGCGGAAGCATTGTTATAAGCTGTCTGAATACGTTTATTAGGTTCCTGCCATCCAAAAACATTCCCGATGAAACTGCACCGGCTATAAGTAGTAATATAATGAGCCCGCCATAAATCATAAGCCCGCCGAACCTGCCGTATACTCCCCTGTCCTGCATGACTTCCGGCTGTCCGTAAGTTGCTGTCGGCATAGGCACCTGACCAGGCGCTGTTATTGGAGGAGGCGCTGCCGGCTGCAACGGCTGCTGTGCAGCAGACGGTGCAGTGACCGGTGCTCCGCAGTTCACGCAGAAGGTATCAGTTTGTGCAACTTCGTGTCCGCAATTATTACAATACATAGTTCCACTCCTTAATTTTATTTTTCGATTATTAATCATGATTTAGTTTTGTAAATAACTGTTGTTTGATCGTAAGCTTATATAATCCGATTTTGTATATTAGTATTGCCCTGTATATTATAACATATATTGTTAATTATGTAACATAGCATATTACAAAAAAGCTCCCTGTTTTACACAGAGAGCTTCTCGTTTTTTTTAACTATTTATCTGCCAGCGTTTTATAATACTCATAGCGCTCTTTGGCTTCCTTCTCGGCAATCTCAAACAGCGATTCTGCCGCTTCGGGGAACTGCTTTTGCAGTGTCTTATAGCGGATCTCGCCTTCTATGAATTCCTGATAGCTCGTAGACGGCTCTTTGCTGTCGAGCGTGAACGGGTTCTTGCCCTCTTCCTTGAGCTGCGGATTATAGCGGTATAGATGCCAGTAACCGGCCTCCACTGCTTTTTTCTCCTCTGCCTGAGACTTGCTCATGTTGATGCCATGGTTGATGCACGGCGAGTAAGCAATAACTATTGAAGGACCGTCATAAGCCTCTGCCTCAGCCAGCGCTTTTATAAGCTGGTTGTGGTTTGCACCCATGCAGACCTGCGCAACATAGATGTATCCATACGTCATGGATATTGCACCAAGGTCCTTTTTCTTTGTGCGCTTACCGGCCGCCGCAAACTTGGCCGTCGAGCCCGTAGGCGTAGCTTTGCTTGCCTGTCCGCCTGTGTTGGAATAAACTTCGGTATCCATAACAAGAACGTTGACATCTTCGCCCATTGCAAGCACGTGGTCAAGACCGCCGTAACCGATATCATATGCCCAGCCGTCGCCGCCGAATATCCATATCGACTTCTTAACAAACAAGTCTTCATCTTTCATTATCTCTTCTAGCAGAGCTTTGCCTTCTCCCCCAGTCTTCTCGATAGCGCTTGGCAGAAGCTCTTTAAGCTTCGCTGCTGCCGCCTTAGATTCCTCGGCTTTGTTCGCATCTTCGAGCCACTGCGAGAGCGCCTGCTTGATATCGTCACAGCAAAGGTCCGCTTCAATGGCTTTTGCAACCGTGTCCTTAAGCTTTGCTCTGCGCTGCACCATAGCAAGGTTCATGCCGTAGCCAAACTCTGCGTTGTCTTCAAACAGCGAGTTTGCCCACACCGGGCCATGGCCGTCTTTGTTGACTGCATACGGGCACGTCGGTGCACTGCCGCCATATATGGATGAGCATCCAGTTGCGTTTGCTACCATCATCCTGTCACCGAACAGCTGAGTTACGAGCTTGACGTACGGTGTCTCACCACAGCCTGCACATGCGCCCGAAAACTCGAACAACGGCTGCTGGAACTGCGAACCGATGACGGAGTTTTTGTTCGTCGTCACTTCCGGCCTTGGTATCTTCACAGCAAATTCCCAGTTTTCGCCTTCTGTTTCCACCACATCCGCCAACGGAGTCATAACAAGAGCTTTTTCCTTTGCCGGGCAAATGTCTGCGCAGTTTCCGCATCCGGTACAATCAAGCGGTGAAACCTGCATCCTGTATTTGAGTCCTGCAATGTCCTTGCCTCTTGCGTCTTTAGTAATATATTTTTCAGGGGCATCCTTAACATCCTCTTCCTTTGCAAGGAACGGACGGATAACCGCATGCGGGCAGACCAGCGAACACTGATTACACATAATACAGTTGTCAGGTATCCACTTGGGAACGTTGACAGCAATGCCACGCTTTTCAAACTGTGAAGTAGCCGACGGGAAGTAGCCCCTCGGGTCAAATTTTGAAACAGGCAAGCAGTCGCCCTTCTGTGAAACGATCGGGAACACGACGTCATTGAAGAAGTCGCCGGCTTCTGCCGGAGGGGTGGCAACGGGTGCGCCCTGTGTAGTGTCAGCCCAAGAATCAGGATAATCTATCTTTGTCATCCCAGCAGCGCCCATGTCGATAGCGTCATAGTTCATCTTGACTATCTTGTCGCCCTTCTTGCCGTATGTCTTCTTAACGGCCTGTTTCATATAATCTATAGCATCTTTTTCCGGAATAACACCGGCTGCCTTAAAGAAAGCTGCCTGCATAACCGTGTTTATACGGTTGCCCATTCCAGCTTCGCTTGCAATCTTTATAGCATCAACGTTATAGAACTTGAGGTTTTTCTTTGCAATAGCATTCTTAAGAACTGCAGGAAGCTCCTGTTCCATTTCCTCTAAGCTCCACGGAGAGTTAAGAAGGAAAATCCCGCCGTCCTTGATGCCGTCCAGCATGTCATAACGAGTTACGTATGACGGGTTGTGGCAGGCAATAAGGTCTGCAGCGTCAATCAGATAGGTTGACTGTATCGGGCTTGTACCGAATCTTAAGTGAGATACAGTGATTCCGCCGGATTTCTTTGAGTCATATTGGAAGTAACCTTGTGCATACATATCAGTATGGTCGCCGATTATCTTGATAGAGTTCTTGTTTGCACCGACAGTACCGTCACTGCCAAGGCCGTAGAACTTACATCTGTATGTGCCTTCCGGTGCAGAGTCGATGCAGTCGCCAAGCGGCAGGCTAAGTCCTGTTACATCGTCTTCGATACCTACTGTGAAATGGTTTTTCATCTCGCCAGCAAGGTTTTCGTAAACAGCTTTTATCATCGTCGGTGTGAATTCCTTGGATGAGAGGCCGTATCTTCCGCCGACTACCTTTATATCGCTTCCGTTCTCTGCAAGAACTGTAACAACATCCTGGTAGAGAGGCTCGCCTGCGCTGCCCGGCTCTTTTGTCCTGTCAAGCACAGCAATGCTCTTTACGCTCTTTGGTATAGCCGCAAGGAAATGCTTAGCACTGAACGGACGGTAAAGCCTAACTTTGATTGCGCCGACTTTCTCGCCTTTTGAAACAAGATAGTTTACAGTCTCTTCAACAGCTTCTGTACCGCTGCCCATGAGTATTACTACTCTTTCAGCATCCGGTGCTCCCACGTAATCAAACAGGTTATATTTTCTACCAAACTTCTTATAGAAATCTTCCATAGCCTGCTCTACGATAGCCGGAGTTGCATCGTAATACTTGTTTGCAGCTTCCCTGTTCTGGAAGAATATATCCGGGTTTTCTGCCGTGCCCTGAAGCCTCGGATGGTCCGGGTTCATAGCGCCGGCTCTGAATGCAGCAATTGCTTCTTTGTCAGCAAGCTCTGCCATATCTTCATAATCAAGCAGCTCTATTTTTTGAATTTCGTGAGATGTTCTGAAACCGTCAAAGAAATGTACAAACGGTACGCTGGATTTTAAAGTAGAAATGTGCGCTATTGTTGCAATGTCCATAACTTCCTGAATGCTGCCCGATGCAAGCATTGCAAAACCTGTCTGCCTCGCTGCCATAACATCGCTGTGGTCTCCGAAAATCGAAAGAGCGTGAGTTGCAACGCTTCTTGCGCTAACGTGGAAAACTGTAGGTAATAATTCACCTGAAATCTTGTACATGTTCGGGATCATAAGTAGCAATCCCTGTGAAGCAGTAAAGGTCGATGTAAAAGCTCCTGCTGCAAGAGATCCGTGAACAGCGCCCGCTGCTCCGCCTTCAGACTGCATTTCAGCAACTCTCATCTTCTGACCAAACATATTTAGTCTGCCGTATGCGGACCATTCGTCGCATACTTCCGCCATATTTGATGACGGTGTGATAGGATAAATAGCGCCGACGTCAGAAAACGCATATGCTACATGAGCAGCAGCGGTATTACCATCAATGGTTTGTTTTGTTGCCATTTTTTCCTCCTTAAAATTGGGACTTCAAAATATCTATGCTAAAACCTTAAAACTATAAATTAAAGGCTATTCTAGCCGTTGCTGAAAATCTTATCGCAAACATAATTATTATATATTTTTTTATCATAATGGTCAACCGTTAAGGGTATTCTTTTTAATTATATAAACCAAGTTGAAAAAACTGATATGAAAATTTGCAGTGCACTGAAACGCTTTAAGACAAAAGAGAACCAAAAACGTTACCGCAAGCTAAAAGACTTTGACAAATTGATGTTAATAAATCCTAATTCTCTGTCCTCAATATGCACACTTTGTGTAGTCTGATTTTGTTTCTTCAAACCATCTTATAGAAAATATATTTGCCTACCTTTAAATATATGATATAATTGCTTATAATCAAGCTTAGGTGAAAATATATGGATAAAAATCAAGCTAACGAGTACATCAGTAGAATAAATAAAGTTTTGGACTATATTGACGAAAATCTAGCGGAAGAGTTGACACTTGAAGAACTTTCAACAGTCGCAGGTTTTTCGCAGTATCACTTTCACCGCATTTTCAGCGCTATGACGGGCGAGACGCTTTTCTCCTTCATATGGCGTCTACGGCTAGAGCGAGCAGCAGCTCTGCTGTGTTCATCGTCCAAACCCGTAACACAGATCGCCCACTCTCTTTGTTTTTCTTCATCCGCTGTGTTCAGCAGGATGTTCAAGAAAAGCTTTGGTATGTCGCCCAGTGAATTTCGAAAAAGCAACCAGAGTCAAAAGGACAGCAGCCTTAGTCAACTGCTCCGCAACTGCAGCAATGCAGCCTCCTTTTATTCTTTGTATGATGTAGATGGTGATCACAAAGAAATATTCAGGAGGTTTGAAATGGAAACAAAAGTTGTAATCGAAAAGATGGAGAACACAAGAGTAGCATACCTGCGTTATGTAGGCCCGTATGCTGGCGACGAAAAACTGTTTGAAAGCCTTTATGCCAAGCTGGGCGCTTGGGCGGGCCCGAGAGGAATAGACATGTCAACCTCATACATCATCTACCACGACGACCCGAACATCACTGACGAACAGAAGCTTCGGCTCAGCGTATGCGTCCCTATACCAGCTTCGGTAGAAGCCTCAGGCGAATTCGGTGAAATGACGATCGAGGGTGGAAACTATGCCGTGGGCACGTTTAATCTGACTTCCCAAGAGTACGGACAGGCATGGGGCTATATGTGCGGCCAATGGCTGCCTCAGAGCGGCTATAAACCGGCAAACAGTGTTCCGTTCGAAAGATATACCAACAGTGGAGATGACGTAAGCTGCAGCGGTAAAATGAAAGTCGATATCTGTATACCAGTAGAGGTCGAATAACGGAGGCATTATGAAATACGAGTGGCGAAAAAAAGATAAAGAACTGTATATTCCAAAAACCGAGCCAACTATAATCAACGTCGGCGAATATCCGCACTTCACGCTAAAAGGCAGCGGTAACCCAAACAGCGATCCGTTTGCCGAGGCTATTGGCGTGCTGTATTCTCTTTCATATGCAGTCAAGATGCTGCCGAAAAAAGGCCCTGTACCGGATGGGTATTATGAATATGCTGTCTTCCCCTTGGAGGGTGTATGGGACCTTCTCGACAAATCCAAATCAGCCGGTCCGCTCGATAAAAACAACCTCAAGTACAAGATTATGATAAGGCAGCCGGATTTCATTACCGAAACTCTGGCTGCCGATGTAATTGCTGCTGTAAAGAAGAAAAAGCCGCATCCGCTGATTGAAGATGTTAGTTTCGAGCGTATTGCCGACGGCTTGTGTATCCAGATGCTTCACCTTGGCAGTTATGACACCGAGCCCGCTTCGTTTGCGAAAATGCAGGCATTCTGCGACAAGAACGGGTATAAAAGAACTCAGCGTTCACACAAAGAAATATATTTGACTGACGCAAGAAAGACTGTGCCGGAGAAGTTGAAAACCACGTTGAGATTTTCTGTTGAGAAAGAATAAAACTCTTGGACAAAATAGTATATCTCATTTTAGAAACTCTCAAATAAACCTGAGAGTTTTTTTATCCACTTTTTTCTAGATTATACTTGACATATATAGATAGTCGGTATATCATTATATATAGATAATCTATATATCGGAGGTGAAAACCGTGAAGATAGATAAAAGCCTTATGACCGGCAGCACTACAATGCTGATTCTTAAGCTGCTGGAAGAAAAGGACATGTACGGCTATCAGATGATAGAAGAACTTGCTAAAAAATCAGACGATACTTTTTCGCTGAAGGCAGGCACGCTATACCCATTACTTCACAATCTTGAAGTCAAGGGTATGGTAGAGTCCTACGAAAACAACCTCGATTGCGTTCGTGTAAGAAAATACTACAGCCTTACTAAAAAAGGCAAAGGCCTGCTTCAGGAAAAACAGGACGAATGGAACAAATACACCTCTGCTGTAAACAGCGTTTTGAAAGGGGGTGCCGAAATTGTCACAGCATAATAAAATCAATGAATATATTAAAACGGTCTGCGAACAGATCAGGTGGAAGAAAGCGCACCCTTCCGTAGCCAAAGAACTGACCGACCACATGACAGATCAAAAGGACACTTATTTAAAACAGGGAATGAACGAGAGTTCGGCGGAAGCAGAAGCTGTCAGGCAGATGGGCGACCCCGTCACAGTTGGCACGCAGCTGGACGGAACATATCGTCCCAAGCCTAACTGGCGTATAATCATCTTTGCAATAGCGCTTCTTTTACTAGGAGCAGCAGTAAGGCTGATTATAAACATGAGTGAACCCCTGTTCTATTCGCAAAGTTATCTTACCAGTATGATAATAACGCTTCTTATTGGAACAGCTGTATTTGCCGGAGGAATCTTTCTTGATTTTACGATACTAGCGAAGTATTCGAAACTCATATACTTCAGCTATATTATTGTCTTATTAATTCTAAGATATTCCTATCTGTCATATGAGATTTCAAAAATGTTGACACTTTTTTCCCTGTAATATACGCAGGCATAATCTATCAGCACCGGGGCAAAAGATACCTTGGGCTTCTTTCATGCGGGTTCTACTTCTTTATACCCGCATACTTTTGCTTCTCCAGTTTGTCAATGCTGATAATGCTGTCGCTCGTTTGTGTAATTATGCTAACCTATGCGATATCTAAAGGATGGTTTAGTATCAATAAAACCGTTGGCCTGCTGATGATATACATTATTCCGCTGCCGTTTATAGGATTGGTCATATATCAAAACCTCAATTATGTCAATTACGGTATTGAGACATCCAATCACTATTTTAACATGGCTAGAGATATTGTATATAATGCTAAACTAATAGGCGCCAGCTCCAGCTCGTTATTTGTGCCGTACATGCAAAATATAAGGACAGATTATCCACTGGCATATTTAATCTGTAAATACGGTTGGATCTCTTTTGCCGTTATAGTTACTGTATTTACAGCTTTCATATCAATAGCCTTTCTACAGATAAAAAAACAGAAGAGCCTGCTCGGCAAGTTGACTTCTCATGCGGCATTGCTGACTCTGACCGTGCAAATATTGTTTTCCACTTTAAGAAACATTGGCCTGCTTCCCGTTTACGCAGTAACACTTCCGTTTTTTTCGTCAAATAGCGTAAGCATTATAATCAACATGTTCCTTGTCGGAATCATGCTGTCTGTTTTTAAAACCGGGAATTTGATTGGCGATAGCCCATTGCCAAAACTTGCTTCTGAAAAAAGAAAAACCTTAGAGCTTATAAACGGCAAAGTCACAATTAACATCTATAGGAAATGACATAATACCGATCCAGACTAAAACAGCTTCGCCTGAAGAATCCGGCGAAGCTGTTTTTAATGTTCCTCAGGCTTATACCTTCCGCCGAATTCCTCTCTTGCTTTGTCAGTATACTTTTTTATAAAATCCGTCTTTGCATCAGTGTATCCGTCTCTGTTATTTTTATACTTTTGCATCAGCGACAGCTTAAGCTCTGCATACTTCTTTGCAGCTTCTTCATGCGCAATCAGATAATCCCTGAAGTAAAATTCGTCCCAGTTGCCATAGTAACGAACATGAAGATGATACACCTTCTCCGCAAAACCATCCTGCGTATAGCCTTTGTTGAACGACCTGTTTACATACGGCTCATCAGACTGTGACATAAGTAACCATCCGCTATCCTTCAATATATCAACTATTTGGTCAATAGAGCCATCGCTGTCTATCTCCAGCAATATATCGACCGTCGGCTTGCTTACCAGCCCTTTAACGGCGCTGCTGCCTATGTGGCTTATCCGTTTTACAGCGCTACCGGGAAGACAGCCAAGAAGCTCTTTCTTCTCAGTTTCATACCAGTCAAAATACGCTGGATCATGCTCTTTCAGTACTATAGGAAACAGCCGCCAAAGCTCTTCCAATGTCATATCCGACAGATTCTTATTCATCCTTCTCCCTCAACGAAACGCTGCCTTGGTTCTATTTAACCGCGATCCTCATCCTGTACGAAAACCAGATGTCAAATTTGTTGTCTCCAAACACATCTTTAACTAGGCTTTTATAATTTTCAAAATCATCCGAAATAAGCTGCAGCTTGTGCTTCAGCACGTTCTGCAAGCTTCCCTGACTTTCCGTCAAAGCAATCAGCCTTTGCGCCGTTGCTTTTTCAGTGTTCGAAAAGACTAACTCCCTAGCAAACCTGAAGTATCCGGAAGACTTTATATTATTTAAATGTTTGCTTTTTTCATACCTATTAAAGTTGTCTTTAAGCTCTGGCACATTGTTCTCCATCTCATGTATCTTATCAAACATGTCGGTATATGCTTTGTCAACTCTCCAGTCGGATATCGGCGGCCAGTCGCAGTCCACTGTCGCAAACACTCCGCCGTTTTTGAGTATGCGTGATACTTCCTTCAGCGTTGAAACAGGCTCCATCCAGTGAAAAGACTGCGAACAAATGGCTGCATCGGCAAGCTCATCCTCCAGTCCCGTTTCATGTGAATATCCTTTTATAAAAGATACTGTATCGCTACGTTTCGCCTCTGCAATGCGCCTCATGTCGTCGCTTGGCTCAACGCCTATTACCTTGCTGCAGTTTCCTTCCCAGACAACAGTCGAAAGACCTGTCCCGCAGCCAATGTCAACTACTATATCAGGCTTTTTCCCCAGATATTTTATAATTGCTTCGACAGTAAAGCCGGGCATCGACGGCCTTGAACTATCATACACATCCGAAAATCCTTTAAATCTATCAGCGTTTTTTATTGCAGAGTTCTCCATTTTTCCTCCGGTTACAAAAACCCCGATCCATGTTCGGGGTTTTTATCTTTACAAGTATTCTCTTATCATTTCGTAGACTACGCTCTGCGGCAGCCCCATCACGTTGAAATAACATCCGTCTATCCTGTCAATGAACTTTCCGCCGTATCCCTGTATCCCGTATGCTCCGGCTTTGTCTATAGGTTCGCCGGTGTCTATATACTCTTCTATCTCTTCGTCGGTCATTTCGTTGAACTTGACTTGTGTGACGACGCACCTCGTTTCAGTTTTTGTTTCTGCTATCACTGCGATCCCAGTATATACACAGTGCGTGTTGCCTGAAAGCTTCCTCAGCATCCTTGCAGCATCGCCCTTATCAATAGGCTTTCCCAGTATCTCGGCTCCTATCGCAACAAGTGTATCGGCTCCGATAACGACATCGTCCGGCCTTCTCTTTGCAATGTCGGCGGCTTTGTCCAGCGCCAGCTTTAAGACCTGCTCTTTTGGCGTGCCGGAAGCAATTTCTTCAATATCACTCGGCATGATCTCAAAATCACTAGTGATATATTTTAGAAGCTCCTGCCTCCTCGGCGAGCCGGATGCAAGTACTATCTTTCGCATATCTTGATAGCGTCTTTAGGACACTTCTCTACACATATTCCGCATGCCGCACACTTGTCCGGGTTTACTGTATGCAGTTCTTTCATTTCGCCCTTTATAGCACCCGTCGGGCAGGCTTTCTTACAGATTCCGCAGCCTATGCACGGGTCTTCTTCTATTACTGCAACTTTTGTTATCGGCTCTTTTAAGGCTATGCTTCCTCTTGGGCAAACAACCGCACACACTCCGCATGCAGTACACTTATCATAGTCATAAACAGGTAGGTTGTCCACCATTGTAATAGCGTCATACGGACACTTCTTTTCACAAAGTCCGCAGCCTATACACCCTGCCTTGCAAAGCGATAACACATCTTTTCCCTTGTCTGTGTTACGACAGTTGATATAAACCTCGTTGTCCTCTTCCATAATCAATATAGCGTCTTTCGGGCACGCTTCCGCACATTTTCCACAGCCCGTGCACTTGTCCTCGTGCACTGCGGCAATACCATGCGGGTTAAGATAGATAGCGTCGAACGGGCACACCTTGGCACATGTCAGCAAGCCAACGCAGGAAAATCTACACGAAGCAGGTCCTCCGGCAAGCATCGCTGCTGCACGGCAGTCTGACACTCCGAAATACTCAAACTTCGTTCCGCAGTTTTCTTCGTCACCACGGCAGAGCACTCTTGCTACTCTGCGTTTGCCCATCTCCGCCTGAATGCCCAGAAGTTCTGCTATGGCTTTTAAGTCGTCTTCCGAAAGCACGGTACATTTGCCAACTTCCGCCTCGCCTTCCGTCACAGCTTTTGCAAAGCCGTCGCAGCCGGGATATCCGCAGCCGCCGCAGTTGGCTCCGGGAAGCAGTTCTCTTACTTTCTCTATGTTAGGGTCTATCTTGACCGCAAGCAGTTTGGACGCTACCGCAAGTCCCAGTCCCAACAGCAGCCCTAGTCCGCCAAGAGCGGCTACAGGAAGCAATATTTCTCCAATCATATATATTCTCCTTTATACCAGCCCTTGGAACCCAAGGAACGCCATTGCCATAAGTCCCGCTGAAATAAGCGCCGCAGGAAAGCCCTTCATAGACTCCGGCATGTTCGAAAACTCCAGCCTCTCTCTTATACCGGCAAACAACACTATCGCAAGAGTAAAGCCGATAGCTGCACCAACGCCGTTCACAAGTGTCTGCAGGAATGTAAACTCTTCGGTTATGTTTATAATCGCAACACCCAGCACCGCACAGTTCGTCGTTATAAGCGGCAGATAAACACCCAGCGCACTATAGAGCGACGGTACAAGCTTCTGCAAAGCCATCTCGACCAACTGAACCAGCGCCGCAATAACGAGTATGAACGCTATAGTCTGCAAGAATTCTATATGCAGCGGAATCAATATGTAATAGTGCACGAGGAACGATATTACCGAAGCCAGCGCCATAACAAACGTTACGGCAAAGCCCATGCCAAGTGCGGTCTCAACCTTCTTCGAAACGCCGAGGAAGGGGCATATACCAAGGAACCTCGACAGCACAAAGTTCTGAACTAGTATTGAGCTTAGAAGTATAAGCAGTATCTTTACAAAACCATCCATAACTATCTAGCTCCTTTCTTCTGTTTTCTCTTCCGGGAAATATAGTTTATCAGCGCAAGCACCAATCCCAGCGTTATAAACGCTCCGGGAGCCTGCACCATTATCAGCGCCGGTTTAAATCCTGTCCCGAATATCTGCATATTAAAGAATGTTCCGTTGCCGAAAGCTTCCCTTATCGTCGCTATTATCAGCAGTGCCAGCGTAAAGCCTATCCCCATTCCAAGACCATCAAGGAATGATGACCATACTGTATTCTTAGATGCGAAAGCCTCAGCACGCCCAAGGATTATACAGTTAACAACTATCAGCGGAATGAATATACCAAGCGACTTGTCAAGTGCAGGAACATATGCTTTTAGCAGAAGCTGCACTATAGTAACAAATGAAGCGATAACGACTATGAAAGCCGGTATCCTTATCTTCGGCGGTATGAAATTCCTAAGCAGCGCTATGACAACGTTCGAGCCTATAAGCACGAACGTAGCAGCAAGGCCCATGCCGATACCGTTAGAAGCAGCCGACGTCACAGCCAGCGTCGGGCACATACCGAGCATCAGACGGAATATCGGGTTTTCATCAAATATACCGTTTTTTAATATCGTCATTGCTTTTGGCTTTTTGCTCATTGTGCACCTCCCATAACGCTGTTATAAAAATCTGCAACCTTATTGACTGCATCCGTTACAGCTCTTGAAGTTATAGTAGCGCCGGCAATAGCCTGTATTTCATTATCAGCAGCAGGATCCACCTTCACTACAACAAGCGCAGGCTCGTAAAGCACATCCTTGTATTGATCAATAAACTGTGGCTTTGCAGCATTGGCACCAAGCCCCGGTGTTTCTTCGTTAGTTCCGATAACCACACCGGTAACATTCCCCTGCGAACTTATACCTATCGTCATGTTGAGCCCGGCATTAAAGCCTTTTGTTGTAACGCCCACAGTTATTCCAATATCGTTGCCGTCTTCATCCAGTGCCGTATAGACACTGTTTATTATTCCGTATTCTTCGGGTATGTCTATTTCTCTTTCTTCGAAGCTGCTTGCCTGCGGGAAACATTCAGCCCTTGCTGCATTCGCCGCAGCCAATTCCTGCTCTGCTATAGGCTCTTTGGTTATATAGTTAACTGCTCCAAGCAGCAGACCCGCTACGATGGTAATGGCAAGAAGCTTTACAGTCATCACAATAATGTTTTTCATTGCACATCACCCCCTGTTTCAGCAACCGCTTTGATTACTCCAAACCTCTTTGGCTTAAAAGCCTTGTTTATCAGCGGAACAGTCAGGTTCATAAGCAGTATCGAATATGAAACACCCTCGGGGTATCCTCCCCACAGCCTTATCACGCTCGTGATAACACCGCACCCGAGTGCGAATATTATCTTTCCTTTCAGTGACATCGGCGATGTCGTATAGTCTGTCGCCATGAAGAAAGCGCCAAGCATCAGGCCGCCCGCGAGTATGTGATAGAGCGCATCTCCTGTAAACAGCCCTTCCGGTCCTGCAATAAACGCAAAGAGTGCAACCGTGCCGATATACACTACCGGTATACTCGGGTCTATCACCCTTCGGGCAATAAGATAAATTCCGCCAAGCAAAAGCGCAATTGCGCTTGTCTCGCCAATACATCCACCGACGTTGCCGATAGCCATGTCAAGATATGGGCTAAGCTGAGCTCCGCCCTCCTTGAGAGCAGCAAGCGGAGTTGCAGTTGAAACAGCATCCACAGGCATCGTCCATGTTGTCATTATCTGCGGCCATGAAGCCATAAGGAACGCCCTCGCCGCAAGGGCCGGGTTTAAGAAGTTGCTTCCGATTCCTCCAAAGGCCTGCTTCACAATAGCTATACCGAAAACTGCTCCGATAAGCGGTATCCACAGCGGCACGCTTGGCGGAAGGTTTAAGGCAATTAAAAGGCCGGTAAGTGCGGCGCTTCCGTCTAATGCTGTAACTTTTCTTTTCATTATCACTTGCAGAAGCGCTTCAGCGCCGACCGCAGCAGCAACGCTTACAAGGACTGTCCACAATGCATTCAGCCCAAAGAAGTAAATTCCGCACGCCGTTGCCGGCACAAGTGCGATAATCACATCAATCATGATTCGTCTTGTCGATTCGCTTGAACGGACATGTGGCGACGAAGACATGGTATACTTGTCCATAAAAACCTCTTTTCTACAGTGTCTGTCTATATTATCAATCTATTTGTTTTTTCTTTTACGCTGTGCAGTAACTTCAGCCTTTGCCAGCCTTATCGACTGCACCAAATACCTGTTTGCCGGGCAAATATACGAACAGCAGCCGCATTCCATACAGTCGAATGCGTTGGCTTTCTCAGCTGCTGCAAAATCATTTTTCTCAGAATATGCGTTTAGAAGATACGGCTCAAGCCCCATCGGACATACGTACACGCACTTTCCGCAGCGTATGCAGTCCGACTGCTCAGCCGCAGCCGCCATCTTGTGGTCCAGCACCAGTATACCTGAGCTTCCTTTAACTATCGGCGCATCAAGGTTCTGCTGCGTTATGCCCATCATCGGGCCGCCGGCGATTATCTTTGCAACGCTGCCGGTAAACCCTCCGACAAACGAAATAACATGTGATATCGGCGTCCCCAGCCTTATTATAAGATTGGAAGGCTGGTTTACACTGCCGGTAACAGTAACTACACGCTCAAAAAGCGGCGTTCCCTTGTCCACTGCCAACGATATCTGATATGCCGTTCCAACATTAACTACAACTGCGCCGACGTCCATCGGCAGTTTGCCTGAGGGGACCTGACGCTTCGTTACAGCATAAATGAGCTGCTTTTCAGCGCCCTGCGGATATTTGACCTTAAGCGTCTTAACGTCTATCCCTTCATTTTTCGCAGCTTCTTCAATAGCTTTTATTGCATCTCTTTTATTATCTTCTATTGCTATATAGGCGTTATTAATGTCCAGAGCTTTCATTACGGCTTTGGTGCCTCTTATGACTTGTTTGGAATGTTCGAGCATAACGCGGTGGTCTGCCGTAAGGTAGGGCTCACACTCTGCACCGTTGATTATAAGTGTGTCTATTTTTTTCTCCGGCGGCGGCGATAGCTTCACGTGTGTCGGGAATGCCGCACCGCCAAGGCCGACTATACCCGCTTCCTTTATAAGCTCAACTATCTGCTTTGGTTCAAGCTCTGAAATGTCCGCCGGTTTTGTAATGTCCGGGCTTAATCTGTCTTCGTGGTCATTCTCTATTATAATGGAAGCACAAGGTATCCCCGAGATAGTCTGACACGCTTTTATCTCTTTTATCGTCCCCGAAACGCTGGCATAAACGGGTACGCTGACAAAGCCTCCGGCTTCGGCTATCTTCTGCCCCAAGTCGACCTTGTCGCCTTCCTTGACCAGTGATACGGCAGGCGCTCCAATATGTTGAGTCAGCGGAAGTATGATCTCATCCGGCACACTGCATCTCTTTATCTGGCTTTTCTCCGAAAGATATTTCCCGTGATGAATGCGCTTTAAAGGGTGGACCCCGCCCCTAAATGAAAGTTTGGTTGCCATTAATGTCTCCTTAATGTATATATAAATTCTAATCAATAACCCAATTAAGTATTATAACATACAACCCCCTGTTTTCAAGTGCGATTATCGTTTGTTATATAAATTTAAAGTTATTCCAATATATTGGTAATTTGAAATTTATCTAAAGAGATACCATGCACCGGCAACCGCCATAATAACATAAATAGCTCTGTTTATGATTTTGTGCGGCATCTTGTCAAACACAAGCATTCCGAGGACCATTCCCACAACACTTGCCGCCACCCCGTAAGGAGAAGCGCTTAACACCTGCCGCGATATCCCAATAGTGGCAGTAAAAAACCCAAATTTTATAAGACCTATACATAAGAATAAAAATTGAAGAGTAGCATAATACTCTTCTTTGCTCTTTGCTGCAACACAATAAAACAAAACTACAGGCGGACCGCCTATATTAAAAAACCCTCCGGTAAGCCCAGAAATCAGTCCGGCTGCAGAAGCGCTGATCCGATTGTTCGGTATTCTTATTTTGTCTGCAAAAATAAAGAAATATATTGATAGCGCAACTAAAAACCCACCTAATATTTTAAGCGCAATATCATTAGAAGAATTTACAAGCAGTGTCATGCCTGTAATAACGCCTGCTGCTGAAAAAACAAGCGGCAGCACTGCTATTTTATAATTCACATGCTTTCTATACTTCAAAAACATATAAAGCATAATCAGAAAAGAGCAAATAATCGTTAGCATCACACAGTCGGTCAACGGCAAAAACAATGGCAGGAATGCCATCGCAGTAATAGCATAACCAAAGCCGGATGCCGCCTGAACAAAAGCCGCAAAAAAAAGAACCAAACAAATTAAAATTATATCAGTCATTAAAGTCCTTCACCCTGCTAATAATTTAATACTCTACATAATAACATACGTTAAAAAGATTGCAAGTAGAGAATCATTATATTTGGTCTATCCTAATCATTATTTGCCAAACTATGATATATACATTATAATGAGTACTGCACATCTGCATAGGGTAAATAACAACCATTTACAAACCTGCCCTCTTGTGTTATTATGTGTGTTGGCTTTTGACCTTATACGATGTTTTGCGAATTATCCAACGCTCTACATCGTTTAATGGATAACTTACCTAGGAGGAAAACATGGATAAAGAGAAAAAGAGCGGCATTATCGAAAAGTACGCAGTAACTGAAGGAGACACAGGCTCTCCCGAAGTACAGATTGCACTTCTGACCGAACGTATCAACCACTTGACGGAGCATTTGCAGACACACAAGAAAGATCATCACAGTCGTCGCGGACTGCTCAAAATGGTCGGTAAAAGAAGAGGGCTTCTCAACTATCTTAAGAAAAAGGACATCGAAAGATACCGTGAAGTCATAAGCAGCTTGAACCTAAGAAAGTAAGGCATTTCGGATAGAGCGGTCATAAGCCGCTCTATTCTTTGTATTGGTGCAAAATGCACCAAGGGTATATACGGGGTGTATATGCTCTGGTAAGAAAGAATGGAGGAAAGAAAAATAATGGATCACAGAATTTTTGAAACAGAATTGGCCGGCAGAACTATGACGGTCGAAACAGGAAAGTATGCCCAGCAGGCAGGAGGCTCCTGTCTCATTCGCTGCGGCGAAACGGTGGTGCTTGTTACTGCAACAGCATCAAAGACCCAAAGAGCAGGAATAGATTTTTTCCCGCTTAGTGTAGAGTTCGAAGAAAAGAAATACTCGGTAGGCAAAATACCAGGCGGATTTATCAAAAGAGAAGGCAGGCCTTCAGAAAACGCAGTACTGACATGCAGACTGATAGACAGACCTATCCGTCCGTTGTTCCCTAAAGGCTTTCGC
Source organism: Christensenellaceae bacterium (assembly GCA_963666505.2). Classification (GTDB taxonomy): domain Bacteria; phylum Bacillota; class Clostridia; order Christensenellales; family SZUA-584; genus JABGQS01. The sequence goes on along the minus strand of CAXXXL010000003.1, from coordinate 661,275 downwards.
AACGACGTACAGGTAATTGTCACAGTTCTCAGTGTAGATATGGACATCCCTCCCGCAGTATACGGTATGATAGGCTCAAGTATAGCTCTGTCAATATCCGAAATACCTTTTGCGGGCCCGACAGCTTCGGTAGAAGTTGGCATGGTAGACGGAGAATACATCATCAACCCAGACTCAGAGCAGCGTGAAAAGAGCGTTCTTGACCTTACAGTATCTGGCACAAGAGACGCTGTGATGATGGTAGAAGCAGGCGCAAAAGAGATAACTGAAAAAGAGATGCTCGATGCAATTCTGTTCGCACACGAGGAAATCAAAAAACTCGTTTCGTTCATCGACAAAATAGTTGAAGAAGTCGGCAAAGAGAAAATGGTGCCGGAAATCTATCAGGTTGACGAAGACTTTGCAGCCAAGGTAAGAAAGTTTGCATTTGACAAAATAGAAAATGCTCTTGATACTACTGACAGAGATGTAAGGGACGAACGATTAAGCGCAGTTATGGACGAAACAGTTGCTAACTTTGAAGAAGAATACCCGGATTGTTCAAGCGATGTTGACGAGATTCTTTACGGAATAAAGAAAGAAATTGTTCGTGATAAAATCATCAACAGAGGCCAGAGACCAGATGGCAGAGCGCACACAGAAATTCGCCCGATATGGTGTGAAGTAGGCGTGCTCCCAAGAACACACGGCAGCGCAGTTTTCACACGTGGCGAAACTCAGGCAATGACGATTACTACTCTTGGCGCAATCGGCGACGGACAGAGGGTTGACGGAATATCAGAAGAAGAGTTTAAGCGTTATATGCATCACTACAACATGCCTCCTTATTCTACAGGCGAAGCAAAGATGCTGCGTGGCACAAGCCGCAGAGAAATCGGTCACGGTGCACTTGGCGCTCGTGCTCTTATGCCTGTTCTTCCGGACGAGGAAGAATTCCCGTATGCAATCCGCACTGTATCAGAGTGTATAAGCTCAAACGGTTCAACGTCCCAGGCAAGTATATGCGGCTGCTCAATGTCGCTGATGGACGCTGGCGTTCCGATAAGCGCACCGGTTGCAGGTGTTGCAATGGGTCTTATAAAAGACGAAGAAAACGGCAACATTGCTATACTGACAGACATACAGGGTCTTGAAGACTTCCTTGGAGATATGGACTTTAAAGTTGCCGGAACTTCAAAAGGCATCACAGCAATCCAGATGGATATGAAGATCAAAGGCATCGATGAAGAAATCCTTACAAGAGCGCTTGCTCAAGCAAACGACGGCAGAATGTTCATACTCGGAAAGATGCAAGAAGCTATCAACGCTCCGAGAGAAGAGATGAGTAAGTATGCACCAAGGATAATGCAGTTTATGATAGACCCGGAGAAGATTCGTGACGTCATTGGAAGCGGCGGCAAAGTCATCAACGGCATAATTGCTGACACCGGCGTAAAAATAGACCTCGAGGATGACGGGCGTGTATTCATAACATCTCCCGACCAGGAAGCTGCCGAGAAGGCAAGGGCCGCTATCGACGCTATCGTTAAAGATATCGAAGTTGGTGCCGTTTATCTGGGCAAAGTCGTTCGTATTATGAACTTCGGCGCTTTCGTAGAGCTGGCTCCCGGCAAAGACGGTCTTGTCCACATCAGCAAGCTTGATAACAAGCGTGTAGAAAAGGTCGAGGACGTTGTAAACATCGGTGACGAAATCCTCGTACGTGTTGCAGAGATAGACCGTCAGGGCAGGATAAACCTTACAAGAAAGGGTCTGCTGCCAGACGACAATAAAAAGAACGACGACAAAAAGGCTTAGCCGGAAAAAACTGACTAATCATAAGCAAAACAGTAAAAGGCTGCTGATAGAAATATCTGCAGCCTTTTTTATATACTTGTTTCGCTCTTTTACTTAAGAACCTTTTATAATTAATTCAATAATCTCTTCTTCCGTTTCCGGTTTATCATAATCACCAGTCAGCTCTCCACTATAATGATACAGCATTCCGTTAGCTTCATTCTTCTCCAAAGCCGCCATAAACGCTTCTTCACCATGTTTTAAGATGAACCTGATGAACGCCCGGACTCTTGGTGTCTTAAACATAGGATTATCACACGGGTATTCATCGCACTGCCAGCAGCCGTCTATCCCTTTTTCAAGGCAGCATTTTATTGACTTACACCAGTCTTTCCCGCTGCACCCGTTGTTCTTGCATCCCGGACAATCTTCGGTATGTTCGCACAGGCAGCACGCAAGTCCGCAATATGCTATTCCCTTCGTTCTATCCATGCTTTTTCTCCTATTGTTCTTCAAATAAACTGAACGGATATTGCTTTGGCTCGGCATTAAAGCACATATATTCTTTCTTCGTCGGATGCTCTAAGCACACTTCACATGCGAAAGGCACTAGCTTTTCTTCGCATGCACTGTTCATTATCTATTTTGAATAATGCTTTTGTGCATCAAATAAACTGAACGGATATTGCTTTGGCTCGGCATTAAAGCACATATTCTTTTTCCTCGTCGGATGTTCCAAACACACTTCACATGCGAAAAGCGCAAGTTTGTCTTTTACATCTCGTTTTCCGTACTTCATATCGCCATAAACGCTGCATCCGATTTCATTGAACTGTGCTCTAATCTGATGAAACCTGCCTGTCAGCAGCCGCACGCTTACTAACGTAAGCCCATCCTTTTCATCCAGCACTTCATATTCCAGCTCCGCTCTTTTTGCTCCCTTGTTTTCCGTATTAACAACTTTAGCTATCCTCTCGTTCTCATCTTTCAAAAGATAATGAACCAGCTTTGCTTTATCTTCCCTTGGCCTTGCCGTTAGTACAGCCATGTAAGACTTCTCGAATTTCCCGAATTGTATCTGCTTCGCCAACCGTGCCGCAGCCTTGCTCGTTCGTGCAAACACCATTACGCCGCCTGTAGGTCTGTCCAAACGGTGCACCAGCCCAAGATAAACATCTCCGGGTTTATTGTACTTTTTCTTTACATAAGCCTTGCACAGAGAAAGCATATCGTCATCGCCCGTGATGTCCGACTGGCTTAGTACGCCGTACGGCTTTTTCACCACAAGCAGATGATTGTCTTCGTATATTACACTTAAGTCCATTTATGCTTCCTTTCTTCTATAAACCCTATTACTTCATACCCCCAAATGGTTAGATTAAATTTTTGATTTGCTCTTCAGCCCCTCTGATTATATTGAAGCGTTACGCTTCCCAGCGGGCAGTTGTTCCGCATGGCAACACTACTTTCGAACCCTCCTGCGGAAGACACAAAGTGCCGGATTCTATGCTGCCGCCGAACTCTGCAGCCACACACATCTGAAGCATGTTCGCTGTTACAACGTCTGAAAGCCCTGTTGTGTACGAGTTGATTATAAAGAACAGCGGATCGTCCGACAATAGTTTTGCACAGTCTTCGACCAGTGGGAAAAGATTGTCTTCTATCTTCCACACTTTGCCGCCGCCGCGCCCGTACGACGGAGGATCCATTATTATCGCATCATACTTGTTGCCGCGCCGCTGTTCACGCAGTACAAACTTATGACAGTCATCAGCAATATACCGTACGCTTTTGTCTGCAAGTCCGCTAAGCTGCGCATTCTGCTTTGCCCATTCATTCATGCTCTTTGCCGCATCCACATGAACAACACTTGCTCCGGCATTCAGCGCAGCCAGTGTAGCTCCCCCTGTATATGCAAAAAGATTAAGAACGTTTATATGCCTGTCGCTGCCCTTAATTCTTGCAACTATATAATCCCAGTTAGCGGACTGCTCCGGGAAAAGCCCGATGTGCTTAAATCCGGTCGGCCTTATGAAAAACTTCAATTTACCATAGCTTATAGTCCATTTCTCTGGAACACGTTTGATAAACCTCCAGTTGCCGCCTCCGCTGCTGCTTCTGTCATAAACCGCATGCGGTTTCCATATCTGCGGATTGCTCCGTTTCCATATGACCTGAGGATCGGGCCTCTGAAGCATTATACCGCCGATATCCTCCAGCTTTTCTCCGTCTCCAGTGTCTAGGACCTTATACTCATTGAATCTATCTGCTAATATCATTTGCTTCTCCACTTTGTTTAATAAATTCGTCTATCTGCTTTCGAAACGGTGCTGCCTGTGCCGCCCCTTGTTTTGTTACACTAAGAGCCCCAACAACATTTGCAAACTGTGCCGCATCAAATATACTCTTCCCCTCTGCAAGTGCTGCCACCAATCCGCCGTTAAAAGCATCTCCAGCCCCGGTAGTATCTACAGCATCAACATTCAGCCTCTTAATAACTTCCTGTCTGCCGCCGCTTTTAATATATGCGCCCATCTCTCCCAGGGTTATTACAACTTCTCCCACGCCCTTTTCAATAAGCACTTGCGCAGCTCTTGAAGCGTCATCATACGTTTTTATTTCAATTCCGCTAATTTCCCCAGCTTCAATTTCATTAGGCGTGATAATATCAACCTTAGCCAGTATCTCATCCGGAATGTCTCTTGCCGGTGCCGGGTTCAGAACAACTGTCGCACCTGCTTTTTTAGCGATATCAACTACCTTCCAGTTTGCGTCCAGGTTGACTTCCATCTGCACCAGCACGATGCTGCTGCTCTCGATTGTGCTTCTCGCCTTTTCAACGTCGCTGTCGGAAAAATTCATACATGCTCCGGCAGCCGCAAGTATCTGGTTCTGTCCGCTTTTCTCATTGACCATTATAAGAGCAGTTCCCGTCGGCGCCTCTTCATCTACAAATACGAGCGAAGTATCCATTCCTTCTGCGTTGTATAAATCAAACGCAACTTTACCAAACATATCACTTCCAACTTTAGTGATAATGCTCACTTCTGCTCCTGCACGATGTGCAGCCACAGCTTGGTTAGAGCCTTTTCCTCCTGCACCCATCGTAAAAGAATGTCCTATGATAGTTTCCGCTGGCTTTGGCATTCTGTCCGCTCTGCTTGAAAGGTCCACATTAAAGCTGCCAAAAACCGTTACTGTCCCAGCCATTACACGCCTCCTGTAATAAGACTTTTATAACTATATACTACAGGCAAACTATACCGATGTCTATTGTTTTTATAGCTTCCGGTCACGTATTTAGCTTTACATTTAACCTTGTTTCCATTATAATAACGCTATCTAAGATAAAGAGGTCGTTTATGAAAAAGTTTCTTTTAGTTGTGCTGATAGTGCTCGTTGCAATCGGAGTGCTGGCTGCATGCTCACAAATCGAGACGGGTATAAATGAAGTGTCTTCACAGATAACAGACAGGGCAATACCCACCTGGGTAATCATCATTGGCGCTGTCGTGCTCTTTTTTATAGCGTTAGGTATAGTATGGAAGCTCATCCCGGGCTTTATAAAATTCGTAGTCCTCATTGTTATAGCCGCTGCAATAGCAGGCGCAGCATACGGCCTTTGGACTATCCCCGCCTATGATAAAGCGGAGGAACTTACAAACGAGATCATAGACGAGATTCAAACGGACGAAGCCCAGTAGCTTATAAACCTCTTATCAAAACTTCATCGACAAATTCACCGGCTGCCGTGGCAGCCTCTTTTATTACCGCAGGACTTAGCGGGTCAAGCTTTATTGGCACGCTTTTCAGTTCTTCTTTTTTTTCTATCTTGCGATACTGCTGAAGAGCATATCTCTTTGCTCCTCTTATCTTTTCAGCCATTTTCTTAATATCTTCAACACCAAGAAGCGGCATCATAGTAGTCCTAAACTCATAATCAACACCGCTGTCCATTATTATATGTGCGCTCTGCCATATCTTCTCTTCATCGATATCAAATGACACCACTCTGTTTATTTCACCGGGTGGTGCCTTTATATCCATAGCTATATAGTCTATCTTGTTAATAAGCTTTTTAACAACATCAGGTCTTAGGCCGTTGGTGTCCAGCTTAACGAGATACCCTTTTGCCTTTACGTGGTCAACAAACTCTTCCAAGTCCTTATGCAGCGTCGGCTCTCCGCCGGTTATCACTACGCCGTCAATAAACGCTTTACGTTTATCCAAAAACTTGTCCACTTCCTGTATATCAACAAGCTCCTGAGTGTTCCAAAGATGCCTGTTATGACAATACCAGCAGTCCATATTACACCCTGGCACAAACACCACACAGGCTATAACGCCGGGGTAATCAACAAACGAGTTTTTAAGAAAACCGCCAATCTGCATCTTCTAAATAGCACTCGGGACAACGAACTTGACTCTCTCGAAGTACTCCTCCTTCTTGCCCTTGTTATAGTTCTGGACAGGCCGCAGGTATCCGACCACCCTGCTCCAGACCTCCGTTTGTTCACCGCACTGCGGGCAAACATGCTGCTCGCCGGCAAGATATCCATGCTCGTCACATACGCTGAATGTCGGCGTTATCGAGATGTAAGGCATCTTGTACTTCGTAAATATCTTCTTTATGATGCTCTTTGCAGTCTCTATGTCCTCTATCCTCTCGCCGAGGTACAAGTGCTGGACCGTACCGCCGGTGTAGAGCGACTGCAGCTCGTCCTGAAGCTCTATCATCTCCATCATGTCGTCGGTAAATTTGACCGGCAACTGCGAAGAGTTCGTATAATACGGAACTTCGCTGCCTGAAGATATTATATCCAGATACTTGTCTTTATCAAGCTTGGCCAATCGATAGCTCGTTCCCTCCGCCGGAGTCGCCTCAAGGTTATACTGCTGTCCGGTCTCTTTCTGGAACTGCTGCATCAGCTCTCTTAAGTAGTTCATTATCTCAATTGCGAATTCATTGCCTTCTGGAGTTTCAAGACCTTTGCCCATGAAGTTGAGCAGCGCTTCATGCATACCAATAATACCGATGGTGTTAAAGTGGTTCGCCCAATAGCTCCCAGATCTCTTTTTAACATCCTTTAGGTATACAGCCGAATATGGATAAAGCCCTTTTTCAGTCTGGTCTTCAATTATCTTGCGTTTTATCTCAAGCGACGTTTTACCGATCTCAGCCAGTTTCTTTATCCTTGCTAAAAACTCTTCCTTTGTGTGTGAAAGAAACCCCACCCTCGGCAGGTTTATCGTGTAAACGCCTATAGAGCCTGTAAGCGGGTTAGAACCAAACAAGCCGCCGCCTCTTTTTCTAAGCTCAGTAACGTCAAGGCGCAGTCTGCAGCACATCGAAACGGCATCCTCCGGCGAAAGATCGGAGTTTATATAGTTGGCAAAATAGGGTATGCCGTATTTACACGTAATCTCCATGAACTTATCCACGACCGGGCTGTTCCATTCGAAGTCCTTTGTTACGTTTATTGTCGGTATGGGGAACGTAAAAACACGCCCTTTTGCATCGCCCTGCAGCATGACTTCGCAGAAAGCAAGGTTGAACATATCCATCTCTTCCTGATAGTCGCCGTAAACTGTGTCCTGAGCTTCTCCGCCAATGACCACTGCACGATCTTTAAGAGTCTTTGGCACCTTGATATCAAAAGTAAGGTTGGAAAACGGGCACTGGAACCCGACACGTGTCGGCACGTTTATATTGAATATAAACTCCTGCAGGCACTGTTTGACCTGATCGAACGTCATATTGTCCCGCCTTATGAAAGGCGCAAGATAGGTATCAAAAGAAGACCACGCCTGTGCTCCGGCAGTCTCTCCCTGCGTCGTAAACGTAGAGTTGACGACCTGTCCTAAAAAAGAACGCATGTGCTTTGCGGGCTTGCTCTCTACCTTTCCGGGTATACCTCCAAAGCCCTGCATCAAAAGCTGCATCAAATCCCAGCCAGCGCAGTACGGCCCGAAGAACCCTAGGTCGTGTATATGGCAGTCGCCGCTTAGGTGCGCTTCCCTTACCTCTGTAGGATAAATCTCGTGCAGCCAATATTTTTTTGTGAATGCTTCTCTTATATAGTTATTAAGTCCGTTTACGCTTTTTTGAGTGTTTGCGTTTTCCTTGATTCCCCAGTCCTGGTCTTCCAGATATCCGGAGAACATACCTATAGTAGCTCCTATGAGCGCGTTGTCTTCTCTTGCACTCTTCCTCTTCTCACGATACAGTATGTATGCTTTTGCAGTTTTTGCGTGTCCGTTCTTGATAAGCACACGTTCGACAATATCCTGGATGCCCTCAACCTCCGGGATTCTATCGCCGTATTTGATTCTTGCAATGTCGATAACCTGAGCTGTCAGCCGGTTTGCCAGCTCTTCGTCATCTCCTCCGACAGCTTTTGCTGCTTTGAATATTGCGTCGGTGATCTTCTGCGGCTGAAACATCTCTTTCAGGCCGCTTCGTTTGAGAATAACTGTAAACATAATTGCCCCCACATAATATTTATTTTTTATATATATAAAGTAAATGTAAAATTCTTATTAAAAGCACTTAACACTATACGCTGTATTGATAATTATAGTACACACAATATATAGTGTCAATAACTTATCCCGGTTTTTTTACGAATGTTGGATTTTATTATAGTTTTCCTCATTTTGCGCAAATTCAGGACCACCGGCTTAGCCGGTGGTTTGCTCTAGCCCTATAAGGGCATGTTCCCGGCTTGCGCTTGCAAGCGCATTGAATAGTTTGCCATCCGCATGGTGTTCGCTGGCCAACCCTAAAGGGTCTTTTTATTAGCCTTTGTTTGTCGGCTTACCCGTAAACGGGTCGATATATTCCTTCAAGCTAATCTGATCTGCGGTAGCATCCTCTTGCAGCTGTCTTCGGATATATTCTTGTATCCTTTTCGCATTCTTGCCTGCTGTATCCACGTAATACCCTCTGCACCAGAAGTGTCTGCTTCCATACTTATACTTTAAATTTGCATGTCTATCAAATATGATTAAAGAGCTTTTTCCCTTTAAATATCCCATTATTTGAGACACACTAAATTTCGGTGGTATTCTTACTAGCATGTGGATGTGATCCGGACATAATTCTGCTTCGATTATCTCTATCCCCTTACGATTACATAGCTCTCTTAAGATTTTTCCTATATCTACTTTTAATTTTCCATATATCACATTTCTTCTATATTTCGGTGCAAACACAATATGATACTTACATTCCCACATTGTATGTGCTAAACTATTTTTGTCCATCGGACTACCTCCTTTGTTGTGATGCGGTTGGCAAACCATCATCATTTTAACATTGGAGGTATTTTTCTTACAGCTAAAGCTACTTCTCCCCCCCGGCATAGCCGGGGGATTTTTGGCTTCGGTTGCTTTGCAACCAAAACCTCACTAAAGTGAACATATAAAAAGGCTGCAAAACTATGCAGCCTTATTTTCTTAGAAATGCCGGGGATTACTTCACATACTTCCTGACCCTGAACCTTGCGCCGGTCTTCTGTGCCTGCCGCCTGCACTCTTCAACTTCCTCTTCACCGATAATGTCAACTACGCTTAGCACAGTGTCTATGCCCTCGTCTATGCATTGTTTTGCAAACTCCAGCACATATTCATACGCCTTCTCGCCGTATATGCTCCGGCAGTATTTATCATACTCACCTGCGTTTGGCGCATTCAGGCTTATTGACACTGTGTCAACAAGACCTTTCAGCCTCTTTGCAACGTTGCTCTTTGCGTATGCGCTTGCCTGCCCGTTGGTATTGAGACGTACTTTTGCACCTCTTGATTTTAGATATCTTGCCACTTCAAGCAACACATCAAGGCTCATTGTTGGTTCTCCAAGCCCGCAGAAAACAACTTTTGAAACATCGTCCTGCTTTTCAAGCTGTACAATAACATCCTTTGCAGAAGGTTCGGAGTCTAAAAGCAGATGATATCCGCCTACTCCGTCGTGATTGTTGCGTACACAAAAGGTGCAATTATTAGTGCACCTATTTGTAAGATTGATGTATGTCGCATCCTTATATTTATATGTTATAGTGTTCATTAAATTCCATATAGTCCTTTAGCATTGTCTATGTTTATTTCGCACATCTTCTCAAAAGAGATTCCCTTTATTTCTGCCAGCTTTCTTATAACGTGCTCTACGTTCCTTGGGTCGTTGCGCCTTCCACGCACAGGCTCAGGTGAAAGATATGGGCTGTCCGTCTCCGCCATCAGCCGCTCCAGCGGAACCGCCTGCGCCGCTTCCACAACTTTTTTAGCATTCTTGAACGTTACCGATCCGGTGAACGAGATATGCAGACCCATCTTAATAAGTTCGTGCGCTGTCTCGACACTTCCAGAATAGCAATGCACAACGCCTTTAAGGCCATCATAATCCTTCAATATCTCAAGAAAATCCGCAGTTGCCTTTCGCATATGGTAAACCATCGGCAAATCTAATTTTTGCGCTAGTTCTATCTGCTGTCTGAACACCTTTCGCTGAATTTCCCTCGGTGAATTGTCATAGTAATAATCAAGCCCAATCTCGCCGATAGCTATAACTTTTCTGCTTGTCGATAACTCTTCGAGCAGCCCAAGATATTCTGCCGACACGTCCTCGGAATCGTGCGGGTGGACGCCGACAGCAGCGTAAATATATCCTACTCTTTCGGCAAGCTCTACAGCGGCAGAGCTAACGTCCTCGCAACATCCTGCCTCTATAACACCGACTATACCTTCACCCGGCATTCTTTCTATAAGCTCATCCCGCTCTTCGTCAAACCGACCGTCTAAAAGATGAGCATGCGTATCAAATAGCCGCATAACAATCCCTAGCTTACCCTTACGCCGCTGGGAAGCTCTCCATCCAGCGTTACCAGTTTAAGTACCCCGTCAGATTCAGCCGCAAGCAGCATCCCTTCAGAAAGCGTTCCGAAAAGCTTTGCCGGCTTTAGGTTCGCCACAACTACGATAGTCTTTCCAACCATCTCTTCCGGGCTGTACCACTGCCGTATTCCGGATACTATCTGTCTTGTTTCTTCACCTACCTGAACCTGCATCTTTATAAGCTTGTCGCTTTTTTCGATGGCGACCGCTTCTTTTACCTTTCCGACTTTAAGCTCGACATTCATAAAATCATCGTATGTTATCACGCCCGCACCCTCCTGTTTCTTCGGTACGTTTTTAACCTTTTTCAGATCCCGATTGTCGGATATTTTCTCCAGTTCCTCAAGCTCTTTTTCCACCTCTATTCGCGGGAACAACGGCTGTGTTTTCTTAACGCTCTTGCCGCATACGTTTTTACCGAAGCTGCCAATGCTATCCCATGAAACAAGCGCTTCGTCCTCCAGCCCGAAGATGTCCTGAATCTTCTTTGCCGTGCCTTCAATAAAAGGCGTAAGAAGAACGGATACTATTCTCAGTCCCTCGGCAAGGTGATACATCACTCCTGCAAGCTGCTTTTTCTTGCTTTCATCACGTGCAAGTATCCACGGCATCGTAAGGTCTATATACTTGTTAAGAGACCCGATATAATCCCAGATATCGCTCAGCGCTTCAGGAAGCCTAAGCGCATCCATATGTCCTTCCACCAAGCTGGCCAGCTTTGCTCCCTTTTCTTCTATCAGTGCATCATGCTCACTGCCTTCATATTCGCTTGGAACAAAACCGTCAAAATATTTGTTTATCATTGCCGCAGTCCGGGAAACAAGGTTGCCAAGGTCGTTTGCAAGGTCTGCATTCATCCTTATAAGCAGCGCTTCGCTGGAATAAAGCCCGTCTGCGCCAAACGGCACTTCCCGAAGCAGAAAATACCTGACTGCATCCACGCCGTATCTCTCCACCAGCTTCACCGGGTCTACAACGTTGCCCTTAGATTTGCTCATCTTTCCGCCTTCAAGCATCAGCCAGCCATGACCGAACACCTGCTTCGGAAGCGGTAAATCAAGCGCCATAAGCAGTATCGGCCATATAATAGTATGAAACCTTATTATCTCTTTACCGACTAGCTGTACGTCTGCCGGCCAATATTTTTTAAACTTAGAGTCGTCTTCCGAAAGATACCCCAGCGCCGTGATATAGTTTGAAAGAGCATCTATCCATACATAAACTACATGTCCTTCGTCAAATGACACCGGAACACCCCAGTTGAACGAAGTCCTTGAAACGCAAAGATCCTCTAAACCCGGTAAAAGGAAGTTGTTAAGCATCTCGTTTTTGCGTGACGGCGGCTGTATGAACTCGTCATGTTCGTTGATGTATTCAATAAGTCTGTCCGCATATTTCGAAGCCTTGAAGAAATAACTCTCTTCCGTAGTCATCTCCACTTCCCTACCGCAGTCCGGACATTTGCCGTCCACAAGCTGACGCTCGAGCCAGAACGATTCGCATGGTGTGCAGTACCATCCCTCATACTCGCTCTTGTATATGTCGCCCTGGTCATACAGCTTTTTGAATATCTTCTGGACCGTCTTTAAATGCCTTGGCTCTGTAGTACGGATAAAATCGTCGTTGCTTATCTGTAAAAGCTCCCAAAGCTCAATAATAGTTTCAACTATTCCGTCTACATATTCCTTCGGCTGCTTACCTGCTTCCTTTGCAACCCGTTCGATTTTCTGACCGTGTTCATCAGTTCCGGTCAGAAACATAACGTCATAGCCGGTCTGGCGCTTGAAACGTGCCAGTGCGTCTGCCGCCACGGTCGTATAAGAATGACCGATGTGCAGCTTGTCGCTCGGATAATATATAGGCGTCGTAATGTAGTATTTTTTCATGTTATCTCCTTCAATTGGTTCTTTACATAGGATAGTTACAGCAGCATCTTTTGTCAAGTAACCAAAGCCGGCTGCTCACCTTTCTGCCTGCTTTAAAACATAGCATCCCAGTGTATACTCTTTGCTCTTTGGTTTTTCCTCCATCATGTACATCTCCGCTTGTTTTTTCCGCAGTATCCACAGATACCAAAAATCACCCGCACTGCCTGTTGTAAACAGTGCTCCTGCTATCAGTATCGGAAGATTCCCAATAACTATACTGCAGGCTATTAGCGGAACACAGACAATAATAAACGGAGCGATTAGAGAAAAACGGCTTACTCGTAAGTTTACCGGTACATCGGATATACAGTATGTCATTCCAGATTTTATCGCCGCTCCATAAGATATATCTTTCCACGCAACACCGCCCGCCAGTCTGAAAACCAAGCCGTGTATAAATTCGTGGACAAAGATATATACAGCAAAAGCTGCCAGTATCAGAAAGAATGAACCAAGACCAAACTCAAGAACAATTCCTGTGTGCACAAGGCTAATAGCAAAAGTACCGGCCACTGCTATAGCAACCAGCCCGGCAAACATAATCAAATTCATCCAGACAAGCACTTTTAGCTTATCTTCCTGCTTGACCGTCAAATCTTCCACCAGTTCGTAGTTTACACCGCCGTACTCCATCAATCGCTCATCACGGCTCTCTTCACTCATCACATACCTCTCCCAATGGACAATTACTATGCATTATATCATATGGCCGGCTGCAGCAACAAGCGTCTACAAACTTGAAGATTTTTTAAAAAAGCAGCCCAAAACAGAGCTTTTTTGCTAAATTTTGTCTAATATTGCCGCCGCAAGGCAACTATATTTTACACAGAATATACATCGATGTTAAGAATTTAATAAGCGCATTATATAGAAAAATCTTTATATTCTATTAATATTAAGCCCAAGATTATGAACTATTTATTAAATGTTGCTTTTTTTTACATTCTCACATTGACAGCAGGTGCTATAATTTGTTATATTTTTTCTATGATAATTACTAATTATCATATATTGTCATAGTATAATAAAAAATAGGGGGAGAGTGTAAAAAATGAAATCAACAGGTATTGTTAGGAAAGTGGATTCACTTGGCCGTATTGTGTTGCCAATCGAACTAAGACGAGTGATGGGTATCGACATCAAAGATCCCATCGAGATATTTGTAGACGAGAACCATATCGTCCTCGGCAAATATCAGCCGGCATGCATCTTTTGTGACAGCGTAAAAGGAGTAACAGAGTTTAAAGGTGCCAAAGTCTGTGCCGAGTGCATGGACAAACTAGGTATGAAATAATCAAATAGTCAGCCGGTAAGCCCGGTTTGGACGAATACCAAGTTCATCAGATGCTGCTTTGGCAGCATCTTTTTTTGTCATCCCCTCTTCAATATACTTGCCGATATGCTTCTTTATCTGCTCGTCGGAAACTTCAGCCTGCTCCTCCCTTTCATAGAGTATAAGCACGAACTCCCCTTTGATCTTGCCTTCAATTTTTTTGCAAGCCTGCGCCAGACTTCCTGTAAACACGCTTTCATGAATCTTTGTCAACTCTTTTACAACGGCTATCCTTCTTTGCCCTCCGCACGCCTCATTCAACTGCTGCAGGGTTCTGCCAAGTGCATGCGGACTCTCATATATCACGCTTACGATCTCGCTTTGAGCTATCTGCTCAATCGCCTTTTTTCTCTCACTGGCTTTTTTGGGAAGGAAACCCGCAAAAAAGAACTGCCCGCCGTGTCCCGAAAGTGTAAGCGCGGCTATTGCTGCGCACGCTCCCGGCAGGGTTGTCACTTCGATCCCCCGCTCATAAGCCTCATTTACCAGAATCGCCCCCGGGTCGGATATCAGCGGTGTTCCCGCATCCGAAACCAGCGCAATGTCTTTGCCTTCTTCGAGCATCCCCAGTATATATTCCCGCTTCTGCTTATCACTGTGCTCATGGAAGCTTATCAGCTTTGTCTTGATATCATAGTGGTTAAGCAGCTTTATCGTACGCCTTGTGTCCTCCGCAGCAATAAAATCAACTTCGCCAAGCACTCTTATCGCCCGAAGCGTTATATCCTCTAAATTACCAATCGGCGTTGCAACAATATAAAGCACTATTCTTTCTCCTCAATATGATAAATCCTTTTTACCTCGTCTGTATACTTTCCACTTGAATTATATACATACAGAGTCGGCATAACTTCCGTTGCTTGCTTCGCTCCTTTTCTTGCTTCAACAAGCACGAAATTCGGAGCACTGCCAAGCTGCTGCGCCACCAGTCTTATCCTCTTTGGCTCAAGTTTGTTTTTACTCAGGCACGCAATCAGCTCCGCCAGCCTTTCTGTGCGGTATATCATATACAGCCTGCCGCCTGTCCTGAGTATCTTAACCGCCGCCTGCGCTACATCATTCAACGTGCACATTATTTCTCTCTTGGCTATATTTTTAAATCTGTTATCGTTGTGCTTTCCTGCATCCGCCTTCTCATACGGCGGGTTCGCTACCACAACGTCAACACCGTAGTCTAAATAATCCCTGATACTGCGAATATCTGCATGTATTATATCAATACAGTCTATTCCGTTCATCTTGACGCTTCTTGCTGCCATCTTAGCAAGCTCTGCCTGCACCTCTACTCCTGTAATATGTGCACCTGTTTTTTTTGCCGCGAGTAGAATAGGTATTATACCGCAGCCCGTTCCGAATTCAACTACCTGCTCTGCACCCTTTATTTCAGCGAAATGAGAAAGAAGCACCGCATCCGTACCAAACGAAAAATACTCGTCGTTCTGGATGATGCTGTATCCGTTCTGCAGGTCTTCAACCCTGTCGCCTTTTTTCAGTTCCATCATGCTAACGATTATATCAAAAAAGTCGGCTTAGTCCAACAATGAATGATATGATCCCCTTAAAGCAGACAGTGAAATTAAAACACTGCTGCTATAAGGGGCTAATCTTGGAATCTATCTAAAAAAGATAGAAATCGTGTGATTGTCATGGAACCGGCCTAAAAGTTCGTTGATTTCGTCCGGCACTAAGTCTTCGTCACACTTTCTGAAGAATTGCGGAACCTGTTCAAACGCTCTTTTTGTGTCCGTGCTGACATCCGTGTATACACCGAACACCTGAAATGCTTTGCGATTTGTAATGCGGTAGTTCATCTCTACATCTCCTTTAATTGTGATATGGAAGGTCATCCTCGGATAGGCTTTAAGTGAAATGCCTGTATAGCGTGCGGATACAGGCATAACTCCGTGCAGGTTTTTGAATGCTCTGCTGAACGCCTCCGGCGACTCATATCCGTACTTTAATGCTGTATCAATAACCTTACAATCTCCAGTCTGCAGCTCAAAAGCGGCTAATGTCAGCCGTCTGCGCCGGATGTACTCCGACAACGGTACTCCTGCGATGTATGAAAACATCCGTTGAAAGTGATAGGTCGAACAACAGGCGATTTTTGCGGCACAATCATAATAGATTTGTCTGCCAGATGCGTTTCGATGTATTCCATTGCTTCATTCATATTATCAAACCAATCCATTAGATCCCCTCCCTTCAATATAGATAGTACCAAAATGGAGATGCTTACACCTTGCTTTTCATGCACGAATAAATCATGTGCAATATAAATAATTATAGCATATGTAAATCTTACAGCATGTAAAAAAACAAACAGATTAGCTTTTAATAATCTGCTTGTTTTTTATTGTCTGCTTAACATAGTTAGGTTCGGAACCACGCCGGCTTTCATTTTAATTCTTATTCGTACCTCAATGCGTCTATAGGCCGCAGATTGGCTGCTTTGTTGGCGGGGTAGATGCCGAACACCACTCCTACGAGAGCCGAGAACCCTATAGCCAGCGCAATCGTGCTAAGCGACATCGACATCGAAATACCCATAGCCATGCCAATTATCTCCAGCCCCACATAACTGAGTCCGATCCCTATAAGACCGCCGAATACGGAGAGCACTACCGCCTCAATAAGGAACTGCGTTAGAATGTCGCTCTTCTGCGCTCCGATTGCCTTCCTTACTCCTATCTCCCTTGTTCTTTCGGTTACCGACACCAGCATGATGTTCATTATGCCTATGCCGCCGACAAGCAGCGAGATTGCAGCTATACCGGATAGCAGTATGGTCATAACGCTCATGACCTCGTTCATTACGTCGATTATCATATTCTGGTTTATGATAGTATACTCGTCCTCGTCGCCTATCTCCTTGATAAGGAAATCATCGACAACTTTCTGTGCTGCATCAACATCGTCCTTTGTCGTCGCAGAGATATAAAGCGTGTTGAATTCCTTGTCGGAAAACAGCCTCTGAGCTGTGGTCAGCGGTATTATAACAGTATCGTCTTTGTTTGCAAGCATGGTGTCCGATTCTTCGAGCACACCAACAATCGTAAAGTCATATCCTCTTATATCGATCTCATTCCCGACACAGTCCTGTATCCCGAACAACTCTTCCGCTACGTTTACGCCGACCACTGCATTATAAGTGTTTTCTTCAACATCCATATCGGATATAAAGTGCCCGAGGTTGATGACCTGTCCTGTTATATACTGATAGTCGTTCTCTACGCCTTCTATTGAATAGCCCTGCGTTTCATCCGCCCCTTTTACTTCCGCAGACTTGCTGACAATGCCGGTAGCGCCGTATATATACTGGCTGTCCTCCAGTTCGTCAAGGTCTTTGGTCGTAAGATACGTATCCGTCGGGCTCATCAGCTGTACCTGCAGAAGGTTGGAGCCAAGGCTCTCTATCTGCCCTGTTATCTCGCCCGTAGCGCCCTGAACTACCGATATCAGCAAAGTTACTGCCAGCACGCCGATTATTATACCCAGCATCGTAAGGAACGAGCGCAGCTTGTTGCCTTTAAGAGCAACCATAGCCATCTTCAGTGCCTGTGAAAACTTCATGCGCCTTCACCCCCTGTTGCCGTGTCCTTGTCTATTTTACCGTCCAGCATATGAAGCCGCCGCCCCGCCTTATCAGCAATGTCGTTGTCATGCGTTATCAGCACTATCCCTCTGCCTTCTTCGTGCAGTTCTACCAATATGTTCATTATCTCCCTGCCCGACTGAGAATCGAGGTTGCCTGTAGGCTCGTCCGCAAGTATAAGGGTCGGGTGTGTTGAGAGCGCTCGTGCTATTGCGACACGCTGCTGCTGTCCGCCCGAAAGCTCGTTGGGCTTATGCTTCATCCTGTCGCCCAGGCCAACTTTGTCAAGCGACTCCGTTACCCTTCTCTTTCTCTCCGCCATACCAAGTCCCTGGTATATAAGCGGCAGTTCAACGTTTTCGTATGCCGTAAGCTTTGCGAGCAGGTTGAACTGCTGGAAAATGAACCCTATTTCCTTGTTTCTAATAACGCCGAGTTCCCTTTGCGTATAATCGTCAATAAGCTGCCCGTTCAGCCAGTATTCGCCTTCGTCTGCAAGGTCAAGGCAACCTATCACGTTCATTAGAGTAGATTTCCCGCTGCCCGAAGGTCCTATAACCGCAACGAATTCGCCGTCATTTATTTTTATGGTTACACCGTCCAGAGCGTGAACTGCAGCTTCGCCCATCTGGTACGTCTTTTTTATGTTGCGAAGTTCTATCATATCAGAGCACCTTTATTCATCTTCGCCAGAGCGGCTGAACATCCTCTGTTGAAGCTCCTGCGCCGTCAGTTCTCTTGCCTGAGGTACAGCAACCATGTCCCCCTCTGAAAGGCCGCTGGTAACTTCTATCATAACTCCGTCAGTTATCCCTGTTTCAATCTTGTGAGTGGCAACGGTATAGCTTTGCTCTTCATCTATGTCCTGCTCGAAGACGACATACTTCTCTCCGCCTATAACCTGTATAGCCTCAATAGGAATTATGAACACGCCCTCAGCGCTCTGCGAGACTATCTTGACGTCTGCGCTCATACCCAGCATTATCTCGCTTGCAGGCTCAATTTCCAGTGTAATAGTGAAGTTGGTAACGTTGTTTACCGAAACGCCGACAGGGTTTATCTTTATGACTTTGGCAGTATACGTTTTTTCCGGCAGCGCATCAAACTCCACCGTTGCTTCCTGTCCAATCTCTATATTCACGATATCTATTTCATCGATTTCCACGTCAAGTTTGATTGCGCCGTTGCTCTGCACAGTAAACAGTGGTGTCCCCGGCTGGACTATCTGTTCCTTGTTAAGCGTTAAGCCGGATACGACCCCTTCCGTTCCCGCATACACCGTAAGGCTAGCTATATCCTCTTCAAGGTCGGCAAGGTCCTGCTGCAATTCTTTTTTCTGCTGTATCTGAGAATACAGGTCGGCAGAGAGTATCTCTCCGTCCAGTCTAAACAGTTTAGTTCTCACTTTGACCTTATCCCCGACCGGCTCCCTAATATCGTCTATAACGCCGCCCTGTGCCGTGATATAGACCGGGTTAGCAATTTCCACACTTGCGCTGCCTATTTCTGCTCCATTTTCGTCAAATACTATTGCCGTGTCACCTACAGCAAAATCATCATCTTCGAACTGAACGCTCATCATATCGTCTTTTATTGAGTATATGATCCCATCGGCAGTTTCTTCCCCTACGCTCACTTTAACAGCATCTCCGGCAGCAAAACCGTCAGCAACTTCTATCTTCGTCTGCATAAGCTTGTCTGGGCAGATAACGCTAAGCGCTCCGTATTTGTCCATTACCACGTCTACGTTATCGCCTTCCTGAGCATAGATTATCTTAACGACACCTTCCACCGGCGAATATATCGTCGAGCTTCCTGTCGTCCTTCTCATAGTTCCTATAGCAGTATCTATCTGTTCTATCTGGTCTTCCAGCGCATCCCTCTGCTCTTCCATAGTATCGCTGGTAAAAACAGCTATCACATCATCAGCTTTAACAACATCGCCGTCCTCTGCGAGAACCTGCGAAACCGTGCCTGTGAATGAAGCATAAATTGTATCGTCATATAAAGGTTCTACTGCACCAGCGCCTTTTACCTCGACTTCGATGTTTCCTCTGCTCACTTCATTGATAACATATGTTGTTTTTGTGAGCTCCTCAAGGTTGTTCCTTAGCCTGATGAACCCTAAAACGGCCAATATCACAATTGCCGCAACTATCGCAAGAATGATCCATTTCTTCCTGCTCTTCTTCTTAGCCATCTGTATCCTCCAAATTAAAATTATGTAAATCAATTGTATTCAAATATATACTATTTATAACTCTATACCATTCTATCAGTAAAATATAAATAGTGATAGCCTGAAAAATTATGCTTTACAGTTTGTTAAAGAAAATGAAAGCACCGGTATGCCATACTTGCAAAAAAGCTTTTATTAAGAATGTTAAATCCAAGATTTAGAGAACAAACCGCTTCAAGCTTCTTCTATAGGTGTGCCCTAGCGATACCTCGCATTGGCTTTGGAATCTGCAGAGCATAAGATATGAAACTGCAAAAGATACGGTATACGATATTGCCAGCGCTGCGAATATGCCAGCCGCGCCCATAGCTCTAGACAATATAAGCGAAAGCGGCACATACAGTGCAAACACCTGCACTACCCACATTCCGGCTGCTCTCAGCGGCTTGCCTACGGCATTGAATATAGATGTTATCATAAGCATGCCTCCCTGGAACACAAGCCCGGCCATAGCGATACGCAGAAATGTCACTATTACTTCCCTGACTGCTTCCGAACTGCTGAACAGCCTTGCAATAGACGGCGCCAGGACGAATAATAGAGCGTATAATAATACCCCATATGCAACATTAGCAATAAGTCCGTACCTGAAGCCCCTTCTCATCCTTGCCGGCTTTTCAGCGCTGTAGTTCTGTCCGGCAAAAGGTATCATCACTGCAGCCAGTGCATTCACACCCAGCAAAACGAAGTTGACTATCCTACTGCCTGCTCCAAAGCCTGCCACAGCGCTGCTTCCATAGCCGGATATTATTGCGGTTATTATGTACGCACCTATAGGCACTATCGATTTTGTCAGCATATTTGGCACTGCAACGTGAAACACGCTTTTTGCAGAGTCTTTCAGCCTTGAAATGCTAAGGCTCTTAAAATCGAACAGCTTAGATTTAAACACAAGTATATACACCATGAACAGGCAGACCGAAAGTCTGCCAATGAAGAAAGAGATCGCAGCGCCCAGTATGCCTAGTTTAGGGAAAATCCCTATTCCGAGTATCAAAAGCGGATCAAGCGCCAGCGCAATGCAGTACAGTACAGTGGATATCACCGCAGTTACTTTTGCATTGCCAAGCCCTCTCATTACGTTTGTGCCCAGCATAGAAAAGGTTATTGCAGGCAGTCCAATGTACCAAACTGTCATATAAGGAATTATGTACTGCATTTCCTCGTCGGTCGCTCCCATGCCATAAAACAAAGGTTTTATTGTCAGTAAGCCAGCAAGCATTATAACAATGGCAATGGAAACGGCAATCAGAGCTCCGTCAGTTGTAAATCGTTTTGTCTCACTTTTGTCTGTACTTGCCCTTGCAACGGCTATCCCTACACCCAGGCATAAGCTCAGCACTATAGAAGCTCCTATAAGCGTTACGGGTGCTGTGTATCCGAGCGCCGCAAGCTGCGACTCTCCAAGCTGCCCGACAAATGCCGTATCAACGAAGCCGAAAACGACCGACGCAACTGCACCAAGTGTCAGCGTCAGCGTCATGCTCCTTATAAGCTTCTGAACATTTCCTCTTGTCATATCTGTCGTATCATTCATACTGCACCGCTGTTATCATTTTTGCCGCAATAAAAAAGACTTTTTCCTGCTTTAATCTTGCAAGAAAAAATCATGTCACCCCAAGAATGCTTTTCATCAAAAGCCATTCTTCGGAATACAGACGGGTAATCCCGTTTTTCTATTCGTTTATATTTTTCTGCCGGCCATATAAAAGGACCGTCACTATTATCCATTTTCCTTTTCAGGTTCCGTGTTCTTCAACCCTTTTTACAAATACTGTATACGGAACTTTTCCTACGGTGATACATGTTACATCAAACAGGTATATAATGCAACCGGCAGGCTGCAAAATAAAAGAAATTAACATAAATAATATATATCGTTTATATAATTATGTGATATCATGCTGATGTTTATATATTAAGGTGTTTTCATTTCTGCCTGATAACAGAAGGCTGAACCCCACCAATGAACCTTATTGGTTTTCCGGTATAGCTTTTACTAAAAAAGCACCCGATCTTCTGAATCAGGTGCTTTTGGTTTTTGTATAGAGGTTTATTGCCGTCGTAAATAAGCAAAGCGGCAAAACAGGCTAGTTAAATTCCTCTTCTATGATTTCCGTGCCGTATTCGTCTTCCAAAAGGTCCACAACATCTTTTGCATCCCTCTTGTCATCGACTGTCACTGAATATATGCTGAGAAACTCAAGGCTGGACATATCCTCCAGCACGCCGATATCGCTTATAGAAAGCAGCATGAGATGAAGCCGTTTAAGACTGTTTAGCTTATCTAAGTCATCAATGTCTTCTATATTCATATTTACAAGCGCCAGAACCTCAAGACTCTCAATATCACAAATATCTGAAATATCTTCTATAGGCAGCCCGTTTATGATAAGAACCCTGAGAGATCCAAACGAATCCAAGTCACTAAGGTCGCTTATATCCATTTCCTGAATCCTTAAATAATCAAGCTTTTCAAGGCCATCTATATCCTTTAGATCTTCAATGCCCAAGTCTCCTATAAACAGAAGCTCCAGGTTGTCAAGATCCCCAACATAGCTGATATCGTCAATATACGAGCCCATCAGGGTTAGCATTTTAAGATTCGTCAGTTTTCCGATAGCGTCCAAGTCCTCTATTTGCGAATCACGTATGGCAAGACTTAAAAGCTCTCCCAGATTCTCAACCGCATCTACATCCTCCAGCGAAAGCCTAATTATCTCCAATGATTTAAGTTTGCTTAAATCCTCAACTGCGTCGATATCTTCGATACCAAGGTCGAATAGCTCCAGCTGCTCAAGGTTAACAAGCTCTGAAACTGCGTCGATATCTTCAATATCTAAATACCTGAGTCCGAGATACTTAAGGCCGCTAAGATTTTCAATTGAATCTATCTCATCAATGTTAAGGGCTGAAAGCTCCAAGTATTCCAGTTTATTAAGCTCTTCAACTGCGTCGATATCGTTTATATCAAGATAGTTGATGTGAAGCTGAACGAGGTTCGTCATATCCTCCAGTTCGTCTATGTCAGAGAGCTCGGAAAGCCTGTTGATACCAAGTATCCTAAGCTTCTTTAAATCTTCTATACCCTTTAGGCTGTCGATATCTGCGCAGTTATCAAGGAAAAGACTCTCCAGCTTTGTAAGTTCTGCAATATCCTTCATATCTACCTCGCCAAGTGGGTCTTTTACATACAGAGCCTTTGCATCGGCATAGTCGTCAATATCGACTGATTCCTCAATTTCCGTGTTTATAATCATCAAGTCGTTGACGGTTGTTTCTTCAAAAACTCCGTCAGTATACATATATTGGACAGTTACTGTCGTCGGTTCGTCCATAAAATCGTCTATATCCAGCTCGTAGGTCTCTTCACCGTCCACTACATATCTAACATCTACGGCTGTACCGTAATTCTCAAATGCACCGATTTGATTTATGTACAGATATTCATCGAAACTGCTTATCACATATTCGCCGCTCGAACTAGCTGCGCCTATCTGTATCCATCCGAATATGAAGCATAGGGCAAGTGCGATTATGACTACTCCGACGGCCGAGATGCCTATGATAAGACCGGTCTTTTTTTTCTTGGAAGCCGCAGACATCGGCTGCTGCATCTGAGGCGCTGCAGCACCATATCCGTATGCCGGCTGCTCTTGCGTCTGTACTGTTTTTGCAGGTTCAGCCTTTTTTGACTGTTCTGCCTCCGCAGCCGGTTTCTGTTCCCCGGCAGAAGGCGCGGCTTCTTGTGTATTTAACTTGGGAGGTTCCTGTGTCTTTTCGGGCATTTTTTCCGCCCTCAGTCCTTCTTTTTCTTCGGACGGTGAAACCTTCTTTTCAGGTTCACTTTTGCTTTTCGCATCCATTACGCCTTTTGGTTTTTTCGTCTTTTTTCCGCAGCCGGAACAGAACTCAGCATTGTCCGGCAGTTCTTTACCACAATTATAACAGTACATCTTACCCCTCCAATAAACAGATTTTCGTATACACAAAAAAAGTATATACCCATTCAGGCCACATTTCAATGCCCTGTGCTGTATTATATAAGAATTTCCAGTGCTTCGAAGACGTTCCTTACGCCGTAAACCTGCATACCTTCCGGAACCTTGCATCCCTTCATGCAGCCCTTGGGCATCACTGCTTTTTTAAAGCCCATAACAGCGCACTCGGCAAGACGTTTCTCCACCTGCCCGACAGTTCTCACTTCTCCCGTCAAACCGACTTCGCCCATTGCCGCAACGTCGCTGACGGCACTGTCACGAAAGCTTGAGACTATGCTTGCCGCCATGGCAAGGTCTGCCGCAGGCTGATTGAGCTTGATGCCCCCGGCAACATTTACGTATATATCCTGGTTATAGAGTTTCAGCCCCATTCTCTTCTCAAGAACGGCTGTTATAAGTGCCATACGATTGTATTCGAGACCGCTGGCCATACGCCTCGGCATATTGAAAGACGTCGGGCTGACAAGCGCCTGTATCTCCAGAAGTACAGGTCTCGTGCCTTCCAGTGAAGGATACACACACGAGCCGGATGCATTTGCGTTACGTTCGCTCAGGAGCAGTCCGGAAGGGTTCTCTACCTGCCTCATGCCGTTGTCTCGCATATCAAACACGCCTATCTCGTTTGTAGAGCCAAACCTGTTTTTCTCTGCACGCAATATACGAAAGGTGCCCTGTTTCTTTCCCTCGAAATATAGCACAGTATCAACCATATGCTCAAGTATCCTTGGGCCGGCAATAGCGCCTTCTTTAGTGACATGCCCTATTATAAAAACAGCGGCTCCGCCCGTTTTCGCTTCTTTTGTCAGCAGGCTTGCACACTGTTTTATCTGGCTTACGCTGCCAGGTGCTGGGCTCAGCCCGGAAGAATACATCGTCTGAATTGAATCAACCACAATAAAATCCGGATTGTTCTGTTGGATGCTTGCTATACAGCTGTTTATTTCGGTTTCAGCCAACAGCATTATATCTCCGCTGCTGGAAAGTCGTTTTGCTCTAAGTCGTATCTGCCTCAGCGACTCTTCCCCGGATATATAAAGTACCTTTTTGCCCGCCCTTACGAGCGAATCCGCTACCTGCAGGAACAGTGTAGATTTACCTATTCCCGGCTCTCCGCCCGCCAGCACAACGCTGCCTTCGACAACTCCGCCCCCAAGAACTCTGTCCAGCTCATTAAATCCGGTGGACCATCTTGCAGTGTCATCAGCAGATACATCTTTGAGTAGAACCGCTTTGTTCCCGTGCGATATTTTCGCCGACTTTGATGCGGATACGGAAACTATCATTTCCTCCATAGAGTTCCACTCTTTGCACGAAGGACACTGTCCGCTCCATTTGCCGCTGCTGTAGCCGCACTCGTTGCATACAAATTGTGTTTTGTCTTTTGCCAATATACTGCCCCTATCTTGTTAGTCCGGTATATACCATTCCTCTTACTGTATCAAGCGATACGTTCGTTCCGTGTTTCAATATCTTTGTCGCATTTGCAGCTCCGCAAAGCACAGGAATTCCCAGCGTCAGACCTACTATCGCTGCGTGCGAATCTAGATCGCCCTCTTCGGTAATTATCCCAGATGATTTTTTCAGCACGTCCATCATAGAGTTGCCAGTCTTGGGTATAACAATGATATCGCCTTCGACGAATCTTTCTCTCAGTTGCTTTTCATCGCTGCAGACACACAGGTTGCCGTGGATAGCCATATTTGTAACGCCTGTTCCCCTTACCAATACATTGCCTACTATTTGTACTTCCAGCATGTTTGTAGTACCGCTGACGCCTATAGGTGCTCCCGCCGTTATTACTACGACATCACCGTGACCAACAATTCCGGTAGATTCGGCTAGTTCGACTGCGTGTGAAAACATCTTGTCGGTGCTTTCCTGCTTTTCAGCCATTATCGGATGTATACCCCACGACATTGCAAGCTGGTTGCAAGTCTTTTCGTTGGGTGAACATGCTATTATAGGCACGGCAGGCCGGAAACTCGAAACCATCCTAGCTGTTCTACCAGATTGTGTGAACGCAATTACAGCGCTTGCTCCAAGGCTGTGTGCAGTAGAACAAGTCGCCTGCGATATTGCGCTCGTAACGCTCGTCGAAACCTCGGGCAGCCTGTTGTTGAACCGGTTTGCATACCTGATATTTTCTTCCGTTTTAATTGCAATCTTTGACATGGTTATAAGACTCTCCAGCGGATATTTTCCCACTGCTGTTTCTCCGGACAGCATAATAGCGCTGGTTCCGTCGTATACCGCATTTGCTACGTCAGTGGCCTCTGCTCTTGTCGGCCTTGGGTTGTGTATCATAGAATCTAGCATCTGCGTTGCTGTGATGACCTTCTTGCCCGCAGAATATGCTTTCTTTATAAGCAGCTTTTGTATCCTCGGCAGGTCTACAATATCCATTTCTACGCCCATGTCGCCTCTTGCCACCATTATGCCGTCGCTCACTTTTAATATCTCTTCGATATTGTCAACACCTCTGGCGTTTTCGATCTTGGCTATTATCTGAATCTCCTTGCCGCCGTTTTTCTCCAATATCTTTCTTATTGCATGAACGTCGTCGGCGCTTCTGCAGAACGACGCTGCTACGTAGTCTATGTCATTTTTAATACCGAAGAGGATATCGCTCTCGTCCTTTTCGCTGACATAATCCATCTTCAAATCTATACCCGGCACATTTACCGACTTGTTGCTTTTAAGCTCACCGCCATTTATCACATTGCAGACTACACATCCGTCTTCTACTGACACAACGTCCATTTCAACAAGTCCGTCGTCCAGCAATATCTTTGTGCCTTCCTTCACGTCTTCTGTAAGCTTTTCAAACGTGACTGAGACCTTTTCACTGTCGCCTTCGCAGTCATAAGTACACAGCCTGAATGTGTCCCCTTCCTTCAGCGATACAGAGCCGTCCTTAAACGACTTTATCCTTATCTCAGGTCCTTTTGTATCAAGCAGAATCGAAACATACGTGTTATACTCTTTCCTCAGCTTCTTTAACAGGTCAATTCTACCCTTGTGCTCCTGATGGTCAGCATGACTGAAATTGAGTCTCATCACGTTCATTCCGTTCTCTATCATTTTTCTCATCATCGGTTCGCTTTCGCTGACAGGCCCGATGGTACATATTATTTTCGTTTTTCTCATATTATTCTCCTTACCTCTATTATAGTGGCTTTTGGTAAATTAACAAGTATATTGATGTCCTAGGCGCCAGATTTAACCTAATTGCAAAATATAAAAAAGGACAGTATTTGTATCACCACCCTGCTTTATCTATCTACTACCCTGACTATCTTTCCCTATAACTATATCGTTTCAAACATCGTCACAATGTTTTCGGTTTTACATCTTCAATCATCGTTGCAGAGTCCATTATAAAACCGCCTCCCGGTACACATACATCGATCAGGTTTTTTTGCATTAGACTTCAACTTCTTCCGGTTTTCCGCAAGGCAGCATTACAGCAGGTACATCGCCCATTATGCACAAGTGTCCTCCAAGCGCTTTCGACATATGCCACAGGCGCCAATCCCGCTTCCGCCGCCTCTTTATGATAACGGCGAAGACTTTTCGGAGCAGCCTGCAATGCTGTCTTTTATTGCATATTCAGTTACGATGTCTAGAAGCCGGAGCAGTTCATCGGCATGGTCGTACATGTCCATCAGAATTCCATAGGTGCCGCGCAGCGAATCGTCTATCATATTAGTTAATTTAAGAGTAATGCAAATTTAAATCCAGAATACTGCCCACAGCATGCTAATATAAAAAAACGGCCGATTCTTTCATCAGCCGTTTAAAGAAGAGTTTAATGTTATATTATTTTACATCAATCTCAATGTGCTTTTGTTTTTTAATGTCACTTTTTGGAATAGTCACAGTCAGAACACCGTTTTCTAAATTTGCTTTGATGTTTTCTTCGTCTATATCTTCAAATAAGAATCTCCTCGAGGAGCTTCCCGTATAGCGTTCCTTTCTGACATATCCATTCTTCTCTTCCTCTTTGCTCTCTTCCTTGTTTACCGTAATGGTAAGCACACCTCTCTCGCAGATAAGCGAAACATCATCTCTGTTAGCTCCCGCAACTTCCGCTTCAACAACATAGCTGTCTTCAGTTTCCCTAACGTCCGCTTTAATAGCTGTATTGTTTAAAGCCGGCCAGGAATCATTAAAGAAGTTGTTAAAGAACCCATCTGATAAAAAGCCTCTCTGATATGGTACAAGTTTCATGTCTAATCCCTCCTTGCTATATTTTTTAATAATATTTCCTATATATAATATAGCATTAAGGTCAAAGATAGTCAAAGTTTAATATTGACTGATTTTATTCGTATATTATCAAAACCCTGCAATATTTTTAATTATATTAAAATTACTCATTGAATCTTTAAATTTCAGCTTTTTTCACGCTAAATCAAAAAAGAGCATTTTGAATGCTCTCATCATTTTCTACTTAAACAGCTTTATAGCCGCCTTAAACAATATTGGCCTCTTTATGCCGACAGCCTTTTCAGGACACATCTCGTGACAGCAAAAGCAGCTTATGCATTTTCTCTTTTCCAGCCTTGGCAGGCCTTTTTTTATTTTTAGCGCTTTGTTCGGACAGCTTCGCACGCAGATACCGCAGGCTATACACAGCGATGGGTCAAAAACAGGATATAACTTGAGCAGCTTTTCAACGGTTGGCTCCATAAATTTGGGAACTTTTCCTGTCAGAACACTGTTATAAAAAACAGGCGGCTTCGCGAAGTCCTCCACGTAAAACCCGCC
This sequence comes from Christensenellaceae bacterium, assembly GCA_963666505.2. Taxonomy (GTDB): domain Bacteria; phylum Bacillota; class Clostridia; order Christensenellales; family SZUA-584; genus JABGQS01. The sequence continues at coordinate 632,744 of CAXXXL010000003.1, read as the reverse complement.
GATATCGTCACCAATCAGATCTATATCATCCAGACTGCACAGCCCTCTTTTCAGAGCGTTATTAATCACGGGGTTTTCTTCCGTCGACAGTTTTATAATCTTACCCGCAACACAATCTGCCGCAAACGGGCTGTCTGAAAGTATAATTACACCTATTTTTTTAGGGTCCCCGGCCGTCGGGCCTTCTCCGTCCATCCCCCACACTGCGTCGATAACACTTAGCTGCGGCGAAACATACTGCGCAATATCAACTATCATCCCTGCAAACTTATCAGGGTCCGGAAAGCGGTAATGCCCCTCCACCTTTGTAAGTCCGGGAACAACGCCGTAAAGGTTTTTGGTAGCTCCGGTATAAGTCATCATGGCGTGGGTCTTTAGCTTGCCTGCGCTTATAACGCAGTCCGCATCGGCAATTGCCTTCACAATACGTGTTTTGTTTATATACTGTCCCAGCGGCAGCGGAACTTCCTCCACTTCGAAGTCATAGTTAAGCTCGGCGCCGCTTTTTCTTGCAGCTTCGGTCATCTGAGTAGCTTCATATATCCCCGAAAGATTGCTCTTAGCAAACGCTCCTGCAGGGCTCTCGACGATCTTGGCTTTGCTGCCGCCTTCTATAACGGCTTCAAGGATCGCCTGCATCACTACCGGATGAGTTGTTGTACATTCCTCTGGTTTTTTTGCCATAATCAAGTTTGGCTTGACGGCAACTTTCCTGCCGCTTCCAATAAGCTTGTCTATGCCACCCAGCGCTTCTATTCCCTTCGTTACGGCACGCTTTACGTTTTTGTATTCATAATCTTCACATCGTGCTAAGTATACTTTTGGCATGGCCGCTCCCTAAAGGCTCTCTATAAAGCTCTTGATGCGCTTCAGAGCTTCTTTTAAGCTCTCTAGCGACGATGCATAAGAGCAGCGTATATAATCGTCTCCTTCGCTTCCAAAAGCAGTTCCCGGCACACAAGCCACCTTTTTTTCAAAAAGCAGCCTTTCGCAGAACTCGTCAGATTTTAAGCCTGTAGAACTGATGTTAGGAAAGATATAGAAAGCGCCTAAAGGTTCAAAGCAGTATAGCCCCATCTCGTTTAACGAAGAATACATCAGCTTTCTTCTGCGGTTATACTGTCCCGTCATTTTCTCTACCTGCGCAAAGTCAGTCGCTATTCCGTTTCTAAGCGCTTCGCAACCCGCATCCTGGCTGAATACCGAAGCGCAGAGCATTGAATATTGGTGTATCTTGACCATGGCGTCTATCACCGGCTTTGGTCCAAGCGCATATCCCAGCCTAAAGCCTGTCATAGCAAACGCCTTGGAAAAACCGTTTATAACGACAGTGCGCTCTTTCATGCCCGGCAGCGACGCAATCGAGCAGTGCTGTTGTTCATAAGTAAGCTCCGAGTATATCTCGTCAGAAATCACCAGCAGATCATGCTTTTTTATTATGTCGGTTATTTTTTTATACTGTTCTCTTGTCATTATTGCGCCGGTCGGGTTGTTTGGAAATGCCACAACAATAGCTTTCGTCTTGCTTGTAACAGCGTTTTCGATGCTTTCAGGCGTAATTATAAAGTTATCCTTTTCTTTAAGCTGCATAGGCACTGGGACTCCGCCTGCAAAGCTTATCCCCGGCATATAGGAAACATACGACGGCGCCGGCACCAAGACCTCATCACCCGGGTTCATTATTGCACGAAAGGCAAGGTCGAGCGCTTCGCTTGCACCGACTGTTACCACGCACTGGCTAAGCTCATAGAGCAAACCAAAGCGCATGTCCATATACTTTAATATCTCACACCGCAGCTCTGTAGTCCCGTGGTTGCTGGTGTAATGAGTCCGTCCAGACTCCAGCGCATAAATGGCGCTCTCCCGCACGTTCCAGGGCGTGTCAAAATCCGGCTCGCCCACGCCAAGGGATATGCAGTCTTTCATCTCGCTTGCGATATCAAAAAACTTTCGTATACCGGAAGGCGGCACGTCTGTAACGGTTTTCGATACAAACTTTTCTGTCATCATGGAGAGATCACCAGCCTCTCTTCTGTTTCACGAGCGGTAAGAACAACTCCCTGCTCTTTATACTTTCTCATTATAAAGTGCGTTACAGTGCTTGAAACTCCCTCAAGTACCGATAGTTTTTCGAATACGAACTGAGAAATCTGTTTCATAGTAGCTGCTTTTATAATAACGGAAAGGTCGTATGTGCCCGACATCAAATAAACGGACTTGACCTCGTCAAATTTACTTATACGCTCTGCCAAATCGTCGTAGCCAAGGCCGCGCTTCGGCACTACTTTAACTTCAATAAGCGCTTCTGCGTCGTCTCCGGCTATTTTATCGCTGTTTATAATTGCGGTATACTTAACTATAGTTTTGTCAGCCTCAAGCTGCGCTACCGCCGCCGCTATCTCTTCTTCGCCTGCGCCTGTCATAGCCGCCATATCTTTAACGCTTACTCTCGCATCACTTTCGAGTATAGCTAATATTTCTTCGTTCAACGCTTTATTCATAGTCTTAAGGCCTCCATTTTTCTTTTCATGTATTCTACCACTACATGCCTAAAACCGTCAATCTGCACTGTCATCCGCCTGCTTCTCTTCACATCTTAAAGCCATATAGACCAGCAGGTCATCGTCTGCGAAGTTTCCAATCATAAGGCTGTGCTATTCTTCCAGCAGCGCCTGCGCATTGAATCCGCCTCCGGCTATATCGCTGAATACCTGCGCCGGTATAATCACAAAAGTCTCCGAGCTTTCATCAAAGCACACAAACTGCCCCTGCCATATATAGACCGGGAAGCTTGCAGATGCAATCGGAAGCTGTTTGTTATAGCACTTGAGCACAAACGCTTCCTCCAAGTCTTCTCCAGTCTGCTCCGGCTCTATTCTCATTTCAATATCATTCAAAGCAGCAAAGAAATTCGCTATCAGAACTTCATCAACGGTTTCAAAGGAAGCGTCAAAAACCATCTTTAAATATCTGTTTATCTCTGGATCGTCAAACTTGATTCTGTAAACATTGTCTGCCGAAACACTGCCAAGCTGCATCTCCTCTTTGATTAGCGGCTTGCTTACCATGTCGGAAGCATATCTGCTAACATAAAACGCATCCCCTGCACTGTCTTCATTATACTCATAGAGCGTAGTGCCTATTCCGTCAAGATTTCCTATTCTTTTTGACGGGTCTGCATCTATGCTCCAATGTGCATCTTCAAAATATTCATAAACTGCTCCGTCTATCTTTACTCTGAAATCACCATCAGCAGTTTCATACGAATGATAAACGGGATATAGTATGAAGTTTACAGCAAAAATAACAGCCAGAAGCACCAGCACTCCAGCAATTGCTATTATCGATATTTTAAGCTCTTTTTTCATTTAGCACCTTTCATATCTGTTACAAATATCGCTTCTCCTACAAGCCTATCCTGCCTGTAGCTGTTGCCTGCACAGTTGTGCCAAGATCGATAGCGTTTCCGTGATTGGAAAGGCCTTCTTTTGAAGTCTTCTTTGTCTTAATATCAAGCTCACCAAGCGCGCCTCTTGCTCTGGCTTCCTTTTTTGCCAGAGTTTTCGCTTCGGTTTCAGCCGCCGCCAAAGCTTCTTCAAGCTCTGCAAACTCAAGCTTAGCGCTGTCGGTATAAACCGTGTACCCGGAAACTCCGTCCGGCGAATATATCGGTGAAACTTCCACCTTTGCCTTAGCAGAAATATCCGCTATGACAGCACCGACTGCATTTGCGACTTCCGCATGCTTTGGTATTGTGCACTCTGCACCCAGTGCTTTTGCAACGTCTGGCAAGAACACATGAGTAGGCGCACCTATGCCCACTAGCGCTGCGCTTGTTTTAAACCCGAACTCAAAGAATTCTTCATCGCCGTTTTGCTTTTCCTTCCAGCTCTGCGAAATAAGAAAACGAACACGGTCGCCCGGCTCCTCTTTAGACAGCTCCGGATGTTTTTCAGTCATGAGCACATCTACTATATTAGCATACAGCTTGTGCTTTATAAGGTCGTATATCTTATCACCGAAAGCTTGTATCCCCTTTTCATCATCAGAATACTCATACATACAGCTTATAAAATATTTTGCCGCCAGCCTTGAGGCCTGTTCGTCATAGCTCTCAAAGTCTCCCTTTATATGCATTATATCCGTGGGGGTAAGCCCGCAACGCATAACTATTCCTTCGTTCTCCAGCCTTTCACTGTCAAGCCCGTATACATCCGTTCCAACGGCTTTAGCCGCACTTTCCAGTATCATCGGATTTGTCTTCAGCGCTTCAATGAGTCTTTGCTCTGTCTGCGAATATCTCTCCTTGGCAGACGGCTCTCTTTCAAGATACAAAAACTCGTGCAGCGGATAGGTGTGTTTCTTTTCCTTATACAGCAGCACCTTAAGGTCGTCTTTTATCTTCGGCCATTTCTGAGCTGCTACACACAGCGGCTGCGCACGCCGTGAGCCGATATCCAGCCTGCCGTCTTTTAGACGGATAACGCTATCACCGCCAAGTGCAACCGTCTGCATGAACACTCCTTTTACCTGCGTGCGCCATCCGCCGATGCTTATACCGCTTGAGTTCATCGAAGGTGCTCCGTCCCTTATTATAGAAACATCCGTCGTAGTTCCGCCCATATCGACTATAATGCAGTTATGCTCGCTGGTCAGCCCCCTGGCCCCAAGCACGCTTGCTGCCGGGCCGCTGTGCACCGTTTCCACAGGCCTTTTCTGCGACAGCTTTTCCGTCATCAAGCTGCCGTCGCTTCGCACTATCATAGCCGGAGCTTCTATGCCTCTTTCTTCAAGCGCGCTTTTTACAGCCCCCAAGAACTCTTTTATTACGGGCAGCAGCCGTGCATTGAGCAGTGCTGTTGCTCCCCTCTCCATTACGTTGAGCTCCCTCACAAGGCCGCTTGCGCATATGATTGGCACACCTAAGCTCTCCAGCTTCTCTTTAGCCCGCTTCTCTCCGGCAGCGCCATTCCTCATCGAATCCACTTCCGCTATGCTGAGCGCGTCCGCATCAGCCAGCCATTCGTGCGCCGCTTCCAGCGCCTCGTCAATTTTGCTTGCAGTCTCATCTTCTCCCAGCGCTTCTTTGTCTATATCTATACAGAGTATATTTTCCTTCTCCAACCCGTATTTTTCGTCTGCGCCTATCCAATCGAGCAGTCTCTCCGAAGCGCCGATCAGTATAAGCTTTGCCCTTCCGCCCTTTCCTTCCACACAGGCGTTCGTCGCCAGTGTCGTCGAAAGCGCAACTATCGTAGCTGCCTCAACTTGCTCTTTGGGCAGCGAGTCTATCGCTTCGCCAATTCCTATGGTCAGGTTCTGCTTAGTTGTCAGCGCTTTGCCTTTTGCAAGCACCTTGCCTGCTTCAAAGTCGTACGCCACAGCATCTGTATACGTGCCGCCTGTGTCTATTCCTATGCCGATTTTCATAACAATTCTCTTTCCGTCCTTTTTTTCTGAACATCAATAATTATATACAGGTATTAGGTAATATTCCAGTATAAAAAAAGGAGACACTTAGTTTGCTCAATTATTATTTTGCAATCAACATTAAACTTACAAGTATGCTTAAATAAACATACGCATATTTTCTTATCTTATCATTTGCAAATAAACGTTCTTTTTTGACTATGCCTAATGAAACAATAATTGCAGAGAAAATCAATAATAAAACGCCAACTACAAATGCATAACCTAAATAAAGAGCCCCTGCTTTTATCTTTGAATTAAGCTCCAATACAAAAATAATTAAAAAAGCTATTGTAAGAAAAAGTAGTAAGACTGGAAGTATAAATCTATTAAACTTTATACGATCTCTAGCGGCATTTGTCAACGCTTCTTCTGATGAATAAACGAATTTTATCATTGCTGCTTTTTGTTGTTTAATTGCTTTTTGAGAATTTTCAATAACTTTGGTTAGTCCATATGTACAAATCGTGCAGAACATGAACAGAAAAAGCATTTCAATTGCTAAACTTGATGAATTAGCAATTGAGACCTTAATAATTAATAATACTATACCGCATACCATTGATAAAAATAATACTCTATTAATTAGCCGATCCACTTCCAAGTCCTTTCATTGCTCCACTGATTATACCATTAGCTTACAAAAAAAGACAGAGCCTCACAGCCCTGCCTTTGTTCTATTTTCTCTTATTTATACAGCGGATTTGCCTTGCACAGTTCCAGCACCATTGTCTTTACTCTAGGTACTGCATCCTCGCCGTTTTTGATAATGTCAGCTATCATCTGCCCGATAACCGTCATGTCCGCTTCCTTCATGCCCCTTGTCGTTACAGCCGGTGTGCCAATCCTTATGCCGCTTGTTACGAACGGGCTTCGTGTCTCGTTGGGAATGGTGTTCTTGTTAACTGTTATGTTTGCAAGCCCCAAAGTTGCTTCAAGCTCTTTGCCGGTTATGCCGTTGTCGGTAAGGTCGATAAGCATCAGATGGTTGTCTGTTCCGCCCGATACCAGCCTTATGCCCTGCTCTGTTAGGCTGCCTGCCAACGCCTGTGCGTTCTTTACTATCTGCTTCTGATACTCTTTGAACTCCGGCATCTGCGCTTCCTTTAAGCTGACTGCCTTTGCTGCTATAACGTGCATCAGAGGGCCACCCTGCGTTCCCGGAAATATAGCTTTGTTTATTGCTTTGCCGTACTCCTCTTTACACAATATCATACCGCCCCTTGGGCCACGAAGAGTCTTGTGTGTTGTCGTTGTTACGAAGTCCGCATACGGCACCGGGCTTTCGTGCTCTCCTGCTGCGATGAGCCCCGCTATGTGCGCCATGTCAACCATGAGGTATGCGCCAGCTGCGTCTGCAGCTTCCCTGAACTTCACAAAGTCTATCTTGCGTGGGTATGCGCTTGCTCCAGCCACTATCATCTTTGGCTTGTGTTTTTTGGCAAGCTCCATTAGCTCGTCGTAGTCTATAGTTTCAGTCTCTTTGCTCACGCCGTACGGCACTATGTTGAAGTACTTGCCGGAAATGTTAACCGGGCTGCCGTGCGTCAGGTGTCCGCCGTGTGCAAGGCTCATGCCAAGGATGGTGTCTCCTGGCTCCAGCATAGCAAAGTATACTGCCGTGTTCGCCTGTGCTCCGGAGTGCGGCTGAACGTTTGCGAACTCCGCTCCAAACAGCTCTTTTGCTCTCTCTATTGCCAGCGTCTCGGCAACATCAACGAATTCGCATCCACCGTAATAACGCTTGCCCGGGTAGCCTTCAGCATATTTGTTGGTAAGATGTGAACCCATAGCATTCATCACAGCTTCAGATACAAAATTCTCCGATGCGATAAGCTCTATGCCCGTCTCCTGACGGTCAAGCTCGTTCATTATCGATTCGTAGATCTGCTCATCCACTTCTTTAACCTTTGAAAAATCTAGCATATTAAAACTTCCTATTCCACCCTTTTTGGCTGCTGCCAGGGTTAATGATCCTGATTATGTACCGGCGTTAAAAAGAACAAAAGCGTTCCTGGCCGCTCTTTGCTCCGCACTTTTTTTGCTCTTGCCCTGCCCCCGCGCAATTTCCGCTCCGTCCACAAGCAGCTTCACAAAAAAAGTCTTGTCGTGCGGCGGACCCTGTTCCTGATACACCTCATATGAGATATCGGTAGTGCCCTTTTTATGGTAGTGTTCCTGCAGCCGTGTCTTGAAGTCACGGTATCCTCCGCCTGAAAGAACTGTGTTTATACTCTCTGCAAGCAGATTCCTTACAAGCTTTTTAGCGCTTTCAAAACCGCCGTCCAAATAAACAGCGCCGATAAGCGCTTCCACGACATCAGAGAGTATGGACGGCTTTTCCGCCCCGCCGGAGTTTTCCTCTCCCTTGCCAAGAACAATATAGTCACAAATGCCAAACTGCTTCGCCACGAGCGCAAGCGCACTCTCGTTCACGAGCGCCGCCCTCGCTTTTGTAAGCTCACCTTCGCTAAAATCCCGGCGTTGCTTATACAAAAGCTCACTTACCGTGAGCTCTAATACAGCGTCACCAAGAAACTCAAGGCGTTCATAGCTATGTCCGGTATCTGCGGAAGAGTGTACGAAAGCTAGCGAACGAAGCTTTTCATTGGCAAAATTATAGCCTATGCTCTGTTGCAGCCAAGCAAAGTCTTTATTAATCATAACCTTTAGGTACCGCTAAGCATTAGCGCTACTAAAAACCACCAACATTCTTTTCAATATAAGTCACAACGTCTTTTACAGTTGTTACTTTTGGCAGTTCCTCATCCGGAATGTCCATGTCAAACTCCTGCTCTAAGTCCATGATGAGCTCAACAATCGCCAGCGAATCCGCTTTTAAATCTTCGACAAGATCTGATTCCATCGTGATGCTCTCTTCATCAATCTCAAGTTGATCAGATAAAATCTTTCTTACCTTTTCAAAAACCATAGTTTCCTCCTATAAATCTAATCTTCTATTTTTATTTTAGAAATTTCTTCTCTAATTACGTTTATAACATCGCCTTTAATAATATCAACGACCTGTCCGAAAGCGCTTTCGATAGCTTTCGCATCGCTGGAGCCATGAGCCTTTACAACTCCTGCATCCACGCCCAGCAGCAGCGCTCCGCCATACTCTCTGTAGTCCATCTTGTCTTTGAAGTTCTTGAAAGCCGGCATAGCGATTGCTGCGCCGAGCTTGGTCCTGACAGAGCTTTTAAGCTCGCCCTTTAAAAGATACAGTAGTGCGCTCGCAAGCCCTTCCATAAACTTCATTATGATATTGCCGGTAAAACCATCACACACAAGCACATCATAATCGCCGTTAACAAGGTCTCTTCCCTCAGCATTTCCTGCAAAATTAACAGGCATCTTCTTTATAAGCTTATACGCAGCCTTTGTCAACTCGTTGCCCTTTTCTTCTTCAGACCCATTGTTGACAAGCCCCACAGCCGGGTTTTCAATCCCTTCGACTTTCTGCATATATATGCTGCCCATTAGCGCAAACTGGGCAAGGAACGAAGGCCTGCACTCTGCGTTTGCACCGCCGTCTAAAAGCAGCACCCTGCCTGTCTGTGTCGGCAGCAGCGGCGCGATGGCCGGGCGTTTTACACCCTTCATGCGTTTTACGATAAGTGTAGAGCCGGCAACGGCAGCCCCTGTGCTTCCGGCAGTAAGGAATACTGCGTCTTTGTTTTCCTTAAGTAGCTTGAGCGCAACCACCATAGAGGAATCCTTCTTTTTGCGAATAGCCTCTACTGCAGGTTCTGCCATCTCTATCGTTTCTCTTGCGTCAACTATGCTTACTCTTGTACTGTCATATTCATATTTCGATAGCTCTTCTTCAATAACTTCTTGTTTTCCGACAAGCGTAACACTCAGCTCGCCATACTTTTTGAGCCCTAAAGCGCAACCTTCAATGATGGCCTGTGGGGCATTGTCTCCCCCCATTGCATCAACGATAACTCTCAATTCAATTCCCTCTATTCTTATATATATGGGTAGTATATAAAAAATACAAACCCATTGCAAGATTTTTATGCAATTAGATTGTTACTGATTATTTAAAAATAAGATAAACCGTATGAAAAAAAACGCACCGGAAAGCACGCTTTTTATTACACGTCACTAGCCCTGAAAAACAGCTCTTCGACTATCTCGAAAACAGGAAGTCTACTTCTCTTTTTCCGGCTTTTCTGTATTAATGACCTGTCTGCCGTTATAATAACCGCAGTTGGCACATATCCTGTGAGTCAGCTTCTGCTCGTGACACTGCGGGCACTCTACCAGCCCCGGCGCCGCTATCTTCCAGTTTGCCGACCTTCTTTTGTTCCTTCTCTGCTTTGACGATCTTCTCTTTGGTACTGCCATCTATCTACACCTCCTCATCATCATCGATAATGCCTTTAAGCCCGAAAAACGGATTAGACTCATCCGGCAGCTCTTCACAGCCGCAGCTGCCTTCGTTCAAGTCTTTACCGCATTTTTGGCAAAGACCCTTACACTGCTCGTCACATAAAAACCTGACAGGAAGATTGATGATGAAATTATCCGTCAGCATTTCATCAAGCTCAATCGAGTCTCCCTTATAAGCATATTGTGAATCGTCCGGGCTCTCTTTATAGTATTCGGTAAAATCAAATTTCACCGGGTACATAAACTCTTTTAAGCATCTTGCGCAGCTCACCTTTGTTTTTGTCTCAAAGGTTCCTGTAACGGTTATGCCTTCTTCGTCTCCGAAATAGCGCACGCTCACGTGAGCCCCGTCAGCAAAGTCATAGCTCTCTTCCTGAAAAACAAGTCTCTCAAAAGGGCCGCTTTGCTCACTCTCGAACACTTCTCCCGGGTTTTCAAAAACATCTGAAACATCAATTTTCATGAAAACCTCCTGACAAACAGCCATTTCCCAGCTATTCGTCAACGAGTAAAATTATATTTTAACAGCCCATGATTGTCAACTAGTTTTTTTCAGACTTCGTCTGTCTACTCCTCGCACTGCTGCTCTTTGCTGATTTGAAGGGTTATACCTGCTCGGTTGCTAAAGCATGCCTGAAGCATGTTTTCGGTCTGCCCTCTCCGCCAATTCACTCAAACAGCGCCCTTTTGCGCTCTGCCATCTCATCCGTTCTTGCTATATATTCCCTTAAATCTTTAACGTTTGCTGCCCGCTCTATCCTTATATCATCTGCTCTGCCGGGAAAGATGCGCTTGGATATCGCACCTGCCCCGAACGCAGCCACGCTGCACACATCTTCCATGTTGTCGATATTATAAAGGCACTCGCTGCCCGTTTTGGCATAGCCTACGTTCTCAAGGCTTCCCTTCATATATTTCTGCCTGTACATATAGTATGCTCTGTATCCTCTGCCGGACAAAAGTTCTGCCGCATCGCTGAGAGCAGCTTGAGTATCAGTACTTGTCGGGAAAGCGTCCATGTTCTGCTCTGCAAACTTCGATGCACGCTTTACTGCAAGCGTATGGACAGTGATATTCTCCGGTTCAAGCTCCGCTATACTCTTAAGCGTGCTAATCAGGTCTTGCTTTGTTTCCCCCGGCAAACCGGCGATAACGTCCACGTTTATATTCGCTAACCCCGCCTGCCTTGCCTTCTTGAATGCTTCGAAGAACTCTTTTGCTGTATGCCGCCGCCCTATCCTTTCAAGCGTTTCATCCCTCAGCGACTGCGCATTCACGCTTATTCGTGCTGCACCGCTCTTTTTTATTATATCTAGGCTGCTTTCTGATATAGTATCCGGTCTTCCGGCTTCAACTGTAAACTCGACCCCGCCAAGCTCTTTCGCAACATTCAGCACCCTTTCAAGGTTCCTGTCGCTTATGGCCGTCGGCGTTCCTCCGCCTATGTATACAGCACGCACTCTGCTTTCTCCTATGATATCTTTTGCAATGCTAAGCTCATCAAGCAGCGCTTCGATATATTTGCCTTCTGCCATCGGGAAAACATCCGGTGTGTTCGATGCAAAAGAACAGTATGCGCATCTCGTAACGCAAAAAGGTATACCTATATACACGTCTATATCATTTTCACTGTCTGGAAGAAGTGTACTCTGAACTTCGTTTATCTCTCTGGCAAACTCATACTTCTGTCTTGAAACGTCAAACTCCTCAACAAAAAGTCTCTTTGCTTCCTTTTCTCCATACCTTACCGTACTATCACGCAGCAGCTTTGTAGGCCTGATTCCGGTAAGCGAGCCCCATGGCATCTGTTTATTGAACTTGCGCCTCATCACCCTATATGCGCTTATCTTAACTGCACGTTTTGCATTGCGTTTAGTTTCCAGTTCTCCTTGGCCAAGCTCGCATGAATACTCATATTCACCCGCAGCGATGCCGTCTTCATAAAGCTTAGTCAAACTTATTGCTTTATTCCCATCAGTTTTAAAATAATGCAGAACAAAAAGACCGTCCCATCCAATATCGTCGGTCTTTATTTCTTCTATCTTTCTTATGTCTACAAACAGCCTTATCTCTTCACAAATCTGACTGAAGAACTCCGGTGTCTGTGTATATAGATATACCATAGCTATGCTTCAAAAAAAGTATTGTGCTTGAACTCGTCAAACAGCGTCGTTTTTTTTCCATGCCCGGTATATACGTGATAGTCCTTCTTAAGCGACTTTAGAACCACGTTCAGCGTGTTGTAATATTCTGCTGTGTTACTGCCCGGGAAATCCGTCCTGCCGCAGAACCTGTAGAAAAGCGTATCGCCCGAGAACATAACGTTCTCAGTAAGGTAGCAGACGCTTCCGCCTGAATGTCCGGGAGTATGCAATACCTCGACATCAAACCCGGCTGCCTCAACAACGTCTCCGCCTTTAAGCAAAACATCCGCCTCGCACTGCTTCACCGTTACTCCGGTCGAAGCAGCAAGGTTTGCTTCATTGCTGGTCAGCATATCCGCATCCCTCTCATGGATACACACAAGCGCTCCAGTCCTGTCTTTCATCTCCGCCAGTGCACCTATGTGGTCAAAATGCCCGTGAGTCAGAAGTATATGTGTTATCTTTTCTATTCCATAGTGCTCTATATGAGCCGTAATCCTGTCCGGCTGTGCACCCGGATCAACTAAAAAAGCCTGTTTGCTGCCTTCCCGATACACCAGGAAACAGTTTGACTGCATCACGCCCACAGCTATCTGTACAATTTTCATCCTCAACTCCATTTCGTCGTCTAAAATCTTTTATTTGAATCGAGCAGTATCGTGACCGGCCCGTCGCCAACGGACTCGACTTTCATATCCGCACCAAAAACACCTGTCTGCGTATCGATGCCCATGTTTCTCAGTATTAAGATGCACTGCTCATACAATTTTACTGCTTTATCCGCTTTTGCAGCAGCATTAAAATCGGGGCGTCTTCCCTTCCTTGCATCCCCAAGGAGCGTAAACTGCGACACCAGCAATATCTGTCCGCCGATATCTCTCACGCTGTCGTTCATTTTGTTGTCACGTTCGAATATCCTTAGACCCGCTATCTTTCCCGCTATATATTCAAGATCCTTTTCATCGTCCGTCTGCGCTGCTCCCAGAAGCACCAGCAGCCCTTTTCCTATGCTGCCAGCCATTTCCCCGTCTACTTTTACGCTTGCTCTGCTGACCCTTTCCACAACTGCTATCATAAAACTTCCTTTACTTGTTTATCCTGAATACATCCCTTACTCCAGATATCTTTTTGAGTTTTGTTACTATCTCGTCAAGTTGACTGAGCCTCGATATTTCCAGCCCAATCTCCATTATAGCCAGGTGGTTTTTGCCAGTCCTTGCGTTCACCGACGTAATCGAATAACCCATGTCATATATCTGGTTGGTAAGCTCGGCAATAAGCCCGTGCCTGTCGTTTGCCGAGACCTGAATTTCAACGTTATATGAAGATTTTTCATCCTCTGCCCATGCCACTTCGATCATCCTGTCTTCTTCAAAATCAACAAGGTTTATATTCGGGCAGTCTGCCCTGTGCACCGAAACGCCCCTGCCTCTTGTTATATATCCAACTATCCTGTCCCCCGGAACCGGGTTACAGCACTTCGCAAACCGCACCACCATGTCGTTATAGCCCTTTACAACAACGCCGCTTAAAACAGTTTTCTTGGTATGCGTAGGCGTACTCTGCGGTATCTCTTCAATCTTGTTTTCCTTGCGGTATTCGCTTATCAGCTTTGTGAGTATCTGTCCGGTTGTGATACCGCCGTAACCGACAGCAGCGTACATGTCTTCCAAAGACTGCAGCGTAAATTTCTTAAATACACCCTTGACCCACTCCGGCTTAAAAAGCACCTTGAACTCATATCCTTTACGTCTGGCCTCACGTTCCAGCATGTCCCGGCCTTTGACGATATTCTCTTCCTTCATCTCTTTTCGGAACCAGTTTCTTATCTTGCTCTTTGCCTGAGTAGTCTTAACTATCTTTAGCCAGTCCCTTGAAGGCCCGCGTGATGATGAGCTGGTCATTATCTCTACGATATCTCCCGATACGAGTTCGTAGCTGAGCGGCACTATCTTACCGTTTATCTTTGCCCCTACACACTTGTTTCCTATTTCCGAGTGTATGCTGTATGCAAAGTCAAGCGGCGTGGCTCCCTGTACGAACTCCTTAACATCACCTTTGGGAGTGAATACGTATACCATGTCCGAAAAGAAGTCTATCTTGAGCGACTCCATGAACTCTTTGGAGTCTTTTGCGTCCGTCTGCCATTCCAGCAGTTCTCTCAGCCAAGAGAGTTTCTTGTCCATCTTGTCAACTTCAAGGATGCCTTCTTTATAGTGCCAGTGCGCAGCGATACCGTATTCCGCCGTCGCATGCATCTCCTTAGTTCTTATCTGCACTTCAAACGGTCTTCCGTCGTTGCCAAGCACCGTGGTGTGTATTGACTGATACATGTTCTGCTTGGGCACGGCTATATAGTCCTTGAACCTGCCAGGAATCGGCTTCCAAACTGTATGGACAGTTCCCAATACCGCATAGCAGTCCCTCACGTTGTCAACAATTATCCTGACTGCGATAAGGTCGTAAACTTCATCAAAGTCCCTGCCCTGCTTATGGATCTTGTTGTATATGCTGTAAATGTGCTTAGGACGGCCTTCTATCTCCGCCTTGACGTTTATCTTGTCAAGATGCGCCTTAATGTTGCTTATGACTGTTTCAATATACTCTTTTCTCTCCGCCCTTGTAAGCGTCAGCTTACTTGCTATATCATAATATCCCTCTGGGTCTATATACTTTAGAGCCAGGTCTTCAAGCTCCCATTTCATGGTGTTGATACCAAGCCTGTGCGCAAGCGGTGCGTATATCTCCAGCGTTTCCTTTGCTTTCTCAAGCTGTTTTTCCCGGCTCTGATACTTAAGCGTTCGCATATTATGAAGCCTGTCCGCCAGCTTTACCAGTATGACCCTAATATCGCTCGACATCGCAAGCAGCATTTTCCTAAGGTTATGCGCCTGGTGGTCTTCTTTTGTAAGAAAGTCCACCTTGTTTACCTTAGTTGCGCCTTCCACAAGTGCGGTAACTTCTTCACCGAACTGTTTTTTGAGCTCTTCCGTAGTAAGCTCTGTATCTTCTATACTGTCGTGAAGAAGCCCAGCTATTACGGTCGATATGTCAAGTCCAAGGTCTATAAGTATACTTGCAACTTCATAAGGGTGACGGAAAAAAGGCTCGCCGGAAAGGCGCATCTGCCCCTCGTGTATCTTTTCGGCGGCTTTATACGCTCTCGTGAAAACTTCCAGGTCTTCTTTGCTGTAATGAAGTTTTACTTTTTCTATAAGAGCTTCCAAGTCTTACTCCTTTTCCATCAGCTCTAAAAAGCTGCTGTAGGTTTTGCTCTGCGTCAGTTCTTTTTTTCTGCCTTCAGATTTTATAGCAAATATTCTACCACTTTTCTGAACACCTATCAACTCAAGTTCGGTAAAGACCCTCAGCGCAAACGCAGTTTTTTCATAACTTTTACCTGAATTTCTCATAAGCGACACCATAGTCTTTTTGCCGCCGCCAAGCTGGTTCGTTATATGCCTGTACAGCTCCAGCATCTGCTGTCTTTTCATAAAGAATTCCTTTGCATATTCCTTATATGAATGCCTTAGTTCCTTATCAAAAAATCCAAGTACGCCGATGTAGTAATAGTCTTTGTGTCTTGCTAACCTGTTTATGCTGATACTGTTGTCGCTGCAATAGTTCTTGCTGTCGTGAAGCAGCAACTGCCCACTAACCAAAGCGTCTTTTACTACTTCAATATTAATCAGTCTTTCAAACGCAGGTTTTGTCGCTGCATAAATACCCATAGAGAACCTGCTCTTTTCCATGCGCACCTTTATTTCACTAGCAAACTCAGCCTCGGTTATATCCGGTACGCCATCCTTATCGCGCTGAGCAATCATACAAACCTCGTCAAGAAACTGCCTGCACATCTGGTTTCTATACGCCGATAGAAAGCTCTGTTTCAACTGACTGTCATAATGCATGGAAAGCTGCCTTACAACAAGCTGCGGCCTGCCGTTATAATCGTTTATATCAGCCTCGCAGAGAAAATCAGCCTTTTTCGACATAAGCGTATAATCGCTCATGAAAAAGAAATCCACAGCCTCTATGCCAGCCCCATTCTTCTTCATGTTGAACTTTAAATGCTGGCTTTTCTTCTTACCTATAAACTTATAGTCTTCAATGTCCGCACTCCTTATCAGCAATGCCGGCTTTTCGTTGCAGTGTCCAAAAGGCTCAAGGCGTGCAAGGTCTTCTACCAGCTTGCCTTTGATATCCCCGACATCAAGCTCTAAATCAAAGGTCTTTTTCTGCACGAATACCGACTCATCATAGTGCTCTTTGATATATTCGCAAACCTTTTTTCTAAGCTCGTCCAGTTCCTGTGGTTTAATAGTCAGACCAGCGGCCTGCGAATGACCTCCGAACTTTTCGTATCCTGACGAAAAAACGTCCAGCGCTTCATACATATTTATACCATCTATGCTGCGTGCCGAACCAACAAGGTTCCCCTCGCTGCCGCCGAACAGTACGCACGGTCTGCTAAACTTGTCAGCGATTCTGGCCGCAGCAATACCGATAACACCGGTGTTCCAGTTCTCGTCGGCAAGCAGTATGGCAGCGTCGTTCATATACTCGTTCGCAATCACCATTTCCTGTGCGCTCTGAGTTATGTCCTCCACTTCCTGCCTGCGCTGGTCATTAAGCCGGCAGAGCTGCCTTGCTTTTTCGTCCAGTTCCTGCGAAGGCGCCTGCGCCGAAAGTATTTCTATTGCAAGCTGCGCCGTATCCATCCTGCCTGCTGCGTTTATCCTTGGCCCAAGCCCAAAGCTTACACCCATTGATGAATTTATCTTTATAGCGGCTACCCTGCTAAGCGCTTCTATACCAGCAGACGGCTTTTCTTTAAGCTTCTCTATACCGAAATGAACAAGCGCTCTGTTCTCGTCCTTTAGCGCAACTATATCCGTGACCGTTCCTATAGCGGTAAGGTCTATATAATCAAATGCGCTTTCAAGACCCGAAAGTGCCTGTATCAGCTTGAAAGCAACGCCGCATCCCGCTATGAACGGGCAAGGGTACTCGCTGTCCGGCCTTTTTGGGTTGATGATATAAGGCGTGTCCGGAAGCTCTGCCCCGCATTCGTGGTGGTCGGTAATTATAACGTCTATTCCAAGCTCGGTTGCCAACGCAACCTCTTCGATGTTTGTGATCCCGCAGTCAACCGTAATTATAAGCGTAGAATCATCTTCGTCGATTTTCTTCACAGCCGCTTCACTTAGCCCGTAGCCTTCCTTATGCCTGTTGGGTGACATTATATTCACGCTTAGCCCAAGTGACTTAAGGTGCAGGTATAAGCTGCTTCCGCCGCACGTGCCGTCTGCATCATAGTCACAGAAAACAGTAACTATTTCTCCTTCATTGACAGCCTTTTGTATCCTCTGGACACTTTCTTTCATGTCCGGCAGCAAAAACGGATCGTTTATCTGCTCTATTGACGGCTCAAGGAAAAGCTTAGCTTCAGATATTCCCGATATGCCGCGCTGCCACAATATATCAGCAGCTTCAATGCAAAGTCCAGTCTCTCTGGCAATAAGCTTTATCAGCCGCTCGTCCTTCTCTTTTTCGCAAGCTTTCTGCTCAAATTTCAGCACGCCGCTATCCTTTCAAAAAATCGTTCTTATTATATGGCAAAAGCCTTTCCCGTTTTTCAGAGAAAGGCTTTCATAATTATATTTGCTTTGCTTTTACGCTTTTGCTTTTTTCTCGGTCAGCTTTTTATAGTCCTTCTTGTGCTTTATCTCCATCAGCTTGACCCAAACAGGGCTTGCGATGAATATCGACGAATATGTACCGCTGACAAGACCGATTATCAACGGAAGAGCAAATTCCTTTATGGAATCCACACCAAATATATACAGCGACAATATCATAACCAGCGTGGTCAAAGACGTATTTATCGTTCTTGAAAGCGTTTCGCTTATGCTTATATCCGCAACCTGTGCCCTTGTTTTAGAGCTTATCGAATACCTCTTGTTGTTATCTCTTATCCTGTCGAACAGCACTATCGTGTCGTTAATAGAGTAACCGACTATCGTAAGACAAGCTGCAATATAGCTCGAATTTATCTGTACCCTTGCTATGCTCATCACAGCAGTCATTATAAGAACGTCATGAACAAGAGCCGTAAGTGCCGCAACTCCGGAATAAAGCTCAAACCTTATCCAGATATACACAAGCATGAAAGCTGATGCTATCAAAATCGCAAGGAATGCGTTCCTTACTATTTCTCCGGTCGTAACGCCGCCCACGCTCTCGATCTCTCCGCCGGAGGCGTTGGGATAAGTTGCTCTGAGGCTTGCAAGTATGTTCTCACGCACTGTAGCATCGTCCATGCCTTCCGAAAGTTCCTGCATTCGGATTACCGCTTGGGTGTTGCTTTCGCCGCCTGTCACTACCTGCCGCATGTCTGAAGTGATTCCGTTCTCCTCCAGCGCTTTTTCTACAACTGCCATGTCAAACTGTTCGTCCAGCTCCACCGTGAGTATGCTTCCCCCGGTAAAGTCTATTCCAAGGTTAAGGCCTCCGAATATAAAGCCTATTATAAGGCCTACAAGTATGATGGCTCCGGATAAATACAGAAAATACTTTGATTTATTCATGAACTTCATACTATTCACCCCCCTTGGCTGTATTATCTACAATTTGTTTTTTGATAGTATATAGTTTCCTGTTTTTTATGTTGAGGTATATTATGAACCTTAGCAACAATCTTGTAATAACGATTGCTGTAAACATCGACACAACTATGCTTATTATCAGGGTATAGCCAAAGCCTTTGACAGTACCGACGCCGAACACAGCAATTACTATCGCAGCTATGATCGTAGTTACATTCGAGTCTATGATTGTACGCAGCGCTTTTGAGAAGCCTGAATTCAGGCTGGAGCGCAGCGTCTTGCCTACCGCAAGCTCTTCCTTGAACCTCTCGAATATGATAACATTCGAGTCCACCGCCATGCCTATACCCAGTATGATACCCGCTATGCCCGGAAGAGTAAGTTGTATCTGTGGTATCACTGCGAGCAGGAACACCATTATAAACAGATAGAACGAAAGAGCAATACAGGCAACCACTCCCGGCAAACGGTAGAAAACCATCATGAACAGGAACAGTATCGCAAGTCCAATAAGACCTGCAAACAAGCTCTGGGAAAGCGCCTCGTCACCAAGCGATGCATTTATCGAGCGTACTTCGATCTCATCAAGAACAAGTGGCAGCGCACCAGACTCAATCTGTATAGCAAGGTCTGTTGCTTCCTCGGCCGTCATGTTGCCTTCAATAATTGCGCTTCCTCCGGCTATAGCTCCTTTTTTTACTGTCGGATTAGATATGACCGCATCATCAAGCGTGATAGGAATAGTTGTGCCCAGTGTATATGCTTCACCGGTAATTCTCTCAAATATCTCCGAACCTTCAGCGTTAAACTGCAGGCTGACGACATACTGACTAACGCCAAGGTCGTTCTGCGAAGTAGTGGCTGTAGCGCTCTTTACCATATCGCCGGTTATTGCAACTTCACCGTTAGAATCAAGGAACTTCAGCTCCGCCGGTTCGCCTATAAACTTAAGTATGGCGCTTGGGTCTTTAATCTCGCTGGTGTCGTTGATAGGCACTTCGACACGTATACGGTCGCTGCCCTGCGCTATAACGTTTGCTTCTGTAAATCCTTTTTGGTCAAGCCTGTTCCTCAAGGCTCCGATGGTTGCCTCTATCTTTGCGGCAAACACCGCAGAATCCGTATCGCCCTGCTCAGCCTGATAAACTGCATATACACCGCCGGTAAGGTCTAGCCCCAGGTTGACCTGTTCCTGAATAGGATCAACTTTGTATATCCCAATACCAAAACCGGTCAGAAAGAAGTATATTATTGCAGCAACCAGGAGAACAATGAACACTATCAAAAGCGTCATAAGAACTCTGCGTGGTTTCTTCTCTTTCATATCTTAACAAGCTTCCTCTCTTATGATTTCTATTATGTAAATAATCATATTCTTTATATCCCCTAAAGCCCGTGCACAATATGAATGCACAAAAAAAGCTTTAATGACAAAAACTCATCTGTTCATTATAACTGCGGCACTGCAATTCGTCAACAAACATAAAATTATTTTAAGCATATTGACTTACAGATCAAATAAACTGATTTGGTTAGATTGCGAAAGTCCGGCAAGGCAGCCGTTCTCCTCCAGCTTCTGCATAACTGTTCTCGAAAGTTTCGCTCTTTTCTTTAAATCCTCTATCGATAAGAACTTGTATTCCTCACGTGTTTCCACTATGTTTTTTGCCGCAGTTTCGCCCGTTCCGCCAAGCGCAGTGAAGGGCAGCCTTATCATACCGTCTTCGATAACGCATTTGGCCGCCTGCGATTTATAAAGGTCACAGGGGAGGAAGCTAAAGCCTCTGCTCATCATCTCCTGCGCCATCTCCAAGATCGTCAGCATCGACTGGTCAAGAGCCGAAGCCTCTTTGCCGGCTCTTTCAATGTCCTCTATCTTTTCCCTTACAGTGTCAGCAGAGCCTAAATACTTTGCATCAAGGTTGTCTGCCCTGACAGAAAAATACGTAGCATAAAACTCCAGCGGATGATGCACCTTAAAATAGGCTATCCTCAACGCCATCGTAACATATGCAACTGCGTGCGCTTTAGGGAACATATACTTTATCTTCATACACGAGTCTATAAACCAGTCCGGCACACCCGCTTGCTTCATAGATTCTTTCCATTCTTTTTTAAGCCCCTTGCCTTTTCTAACCGACTCCATTATATAGAAAGACTCTGTCTCGTCCATGCCTTTGCCGACAAGATAGTTCATAATATCGTCTCTTGTACATATCGCTTCGTTCAACGTTGCTGTGCCCTTTCTTATTAGCTCCTGGGCGTTGTTGAGCCAAACGTCAGTACCGTGTGATAGTCCGCTTATTCTAATAAGCTCGCCGATTGTTGTCGGCAGAGTATCAAGCAGCATCTGCCGTACGAACTTCGTACCAAACTCCGGTATTCCGAGGCTTCCAACTTCACACCCCATAATCTGGCTGCTCTTCAGCCCCAAAGCATCAAGCTTCGAAAACAGCGATATCGTCTCCGGATCGTCTATCGGTATCGTTTTAGGGTCTATACCGGTCATCTGCTGCAGCATGTGCAGCGCCGTCGGGTCGTCGTGTCCAAGTATATCCAGCTTGACCAGTCTGTCGTGCAAAGAGTTAAAGCTGAAATGCGTTGTCGTGCTGTCGCTTTTCATATCGTTTGCCGGACGCTGCACGGGCGTAAATTCATTTATATCCCTGTTCTTGGGCAGTATTATAAGCCCGCCCGGGTGCTGACCTGTCGTTTTCTTAGTCCCGCTTACTCCTTTTACCAGCCTGTCTACTTCGGCTTTCGTCGTCATTATGTTTTTATCGGCCAGATATCCCTTAACAAAGCCATAAGCCGTTCTTTCCGCTATGCTGCTGATGGTTCCTGCTCTGAATACGTAGTCCTCTCCGAAGAAGTCCACAGTGAACTTATGCGCCTGCGGCTGATATTCTCCCGAGAAATTAAGGTCTATATCAGGAACCTTATCTGCATTTATACCAAGGAAAGTTGCAAACGGAATATCGAACCCTTCTTTTCTGTAATCAGTGCCGCAGTTTGGACAGCTTTTTGCCGGAAGATCCGGTCCGCAGGTATACTTTTTTTTGTCAACTTCGAAATCGCTGTGTTTGCAGTTCGGGCACACATAGTGCGGTGGCAGAGGGTTGACCTCCGTTATCCCCGACATAGTTGCCGCAAACGAAGAGCCGACAGACCCTCTTGAGCCAACTAGATACCCGTCTTCAAGCGAGTGCTTTACAAGTTCATACGCTATATAATACAAAACTCCGTATCCGTGCTTGATGATAGAATCAAGCTCGAAGCTAAGCCTCTCTTCAACTATTTCGGGCAGCGGTTCTCCATACATCGCCTTTGCGTTTTCAAAAGCCATTTTCTCAAGTTCCTCATCAGAGCCTTCGATCTTCGGCATAGCCGGCTCATCGGGCAGAAGTTCGATATCCTCTACCTGCTGCGCAACCTGTCTTGTGTTAGTAACCACTATTTCAAAGGCTTTTTCCTGCTCAAGATATGAAAATTCAGAAAGCATCTCCTTTGTTGTTCTGAAGTAAAGCGGCGCTTGATAGTCTGCATCCTTATAGCCCTGTCCGTACATCAATATACGTCTGAAATATTCATCCGTCGGTTCGATGAAATGAGCGTCACATGTTGCGCATACCGGTTTGCCTATCATCTCTCCCAGCGATACAATCTTTCTCGTTATATCCCGCACTTCCTCCATATTCCGAAGTTTACCTTCACGAACCATAAACTCATTATTGCCGTCCGGCTGCACTTCAAGATAATCATAGAACTGTGCAATCTCACACAACTCATCATCGGGCGCACCGGAGAGGATGCCCTGTATAAGCTCGCCGGATTCACATGCTGTCCCGACAATAAGCCCTTCTCTGTGCTTCTCCAGTAGATGTTTTGGTATCCTTGGTTTATAGTAAAAATGATTGAGGTGAGATTCGCTCACCAGCTTATAAAGATTAAAGAGACCGGTCTTGTTTTTGCAAAGCAGTATAATGTGATAGTTTTGCTCTGCTCTTTTTGACAGCACACCTCTTTTTATCGCATCCATAGCCATCACCATGATTTGAGACGTACATTTAGCGTCATCAAGCGCTCTGTGGTGCTTAAACTCTATCCCGAGGTCTGCAGCGATTTTCCCAAGACTGTAAGACCTGTGCCCTGGCAGCCCTTTTCTGAAAAGCGTGACCGTATCAAGACACCTGTTATCAAACTCGATGCCGTTGTCCTTACCGTGCTTTTTAATGAAACCCATATCAAAAGGAGCGTTGTGCGCCGCCAGATAAGCGTCTCCAATATATTCCTTGAACGCCGCCAGAGCTTCACCCATTCTAGGTGCATCGGCGACCATCTCGTTCGTTATCCCAGTTGTCTGTGTTATCTTCTCACTGATAAACTTCTCCGGATTTACAAATGTGCGAAACTCATCTATTATTTTGCCTTTCCTTAAACGCACAGCGCCGATCTCTGTTATGCCGTCACTGTCAGGATAAAACCCTGTCGTTTCAAGATCGAAAACGACATACTCATCTTCGAACTTTCCGGCACGCTCATCGCTGCGCTCGCTGATCATATACGCTTCCATGCCGTATATAACCTTCACACCGCATTTCTTTGCCATATCAAAAGCGCCGGGAAACCCCTGCACGACCCCATGGTCGGTTATCGCAACAGCATCGTGTCCAAATTCCGAAGCCCTTATAACGATCTGCTTCTCATCAGCCACCCCGTCAAGCGCACTTTGTTTAGTGTGCATGTGCAGCTCAACACGTTTTACTTCCGCCTCATCCTGCCGCTTTATCGGCTTTGCTTTCTCTATGCTGTTCACAGACAGGCATACTTCCCTTGAATAAGTATCGAACCTCGTCCGCCCTGCGGCTTTTATAGTCTCCGTTTTTTCCAGTTCTTTTTTAAGTGACTCGCATTTCTTTGCGGTCATAAAAGCTTTGCAGGTAATTGTAGACGTAAAATCGGTAACGTTGAATATCAGAATAGCTTTTTTCTGTTTGCTGTCTTTTTTTATATCAATAGAGCGCACACCGATCACATTGCCTTGCACTGCGCACAGCCCGGTCATCTCTTCGATTTCATTTACGGGCATAGGCTCTATTTCTATTTTTTTGCCCAAAAGAAGACTTCTCTTTTGTTTTTTTTCTTTTTCCGGCTCTTCTTTTTTCTCTTTAAGCGGTACCCTTTGTTTAGGAGGCTCGCTTAATTTTTTACTCCTTATCTCTTCAAGCTTGCAGTCTGCGCTTTCCTCCGTCACGTCAAAATGCCTGCCCGCCTTCACCTTCACATTTTCATCGAAACAGCGTAAAAAATAGTCCTCGATATATCTGTCCATACCGGAAGTCAGAAAAACGTCTCTACCGCAGTCATCGGCAAAGTCTATGTTTATATGGCTGTTTTCTCTGGTTATTTTTACGTGCATCAGAAACGGTGTAAGTGACGGCCTCTTAAGACGGCACATCTCTTTTAAATGCTGCTCAAGCATTTTTTCGTCCGTTTGGTCCTTATCCGTATATTCAATAATTACTTTTGTTTTTTGCCCCACAGTTTTTTTGACAAACTTTTCGATCTCGAGAAATTTGCCTGCCGGCATCACCCTGCTTTTAAAATGGGTCAGAAAAAAACCTTCAGAAACATTATACTGAATTTTGATAAACTGAAGGTCAAGATCTTCATCAACGTCAATGTTCTCCTTAATCGCCGACAAAAAATCGATTTGTGCCAATGCTGTCCCCCCTAGAAATGTGTTTTTATGTAATTTACGAAGGCATCAAATACTTCTTGAGACGAATACGTACCGACAAGCTCTCCTTTTGCAAAGAGCACCGCTCTGCCGTCTCCTCCCGCTATGCCGATATCTGCATGCTTTGCCTCACCAGGACCGTTTACGACACAGCCCATCACAGCAGCAGTTATTATCTTTCCTTCCTCGGTCAATAAATCCTTGACTCTGGCCGAAAGAGCGGCCACGTCTATTTTTGTTCTTCCGCAGGTCGGACAGCTTATAACTTCGGGATAGAACCTTCTTATACCTGCGCTCTGCAATATTTTTTTTGCAGCTGCAACCTCTTGCACAGGGTCTCCCGTTATGGAGACACGCACTGTGTCGCCTATTCCTTGCAGGAGCAAAGTTCCAATGCCCACTGCAGACTTTATCATTGCGTCCTCATACATTCCCGCTTCCGTTATCCCTATATGCTGGGGAGCATCGCACTCCGCAGCAAACATCTTTGCTGCCTCTACGCAAACTGGTACTGAAGATGACTTTATGGAAACTACTACGTCGTAGAACCCCTGGTTGTATGCATAGCGCACGCTACTTAGCGCACTCATTGCAAGCGCTTTTGCGCTTACGCCGTATTGCCTCCTGTACTTTTCTTCAAGAGAACCTGAGTTAACGCCAATCCTTATAGCTTTGCCCAAAGATTTTGCGCAGTCGATGACTTTTTTAAGCTGCGCCTCGCCTCCGATGTTGCCCGGGTTCACCCGGACTTTATCTGCTCCGCTTTCCAGTGCAAGCACGGCAAGAGCTGCGTCATAGTGCACATCTGCAATCAGCGGCACCCTCATATTCTTTTTAAACTCGGCAAATGCACCGGCGCACCCCGCGCTGTTGAAACTGCACCTGGCAGCCTCGCAGCCCGCTTCCTCAAGTGCTTTTATCTGAGCAAGCGTTGCTTGCGTATCCATCGTATCGGTGTTTGTCATAGACTGTATAAGAACATCACTGCCTCCGCCTACTACCGTATTCCCGAATTTTACTTTTCTTGTTTTCATACTATCTCCCGGCTAGAAAATATCCTTGAATACAAACAACAGCATTACACCAAACAATAGTACAAATCCAACAAAATGTATCATTCCTTCAACATTCCTGGGCACAGGTTTTTTAAATATTTTTTCAATGCCAATGAACACCAGTCTTCCGCCGTCAAGCGCCGGCAAAGGAAGCAGGTTAGCTACTGCTAAACTAATATTTATTGCTGCACAAAGCTTCAGAACATATTCAAAGCTTTGCTGCAGCGCTGTCCCAAGCTCTTGAACTATTCCTACAACGCTCCTTGCATTTTCCATACCTTTGCCTGCAAATAGTCCAAATATCAACAACAACGTTTCTTTAACTACAAGGAATGTCCATCTAAACGAAAGTGTAATTGCTTTAAAAAATCCGTATTTATGATGTTCTACTCCAAACGTTATTCCTGCCATATAGTTATTTACAATCATATCTTCATCAGTTCTTCCGTTACGGTTCGCTTCGGGTATCTGCTCATAGTATATTTTAGGGATAGTAAAATCCAGCTCTTCTCCATCCCTTAGAATAGTAAGCTGGGTATACTCATCGTTGCTTTGTCTTTTTGCGGAATCAATCTCCATATAAAATTCTAAATCGACGCCATCCATAGCAATAACTACGTCGCCTTCTTGAAGACCAGCTTCTTGCGCAGGGCTTCCTTCCCAGACTTCACCTACAGTAGGAGCGTATTCTCCAAAAGCCATCAGAGCAATAACAGCAAAAACAACTGCAAATATTATATTGAACACGGGTCCCGCTGCTATTGTCAGCGCACGTCTTCCAAGGGGCTGATTGTTAAATGCCCTGCTGTCACCTAGTTCATCATCTTCCCCATAAAACTTTGTAAAACCTCCGAGAGGAAGCCAGCGGATTGAATAAATTATATCATTTTTCACCCATGATTTTATCTTTGGCCCGAATCCTACAGCAAACTCGACTATTTTCATCTTGCACCGTCGGCCTATGCTATAGTGCCCAAGCTCATGGACCATAATTATTATTCCAACAATAATTGCTGCCCCGATATAACTTAGAATTGTACCGAATGTATCCAAAAACTTATGCCTCCTTAAAAAGCAGTTAAAAGAAAAAAGTACAAAGCAGATGCTCAGAAATGCTTCGTACCATTATAACATAAAGCAGTGTCAAAATTTATGAACTTTTAGAGATTATTATACACGTAATTCTTTACCTGTGTGTCTGTGTTGTAAATCTCCAGAAGCGTATTTGCTTTAAGATGAGAGAACTTTTCCATAGCAAATCTGACTGTTTTCTCTATGCCGCCGAAAGGTATTTTGCGCTCTAAAAACAAATCTACAGCAGCTTCATTTGCAGCGTTTAGTATTACGGGCATAGCCCCGCCCTCTTTGATAGCGTCTTTTGCATGCCTCAGGCACGGAAACTTATCAAGATCCGGTTCTTCGAACGTAAGCGACTGTATCTTTGCAAAGTCAAGATGTCCAACCACGCTATCCAGCCTTTCCGGATGTCCGAATGCGTACTGTATCGGCTGCCGCATGTCCGTCGGCCCCATCTGCGCAATTACAGCTCCGTCATTATATTCTATCATAGAGTGTATTATGCTCTGCCTGTGGATCACAACATCTATCATTTCCGGCTCTATATCAAAGAGCCACTTAGTTTCAATTATCTCCAGCCCCTTGTTCATATACGTTGCACAGTCCACGGTTATTTTTCTGCCCATATGCCAGTTTGGGTGCTTTAGCGCCTGCTCTACTGTAGCGTTTGCAATCTGCTCTTTACTCCAAGTAAGGAACGGTCCGCCTGATGCAGTCAGTACCACACGCTTAAGACCTGTGGTGTCCAGACCACCAAGACACTGATACACAGCGCAAAGCTCGCTGTCCACCGGGAAAAGCTCTGTCTTAGATTTCTTAAGTTTCTCTTTTACAATATGCCCGCCGCAGACCAGAGATTCCTTATTGGCAAGTGCTACGTTCGTGCCGTGCTCCAAGCACTCGACCAGAGGAGGAAGCCCCGCAATGCCGACGACTGCAATAAGCACGATGTCCGGGCTTCCTACAGCACACGAATCGACGAGCGCTTTTATACCAAAACCATGCTCCATTCCAGCAGGAACTTTCTTTGAAAACTCATCGTCACTGCTCACTCCGGTAAGCCCGACATATTTAACTCCGTACTGCTTTGCGATCGAAAGAAGCTGCTGTGCATCCCTGTGCGCAGTAACAGCCGTTACTTCAAACAGCTCCGGATTCTTTTTTACAACGTCTAGCGCCTGAAGCCCGATAGAGCCGGTAGCGCCGAGTATAGCAATTTTTTTCATAAAAATTCCTTTATAGTATTACAAAAAGGTAGAACAGATATATGACCGGGCTAATAAACAACGAGCTGTCAAGCCTGTCCATAGCTCCGCCGTGCCCCGCCATAATGCTTCCGTAATCCTTTACGTTGAACCTTCTTTTTATGATCGAAGCAGCAAGGTCTCCTATCTGCGTGAGCACACTTAGCGCCACTCCGAGTATTATATACCAATAAAAAGCCACGTCAAGTCCAAACACCCTCTGCAGGAAAAATCCTATAACAGTTATGGACGCCGTTCCTAAAACAAGACCTCCCACAGCGCCTTCCACAGTTTTCTTTGGGCTTATCCTTGGTATCAGTTTGTGTTTACCAAACAGCATACCGCTGAAATAAGCAAAAGAATCTGTAAGCGCTGCGGATGCAAACAGCATGGATATCAGGAACCTCGAAACATCCGCTTCAGGTATGCAGAATACGGCTACCCAAAAAGCACAGAATATGCCGGGGTAAACCATAGTGAATATACTCATCAAGCCGTCATAAAAGCTGCGTCCGGAAAAAACCATAACTATAAGGATGCTCATAAGGCAGAGCCCCAAAAGCATTGCTATGCCGATGAAACCTCCGGCAAATTCATATGCCGGGTAAAGCAGCGCAGCATATATATATCCAAGCGCATAAAAAGGCCTGCCTTTATCGCCGCTGAAAACCCTCATCATCTCGTGAGTGCACAGCAAACTGACGGCGGCCACAACAATCTTAGCAAAAAGACCGTGGAAATATACAGTCGCAACAAGCAGCCCTATTGCAGGTATCGCTACAAGCGTTCTTTTTACCAATTTGTTTCCTCCGCACCTTTTCTATACTGCACCGAAGCGCCGCTCCCTTGAAGCAAAATCTGCAAGCGCTTTGGCATATTCGGCTTCGTCAAAATCCGGCCAGTGCACTTCTGTGAAATATAGCTCCGCATAAGCCATCTGATAAAGCAGAAAGTTGCTAACTCTTTTCTCCCCGCTGGTTCTTATCACGAGATCGGGGTCCGGCTGCCCTGCCGTATACAGCAGCGAAGATATCAGCTCTTCACCCGCATCTTCCTCTTTGACTTTCATATTTATAGCTTTCTTTACGGCAGAGACTATCTCCTGCCTGGAGCCGTAGTTTAATGCCATGTTCACCGTAAGCCCGGTGTTATTCTTCGTCGTTTGCTTTGCACGTTCAATCTCGCCGGCAACTTCAGCCGGAAGCTGTGAGATATCACCAAGCGTCCTAATTCTTACGTTTTTCTCGTGAAGCTCCGCTAGTTCCTGTCGCAGGTACTCAAGCAAAAGCTTCATCAATGTGCCCACCTCGTCTTTGGGGCGTTTCCAGTTCTCCGTAGAAAACGCATACAACGTAAGATATTTGATGCCGATATCGCTGCTCATACGTATTACAGTGCGAACACGCTCAACGCCGGCTCTGTGTCCGGCGCTTCTTGGCAGCCCTTTAGACTTAGCCCACCTGCCGTTTCCGTCCATTATCACAGCAACGTGCTGTGGCAGGCGCTCTTTGTCCACAGAGCTGTATATATCTTCAATTGCGCTTCTTTTTCTGTTCCTTTTGCCAAAAAGAAGCCTGTCAAAACGGCCCAATAAACTACTCCCTGTCTTCTAAACGTGTCTTAAAATGCGATACCGTCAGTTCCACTTCGTTTTCGCCAATCATCTTTTGGCGGACTACTCTGGTACTGTCGGCATCCTCTACTCCACGCTTTGAGACATATTCGTTTATACGCACAGCAAACCTAAGGCCTTCCAGCCTTTGCTCTGCCTGCTTAACAGTAAGTCCGACCACATTCGTCATCAGACTTCCATGATCTCCTTTTCTTTCTCTTCCACCAGAGAATCGATGTTCTTAGTATGGTTGTCCGTAGCTTCCTGTATCTCTTTTTCAAGATCGATCAGATCATCTTCGGTGATGTTGCTTGCCTTTTCATCCTTTTTGAAAGCATCGATTGCTTCACGACGTTCGCTTCTTATAGCCACCTTTGCATCTTCGCCCTTCTTGTGTATAGACTTTGCAAGATCTTTTCTTCTCTCTTCGGTAAGCTCTGGCATAACAAGCCTTATTACCTTGCCGTCATTTGCCGGGTTGATGCCTATGTTGGCCTTCATAATAGCTTTTTCCACTTCGGATATCATAGAAGCATCCCAAACCGAAACTACAAGCATCCTCGGCTCTGGTGCAGAGATGTTGCCCACCTGATTCAGCGGTGTAGGCACACCGTAATAATCCACCATTATGCCGTCAAGCAGCTGCGGGTTTGCCCTTCCAGCTCTTATGTGTGAAAGCTCTTTCTTGAAAATCGAGATGGTCTTATCCATCTTCTCTTTCGCCGTATCTAGCGCTTCATGTTCTACATACATGGACATTGCCTCCTTTTTACGGTCTCGAATTTATTCTAGTTCCGATGTTCTTGCCGCTGATAACTCTCTTTATTCCGTCTTCCTCATCAACACCGAAACAAATTATGGGTATGTTGTTATCCATACACAGCGAAACCGCCGTTGTATCCATAACATCCAGCCCCTGATTGATAACGTCTATATAGCTTATAAAATCATACTTTTTGGCATTTGAATTTTTCTTCGGGTCTTCGCTGTAAACACCGTCTACATTCTTTGCCAGCAGTATAAGATCCGCCTCAATCTCTGCAGCGCGCAGAGCCGCCGCAGTATCCGTAGAGAAATACGGGTTGCCTGTTCCGCAGGCGAAAATTACTACTCTTCCCTTTTCAAGGTGCCGCATCGCACGCCTTCTGATATAAGGCTCTGCAATCTGTCGCATCTCTATAGCAGACATAACCCTTGTCTGCATGTCTTTGTTTTCAAGTGCATCCTGCATGGCAAGCGCATTTATGACAGTGGCAAGCATGCCCATATGATCGGCCGTAGTACGGTCCATCCCTACACCGCTTCTGCCACGCCAAATGTTGCCGCCGCCGACGATTATACCAATCTCGACGCCCAGCCTTGCGACCTCGATCACCTGATCGGCAACTCTGCCAATCACATCGAAATCAAACCCAATGCCGCCTTCGCCGGAAAGAGCCTCACCACTGATCTTTAAAACAACACGATTATATTTTGGCACATTTGCCTCCTTTTAAAAAAGGAGAGAGCGCCTTTTTTCGCCACTCTCCCCCAGGTTAGTCCTATTTAGATGTCTGCTTCATAACTTCTTCTACAAAATCGTCCGCTCTTTTTTCCAGACCTTCGCCCATTTCATAACGGGTAAATCTCCTGATAGATATCTTTTCACCTATCTCGGCTATCTTCTCGGTTACAAGCTGGCTTATGGTTTTATCCGGGTCTTTAACGAACGGCTGCTCTAACAGGCACACCTCTTTGAAATACTTCTTGATGCGGCCTTCGACCATCTTATCAACGATTTTTTCCGGTTTGCCCTCATTTAGAGCCTGCGCTCTGAGTATCTCTTTTTCTTTCTCAATTTGCTCTGCCGGAACTTCATCCGAAGACAAGAACAACGGCTTAGATGCAGCAATCTGCATAGCTATGTCCTTTACCAGCGAAAGGAAAGTATCCGTCTTTGCAACAAAATCGGTCTCACAGTTGACTTCGACGAGCACGCCTATCTTGCCGCCCATGTGAATATAGCTTTCCACAACACCTTCGGCAGCAATGCGCCCGGCTTTTTTAGCAGCCGATGCAAGGCCTTTCTCGCGAAGTAGCACTATGGCTTTTTCCATATCACCGTCCGCCTCAACAAGAACTTTTTTACAGTCCATCATCCCGGCGCCGGTCTTATCTCTTAATTGTTTTACATCGCTTGCACTAATCATATATAATCTCCTTTGCTTAAAACTTCTTACTTAGCTTCATCGCCTTCTTCGGCGACCGGCTCTTTAGCAGCTGCGGCGGGTTTCTCTTCTGCCTTGGCTGGCTCTTCGGCCGGCTTGGCCTCTTCAGCTTTAGGTTCAGTGTCTTCAAGCTGTTCACCCTGTTTCGCTTCGATACAGGCATCAGCCATTTTGGATGAAAGAAGTTTTACAGCACGGATAGCATCATCGTTACCGGGAATGATAACATCTATTTCATCAGGGTCGCAGTTCGTGTCTACGATGCCAACGATAGGTATTCCAAGAGTACGTGCTTCGGCGATAGCGATACGTTCTTTCCTCGGGTCCACAACAAACATAACGCCCGGCAGCTCTTTCATATCTCTTATGCCGCCAAGGTTCTTGTTAAGCTTGTCATACTCGTGGCGAAGCTTTATAACTTCCTTCTTCGGGAGAAGTTCAAACTCGCCGTTTTCTTCCATTTTCTCGATTTTTTCAAGTCTTCTTACTCTACTGCGGATCGTTTTAAAGTTTGTAAGCATTCCGCCTAGCCACCTTTGGCTGACATAAAACATACCGCATCTCTTTGCTTCCAGCTCAATCGATTCCTGAGCCTGTTTCTTTGTTCCGACGAAAAGTACGCTCTTGCCTTCCATAACTGCGTCACGTACAAAAAAATACGCCTGTTCTACCATCTTGACCGTTTTCTGCAGGTCGATGATGTAGATACCGTTACGCTCTGTAAAGATATACTTTTTCATCTTTGGGTTCCAGCGTCTTGTTTGGTGCCCGAAATGAACACCAGCTTCAAGAAGCTGCTTCATTGAAATTACTGCCATGTTTTCCTCCTCGTTTTTATACCTCCCAAAGCTTCATCTTTATATGCATAACCCTTGTTTTAAGGGCACGAATGCAAAAATCAGCCTTGGTGTGACATTCATCTGGCATTATAGCACAGCATATTTTATTTATCAACTGCTTAAAATAAAAATATTTATTGTTTTTCGATATTCCCTGCGGGTTTACACTTCTTCATTCTGCGCCTTGCTGTTCCCCCGCCTCATTGTAAACACTTCGTCAAGCACAACAACTATGCTTCCGACGATGAGTACAAGGTAATACGTGAGAAATCTCCAGATAAGCATCGGTGCAAAAACGGCGCCGGCTCCGAACAAAGCAGCAAATATAGCATGGAAACCTGTTTCAGCTGCGCCGGCCGTCCCGGGCGTCGGTACAAACGATATAGCTACATACAGAAATGCCTGCAGCGCTATTATGTCCTCTATACGTTTATCTCCCGGAGAACCAAATGCATTGTATATGAAATAAGGAATTGCAAAAAAGAATATGAGGTTGATAACAGATATGAAAAATGAACCAACGGCACGCAGCTTGTGATGAGCTATATATTCGGCAGCCGCATGATAATCTTCTATCGTCTTCTCAAAAGTATTCAGTGCCTTCTTCTGTTTTCTGATGACTTTTATTTTTACAAAGAAATTGATGATTGCATTGCCAATACGCAATACCAGGCGCTTGTTTACCAATGTAAGGATTATGAAAAAAACTGCCGATGCATTGACTGTAAAACCAAGCAGCGAGAACCAAAACATATAATTGCGGTTGTAGTCCGAGTAAAATGACGAGCCGTATATTGCCATTGCCGCAATGAACAGTGCGCACAATGAAAGCTCATAAACGACGAACTTGACTCCAAC
Source organism: Christensenellaceae bacterium (assembly GCA_963666505.2). Classification (GTDB taxonomy): domain Bacteria; phylum Bacillota; class Clostridia; order Christensenellales; family SZUA-584; genus JABGQS01. Next base: position 599,493 of record CAXXXL010000003.1, on the reverse strand, counting down.
GATACAGGTAGCCGTACCAACAGGCATCCTGCGTCTTCTCATATAAACGACCTGCATAGGCTGGCCGCCGGTTGCAAAAGGAGTAAGCGCGCCGTAATAAAGTCCGATAATCCCAACTTTAAGAGAATGAAAATATGATTCACGTTTATACATATATGAAGTTATATCATTTAGCAAGAGAGCATCTGTCAGCCAGAATACAAAAAGACAGCCAAAACAGGCCAAGAGCCACTTTAGGTTCAGCATCATAAATGTGCTCTTCATTTCATCAACATTGACGGTTAATATTCCAATAAGTGCAATAGCTAAAATCGTAAACCCGATATATGCAAATCTTATTATTGCAGTTTTCTTCTTTTTTTTCATCTCGCCTCTCAAATACATCAAAAAGTTCTGCAACTATATGGTCTGCCAGAGTAATCAAGGATATCAGTTTTCGTGGTCTTTTGCAAGAAAACCCTAGTAATGCTTACAAAAATGTTAGCTTACCTTATCACTCATTTAAATCCATTATAATTCATCGTTTATAGTTGTTTTTTCTTAGAGTCTATGAGATACCTATATCTTTCTACCGCAATATTAACAGCATCTTCCCAGCTTCGGTAAACCGTCTCTCTTGCATATTCTCCGATAAGTTTTGCCGTTTCTCTGTTTTCTATTATAAACTTTGCCACTGCTGCAAGGTCTTTTGCATTGTTCTCGATAAGAAATCCATTTTTTTCGTTTATGTGATTTGCAGTATTAGAACCCTTAACAAAAACAGTAGGGCACCCGCACGCTGCAGCTTCAATCTTCACAAGAGAATTCATATCATACAGCGATGGAAATAATAGAGCACTGCTTCTAAGATATATCTTTGAAAGGGTATTCCTGTCATAAATCTTCCCTGTAAATATCACATGCTCTTTCAGTCCGAAATCCGCCACCATATTTTCCATCTCTTTGCGGTTTGGCCCGTCTCCTACAAACATCATATGGAATTTTGCGCCACCATCTTTTAATTCCTTAAGCGCCTCAATAACAAGCCTTAAGTTCTTCTGCCAGATGTGCTGGCCGACGAACAAAAACAGCGGAACACTGCTGCCGATGTTATACTTTACGTTTACTTCTTCATCATTCTTTGGCGAGGGATACTGCTTACTTATATCACAGCCGTTCTCCATTATGCGACATTCTCCGCTATATCCGTATTCTCTCAGCGTTTGTGCAGAAGCCTCATTCACGGTCCAGACTTCATCGACCGAATCATAAAACCCAACTATCCTCTGCACAACTGCGTTGACTATTTTTTCAGATTTAAGCGATGCCAGGAAATCGTCCCTGTATTTTGTATGGAATGTAGCAACAACGGGTATCTTCTGTATCTTGGCAATCTGCTTTGCGGCAAGTCCTGCTCCGAAAGGGCTGTGAGCGTGCACAACGTCGAAGTTTGTCTTCTTGAGCTTTCTCCATAAAACAGAATCGAGTATCGGCAGCCCGAATCTGTACTCCCTTCGTGTCGGCACTTTCATGGAGAGGTATCTGCTTACCTCAAACGAATAATCGTCCACAGCTTTTGGATACTTTGGTGTAACGACTATGCTCTGCCCTCTTTTTTTATTTATCCAGTATGCATAGTTCTTAACGACATTGGCAACTCCGTCTAAAATAGGCGGAAAGGATTCATTAAAAAGGCCAACCGTCATTTTCATCTGAGCTCTCACCGTCCCTTCAAAATCGTTCTGATAAATATTTTAAATATAAATCATTACATTATATTATAACAATGTGGTAATTATAGCCATTAAAAAAGAGTTAAATATATATATAAACAAAGCCTTAATCGGTTTTCATCTGCTTTATTAATTTAAACACGCAAGGCTATGCTTGAATGAACTGGAGAAACACAAACAGCCCGAATGAATATCCATTCAGGCCTGCGTCTTTATTTATTTGGCTTATTCAATGACGTCGTCAATTAAATTCTTCAGCTCTTGACTCTTTTCAGGATCTTTGATCGACAGCCCTGAATCATCCCCATTGCTGCTGTCATCGTCCCCGTAAAGCCACGAATAATCGTCATACTTGGTTTTTTCCGGTTCCTCGGCATCGTCCTTATCTTCCATGTCCGTCAGCGCCTTGTTTATTTCGTTCAGCGGCATAGAATCAAGCTTCTCTTTCTGCTCTCCGATGTCTTCCACAGGTTCTAAAGGAACTGCCGGTTCATCCTTAACTATCTCGTCAACAGGTTCTGTCTTCTCCGGCTCTCCCGGTTCAGTTTCAGGTTCAACCTGCGCTTCTTCCGGCTCTGCTTCAGCTTCGGGTTCAGCCTGCGCTTCTTCTGGCTCTGCTTCAGCTTCGGGTTCGACCTGCGCTTCTTCCGGCTTTGCTTCAGCTTCGGGTTCGACCTGCGCTTCTTCCGGCTCTGCTTCAGCTTCGGGTTCGACCTGCGCTTCTTCCGGCTCTGCTTCAGCTTCGGGTTCGACCTGCGCTTCTTCCGGCTCTGCGTTTTTATCTTCCCATTCTATTTCCAGTTGATTTATCTTCTCTTCCTGCTCGTCGATTGTTAGCGGCTCAACTTCTTCGAATAGCTCGCCTTGCTTCTCAGTCGCACCCACAAGTTTACCGATATCGCCCGCAATACTGCTGTTCAGCTTTTCAAGAGCTTCAACGTTTATACCGCTGCTTGAATAAGCGTCCATATCGCCGAAATAGCTCTGGTAAGTTTTCTCGAAAGTAACCGCCTGGGCGTTCATCATTTCAGAAAAACTAATAGCAAAGTTCTTTGCGCTCTGTTTTATGGCGGCCAGTTTTCTTTCCATTTCGACAAGGTCTTTTGTAGTCTGCTCCGTCTTCTGCTTCGCAGTGTTTTCCGCATTATCAATAAGCAGTTCCGCTTTTCTTGCAGCTTCTCTCAACAGTCGTTCGGAAGACTTCTGCGCCGAAACGAGAGTGTTCATAATTGTCTCTTCGGTGTTTTTAATGTTGTTTTCAAGCTCTTTTACTGCTTTAAAATCTTTTTTAAGTGCATCGTTCTCAGCTTTTAACGCTTTGAACTCATCAATGACTTCATCAAGGAACTTATCGACTTCATCTTCGTCATATCCCTTAAAAGAACGTTTAAACGTCTTTTCCAATATGTCTTTCGTTGTTAAAGACATCTTTATTCCCCTTTCACGCAAACCACCAAAAAAGACCGGGCTTGCATTTTACTTGATACCGCCGGTTAAAAACGGATAATACACTACATGCCGCTAAGCAACTTAGCGGCATGCAAAATAACATCATTATCTATAAAATCCTTCTCTTGTTCCGGTGTCGATATTCTGGGCAACATCAACGTTCGACGGAGCTACTACAAATATGCTCCTTGCAACCTTTTTGATATCGCCGTTTAGCGAATAGACCGCTCCGCCTACAAAGTCGAGTATCCTCTGTCCAAGCTCAAGCTCAAGTTCGTCAAGGTTCATAATGACAGGCTTTCTTGCCTTGAGATTGTCGATGATGCATTCCGCTTCTTCATAGCTGCTTGGCTGAAAAACCAGCATCTTCATTTTACCGTTCGATGACGGCAGCGGAGTCACCTTGCTGGGCCTTCTCTTAGAAGCCCTTGTTTCCTCCTGCTCGAGTTCTTCCTCATAGAAGTTGTCTTGTTCATCCATGATCTCATCCTCTTCGAACTCGTACTCCTCTTCTTCCAGACCGACCGCATCCAAGATACGGTTAAACAAACCTTTTGATGACATATTGAAACCCCCTAAAATTTTAATATGACCTCGCACCAAACACGGCAGTTCCAATCCTAACCATATTAGCACCTTCTTTTATAGCTGCCTCAAAGTCACCCGACATGCCCATAGACAGGAATTCGAATCTGTCTGAAGAACTCTTGAATCGCTCATATAGTGCTCTCATCCTTGCAAAGTACTCTCTGTTATCGTCCGGATGAACGACAAACGGCGGAATGGCCATCAGTCCTTTTACCCGTACGTTCCTCAAAACAGAAAGCTTCTCAAGAAAAATTTCAAGGTCTTCCTCAAACACACCCGACTTAGTCGGCTCTTTGGCTATGTTCACCTGTACCAGCGCATCGATAGCAGTGTTCTTTTTCTCGCACTGTTTTTCGATCTCTTCTGCCAAAGACAACCTGTCCAGTGAATGAAGTAAAGTAACTCCTTCAAGGATATACTTTACTTTGTTACTCTGCAGCGGTCCAATGATGTGCCAGAATACATCGTCTCCTATTACCTCACGTTTTTTAAGAAACTCCTGGACACGGTTTTCGCCGAAATGCTTCATGCCGGCATTTTTTGCCTGTACAACAGCCTCGGCGCTCACTGTTTTGCTAACTGCTACAATAGTAATGTCGTCTAGTGTTCTTGCGGACTCTTTAGCGCTTTTATCAACCCTCTCTTTAATGATTTCTATGTTTTGTTCTATGCTCATATTAAAAACTTTATATCATTTCCTAAGCTGCTGACCGATTTCCAGTGAAGCCTGGTCAGCGTATGTATTTATAAAAACATAATCCCCGTCTTGTGCGATGATATACACTGGAACCTTTTGCCCATCTGCTGTTACAACATACTTTACTTCATCTGTAGATTTTACACAGTATGCAGGCACTCTCATGCCTTCCTGGACGTTGTAAAGCTTCGCAGTGACACGTCTTTCCCCCAGAAGGGGACCAATAGGGTCTCTTATCAGTATAGTATACACAAACCCGTCATTATTTTCAAGTATTGTCTTTTCATATACGATTCCTGTCTGCTGCGAATCGAGGTAATCTTCAAAAATCACAGAGAAAACGTTACCCACGTAAAGCTCCGGTATCTCCTCGTCCGAATACATCACAACATACCATTCGTTCTCGTTTACAACCCTGTAAAGCGGCGTATAGCCCTGATCATCGCTGCTGACTTCAACAGTTTTTCCGGCCGTTACCTCTTCAATCATGCTCTTGGTAAATTTACCGAGGTTGTCTTTACTCATCAACGCTTCGTTCCCGTCAAAATAGAAGCTTACTCTTCCCGCTTCGTTTGCGGTTATAGACTGTCTCCAACCTGCGATAAGCTCTAAAAGCCCCTGTTCCTGCTTCAAGTAGTCGGTAAGCTGAACATCCGGCATGACGTTTCGAAGATACATACTGCGCTCTTCTAATAGCTGCCTCATCTCCCTCTCCACCGGAAGAAGGTCTGTGCTTGCCTTTGAGCGCACCGCAAGGCTTATCTCCTGTACCTTTTCGTCTATCCTTGCATTAATATCATTTAACTGTTCGTCTATTATACCTTCTCTTATGACGTTCGCTTCATATTCAAGTATAGTTTTCTGAAGGTCCAGCAATTCTGAATATGTAGACTCGTTATATCCCCATTCATATACTTCAACGATAGGGTCGCCTATCTGAACGTATTCGCCTTCTTCTGCAATAAAGCTAGTCTTCCCATAGTTTTTTGCCTGATACACGACTTCGTCTCTCACTACCAGAACGTCATACTTCGCAGTAAACTCTGTACTTGCCCATTCGACGCTGACAAGCTGTTTGCTCTGTATAATAAACACAGTAGTCACCACAACAGCAGCTATAATAAGTGCCAATATAATAAAGAATCTTAATTTTGGTCTTCGCCTTGTCTCCATGTCTTCCCCTTTTCGCTAACTCGGACACTATATTACTTCTCCGTTTTAAAAAAAAATCCTTTATAAATAATAGAGTTTAACTCTGATTATCTATAAAGGTTAAAATGATTAACTGTATAAAAACTTTTATAAAGCTATATTCACCTCTACTGAGTTGCCGTTTCCGAAATATTTTACCGTATCACAGAAAGCATCCACAAGCATCAATCCCCTGCCGCCCTCGGCATAAAGCCTTCTTTCGTCTATCGGTTCTTTTAGGCTCTTGTGGGTATATTCATACTCGAATCCCTGTCCGTTGTCCTTTACACTAATCCTGACTTTATCTTCCTTGGCAAAAACGCTGAGTACAACCGTCTGCTTGCCTTTTGGCTTTGCGTGGTCGAAACAATTGACTAAAAGCTCGTTCATCACAAGTTTAATCTCATATTTTCTCGCATCGCTCAGCGTAAGGAATTTCTCAATACCGTCCATAACGCCGTTTACAGCAATTTTGATATCTTCAATTTCTGTCAATATATATTCTCTTATATAGTCCATTTTCATTCAAACACCAAATCCATAAATTTTGTATGGCATTAAAAGCCGTTATAACGCAGCATTACTGCTACTCAATATTAATATACCCAGCTTTGTTAGAAGTTAAACCTGATTTTGATAGATATTGCGTAATTTCTCTAATATTTTTCTTTCGACTCTGGAAACGTACATCTGAGAGACCCCGAGCTTTATAGCAACTTCCCTTTGGCTCTTTTCATATACGTATCTGTATTTAACCAATTGTTTTTCAACATCGTTTAAATGTGCCATGCAGTACTTTATAAAATCCCTGTTTTCAACTCGCTCAAACTCATCGTCAGTCTTCCCGATGATCCGCATTAGCTTAACGTCTTCGCTGTCAGATATCGCAGAATCCAGTGAAGACGCATATGCTGCGCTCTGTGTTTCCATAAGCTCCAGCACACGCTCAACTTCTATCCCAAGGTAGTTCGCTATGTCTTCCGGCTTTACTTTCCTTCCGTGCTCCCTCTGCAATACTTCTTTTGCATCTTCCATCTTTCTTATAAGTTCGCTGTCCCGACGGGATATTCGTATCATGCGTGTCTTGTCCCTGAAATAGTTCTTTATCTCACCGACAAGAGTTGGCGTCGCAAAGCTGGAGAACTTGACGCCTCGCATGTTCTCAAACCTGTCGACCGCTTTTACAAGTGCTAAAGAAGCCACCTGGTAAAGGTCGTCATATTCCACACCACGTCCAACGAATTTTTTTGCAACAATCTCTGCAATGTAAAGATATTTTTTTAAAATGCACTCTTTAATCACATCGCTTTTTTCTTTTTCATAAAGTTGAAAAAGCTCATGTTCATTTAAGTTCTCATACTGCATTTCAGACCCCAAAACCTAATCTTTATATATAATAATATTTGTAAGCATATCATCTTTGCGCTCAAGCTCACACCTGTCTACCAGAGCTTCAAGCAGATACTGGCTAAGCTCGCTGTTATCTTCAGAATCGCCGCTCTTTCCGGCAGGCTGTTTTGCACTAAAAGCAACGCAAAAGCTATCGCTTGTAGTTATCGTCACTTCTATGTCCTGCGGGTTTTCAGCCAAAAGAAGCGTACACGCCTCTGCACTTGCAACCTTCATATCTTCTATCTCATCAAAAGAAAAATCTGCACGCTGGGCAACGGCAGAAACTAGCAGCCTTACGGCCAGAATATAGTCGGGCTTGGCAGGAACGCTTAAAAAAACTTTATCTTTGTTCACTGCTCGCTCACCTCAATCACGAAAATTTTGTCAAGTCCGGTCAGTGTAAATATTTTTGCTATATATGGTTTAAGATTTATTATCCTTATTGACTTGTCCTGTCCCTTAACTCTCTTAAGTGCGTTTACAAGCACACCAAGACCTGTGGAATCAATATACTTTAAATTAGTGCAGTCAAGAATCATATCCGCAGATTTCTCTGCTATCAATGCATGCAGCTCGTTTTTTAGGCTGTCTGCATTATAAATGTCCACTTCTCCATAAAGGTTGACATCCCATCTTTGGTTTTTCTCATCATAACCAGCATCCAGAAGCATATGCTTTCCTCCCTAAACCTCATATTGAAACATTATATCACATCGTCAATGCAATTCCCAATCTATTTATCATATAAATCAGACGGCGTTTATATGCTCATCCATCCATGATAATATATCATTATATACCGTCTGTTTGTCCTTTTCATTTAATATCTCGTGGCGCATACCTTTATAAATTTTAAACGTCACATCGTCATGCGTTGAAAAATCCCGAGCGTCTTTCTTTACTGCAGCCAGTTTACCGCCGCCCATTGTGTCAAACTCACCAGAAGCTATAAACACAGGCAGCTTCATCGGTATTGCGGCAAAGGTTTTTTTCTTTGCCGCCAGCTTTGTGCCGCCAAGCATCTCGAAGGCAAACTCTGCCGTTATCGTATTTCCGCACATCTCGTCTGCAACATATTTGTCTATAACAGCTTGGTCGGCGCTTATAAACTCACATCCCTTATCGCCTTCGAAAGGCCTGTTCAATGTTCCGAAAATAAGCGAGTGCATCAACTTAGATTTTTTTCTGCGCCCGAAAAGAACCATCTGCATTTTCGCCAGGATACGGACAATCACTATAAGTACCGGATTCACCCTGCCTGTTCCCGATAGTATAAGCCCGGCAATATCTTTGCCGTATCTAGAGGCATATACTCTCGCCATAAGGCTGCCCATACTGTGTCCCAAAAGGAATACGGGCAGTCCTGGATTCTCTTCTTTAATTATCTGCGTAAGCTTGTGCAGTTCTTCAACCGCCAGTAAAAAGCCTCCTTTTGAATCAGAAAGATAGCCTATGTTTTCAACACGGCCTTCCGTCTTTCCCTGTCCCCGGATATCATTTGCATAAACGCTGATGCCTTCGGCTGCTAGAGTCTTTGCAAAGTTGTCATACCTTTTGGCATGTTCCACAGCGCCATGGGCTATCTGCAATACTGCCCTTGGATGCTCTGCTTCCCACTTATACGCAAAGTTAACTGTACCGTCCGAAGATTTGAAGCTTAATTCTTTTGTCATATGTCAAAACACACTCTACTGCCGACATTCTACCACATATTTTGCAATATCTGCAAGCCTCATGATATAATAAATATACATTAGAAAAGGAGTCTTTATGCACGAGTTTATTGAAACGATAAAAGACAATCCGATTATTGCCGCCGTTCACACAAAAGAAAGTCTGGAAAAAGCGGTTGCAGTTGGTGTGCCGACAATATTTCTACTCAATACCGACATCTTTTCCGCAAAAGCACTTGTCGATTTCGCAAGAAAAAACGGTAGCAACGTTTTTCTGCACATGGACCTTATTGACGGGCTTGCACCCGGCGCAAAAGCGCTCGACTACGTTCAGAAAAGGATAACCCCCAGCGGAATAATAAGCACAAAAAGCTCACTTGTCAAGTATGCAAGAGAGCAAGGTATATTCTGTATTCAGCGTTTCTTTATGGTGGACAGCGCATCATACGACCATGCTGTAAAAGCATCCCGTAAAACAAAGCCGTCCATGATTGAACTTATGCCCGGCATAGTTCCCCGTATTATTGAACGATTTACAAACGATATCAACATCCCCGTCATAGCAGGCGGCATGGTAACAGAAGCTAAACAAGTTATTAAAGCGCTTTCAAGCGGCGCCATCGGCATATCTACCGGCGCAAAAAACCTCTGGAAGGAATAACTACATGATAATATTTGTACTCAACTGCGGCAGTTCATCTATCAAGTATAAGATATATCAAATGCCGGAAGGAAAGACTCTCATCAGCGGCGGAGTTGCACGCATTGGCTATGACGACGCTAAATTCACATTCGAAGCAGGAAGCAAGATAGAAAAGACACAGCCGATAGCCGACCACGAACAGGGAATCAACCTGCTCCTTAAAACTATAGAAGAGCAGCAGACAAACACCGGAGTAAAGCTTTCCGACATAAACGCGGCCGGGCACCGTGTTGTTCAGGGCGGCAGCAAGATGAACGTATCACGTATAGTTGATAAAGATATCGTAGAATATATAGAAAGCATTGCAGAGCTTGCACCGCTGCACAACCCCAACCACCTTAAAGGCATCCGTGCCGTCGGCAAGCTGCTGCCGAATTTGCCGCAGGTAGTGGTTTTCGACAACGGCTATCACACTACCATACCCGAGCACGTTTATACTTACGGCCTAAACTTTGAAATAGCTCAGCGGCTCCAGATACGCAAATACGGTTTCCACGGCATAGCTTTTCGCAGCATGATAGCAAAAGCACAGGCACTGCTGGGCGAAGACCTCTCAGATAAAAAAATAGTCAACATGATGCTCGGAAGCGGCACAACAGCCAACGCCACGATAGACGGCAAGTCTTTTGAAGTGAGCACCGGCTTTACTCCGCAGGAGGGGCTTATCCAGTCTTCCCGTGCGGGAGATATGGACACCGCCGCAGTTCTTTATATGATGAATCAGGAAAGTCTTACTACTGCACAGGCGGACGATATACTCAACAAACAGAGCGGATGGAGCGGCATGAGCGGTATGGGGCTGGATATGTACGACATCATCGTCGCTGCAAAGCAAGGCAGCAAGCGCGCCCAGCTCACAGTCAACGCTGTCACCCACCGCTTTAAAAAATACATAGGCGCATACGCAGCAGCAATGGGCGGCATAGACCTGCTCATATTCTCCGGCGGCGTAGGCGAAAACTCGTCGGACATCCGTGCGGGAGTGTGCAGAGGATTAGAGTTTCTCGGCATAGAGCTCGACGAAGACGCCAACTCAAACAGCAGCGGAGAGCGCATCATAAGCACCGGCAGGGTCAAAGTTCTCGTTGTAAATGCAGACGAAGAGATGATGATAGCCAAGGATACTTTTAAGCTGCTGAAATAGTGTAATTATAAACAGAAACCAGTCAAGAGCGTCACTGCTCTTGTTTTTTTGTAAACAAAATAACATTTGACATATTTAAATATGTGACGTATAATCATTTCGTCTATTATATAGATAAACATTTTATTCGGAGGTTTGCTTTGGGAAGCGACGGATATTTCTGGAACGCTGATATTAAAGAGTTAAAGCGCGGTTATCACTACAACGCCTATACAGATTCATACAACTGCCTAATCTGCGGGGAAAGCTTCGAGAACGGCAAAGTTTACGAAATCGGTGATAGTCTATACGAAGCCGAAAAGGCCGCTAAGCTCCATATTGCACAAAAGCACAAGTCGATTTTTCACTATATACTGGGTATGAGCAAATCCTACAACGGACTGACAGACAATCAGAAGGCACTGATGGAAATGCTGTATTCAGGGCTTTCCGACAAAGAGATCCTGCAAAACACAGGTGCGACCAGTACATCGACGATAAGGAACCAGCGCTTTGCTTTCAGAGAAAAATACAAACAGGCAAAAATAACAGTCGCCATGATGGAGCTGCTTGAAGAAAAACGTGAGCATTTAAAGAACAGCCAGAAAGAGGAACCAGATATGCTGATAAATATACACAAATCCGCAACAAACGTAGACGAGCGCTATGCTATAACTCAATCAGAGAAACAGGCCGTGTTGACACGATACTTTGACAAGGACAACAATCTTTTAATAAAAGAATTCCCGTCTAAGGAAAAGAAAAAGATAATCGTACTCCAGCATATAGCCAGCGAATTCAAAAGTGGCAAAGAATATTCCGAAAAGCAGGTAAACGATATATTAATGCATTTCTTTGATGACTACGTGACAGTCCGCCGTTATATGATAGAATACGGTTTCATGGAGAGGAGCAGGGATTGCTCGGTTTACAGAGTGAAGGAGTAGTGCTTATAATCAAACCTTTATTATTCATGGAACCGGAATAAATAATATTTTACGAAAAATTCTAATTTAATTATCAATACGGAAATGTTTTTAACGCGTCATTATATACAACCCTTTATAATTTTTATAAATTTTTTCATACAAAAAAGCCCTCAAGCATTTGCCTAAAGGCTTATTATCTATATACTAACTTTACAATATATTAGCAGTCCGCTTATACATTTTCGCTACTTTAGTATAGTTGTCACACCTGTCAAGTATATAATCAATTTCGTCCTTGGTGGTGTTTCGGGTTATCGCATAAGGGTTGCCGATGACTACGCTGCCGTCCGGTATAACTGTGTTCGGCGGTATCACTGCGCCCGCTCCAATAATGCAGTTGCTGCCAACCTTTGCACCGTCCATTATGATACACCCCATACCGAGCATACATTGCTTGCCAATATCGCACGAATGCATCATCACCCTGTGCCCACAAAGCACATCATCGCCAATAGTCAGGTTATACTTGCTTGTATGCAGCACACATCCGTCCTGTATGTTAGTTCTGTCGCCTATTATGATTTTTCTTATATCCCCACGAAGCACTGCATTCGGCCACACGCTCGCTTCATTGCCAAGCTCAACGTCTCCTATAACCACGGCAGTCGAGTGCACATATGCGCTTTTTGGTATATGCGGATAATTGTTGTCAACGCTTTGTATCATAATTATAACCGTTCCTTTCTTTAGTCCTCACTGCTTATCTTTCGTATAGCGTCCATAGCTATTGCCAGCTCGAGGCGTTTGCGCTGCATCTTGCAGCCGACGTCATACGGTTTATACATATCACCGTTCATATTCACATTTGCAGCGGCGCACCCTCCGCTGCAGTAATACTTCGCCCAGCAGTTTTCGCACCCTTCAATATGATATATGTCGCAGTCATCAAATTGCTTTGCTATATTCTCGCTCAGCCCCTCTTCAAAAACACTGCCCATCCTATATTCGTCTTCCTGCCCAACGAACTGGTGGCATGGGTATATATCTCCATTAGGAGCTATTGCTATATACTCCGTTCCAGCCCCGCAGCCGCGCACACGCTTTTTCTTGCACGGCCCGGCATCAAGGTCCACCATGAAATGAAAAAAAACAAACCCGTTGCCTTCATTTTCGCGCTTCATATACTCTTTCGCCAGTCTTTCGTACTCGTCATATATCGTCGGAAGATGCTCTTGCTTTATCTCGTTAGGCAGCTTCGTTACTACGGGTTCTATAGACACGCCGTAGAACCCAAGGTCAGCAACGTGCAATACATCTTCCGCAAAGTCAAGGTTATCTGCTGTAAAAGTACCCCTTGCGTAATACTCACCCTGTCTTTCTCTGGTCAGAGCAACTGCGTTCTTCACGACACGCTCATAGCTTCCCGTTCCTTTTACGGTCTTTCTCGTAGTGTCGTGCACTTCCTGCCGCCCGTCTATACTTACGACTATATTGTTCATGTTCTCGTTTAAATATCTTTTCATCTCGTCCGTGACGTGATAGGCATTGGTCGTAACCGTAAACCTGAAGTTCTTATTATTCTCTTCCTCTATGCTTCTTGCGTACTCCACTGTTTTTTTGAGAACACCAAAGTTCATAAGCGGTTCTCCGCCAAAAAAATCTATCTCAAGGTTTCGTCTGCTGCCCGAAGCTTCAACGAGATAGTCAATGGCCGCTTTTGCGACCTCGAAACTCATAAGCTCCCGTTTGCCGTCGAATGCGCCGCCCTTTGCAAAGCAATAGTCACAGCGTAGATTGCAGTCGTGCGCAAGGTGGAGGCACATAGCTTTAATAACGCTCTTGCCTTTCTCTTCCGCTTCTTCCGGCTCGGAAAAAAGCAGCCCTTGCTCTTTTAACTGCTTTATTTCTTCTAGCAGCGGGAAGCAGCTTTCAAGCGCTTTGTCTATATCGTCTTCCTGCTCCAGCCTGCTTATTACCTCATATGCATATTCATCAAGCATATGTACGCTGCCCGATTCTACATCCAGCGCGAAATACTTGTCGTCAAATTCAAATGTATGTACCAATTTTTTCTCTCCCAAGAGTTATTTCCACAAAGTATAATAACATAAAAAACAGCAAGATGAAAACATCTTACTGCTTCGTATCTTCTATATAATGTTTCCGGATTATCTATACTTCTTTTCGCACTTCTGGTTTGCAAGTGTGCAAGAAGTCTTGCATGCAGACTGACACGACGTCTGGCATTCTCCGCAGCCTGTCTTTGCTTTGTTCTCTTTAAGTGTTCCTTTAACGACAACTTTGATATGCTTCATAATCTTCCTCCATTATTTGCTCTCAATGATTATATAAAACAAATTCCATCTTTGCAACTTTTATTTGCACTCACAGTTATGCTATACTGTAAAATATATTCTTTTTATTAAAAGGAGCGGCAGCTTTTGGCAGACTTATCCACACCAAAAAACTATGATATTATAATAATCGGCGCCGGCGTTGTAGGCTCTTTGATAGCGCTGGAACTCAGCCGTTATGATATCTCTGCGGCGGTGCTGGAAAAGCATTTAGACGTCGGGCAGGAAACAAGCTCTCGCAACAGCGGAGTTGTGCACGCTGGCTTCAACTACACTCCGGACGAACTTAGGGGAAAGCTTTGCGTAAAAGGCAACGAGATGCTGCACAGCCTTGCAGAAAGCTTGGGAGTAGAGTTTGATGTAATAGGAAAACTGACGATTGCAAAAGATGAAGAGGACGTAGGTACGCTTCATCGGCTCAAAGAACAGGGCGAAGCAAACGGCGTTCCCGGTCTTGAGATAGTGAGCTCAGAAACTATCAACAAAATTGAGCCGGCAGCCAGCGGCCTTGCGGCACTTTATTCTCCGACCAGCAGCATAATAAACCCATATCAGCTTACGATAAATGCAGCCGAGACTGCGCTTTATAGCGGAGTGAATTTCTTCCTTAACACGCAAGTGACTGCTATAGAAAAAACACAGGACGGTTTTCGCATCAAAACAAGCGGCAGCGAATTCTCTTCAAAAGTACTTATAAACTGCGCCGGACTGTATGCCGATAAAATCTGCAGCATGCTCGGAATCAGCGAATATACCATATATCCCTGCAAGGGTGAATACTTCATACTCGACAGACAAAAAAGCGGCTTTATCAAAACTCTGCTATACCCGACGCCCAGGAAAAACGAACCCGGCCTTGGCATACATCTTACCCCTACTACGCGGGGCAACATAATGGTTGGCCCAAGTGCAGAATACTGCTCGCTGTGCAATGACTATTCGTGCACGCGAAACATACTCGGCACACTCGTAAACGAAGCGGCCTCGGCAAATGGCAGTATAACTCCGGGCGATTTCATACGACATTTCTCCGGTCTTCGCCCTAAGCTGACACCGCCGGAAGTGGGTGGTAATGCAGATTTCGTGATAGAAGACAGACCTGATGTGACTGGTCTTATAAACCTCGTCGGTATTGAAAGCCCGGGGCTCACAGCATCTCCTGCAATTGCGCATATGATACTGCCAATGATAGAGACTCATCTGCCGCTTTCGAAAAAAGGAACTTGGGCCTATCAGAAACCAAAACCAAAGAAATATAGAGACATGTCTGAAGAAGAGCGCATATCAGCAGTCGAGGCCGACCCCGGATACGGCGAAATAGTTTGCCGCTGCGAACAGGTCACCCGTGCAGAGCTTATCGCCGCATGGAACAACCCTCTTGGCGCAAAGTCGCTTCGCAGTATCAAAATGCGCACAGGAGCAATGATGGGCAGATGCCAGAGCGGCTTTTGTCTTCCGAAAATAACAAACGTTCTTCAGCAGGAGTTTTCACTGAAGCCTGAAGACATCATGAGCAATGACTCTGGGACGCAGATGTTCGAGACACTGAGGAAATGCCAATGAAGTATATAGACAGAGACATAGTGATAATCGGCGGCGGCCCCGCAGGCATGGCGGCAGCTGTCGGCGCCAAAAAAAAGGCTGACAAACGCAAAGATGACGTAAGCATACTAATCATAGAGCGCAGCGATTCTCTTGGCGGTATACTCGGGCAGTGCATACACGACGGCTTCGGGCTGTTCAAGTTCAACAAGATTCTGACCGGCCCCGAATATTCCATCCGCTATGAAGAACAGATAGAGCAAAATAATATAGAAATAATGACGAGCAGCTATGCTACAAAAGTTGAAGTAGACACAGTCCACGTCAACTCACTCGGCGGTTATATAGGTATAAAATACAAAGCGCTTATTCTTGCAATGGGCTGCAGAGAGCGCACATATTTCAACATAGGCGTTTCGGGCAGCCGTCCCATCGGCGTATACACAGCAGGCACGGTTCAGAACCTTACCAACCTTGCAAACATCAAAGTAGGCAGCCGTGTTGTCATCGTAGGCTCGGGTGACATCGGCCTTATCATGGCACGCAGGCTGACTCTCGAAGGGTGCAGTGTCATCGGCGTGTACGAAATACTCCCATACCCCAGCGGCCTCGAACGAAACATACAGCAGTGCCTTGCCG
Source organism: Christensenellaceae bacterium (assembly GCA_963666505.2). Lineage (GTDB taxonomy): Bacteria > Bacillota > Clostridia > Christensenellales > SZUA-584 > JABGQS01. The sequence goes on along the minus strand of CAXXXL010000003.1, from coordinate 583,501 downwards.
ACTTTAACATACCCTTGCATCTTAAACGCTCAGTAACGCAGATACACGGTGAGACCCACGTTGAAGCTGTTACAATAACAAACTACGACGAGTTCCAAAATCCACTGAAAGCAAGTGAAAAAATAGAGTGTGATTCCGTAATTTTCGCCGTGGGCCTGATACCCGAAACAGAGCTTCTGCCGGAAGGCACAACTTTGTATAAAAACACCAAAGGCGCTTTTGTAGACGAAAACAACATGACAAGCACACCAGGTGTCTTCTGCTGCGGCAATGTGCTGCACGTAAACGACCTTGTCGATTGGGTGTCTGAAGAAAGCGAATACACCGGAAAATGTGCCTACAGCTATATTCATAAGAAAAAGTATAAGCCGTGCAAGATTCAAGTAACAGCAGGAAACGGTATCTCTTATGTCACGCCAAACTCTATTTCGGGCAAAAAGAGCGTAACGTTTGCAATGCGTGTTCTCAAGCCCCTTCAGAGCGGCGCAGATATCAGGTTTTATAACGGCAAAAAGCTGCTTTTCTCTAAACACGAGAACAGCCTGATACCTTCAGAGATGCTGCATATAAAACTGCCCCGGAAGACTATTGAAAGCGCTGAAAAAATAACGGTGAAGATAGATGAATAAAAAACTTATGTGCGTGCTTTGTCCAAACAGCTGCACGCTAAAAATCGAATACGATGAAAAAACACGACAGGTGCTTTCTGTAATAGGCAACAAGTGCAAGCGTGGTGTTGGCTTTGCAGAACAGGAGATAACCGATCCGCTGCGAACTCTTACCTTCAGCGTGCTCGTAGAGGGAGGCAGTCTTCCTCTTGTAAGCACCAGAACAAAAAAGCCGATAAAGCTCTCACAGCTTATAGAAACAGCGGACAAACTGAAAAAAATCAACCTGAAAGCCCCGGTCAAAGCGGGAGACGTAGTTTACAAAGACGATATCTGCAAAGTGGTCGCAACAAAGAATATACCAAAGAAAAAGTAGGCAAAAAAGCCTCCGATGCAAACGCTCGGAGGCTTTTTTGTATGTTATGCTGTCTCTATATGGTCCGCTTCCTGCAGCCCAAGTTCCTCTACCGCCCACTGCCTAAGCTTATATTTTTGTATCTTACCGCTTGCCGTCATCGGGAACCCGTCTACGAACTTTACGTATCTTGGAACTTTATATTTGGACATCCCTTTTCGCACATGGTCTATCATTTCCTCTTCAGAGTGCGCCTTGCCCTCGTGAAGTATCACACACGCAAGCACTTCTTCGCCGTATTTGACATCCGGCACGCCTATTACCTGAACGTCCTTGACAGATTCGTGAGTATAAAGATACTCTTCGATTTCCCTTGGGTATATATTCTCTCCGCCACGGATTATCATATCTTTAAGCCTTCCGGTAACTTTGAAATATCCATTCTCGTCCATAACTCCAAGGTCGCCGGTATGCAGCCAGCCGTCTTTGTCTATAGCCTCTTCAGTGGCTTCGGGCATCTTATAATAGCCTTTCATAACATGATATCCTCTTGTTACTATCTCTCCCTGTACGCCCGGCGGCACGTCCTGCTTTGTTTCTGCATCAACGATCTTTGCTTCCACGTCTGGGTAAGCTCTGCCAACAGTGGAAACTCTAAGCTCTATCGGGTCGTCCGTCGTCGTCTGGGTTATACCCGGCGAAGACTCCGTCTGTCCGTAAACTATCGTTATTTCATGCATGTTCATTTTAGAAACAGCTTCTTTCATTACCTCTATAGGGCATGGCGAGCCTGCCATTATTCCCGTACGCAGCGTAGAAAAATCAAACTCGCTGAATTGCTCGTTGTGCAGCATAGCTATAAACATCGTCGGCACACCGTGGACGGCCGTACATTTTTCATCATTGATTGCCTTCATTACCTTTACCGGGTTGAAGTGGTCTACGACTATCATTGCCGTACCGTGCGTTATGGAAGCCATGACTCCAAGCACACAGCCAAAGCAGTGGAACAGCGGAACGGGAATGCACAACCTGTCCTTCTCTGTGAACTTCATGCATTTGCCTATCATAAATCCGTTGTTTACGATATTGTGGTGGGTCAGCATAACTCCTTTCGGAAAGCCTGTCGTACCAGAAGTATACTGCATATTTATTACTTCATGCGCATTTGTAGAATTTTGTCTTTCCTCCATCTCTTTCCGAGACACCTTTTCGGCAAATCCGTATATATCGTCCCACATGAACATACCTGGCTGCCTCTCGCTGCCAAGATATATTATATTTTTAAGAAACGGGAGCTTCTTGCACTCAAGACTTCCCGGCTGTGAGTCTTTGAGCGTCGGGCATATGCCGTTTATATGGTCAAGATAATTGTTTTCTTTTGTACCGGGCGTCATTATAAGAGTCATCGAATCGGACTGCTCGAGCAGATATTCAAGCTCAAACTGCTTATAGTTAGTATTTACGGTAACAAGAACAGCGCCTATCTTTGCAGTGGCAAACTGCAATATTATCCACTGCGGATAATTAGTCGCCCAGATAGCTAAGTGGTCGCCCTTATTTATGTCCATCGCCATAAGCCCCCGGGCCACCCTGTCGCACTCTTGCTTGAGCTGTTCAGTAGTATACCTTACGCATTCAAACGGGTGCACAAGCGCATCTTTATCGGGGAACTGTCTTGCTTTCTCGTCCAGCACTTCTCCAATTGTCAATTCAATAAAGCCCATAGATTTCTCCCTTATATAAAAATAACCTTTCGTCTACAGAGACGAAAAGTATCGCGGTACCACTCTGCTTGCAGAAAATCTGCCAGCTCAATTCGGGCCTTTTTTAGCCCGACCTCTCGCAACATGAGAGACAACCCGTCCCTGCTTACTTTTCACTTCAGCAGAGAAGCTCCAAGGTGAGTTTCGCATGTACGCTCTGTCCGCCTTACACCATACGGCGGCTCTCTTTTCATCAGCGCAACAAGTTACTTTTTCCTCTTCATGGCATTTAACCGTAATTAGGATATATTATAAAATGAGCTATGTTTGTGTGTCAACAGTTAATTTATCTGATTAGCGTTTTACTTCGATAGTTATACGAACTTCTTCTATATCTCTTCGCTGTCTTAAGGTTTCTTTTTTAGTATGCCTGAATTTAATATTCACTTGTTATATGACCCCGATATGTTATAATCATTCCTATGGAATCGAAGTTGAAAAAGGAGCCTTTGAGCGAAAATAAAATAAGAGAGCTCAGCGCTCTGAACCTTGCGTATATAGGCGATACTGTCTACGACCTTTATGTACGCTCATATCTTGTCAAATCCCGTGCAGGTAAAGTGCAAGCGATGCACAAATCTGCCTCGCGAGTTGTTAACGCAAAGGCACAGGCACAGGCAGCAGCACTCATTGAGCCTGTGCTGAATGATCGTGAAAAGGAAATATTCCGACTCGGTAAAAACGCAAAGTCTTCACCGCCAAAAAACATGGATGCCAAAGACTATTCGATGGCAACTGCGCTTGAAGCAGTGATAGGCTATCTTTACCTTACCGGACAGCAAAAGCGTACGGACGAGGTCTTCGATATCATACTAAAGCATTTTCTATAAATAAAACCGCTTCCCAGCAGGAAGTGTTGAAAGAGGAATAGATGGACGTTATTTTTGGAAGAAATACAGTTAAAGCCGCTATAAAATCCGGCAGATCGCTTGATAAAGTGCTTGCCGCAAAAGAGATAGACGACCCAAGCGTAAGGGAAATACTCTCGCTTGCCAAGCAGCACAAAATACCCGTGGTGCGTGTAGATAAGCGAAAGCTCGACAGTCTTACCATGGAGTTTGGCTATAACGACAGCCCGGCAAACCATCAGGGCATCGTCGCAGTCGCAGCCGCCAAGGACTATAGCAGCCTTGATGATGCTTTCGCACTGGCAGAAGAGAGAGGCGAAGCGCCTTTCATAATCATTCTTGACAGCATCACCGACGAAGGAAACCTCGGCTCCATAATAAGAAGCGCAGAGGTTCTCGGCGCCCACGGCGTTATACTAGGAAAACGCAGAAGTGCTTCACTTTCCGCCGTAGCATACAAGACCTCTTCGGGCGCAGCAGAAGTCCTGCCTGTTATCAAGGTCACTAACCTTACTGAAACGATAAAACAGCTCAAAGACAAGGGCATTTGGATAGCTGCTGCAGATGCAGCCGGTGAGCCCGCAGACAGCATCAACCTTAAAGGCGCTGTAGCAATAGTAGTAGGCAGCGAGGGTGAGGGCATATCACGTCTTGTCCTCGAAAACTGTGACTTTCGGGCAAAGATACCCATGAAAGGCACCACAGGTTCGCTCAACGCTTCGGTTGCTGCAGGTATACTCATGTACGAAAAGACAAGGCAGGACGGCAGGAATTGATAGTTGACGGCTACAACGTTATACACGCATGGGGTCTTGACATAAGAAACCTCGGGGATGCACGCCACACACTGCTTCATATACTGGACGACTACGCCGGTTTTTCGGGCGAGGATATAACAGTTGTTTTCGACGCATACAACAGGAAAAATGCAGGCAGTGAAGAAAAACACGGCCTGCTTACAGTGGTATATACCGACCATAACGTTACGGCAGACACATATATACAACGTGTGGTAAAACAAAGCAGCAAACAAATAAAAGTAGTCACCGCAGACTACTTAGAGCAGCTGTCCGTCTTCGAGGCAGGTGCAGCAAGGATAACGCCATATGAGCTAAAGTTATATATTGACGATGCCCGCAAAAAGAACATTGACCATCTTCACCGCTCTACCTTGAGCGGAAATGACCTTAGAAGAAAGCTTAAGCTCGATTCTATCCCCGATAAAGAACAATAATTACAAAGGAGAAATCTTATGAAACTCAAATTCGACAACACTGTTAAGGCCGATGTGGTTATTGCAGGTGCAGGTTATGCAGGGATAAAGGCCGCTTATGAGTGCAACAAAGCGGGGCTCAGTGTCCTGCTGGTCGTAAATTCCCGTGTCTGCTCCGGCTCAAGCTACTACCCGCTGATGACAGGCTGCGGCTGCCTAGCTCCTAAAGACGACGCAGACAAAGAGCTTTTCGTAGAGGAGCTCTGTGAGGTCGGTCTAGGTATAAACGATAAAAAAATGAGCGAAATTTTCGTAGATGAAATATCCCAGCGCGTTGCCGAGCTCGAAGACATGGGGTTCCCAACGAGCAAGTTGCTCGGGCGAAAAGCCTGCTTTGCCAAACGTGACCGTGATATCTTCACGTGGAGCGATTTTGCCAGCATAAAGAAAAATGTGCGTGAAAACTTCTCAAAGCTGAGCAATCTAAAAATAATTGAAAACAGCGAGGTCGTTCATGTCGTAAGCAGCGGCACCAAGGTAAAAGGCGCTATTGCAGCAGGCAAAGACGGCAGCCTTGTCTATATCAAAACCAACAACGTTATACTTGCTACAGGCGGTTTTTGCAGTCTTTACAAAAACAACACCAACACTGCAGACACCACCGGGCTTGGGCAGTCAGTTGCTTATGAAGCCGGCGCAGAGCTTATAAACTTAGAGTTCGTACAGATACTGCCGTGCTTTATCACACCAACCTATAACGCCCTGCTTCCCGAAACATCACTTCTTTTTGTTGAACGGGTCCAGAGCATTGACGGCAAAGAGCTGTTGTCTCAATACCTTCCCGAAGGCGTAAGCCCGCGGCAGTGCATCGACAGCCGAAGCGGACACGGCCCTTTCACCAGCGCAGACTATTCAAAGTTCTTCGACATCGCTGCAGTAAAAGAGATACAAAGAACAGGACGCCAAGATGCATGCGAGATAGTTTTCTCAGAGAAAATACTCAGATCAGATAACCCGGCTATAAAGCTGCAGGTAGCCAACATGTCAAAACAGCATATAGATGTAATTAACGACAGGCTGACATTTGCGGAGTTCGGCAACTCTTCCAACGGCGGTGTTTTTATAAACGAAAATGCTCAGACTTGCGTCGAAGGTCTCTTTGCCGCCGGTGAAGTTTCCGGCGGTCTGCACGGCGCCGACAGGATGGGCGGTCTTGCAAGCGGAAGCTGCTTTGTGTTCGGTAAAAGGGCGGCAGATAGTGCAGCGAAGCGCAAAGACGAGCCTTGTGACTACGCCAGCGAAGAACAGGCGTTAAAGCAGTTTACTGATACCCTCTTTGGCAGCAGCGGTAGTATCAGCACCAAACAGGCAATGGAAGAGGTAAAAGACATATTCGACAAAAGCGCTAACGTGATACGCACCAAGGCCGGGTTGCAAAAAGGCTTCGAGCGTTTGAAAAATCTGCAGAATTCATACAGCGCAGGAAACTCAATCGAGTCTGGCGAAAACATAGGCGCAGCAGCTGCGACGCATCATTCATTAAAAACAGCCCAGCTGATTCTAACCTCCATGTTAGAGCGAAAAGAAAGCAGAGGCGCTCACTACAGGGAGGACTTCCCGGATATGGACGATGAGAACTTCGGCTTTAGAATAGTGCATAGCCATAAAGGCAAAGAGCCTGAAACACGGCATATTTAACCAAATCAGGCCAGTAAGCAAATTTTGTCATATAAACTTAACATCGCTGGTCCGCTTTTCTGTTGACGTTGCACAGCGGTATGTATATAATATTAATCACACACTATACGGGAGGATACGCCTTGAACACACAACATCAATCCAAAGTTTACACCAATTTCGAGGATATACCTGATGAACAAATAGCAGACCTTGCAAGAGAGAACGATGCTTACGCACAGGAGTATTTGCTGAACAAATACAAGAACTTTGTTCGTGCCAAAGCCCGTTCATATTTTCTAATAGGCGCAGACAGGGAAGATATCGTCCAGGAAGGCATGATAGGCCTCTATAAATCCATCCGAGATTTCAAATCTAGCAAGCTTACCTCTTTCCGTGCTTTTGCAGAGCTGTGCATAACCCGCCAGATAATTACAGCGATTAAAACGGCGACTCGTCAGAAACACCGTCCGCTCAACTCCTACGTATCACTTAACAAGCCGGTCTATGACGAAGAATCCGACCGTACGCTCATCGACGTTCTTTCAAGCGGTAAGGTTTCGAACCCGGAAGATATTTTCATAGGTAAAGAAGACTTTTCCACCATCGAAACAAAGATGACAAAAATGCTCTCTCCGCTGGAAATGAAGGTTCTTCAAAAATATATCGAAGGCAAGTCCTATCAGGAAATATCAGCAGAACTTGGCCGCAGTGTAAAATCTGTGGACAATGCGCTTCAACGTGTAAAAAACAAAATAGAAAAACTGATTGCCGCAGAAGCACAGGCGACGCAATAGCAAAATGATAAAATACGCAATTCTTCTAAACCCCGGTCACAACAGGGTATACTACAGAGAATCACAAAAGCTGTCTTTGTCGGAATTTGGCATAGCGGCTTCTTTTATTGAATCCGGCTGCGAAAACGCAGCACTGGAACTAATCGCAGAAAACTATTACTGCACCTTTGAAACCCCGAAAAAACTCTGCTATGAAGGGCTGTCCGTAATCTACGCTCTTTCATTTATATTTGCTCTTTTCGAAGTGCTACAGACTGCAGGCCATATAAGCCTTATCCCTGTAACGATGCCTAAAACAGGGTTTATTGAGGACGATATAACGACCATACTCAAATACAAGGGCAAAACGAACGAGCTGTTCACAAAACTGATGGTCAACATAGCAGCTCTCTGCTCGGGCGCAAGAAAAGGCGCAACGCTGCTCGACCCAATGGCGGGCAAAGGTACAACTCTTTTTGAGGGCATGACCCGTGGCTACAACGTCTGCGGCATCGAGCAGTCAAAACAGTCTTCCCACGAAGGCGGCGTTTTCGTCAAAAGATATCTCGAACAAAAGCGAATAAAACATATATCGAAGTCAAGAACGATAAACAGCAATGCAAAAAAGGCCATAGGCAAAGCCGTCAGCTTCGAATACGCTCTTTCCAAAGAAGATTTTAAAACCGGTAGCATAAGCCAATTTGAACTTATACACGGTGATGCAGCCCTTGCAGACAGATACTACAAAATCAAATATTTCGATATGATAGTGACAGACCTTCCCTACGGAGTGCAGCATTTCGGCAAAACTGGTAAAACATCCCGAAATCCTGAACAACTATTAAAGGCGTGCCTGCCTTCGTGGAAAAAGGTGCTAAAGAACGGCGGTTTTGCAGTCATGTCTTTTAACACCAACGTATTAAAAAAGCAGACTGTTACAGATATGCTGACACAGGAAGGCTTTGAAATCTTATATCCTCAGATACCTTTCGATCATTTCGTTGATACTTCCATTAAACGTGATCTGATTATTGTAAAAAAATAACGCCTAACGTTTCGCCGGCGTTCCCTGATGGAATATCATTTTCCATGTCCCGTTTTCTTTTCGCCACACCGAGCTGCGCAGAGTGCAGATTTTTTCTCCGCCCTCTTTTGTCCTGAAAGCTTTATATGTTGTCAACACATAGTCTTCACCAAGCTGCGTCACTTTAAAGTCCTCTGTGCTATACTTATATTGCGTATCAAACACGTCCCCAGCGCTATATTCATACTGTTTTCCTGAGCTGCAAAATTCAAAAAAATCATCCGAAAGTATAGTCTTTATCCTCTCAGCAGAATTTCTGACCTGCGAACTCATCAGACTCAACTCGAGCTCGTATATGACTTTTTCTATTTTACTCACAACCAACTTGCCCCTCCGGCAGCTTAGTTCAGCTCATCCAGCGTAAGCTCAAAACTCGGCACGAATTCCTTCATGAAGAACTTAACTTCCTTCATATCAAGCTTGTCTATAGCTTTTTTAAGCGTAACTTTTGCTTTTCCAAACTCCTTATTGCCTGCCGAAAGCTCTTCAATGCACTTAAGATATGCGCATATCTTGTCTGCCGCCTTCACTATAGCATATATCTCTTGGTCATCCTCTCGTCTAAGAATAAGCCCTGAATACTCTTCTTCCATCTCTTTTGGCAGCATCCCGATAAGCTTTTTCTCAGCCACTTTTTCTATCTCTTTATAAGCCTGTTTTATCTCCGGGTTATAATACTTTATAGGCGTTGCAAGATCTCCCGTTATCACTTCGCCGGCTTCATGAAAAACCGCCACTGCCATAACATGCTCTGCATCGACATTTCCGTTATAATAGGTGTTTTTAATAATTGCCAGAGCATGCGATATCATAGCCGTCTGAAGAGAATGTTCCTGTATGTTCTCTTCTCTGGTGTTCCGCATCAGCCCCCAGCGCTTTATGTGTTTCATCTTTGCCATAAAACTAAAAAAATGATACATAATCGTTCCTCCAGGCACAACGCCCTATTGACTTTGATGCTTCCCGGCGTTATAATGCCTTTAACCGCTAGGGGGGCCAAGAATGGCTGAGATGCGCTTATGACTGCGCACCACCCTTTGAACCTGTTGGTTAGTACCAACGTAGGGAAGCAAGATTTCAATCGTTTACTTTCCGTGCGGTGCATGGTTTTTTTATTGCCAAAAACCCGCTTATGCACAGTGCGAAAACCAAACAACAAACGTCAAATCTTCACTTTTCTATTCTACCTTAAGCGGAAAAAAAATACAAACTTTAAGGAGAATTTTAAATGAACTGGTTAAACAATCTACTGACAAATCAAGACGGTGTACTAGAATGGTGGGCAGTGCTTATTGCAGTGCTAATCGTAATTATAGTAGCAGCGATTGTCGTCACAGTAATTGTGCTGATTATGAACGCCGCACGTAAAAAAAGCGATAAAAACGGGCTTACAAAACGAGGCTGGACAGCAAGGCAGCTGGTGTTCGGAGCACTGTGCATCGCAGTTGCCTTTGCGCTCTCATACCTTAAGTTTTTCGAAATGCCTTTCGGCGGTTCGATAACTCCGGCAAGCATGCTGCCGATAATGATGTTCGCATATATTTACGGGACACCCAAAGGCCTCATCGTGGGTCTCGGGTACGGTTTACTTCAGATGCTTCAAGGTCTTTTCATAACGCCTCTTGAAAGCCCCGTGCTCCAGATATTGCAAATAATAATGGACTACGGCGTTGCCTTCATGGCGCTGGCGCTTGCCGGTCTATTCAGAAAGAAGTTCCTTCTCGGAGTCCTGGCGGGCGGCCTTGGCAGGCTTGCTGTCTCTACGATATCCGGCATGCTTTTCTTTGCGATGTACGCCGAGGGGCAAAGTGTTTTTGTATACTCTTTCGTATACAACCTCACATACCTTGGCCCCGACATTGCCATATGCTTTATAGTCGCAATAATACCTGGTATAAGAAAAGCAATAAACTCTTTCAAATCGCAGCGCCCAAAAGACGCTGTCGCATAGAGAAACTTAGTATAAAAATAAATGGGAGCGGTTATAATAGCCCGCTTCCTTTATTTTACTTGCAAATATTTACAAAGGTTTTTTTGAGTTTTCGTCGAATTTGTTTTCAAGACTCTTTTTGGAGGTTTAAATGAAAAAATCAAGAAACGTATTTAATACGCTAGCCTTCTTCATGGTTGGTTTTGGAATACTCATCGGGCTTGTATTCCCTCCCTTCCTTGTGCTGATCGGCGTATCAAAAGAACTTGCTTTTTCTCCTTTTTTCATTATAATATGTGTCATTGCCGGCTTGGTAGTTGGTACGGTCAATATATTACTCGCAACGGCGATAGTTAGAAGAAAACTAAAAGGGCTGTCAAACTCTATGACGAAAGTCGAGCAGAAACTGCAGACAGTAATAAATCAGGATATGGACCATTTCTGTGACACGCAAGACTGTTATATTGAAGATAATTCAAATGATGAGTTCGGCGAGTGCGCACACGCTTTCAACCAGCTGCTCAGCGCCTTTGAAGAATCAATGTACACACAGAGCACAGTAAGGCAATACAATCATATGCTTTCAAGCGAGCTTGAAGTTAATTTACTTACGAAGAAAGCTCTGGAGCGTATACTTAAATACTCGGGAATACCTTTTGGCGCAGTTTACGTTATTGAAGAAGGCCGCTTAAAGCTGACGTTCTCAGAAGGAATAAAAGATGCAGATGGTCTTGAAGAGAATCAGCATATCTTAGGTGTAATAAAATCCAAAAAAACAAAAATCATCGACCTGCCGGAAGACATTACCATTGACGGACTTCTAACTGATATCAAACCCTGCAGTGTTACAATAGTTCCTTTAATAAACGAAAATGCCGTTATAGGCGTATTTATTCTAGCAAGCACAGACCACGAAGAACACAGCCTAAATCAGCTTGACATGTTCAGCGGGAATCTTGCTCTTGCGCTGAACAACTCTTTAAAACACAACCAGCTTCAGACCCTTGTCGCCATTGACCCACTCACTGGTATATACAACCGAAGATTCGGTTTCATGAGGCTGGAGGAGGAATATTCTTCTGCTATTAGAAGCGGTACGCATTTCGGGCTGCTTATGCTTGATATAGACCATTTCAAAACGATAAACGACTCATACGGTCATATCGCAGGAGATAAGATACTCGTAGAAATATCCTGTATGATAAAAGCAATGCTTCGTAAACACGATATACTACTTCGGTACGGCGGAGAAGAATTTGTCGCTGTGCTTCCCGGAGCTTCAACACATGACACCAAGGTCGTTGCAGACCGTATCCGATCCCTGATTGAGCAGAACGATGTAAAATACATCGACAACCGTATACATGTTACTGTCAGTATAGGTGTTGTCTCCTTCCCGGAAACTCAGATTTCAAAACTTGATGACCTTGTCAAGTTTGCAGATAAAGCAATGTATAAATCAAAGCAGGGTGGAAGGAACCGTGTTTCATTATATGAAGACAGCATTATCCCGAAATAACCGCATAAAAAAAGGACGGGCAAGAGTTCCCGTCCTTTTTTTGTTATCAGCCCATTATCCACTTTTCGTCTTTCGGCGGCAGTGAGTTCATCTTTTCTTTCTGCTGCTCGAAACCCGGCTTGCCCATAAGCGCAAAAGTAGCAAGTTTGCCCTGCTCTACACCCGGCTGGTCAAATGTGTTTATATCCATCATCTCGCCTGCATAGCTCACAGCCATCTCGAAGAAATAAAGCAGTGCGCCGATGCTGTATGCATCAACTGTCTCAAGAGCAATTTCTAAGTTCGGCCTGCCGGCCACTGTCAATGCATATTGAGTCGCAGCGCACTCAGCATTGATAAGCTCGGAAAATGTTTTGCCGGATAGAAAAGCAATGTCATCTACATATTCGAAAGCTTTTGGTATATGCATCTCCTGCCTGAACCTCTCAACTTTTATAAAAGTTGAGATCTTATCAAAAGGTCCTTCTGTATACAGTTGCACCTGAGAATGTTGATCGGTAGCGCCAAGCGCTTTAACAGGAGTCTGCCCCGCAAAGACTTCGTTGCCTTTGTTATCCACCCTTTTGCCAAGCGATTCTGCCCAAAGCTGCGCATACCAGTCCGAAATATATTTAAGGCTGTCCGAATACGGTATCATCACACTTACGTTCATACCCTTGTTCATACCCAGCACGTGAAGCAGCGCAAAAACAGAAGCCGGGTTCTTCTCATTCTCAGAGCAGAGCTTGTCCATATAAGCCGCTCCTTCAAGCATACTCTTAATGTCTATTCCGCACACCGCAGCCGGCAGCAGCCCTACGGGGCTAAGCTCAGAGAACCTGCCGCCCACATCCGATGGTATAATAAACGTCTTGAGTCCTTCTTTTTGAGCTATCAGCGCAAGGTTGCCGTTTTTTTCATCGGTCGTTGCAATAACATGCTCTTTTATTTTAAAGCCTTTTTTTGCTATCATATTCGCAGCAGTCATAAGCTGCGCCATAGTTTCAGACGTTTTACCAGATTTCGTTATTACGTTGAACATGGTTTTCTCAATATCCAGTTTATCAAAAGTTCTCTTCATTGTTTCCGGGTCAACGTTATCAAGTACGATAAGCTCCATGCTGCTGTCCCGAGCCAGTGCCTGCTGCACAGCTATCGGTCCAAGAGCACTGCCGCCGATGCCCAGCACTACAAAACAATTAAATTTTTTTCTTATTTCACCAGCTGTTTTAATTATATCCTGCACTATAGATTCCTGACCCAGCGGCAGTTTTCTGAAGCCCATGTGTTTAGAACTCATCCTTTCATGAGCCTTGCCGAGCAGCGGAGAATCTAGCTCTTCCCCGGAAAATCCATGGCTGGCCATTTTTACCATCGCATTGTTAAAATCAAATTTGATACTTCTCATTTCTCTCTCCCTTTACAAAACTTCATTTAATACATATTAACATTTTCCAGCCTAAAATAACAGTTGCTTTTAACTTCACCTTTTTAAAAGTACAAACAAAAACCGGCTGCTTAAATTTCTGCGGTCACTAAAAGATATAGTTGAGCGTAAAGCTATAGCCGGTCTTCAAAGCAATTTTAATATCTGTTTCTGCCAAGGCTTTTAATACTTCGAATGGGTATATCTGCGGTAAGCTTTGTTGCCCTGCCTCCTTTTTCATCCCGGGTGTTTCTGATTTCTATATCTGAAAACCCTTCATCAACATCAAAATACTTTGAAATAACACCAATTATATCCTTTTTCATACTTTCCATAATGTCACCAGACGGAGAAGTCCCTGCCCTGTCGTGTATAAGCACGAGTTTCAACCGTTCGCTTGCAACGCTGCTGGATTTTTTTCTTTTTCTAAATCGTGCCATGATATAATCCTACTTTCCTGAGAATAATTTCTTTAGTCTCGCTCCAAGTTTTCTATCGTTTTCCATATCAAGCATCGGGATGTTCTCGCCAAGTATCCTCTTAGTTATGTTCCTGTAGGCTTTTCCCGCCATCGACTTCGGATTTGTGATTATAGGTTCGCCAAAGTTGGAAGAGCGGATTATATCCTCATCCTCCGGCACCACGCCGATAAGGTCTATACCAATTATATCAAGTGTGTCGTCTAGTGCCAGCATGTCTCCTTTTTTAACAAGGTCCGGGCGCAGCCTGTTCACCAGAAGGCTGCAGTCGTCAATTCCGCTGGCAGACAGAAGCCCGATTATCCTGTCGGCATCCCTTACAGCCGAAACCTCCGGCACCGTTACGACTATAGCAGACTTTGCCCCGGCAATAGCGTTTTTGAATCCCTGCTCAATTCCAGCCGGACAATCTATTATTATATAATCGAACTCAGCTTCAAGCTCTTCTACAAGCTTTTTCATCTGGTCTGGGTTCACCGCCATCTTGTCACGTGTCTGTGCAGCAGGCATAAGGTACAGTCCCTCGAAACGCTTATCACGTATGAGCGCTTGTTTCAATCTGCAAGTTCCTTCGACCACATCGACAAGATCATACACTATCCTGTTTTCCAGACCCAAAACCACGTCTAAGTTCCTAAGGCCGATATCCGTATCAATAAGCACCGCCTTTTTGCCTGAATCCACAAGCCCGGCGCCAATGTTGGCAACAGTCGTTGTCTTTCCTACGCCGCCTTTGCCCGATGTTACCACAATCACGTTCTGCATATATGCTCCTCCAATATAGTAATATAATTTTATCTCTTCGTTCTCTGGGCTTTAAGCGGCCGTATGACTACGCTGCCCTCTTTAAATTCAGCTATCTCCGGAACAAGCGCCTTTTTATCCTCCGGGAACACCGCAATCTTGCCGCTTATCCGCAGCTGACCCGGCAGTAGTGCAATAGCCGCAACTACAACGTCGTTCCTGCCGTTTGCTCCGGCGTGGACCAGCCCCCGCAGAGTGCCCATTACTGCAACGCTTCCTCCGGCGATGACCTCTGCGCCGACGTTCACATCGCCAAGTATGACGACGTCTCCTGCACACTCGACCCGCTGGCCGCTCCGGAGTGTATGTGAAACAAAGATGCTGTTTGCATTAAAATAGTTTTTTGTAATAAGCTGTATCTCATTGCTTACCGAAGTTACGTTTTCCTTTGCCTGAGCTTTTTTAACTTTCACCTGGCTGCCCGGCTCGCTGAGCTCTCCGCAGAACGCAACGTCGGTGATATCATAATCCATCTTCAGCAGCCGTTTTAAGTCCCGCTTCTGGGCAATATTCATCTCTTTGCCTGAAAAAACAAGCTTAGCGTCCGTCCCGGCAAAAAAATCCTTGTTTCTTCTAAGCTTGTCTATTAGCGCTTCTTTCAGCTCAGCAAACGATGTCTGCGCTGAAACGGCGATTTCAAAACCGCCGCCATTTTTTCCTTTTATCGTTATCCCCATTATCTCCCCTGATTATCAACTTAGCAGTTAAATTTCTATATACCCGGTCCTGTTTCCTGCCCTATCCTCAAAAAAAATTTACAGGCTGCCTTCTTATTATTCTTCTGCGTCCGGTTCATCTTCTACGGGCGCCGGTACAAGCAGGTTGTTCTCCGGCAAAATCGAGTTTATATCCGGGATGTTCTGTTCTGCAACCAGCTTCCTGTCGTCCATATAATACTCAATTATATCTTTAGCTATACCGGATGACCAGCCGCCTGAAAAACCATGTGGCACATATACAACAACTGCAATCTCCGGCTGCTCATACGGCGCAAAGCTAACAAACCAGCTGTTGTTCTCAAGGTCTATCTGGGAAACCTCCGCTGTTCCTGTCTTTCCGCCAATATCATCTCTATACTCAAAGTCTTTAAAATACTTAGCAGCAGTACCCTGTCCTTCAGAAACAACGTCTTTCATTCCTTCTTTTATTTTGTCAAGGTATTCATCCGGCGCTCCCAGTGTATCAAAAACGACCGGCTGCTGGTCAAACAGTACCGTACCGTCCTGCCGCATCACCTTATCAACCACATGAGCTTCATATACCGCGCCTCCGTTAACAAGCGCAGAAACGTATCTCGCTACTGCTATTGGCGTAATACGCGTAACGCTCTGCCCGACTCCTGTCCACAGCGAATCGATCGGCGTCCATCGAAGCTCATTTATGTGGTCTCTTATGTCATAAAACCATTGGCTGCTGTTTGAAACGCTTGTCGGTATTTTCAGGTTTACGGAAAGCACGTTCCTTATGTAATCGCCCATAGTAAGTCCATCATAAGTTAAGGTTATGTCGTCTTCACCCGTTTCCCACTTTATACCTGCCAGATATAAAAGCTGGTCTGCCGTTTCATTTATCACATCTTCGCTGTAATCGACATTTCTCTCTTCACCGATATCCCTGATGATTTCGATAAACTTCTTTTTTACAAGATAAGGAATAGATGACTTTTGAGCATTTACCGACAGCTCATTATTATATAATATATCCTGATTGCCTACGTATCCCGGGACTTCTTCAGGAAGCTCTATCCCTGTAAGCGAAGTCAGCCCAAACTTATCCGCCCAGTTGTTAAGCCTTCCTATTCCCAGACGATCCGCTACTGTAAAGAAGAAATAGTTACAACTGTTTGCTAGCCCTTCTACTATCGTCTGGTTCTGATGCTTCCCAATATTATTTGTCCAGCAGCTTGGGGCCTTGCCGTAAGTTGTCCTTGTATAGACCGTATATTCTCCCTTGCAATTTATTATTGTATCAAGATCTATAACATCATCTTCCATAAGCCCGCCAACGCCGGTTACCATCTTGAATATAGAGCCCGGTGCACCACGGCTGGAAACAGCGTTGTTATAAAGCGGTCTGGTAGGGTCATTGTAAAGCTCCTGTGAAAGATCATAGTCTATGCCGCCGGTAAATATATTAAGGTCAAAGCTGGGATAGCTGCCCATTGCAAGCACCTCTCCTGTATTAACATCCATTACAACAGCGGCACCAATTTCGGCAAGGTCAACTTTATCAATGCTCTCTATGTCTTCGTAATCCCTCGCATACTCAGGATCGTTGAATCTGTCTATCTGATCCTGCTTTATCTTAGGTATATTCTTTGCAAGCGACTCTTCAAGCGCAAGCTGCAAAGGTATATCGATTGTAAGAACTACGTTGTCTCCCTGCGAAGGCTCGGTTGACGAAAGCACGTTTTGTATAACTGCCATGTTATCTATCTGCACCACCTGCTTACCCTGCCGTTTTGCACTGTTGCCCGAAAGGAACGACTCCATCGAAGCCTCTATTCCGCTGACTCCGATAAGATCGTCAACGCTATAACCAAGATCCCTCATCTCATCCAGTTTCTCTTCCTTAACTATCTTGCTCATATACCCTATGGTATGCGCAGCAACGGTCTCTCTCGGATATATCCTTACAGTGCTGTCAGCTACGCTCATGCCTTCAAGCTCTACAGAATGCGTCTCTATCTCTGCAACAGTCTGTATGCTTACGTTATATGCTATATCTACAGGCTTGTAAGCAACCCATGATGCAAGCTGGACCTCCTGCCAGATAGACAATATCTTCCTTGCCTCTTCATATCCCATTTCATTCGGTATCTTATACTTACTGCGCAGAAACAAATATATCTCTTCTGGAGAAACAACATATGCTACTTTCTCTTCGTCTTCATTAATAAAATACGCCTCTTCATCCTCATCAACCAAATATGTTTCTGTACTTACATACATGTTTTTACGCCAGCTTGCTTCCCTGCTTATCTTGTTCTCGTCGGAAATGCCACCCCAGTCAAAGAAATACTCATCATCCTTTTCGTTATACCTTATGGAAAATGTATCTATAGTCTCTCCAGAGTTGCTCTCTATTATGTCAATAGTATCGATTATGATAGAAGTATAATACGCCCGGTAATTTTCCGATTTTTTAAGCGGATCACGGTAAAACTGAACATTATAAGATTTTTGGTCGTAAGCCAAAGGAAAGCCGTTCCTGTCAAGGATACTGCCTCTAGCGCCCGAAACCGATATTTCCCTTGTATCCAGCTCCGTGGCCATTTCTGCGTAAGTTTCTCCGTCTATAATAGTGAGTTTTGCAAGCTGCACTACCAGAGTCAGAAACATCCCCAGTATAAGCACAGCGAATATAATGAACCGCACCCGAGAATTATTCATAAAAAGAAAGCCTTTCTCCACATACCGGCTCTATTATACCACAATTTGCGTCTTTGTCTGCAAATTTTTATACGCCCGAGCCGCATTTTTGCTTCATTTCCGTGGCGTCAAGCCCGTATAATCGGCAGGATTCTATCGGCTTTTTCGCAAGAACAGCTGTCCAAACTTGTAAAACTCTGCCGTTTTTCACTCAATTTCGTGTTTTTTTGCAGGAAAATATAAAATTTCCGTCAAAAACATCAATTTTACTGTTGCACTCTATATTAAAATGTGTTATCTTACCTCTATAAATACGATGACGAAGATGTCAGGGACGGCGTAATACCGCTGTGTTTGGCATCTTTTTTATATTAAAATAACGGAGATTATATATGGAAGCATTGTCGCTAAACAACGTTTGGATCCTTATATGCGCAGCATTGGTTTTTCTAATGCACGCTGGTTTTGCATGTGTTGAAGCAGGAATGACGCAATCTAAAAACACTGCCAATATCATTATGAAGAATTTCATGACGATAGCAATTGGGTCACTGTGCTACTACATCATCGGCTATTCGCTGATGTACGGCACAAGTCTCGGCGGAATACTTGGCATGCCATCTATAGGCATACAGGGTGCAGGCGTAGACGGTCTTTCGCTGAACGTTTTTTGGTTCTTCCAGGCGGTCTTTGCTGCAACGTGCGCTACGATAGTCTCGGGCGCAGTCGCAGAGCGTATGAAGTTCGGCATATACCTTGGCTTTTGCCTTGTGATGTGCACGGTCATCTATCCTGTAACGGGCCACTGGATATGGGGCGGCGGATGGCTCCAGTCGCTTGGCTTCTCGGATTATGCCGGTTCGACTGCCGTACATGCGGTGGGCGGTTTTTCGGCTCTGATAGGAGCAAAGCTGGTCGGCGCAAGAACGGGAAAATATCCGCACAAGGGCACTGTCAAAACAATCCCCGGCCACAGCATCCCGCTCGGCGCTCTGGGTGTGCTTCTTCTCTGGTTCGGATGGTTCGGTTTCAACTGCGG
This sequence comes from Christensenellaceae bacterium, assembly GCA_963666505.2. Taxonomy (GTDB): domain Bacteria; phylum Bacillota; class Clostridia; order Christensenellales; family SZUA-584; genus JABGQS01. Next base: position 564,627 of record CAXXXL010000003.1, on the reverse strand, counting down.
CAGTGGGCTTAACGCTTCTGCAGATATCGGACTGGTAGCTGTCAACACCATACTGGCAGGAGCCGCAGGTGCTGTTAGTGCAATGGGGATAAGCTTTCTGAGGCAAAAGCACTCGGACGTAGGCCTTACACTCAATGGATGTCTTGCAGGCCTAGTCGGAATAACAGCCGGCTGCGCAAGCGTAGAGCCGTGGGCAGCAATAGTAATAGGAGTTTTATCCGGAGCGGTCATGCTCTTTGCAGTAGACCTCTTCGATACCAAGCTGAAGATAGACGATCCTGTAGGCGCAATATCCGTACACGGCATCACCGGCGCATTTGGAACGATTTGTGTTGGACTATTTGCCGTCAATGATGGTATAATTTATGGCGGTGGAAGTCTGCTTGCTGTACAGGTTCTTGGTGTTATAAGCTGCGCAGGTGCAGCTATGCTGATAAGTTACTTATACTTCTCTCTAATGAAGCGCTTTGTAGGCCTTCGTGTCCATCGGCATGAAGAGCTCAAAGGCCTCGACAGTGCTGAACACAAGGTGTCGGCATACAACTCGACGGGAATGCTCGATATCTAAAAGAGCATTACAGATACATTTTAATGTAAGTATTATTAAAAAGGAGAATTAAAAATGGCGAAGAGGTTCACAAGCAAAGATGTCCTCAAAATGGTTGAGGAGAATGATGTACAGTTTATAAGACTGCAATTCACCGATGTATTCGGGATACTCAAGAACGTAGCAATAACCGCAAGACAGCTTCCCGGAGTTCTGGAAAACGGGGCGATGTTTGACGGAAGTTCGATAGACGGCTTTGTACGTATTGAGGAATCCGACATGCTGCTCAAGCCCGATACGGATACTTTCGAGATTTATCCGTGGAGACCGCAGCAGGGTAAAGTTGCAAGACTTATATGCGACGTTTACACAACCGATGGAGAACCATATATGGGTTGTCCGAGAAATATTCTGAAAAAAGTGTTGAAGGAAGCAGCAGATATGGGTTACACTATGAATGTGGGCCCGGAATGCGAATTCTTCCTGTTCCAGACTGACGACTGCGGTAATCCGACTACGATTACCCATGACGACGGCGGATATTTCGACCTTGCTCCAATAGACAAAGGCGAAGATGCACGCCGTGACATGTGCCTTACTCTCGAGGAGATGGGCTTCGAGATCGAAGCAAGTCACCACGAGGTTGCGGAAGGACAGCACGAGATAGACTTCAAATATGCTGATGCGCTGACGGTCGCAGACAATATCATGACATTCAAGATCGTCGTTAAGAGCATAGCAGCAAGGCACGGTCTGTATGCAACGTTCATGCCAAAACCGATATTCGGTATCAACGGCAGTGGAATGCATACAAACCAGTCACTGTCCACAAAAGACGGCAATGCCTTCTATGACAAGAGCGGCGAGCTTGAGCTTTCCAGCATAGCATATAACTACATCGCAGGAATAATGGCTCACATGAAAGCTATCGCAGCTGTATCAAACCCGACGGTCAACTCTTATAAGAGACTCGTTCCGGGTTACGAAGCCCCGTGCTATATCGCATGGTCGGGCAAGAACAGAAGCCCGCTCATCCGTATACCGGCTTCACGTGGCGCAGGCACAAGGGTAGAAGTAAGATGTCCCGACCCGACTGCCAATCCATATCTTACAATAGCCCTTATGCTTGCAGCAGGCCTTGACGGTATAAAGAATAACCTTACACCGCCGCCGGCTGTAAACAAAAACATTTTTGCAATGACATGCGATCAGATGGACGAGCTTGGCATATCCAGCCTGCCTGGCAGCCTTTATGACGCACTGCAGGAGTTCAAAGCAGATCCACTCGTTAAGGAAACTCTTGGAGAGCACATCTTCAAAGTATACTATGAGTTCAAGACAAGAGAGTGGGACAGCTACAGAACAGAGGTCCATCCTTGGGAGATAGACCAGTACCTTACAAGATATTAAGTTTAAAAGTGGTGTAACAACCCCTTTTAATAATGATAAACTTCTTTGTCTGGCTTTTTGTTTCGGGATGTGCGGGCATCCCGAAACGATTAAGCCAATCAACAGGAAGTCAAATTAGAAATGCAGCGCTGTAAATTAAAACAGCGCTTTTCTTTTCACATTTGCTTTCGTAAAAGACCCGTCACGCTGCGTAAGCAAAAAAACACCCTGCCGTTTGGCAGGGTGTTTTTGTAGTCGTTTTTAGTAACGGTCCCTCTTTGCTTTAAAGCAATCGTTGCAGTAAACCGGCCTCTCACCTGTTGGCTGGAAAGGCACCTGAGTCTCTGCGCCGCATTCAGCACATACAGCATCATACATAGGACGGTCTGCCCTTCTCTGACGCTTTCTTGACTGACGGCAATCCGGACATCTCTTCGGATCGTTTTCAAAACCCTTTTCCTGATAAAATTCCTGTTCAGAGGTCGTGAAAGTAAAGTCGCAACCGCAATCCGCACACTTCAGTGTTCTGTCTTCAAACATTTTTTCTCCTTTTTTTACAATCCATGGCTCTTAAGATGAGATGAGGCTTCTTTAACGTTGGGGTATCCCGTATGTTTTAAGAATAATTCATCAGTTTCTCGTATGACCATTGTATTTATATACGTAAAAAGGATAATTTTTCACGTATAAAACATATTATCACTTTAATAATCATCCGTCAACTCTGCTTATATATACTTTATTTATCGTATATATAGGCAGAATACGCCTTTTATACTATGGTTCAGTCGTTGGCGCCGTTGTCGGACTGGTAGTAGGCCCCGGAACCGGTGTCGGTGATGGCGCATTCGGATCCGGCCCGTTAACATAGTACACTCCTGTATAAGCTTTATACGTTGCAGTAAACAGATATTCTTTTTCGGTAAGTTCGTTGCCTTCAAGATCCAGTATATGCCTATATACTTTTGCTGTGGTTTTCGGTCTCGACTTAATAAATCTTACCGATGCACCCTCTGCAATAGGCTCGCCATCCGGTGTTACTGTTGCATTATAAACATAATTATAGTCCGGTGCTGCACCCGTGCTAGATCTTCTGCTTGAAAAATCGAATATGACCTGTCCATAGCCTTCGACTTCAGGCAGAGTCCCATATATCTCTATCGTAACGTTCTCTTCTTCGCCGTTAATGTATGAAACTATATAAAGCGGTGTGTCATACGGATTGGTCAGTTTAAGGTCCGGTCCTTTAGAGCTAATAGTTGCATCCAGTCCAATAGGTATATAATCAGAAATAATAGTATGGTTTGAATGGTCGATGTCTTCTTTATGGTCCAGGCCCGCCCTAAGCGCAGTATTATAAAGCGTACTTGAAATCTGGCAGACGCCGCCGCCATACTGCTGGGTGAACGCTCCGCCGCTTATTCCGGCTGCTTGCTTCCAGCCGTTGGCCCTGTTTCTCTCACCAGCTTCTTCGTTTATAGACCACGTTTCCCCCGGCTGAATGACGACACCGGATATTATATGAGACATCTTAGCAACGTTATAGGTCCTGTTTCTGCTGTAGTGGTCATGATAGCTCGAAGTCCATGAAGCTATAAGCTGCGTCTGCGCTAATATCTCTTCTATCGTGTTCTCAGTATGTGTTATCTGCGCCGGCACTTCCAGCACACCAAAGCTGCTGTTCTGCACAGCCTGCATCACAAGCTGCACCGTGCCCGAAAGGTCAATATTCACGCCTTTGGATTCGCCCGAATAAAGGAATCTGGAAATATTGGCGTCTTTGGGCGTATACTGTTCTTCGTAATGTTCTTCCCAGTCATAATCATCCTGATAATATTCATACCTCAGTTCACTTGGCATCTCTTCTTCAGGGATGGTAACAAGCCCTTCCGGATAAACGAATTCGTCCTTCTTTGCAAGAGTGGTAATCATCTCTTCCACGTCCGGCTGGTAAGCCGTTCCGTCTTCGAAATATCCCCAGGGCATAAATTCAAAGCTTGCGTCTTCTGCTGCTCTGTCGATTTCGTTTTTCATCTTAAGTATTACAGCCGATACTTTTTCTTCGTCTGCATAAATCTTCACCGGAAAAGCAATACCGCTCAGTTTTGCAGTCTCTTCAGCCTGCTTTCTCTCCTCAAAAGTCCCCGTATGCCCATATCTCATAGCGTCTGCGAAAACTTCTTCATAGTCGGTATACAGCTCAAGGTCTTCGGCGGTATATTCCACGGTTTCACCGTCGATATCTAACGTAAAGTTTGCAGCTGCCAGAAGGTCTTCACCAAGGTTCTGAGTCGACTGGCTTGCTTCAAGACCCGTCATTCCGGATACGTCCACGCCGCCGATGCTGATTCCTTCAAGCACTGTTCCGTAGTCTATTATCCTCTCGATCCTATCTTCGCTTACAGCGGAGTTTCCCATCAAAAACCAGCCTCCGGCTCCAAGTGCAGCAACAAAAACAGCGGCAGAGGCAATCAGGAATATCCTCTGCCATCTGCTGCCGGTTTTTTTATATATATCGTCCGATTTCATCATGCCTGCATTGCCCTCATCGGTCATAAACGGTCTTCCTCCAATAGATAAACAATTAACTGAATGTTAAGTAATATAATACAATAGATATAAGGCGTTTGCAAATATTAAGCCTTAAACGCAGCTGTACCGTATATATTTCCAAACTCCCTGTTTATATCTTTATTACTGCGAGTCTGTTGGAAGCGGAGTCGGCCCGACGGTAGTGGGGTCCGGCCCGTTCACATAATATACCGCCGAGAAAGCGTCATACCGGTTGCTCGAGAAGAGCTCAGAGCTTACAACGTTTCCATCCGAATCTACATACTGTTTGGTAACTTCCCAAACCTGCCCGTCCTTTTCCTTTACCCATGTAACTGTTTTTCCTTCGGCTATCGGGTTGCCCTCCGGGTCTGTTTCAGAGTCAAAATGATACGTCGGCTCGCCTGCAGGTATAGTCCTGACAAGATTGGTAACAAACTGCACTTGATAGCCGTGCTTCAGAGGAGGTCCGTATACCTCCACTGTAACTTTATACTCTTCCTCTTCAACGTATACAGCCAAGTATATCGGCATACTATATGGATTGGCAAGAACAAGGTCCGGGCCTCCTGTGCTTATCGTGGCATCCATTCCCTTTTCAATATACCCCGACGGCCAGCTGTGCGCCTTTCGCTGAACTATTGTGAGCTCTGCAAGTATAGCAGCGTTATAGACAGAACTTGAAACCTGACAAACTCCTCCGCCTATCTGGTCTTCATATCTGCCGTTGCTTATTCCAGGTGCAGAAGTCCAGCCCACAGTTTGAGCAGTCTGTTCGTTCCTCGGCCCTGCCACTTCGTTTATAGACCAGGCTTCTCCCGGTTTGATCACAGTACCGTTTACAATATCAGAAAGTATCTTTATATTGTTCACCCTTCCTTCTTTCGAAAGCGTCGGTGAATCGAACAGCGAATAATAGGAGCCTATAAGCTGTGTGTTTGCTTTAAGCGTTGCAACGTTTATCGTCGGATTTGTTATTATAACTGGCGCTTCGATGGGCCCATAACTGCCTTCTTCTACGTTTCTTTTTAAAAGCTTTGCAAGCTGTCCGGCATCAACGTCCACTCCCTTGACTTCGCTTATATATGTGAACCTCTCAGGTCCTAAAACATCGTCCGCAATATCCAGTGAAGCGTCTTGAGGCAGCACGTCGATGTCCGCTTTTAACTCGACTATCTTGTCTTTGACTATCTCTTCATCAACATACAGTCCTATAGGAAAATCAGTGCCTTCCTCTTTTGCTGTCGCTCTTTCTTCCCTAATCTTCGAGCCAGAACCTTCGTTGCCATACCGCATTGCCTGCTCCAGCACCTGCGAATAGTTCGAAGTTATACCCAGCTCTTCCGGGCTGTATGTATACTGTGTTCCGTTAACGTCTATTATTATCTCTACACCATCTGTTGCAGACCCGGCCATTGTTAGAAGCTCCGGTATTGTGCTTGCTTCCTCATACATCATCCCGGAAACGTCTACTCCGCCGATAGAAACGCCCGGAACATATTCAGCCGTTTCATAAAGTTGTTCAAGATCCTGCTGAGAAGTATCCTGTCCCTTTGTTGTAAAGTTTATTATTAGAACTGCAATAAGGGCCACTACCAGCACCCCCAGCGTCCAAAAAAGCATTTTCATCAGCTTAATCTGTCTGCTCTTTCTTGTAACCATGTTTCTCCTTCCAGTCCCGTGCCTCAAATGCACTATATATAATCTTTAATATTCAACATCATTTCAGCTTGTGCACTGCACAAAAACCTGACGCCTTCTCGGTCCGTCAAATTCGCAGAAATATATGCCCTGCCACGTACCCAGCACCAGCCTGCCTTCTTCAACGATCACAGTCACGCTAAAGCCGGTAAGCTGCGCTTTGGTGTGCGCATCAGAGTTGCCCTCAAAATGATCAAATCCTTCGTTTGGCACAGCACGCTCCAGCGCATACATAACGTCCCTTGTAACATCGGGGTCTGCGTTCTCGTTTATTGAGACCCCTGCGGTAGTATGCGGTATGAACACATGCACAACGCCGCTCTTTATACCTATGTCATCAACGCATCTTTGCACCTGACCGGTAATGTTCACCATGTCGCTACGTTTTGATGTGTCTATGCTAAATTTCTTCATTCGTCCTCATCCTGTACGACAGTACGAAAAGGCTGTCGGAAAGATGCACGTTCTCCACAGATACACCACGCCTTGCAACAACATCGACCGGCGCAAAATTCCATATCCCCTTCACTCCCAGCGCAACAAGTTCATCAGCTATCTGCTGCGCATATTGCTTAGGAGTAGTTATAATGCCAAGGTTCACATTGTTCTGTGTTACGAACTGAGCCATCTCGCTAATAGGTCTCACAGTGATACCCTCAATCTTTTTATTCACTACGTCCATACTTGCATCAAATATAGCAGCAAGTTCATAGCCCTCGTCTTTAAAATTCTTATATTTGAACAGAGCTTGTCCGATATTACCTGCGCCAACCACAACAGCAGTATATCTTCTTCCTATGCCGAGTATTTTCCTAATTTCGTTTCTCAGCTTGTCAACCTGATAACCGTATCCCTGCTGGCCGAAGCCCCCGAAACAATTTAGGTCTCTTCTTATCTGTGATGCGTTAAGCCCCATGTCGGAACTCATCTTTGAAGAAGACACCCGCTGTGTTCCCTTTACCTCAAGTTCGGAAAGATACCTGTAATACTTTGGCAGACGGTTTATTACTGCTTCAGAAATCTTACTATCGTGCATAACAGCCCCTCCTAATCAGTATATTATAACACAACCTACGGCACTAAAATCAATACTTTTTATGCTTTTTTACACCCTGTACACATATGGCGGTCTGATATAGCATACACCATATCCCTTTTTATGTCTATTGCTCTAAATAACGTTTGACTACCCGCTATAATAATAGTAAGATTATTTCATAATATATTAGTACTGGAGGTTTTTAAGATGTCAAAAAGCACTGGTCGTGTTTCTGCAGTCGTTCTGGGCTTAATATCAGGAATATTAATTTTCATCATCGCGCTAATAGCTGCATTAGGTGTTTTCCTGGGCGGAGGCATTTTCGGTTCCGTCTTTGGTTACGGATACAGCGCTTCCGCATTTGTCGGCATAATCATATTCGCAACCGGTCTTCTAAGTATGCTTGGCGGCAGTCTTGTAAGGAGAAGCCGAATAACCGGTGGTATATTCATGATAATAACATCCATACCGATAATCATAGTCTCTATTTCATCCGCATGGTTTTTCGGCTATATGTATTTCATACTCCTTCTTGGGCTTCTTTCTTTTACCGCTTCTATATTAGCATTCATACCATATTCAACAAAATATCTTCAGCGGCGTAACGCAGACAAGCAACAACAGTATTCACAACCGCAGCCGCAATATCAGCAGCCGCAATATGGGCAGCCGCAGTATGGGCAGCCGCAGTATGGGCAGCCGCAGTATGGACAGCCCGCAGCAGCCCCAATACGGACAGCCGCAGTACGGACAGCCGCAGCAGCCCCAATACGGACAACCGCAGTATGGACAGCCACAGCAGCCCCAATACGGACAGCCGCAGGCTCCTCCACAGCAGCAGCCGCAGACTCCTCCACAGCAGCGCCGCAGACTCCTCCGCAGCAGCCACCTGAAGACACAACAACAAAATGAAAAAGCCCCAATCGATGGATTTTCATCATATAAAGAGAAATCGCGGAAGGCTCTGTGCATATTTGATGGGTCTCATTTCAGCGTTCTTAGGTCTGCATATCGCAATCATTGAAGCGCTTACCGTTTTTTCCGGTTCCTGGTTCTTTTCGTATACAGAATACGGCAAGAGCACCATGAATATAATTATGGCTCTTGTACTTATACTTTCGGCAGTGAATATAGCAGGAGCGTTTCTTATTCGCTCGAAGCGCATAGCCGGCGGAATTATGATGCTCTCTGCAAGCGTACCGATTTTTGCAGTCGCCGTAATAGATCCCGACCTTATGTTTATATTAGGCCCTACTTCTCTTGTCGGAATAGCTGCTGCAATTATAGCGTTCATCCCTCTGTCTGACAGGGTCGTGGCAGAGCACATTGAAAGAATACGTTTTCAGGAAAGCATGAAAGCATATTTAAATTCGCAGCTGCAATCCCAGCAGCCGGCGGTGCAGCCGTCTGCACAGGTTCAGCCGAATCCGACAATACAGATACAGGAACTATCAGAAAACCGGCCCAAAAAAGAGGACACTGACTGGTAAATTAATTTTAAAAGACCTGCCTCTTGGCAGGTCTTTTTGCTTTATATTGTTTCATCCATTACTCTGTTTAAAATAGTCTTCGATTCTGGTCGGTCCGGCAAGCACGTCCCTGCCCACAAACATCGCCCCGTCCGGCCTTGTTTTCACAGACCATTTCACAAGTCTTATTCCGCCGCCCCTTATCTCAAGAGCAGTCACACATCTTGGGTGCACTCCGCTGCCGCAGTTGAAATACCTTGTTTGTCCTGCCGCCGGATATATAGGCCGGTGAGTGTGCCCGGCAATAAGCATTGCCTCGTTGTTCTGCACCCAGGTTTGAAGCTTCTTTTCGGTAGATATCTTTTTATGATAGTTGACAGCAGCGCTTGTAGGGTCAGTGATACCGAAGGCCTCCAGCGGCCTCCAAACATTGCGCACCATAAACCTCGTTAGTCCCCATGCCTCGTTGTTCCAGAAATCAACCTGATGTCCGTGTATCAGCATTATATTATAGTCGTCGTATTCTAGTACAGCAGATTCATAAACCGGCAAGTCTCCGAAAAGTGCAGTGTGTTTTTTGGTCAGCGGGTCGTAATAGTATGAGAAGTTTTTATATATATAAAGTGCTCTTCGCTTTGTGATGTCGTGGTTGCCGTAAAGCATTACGAGCCGTCCCTGCCGGTGCATTCTGCCCAGCCTCCAGAACACATCCTTGTGGGCAGCGATGATGTCTGCAGCTTTGCGGTTTTTCCAAAGCTCGTCACCGTCACCAAGCTCTATATAAGTATAACCGTCTTTGTCATATCTGGTAAGTGCTGCGGAATATATAAGCTGGTTCTTTATGAAAGTGTCTGCCCTTCCTCCATCCCCTCTGTGAAGATCGCTCATCAATACGACCTTAGATTTGTCGTCAACTACAAATCTTTTTGCGCTTTCATAAAGATAGTCCATTTTGCTTTTTGCATTAAGCAGCAGCTTCATAATACTCCTCCGTTTTTTTAATTATAACTCTTTTTTATTCAGTTTTGGTTAAGCTTATGTTAATTCGCAAAAGAGCGCATCTCTTTAATATACGCTCTTTTTATATTTTATTATCTTATTGCGTTTCTTGCTCCGTTCACAAAGTTCTTTATTATATCGACAGTCTTGCCAAATATCGTTAGTCCAACAAGTATCTTTGGCACCATTGACCACCAGTATTCGAACTCCGCCATATCCCATGACACACCCGTATTAGTAAAAAGCTCGCTCACAAAATTCTGATTCCATATCGCCGGCGGGAGGAACACTATAATGAAAAGTATTATATTCACTATATTTATTACGGCTACCCCTGTTGCCAGCCTCAACGTATATTTACCTGATAAAAGCCGCAGAGCCTCTTTGAGTATATCAAGCGCAATCATTATGTCGATAATTATCAGCATACTGCGAAACACATCAAGGTTGAATATATGTGTTACCACCACCTGCTCGCCGAAGGTATACACACCGAAAATATTCGGCGCAATATTCACTATGAGCAGCGCTATCACCAAAAACACCATTCCTACTATTGGTTCTGACGCTTTTATTCTTGCCTTAGATTTTGGAATCTCCGGGAGATCTGCCGGTCTCCATTTGTCTTTCTTAAGCTCCTCTTTGTTTGCAAAGCGCTCGATTATCGCAAACACCAGCGTAACGTATGCAAACGCCTGCACAACTCCCGAAAAGACGCTTGTAAAATAAGAACCCAAAGTCATCCAGAAATCATTCGGCGGCGATGATATCAGTCCAACTATAAGCGCTACAGTAATTCCGAAAGCCGTAGCCGCAATCACTATCCTTAGCACAAGGAAATATACATCAAAAAGCTCCGGACCGATAAGGAACCGTTTGCTTCCCCTATACTTTGCCGCAAGTGTGCTCGGTCTTCCAAGCTCGGTAAGCACCGCTTCAAGGTCTGCCTTTTCAGGCTGGGGCGATCTTTCTTCCATCATATCTTCGATAAGCCCCCTAAGTTCTGCGTCAATATCCTGCCGCTGGTTTTTCGGCAGCCTCCTTGTAACATCATACACATAACGGTCTATCATGCCGGCAAACTCACTGTTTGTGTTTTCCATTTCACTTCTCCTCTTTCATTAAATCATCAATAGTGCTCCTTATGTCCTGCCATTCATCAGTAAGGGCCCGGTATACTTTTCTGCCAAAATTGCTAAGCTTATAATACTTCCTCGGTTTGCTCCCCGAAGTTTCCCATTCGCTGCTAAGCAGTTCCTGCTTCTCCAGCCGCCGCAGCAGCGGATACAGAGTCCCCGGCTCTATCCTCATTCCCTTCTCCTGCAGTGTTTCGACCAGAGAGTAACCGTACTTTGGGTTCTCCAGTTGACTCAGCACACAAAGTGTTATTGTGCCACGCCGCAGTTCAAGGAATAAGTTTGAAGTAATTTCATTATAATCGCTCATATTGTCACCTCTTGATCGCATTATACTGTGTACCATACACTATTGTCAAGTATATATTATTAATTTATCAATATTGTTATAAAAAAAATAAGCCCGCAGTTTTGCAGGCCTATTCTAACCGCTTTATTTTGCGTTGTAGTCTACACTGGCAACGCTGTATGTCGTGTATGCACCAACCAGATTGCGCACATTCTTAAAACCGTTGTTTATGAGTATACGGCATGCTATGTATGCTCGGATGCCGACTGCGCAGTATACCACATAGGATTTAGATTCGTCGAGTTCTCCAAGCCGCTGCCTCAAATCGTCTACCGGCACGTTTATGCTGCCGGGCAGCGCTCCCTCTTCATATTCCTCCGATGTGCGAACGTCAAGGAAAACTGTGTCGTCCGGCAAGTTTTCAAGCTCAGAGAATGTCACGTTGTCTACCACTCCCCTAAGTACGTTCTGCGCCGTAAAGCCAGCCATGTTGACCGGGTCTTTGCCAGAAGAGAACGGAGGTGCATAACACAGCTCCAGCTGCTGCAAATCGTCCGTAGTCGCGCCGAACCTTAGAGCAGTTGCAATAACGTCTATCCTCTTGTCCACGCCGTCATACCCAACTGCGGAAGCTCCGTAGACTTTCCCGTCTATCCCGAACATCACTTTCAAGCAGAACTGTGTCCCGCCCGGATAATATCCTGCATGTGAATAAGGATGAAGAACTGTTACTCTGTAGTCTTTATTAATTTTTTTCCCCATGCCTATAAGCTGCTTCTCTGAAAGCCCTGTACTTGCTACAGTCATATCAAATACTTTGGCTACGCTTGAACCCTGAGAACCCTTGTATACTCGGTTCAGTCCGCATATGTTGTCCGCAGCCATACGCCCCATTTTGTTCGCCGGCCCGGCAAGAGGTATCATACACTTCTCGCCTGTCATGAAGTTAGTCGTCTCCACTACGTCGCCGACTGCATATATAAACTCATCATTGGTCTTGAGTGTCTCGTCTACCACTATTCCGCCACGGGCGTTCACACTAAGACCGGCGTCTTTTGCAAGTTCAAAGTTCGGGCGCACTCCCACAGACATTATCGCAAAGTCAGCTTCATATTCGCCCTTGTCCGTTTTTACGATTATTCCGTCAGCAGTTTCTTCAAAGCCTTTTACTCCCTGCCCCAGTGCCAGCTTAATTCCGTTTTGCGTCATGTGTTTGTGAAGTATCTGCGCCATGTCAAAATCCACATTTGCCATGACCTGGTCCATCATATCCACAAGCGTAACGCTTAGCCCTGCATGGATCAGGTTCTCCGCCATCTCTACACCGATGAACCCGCCGCCAACTACAACAGCGCTTTTAGCGCCCTTTTTAGCTTCAACTATCTTGTCCATGTCCGGTATAGTCCAAAGCTTCATTACTTTGTCTGAATCAATACCTTCTATTGGCGGCATAATGGGCGTAGAACCCGGCGAGAGCGCAAGTATGTCATAGCTCTCGGTATATGTTTCACCATCGTTTTTTACGATGACCGACTTTGCCTCTCTATCTATTTTAATGACTTCGCTCTTAACACGTACGTCCACGTTGAACCTGTCGTTGAACGATTCCGGCGTTTGCAGTAAAAGCTCGTCTCTGTCCGTTATTATTCCGCCAATATAATAAGGCAGACCACAGTTTGCAAAAGAGATATAGTCCCCTCTCTCAAACATGATTATCTCTGCCTTCTCATCCAATCTTCTGAGCCTTGCAGCAAGGCTGGCTCCACCTGCTACACCCCCAACTACTATTACCTTCATTCTCGCCTCTTTCCTCAAAACGCCTCCCAGCGCAAAATGTAATCGTTTATTTTTTATCATTCTACCATAAATAACCGATTTTTCAACTTCTATAATGTAAACAAAGTGTGATTTATGATATAGTACTGTTAGAGAATCAACGGGGGGTATTTATGGGCGTAAAGATAATAAAAGGCCGCTCAGGAAGCGGCAAAAGCCGATATCTCAAAGAGCATATCCGCCACCTTATTAAAGACCCTCTGAAAAACATAATCGTCATTACCGCCGGCTCACAAACTTTCGAAACAGAGCGCAGCATAATTGAAAACTGCGGTGTAAACGGAATATTGGGGCTTCAGGTGCTCAGCATACAGCGCCTGGCATACGCTCTGCTGGAAGGCTCTGCGCAGTTCATGACCAATGCAGACAAAGCAGTAGTTTGCAAAAAAGCTCTGCTCTCTTTGGGTTCTCCTTTCCATGGCGCTGCCGACACTCCCGATTTTATAAGCTGCCTTTCCAGTCTGATGACCCGTCTTAAAGACTACAGCCAAACGCCGGAAAGCCTGCGCAGCATAGAAACAAACGATGAAGCCCTTCGCCAAAAATTAAGCGACACCGCTAACGCACTAGAAAAATACAACGAACTGTGCGGCAGCATGAAAGACACTGGCGATATGTATATGCTTGCGGCTCAGCGTGCGCACAAAACCGATCTGCTGGTCGGCGCCCAAGTCATAATCGACGGCATGGACAGCTACAGCCCCTCCGTAATGTTACTAATACAAAAAGTCATAGAGTTATCAGAAGATGTGATGATTGCTTTTCGCAGCAAAGGCAGCGGCAGCGAACAGGGCCTTTTCTCTTCCGAAGAAAGTGATATGGAACGCTTTATAGACGCTTCAAGAGCGCTCAATATTGAACCGGAAATAATAGAGCTTGACGAGAAGAACCGCCGCTATTCATGCAGCGAGCTTGCTCATCTGGAACAAAACCTATATAGCTACCCATACGATAAATACAACTATCCCGTTGCAAATATACGCCTCTTCGATGCTAAAGACACAGACGGCGAAGTGGACATGATAACCGCTGCTATTCTAAACGAAGCGGCATCCGGCAGACTTTACAGGGACATGGCAATAGTCGCCGGAAACTTAAGCAGCTATATACCATCGCTGAAGATGAAGCTCGAAAAAAGCGGCATACCTTTCTTTATTGACGAGAGACGTGCCCTCTCAGACAACACTTTTTTCGACTTCCTTCATAAATCGCTTCTTGCAGCATCAGGTGATGCGTTGTACATCCCAAGCTATGTATTTTCAAACTACAGCCCGCTGACAGAAGAAGAGCAGCACACCCTACGTAAATATGTGCAGTTCTATTCGTATAAGGGCTGGCATTTCTACAACGATTTCTGGCGTGGCGACGACGCAAAAACAGCTGAAGCTCTAAGGAACAAAGTCATGCAGCCACTGCAAAAGCTTTCAGATAGACTGACCGGCAATACTAAAACGCAGATAATATCTATAAAGGAGTTCCTTTCCTCCTGCTCGTCGGAAGAAAAACTCACTGAACTGTGTGCTCGTCTTTCTCAAACCGGCATGAACACTGAGCGTGAATACTTTGAGCAGATAAGCGACAAGATAGCATCAGTGCTTGACGGTATAAGCGGCGTATTCGGTGATATGCGCATCTCTCCTGCCGAGCTTATTGAGCTTATAAAAACAGGATGTGAAGCAACTAAGATCGCTATAATCCCACCCTCTACCGACGAGGTTGGAATATTCGACATCTCCGTAGCACGTCTTAAAAACATCGATGTGCTCTTTGCCGCAGGAGTCCAGGACGGAGTATGGCCCTCAAAAACCGGCGAGGCGGGCATACTCTCTGAAGCTGAACGCCAAACGCTGTATGAAAACGGTGTTGACCTTGGTATAGCAGACCTAAACGCAGAAAAGCTAAAAGTTTACACAGCGCTTGTCAAACCTAAAGACAGGCTCTATATAAGCTACAACGATACTGCCGCTCCGTCTGTGCTTATCGACCGTATAAAGCGCATATTCCCGGCAATTAAACCTGAAACAGAGACTGCTATTTGCTCCGAATGTACCGACAATGCGCTCATACTTTCCGCAATCAGCGATTCGCTTGGCGCAGGCAGTTTTTCACAGCCGCTAATTGAAACCTGCGCATACCTTATAAAGCAACCCGGCTGGAAACAGCATACAGCTAAAGTGCTGCAGCGAACGAACGCAGCGTTTTCATTAGATGAAGACACCGCAGTAGAGCTCTACGGCGGTATAAAATGCTCTGCCACACGCATAGAGAGCTACTACTCATGTCCGTTTGCGCACTTCATGTCACGTGGTATAAAAGCCCAGCCATACAGAGAATACGTCGGAGACTCTATGGACACAGGCTCTTTTTTGCATCTCGCTCTCGATATCTTCGCAAAGCAGCTTATAGACAACCGCACAGATATAAAGCAGCTTTCGCAAAGCCATACAGCACAGGAAATGGAGCTTGCCGCAGACACAGCAGCAAAAGAATACGACAACGCCAAGCTCATTGAGGACGAACGTTTTTCATCTGTATATCCGCTGCTTAAAGACGAACTTATACGCACAGCGCAGAAGATACGCACCCACTTTATAAACACGCAGGCCAGTATCTATTCCAGTGAGCAGCTCTTCTCTGACTACACAATAAACACTGTATACGGCGATATTACAATAACAGGCAAGATAGACAGGATAGACTCTGCCGACTCATATTTCAGAGTAGTGGACTATAAATCGTCTTCCAAGACTTTCTCGCTAAGTGACTTTGCCAGCGGTACGTCCATACAGCTCCCCGTGTACATTGGAGCGGCAAAACGCTTGTTGGAAAAGGATGGATCCGGCTTGCAGCCTGCAGGCGGCTATTATATGCAGATAGGCGAAGGCTATGCAGAGACACAAAGAGACCTGCAGCAAAACGCAAGGCTGCTGGGAATATCTCTAAACGACCCGGAAGTACTGCGCAGCTTCAGTGATTTAAACGAAAACAATAGCTTCGTCTCCATAGACCAGCGCATGACCAGCAAAGGCGAGCTGCACGGAACGTCAAAGAACAAGTTCTTTACACAGAATGAACTAGAAAATTTGCTGAAATACACCGACGATATGATACGCACTGCTGCCGAAGGAATATACAGCGGAAAAACGGACATATCGCCGGTCGATGAAGAATCCGGCATGGATGTTTGCCGCTACTGTGAATATAAATCTGTCTGCCAGAAGGACGAAGGTTACAGCGGCAGCCAGCCAAGGCAGATACAGCCGATAGAAAAGTCTGATCTGGAGGAGCTGTCATGAGCGAAAAAGTATTCAACGAACGTCAGCGGCAAGCTATAGACTCCAGAGGATCTAGCATAGTGGTATCCGCAGCAGCAGGAAGCGGAAAAACCAGTGTTCTAACTGAACGTGTGCTAGGGCTAATTGAGCAGGGCGAAGACATAGAGCGCATGCTCATAGTCACGTTTACCAATCTTGCTGCTAGCGAGATGAAAGAGAGGATATACGCACGTCTCAACCAGGCCGCTATAGATAAAAATCAGCCGAGGTTAGCTGTACAGGCAGAAAAGAGCATATTCTCAGATATCAGCACTATACACGTCTTCTGCAATAGTCTTATTCGTGATAATTTCGAATACGCCGGAGTGTCACCCACATTCTCTCTCGCCAGCGATGCAGACACAGCGCTGCTAAAACAGCGTGCGCTAGACGGCGCTATCGAATCTCTGCAGGACAAAACCGGCAGCTTCTTTAAACGCTATGCACCAAGAGCAAACACAAGCGGCATCAAGAGCACAGTGCTCAAAATATACAACCGAATCATAAGCACGCCCGACCCGGAAGGCTGGCTGAACAGTGCACAGAGCCGTTTTGAGTCGGACGAATTCATATATGTTCTTTTCGAAGAGTTTAAAGCCCTCCTTTTCTCTGCAGCACAGCAAGCTTGCGCGCTTTTAAGCCAGCGCAGTGATGCCTGGGAACAGAAAGGCTTTCACGAAGAAGCAGCACAGAGCGAGAACGAGCGCATAGAGATGCTGCGACAGATAGACTCAGCCGACATCAGAAACGTGGTGATACCTGCGTTACCGCCCGTCGAGCGTTTTAAAGGCGCTCCGTACGGAGAGGTCAGCCAGCTTACGAACAAAGCCAACCGTTGTTTTGAAGATTTCCAAAAGTACTCCGGGGATTTCTTCAGCATCGTTAAAAAGCAGCAGGACGAAGCCGGGCAGGACGGCAGTATATTCATAGCGCTGACAGCGCAGTTCATGAAGACATATGCAAGGCTGAAGCGTGAAAAGAACGTACTCGACCACGACGATTCGCTGCACTTTGCCAACAGAGTTTTAAGCGATGAGAACATCGTAAAACGGTATCAGCAAAGATATACGCATGTCTTCGTTGACGAATATCAGGATATCAACAACGTACAGCACACTATAATCAGCCGTGTAAAAGGAGAAGACAACGACTTCTTCGTCGGCGATGTCAAGCAGTGTATATATATGTTCAGAGAGTCTAATCCTGACCTTTTGATAAAACGGTGTAAAGAGCTTGAAGGCAGCGGGCTTATCGAGATGAACACAAACTATCGCAGTGCACCAGCCGTGATAAATTTCATAAACGCAGTTATGCAAAACATGATGACGGAAAAAATCGGTGGAGTCAGCTACACCGGCGGTCACAGACTAAGCGTTGGCAAGAGCGGCAACGGGAATATAAAGATATGCCTGCCGCAAAGCAGCACACCGGCAAAAACCGAAGCGCTTGCCATAGCCGCCAACATAAAGGAGCTTATTGAAAACGGGTACAGCTATAGCGATATTGCCATACTGCGCCCCGAGGTTTCGGGCGGCGGCAGCGCTATCGTCAAGACTCTTTCAGATATGGGCATACCCGTATCCAGCGGTTTCAATACATCTGATCCTGCGTTCAGCGACGTTGCTGTATACGTAAATCTTTTGAAAGTCATAGACGGAAGCGCTGATGACGTTGCTCTTCTTTGCGTCATGCGCTATCCTTCTTTCGGTTTTGTTGAGCCGGAGTTTGCGCAGATACGTATAGCGACGGATAAAAACCTTAAAACATTCGAAGAAGCTCTTCTTGCTTTCAAAGAAGATTCGCCCCTCGGAAACAAAGTTAAGGGCTTCTTCGAGAAAATCGACTTCTACCGCCTTCTTTCAGATTCACTAAGCCTGCCGGACTTTCTTATGCGTCTGCGGCACGAAGCGCTCTTTGACGAATACGCAGCAACTGCTCCGTCGGGCAGCGACCGCACAAGCGCTCTTCTATCTTTTATAAACAGCGCCAGCGCAATGACTCACATCAGCGGAGTTATAGAAGTCGCTGACCGTATTATGAACAGCCTGGAAAAAGGAACAACCGCCGAACCTGATGCAGTTTTTTTTACCACTATACATAAATCAAAAGGACTCGAGTTCCCTGCCGTCATCCTCTCCGGCATGCAAAAAAGAATCAACCAAAGTGATGCCCAAAACGCAGTACTAATTGGCAGAAAACTCGGGCTTGCTCTCGATATAAGCGACACCGACACGCATATTAAAACGCCAACGCTTCATAAGAAAATAGTCGCAGAAGAGATGCGTAATGAGAAGATATGCGAGACCGTGCGTCTGCTGTACGTCGGCATGACGCGTGCGAAGGAGAGGCTTATAATCTGCGGAGCGATCAAGAACCACAGCAAAAAGTGGGACGAACCAAAAACAGAAGACTGGCAGCTCGATGCAAAAAGTTATCTCGATCTAATAATGCCGGCAGTATATATGATGGATGGTGAAGCGCCGGAAATCGAAAACTGCGAATATGAAGACCAAAGCGTATCCAGACAGGATAAATCAACACTTCTAAGTGAGTTCTTTTCGCAGGCAGAGGCAATCGCGCTTCCAAAAAAACCGTGCGCATATCATCCTAAACAGCGCATACCGTCAAAACTCAGCGTTTCTGCGATAAAGAAACAGCAGGTGGATGAAGACTACACTCCGTCATATCTGCCCACCGGCGACGGTGAGCTTGCAGCCCAGCGCGGCACGCTGCTGCACATGGTGCTGCAGAAAATCGGCCTTAGTGAAAAAACACCGGAAGAAGTTTCAGCATTTATAGATACGCTTACAGAAGAAGGACTGGCTGATAAAAAGCTGGCAGCTCAGATAGACCCCGGCGCCGTAAGCCGCTTTCTCTCCAGCCCCACAGCCAAACGTGCGGCGGCTTCGCAAAAGTGCCTCTTCGAAGCGCCGTTCTGCTTGAAACTGCCTTCCAGCGAGGCGGGTATTGCAAATTCTGAGGAGCCTGTGATAATACAGGGAGTCATAGATCTGTGTTTCATTGAGGACGGCAGCTGGGTGATAATAGACTATAAATCGGACAAAGTTACCAAAGATACGGCATCAGCCTCAGCACAAAAATATATAGTCCAACTTGAGCTGTATTCGAAGGCACTTTCATCTATAACAAGCCTGCCGATTAAAGAGAAGGCTATATACTTCCTCGAAACAGGCCAACAAATAAATATATAAAAAGCTGTCCACTTTTTCCCCATGGGCAGCCTTTTTTTATATACACTTCTTATACTGCTATTTTGCTGTAAATTCCACATAACAATACACGTTATCCACAGCTTTATACACCAAATCCACACTTGCAGTGTTTAATGGTCCGCTTTATCCACCGCTGATAACCGCAGCTTTGCCCTGCTTTGCGGCGCTATTCGACAACTATTGTTATATCCCTTGTCTTGTCAGTCTCTCCGCCTTCCCAGTCCTGGGCGTACTCGAACGTGACCACTGTCTCGCCTTTTTTAAGCGCTTCAAGCGTGATGGTCGCCATGCCCCCGCTGCCGTCTGCATCGGAATCCTCCGGCTCATACTCGTTGCTAACTAGCTTCACTATCTCTTCATCTTCTATATACACCTGCCAGGAATAACCGGTGGTCATGTTGGCCTTAAGACTGAACCCAAAAGTGCTTCCCTTCGTGACCGTTATGGTGCTCGGGAGCGAGTCGATGTCGCCGGAGTTGCCCATCTGCAGCGCCGTGTCGCCCTTCTCGCCAAGCTGTAGGACACAGCCCGAAAAAGCGCCTGCGCATACAAACACAGCCAGTATAATAAATAGAGCTTTACTTTTCATACAATACCTCCATTATATTTCAATTTTCAGATAAGTATATTTTACATCGTCCCGGCTGTAAATGCAAAATTATTGTGCCTAAACCCGCATAGCCTGTGTTATAATATCTCTGTACACTCAAACATCGGAGGATAACAAAATGATAATTATGACTACTGAAAATCCCGGCAAGGCTTTTGAGCCGCTCGGCCTCGTAAGGGGTTCGATGATACAGAGCAAGCACATCGGCAGAGATGTTATGGCCGGCTTTAAAACGCTGGTCGGCGGAGAGCTAAAAGCCTATACCCAGATGATGGAACAATCAAGAGAGCAAGCCATCAGCCGTATGACCAAACAGGCACAAGTGCTTGGTGCGGATGCAATCATCGGTATGCGGTTCACTTCAAGCTCGGTCATGCAAGGTGCTGCCGAGGTTACATGCTACGGTACCGCAGTAAAATATAAGTAACACGAAGATGAAGGAAAAGACAAATGAAACGGCCAAAGAGCAGATACGTTAAGATAGCCATAACAGTTGTTATTTCCGCTGCGATACTCTATGCCGTAATGTCCATAATCGACAATATCAGCCTTGTCTGGCAAAGCGTAAGCGCTGCCGGTTCGTTTATAATAAAAATACTAACCCCGGTTATAATCGGTTTTGTAGTGGCCTTCCTGCTGTACCGGCCTTCCGACTTCTTCGCAAGACTGCTTCAGAAGAGCAAGCTTTTTTCAAAGCGTCGCCGGCTATCTGTAATACTCGGAGTATTTATAACATTTGTTTTGTTTCTTGCTTGTCTTACAGCTTTCTTATATCTTTTGATACCAAGCTTCATAGACAGTATAAAGTCCTTAAGTGTAGATATTCCAAGGTATGCAGATGACGTATACAAATGGACTTTGGAAACCGCAAAAACTCCGGTGATCTCCAGTATCCTCGATTTTCTTGGCGTCAAGATCCCAGACTCTCAATCGGTAAGTGGGCTTATTGTCGAATACTGGACAGAGCTTACTTCTCTTTTGCAGTCTGCTGCTGCCACGGCTTTTGGGTTCGTACTGGATGTCGGCAGGTTTTTATACAACTTTGTACTCGGCATGTTCTTTACCGTATACATGCTTCTTTACAGGCGGCATATAAAAGAACAGGTAAAGATGCTTGGCAAATCAGTCTTCAAAGGCTTCTACTATAAACTTTCCTTCACATATAAAGTCGCCGACGACATGTTCTATAAGTTCATTGCCGGCAAAGGAATCTGCTCAATAGCAATAGGAATTGCAACATTTATAATATGCGCTATAATGGGCTTTAGGTACGTTCCTCTTATAAGCCTGATAGTAGCCATAACCAACATGATCCCCACATTCGGTCCGTTTATTGGAGCCATACCTGCAACGCTTCTGGCAGTCATGACCTCGCCCATCTACGGGCTATATATGATTATCATAATCATAGCTCTGCAGATTATCGAAGGCAATATTATAGCGCCGAGGATTCTTGGAAGCGCACTGGGGCTTAACGGTTTCTGGATAATATTCTCTATAATCATAATGGGAGCTCTGTTCGGTCTTATCGGCATGCTGATCGCAGCTCCGTTATTCGGGCTTATACGCATATTATTGAAGAACTGGATAGTAAAACGAGATAAGGACTATGAGAAACTGCCGCCCGAAGAGGAATATGCAGCAAGCATACAAAGATACAGACAATGGACCGCTAAAAAAATAAAACCAAGGAGAACAAAAAATGCTTAATTTTAGATTTCAAAACTCAACAGAGATCATCTTTGGCAAAGATACTCAAAGCGAAACAGGACAGGAAGTAAAAAAATACGGTACAAAAGCGCTGTTGCACTTTGGAAGCGACAGAATCAAAAAGAACGGCCTGTTTGACGAGATAACATCCTCGCTTAAAGAAGCGGGAATAGAATATATTGAGCTCGGCGGAGTAGAGCCCAACCCCCGTATCGGTCTGGTACGTGAAGGTATAAAGCTGTGCCGCCAAAACAGTATAGACTTCATACTGGCCATAGGCGGCGGCAGCACTATAGACTCTACCAAAGCCATAGCATCGGGTTACTTTTACGACGGCGATGTATGGGACTTCTTTAACGGAAAAGCCAAGGTTTCGAATTCCCTTCCGCTCGGTGTAGTGCTTACAATACCGGCCGCCGGAAGTGAAACCAGCGACAGCGGAGTAGTTTCGAACCCCGATACAAAGGAAAAACTTGCATTTGCTGCGCCGTGCCTACGCCCCAAATTCGCAATAATGAATCCAGAGCTTACATATTCGCTGCCAGCCTACCAGACCGCCTGCGGTGCTGCGGACATTATGGCACATGTAATGGAGCGCTATTTTACCAATGTTAAAGACGTAGATTTTACCAATCGTCTCTGTGAAGCCACGCTCAAAACTATAATATACAACGCCCCAAAAGCAGTAGCAAACCCAGGCGACTATGCCGCCAGAAGCGAAGTCATGTGGGCGGGCACGATAGCTCACAACGACCTTTTAGGCACAGGCAGGCAGGGCGACTGGTCATCGCACATGATAGAGCACGAGTTCTCAGCATATAACGACGTAGCTCATGGTGCAGGGCTTGCCGTTATTTTCCCAGCATATCTTAAATACGTTCTCAAGCACGATATAAACCGCATGGTTCAGTTTGCAGTCCGGGTAATGGGAGTTGACCAGTCTTTCAGCAACCCTGAAGACACAGCACTTGAAGGCATAAAGCGTTTAAAAGATTTCTTTAAATCGATAGGCCTTCCTACCAGCCTTGAGGAGATAAACGTACCCGAAGAAGTGCTTGACTATCTTGCCGGCCACACCTGCAGATTCGACGGCGATAAACTTGGTTCTTTTGTTAAACTGGATACAAAAGACATTAGGAATATACTAGAGCTAGCCAAATAAGCGGTAAACCAAAAGAGCTTTGCAATACACTGCAAAGCTCTTTTTAATTTTATTTCACTAAAAAAGCCGCTTTAAAAAAGCAGCTAATCTGTCCTCAAAAAAGTCCTTTATCCTCTTACAAGATAGTTAAGAAGAAGATTCAGATCCTCAGGTTCGGATACCAGTAGTTCAAGTTCATCTATCTTAGCTTCAGAAAACATCTGCGTCAGCATAATGTACTGGCATAGGGTAGATTTAAGATTGAGCCTGTCACCTTCTGAAGTAACCAATTCAACTTTGCCTTTAACATCTTTAAGCACTTCAAAAAACTTCTGAGGTTCTGTGATGTTTTTAATCTTCATGTTACATTTCCCCCTTTAATTATTAGCCTTTCGACCAAATTAAATATACCACAATAAGCCTAGATATGTCAATGCGACAGAGTGCCTGAAGACACAGCATTGCATCTTAAATAAGCCCTAGTATCCGGGCATACTTTTTGTTTTTTGAAGACAGTTCTTTTTCATTGAGTTTTGTTTCTTTTCCCTCTGCTTTTCTGACATATGCAAAAAGCACACTGCTTAGCCCCTCTGCGAGGTTGTGCCTGTCGTGAACTGCAATATCAAGCCTTTCTCTTGCCGCTAAAGTGTCTGTCGAATCAGCTAAGAGCGACGCTATTGCAAAGGTGTTGATTGCGTATCCTGCTTTTGCCCGTAAAAGCAGTTTTGTCGCCATCTCGAAACGTCCCATATGAATATATGCCCATGCAGTCTTTTCGCTTATATACCATGTATTTCGTTTTCTGTCGCGCAATGTATCAGATACCTTTTTAGCGCTGTCCAAAAGTTTTATTGCTTTTTTCGCATACCGTTCCGACTTTTCTTTATCTCCTTCAACCATAAGCACAAACGCAGTGTCGCAGTACATACAGCCGATTTTATAGAGTTTTTTTATGGGTGAGTTCGTCCACTCCTTTTTCTGAGCAGCCAGTTTCTTTATGTCCAGCCTGCTGTCAAGTTGCATATCGCACTCTGCTGCAAAGCTGCGCTTTAGGTGCACCCTTGCACTCTCAAGGTTCAGCTTGTCTATCTTATTTATCTTCACATCCGGCTTTTGTCCCGTAAGTTTAGTCAGATAATATTCATAAATCGGCAGGTTGGTATCGTCAAGATAATACTTTCCCAGCACAAAAAGTGCTTTTGCATATTCCCTTAGATTCTCCTGCTTTTTCTTTTCGTCGCTCAAGTTCTCATATAACATCAGCGCCTGAACAAGATGCTCTTCGCCCACCTGCCTGATTTCGCGCATAAGGCTTGCTTCTGCCTTGCCGTAAGACTTCTTTGCAAACAGCAGATGCGGCACCTGCTTTTCTATGATAAGCTTTCCCTTGCGGTAATGGTTTTTTATGCTGTCGGGGTACATCTCTATAGCCCTGCTCAGCCACTCGTTCGCTTTCTCCATCTCGTGCTCTAAGTTTTCGTCCCGCCGCTCTCCCGGTCGCATAAGCTCATGAACATTGGAATAATACCGGTATGCAAGCGCCGTTGCAAACCTTGCGCTCTTTGGCTCGATCTCATAGCCTCGCTTAAAAAAAGCTATGCTGTATTTCCTGTACTTTGCTTTTAACTCCAGCTCTTTTACATCCTTAGCCGGAGTTAAAAGACTTACCGCCATCTTGCTGCACGACATCCCCAAGTCGTAAAGAATATCCGCATCGTTCCATATATAAGGGTTCTGATTCGCTTCGCTAAGTGGCGCAAACATCATGCATACGGCGTTATACTCTTTTCTGCTCATCATCTCTTCTATTTTTATCTGCCTTTGTGAAGCCGCTGCTATGTCTTCTTTTTCGGACAGTATATATACCACAGGAGGCAGTCCCCGCTCATCCGAGGTTTTGTAGATATCACTTATCTTCTTTAGCTGCTTCGATACATACCTGCTAGTTATATCAAGTTTCTTCGAATCACCAAGCTCAAAAAGTATCCTATCTTTTAGTGTGTCGATTTTCTCTATTTTTATGCTGTACGCATGGGCATTCTCGTTTTCTCTGCCCGCAAAAAAAGCTATGCATTCTTTTTGCTTCTCCAGCATCTTTTTATATCCTGGAAAAGCCTTTGTGAAATGCTCGAAATACCTTCCTGAAAGCTTATAAGTTTTTCCTTTGAACCCGGGGTCGAAAAAAGTGATTACAAGGCTCATTTTATCCTCCTGTTATTAAGGTAGATGCCTATTTCCATTTTAGCATTAATGGTTTATATTGGCAAATGCAAGCCTTTAATTAAAACTTATTGCTAAGTATTCATCCCTTTGTATTTTTGTGCTCAATGGTATATAATTCTATCTATGAAGTTTTAGGAGACAACATATGAAATACTCAATAATCGTCCCGGCATATAACGAACAGGAAGTACTGCCCCTCTCATACCCACGGCTAAAAAAGGTGATGGATCAGCTTGGCAGCTACGAGCTTATATTTGTAAACGACGGTTCTCGTGACGGTACGCTAAATCTATTAAAAAAGATAGCTAAAGATGACAAGCATGTTAAGGTGATCAGCTTTTCAAGGAATTTCGGCCACCAGGAAGCCGTCTCTGCCGGCATGGCAAAAAGCTCAGGAAAAGCTGTTATAATAATTGACTGCGATCTGCAAGACCCTCCAGAGGTCATCCCGCAGATGATAGAGAAGTGGAAAGCCGGCGCAGATATAGTCTATGGCCAGCGGACAAAACGTAAAGGCGAAAGTGTCTTCAAGAAGCTGACAGCCTGGATCTACTATAAAGTCATACGTGCACTCGGAGGTCAATACATCCCGCCGAACACAGGCGACTTCCGGCTTATCGACAGACGTGTCTGCGATGTTCTCAATTCTATGCCGGAGCGCAACAGGTTCCTGCGCGGCATGTCGGCATGGTCGGGTTTTAAATCAGTACCCGTTGAGTTCGAACGTGATGAACGTGCAGCCGGCGAAACAAAATATTCGCTAAAAAAGATGTTAAAACTCGCCGGTGACGGTGCAGTTTCGTTCTCTAACAAGCCTCTAAAAGCACCACTCGTACTCGGCGTTTTCTTCGGGTTCGTTTCTTTTGCTTACCTTGTCGTCGCTATAATTCTATGTGCTCTTAAAATAATGGCGATAATGCATGTATTGTTTGCAGCCGTTTTCCTGCTGATATCTGCAATGTTTTTGTGCCTTGGCATATTTGGTCTCTACCTTGGCAGAATATACGACGAATCAAAGCAGCGTCCAATATATATAATAGACGAGCAAATAAACTTCTGATTATAGATTTATACTAATTGAAAGAAAGGAAAAACTATGATAGACGAAAGATTGAAAAAATTATGCAATTCACTTGTAAATTACTCTATGAAGATCAAGAAAGGCGAAAAGGTCCTTATTGAAAACTTTGACTGCCCGGCAGAGCTCTCGGCTCAGCTTATCAAAGAAGTATATGCAGCAGGCGGCCTGCCCTATAGTGTAATACGGCAGGAGAAAATACAACGTGCTCTTTTAATGAGTGCAACAAAAGAGCAAATAGAAGACATGGCCCGCTACGATTCTATGAGGATGCAGGACATGGACGCATACGTTGCTTTCCGCGGCAAAGAAAACACCAGCGAACTTGGCGACGTAGCTGAAGATAACCTTAATCTTTACAGCTCACTTTATTCCAAGAAAGTGCATCACGATATACGCGTGGGTAAAACCAAGTGGGTAGTTCTCAGGTTCCCCAACGGCTCTATGGCGCAGCTCGCCGGGATGAGCACAGAACAGTTCGAAGATTTCTATTTCAACGTATGCAACCTCGACTATTCTAAGATGGACAAGGCAATGGACTCTATGAAAAGCCTGCTTGAGTCTACCGACAAGGTCCGCATCGTTGCAAAAGACACAGACATATCTTTTTCAATTAAAGACATGCCGGCGATAAAGTGCTCAGGTCATCTTAATGTTCCGGACGGAGAGATATATACAGCTCCGATAAAAAACAGTGTAAACGGTACAATAACATATAACACTCCATCGCTGTATCAGGGCTTTAAGTTCGAAAACATCCGCTTCGAGTTCAAAGACGGCAAGATAATAAAAGCGACATCCAACGACACAGCCCGCATGAACAAGATACTCGACACAGACGAAGGCGCAAGGTACATCGGCGAATTCGCGCTGGGCGTAAACCCGTACATCAAAGACCCGATGTGCGATACACTGTTTGATGAAAAAATAGCCGGCTCTATCCACTTCACCCCGGGCGCAAGCTATGACGATGCCTACAACGGCAACGACAGCGCAGTTCACTGGGATATAGTACAGATACACCGGTCCGAGTACGGCGGCGGCGAGATATACTTCGACGATAAGCTTATAAGAAAGAATGGCGTATTCCTGGGCGAGCTCGAAGTGTTGAATGAAGAAAACCTCAAATAGTAATAAGCAGCTGCAAAGGAGCCTGTAAAAAGGCTCCTTTTTTGTTCCAGCCTTCATATTCTATGTTCCATTTCGCCGAAAAAAGAGTTATAATTAAATATATTCATAAAACTTCTGACTTTTTGATTAAACCCAACGTAGTATATTGTAAAGAATACTTTAAAGCAGCGGCCGCAGACAAAAATTCTTTAAGACCGGAGGAAAAAGCGTTTTGTGTGATACAAAGCTTGTTTCTGGGATGCTTAGCGGTGATATCCTAGCCGCCGAAAAGCTTATAAAAAAATACAAAAAAGAGCTCCTTGGCTTTTGTTATACAAAGCTGCTTAATCCCCAGCTTGCCGAAGACTGCTATCAGGAAACCTGGGAGAAAGCTTTTCGCAGTCTTCACACCTTCGACCAGAGCCTAAGCTTCCGGGCGTGGATATTCACAATCTGCCGCAACACGATATATGACGAGCTCAGAAAAGCAAGAGCGGTTTCCCGTGGCGGAAGTAATAAATACTCGCTCGACATCGAATATTATGAAACGCTGCTTAGTATGCAGCAGACTACCGAACAGCTAGCTGTTGGCAGGGAACAGCGCAAAGAGCTGCTGGGTGCAGTATACTCGCTACCGGACAAATATAAAGACATAGTGATGCTGCGCTACTTTCACTCAAAAACGTTCGGTGAGGTATCTGAGCTTTTGAATGTCCCCGAAAGCACGGTGAAATACCGGCTTGGCAAAGCGATAAAGCTTTTAAAAAAGGGATTGGGGGATGCTTGGTATGAGTAACATTAAGATGAATAAAATAGAAAGTGCTCTCAAAACCCTTGCCCTTGACGAGCGCGCATTTGAAAAAGAAACAGGAGCCGACGAAAGAATCCTCGATAGTTATAAGGAGGTTATTATGGATAATCAGAAAGATACAAATAAAAAAGGATGGAATATAAAGCATACTTTTGCCCTGATTGGTACAGTCATGGCCGCTGCAATCGTTGTGGGAGCGCTGGGTCTTGCCGGCGTGTTTACACCAACGGATAAAACTTCAGCATACGTCGCAATGGAGATAAACCCCGGAGTAGTTCTTGAGATAGACAATAAGGAAAACGTAAAGTCCATAGCTTTTGCCAACGACGATGCTAAAGAGCTTCTCGCCGGTATAGAACTCAAGGGCTCCAATTCCATAGACGCTCTTGGAACAATATGCTCTCTTGCACAGCGCGAAGGATACCTAGGGGAATCTATGCCAAATAAGATAACACTGATACGGTTCTCTGATAAAAACGACAAAGAGAAATATTATGCAGATGCAAAGGCAAAGATAGAAGAGGTGCTTGGCTTTGGCATAGACCTTAGCACAAAGAAGGGAAGCTTAAGCGAAGGCAGCGCATACGCTAAATTCAAGGAAGACCAGCCCGCTTCAACGCAAAAAGCTGACGGAACACCCGCACCGACAACCGTACCGTCACCGACAGCATCTCCTGCTCCTCCTCCACCTCCACCTTCACCTTCACCCAGCCCGACGATATCTCCCCTGCCGGAGGCCGACCATGCGGGCACTGGTGACGTAATGTTCGATATATATGACACCGAAGCCGTGTCAGACATAACGAACGACGGCACGGATGACACCATCAACTTTGCAGCAGGCGAATCGTCATCCACGCTGACTGTAAACGGTGTAGCTTATACTATAAACCAGTATAAGCTTGCCCAGAAGTTCGCAATAACCGACGTAGACATATCTGACAGCTGGCTAGAGATCGCCTTCTGTGACATAGACGATCCGCCGGAACACGACTTGGATATTCCGTTCACATATTATTACTGGTTCGACGGCACGACCTTCATAGAGTGCGGAAGCTTCTGGGATATGGGCTGGGATGGCTCCTACAGGTCAAGCTTTGATGCTAACGATCATATGGACGGCCACGGTATGATAATGTCTCTCGACAGGTCACCCAACTTCACTGATGTCTGGTATATGGCGCACTGGACTCTTGACGGCTCTAACAGGCATAAGAAAGAGGACCTGTATGCAACCGTTCCGCTTCACAGTGTCCCTCCGCTCACACTGAAAGAACCCTGCCTGCTGCTTGCTAATATAGATCTTGATTATTTTGATACACCGTACAATTCTATGTGGGATTATGCAAGCTGGCCTCATTCCGATGGCAGAGTGATAGACCCAGGCGGCACAGGTGATGTAGTTATAATTGCACAGCCCGGTGAAACGCTTGAAGTAATAAAGGTTTACGGCAAACGATGGTTTAAGCTCCGAACAACTGATGGATACTCTGGCTGGATAAGAGTTGTAAACTACGAGATGAGCGGTTATGACGACGTTATGTACATTGACGCCTGGGACATTTTCGTTGACATATTCGTTGCCGGATGATAATGCGCATTATAAAAGACCGGTCAGAACCTGACCGGTCTTATTTCTATTGTTCTAAAGTGTCTGGTTAAGTTCTATCGTCTCTCCGTCCGGGCCTCTGAAATTGATAAACTTTACACCTTTATCAAACACCATGGGCAGATGAACTGGCTTTTCAGTATCAAATTTTATGCCCTTTTTCTCAAGACAAATCTGCATAAGCCCTATGTCATCAACATCAAGAGCTATGTGTGCAACTACTCCGTCTGCGCTTCTCTTTTCGTGCGAAGGCTGCTCTACCAACTCAATAACGCACGACCCAATCCTTAAAAAAGCTACCTTCACGATGCCTTCATCCGTATTGATGTCCGTCTCAAAAAAACATTCGAAACACAACACATCTGTATAGAACTCTTTAGATTTCTCTATGTCCTGGACAAACACGCCGATATGCGCAAGTCCCTTTATCGCTTCACAACTGCACCCATGTTTTCCGCAGCCCATAAAATATACCTCCAAAGTTTATTTACACTGATTATACATTATGCATTCGCTAAATTCCATACCCCGTGCAATTAAACATTTGCCTCTTATGCTTTCAGCTCCTCCATGAGCTTTGCGTGCTTTGCCTTTGTTTCAGCAATAAATTTTTTAAATAGCGGGTAGTCTTCTTCTTTGCAGTCGGGCAATGATGGGCGGCAGTAGCCTCCCGGCAGTCCGCAGGCGTTGATGAGGCCTACAACGTATGAAAACCAACTGCGTTTTCCCATAACATCAAAAAGATCATACTCAAGCTCAGCTACTCTTGCCGCTTTTTTAAACTCGCCTTTTTGCATAAACGCAAGGAAGTCCTTTTCTATCTGCGGCATGAAGCTGGCATAGCTTGAGACATATCCTGTAGCTCCATGCAGTGCAAACGGCATAAACTGCATCATACTTCCTCCACCGAACACTGCAAGCCTTCCTCTGTATCTCGTGATTATCTTTCTGCCAAAGTCTATGTTACCTGTTGCGAATTTTACTCCGAGAATGTTCGGCTCTTCAACGATATCGTCCCACATTTCTATATCCTCTGGCATAACTTCATCATGATATATCACAAGCGGTATATCGTGTTTTTTCGCCACATCTTTATAATGTATGATACACATATCTCTGTGAGTCCTGTAATATGGCGCAGTCATAAGCAGCGCATCCACGCCTTCACTCTGGCATATATCCGCCAGCCTGTTCGAAACAGCAGTCGATGTATGTGCACACGCGCCAAGTACAAAGCTGTCTTCATACTCCTTGCACTCCTGCACTATCGTCCTTACTATCATCCCGTGCTCTTCTTCGCTCAAGACATAGCATTGCCCGGTTGAACCGGCAGCTATAAAGCATCTTAATCCATTATCGAGATAGAAGCGCATAAGGCTCCTCAGCGCCTCATAGTCTACCTCCAGGGTTTTCTTAAACGGCGTCGTCACTGGTATGATAGTCCCGGTAAGTTTTTCTCCAAGTTCATTTACACTAAGCATTTTCATCACCCTCCCTTTTATTAGTCATAGCTTATTCATTAAACTCTTTCAGCGCCTCAAACATAGAAATAAGATTATCAACAGGAGTTTTTGCCTGTATGTTGTGTACAGTTGCGAATACAAAGCCTCCGCCTTCCGAGAAAACTTCGCACATGCGCAGCGTTTCATCCCTTACTTCCTGCGGTGTTCCGAAAGGCAGCGTTTTCTGAGTGTCTATTCCGCCTCCCCAGAACACTATGTCTTTTCCGTATTTCTTTTTCAGAGATACTGCGTCCATTCCCTGTGCCGACCATTGTACAGGGTTTATTATATCGAACCCTGCGTCAATTATATCGCCCATCAGCGGCTCAATTGCTCCGCAGCTGTGTTTGAATGTTTTCCACGCAGTATGAGCGTGTATCCAGTCGTTCACCTTTTTGTAATAAGGGCTGTAAAGCTCTCTGAACGTTTCAGGGCTGCACATCGGTGCACGCTGGGCTCCATAATCGGTGCCGCAGACAAATGCAATGCTTATAGCGTCGCCCACCACCTCGTATATCTTTTCAAGATTAGAAAGCGCAAGCTCTATTTGCCTGTCAAATATCTTTCTTAAATGGTCCTGTCTTATAACCGTAGACACATACCATTCTTCAACGCTCCTTATTCCCTTTGGATTAGTCATCCCCGGCCCAGGCACAAGTGCAATGTCCCCCAGCCCCGTCCCTCCGAAATTTCCGCAAAGTGCATATTCGCTGTCTTTGTATTCGTCAATAAGGGCTCGGTAATGATCGAGGTCTTGCTGCTCTATCTCCCCAAATTCTTCAAGGTTGTCTTCCGGGTCAAGGTTGTCTTCATCAAAGCCGGAGTCCCTTGGCACCGAGTCAAAGAAAAAGCCGGAATCCGGCATCGCCATCGAAGGTGGATAGTTTGTATCACCCTTAGCGTAAAGATATGTCTTGTCCCCCTGCTTCTTTGTAACGAACTTGCCGGGCACTAAAACCTTCTGGTCCCACGGTGCCCTAAACTCTTTCCAGCCCTCGTTCTCGAACCCAAACATATTCATCCTGCCCCAAAACGGCGCAGTGTCGCATCCGATAGCCTCTCTTAAATCGTCCTCTACCATGCCAAGCATCTGGAAAGGTTCGATAACCTTTGGCAGCCTTTTTTCAAGTCCGTAACCTTGTCTTAATTTTTCAAGTGTACTGATGTGAATACTGGAAGTTGGCGTACCACCCATATCTAGAGGCACTTTCCCCTGTCTAAACGAGAGAGCATCCGAAACTTTTTGTTTTGAATTCAAAGCCTTCTCCTCTCTGATATTTATTTGTATAATATCAAGTTATACGCATTTACCCATAATACTTTCGACAACATTTTCCATAGTCCTTTATATTATTTAATAAAATACATCCCGGCTGCGTTGATACTTGCTAACATGTATCAACCATTGTATAATTGCATTAGAATACCAGATACCTCTTTTTCAAGCTATCGGAGGAACGCTTTTTTGAAACTGCTAAAAAGCATATTGCAAAAATATGAAGGCGAAGCTTTCCACAACATGTCAAAAAAGACATGGAAACAATTTAAAACAAGCGAAAGCGAAGATGTTTCCTCATCGCTTATTTTAGGCTGCGCTGCCCTGCTTATATTTGAAGTAGTAATGCTCATTCTAGTACTTACCGAGCTAATAAACCACGGTCTCGCAAACAGCAGCTTTCTTCTTGCTTACCATATAAGCATGCTCACCGTTTTCACTCTTTCCGTTATAGTTTTGAGCATCCGTGAAACATATAAAGAAATAAGGTGGCTTAAAAAAATCAATGCCGCTTTTGTTCTTTCCGTAATAGCTCTTGTGTATTCTGTAGTATACACTATATACAAGATGAACATAGATGGTCAGATAGTTGTATACGCAGTTGGCCTTATCTTCTGTGTATATTTCCTTAGAGAACGTCCGCTGGTCAACACCTCATTATTCCTTTTCTCGCTGCTGGTTATAATTGCAGTTGCTGTGCTAATCATGCCAGATGTCCACAAAAAGCAAGCAATAATATTTGACTGCAGTATAATAGCAGTAGTAACTATATTTATCTCTCGCAACATATTCAAATATAGGATAAAAAGTTTCTTTATAAATGATAAGCTAAACCGGCTGGTAACGATAGACACCCTCACCGGCCTTAACAACAGGTTTAGCTACAATCAGTATATAAGTGAAGATAAAATAATCTGCCCTGCTGTGATATGTGTTCTGGATATGGACAATCTTAAAGTAATAAACGACACATATGGACATATGGAAGGTGATAAAGCTCTCATTACTATAGCACGTGCATTAAGTACTGCTTTCGAGTTTTCTTTCCTTGCACGCACAGGCGGCGATGAATTCGTTGTAGTAGTTAGCAGCACAACACTTAAAGACACTTATCCAAAGATAGAAAATTTCCGTAATATAATAAAAAAAGGCACTAAAGAGCTTCATGAGATATCCGTATCACTTGGCTATAGCAAACTAAAGAAAAACGCCAGCTTCGGCAACGCCTTTATGAAAGCGGAACAAATGATGTATGAAGAAAAAATGGAGAAAAAGAAATTTCTCTAACGGAGGCAACTATGATACTTGTAACAGGCGGAGCCGGATTCATAGGCAGCCATACCTGCGTTGAACTTGCAGAAAAAAACCACGACACAGTAATAATCGACAACTTTTCAAACAGCGAACCGGGCGTGATAGACACACTAAATCAAATAGCAAAAAGACAAATCCAATTCGTTGAAGCGGATCTTAGGGATAAAGAAAAACTCGACGAAGTGTTCTCAACATATGATATCGATTCAGTTATACACTTTGCAGGTCTCAAAGCCGTAGGCGAGTCGGTTTCACAACCACTTGAATACTATCAAAACAATGTTACAGGTACACTTTGCCTGTGCGAAGCTATGCAAAACCACGGCGTTAAAAAAATGATATTCAGCTCATCAGCCACAGTTTATGACTCCGGCAACGATATGCCGCTCAAAGAAACTGATATACTCTCATGCACCAATCCGTACGGCTGGTCAAAGTTCATGATCGAACAGATATTGAAAGATCTTTGCACAGCAGACAGCGAATGGTCTGTTGTCCTGCTTAGATACTTCAACCCCATCGGTGCCCACAAAAGCGGCAAGATAGGTGAAAATCCTTCCGGCATACCAAACAACCTTATGCCGTATATAACCAGAGTCGCATCCGGCAAGCTCGAGAAGCTTCACGTTTTCGGCAGTGACTACCCCACACTGGATGGAACTGGGATAAGGGACTACATCCATGTAGTTGACCTTGCGCTCGGGCACATCAAAGCGCTTGAATATACGAAGCATCACAAAGGAGCTGTTGCTTTCAACCTTGGTACCGGCAAAGGCTGCAGCGTACTGGAAATGGTCGCCGCATTCGAGAAGGCAACAGGTACAAAAATACCTTACGTTTTAGACGATAGACGTCCTGGAGATCTTGCAGTCTGTTATGCAGACACAACCAAAGCAAAACAGATATTAGGCTGGCAAACACAGTTTGGAATAGAAAAGATGTGTAAAGATTCCTGGCGCTTCGAGTCGCAGAGAAAATGATGAACGACGGAGGAAACATGGATTTATTTTCACTTAAAGATAAAAACGTAATACTAACAGGCGGCTGTGGAAACCTTGGTCGTGTAATGTCCAAATGGCTGCTAGAATACGATGCCAATCTTTTTATTGCAGATATTGTTGACACACCGGTTAATGATCTGTCAAATTATCAAAGCAGCGGCAGGCTGCAATATGTAAAGTGCGACCTTTCAGATACAAACTCTATCCGTCAAATGTTCGAGACGGTAGAAGGCATGTGTGGCCGTATAGACGTGCTTATCAACAACGCAGCTTACGGCGGCGGTGCGGGCGGAAAGAAAAGCCCGGCGAAAATAGAAGACGTAGAGGATGATGTCTGGATCCTTGGCATAGACGGCACTCTGGGTGTCACATTCCGCTGCACAAGAGAATCACTTCCGTTTTTTTACAAGCACGGCAAGGGAAACATTGTAAACATTGCTTCGATGTACGGAACCGTAGCCCCAGATCCTGCCATGTACGGCGACTCGGGCAACAACAGTCCCGTTATGTACGGCGCAGGCAAAGCAGGCGTCATTCAGCTAACGAGATACTGCGCCGCCAGCCTTGCGGAGCGCGGCATACGGGTAAACAGCATCACTCCCGGTCCTTTCCCTGTAATAACGCAGGATACAGACAAAGTATTTTATGAGCGCCTTAAGGCAAAAACAATGCTTAAGCGAGAGGGTAAAGCACAAGAGCTTGCGGGACCGCTGCTGCTGCTTGCTTCAGACGCTTCAAGCTATATGACCGGCTCAAACGTTATAGTTGACGGAGGCTGGACAGCCTGGTAATACGTTTCTTTTTGCTGCACGATCCTCATTTTATAACTATTGCTGATCCTTTATATGTGTTTCAACTATAAACTCTGTTCTATTGCGTAAGTAAATATTTAATGATAGTATATTCCTTAGCAATATTACTTGGAGATTTAAAATGAAAAAATTAATTATATTCTTACTTATAGCTGTGCTTATAGGCTTATCGGCTGCATGTTCTCCGGAAGAAGCTGAAGTCGTACCGACTCCTTCGCCTACACCAACACCGACGGCTTCACCGGAACCGACACCCACGCCGACTTCAACGCCAACACCGACACCCACGCCGACACCATATGTTCAGAAATCGTTGACGACTGGCCTTGCGTATGACGGCGAATATAAACCAGTTCTTGTATCTATAGAGAACTCACCTGCAGCGCGCCCACAGCTTGGTCTTCAAACAGCGGATGTAGTCTATGAAATACCCGTTGAAGGCAGTGTCACAAGATTTCTTTGTCTCTTTTCAGACAATGTTCCAAATGAGGTCATGCCGGTAAGGAGCGCACGGGTTCCTTTCCTCTACGTAATAAAGGAATGGGACTGTATTTTCATGCACTATGGCGGATCTGGTTCAAATCACAAATCCGGTCATGAAGCATACAATTACTACGGCCACAGCTTAAGAGATGATATAAGTTTTGATGTAGATGGTCTAAGCGGGCACTGGAGTGACTACTATCACCGTGTAAATTTTGCAAAATCACCTCATAACGTAATGGGCAATCCGGCGCTTGCTCAGCAACTTTACGACTATGAACCAAAACCTATAAGCTGGTTATTCGATGAACAGTCAACTTATGTGGGTGAGGCTGTCGAAGAAATAAAACTTCCAATGTGCACAAGCATCTCCGATTATGTTTCATATACATATGACAAAGAAAACGACGTATACCTACGCTTAATGCAGGGCAAAAAGTTCCTTTCAGCGGAAACAGATGAACAACTAAGTGTAAAAAATATAATAGTACAATACAGCGGCTATAAGATCAGCAGTAAAATAAAACTCTGGAAAATGACAGGCGAAGGCAAAGCTGATTTCTACATAGGCGGAGTGAAGATCGAAGGTACATGGAAACGCGACTCTGCTGATGACCAAACGCTATACCTCGATTCTGAAGGCAACCAGATAGTCCTGCGTCCCGGCAATACCTGGATACATATTCATCCAGAAAGCTAGACATATCCATTAATGATGCACCTGCGAAATTTAACAGGTGCTCTTTTTATGTAAAAACTTACCTTCATTTAAAAAATTGAGCGTTCGTGAGCGCTTTTTTATGCGACACTTATACTAAAAAGATAAGCGTTTAATATTGATATGCTTTTAATCAGACGCAAAAAAGATTTAAGGAGGAAATAATGGATAGCGAATACTTAAGGCTGTCGAACAGAATCAAAAACAACGAAGATGCAATAGAAGCACAATCTATGGGAACTTTTCTGGGGCTTACTGATACGCCCAGCGGTTACGGAACAAGCTCCGGAAAACTGCTCAGAGTGAACGATACCGCAGACGGTGTAGACTTTTCCGCTGTAACCGGCTCGGGAATACTAATGCCTGTCGGATCGATGCTGATGTGGACGAATGCAACCGTACCGGACGGCTGGCTGCGCTGTGATGGAACTGCCGTTTCAAGAACAACCTACTCAGAGCTTTATAGTGCAATAGGAACGACCTACGGCAATGGTGATGGGAGCTCTACTTTCAACCTTCCAAATCTAAAAGGAAAGTTCCCAATAGGCAAAAACAGCTCCGATTCAGATTTCGATACGCTGGGCGAAACGGGCGGTGAGAAAACACATTCACTGACATCAAGTGAACTTGCCTCACACTCACATTCTATCAATCACGACCACGCTTCTGTAACATCAAGTAATTCAAGCATCAGCCTTGGCTACAGTGAAGATAAAAGAGTTATGAGTTACGTTCCGGACGGCTCGCAATACACTGTTGTCGAAGACGTCAACGAGACTTACAATCATACCCACAGTGTCAACCTGCCAAACTACTCAGGAAGTTCTGGCTCCTCCGGCAGCGGCAGTGCACATAATAACATGCCTCCCTTCATAGCTGTAGATTTTATAATTTGCTGGCAGGAAGTCAAAATTCCATTCAAGGGCGATAGAGGCGAAACAGGAGACACCGGAGCGACAGGAGCGGCGGGTGCGGATGCGCCTTATCTTCAATACCAGTTTTCTTCAGACAGTATAAACTGGCACTCGTCGTTTACTGCAGGCGATAAATATATAAGCTTCAGCACAGACGGCGGCTCTTCGTGGGGCGATGCTGTACTTTTTCAGGGTCCGCAGGGTGAAACGGGAGATACCGGCCCGCAGGGCCTGCAGGGAATACAGGGAGTTCAAGGCATATCCATAAGAAACAGGGGAGCTTGGGATTCTGTTACGCAATACGTAAACGATTCAACATATATCGATATTGTAGAGCACGAAGGAAGCGGATATCTTTGCAAGCTCACTGCAGCCAATCAGCAGCCCCCACAATGCAGTTTACTGGGACTTGATCGTAAGCAAAGGCGATACGGGAGATACCGGAGATACAGGTGATACAGGCCCTGCAGGTTCAGACGCTCCGGCGGTACAGGCACAGTACTCAAGCGACAACTCCAACTGGCATTCATCCTACCTTACCGGAGATTCATATATTCGATTCTCTTACGATGGCGGAACCGCTTACGGCACAGGCATGCTGTTTAAAGGCACTGACGGTTTGGGCAGCGGAGATGTCATTGGCCCTTCTTCATCAGCCAATAACAACATTGCAGCTTTTGACGGCACTACCGGCAAAACAATAAAGGATGGCGGGCAAACCCTGGCGGAGCTCACCGCCGCGATAAAGCTAGCCATATACCCGGTGGGATCAATATACACTTCAGTAGACTCAACTTCTCCGGAAACGCTTTTTGGCGGAACATGGGCTGCTTTCGGTGAAGGCAAAGCGCTCGTCGGCTTTAAAAGC
This sequence comes from Christensenellaceae bacterium, assembly GCA_963666505.2. Lineage (GTDB taxonomy): Bacteria > Bacillota > Clostridia > Christensenellales > SZUA-584 > JABGQS01. The sequence goes on along the minus strand of CAXXXL010000003.1, from coordinate 525,945 downwards.
GGCGACAGTGACTTTGGTGCTGCCGAAGGCACATGCGGTGCAAAAGATCATACACTATCAGAGAGCGAAATGCCCTCTCATACACACACGCAAAATAGTCACAACCATACTATAAATCATGACCACCCATCGGCAAATACAGGTAATGTCAGTTCAAATCATACCCATACATTCAGCGATACTTCAAGCAGCACAGGAGGTCATTATCATGAAATATGGTGGGGTACTGACAGACCGATTTCATTATCAAGCGGTAATAAGACTCCGTACGGAGTTTACAGTTCAAGCGGATATAGAACCGGATATAGCAGCGGCTCAGTATATCGGGGTGCAATGAATGCAAAAGCAGTAGGAAACCACACTCACTCTGTCAGCGGAACGACCAGTGGTATAAGCTCAAACCACTATCACTCTGTTAATCTGCCTTCATACAGCGGTTCATCCGGTTCGCAGACAGCCTCCAACCAGAGCACGGGAGGCGGCAATGCGCATAATAACATACAACCGTCTATTACAGTTTATATGTGGAAAAGAACAGCATAAGAAAGGAGAAATTTTATGGCAAGCTTTGAAAAAGTATCAATCGAGGGAATTTCATTTTTCATAGATTCAAACGCAACAAAGGTATTGACAAATGCGGATATTGACAGGATAAACGATATGCAGAGCGCTATACAGGGGCTGACGGGAGAACACTCGGAATACATAGCCGCACCAAGCGGGGGTACGACCATAGACGCTGAAGCGAGAAACGCTATCAGTGCCCTAATATCAGCGCTTGTAACAGCAGGGGTAATCAAACCGGAAGAGTAACACCAATGCCCGGCCTTAGCTTTGTTTTGGCCGGGCAAAACCACAGTGTTTTTAGAATCTCTTTTTTTACCGTTTCACTGCTATAGCTTCGATCTCTATCTTAACGCCCATCGGTAAATTTGCCACTTCAACGCAAGACCTTGCCGGGCACTCCTCGCTGAAAAACCCGGAATAGATCTTGTTGACAGCCGCAAAGTCACGCATGTCTTTTAAGAACACTGTCGTCTTAACAACATCGCCAAGACCCGCTCCCGCCTCTTTCAAAACTTCGCTGAGGTTTGAAAGAGCTGCCTGTGCCTGTTCCTCTATGCCTTCCCCGGCAATCATTTTCGTATCCTTGTCAATGGGTATCTGACCAGAAGTGTAAATAAAGTCGCCGACCATTACTGCTTGTGAATACGGCCCTATAGCCGCAGGTGCGTTTTTAGTACAGATTGTTTTTTTATTCATGTTGAATCAAACCCCTTTAATAGTAAATATTTATTATATTATATCACATCATCCGACATTACCACATAATGTATATAAATTCAATTCTATCCCTAAATCAAACAAATATTTTACGTTTAGATATACGGTATATGTCCGAAAAGTTAACATTCCATCAATAAATCCGTTAATACTATTATTTTGTTTTTGCTGTGTTATACTTGGTTTTAAATATAAACCCCGGTATAAACCGGAGGAAAGGTTAAGTATGACAAAACTGATATGTGACTCTACGGCATATCTGCCTAAAGAGCTTATAGAAAAATACGATATAGACATTATTCCATTGAGCGTGATCCTTGGTCCGGAAGTGATTGTTGAGACCGGTATAACCAACAAGGCTTTTTTCGAGAAGCTTGACAACAGCGAGCATCACCCAACCTCTTCCCAGCCGACGACAGATGAATTTTATTCCACCTTTGAAAAATATATCTTGGCTGGTGATAGCATCATATTCATTAGTATTTCATCAAAGATGAGCGGAACCTATTCTTCCGCTGCATCGGTAAAGAATATGCTTCTTGAAAAGTACCCGGATGCCGGTATAGAGATAATCGACTCTGAGTCAAATTGTATGCAGATGGGCTATGCAGTTCTCAAAGCGGCAAAAAAGCTTTCAGAGGGCGGCAGTTTCAAAGAAGCCGTTGCCGCCGCAAAAAGCAACATCAGCAAATCAAGAATGCTTTTCATACCTGAAAACTTAAGTTACCTTCAGAAATCGGGAAGGCTCAGTAAAATCGGCGCTATTGCAGCCAGTGTGCTCAATATCGTTCCAATACTGACTGTCGCCGATGGCAATGCGGATGTTTTCGCAAAAATCCGGACCCGTATAAAAGCCAAAAAAATAATGCTTTCCGAGCTCTCTCACGACATTTCAAACAGCAGCGTAACAGACATCTCTGTGCTTCATATAAACTGCAGGGCTGAAGCGGAAAAACTGAAAGAGTCTATTCTTAAGCTTATTAAAACAGACGTTATTCTGTCTTCGATAGGCCCCGTAATAGGCTCGCATGTCGGTCCCGGAACAGTCGGAATCGTTTGGTGCAAACAATAACGAAAATATCAAAGGCACCCTTGAAAAGGGTGCCTTTGATTTACTTTCAAAAAATCATCTGTGTTCGTTTCTGCCTCCGCGCCGCTGATATCTGTTGCAGCCTTTGCACATCGGCTGGTTGCTCTTCTTGACGCACAGTGAATAATCTCCGCCGCTTATCTTTAGAACCTTAACGTTTATAATACTATCGGCAATCTTCTTTCGTGCGTCGTTATAGAGCCGCTGAACGGTAGACCTCGCAACGCCCATCACCTGAGCACACTGCTCCTGGTTCATGTTCTCATGGTCAATAAGCCTCACTACCTCATACTCTTCAACGCTCATAACCACAGCTTCAGAACCCGGTCCTTGTGCACCTGAAGGTGTAAAGGTATCTACCTGCGGTACATCACATATTCTTTTTGGAATCCTTGGTCTAGACAAAATATCATCCCCCATTTTCAGGTACAGCTTTCTTTACGAGGTATTATATCATAGCCCCAAAGATTGTTCAAAAAGAAATTTATCCGCTTACTGCCTTCCGTCTTCAAGACTGTGTTTTTTCTAGCTGTTTTCTTTCAGCTTTTTGTTCTCTTTAGCTAGCCTATCGTTCTCAGCACTCAGCGCCTCAAGCCTTTTGCTTAGCTCTTGCGTGTCTGCTTTTGCTGCGCCTGCTGTCTGTGCAATATCCGGCTGTGCAAAAGCTCTCTGGTTTAAGTTCCTTCTGAAGCCGTTTCCTCTACCTCTTCCCATTCCACGTCCGCCGTATACTGCCGGGTCCGCATTAGGGTTGCATCTTCCAAATCCGCCGCCTGTCATCGGTCCTTGACCGAGCGGTCCTGTTCCGTCCATTCCTGGCATAATTTTCACCTCCTGACATCTATTTTGGGTATATGCCCTTTTCAAATACTATTATACACTTTTTTGGGTATATGTCAATAACAAAATGAGATAGAAGCAAAAAACTTTCTATCTCACTCTATATTTGGTAGTTTTTTCTATTTTACAAGCTGTTTGTTAACGATCTCAGCTGCTTTTATAAGCGGATATCCGGCTGGTGAAGCTGTTATCATCGGCTGTGTTCCTATCTGCGCCATGAGCAGATCGTTTATCGTCATGCTGTTCTGTATTATAAATCCAAGGACATTCGTAAGCTCACCCACGCTGCTTCCGCCCAGTGCTTCGCCTCCCAGTACGACTCCGTTGTTTCTGGATACAATCAGCTTGACAGTCTGTTTATGTGCTCCTTCAAGGCACCCTGGATGTCTGTCGATACCGGTAAAGCTTCCTGTCACTACATCGAAGCCTTCTCTCTTGGCAATCTCATCAGTAATACCTGCGACACCGAAAGAAGTATCACCAATATTAGTAGAATATATACCAATAGTTCCCCGGAATGTCGTAATTGTTGAAAGTTTATACAGGTTAAGTGCGGCGATCCTTGCCTCGGCACACGCTGTCGACGCAAGCATTATCGTGCTGAGCTTACCTGTAGCAAAGTCCTTTTTCTGAGAGCAGTCGCCTGCCGCAAATATGTCTTCGCAGCTTGTTCTTCTGTATTGGTCCACTACAATAAATCCAAACTTATTTATCTCAAGTCCGGTATCCTTCGCCAGCTCTGTATTCGGACGATAGCCTAAAGATAGTATAACCGCATCCGCTTCCAGCTCTTCTCCGTTGTCAAGCAGTACACTGCTGACCTTACCTTCTCCCTTTATCTCTTTGACACCTACGCCAGTTTCAACTTTGACGCCCCGCTCTTCAAGAAGCTGCTGTGCTTCGCTTGCGAACTCTTCATCAAAAGCAGTCCCCAGCACCCTTGGTAATATCTCTACCAAAGTCACGTCTTTGCCCGCTTTGTTCAGCTCGTCCGAAACTTCCAGTCCGATGAACCCAGCTCCAACTGTCACTATTCTTTTAATTCCGTCCAGCTTTTTTTGCAGCTCATCAAGATATTCTTTGCTCTTCGGTATGGTAAACACGTTCTCTAGCTCTTTACCCTTAAGCCAGCCCGGAAGCTGCGGTACAGAACCTGTTGCAAACACAAGCTTGTCAAAAGACATCTGTCCCCCATTTTTCAGCGTACATACTTTTTTGTCTTTGTCAACTACCATAACTTCATCAACCACGATTTTCACGCCCAGCCCTTCAAGACCCTTGTCTGGAAGAATATTCTTGTCGCTAGTGCCTATGCTGCCGAAAATATAAGGTATTCCACAAGGTATCATTACCTTTTCTTCCCTGCGTACTACCGTAACACTTTTGTCCGGGTTGTTAGACTTCGCAGTCATAGCGCTGACAAGGCCTGCTGCGCTCCCGCCAATTATCAATACATCTGTTTTCATCATCTTTTGTTCTCCCAATATATTTTATTTAGTAATGCTAACTATAGTTTTCATTTTACAACATTACGGGCATATGTCAATAAGTTTTGAGCGATTTTTATTGACAAATGCTAAAAACAAGGCTATTCTTTAAATGGTATATGTCAATAACTATGTTTCAAGGCATTACTGCGTCGAATTTACGATTTTAATAAAAGATTGTAATAACAATGGAGGTCAAAAAATGATAATAGGAATTTCTTCAACGGGAAACAACATGCAAAGCGCTCTTGATATGCGTTTTGGAAGGTGCAGCTTTTTTGCTATATATAATACAGACACTAAAACTGCCAGCTTTGTTGAAAACGCAGCAGTCTCGGCAAGCGGCGGAGCCGGCACAGTGGCGGCACAGGTTATGATAGATAACAATGTCGAAACAATAATTACCGGCAACATGGGACCAAATGCTTTCGGAGTTTTTAATAATTCGGATATTAAAGTATACAAGTGTGCAAGCGTTCCGCTTGAAAACGCAGTCCAGCTTTATCTCGACTCAAAACTCGAGCAGATATCAGCAGCAGGCCCTGCGCATGCAGGTATGAACCGCTAACCGGAGGTTACTACGTGAACTTATGCATACTTAGCGGTAAGGGCGGCACAGGAAAAACTACGGTCTCAACAAACCTTGCTCTGCTCACCGGCTCAAACTACATAGACTGTGATGTCGAAGAACCAAATGGTTTTATATTTTTAAGACCTTCAGAAGTTTCTTCGACAGACGTAACAGTTGACTATCCGGTAATAGAACCCGAAAAATGTACACTCTGCAAAAAATGCTCAGATATCTGCCAGTTCAACGCACTTGTAACTACAAAGAAAAGCGTGATGGTATTCGACAAACTCTGCCATAGCTGCGGCGCTTGCAAGCTTGTATGCGAACCGGGCGCCCTTGGATACAAACCGAGGCAGATAGGCAAGGTCGAAAAAGGCACCTCTAAGAACATCACAGCGAAAAGAGGATTGCTGAACGTCGGTGAACATATGGGCGTTCCGCTAATAAAAGAGCTTCTTGAAAGCCTGCCCAGCGGCGACAACATCCTCGACTGCCCTCCGGGCACGTCCTGCAACGTCGTAAACACCATTGAGCATGCAGACAAAGCGCTGCTTGTAACTGAACCCACGGTTTTCGGTCTGCACGATCTTTCGCTGGCAGTAAGCCTGCTGCAAAGCCGCAATATACCGTTCGGAGTAGTTATAAACAAATATGACGGTAAGAATTCGCTTATAGAAGACTTTTGTTCAGAAACAGGCATACCAATAATCGGCACGATAAGCTATAGCCGCCAGGCAGCCGAAGTATATTCAAGGGGCGGGATGCTAACAGACATACCTAAAGCAAAAGCCGAATTCGAAAGAATTGCCTCCGGCATCAGGGAGGTGATATAGATGGAACTTACGGTAATAAGCGGCAAAGGCGGCACAGGCAAAACAACGATAGCGATGGCGCTATCCCGGCTTTTTAAATCACAAGTGATGTCCGACTGCGACGTTGACGCCGCAAACCTTTATCTGTATTTAGATGGCATAGATATAAAGAAAGAATATTTCTATGCCCTTAAGCTGGCAAGAATCGACGAAAGATTCTGTACCAAGTGCGGCGAATGCGAAAACGTCTGCAGATTCGACGCAGTCAAAGACTTCGTTATAGATCCATATAAATGCGAGGGCTGCGGAGCTTGCCAGATAGTCTGTCCGGTCGATGCTATTAACCTGAAAGATAAAAAGGCAGCCGACTCATATGTAACAAAAACAGCCGAATGTTATCTTACAAGAGCCCAGATGGAAATAGGCAGTGACGGTTCAGGTAAACTTATTACTCAGCTTCGGAAAACTGCACGCAATTATGCTCAAGCAGATGATGTCATTATAATAGACGGCTCTCCCGGCATAGGCTGTCCGGTCATATCTTCTATAACCGGTACAGACCTTGTACTGATTGTAACCGAGCCAACGCTCTCCGGAAAAAGCGACTTTGAGCGCATTGCACAGCTGTGCAAATACTTTGGAATACAAACATTTGCATGCATAAATAAATTCGATATAAACGAACAGATAGCCGGTCAGATAGAAGACTACAGCACAAAAAATGGTATTGAACTGATAGGTAAAATACCTTATGATGAGACAGTTGTCGAATCCATCAACAATCTTAAACCGATTACGGACTACGAGGACAGTAAAGCGAATTTAGCTCTACGAAATATGTTTAATGCTTTAAAGATCTATACAGATCAAATTATAAATACTCAAAAAAGCGAGGTAGATGAATAATGAAAATAGCAATAGCCACAGATAACGGTAGTGTATCAGCACATTTTGGACACTGTACAGGTTTTACGATATATGACATCGAAAACGCAGCTGTCGCAGCAAAAGATTTCCTGCAAAATCCAGGACATGAACCGGGATTCCTTCCAGTGTTTCTGAGAGATCACAAAGTTGAAGTCATAATTGCCGGCGGTATGGGAAGTCGTGCACAGACTCTCTTTAGTGAAAACAACATTAAAGTAATAGTCGGTGCAACGGGCGCTGCAGAAGATGCTATAGGAGCTTACCTTAGCGGCAGCTTACAATCGTCAGAATCATTTTGCGATCACTAAAATTTAATCGCTGAAACTCAAATATGCATAAACCTAAATCCCAATATATCCTAAAGGAAAAGCACACGCTCCCCTTGTGTGCTTTTTCTTTACTTAACTTTTTCTTTTATAAACCTTCAGCTGTAAGCTTTTTTATACCACTCAACAGTTTTTAAAAGCTCTTCTTCAAAATCGTGCTCCGGCAGCCACCCTAAGCCTCTTATCTTGTCTGTATCGATTGCATATCTAGAGTCGTGCGCCAGCCTGTCGTGAACGTGTTCAATAAGGCTCTTTGGTTTGCCAAGCATTTTAAGTATCATACTCACAACGTCAATATTCGTTCTCCTCTGCCCCGTTCCAATGTTGTATATTTCACCCGGCCTTCCGTATACAAGCGCCTTCTCAATAGCTCTTGCGTTGTCTAATACATATATCCAGTCCCGCTTCTGCATACCGTCTCCGTACAGCGGAAGCTTTTCGTCTGCAAGAGCCATCTTTATGAATAGAGGAATAAGCTTTTCAGGATATTGCCTTTCTCCAAAGTTGTTCGAGCTGCGGGTTATTATCGCTGGAAACCGGTATGTTTTCATGAACGAGCGAACAATCAAATCTGCCGCAGCCTTGCTTGCCGCATACGGACTGTTTGGAAGAAGCGATGCTCTCTCGTCAGCGCTGCCCGTCTCCCTGCTTCCGTAAACTTCATCTGTCGAGACTTGCAGGAACACTCTTCCCTCTTTAAACAACGGATATCCATATCCGTCCGTTCCCCTTTGCCACGCTTCCTTTGCTGCGGAAAGAAGACACTGAGCACCGTAAACGTTGGTATGCACAAATATATCTGGCGTATTGATGGAGTTGTCTACGTGTGTTTGCGCCGCAAAGTTGACAACATAATCAAAATCGTGCTTTATCAGAATATCCCTCATCAATTGCCCGTCTGTAATGTCCGCCTTTATGAACTCATGATTAGATGCTTTTTCAAGCGCTTTTAGATTTTTTACGCTTCCTGCATATGTTAGAAGATCAACGGTTACAAACTTCCAATTCGGATATTTGCTTGCCATCATCTGCACAAAATGCGAACCTATAAACCCGGCGCCGCCGGTAACTAGTACAGTTTTCATATCTCTCCTCCGCCTATACGAACAAATACTTGTCCTTATACTCATTGAAGCTTATAACAAGATTTTTACCGCTTTCATCAAACACCTTCATATTTTCATAAAGCCTGTCAATCTTCGCTTTGAGCTCATCAAAGTTTTCGCCTTCGATTATCACATATCCCGCTCTTGCGGTTGCGTTTTTTATACCTGCTGCTATATCGCCTTCTTTTACAGCATAATATACATCTTTTACACCATCAAGCTGCATAACTTCTTCAAGGGGCGTCATTCTTGTTATCTTCCCCGGCTTTAGGAAAAACATCTGTGTAGATACGTACTTTGTGTTCTCCAGAAGTGAATACTCCTCAAGAGTTTTATTATCGCAGCTGCCTGTTTCGATGTAATCAAGCAACATACCGGCTATGTCTATACCGCTGATAATGGGTATGGTCAAGTCTTCGTATGCTCCGCCTATCCTCATTGCTATTTCGTTCACACGCACGCCCTTGTTTCCGATAAGGTACTGAAAATATATCGGCCCGTCGGTTATGCCAAAAGCGTCCACGATATCCTGCGTTATTCTTTCTATATCTTCGAAATATCCCCTTAAATGCAATGATGGAAAGTTGTGCCCGATGCATATGCCTATGCGGTTTGTTTTTTTCATCGTCAGCCTGTCCACTACAGAAATTATCTTTGCCCTGCCATTCGCTGCCCATCCGTTCACGGTGATCTCGTCGCTCCTGTAGAACTCTTCGAGCAGCACTTTGTCTTCTCTCGAATAAGAAAGTGTTTCTTCAATATGCCTGCTTACTTCTTCAATATTTCTGACCTTGAATATCCCGCGCTGTCCCTGGCTGTCCACCGGTTTTAGCACCGCAGGAAACTTCAATCCCTTTATTTCTTCCTTGGCAAACCCTTTTCCTATCAACCTATAATCATTCATAGGTATTTTGTTTTTAGCAAACAACTCTTTCATTATACGCTTGTTGGTGACTGCAAGCGCCAGATAGCTTCCCGCATAAAAATGAAGCCCCAGTTTTTTTGCAACTATAGCAGCCGTCAGCACAGGCTGGTCTGTACCGAGCGTAACAATTCCCTCTATCTCATATTCAACTGCAGCCTGCATCACTAGCCCGGTATCAAATGTGCTCACCTTTATATGTACATCGGCAAACTTCGCACCCGGCGGATTATCAAGATAATCCGCAACTATAACGTAGTGCCCTCTTATCTTTGCTCTCTTTATTAAATTCAACTGGCAGTTCCCCGCCCCTAGTATCATCAACCGCATATTCAGACCACCTCTTCTATATCAAACTGGGCTCCCTTTTTGCGCATAAATTTAAAGCTCTCACCGTAATACACATACATCTTCACAGCAAGTGCAAACAGGCTGAATACGTGATATCCCGTTCTGTGTGATGTACAGTAATCTACTTCGATGTTGTCTATGTTCTTTGTATGCTTCAATATCTCCAGCGATACGTAAACGAACTTCGTATCCGCCTGCCTGACTCTCTCCACGATATCCTTCGTCATTATGCGAAAGCTGCACACCTTCATCTGCTTCGGCTTGCCCGAAAGTCTGGTTATAAGCGTTTCTCTGAAACTCGAACCAAAACTGCGCAGAGCTCCTTTTGTAGGCTGAGCACATACGCCGTAAACAACATCGGGCCCCTGTGTTATACGCTCATACAGTTTCATTATATCACCCGGGTCGTTCTCTAAGTCGTCGTCCATTATAACGGTATAATCACATTCAGATTGCCTCAGCCCGCACAGAACAGCCGCCTGCTGGCCCGCATTCTCCTTCAGCTTTATCGCCGTTATGTTATTATTGCTTTCCTTCAGCTTCCGCAGCGTCTCGAAGCTCCCGTCAGGGCTTGCATCGTCCACAAACACTATCTTATAGCTGCTAAACTGCGAAAGAACGCACATTAGCTTTTCGGTCAGCTCTTCCAGCGTTCGCTGTGCATTATATACCGGAATCACTACGCAAATGCTGTCCTTTATCATAGCGCCTCCTGCACAGCATCCGCAACAGCTGTACACTCGTCCATCGTCAGCGATGCATATATCGGCAGCCTCAGCAGACTTTCAGCAAACCGCATAGTAGCAGGCAGGTCTTCCGGATTATACCCAAGGCGCTGTCCCATAGTTGAAGCGTGCAGCGGCATATAATGAAAATGCGCACTTATGCCCTTTTTCTCCAACTCCAGTCTAACTCTCTGCCTCGTCTCAAAGTCGCTGAACCTCAGATAAAAAACATGATAGTTGTCCGTGTTATACTTCGGCACTACCGGCACGCTTAATCCGTCTGTGCCTCTAAAGCGGCTTATGTAATATTCATATACTTTCCGCTGTTTTTGCTTTATCTCCTCCGCTTTTTCAAGCTGAGATTGCAGCACAGCAGCGTTCACATTTGGCATAGCAGCGCTCGTCCCCCGCATCTGCCACGTATACGCATCAACCTCGCCTTTTATGAACTTTTGCTTGTCAGTGCCGTTTTCGTATATCGTCTGTACCCTCTGCAGCACTTCCTCGTCGTCTGTGTTTACTATCAGCGCACCGCCGCCGCCTGCCGAAACGTTCTTCGTTTCGTGAAAGCTCAGAATACCGACATCTCCTATGCTGCCAAGCGGCCTTTTTTTATACTTCGCCCCGTACGAGAGCGCCGCATCCTCTATCACAAAAACGTCTTCGCACAGCCTTGTCAGTTCATCCATATCGGCAGAGCTTCCGCCGTAGTGCGTGGGTATAACGCACCTTGTCTTGCTGGTCATCTTTCTCTTTATGTCATCTATGCTGATAGCGCCCGTTTCTTCATCCACCTCTGTAAACACAGGCTTGTGCCCATATCGCAGCACCGTATTTGCCGTAGACGGAAATGTGAACGACGGCAGTATGACTTCGCCCTCATCCATCGCCAGCACTTCGAACAGCAGATCGAGCGCAGATGAAGCGCTAGTAGTCAGAAACACAGGGGCACCAAACTCAGCCGTCAGCCTGTCTCTTACCATAGCTGTATAATCCACACCGCCAAGAGCTTCACGCACGCACCGCACTTCTGCCTCATCGTAATATGTTTTCTTGAAAGGTATTCTCATCTATTTCCCCACTTTGTATATCGTAACTTTCCACTCCTGCGCATAAGAATATCTCACTATCCGCATGGCATACGGAGAAGTAAACTCATCCACCACGCTGCACTCCTGCTCCAGGAAAGTCTTCATATCGTCGTAATACGGTATCACATTGCCGTAGACTATGTTCCAAACCGGCCGCCGCTCCGCAATGAAATCCATCTCCTGCGGATAAACTATATACTCTATGCCGCTGCGCCTTACGTACTCTTCAAAGCTAATCCCCGCTTCATCGAGGTGTGCAAGGTTTCTGTAATCGAGCATCTTCCCTTCATCGAACGCATACTCCGCATTCAGGTTGGCAAGCGCCATGCTCCCCTCCGGCACATTCTGCTCTATCTCGCTTATATAATCATCGTAGTCGTCGTTCAGGCTCGGCACGATAGCGAACAGCGACACCGCAAGCACCGCAGCCGCCAGCACCGCAGGAACTACTATCCCAAGAACTTTTGGCAGCTTGTCCGCAAACCAGAACACCAGCAGCCAGCACAGCGGGAACAGCAGCACAGCGCCCGGCTGAGAGTACCGCCCTATAAGCATTGTCGCTGCGACCACGCCGACTATCGGCAGCAGTATCTTTAGCACATCACGCTTGAAGAACGCCACAGCCACAGCCCCGGCCACGCCTGCGCCAAACAGCACAAAGCTGAAGCTGAACCGGCGGTGTGTAATAAGTTCCGCTCACCCGTGTGAACAGCCGGCCGAACCAGCCCGGCAAATACTGCACTTTCTCTAGCATCGTCATGTCTATGCCGAGCGCCTTGCCTATCTTTGCGTAGTTCTGCAAAAACTGCTCGTCGAACGAACAGCTGATGCCGACGAACAGCCCGGCAAACGCCGCCACCACGCCCACCAGCGTCAGCAGGTTTCTTATCTTCAGCCTGCCCGAAGCAACGTAGTAAACGTACAGCAGCCCTGCGGCAAACGCTATCATAAGGCTGTTGGGATGCACGCCTATGAACACGCCTACCAGCACACCCGTCATTATATCGTTTTTATACGTCCACCCGTCTATTCGGCTTATCACGTAATACAGCACCAGCAGAAGCCCGAACGTTATTATTATCTCCTGCCGTGCCATGTGGCTTGCGTATATGAACTGCACATCGAACGAGAGCACAGCAGTCATTATCAGCGCCTTGACTTCTCCCTTAAACAAGACCCTGCACAGCCTGTAGAACACATACAGCGCCGCCGTGCCAAACACCAGAGACACCAGCCGCACCGCAAACAGGTTGTACCCAAAGACCGCTATAAACGGCATCTGCACCGCATGGAACAGTATCTTTATAGCATGGGGATATCTTGGCAGCAGGTCAAAGAACGGCTCCGTCACTCCCGGTCCTCCGCTCATCATCGCCCGGCTGAGGCCCGACAGCCACGACTCGTCCGAGTGCATGAACGGGAACTTACTGAGGAACAGTAAATTCAGCACGAACCACACACCCAAATATATGAATATTATAATTCCTTGTCGCTTTTTCACTCGTCTCTCCCTTTAGTCTATTATACCATAAAGGGCTTTGGTGAAGATACGAATCTTGTGCTGTGGAATTGTGATATACTAAAATAACTGGCTTTTTGTTTTGGTCTTTTCTATAATGGATATACAGATACTTATTTATTACATTTTGAGGTGCAGTATGAGAAAGGTTAAGCTCACTGTAACAGAGGCAAACTGCAGATGCGGCTATCATAAAACAGGTGATGTTTTCATCATAGAAGATATCTGCCCGCCTTTATGTCATGAACTGTGGAATATAATATACCCTTCTGTTTACGCCCTGCTAAGCGGCGGAGACTTAGACTGCGGTGAAGAGCGCAGAAAGAGCTTTGACGCAAAATGCCCGGACGGCGGACGGGTATGCATTCACGGGGAAATCTTATCTGACTAATTTATCAAAGTATCCCAGCAGCCGTATATTCAGCACGAACCACAAGCCTAAAACTATGAATATCAGCATCCCCGTTTTCTTCTTCAAAAGCCGCATCCCCCTGTAGTTTTATTTTATCACATTGGAAAACATGGGGCGATAGTAATATCAGCAGGAGCGCCCTTTGTGCAACATAGACTTTTTTGTTAGTTTTTGTTATAATTTGCTTATATAATCATTAATCTTAAATAAATTCGTAGTCATAAAACAATTATATCTCTTCTAAAGCCATATCATAAATGACTACCTAAATGGGGCATAAAGGTTGAAAGTATTTTTTATTTGCGGGTGCACTTATGAATAATGAAGAATATTATATGGCATTACCTTTTGATGTATCTGGAAGCCGATCAAAAAATCGTTTTAAATTAGAGCTCCTCTGGGGAGTAAGTAAAACCTTAGATATTTATGATACCACTGACTTTATAGTAGTATTTGATTATGTATGTGATATTGAAATACATACCGAAAATACTTTCGAATTTTATCAAATAAAAACGCATAAGGGAGAAAAAACGTACAGTGAAACTGATATAATAAAGCAAAAGAAGGGACATTCAATTTTAGGCAAGCTATATATTCTTAAAGATGAAAATCATCCTGATATAAAACTTGCAATTGTATCCAATGCCTACTTTAAGGATGATAAAAAGGTAACGATTGATGTAGAAGAACTTGAGCTATCTGGAATTAGTGAAAATAGTCAAAAAACAATATGTGCTTCCTTGAAAAGCGAACTTGGACTAGAGAGCATTAATCTAAATAACGTATTTTTTATTAATACTTCTATGAATCTTAATGAACCACAAAATGATATAGCTGGAAAGATTGTAACTTCTTTTATTAAAATCAAAGGTTGTGAGCCTAAAAAACCTAATGATTTATATAGGCTTATTTTTGATACTGTATCAGGAAAAGCATGTTGTGAACTCGTTCAACCTAGTTATTCTCAATTACTCTGCCAAAAAGGTCTAACAAAAGCTGAATTCGATGGCTTACTCAACTGCCATCTGGATATAGCCGACAACAGTGTCGAATTAACTAAGGAATATATTAATCGTGGTTTTAACTATAAAGAACGGCGGAATCAAAAAGCTGCCTTAGCCAATTTATATAAAAACTTACAGATATCAGAGGAGCTTAAAAATAAGGAGATTGAGATTGCAAATTACGTTATTGAAAACCATCAAGATCTCCCAAATAGTTTTGAAGACTGTGTAGACTATTTAATTGATAGGTTTAGTTCCACTTTTTCAATAGAATACTCAGCTTTAGAAATATATATTTTAATTGTATTAATCTTAAAGCGCTTTGAGGAAGGTGTTTACGATGAATAAACTAATTTTTAAAAAAATATATCTTTTTTCTACTATTGAAAAAAAGGCTAGATGCCTTCAGTTTTCCGATGGAATAAATGTAATCTCATCTAGCCAGGTTGATGGTACTGATAGGGGAAAATCCGTAGTTATGCGGAGTTTGTACCACTCTCTCGGTGCCGATAGTCAGTTTGACGATAAATGGGATGACAATAATAAGATATACGTTCTAATGTTTTCAATTAATGACGACGATTTTTATATTTATAGAAACAAAAAATTATTTAAGTTTTTCGATTCCGAAAAAAACTTATTGTTTTCTACAGTTAATAGACACGAGCTTGCTGAACAACTAAATCACTTTTTCCATTTCTCTGTACAACTGCCAAACCGTTCAGAAGATAAACTTGAAATAACACCACCAGTTTATAATTATCTTCTTTATTTTATTGATCAAGATCATTATAGCGGAACAACTTTTGCATCTTTTTCTGGCTTAATGCAATACGAAAAATATAAAGAAAATGTTATATATTATCATTTGGGAGTTTTTGATGAAAATTATTTTAATATAGTTAAGCAATTAGAAAAACTTTCTGATTTGCAAAAACAAATAGAAAAAAAACAAAGTTTATTAGAAGGCATGCTTGAAAAGATAGATAGCGAATTAAAAGGTTCAACATATTCTTATGATTTATCCATTTTAAAAGCTGATGTGGAAAAAACTAAAATTGAATATTCTTCAATAGTTACCTCACTAAACAAAGTTAAGCAACAAATTATTTCTATGAAAAACCAACGCTTCGAATTAGAACTTGCACTTTCCGAATTAAAAAAAGTAAATGCTGAAACCGAGAAAGAAATTAAGTCGCTTAACGGTCATACTTGTCCATTATGCAAAACAAATCTTTCTGATACGGTAGAACTTCGAGCTAAAAAATATAATTCTAGCAGTGATATAATACTTTTGAGCAATGATGTTCAACAATCAATTCTTCGTATGGATATTAAAATTAGTCTTGAATCAGACAAATACAAAGAGCATTTGTCTGTTCTTAATGAGTACGAGAAACGCTTAAGCATCAATACTGAACAAGTAAATGATGTCCTTAAGCATAAGGGATATATTGAAGTTCGTGATAGTTTATTAAAAGAATTTAACGAGCTAAAAAAGACGTTTGAAGAAACATTGATTAAAATTGATGAATTTAATAAACAAAGGAAAGGATACGATGAAACTAAGAAGACTATTAATAATCTATATTACACACTATTGCTTAATGATAAAACAGAGTTCGGATTATCAGAAATTGATGATAAAAGATTTGAAAATATTAGAAGAACATTCACTGCAAGCGGAAGCAATAAACCAATTGCAACAGTTATGTGGTATTCAAATTTAATAAAGCTTAAAAATCAGTTTAATCCAAGCGCTATTAAATTTCCAGTCGTTTTTGATAGTCCAAACAATGCAGAAACTGATGATATAAAACGACACGAGTTATTAGCATACCTATTAAATAATGCAACTGAATATAATCAACTTATTATTTCCTCAATTGGATTTGATGTGAATAATTTTATTCGAGGAAAAGATTGTAATATTATTGAGCTAACTAATAATAAATACCAGTTGTTAATTCATGATGAATATGAGTTGTATTGTGATTTGCTGTTTGAACTTAGTAAAAAATAATATAATTATTGCTTTGTATAAACCAAAAGCACTACACAAAAAAACAAGCCCCCGCATAGCGGAGGCTTGTTTCCTCACTTATGTCTCTCATTTATGTCATTGTGTCTTTCCAAAGCTGTCTTTATGTCAACTCTTTGATGTACTTAAATTAGTCGGTAACTACCGGATATCCTTCAGCGATCCAGCCAACACTCATTCCAAAGTGCAGCGATACAGCATCTTTGCCCATCATTCTTAGCACTGCT
The DNA here is from genome assembly GCA_963666505.2 of Christensenellaceae bacterium. GTDB lineage: Bacteria > Bacillota > Clostridia > Christensenellales > SZUA-584 > JABGQS01. The sequence continues at coordinate 509,207 of CAXXXL010000003.1, read as the reverse complement.
GTTGTCTGCCCTGCTGTCTGTCCGCTATAGCACGCTACGATGAGCTTGCCAGCCGGAAGGTCAGAGAAGCTTTCCTGCATGTTCTCGCCAAACGGTATGTTGATTGCTCCTGCGATGTGGCCTGCTGCAAAGTCTTCTGGCTTACGAATGTCTACTACTGTAGCTTCGCTTGCTTCAACTGCTGCTTGAGCGTCATCCCAGCCGATTTTGAAGCTGCCGTTGTCCGGGTCGCCCACAGCCGTGAAATACTCTTCCACTGCGCCAAGCAGGAACGGGTCAAATTCTGCGCCCGCATCCGGCAGCTCACTGGCTTCTGTAGAAACATAAGCTTCATATCCTTCAACCATCATAGCACCCTTGTTGTATCCGCTTTTTACTGAAACAGCGTCGATACCAAGCATTTTAAGAAGAGCAACCGTCTGTCCTGCTGTCTGTCCTGAATAGCAGTATACATAAACAGTCTGGTCTTTTGGAAGCATTGAAACTTTAGCCGCTAGGTCAGTTCCCCAAGATGCAAGGTAAGCACCGGTGATGTGTCCTTCGCCGTAAACGTCAGCCTGGCGGATAGAAACGATGAACGGCTCGTCGCCATTGTCCATCATAGCAAACAGGTCTTCCCATCCTATCATCGGGTTTGTGAACGGTGCTGCGAAATATGCGTTAGCAGCAGTCGTTTTAACATAATCCGTCCAGCCCTTCATTCCGAACTTGAGCGAGATTGCGTCATATCCAAGCGCCTTCATAACAGCCGTTGTCTGTCCTGCTGTCTGTCCTGAGTAACATGCAACGATGTACTTGTCATCCATAGACAGGCCAGAGAAATCCATGCCTGCGCCGAACGGAAGGTTTACAGCTCCGTCAACGTGTCCTGCGTCATATGCGTCAGCCTGGCGGATGTCGAGCAGTATTGCTTCGCCGTTCTCTATCATAACGTCAGCGTCAGCTGAAGCTATCTGGAAGTTGCCGTTGTCAGACACGCTGTTGAAATACTCCTGTGCCCATGCAAGAACGTCAGCGTCAAACTCTGCGCCAGCGTCCGGAAGCTCGCTTGCTTCTGTGGAAACATAGTCCATATATCCATCTACTGTTGTTGCGCCATAGTTATAGCCGCTTTTTACGGATACAGCGTCGATTCCAAGCATTCTTAAGATAGCAACCGTCTGTCCTGCTGTCTGTCCTGAATAGCAGTATACATAAACAGTCTGGTCTGTCGGAAGCATTGCAATCTTAGCCGCAAGGTCAGCGCCCCATGATGCAAGGTATGCGCCGGTTATGTGTCCCTGGTCATAAACATCCTGCTGTCTTATGCTGAGGATGAACGGCTCTTCTCCGTTGTCGATAAGCGTGAAAAGGTCTTCCCAGCCTATCATCGGGTTTGCAAAATCTCCTGCAGAGTATGCAAGCGCTGCTTCCTGTACAGCATCGCCAGCAGGCGCGTCCGAACCAGTATCTGCAGTCGTGTCAGATGTTGTGTCCGAAGTATCGCCAGTATCTGTCGTGTCTGTTTTTGCACAGCCCACTACTGCTAATAACATCATCAGTGCGAGCAATACGATAAGTAATTTCTTCATTATTTTCTCCCCTTCTTTTTACTAGAAACCTCTAGTTATTTCAAGGCACAGATACGCTTCAAATTATGAAGCGTCCTGCACCGTTGGAACTTGTGTCTCACTCGGCGCTTCAGGTTCTCCGTTCACGTCGATCCACTCTGTCCATGCTCCGTCATACACACGCACATCCAAAAATCCCATATCCTTCATTGCGGTGTAAGACTGTGCTGCACGAACAGATGTTTTGCAGAACAGTATATAAGTCTTCTCCGGATCCGGCAGGACCCCAAGCTTTATGTATGTGCTCTGCAGGTTCTGTACGCTCTTATACTCTCCAGAAGCGTAGTTGTTGTTTAAGTACTCTATATGCACTGCACCGGGAATGGTGCCTTCGGCAAATTCTTCGTTGCTTCTTGTGTCGATTATAACGGTCATCCCGTCGTCTTTGTCGAGCAGCAGGTTGATGTAGTCATACGTTACGACCAGCTTTTTCTGTTTCTCGCCGGCTGTGTAGACTGCCGGTTCAAGAACAGTAGCGTCCGAGACGACCTGTGCTCCCGCTCTTTCAAACGCTGCCATTCCGCCGCTTACGACTTTAACATTGAAGTTGTTGTAAACATTGAGCGTCCACTGTATCCTTGCTGCCTGCATGTTGTTATTGGTGTCGTAAACAAGCAGCGTATCGTTTTCGCTCACGCCCGCAGCGCTCATTACAGCTGCCACTTCGTCTGCATCCGGCAGCATGTTTGCATACGGCTCATCAACAGTCAAGTCGCCCATCGGCAGGCTTATAGCCCCTTCGATGTGTCCGCCGGCATAATCTTCAGCCGGGCAGGCAGCGGCCAGTATAGCACCGTCTTCCATCATTGTTAATGCTTCTTTAGCTGTAACGATGTAATTGCCCGTTTCTGCTTCGAAGTCAAAGTTCCCGCACGCTGCCAATGTAAGCATTATTAAAATGATTAAGATTAAAAATACTCTCTTTTTCACTGTTTCACTCCTTTGACGCTTTAATAGCTGCGACTATCTCGTCTTTGCTAAGCTCCTTGTCAGATAAAGTTTCGTATATTTTCCCATCTTTAATAATAACGACAGCCGGGCAGTCCTCGCAGCCCAAACGCTGAGCCAGACCCTTAGACTTATAAGTGTCTACCTTATGGCAGCAGTGGTTGTCATAGAGGTCTTCGATCTCTTCGATCACGCTTAAGAAATCACGCTGCTCTTTATCTATCGCATCATAAACATACGCTATACCGTCTCCCATCATTATCTGATGTTCGAATATCTCGCTTTCTGCTATATACTTTTCTGCCATAACGCCTGCTGTCGCAGCATCGCCTACGCATGTAGCAACCTGACGCAGGAACTTGTCACGCACATCGCCCGCTGCGAAAACGCCAGGTATGTTTGTGCGCATCTCTGTATCAGTTGGAATATACCCTCTGTCAGTCATCTTAACTACGCCTTTGTATATATCCGTGTTCGGTATATAGCCAATGAACAGGAAGCATGTATAGCAGTCCACCGGTGTGACTTCGCCGGTCTTTAAGTTCTTAAGGTTAACACGCTCAAGCTGTTCTCCGCCTTCATAGCTTTCGACAACAGTGTTCCAAAGGAACTCCATCTTCGGGTTTGCCATCGCTGCGGCTTTTGCTATCTCGTTGCAGTCCATTACGCCTTCGTCATGAAGCACAGACACTTTGACTTTGCTTGCGAACTTTGTAAGGAACATTCCTTCTTCTATGGCTGCGTCTCCGCTGCCTATTACGAGGACTTCCTTATCAGTACATGAAGCAGCGTCGCAGGTTGCGCAGAAAGCTATACCTTTGCCGAGGAACTGCTCTTCTGTGTCAACACCCACAAGCCTTGGCTTGGAGCCGTTTGCAATAATAACTGCCTTTGCTTCAAATATGTTTCTGAAGGTCTCAACCTTCTTTACTTCTCCGTCTAAATCGACCGTTTTTACGTTGGTCAGCTTAAACTTAACGCCAAATTTCTTGGCCTGCTGATGGAAAAGGTCCATCAATCCGCCGCCGGAAATTCCTTCCGGGAACCCCGGATAATTCTCTATATCATTGGTGTTTGTTGCAATTCCTCCAACAAGAGCCTGCTCTATTATAAGCGTGTTGAGTCTTGCTCTACCGCAGTATATTCCGGCTGTCAGGCCTGATGCTCCGCCGCCTATTATAACGACATCATATTGTTCAACTTTTTTCTCTCTTGCCATTTTTATACCTTTTCTTTCTGATTCATCCTACATGAAATATTTAACAAGCATCTTGCTTCCAACAATGGCACCCGCAAACATGAACACAGCGAATACCCAGCCCGAAAGCGACAGTGATGCTATTCCGCTGAACAGTGCTCCGATATTACATCCGAACGCAAGCCTTGCGCCATAGCCCATGAACAGTCCTCCAAGGACAGCAGCTACGACCTGCCTTAAGCTCTTTATCTTCTTTATCTTAAAACCGGACGCCATAAGCGATGCAAACAGTGCTCCAAAGATTATACCGAGGTTCCTCCAGGAACCGCCATGCAAGAGGAATCCTGCATTAAGCGTTGCCTGTGCCCCTTGTGAGCTGAAGTACTGCATGTTGTCTACGCTTCCGCCGACCAGCTGGTAAAGCCATGCGCCCCAGTTTGCAAGCACACCCGATACGCCCCATGGGTTACCGGTGGTTGCAAATGTGACTATCTGGAAAACTGACAGAAGCACTGCACCTGTTACATACGGAAGTGCGTCTTTAAACCACTGCTTATAGAAAACATTTTTCTTTAGTTTATCAAACATTGCCTTCAAATAATCCACCTCCTGTTAATGTGATATGGACAGCCTTTTTAAAGGCATTGTTATACTTTCTCTATGAAAACTTCCCATTCACCGTCGTCAACTTCTTCTATTTCTACGTTGTGGCCCTGTTTCCTTGCCCATTCAGGAACATTCTTCATAGCACAGCTGTGGTCTATCTGAACTATCAACACGTCTCCTGCATCAAGCTTTTCTAAAGCTTTCTCTGCCTTTATCAATGGAACCGGACAAGCCTCGCCCATACAATCTAATTCAACTTCTTTACTCATAATAATTCTCCTTCATAAATTTGTTTTAATTTTTTTACTCTTCGTCTTTGCCCTTGTTTTTTCTGTTTTCCCATTTATGCGCTATAACATAAATTACGACAATGATAAGCAGGTTAAGGGCAAGCCCTGCGATCCAGCCGAGTCCGTCGTTTCCGACACCATCCGTTCCTCCGAAAAGTTCGGGCAGGAATACCTTAGGCGCTCCAACAATAAACGTTCTCTCCCACCAGCCGAATGTTGCTGCTCCTAAGAGCGAGCCGACTACGAAGAAAAATAGCGCCAGAAGCTGCATCAGGAATCCTTCGCCTACTCTCATAAGCGTTCCGGATGCACAACCACCTGCAATGACCATTCCGATACCAAACATAAATGCACCTACGCCCGTTGCGATGCTCACCGGAGCTATATATCCCTGTCCCGGTATGGGCAGTCCCTGCGAATAAGCGCTGTACTTGATCGCTGTAAACACGATACTCGTTATAGCAAAAGCTATAAGAACAGCTCTTGTAATAGATGTGCTTCCTGTCAGATAGGGGTCACGCATCGATGCGGTGAAGCAAAAACGGCTGCGCTGCAGTATAAATCCAAACGCAATACCTATCATCCAGTACAATGCCGTTTTACCGCCCGGGTTTGTAAGAGTAAGCCATATTCCAACTCCCACGATCACTACACCAAGAAGTATGCCAAACGGAATCTGATTAACTTTTTTCTTACGTTTGCGGCCAGAATTGCGAGACGACCTAGCAATGGTTCGTTCTGTCACTGTAACACTTCCTTTCTTTGTTAAATATTTAACAATTCTATTTGTGATAATTTTATCACAATATACTTTGGTTTTTAAGCTAGAGTTTCTTATGCAGTATAAGTTTTGTTTATAGCAAAAGTATGATATACTAATTGAAACATGTTATACTATTTTAAAACAATTACAGGCTGGTGGAATTTATGAATATAGAATCATTAAGATATTTCTTTTTGATCTCTAAAGCCGGAAACATTTCAAGCGTAGCAAAAGAAGTTCATCTGACTCAATCGGCTCTCAGCCAGCAGATTCAGAAACTGGAGAACGATCTTGACCAAAAGCTGCTTGTTCGAAGCAACAAGGGCGTTTCTATAACTAACGCCGGTAAAATAGTAAGTCTATATGCAGAAAACATTCTGCGTACATACGATACTATGATTGAAGAGCTTGGCGACGCCGGTAAGGAAGACGTTGTATTTAAGATAGAAGCTTGCCATTCAGTTGCAGACTATGCTCTTCCGTGTACCCTGATACTTGCAAACGGTATGCACCCCAACCACAAATACGAGCTTACGGGCAACGAATCCTCAAACATAATAACAAACGTCTCCAACAACATCTGTGATGTCGGCTTTATATGCGGCAAAGATGTTAAAATCGAATATGACGATGTCGTTGCAACAAAGGTAGGTATAAATAATATATCGCTTATTAGCAAGGACGAAGATACTTATCCGGATAAAATAACGCTTGACGGACTGCTAGACTACTGCCTGATAACATTTCCGGAAAAGAACTATATAACCAAACTGCTCGGAAAAAACCTAAAAGAGACAGGATACAACCAAAATAGTATCAGTTGCAATCTGCGTGTTGAAGGAATAGAAGGCGCAAAAATACTGATATCGAGAAACTTCGGCGTTGCATTTTTGCCCTATATCTCCGTCAAGGAGGAGCTATATAAAAAGCAGTTTAAAAAAATAGACATATCAAACTTCGATATGGACATAGATATCTATATGCTTTATAAAAAAAACTGCCCTGGCTATATAAAAGATTTTGTCGATTGGTTCAAGAAAAACGGAGCGAGCAGCTTCTGTTAAAGTTTTTTAATATAAACCTCCCAAACACCGTTTAATACTTCCTCTATCCTGAACTGCACATTTCTTTTGCTATACCCCTGTCTGATAGACTCTACTGTACAGCTGTGGTCGGTCACAAGCACAAACTCTTCACCATGGCCAATTTCATTCAGCCTCTTCTCTATTTTGAGTATGGGAAGAGGACAAATGTCCCCAAAACAGTCTATATAATCTTTATTCTCATCCATAGTTTCTACTCCTCCGCAGCCGTTCATAGGCTGATTATAGCACATATGCTAAACGCAAACAAAACCATCATCTTTTTGGTAATTCAGGACCACCGGCTTAGCCGGTGGTTTGCTCTAGCCCTATAAGGGCATGTTCCCGGCTTGCGCTTGCAAGCGCATTGAATAGTTTGCCATCCGCATGGTGTTCGCTGGCCAACCCTAAAGGGTCTTTTTATTAGCCTTTGTTTGTCGGCTTACCCGTAAACGGGTCGATATATTCCTTCAAGCTAATCTGATCTGCGGTAGCATCCTCTTGCAGCTGTCTTCGGGTATATTCTTGTATCCTTTTCGCATTCTTGCCTGCTGTATCCACGTAATACCCTCTGCACCAGAAGTGTCTGCTTCCATACTTATACTTTAAATTTGCATGTCTATCAAATATGATTAAAGAGCTTTTTCCCTTTAAATATCCCATTATTTGAGACACACTAAATTTCGGTGGTATTCTTACTAGCATGTGGATGTGATCCGGACATAATTCTGCTTCGATTATCTCTATCCCCTTACGATTACATAGCTCTCTTAAGATTTTTCCTATATCTACTTTTAATTTTCCATATATCACATTTCTTCTATATTTCGGTGCAAACACAATATGATACTTACATTCCCACATTGTATGTGCTAAACTATTTTTGTCCATCGGACTACCTCCTTTGTTGTGATGCGGTTGGCAAACCATCATCATTTTAACATTGGAGGTATTTTTCTTACAGCTAAAGCTACTTCTCCCCCCCGGCATAGCCGGGGGATTTTTGGCTTCGGTTGCTTTGCAACCAAAACCTCACTAAAGTGAACATAAAAAAAGAGCAGACTGTAGCAGTCTGCTCTTTCTGCATTGTTGTTTTTATTTCTTGCCCACGCCAATGAAGCTCTGCTCAATCAAATCTGCTGAAAGCTTTTTCTTGCTGGCAGCCTGAACTATAAGCGTTACGATTATTGATATCGGTAACGCTACGAACAGCGGATCAAGGTTCGCAACTATAATATTCGGCGCAACCACGTCCTGAGCGCCTCCTGTTAATGCATTGACGAGTTTAAACACCATAGCTTCTTTTGCATGGAAGAATATCATCCAAAGAACACTTGCGCTAAACCCTGCAACCATTCCAGATATAGCAGCCGTCTTGGTCATCTTCCTTGAATACAGTGCTCCGACAAACATAGGCAGGAACGCAGCACCGCATAACCCGAAGAACAATCCGGTAGCAATTCCGATAGCATCAGACCATATAGTCGGCAGCAGATACGAAAGTACGACTGTCACGATTATAGCAACTAAAACACCCAGCCTTGAAGTAATAAGGCCCTTCTTATCAGCAGTTTTAGCATCTTGTTTCTTAGATGAACCAAATATATCTCTTCCAACTGCCGTACCCATAGTATGGAACTGCGAGCTTATTGTAGACATGCCCGCCGCCAACATCATGACGAGGAATATCGTCAGGAACCACGGTCGTGTAAATGTCTCAAGGAATGTCGGTATGATTTTATCCGTACCTCCTGCAGCCACAACAGAAATCTGTCCTGTTTTCTGAAAGAACAATACATTAGACAGTGCTCCAACTACGAACGCAACACCCGTCATAAGCAGTATGAACATACCGCCTATAGGAACCGCACGATTAAGCTCTCTATCGCTTTTAACTGTCATGAACCTCACAGCAAGCTGCGGCTGTGCAAGAACGCCGACGCCGACGCCGGCAACTATACTCGTCACCACGATCATCCAGTTCTTAGACAGGAATTTCGGCATGGATGTCCACCCTTGGAATCCTCCTGCCTGCAGCCCTGCTGTCTGTTCCATTACTGCCGGATTGCTCGAAAGGTCGGTCAGCGCTTTGTGCGCATTTGTGATTCCGCCCATCTGTGTGTAGACCATAATAAGCAGAGCTACCATTCCAACAAGCATTAAAGAGCCTTGGAACGCATCGGAGTACATAACACCCTTTATTCCGCCGAATATGACATATGCAGAAACTAAGATTGCGAAAACCGCCACCGCCCATTCATACGGAACGCCCAGCCCGGCTTCCAGCAGTCTGCAAACGCCAATCATAACAGCAGCTGCATATATAGGCATAAATACGAAAATTACAATACCGGAAAATCTTTGTATAAATTTTGAATTGAACCGTTTTCCCAAAAACTCTGGGAACGTGTGTGCGTCAAGGTTTCTTCCTATCCTGCGTGTACGTTTTCCGAAGAATACAAAAGCGATAAATACTCCCAGGAAAATGTTAAGGAACGTCAGCCACAAAAGGCTGAATCCGAAAACACCAGCAAACCCGCCGAACCCGACTATCGCCGACGTACTGATAAATGTTGCTCCATAGCTGAGCGCCATAACCGCCGGATGTATTTTACGACCGCCGATCATATAGTCGGCCGTGTTTTTTGTTCTCCTCCATCCAAGAATACCAAGAAACCCGACAACGCCTAAATATACTATGATTATGATAATCTTAATAATTTGTTGATCCAATCTTCCATCCTCCCATTCTAATAATTTAATATCGGCCCGCTGCCGCTAGATATCCAGGTCTTCCTTGATTTCTGTATCTTTGCTCTCCCACTTCTTGTCCTTCTCCAAATCTTGTTCCGGCTCTTTGCCTTTGTTCCAGTTAACAACGCCATAAATTACGCATAAAACAGCAGATGCAATACAAAGAACGTAAACCATGAAAATTGAAAAGTCACCTAATCCCAGCACTAAGATCACCTCTTCCTTAATTGTTTTTTTATCTGAATACAAAAATACCCCTTGGCAATATCCAATAGGGTAAACAAAAAAATCACTTCTTTTCCGTTCTACACTGTTGTCGATAAATTAATTATCCAACCCTACCATACTTAAAAATCATTATAAAGTAATCTGGGCTTTCATGTCAACTGCTATATTATTACTATTCTTTTACGTTTTACCGGGGTTAACCGGCACATTAGGGCTGTGTTTATGTTATTATATATTTATAAACTACTGATTTGGAGAAACGATATGAATAATGAAATGTCGGAGATTTTGAAAATAACAGAGCAGGGCAGGTTCATGCTGAAGCCGGATTGGACTGTATGGAACCACGGCCTTACCGGCCAAGGCAGAGGCCTTGCGCCACCCAATACTGACTACTATCACAACACTGTCGGCGAAGCTATTCCCCTTCCCAAACCGGACTTTGACATCCTCGGCTCAAAAAGCTTTATCGAATGTGCAGAAAGCCGAAAGAGCATAAGAAAATACAGGCAAGACGCTCTCTCACAAAACGAGCTTTCGTTCCTTTTGTGGGAAACCGCAAAAATAAAAGAGCAGAGAAATCAATGGTCACGCAGACCTGTTCCGTCTGCCGGCGGACGACACTGCATTAAAACCTATCTCTACATAGACAGAGTCGAGAACATAGAAAAAGGAATATATGTGTATCAGCCAGAAAACCATGAGCTGCTGCTTGTCTGTAACGACGATGATCTAAGAGAGAAACTGCGCCTTGCGCTCTACGATCAGGATTTTGACAGCGCTGTGGTATTCCTGTGGGCAGCTGTCCCATATATAATGGAATACCGCTATTCAACTGTCTCCCACAAAATGATAGCATTCGAGGCTGGTCATATATGTCAGAGCCTTCATCTCGCCGCCGAAGCGATAGACTGCGGAAGCTGCGCCATCTCCGCATTCCTCCAGAAAGATGTTGATGCTGTTGTACATGTCGACGGTGAAAACGAGTTCGTTTTATACGTAGCAACACTGGGCAAAAAGATATAGAAAATATGGATGAAAAGCTATTAAAGGAAATCTGTGCTCCTTATTATAAAAAAAAAGACCAGATGCATAATCTGTCACATATAGACAGGATACTAAGTCTTGCAAAGCAAATGTGCAGAAGATATCCGCAGGCCAGCTTGCAGACAGTTATCTGCGGCGCATATTTACACGGTATTCCGGAAACTGGTGAAATCCAAGAATTCCTTTCCTCTATGGGTATTTCAGAGCAGGAGATTCAGGATATCATTACTGCTTCCCGGGAATCGCTGATAGAACAAACGTCGCTCTCCCTCGAAGGAAAAATACTTCACGATGCTCACTTGTTGGAGGGCGGAAAAACTTTTCTGATAACTAAATCGCTTGTCACCGGCACCCAAAGAGGCCAGAGCCTTGAAGAAACAATCGCTTTCATAGAAAAAAACATACTTGGCAAGGGTAAAGTGTCTTTAATTGAAAACGAAAACACATATATTGAAAAGCAAACCTATGCCAAAAACTTCATATACGATTTGAAGAAAGGGTTTTTATAAGCCCTTTACCATAAGTCCATTCCGTCTGCAGCACATTCGCCCCGGTCCTTTTTACCAACAGCCATAACTCGCCCGTCAGATAGTACTGCAATCGTATGAAATTCTCCGGCATCAATAAAAACAACGCTATCCAGAGTGCTTAAGTCACACTGTCCGTAATCATCAGACCCGGCTGAAAGCACGCTGCCGTCCTTTTTCAACCCCAAGGTGTGAAGCCTTCCTGCGCTTATCATTACTATGTCGCTCCAGCCCGCAACGTCACACTGTCCATGCTCGTTTGTACCGGCTGAAACCACGCTGCCGTCCTTTTTCAGCCCGATAGTAAATCCATCACCCGCAGCAACTGAAACAATATCGCTCCAGTTTTCTACATCGCACTGGCCTTTATCGTTTTCTCCTGCGGCAACCACGCTGCCATCCGTCTTCAGCCCAATGACGGTGTACCCGTATATGACTATGTCCTCTATATCCTGCCACGAGCCAAGGTCAAGCTCACCGTATTTGTTCTGACCGGCCGCTATGACAGTTCCGTCCGTCCTTAGTCCAACCGTTGCGTATCCGCCTGTGTATATAGAAGCAATGCCGCTCCAACTCTCTACATCACACTGTCCAAAATTATTTTCTCCTGCTGCAACCACACTTTTGTCTGCTTTAAGACCCACCGTATGGTATGCGCCCGTCCTTACGGACATTATGTTTTCCCAGTTCACCACCTTATGGTCAAGCCCGGCTACAACGACTGTTCCGTCTCCTCTAAGCCCTGCTGCGTGCATAAAGCTCCCCGAAACTTCCACTATGTTTTCCCAGTTCTCCACATCCACATTTATAGCATAAGCAAAAGCCGTTCCGTCCGTTTTAAGCCCGACGGTTCCCTGCCCTGCTTCAATCATTTTTATATTGTACAGCCTTCCTTCTTTCCTTAAGAGCCTGATATCATCAAACTCGAAATCCTCGCCGTATTCGCTTATCAATCCATATCTTAAAAGAAGCCTTTGTTCATTAAGATATCTATAGAACCGGGCAGAGTCTTTATAACCACCCAGCTTAAAAAGCTCTTCAGCGGCCTGCTGATACTGCATGTCATAATACATTTCCTCAGCCTTTTTATACTTCTTACCCGGGACTACTACTGTCACCCATACCGTAACAAACACTGCAGCGATAACTACCGCTGCCGCAAGCAGTTTGATCAGCGTTCTGGTACGTTTAGACTTCTTCGCCTGCGCAACCTTTTCTTCAAGCTGCCTTTTTCTGTTCTCTTTACACTCTTCGTCATAGGCCCTTAGCCCCGGAACAAGTTTTTCTTTGTTTAGTAGTGATTTTAGCCGCTCAAGGTTAAGCGTACATTTATAACACTTGTTTTCATAGCTGCTGTTAAAAGCACCGCAGCTGCAGACCCATTTTTCACCCATATCCGCAGCAACAAACTCTGCGCCAAGGTTGGTCTGCCTTTTATACTGCTCTGCATACCTTTCGCTGTCAAAATAATCAACCAGTCTTTGCTGAACAGGCACTGTTTTATTGACCGCATCAACTCTCGCATCACAATATGAGCCGTCATCAAATTCTGCTCTTTTTGTATAAACCTCAAGGCTGCGGGTCCTGTTATCCGGCATCTCAATAAGCTTGCCCTCCCCGAATTTCTGCCCCCTGTTCCTGAAAAGTTCGCTGAAAGCGACCCCTACCACGCCCTGTAATCTTCCGCCGTTTTTATCTCTGCATACAACGTCCGCCATCACCTTTGATATCCTTGCGTCCGACATGCTTAAAAAATCCAGCTGTGCATAAAGTCTGCCGTTTTTCCTGTCGGCAAGTAAAGAATAGCCGCACAAAACTAACGGCATTCCCGAAGTAAATGTCATCTCTTCAGATTTCAATAAGAGCTTTAATTGTTCAGCCATGTTGACCTCCGCAAAAAATACAGCCCTAAGGCATTTGAAAATGGGTTTTCTAAAGGGATCCGCTTATCTGCCGTATTACTTGAAATAAGCCGCTTAAAGCGACCTTGACGTTAGTATTATCTGGATATTTTACTACAATATACTACCACGCACCGGTGTAGTTTGTAAAGCCGGCAATTCAGGACCACCGGCTTAGCCGGTGGTTTGCTCTAGCCCTATAAGGGCATGTTCCCGGCTTGCGCTTGCAAGCGCATTGAATAGTTTGCCATCCGCATGGTGTTCGCTGGCCAACCCTAAAGGGTCTTTTTATTAGCCTTTGTTTGTCGGCTTACCCGTAAACGGGTCGATATATTCCTTCAAGCTAATCTGATCTGCGGTAGCATCCTCTTGCAGCTGTCTTCGGATATATTCTTGTATCCTTTTCGCATTCTTGCCTGCTGTATCCACGTAATACCCTCTGCACCAGAAGTGTCTGCTTCCATACTTATACTTTAAATTTGCATGTCTATCAAATATGATTAAAGAGCTTTTTCCCTTTAAATATCCCATTATTTGAGACACACTAAATTTCGGTGGTATTCTTACTAGCATGTGGATGTGATCCGGACATAATTCTGCTTCGATTATCTCTATCCCCTTACGATCACATAGCTCTCTTAAGATTTTTCCTATATCTACTTTTAATTTTCCATATATCACATTTCTTCTATATTTCGGTGCAAACACAATATGATACTTACATTCCCACATTGTATGTGCTAAACTATTTTTGTCCATCGGACTACCTCCTTTGTTGTGATGCGGTTGGCAAACCATCATCATTTTAACATTGGAGGTATTTTTCTTACAGCTAAAGCTACTTCTCCCCCCGGCATAGCCGGGGGATTTTTGGCTTCGGTTGCTTTGCAACCAAAACCTCACTAAAGTGAACAATTAAAAAACAGCGCTTCTTATGCGCTGTTTTTTTGAATAATTAAATCATTCTGGGCTCTGCAGCTGCATGTCCCTTTTTTTATACATATCCCTGTCCACCCGATGCAGAAGCTCCTCGATATTCTCTTTCGAAGGTTCGGATACATATTCATACCCATAGCTCAGTTTAACGGTATAATTAACGCTCTGGTTATACTTGCCCAGTGCCTTTTCTATTCTTCCGATGATTCTTTCTCCGATATCCTCAGGATACTCTATGAGTATTAAAAACTCGTCACCGCCATACCTGCATACCATATCCTCAATATTGACACTGCTGATGAGAATCTCTGCTACTCTCTTTAACACTTTATCGCCTTCCGAGTGACCATATGTGTCGTTTATGCTTTTAAACTCATTCAGGTCCGTCATTATGACAGCGAATGCTTCCTGCGCTTTAAGCTTAAACTTCAGCCTTGCCGTAAGCTTTGCTCTGGTATAAAGGCCTGTAAGCTCGTCTTTTCCCATTTCGTCCTTTTCGAGTATCAGGAAGATGATGAACAGCGCAAGCGTATAAAACGCCATTCCAAAAGTAGTGCCATAGGCAAGAATCTGCAAAATCGAACCCAATACGGGAAGAAAGAAAAATATCAGTATGCTCTGAGCTATCCTGCCCGTAATAAGGCGCCTGTGTCTGTAAAAAACTATGAGCACTATAATCAAAAGAGCATAGATGATTATCGAGCTTATCGTTACACCGATACCCCTGAAATACTGGTTTATATTTTCGACACTGTCAATATAAAACAGGAACCCATCGTCAAACAAATTGTAAACTGCAAAGCCAACGTTGATGTAAGTCGGGATAAGATAAATCAGCAGCCTCTTTTTGCTCTTTTTCTTGTCGCCGAATATCCTGAAATCCAGATATCTTATTCCCAACGCTTCGGGCACTCCTAAAAACGCAAGAAACAAAAAATTGCTCCAGTAATGAACGGGTATCAGCGCTTTGTTGCCTACTTCTCCTGTAAGCCACGACACCGTTTCAAAAACCGTTACTACAGCTATAGCAACTAAAACCTGGCTGACCATCTTTGCAGATTCGTTTACTTTGTAAGAATGCCTGCGAAGATATATTACTAATATAAGGTCAAGCAAGAGTGAATACAGCAATAAGTCTGTACGTACAATTACAGTAACATCTCCCACTGTTCTTCTCCTTATAATGTTCTTTTTGGTATAGTCTTCTATAAGTGTAAGAAATTTATGCAGTCCAGACTTCACAAAAATATATGATATTATAACACAGTTTTTATGCTATAAAAAGCACTTGCCAAAAATTTTACATCCAGCGCTAATATATAGCGATACTCTTCTTTGTCTGTTTATTGGGGGTCTTTATTCATATAGTTCTCCGTCGATCTTGCCCGTCAGCCCGACTACTTTTGGCCACCTTTTCTTTTCTATCATAGTCGTCGCATTGATGTTCCCAATGTGGCTGTATGTATGCCTTATCTGTCCAAATATCAGCTCAAGCCTGGTGTGCCAATACCCTGCCGGCTTCTCCATCAGCGCCGCATCATCAAGCGTATCTATATATTTCGTTGTCTTTTTTCGTATCATATCAAAATAATCCAACAATAGTTCTGTGCTTAGTGTTCTCGAGCTCTTGATGTCTATTGAATTCAGTCCCTCTTCATGAAACGGCGGCTCTTCAAACTTCTCCGGGTTTATAAACCACTGGTCCATGCTGTGCAGCGTGTGGTAAACATGTTTCCAGACAGGAACATCAAAGAGCATATACTCCATATTGCATGTCTTCATCACTGTATCGAAGTTGTGAAAGAGCACATCCACATTTTCCTTTATTGCTGGAGCCAACTTGCTTCCCATTTGTCATAGTCCTCCTATATCCGTATGCCTATTCACTCTCTTTTATCAGCCTTTCTTATATAAAACGTGTTACCCTCATGCTCAAAGCTTTCGATATCAGCGCTTTTTATCATTTCTTCTATTATATCTTGCGTTCCACCCCTTTGCAAAATAAGTCTTTTTAACACTTGCCTCTTTATTGGGTGTACAGAAACAATATCTAATATATCATTTTTAATATCGTTGCCCATCACAAAGCTTTCGCCTTCGTCCCCTATTATAAGCTTGACCGAAAGCCCTTCTTTTGTGTATATTTCATAAGCCTTTTTTATTGATTCATTATCAGGCCTTTTTATACCGCTCTCTGCAGGCGGACGTGTCGGTACCAGCAAACAAGCGTACGAAGGCCCGGCCTTTTTTATAAACTTTGCAGTTTCCGCCAAGCTTTTCCCGGAGTCGTTGATCCCTTGAACAAGCATGGTCTCGGTCACCAGTTGTCCGCTGAACTCTTCTGAGAACTCCATTATGCCTTCCAATATTCTTTCCAAGCTTAGCTTTCCGTGCGGCCTGTCTATCTTTCTCCAGATATCCTCGTCAACTGTATCTACTTTTAGTGACACCCAGTCTGCACTGCACAATTCCTTTCTTACACGGCTGTCCCAAACAAGCGAAGAATTACATATTACAGCTATTTTGATCCCAAACCTTTTAAACAATTCTATTTCTTTACCAATATTGATATCCAGCTCTGGTTCACCATCAGTTACAAAAGTAATATAGTCTACTCTATCCCCCGACTTATCGAGCTGCCCAAGCTTTGTTTCAAGCTCTTCTTCAAGTTCCTCCGGGCTGTAAAAAGCCTGCCTGTCTATCTGCATCTTGTCCGTTCTTCCAAGCTGACAATATACACAGGAATACGAGCATCTCTTTGGCGGTATGTTGTTTATACCAAGGCTCTGTCCTAGTCTTCTTGATGGTACCGGTCCAAATACTTTCATATTTATGACCATTCCTTTCTGCGAAAGGCACAAAACGTTATGAAACGTGCACTCTCGCCGTTGTTTCGTTATACTATGTCAGTGAGGTTACCGTCACACTACACAGCACGTGGAGGTGAGTAGGCAGTGTTACCCACTGACTGAATATTTATGTGTGCCGTCCGCTCTTTCAAGCACAAATAAATGGGATTTAAAAGCCCGTAAACTTATCTTTGTAAAGACGCTACTCGTTTTTTGCTTGAGCAGTCAGTCCCTGTCGGTTTCCTCAAAAAACTGAGGAGGTGTCTATGGCACTTAAAATCGTTTACCCTATCTGTTGCGGCATCGATGTCCACAAATCGTTTATCGTCGCCTGTATCGCCTCAACAAATGATAAAGGTGTGACCACCTACAAACGTCACAGATTCTCTACGTTTACAGGCGATCTGCGACGGTTTGCCGACTGGCTTGCATCGAACAACTGCAAAGACGTCTGCATGGAATCAACGGGTAAGTATTGGATTCCTGTGTTCAACACCTTAGAGCAAACGTGCGATGTTGTTCTTGCGCATCCCAAATACGTCAAAGCCATTCGCGGTAAGAAAACCGACAAAAGGGATGCTCAGTGGATTGCCGACATTTTCAAGCATGATCTTGTATCCGGCAGCTTTATCCCGCCGTTTGAAATCCGACAGCTTCGCGACCTGATGCGGTATCGTTCAAAACTCACCAGCTTTTGTGTTGGAGAGAAAAACCGTGCGCAAAACTGTCTGACCGTTTCCAACATCAAGCTTGACGATGTGTTCTCCGACGTATTCGGCAAAAGCGCTTCCGCCATTACCGAGCAGCTTCTCTCTTGCCCCGACGGTTCTTTTGATGTCACTGGGTTCATCGACCGTCGCTGCAAAGCTTCGCCTGAAAATGTGCAAGCTGCCATTGACGGCTTGATGTGCTCCGAGCAAGTGCAAAAGCTCAAAATTATCCGCTCACACATGGATAGCTTAGCGCTGTGCAAAGCAAATCTTGAATCTTCTATCCTCAAACTCTCAGAACGGTTCAGCTCGCAAATTGACCTTGTTATGACTGTTCCGGGTATCCAGCAGTTTTCCGCTATCGCTATCATATCGGAAATCGGCGTGGATATGTCCGTGTTCCCAACAGCCAAACATCTCTGCTCGTGGGCTGGTCTCGTTCCTCAAAACAACGAGAGTGCCGGAAAGAAGAAAACCACACGTATTACACGTGCCGGAGCTTACATCAAACCGCTTTTGGTTCAGAATGCGCTTACCGTCTGTAAATCAGACAAGAACCCTGAGATCAAAAGACGCTACCTTGCGCTCAAAAAGCGTCGTGGGCACAAGAAAGCAATTATCGCTGTCTGCAGAATGCTGCTTACCGCCATCTATGCCATGCTCAAAAAGTCTGAGCCTTATAATTCTGACCTTTATAAGAAGGAGGATGCTATTCCAACTAATTGCACTTTATCTGTGGATCAGGCGATTGCTGCCGTTAAGCGTATTGGGTACATCGTCGTTGACCAGGATGGCGTTGTAGCCTGATTTTTTGTACCATATTCTTTTTTCAATGTACTGTAAGTTCCTTATGGTTTATTTTTTATGCCTCTATGTTGTATTACAATGTTTTTGTTTCAAACTTCACTTCCTTATGTTTCGAATTATATCACTTTATGGGCATATGTCAATTATGTTTCGCTTCTTGTATGCTCTTTTTCAACTTCAATATATTTGATATTTTCTAATTTAATATTCCCAATATTAGAAAATATCACCGTTAATTTTGCTTATTTATCACATGCATGCATAATTTTAGCATCGCAAACCTAAGTTTAACAGTTGAAATATATCATTATAAATGATATAACTCTTCTATAATTTTTAAAGGGGTTATATACATGATACTTTCCGGCAAAAAGATAGAAGAATATTTAGACAGCAACATAATCATAAAACCTTTCGACAAAAAGAGAGTTAACCCAAACAGCTACAACCTTCGCCTTCATGACGAGCTTTTAGTCTACGATTCATATGAACTTGACATGAAAAAAAGAAACACTGCCAGCAAAGTCGTTATACCAAAAGAAGGCTTTCTGCTCCAGCCAAACAAGCTTTATTTAGGACGCACGATGGAATATACCGAGACATACAATCTTGTTCCTATGCTGGAAGGACGCTCTTCCATAGGGCGTCTCGGTGTTTTCATACACGTCACAGCCGGCTTTGGCGACGTGGGTTTCAAGGGCTACTGGACGCTTGAGATATTCTGTGTCCAGCCTGTTAGGATATATGCCGGTGTCGAAGTTTGCCAGATGTATTTCCACACCATCGAAGGCGACTATGACAGCTATGACAGCGGCAAATATCAAAACAACACAGGAATTCAGGAAAGCATGCTGTATAAAGACTTTATTGATTGAGCTATTTGTATAAGTTAACCATTTTTAGAACATTGTTTTTTATAAAACAAAAACTCCGCACAGACTCTGATATGCCATGCGGAGTTTATTTTTATATCTACTCTATTCTGCCGTTAGCTTCAGTTCATCGCCATCAGAGTCTATGACAACTTTATGCCCGTCCCTTAGCTCCCCGCTTATAATAAGCTTGCCTATCTGCGTTTCAATAAACTTCTGCAGATACCGTTTGACGGGCCTTGCACCAAACACCGGCGTATATGACTTGTCTGCTATAAGGCTCTTTGCTTCGGTCGTTGCGCTCATGCTAATGCTGCGCTCGTCAAGCCGCTTCTGTATATCCGCCAGCGACAGGTCGATTATCTTTATAATATCTTCCTTCTTCAGCGGACGGAACAGTACAATGTCGTCCACACGGTTCAAAAACTCCGGTCGGAAGTGCACGTGCAGTTCATTCATAACCTGCTCACGTGCGGTGTGCTCTATTTCACCTTCGGCGTCGATACCATTCAAAAGATACTCGCTGCCGATATTCGATGTCATTATCACTACGGTATTTTTAAAGTTCACCGTCCGCCCCTGGCTGTCAGTCAAATGCCCGTCGTCCAACAGCTGCAGCAGTACATTGAAAACATCGTGATGCGCTTTTTCTATCTCATCAAAAAGTATTACGCTGTATGGCTTACGCCGCACTGCTTCGGTCAGCTGTCCTCCTTCCTCATATCCTACATATCCCGGAGGCGCACCGATAAGCCTTGCAACTGCATGCTTCTCCATGTATTCCGACATGTCTATCCTAACAATGTTCTCGTCGCTGTCAAACAGCGCCTGAGCGACCGTTCTTGCAAGCTCGGTTTTGCCGACGCCCGTCGGCCCAAGGAATATAAACGAGCCTATCGGCTTTCCCGGGTCTTTGAGTCCGGAGCGTGCACGTATAATAGCGTCACTGACAGCCGTTACCGCTTCGTCCTGTCCTATCACACGCTTGTGGAGTATATCTTCAAGACCCAGCAGTTTGTCTTTCTCTTTCTCGACCAGCTTGGAAACGGGTATACCCGACCATCTGGATACGATCTGAGCCACTTCCTCTTCGGTTACTTCTTCCTTGAGTAGCTCGTTGTCTGCCTGTGCGTTTCTTGCTTTCTCGTCCTCAAGCTGTTTTATAAGCTCGGGCAGCTCTCCATATTCGAGCTTTGCCGCCTGCTCAAGGTTATACTGGCGCTTGGCTTCCTCTATTTCACGTCGAACGTCCTCTATCTGCTGTTTTATTTCCTTCTCACGGTGTATGTTTACCTTTTCAAGCTCCCACTGCGCCTTCATCTTGTCGGCTTTTTCTTTAAGGTCAGCATGCTCTTTGTCCAGCCGTTCCAGCCGAGCTTTAGATGCAGCATCGTCCTCTTTTTTAAGCGCCTGCCTCTCTATCTCCAGCTGCATCACACGCCTGTATATCTCATCAAGCTCGCTCGGCATACTGTCTATTTCTGTACGTATCATCGCCGCCGCTTCATCCATCAGATCGATTGCTTTATCCGGTAAAAATCTGTCCGAAATATACCTGTCTGAAAGAGTCGCACACGCAATCAAAGCGTTGTCCGTTATGCGCACTCCATGGTGTATCTCAAAACGCTCTTTTAGTCCGCGCAATATCGATATAGTATCCTCCACCGTAGGCTGGTCTACCAGTATCGGCTGGAATCGCCGCTCCAGCGCTGCGTCCTTTTCAATGTACTGACGATACTCGTCTAGAGTCGTTGCGCCTATGCAGTGCAGCTCACCCCTTGCAAGCATTGGTTTTAGCATGTTGCCCGCATCCATTGCTCCCTCGGCTTTACCTGCTCCAACTATATTATGCAGCTCGTCTATGAACAGTATTATCTGCCCTTCCGACTTGTTGATATCTTCAAGAACGGCTTTTAGCCTCTCTTCAAACTCTCCCCTATACTTTGCTCCTGCAACGAGCGCACCGAGGTCAAGCGCAAATATCGTCTTGTCCTTAAGCCCCTCCGGCACGTCACCTGCCAATATACGCTGCGCCAGCCCTTCAACCACCGCCGTCTTGCCGACGCCCGGCTCACCTATCAAAACAGGGTTGTTTTTAGTTCTGCGTGAGAGTATGCGTATAGCACGCCTTATCTCTTCATCCCGTCCTATTACCGGGTCTATCTTTCCCTCTCTTGCCATCTCAACAAGGTCACGCCCGAAACGCTTTAGTGAATCATACGTTTCCTCCGGGTTTTGGTTCGTGATGCGCTGGTTACTTCTAACCTTCGAGAGCGCTTCCATAAAGCTGTCTAGTGAAACCCCGTATTTTTTGAAAATTTGCTGAGAAGGAGTACTATGCTCTTTTAAAAGCGCAATATAAATATGCTCAACACCTGTATACTCGTCGTTGAACCTTTTTGCTTCATCCTGCGCAGCTATGAGTATCTTATTGAACCGTCTTGATGCATACGGTGGAGAAGCTCCGTCACCGTGTATCTGAGGCAGTTTAGAAATCTCTGCCTCTAAATCCTGTGTATACGCTCCGGTATCGATACCCATATATCCAAGCAGCCTGGGAATAAGCCCATCCTGCTGCACCGCAAGCGCCAGATGTATATGCTCCCCTTCTATCTGTTGATGTCCCATTCGCAGCGCTGTTTCCTGTGCTGCTGCAA
This sequence comes from Christensenellaceae bacterium, assembly GCA_963666505.2. Classification (GTDB taxonomy): domain Bacteria; phylum Bacillota; class Clostridia; order Christensenellales; family SZUA-584; genus JABGQS01. The sequence continues at coordinate 487,422 of CAXXXL010000003.1, read as the reverse complement.
CCGAACCCATCGCTTTTTCTGTAAATCTATCTAAATCCATAATCTGATCGCCTCCTTTGCGATTTATTTATAAGTCTGTTTCATCCTTTCATACAATTCCTTCATTTTCGGCGACAATTCCTTGGGGTTCACTATACGTGCTTTTATGTATAGGTCGCCTTGTTTCGCATTACGTGCAGGATACCCTTTGCCTGCTACCCTTATCTTGCTGTCAGTCTGTATCCCGGCAGGGATCTTTACGTTAATACGCCCGTCAAGTGTATACACTGACACTTTGTCACCCAGTGCCGCCTGCCATGGCATCAAATCTATCGTTGTGGTCAAATCATTACCATCGATCGCATAACGTGTACTTGGCTTCATCCTAACAATCAGCCGAAGGTCTCCGCTCTTGCCGCCGCCTGTGCCGGGGTGTCCCTGTCCCTTCAGCCTTATCTTCTCACCGTCGCGCACGCCTTTTGGCACTTTAAAAGTAAAATTACGTGTGCCGCTTTGGGTCTGTAGTGCGATACGCTTTTCAGTGCCTGCTGCTCCTTCTTCAGGGGTGATCTCTATCTCTGCTTCGATGTGTTCTCCGTCATAAACAACGTTCGCTCGGCTTGTTCGTCCGCCTCCTCCGAAGAGATCGTTTATATCAAAACCACCGCCCGACGAAGAAAACCCTCTGCCGCCAGAAGAAAAACCGCCGCCGCCAAAGAACATGTTAAAGAAATCGCTGTAGTCATCCGCTCCGCCGCTGCTGTATTCATAATGCACGTTGTTGCCGCCAAATCCATACTGCGACGGGTCAAAGTTATGTCCTCCGGAAAAGTTGGTCTGGCTGCCGAACTCGTCATACTGCTTCCTCTTTTCCTTATCACCCAAAACTTCGTACGCTTCGCCGACCTCCTGAAACTTAGCTTCCGACTTTTTATCGCCCTTGTTCTGGTCGGGGTGATGCTTTTTTGCAAGCTTCCTGTAAGCTTTTTTTATTTCATCCTGAGTCGCAGTTTTCTCTACGCCCAGCGTTTTGTAATAGTCTTTATATTGCATACGCTTTCCCCCTTTTATACGTCTAAAAACCTCTATTTATATACAATTAATAAAGTTTGACTTTCCCTGACCTTTATGATAATACTTATTGCTAAAAAAATCAATATGTTTGAATGGTTTTATGCTGTTTTAATTGTATATAAAGTGCAAACAAAACGTTTGCTATTCGGTTTGTGCTAGTGTCAAATAAAGTTCGCAAAAACCATCAGTTACCCCGTAGTGATTATGCTGCCATCTGCCGTTCCTCCTTAATAAGCGATATTTTCTCTGGGTTTACATATGCTTTCCCAGAACACCAGTCTTCGCTGTATTCTATCAAGTGACTTGTAACCAGACGGATGTAGGAATCCATATTTGGGAATACGCCTACGACATTGGTTCGCCTTCTAATCTCTCGGTTCAGTCTCTCCAGCATATTAGTTGAAGATATTTTTCTATGGTCCATATGTTTGAAAGTATAAAACTGAATCGAATCTTCAAGCCCTTCCTCTAAAATTTTTGCAGCCTCTGGATAACGGATCTCGTAATTATCCATCAAATTATCAGCATAAGCTCTTGCTGAATCAATATCAGGCTGCAGCCAGATTTGTTTTAGTTTTGATGCAAAAACAGCCTTGTCTTTGCTGGGTATCCTAGCTAGGATATTGCGCATGAAATGCACTTTGCACCTCTGCCATGTACATCCGACAAAAGACTCCCTGATTGCCTTAGTCAAGCCTTTGTGGGCGTCTGATACGACAAGCCATACATCTTCCAGCCCTCGGGACTTTAGGCTGTCAAACAGGCTCTTATAGGTCGATTCGGATTCCTCCTGCATTGGCTCTACCGCCAAGATGTCCCGTTTTCCGTCAGTATCAATGCCTATTACGACTTCTACAGCCATATTAATGACTTTATTGTCGTATCGTATCTTTTCGTACAGTGCGTCGACCCACAATACAGGATATGTCTTCTTCAGACTTCGATTCCGAAAAGCCTGAACCTGTTCGTTAAGTTCTTTGGTGATGTTCGATACCTGTCCACGTGAGATGGACTCTATACCAAGGCTCTGAGCAAGTCTTCTGATCTTTCGAGTCGATACTCCGTTGATATACGCTTCCTGGATTACGTTGATCAATGCAGCTTCTGACCTTGATTTTTCTGACACAAAGAACGGTATATACCCGCCTTGCCTCAGCTTCGGAACCAACAGGTAGATTGTACCCATCCTTGAGTCAAATCTCCTGACACGATACCCTGAACGGTATCCTTTGCGTTCGTCAGTTCTTTCAGATTTGTTCGCTTGTATCTTTGTTGCCAATTCAACATCCATCATTTGCTCACACAGCCATTGCAGCATTGACTGTATCGGATCTTGCTCTGCCATAAATGACAGTAGCATTTTTTCCAGCGATAAAGTATTATTTTCATAGACCATCGGTTTACACTCCTTTGATTTGTTTTGTCACTTATCTTTTCGGAGTTACCGATGGTCTTTCCTTTATTCACTTTTGCGAACTTTATTCGACCTGTTGACAAAAGCACTAATTCATGCCGCACACACATTAAATACCGAGTAACAATTGCAAATTAGTTTATAGAAAGGATATCTAAATGTTTCAGAAAGGCCATTAAACACCGAGTTTGCCATCCTTTTAAGATTTAAGGCAACTGCAGCTAGAAGACTTTCTTCTTTTGCTCTCAGAAGGCCTCTTTTTCTTATGTTATGGAGATTATGTTCTCTCTTCAATACTGAAAACGTACCCTCTGCCCAGATGGCTCGCATCCGCATTATCCAATCATAAGTTTGGGATTCTGTACGTTTATGTCCCCTAGAAAATGCAGGATAGAAACTACTGGCCATAATTCGACGCCTCTTTTCTTTACCTAAGCAAGAATCTCGTTGAGGGCAGGTGTCGCATGCATCATTGGAAGAGATATAACACCTTAGATAGTTTCCAGTTGACCGTACGCAATAAAGCTTATCATAATGAAGAGCGTGTCCCTGTGGACAGATAAAGCAATCGTCCCCCGGCTGATATGTAAATCCATGTTTCTCTGGTCCATTTGAATAAGGTATAGCTGGTATATATCCTTCGATGCCTAGAAGCTCTAATCCACGATGTACTGCACCCATATCATAACCGCCATCAAGTGCCAGCCGCTTTATCTCAAATTCGCTGTTTACCATTTGATCTTTTAAGTGCTTAAGAACAATACTGCTCTCTTTTGTGTTTGCGGGATAAACATCCATTCCTGTTATAATCCCATGCTTACAATCAACAGTTGTTTCCGCTAGATACCCTAGTCCAGCCTTTTTCCTCTTACGTATGTACCCACATTCAGGATCTGTTTTACTCGTATGCTTCGAAATGACTGTTGAGCTAGGTTGTACTGCTTTATAACCCGGCTGCATAGCCAGCTCTTTGTCCAGTTCGTCCAAATAACTTTGCATACTTTTCTGAACTGTCTGTTCAATAATCATGCCGCTCTGCGCCGCTACTTCGGATGGTAAAAAAGAGCCATCACATACAACGCATTGCCCGTCCACCAGTCCATTATCCACACACAGTTTTACGATTTCAATAAAGATAGCTTTGAAAAAACCGTTATCACGAAACCGTCTTCGCCTGTTCTGGCTGAAGGTGCTATGATCCGGAACCCGATCTGACAAATTGAGTCCACAAAACCAACGATATGCGATATTTAAATTGACTTCTTGCTCTAGACGCCTTTCTGACTTTATCCCGTATAAGTACCCAATCAATAGCATCTTTATCAATAAAACAGGATCAATTGATGGGCGCCCCCTTTTTGCATAATAACCAGATGCGATTTCATATATAAAACTAAAATCAACCAGCTTGTTAATCTTTCTAAGTAAATGATTTTCTGGTATCATGGATTCCATATCAATAAAGACCATCTCTTGCTGTCCGCTTTGTTTTCCCATCATATGCAGTACCCTCCGTCATGCTTATTATACCATATAAAGGGTTGCCTGGGTATTTTGTCAACAGGTCGTTTATTATACGTTATCGCATAAAATCTAGTAATATTCTTTTAATATATTATACTGCTTATTATTTATAATTTCAATATTTTTTTAGCAAATACCCATAATGATTATTTTTCCGTTTAGAAAGGCATATTTGCTGCAAACAGGTCTTGAAATGACCGACCCAAAGCAACACTAAAGTACTGCTGTATTGGGAGAGAGGATTTGAACCCAAAAGCCCATATAGAACACAAAGGGTATAAAGGGTAAATCCGATATATAACCATAAAAAATGTCTATTTAAAGGGGTTTTGATTGGCGAAGAAGGTGGGATTCTCGCCATTTCGCTTCGCTTCACTATCAGGCCTGCCTTCGTCGCTTTATCCGCCATACCCTATAGGGCACAGGCTGGCGGCTGCATAAACTCATTCGAATCCTACTATCTTTTCTTCAAAACAAAAAGCACCTTCGTTTTCAGCAGCTCCCCCAGCGTCAGGGATTCGCTCCGGGCTTCGCCCTATCACGCCGCCTCGGGCAAACATACCACCGGCATGTTTGCTTTTCCTCTGGTTCGAATCCCACCTTTGACAGAATGAAAAAAGAGAATGCCTGTTGGCATTCTCTTTTTTCATGGCGGAGAAAGAAACCATAGATACAAGGTATAAAAAGAGTCTTGTAGTATTCATTAGTAGCTTAGCTAATATTTTCTTAATTCAGATCTGTAGTATTACTAAGGGTGGGTCACTACTTAACTACTTTTTAACAATCTTTTTATTTGTTTCAAGCTTAGTTTTTTATCCAAAACTGGTCATTAAAGAAGCCTCTATCTCCCGGAACCAGTTCAAGCTTTCTTCTTAATCGCATGCACTCTTTATGCCATAATTTACTATAATTAATAATATTACTCAATTCATTAGGGATATTATAGTTAGGATCATTAAATAGGTTTTTAAGCTCATAAGGATCGTTTTTTATATCGTATGCCTCTTCACCATAATCAGGATCATTTATATAAAGATAATCTTTACTTCTTACAGCTTGTACTAGACCTTTATGTCTACCGCATTCAAATATTCCCCCAGGAAAAGTAGTCTTAAGGTATCCATGATAATCTCCCACTTGTGAACAAACATATTTATGAAGAGACCTTTTCATACCGTCTTCAATCCAAGAAATCAAATCTTTTCCCTGCGCATATTCTGGAATTTTTATTTTAGCAGCAGAAAGTATTGTAGAAAATAGATCCGTAAGATCTATTAAATCGTTAACTTGTGTTCCACAATATTTTGATCTTAGTTTTTTTGGAGGAATAATTATCAAAGGTACATGTAAAAGGCACTCATATAAAGTCTCGCACTTATTAAACAAACCTTTCTCCCCTGTGAAGTCACCGTGGTCCGATGATATAATTATCCAAGTATTTTCTAACATTCCTCTTGCTTCCATCTCATTATAAAGTCGTTTCATCTGGTCATTAGTATACCTAATCATACCAAAATACTGAGAAATGACTTTTCTAAAATCTAATTCTTTTGCTTTATGTGTCCCACACTGGCTCATGGCTAAAACCTGCCAATCAGGGCGTGTTACATCTATTGCAATGTTTTGATCATAATCAAAAGTAATTTTCTCTATGTCAAACATTTGGCCATAAGGTTTAGGAGCAAAATAGGGAGGATGTGGTTCAATATATGGGACATGCAAGAAATAAGGCCTTTTAGATGCTTGTACTTGCTCTAGCATATAAATAGCTTTGTTTGTAAGTCTAGACGCATGACTTTCAGTAGAATCAATATCCATTTGCCCGGAAGACCATCCCACATCTTTACGTCCATAAGAATGGATAGTTTCCATTGCATTAGAAAGCTCACCTGGTTCATTAACACAAATTTGCTCGTGCCAGCCTCTGGTTAAGTTTCTTGCTCTCTCATAATGACCACAAACTGCAGTATAGTACCCATTTTCTGAAAGAAACTCAGGAAGTTGTTTTAAGTTAAATGGCGCTCTGTTTTGATGACAGGTCACCCCATGAACGAGAGGATGCACTCCTGTCATTACTGATGTTCTGGAAGGTGTGCATATAGGTGATGGTGAAAATGCTTGATTAAAGCAAATTCCTTGTTTCGCCCCCCAATCATAAAATGGAGAAACCTTTTCTTTGCCAATTTCAACTCCAAGTGTTGAGTATTTTTGCTGGTCAGTCATTAAATATAAAAAGTTAGGTCGCGTGTTCATTTCTATCCTCCAGTTTTTCAATAAATCATAGTTTCATTGCATTATTAGTTTTTATTACCAATGTGTTATTTTCTATGATAATATTACTTTACATACGAACTCCAATTATTTATAGACTCAAATCAAGTGAATCTTTAACTCGAAGGTATATATCAATAACTAACCAGACAGGATAAGAGAACCTGTCTGGTTAGGAGGAAATAGTAACTAGTATATATAAGTTGGATACTTTAATATTGAACTTGTTACTATTGATAGCTTTTTTAATATACTTCAGAGTATTAATTCTCCTCTTTGATCTGCTGATTTCTTATTAATTCTTTTTTCTAACCTAAAACTGCAGATACAAAAGATAGTTACCGTATGTTGCCGGAATGGGCAACATACGGTCATTTCATTAATTACTAAATGTCCGGAACTAAAACCTATTGCCAATCAATCAAGTTCCAAGTCGACCACATAAAATCTGCACCAAGATTTTCATCAGTCTGGAATATTTGCGTATCAAACTCAAGCTTGTTGGTGTTAACTATCGTTATCCTTGAGAGTCCGTATATTGGTATTGAATAACAGTTTTCAACAGCCCAAACCTGAATCTCATCAGCAATAGCCTTCCGTGCTATAGGTTCGCTTGTTGATGTAAACTCAGCAAATAGCGGCTCAAATACCTCTGCCCTAAATTCTGTGTCACCCATGTACTTATTATAAGGTTTTGACGTCAAATACATATCATAGATGTATATCGGGTTGGCTGTTGAGTAACCACAGTACATGATATCCCAGTTCCTTACGTCGTAAAGTATAGCGCCAAGGTCGCCCGTTGCCAAAAACGGAGCACACGTGATGCCGACTTCAGCGAAGTTCTGAACGAAGATGTCCATGATGTCCTTCGTGGTCTGCTCGTTGTAGTAGTAGCACAGCCTTATAGCTTTGCTGTAGTCATAGCCTGCACTGTCAAGCAGCTCTTTTGCTTTCTCAACATTGCGCTCCCAAGCCGGGATTTCAGAGTTATACCAATCGTTGCCCGGCAGCACAGCCGTTGTAAGAGGTGTCCCTGCTTCGCCGTACATTGCTGCTACAGACGATTTGTCGATGATTAAATTAAAGGCCTGGCGCACTTCTTTGATGTCCATAAATTCATTTCTCTGACCGTCGTTTGAACTCTTACCATTAAAAACTAACATACGCTGATAAGATGAAGGTCGTGTGAACATCTGTTGATCAGGATTGTTTGCTATAACATTCTGAGCAGCCGCTATATCATTAACCCCATTACCAAATGCATAATCTAAGTTGCCTGCAATAAGATCTGCAAGAGTTGCGTCAACGCCGCCTGTTACGTGGCTTGTGAAAGTAATGTTCTGGATGTTTACGGGTTCGCCGTACCAATCCGGGTTCTGGACCATTGTGAAATAGTTCGGGAAATTAACTTCGTCGATCATCCATGGGCCTGTGCCGATTGGATGTGTCCAGAAATCAAGATAGTCATCAAACTCGATCGGGTCTACTTCACCAAGCAAGTGCTCAGGAAGTATAGGCAGCCGTGTAAATAACTTGGTTACTATGTCCACAAATGGCACATCAAGTTTTATGATAAAATTGTTACCGTCAATAGAAATACCTTCGCATGTATCAGCTTCCCCGTCAAGAACTGCCTGTGCACCTGTGATTGCCGTCATATTTGCACCATAAAAGGTGTGAACTATTTTGAGCTGTGTCTCATAAGAAAACCTTACATCCTCAGCAGTTAACGGTTCTCCATCTGTCCATACTACATCGTCTCTGATCGCGAATGTGTAAGTAAGCCCATCTTCAGAAACTGTCATGCTCTTAGCAAGGTCGTAGATCAAACCTTCAGGAGAAGCATCGGTTGGATTGTACGGATCCGCCTTTACCAATGTATTCCAGAGCATGAATGAATACAAGCTTTGTACGTCACGATAAGGACATTCAAACTTGGAGTCTGTGCCTATACCTGCCCACCAGTCAAGGTTCAGGACAGCAGTGTCATTCACATACACTTTCTCTCCTTCGCCTGCCTGCGGTGTTTCCTTGACATCAGGCACCTGATCAGATGTGTTGTCTTCAGCTACATCTGTAGTGTCGTCAGCTGTGTCATCAGTCATATCGTCGGTCGTGTCAGTCGTTTCCTTCTGGCAGCCAACAAAGAGAGCAATGACCATAGAAAGAGCTAGTAACAATACTAATAATCTCTTCATTTTGATTTCCTCCTTATATTTTACACCATATTTTACACCGTTTAATAAAGTTAAATGAAAATGAGACCCTATTAGCCTTTCAGGTACAATGTTTCTGCACAAAACAAATATCTCCCGAAAGGATACAAAGTCTCAATGCAAAAACTTTACCATTCTCGTTGCCCAAAGTCCACCAATTCTCATAACTTTTATCGTTACGGCAAAGATACTCTTGGTTATCAAAAACAACTCCGCGGAATTGATTTGCTTAGTTTGAACCCTATTGACCTAACTCTTCACGAGTATAAAAGCCTGGCAAGTCTGCCTTGCCCTTTCTGTGGTATAGCTTCTTTTCTTCACCACGATTATCCCCATTACTCTATTTCCCGTTGTAATGAGAAAATGTTACCACTCGTTCTTTGTTCCTAAACCCTCTGTCATATTGCCACCATCTATTAGCAACCTTTTTCGAAAGACAGATTCTAAGCGAATGCGATATGCTGTTTCCCGATACATCACTGCCTTAAACATGTTTTATATCGGCAATGACTTATTTATAAAAATCGCCTTTATGCTCCGTTTGCTAAGCAACATCAAGCTTTCTAATACTACAATTTCAAATTGGTGAAAAAACTTATAAATTAATTTGCTATTTTATTTTTTCTTGATATAATTATATTGTATTGCTTTAATAATAGTAAATATATTTACACGACAAATATGATAAGCAATTGTCGCTTATTTAACAAAGGAATGTAATGGAACAAACCGAGTTCAAATTAAAACTGGGTCAATTGATTTTTTATTTTTCATTGCGAGACTCCTTTATTGAGCCATATATAACTACAAATATACAAAAACATAATCACATATCATTTGAGCTAGTATACATAGATAGTGGTTTGTGCAATTTTATTGCCAATGGAGTAAAATATCAAGTCGAGCCAAATAATTACTATGTTGTCGGGCCAAATGTCTATCATAGTCAGAAAGCAGCTAATCAAATAAAAAAAATAGTAATTAAATTTAAAATAGAAACAAATAATAAATATGATGAAACCACTCCAGTTCATGAATACGAGCTAATTCGTAATGTGTATCTTAATTTAGATTTTTTTGTCACTAAAGATGATGGAACATTGTTAAGGATAATAGAACAGATTAAACACGAGCTAATCAATCCTATTGTTGGATATTATTCTAACGTTTGTTCTTTGCTTTCACAGCTTACTATAAAAATTACTAGGGATTATTATGCCAATAAAATTCAAAAATGCTACATAAATCCTACAATATCACTCGAATATAGGATCTCAGAAATAGAGAATTTCTTGCTTGAGAATTATATTAATAGAGTATCAATTTTAGATCTTGCTAACCGACTACATTTAAGTAAAAGACAAGTCGAAAGAATAATGAAAAAGGAATTCAAAATGTCATTTAAACAAAAGATAGTTCAAAAGCGAATCGAACTCGCAAAAACACTTCTAGAAACAACTGATGACTCTATAAAAAAGATTGCAGAAAAGATAGGCTATGACTCATACCAATTCTCATCAATATTCAAGAAAAAAGTAGGAATTACACCTACAGAGTATAGAAAATTTCATTTAGATATTTAATAACTTTATTTACTACAAAGCATACCAAAAAGAAATGTAAGTCGAAGTTCTTTGTATTGAATTGGATTTTGGTAAAAAAGTATTTGAAGATAAACCTAACCTAAGCCAATTTCATTATCTATGCTGCAACATTTTAGTTAAACGCAAACTAAAAAAGTAATGGAAATATAAAAAAGTTAAGCAAATGGGAACAAATCTGTACACCTGTTGACGTAATATATTAGAGCAGCTAATATTTAGTAACAGGAGACGCCGATGAAAATACAATTCCTACATCCGGAGCAAAACAAAATTACTGTCGTAAATCTAAATAACTTTGAGTATCTGCCGCTTTTTTATTTATTCCCGAAAGAACTATTGGAAGATACCTGCCCCGGCCTTGTGGATATGCCAAGAAACGTGCATGGTATCTTCAAGCAAGAGCAATGGTATACAATGCTTAACAGCGACTTCTTTTTTCAGGCGGTATGCGATCTGACAGCTTTCTACGTTTGGCCTGCATTTGGAATTTCAACATACATGGAATGTTTTTCTGGATATGACCCAATGTGGCGGTTAGCTCACGCTACGTATATATGGGAAGAAGCTTTTGAACATCTAAGCGGTATTACACCGCAGGGTCTTGCTAATACATCAAAGAAAGAACAAAGATGGTTAAATACAGATGAATTCGAAAGCATCATGCTGCGAATAGGTATTGACGGTATAAATAAGAACAATCTGGTTCCATGTATACAGGCAATACGGGAAATGCGCTGCATCGAAGATTACGATAACCGATACAGTAACGCCAAAATAGATTTGTATCGGAAATGGTATCATACACGTGCAAGGTTCAAGACAGTTTCTCTTGATCAACTTATTGATAGGCACTACAGCAATTCAAAAAGTGATACCATGGATGCAGAGCTTTGCTATTTCATTACAAACAAAGGTGCCGACTTTGAGGATACTTCTTGCAGCAAAATAGACGCTCAGCGCTTTTATGGAACGCTCAACAGTCGTGACCGTGAAATACTTGAAATGCGTGTTAACGGAGACACATATCAGGAAATTGCGGATGAGCTTGGATACAGTACACATAGCGCAGTATTGAAGCGTATTAACAGAATCGCAGAACAATATCTTGATTATATGGACAAGCAAGAATAGTTTAAGCAATAATTAAATACACAGTAAAATTTGAAGTATCGTCTCTCCTCTATGGGAGAGACGTTTTTATTTAACCAAAAATTACAAAGAAAGTGAGAAAAAATGACACAACTTAAAATCGGAATTGACAACGGTAACTACAACACAAAATCATCGGAGCGGATGCTGTACGCATCGGGTTTCACCGTGAGCGACAGTGAGTTTATCACCAGTGAAATGCAGTTATTCTACGAAGGGTCATATTACGCAGTCGGAGGTAAGCGGTTAAGTTTCCAGCAGGAGAAAACAAAAGAAGAAGACACATTTATATTAACGCTTCCGGCAATCGCAAACGCTATGAAAACTGTGGGCGTATCAACTGCTGAGATAATACTAGGTGTTGGTTTACCAATTGATATCTATGGAGCGCAAAAGAAAGCATTTGGTCAATACTTCCTGCGAGATGATATTCACTTTCGCTTCGAAGATACGGATTACCACTGTCACATTACATATTGCAAGGTGTTTGCCCAGGGACACGCAGCTCTATGCAGGTACTATCAGCAGCTTAAAGAATACAACAACATCACGCTTGTTGACATTGGCGGATATACGGTTGATGTTCTAACACTGCATTATTTTAAGGTAGACAGAGGAAGCTGCGCAAGCCTGCGTATGGGCACGATTACGCTTTTCAATGATATTCGCAGTGAACTTCAGCAGGAGAACATTATCCTATCAGATGATCTAATTGCAGACGCTATGCATGGATTGATACAACACGCTGAAAAAGAAAAAATACGTGTTATTGTGGAACGCTGTATGCAGCGTTACCTGAAGGAGCTGCTGAACGCCCTGCGTGAACGGGGACTTGATTTGAAACTGCCTATCGTGTTTGCAAAAGGCGGTGCAGAACTGCTTGGTGACAGGCTGTATTCATCAGAGATAAATACAATAGTTATCCTTGACCGCTTTGCCAACTCAGAGGGATACAAGCTCTTACTGGGTTAAGGATATGCGGGAGAGACGGTATCTGACTTTTGATATGGAGAACCCTCGTCACCGGGAAGCATTTGAACTTTACAATGCACAATCCGGAAAACTGCGCAGCGAATATGTTGTTGATTGTATTCTTAAAGTACAGCATGATAACAGGTTAGAGGAGATAATAAGGCAGATCATCAAGGAAGAGCTGAAAAATGTTTCATTTTCTGTTACAGCTTATAAAAGTAAATCCGAAGATTTACATACAACAGATAAAATATCTGAGCTGCCGGAAGCGCTGTTATCGTCTTTAGACGATATATGAACCATGATGGTTCATATTTTGAAAGCAGCCGGTAAAAATATGCGCCATGACGGTGCATTGTTTATTTCCTGCTGGTGCAAGGCGCATATCAAAACGCCGCTGGAAATGGGATTTGCTAAGCAAATCATCCGATTTATTAAGCCTCGCAGAGCCCCGCGGGAAGCGCCCACTTGGCATCTTTGCAGCTTCGCTGAAAGTGTCATAGTGGGTAAAACACTTCCTTCGGAAGTGCCCGTCTTAAAAGCGCCGATAATGAAAGGAGATGAGGTGTATATCCAAAGTTGATCGCACAGTTGTAAGAAATAAGGCGTATCCACGCAGTAACTTCTCTATAAGGGAACGTCATAACGAACGCAAGAACGAAATTTATTCCAATCCGGATATTGTACTTGAGAGAAGCAGCCTCAATATCAGTTTTAAAAGCTGTGAAGGCACATATACGCAGGAATTTGACAAATTACTTGAAGAAGGAATTATCAGTACACGTGGATTAAAACAGGATGCTGATGTATTTGCTGAGATGGTGTTCGATGTTAACACTTTGTATTTTGATAAGCACGGAGGATATGAATATGCAAAAGACTTTTTTGCTGAGGCATACCGGATGGTTGTTAAAGAAGCCGGAGGCGAGCATTATATCCTATCTGCAGTTATGCACGCCGACGAGCGCAACAGGAGCCTCTCGGAGGAGCTTAAACGGGATGTCTATCATTATCATCTGCATGTAGTATATATACCCGTTGTGGAGAAAGAAATCAAATGGACTAAGCGTTGTAAGGACAAAGAGCTTGTCGGAACAGTTAAAGAAGTTATTCACCAGGTAAGCCATTCAAAAAAATGGGCTTCTGTCAAAGCGGTAGATGAGAAAGGAGAGCCAATAATTGCAGAGAACGGTAAAGCAGTGTTAATACCATCGTATTCACTGCTGCAGGACAGGTTCTTTGAGCATATGAAGAATGCGGGATTCAAGGATTTTGAAAGGGGAGTACGTGGAAGTACGACTAAGCATTTATCTGTTTTGGATTACAAGATACAGCAGGATAATGAAGGGCTTGCCCGTATAGAAAAGCAGGTTGAGGAGCAGCAAAATGAACTTGAAGTTGTTTCTGAAAAACTGAATGTAGCGCACCAGAGCAGCAGGTCATTCCAGAAGCTTGATGAAATGGGGCAGAAAAAGATGTTTGGTAAGGTGACACTTGATGAACAGGATTACAAAGAGGTCATATCACTTGCAAAGGAGGGTGTTTTATCAAGAGGAATAATAAGGTCGCTAAAGCAGCAGCTAAAAGATGTAACAGAGCAGTTATGGAGCTTAGAGGATAAGTTTGAAAAATTATTTATGAGTACAAAAAACTATGTTGACGCTATGAGGCTAGCGCCGAAAAGAGTTGAGGAGTTAATAAAGGACATATTTCAGAAGGCAAGGGAGGAGAGAGTACAAAAAAGACTGGAACGTAAAAAGACAAAGTCAAGCGGCTTAGGCCGCTAAGAGAACCTTGAAAATTTCATATTGGAGGAAAAAATGGAAAAAAGAAAAAGATTAGGAGTTGAACATTTAGATACCTACGGTATATCTAATAACTTCATATTGTCTACCGTGAAGATCGGGAAAACAACTTTCACCGTGTCCAGTTATTTCGAAAACAACAGGACATTCACTGAAACGATGGGCAAGGTAATTGAGAAGCGAATTAAAGCTTCTTAAATTACTGAAACTTAGTGGATTAAAAGCAGCATCCGGAGTATACTTAGGAATAGCTAAGCTACTTTGGATGCTGCATTGATATCGGGAGGATATTATATGAAGCAATACAAAGTAGGAATCTATTTAAGGTTGTCACGTGACGATGGAACGGACAACGAAAGCATGAGCATATCCAATCAGCGGGATTTGCTTACGGACTATATTAACGAAAGGGGTTGGGAGATCGAGGATACATACATCGATGATGGTTTCAGCGGTACAACATTTGACAGGCCCGGATTTCAGCGGTTGATCGAGGATATCGAAAGCAAACGAATTAATATGGTTATTGTCAAAGATTTGTCGAGGCTTGGGAGGAACTATTCTCAGGTTGGTCATTACACAGATTATTTCTTCCCTAAGCATAATGTTCGTTTCATTGCGATCGGAGATAACGTGGATAGTGAGAAAGACAACGACTTCGCCGGATTCCTTAACGTAATTCATGAGCACTATGCGAAGGATACTTCTCGGAAGATCAAGACGACAAAAAAGTCTCAGATGAAGAAAGGCGAGTTTATTGGCAGTCAACCAGCGCTTGGGTACATGCGTGATCCACAGGATAAGCATCATCTAATCATTGAACCTGACGGTGCGCAAATCGTACGCAGGATATTTCATATGTATACGATGGGCGAAAGCGCACGGCATATTGCTGAAGTGTTCAATAAAGAAGGCATACCAACGCCAAGAGTTCACTTCTTCAGTCGGATCGAAAAGCCGAATCCGTATACGCAGGATGCAGAGACTTGGGGCAGCGCAACGATACTCCGGATGCTGCGCAATCAGGTGTATATCGGTCATATGGTACAAGGCAAGCGGCAGAAAAAGAACTTTAAGATGAAACGCCGTGATGTGATACCGAAAGAGCAATGGGTAGTTGTAAAGAACACGCATGAGCCGTTGATTGATGAAATAACATGGAGAAGGGTGCAAAGTATCATTAGCCAGAACAAGAGAAGAACGAAACCGAGACTAAAAAAGGATGGCACTGTATCTTTATTTTCAGCTAAGGTGTTCTGTGCGGACTGCGACTCGAAAATGACTTATCAGCTCGTTAAGATCGAAACGGGAGAGTATCCTCGTTATCGGTGCAGCACATACAGCAATCAGGGTAAGTCGGCATGTAGCTTTCATGCAATCAACGAACCTGAACTTGAAGCTATTGTACTCAGCGAGATTCAGAAGTTTTCCAGTATTGCTGTCAATTATGCTGATGCATTGCTTGAAAAGCTCTTGGAAATCAACGACAGAATGAAATCCAGAAGCGGTATGTTGATTGAGAAACAGCTGCAAAAGGTCGAACGTGAGCTGCAAAGTATCGCTCCGAAGACAGACGCATTGCTTGAACAGCTTCTAAACGGCAATGTTTCTGAAGCGATGTTTAAGAAACTGATGAGCGGATACGAAGCTAAGCAGGAGCAGCTTTCAAAAAAGCGTATTGATCTAAAAGCGGAGTTAAGTTCAGTCAGGGACGATACCGGGCACATACAGGACATCGTTGAGAAGTTCAAAGCAAGAAACTATATTGAAACTCTTGATAGGGAAACGGTGGTCGAGCTGATAGACCACATAGAAGTTTACAAGAAGGAAAAGTCGGATATTGGTTACATCCAGCGAATTGATATCTACTTCAACTTCATTGGAAAGATTAATGATACTGACTTTGAGAATCTTAGGGATTACATGTCGGACAAAGTAACAAAAGATACTTCAACCAAGGTGCAGGCAGGATAATCCGTAAAAAGAAAAATCACAAGGCACTATTGTACCTTGTGACGATGGCGGAGAAGGTGGGATTCGAACCCTAAAGTCCGTATAAAATGCAGTACAAATACATAAAACTATGTCTAGAAAAGCCCATATCTAGAGGGCACTGAAAAAGTCCAATTGTGAATAACGAAAGGACTTTTTATCATATTTATGGTATAATTATGCATATAAACAGGAAGCAAGGATGTGATAAAATGCTCAGGAATGAAGTTCAGATCAAGCTATCACTATATCGTGGATTGTATAATATCATTGTACCCAAAAACCATTTACTGCGAAAGATCAAAGATAACATAGACTTCAGCTTTGTAAACCCGATGTTGAGGGAAAGCTACTGTGAACACTACGGGCGTCCGGCAAAGGAGCCGGAGATGATGTTCAAACTGCTATTTTTGAAAAGGCTGTATGATTTGTCGGATGAGGCATTGATACAAAATGCGGCAGTCAATATGGCATACAAATACTTTCTGGATTTAGACCCGGAAGATGGCATGATTGACTCAAGCCTGCTGACAAAATTCCGTAAAACGAGGATCACAGAAGATATACTGGAGGAAATGCTTAAAGAGACGATCACCCAGGCGATACAAAAAGGGCTGATCAAATCCACGGCAATAATCGTGGATTCTACCCATACCAAAGCTTCCGCAAGGCCATCCACACCTACTCAGATATTACGGGGGCTAAGCAAACAACTGCGCAAGGAAATATATAAGAGCATGTATGATCTGTCCGTGAAATTCCCAGAGAAACCATTGGAAACAGCAGATTTGGAAGAAGAGATTAAATATACGCAACAGCTTCTCGAGAATATTGGCGAAGATATCCTAGGCAGTGGTCAGCCAAAAATCCAAAAGCTCTACGCCCATATCAAGGAATTGTTAGAAAGCGATCGTATCCGGGGAATCCAGTCAAAGCATGATGAGGATGCCAGATTCGGCCACAAGAGCGCCACATCTACCTTCTTTGGATACAAGAATCATATCGCCATGACAGAAGAGAGTTTGATTACAGGCATAGGCGTTACAAGCGGAGAAGTATCCGACGGTTATATGCTAAAATCTCTGCTTGAGCAGTCAAAAAGCAATGGCATTGAAGTCAAGGAAATACTCGGCGATACAGCATATTCAAGTATAGATAACATTAAATATTGTGACGGGGAGAAAATTACTCTGATTGCAAAATCCAATCCCGTTATCGCAAATGCGGCTGAACCTAAAAATGACGGTTTTGAATACAATAAGGATGCAGGACTGATGCAATGTCCAGCGGGAGAGCTGGCCAAGAAGGTGCATAAACGTCAGGGCAAATACGATAATAAATATTTCATTTACGACTTCAACAGAAACACATGTCAACAGTGTCCATATGCGGACAAATGTAGAGTTGGCCAATCAAAGACCAAGACTTACTGTGTCACCATCACAAGTCAACGGAACCGGGAACGTTTAGATTTTGAGAAGAGCGAATATTTCAACGAACGTTTAAGAATCCGATACCGAATTGAGGAGAAGAACGGAGAACTTAAACAGGCTCACGGTCTCAGAACAGCTGAATCCACGGGTCTTTCCGCCATGCGATTACAAGCTTACTTTACAGCTTTTGCAGTGAATATCAAGAGAATCATTAAATTGATGGGTAAAGATGAGCTTTTGGGCCCAACCCATCCGGCTTATCATGAAAAGTACGGAGATTTTTATAATTCATATCTTTTCTGTTACGCATAAATATACGAAAAAATCACTGGCCCGTCTGGAAACAGTGATTTTTCAGTGCCCTCAATCTAAAGGCTTTTCATTTTATTATATAAAATTCAGAACAATTAAAACAAAGTGTATAAAGGGTAAAATAAAGGGTAAATTTTTTATTTCCAACTGCCCAACCTTTTATAGTCTTTAAATAAGTAGTAAGTACAATATGGAATTATCACGCAGATCCAAAATACAAAGTGCCGATTTCAAATTATCATATAATTTTTTACATCCTTGCTTGGTTGGGATAAGTAGAAATATGATTTAATTTAGATACTTCTAATCCTTTTAAATTATTCTGATTACAATAACTATAATTTCAAAAACATATTTTTTTATTTTTTATATACTTTTTGAAAATTATTCAATGAAGTAGTTCCCAAAGCCGGAACAAAGATACAACTGCTCCGGGCTCAATCTCAAAAGTCCGTGTTAGCTGAGATATGTTTTCATCTGTAAAAGGTATTGCGAATAGTACCTGTTCATTGCATGATTCAGCGTGTTTAGACAATTCAAGTAGTTGATCCGCTGTTCTTTCGGCCCGATAGTAGAATGAGAATTGTTGCAGATATCGCTCATAATCAATACCAAAGGCAATTAGCTGCAATTTTTCAACAGGGATATCAAGGGCACATTCCTCAAACAATTCTCGCTTTGCAGTTAAGAAAGGATTAGCTTCAAATTCAGAAACATTTGAATCCGACTTTAATCTTGTAGAATATTCGCACGAACCAGCAGCGCTATAGCCTAAATTAATAGGTTTTTCAAGAACATTCGAACGGCGGCTAATCATAAGATAATTGTCCGACGAAACTACCCAAATTCCACAGCCTGCCATTAAATAAAAAGCACCGGTATCCTCAAAACCTGCTACGGTCATTTCTACATTACGAACAAAAAAGTCTCGGTCATACTGCAAAGTAAAACCGTTTGCTGAGTAAACATTGTTAAGATAGTTACGAACTACCATATGGTCGAAAAATTCGATTGGTGAAAGTTTAAGGTAAAATTTAAATCGGCTTTCCTCGCCAGGGATAATATTGCTTTTTTTACACGTATCAATATGTACCTTGCGGTATGAAAACGGACGGTAGTCAGATTTCTTTGCCGAAACAATGGCGACATGAAGCAGCAAGTCACGATAATTGCTAGAAATAAAATTAATCTTTCGACCCATATGTGGTGCGTTTATATCCACGCGTGTTTGTGTATTTTCAATATCAAATATGGTACTGTTGTAGCATATATTTTTTTTTGGTAAAATAATTTCGTTATACATTAGAGGAATAAAATGTCCAAGTGGATCTTTATAGTCTATACATTTATATGGAGTAACCCGGTCATTGATACGTAAGTTGGTTGTTAACATAGAATAATCCATTTTTATTCCGTGAAATGTATCTGGTAAAATGCTAGTTGTAGCACACACGGGTTTTGCCCTGGCTTCTTCTGAATATAAAGAGTCTACAAAATCATCTTCGTCGTCAACGCCCTGCTTCTCCAAATAAAGCTGGTAAAGCTTTGTAACTGCTATGCTAGAAAGTGTTGTCTGTTCTAGATATTTTCGGTAAATTCGGTTTACTAGTTCAATTTCTTTAATCCATGAGTCAATCTGCTCATCAATTAATCCGGATTGGTTATGATGCATAAACAACGCTTCTCTTAGCAAGCCGAACATACAGAAGTAACATTTTTTCCAAAACCTTACTAGTGATTCATCTTTGTTTTTAAATTGAACATTCCATCTGATGAGCCACTCATTACTAAATGTTAACTCGGTAAATTCGTTATCAGCTAGTAGCTCCATTCCAGGGCTGAGCGATTTAGCATCAAATTGGTCTGGCAAAATCATTTTTGCACAAATAGGACATTCCATTAAATTAAGTATATATTGTCTCTTACCATTATTGGTTATTGCTATTTTTGATTTCTCAGCTTGATCGATAAAATTTGTGTGGTCTAAGTCTAACGCATCTTTAAGATCACCGAAAAAACATTCCGCTATATATTGATCGTTATTGCAGAAAAAGCGATGCTCAAGCATTGAGGTTAGCGCAGCATTTGCAAACATAGTAATCTCTTCATCATGCGTTTTTATCGTATTAAAGGCAGTCTTATAGTGTAACATTTCAGAATACTTACGATTAGACACCTTGTAATATGTCTGCAATGTCTGTTTAAAGTTTACGCTCTTATAATCTGGTAGCATATCTAAACAGTTTAATAATGAACCGATGCAAAAATTGGGAATGACTTTGGATTGCATCAACATGCTAGCCACCTCCTGTTTTATAAAAAAGTGAATAATAGAATATTAATAGTACTATTACCCACCCTGCAGAATTTGGTGTTTATTTTATTACCTTTATTAAAATAATAAATAATTATATTTCTATAATATCAGCTCTGTAGCCCTTAATCAACTAATAGTATTCAAATATTTAAAATAAAACAACCTAGTAATTCAATCTATGCATACAGCCGTTTGTTTTTGCTTCCGTTTTGATCCCCCATTTTTTCCAGTCCATAGATGTATCTTTAGCGTGGGGCTAGTTATAGCCTAATTGGACTAATAAAACGACAAAAAAATTGGAGAGACAAATGAACAGGGCTAAAGGAAGTGCAACAGCAAGTTGCTTAAACTCAGGGGCACTAGGGACCAGTGGCATTATAGTGATTAGTTTTTATATTGGTTTTTGTAAAATAAAGTCTTTGCTTGAAAATATAAATGCACATAAAACCACGATCTCAAAATACAAAACAAATAGCCAAAATACCCCTCGAACAATATATTTGCATTCCTAAAGCATAATAAAAGGCTATAATATTACCATATAGTGGTATTGGTATATGCTTTTAATGATAGAAGAAATGCATAAATCACAATATCATGTAAGTAATGTTGCAAATTTTTAAGCATATATAAGCAAAAATAATACGGATATTATAATTTTTCATCGTAACATAACCAACTTAGCGAATCTAATATTATTTGTTAAAATTATAAAACTATTTTCTAGTGCGAGATTTAATAAATAAACATGTATTTTGTACTGTAGTTATTTATTGAAAGGTTCAGAAATTATGAAAAAACAAATTTATTGCATACTAAACGAAGGATGGACAAAAATAGAAGAAGCTGTTTCTGTCTTTAATGACAAGTATCATGGGAAGTGCCATTTAAGCAAGCATTCAATGAAAGACAATGAAAGCACAGTACTGATCAGCGAATTTGAGATCGGAACAGAAACATGCATTAAAGCAATAATCAGCAGCTTTAAGAAATACGGGGATATTAAGTTTTATGACGAAGCTATGGACTTTATCGACACTATTAGAATCTACAGTAAAGTTAATCAGGAAGATGATATTTCTGAAAACGATGACGACCCGGAAGAAGACTTGGACTTTGAAATGGACGAAGGGGCCTTCGAAGAGGAGGATATAGAAGAAGAGACGAACAAGTTCGATATACAGGAAACTGTAGACATTATCAACCAGACAGAAGGTTTGGCAGACCCTGCAAAATTAACAATACTGGCAATGAATCTAAAGCAGCTCAGGGAGAATGAAAATTATTATATAAAAAGAATCTGCATAAATACAAAGAACAGAGATGCTTTTGGTTTAATGAAAGCATGGACGAAAGCACTATATTACTCCGGATTCGGCAGGGGTACAGAAATCAGCACAATGAAGGATCTGTACTCCAGCCCCGAACCTTCAATAGGCAGAAGTGCAGTTGGTGCTTTTGTAATACTGGATACAAAAGAACGCAAAGATGATTATGAAAAAAGGAATGAAAGTATAATCAGAGACGCTGTTTTGAAAACGGAAAAAGATTCATACACAGTATTCTTTGTGGTTGAAGACAAGCAATCAGTATCGCAAATAGAGAAAATATGCGGGAAAAAGCTTATGTATGTTGAGTTTAATCTCGACGAAGAAAGAGAGAGGCAGAAGCTTGTAGCCTGGGTTTTGAATGAAAAGAATGTGTCGGTGGAACAAGAAACCTTTAAGGCTCTTTGCAGAGTATGCGATGACAATATCGAAAACATAAAAAACGCTATTGATTTCGGCCAGATTAATGCAATAAGCAGAGCTCAGGGCAAAGGATCAGTTAAAATACTACCCGTAGATCTGGAGAACGAAAAGTTGAGTAAAAACGACGATTCTTCATCTAATAATAGAGCACTCGATAAGATAAATGAAATGATAGGCCAGAATCAGGTCAAGACAGCCATTATACAAATCGGGTGTGAACTTCAAGTCGGTAAAATGAAAAAAGAGGCGGGGCTTCCGGTATATCCAAAAAGCATGCACATGTTATTTACAGGCAACCCGGGTACCGGCAAGACAACGATAGCAAGATATATAGGCGAATATTTCAAAGAGCTGGGGCTATTGTCCAGAGGCAGATTCTATGAGATATCACGTGCTAATTTAATAGGCCAATATACAGGCTGGACAATTAAGAATACAAAGGAATGCTTCAGGGATGCAGCAGGCTCGGTTCTTTTTGTCGACGAAGCTCCCACCCTGGTTACATATGAAAACGACAGCTACGGGCTTGAGGCTCTCAACCAGATATGTTTGGAGATGGAAAATAGAAGAGATGATATAGTAGTTATATTTGCAGGATACAAAGATAAAATGGAAGAGATGTTCAAACGAAACAACGGGTTGCGAGAAAGATTCGCATACAGGGTATATTTTGAAGATTATTCCACAGATGAGTTAATGCTTATACTTGATTATCAGCTGAAACAGTATGCAATGGAGATTAACGAAGAATCTAAGGTAAACATAAGGGAGTTTGTTGAAAAAGCCAGATATAACGATAATGGAGAGTTCGGCAACGGCCGGTTTATACGGAGAATTGTCGAAAGGATAGGTATACACCAGGCAGAAAGAATTGTTAGAACAGGCAACAAGGACCTGGTTATGATAAGCTCTGAGGATGTCGTACAGACGCTCGGCGATCCTGACATGCAGATAGATAAAAAATGCGAAGTTCAGAGGATTGGATTTTAAATAAGGATTCTCAAGACGACAGATGTTTAAACTTTTTATATCCGGAATGCGATGCATCCAACATTGATAACAAAAGATGATGCCCTGTTTACTAATATGAAATAAAATAGCAATGGTTAAAATTTTAATAGATGCATCTCCGGCTTGGTACATGATATAATATGCTTTGTACTACAAATCATAATACACCTGATGATGAAAATAAGCTTGAAAATATAACTATACTTGGAGAAAAGCTATGGAAAAAGGAGATGTTGCATCAATATTAGAAACTGGAAAAGCATGTGAAGAATTAGGTATGTACAAAAAAGCTGCGGCAATATACAAAAATGCGTTATTAAAAACAAGAATGTTATCTCAATCTAAAGAACTACAAGCAAATATATTATCTCGTATTTCAAAAGTTCAAATGATATTGGGAGATTATATAGAAGCAGAAGAAAACGCTATTAATGCACTTGAATATTCAAGAAATACAAAATTTTCAAACCCTATATATGCAATAACTTTAGGTACCTTGGCAAAAATATATATAGATACTAACAAATATACTATTGCCCATGAAAAAGCAAAAGAGAGTATTAGGATATTTGAAGGCCAGCAGCTAAATACAGAAGGACTATATTATGATAATTATATTCTATCAATTAATTATTTAGCACTATCTTTGTTAGGACAGGAGAAATTTAGTGAATCAGAAAAGAGTTTTCTGCAAACCTTAAATTTATGTAAAGATAAAAATGGCTACGATTATGCCGTCTATTTAAACAACTGCGCAAATTTATATTACGTTATTCATAGATATGACGAAGCAGTGGAAATGTATGAACATGCCCTTGAAATCTTAGATATGTTATCCATTAATGACACTTTTGACTATGCAGTTATTTGTTCGAACTGTGGAAGAATATGTAACATTAAAAAGGAGTATAATGATGCAGAAAAATATTTATTAAAGTGTAAAGCCATATTAAAAAAGCAAAACTTGGAAAAGTCAATCGAATATATAGCTGCAACTGAAGAGTTGGCTAAAACTCATTATAATATTGGTAAAAAAACAGAGTTTTATTTTAATGGTGAGATCGCTGTATATAAACAAATAAAAATAATGGGCTCTGATTCAAAGGGCTTTGCAGACAGGGCATATCTGCTTGCATATTCTTTATTTGAAAAGGGTAAATTGCGGTTAGCTAAATTTTTTCTTATGAGTTGCGTTGATATGTTAGAAAAGAATCTAGAAATAAATAGCATCAGTTTAGCCAAAAGTTACACTCTCATGGCAAATATATACTACAAACAAAAGAAAAAAGAATTGGCAATTCAGAAATGTTTAGCAGCAGCAGAAATATGTAATGATTTTCTTAAAAAACTTTTCTTCGAAATAAGCAGAGAATCTTTTTTATCAATTCGCAAATTACTTCTAAATACTTACGAATTACTACTTTCAATTATTCCAAGCAATACTGAAGATAATATTATTTATAAGAAGTGTGTTTTAAGTATAGTACATAGGAAAACCGGTGAATTGTACTCATCAAGATTTCGAGATAATATTGTAGAAGAATATTGTAATGAAGATGAATATAGAAAACTAAAATTCATAAAAGAGAATATCAACTCAATAATTAAAACAGGAAGTAAAGAAGGAACAACTTGCCTAATCGAATTAAAAAATGCATATTATTTATTGGAATCAGAGATAATAAAACGAGCAAGAAAAGACGCTGGGTTTGAAGGTAAACTTGTGCCGCCCGGGTTCTATCAGGAATACGAAATCGTGCTGGATTACTGCTGGTATAAAAACTACACATCTGATGATAGAACACCGAAGTACTGTGTAATTGCATATAAGCCGGGCCAGGAGAAAGACGGTGATATAATATTCCTCGGAGATGCGGAAGACATAGACAGTACCATCAAAGACCTTCGTGATAAGCTGCTGTATGAAAACGAGGAACAGGAAAAGAAAGATCATAAGGGCAAAGAGATCTCCCGTAAAAATAAAGAGTTGAAAGATGCAGAGGATTGCTTGTATTCACTTATATACAAACCCTTGCTTGAAAAGGTACCAGGATTAAAAGATGCTTCCCGTATTACGATCTGTGCTGATGGAGAGCTTACAAAACTGCCGTTTGAGCTAATAATACCCGACAAACAAATACGGTACCTGACAAGCGGCACTGACGGTGAATGGATAGGACTGTCGCAAACAAAGAACAGCGATGACATCGTATCCGGCAACCCAGTAGTTGGGGAAGCACAAGGGCCTTACAAAGATAACAATAATAACAGCAGGGCAGGCTTTCCTATGAAAGATTTAGCGTACTCGGGCATGGAATGCGAGAGAATAGAGAAACTGCTCAATGCCAGAGCCAAAGGCGAAGACAAGTACCTGGTCCAGGCGGACTTCAGAAAAGAAAAAGTTATGAAAATAAGCAGGCCCCGGATATGGCACATATCTACCCACGGGTTTTTCTACGAGAACGAGGAAAGAGGAAACTGGCTGGAAACGCAAAATCTGCATCCGTTCGAACAGAAGCTAATGAGAATACAGGATCCTTACAGAAGATGCGGGCTGGCCTTGTTCAGAGCCAACCGTGCGATGGAAGGCCCTGAGGAAGCAGAGAAGGTGCTTTTGACCGGTCGTGATATCCTGGAGCTTGATTTAACAGGAACTGACTTGGCTGCTCTATCCGCCTGTGATACTGGAATTGGCGAGATTTGCGTCGGGACCTGGGAGGGAGTCTACGGCTTGCAAAGATCTTTTATGCTTTCTGGCTGCAAAACCCTAATTATGTCTCTATTCAAATGTGACGATTTTGCCACTACAATTTTGATGGTCAAGATGTACGAAGGCATTCTTGAAGGCAGGCGCATAGACGAGTCGCTGCAGGAAGCCAAGCGGTATGTCAGGGAAAGCACTAGAGAAGAATTTAAAAAGGACAATTGGATAGTTGATGCAAACAAAGATAGTGCCAAACCGTACGAAGCGCCTTACTACTGGGCGGGATTCATATGCCTCGGTGACGGAGGAAAGGTTAATATACACTAAGGATTGAATAAAATAAAAGGCAGGTAAAAGCTGCAGTTGAAACAGACTGCAGTTTTTTTATACATTTTTTTAACACGGGGTGCGAGATTTTCAATAAACAGCTGTATTTTGTAGTGTACAGAAAATATCAAAAAGGAGATACCCTATATGAATACACAATCAATAAATAGTTACTGGGCGGCGACCGCCAAGTGCGGACATGTCGGAAATCGCAGATACTTGCCAAAAACGTTCGCTGTCAGAGCGCAGTCTTCCAGAGAAGCAGCTTTGATCGCCCGCAACACTCCGCGCGTAAAACATCACAACAAATATGCCGTATTAAGCGTGGAACCCATCTCTTTGGAAGAGTACCGGGCCCTGAAACAGAAAAACAGACATGATCCGTATTTCCATTGCCATTCAGTTCAGGACCAAAGAGAGCTGTTGTTCGATATAGAAGAGCAGGTCGTGGACGAAAGGTATAAGAACGACGAACTGCTTGATTCTGACGAATCAGAAAATAGTCGGAGGATGTTTAACGGTAAAGTCAGCATACGTAATCCCAAGCATTACATCAAGTGCTATCCGGACGCTGAGCGGCTGAGCTGTGTTTTCTGAAAACACAGCTCAGTAATAAAAACAATATTCAGGTGCGATAAATACTGAGTTTACCGGTATTTAAATATAGAATAATAAAAATGTATCACATTGAAAGGAAACAGAATCGTATGAAAAGATATTACGTTTGTAAAAACATATCGTGCACAGAGTACGATATTATGAAGGCCGGAACAGCAGCTGCCTGCCCCGTTTGCGGGGATGCGGAAGGTTTAGCTCACATTGAAAAGGTAAATGTCAAAAAGGTCGTATTGATTGCAGCAGCAGTCGTTATAGCAGCTTTAGCCGGTGTGTTTATTCCGGGATTGCTAAAAAATAACGAGGACACTGATGAGGCAGAAGTTCAAACAGCTATTGTTAACTATGAAATGAACAAAGTGGCTTTAACTTCAACTATATCTTCTGCTTCAAACGAAATTGTTGTTCAATCGGAAGAGCCTGCAGAGGTATACGGTAAGGTATGGGCTGACGGAACGACATGGGAGGGTAAAGTTGATCTCAACAATATGATGTATGGCTTTGGCGTAATTAACTGGGTCGTGAACGGCTCAACTTATACTGGGCAGACAAAAGCAGATATGCTCTGCGGATATGGCCGAATTACTTATTCTGATGGCAACCTATATTATGTCGGGCAATTTGAGGATAATGTAAAACAAGGATACGGGAAGATATATTATGCCGACGGCGCTACTTTTGACGGAGTATGGGTTGCTGATGAACATTACTATGGCATCTGCATCTGGCCCAATGGGATCAAATATATTGGTTTCTTTGATACCGAGAACCCGGGCGCAAGAGATGGGTACGGCAAAGAGATACTACCCGATGGATCGATAAGAGAAGGGCTTTGGGAAAACAATGAGTTTATCGGCAAAAAAGATATAAACGAGAATCAGGAATACGCAAAGCAGGTTATAATTGCTTCTTATCTCGAGACAGGGTATCACTATGACGCTGCGGCAGTTCAGAGCTGGCTTGCGGATGCGGGCAGAGCGTGGAATGATATGAACGACCTGCTCGAATGCCACAGAAAATATTTAGAAGACCATACTATCGAAGGATTTGATGAAATAGACACAAGGAAAGATATCATGCAGATCTTCAGTGATAATCTTGGATTCGGTCTGAAGAGCGAATATCAGCTGCGGTATTTAACTAACCTTGTCAGGACAGGTGTTATGAGCCTACAGGACATCACAAATGATGTCAAAGCTTTTGGGGTACCGGAATGAACATGCAGTTATGACCGTTTTTTAGTTATCAGGAGTTGGAAGTGATTAATATAGCAAGAGCAAATATGGCAACGGGAGGTGAGAAAATGCTTGGAATGATAATAAGATGTTTAAGCTGGGTATGCCCGAGATGCGGTGCATCCAACTCTGACAACAACAGATGTTGTCATGTCTGTGGATACAGAAGGTAAAAAAACTGTAATGTTTTTGTAATTAGAGCGATGGAATGTGAGGCTGGTGCATGGTATAATATGACTGGCCTTACACTTTCAATAACTAAGAGTTTTCACATTAATAACGTTTATGAATAAGGAGAAAACAATGAGACAAGAAGTTGAGAAACGAGCAAAAGAGCTTATAGAATGGGCAAAGGGCAAATTAACCGACGATAACTCTGTTGACGAAATACTGGAGCGTATAGAGCAGATTTTTGAAGAGGGGATCGATACTGACTATGATGTGATGAAAGCTGCGATATGCAAAGTCTTGGCTGAAGTTATTTCAAAACTTCAAAATACAAATGTAATAAAGAGACTTAATAAGGCAGCGGATATGTGTAACAGTGCCAGAATGTACAAGGAAGCAGAGGAATTATGCCATAGGAGTATATCGATTCAGGAAGAAATAGAAGAAACTCAAACTAAAGAATATGCTAGAAGTCTTCACATATTACTAAAAACTCTAGCTGAAGCATATAGACTTATGGGACGAATGAGTGAAGCGGAAAACACTTACCAGCAAAGTCTCGAGATAACTAAACAGATACTAGGTGAAAATTCGATTGAATATGCCTCTAATCTGCATGGGTTAGCTGATGTATATGTAAACTTAGACAAATTAGACGATGCGGAGAGTACATACAAACGCAGTATAAAGATGATTGAACAGATAGAAGGTAAGAACACACATGATTATGCATCCGGGTTAAATAATTTGGCTAATGTTTATGAAAGCGTTGGACAGTTTAGCGATGCTATTGATTCTTACCAACAGAGCCTTGCAATACAAAAAAAGTTAAATTGCAGCAATACGCTTGGTTATGCCGCAGGCTTGTATGGCATAGCTAATGTGTACTCAAGCATTAATCAACTTGTTAAAGCAAAATCCGCATATCTTAAAAGTCTTGGTATACAGAAAGAAATCACAGGTGAAAAAACTTTGAATTACGCAATCGGGCTTAATAACTTGGCGAATGTGTACAAGAGACTTGGGAATATGGACAAAGCAGAAAATGCTTATGTACGTAGTCTTGATATACAGAGACAAATATCAGGCGAAGAGTCTGTTGGATACGTATCTATATTGAACAATCTTGCCAATATATACAAAGACTTAGGTAGATTAAGCGAGGCAGAAACAATGTATCTTCACAGTCTTGATATACAAGAAAAGCTAGGCGTCGAAGAAACATCGGGTTACATAACCGGATCGCTTGGATTAGCTGATGTATATGCAGGTTCTGGACGTCAACGTGAAGCTGAAGTAATGTATAAACGCAGCATAAAAATACTGAAGACTATTGAACCGACAATGCTTTATGCATACGGTCTAATAGGTTTGGCTGGGGTGTATTATAGGTTGGGTAAATATAGCGAAGCTAAAGCTATATATCTGCATAGCCTTGAGATAATTGGAAGGTTAGTAAGTAAGCAAAATCTGGATTACGCGGTCGTTTTAAATAACTTGGGTAATGTATATTGTAAAATTGATGAATTGGCCGATGCGGAAAGCTCTTACTTGAGTTGCCTCGAGATAAGAAAAAATATAACAGGAGAAAACACTTTGGATTATATTCCACCGTTATCGAATTTGATATTATTGTACAAAAAAAATAATGACATAAATAAAGCTTACGAGTTTGCGATAAAGATTGTAGAAATATGTAGAAATGTTATATCAAAGATGAGCATAACATCCAGCAGGGAATCAATACATTCAACAAGCATTGAACTATCAATATATTATCAGTTGCTAATTTCTCTGCTAGACTCTTTAAAAAAGAAAGATCCTCATGCAATAGAACTTCTTGCAGAAAGAAAAACAAGCGAATTGCACATTTCGAGATTCAGAGATAATATCATTGATAAACTTGCTGACGAGACAGAAAAAGAAAAACTGGAATTACTCGAAAAAAAGTTAAGCGAGATCCAGGCTAACAAGAAAAGGACCAAGGAAGCTCAAAATCAGGGACTGCTAAGTAAAGAGGAAGAGAAACGCAGGGAGTATTTCCTTATCGAGAGTACAGTCTTGAATCGAGCAAGGAAAGGTACAGGATTTAAAAGAAAGGTTATTCCCTCCGGATTTCATCAGGAAGATGAGATTATACTTGATTTCTGCAGTTATAATGACTACGCATCTGTAGATAGGACGCCGAAGTACTGTGCACTGGTATATAAACCGAGTAAGGAGAAAGAAGGGGAAATAGTATTCTTAGGTGAAGCTGAAGGCATAGACAATGCAATTAATGAGTTTCGAAAAGAGCTTGCCAGCAATGGCGATAATATTAAGGAAATTGAAAGGAACTTGCACTCATCGATATTTCAACCTCTGCTAAAGAAAGTTCCCGAATTAAAAGATGCTTCTCGTATAACAATCTGCGCAGACGGCGAGCTTACAAAGCTGCCGTTTGAGCTCATAATACCTGATAAACAAATACGGTACCTGACAAGCGGAACTGACGGGGAATGGATAGGACTGTCGCAAACAAAGAACAGTGATGATATCGTATCAGGTAACCCGGTATGCGGTGAAGCACAGGGCACTTACAAGGATAACAATAATAACAGCAGGGCAGGCTTCCCGATGAGTGATTTGAAGTATTCGGGTCCGGAATGCGAGAGGATAGAGGAACTGCTAAACGCCAGGGCCAAAGGTGAAGACAAGTACCTTGTCCAGGCGGACTTCAGAAAAGAAAACGTAATGAAAATAAGCAGGCCCCGAATATGGCACATATCGACCCACGGGTTCTTTTATGAGAACGAGGAAAAGGAAGTCAGGCTTGAAACGCTGAACCTGCATCCGTTCGAACAGCAGCTAATGAGCTTACAGGATCCATACAGAAGATGCGGGCTGGCCTTGTTCAGAGCCAACCGTGCAATGGAAGGCCCTGAAGAGGCTGAGAAGGTGCTTCTGACCGGTCGTGATATACTGGAGCTTGATTTAACAGGAACAGATCTTATCGTACTCAGTGCCTGCCAAACAGCCCTGGGCGATGTGCACAATGGTGATGGGATCTGGGGACTTCAGAGAGCATTTATGCTTGCTGGTGTAAAGACACTAATCATATCGCTGTGGAGCGTTGACGACCTTGCTACCAGCATTTTAATGGATAATATGTACAAAGGCATACTCTCAGGTAAGCGTATAGATGAATCATTGCAGGAAGCTAAGCGGTATGTCAGGGAAAGCACAAGAGCAGAGTTTAAAGAAGACGGTTGGGCAGTTGATGCGAATAAGGGTAGCGACAAGCCGTACAAGGCGCCTTACTACTGGGCCGGGTTCATATGCCTTGGTGACGGTGGTAAGGTAAATATAAACTGAAATAGGAACAAAATTAAAGATACTTTAAAAGCTGCAGTTGAAATAAACTGTAGTTTTTTTATACATTTTTTTACCCGATGTGCGAGATTTTAGTTATATGCATGTATTTTGTAGTGTAAAGAAAATATTAAATATTAAAAGGAGACTCCCCTCATGAAAACACAATCAATAAACAGTTACTGGGCAGCAACCGCAAAGTGCGGGCACGTAGGTAACCGCAGATACGTACCGAAAGAGCTTGCTGTCAGGGCACAGTCTGCTAAAGAAGCGGCTTTGATCGCACGCAATACTCCGCGCGTCAAACATCATAACAAGTTTGCTGTGTTAAGCGTGGAACTCATCTCTTTGGAAGAGTACCGGGCGCTTAAGCAAAAGAACAGACAGGACCCGTACTTCCATTGCCATTCAGTTCAGGACCAAAGAGAGCTGCTGCCAGACGTAGAAGAGCAGGTCGTGGACGAAAGGTATAAGAACGACAAACTGTATGATTCGGCTGAATCATACAACACCCGGCAGATGTTTGACGGGAAAGTCAAAATTCGCAACCCCAGGCATTACATCAAGTATTACCCCGATGCCGAGAGGCTGAGCTGTGTTTACTAAAAATACAGCTCATATATTTTTTATACAGGTGCGATAAATACCGGGTTTGCCGGTATTTAAGTATATAAGGAAAAATAAAAGGAGAAAAACCATGTTACAAAAATATCAAAACAATTTTACTGTGATGCCGGCGTTCGACCACGAAAAGTGTGACGACGCGGCGAGAGCCCTTTGGGTGAATGATGTATTCACAGCCGTCTGCTGTGACGGCACGTCTGGCGCAAAACTCGGCGATGAAGGCGCCAAGGTGCTGGTAGACAAGCTGCCGGGTATCATTGCGGAAAGGTTCCACGTCTGGTACGGCAACGAAGAGAGAATGCAGGACGAGCTCTATCGGATCTGCAACAAGATCATATCCAACAGAGCAAGGGAACTTGGAGCCAAAGACGATGACCTTTACACAACATTGACAGGGTTTGCATTTCGCGAAGAGCGCAGACTTGAAAAAGGCAAAATGATATCCTTCTCAATCGGCGACGGCATGGTGTCCGGCAAGACATGGAAGAAAAGGTATGATATTATCTTACATCCATCGAACGAAGATAATGATACTTCAAAAGCCTACGGGTTTCCGTGCAGCGAAAAGTACAAGCGGCAGATCGGGATCCGGTTCGGCAACATCGAGGACTATGAAAGTGTTTTCGCTGGCACAGACGGGTTTACTCCGTTTTTCTACGACCGCAACACAGCCGGTATCACACTCGACCCGCAAAATCTTAAGTGCCTTGACGCAATATGCTGGCAATCCGGGAATGTCAACCTGGAAAACAGGGAACTGGACCTGTCCACAATTCTGTACAGCCTTGCTCAAAACGGCCGGTTTGCAGACGACATATCGATTGCCATAGCTTCCAGGAAAAAAGGGCTGCCGAGGCCGGATATAAAGAGTCTGGAGGCGTATTACAAGAAGTGTCTTGAGATCGTCCCCGAAGATACAAAAAGATACTGGCGACAGGACCTGCCTGAGAAAAAAGGCGGAGATCACGCAAAGGTACTTGCAGCCAAAGATATACCCGATCACGTAATTAAGCCGCCGCTGCCCGACCCGGAGCCTGCTGCAGTGCGGCCCAACCCCCCCCTGCCGGTTCCGTCTCAGGCGGATGATGCCGCAAAAGAAAAACGGTCTAAAAAAATAGTGCTGACAGTTGCCGCCGGGTTTGCCGTGCTGCTGTCTGCAGTCGTATTCAGCTTTGTTCTTTTGTCAGGAAAAATAAACGATTTAGAGAAAGACAACACAATGCTAACTGAGCAACTGACTGCGCTGGAACAACAGCAGGCGGAATCGGAATCAAACAGCAGTGACGGGCTGAACGATATTAGCAGCATGATTCTCGAGCTGCAGTCTGCGCAGGACGGGCAGTCGGAAATCATCTCTGAAATTGAACTTGAGCAATCGGCTGCAAACGAAAAGCTTGGAAACATATCGGACGCAGTCGACGGCATCGATTACGAACAGATAGTAACAGAGACGATAAAGCAGCTAAAGGAAGATGCCGAGATGCAGCTGCTGCTGGGGCTTCCGGCAGAAACAGGCGTACCGGATTTAGCCGAAGAACAATAAAAAAATAAAGAAGACTGCGAGACTTATTCTTTCTTTGTGTATTTAAGTATATACGTGTTACGTATATTTCAAACCCGGGAAGGTGCGCAGCACCTTCCCCATTAAGGAGAGGGAAAGGATGAAGATCTGTCATATATGCTCTGAGCGCAACGAAGATGGCGCTCTGACGTGCGGCGCATGTGGCGCTACTTTAACAGGGATTGAGAACACTATCGACTGTCAGCTGCTGCCGGCAGTTAGAACGCGACTTGTCAAGACCTGCAATTCGTGCGGAACTGTCAACCTTCCGGCGTCCAACACCTGCAGAAAATGCGGCGCCAACCTTATGGGGCTGCTGCCTGCAAGAATAAGGACCATGAAAGCAAAAAGTATATTTCTTGTCGACTGCGAAGGCATACGACACATGGTAAAAGCGGACGGCGGCAAAATCGGACGAGGCAGGATTTTCGACAGTCCGTACGTATCGTCTGACCACATATCTGTATCGTACGACGGGCAGGAGTATCTGCTGATGGATTTAGGATCGAAGAACGGGACCTGTATCAACGGCGAAGAAATCAAACCCGGTGTGTGGATGAAAATCGCTGAAGGCGACAAAGTCAACATAGCTAACCTGACTTTCGATATATCTGTGGAGGCGAAATAAGATGAGTAAGGACGATACTTTGCCGCTCCCGCGCAGGAACATGATGTTCCGACCGGGCTGCGAGGTTTTCGGATACAGGATAGTCAAACCAATATCCGAGTCGATGCGCTCGACCGTGTTTCTTGCTGAAAAAGGCGGCGCCGTTTTTGCGCTGAAGGTATACCACAAACCTTTTGAAAGAACAGAACATGAAAAAACCACAATAACTCATATTGCGCATAAAGGCCTGCCGAGGGTTTTTGAGTACTTGGAAGCCGACGCCCACACCGTTGAGATATCAGAGTATATAGACGGGCAGGCGACAGGCACAATACGCAACGCAGACATAGACCAATTTGTCAGCGAACTGGACTCTGCCCTGCTTTGCCTGCATTGCAGCGGGCTCATTCATAACGGTATCAAGCCTTCAAATATATTCATGACAGAGGCCGGATATAGGCTCATGGATTACGGTTCGGTATGTTGTATAGGCGATAAAGGCAGGATTGGTTTCAAGACAGACATACGATACAGAGCACCCGAAACGACCGGCAGCGTTATTTCAACGGCCTCTGACATGTGGTCGCTCGGCAAAACAATAGAGGCGGTATCAACTGACGGGCAGGGCCGTACAGCGCAAATCGTTGGCGGCCTGACAATAAAGGATCCGGAGAAAAGATGGAGCCACAGGCAGATCAGGGCGTGGCTGACGGGTAAAGAGATACCAGAAGTCCTCGGCCCGATGGAATGGCCCGAACCCGTTTGTATAGGACAGGCGAAAGCATACAACAGGCTTGAACTTGCAAAGGCAGTATCACTTCAGTGGGATGCTGCGGCAGGGATGCTTAAAATCGGCGCGCTTCGCAGCGAGTTATGCAAGCGCAGCCTGATGCGGCAGATTCAAACGCTGGACAGAAAACTGCAAGAGGACGCAGCGCTATTCTGCCTCGTCGTATCTCTAAGCGGTCGCCCGGTATACAGAGGGAAACCTCTTGAAAAGGCTTCTGATTTAAGAAAAATAATAGAAGAAGCAATTGTATCCGGGGATACCAAAGGGTGCCAAGACCTCATTGGCTGTCCGGAGCTGACCGGGCTTTTAAGCGACAAGGCATTGGCCGGAAAGCTGCATAAAATTACAAATAAAAGCGCAAGCCCTGCGAACGCATATTACATCCTCGGCGGGCGCAAACTGATAACGGGCGGGCATAAGTTCGGCAGCCTTGACGATATACTTGACTATGCGGGAAAATGCGCTGAGCCGGCCGGGTTTTGTTCGGCGGTGTTCGCTTCAGGCATGCTGCCGGGTTTCCTGGCTTGCGCAGGCTACAAAAAGCAGGCTAAGGCTGCAGCAAAGCTCAAATCAGCCGGTATGGACAAAAGGCTCCCTGCTGAAGCAATTAAGTTCCTTCTCGTTGCCGAGAGCTGCGGGTATGCTCATGAATCCGTAAGAATCGCCGCCGGGATACTGAGCAGGCTGGTGCCGCTAGGGTTTGAATACCGTATAAGCGAATTTGGAGCTGCGGACTCCGCAGGCAGCAAGTTCATCCTGGCCTGCAGAAGCGCTGCTCAGAAGGCAAAAAATATGGACGGCATGAGCGTGAGCGGTATGACGGAGGCTGTGTTGACCATTATTAAAATGTCAAAAAAACTTGATGCCGTATCTAATATGACGCAGACAGACGGGCTCTGGCATATATACTCGACAGCGCACAGCGCTGCAATAAAGAAGAGGATCCGGGCAAAAATCGCTGAACACGTAGTGAGGATAGCCTCGGGCGGCAGTCCGTATGCGCTCGAACCGTGCGCAGGGCTTCCCGACGATGTCGAAGAGCTGCTGAAAGTGCTGTACAGGCTTAAGAACATCAAAGATACCGGCGAGAAGAGGGTCACAAACATAACCGCAGGCAATGCGCTGCGGGTGTTTTCTGAACAGATGGTTACCGACCTTCCGGTGCCTGGGTCGGGCAGGCTTACAGGCAGCCCCGACGAGCTGTTCCCGGATCTGCTGTATAGCATACAGGCAGCCGAATATGACAAATGGAAGGCCGAGGACCTGGAGGTCCGCGACCGGAGGCAAAAACGGAATCAGGCACGGCGCCGTTCATGGGGCTCCGGGTTCAAAACAGCAGGCTGGGTCATAGGCGGAATATGCCTTGGAGCGGTCGGTATAGCCGTGGTGCTGATAATGCTGATTTTGAGCGCACTGTAAGGAGAAATAATGAGAATAAACAAAATATTAAGTAACGTCAAGGTGTTGGGCCCGGGCAGGCGCACTGTAGTGTGGTTCCAGGGATGCAATAAGCACTGCCCCGGATGCATAGCGCCTGAGATGCAGCCGTACGACGGCGGGTTTTCAATAAGTGCGGAAGAAATCATGGACTTCATAGGCCGGCAGAAAAGAGTCGACGGTGTTACCTTTTCGGGCGGCGAGCCTTTCGATCAGAGCCCTGATGAATTGGCCGGGCTTGTCGAGGACTGTGACAGAGTTGCAGGTGACGTGCTGATATACACCGGATACAGCATGGAACAGCTAAAGGAGAAAATAAAACCGGACGCACTTAAAAGGGTACTTGATGCGACCGCAGTGCTGATTACCGGCCCGTATAAGGAAGAGTTTGACGACGGCAGGTCCGGGCTCGCAGGGTCAGGGAACCAGCGCATTCGCATTATGAAAAATGAAAAGGAGTACATCAAGATGATACAAAAAGGCAGGGTCCAGCAGATATTTGCTGACGAACAGGGAATATTCGTTGCCGGTATACCCGGCAAAGAGTTTAAAAAACTAATCAAAGGAGAACACTGATATGGCGCCTAAATGGATGCATGAATTGATAGCTGCGGTAAGCAGCTGCGGAGAAGTAATTGTAAAAGGGAATGTCCGGGATGTTTTCAGGACACTGCCCGATAAGAACAAGCAGCAGGGCTGGGCCGATATCGAGAATATACTGGCCGACACGCTGACCAGGTATGGATACCACGTACTGAGGTTCAACAGGGATAGCGGGTTTGGGCCTGCAGGTGAAGCGGACGAGACGGCTTGGTTCTCTAAAATCGCGCCTGTTTCGGGCAAAGCCAAACTGGACGGGGCAGTCAAGGCGATATCGGCAGTCTTCGACAAGGCCGATGAACCGGCTGCGATAATATTGGATGCCAAGAGCATGTTCGTACAGCCGCTGTCCCTGAACGAAGATGAAACGGAATTCTTGAGAAAAATGGACCAGATAACCTCAGCGCTGCATTTCCCGCCAAAGTCAAAAAAGCCGCATTTGATTATCTGGGTGTTCGAAAGCGACCGGGACATGCCGAGGGTTCTGTTGCGGTCCACTCCGTACAGGAAAGAAGTTACGGTTACACTGCCTGACCTCAATGAACGCAGGATGTTCATAGAAGAGTATCTGAAAAGCGCTGTTCTGACACCTGAGCAGAAAGAGGAGCTTGCGCTTAAAACCGGAGGCATGCTGCTTGCGCGGGTAAGACAGGTGTTTGAATCATGCAGAAAGCTTGAGTTCAGTGAAATATGGAACAGGCTGGAGAGGGAACAGACAGGTGCTGAATACAATCCATACGAGCAGCTTAGTAAGGATAAGATTAAAGAGGCTGAAACTTTTTTCAACGAAAAGGTGATAGGCCAGGAAACTGCGATAAAAGCGGTGGCAACAAGAATACGGTCGGTCACGATGCCGTTCATAAACTGCCTGAAGAGCGGAGGCAAGGGACCCAAAGCCGTGTATTTGTTTGCGGGGCCCACAGGTGTCGGCAAGACCGAAACGGCTAAATGCATAGCTGATCTGGTCTTCGGATCCGGAGAGAGGATGTATCGGATAGATCTCTCAGAGTACAAAGGAGCGCATAACGTGGCCAGGCTGATCGGCAGCCCTCCGGGGTACGTCGGGCATGACGACGGCGGGCAGCTGACCGAGAAAATAATACAAAACCCATTCCAGCTGATTCTGCTTGATGAAATAGATAAGCCTCATGAGTCCGTGCACGACATACTGCTGTCGATCCTTGACGCCGGACGGCTGACTGACGGAAAAGGGCGTGTCGCGGACTTTTCACAAAGCGTTATTGTGCTGACAAGCAATTTAGGGGCAGCAAGAGCCCAGGAAATGTGGGACGAAGAGCCCGGAATTGAATACAGTAAGTTAGATGAAGCGGTTAGAGAAGCGATACACGGTTATTACGTGAACGAATTAAACAGGCCCGAGCTGTACGGCAGGCTGCTGGATTCGCTGGTAGTGTTTGATTTCATACGCGAAGATGCACAGGTAAAGCTCATGAAGAAAAAGCTTGATGCCGCAGTCAAATCAATTAAGCTGACAAACAACATCGAGATCACGGGTATCGGGGAAGCTGAAGAGTATCTGATGACGAGGATAGGTGAATACATAGTCGGAGGCGGGCGCGGGATAGTCAAGTGCGTGGAGAAGCATTTTCTGGAGCCCGTTGCCAATCTGATATATGAAAAAGATATCAAAAACGGGTCGGTCATGAACATAACTGGGTGTAAAGCCTCAGCATCAAAAAATACAGAGGTTTTGATTGGGTAAGTGCGATGTTTTTACAATTTAAGTGTATTGTTTGGTGTGACGAATAATAAATTTTGAGGTGGTTGTATGTCAGGTACGAAATTTGGGTTCATAGAAGGGATATTTGCTGCTGCTGCGCTGTGTTTTGAAAATGCAGCCGACAACGTTGCTGAGGTTGCCAGGCAGAAAGCGTGCGTAAAGGAACAGACAAAAGCAATAGCCGGGATCAAAGCTGAGCAGAAAAAGCGGTCTGAGGAAATAAGGCTTCAAGAGTTTGCGCTTTGGCAGCAGATACAGGAAGCTGAAACGGTGAAGTGCTCTGCAATGCGCAGCGCGTTAAAAACCAGGTGCAGCATGCTGTTGAAGAGGAATTTGAATACAGATCAAACTAAAGCTTTGGAAGAAGTTGTCGGAGAGATACGTGCTTCCGAAAAAGCAGATGTATTGA
Organism: Christensenellaceae bacterium; assembly: GCA_963666505.2. Taxonomy (GTDB): domain Bacteria; phylum Bacillota; class Clostridia; order Christensenellales; family SZUA-584; genus JABGQS01. The sequence goes on along the minus strand of CAXXXL010000003.1, from coordinate 448,426 downwards.
TTCAGTACACACTGCTCGTCAGTATATTGAAGTGGCTGCAAAGGTTCGAGTCGGTTCTTAACAGGCCGGACAGCGAGCTTGACAGGCTGGTGCAGGAGCTGAAGCGTATACGCGGGCACAGGGAAGCGCCGGAAAGGTTTAAGGATTCCGGTATAGAGGCGGATTCGATGAAGCAGGCGTACAGGACGTATAAGCAGATATTAAAAGCGCTACTGCCTGCTCTTAGATGCGTATCGCTTGATAACACGGAGTATTTCGATATTCTGGGCAAGACTAGGTCAATACTTAAAAACTGTGTGCCTGACAAGCAGAAACCGGATGAGCTTGCCGGTATTCTCGACAGGGTGCTGGGTGAAGCCGATCGAATGATGAAAGATATAGGTTCAGCCAACAGCGCCAGGACACAGTTCGAGAATGAGCTTGTCGTGTTAAAAACAGTGTATACATTGCTCGGCAGAGCGGTGCCGGATATTAAGTTTAATGTTAAGGAAGATCCGGTGCTGCAGCTTGAGAAGCTGAGGAAGTTAAAGAGCGAAGCGGTCAGGAAGCTCAGGGATGATCCGCTGCAGATACGTAAAAGAAACAGGATGGTGAAGCAGGCCGCATTTAGGCTTAAAAAGGCCATGAAGAGGCTCGGGCTGTCGCTTGCCGGTACTGAAGTTTTAAAGAGCGATATACTTCATTCTGTGTTTTCCGATAAGGAAGGCCTCGGGTATAACACATACATATCGCCGAGCGGAGCGATATCAATGGAGGTAGTCGGTGTGGGTGATGATTCGCATGAGCTGACGGAAGAAGAGAAGAAGAAGATACTTGAAAGAAGCAGAGAATGCGACAGCCGCAGGGACGAGATCCTCAAGGCGCTGGAGGACGAAGGCATTCACATGGTAATAAAAGACGAGCCGAAAGCTACATTGGATACAGTGCGCAGAGTAGCGCCGCCCGTGAATAAGCCTGCGCCTAAAGGGATTACAGCTGATGATCAGAAGTTTTTTGAGCAGGAACTGCGATAACTGCTGCAAATAGCTGTATTTAAGTATTAGAGGTGATATTTATGTATAAAGATGAAAAGAAGAGCTGGTTCGAGAAGGTGTGCCGTAAAGCCGCGGGGTTTTTCCGTGATAATGAAGCAAAAGCAAAAGCGCAGAAGGAAAAAATGAATGTGCGCAAAAGGAGCAAAAAATGTACGAAATAGCTGCTGACAAGCTGAAGGACTATATAGTTGTCGCCGACGCCGCTGCGATGCTGGATGAGAAGAAGTCGGAGATTTTTCTTAAAACTGCCAGGCTCTGCGCAAGACAGGGCGCAAGGTTGTATGTTCTGGGTCCGGACAAAGCTGCGCTGAATATTTTGTGCAAAGCGAGAAACGAAATTTTCAGGCAGCGTGCCGCAAGGGCAAAGACGCTGCTGAGAGAACTGAACAGCAGGGGGTGCCTTGGTTTGTACAAAGACGCATACACTCTAAGCCAGCTTGTGCAGAGGTATGATAAGGATAACCTGGTGCTCGTTGCCCCGCCGTCGTGGGAGATTGCAGAGTTTAAAAGCATAGGCAGCGAGAAGATGAAAAGCGTATCGGTGCTCACGGATGCTGCAGAAAGCAAGTTTACCGTTGAGCCGCTCGGGACAGTTTTTGATAAGTATGTAAAAATACTGCAAGAATTTAAGCGGCAGGAGAACAAAAAAGTAGTGCCGACAGACAAAAAGGGTAGTTATACAGATATGCGGGGCAATCCTGTCAAGCTGCAAAAAAAAATCGGCAACGGAAGGGAAGCTGAAGTGTTCGAGACCGACCGGACGGGTATTGTCGCAAAAAAGTATTTTGATGAGAGCAACAGCATTCAGAAGTTAAAAAAGGTAGCAGCATTGTGTAAAATTAATCCCAGTCTACCGGGGATTGTCATGCCGATTGACATATTGAAACAGAACAACAACCCCTGCGGATATATAATGGAGAAAATCAACGGGGCATGCAGCCTATATGATTTTTTAAGGGGTAAGAAGTTAACACAGAGGATAGAGCTCGTTGAAGTAGCCTTGAAGCTGGTTCGGCTGATAATAGCGGCTGAGGCGATCGGGGTAATTATAGACGATTACGGTCTTGAGAATGTGCTTGTTGATAAGGAGAGGAATCCTTTCCTGATCGACATTGATAGTGCGCAGATCGGGCCTTTCACGGCTGAAGTTTCGGATGATAAGTTTTGGCCGAAAAAAAGGCATGTCAATAAGAACGGGAAGCTCAGGCCCAGGTCCTATTCGTGGTATTCGCTTACCGTGGCCGTTTATCTGATTCTGTGCAGGGAACATCCGCTGGAGACGCCTTCAAACCATGTGCCTGACGGTTCGCATATGATAGATTTCAAGAACGCCAGGTTCCGTGCCGTGCCCGGCACGAGCGGCGGGGAGTTCGTTAACGAAGAAGCCGCTGCTATGTGGTATAGCCTGCCGCTGTATATGCAGCACTTGTTCTTTAATGTCCTGGCTAAAGACAGCGTATATCCGCCTGCTGCGCTGCACAAGGTGCTGCTGAAATATCACTCGGATCTAAAAAATACAAGATTTGCAAATTTAAAAATGTATTCAGCGGAGCCGTGTAAGGTGCCGGATGAGCCGGCAGTGCCTGCTGCCGTACCAGCTCCTGTCATTCCAGTTGCGCCTGTGCCCGTACAGCAGCAGGTTGTGCCTGCAAAGCCGCCTAAAAAGAAAAACAGGTTCATAGCGTGGCTAAAACGTGTATTCTGCTGAGTGTTTTGAGGGTTATAAGGGTTGCGGGAGTTAATGAAGAAAAAAATTATGAAAAAATCTATTTCCGGGTGCGAGAATATAGAATAATGTATGTATTATATTATAAGACCCCTAATTTATTCACTTTCTTTCACTTTGAGGAGGCTTTCAGCCTCCTCGTCTTTCTTTTAAAGAAACTTTTGAATGTTAAATATATAGGATGTGTAGCCAATAAGGCAGGTTCCGGGAAAGAAAAATAAATTTTTTTGATTGTTTGCTGCGATATTTAATCAGGACAACGGTATTTAATTAGTGCAGGGAGCATATAAGCAGAGGCAGAAAGCCTCGGGAAGGATACGATTATGGAAATCCTGAACAAAAATATGAAGGAAAGGAGGAAGCGAATATGATAGATACAATTCCGTACATGTTGCTCGTAATCGGGCTGGACTGTTCGGGTTCGATGCAGGGCGAAGGGATAAAGCAGCTTCGTGCAGCAATGGAAAGCCTGATAAGCCAGTTGAAAAGCCTGAAGGATGCCGATCACGTTCTAGTCTCGGTTGTGCTGTTCAACGATGAGATCATTCAGGCTACAACGCCAACCCTGGTCAATCAGTTCAGCATGCCTGAGTTGAAAGCCGACGGGTATACCGACGTGGGACTGGCTCTTAATAAGATGATGGAAATAGCCGACGATTGGAAAAATGAATTTGCCAGCGACTCCAATCGTAAAAGGTTTAGCCCGAACCTGATACTAGCCAGCGATTGCGTTTCGTTCATTGGAGACAATGCTGAGCGAGATATTGTAACAGAGTATACACGTATAGCTGAAAAGGCTCGTCTGGCTGCAGTTAAACGGCATTATCATTTCGTGCCCGTAGCTTGTGGTGAAGCCAACAGAAACTTGCTGCAGATGCTGCGAGATGACCATCGGATCATCGATGCCGGTAATTACGAAGGCCTTAAACTGGCGTTTGAGAAAATCGGGAAGTCTTCGAAGCAGATCTCAGAAGGCAAATCTGAATCATCATCGGGCGATATCATGGAAACCATATCAGACAAGATTGAGCCTGAAACCGACCCGGATATAATCGGTTCTGCTCTGGACGACTATGACGATCTCGACGATATTTTAAGCAATTACTGAGATCCGGCACGGGCAGCCGTATTTCTGCGGCTGCCCGCAGTAATTAAAAGGTTACCTGCGATTCGGGTAATCGGCTTGCAAACGACAAACCGGGAGCAGGGTTGATGAGGCAAGTTGGGCTGATATATAAATACAGTCTTTATGCCGGTTTATCTCAACCTGATTAGCAATTTCATTTAGAAGAATATAACCTTAAAAAGTATTTGGAGAAAACAAAATGAAAAGATATTTTAAAATTGTTGTAGTAGTGTTAATAGTTGTCATGCTCTTCGGAGGAGCGGCTTCGTTAAAGTCGCATAAAGTGAATGCAGCTGACAGTATTGACAGAGAAACGTTTTTTGAAAGAGTGTCGGATTACATGGGCTTGTACAGTCACGGGAAAAACTGTTTGAACGAGTCATTTTACTCGGATTCAGGGTCGTATTTGGGGCAAACGTGTCAGGGGTACGCACACAAAATGACTGATTTTGTGTTCAGTTCCGAGTGCAGGAACGGGTATGCCTCCGGATGGATCAGGTATAACGCATCGTCCGGTGATTCTCAGATAGACAGGCTGTCGATAGGCGATATGGTAAGGTACAGGGCGGCGTCGTACTGCGACCACACGATTTTTGTAACGGCGATGTACGGTGAGTATATAGAGTACACGGACTGCAATTCTGATAACGCAGGTACAGTGAAGTGGAATCAGATTACAACTAGAGATGCCCTGTCGGAAAAGCTGAAGAAAAAGCTTGTTTACGATCCCGGCTATTACGGGTGGATAGCTCATTACACAGGAAGTCCGTTCACTCCTGAGTCTAGGGTGCCTGTTGCTAATGCCCGTCAGGTGATACTGTTCGAGCATATAAACTACGAAGGGGCGTACAGGGTTCTGGAGATAGGAACGTATTACAACCCGGCGGCGATGGGATTCGGCAACGATTCGCTGTCCTCTGTTAAGGTTGGCTCCGAGGTGAAGGTAAAACTGGGCGAGCATGACAACTTCAGCGGACGAACGCAGACGTATTACTCCGATGTATCTTCGCTCGTAGGGACGTATATAGGGAACGATACGGTGTCGAGCGTAAAGGTATCTTTGAAGTAAAGCGCTGCATGATTGCAACCGAAAACTGAATACAGAAAAAGAGCGCTGCTGTGCCGGCGGGAAGGGGTCACCCTTCCCGCCATAAGTGCGTTGAATGCCCGGAGATATAAATATGTAACAGTTACTATTGGCTATTGATGTTAGATGAATAAACCTGTAAAATAAGGTATGGTATAGTATTTAATCCAAATTGTCGTGCTGGTTGAAAGGAAGTTGCATATGAACAAGGATAATAATGATAACGGGGGTCCAAAGGATAAGGACAGAGACATGCTTGATAGCGAGTGCTCTGAAGAGACTGCAGAATATGAATACGATGAGGAAGAGCTTTCAAGGAATGTCCATGCATCTAGAAAATGTAATGAAAGAGAAGAAATGCAAGCTATTGCTGAGGAGTTTCTCGAGTGGGATCAGGCAAAAAATATTCGGAAGCTTGATTACGAAGCCATACTCGAAAACACGATAAAGGCATATAGACAAGCATATAAGGATGGGAAATGGAGAGATTATGATTATAACATGACGCTTATCTATGCCAGATTCAATAATCATTTTAAATGGTGCATAAGTAAAATATTGGATGGAGCTAATATAAGAGAACTGATAGACAGAGAGTTTAGAGAACGTGAAAAAATAAAAAAAAGAAACATCATGGACCATGCTGCTGAAGACAAGAACGCACAGGAAGAGCGTGTCAAATTTAGCACCTTGCAATACCGAATACCAAGAGAAGACCTTGAACAGGACGCCTTGAATCATGTGTGGGCAGAAGTAACGGCGTATATAAAGGATTGGGCAGAAAATAAAAAGATCCGTAAAGAAGGATTTTCTTTTCGAAAGCATATGGATGAAAAGATGCCGTTGCGGGCTTTAAATTATTTTAAGCACTTATTACCAAAAAGAACGGGAAACTTATTTACAGAAGGAGTGGTGTATAACCCTAATGCAGATGAAAATACCGAGGATGGATTAAAAACAAGAAAACTCAAGGAAACAGTCAATACTCAAGAATATACGGAAATTAGGATCGTGCAGCAGAGAACAAACCCTGAAAATATTGTCGTTAACAGGGAAACAATTCGCATGTCAATATATAAAGTTATGAATACGGCTTCTCAAATCGATAAGATAATTACAACTTTATTTTGCAAATTCCTTCAAAACACAAAAGAGCAATATTATGATATTGCCATTGGGAGCACGTTTAATGAGTTGTTTGAAGTATTCTTGAATGAAGCTGAGGAAACAGCTTATATAGACAGGGAGGATATAGCGGTTGTTCGGTTTAAAGAGAGACTTCAAACCTGGGAAAGATATATAGAAAATCTTGATGTCAAAATTGATGCGAACTATATGATCACTGAAGAAATATTTGAAAATATGATGAAACAGCTTTCAAGTTGGTTATATCGATCCTAGAGTCCAAATTAAAACAGGTGATGGACCGGATAATATAAATCGGTAAGGTAAAAGAAAAAAAGACGATATAAGGATTAAAGAGGATAAATAAAGGTAAAGTTGAAAAGACTTATACCTGTGAGGAGTAAGATTATGATGAGTGAACATGAAGAAACCATGAGAAGGTTGGAAGATAAATTAAAAAAATATTCAAAACAGAGCTTAGCAAAAGAACATGTTGAACATCTGACTGACGACGATCTGGAATTATATGCTGATTTTATGACTATAGGGCTGAATGATGAATATGAGTTCAGTGATGAGGAAGCAGAGCGCCTATTGCATATAACTGACCACTTGTCAGAATGCGAAGAGTGCGAAAAGAAAGCCGACGAAATAATTGAGTGGCGCAATACTGTTGAGTCTGCTGCTATGGATTTTTTTCAGGCTAAAGAAGCATTGGACAATATAAAAGTATCAAGAGTCGCTGAGATTTTAAGCAAACTCAAAGTATACTTCGATGAAAAGATAGCGGACGTTTTAAAAGGTTCAGTACTGTCTGAATTACTGAGCGGTGGGTTTGTTATGGCGCCGGCTGGTGCTAGGGGCGGCCTTAAAGGCGGAGACAACGGAGAAAAAGAGCTCATTACCGGTGGAATAAGACAGGGCGTGTTCAAGCTGGAGATCAGGGATATAATAAAGCCGGAAGAGAAGGATATGTATGTTATTAAAATTGTAATGGGTGACGGTACGGAGAAACAGGGACGTGCTGAGGTTAACGGTGATACGGTGGTGTACTGTTTTGATGATGTTGAGTTCGAAGAAGGCGCAAGTTATAACATAAGGGTTGAAGTGAACAAATAGAAGAATATAAAGAATACAATATGATTTTATGCTGCCCTTTGTTTTGCCGAGTAACTTTATTCAACTAAAGGCCGGAAGGGCATTTTTTATACCTAAAGCAAATATTAAAAAATCAATTACTATCAGTGGGAGATAGCTATGAAAGAAGAAGCCGAAAAGCGTGCTGAAGAGCTTGTAAAATGGTCAAAGAGCAGATTGTCTGATGAAAACTCTGTTGATAAGGTGTTGGAACGTATAGAGCATATTTTTGAGAAGCGAACTGATGCTGACTTTGATGTTATAAAAACAGCGATATGCAAAATCTTGGCTGAAGTTATTTCAAAACTTCAAAACACGGATAATATCAAAAGACTTAAAAAAGCCGCAGATATGTGTAACAGCGCAGAGATGTACGAGGAAGGAAAAGCGTTGTTGCAGCGAAGTGTGTCCATTCAAGAAGAGAGAAATGAGACGCAGACAGAAGATTTTGCCGAAAGTATGCATATACTTGCATATAATTATGAAAATACCGGGCATAGAGAAGAGTCTATTGATACATACAAAAAGAGCATAGAAATTTTTCACAAAATGGGGAAAGAAAATACCAAGACGAATGCATATAATCATAACAACCTTGCCGGTGTGTATTACAGCCTGGGCCAGTTGAGTGATGCGGAAAGCGCCTACCTGCGCAGCCTGGAGATAAAGAAAAGGATAGCTGGCGAGGATACTATGAGTTACGCATCCGGGCTGCACGGCCTTGCGAATGTGTATGACAGCCTGGGCCAGTTGAGTGATGCGGAAAGCGCCTACCTACACAGCCTGGAGATAAGGAAACGAATATCCGGCGAGGACACGCTGAGTTACGCATCCGGGCTGCACGGCCTTGCGAATGTGTATTTCAGCCTGGGCCGGCTGAGCTATGCGGAAAGCACCTACCTACACAGCCTGGAGATACAGAAAAGGATAGCCGGCGAGGATACTATGAGTTACGTATCCGGGCTGCACGGCCTTGCGAATGTGTATGACAGTCTGGGCCGGCTGAGCGATGCGGAAAGCACCTACCTGCGCAGCCTGGAGATAAAGAAAAGGATAGCCGGCGAGGATACTATGAGTTACGCATCCGGGCTGTACGGCCTTGCGAATGTGTATGACAGTCTGGGCCGGCTGAGCGATGCGGAAAGCACCTACCTGCGCAGCCTGGAGATAGAGAAACGGATAGCCGGCGAGGATACTATGAGTTACGCATCCGGGCTGCACGGCCTTGCGAATGTGTATTTCAGACTGGGTCGGCTGAGCGATGCGGAAAGCACCTACCTGCGCAGCCTGGAGATACAGAAAAGGATAGCCGGCGAGGATACTATGAGTTACGTATCCGGGCTGCACGGCCTTGCGAATGTGTATGACAGTCTGGGCCGGCTGAGCGATGCGGAAAGCACCTACCTGCGCAGCCTGGAGATAAAGAAAAGGATAGCTGGCGAGGATACTATGAGTTACGCATCCGGGCTGCACGGCCTTGCGAATGTGTATGACAGTCTGGGCCGGCTGAGCGATGCGGAAAGCACCTACCTGCGCAGCCTGGAGATACAGAAAAGGATAGCCGGCGAGGATACTATGAGTTACGCATCCGGGCTGCACGGCCTTGCGAATGTGTATAACAGACTGGGTCGGCTGAGCGATGCGGAAAGCACCTACCTGCGCAGCCTGGAGATACAGAAACGGATAGCTGGCGAGGATACTATGAGTTACGCATCCGGGCTGCACGGCCTTGCGAATGTGTATGACAGACAGGGCCGGCTGAGCGATGCGGAAAGCACCTACCTGCGCAGTCTGGAGATAGAGAAAAGGATAGCCGGCGAGGATACTATGAGTTACGCATCCGGGCTGCACGGCCTTGCGAATGTGTATGACAGTCTGGGCCGGCTGAGCGATGCGGAAAGCACCTACCTGCGCAGCCTGGAGATACAGAAACGGATAGCCGGCGAGGATACTATGAGTTACGCATCCGGGCTGCACGGCCTTGCGAATGTGTATGACAGTCTGGGCCGGCTGAGCGATGCGGAAAGCACCTACCTGCGCAGTCTGGAGATAGAGAAAAGGATAGCCGGCGAGGATACTATGAGTTACTCATCCGGGCTGCACGGCCTTGCGAATGTGTATAACAGACTGGGTCGGCTGAGCGATGCGGAAAGCACCTACCTGCGCAGCCTGGAGATAGAGAAAAGGATAGCCGGCGAGGATACTATGAGTTACGCATCCGGGCTGCACTGCCTTGCGAATGTGTATGACAATCTGGGCCGGCTGAGCGATGCGGAAAGCACCTACCTGCGCAGCCTGGAGATACAGAAAAGGATAGCCGGCGAGGATACTATGAGTTACGCAATATCATCGTCAATGCTAGCCATGCTGTACTTAAAAATGGGGGAAACAGATTCGGCGTATCTGTATGCTAATAAAGCGGCCGATATCTGCCGCAGTATCTTGTCAGGTCTGAACCTAACCTCCAGCCGAGAATCAATATATTCAGTGAACAGTAAATTTTCAACATATTATCAGCTACTTATATCATTGATAGATAAAGAAGACAAAAAAGAATCTCATGCAATCGAGCTTGTCGCCAGCAGAAAGACAAGCGAGATGCACGTATCACGGTTCAGAGATGAAATACAAGACAGGTATGCGACAAAAGAAGAGAAGCATAAGCTTGAAACACTTGAAAAAGAACTGCTTGAGGTTCAGGCAAAAAAGAATAGGACCGACGGTGTTCAAAATCAGGAGCTGATAAGCAAAGAGGAAGAAAAACGCAGAGAATATTTCCTGATCGAGAGCGACATTATGGACAGAGCAAGAAAAGACGCTGGATTTGAAGGCAAGCTCGCACCTCAAGGGTTTTACCTGGAAGACGAAATCGTGCTGGATTACTGCTGGTATATTGATTACGCATCCGATGATAGAACACCGAAGTACTGTGTAATTGTATATAAGCCGGGTTACGAGAAAGACGGGGATATAATATTCCTCGGTGATGCGGAAGACATTGACAGTGCCATCAAAGACCTTCGTGATAAGCTGCTGTCTGAGAACGAGGAACAGGAAAAGAAAGATCGTTCAGACGCAGAGGCCTCCCGTAAAAAGAACGAGTTATATGATCCAGAGGATCGGTTGTATAAACTGATATACGAACCTTTGCTTGAAAAGGTACAAGAACTAAAAGACGCTTCCCGAATAACAATCTGCGCAGACGGCGAGCTGACAAAACTGCCGTTTGAGCTCATAATACCTGATAAACAAATACGGTACCTGACAAGCGGCACTGACGGCGAATGGATAGGACTGTCGCAAACAAAGAACAGCGATGACATCGTATCAGGTAACCCGGTATGCGGTGAAGCACAGGGCTCTTACAAGGATAACAATAATAACAGCAGGGCAGGCTTCCCAATGAGTGATTTGAAGTACTCGGGCCCGGAATGCGAGAGAATAGAGAAAATGCTCAACGCCAGATCCAAAGGTGAAGACAAGTACCTGGTTCAAGCGGAATTTAGAAAAGAAAACGTAATGAAAATAAGCAGGCCCCGTATATGGCACATATCTACCCACGGGTTTTTCTACGAGAACGAGGAAAGGGGGAACTGGCTGGAAACGCAAAATCTGCATCCGTTCGAACAGCAGCTAATTTGCTTACAGGATCCATACAGAAGATGCGGGCTGGCCTTGTTCAGAGCCAACCGTGCAATGGAAGGCCCTGAAGAGGCTGAGAAGGTGCTTCTGACCGGTCGTGATATACTGGAGCTTGATTTAACAGGAACAGATCTTATCGTACTCAGTGCCTGCCAAACAGCCCTGGGCGATGTGCACAATGGTGATGGGATCTGGGGACTTCAGAGAGCATTTATGCTTGCTGGTGTAAAGACACTAATCATGTCGCTGTGGAGCGTTGACGATTTGGCCACAAGTATAATTTTTTGTAAATTCTACGAACATTTACTTGAAGGCAGGCGCATAGACGAGTCACTGCAGGAAGCCAAGCGGTACGTCAGGGAAAGCACTAGGGAAGAGTTTAAAAAAGATGGCTGGGCAGTTGATGCGAACAAGGATATCGGCAAACAATACGAAGCTCCTTTTTATTGGGCGGGATTCATATGCCTTGGTGAAGGAGGCAATGTGAATATAAACTGAGGTTTGGGTAAGTAAAGGTTGAAGTTTTAATCAAAAACACTGTCACTGTTAGCGTGAAATTTATATCGAAAAATATCCTCAAAAAGCAGGCTATTTGAAATTTATATTAGATATCAGCAATTAATAAAGAAAATTAAGGTAAACAAAAAAATGTGATTATAAGGTCCGTAATCGGCTTATTCTAAAATAACAATCATGCCTATTTAATTCATTTGGATACCTGCTAATAAATAATTCGCGAGTATACTAGCATTTCAAGCTTAAAAACACAGTTAACTAAAAACATTTTTGAAAGCAGAAGTTTTAAGGAGGTTGTCATTCCGAATAGTGTAACAAGCATCGGAAACTTTGCTTTTTCCTGTTGCTATAGTCTAGAGAAGATAAACATCCCGGACAGCGTAAACTGCATAGGCGATCGTGCTTTCTGCGACTGCTATAATTTAAAGGAAGCATTCATTCCAGATGTTGAAAAAAATATGTGTGATTATGTTTTTTCTGGTTTTAAAAGTTTAATATATAACCGAACCGACTATTGTTATGAAAACAATACTGTCACACGTAAAGTCACGAGTGACAGTCACGATTTGTCTTTGGTTACAGTACAGTACAATACTTGTATAGAGTTATAGGACATCTTGGGCTAGTTTGAACTTATTTGAGCGAGTACCTTTTAAACAATTGGTTTATCCCCAAGAGAGTAAATTATTCATAATTCCAAGCTGCAAAAGCACTATTAAAATCGATTTTAATAGGAGTTTTAATAGAGTTTTACATAAAAAATCAAATTAAAAATATATGTGCGGACATCATGTTGTTGATATGATAAAAGAAATGGTTCTATGAAAAACTCTAGTCTATTTATTTGGCAAAAAATATCATGATATAATGGTTGTCTCAGCTCTCGACTATTCAATAAAACATAATTGATAATATTAATAAACTTTAGAAAAAAATAGATTAACTTGTCACGAAAGAGTCACGAAAAATACACTCGCTTTTTCGAGGGATTAAAGAAATAGTGGAGCTGTTCGGATTGATATTATATAGATTTAAAAAGATAGATTGTTATTGGGTATTACGTAGATTCATGTAATAAATTTAGAAAAATAAAAATACGAAAAAGTCACGAAAAATACACTCCAAAAAAACAGCTCAAAAAGAAGCAGCACACAGAGCCTCGCAGGTATAAAAGCTCCGGATATCAGCGAACTGATTGGCGTTTAAACTTGCGGATCAACAACATTTGGTAATATGCTAAAGTGACCATACCAAATAGTATTATTAGAAATGCATATAATTGATAGTAGCTGATATACTATGACCCTCATTCTTCTCTTAAAACACTTTTAGCTTTGTTGCATTGATTGGGAAAGTTACTTATAAATTTTGACTTATCAACAACAAAGGTATATACAAATATTTCAGATGATACCTATGAGCAGATAAAAATGCATTATAAATTTTTTGGAATTTAAGAATAGAATTATTTGTTAAAACACTTTTCTACTGATATAATATTTTTAATGAGAAATGTAACAGCTGCAATAATAAAAAAAGATAGCCGTGTTCTATTAACTCGCAGAGGACCTCGTGAAAACCTTGCAGGTATGTGGGAATTCCCAGGGGGTAAAATTGAAGTTGGCGAAACACCTGAAGAATGTTTAAAACGAGAGCTGCATGAAGAGTTAGACATAGATACAACTATAACAAAGTTCTTTGCTGAAACCAGCTATAAATATACTGATGGCGAAATCAAGCTGCTGTTTTTTAATGCGGAAATAAACAACGGTAGAATTAATTTAAAGGTTCACGATAAGTATGAGTGGGTAGCGATTAATGATTTGACAAAATATGATCTGTTGCCTGCTGATATTCCGATAGCGAATAAATTATTGGAGGAAGTACTATGAGTTTTATTCCATCATTTAAGATTGGTAATACAGTAACGCACAATCAAATTATTGATGAATTCCAATGTGGTAATATGGGTGGAATGAGACGTTCTAAGACAACTAACACTTTGGTTTTAATTTCGGATCATACAAAGGGACTTTATGATGATAAATGGTACAATGACATTTTACATTACACAGGTATGGGTAAGATTGGAGATCAAGATATAAATTTCTCGCAGAACAAGACGCTTACACAATCAAACACTAATGGAGTTGATGTTCATCTTTTCGAAGTGCTAGTGCCACATAATTACATATATTTAGGTCCAGTAAAACTTTGCGGTGAACCATACAAAGAAGAGCAAACAGATGATGATAATAATCTGAGAAGTGTTTGGATGTTTCCGCTTTGTATTAAAGAAGGAGATATTCTAATTGATGAGGAAGCCTTTTCTAAATATGAGGCAATATCTGAAAATAAAGCAAAAACCTTATCATTGGAAAAATTAAAACAAAGAGCTCACGAAAATCAAAGTAGTAAAGTAGCATCAAGATCTGTTAAGTCAGAAGCGTACATAAGGAATCCATATGTCGCTGAATATACTAAAAGGATAGCAAAAGGCTTTTGCCAGCTATGTGATCAAGAAGCTCCTTTCAAAGATACTAAAGATAATCCATATTTGGAAACTCATCATATAAAATGGCTTTCAGAAGGCGGCGAAGATACTCTTGAAAATACGACCGCCTTATGCCCAAACTGCCATAGAAAAATGCATATATTAAATCAAAAAGCAGATATCGAAATATTAAAAAAGAAAGCTTTAGCCGGAGTTAGCTATGAATCTGTTTGTAGCAGTAACTGATAATAATTGGTTTAAATATCTTAAGAGCATCCAACCAGATGAGGTTAATTTCTGGCAACCAAATTCAACACGAAAATTCAATGTTTTAAAACAAGGCGAGTTGCTTTTATTTAAACTACATTCACCACTTAATTATATAGTTGGTGGCGGTGTTTTTGTAAGGCAAGCTTTTTTACCTTTATCTTTAACATGGGATGCCTTTGGAGAAAAGAACGGAACTAAAACTATTGAAGAGTTCAAGGACAGAATGAGTAAATATAGTAGCGATAATACCAGGTCATTTGACCCTGTTGTTAGTTCGTTAATATTAGCTTCTCCCTTCTTCTTTGAAGAGAGTAATTGGATCCCTGTGCCTAAATCTTGGTCTTCGAACATTGTGCAAGGTAAAACTTATGATACTGAATCGTTCGAGGGAAAAATATTATATAATTCAATCCAAGAAAATCTCGTAATAGAATCCAATCAAAGTCAGTCTCCTCGATATGGCGAACCACAATTAGTTAAACCTAGATTAGGGCAAGGTGGATTTAGAATTGGTGTAACCGAGGCTTATCATCGACGTTGCGCAATAACAGGTGAGAAGACCCTCCCAGTATTAAATGCATCTCACATTAAACCATATGCGCAAGATGGTCCTCACTCTATAAATAACGGCTTGTTATTACGCCAAGATATTCACACTTTATTTGACAGAGGTTATATCACAATTAATAATGAAAACATTGTTGAGATAAGTAAAAGAATAAAAGAGGATTACGGAAACGGAAAAGAGTACTATGCTTATCATGGCAAAAAAATAAACAACGTCCCAGATTATGAGGAAGAAAAACCATCTCGTGGATTCCTGGAGTGGCATAATGAGAATGTGTATATCGGATAGTAAGTTAAGGACAAGCATATGTTTAGGTTAGGAACCACGTCAAACCTAACATGAGTAAAAAAATATCAAGTAGATTTGATTAACTATATTAACTAATGGAAGAATTTTATAAAATAGCAATAGACGATTTCCGAAAAGAAATAAAGAATATATTAATGTCTCGAAGCGCTTATTTGGGTTATGCTATGAAAGAATGCAATAGAAAGAAGTAAATCATAAGCAAAGAGGACGTTGTTTCAAAGTTCGTGTAAACCTCCAAAATGGTGTAAAATAAAAACACCATAATGGAGGTTTAATATTATGGCCAAAAGAAGAGCAACAACTGTAGAAGAGAAAAGGCGCAAAGAACTCATAAGGGAACTGCTTCATGAAACTCCGCTCAAGGACGGTCAAGATCTAAACAACATCATGAAAGAGTTCATAGCAGAAATGGTGAACGGCAGCCTTGAAGGTGAACTGGATGACGAACTGGGCTATGAGAAGTACGACATACAGAACAAAGAGACTGACAATTCAAGAAACGGCTATGGGCAAAAAACGCTGCAAACGAGTTACGGTGAAGTAGATGTCAAAGTACCCCGTGACAGGCAAGGAGAATACGAACCGAAGCTGATAGGCAAGCACAAGAGAATGCTTGATGAGGAAATCGAGCGTAAGATCATATCCATGTACGCCAAAGGAATGACAACAGGAGACATGGAAGCGCATATACAGGATTTATACGGGCTCGATATCTCCGACAGCACAATCAGCAGAATAACTGATAAAGTGTTGCCCATAGCGAAGGAATAGCAGACGAGAGCGCTTGAGAGCGTGTATGCGGTTGTTTATTTAGATGCGATACATTATCATGTCCGACACGAAGGACGCATTGTTAAAAAGGCCGTATACATTGCCATAGGCATCAATTTAGACGGTATAAAAGACGTATTAGGGCTCTGGGTAGGAGAAAACGAGTCGTCTAAGTTCTGGTTGTCAGTCATAAACGAGATGAAGAACAGAGGCGTACAAGATATCCTGATAGCCAGTGTCGATGGTTTGAGCGGCTTCTCCGAAGCCATAAGTCCAGTATTCACAGAAACCGAGATACAGCGCTGTGTAATTCACCAGATACGAAACAGCACAAGATATGTGTCATATAAAGATCTAAAGCCGCTTATGACAGATTTAAAAAGAGTATATACAGCCGCTAGTGAAGAATCTGCGTTTTCCGAGCTTGAAAAATTCGATGATAGCTGGGGTAAAAAATACCCTAAAATCGCAATTTCCTGGCGTAAAAACTGGGCTGAATTATCAACGTATTTTAAGTATCCAGACGAGGTCAGAAAGCTGATTTATACGACCAATACCATTGAAGGCTATAACCGCCAGCTCCGCAAGGTCACAAAAAACAAGGGCGTTTTTCCCACGGATGACAGCCTGTTTAAAACGCTGTATTTAGCCACTGTGGATATCACTAAAAAATGGGCTGGGCGGCGCAGGGACTGGGGGCAAATCTATTCCCAGCTATCCATTTATTTTGAAGAGCGTATCCCTGAATAACTGCTAAAGATTACATCCATTTTGGAGAAAATACGAAATCTGAAACATATCCGCAAAGAGTATAGCTTATTATTTCGTAATTTCATTTCTCTTGGTCCTATACTCTGTTAACCCCTTCGCCTCAAGCGCTTTTTTAGCTCTTATTTCATCGGAGATTTCCATAGTTTTACGAATCGAAATGTACTTCTTGGGTATTATGTAGTCTCCTAAATAGTAATCCCTATTTCTTATGGAAAACCCAGGGAAGAATTCGCAACACATATCTAGCTTTTTCATCAAAGCCTTATTGTTTGTATATACATAGGCTCTATCATCAGCTTCCGTGAAACAGATATGTGTTTCACGATCTTCCATAGGTATAAAAAGTTTATCATTTTTTTCATAGTGCTTACTTTTATATTTTGACAAAAAATCATCACCGTGTAATTCCACAGCCTTTAAATATTCCTTTGAATTCTTCATAGGTATCTGAATACAAACATTCTTTTTAGGTATATAACATTGTACTCCCGAATTGTTATCAGTTACCGCATTGTATCTCAAATCAAAATCAAATATTTTATTAATTTTATTTATTAATGCATGATTACAAGACTCAATGAATGCGCTTCCACCAGTTTCTGTAAAACAAATATGTGTTGTACGTTCTTCTGTTGAGTAAGACATAGTATCGCTCCTTATTATTAGCTTTCACAGTATTCTGGGAAGTGTAAAAAGTCACCCCAACTGTGTTTATATATTTTTTAACCACCCGCTATTTAGTATGTCGCATGCCCTGCATTTGTAGGGTAGCAGTTGCTAGATTTCTTAATAATTATTGTTTTCCCAACCCTACAAATATTGGGTGATGCATAAAGCTCTTTTTTGGCTTATTAGTCGAGTAAATTGAGTATTTCAGCTAATTAATAATTTTTAGTGTTGACCTGTTATTTGCGGGGCGTTTTTATATATACCATACCAGCATCTATAATCATCTGTTCTTATCTGGAATGTAAATTTGCCAATTCTCTGAAAATCTGTATACGTTTTTTTTCATTCTATGTCTATTGTTTTCTTCTAATTCAATAAACCCTTTATTAATCAAATCATCAAAAGCAGCTTTTATGGATCTGTCACACAGGCTGAGCTCACCATATACTTCTTTATAAGTACAGGTAAAAGTAATTATTGAAGCATCACCCCTGTACTTAAGCTTTAAATATAGATATAGCTTAACAGATATGGCTTTTAGTTGCTTCCAAGCTTGGCTTTTCATCATGCTAAACGTAATCCTAACATGTCTTCCGTTTTTTGATTCTCCTTCGAATGGTTGAAAAGTAGCATTTCGAATTGGCTTTCTACCCATCGTTTCTCTCCTTTAGGTACTTTTTCTTTTAGCTCTCATTATTACCGATATTCCTATGTAGCCAATCTTGTAACGCAGATACCGGAATTATGATTCTTTTACCTAAATAAATTGCTGGAAAGTCATTCCGTTTTACCAACTCATATGCTTTTGGTTTACTGATACCAAGCTCTTGAGCCAGCTCGCTAACGTTCATTGTAAGTCTATTCATTTTTAGTGCCTCCCTTTAAAGAATATTTTTTGTTGAGCCGTCTTTCTGCTCTCCGAATCCAATAATCAGCATTGTACTTTTTTACACGTTCTTTGTTTTTTGATCGCCATTCTCGCTGATACAAGTTGCGTTCAAGTCTTGCTGTGTCATTAATTTTTTTCATCATATTCACCTCAATCGTTGACATTTACTTTTCCTTAAGATATGATGATTGTAACATAATATTTCATCAAAAACTCAAAATGATGAAATATAATAAATTTGGAGGTATAAAGTTTTGAATGATGAAAACTTAGAAATTGGGGGGAGAATCCGAGATATTCGCATTGATAACAATCTTACTCAAGCGGATATGGCTGAAAAGATAGATGTAAATCGAAATAAAATTAACGATTGGGAAGCAGGCCGTTCAGCTATAAAAATAAATGATCTTATAAAAATCTCTAAAGTATTCAATGTGTCTTGCGACAAAATACTTCGTGATGTCCGGACAGAGTTTATTCAAGTACATGATTTGTCAGGATTATCTGATTTAGCAATAGAACAATTAGCAAGCTCGAATAAAAAAAATAATGATGGTTTTAGCAATAATATCGGAACAGTGCTCAGCTATTTACTTGAAAGTGAAAAGTTTTTTGAGTTTCTTTTAGCATATAATAACTTTGAAAAAGCTAGAGCAGCGTCAAAAAAAAGAAAATTAATATACGAAATGAGGAAAAGAAATTTAGCATGGGAAGATAAAACAAGCGAGGAATATGAAAATCGAGAATATAAGAGACAGGAACTTGAGAAATGGGCTCATGAAAATGGTTTTTATAACTTACCTCCGGCAGATGCAGAGAGTTATTATATTCAAAAAATGGCTTATACGATAATTAGTGCGATCGAAGATAGGTTAAAAAAAATAGAGCAGAATGAAGAAATGAGTAGGGAGAAAATAATAAAAGAATTAACGAAAAAAGCTAAGAAGGACGAAAAGGAGGTGGAGAAAAGATGAGTAATAGTAAAAAAAGTGCAAAAGGCATGGGGACAATTAGAAAACGCTCTGATGGCCGCTGGGAAGCAAGATATACAATAGGCAGAAATCCGGGTACTGGAAAGCAAGTTCAAAAATCGGTATATGGAAAAACTCAAGCTGAAGTTAGAAAGAAACTTCAAGCAATATGTGTTTCTATTGATGAAGGTGCTTATACTGAACCATCAAAATATACTCTAAGCCAATGGTTTGAAGTTTGGCTAAAAGAATACACCTCAAATTTAAAGCCCTATACGATAAGGTCATACGATAGCTATATAAAGAACCGTATAATACCTGCAATTGGTTCTATAAAGCTCTCATCGCTAAATACAAACGAGATACAGTCTCTTTATAATAATCTAAATAATAATACAGAATTGTCCTCAAAAACAATTAAGAATATTCACGGTATCCTTCATAAAGCTTTAGAGCAGGCAATTAAAATAGGCGCAATTAAAAACAATCCATCTGACGCTTGCCAAATACCAAGAGTTGAAAAACCAGAAATAAAAGCTTTAGAGGATAAGGATATAACTATCTTTTTAAAAGCAATTCAAGGACATAAATATGAAACATTATACTTAGTTGATTTATTCACAGGTTTGAGACAAGGTGAGATTTTAGGCTTAACTTGGGATTGTATTGATTTTGAAAACAGTTCAATTACGATATATAGACAGTTACAGAAGATAAACGGAAAGTATAAGTTTATCTCACTTAAGAACGATAAAAAGCGTTTTATAACTCCTGCAAGTGCTGTAATGAAACTTCTATCAGACCATAAACGTCTACAAAATGAGTGGCGACTAAAGGCAGGTGCTATGTGGGAAAATAGTTCTTTAGTATTCACAAACGAAACGGGTAGTAACTTATCACACAACACAGTTTACAAAAATTTTAAAAGAATTGTTAAAAAAATCGGATTGCCCGAAATCACTTTTCACGGTTTAAGACATTCATATGCTTTAGCTGCCCTACAATCAGGAGATGATATTAAGACTGTGCAAGAAACACTTGGGCACCACTCAGCTTCTTTTACACTTGATATATACGGTCATGTTTCGGAAAGCATGAGGCGAGAAAGTGCTAAGCGAATGGATAGCTTCATAAGGGGTGTAACAGAGAAATAAGGGGTATTTCAAATCTGTAAAGGGTAAAACAAAGGGTAAAAGCAATATAAATGCACTAAAAAACCCCTAAAAATGCCTATTTAAGAGGGCACTGAAAAATCACTGTTTCCAGACGGGCCAGTGATTTTTTCGTATATTTATGCGTAACAGAAAAGATATGAATTATAAAAATCTCCGTACTTTTCATGATAAGCCGGATGGGTTGGGCCCAAAAGCTCATCTTTACCCATCAATTTAATGATTCTCTTGATATTCACTGCAAAAGCTGTAAAGTAAGCTTGTAATCGCATGGCGGAAAGACCCGTGGATTCAGCTGTTCTGAGACCGTGAGCCTGTTTAAGTTCTCCGTTCTTCTCCTCAATTCGGTATCGGATTCTTAAACGTTCGTTGAAATATTCGCTCTTCTCAAAATCTAAACGTTCCCGGTTCCGTTGACTTGTGATGGTGACACAGTAAGTCTTGGTCTTTGATTGGCCAACTCTACATTTGTCCGCATATGGACACTGTTGACATGTGTTTCTGTTGAAGTCGTAAATGAAATATTTATTATCGTATTTGCCCTGACGTTTATGCACCTTCTTGGCCAGCTCTCCCGCTGGACATTGCATCAGTCCTGCATCCTTATTGTATTCAAAACCGTCATTTTTAGGTTCAGCCGCATTTGCGATAACGGGATTGGATTTTGCAATCAGAGTAATTTTCTCCCCGTCACAATATTTAATGTTATCTATACTTGAATATGCTGTATCGCCGAGTATTTCCTTGACTTCAATGCCATTGCTTTTTGACTGCTCAAGCAGAGATTTTAGCATATAACCGTCGGATACTTCTCCGCTTGTAACGCCTATGCCTGTAATCAAACTCTCTTCTGTCATGGCGATATGATTCTTGTATCCAAAGAAGGTAGATGTGGCGCTCTTGTGGCCGAATCTGGCATCCTCATCATGCTTTGACTGGATTCCCCGGATACGATCGCTTTCTAACAATTCCTTGATATGGGCGTAGAGCTTTTGGATTTTTGGCTGACCACTGCCTAGGATATCTTCGCCAATATTCTCGAGAAGCTGTTGCGTATATTTAATCTCTTCTTCCAAATCTGCTGTTTCCAATGGTTTCTCTGGGAATTTCACGGACAGATCATACATGCTCTTATATATTTCCTTGCGCAGTTGTTTGCTTAGCCCCCGTAATATCTGAGTAGGTGTGGATGGCCTTGCGGAAGCTTTGGTATGGGTAGAATCCACGATTATTGCCGTGGATTTGATCAGCCCTTTTTGTATCGCCTGGGTGATCGTCTCTTTAAGCATTTCCTCCAGTATATCTTCTGTGATCCTCGTTTTACGGAATTTTGTCAGCAGGCTTGAGTCAATCATGCCATCTTCCGGGTCTAAATCCAGAAAGTATTTGTATGCCATATTGACTGCCGCATTTTGTATCAATGCCTCATCCGACAAATCATACAGCCTTTTCAAAAATAGCAGTTTGAACATCATCTCCGGCTCCTTTGCCGGACGCCCGTAGTGTTCACAGTAGCTTTCCCTCAACATCGGGTTTACAAAGCTGAAGTCTATGTTATCTTTGATCTTTCGCAGTAAATGGTTTTTGGGTACAATGATATTATACAATCCACGATATAGTGATAGCTTGATCTGAACTTCATTCCTGAGCATTTTATCACATCCTTGCTTCCTGTTTATATGCATAATTATACCATAAATATGATAAAAAGTCCTTTCGTTATTCACAATTGGACTTTTTCAGTGCCCTCATTTAAAGGGGTTTTTATTGGCGGAGAAGGTGGGATTCGAACCCACGTGCCGGTTGCCCGACAAACGCATTTCGAGTGCGCCCCGTTATGACCTCTTCGATACTTCTCCATGTCAGCGGTCTATATTATAAACCAGCATTATACTGTTTTCAAGAAATAAAAAAGGCGCATGGCGCACCGCATTGCCTGCGGTGCACCGCCTTATTTTTTTACAGATCGTTATTTGAATTGAGCCTATTATAATAATATGTTATTTTAATTTCGTCCATCCACTGCTCAAGCATCTGGTTATACATGTCCTCCTGCGCACCCGGAAGAAGCGCCGCCTTGATACTGTCAGCAATGTCCTCAAACGGTACTACGCCCTGCTCATAAACCTTCATAAGCACAAGCACATGTATTCCGTCATAGTCCGCAAACGGATTAGAAGTCTCTCCCACCGTTTCAAGGCTTGTTGCAGCTTTCACATAATTCTCGCTATAAGAAGTCGTCCTCGGGTCGATGATATATCCATAATCCGGTGTACTGTCAGAAATATTATCCATTTGCGCCGAGAGCTCTTCTACTATGTCCGCAGCATTTTCACCGCTGTCCAGTCTCGACTTTATTTCTGCTGCTTCATCTGTATAATCTGAAAACTCGCTAAGCGCTGCGTTTAAAAGCGCATCATACTGAGAAATGACATCTTCGTCATATGCCGTCTTTAAGTCTGTTGAAAGCGTATCGTCAAAAGCAATAAGTATGTTTCGAACGGCCACTATTCTCTGCGGTACATAAGTATATATCTTGCTGCCGGCTATTTTCTGTCCGAATATTGCCGGGTCGGCATCCATCTCTTCCTTCTGCAGCTCAAGCGTCTGGTCATACCAGGTTCTTACTTCCTCATCAGTCACTGCAGCAAAGCTCGTCATATAGTCTCTGACCTTTGTGACAATATCCTGTCTGCACAGGTCCTGATATTTGGAATCAATCGAAACCCTGTTTTCTTCAAGATAATCCTGATATCTCGTTTGAGCCTCGGCAAGCACAGCAGGGTCTGTCGGCTCTTCCGTTGCCTCCGGTTCTTCCGTAGTTTCGTCTGCAGTGTCATCCGCAGTTGTGTCCGTCGTATCGTCTGCAGCCAGTTCTTCTTCAGTTGCCTCAGCCTCCGCATCAGCAATCTCTTGTTCCACCTGGCTTACAAACGACTCTAATAAATAGTCGAGATAATCCTGGGCCTCCTGCATATTTTCGGCCTTTTCATCTTCTGTCAGAGCAATCCCAAGCTCGTCTGCTTTCTGAATCATCACTTCAGCCTTAACCCTGTCCTGAAGAGTAGATTCCCTTGCTTCAACTATCATATCGTCGATATCGTCCTGAGTATAGTTTATTCCCATCTGCTGCGCTATATAAGCCTGATACTGAACGTTACTTAAAATATCATTTTCGCTTATCTCATATTTATATATCTCTGTGCCGTTTACTCTTGCAACAACCTGATCCGCCACCTTTTCGGGGTCTATGCTCACAAGTGAGCACCCTCCAAGCAGCAATGCGCAAGCAAGCAACAGTGCCACGATTTTTGTTGTTTTCATTTATTCCTCCTAATTACTCGTTTCGGTATATCATTATACTTTAATCGAACGAGTTTGGCAACGACTGATATCTCTCAAAAAAGCCAACAGCTCGTCAATCGGCTGTTTTTCTACCTTAAACACTATAAATGGCGGCTGAGCGGCCTTTAACTGGGCCTTTTTACCCTGTTTTTCAAGCACTTCAAGCAGCCTTCCAAGATCCGTTCCTGCGCTTTCAGAATATTTAAGAGTAAACACCCTCCCTGTTCTTGTTACAGAAGCTATTCCTGCTTTCATCGCAAAGTGCTTTATAAGCGCAATCAATATAAGGTTTTCCACCGTCTTTGGCAGTTTGCCGTATCTGTCGAGTATTTCTTCCCTCACCTGCTTTGCGCTTTTCAGGCTGTCCACCGCAGCTATTTTTTTGTATACCTCGATACGCTGTATCTCGTCTTCGATATAGCTCGGCGGTACGTGTGCGCTCATCCTTATCTCGACAGAAGCAGTGTTTATCTCTTCGTGCACCGCTTTTCCCTTTACTTCTGCCACAGCCTGCCTCATCAGTCTGCAGTACATATCATAACCTACTGCTGCCATCTGCCCGGACTGCTCCGGCCCAAGAAGGTTTCCAGCTCCACGGATCTCTAAATCTCTCATGGCTATCTTGAAGCCCGCCCCGAATTCGGTAAACTCCGCTATTGTCTGCAGGCGTTTTTCCGCCTCCGGCGTCATCCTAGTGCCACGAATATATGTAAGATAGGCATAAGAGCTTTTCGTGGCTCTGCCGACTCTTCCTTTTATCTGATAGAGCTGCGCCAAACCGAATTTGTCCGCTTCGTATATTATAACGGTGTTTACGTTCGGTATGTCTATACCCGATTCGATTATAGTTGTGCATAAAAGAACGTCGTACTCACTTGCCAGAAAATCCTCCATAACGTTCTCTATCTGCGTTTCGTTCATCCGCCCGTGCGCCATTGCGACCCTTGCCTGCGGTATATACTGCCGCAGATCTCCGGCAATCTTGTCCATCAAACCAATCTGTCTACACACGAAATACGTCTGCCCCCCACGTTCCATTTCCTTTGCGACCGCATCGTGGACCAGCTCTCCGGAATACTCGACAACATAACTCTCCTGCGGCGTCCTGTCCTCCGGCGGTGTCTCTATCGTGCTCATTTCACGTATGCCCGTCAGAGACATCTGCAGCGTACGTGGTATGGGCGTTGCAGACAGAGTGAGTACATCAACGCTGCGTTTAATGTCCTTTATACGCTCCTTGTGCGATACACCAAACCTCTGCTCTTCATCAATTATCAGCAGCCCCAGGTCTTTGAAAACAATGTCCTGGCTAAGCAGCCTGTGTGTCCCGATAACTACGTCCACCGTTCCTGCCTTCAGCCCTGCTATGATTCGCTTTTGATCCTTTGGCGAAACGAACCGGCTCAAGCTCTCTATCTCTACTGCAAAGTCGGTGAAGCGTTCCATAAAGCTGTGGTGGTGCTGCCTCGCAAGCAGCGTCGTCGGCACAAGAACGGCGCACTGGCGCCCTTCCATAACTGCCTTGAACGCCGCACGCATTGCAACCTCTGTCTTGCCGTAACCCACGTCGCCCAGCAGCAGCCTGTCCATAACCTTCTCACTCTGCATATCCTTCTTAATGTCCTCGGTGCTTCTAAGCTGTCCATCCGTCTCTTCATACGGAAAGTTCTCCTCAAACTGACGCTGCCAGATGGTATCTTCGCCGTAAATATAACCCTTCTTTCCAAGCCTCTCCGAGTATATCGAAACGAGATCTTCGGCAAGCTCTTTTACCGCCTTTTTTACACGGTCTTTTGTAGCGCTCCATTCCTTTCCGCCCAGCTTTGAAAGACGCTCGTTGTCGCCGCCCATATACTTCTGCACTCTGTCTATCTGGTCGGTAGGAATAAACAGCTTGTCACCGCCCCTGTATTCAAGCTCTAGATAATCACGGCTGACTCCCTGAACCGAGCGGGTCACAAGCCCCAGAAATCTGCCCTTGCCATGTATGTCGTGGACTATTATATCGCCCGTTTTAAGGTCGGTAAATACATCCAGCTGTCTTCTTGCGGCTTTTCGTTTTTTCTTTCTTGAGAAACCGTAGATATCGTTTTCGCCAAGGAAATATGTCTTCTTCTCGGTAAGCTCAAATCCGCTCAGCAGCCTGTCAGAAAATGTCCCCGCATGGCCGTATTCAAGCTCGTGCGCAACATACGGCACGCTTATAGTCTCGTCGGTAAGCTCTGCCGAAAGTTTTACCGCCTTGTTTTCGCTTCCGCATATCAAATATACGCGCCAGCCGTTCTGTACTCTTGTCTTTATATCGTCACGCAGTATATCGAGCTGTTTGTTATAGGACAGCGCATTTTTCGAATGCACTGAAATTTCGCTTTTCCCGCCAATTTCTTTCGATTTGCTTATGCCGCAGTAGTCGAGTACAGTGTGTTCTTTTGCACGCTTTAATATCTCTTCTTTCGAAAGATACAGTTCCTTCTGGTCTGCAACAGCCTGCCTTGCGCCCACAAGCTCAAACAGCTTTGTTTCAAAATCCTGCTCTCTTTCTTCCCCGGTGTTCCTTATATGCTTATATTCGTCGAATATCACTAACGGGTCATCAAAAAAATCTATAAGGCTCTCTTCGCAGAAAGCATAAGCAAAGTTTTCGATATCCTCGAAAAACCTGTGGTTCTCAATACCTCTTGCATATTCATCGAACTTTGCTTTAAGGTTACTGTCGGCAGGCTTTGCCGTATTGAAATATTCTGAACACTTCTTCGCTGTCCTGTCAGTCAGCACAAGCTCCACTGCAGGCAGAAGTTGAGCACTTCTCAGTGTGTTCTTGCTGCGCCTCTGTGATATCGGGTCAAATTCATGTATGCTCTCGACAACATCGTCAAAGAAATCTATCCTGACAGGAGCGTTCTTTCCCGGGCTGAAAACATCCAGAACCTCTCCACGCCGTGCCGCCTGTCCGGGCGACTCAACGCTGCTCACACGCTCATATCCGCCAAGCACCAGCTTCTGAACCAGCTTCTCAGGGTCATATACAGCGTCTCTCTTCACGGTTATTCCTGCAGAAGCGAAATCGTCTTTTTGCACCAGCCTTGCACAAAGCGCTTCTTCACAGAGGTACGCCGTCGCTGCTTTTCCGGATAAAAGCGACGATATTGCACTTATCCTGTCAAATGCCGCCTCTCTACTCCTTGCAACGGAGCTTCTTAAAAAGAGTGCTCTTTTGGGTATGAATACACCGTGCTCATCCGCAGCGGCATACTGCGCCGCTCTCTCCTGCGACGAACACACGACGATAACCGTCCGTTTTTCTTCTTCAGCAAGCGCAGACGCCAAAAGCGGCTTCAAACTCTGCGCAACGCCAAAAATCGAGCAGGGAGTCTTCCCTGCCCGTATCAAATCTTTAAGCTTCGCAAATTCAGCCAAATCTGCGATATGCCCGTTTATTCTCATATAGCCTTTCCTTTTTCACAACACACTTTAATCATAAAGTTGCCGCTATATATCAATTGAAGCGGTTCTGTGCTTCAACGACTCCCTGCTCAATTATAGTCTCGATTGCATCTGCCGCTTTTTTAAGCGTATCGAACGCAGTCTCCTTATCGTCGTGTTCGCCAAGAACAAAGTCTACAACATCTTCCTTCGCCTTGCCGATGCCCACACGTACCCTTACGATATCATCAGTCAAAAGATGATATATAACAGACTTCATGCCGTTATGCGTTCCTGCGCTTCCCCGCTGTTTTATCCTCACCTTGCCAGGAGCAAGATCCATATCATCATATACTATTATGAGCTTTGCTGCCCCTGCGCCCAAAGCCTTCGTCATAGCTTTAACGCTCTGCCCGGAGTTGTTCATATAAGTCTGCGGCATAGCAAGTAAAACGTCCCTGCCGCCTATCCTGCCCTTGCCCAGCCTTGCCTGGAATTCATGTATCCTCAGCGTTATCCCATGCCTCTGCGCCAAAATCTCAACAACGTCAAAACCGGCGTTGTGCCGCGTATGCGCATATTTGCTGCCCGGGTTACCAAGGCCGACTATATACCAGTCGCTCTTTAGACTTCCGGCAGTTTTTTTACGAAATCGAGAAGCTCTGAATAATCGCCTGTTCTGCATTCCGGCACCTTTCTTATATCGCCTATCAAATGATCCGTCAATAAAAATCCTTCAAACCCAAGCGCAACTGCGTTCATATCGTCACGAACGTCATTGCCCACAATATAGCACTGCTGTGCCCTCAGCCCAAGTTTGCCGAGTATCTCATTATAATATCCGGGATTCGGCTTACAGAAACTTGAGTTGTCATAATAAGTGATATGTTCAAAATCGTCCTTATCAAGACCGCCCCACTGCATCCGAAGATTCGTTGCAACGGGCGGAAAAAGCGGGTTCGTCGCCAGCACCAGCCTGTATCCCTTGTCCTTCAATGTTTTGATGATCTCAATCGCTCTGTATTCGACGTTTGTACATTCCCGGATTTTTGAATATTCGCCGTCGTAAAACTCATCCATCAGCGGCATCAGCTTTTCTTCACCTGTTCCGGACAGGCTTTCAAGTTTACCAAAGAAAGCTTCCTTATTAGTCTCAGCACCGTCGTTTTCCATCATAGCATACACAGCTTTTTGAAAAATCTCGTTGCCTTCGTCTTTGCATATCGCATCACAGACGCCGCTTTTGTTTATTCCGATATAATATACTCTTATGAACTCCTCCATATCAAGCGGCAGCAGTGTGCCGTCAAGATCGAAAAAGAATGTGTCTCTTATTTTTCCCACCACTTTTTTGCCCAGCCTTCGATGATTTTTTGTTTGCTTCTCCCGATGCATAAAGCATCTTTCGGCACGTCTTCTGTAACAGTTGTCCCTGCCGCAACAAAAGCACCGTCGCCCACTTCCACCGGCGCAACAAGGTTTGTATTGCTTCCCACGAAAGCGTTCTTTCCAACTACAGTCATGCTCTTTTTCTTTCCGTTATAATTACAAAAAATCACTCCGCAGCCTATGTTGCTCTTTTCGCCAACCTCTCCGTCACCTATGTATGTCAGATGCGAAGCTTTTGAGCCGTCTTTCATAACAGCGTTCTTAACTTCAACAAAATCGCCAACCTTACAGCCGTTTCCGATAACTGCCTTCGGTCGCAGATATGCATAAGGCCCAACGGTAGTGTTGTCGCCAACCTGTGCCTGCGTTATAACAGCGTTCTGAACAGTCGTGCCGTTTCCAATAACAGAGTCCGCAATACGGCTGCCGGGATACAGCGTACAGTCCTGTCCTATCTCACAGCTTCCCTCTATAGTCACCCCGGGATAAATCACTGTATCCATACCTATGCTGACTGTTGCATCAATATACGTATTCTCCGGGTCAATAAGTGTGACTCCGCCGTTCATCAGCTTTCCATTTATATTACGTCTTATCTCTGCTCCTGCTCGTGCAAGCTGAGCTCTGTCCGTCACCGCAAAACACTTTTCACTGTAAAGCGCATCCGCTCCGTAACCATTATCCGCAAAATACTCCACACAGTCAGATAAAGTGCCGCAGCCAGATTCAATAGCTTTTTTCAAAAGCGGAATGCTGAAGCAGTATGCCGAGCCACTGCCGTCCTTTTCATCCTCGCCCAACAATGCACACGCTCCGATGTCCTTTTCAGAAACAGTATCCAGCATCTCTTCTATGGTTTCACTGTCTACAAGCGGCATGTCCGCAGAAATAACGACCAAATACCCGTCAGCGCTCAGCGCCACTGGCGGCAGAAGCTCTCCGTCACACAACTGTGCGTAAAAGGCACTGTCTCCAAAAGCCTCTTCCAAAAAGTTTTCCAGCCCGTCCGTGACGAAAACAGGACGTGCCTCAGACACTGCCTGTGCCGCACCAAGCGCATAAGCCGCTAAAGGCCTGCCGCACAAGCTGTGAAGCAGTTTGCTCGTTTTAGAGTTCATCCGGTCGGCAAGCGCCGCAGCTGTCACCACCGCCGTTACGTTCTTTTTGTTCATGTATATCCCCTTTTCTGTCTGCTACGCTTCACCAAAGCTTATACCTATCCTTTTTGCTGCGTCCATCAGCGGTGCATCCATTGGTATCGTCTTCGTCTTCCCGGCAATGTCTTTGATTACGTTAGAAGTTATCTTCCCGCCTTTGACAGCAACAGTCCTGCCGAACTTACCCTGATTAATCAAATCTGCAGCATGCACACCCATCTGAGTTGCAAGCACCCTGTCATACGGGCAGGGAGGCCCGCCACGCTGATAATGCCCCGGCACAACGACCCTAGTATCTATGTCGATTTCATTCGTAAGCTCGTCCGCCAGCTTATATCCGATAGAATAATGCTGCCCTTTCAATATCTGTTCGGGGTCTTTAACGCTCCTTGCTCCTTCGGCGATAGCTATTATAGAGAAGTGTTTTCCCCTTTCATAGCGCCTGTTTATAGCATCGGCAACTGCACCGATATCATACGGTATCTCCGGTATAAGGATGACGTCAGCTCCGCCGGCTATCCCTGCGCTCAGCGTCAGCCAGCCAGCCGTGTTTCCCATAAGCTCAACTATCATCACACGCGAATGAGAAACAGCCGTAGTATGGACACGGTCGATAACGTCTGTGGCTATATCAGATGCGCTCTGGTATCCGAACGTCATGTCCGTTCCCCAGATATCGTTGTCTATCGTCTTTGGCAGTCCGATGATGTTAAGTCCGTATTCCTTAAGTTTTCCGGCAGCCATATGCGTCCCGTCTCCGCCTATTGTCACCAAACAGTCAAGCTCCATCTTCTCATAGTTCTTTGCCATGGCTTTGAATATATCAAGATATTTTCCAGAATTCTGGCGTATAGGCTCTTGCTTCCTTCTGGATGTACGCAGGATAGTGCCGCCAAGCGTCAGTATGCCCGAAAACTCCTCGGTGTCCATTTTCCGGTAGTGCCCGTCAATAAGACCGCCGTATCCGTCAAGAATACCGATCATCTCGACACCCTCGAAGACCTGGTACGAGGCCTTTGCAACTCCCCTCAGCGCAGCGTTCAGCCCCGGGCAATCGCCGCCGCTGGTAAGCATACCTATTCTCTTCATCTATCTTCTCCTTAGTGTGCTTTTCTTCTTCTATCAAGTATATATCAAATGTTGTACGCTTTCAATACGAATTAGCCGGGGGCTTGCCGCATACTGTCTGCAAAAAACAAAGGTTACACGATATCGTGTAACCCAGGTTTAAGGAGGTTGAATGTTTGTACTGACCATTGGTCATTAATAGAAAGTATTGTCATCTATATTAAACCAAACCTTTCACAGCCGTGCAAACGCCGTATCCCCCCTAAAACAAGAGCATCGAAGAGCATATGAGAGGAAAACAGAAATATTACGTTTATATTACATATTGCAATATTTTTGTAATATATTTTCCGATTAACGATAATTATCGCTTCTTTTTATTACATTTTTGTTACGCTATGCTGTCAAGATAGCTTTTCAGCTTGGCCAGATCGCGTTTGTATACGTCGCTGAGAGCCCTGTTATATATTATACTTGCCGGGTGATACAAAGCAAAGATCTCAAACCCGTGTGACAGTGCCTGCGCTGGCATCTGCTGACCATGGCACGAGCCTATGGTAAGGCTTCTGTGCCCTGAAACTGCCCTGAGAGGCACGTTGCCTAGCGTCACTACAACCTTTGGAGCAACGAATTCTATCTCCCTGCGCAATAGCGGCAGCATCAGCTCTATCTCCTCTCTCTTCGGCGGTCTGTTGGAAAGCCTTCCCTTTTCGCTCACCTTGAAAGGACGGAACTTGACGACGTTGGAAATATATATATCGCATCTTTTCCTGCCTATCGCTTCCAGAAACTCGTCAAGGTTTTTGCCCGCCTTGCCCACAAACGGCCGGTGGAGCCTGGTCTCCTCTGCTCCGGGCGCTTCTCCTATCAACATAACATCGGCATCCATCTGCCCTTCACCGTATACCATGTCCTCTTTTGACTTTCTCAAAGCCGAAGCCGCCGAAAGCATCTCATCATATATTTTTAATAAACCGCTCATTTTACGCACTCCTTTGCATCAAGTATACAGTAAAAACTACTCTTTGAACAAGAAAAACAAGATAGCAGAAATTTAATTTTTACAATTTCCAGATTTGGGTTGACTTTACGCACTCATGTAGTATAATTGCCAAAAATAGAATACTTCTTTTAAGTCTTGTTCTTGAGGCTGCATTCAAAAATGATTTTAGTTTGCCAAAGCTTATATGCTTTGAGCACTATAAAAATAAGAGGAGCAGTAAAATGAAAATGGACTTTTCCGACAAGATGGCGGGGGATACCGAAAAACAGCTTCAGATACTGGTCATAATGGCCCATCCGGCCGATACTTTTGACCATTGCGGCGGAACGATGTGCCACCACGTCGAGCGGGGAGACAAAGTCACTGTAGTCGGCATGTATCAAGGTGTCCATATCCATGACGAAGAAATTGCCGACAAACTTCGTGTAAAAGGAAAGAAGTTTGAAAAAAACGAATCAGAGCATCTGAGAAACACACGAGAGGACGTTAAAAACGAAGAAGTAATTAAAGCATGTAAAATCCTTGGAATCACAGACGTTAGATTCATGGGTCTTGAAGACCGCATAAATCTGGTCAATGAGCCTCAAATCATCGAAATCGCAAGAATAATCCGAGAAGTAAAACCTGATATTTTGATAACCCATTATCCTCAGATCCAGTGTGGATATGATGCGCACGGCCAGGCCGGAGAAATGGTTCTTCGTTCCGCTTACTATGCCGGCAATTTGGATTTTTACGATCCTAATCCAAAACCCGCACACAGAATACCTCAGATACTCTTTACAAACCCGGACAATTACCTTGGCAAATCAAGCGTTCTGCATGCAGAATCAACGTGCTTCTGCGATCTTTTTATAGATGTCTCTGACGTTGCAGAAAAGATAGTCAAAGCAAGAAACGCCATGGCAAGCCAGCAGTACAACGGAGGCTATGCAAGAAAGTCCGTAGAGGGCGCTATAGGCAAGTTCGGCGATGTAGTTAACACATCTTATGCCGAAGCGTTCATTCGCTATAAACCGGAGGTAAGATACTATCTGCCGCTGCCAAAACGTCTTGAAGCGTGGGCAAACGAACTTGAAAAAGAACAGCTCGAGCGCCGTGGCTATATGGTTGCGCCGTACTGCGATCTTGACGATTAAGCAAAACGGATTAAAATGTTTTTAAAAGAAGCCGGATATCCGGCTTCTTTTTTGCTGTTCAACTAAAAAAATTGAAGCACAGCGCTGATTATGCTAAAATGAATCATACAGTTTACTTGCACCAAAAGCCAGGGGCGTAAATTTCAGGCTTGTTTGCACAACAATTAGAGACAGTTCATCACCTGCCAAAGACATTTTAAATCATAAAACACAAATCAAGCGGCAGCCTTTATAGACATTAATACTGTTAAGGAGTTTTTATGGACGAAAACATCAAACTGCAGATAAAGAATCTGATAGAAACATCTGAAGTTTCATATCTTGGCTCATTGGATGAAAATGGATATCCGAATATTAAAGCAATGATGAACATACAAAATGACAGGCTTTTTACACATTATTATTCTACCTTTTTATATGCCCAAAGAACAAAGCAATATCAAGAGCGCCCCAAAGCCTGCATATATATGAGCACCCTCGAGGACCCCAAAGGCCTAATGCTCGTTGGTGAAATGAGCGTACTTACCGACCGCTTCAGCAAAGAACTCTTCTGGCGTGAAGGCTTCGAGGTATACTATCCCGACGGACCAAAGACAGAAAACTACTGTATACTTAAGTTCACGGCTACTCACGGCAACTTCTGCTATGGTAAAGGCAGCGTCGATTTTAACGCAAGTGAATTTGAAAAGCTATAATGTTCAACTCTGAACATATCGGAAAATCTATTATTTAATTGGAGGAACCCCCATGAAACAAAAAAGAAAATTAATGTTTCTGACAGCTATGCTGTTACTGTTGACAATGCTTTTTGCCGGCTGCGTCATTATCCCGGACGAATACACCAAGGGCTTAAGGCTGGACAGCGCATACCCTGAAGACGATTTGCCGATAATGGACGATGCCGTAATCTTCTTCTGTGATGCAGACGACGAAACTGTTTCTGTGCAGTACGGTGTAAAGGAAAGTCTTGATGATGTTGCTGATTTCTATAAAGACCATTTCGAAGACAACGATATTGTTCTTGACGATGAAAGAGATAAAAGCTCTAGATATTCAGCGCAAGGCAGCTATATCGACTTTGTTTTCGAACTGAGAGCCGGAGCGCCTTCGGGCACATATGAAGAAAAACTTTTCGAGACCGTAGTGAAAATAGACATCGAGTTCATTGAAGAGACAGTGCCCACACCTGGGACAGCGCAGACAGAGGAGCCGGCTTCTCTAGAGCAGGATATCCTTGGCTTCTGGCGTCAGGAAAGCTTCGAAGACAGCTCGGGCTATTATGACACCTACGACTATGGTCAGGCATACGAGTTTGTCGCCGACGGGACGCTTAATCTATATACAGATTATGTCTTCGCCGTTTCAGGCGGCTGGGCCTACGTTGACGAAACAACGATACTCCTTACCGCAGCAGACTCATCACAGGAATACGTATCAGTGGTTCAAGAGGTTAGGAACGGTGTAGATTACCTTATCTGGACAGACTCTACAGGTACGCTTACATTTTTCAGAGACTCTTCTGACGAGTTTAGTCTTTCAGCAGACGATAACGGCAATAGCACTAATTCCGGACAGCTTGAAGCTTCTTTGACAGATAACATCTGGTATTATTATCATTACGCCGATTCCATGGCCAACATTGAGCAGCCGCTGTTTGGATATGAAATATACTATGAAGACGGAACTTTTGAATATTCTTTCGATGAAGAAACCCACTTTGGAACATGGTATATGCAGAATGACAGGCTATATTGCACCTACGAAGACGGAACCACCTCAAATTGGTATGTAGAGCTTATAAATCAAAGAGGCATAAGTTTTCTGCTGTATTACGACGACTCTGACCCGGGCTCTTACTGGCTTTATGCAGATATCTCAAGAGACACGATACCGGGCAATGTCGACAACAGTGTCGTCTATCTTACCGACCAGGAGATGACTTACGCTATAATGGGGCTTGCGTTCAACAACATTTCATACTATTATCCGGACGGCTCGATTGACGAGTATAGTGATAACGCAACATTTCACGAAGACGGCTCCTACGATGAGTATGTAAACGGTGTTTACGATACTGGTACTTGGCAGTTCTACGACGGTCATCTAGAGCTCTATTACAATGACGGTAGTATATTCAGGTATCCGGCTTTAGTGGAATATAATAACGATGTCGGCTCATACTTCATGTATCTTTACGACCTCGAAGAAGGCTACGAGGGCGGATATTGGATATTTACAGATTACGAGCCTTAAATAAATTCAATCGCTACTGAAAACATAAAAGCAGAGCTGCAAATTGATTCGGTTCTGCTTTTATGTTTATCAAAAAACAACGGTCTCGTTTTGTAACCTTAAAAAATATATGATATAATGATTTTGCATTTTTATTATTCAACCCAATAATAACAGGAGTGTATCCCAAAATGAAATTATCAAAGAAAACCCTTTGGCTAATAATTGTTTTAATAGCCATTTGCGCTGTTCTATCCGGCTGCAACATGATACCGGATGAATATATAGAAGGCGTAAGACTGGACAGTTCCTATCCTGAAGACGACCTGCCCATAATGGACGATGCGGTAATCTATTTCTGTGACGCTGACGATGAAACGATATCCCTAAAATACGGCGTGGAAGACGAGCTTGACGATGTGGCCGACTTCTATAAAGACCACTTTGAAGACAACGAAATCGTTCTTGACGATGAAAGCGACAAGAGCACAAGATATACCGCAGAAGGACGCTACCAAGATTTTAACTTTGAAATCAAAGCAGGCGCTCCTTCGGGCACATATGAAGAGAAGGTTTTCACAACAGTAGTAAAAGTAGATATTGAATTTGTCGATGATTCGCTCGGTTCGATAAGCGATCTGCAGGTAAACACACCTGCCCCCTATACTCTTGCCGAAGATATCATAGGGTTCTGGCGACAGGAAAGCTTTGAAGACAGCACAGGCAAAACAGCGACTTATGACCTTGGAACTGCATACGAATTCCTTTCCAACGGTACGCTTAACCTATATTTAGACTTCACTTTTGTGGGTTCCGGAGGTTGGGAATATATTGACGAGACGACGATACTTCTCACAGCCATGGATGGCACACAGCAAAGCGTTACGGCAACGCTTGAAAAAAGAAGTGAGAAAGACTACCTTATATGGAAAGATTCCACCGGTACGCTGACTTTCTTCCGTGATGTGAAGGACGAGTTCAGCATGGAAAGCACACCTACGACGTCTTCGCAGGACGCCCAGCTTACCGCAGCGCTGACAGACAAAACTTGGTTTTACATACACTATAGAGGCTCGGACAACGTAATACAAAATGGTGTTGTTGGACACGTAGTATACAAATCCGACGGAACGGTAGAGGATATATTCGACGGCGACACATATATCGGCACATGGTACATCTCCGAAGGCTGGCTGTACTGCGACTATGATGACGGCGACAGCGTCGGCTGGAACATAGAGATAGGAGAGCTTTACGGCGTAAATTATCTAATCTATAACAGTAGCAGCGACCCCGGCGCATATTGGCTCTACATAGATGTCCCTCGTGAAGATTACCAGAGTTTTTCCAGCGACAACATCTTCTTTCTGACCGACTCTGAGATGACATATGCACTGGCAGGTCTGGAGGTGCATGAATTTTACTATCTGTATGCGGACGGAACGACCGAGGACACGGTCAGCAACACTATAACCTTCTATGAGGACGGCTCTTTTGAAGACTATTTCGTTGAAGATGACAACCTTACCACCGGCACTTGGGTGTTCAACGAAGGGTATCTTGAGTTCTACTATGAAAACGGTGAGTCCTACGTATACCCGACCTATATAGAATATGACAACCAATCGGGTGCGTTCTTCCTTTACCTCGGCGATTTGGAGGAAGGCTATGAAGGCTGCTATTGGGTGTTCACCACATACGAGCCGTAATAAACAAATATATAAAAAGCAGGGGCTGCCCCTGCTTTTTATTTGCAGCAATAAGATCTCCTAATCTGTTTTCGGTACGCTCACGTCTTTTTTACAGCCAGCATATGATATTCGCAGTTGCCTTCGTGATACCATATATGCATATCTTCAACCATTATAAAACCGTTTTCCTTTGCGGTTCTAGCAAGCATTCTTTCGGCAAATTCTCCTTCCTTCATGCAGTTCACAAAAACCGCTCCTCTTTTCATCCCCTTTAGTATATCAGCCAATACGACGCACTCCCTTTCACAACTGCCCGGGTTGAAGTGAAATATGCTGTCCGTCAGCACATAGTCAAAACCTGATACGTCAAATCTGCTTACATCCTCTTTGAGTGTTTTTATTTCTTCCTGCTTCTGTTTGATCTGTTCAAGCCCAGTCGCCGAAATATCAACTGCGGTAACATTAAACCCAAGCTTAAAAAGCGGAACACTGTCTCTGCCCTGGCCTGCGCCAAGGTCCGCAAGGCTGCCTCTTTCACACCCTTCAAAAAACTCTATAAGCTCTTTGAGAGGTCTGCCGAAATAATCCTCTTTGATATAACACCTGTCAAACAGCGCCATTTTTATCTCCCTATTAGAAAAGGCGCCGTTCTAGCGACGCCTTATATATTTTATTTGAGTCCGAACATGTCCTCCGAATAAAACAATTTACCGGACATCGTCGGAATAAAGCTAGACGGTATCCAAACGCTGGGGCCATATCTCAGCGTTGTCCACAGCGCCATAGCCCCTCCTTTAGATTCGCCGCCAACTCCCGCTATGATATAGTCCGCCTTTCTGAATATCGCAGGCCCGATAGTGTTTGCAAAACACGGCACTTTTGTCGTCCTGCTCTTAAAATGCGTAAGAGCGCTAAGCTCAACGGATATTGGATGCAGCTTCGCTCCTTTCCTTATAGCCTGGGCGTTCCATTCCTCTTCGTTGAAAAACTCGGAAGCAAACTGCGCCTCCCAAAAAGCAATGTTCATTATTCGCCCTATCCCTGTGACCAGCACTATTTTTGCACCCTTCTTTTTCAGATCGTCTATCTTCTTAGGATATAGGTTAAGGTTCGTCTGTGTGGCGTAGTTACGCTGCTCGTCCGGCGGCGCCAAAGAACCAAGCGGTTTGTAAAAATAGTTGTTCATTATGTTCTTGAAAGATAGTTCGCTGGAGTCATCAACAGTGTCGCCGTCCTTGTCGCTCCACTCATAAGTGTTGAAACAATGCACATGCCCCATGTCAGTTCCCCACTCTTTCAGGAAATAGACGGCCCATGTAAACATTCCCGCAGGATACACCGGCATCAGAAGCGCAAGCTCCCTGCCCTCTTCCCCGGCTTTTCTTACCTCGTTTGCAATCTCGTGCCCCTTTTTCATCTCAAGTACCTGTTTATCCTCGCAGCGTACGGTCTGGAATAACGGGTTCCAGAAATCCTGCCGGTCGGCAACATGCTCGATAGTGTTGTCGCAGCA
Organism: Christensenellaceae bacterium; assembly: GCA_963666505.2. Classification (GTDB taxonomy): domain Bacteria; phylum Bacillota; class Clostridia; order Christensenellales; family SZUA-584; genus JABGQS01. Next base: position 410,189 of record CAXXXL010000003.1, on the reverse strand, counting down.
CTCGTCAATGCGGTACATATCCCACCCTGTAGGATAGAAACCATGCAGAAGCGATTGCTCAACGGTGTCCATAAAATTCATAAACTTCTCCTTTGCCACATTTTAATTGTCATCATTATATCATTTATTATTCAGTGTGTGAACGAATCTGCAAAAAATAGCTTTTCTTATATTTTTCAGTGTTTTTTTTCTTAAAATCGTTTATAATGGTAATACAGTTATATAATTTATTGCTGTTAATATCTGTTAGGCAGTGGTGTGAATAAAATAAAGGCGGTTTATTTTGGAACAACTTTGGGATTCAATCAAAAACAGCATACTCGACTTGACCGTCGGAGATATCATTGACATGGTGCTGCTGGCACTTGTAATCTACTGGCTGCTGAAACTGACTTCAAAAACCCGTGCGATCCAGGTTTTAAAAGGCCTTGGAATAATACTGTTGGCTGCATGGATAGCTGCATTCTTCCATCTTAACGGAATATCATGGCTGCTCAACTACGTGCTGGCTGCAGGCGCGGTTTTAATAGTTATACTGTTTCAGCCAGAGCTTCGGCGTGCACTTGCACAAATCGGCCGTGGACGGCTCGACCTTCTCATATCGAAAAACACATATGCGCAGGACATCGTCGACAGTATCATAAAAGCGATACTGTCCATGTCCAAGAAACGCACCGGCGCACTCATTGTCTTCGAGCGTAAAACAGGCCTAAAGGACGTACTGGAGAGCGGTACAAAAATTGGCGCTTCCGTTTCCAGCGAACTTCTTGAGAATTTGTTTTTCAAAGACGCCCCGCTTCATGACGGTGCAGTTATCATCCGTGAAGCGAGCATCGAAGCGGCGGGTTGTTTTCTCCCTCTCAGCGACAACAAACAGATAGGTCAGGAGCTGGGCACACGTCACAGGGCGGCGCTGGGCATATCAGAGGTTTCCGACAGTATAACGATTATAATATCCGAAGAAACTGGCGTCATATCTATGGCGCAGGACGGCAAGCTTATAAGATACCTAGATACAAAGGCTATAAGAGATATTTTGGAAGACATATATATGATAAATCATGATACAAAGCCACGTGGTCTGAATTTCCTGTGGAAGGAGCGTGGCAAAAAATGAAAAGATTCTTTAGCGCACTTTGGCGCATGATCAAAAGTAACTGGGTACTCAAAATAATGTCCATCCTTTTTGCAATAATACTCTGGAGCTATGTAATAGCAGAGAATGACCCTCTTCGTACTCGTGAGGTAGAGGACGTTACTGTAAGGTACAGCAACACGGAAGAACTTTCCGCAAAAGATCTTACCATATCGGGCAGCTTTTCAGATGTATTAAGCAGCGTAGACGTAAAGGTCGAAGTAAAACAGAATGAGATTAAATATTTAAACAATAAAAATGTTTTTGCTTACGTAGACCTCTCAACGATAAACGGAACGGGCGACTATAATCTGGACATCACGGCAACATCCTCATACGGTGAGGTGCTAACAGTAACGCCTTCTCAGATAACGCTGCATATCGACGACCTTGTAACAAATATGGTACCTGTTAAGGTGGAAACATCAGGCAGTATTGCAGACGGTTATTACGCTATGGAGCCGGTAGTTTCTTCTGAAGTAATCCCTATAACCGGAGCACGTGCAGATGTCGAAAGAGTAGTAAAAGCAGTCTGCCATATCAGCCTTTCCGGCCTCAGTGAAGGGTTCAAGGAAAGCGTTGAGGCAAAGCTTATCGATGCAAACGGCAACACGGTTGACGGCGACCTGTTCACAAGCAGCATCCCATCCGTCATAGTAGACTTAGAAGTGCTGGCTCTGAAGACAGTGCCTGTAAGCACAGACGGCCTGCTTCTGGGGGAAGACGAGCTTCCGGAAGGTTATGAGGTTTCCGAAGTAACCGTGAAACCTGAAACTATCGACATAATAGGCGAAAAAGCCGTGCTGGACGGCATAGACTCGATTGCCCTTACCCCTGTAAGCGTAAGCGGAGCTAGTGAAGATATAGTTCGTCTGCTAGACTACGATCTGTCAAACGGAGTAAGCCTGCTTACCGAAGGACAGGCGCAGGTTTATATCAGCATAAAAGAGATAACAGACGTGAAAACTTTCGACCGGGTACCTATTGAGCTGATGAATCTTCCTAAAGGCTTGAGTGCTTCTCTTGATATAAGCAGCATAGACGTGTCAGTCATTGCCGGCGTAAACAAACTGGACCAGCTTTTCAAACAGGACATCACCGCATACATAGACCTTGATGGCCTTTCTGCAGGAAAGCATACCCTTACGATTATGTATACGCTGCCTGACGGATTCGACGATCAAAGCGTCTCTTCGACGACAAAACAGGTGGTCGTTACTCTGTCCAAGTAAATCTGTAAAACAAGCGGCGGCCTGCTTTACTCAAGGCAGAGCCGCCTTTTTTATCCGAAAGGAAGCCGCTAAATGGCTATTGTTGTAAGGCAAATCAAAATACCGGTCAACCAAGCGCAGGATACTTTAAAATCCACAGCAGCTAAAAAGCTTGGCATACGTGCTGCAGACATAGAACAGCTCTCCATCAAACGTCGCTCGACAGATTCCCGCAGAAAAGACATATTCTATGTCTACACTCTTGAGGTCTCTCTGAAGGACAAAGAACAGCAGGGGAAGCTTGAAGACATCTTTGAAAAAGCTGCTGAATACGAGCCGGAAGAGATACTCTACGGAAGCCGCAGAACGCAGCGTGTCGTTGTCGCAGGCTCCGGCCCATGCGGACTTTTTGCCGCTCTCACTCTTGCAAGAAACGGCTATCGTCCTTTGCTTATAGAGCGAGGTAAAAACTTGAGTGAGCGTACCAAAGATGTCTCCATTCTGTCAAAGACCGGCGCTCTTGATGAGCAAAGCAATGTCTGCTTCGGTGCCGGCGGTGCAGGTGCTTTTTCTGACGGTAAGCTGACGACACGTATAAAAGACCCCCGGTGCAGCCTGGTGCTGGAGACTTTCAAAAAGTTCGGAGCGCCGGGGGAGATAACATATCTTGCAAAGCCGCACACCGGAACCGAATACATAAGAAAAGCCGTTGGCGCTATCCTTGAAGAGATAAAACGCTTGGGCGGAACTGTTGAATACAGCTGCAGGCTAACAGCTCTTAAAACAAATGACGGGCAGCTGCAAAGCATTGAATATGAAAAAAACGGACTTAAAACAGCAGTGGAAACTGGCTCCGTAATACTAGCAATAGGGCACAGCGCAAGAGACACCTACGAATACCTTTCGAGTATAGGCATATCCATGCAGCCAAAGCCGTTTGCAGTCGGCCTTCGAATAGAGCACTTGCGTCAGTTCATAGATGAATCACAGTATGGTGAAAACCATGTACGTCTGGGCGCCGCAGAATATCGTCTTGCATCCAAACACAGCGGGCGTGGAGTATACACCTTCTGTATGTGTCCCGGCGGCGAGGTCATCAATTCTTCGACAGAAAAAGGCTCAGTATGTGTCAACGGCATGAGCTATTATGCACGAAGCGGTGTGAACAGCAACAGCGCCGTTGTTGTCAGCATAACCCCGGATGACTTTGGCAACACAGCGCTAGGAGGTATTGCGTTCCAGCGTTCGATGGAACAAAAGGCCTGCACAGCATCAGGCGGCGGTGGCGCCCCCGTTCAAACTGTAGGCGATTTTCTGGCTGGCAGTATAACAAAGCAGTTCGGCGAGATCAAGCCATCGTTCAAACCATGCCCGATACCTGCCGATCTCAACAAATGTCTTCCTTCCTTTGTATCCGACGGCATAAAACATGCGCTTGCGGATTTTAGCAGGAAACTTAAAGGTTTTGATTCAAACGCAGCAGTTCTCACAGGCGTGGAAACAAGAACGTCCGCACCGCTGAGGATACTTCGCAGCGAGACCTTGCAGTCTATCGATATTTCCGGGCTCTACCCGGCTGGAGAAGGCGCAGGCTATGCAGGGGGAATCGTTTCTGCGGCGGTAGACGGAATAAAGTGTGCCCATGCTTTAATGAAACAATTCACAAAACCGGACTAAAGGAGCTATAAATGAAAAAAATAACCGTTCTTTTCGGCAACTACGGAAGCGGCAAGACCGAGCTTTCGCTCAACATGGCGCTGGAAGCTAAAAAGCAGCATGATGATGTGACGCTGATTGACCTCGACATAGTCAACCCTTATTTCCGTTCCAGCGAACACAGAGCAATGCTGGAGAAAAAAGGTATAAAGGTTGTAGCGCCGGTCTATGCAAACACAGCGGTAGACCTTCCCGCTCTTCCGCCGGATATCTATACGGCTTTTATGGGCACCCATGCTGTTTTCGACTGCGGCGGCGACGCTGTCGGCGCATCGGCTCTCGGAAGTTTGAAATCGCACTTCGATAAAAACAGACAGGATGTGCAGATGCTTTTCGTGATAAACACTATGCGGCCTTTCCAGCAGAGCGCCGATGAGATATTCGACAGCCTGCTGCGTATAGAAAGAAGCGCACGCCTTAAAGCCGACGGTCTGGTGCTCAACTCCAACCTAGGCAGGGAAACGACAGGGCACGAGCTTGCCGAAGGCTATATAATGATAAAGCCGCTGCTTAGAAAAACGGGACTGCCGGTGGCGCTCGTGTGCGGCACTAAAGAAGCTCTCCGTGTTTTTAAGAGCGAATGCCCGCAGTACGAAGGCGAGTTTTTCGAAGTAAATCTATATATGCGCCCCGAATGGATGGAAAACAGTTGAATTATCAGCCGCAAGGTTTATAATAGAGTAAAATCCCAAAGAAAAGAAACGAGGAAATAATGATGGACGCTTGCAGCAACATACTGGGCACGATAGGAAACACACCGCTTGTAAGGATAAACAAGCTATGTACTAAAAAAGGTGTTGAAATATATGCAAAAATCGAAGGCTGTAACCCGGGCGGCAGTATCAAAGACCGCATTGCGCTAAAGATGATTAAACAGGCCGAAAGCGAAGGCACTCTTCAGCCTGGCAAAATAATAATCGAGCCTACCTCCGGCAACACAGGAATAGCGCTTGCAATGATAGGCGCAGTAATGGGTTATGGTGTAGAGATAATAATGAGCGAAGCTGTGTCGATAGAGCGTGTGCGCACTATCAAGGCTTTTGGCGCAAAAGTCGTGCAGACTCCTGCAGAGCTTGGAACGGATGGCGCTATCTGCAAGGCACGTGAGATGGTGAAGGAGAATCCGGAAAAATACTTCATGCCCGACCAGTTCTCCAATACCTATAACAAACTTGCTCATTACTCGACCACGGCGGAAGAGATAATCCGCGATACAGTCGGCAGGGTAACACACTTTGTATCTGCCCTCGGCACATCCGGTACTCTCATGGGCACTTCGAAACGCTTAAAAGAGCTTAATCCAGACATCCAGATAGTCGAAGCCCACCCGGAAAAAGGCCATTACATACAGGGGCTCAAAAACATGAACGAAGCAATAGTGCCGGAGATATACGACCCTTCAAAAATAGACATCCCGATAATGATAGATTCGGAAGAAGCTTTCGAGATGGCAAGACGCATAGTAAAAGAGGAGGGCATATTCGTCGGCATGTCGTCCGGCGCAGCTATGATCGCCTCGCTTAAAGTAGCGCAGATGATAGACAAAGGTGTGATAGTCTGCATCTTCCCCGACAGGGGCGAAAAATATCTCTCTACCAAACTTTTTGATTTTTAAAGCACACAAAAAAAGGCTTTGAGTTCCCCTCAAAGCCTTTTTTGATTTATATCTTTACTCCAGCCCGTGCATCATATTGAGCGGCCAGATAACGAACTCCGCTTTACCAAGAACCATATCGTCTGTTAAAGTCCCCACGCTGCTGTTGGAAGAATCCATCGAATGGTCCCTGTTGTCTCCCATTACAAAAATGCTGTCTTCGGGAACTGTCATCTCTTCCATATTGTGGTCCATACCGACGCTCCCGTCGTAATAATCATAGTTAGGCTCTGCGTTTATATAGAGTATACCGTCGGTTATGCTTATTACATCGCCCTCCACGCCAACCACACGTTTAACGAAAGTCTCCGTCCTGTTTGGGAACTTGCATATGACTATGTCACCCTGCTGCGGCTCTCTGAAATAATACGACACTTTCTGCATGAAAACATACTCTTCGTCAATCAGCGTTGGCTCCATAGACTGTCCGTCCACACGAATGAACTCAAACACGAAGAACCGAAGGGAAAGTGCGATAACGACCGCAAGCACTATGGAGATTATCCAACTCTTTGTCTCCTTTTTCTTATACTCGCTTTTCCGCTTCATACGTGATTCTTCGGTTTCCCTCATATTTTCAGTCATTTTCGCTCTCCAATATTTTTTTCAGTCGTTTTACGAGAGTTTCATGCGGCATCATAACGATGTGGGAGCACTTTTCGCATTTCAGCTTAACGTCCATTCCGACCCTTATTATCTTCCACCTGTTCTCTCCGCACGGATGCGGCTTTTTCATCTGTACTATATCGCCGAGATTATATTCCATCATGCCTTCCTGTTGATGACCACCCGGTGAGGATACGGTATCTTAATTCCGTTCTTGTCGAACTCTTCCTTTATCTTCTGCATCACTTCACGCTCTGTCAGCCAGTGCGTCAGCGGTTTGACACGCATTATCATCTTCACTACCATCGCTGAATCGTCAAGCTCGCAAACTCCAAGCACGTGCGGCTCTTCAACAACGTTGTCGTGCTCTTTCTGATATTCTTCCCCCACGTTCTGCATTATTGCGTTTACCTTCTCCATATCAGAGTCGTATGCCACAGACATGCTGATGATTGCAACATGGTCGCCTCTCGAAAAGTTCGTCACCTTGTTTATTGAACCGTTCGGTATAGTGGTCAGCTCTCCGGTAAACTTCTTTATAGTGGTAGTTCTTATCGAAATTGCTTCAACTGTTCCCTTGTCTCCGTCAACGTCGATATATTCGCCCACGCTGTACTCGTCTTCAAAAAGCATGAAAAACCCGGCCACCACGTCTTTGACAAGGCTCTGTGCCCCGAAAGCTATAGCAATTCCTCCTATGCCCGCCGTTGCAAGAAGCGAAGTCACCGTTGTGCCCAGCCCTAATATACCAAGGATAGCCATTGCAGCTATAAAGTATATTATAACCTTGGATACAGACTTTGAAACGGATTCGACTGTGTCCGCCTTTTTCGCCATTTGCGATTTCGGCTTCTTTTCCTTGGTTTTTCTCAATGCTTTTCTTAAAAACCTGCGGAACAATACTACAAGGACCTTTGCGGCAACGACTATAAGAACGATTTTCACAAAACCTAAAAGAATCTGGTCAGCATTACTACCGAAAGTTTTAAAATACTCTACTATACTGTTCCAAATGTTTGTAAAAAAGCCTCCCATATGTCTGCCTTTCTCTTTTTTCACATTATATCAGATATGTAGTTTGTCAGCAACAAAAGTCAAAACGTATCGCAAACAGCTTTGGGCGTCCATTTTCCGGTCTTCATTTATGCTTTACACAGCGTATTCACAAAAATTTCAAACGATTATTATTGAAATTCTGCTTCATTTGTGAAAGAATAGAAAGACAGTGTAAAAGAAGCACCTGCTTTATATTTTATATTTGAAAACACAAACAATCCCGCCAGCGCTTAACGCAGAAGGTGCACCGGGAAAATAAATCGGAGGACTCCATTTTGAATAAGAAAACAACAATTATCTTCAGTTTGATAATAGCAGTTACGCTTTTGCTTGCTGCCTGTGCAAACGGATCGGCGCTGACGCTTCCTGAAGAACAGGTCGATGCAGACCTGCCTTCCGTTGCAGTTGCTGGCGCAGCGCCCAATAACGATGCAGCAATAGTCGTTATGGTAGTAAACGGCGTGAATGTATATAAAGACAAATTTAACGCAGCATACTCTACCGTCAGCAACAACCTTGGTCTTTCAGAAGATGACACTTCATTTGCATATCTTCTGAAGCAGTCGGCAATAGACCTCCTTCTTTCAGAGGAAGTGATGACACAGAAGCTCGAAGAGCTTGGCTACACGGACCTATCAGAAGAGGATATGCAGAGCGCCCAAGACCAGGCGCAGGGCGAGCTTGACTACGTAGCCTTCAGCGCTACCGAAATGATACTCGCAGGCCTGCCGGACGATTATACCGAGCAGGAGCTTGATGATGCGATCACTGCCTATGAAGACCAGCTCCTTGCCCAGTACGGTTTTACAAGAGAATCTTTCCTTGAATATTTCGTGCAGTTGATAGCGATTGAGAACGCCAAAGCAGAACTTATAAAAGACGCAGTACCTTCAGATGAGGAAGTCGAAGCCCAGTATCAGAACACTGTGGAGACGGACAAAGAAGCGATAGGCGAAGACCTTTCAGTATACGATTCATACCTCTCATCCAATCAGGAATCATACTACATTCCAGAAGGTGTAAGGTACGTAAGGCATATACTCATCGCCCTTGACAACGAGCTTGCTTCGGAAATTAAAACAACAAGAACCGATGATGGCGACGAAGCGGCAGACACGCTGCGGGACGAGTCTCTGCTGACCATCGAAGAAAAAGCAAATGAAGTTCTCTCACTACTGCAAAACGATGAGATAACCTTCACCGATGCCATTACAGAATATGGCGAAGACCCGGGTATGGAATACTATCCCGAAGGCTACGAAGTATACCTTGGATGTTCGCTGTATGTACCGGAGTTTACAGAAAATGCAATGTCGCTTGAGAACATCGGTGATATCACCGGTCTTGTAGCAACCGATTTTGGATACCACATAATCGAATACACGTCCGACCGTACGCCCGGTCCGATACCATTCGAGTCCGTGCAACAGCAAATATACGACAGCCTGGTCCCAACTCTTCAGGACGAAGCGTGGCAGGCGCTTATCGATCAGTGGACAGCCGAAGCAGACTATACGGTATTTGAAGAAAATTTTTAATAGCGAATGTAAGTTAAATAAACCATACGGCCCGGCAGATAATTCTGTCGGGTCTGTTTTACGGAACTGAGTATATACATTGACCCGTTTTTTATATTATGTTATATTGTCCGTGTGATTTTTTAGCTTCAACAGCAAAACAGGAGGACATTAATGGATAAGAAAAAACAGCTAGGGATAAAGTTCGCACAGATACTTGTCCCGGACAAAAAAGTAAACAGCACAAAGTGGCCGGTTATAGCATGTGACCAGTTCACTTCCAATATAAACTACTGGAACAAAACAGCAAAGCTCGTAGGCAACTCACCTTCAACTCTGCATATAATAGTTCCGGAGGTTTATCTTGGCACGGAAGGCGTTTTCGAACGTATAGAACACGCCAAAAGCACAATGATGAAATACCTTGAAGACGGCGTGCTGGTAAAGCTGCCCGAAGGGGCTATTCTCGTTGAGCGTGAAACCTCTTTCGGAACACGTACGGGTATCATGATTGCGGTAGACCTCGAGCGTTACAGCACCGACTATAAAGACAATCCCCTCATTCGTGCAACGGAAAAAACCGTCGATGAACGGATACCTCCAAGGATGAAGATAAGGCAGGATGCCGCTCTCGAAAGTCCGCACGTAATGCTTCTTCTCAACGATTCGCAGGACACCGTTTTGAGCGAGCTTTACAACCAAAGGGGCAACTATCCCAAAGTGTACGATACCCAGCTGATGCAGGGCGGCGGGCACATAAAGGGCTGGTTCATAGACGACGAGCAGGCTCTTGATAGGCTTACGGACTCTCTTTACAGCTTAAAGCAGGAATCTGCCGACGGTATGCTTTTTGCTGTCGGAGACGGCAACCACACCCTTGCTTCGGCAAAACAGGTCTGGGATAACTACAAGTTCGAGCTGCCGGAAGACGAACGGGAAGACCATCCTCTGCGTTATGCTCTCGTTGAAGTCGTAAACCTTTTCGACCACGGCATCAGCATGCATCCGATACACAGAGTGCTGTTCGGCATAGAAGTCCCGGGCTTTCTGAGGATGCTTGTAGAAGAGCTCAACAACCTTGGTCTTGGCGCTAAGATGATGTATACACGCGGCGCCAGCAAAACAAAGATTGAAGGCCAAAACCTTTATTTTGAATCAAAGTTCGCAAAAGGGCGTATAGAAATAGAAAACCCGAAATACAAGCTTGCCGCAATACCGCTGACTAAAGCTATAGACAAGCTTCTCAAAGAGCTGCCCAAAGCAACTATAGACTATATCCACGGAGAGGACGAATTCGAGACGCTTACCCGTCAGCACGGATGCCTTGGTTTCAGGATGGATGCTATGTCAAAAGACCAGCTTTTCGACCTCGTCGGTGAATACGGCGTGCTGCCAAGAAAGGCTTTTTCGCTTGGCGAAGCTCAGGAAAAACGCTATTACTACGAATGCCGCCTTCTCATAAAAGAAAGCGCGCAAGAACCGGAACCGGAGCCCGAACAGCAGGAGGCGCAGGAAAACACCGAGGCAGCGCCCGAGGCTTATGAAGCGGCGCCGGAGTCGGAACCGGCAGAGAAACAAAAAAGGAAATTCAAACTTTTTGGAAAGAGAAAGTAGAATATGAAGGTATGTAAGTTCGGTGGAAGCTCACTTGCAAATGCAGAGCAGATACGTAAAATCAAATCCATTATTGAAAGCGACAGCGAACGTGTATATGTCATTCCGTCAGCACCCGGAAAACGTTTTGATGAAGACATAAAAGTGACCGACTTGCTGATAGAGTTCTATAACACCGTAAACAGCGCAACTCAAAGCATGCAGATATTCGACGATATCAGTAAACGCTTTATAGAGATTCGTGACGGTCTTGAACTGGAAACGGATATCGAATCGCATCTTGAAACTATTAAGCAGGCCGTCATTACCGGCGCAGGCTATGACTATGCTATAAGTCGCGGCGAATATCTGAACAGCCTGCTGATAGCAGACTTTTTAGGCTTCGATTTTATAGACGCCGCAGATGTTATATTCTTCAACTCAGAGGGAAAATACCAGTCAGAGAAAACACGCACGGTTATGCGTGGACGTCTTGGCCACTCCAAAGCCGCCGTTATCCCGGGCTTCTATGGCAGCATGCCAAACGGCGAGATCAAAACGTTCTCACGCGGCGGCTCAGACATCACCGGTGCAATAGTTGCAAGAGCTGCAAGGGCAGACGTATACGAAAACTGGACGGACGTTTCCGGCTTTATGATGGCAGACCCAAGGATAGTCGAAAACCCAAAGCCAATTAAGAAGATATCATACAGAGAACTTCGGGAGCTTTCATACATGGGCGCTTCGGTGCTTCATGAAGATGCGATATTCCCCGTGTTCAAGGCAAACATACCAATAAATATAAAGAACACCAACAAGCCGGACGACGAAGGCACGTTTATAGTACCTACTGTAGAAAACGGCGACCCCGATATAATATCAGGTATAGCCGGACGCAAGGGCTTTTCTGTACTCGCCATAGAGAAGACGAAGATGAACGCAGAGATAGGCTTTGGCCGCAGAGTGCTGATGGCGCTGGAGAAGAACAACATGAGCTTCGAGCACATGCCTTCCGGTGTCGATACGCTTAGCGTCGTGCTCGCCAACAGCGAGATTTCCGATAAACAGCCCCAGCTTTTAGACGATGTTTACAACCTTTGTGAGCCAGACTCGCTGGAAGTTTTCAAAGGCCTTGCACTCATCGCAACAGTCGGCCGTGGTATGATACACAACATAGGTGTTGCGGCAAGGTTGTTTGGTGCGCTTGCCAAAAGCGGCGTCAATATACGCATGATAGACCAGGGCTCAAGCGAGATAAACATAATCGTCGGTATCGACGAATCAGATTTCGAAACGGGTATTCGGGCAATCTACGAAGAGTTCTGCATATAAAACACAAATATAAAGAACGAGGCAGCCGCTTCGTTCTTTTTTTGTTTATTAAATTTCTAAGTACTGACTCGTTATACTGTTATAGTTACCTTTTTTAGACCTCTCGGCGTATCAGGAGAAAGCCCTTTTGTCAGCGATGTATAGCAGGCAAAAAGCTGTATTATAGGTGCAATATACAGCGGTGAAAGAATCTCGTGACAAACGTCCGGCATCCTTATCGAGTTGTCCGCCAAAGCTGTTAGCTGCTCGTCATCTGAAACAACGGTTACATCCGCGTCCACTTCTTTCAGCCTTCCTATTACTCCCTTCATCTCTTCAGAGAACCGCCCGCGGCTAAGGTAGATAAGGCATGGTGTGTCTCTCTCTATCATAGCTATAGGACCGTGCATGAAATCGGAAACGCTGTATGCCTTTGCTTTTATGTATGCGCACTCCTGCATCTTCAGTGCCGCCTCGAATGCCATGCAGTAATCATACCCCCTGGAGAGCGTAAAACAGCTGTCCATAAAACGGTATCTCTGCGCAGTATCCTTTATCTTGAGCTCAAGCTCCAGCACTCTTCTTATCTCGTTCGGCAGAGCTTTTAAAGCCTGCGTCAGAGCCTTATCGTCCGCACATGCCGCAGCTATCATTACCAGTGCAAACAGCTGTGACGTAAACGTTTTTGTCGCCGCTACGCTTTTTTCCTGGCCTGCACACAAGTGCACATGAACGTCCGCAGTTTTTGCCAAAGCCGAGCTTTCTTCGTTTGTTATCGCAACGGTGTATGCACCGCTCTTCTTTGCGCTTTGCTGCACACACAGCACATCCTTTGCTTCCCCTGACTGCGAAATGCCTATCATCACGCTGCCAGAGTAGTCCACCTGTTTGCCGTATACCGTAGCTACCGAAGGCGCAGCAAGACCAACCGGCTTGCAGGTAAGCGTCTCAAAAACATACTTTGCATAAATTGCCGCATGGTCACTGGTTCCCCTTGCCGCAATGAATATTGCCGACGCCGAGTTGATTTTTTCAGCAACAGCTTCCAGCACCCCGGCATTAAATCTGAGTGATTTTTCAAGCACATCGGGAGTGTCAAATATCTCCTTGCGCATAAGTGTCATAAACTTTCCTCCTAGTTCTTCGATGAAATTCTTATATTATATTCGTACATGTCTGCACGATATATTGCTCTTTCGTAATACAGCGGTTCCCCGCTCACGCTGTAGTAAAGGCTGTCTATTTTTAGCACAGGCGTGTTTCTGGTTATCTTTAATATCTCCTGCTGTCGTGCGCTTGGGTGCATAGCCGTCACCCTCGAATCCGCACTTCCGATTTTATGCACGAAATTCTCGTTTATCAGCTTATAGAGCGAGAGCTTAAGATCCACCAGCTTTAGCCCGGGGCATATGTGCAGCGGTATGAAAACTTCCTCCAGTGCAACGGGGATGTCGTCCGCCAGCCTTACCCTCAGTGCTCTGTACACCTTGGTTTTCACCATCAGCTTGTCCGCTATCTCCGGCTGCGGCATAGTAACAGAGAAATCGACTATCTTCGTGCTGGGTGTAAAGCCCATGCTGCGCACCGTCTCCGAAAAGCTTGCGATGTTAGACTGCTTCATTTTCCGCGCGGATACAAACGTTCCTCTGCCCTGTTCACGGTAGAGCGCACCTGCCGCAACCAGCTCTGAAAGAGCCGCCCTAACAGTCATCCTTGAAAGTCCGTAGCTTTCCGCCAGCGTCCTCTCGGACGGCAGCGCATCACCCGGCACCAGCTCTCCGTCTTGTATCTTCTTCTGTATGCTTTCTTTTATTTTTATGTATGTTGGTTTCGACATGGCAAACCTCCCGAAACATTGGTCTATACCACTATGGGCATATGTATACTCTTTTCCGCAACGCCGCATATAAATCTATTTACTGCGGCTTTTCTGTATTTCGATATTCTGCATTGTTATACTGGTATATACCAATATTACCACTCTGCGAGTTGTTTGTAAATACTTTTTTAGAATTCAGGACCACCGGCTTAGCCGGTGGTTTGCTCTAGCCCTATAAGGGCATGTTCCCGGCTTGCGCTTGCAAGCGCATTGAATAGTTTGCCATCCGCATGGTGTTCGCTGGCCAACCCTAAAGGGTCTTTTTATTAGCCTTTGTTTGTCGGCTTACCCGTAAACGGGTCGATATATTCCTTCAAGCTAATCTGATCTGCGGTAGCATCCTCTTGCAGCTGTCTTCGGATATATTCTTGTATCCTTTTCGCATTCTTGCCTGCTGTATCCACGTAATACCCTCTGCACCAGAAGTGTCTGCTTCCATACTTATACTTTAAATTTGCATGTCTATCAAATATGATTAAAGAGCTTTTTCCCTTTAAATATCCCATTATTTGAGACACACTAAATTTCGGTGGTATTCTTACTAGCATGTGGATGTGATCCGGACATAATTCTGCTTCGATTATCTCTATCCCCTTACGATTACATAGCTCTCTTAAGATTTTTCCTATATCTACTTTTAATTTTCCATATATCACATTTCTTCTATATTTCGGTGCAAACACAATATGATACTTACATTCCCACATTGTATGTGCTAAACTATTTTTGTCCATCGGACTACCTCCTTTGTTGTGATGCGGTTGGCAAACCATCATCATTTTAACATTGGAGGTATTTTTCTTACAGCTAAAGCTACTTCTCCCCCCCGGCATAGCCGGGGGATTTTTGGCTTCGGTTGCTTTGCAACCAAAACCTCACTAAAGTGAACATTAAAAAGAAGCCATCCGGCTTCTTTTTGTCTTTTGCTTCTTTTCTTCAAGAAAAGAAGAGTTCTCTATTCTTTAAATCCAATCAAACATCCAGCCACTTCGCCTGCGCTGCGTTCCACCTGCCGAAGAGCAGCTTGGCTATAAGTGTCCTTGGAATAAGCTTCCCAAAGAAAGCAAGAAGGCGGTTTACTGCACCCGGGATGTATACGCTCTTGCCACTGAGCACCCTGTCTATCGTCCTCTTCGCAACCTGCGGCAAGCTGACCGTGGTCGCTCTTCCCCAGAAGCCTTGCGCCTCTATGCCGCTAAGTGCACGGCTGGTCGTCGGCAGGCCGCCGGGGCACAGCGCAAGCACTTTTGTATTCTCTGCCAAAAGCTCCTGCCGCAGCGCTATAGAAAAATCCAAAAGGAAACGCTTCGAAGCCGCATACGTTGCTTTGAGTGGTATAGGGTATTGCGAAGCAAGGCTGGAAACTATAACAACGCCGAACTTTTTATCTTTATCACGGTGCATCAGTGCATTGTGAGTCATCCTAAGCGTCGCTGCAATGTTAGTGTTTACGATATCGAGTATCTGCTCGCAGTCACGTTTTAAAAACCCGCCCTCGAAATCCAGCCCGGCAACACCTAGAAACATCTCAAGCTTGATACCGCTTTTGTCGATCTCGCCAAACATCTTTTTTACCTGCTCTTTGTCTTTAAGGTCGCACGCTCTTGTGCTAACCTGCACGTCATACTGCCGCTGCAGCCCCTGCTTTATCTCTGCAAGCCCTTTTGCATTTATATCTGTCAGATACAGATCATATCCCCTGGATGCGCATTCTGTGGCAAATGCCCGTCCAAGCCCTCCGCTTGCTCCTGTTATAAGTACGCTCATTTTACCGCCTCCGAATAATCTATACCGCAAAGCTTTTCAGACAGCTCCCAAAGTTTTGCTGCGTCCTGCTTGTCTACATTTTTGTGATATTTCTTTTGCTCGCACCTGTAATAATATATACCGCTCAAGTTCGGTTCGTTGCTTATATACGCATACGTCTGAGCGCTAACCGCTGGGTCGGCGCCGTGCTTGCTCCGCCTGCTCCAGAACCAGCTTACTATGCCGCTTGTGCCTTTTATTCCTATATCCGTTTTTACAAGCCCCGGGTCTACCACACACGCTTTTACGCCGCTGCCAGCCAGCCGTTTGTTGAACTCCTTTGCAAAAAGAAGGTTAGACAGCTTGCTCTGCTTATACGCGTAAAGACAGCTATAGTGCTTTTTGAACATTATGTCGTCCCAGCGCATGTTCATATATTTATGAGAATCGCTGCCTGTCAATATCATCTTGCCTTTTGCTTTTTCAAGCCGTGGCATCATCAGGTATGTCAGCAGAAATCCTGCAAGATGATTCAGCGCAAACTGCGTTTCATATCCTTCGTTGGTCGTCGTGTACCAGTCCCTTACTCCGCCTGCATTGTTTACAAGCACGTCCAGCCTGCCGTCAAAGTTCTCGTCTATATACCCGCCTGCCTGCTGCGCAAGTTTTTTAATCTGTGTCTGCTGCGCAAGGTCTGCAGCGAAATACTTAACTACAGCTCCTTCATACTTTTCTTCTATCTGTTTCTTTGCAGCTTCACACTTTTCTTCAGACCTGCCAACGCCGACTACCGCATAGCCTTGTGCCGCCAGCGTTTTTGCGACCGCCAGACCTATACCGGATGTCGCTCCTGTGATTACCGCTGTCTTCATTTTCTTATCTCCTCTATGTTATCGGCCATATCCGCCGGAATCTTTATCGTTATTATCAGCTCATACGGCTGCTCGAACACTCCAAAGAAAGTGTTCTGCGGAGCTGTTTCAGTTATGGTCAGCACTCCGCCGGCTGTCTTTGCCTGCGCTACTTCGCTTGCTTCTATCTCAACGTCTGCCCAAAGGTTCAGACTCAATTCTATTTCTCTCTCATCAGACTCCACGATATTTACATGCGCCTTATCCACGTTCAGCACTATTTCATCAACTCCGCTGCCGATCGCAACAGTCTCTTGCTTGTTTCGCGAAACGAGATATCCCGTGCCGATCATCACTCCTGCTACCACCGCAAGTCCAACTACGCCTATTATAAAAACTATCCATAATTTTTTAGTCGATTTTTTCATACCTTAGCTCCTTTTTTCCTGCATAAGCTTTCTACCCTTTAGGGTCATTTCCTGTATTAGGCTCAGCGCTGCTACCATATCCAGCGCAACCGCCGCCCAAAAGACCATCTTTATTAATCTATCTATGAGTGTTATATGATTCATTTGCCGTTACCCTTTTCCTATTCATTATTTTTTGGGCAACATACGAAAGGTTTCCGACCGTTAGTTTCCACAGCTTTATGCTGGCTTTGAATCCTAATAAGCCGCCCGCTGCCAGAACAACTCCGGTGAATACCGCCAGAGCTCCGTAAAGCGCATATCCTTTGACAAACTCCACAGCAGCAAGGCTTGCCGCTCCGACGCCGCCGGTCGCAAGCCCGACAGCTGTGCTGAAGAAAACGAGCATCATACAAACTGCTGCAAAGTACAGCGTAGCCATAACAAGGCCGCCGCCTATCTTATAGCTTATTATCGCTCCTATCATGCCAAGCGTATCTTTTACACCTTTGGTCTTATGCGCCTTTTCCACCGCTCCCATTGCGGCATACATCTTTGCAAGCTCTTTTGGTTCTCCAAGCTCAGCCGCTATCTGCTCTTGCGTCTTGCCGGCCTCTGCTCCAATCTCGAAGTGTTCTGCATAATCAGCAAGTATCTCCTGTTTTTCTTCAGGTGACATATGTTTAAGTGATTTTTCCATCTGCATTAAAAAATCATTCATCGTCGTATTCCTCCATCAGTGTGTTTACGCTGTCCGAAAAAGCCTTCCACTCTTTTTTCTGCGCCTTTTGCATTTCAATGCCTTTTTCAGTAAGCCTGTAATATTTTCTCGGCGGCCCTGCAGAGCGCTCAGACAAATAAGTCTCGCATAATCCGTCCAGCTTTAGTTTTCTAAGCAGTGGATAAAGAGTGCCTTCAGCTATCTCAATAGTGCTGGCCATTTTTTCTGCCAGATCATAACCGTAAGAATCCTTCTTCCTGAGCAGCGTCAGCACACATAGCTCCAGCACACCTTTTTTAAACTGTGTGTTCATCAATAGTCCCTTTCTGTACATTGTCCACTACTGTTTATTGTTCAGTAGCAGATATAATATAACATATACTACTGAATAATGCAATATAGTTTTAAAATTTTTTTATTTTCGGTTTAATTGTACAAAATGTGATATCATATAATCATCAATTGCACAGAGGTGTTTTTATGAAAACTGTAGTAATAACCGGCAGCACCCGCGGCATCGGGCTTGAGATGGCAAAGGTGTTTTTATCCTCCGGCTGCAAGGTAACGATCTCCGGCAGGAGGGCAGATATACCAGAAGAAACAAAAGAAGCCCTTGCCGGATCTGAAGCTAACTATATCTATATCTCCTGCAACGTCCAGCACAAAGAAGACATAGAAAACCTGTGGATCAAGACCAAAGAAAAATGGGGTAATATAGACCTCTGGATAAACAATGCAGGGCAAAACGCACCTTACGAACATATTTGGGAAACAACCGATAAAGATCTAAACGCAGTTATAGACACAAACATCAAAGGAATGATAATGGGTAGTCAGGTGGCCGCGGCCCACATGATGAAGCAGGGCAGCGGACAGATCTTCAACATGGAGGGGCTTGGCTCAAACAGTATGATACAAAAAAAGGCCGTGCTGTATGGCATGACAAAAAGCGCACTTACCTATTTTACAAAAGGTTTGGCAAAAGAGCTTGAAGGCAGCGGAATCCTTGCCGGACGTCTTTCCCCCGGCATGATGCTTACAGAATTTATAACAAAGTCGCCATCCGGTGAAGAATCACCCGTAATGAACGACCCGCAGTTTAAAAAGGTGTTCAACATACTTGCAGACAAGCCGGAGACAGTAGCTGCCTATCTCGTTCCGAAAATGCTTGCCAACACAAAACAGGACGCCCACATCATGTGGCTTACAAACCTTAAGGCAAGCCTTAGGTTCATGAGTGCTCCTTTTAGAAAAAGAAAGCTGATATAAAAAAAAGACGCTGATCAGCGTCTTTTTTTATTTGCATTATCTGCTGAATGCCTGCCTAGCATCGATCAGCCCTTTATCATAAGCCCGGCGAATGATATCATATTCATCCAGCCTGCCGAAATAGAGAGCGCAGTAGTTTCTCTGTACCTGCGTTCCGTTGAAAAGGTAGTAGCTCATTTGGTCTCTGCCTTCCTGCGTGTCAATCAGCCCGAGTGCATAGTCAATAAACTTCGACTGCGCCAAAGTCATTTTTCTGTTTAAGTCTTTCATTATAGTATTGACTGATTCTTTTGTTCCTGCATCAGCCAGAGATACATAGTGCCTAAGGCCTTTTTTATTATTCATACCCTATCTGTCTTTCAGCTTTTTTATTGCCTCGTCTGTATCGCCCACAAAAAATATTTGCCTTCCCCTGTTGCACTCCCTTATAAAATCCGCAAGCGCTTTGCTCTCTATATTACCAAAATCTCCAACTATTGCAAGCTTTACTTTATAATTTGAAAACTTCTGCAGCATCTCTACTGCGAGCTTCGTTTTTAAGTCAAAGAACTCCTTCGGAAGGTTCTCTTTGCGGACCACCAGCCCTGCGTGCCCCGGATGATAATACTGCGCCGTAGCTACAATATCCAGCATCTGTGCTGTATCTTTTATCATCGTATCGTTGTCAACACTTATCAGTGTAACGTCATTTCTTGTAATAGTATTTATGTCTTTCACCCTTTCTCTTTTAGGTACTTCTTTATTATCTCCGCCTCGTTATAGATTGCATGTCCGCAGTTCTCGACCAGATTAATCTGCGCTCTCGGCACTAGTTTCTTTATCCGGCTGGCAGCTTTCGCCGCATCCATGGTCACATCGTTCTCTCCCGCCATGAACAGCATTGGAACGTCAATATTGCTCAGTTGCTCTCCTGAAAACACAGGCAGTCCGCCTACCATCGGATTAAATCCGTCCATCATTATTTCGGTATACTCTATAACCTGCTTCGGTATATCCTTCGTTCCATAAACATACTCCATAAACTGCAGCATCCTTTTTTCTCCTCCGCCAACCGCCGCTATCGACTTCAATACGAAAGAAAGCTTTGCGCCAACAATCCCGGACGGAGCTATAAGCACAAGGTTCTTTGCCCTCTGCGGAAAAACACTTGCGTATTTGAGCGCCAGCCAGCCGCCGAAGGAATTCCCGATTATCGAAGGCTTTTCTATCCCCAGCCCTTCGATGACTTCGCTGAGCCAGAGCGCATAAGCATCGGTCTTCATATTGTGCCTTACGGGTTCGCTCTTTCCTGCTTCTCCGACTATGTCTATTGCTGCAACATGATAACCCTGCGCCAATACCGGTATGTCACCCAGCCACATTGCGCTGTTGCTGACAGAGCCGTGAAGGAGCACCAGCGATTCCTCGTCCTTGCTTCCCGCTTCAACAACGTGCGTTTTGCCATAAGAGGTTTCAACGAACTTCTCTTCATGTTTTGCAGCCAGTCCACTTATCAGCATGTCATAATACTCTATTATTTTTTGTCTTGCTTCTTTGGTCTTAAATACCGGTTTCTGTTTCATGTTTCTTTCCTCTAATCGTTTATGTAGTTGCCCAGCAGCGACATCATTATCTCCATGAAGGCCGCCGAGCCTGAAATCATTATCCGCAGCTTCTTGTCCTGGTCTAAATACTGTGTGCTCATCGAAGTCCTGCCAAACTCCGCCGGCTTTGTGTTCAGCGACGCTGTCAGCATATTCGATATATTCATAGCGTCGTCTGCACTGTGCACATCGATATCAACAACGCTGGTTACGAATATCTTTCGGCTTTCCCCCTGCTCCTGCATCGGGCTTGCACTCTCCATGAACAGACTCAGGTCGTGCCCGGAAATGCGCCACGCCTTGCCTACCTTTGCCGCACGCAGCTTGCCTTCTCTTATATATCTCTGTATCGTCTTTGGATGCATATCAAGCATCTTCGATATATCTTCAACTGTATAGAACTTTTCCTGCATATTAAACTCCTTATTATTCCTTTATAGGTCATTATAAGTAGCTTTAGGTAATATGTCAAGCCTGTTTTATTTAAAATATACATATTCATGCTGCTCTGCGCCGTTTGTTACGGTCACAAAACTTTTAAAAACTTTTCCGCATGCTTGAATATTGCTGTTTGTTTTGATATCCTAAAAAAGCCGACAACTTTTATTCATTTACCGGCAGGCCTCATATTATTTATATTTTTTATTAAGGAGCAGTTATGCTTAAAAAGAGAATACGTTATTGGTACATGCGCACTTTTGTTAAAGTTGCTCATAAGTTAACATCAAATTGGTTTGAAATTCTAGGCAAATACGAACGCCCCACAAGTCAGCAACTGAATATGATAGAAATACCCATAGAGAAGAAGATCGACGCTCCTTCCAATTTCATACTGCCCAAAGACATCATGTTTGCACTCATCGACAAGGCTGCGTGCACAGGAATAATCCACACATGCTCGTGCAGGACAGGCGCTGTATGCAAAGAATTTCCGCACGATATCGCCTGCGTCGTGATGGGCAGCACCGTCGAGACTCTCGACCCGGCCATAGGCAGAATAGTTTCAAAAGACGAAGCTAAAGCTCATGTCGTAAAGGCGCTTGACCTTGGACTCTTTCCTGCAATATCCCACTATTCCAGAGATGCGCAGATGTACAGCCTTGAATTCGAAAAACTGCTGACTCTGTGTTTTTGCTGCGACTGCTGCTGCACTATAAGGAACACAGTTAAAGCGACCGACGGTCTTGATAACTCATTCTTCTCTAACACTCACAAGCTGCCGTTCGTGCATATAGAGCTGGACCTTGATAAATGCACAGGCTGCGGCAAATGCGAAGACATCTGCATAGCAAATGCCATAGTGTTCGAGGGCGGCAAGCCGACGCTTATTGAGGATAAGTGCAAGGGCTGCGGAAAATGCGCCCTCGTCTGCGACGCCTACACAGTATGCTATGAAACGGACGATCTAAATAAAATAATAGACGAGATGCACATAACTAGCGACTTTACCTCATAGGAGAAAAGCTATGCACGAAAGCGCACTTGTATACAGAATACTCGACACTATTGCGCCCAGCCTTAAGCCAGAGCACACGCTTCGCAGCATCAGCCTGGAAGTGGGCGAGTTTTCGTGCGTCAACACCAGCACACTCGTGCAGCTCTTCAACATAGCAAAGAAACGCACCTTTGCGCAAAACAGCGAGCTTAAACTTAGCATAGTAAAAGAGAACTTCGATATAAACATCAAATCGATAGAGGTATCATGATGAAAATACAGATAAATAAAGACGCATATGCAGCGGAAAAAAAGATGAGCGAGATCAACCGAGACACGTTCAAGGATTTTGACCTGCCCGTCATAAACATGATAGGCTCTCCCGGCTGCGGCAAGACGACGCTGCTTGAGGCCACGCTCGAATACATGAACGCACACGGCAAACGTGTGGGCATAATAGAAGGCGACGTGCAGACAAGCATAGACAGCGACCGCCTCAAAAAATACGGCACGCCTATCGAGCTTATAAACACAAACGGCGGCTGCCACCTCTCTCCCGAAGACATCCGTGAAGCCGCACAGAAACTGCCCCTTTCCGAGCTCGATCTTCTCATCATAGAAAACGTAGGCAACCTGGTCTGCCCCGCCGCTTTCGACCTCGGCGAAAGCATGAAGCTTGCGGTGCTTTCCACCCCCGAAGGCGACGAAAAGCCGTTAAAATACCCTGCTCTGTTCAAGAAAGCAGGGCTTGCCGTGATAACCAAAGCGGAGCTTGCCGGCATATGCCATTTCGACATGGAAAAAGCCATAGAGAACATTAAGAGCGTCAGCCCGGACACGAAAGTCATCCCGCTGTCTGTTTTCGAGAGGCAGGGAATGAACGAGTTCTTTGAGTTTTTGATGGGGTTATGTTAGGGAAATTATAAAATGAATATTAGCACAAACTAAAGTATAGTAGCTCTAATTCTGTTTATTAGCTTTTCTTTCAAATCATTATAATCTTTCCAAATAATAAAATTATAATGGTTAATATCAAAGTGTACATGGTTTTTGTTTCCGTTTTCATCCTCACCATCAAACCATTCTTTTTTACATGTACGTATTACTTCTAAACCTCTGCCCTGTGCATAGCCTGCCTCAAAATAAGCACCACAATTATTATATGTAAAATCCGTAATCATAAATTTACTTGTCTTAATTTCAGCAATTATTCTATCCGTTATTCCTTCATTATGTTCTTTTTCGCTTATCAACAAAGAATTAAAACCACATTCTTTACAAGCTGTTTTTATTGCCTTTTCATGTGCTTCAAGTAAATCTTCTTTAAAACCCATCGCAACAAATACTTTGTTAGAATAGTTATTTGTTGAAATCAGTTTCTCAGCCCTCTCCCACCCCTTAAATGTTAAACTGAGACTTCTTGATAAATATCCTTCTTGAATAAGCAACTGAATAAACCAATTCAACTCATCTATTTTTTTTGCATATGCTATAGAGTATTTTTCATTGTCTATAAATATGTCTTCACCAAAATAAGAGGTTTGACTGTAAAAGTACAATATTATCTTATCTAATCTTTGCATTAATGTTTTTGGTATCAATGGGTCAGATATTAAGCTTAAAATATTATCTGATGTTATTACTTCCAAAGTCAATCCTAAATTGTTCTTTTCTCGAATAAGACCAGATATTAAATAAGCATATGAAGTATAATCATCACATATACCTATTTTTACTTTACTTGATATACGGTATATACCACAGTTTGGACAATTAACTTCGTATGTTTGGTCTAAGGGTCCTTTCCCCTCATAACTTGCGTTTTCTTTACAAAATAAACATTCTTCTATTTCACTCAATCAATAATTCCTCCAATATTTATTAGTTAAAATTATACCACATTCCAGCCATATCCTTCAAACGCAACCAAAAAACGGATGCCTCCCAGCACCCGTCTTTAATCCTTCGTTTTATCTTCCCTTAAATTGCCCATACCAGTAGTTCAGCAGAGATATAAACTGGCCTGCAGCTTTGGTGCTTCCCTCTGAGTTCGGGTGGTCGTCGCCGCCGTCGTCATAGAAAAGGGTGTTGGAAGGGTCGGTGACGTTGTGCACTTCGTTTGTGCCATCAAAGTAATGATGGTTGTCGGGTGCGGTCAGCACGTTATAAAAATCGAACACGAACACGTTGCCCGTGTTGTAGTCTGAAAGCCACCCGTCCACCAGCCAGTTAGCTAGCTCTCTTGTCTTTTTAGGACTGCTGATGTTCTGCATCGGCGGCGGTGTTACTAGTATAAACATCTTGTCGGGGTGTTCGCTAAAGTACGGCAGAAGCGAGTTGTATATCTCCTGCTCGTCGGTTATAGAATTGCCGACATCGCTGTTCGGGAAACAGCTTTTAAACATGACTATCTCGTTCTCGCCCGGTGCCGGGTCAATGGTGTTGTTTGCCGTCATCGTGCCCATCTCGCTGTATACGCTTGGCATCACGGCATCGTTAAACCAGTCCGGCCAGTCTGTCGTGTCCGTCCTGTCGCCCATCTCATTCCATCCGTAATACGTGTCCGCTACGTGATAGCCGTTGTCGTTGAGCATCTCGCAAAGCCCGTAGTTCAGCCAGTTTTCGCCCACGCTGTGGTGTATGAATATGAGGTTGACAGTGTCTTCGCTGGTGGTAGGCGCCTGCGCAGTTTGCTGTGTTTGTGTGTCCTGCTCTTGGTTTTCAGCTGCTGTGCCGCCGCTCAAATATGTTGTTAGCCCGTCCGGCCAAACCAAGAAGTAACCGGACGCATCTGCTCCGCTGTATGTCAGCATATCCGCAAACGAAGCTGCAATATCGTCATACTCATAATCCTCCAGCTCGCTTTGTTTTTCTTCGCTGATAGTGATTATAATTTGCTTTTGTGCGGTATCAACCTTAGCATCTGTAATGCCGTAGTCCGTGCCAAGCATCCAGTCGGATAGCGTCTGATAAAACTCGCTGCTAAGCTGCCCGCCGCTGCCTGCTG
The DNA here is from genome assembly GCA_963666505.2 of Christensenellaceae bacterium. Taxonomy (GTDB): domain Bacteria; phylum Bacillota; class Clostridia; order Christensenellales; family SZUA-584; genus JABGQS01. Next base: position 385,492 of record CAXXXL010000003.1, on the reverse strand, counting down.
TTTCACTTTCCTGCTGCTGCGCATCCGCATCAGGCCCGGTAGCTGTGTCGCTCAAATCCGTTGCACACCCCGCTGCAATAAACACAAGAATCATAGCGCCAATCAATATTAGCTTCTTCATGATTTTCCTCCCTATCGCTGCCGGGAATAAAATTTTTTCTAGACCCGGACTAACCTTATGCATTTTAAGCCTGCCATAGTCTCCAATCTCTGCCGATACTTCGTCATTGCAAATCGCATAGTGCTGTCGTGGCATCTGTTATTTTGTCAAAAACGCCGCTGTCAAACCCGGCAGCGGCGCTCTGTTGCTTCTTTTTAATTAGTAACGATGACCGTATAATCCACCGTCGTCTTATATCCCTCATCCGTTCCGTCGCCTATGGCTACTGTATATTTGCATTTGCCGACTTCGCCCATGAAAATCTGCCCCATCACAGCATTGAAAGACCCTCCTGCGTTTAAAATGTGCTGCTCAAGCTCCTGCTGGATAGCCTCTGCAACGTCTTCATACGGCTCATCCAGTCCGAAAATGATAACATATGAAGTACCTTCAGCACCCATCTGCTGCTTTGCAGAGCCTAAGATGACCGCGCTGTCCACGCCGACCAGCGGCACCATATCACTAGGATATCCCTCCGGTACGCTGGATCCGTCCAGCGAATCCCAGTTATATCCGCTGTCCGAATCCTCTTCATCATTCGAAGCTCCTTCGTTGTCCATATCATCCTCGCCGTCCAAGTCCTCTTCATCAGCGTCCTGCACATCTTCGTCTTCATTTTCGTCAGAACTGTCGTCGTTGCTGTTTTCTTCTTTCTCCATCTCCTCCAGCTTTTGTTCGACCAGTTCGTTTACCTGATCTTCAAGATTTCTTGCACATCCAAAAAGACTGAACATCAAAACTGCTGCTATCACTAATATGAAAATTCTCTTCATTATCGATTGTCCTTTCACAAATTTTCTACTTCTAAACCATGGCGCTATTATATAATATATGCGTATGCTTTTAAAGGAAATATTTCTATTTATTAGGTTTTTGTGAAATGACTGGTTTTGTATCCCTGCCGTTAAAAACTTCTTACACCCTTACAGCCCTTATCCCTTTCAGTTTGCAGTAGTCTTCAATCTCTGCCGACACGTCGCCGTACACAAGCGCATAGTGCTGTCCGGAATAGTTTTTGACGAGTTCTGCTACGTCTCCGTCGAGCTGCACGTCCAGCGCCGGCATATATCCCTGCCGCTTTTCGGTGGGCAGCCCCTGCCCGGTGAAATACACTATGTGATAGTCGCCAATGTCTTCGACGAGGCGCATTACCGTAACACGCTCCGGCCGAAGCACAAAGCTGTTCTGTATGCCTGAAAAACCGGGGTGAGGCATAAAGTTTCTTATCTGCGGCTCCTGTCCCATAGAGAACGGTATAAACCCGCATGAAGATAGCTTAACGGTGTTGCCTTCGTGGTTCATAGAGTCGCCGTATGTTACAACCTGCCCGGATAACAGATGAAGTATCATCATAGACACTGTGTTCATCATATCGCCCTCGCACGAGCCCACCACCCCCATGTCGGAAAGCGCCGACACCGGCACGCACGCTACCATGCCGTACTCCTTACTAAACTCGTACTGGCACTTCACATTCATTGCACTAAGCCCCTGCTTGTCGCAGATATCTTTTAGTGCATAGGTAAGCTTGGCCGCAGTTTCAAGGTTTTCTTTAGACACTTCGTCCAGTATCTTTGCTCTGGCGCTAAGCCACTCTATGGTTTCATCTATGTTTTTCTGCTCTACCGCTTCGGCTTTGTTTATAACGGTATATGAGTCCATCTGTACTACTTCCGGGCCTACCTTTGCCCTTAGCAGCACGTGGTCAAAAGTTCCTGTATATATGCTCATCGAGGTGTACCCAACAAGCCCGATGCGTGTGCGCTTCATTCTGGCTTCTGCCTGTGCCGCTTTGCAGAAAGAAACTGCGCTGTTTAGCGTCTCTTCATCGTCGCATCCGCCAAGGATCGCTTTATACTTATACCCCACTCTGTCCATAACGCCCTTGAACATCGCAAACGAAACGTATGAGCCTGTGCTCTCCAGCCTGCCTTCAACCTCAAACATCCCAAAGCCCCAAAGGCACATGGGCAGGTGCTCAACTTCACGTATGACGGACATGGCGTTTGGGCACTCTATCCACGTTCCCATAAAAATTATCACGCCGTCTACGCCCTCTTGGGCAAGTCTTTTTCCGGCTGCTTCCGAGTTTTTATAGTTCGTCACCGGCTCTTCGATGGCAAAAACGTCCACGCCTTTTTTCCTAAGGCCGTCTGCGGCAAGCTTTGCCATGTTTGTAGCATTATCGTCTACATAATCTTCATGGCACACATTCACAAAACCTATCATGATAAACCTCTTTTCATGTGTGAATAGTAAGAATTCTTTTTTTAACTGATTCAATACTAATTCTCATTATAATACCCGCCATTCGCAAGAGCAAGGAATTGCTGCAATGTGCGTTGATTAGCGCAAATATTCTCTGGTTTTTATAATCTTTTGAATATACCAAGCTGGGGCATAGTTTTCTTGACATAAAAACTTAATCTGGTTAAGATATATTACGAAGCTGAAAATAAATAAAAGTTACTATTAGGAGTGCATTTTTTGAATAAACCTACCCTCGTTGTAATGGCTGCCGGACTTGGCAGCAGATACGGAAAACTAAAGCAGCTAGACCCCGTAGACGCACACGGACACATGATAACGGACTATTCGGTATACGACGCATACCTTGCGGGCTTTCGTAAGGTGGTTTTTGTGATTAAAAAGGAAAACGAAGAGGCTTTCGACGAGAAAGTCGGCAGCCGGATACGCTCTTTTATGAACGTAGAATACGCTTTTCAAGAGCTAGGCGACGTCCCGGACGGCTTCAGCGTTCCCGAAGGAAGGACAAAACCGTGGGGCACAGCGCACGCCGCTATGAGCGCAAGGAGCTTTGTAGACGGCCCGTTTTCAGTTATAAACGCAGACGACTATTACGGACAAAGCGCTTTTGCAGCAATATATGACTTTCTTGTCTTAGACAAAGAAAGCAGCGAACACGCCATGGTCGGCTACCGCATAGAGAACTGTCTTTCAGACAGCGGCAGCGTTTCGAGGGGCATCTGCGAAACAGACGATAAGTTAAACCTTCTGAGGATAGTAGAGCGCACGAAGATTGAGCGCTGCGGCAGCGGTGCAGTCTACACAGAAGATGATAAGCAGACTTTCATCCCGGCCGGCACTTTTGCTTCGCTTAACCTATGGGGCTTTTCACATTCAATGATGGATGAAATAGAAAAAGAGTTTTCGCTCTTTCTGAAGAACTTACCCGATAAAGACCCGCTCAAGGCCGAGTTCTATCTGCCCTTTGTACCGGGCAGGCTGATAGAGCAGGGAAAGGCAAGCGTCAAGGTGCTTACTACCGAAGAAAAGTGGTACGGTGTAACATATAAGCAGGATATGAATATAGTAAGGAATGCTCTTGCCGATATGACTAAAAACGGCAGATATCCTGAAAAGCTGTGGGAGGGTTGAATTTGCTGAAACTTGCCAGAAATTTTAAAATAAACGGAGAGCCCGTTTTCTATGAGGAGTTCGGCAACGGACATATTAACGTCACATACCGGCTGGAGTGCGACAATGGCCACGAATATATAATTCAGAAGCTTAACACTAACACATTTAAAAACCCAACTCTTTTAATGGAAAACCTTGCGGGTATAACAAAGCATCTTCGCAGCAAGATAGACAGCAGCAGGGAGGTTCTCTCTCTGGTTCCTTCGGTAAGCGGACACTCTCATGTAATTGCCGAAGACGGCAGTTTTTGGCGAGTTTTCGAGTTCGTAAAAGACAGCCTCTGCCTTCAGCATCCCGAATCCCCGGAAGATTTTTATGAGAGTTCAGTAGCCTTCGGACGGTTTCAAAACCTGCTCATTGACTACCCGACTCATACTCTTGGCGAAACCATCCCAGACTTTCACAACACAGTAAAACGATATTCAGATTTTAAAAAGGCCATAGAGCAAGACGCATACGGCAGAGCAGCGCAGGTGAAGGACGATATAGATTTCGTTCTTGAAAGAGAAAGCTTTGCATCAACTTTCACCAGCCTTGTCGAGACCGGAGAGCTCCCCCTTCGAGTCACCCACAACGACGCAAAACTAAACAACGTCCTCTTCGATAAACACACAAGAAAAGGTCTTTGCGTAATAGACCTCGACACAGTTATGCCGGGCGTAGTTATGAACGACTTCGGCGACGCTATACGCTTTGGCGCAAGCACAGCGGCAGAAGACGAAAAGGATCTCTCCAAAGTAGAAATGAGTCTGGAGCTTTATGCAGCTTTCGTAAAAGGATTCCTCGAGACCTGCGGCAGCCACCTAACTCCGCTGGAGATAAAGCTTCTTCCGTCCGGTGCAAAAATGATGACTCTGGAATGCGGCATGCGCTTCCTTGCAGACCACCTCGAAGGCGACACCTATTTTAAGATACACTATCCAGGCCAGAACCTTGATAGATTCCGCACCCACAGAAAGCTCGTTTCAGACATGGAAGCAAAGTGGGACAGAATGGTAAAAATAGTTGAAGAGGAGAGCCGAAAATGAAAATATACGGTATAGATGTCAAAGTCAAAAACGTACCCATTCTGGACAAGCACTTTATACCGATCGGCAAGTTCAACGAAGCTTTTCTAAAAACAGCAAAACAACCGGTCGGCATAGCAGTCGAAAGAAACGACGCTCTGACTGCACGTTATGATACTTTCATACACGGCACGCCACAAATGCGCAAAGCTGACATATACTATATGGACAGGCTCGTTAAAACCGTGCTCTGGCAAAAGGGCGGTTTTAGAATCTACGTAAGCGGCAGCAAGGCAATTTACGACCATCTGAAAAAAGCGTATACTCAAAAAGGCAACAGACAGTTCGATGAAAATGTGATGTCCCTTTCGTACTCCAATGATTTTGAAGTTATATATACAAATGAACTGCCCGAAGAACATGAGGCTTCTGAACCGATAGGCAGACATCTGAACGGATGCAGGATAGGCTTTGATGCAGGCGGCAGCGACCGTAAAGTTTCCGCAGTTATAGACGGCAAACCCGTGTACAGCGAAGAGGTAGTATGGCACCCAAAGACAACTTCAGACCCTGAATACCATTTTTCCGAAATAGTCAGCGCATATAAAACTGCAGCATCCCACATGCCAAGAGTAGATGCCATAGGCGTATCTTCCGCAGGCATATTCATAAACGATATGGCAATGCACGCTTCGCTTTTCATGAGCGTTCCAAGAGCGCTCTGGGACGAAAAAGTAAAGGATATATACATAAGAGCAGCAAAAGAGATCAGCATAACCAAAGTAACTGTAGCAAACGACGGCGACGTTACCGCGCTTGCCGGTGCGATGAGCCTGGAAACAAACAACATCCTAGGTATAGCAATGGGCACAGCTGAGGCGGCAGGCTTTGTTAATGAAGACGGCAACATAACTGGCTGGCTGAATGAGCTTGCCTTTGTTCCGGTTGATGCCAACCCCGAAGCAATGAAAGACGAATGGTCGGGCGACATCGGCTGCGGCGTAAAATATTTCTCGCAGGACTGCGTCATCAAGCTGGCACAGTACGGAGGATACGAGTTTGACGAGGCTCTGACACCCGCTGAAAAGCTCAAGGTTGTTCAGAATATGCTTGCCGAAGGGAGCAGACTTGCACAAGACGTTTATTCTTCCATCGGCGTTTACCTTGGCCACTCTGCCGCTTTCTACCACAGCCTTTACGGCTTTGAACATGTGCTGCTTCTCGGGCGTGTGATGTCCAGCAAGGGCGGCGATATAATACTCCGCAGAGCAAAAGAAGTGCTGGCAGACGAATACGCAAGCATATCTAAAAAAGTAAGCCTTTCTCTTCCTGATGAAAAGTTCAGAAGAGTCGGACAAAGTGTGGCGGCAGCAAGCCTGCCAAAAATATAGGTACAATTATGATAATTAAAAATGCAGATGTTTTCACAGGCGGTTCGTTTATAAAGACAGACATCGAATTCTCCGAAACAATAATTTCAATTGGCAAATCAAACGAAAAAGCGGATATTGATGCGCAGGGCTGCTACGTCATCCCCGGCCTTGTTGAGATACACTCGCACGGCGCAGTCGGTGAAGATTTCAGCGACGGCAGCAGCGAAGGCGTAGAGAAACTCGCTGCGTTTTATGCTTCAAACGGCATAACATCATTCTGTTCAACGACGATGACGCTGCCCGAAGAAGAGCTTTTAACTGCAGTGCAAGTAATTCGTGATTTTGAAAGAAGCAGCAGCCAGTCAAAATGCGCAGGTATCCACCTTGAAGGCCCGTTCTTCTCTTATGGAAGACGTGGTGCACAGGCACCGGATCATTTAAAAAACCCGGATATATCCCTATTTGACAAACTATATAAAGAGTCCGGGGAAATCATTAAAATAGTAAGCGTAGCACCGGAGCTTAGCGGCAGCGAGGAATTTATCAAGCATGCATCAAAAATCTGCACAGTAGCCCTTGGGCACACCGAAGCGGACTACGAAACAGCTATGCAGGCTTTCAAAAACGGAGCAAGCCATGTTACCCATCTTTTCAACTGCATGGGACCGTTCCTGCACAGGGCTCCCGGAGTTGTCGGAGCTGCTTTCGATATCGGCGCTACTATAGAGCTTATCAGTGACGGACTTCATCTTCACCCAGCCGTGATACGTTCCATGTTCACCATGTTTTCCGGCAGAGCGATACCTATCAGCGACTCGGTAAGATGCGCAGGCATGCCGGACGGCGAATATACCCTAGGCGGTCAGAAAGTGTTCGTAAAAGACTCAAAGTCTACCCTTGCCGACGGTACTATAGCCGGAAGCAGCATCAACCTTATGACAGCGCTGAGGAATGTAGTTAATTTCGGGATACCCCTTGAAGAGGCCGTAACCTCCGTTACCCAGCGTCCGGCAGAAGTCATAGGAACGCAGAGCCGCATCGGTTCAATTGAGACCGGCAAATGCGCCGACTTCGTTATTCTAGACAAAGAACTCAATATCCAGCAAGTAATAATAAACGGTATCCCAATAAAATAAAAACCCCCTTACGGAGGCTGTAAAATGCTCTTTAAAATATTAGCACTTGCAGGCAGCATACCGATGATAGGTTTTGGCATCTGGCACTTCTTCGTTCCAAGAATCTGGAGCTGGTATTCCTATATCAAACCGGAAGCGACCGAGCTTGTTGCCTCTGTACGGGCAGTTAACTTCTTCTTTTCGTTCAGTCTTGTGCTAATTGGCGCCGCAAACATCATATTTGCTTTTTCCGGCCAGCGCTCTGCGCTCATAGTCATGCTGGCACTTTCATGTTTACTTTGGGCAGCACGCATAGTGCTGCAGCTTGTCTACCCTCAGGGCAGTATGAACCCTGCCCTCCAGTACGGTATGCTTGCTGCTTTTATAATCATATTTGCCTGTTTTGCCGCATCGCTTGTGACGACAATTTATTCGTAAAGCTTTTTACTCTTCCTCTATATTGTCAATGGTTACGTCCTCTTTTAATATATATCCTACAAGCTCTTCTCTTGCTTTGTCCGGACGTTCTTCAAGTAAAAACAAACTTCCCTTATATTTTCTTAACTGCCAAAAGTAGAAAAAGTCTGAAGCGCTAACTGATACCGCCAGTGCGCTCCCTAGCACGTATATGATATCACCTGCCACAAGGCCGTATACGAACAATGGCACAAACACCGCAAAAAACGGGAACAGCAGTGAAACACGAACCCTTCTTAAACTTATCGGAACTTTACTTATGCAGAATACTGTCCCCTGTTTTATTCTTACGCCAAACGACAAGTCTTTGAATGCAATTCCTTTAAAAGCCCAGAATATAAGCCCCCGCAGAAGCTCGTGAACAAAAAGATATACCGCATAACCAACTATCAGTATCACAAAACTCCATACTGTTACTGGGAAACACATTGGCGGATGTATCCACCTTATCGCAAAGAAACCAAGCACCGTCACCAGTATAAAAAGAACTATCGCAATTACATTAGACCAAAACAGAGGTTTTTTGTTCTTATCCTTATCCTTGCCCAATTCATCTGCTACTTCAAAACTCCTGTCGCCAAACTTTACGTTCTGCGAAATTTCATATTCCATAAGATATCTCCTTTTCTAGGCTCCTATTATACATCATAACCGCCCTAAAATAAACACTTCTAATACCCGAAAAACGTGAACTTTTGGGAAATACTTGCCTTTTGTAGAAAAATTCCGCAAATTTGCTCAAACGCATTGACTTGCACTAATCTTGGTAGTATTCTATGAAATAGTTACGATGTTAAAAAAGCAAATCGACTATCACCTCAATTTAAATGAACAGGAGTTTTAACAATGGCAGAAAAGAAAAAAGAGTTCAAGTTGGCTATGCTGGGCATGGTTGAAGGAAACGGGCATCCTTATTCCTGGTCGGCAATCATCAATGGCGGATACGACCCTGAAGAGTTAAGTAAATGCCCATATGCAACGATCTCTAATTATCTTAGCGGACAGCCGAAAGAAAACCTTGGCATAGAAGGCGCAAAAGTCACACACATCTGGACAGACGATCCGGCCGATGCCGTGTCGGTAGCAAAAACATCTCTAATCGACAACGTTATGGAAAAGGCAACCGACTGTATCGGTGAAGTTGATGCAGTGGTCATTTCCACGGACAAAGGGTTTGAGCACGTAGAGAGGGCCCGCCCGTTCGTTGAGGCAGGTCTGCCCCTATTCATAGACAAGCCGATGGTAGACAACGAAGAAGACCTAATAACGTTTGTTAATTGGATAAAGGACGGAGCAAAGATACTCTCCTCAAGCGCTATGCGCTATTCAAAAGCGTTTAAACCGTATCACAGAAATACATATGAAATCGGCGAAATACGCTTCGGCGTAGTCCCGATGGCAAAGAAGTGGGAGACCTACGGCATCCACGCAGCTGAAGCTATCTATCCGATATTAGGTCCCGGGTTTATTTCAGTAAGAAACACAGGCACTTATGAGAGAAACGTGGTCCATCTAAAGCACGAATGCGGTGCTGATATCGTCATACCGACGACCAAAGACATGTTTGGAGCGTTTGGCAACATGATGCTGGTAGGAACAAAAGACACGCTTATCTTAAACAGCAAAGACACGTTCACTACGTTCAAATCACAGCTTGAAGCCTACGTAGACTTCCTGCATACCGACATCCGTCCGTTCCCGTTCGACGAAACTATCGAGCTGATGAAAATAATAATCGCAGGAATCAAAAGCCGTGAACAGGACGGCAAAGAAATATTCCTCAAAGACGTTGCGCCCGGAGTTTAGTTACTCTACCAGGTAACTTGTGTTAAACATGTTGCCTTGGTGAAAATAAAAGGAGAATATATTATGAACAGCAGAGAAAGGGTAATGGCTGCCTTTAGAAGAGAAAAAACAGACAGACCACCGACTTCTCTAAGATGCACACCAGAAGTCTGGGCTGCGCTCCAAAAGCATTTTGGAGTAAACACCAGAGAAGATGTAATGGACAAACTTGATATAGATATGAGACAGATCTATCTTCCTTATATCGGCCCGAAAGAGCGCTCTACTCCTCCTCTTGGCGGAAACGGCGTAGATTTTTGGGGAACAGAATGGATCGAAGCAAAGAACGAATATAACACTTACTACGACATACACAAACCTGCGCTTGCAAACGTCCAAAGTGTTGACGAAGTAATGGATCACGAATGGCCCAGCCTTGATTGGTGGGACTACAGCGCAATACCAAAAGCTATCGAAGCACATTCAAAGAAGGGTGAACGCGGGATAATGTTTTTTGCGGGCGGCTCTTTCGAAACGCCATGGTATATCCGCGGCATGGAACAGTTCCTGATGGACATGTATATCGATCCTGAGATAGTCAACGCTATCTGCACAAAAGTAACTGAATATTATAAGGAGCGTGCAATGCGTGTTCTTGAAGTTGCTGACGGCAGGATAGACATAATAGGTTCCGGCGGAGACCTCGGCGGCGAAGAAGGAATGATGATAAACCCAGACTCATGGAGAGAGCATATAAAGCCGCATTCAAAAGTGCTCATAAACACTTTCAAGAAAATGGGCTTTGGTACCTTCTATCATTCATGCGGCTCACTTGTTCCTGTCATAGACGATCTTGTTGAGATAGGCCTCGACGTTTTAGAGCCTATCCAGGTCACAGCAAAGGGCATGCAGCCCGAGCCTCTTTTCGAGCAGTTCGGTGACCGTCTTTCTTTCCACGGCGCTATAGACGAAGTTTACCTGCTTCCTCACGCAACGCCGGAGGAAGTGTATAAAGAAACCCAGCGCATCATAAGTGTACTTGGAGCAAACTACGGATATATCGTTGCCCCATCACACCAAGTACAAGGAGACACGACTGTAGAGAACGTACTTGCAATATATAAAGCTGCACAAGACTATAAATATTAACATTCTTTAAGATTATCAGCCCGGGAAACCCTTGGGCTGCTTGCTAAAAAGAGTGGCTGTCAACTTATACAGCCGCTCTTTTTATCTATGTCAAAAAAACACAGCAAAGGGGTTGACATCTTAACAGCAGTTACAGTATACTCTATATTAAGTTCATAAGAAGTGCATTTCTTTTGGAGCACAGGCTCCTATAAAGATGAGTTGAGATGAGATGAGATGTTTTTTTTATGGATAAAAAACATAGAATAGAGGAGATTAGAAAGATGAGTAGACAAGTTCCCAACAAAACTTTTTTAACAGAAGACGAGCTACCAAAACAATATTATAATGTTGCAGCAGATATGCCGCATAAGATACGGCCTTATTTGCATCCGGCAACTTTCCAGCCTGTCGGCCCTGAAGATTTAGCGCCGCTTTTCCCCATGGCTCTTATAGAGCAGGAAATGGCGACAGACCGCTATATCGACATCCCAAAAGAAGTGCAGGAAGTATACGCTACTATGCGTCCAAGCCCGCTTGTTCGTGCATACAGGCTTGAAAAGGCGCTTGGCACACCGGCGAAGATCTATTATAAGTATGAAGGCACCAACCCATCGGGCAGCCACAAGCTAAACACGGCTATACCTCAGGCTTTCTATAACAAGGTCGAGGGCATCAAACGTATTTCGACCGAAACGGGTGCCGGGCAGTGGGGCACGGCGCTGTCCATTGCGTGTGCAATGTATGATATTGAATGCGCAGTTTACATGGTTCGTGTATCATACGACCAGAAACCGTACAGAAAAACGCTTATACAGACGTACGGCGCAGACATATATCCGAGCCCTTCGAACAGAACCAACGCAGGACGTGCTATTCTCGAACAGGATCCTAATTCACTTGGCAGCCTCGGCATAGCAATATCCGAAGCAGTTGAAGACGCAGCGACCCGTGAAGATACACACTATTCACTGGGCAGCGTTCTGAATCACGTTATAATTCACCAGTCTATCATAGGCTTGGAAGCAAAGAAACAATTCGATAAGGTAGACGACTATCCGGATATCGTGATTGGATGTAACGGCGGCGGCTCCAACTTCTCTGGCTGCGCTTTCCCGTTCGTACACGACAAGATAGTAAACGGCGCTGATATAGAGTTCATCGCAGTTGAACCTGCTGCATGTCCGAAGCTTACAAAGGGTCTTTTCACCTACGATTTCGGCGACACTGCAGGCATGGCTCCTGTTACTCATATGTATTCACTCGGCCACAATTTCGTTCCGGCAGGCATACACGCAGGCGGCCTCAGGTACCACGGCGACAGCCCTCTGCTTTCACAGCTATACGACGACGGAATAATCGGTGCGCAGGCAGTGCACCAAACGGAAGTCTTCAAGGCAGCCGTACAGTTCGCAAGGACGGAAGGTATACTTCCAGCGCCTGAATCATCACACGCAATTCTCGTAGCAATGCAAAAAGCGCTTGAGTGCAAGGAATCGGGCGAAGCAAAGACTATATTCTTCAACCTTTCCGGTCATGGAGATTTCGACCTCTCGGCATATGAAGCATACCTCTCCGGTAAAATGCAGGACTTTGAATATACCGATGAGATGCTCAAAGCGGGGCTTGCGACTCTGCCGAATATACCTGTTCAATAATACTACTTTTTCATAGAATGGCCGTTCTCGAAGCTGAGAACGGCTATCTTTTTTTAATATAAAAAGCCAACTTGCAGAAAAACAATGAGCACCCGTTATAGAACAAGCGCTCACCATGTTTTTTTAATTAAAACGAGCTCTTTTTACTCCGCCGGTCCAAAAGCCTTTTTCTCAAATATTTTATACTGTCCGTACTTTTCTTCGTAATAGCTTCTGCGCTGCTCGTTGGGTTCATATATCCTTGCTATGGAAACCCTGCTCGACGCTTCCTGCTCGTCTTTATAAACTCCACTGCCAAGACCGGCCAGCATTGCGGCGCCAGAGCAAGCAACCTCATGGGATCGCAGCGTCTTCACACGGCTGTTCGTAACATCGGCGATGATCTCACACCATGCGCTCGACATCGCCCCGCCGCCGAACACACGCAGCTCTTCCGTTCCTTCCATAACTTCGAGGTTCTCTTCAATCTGCATGGCTATGCCTTCAAACAACGCACGCACAAAGTCCTGTCTCGATGTATTAAGATGTATTCCTGTAAAAGTTCCTGTAGAATCATACTTCATGTTCGGCGTTCCGTTGCCCACAAAGTGAGGATAGAAGCTAAGCTCTGTCTTATAATCACCCGCTTCTTCCACGATAGCGCTCATCTGTTCATACGTATAATCTTCAAAAAATGTTTCTTTCAGCCAGCGCATACAGGCCGCAGCTGTGCTCAGCACACCTTCTGTAAACCACGTCTTCTCGAAAAGGAAGGAGAAGCTGGGTATCCTCATCTGCTCATCTTTGTGAGGAACATTCCAGCGCTTTCCGATAGCCGTAGCTGTACCAAGAGAAATCGTCGCTATGCCATCGGTTATGCCTGCGCCGAAAGATGCACACTTCTGGTCCTGTCCGCCGGCGCACACCTTCACGTCATCCGGCAATCTCAGTTCCTGCGCTACGCTTTTAAGTACAGTACCCACAGCCGCCGCACTGAAGCTGAGCGTCGGAAGTTTTTCTTTTTCTATCCCAAATGTGTCTATTATATCATCGTTCCATTTCTGTTCGTTAATGTCATACAGCATCGTTCCCGCCGCCATAGTATGGTCTGTTACCGGCTCGCCGCACAGCTTTGCAATAACGAAATCGTGCGGAAGCAAAAGCTTATATGCCTTCTCGTAGTTCTCAGGCTCATTTTCCTTCAGCCACATTATTTTCGGCAGAGTATAAAAAGACTTTGTGCTCTTTCCCGTTATGTCATATATCTGTTTCTCGCTGAATTTTGCCTGTATCTCTTCTATCTGCTTGTCTGCCCTTGAGTCCAGCCATGAAAAACCGTTCCTCAGCGGTGTAAAGTTTTTGTCCACCGGAACCATAGCTATGCCCTGCGAACTCACGCTTATTCCCCGAACCTGTCCTTTACCGCTTACCTGCACAAGCGCTTCTTTGAGCGTATCCATCGTAAGCTGCCACCAAAGATTTGCATCCTGCTCTATCTCTTTGCTGGAAATATTGATTAAGGGGTATGTTTTATAGCTTTTGCCAAGTTCATTAAGCTGTGAGTCATACACCATGCTGCGTATGCCCATAGTCCCAAGATCTATACCGACAAGTAAATCCTGCATCTGCTTATCTCCTAAACTCGTTTATCTTATTATTTCGCCGCCCAGCAGTACATGCGCCGGGTTTATCATATCATCCACTATCACAAGATCCGCCCTCTTACCCTTTTCTATGCTGCCAATCTCGTTGTCCATTCCAAGCAGCTTTGCCGGATTATAAGCACCGAACCTGAATACGTCACAAATCCCTGCATCTGTGTGTTTCATCATGTTCTGGCAGGCCTGCGCTAATGTAAGCGAGCTGCCACAAAGATCGCCGTTGTCGTCGAACCGAAGGTCCGGTGCGTCGCTCTTCCCAGCGTTGCCAAACTCCGTAGCGTCAGATATCAGTATTATTCTGTTCTTGCCCTTATACTTGAGCGCAAGACGGATATTATATTTATTAACGTGTACAGCTTTTGAGTCAACTATCAGCTCCGCATATATATCGTCGCACAGTCCGACAGCCTCGTCGACGCCTGCTCCTTTTACGCCCAGCAGCTCTGATACTGCGCCTGTCGCGTTCATGTGATGGGTCTGTAGCTTTAGTCCATGCGGCAATAGCGCATAAACCTGCTCCGGAGTTGCCTCTGTGTGCGATGCTGCAAATATAACCCCCGGCCGTTTTGCGTCTTCTATGAACTGCTCTATCCCCGGCTTTTCGGGCGAAACGCCCCATATTTTCACTATATCCCTGCCCTTTTGCAAAAGATCCATATATACAGCACGGTCAACCTCGCCCTTCCACTTGGAGTTCTTAGTGTCTCCGCCGTAGTTCGGGTTAAGGTATGGCCCCTCCATATATATGCCGGCAAGGCTGCGCTTTTTGCCAATTTCTATCCGGATCTTATCCATAGCATCAAGCAGCATCTGCTTTGAAAGATTGTTATACAGCGTTGCAAATATCGTAGTCGTTCCGTTTTGCAGATAATATTCCGCTGCACCTGCCGGGTCTTCATAGAACCAGTGTCCACCGCCGCCGTGGCAGTGAATATCTACAAGGCCGGGTCCGGTATATTTTCCGCCGGCATCGATTACTTTTGCGTTTTTTGGGATTTCAATCTTTGCTGCTTCACCGAAATCAGCTATCCTGCCGTTTTCCACCAGCACAGTGCCGTCCCAAATCATGCCGTCCGGCAGCACTATTTTAGTATTAGTTATAGCTATCATTTTCTCTCCCGTCATTTGTCAAGAAGCTCAAGAGCCTTATCGACTATATCATATCCAAAGTCCGGATTCAGCAGCGAAGCCCCTGTCTCATAGCCGCCCAGCGCATAAGATTCTTTCGTGCATACGTAACCTGGCAAGCATCCGTTTGCTAGCGTAGTCACAAACGTGTTTATATACGGCGAGCGCTTTTTTATATCCAGCGCAAAGTCTACAAAAACCTCTCCAGGCATACCGACTATGCGGTTTTCGCCTAAACATAGCACCTGAACTTCCGCCGGGTTCTCTTCGTTATACAGCCTAAGCTCTCCCTTGGCATACGTCGTTGCCAGCCCAAGGAAATCTTCAGCACCAAGATGCTTTAAGTTTGCGTTCTGCACATCAAGGTATGGCGCTCCGTCTGCCTTTAGCTCTTCATATATCTTTCCGTATTTTTCAACATCAGCTTCCAGCTGCTCGATGGGCGGAATCGGCCTTGTCTTTATCTGAAGCGTATCCGAAACAGCACATACCTTAAGCTCGGTTTCATACTTTGCTTCTTCTATGGCTTTTGCTGCCGCTTTGCCTATCTCATCGCCTATGCGTTTCGCTTCGTTGAAATCCTGTCCCTGTCTGAAATACCTCGTGCTCTGGTTTCCCGAAGCGCCCTGTGCGTATGCAAGCCCTGCCTGCGGATAAGCTTCTTTTAGATACATCCTAGTGTATCCCGGGAAATCAGCTGTTACTGCCGTCGAGTCCTCATGAATGACAGTTGGGTGCAGAGCATAGTTAACGTATATGCCTCGAACAACATCTTCCATATCTTTTATGGCTATAGTGCACACGTCCGTGTCGGCCGGGCCTTTAGGATCTCTTCTGTTTCCGCCAATGCCCTGCTCCGGTCCGCAGTAGCCCTTTGTCACTGCGACTTTCGCGTCAAATGCGCCCTGTTTTGCCTTGACTATACCGTCAACGAGCTTGTCCATCAGTCCGTTTACATAATCCATATCTTCGTTGTCAAACAGCGTCTCATCATCTATACCGCCGGCAGCCCACGGACCGGAATGCGTATGTGCACAGCTTATCATGATAGCTCCTGCCGGAATGCCGCATTGTTCCTGTACCCTCTGCCTTACCATCGCAGCATACTTCTTAGAGAAAAAGAGTATGTCCATAGCGGCTATTGCGATCTCGTTGCTTCCATCGCTGAAATAAAGACAGCCGGCGTGCAGCGGGTCGTGCACTCCTGTGTTGTGCCTTGGATAGTGCGGGTATCCCCCAAGCGGCAGGCCCTTCTTTGGTGAAATGTCTCTCACTTCAACTCCTGCTTTGATACTCATATATAAACTCCTTTGTAATTTATTTTTACGGCTGAAAAACTATTTTACATTAATAAAAAAACATAATAGAATTAAACTATTAATTTTCTTTTCGATAACATTCTACATCAAGGATAAAAAAAAAGAAACTACATAAACAAAAAAAACTTTTTTATTCAATAAAAACGTTAAAAATTAAACTTTCCTTTGCAGCTTCATAATATTTTCATAATCATTTATAAAGATTCTCATCATTATTTTTTTATTCGTGCCGATTTTTTTATAGCCAAGTTTATCATATAGCTTTTTTGCGCTTTCGTTTTTATTAAGCACCCCCAGCACGTAATATCTCTTGTTCTCCTGTGTATAAGCATATTCAAGAAGCTTTGATGCAATACCTTGTTTCCTGTATTCTTCATGCACACATAAAAAGTCTATATACCCCTCATCCTTCGCAGCCACCTTTGGTTTCTCAAAGAAGCTCTTTAAAAAACGGTATACGGTAGAACCGAAAAGCAGCCCGAACTGCTGCCTGCATAGATCTTTGCTGAATCTTACTGCACTGTGTTGTGAATTTGAAAACGCTACCAGCCCCGCCACCTGACCGTCTATGATATATGTAGCAACATTGTCCGGAAGAAATGCGTCTGCGAAGATTATTTTCTGCTGGTCTAAATATTTTTTATTATCGTCTTCGAAAAAGCAGGCCGAAAACAAATCTATCAACTGCTGTTTCTGTACGTCCGACAGTTTGTTAAGTTTTTTGATCATATATCTTAACCTTTTTTCTTTAGCTGTATATTTATACTATACTGTATTGCTTCTCAGCCTGTCTAACCTCGTTTTATTATCAAAAGCCCGAAGATAAGTTTCAAACTCCTCCTCACTAATGCTTTCTTTTTGCATGTCCTTTGCATTTGCATAGCAAAGCCCTTCTCTTTGAAAAAAAATCTCACAGGGATAATCACCGCAATTTGCACAGCTGCCTATTTTCTTATCCGTAACACAGCTGCGGACGGGACACCCGCTATCAAGACACCTTGCCTCCTTCATTTCACTTCTGCATCCGTCACACTTCATATCGTCGGTCGATATGTTCAGTTTGTAATATTTTTTCCAAACGTTCTGCTGTTCCTGTCTTTGGTCATTTTTTCTAACATTTTTTATATACGCTTTACACAAGCCGCATTTATAGCCGCACATGGATATGGTTTTTGGGTTTGGTTGTTTCTTGATTTTTATCATTTCTATAATTTCAGATGCCTGTTTGGAGTTTTTGATTTCTACAGACATCCATTTGCCGTCATGATATGTTTTGCTGCTGTCGTATATATTTTGAATATACTGCGAGAATGTATTTCTGACTATATCAAACTTATCCCTTTGCGCTTTCCCGAAGATTATAAGTACTGATAATACTTTTCCGTTAACTCTTACTGTAGCAAGATTCTTGCCGCCGCATTTAAACCTTATTTCACTGTCTTTATAAACGGTTTCCTCGGCATTATAATTTGTATCGATAAAACTGTATATTTTTATCAGCTCTGCAAATAACCCTTTGTCTATTTCCTTTTCTATTAACCCTAGCACTTTCTCCATAACATCGTCCTGTACCGTAGTAATTTTTATATCTCTCTTTATAATAAGCTCGTTTAAAATGCCTGTTTATACCGTACCGTTTTTCAGTAGCTCACCATATATGAAAGGCTGCGTATATCTTTTTTAAAGCCGCACTTTTCAAACAATGGCTTGCCTGCGCTGCTTGCATGCAGCTCTATCCTTGAATGCCCCTTTTTCCTTGCTTCATCCGTTGTCAGCGCTACCAGCTTTTTTGCTATCCCTTTTCCTCTGTATAGAGGTTCAACATACATATTCTGCAGGTATGCTCTTTTCCCGCTCGGCAGCTTCTTGCCGGGCAGCACGCTGTAGAGGTTCATAGAACAAGTGCCCGCAAACTTCGTCTTGTCAAAAGCCATATATGCAAAAAAAGTGCCTGCTTTCATCGCCTTAGCCAAATATTCTTTTATGCCTTTTGTAAGCTCTTCTTTTTCCTGGCTGCTCATCTTGCCGGAGTCCTCCTCTATGATTTTTATCCGGACCTTGGCAAGTATACTGATATCCTTGGGCTTTGCTTTTCTGTAAACAATACTCATAACATTTCTCCATTGAAGGCAATATAGTCGGTGTTTACATTATATAGCATTTTGAACAAAAAATCCATAGTAAACAGGTGCATTATAAAGCACAAAATCAGCACTGTATAACACTTGCCTGGCTTTTTTAAATGCTCGCTTTCGCTCCTAGGATATCTGCTATCCTCTTTTTTTCATAAGTATTTCGTTAAACCTTTTAATGCTGTCTTTGTAATAGGCAGAAAGCCCGACAATATCCACACAGATAACAAGAAAGTTATATCCCATATCTATAAGCGATTCGCAGTTTTCAAAAGTGCATACGACGCCAGAGTACTTACCGTGCTTCGCCGCTTCCTTTGGTATCCTGGCATACAGATCGAGTATATCTTTGTTCGTACCGAACTGCCCGGTAACTCCTAAGCTCTGACTGTAGTCGCCCGGTCCGAAAAGAATCATATTGATGCCATCGATGCTGCATATACGCTCTAGGTCCGGTACGGCTTCCTTGTCTTCGATCATCACGGCAACGAGCTTTTCATTCTCCGCATGACGGATATAATCATCCAGCGTAACTGTAAGATAGTCTGAATCTGCACCAATGCTATTGAGCGGTCGCAGCCCTTTAGGGTAAAACCTCGTCATCTTTCTTATGCTCAGCGCATCTTCATAGCTCATGCAGTGCGGCACTATTATCCCCGTGGCGTCAAGCTCAATGGGTTTGATAAGCTCGCTATATGAGCCTCTCTCTGTGCGGATTAGTATATCCGTGTTGTGCGCCTTTGAAGCGAGAATCATGGTCTCAATTTTACTCCAGTCGTTGGCCGTGTGCTCATTGCATATCCAGAGGCAGTCAAACCCGTTTATGCAGGCGAGCTCCACCAGCCTGTGGTCGTTGGAATGCAGCATCGCACATTTTACGACTTCGCCTTTTTCCATCATCGGAAGTATATTGCATTTCCTCATTATTAATCCACCTCTCTGTCCAAAATATAGTTCTGTTCCGGCCTGCCCGGCCAGTTATACTTTGAATCATACTCGCATTTTTCCACAGCACCGTAGAATATTTCTCGGTCCGCAGCGTCCTGCTCATATGTTTTTCTGACTTCCTCCTCATCCCAGTACTCTTCCAATATCTTAAGCAGCGCCTGCCTGACGCTTTCATATCTTCTGTCTCTGCCAAGGTCGCTTTTTTCTTTCGGGTCTTTAGAAAGGTCAAAAAGCTGGACGTCGTCATATCTCATATGCTTTACAAGCTTATATCCGTCCTTTTTAATCATAGCGGACGGAGCATCCCCTTTAATATCTGCAAGCTGGGATATTATTACCCTGCCGAAATCCTCTTCCTCCTCCCCGCTGAGCAGAGGCAGCAGGCTTCTGCCAAAAGTATCCGGCAGCATTTGCGCCCCGGCTATATCACAAAGCGTCGGCGCCAAATCCGTAAGACTGGTTGGAGCGCTGATTTTTCTGTTTTGTGCAAAGAGTTTCGGATATTTGAATATAAGCGGCACTTTCACAGAGCCCTCATAGAAGTTCGTTTTCCAGAACAGTCCGTTGTCACCGATGCAGTCGCCGTGGTCAGAGCTGTAGATAATTAGAGTGTTGTCCGGGTCAAGCTTGTTATCCACCGTATCAAGCAGCCTGCCGATAAGGCTGTCCATAAACGTTACCATGCCGTAGTATGCTGCCTTTACTCTTATTACTTCTTCTTTTGTTACGTTTTCAACCGACCTTAGCTCAAACCACTTTTTTACTGCAGGATGTGCTTTGCGCCTTTCAAACTCAAGATCATCATCAGCAGTGACTTTATCGATATAATATTCAAACAGCTCCTCAGGGCACACATAAGGGCAATGCGGGTCGTGCAGCCCGACTGTCATAAATAGCGGCTGCTCGCTTTCGTATCCTTCAACATAGCTGCAGGCAGCGTTTACCACATCTTCGTCATAGGCAAGAGCGCTGGAATAGCCGGGGCCGGATTTCTCTATCGATACGATAGACGGCCCTGTTGAGCCGGTTAGGCTTCCAAGGAATTTGCCCCCCATACGCTCATGAGTCGGCGTAAAATCCCCGACCAGCCTCTCCTGAAAACCGTGCCGCTGTTCATCGCCGATGAAGTGCATCCTGCCGCACAAAACCGTGCTGTACCCTGAAGCGGTAAGGCTGTGGGCAAATGTCGCCTGCTCGAAGCGCAGAGACTGATGATTGTTGTATATACCCGTTTGGGTGGGCAGCTGCCCTGTGAGCATGCAGCTCCTGCTGGGCACGCACAGCGGAGAAGCGCAGTAACAGTCGCTGAGCATCGTGCCTTTCTCTGCAAGGCTGTCGAGGTTCGGGGTCACTGCAACCGTGTCGCCTGCTGCACCTATAACCGATGAATTATGCTGATCAGAAAATATAAATATTATATTCGGCCTTTTTGTATCCATAAAAGTTTCCTTTCAGTAGTTTTTCCCCCTGCTTCATTGTATTATATCATATTGCCTGCTGTTATCGATTAATCAAAAAAGGAGCGCCTGTTTTAAAGACGCTCCCGTTGAATTACTAAACTATATCTCTTCGCCAAGGAACTGGCTGTTGTAAAGGTCTGCATAGAAGCCGTTTTGACTCATCAGAGACTCGTGGTTACCCTGCTCTATCACTTCTCCCTCGTTCATTACAAGTATCGTGGAAGCGTCACGTATTGTCGAGAGCCTGTGAGCAATAACGAAGTTCGTCCTTCCCTTCATCAGCTCTATCATAGCGCTCTGTATATATTCTTCCGTCCTCGTGTCAACGCTGCTAGTAGCTTCGTCGAGTATCAGCACCGGCGGGTCTGCCAGCAGCGCTCTTGCAATAGTCAGCAGCTGCTTCTGTCCCTGCGAAATGTTGCTTGCCTCTTCGTTCAGCACCGTGTCATATCCTTTTGGCAGCGTCCTTATGAAATGGTCTGCATGAGCCATCTTGGCGGCTTTAACGATATCCTCTTTGCTCGCCTTGTCGTTGCCATACGCAATGTTCTGTTCGATAGTACCACCGAACAGCCATGTATCCTGAAGCACCATGCCAAACTGTTTGCGCAGGTTTTCTCTGGGTACGCTGGTAATATCCACGCCGTCTACCGTTATTCTGCCGCTGTCTACTTCATAGAAGCGCATCAGCAGGTTTACAAGCGTTGTCTTGCCCGCTCCTGTCGGGCCGACTATCGCGATAACGCTGCCTGGTGCAACATCAAGGTTCATGTCTTTTATTACCGTAATGCCCGGCTCATAGCCAAACTTAACGTGGTCGAACACCACAGCGCCTTTTGACTTTTCAATATAGTTCTGATTATCTTCTGGGCTTATCTCTTCTTCATCTAAGACCTCGAACACACGCTCTGCCGCAGCCACAGTAGACTGCATTACATTCGCTATCTGGGCAGTCTGGGCTATAGGCTGAGAGAACCTTCTTGAATACTGTATAAATGCCTGTACGTTCCCTATAGTAATGCTGCCGTTTATAACCATCACACCGCCGATAACACACACCAGCACATATGAAAGGTTGTTTATAAGCGTCATTACCGGCATCATTATTCCGGACAGGAACTGTGCTTTCCAGCCAACTCCATACAGCCGCTCGTTCGTCTCGTCAAATTCTGCAACACTGTCAGCTTCCTTGCCATAAGCTTTAACTACCAGATGCCCTGCATACATTTCTTCAACATGTCCGTTTATATTTCCGATCTCTTTCTGCTGCTGCTTGAAGTATTTCTGAGAACGCTTTATTATCGCTCTTATGAATATAAAGCTCATCGGTATTACCACAAGGCACACAAGTGTTATGATCCACGATATCGTAAACATCATGACCGTGATTCCTATCATTAGAGTAGCAGATGTTATAACCTGCGTCACGCCCTGCTGCATAGTTGAAGAAACTGTGTCAATATCATTTGTCACACGGGAGAGTATCTCGCCGTGCGTTCTGCCGTCAAAGAACTTAAGCGGCAGCTTCGAGAGCTTTGCCTCCACCTGCTTTCTCATTTCATACACAACGCTTTGCGACGTCTTTGCCATCACAAACTGCATCACAAAGTTGAATATCGCACTCACGCCGTAGAGTATGAGCACGAGCCATATTATCTTTGCTATAGCTCCAAAGTCGATTTTCATCTCCGATGCCGTCTGGAAATCTGCATACGCCTTCTGAAGCACCGCAGCCTGCTCCGGGTCGTTCATGTCAACGTTCTGCATAACAAGAGTCATCATCTCCTGCTCAGACAGCTCACCGCTCTTTATCTGGTCAACAACCTCAGCCGGTAATATGTCCTTGAGCTGGCTCATGGCTTCAACTTTAGCCAGTGTAGGAGCAAACAGCTCCGTTGTCGCACGCCCAAGTATCTTAGGGCCGAAGATCGAGAAAACCGCTCCTCCGACCGCCATTATAAGTACTATTACGAGCGCTATCTTATACTTGCCCAAATATCTGAGCAGCCTTTTGAAACCACCCTTGAAATCTTTTGGTTTCTCGACGATCGCTCCGCCCATGTGCCCGCCCGGCCCAGGTCCTCTGCCCATCCCTTTGGCCTGCGCTGGTTTTGCTTTATTTCTTTCACTCATGCTAGTTCCTCCATTGAGAGCTGCGAGCGTACAATCTCCTGATAAGTCGTACAAGTTTCAAGCAGGTCTTTGTGCTTGCCCTGCCCGACGACCCTTCCGTTATCAAGGACTATTATACTATCTGCGTTCATAACCGTGCTTACACGCTGTGCAACTATAAACACTGTCGCAT
Organism: Christensenellaceae bacterium; assembly: GCA_963666505.2. Classification (GTDB taxonomy): domain Bacteria; phylum Bacillota; class Clostridia; order Christensenellales; family SZUA-584; genus JABGQS01. Next base: position 362,416 of record CAXXXL010000003.1, on the reverse strand, counting down.
CTTTTATATCTGCCTTTAATGCTCTTCTTAGCTTTGAATCCGTCTTGAAGTCAAGTGCCGAGAAACTGTCGTCAAACACATAAACTTCCGGCTTTCTGACAAGCGCCCTTGCAATGCTTATCCTCTGTTTCTGACCTCCAGAATAGTTGGTACCGCCCTGCGCTACCATCGACTCTGCCCCGTTTTCAAGCTCGGATATAAACTCGGTTGCCTGCGCAGTCTCCAGTGCTTTCAATACCTCTTCCTGCGAAGCGTCGTCTTTGCCGTATTTCACATTTTGAGCTATAGTGCCGCTCATAAGCGTTATCTTCTGCGGAACGTATCCAATCTTTTCTCTAAGTACAAGCTGTGGATAATCCTTTACGTCAACTCCGTCCACAAGCACCTGGCCTTTAGTCACATCATAGAATCTTGGTATCATCTTTACCAGAGTAGATTTGCCCGAGCCCGTTCCGCCGATGATTGCGGTAACTTCTCCAGGCTTTGCCACAAGTGAGATGTCGCATATGGCAGGCTCTTCCGCTCCAAAGTAAGAAAAGCTGACATTCTTAAACTCGACACATCCGCGGCATGTCGTCATAGGAGTCTGCGCCGTTGTTTCTTCTATGCTTACAGGCATATCGAGTACCTCGTTGATACGTTCTGCCGAAGCCGATGCACGGGGCAGCATAACAAACATCATTGTCGCCATTATGAAAGCAAACATTACCTGCATCGCATACTGCTGGAACGCCATTAAGTCACCCACCTGCATCTGGGCATTTGATATCCTAAGACCGCCGAACCATATTATCGCCACTACCGTAACGTTCAGAAGAAGCATTATCCCCGGCATTATCACACCCATCCATCTATATACCTTTACGGATGTACTTGTAAGGTCTGTGTTCGCTTCTTCAAACCTTGCCGATTCATATTTATTTTTATTGAAAGCACGTATTACACGTATACCCGTAAGCCCCTCACGAAGCACGAGGTTCACCCTGTCTATCTTTTTTTGTATAGACTTGAATAACGGCAGAGCCTTGGTTGCTATAACAGCAATCATAATGCCAATTACTCCGATAGCTGCTGCAATGACCCATGAGAGTCCAGTATTCGTCCGCAGTGCCATAAGTATTCCACCAACCGCCATTATAGGAGCAGAAAGCAGCATCGACAGTATCATCACAAACACGTTTTGTATCTGTGTTACGTCGTTTGTCGAGCGCGTTACCAGCGATGCTGTTCCAATCTGATCAAACTCGTGCAGCGAATAACTCTCGACTTTTCTGAAGATATCCCTGCGAATATCTTTAGCGAAGCCTACTGCCGTTTTTGATGCAAAAAACCTTGTAAAAATCGTGCTTACCGTAACTATAGCCGTAAACCCCAGCATAACCAGCCCGGTGTTTATTATCATAGCTATATCCTGGTTCACGACGCCCTTATCAACTATGTCCGACATAAGCGTAGGCAAATATAGCTGGCTTAGTGACTGAATAGTCGTCAGCACAATGATGATTATTGCCTGCCACTTATACGGCTTTAAATACCTAAGTAGTTTTTTCATACTCTTTCCTTTCGTATATATATATTAATTTTTAAGTGCAAAAATAACTCGGCCTATCATCCAATCGAAATATTCCTGATTCATCCCGTGGGGGTTGTTTTTATGGCCGTGCTCCATAAACATGCTTTTTGCTATATATCCTGCTATATTGTTCATGCAGAATATCATTGCCATTTTCGGGTCCGCTTTCATTCGCCCCATTGCGTGCATCTGTTCAAAATAGTTTTTCAGACTTTTATTTGCATTTTTTTCGTGTTTCCAGAGGTGCATCTTCGATATAGAATCGTGCATACCATCTTTGAAAACCATCCTCATAAGCGGTACATTGCTCTGGTATGTGCGCATCATATTTTTCGCAATGATTCGGAGGTCTGTATCGAGATCATACTGTACCTCTTTTTCAAGATACTCCTCCAGCTTATACGGGTGAAGGCTTCCGTGAATAATCATCTCGAAAAGATTCCTCTTAGTTTCGAAGTGCCTGAACAGCGTTACCTCGCTGACTCCTGCTTTTTCGGCAATCTGCTTTGTAGTAGTTGCTGCATAACCATTAGTCTCAAACAGTTCGCGGGCAGCTTCCATCAGCTTTTCTTTTGTGTTGCTCATCTTTTACTCCAATAATAAAAATTTATGCAAGTACTTACTTACATTACAACATTAAATATTAATAGTCAATATTTTTAGTCAGCGTTCAAAAAACGTTCACAATTCACCGCTGTTGCATATTTTGGCAAATTAAATTAGAATGTTATGAAGTTAATTTTTTCAAGGAGCTATATATGGAGTTTCTTTCGCACTACTGGGGCTATATTCTGATTTTCGCTATGTTTATACTCTCTTCTTTTGTAAACAGCAGAATTAAAAACACATATCAAATATATTCCTCTAATGCAATAGAAAGCGGCTATACAGGTAAGCAGGCTGCAGAAGCAATACTTAACCGCAACGGTATAAACGATGTAGGCATCTATTCGATAGAAGGAACGCTTACGGACAGCTACAGCCAGAAACATAAAGTCATCTCTCTTAGCAATCAGAACTACAACGAAAGTTCGATAGCCACAGTGGCAGTCGCCGCCCATGAAGCAGGTCATGCTATACAGGTAAAGGAAAGATATAACCTCATGACATTTCTCGTCGTGTTAAAACCGCTGGTCCGCATAGCAACGTCCCTTTTCTTTCCACTTGTTTTTTTCGGCGCAATTGCAAATGTTGCGATAGGCACAAATGTACTCTTCTATCTTTTTGCAGCTGTGTTTTTGCTTCAAATGCTTATGCTGCCGGTGGAGTTCAACGCAAGCAGACGTGCACTGGAAGAGCTGAGCAGTGCAGGCATATTGAACGAGGAAGAACTCTATGGTGCAAAAAAGATGCTGAATGCGGCAGCGATGTCATATGTAGCAGCAGCCTTAATGACTTTTGCTTTCATGGCAAGGGCAAAGAAAAAGTAATTAATTCGCACAAAAATGAAAAAAACGCACAAAATATTTTGAATTTTCAACAATTAATACCATTTTATCATTGTAACAAACCCGCTTTGCCACTATAATAGAACTGTTAAAACGTATCACATGAACGATGTTCATTAAATAAAGTTGCATAGTAATATTTAGGAGGAAAAGTATGAATAACACTGAAAAGCTATCCATCAACACGATTCGAATGCTTTCGGCACAAGCTATCCAGAAAGCAAAGAGCGGCCATCCCGGGCTTCCGCTCGGCGCCGCCCCAATGGTTTACACTCTCTGGTCGAAGTATTTGAAGCAAAACCCGAAAAACCCTGACTGGGCAGACAGAGACCGCTTTGTTCTTTCTGCAGGGCACGGCTCTATGATGCTCTATGCACTTCTGCACATCTTTGGATATGACGTAACCATGGACGATATAAAAGACTTCCGCCAGCTCGGCTCAAAAACGGCAGGGCATCCGGAATACGGATATCTTCCGGGTATCGAGACTACGACCGGCCCCTTAGGGCAGGGAATCGCCAACGCAGTCGGCATGGCTATGGCTGAAACGCACCTTGCCGCAATGTTCAATAAGCCGGGTTATAATGTTGTAGACCATTATACTTACGCACTTTCGGGCGACGGCTGCCTCATGGAGGGCGTTGCTTCGGAAGCATGTTCTCTTGCAGGAACGCTTAAACTCGGCAAACTTATACTCCTGTATGACAGAAACAAGATCACCATTGAAGGTGAAACGGACTTCACATTCGATGAAGACATTGCAAAGCGGTTTGATTCATACGGCTGGCAGGTATTAAACGTAGCTGACGGCAACGAAGATACCGACTCAATAAGCGCCTCAATAGAGCAGGCAAAGCAAGAAACTGAAAAGCCGTCCATAATCATAATTAAAACAGAGATCGGCTACGGCTGCCCTCCAGTTCAGGGCAAGGCATCCTGCCACGGAGCACCCTTAGGCGACGACAACATAGAGATCATGAAAAAGAACCTTGGATGGGACTATGATAATTTCACTGTTCCTGAAGAAGTTACAGCAGCGGCGGCAGAGCGTCAGAAAGCATATGACAAAGCTGAAGCTGACTGGAACGCAATGCTTTCCGAGTATCGCTCCAAGTTCCCGGATATGGCAGAGCTTTGGGACACCTGCTTTAACAAAGTAGACGTTGCTAAACTTGCCGATAAAGATTTCTATCAGTTTGACGGCCCCATGGCAACGAGGAACTCTTCAAACATAGTTCTCAACAGATTGTCTGAAAAACTGCCGCAGCTGTTCGGCGGAAGCGCAGACTTAGCTCCCGCAAACAAATCAGTACTCAATGATTCTGAGTTCTATTCACCGGTTCATAGGGAAGGCAAGAATATTCACTTTGGTATCAGAGAATTCGCAATGTCTGCTATAGCCAATGGTTTTGCTCTTCACGGCGGCATAGTGCCATACGTTGCAACATTCTTCGTATTCACAGACTACCTGAGAAACGGTCTAAGAATGTCCGCAATAATGGAACTTCCGGTCATATACGTAATGACTCATGATTCAATCGGAGTCGGCGAAGACGGCCCGACACATCAGCCGATAGAGCAGCTTGCAAGCATGCGTGCAATGCCAAATCTGTATATGTGGCGGCCGGCAGACTCAAAAGAAACTGCAGCAGCTTATCTTGCAGCGCTCGGCGCAGACGGCCCAAGCGTTATTGCACTCTCGAGGCAGAACCTTCCGCTTTATGAAGAAACAAGCGACGAAGCTCTCAAAGGCGCATACGTGCTTAAAGACTTCGGCAGCGATCCGCAAATGATATTCATCGGAACAGGCAGCGAAGTCGAGCTGTGTTACAACGCCGCTAAAACGCTGTTTGAAGAAGGCATAAGCACTAGAGTCGTTTCCATGCCTTGTATGGATATATTCGAAGAGCAGACATGTGAATATAAAGACAGCGTTATACCAGCTTCGATAACAAAGCGTTTGGTAGTTGAAGCCGGTTCAAGCTTTGGCTGGTGCAAATACATGGGCACAGAAGGCGACAGCGTAACAATAGACACGTTCGGCGCTTCCGGCCCCGCTCCAAAGGTGTTCGAGAAGTACGGCTTCACAACAGACAACGTTATTGCAAAGGCAAAAGCAGTATTAGCTAAGTAAGTATTGATTTATAATAAAAAAACAGGGGAGTTAAATTACTCTCCTGTTTCTTTATCAAATGTCTTACTTCTAATAGTATATTGCACTATACAAAATCCTTTGATATAATATTTTTATGGATTACAAGCAGATTTATATATAATACTTGATTTTTTATGTCATAATATGTATAATGCTTTTAATGTTTGATTTTGAAACTAATGTTTTCTGATCATTCATATTTGAGGAGAAAAGGAATGAATATAAAAAACAGAGAGTATTTTGATAAGGATTTACCAGTAAATATCCCCATCACAGAGAGAACAATCCAGCTTACAGTAGAGAACTCAAATAGAATCAGAGGCTCTGTGAGAGCTGCAAGGGGCAATTTTTATACTGATAAAAATTATTATGCATTTGTAAAGGATACCTGGGCAAAGAAACTTCCTTAATAACTTTTTCGAGGTCAAATATGGATAAAATTTGGAACAGAATTATTGAAGTTCACGGGTATGTGAAGCGCTAAATTATAATGGCAGAAGAACTCGGAACTGAATATAATTCTTTTATCCAGCCAATTTTGGAATTCAGAAGCGGGTTTGATCATGTAATTCGTGCAGAAAGTAAGAAGTACAGGACTAATACGCAACTACCTGAAGATGATGCAAAATATGTGAAGCAGAATTTAGAGAAAGCGCTTGGACACGTCTACCGAGCCTTTTTTGATACAGCCGATTGGTTGTCTACAGAACTTAGGTCAAAGTATCATGAAACAATTTCAAAGTATTCACCCGATACTATTTCAAAAGCTTTTCCTGAATACTATACTTCACATAAAGCACAATTTGCGGAAATATCAATTAGGATAAGTGACTGTCGAAGAGACAAGGATGTGTCAAACGACGATAGTATCCTCAGCGAGGTTACAGACTATTCTGAAATGCTAGACAAGATAATCAACTTTTACAGAGCTTTATTGGATAGACTCCCAGCACTTGAGGAAATCTATGAGAAAGAGAATAAAAAAAGTAAACGAAAAACAATAGTGACAATTATATCTTTATTACTCGGGCTCGCCGGACTTGTTTTTGGGCTTATACAATTACTTTAAAGAAGTTTCGTGTTTGAGCAAATTAACTTGAAAAGCCAGGAGGGTCAGAAGACCCTCCGTTTTTTATATTACTTTTTTAGTGGCAACAATTTTTAAAGTTATTTTATACCATATTTATCAATTTATTCTTCGCCCCAGCCACTAGATAAGAAAACTGAAATGACAGAAGTTCTGTCAACTGAACTCAGCCGCATCACAAATATACCCAAAGAACGCTTTATAGTTCTATTCAATGAGCTGCCTAAAGATAACATCTCCGTTGGCGGAAAACTGCTGAGCGAGCTTCATAAGTAATATAAGAAGAGGCTGCCCATATAAACAGCCCCTTGTCATTATTTAATTTTACGCTGCAAATACGTTGTCTATATGCGACTGGTCAAACTTCTTTGTCATAACGCTGACAACCGGTGTTACTATAAGAGAAACCAGCATTGCCATAGCGCCGATTGCCGGTGCGCTCATCCACGAAGGAAGTATACCGCCGACAAAGCCAAGTATCATCAAAGGAACCGTTATAACAAGCCCGGTGATTATGCCTGCCCATGCGCCTTTTTTGGTCATGCCCTTCCACTTTACGCCAAGCAGGAACGGCGCCAGGAAGCAGCCCGAAAGCGCACCCCACGAATAGCTCATAAGCGTAACTATAGCTGCCGGCCTTAGCAGCGCGATTATAAGCGAAATAACAACGAACACTGCGCACAGGCTCCTCATCCATGCCATTGTAGATTTTTCTTTCATCTTCGGTTTTATGATTCCTTTGATGAGGTCCATAGATATCGAAGACGATGAAACGAGTACCAGCGAAGAAAGCGTAGACATCGAAGCCGCAAGTATCAGCACGAGTATCAGCCCCAGCAGCACCGGCGGAAGTGAAGCTTTCATCATCTCCGGCATGATAGCATCCATGCCAGCCTCTGGAACGTCTGAAAGGAACAGCCTGCCGAATGTACCAACGAAGTATGCTGCCCCGCCAATCAGAAGTGCAAACAGAGTAGATATAACAGTGCCCTTTTTAATAGCTCTTTCGTCTTTGATAGCATAGAACTTGTGCACCATCTGCGGCAAACCCCATGTTCCAAGGCTGGTCAGTATTATAAGCGAAACTAGCAGTACGATCATCTGGGGCGACCCGAACGGAGTAACAAACGATATGCCCGCCTGAGAACCAACCTTTTCAAGACCGGCAAACAGACCGCCTACCTGCGGCGCTGCCAGCACGAAAATGACCATGAGAATAACGCCGCCTATCATTATGAGCCCCTGCACAAAGTCGGTCATTGCCGTAGCGATGTATCCGCCCATCAAAAGATATAACGCCGTGAAAACTGCCATACCTATCATGCAGTATTCATAAGGAATGTTAAACACGCTTTCGAAGAAATAGCCAAGCCCCTGATATACGCTTGCGCAGTAGGGAACCAGGAATACGAAGATGATCACAGCTGCCGATATCTTAAGCCCTCTGCTCTTGTAGCGCTTCAAGAAAAAGTCCGGCATCGTTGCCGTGTCTAGCTTCTGTGTTATCCTTCTTGTCGGTTTCGCAAGCAGCTTCCATGCAAGGAATGTGCCCACAAGCGCATTGGCTATGCCTATCCAAGTTGCGCTCACACCCATAAGCCAGCCGAACTTTCCGGCATAGCCGACGAACATGACTGCGCTGAAATAGGTCGTACCGTACGCAAAAGCAGACATCCATGCGCCAATCTTTCTGCCACCAAGCATGAAGTCGTCTGTAGTTTTGGTTTTCCTAACCGTAATGATTGCGACACCAATCAAGAAGAGTAAATAAACGATGAGAATAATGATTTGAGCTGTCATAAATAAACCGTCCTTCCATTCTGCATTAAATCGTAATGATAAAAATGCACCTAAACCGGCGCAAATTACCTCGTCTATATTACTATACTCAAATAATGAATGCAAGAGAAAAGTTCACAGTTTGGTTACAATTTGTTCTATTTGATAAGTTTAGTTATTTCTTCTATGTGCGCCTCGGCTTCATGCTCTCCTATTCTCAGCATTTCTTCAGTGTGACGAAAGCTGAATGGCTGGAAATCGCACAGATCCGGCTTTAGCATAATGTCCGCATATCGCTCACATATTTCGCTGTTAACGTTGACTGTCAGCTTATACGCCGCAACGAATACATCTCTTCTTCTAAGGCTCTCTGTTCCGTTTGCCCGGTGCGAGTTAAGGTTGATACCTACTACCTTTTCTGCTCCCATTTCCCTAACAGCCTGCGTCGGTATACTGCGCAGCGTTCCGCCGTCCACATATATCTTATCGCCGATGACCACCGGCTGAAACACACCCGGCACTGCACAGCTTGCAGACAGAGCCTTGCTTACGCTGCCTGTGCAAAGCCGCTCCAGGCTGCCTTTTTTCAAATCTACTGCGATAGCACAAAACGGTTTTTTTAACTCGTCAAACGTTTTGCTGCCAAGGTAATGTTCCGCCATATCTTCTATTACCTGCGCGCTCATATATGATATCCAGTTTTTTTTCGGAAAAAAAGTCCTCTCATTTATAGAAAGAACAAAATCGTACATCTCCTGCCAGGGCACTCCCAGAGCATATACAGCACCCACCATCGAGCCTGCGGAGTTGCCAGCAATATAATCGAATTCTATATTATTCTGCTGAAAAACCTTGATTGCGCCTATGTGCGCAATTCCACGAGTTCCTCCCCCTCCAAAAGCGATCCCGCTTTTTTTAGCGCTCCTGAAAAACTTCATCTTCTACCCCGGCATGAACATGCCAACACTTATATCCTGTGCATGGCGTCGAATATCTCTTCTTTCATCATGCGAACATCCATGCCCATTTTTCTTCCTTCCTTCTCCAGACTTTCGCTTATAGTCAAAAACGGCTCTTCACACAAAGTTAGGTCAACTAGCATTATCATTGCAAAATAGTCCTGAAGCACAGTCTGGCTGATGTCGAGTATATTGACACCGTGCTCGCTAAGTTTCGACGATACTTTCGCAATTATTCCTGTCTTGTCTTTGCCCGATACTGTTACGATTGCTTTCATAGCTTTCCCGCCTTGTTATTTTGTCAATATTATATATTAAATGGAATAAAAAATCTAGTTTAGAATAACCTTTCACTTTAAGTTACTTCTGTCCTTGTTATCACACCAAGAGACAAAACTCCATATAAGTAAAAAGACTGCCACATATCTGTGACAGCCTTTTTTATTAAAACTATTGCAATTACATTTTGAGTACGAAATCCGAATAGCTCTCGCTGCCGTGCTCTCCAAGGTCGAGACCCATGATCTCTTCTTCTTTGGAAACACGTAGTCCAACTGTGCTCTTGATTACCTTGAACAGTATGAAGGCTGTTATGAGCGTCCACACCATGTATGCAAGTATTCCGATAGCCTGTACAGCCAGCAGTCCAAAGCCGCCGCCATACAGAAGTCCGCCTTCTGTTGCAAACACACCTACAAGAAGTGTACCCATGGCCCCGCAGAAACCGTGAACCGGTATTGCACCAACCGGGTCGTCTATCTTTAGCTTACGCTCGAGGAACTCTACACCAAAGATTACAACAACACCAGCAACGAGTCCTATTATAATAGCGCCCCACATAGAAACTGCTGCACAGCCTGCCGTTATGGCAACAAGGCCTGCAAGCGCTCCGTTTAGTGTCATTGATACATCCGGCTTGCCATACCTCATCCAGCTGATAAACATAACTGAAACTGCACCCATTGCCGCAGCAAGGTTTGTAGTCATAGCTATGTGACCAAGAGTCTGGTCTGCTGCAAGCTCGCTGCCTGCGTTAAATCCAAACCATCCAAACCACAGTATGAATACACCAAGTGCACCAAGTGTGATGTTGTGGCCAGGGATTGCGTTTGCAGTACCATCTTTTCTGAATTTACCGATACGAGGTCCAAGCAGTTTTGCACCGATAAGTGCGCTCCAGCCACCAACAGAGTGAACAAGTGTTGATCCTGCAAAGTCTATGAATCCTGCTCCGCCAATCTGCAGCTGTGAAAGCCAGCCGCCGCCCCAGAACCAGTGACCTGCAACCGGATAAATTATAAGACTGATAACTGCCGAGTATATAAGATATGATACAAATTTTGTACGTTCTGCCATAGCTCCTGATACGATAGTAGCAGCTGTAGCACAGAACACGGTCTGGAAAAGTATATTTACCGGTGTATCAATATTGGTTGGGTTGATGAACCCAGTACCGCCAAACAATCCGGCAACACTGTCGCCATACATAAGCGCAAATCCTGCTACAAAGAACAGTATTGATCCAATACCAAAGTCCATGATGTTTTTCATTATGATGTTGCTTGCGTTCTTTGCCCTGGTGAAGCCAGACTCTACCATCGCAAATCCTGCCTGCATAAAGAAAACAAGAACGGCTGCTATCAGTATCCATAATGTATCAAGATTAGACTGAGCATCATCGCTAACCTCCTGTGCAGTGTCACCGCCGGAAGCTGCAATGACCATCAAAACGGTCAGCACTACCATAAATACTATTACAAAAACCTTCTTTTTCATGATATCCTCCTAAAAATTTTAAAACTTTTGATATAAAAAAACCGACTACTATAAGCACAAACTTGTGCATTTAAGCGTTCGGTTCTACATCGATCCGTTTTTATTTGTTTTTACTGATTACAGCGCTGTATCGCCGTTTTCTCCTGTACGTACTCTTATAGCATCGTCTATCGGTATGACGAATATTTTACCATCGCCGACTTCACCTGTTCTTATGCCCTCGCTAACTTTTGTCACGATACATTCTACTAAACCGTCTGGTACAACCACTTCAATTTTAATTTTGTGCAGCAGTGTGATATACATCTCTGCACCCCTGTAATGTTCCGTTTTGCCTTTTTGAGCTCCTGCGCCCATAACCTGAGAAACAGTCAGTCCACCGGCGCCGCATTCTTCTACGATTTCTTTAACGTGTTCCATTTTTTCGGGCCTGATAATCATTTCGATCTTTTTCATAGAATTACCTCCAATTCCTTTTTACTGCGCTGCCAGCTCAATGATCTTCTGCGATATATCCTTCATAGAAACACGTGAGTCCATACTCATCTTCTGTATTCGCCGGTATGCTTCCGCTTCAGATATGCTCTTCTTCTTCATCAGGATGCCTTTTGCCCTCTCAACCAGCTTCCTTTCTTCCATCCCACGCTTCAGAGTAAAAAGTTCGTCTGAAAGCTTGCGGATGCGGATGCGGCTCTGTATTACCGTGTCAATGGCACTCATGAGTGCAACTCTGTTAATTGGCTTTACGAACATCGTTATGTCGTGGTCCTCAACACGTCCGTTGCAGAATTCTCTTTGGTCGCTGTTCACAAGAAGTATTATGCTGCAAAGGTTCTCATCTCCGACTATCCTTGCTGCCTCAAGGCCTGTAATGTCCGGCATATCGAAGTTGATAAGCAATATGTCGGGAGGGTTCATCCGGACTTTCCTCAGCATGTCGTTCGAGGACGTACACAAGTCTGCTACAGAATATCCATTTTGCTGCAGTGCATTTTTAATTTTTTCAGCAGCCTGCCCATTGTGCACAGCCACTGTAATTCGTGTGTTATCCATTCAAACAAGCTCCGTCGTCGCAGCTTACCCTATAGCGACTTTTCATTTTCTATCATTATAACTAAGTTTCATCGTTTCCACAATATGCCGTCCAGTAAGCCTGCTGTCCTTCGTATAATAATATAAAAAGCGCTTGCCAACAGAGATATTCTCCCCTTAAGCAAACGCCGTCGTTTCGTTTAATTTAAGCACATTATAACATACCATATTCAAATTGCAAGCATTTTTTGCAACTTTTTAAAAATAATCATTCATAAATGACTTTTTTATCATAAAAATCACTATTGTTTGCCATAAAAAACGAAGTATTTCATGCTTACACTTGCAAAACAGCGCTATATTTCGTCCACGACTTTCTTTGGCACATCGGAAAACAACGGGCTAACAGATGTTTTCTCATGTATACGGTAGACCGCTTCTGCAAACAGCGGGGCCACCGAGACCGATATGAATGTATCGTGCCCTACAAGATACGGATTTTTCACAGTATCCGTTCCTATAAGCTTCTCTATCGGGCTTTCTTCTATGGCTTTTACTCCCTTTTCACGAAGGATAACATGGGAAAGACATGCAATGATACGGTTTGCGCCTTTTGCTTTGAGTGCGTTGGCTATCTCAATAAGCGTACCGCCCGACACAGAGAAGTCGTCAACAATCATGCAGTTTTTGCCCTTGACGCTGCCGATTATATCGAGAATCTTTGCCTTCTCTGAGTGGTCCGTCCTTGTTTTGTCGCCGATTGCTACTGGCACATGCAGATAGTCCGCATACTTCCTTGCCGTCTTTGCATATCCGGCGTCCGGGGAAACCACGCACAGGTTCTCCATTATATCAAGACACTTTACATATTCGCACATGATGGGCAGTGAAAGAAGGTGGTCCACCGGCTTCTTGAAAAAGCCCTGTACCTGTGCGCTGTGAAGGTCCATAGTAACAATCCGGTCCGCACCGGCAAGCTCAATACTCTCTGCGCACACACGTGCCCTTATAGAGACTCTCGGTTCGTCCTTTTTATCACCTTTTGCATAACTGAAATATGGTATGATTGCTGTAACTGAGTTTGCGCTTGCTCTTTTGAGAGCATCCATCCAGAAGAGAATTTCGACAAATTCGTCGTTTGGTTTCATGCCGATCGGCTGTACTACATAAACGTCTTTGTTTCGGACAGTTTCTTTTATCCGAAGAAATATGTTGCCGTCTGAAAAGTTAATAACCTCTGAGTCACCAAGTTCGCTGCCAAGATATTTGCACATCTTCTTCGAAAATCCGATGCCTGATGACCCCGCAAATATCTTAATATCGCCACCTAAGGAATTCAAATCACTACCCCTATTCTTAGTCTTTTTGACACTATATATCGGCCGTTTTCGTGTAAATTTGCTCCATTGCCATGTTTCTAATAAAACAACTCATATTTACGAAGTCATTGTAACACTAAAGCCGATTTCAATCAATACGTATGCGAATATAATTTGCTTGAATAAATAAAAGTTCGTCTTTTTCGGCAAAGCTTGCGCTCCGCTCCAGCCTCTCAGCACTCTGCGCCAAGCTGCCTTATGCTATGCTCAAGATATTCGCCGCCACGCTGTTCCTGCCCTATCTCTATACCGGGCTTTGCGCCGCCGTGAAAGTCGCTTCCGCACGTAACATAAAGCCCGTTTTGCTTTGCAAAACTCTCCAAAGCCCTGCACTGCCCGTCCGAGTGGGAAGGATGATACGCTTCGATTCCCCAAAAACCATATTCCTTTAGCACTCCTGACAGCTCATTCCAAACCTTTCCGGGCATAAGCCCCGGGTGTGCTAGAACGGGCTTTCCCCCCGCTTTGTTAATAAGCCGGGCAGCTTTTAGCACATCCACCTTTTCTCTTGGCACAAAAAACTTTGTATGCCTGTCAAGATATTTTACAAAAGCCTGTTTAGTGGAGTTTGCAAACCCTTTTTTTACAAGCACATCTGCAATGTGCGGTCGTCCGAGCACATCTCCCATGCACTCATCCATTACCTCCTGCATAGATATGTCTATGCCCGCATCCCTGAATCTTTTCACCATCTTCTCAGCCCTGTTCATACGGCTTTTATTCTGCTTTCCTATATGTTCAAGCAGCCCTTTATCAGTGCAGTCGATGTTATATCCAAGCACGTGCGCTTCGCCGTTGAAATGAGCCGAGAGCTCTATTCCGCACAGCACCTTTATACCGTCTTCATCCGCAGCCTCAAGACAGCCCCTGCACTCATCATGGTCTGTTATGGCTACAGAGCACAGACCCTTTTTCTTTGCTATCTCAATGACCTCTCCTGGTGTATATCCTCCGTCAGAGTATGTAGTGTGGATGTGCAGGTCTGCTTTCATATTTTTCCGTTTGCCTTGCTCATAAATTTTTCTTCTTCGATTATAAATCTTTCGTGTTTTCCACTGCCGATAAGCCCGCTCTCATCATATGCTTCCACATTAAAAACGAGTCTTCTGCGGTCTGCTTCAACAAGCGTCGCCTCCGCCCAGACTTTTGCACCCACCGGCGTAGATTCAAGATGCTCAATATCCACTATCGTCCCTACTGCTGAATATCCTTTTGGCAAATGCTCTTCAACAGCTTTAAAAGACGCCACTTCCATCAGCGCTATCATAAAAGGTGTCGAGAACACCTTTGGCAGTCCTTTGTCAAACCAATTTGCTGTATCTTCATATTTTACCGTTCTCTTCAACTTGGCGCTAAGCCCTGGTTTTAAATTGAATTCCATTCTTGTCTCCCCACTTCTTAACCTTGTTTAGCGGCAACTTTGCTCATGAATTTTTCTTCGTCTATTATGAACCTCTCGTGTCGCGCATATCCTATTTTTTCTTTCTCGTCAAACGCTTCGATATCAAAAACAAGCCTTTTTCTGTCTATCTCGACAAGCGTTGCCGTTGCGCTGACCTTCATGCCGACAGGCGTCGCTGCAGTGTGTTTTGCGTCTATGCTTATGCCGACTGTAGACTGCCCCGGCTCAAGCCCGTCCTGAACTGCGCTGTAAGCCGCATTTTCCATAAGCGCTATCATCGAAGGTGTGGCAAACACTTCTGCAAGTCCGCTTGCAAACGCCTTTGCTGTATCCTTAAGTTCCACCGTCTTTGTTATCGTTTTCTTGAGTCCCGTTTCCATAACTTCCTCCGCTAAATCTTTTCTTGTTCGTCTTTTTCACTATCAGATTAACTATCAGCCAAATGAGCCCTGCTGAAGCCGCACCCGATATTCCCCAAATGGCAGCCTGTGTCCAGTCTATCCCCGTTTTTATTCTCAGCTCTTTGTCAGACGGCACCACATCAAAATCAAGCGTTTCAAAGCACTCGTCAAACTCGCTCTTTGCATCTTCAAGCGTACCGCTCATTGCGTTATTTATCTTTGTATAAGTCAGCGAAATAAAGTAGTTGCTATACATAAAACTAAGGCTTGCCTGATAATAATCAAGACCGGATACTTCATCGCTGCCCTCTAATATAATATAAGCACAGAGCTTGCCCCCGTAATCGACCCATTCGGAAGATATTACACCGCTGCTTTGTTCAAGCTGTTCAAGCTCATCCATGATCGTCTGCATAAACTCGTCCCTGTCTTTTTCGGGCATCATATAGAAGTCGAGTTCTCTCTCGTCAATACCGTCCGGAAGCCGTTTTGCAAGATCTGCAAACTCCTCTTCGCCTTCCCCATAAGTCAAGCTCACATTAGCATCATATCCGACATACATCGGCTGCATGGTGATTCCATCCTCTTTCGCAGCCTGGTCGGCCAGGTCTCCGTAATACTCAAAGTCAGCCGGCATCTCGAACGAGAAGCCGAGCTCGTTCGTCGCTGTACACTAGCCTGTCTGCATGCCAGTGCCGCCGCTGCCGTGAAAAGTTAAAACTAATGATATTACTGTGACTATAAGTCGTTGCTTTTCATGATCCGTCTCTCCCAAAAAAATGTTCTATTTCACACGTATCTTAACTGAACGTGTTCTTTACCCGCTTCGATTTGAAAAGGGCAATTATAAAAGCAACCAATATGCCAATAACAGGCAGCAATGATAACCGCAAGAATAAAATACGGTAAATATATTAGTCATCAATGTAAACATCTCCGGCTGATTAGTCAATACATATTCGTTCATCATGTCGGCGCTCACTGAATAGGAAGCCATGACATTGTACATACTAGCACCATTGCGGCACTAGATATATCACTGACTCTAAAATAAAGAACACGTCCTGAAAACAAGCTTCTTCTTGTAAAAGAAAATAATGCACATAAAGCGTTAGAAAGCAGTAATCAGTACCAGTATAAACACATATGCAACAGGGAGAATTATAGCCCCGCAAACATATCAACGCCATTATAGCCTCTGCCATACGAATCATAATGAGCTCGTAGCAGCCATGCTTTCTCATTAAAATCCCCGAAAGAGGAATAAATATCCCCAGGTCTTGCACAATCCCCTGCCAAGGTATGCTCCAAATCTGTATCTGGAAAAGCACCAGCCAGCCGCCTAGGCCTTTTAGCTCTTTTTGCTGATAAGTAATTTCGCTCATTTTTGCTCTCCTATATAGCTTAATGTCCACAGCAGTCGGAAGGGTATCTCGCCTCATCTTTGCCGACGCTCATAGCATAGTGCGGCCTTCCCGCTTCCATAAACTCTTCTCCATGCTGCTTGAAACCAAATTTTTTGTAAAACTCCTTTATATACGTTTGTGCATGTATATGCAAAATCTCCGCTCCGGAGTTAAAAGCCTTATTCAGCAGAAGTCGAACTGTCAGATCTCCTATCTTCTGGCCTCTGAACTTCTTTCTGACAGCTATCCTGCCTATCATAAAACCCTTGCCGTTATGCCATATCCTGCCCGTAGCAGCAGGTTCTTTATCAACATATACTAAAAGATGAAGAGCGTCTTCGTCAAACTCATCAAACTCCTCTTTTTGCGGACATCCTTGTTCTTCTATAAAAACTTCTCTGCGTATATCGAACGCTTTACTGACATCCTTGTTCCCCGGTATAAATGTACTTTTTATCATGTGGTTTCCTTTTCTTTTTATGGATTAAGCAGTGCTTTCGCAATATCAAACTTCACTGCACCCTCTTCTGCAGGCGTGTCCACCATAACGACGACCAGCCTTGGGTAATATCCTTGAGTCCAGTATCCTGCAAACCACGATATCTCTCTCGACTTATCCTCGCCTATCTCCGCAGTTCCAGTCTTTCCGGCAATGTCCACGCCGTTGATTTTCGCATAAGCGCCCGTACCGCTTTGAACCACTTCTTCAAGCATAGGCAGAAGTATGCCCAAAGAAGAGCTGGATACGGCCTCCTTCTTCCAAACAGTCGGCTCAAAAGTCTGCGTTACGTTATAATCAAGTCCGTCAGTCTGGCAGGTCTGCTCGACCAGTCTTGGCTGCAGCATATCGCCGCTGCCGTTTGCAAACGCAGTATACATGCTGGCCATCTGGATAGGCGTTACCAAAAGCTGTCCCTGCCCATATCCCATTTCTGCAACACGCCTTCTATACAGCTCCGTAGACACAAGGTTGGCCGGTTTGACCGCCAAATCAAACGGAACAGATTCTTCGAAGCCTATTTCGCTAAGATAGTTCATAAAATCATCTTCATCAAGCCTAAGCGCAGCATGTAAGCGAAAAATATGTTGTCCGAGTGCACAAGCGCATTCTCCAGTTTCAGCGGAGTGCCCGAGTCCCCCACACGTGTTATAGGGTCCCAGCTCCACCCTTCTTCATCAGGCAGCCACTTGTTTTTTATTATTGTACCTGTAAAAACCGTATTGAGGCGTTATTGCCTTTTCGTCAAGAGCCACCGATGCAGTAAACGGCTTTATTACACTGCCGGGCGGATAAAGCCCCTGGGTCGCACGGTTATAAAGAGGCTCTTTGCTCTCCGGCACCTGGTAATAATCCCACATTTGCTGCGATATCCCGAATGTAAAAAGGTTGTTGTCATACGAAGGATAAGACGCCATAGCTTCAACATAGCCGGTCGAGGCATCCAAAACGATGGCAACTCCTGTTTCTTCTGCTTCTATATCAAGAAATTCGGAAAGAGAATCATAAGCGATTTTTTGCAGCTTTGGCTTTATTGTCAGCCTCAAATCCTGCCCCTCTTCACTTGGCTCAAGATAAAGAGTTCGGACGTTCTTGCCCCATTTATCCTCTATGTAGATTATCCTTCCGTCCGTTCCACGAAGAGTGCTTTCATATGAAGCTTCCAGCCCGCTCAGACCCGCCCTGTCAGCGTCGGTATATCCTTCCGGTATATCCTCTCCGGTGTAATACCCGGTATATCCTATCATATGCGCTGTATATTTGCCCGTAGGATAATCCCTTATCGGCGTGTACAGGCTGTCGTCTATTCCAAGCCCGGGCACGGTTAGAAGCGCTTGCTTCTGTTCGTCCGTCAGCTCGCCGTCAAGATACGTCCCCAGCACTACTATCTGCGTTCCGTCCTCCAGCTCTTCGTTGAACAGGTCTATTACCTCGCTGCTCGTCATACCGTTCACAGGGGCCACTGCCGCCGCCACTTTAGTTATATCCTGAACTTTTTCTGTGTCCATATAAAGGGTGTCGGCATAAGCGTTTGCTGCAAGAAGGCTGCCGTCCGCAGCAAAGATCTCGCCCCGTGATGCGTGAATAGTGCTCGCTCTTACACTGGAGCCTTCACTCATTTCGGGAAAAATAAGGTCATAGTCCCACAGCACCATATATTCGCCCTCAATAAGCCCCGTTTTAATGGTGAACCTGTCAGAAAAATCTCCGTATTCGTTTGTATGATAGGTTATAAGACAGGAGAATTCGCCGTCTTCATTCGGTCCCGCTATCGAATCTATTGATACCGAAGCGACCCCGATGCCGGTAAAGATATCGGTATACTTCTTAACAAAAGCTTCTTCGTCTATGTCAACCAACGGCGAAGTGTGTGCAAACATAGCAGCATAATCCATGCTTGCAAGTTCGTCAAGATATGGCGTTATATCCGCTTTGCTGCTCTCTTCATCAACGCACCCCGAAAACGATAACAGCATTATTATGCACAGTATAATAGTGAAATACTTCATGGCTGCCTCCGATATGCTATTATACTATGAGGCGCTTTTGATGTACATAGGAGATTGTTAATGATTGACACAAAACCGCTGCGCCAGATTGGTGTTTTCTGTGGCAAATGCTGTATCAGAGTGATATAATCAAATAAAGACATTTTCTCAAGGAGGCCATGATTATGAAGAGCAGCGTTAGGGCGGGCAAAGCCGCAAAAAATTTGTACGGCGTAAAAGGATGGCTGATAGTTTTAGTAGTGATGCTTATAATCAAGTTCATTATAACGCTTGTCCAGGGTGCCGCAATAGGTGTAGACGTATTTCTAGCGCTCGCTTCTCTTGCAATGAGCACTCTTATACTCGTGTTTCTCTTCCGAAAAAAAATAGTCTTCAGGTTTTTATTCGTTATACTCTGCGGGCTGGATCTTGGTTTTGGCCTTTCGCATATATTCGAAATGAACCCGCTTTACGAAATCCAATGGTACACCGAATATACAGTCTTTTTCGTGATATCTCTTGTCTACATATCGTTTTTCATGATATATATATTCAATTCAAAAAGAGTCGAAAACACCTATCCTGAAAGCTCAAAGGCACTGGGCGGTGCTTCATCAGCATTCCTTATATTTATTATAAGCTTTCTAGTGGTGAATATATTCAGCCTTATCGAAACAGCGTTCTACACCAGCAGCAATATTATTCGCTACAGCCAGATGCCGTTCATATCCGCCCTGATGGCATATATCATACCCATACTGCTTGGTGCATTGATAATACTACGGATAATAAAACGTAAAGTCTCATTCAGACCTGCGTTTATAGCAATGATGCTCGTCAACATCGCTCTGCTCTTCATGGTGTTCAGCTATTTCGGCGCCAACGCAGCATATCCATACGAGCTTTACTCCGACAGCCTGCCCATGAACGTCAGCGTTCAGGCTCTGTATTCTCTTGGCAGCCTTGTCGCATGGACGATAGTTCTGTATAAATCTAAAGGAATTAAAAAAGATCTCGGAATATCATAAAAATATAACTGTATAAAAAAGGGCGGCTTTTCAGCCGCCTTTTAAAGCAATCTATTCGTTTTCCAATTTCTTTATGACTTTCTCTACCGCAGCCTTTATCTGTTCTCTTGTCTCACGGTAAACTTCAATGGGTTCCTTATATGGGTCGAGTATATCGTACCCTTCCTCACCGGGATACCCTTCCACTCCCTGAGCAAACCCGAGAAGCGTGTGCATCTTGTCCTTCTCGTCTGGAGCCATAGCTTCCATCTCTTCAATGTGCTTTGCCTCCATCGCAAGGATTATATCCGCCCACTCAGCCAGCTCTTTGCTGAACTGTGTAGACTTATGCTTTTCTATATCAAGACCGATCTCTTCCATAGCCTCGATAGCTTCCTGTGAAGCTGAGTCACCTTCACATGCAAACGTACCGGCCGATTTAAACTCTAAGTTGCTACTTCGGTCTCCGATGTCGTCCGCAATCTCTTCTGCCATAGGGCTTCTGCATGTATTGCCTGCACATACAAAAAGAACGTTCATTTAAAGTGCTAACCTCCTCAAACTTTAACTATATTATATGCCGATGCTTTATAAATGCGGTTCATCACCGCAAAACCAATTCCTTCTTTGGGCAGAGCTTCAAAGTAGATACTCGAATATCCGTCTTCGTCAGCGGCTCTTAGCAGTGCATAGAGCTTGTTTGCCGCTTCCTGCGGGCTGTATACGCTTCCGGTAACAACCAGATTCCTTTTGCCGTAATACTTTTTATTCTCTCTGCTTGCCATTATAAGCGGCTTTTCACCCAGCTTAATATCCTTATCATACAGATATTTTGCAGATTCTGCAACAGAAATATGATTTCCTTCTATAACTGTCACTTGTGCTTTTGGTGCATAGTGGCGATATTTCATACCCGGAGACACAGGTTTTTCCTCTTCGCCTTCCGAAAATGCGTCCGCTATATCCACCTTTCCGATACATTGCTCTATCATTTCTTTAGTAACAGCGCCCGGCCGCAGTATTACAGGTCTTCTTTTTGTTACGTCTATTACAGTAGATTCTACACCCACGCTGCACTCACCTGCATCCAGCACCAAAATATCTTCGCCAAGGTCGTCCCGAACGTGCTGTGCGCTCGTCGGGCTTGGTCTGCCAGAACTGTTTGCGCTGGGTGCTGCAATGGGTAGGTTCGCCGCAGAGATAATACTCAGCGCCACGTCGCTATCCGGCATTCTAACCGCTATGGTATCAAGCCCCGCCGTCGCCGCACTGCCAAGCCCTTCTGCAGCCAGCACTATGGAAAGCGGTCCCGGCCAAAATTTATCAGCCAGTTTTTCCGCCTTTTTATCTAGTCTGGCAACGCTTCTTGCCATCTGCAAGCTGTTTACATGTACTATTATTGGGTTGTCCTGCGGACGCCCCTTTGCTTTAAATATCTTTTCGACCGCCTGCTCGTCAAACGCATTGGCGCCAAGTCCGTATACCGTCTCTGTTGGAAACGCAACAAGACCGCCGGATTTTATTATTTCGGCAGCCTTGTTTATAAGTTCTTTATAATTTTGTTCCAAGTCTTCTATCATTTTCTTCAAGTCTTTTTTACAGGTTTACAAGCTCCAAACCGCCTATTGCACCCATTCTTTCTTCCGCTATCGCCAGAGCGCCAATAACTCCCTTTATCTCAAATATCTTCTCCAGCGCTTTTTCGATGTCACCTGCGCTCTTTATCTCGTTTCCTAGCCGTGTAGCGCAGGCATCCGCAAGGCATGCGTCATACGAAACGACTACAGCCGCATCCGCTTTGCCAAAGCTCAGCGAAGGCCCCACCGTCCCAGAAGACGTACACACAGCCATAGGGTCATATGTGTCCAGAGTTATTCCAATTTTCATGCTAAGGCTGCTGTTTCCGGCATAGACCGCAACCGTAGATAGATCTCCGGTCCTCAGCCAAACATCGCCGCCGTTTTCTATTATAACCTTGTTTGAGTGTTCCATCAAACGCCGTCCCACTTCTTTCGCAAACACACCAGCCACGGCTGCCATCGGCCCCACTCCTGCGCTCAGTGCCGCACGGCACATGTCCTGTACCACCGGCGGCGCATCGACGCCCGGATCGATCGGCTCCAGCGATTCTGAAAACTCTTTGTGACTGCTGATGTATTCGTCAAGGAAAGTTCTCAGCTTATACACTATGCTGTATGCAAGTTCGCTCAGGTCTTTCTCTGCGCTTATCAAAAGCTCCGTTTCTTTATAGGCGGTATGCCAGCTTACAAGCTGTGTATTTACAAGCCTGCGATATTCGTTTCTGTCGTTATAGCTCTTCACTTAGCTTTATAGCCCTGGTCGGGCACGCCCTTACGCAGTGTCCGCACAGCAGGCACTCTTCCATATCGAACTCAAGCTCCCATGTTTCCTTATTCATCGTCAGCGCCTTTGAAGGGCATACAGCTGTACAGGCTCCGCAGTGCACGCACTGTTCCTCATAGTGTATAATGTTCTCCGTATACATCTTTACGGTAACATCATGCTCTTTTAAGAACTCTATGCTTTTGTCTATATCATCCTCTTCGCCGGACAGCTCCATCAACATTTTTCCTTGCTTGCCCTGGGTGATAGATGCTTTTAGTATGTTGCACGAGAGCCCCATTCTTACAATGTTCGTGATTATAGGTTTGTCGGTGTTTTCAGGGGTGAATAATAGCCCTATTTTTATTGTTTTCATTATAGCTTCACCTCCGCATTTAGTGGCTTAAACTCCGGATTATGCGGCAGTTTGTCCACCGGCTGCGTCATTACGAACTGCCCCGCCAATATCTTTTCCTTAAGCTCGTCCGCTATCTTGCGTGCTTTGAAAATGCTTGACAGCGAGGCCGTCTTGACCATTCTACCGCCAAGCTCCACCTGCCCGCTTCTAAGCTGCGCATAAGAAATTCGCTTTATAGCTTCCCTGCTTCTCGAGCTTACGCCGTAATCCTGTATGTACGTATACAGCCGCTCATTAGGAACAGCAAGGTCTGCCATCATGTCTTCATCAATTACCGGGATAGGCACCCCTATACCAACGAACATCGAAACGCCGTAGCCTTCGAAAGTCGCAGCTTTTATATATTCGCTCTTCATTCCCTTAAGGTCGCCTATAACGCTTACTGTGTATCCGGCATAATACATATCACCGTTTTCAAGCTCGCTTTTTTTGTTGACAGCCTGTGTTCCTTCAAACGCTATATAGCCTTCTCCGCCGCACAGCAATATCTTCGTGCCTATGCCTATTGTGCGCATTTTAGGGTCCTTAAGCAGCGGCGATAGCTCTCCTGCCGTTGAATAAGTAACGTTGCCCATCTTCGGCAGCAGCGTACCCATATAAGTGCGCTTTAAAGTATCCGAAGCGTTGGTCGCTGCAGCATAGTTCTGATAAGCATTCCTCGGGCTGAATATATACGCCTGATTAAGGTCGGCCAGTTTTATCTTCGTCCTCACTTCTTTTCCGATATAGCAATCCGTGCCGGGCGAAGTCGCATGAAGCTCAACTTCTTTGCCGGCGATAAGGTCTTCTATAACGTGTGCCCCGCCGTACTCAATCCCCTTAGAATTGCTGGCCTGTGTTGCGCCGATGTATGTATCGACCGCAGCAAGACCGGCGTATGCAGGCACGTCATTCAGGGTTATATCGCACATTCGGATTGGAGGCTCGGTATGTCCAAAGTTTAGCATAGCGCCGGAAGAACACATTGCACCGAAAGTAGCCGCTGTCACCACGTCTATTTTCTTTGCGCATTCCTTAACGCCCTGTTCCTTTGCCATCTTCACCGCTTCTTCCGCAGTTACGACGACCGCCTTGCCCTGTTTGAGTTTTTCGTTGATCTCTCCAATCGTTTTTGGCATTATAACCCCTCCAATCGAAAATGCCTTTCGGTTTATAGTAGTGTTATTTTACACTGTTTTTACTCCAAGCACAACAAAAATGAAAATTTGCGCCTTTATATCACTATTTAGAGCAAATTTATACTAAACTATATGCTTTTTATAGATTATTGCTTTTTTCCCGCCGACTGCGCTATAATACAAACGAATAAACTTAAGGTGAGGTAATAATGAAACTTGGTATAGTAGGTCTTCCGAACGTCGGCAAAAGTTCGCTGTTCAATGCGCTGACGGGCGCTGGCGCTTCCAGCGAGAACTATCCTTTCTGCACGATAGACCCCAACATCGGCGTGGTAAGCGTTCCGGACGAGAGGATGGATTTTCTGGCAGGGCTATATAACCCCGCAAAATATACGCCCGCTGTTATAGAGTTCGTAGACATCGCAGGGCTAGTCAAGGGTGCAAGCAAAGGCGAGGGCCTCGGCAACAAGTTTCTGTCTCATATACGGGAGGTAGACGCTATACTTCACGTTGTTCGCTGTTTTGAGAACGACGACGTAACACACGTAGACGGCAGCGTAGACAGCGTAAGAGACGCAGAAACAATAAATTTCGAACTTATCTTTGCAGACATCGAATCCGTCGAAAAGCGCTATCAAAAATCTGAAAAGATGATAAAGAGCGGCGACAAGAAATACAAAACAGAATGTGAGATACTCGGGAAGATAAAAGAAAACTTAGAGAATGGCATATTCGTTTCGGGCATGGACCTAGATAAAAAAGAAAAGGAACTTATAGCAGACCTTTTTCTTTTAACGGACAAACCGATGCTTTATGCCGCCAACGTTTCAGAAGATGCCGGGAAAGACGATGCGCAGGTAAAAGCGTTGCAGGATCTTGCCGAGAAGCAAAACGCACTCGTAATGGTAGTGTGTGCAAAACTGGAGGAAGAGCTCTCCATACTCGAAAAAGAAGAGCGTGAAATGTTCCTCTCAGAGCTCGACATAGAAAAAAGCGGCCTCGAAAAGCTTATACAGAAATCCTACGAGCTATTGAACCTTATTAGCTATCTTACCGCCGGCGAAAAGGAAGTGCGTGCGTGGACTATTACCAAAGGCACCAAAGCCCCGCAGGCAGCAGGCAAGATACACACAGATTTCGAGCGTGGCTTTATCCGGGCAGAGATCGTAGCGTTTGACGAACTTAAAGAATGCGGTGACATGGCAACCGCAAAGACAAAAGGCCTTGTACGGCAGGAGGGCAAAGAATACGTCATGAAAGACGGCGACGTAACGCTGTTTAAATTCAACGTATAATATATATCTAACCTACCGATAGGCAGAGCTTTCTGCCTATTTTTTATTTCTAAAAAAAGGGTTGACACGCCCATTGTGTTAGTGTACTATGTTGCTAGTACAATTTATATCGGAGGTGAGTAAATGCAGTTCAACAGCAGGGTGCCTATATACATTCAAGTCATTGACGACTTAAAGAAAAAAATTGTCAAGGGAGAACTAAAGCCTGGCGAAAAGCTGCCCTCATCACGAGAGCTTGCTATAGAATACGAAGTAAATCCAAACACAGCAGCAAGGATATATAAGGAGATGGAACAGATGGAATTGTGTTATGTAGAGCGTGGCAAGGGAACGTTCATAAGCAACAAGAAAGACCTGCTGCCTTCTCTAAGGACCGAAATCATAAACACGCTTGTTGACGACTTTACAGAGCAAATGAGCGAGCTCGGGTTTTCCAAGCAGGAGATAATCAAGAAGATAGAAGATAAGGAGCTTAGATAATGGAATACATAAAGACAAAGAATCTGACGAAGAAATTCAAAAGAGTCAAAGCGGTTGATGACGTCAGCATCTCTATAGAAAGCGGAAAAATTTACGGACTGCTTGGTCCAAACGGCAGCGGTAAATCGACATTTATGAAGCTTGTCGCGGGGCTGTTCCACCCAAATAAAGGCAGCATAAATATCTTCGGCGAACCGCTCTCTTTTTGCCACAAAGCGGATATAGCTTATATGCCGACAGAACCGTATTACTATGACTATATGAAAATAGATACTGTAAAAAAATACTACAGCGATTTTTATAAAGATTTCTCCTGCGAAACATTTGATAGACTTATCGCCGAAATGGGCCTTGAGCCGTCTATGAAGGCAAATTCACTCTCTTCCGGCATGGCAGCAAAACTAAAGATTGCCGCAACCATGGCACGAAAGGCAAAGATAATAATGCTAGACGAACCGCTCAACGGCATAGACCTAGTGGCACGAGACTATATAATGAACGCCATCATACAGGAAGCCGAACCGCAGACAGCGATAGTTATATCAAGTCACCTTGTAGACGTTATCGAAAATATACTGGACAGCGTTTACTTCATTAAAAGCGGCTCTATAACAA
The DNA here is from genome assembly GCA_963666505.2 of Christensenellaceae bacterium. Lineage (GTDB taxonomy): Bacteria > Bacillota > Clostridia > Christensenellales > SZUA-584 > JABGQS01. The sequence continues at coordinate 336,256 of CAXXXL010000003.1, read as the reverse complement.
CCAGCGGAGACTCAGAAGATATCCGCCAAGAACACGGGAAATCGATAGTTGATTTGTACAGGGAGGTTTTCGCATCATGATGAAGCTTTTAAAATATGAACTGATAAGAAAGAAGAAACTATATATAGCAGCACTTTATATTTTTACAGCGCTTACCATCCTTGCGGCTACAGGCCTGCCGAAGATGGATAACGACCATTTTTGGTTTATATTAGTCATAGTCTCTTCAGCCATTATATTTGCCGGCGGCGTTTTCCTGCCGGTTATAATAAACACCGCAAACTACTACAATGACTATAAAAAAACAAACGGATATATGATGTTTTTAACACCAAGCAGCGGAGCAAAGATCTTTGGCTCGAAGATACTCTGCGCAGCCATCGATACATTAGGTTCATTGATATATATTGGTCTGTTTATTCTTGCGTTATGCTGCGCAGCGAATGTTAATATCTTTATTGATGCACCCATTTTTCTCACAGATATATACAGCCTGTTTCCGGAGTTTAGTATAACTGCGGTAATACTCCTGCTGTGTATAGCTCTTTTCCTGCAAATAATTGGCGCTATAGTTTTGGCAATGTTCTCCATAACCTTATCAAAAACTATGCTTTCCCACAGATCAATAAACTGGTTCGTTCCCCTGGTTATTTTTCTAGGGCTGCTGCTTCTGGAACTGTTTTTATCCGCTTTAATAGTAACGTCTGCAAATAGATACGTAACAGACGAGCCCTACCTCAACATGTTTTCTGCAAACGGACCGTTAATTTTTAATATTTCGCTAGCTATATCAATCTTATTAATTGCAGCATACACTACAGTGTCTTCTGCTCTTATAAACAGAAAGCTCGACCTGTAAAAAATACTATCCACTCAAAAAGAGCTGCCGGTAGATTTCCGGCGGTTCTTTTTTATTTCAACCCCTTGTTAATCCGCCTGCATTTTCTGTCCAACGTTTTGCTCCTTTGTTTATGGTGCAAACTTTAAAATGTGGTATAATATTATTGTTTTTGAACCGATTATAAAAATATATTACCCGGAGGCAAATATGAAAGTTATGATCGTAGGCGGAACGGGGTTTATCGGCTATCACAGCGCACTAGAGTTCCTGAAAAACGGACACAGCGTCTCGTCACTGTCACTGAACGATATCGACCTTACAGGCTGGTATCCTAAAGAAGTGGATGTTCACTACGGTGATGTTTTCAAGATGAGCGAAGACGAATTCACAGAGCTTTTCAAAGGACATGATGCTCTCATCTATGTCGTCGGCCCGGATGACCGGTTCACGCCCCCGGCGCCAGCATATGAGTTTTTCTTCGAGCGGCTGGTAACTCACCCGTCAAGGCTTGCATCAGCAGCACAGAAAGCCGGCGTTAAAAAATTCGTAGTTGCTAACTCATACTTTGCCTATTACCACAGGCTTCATCCCGAAAAGAAACTCACCGAGAAACATCCGTACATACGCTGCCGGGTAGAGCAGGCACAGGCTCTTATCGATACAGGCGGCAGCGGAATGGACGTTTGTGTGCTGGAGCTGCCGTACATATTCGGCGCAATGCCGCAGCGTGTGCCGCTGTGGAAAGATGTCCTTCTCGACATACTGATTTCCATGAGCACGATCTACTATCCCAAAGGCGGCTCAACGATGATAAGCATAGAGAACGTCGCAGGAGCGGTATACGGCGCTGTGATAAACGGACGCCACGGCGCAAGATACCCAGTCGGCGATGAAAACATGGACTGGAACAGCATGCTTGAGATAATGCTGTCCGCAATGGGCACTCCCAAGAAAATAGTCAACATTCCGTGCTTTCTCGCAGCTCTATACGGCGTAAAGCACAAGCGTGAATATTCACGGCAGGGAAAAGAAATGGGGCTGAATCCAGTCAAACTTATGCACGACATACAGTGTCAGCAACTCTACTACGACGCAGACGAGCTCTCCCGAAAAGAGCTTGGATACTCTGGCGGCGGTGTGGAGGAAGCGATAAAAAAGACTATAAAGCGTTGTCTTGATGAATACGAAAAAGAAGGAAAACAAATCGTATAGACGGTTTGCCCTATTTAATTCAGGCTGCACGGTGCAGCCTCTTTTTTATATAACGTATTTTCCAATCTTGTTGCGCAGCCTCTGTGATGATGATAAAATCCAAGACGTCAGGTCAAACGCAATTAAATCCTAACTTTTAAGGAGAAGTGTATGAACGGAGCAGAGCTTAAAGCAAAGATGAAGCAGGACGGATATATCTACGGAACGCATATCGTCGGTCTCTCCAGCCCCGTCACCGCAAACTGGATAGCAGGCACAGGCATGGACTTCGTGTTCATCTGCCAGGAACATATTCCGCTTACACGGGAAGAGGTTTCAAACATGTGCCAGTTGTTCTCGTCATACGGCGTCTCACCAATGGTCAGGATACCGTATCCGGATAAGAACCTTGCAACCATCGCAGTCGAAGGCGGAGCACAGGGCATAGTCGTGCCATACGTCGAAGAACTCTCTCAGGTAGAGGATATCATCAACGCACTAAAATACCGACCTATAAAGGGCAAATATTTAGAAGACATTCTCGCCGGAGAAACGCCTGTGCCAAAAAAACTTGCAGACTACATGGCGCAGCTCAACAAAGACCTTTACGTAGTAGCAGGTATAGAGAGCCTTCCGGCTATCGAAAACTTAGACAGCTTTCTGGAGTGCGAGGACGTGTATGCAATATTCTTAGGGCCGCATGACATCACATGTTCTATGGGCATACCCTGCGAATACGAGAACCCTGAATTCGTTAGTCTAGTCTGCGACGTTATCCGCCGCTGCCGCAAAGCAGGCAAACCCGTCGGAGTACATTGCGACTACGGCATAGAGCGAACCCAGCCCTTCCTTGAAGCAGGCGCAAATTTCATACTCGACAACTCCGACGTGACAAAAGCTATACCCAGCCTTAAAGCGGATTTTGAGATGATAAAAAACAAATACGAAAAATAAAGCTTTTCTAACATATATGAAAAGGGAGCAAAGCACTTTACGCCAAGCTCCCTTTTTATTTATTTTTTTATCTTAAAACCCTTTTATATATATCCGCAAAATACCGGCGTATCATCTCCTGCACTTCACCCGGCACGGGCGAATTGTACCCTTGCGTCAGCTCCCTTACACGCCCGTGCGCCTTTTCCAATATAGATTTGCTCTTTTCATATCCGCCTGCAGTATCCAGTAAGTCTGCCTTATAGAATGCGTCCGCATACAGCATCTCTAGTGTAAAATCGTCCATTATGAAGCTGCCGCCCGGCCCTTGGTCTTGTATGCTTTTGTAAGAGCGTTCCAGCCGCTCGACGCTCAGCCCCTTCGCCAGAAACTGCGCTATCTTGAGCCATTCGCCTTGAATAACGATCATCTCGCTCGACAGCCCGTTTGCGTTGATGCAGCTGCCTATACCGGAAATCACGTCCGCACCGGAGCTTATCGCCCCCTGCATAAACATCATGCTCTCTGCACCGCTCTGCATGTCATATCTGTGCCCAAGCGTTCCGCCCATCTCAGTCATGGATGGTATCTCATACGCTTTGGCAAGCTCAACAAGCCCGATTTTCCAGAGCATTTTGTCCATAGTATAATACATATCATGCCCGGTTCGCATATCGCTGACGGAAGGCCCTGCAGCATATAAAAACGGATTGCCAGGGTTAAGCGCCTGCGTTACCGCTGCCAGAGATATAACCTCTGCATTTGTCTGCAGCAGCGTTCCCTCTATCGAATACGGCGAAGTCGTTCCCGCCATCGGACACGTCGTCGGTATGACAGCGCATCCTAGCCTGGTGCACTGCTTTAGTATTTCGCAGTTTATATCCACCAGCGCCATCGGCGAAAGCGTCGGCACCGCCGCCGACATAAGCTTGCCCGGTTCTGCTCCTTTATATCCCGCCAGCATATTCACGATATCCACATTAGTCAAAAAATCCTCGTAGTTCGCCGCATATATTGCATAGTGCTTTGTGTGGTTTAAAAGATGCGTCTCCAGCGAACGCCACGTAGACGTTGCATCAGCATACTCCGTCACCGGGAAATCCATCCTGCTCATCGCATACACCATATCGTTGCGCTGGTTTAATATCGTATTGTTTTTTACGTCCTCCATACCCGGCAGCCTTGGTTCTCCGGTTTCATAGTCAATTATAAGCGGATCTGTCACAATTGCCGTTATCTTCTGCCTGCCGTCGCCTATCGTAAACTCGTCGCCTGCAACGCCGCACACAGTATAGCTTTTCGGCACAGTTGACAAAAGCTCGTATAGCAGCACCTCGTCGAACTTTACGATATCGCCGTCCACTCTTGCCCCACGCTTTGCAAGCGCCTGTCTTGTCTGTTCATCATCCACCCTTATGCCGACGTGCTCCAGCAGCTCCTGCGTAAGCTGCATCGTTCTTTCTATCTGTTCCGGACTAAGAACCTGTATCTTCATAGCAAAATCCCTTTCAAAAAAAGATACTTAATTATACGGGCAGCAAAGCAAAATAGTAAATATAAAAACCCGCCGTTTTATCTATAGTTTGCGACGGGTTTTATAATTCGGTGGTTTTATTGCGCTGTGCCGATATCCGGCTCCGGCAGCTTTACCTATAGTATTTCTGTTTTGTATAGATTATAGTGAATGCCAGTATAAGAATATTGATTGCTAATCCTACTAAAAAGTTAATATCAGACATGATCCACGCCCATTTATTATGCAGCATTAGATCATCAATGGAATAAACGAAATTTTGCATGATACCTGCTACAATACCAAGAACAATCGATACGATATCAGCAATCAATATTTTCTTTGCTTTTCTTTCACACTTTACAAGCAATATGATTATCATAGCTAATATCACAGGCAGAAGCGTGTAATGAATGATATCCCCTATCATTGCTAATATTTTGTACTGCACCATTCCTATAGCAAACTGCGCAGTCCAAAAGTCGCTGAATCCTATATCTCTTATCATAAAAGATATAGTATTGCTTATAGCGCTTGAAACTATTATAGTCGCCAACAGCAATACGAACTGCCACGTCGGCCTTTTTCTCTTTGCTCCTTCCGAATCCGGAGTCCAAAGCACATAAACGGCAATATAGCTGAACCACAATACAAACATTGTAATGTAGCCAATAATCGTATTAAAACAAATAATGTTATCCAAATCTTTGATAAACCACCGGCCGATAATCCCCGTCAGGACCAATACAATATAAAGCACCAGCGCCAATATCGAAAGATTGTACATATTTCGGTTTCTGTCAATTATCTTATACATGTCAGCCTCCTCAATCCTATTCCGGCAGTCTGTTGATACTCTACTTTTTGAGCATCCTCAGCGTTTTAGTTAACGGCATGTCTTCGCCCAGAGTTTTTTTAAGGTATACTAGTGTGATAACATACAGAGCTATATAAGCAGCCCGGCTAAAATATACATACGAATAATACAGTCCCTTACCCAAAATAACAAAAAAGGCAACTGCTGATATTATAAATCCCAGATAAATGATTATCATATAAACAAACATAACTTTCTTTGCATTTTTCTCTGCCTGTATAAACAGCTTCATAATAAAAATAAGCTCTGCACTTTTCCAAATAATCCAAAATACAATAGGGATGATATTAAAATAAGAAGAATAGCCCCAATCAAACATGGTCGATTTAAAGAGCTCCCCGACTACACCACTTACGAGTTTTGGCAAAACCCCGGCAGCAATCACTAATATGAACATCCACGTCGGCCTTGGTTTCTTCCAAAGCGCAAACACGCTTATAAACCCCGTATAAAACACAGCGCTTGAAATATATCTTAATATTGAGTTGTTATAAATCCTATAGCCAAGAGTTTCGCTGACAAACCATTTTACTTTGTATTCATATGTTAGCGTGTACGAAAAGTAGCTGGCTTTATACAGCGTCCACAATATCCCAAAAACGCACGCTATCACCAGCGTATAAAAAAGTATTTTTCTGCTGCGGCTGAGTGTGTCCTTCATAAAGCCTCCTGCTAAATAAATGCATTTTCTCAAAAATATTACATTATAGCATGCAGGCCGTCGGTCAGCCTGCACATCATCGATATCTATATGTTTTCTTCTATCACCTTTTTGAGTATGTCCATTCCCTTGTCTATCTGCTCCAGCGATGCCATAGAGAAATTGAGGCGCATAGTGTTTTTTCCGCTGCCGTCCGGGAAGAAATGAGTGCCCGGCACGAAAGCAACTTTTTGCTCCACACCCTTTTTGAATATCGGCATGGCGTCCGCTCCTTCGGGCAGCTCTAACCATATGAAAAGTCCGCCGTCCGGATGAGTATACTTAATGCCTTCCGGAAAGCTCTCCAGTTTTTTCAGCATAGCGTCACGTTTCTCTTTATATACTTCGTTCATATGTGCAATGTGCCCCGGCAGGTTTCCAGATGTGACATAAGCGTTGACCACTTCCTGCGAAAGATTTGATGTGTGCAGGTCTTCGCCCTGCTTTGCCACATTATACTTTGCGATTATTCGCTCATCAGCGATAGCCGCGCCCACACGAAGACCGGGCGACACTATCTTTGAAAAGCTCATAAGATATATCACGTTGTTTGTTTTGTCAAAGCTCTTTATAGGCGGTACCGGTTCGCCGGAATATCTAAGATCACAGTAAGGGTCGTCTTCGAGTATGAGCACACCGTATTTTTCGCATACTTCTACCATTCTCTTGCGACGCTCTTCGCTCATCGTCCTGCCTGTCGGGTTCTGGAACGTGGGTATCGTATATACGAACTTTGGTTTATGCTTCTTGATAGATTCTTCAAGTGCATCTATGTCCATGCCCTGCTCGTCCATCTTTACGCCTTTCACATCCGCTTCATATGAAAGAAAAGTCTGCAGCGCACCAATGAACGTCGGTGATTCGCAGAGTATCACATCGCCGGGGTTAATAAGCGTCTTTGCGGCAAGGCCTATTCCCTGCGTAGCGCCGGACGTTATTATAACCTGCTCCGGTGCTGCTTTTATGCCACGCTGTGCAACCATCTCTATTACAGTCTGATTAAGACATGTACATCCGGGTGTTCCTCCATACTGGAGTATACTGCAGCCATTACTGCGGATAAGTTTTGACGCTATATCCGCAACTTCGTCGTTGGGGAAACAGTCGGGCGATGGGTTGCCGCCCGCAAAAGATATCATGCCCGGCTGTGCAAGCAGTGCAAAAATCTCTCTTATAGCCGAGCCCGTAACCATGCTCATTCTCTTTGCAAATTCCATAATCAATTCTTCCTTTATGTTAAACTTATTAAATCCTAATGTTTGTCTTTACAGTATAGCAAATAACTTCTTTAGAAACCACCGTCTCTTTAGGTTTTTTTCACCTGTTGCACGGGCAAAAGTGAGTATAACCACTTCCTGTGCGCCGCTTTCTTGCAGCACCCTTGCGCACTCAGCTGCAGTCGCCCCGGTGGTCAGCACATCGTCCACCAGCAGTGCCCTGCCAGATATCTTTGCCGTGCACTCAAAAGCTCCCCTCATGTTCTCCTGCCGCTGCTTTGCATCAAGCTTCGTTTGTGTTTTTGTGTTCTTTGTGCGCACCAGCGCATGTATATAAGGCAAGCCGCTGTGCTCTGCAACCTGCTTTGCCAGCAGCTCCGCCTGGTCATACCCGCGGTGTTTCCTGCGTTTTTTATGTAGCGGCACATTAGTCACAAAGCTGAATCCGTGCTCCATCCCCAGACCCTCAGACATCTTCTGTGCCATAAACTTCGACAAATACCTTGCGTCGTTATATTTAAACCTGCGTACCAGCTTTCCAACATCATCTTTATATTCATAAACACACAGGGCAGTATATCCGTTTATGCTGTCCCCTCCGTGCTCAAGCTCTTTCATCTTTGCCGCACACTTTTTGCACAGCCCGTCTTGCACGTCCTTTTCGACCGAGCAGACAACGCACCTGTCTATATACGGCAGGACTTTTTCGCCAATGCCGCTCATAGCGCACCCAGCGTTTCTTCAAGCTCTTTTAGCTCGTGGTCAAGCGTGGTGTAGCGCCCTCTTATGCGGTTGTTGCTTACCATATATTCAACGGTGCTCTTCTGGCCTATTATGATAACCTTCTCCATAGCACGTGTAAGTGCAGTATACAGAAGGTTGCGCGAAAGGAATCTGCCGCCCGTCCCGCCGAACAGCGGCATTATCACAACGGGAAATTCGCTGCCTTGGGATTTATGCACAGTGACTGCATATGCGTGTTCTATCTGCTCGAGCTCGTTGAACGAATATATCGCATCCTTGCAGCCTTCAAAGCGTATTACCGCTTCTTTCGCTCCGCTGTTGATGCTGACTATCCGCCCAAGGTCTCCGTTGAAAACGCCTATACCGCTTCCGCCATACTCCCTGCCGTCGCTGTAATACCACTCCATAGTGTAATTATTCTTTATCTGCATCACCTTGTCGCCCTGCCGGAAGGTGGTGTCTTTGATTTTGACTTCGCTTTTCGAGGCAAGCCACGGATTAAGCAGCTCTCTTATCTGCAGGTTTATGTTGTGCACACCTAATATCCCCTTCTTTACCGGGCAGAGTATCTGGGTGTCTTCGAGTATGTCATAGCTCTCGCTGAGTTCCTGCGTAACAAGCTTTTTGATGTGTTCGAGCACGTCTTCCGGTGTAGGCTGCGGCACAAAAACAAAATCTCCCGTAACATAGAACTGCGGCTGCTCACCGGCGTTTACCCTGTGGGCGTTCTCAACTATGTTGCCGCCTTCCCTCTGACGGTAGAACTTCGTAAGCTTGCTCACCGTAAACACGTCCGACTTTATAGCGTCACGCAGCACGTTTCCCGGCCCCACCGAAGGCAGCTGGTCTGCATCGCCGACTATTATCAGCCGTGTGCCTGCGCTAAGCGCCCGCAGCAGTGAGTTCATTAGAAAGATGTCTATCATCGAAGCTTCGTCAACTATCACCGCTTCCGCTTCCAGCGGGTTTTCCTCATCCCTTATGAACCTTGCGCTCTCGCCGAAATCATCTTCATCCACACCCTTGCCGTATTCGAGCAGCCGGTGTATCGTTTTTGCCTCCCTGCCGGTAGACTGCTCTATCCTCTTGGCAGCCCTGCCTGTCGGCGCACAAAGCACCGTCTCTATGCCGCTCATCTCAAATATGCTGATGATAGCTTTTATTATGGTCGTCTTTCCTGTTCCCGGGCCGCCTGTGATTATTTCCACCTGCCCGCCCAGCGCAGAGAGCACCGCACGCTCCTGCTCTTCGGAAAACTCCACATTGCCTATATATTTATCGTACGCATTTGAAGGGTCGCTTATTTTTATCCTCGGCTCGTCTTTGGAGAGCATAAAAAGCCGCCGTGCCACGTCCGACTCTGCAAAGTAAGCGGATTTATAGAACACCGCCGGAGTACTGTTCACTATTTTCTGTTCTATCTGTCCAGTCTGCGTCAGCACTGTCAGCCTTGTTTCAACAAGCTCCGGCTTTACTCCCAGCCTTTCGCCCGCTTTTCTGACGGCCTCACCTCTTGGCAGGCATGTATGTCCTTCCTGCATAGCCATCTTAAGCTCGTGTTTTATGCCGTTGTCTATCCTGAATTCGCTCGTGCTCTCTATACCCATGTTTGCAGCTATCCTGTCCGCACGCTCGAAACCTATGCCAACGATATCTTCTATCATTCGGTACGGATTGTGCGCTATAAGCTCTGCTGCAGCGCTTCCGTACCTCTCAAACGCTCTGAAAGCCTGCTTTACCGAAAGCCCCAGGTTCTGCAGGTCGATTATTATCTGTTTCACACCAACGTGTTCCGAAAAGCTATCGTAAATATTGCGGCTCATCTTTGCGCTGATTCCGCTCACTTCCGCCAAAAGCTCCGGCGTGTTCTCTATGATCTCAAACGTCTGCTCGCCGAACCTGTCCACTATCCGTCCGGCTATAGCCTCGCCCACACCTTTAATAAGCCCGCTTGCCAGGAACATCTTTATAGACTCTGCTGTGTTGGGCAGCCGTGTCTCCACGCTCTTTGCTACAAATTGGTGTCCGTACACCTTATGCTCGGCCCACGCTCCGAACAACCGTATGAACTCGCCCTCGTGTATATGCGGCATGCACCCCACGGCGGTCGTTAAAAGGCCGTCGAAATCCATCGACAGCACTGTCCATCCGTTTTCATCGTTCCTGAATATTATCTCAAGTACCGTGCCTTCAATGCTGGTCATACTCACTCCTGTTTTTTAGTCCCCATATTATACACCGGCATGGCAATAAAACGTATAGAACTATTGTACCATATGTTGGATATGTTTCATAGCATATTTAATGTTGTTTCAATAGAATATATAGAGCCACCCTTCGTTATTTTTATGCTATAATACCTCCATGGATATACGTCTTGAAAAAGCATATAAAGATGACATCGACGCACTCGACGCTATAAAGAAGCGTGCTTTTGCGCCGCTTTATGAAATCTACAAAGATGAAAAAAGCCCGTTCCTTGAAAGCAAAGAACGGCTGGAGTTTAAAATACTCTATAGGGACGGCTGCTACTACAAGATATACTACGGCGATATCCTCTGTGGCGGTGTTTTCGTATACCAGGAAGACGATATCTACCGGATCGGCACGATATATATAGACCCCGAATATCAAAACAGGAAAATAGCACAGTCAGCTCTTACCCTTGTTTTCGAGATGTACCCGAAGGTCACAACTTGGGAGCTCGACGTCCCTGCTGACCAGCCTGCCAACATACGCTGCTATACCAAGATGGGCTTTGTCGACACAGGCAGGCGAGAAGAAATAAACGAGCGGCTGATGCTTGCATATTACAAGAAGGAGATCTAATGGACGGAACACAAAGAAAAGACATACAAATAGGCGCATCTGTTATGGTATTGCAAAAGCAGGACCAGCGCTCCGGCAAGCTGACGCAGGGCGTTGTTATGCGTATACTCACCAAATCGCCCTCCCACCCTCACGGCATCAAGGTGATGCTGGAGAGCGGAATCGTCGGCAGGGTGAAGCAGATTCTATGATATAGTAGTTCTTCAATATCAGCGCAACAAGAAAGGACACAATGAAACCGGAATTCATTATACAATACGTATATACGTATATACATATGACTTGTATAAAAAATGGTCGAAGCATCCTGTAGGCCGGAAGAATGTCCGAAATAAAAAGAGGTTTATTATTACGTACACTGTTATAGCAGCCGCTTGTCTTATACTGATGATTTTTAACGCTGTCAGTGGGAAATGGGATGATGTCTACTCTTTCGCCTATCCTTTCGGAATTTCAACACTTATGCTTTTCGTTGTTCCCCCCATTATAATAAGAGTATATTATAAGAAAATGATGAAACTATATAAAAACAATATGACATTAAAAATCATTTTTGCTGATAATATAACCTTTGAAAGCAGCACCGGCAGCTCAAAGCGTGAATATTCAGAAATAATTAAATTCACCGAAGACGAATCATGTTTTATCTTATACTCCGGCTTTGATTTAGGTTACAGAATCCCGAAGAGCAGCTTCATCAAAGGCAATAATGACAGTTTAAGAAAGTTCCTTCAATCAAAGATAAACTACGTCCCTCCATCCCGATATTAAAAAAAGCGGGCAGCCCCGCTCTTTTCCCTTATTATATTCTATGAATATCATTTGTCCACTTTGAACACTTTAAGGTTGCGTGCGAAATTCAGATGCACCGCTTCTTCCATCGTGTATATACCGTTCGACTTGGCCGAGAGCCACTTTGCTGCGTAAATGGCACCCTGACCAAATGCCGCCCTGCTCAGCGATTCGTGTATAATTCGTATTGTCTGGTTCTGCAGCCCGAAGACCACCTCGTGCTTGCCGACGATTCCGCCCACTCTAATGGAGTTGACGTGCCTTTCCTTATCCAGTCCAAGGTCTTCGGCTATCCTCAGCGCCGTGCCCGAGTAGTCCGGCTTTTCTCTGAAGTGCTCTTCGATTATCTCAATATCCACATCCGGTACTATTCTCTGCAGCAGCTTTGAAATCTCTATCAAAAAGTTTATACCAAGCGTAATGTTAGGCGAATACAATACTGCCGTCTTTTTGCCAACTCTCTTGAGCAGCTTTGCTTGCTTTTCGTCATAATTCGAAATAGCCGATACTATCCTGGTGCCCACGTTTGCCGCAGCTTCATAAGTCTCAATAGCGCTTTTTATAGAAAAATCTATGATAACATCAACAAAGTTTTCTTTAAAAAAAGAGCTCTTGTTTATCGAATCGACTGAATATATCCTGCCCCGCTTGCCTTCAAGTCCCAATAGACAGCTCGCATATTCTCCTTCGTCTGTATGCGACTTTCTGATGACCCACTCAAGCTTGCACACATCATCTTTCAATATTTCATTTGATACATTTTTCCCTGTTTTTCCAAATCCAAATACACCAACCGTAATTTCCAATCCGGCTCCTCCTTATGCTTACATTAAATGGTACAATAGTGCAGAAGTTTCACTTTGCTAATATATTATAGCATATTATCACGATAAATCCAAAAAAAGCTGGTTCGGACAGTCACCGCCATCTTTTTTCCACATGCGCATCTGCGCTCCTGCCAATACACAAAGCACCAAAGCGTAATCTTTTAATGGCTCAAATGGTATTTTAACAAGATAAATCACACGATGATCGTAATTCATTTTGTGCCGGGTGGTTTCTATATAAAAAACCTATTGACACCGTAACAGTGTTATGTTACGCTACTGGCATGGAGGATTGACATATGAACGAAGAGCTTATATCAAAAAAAGACCTGCTTGAAAAATGCGGCATATCATACGGACAGCTATACCGGTGGAAACGCAAAGGACTGATACCCGAAGATTGGTTTATCCGCAAGTCTACATACACGGGTCAAGAGACTTTCTTTCCCAGGAGCCAGGTGCTCTGCCGTATAGACCGTATCAAGAATATGAAAGAGGATGTCTCTCTCGATAATCTTGCCGAGGTCTTCACGCCCGACCTTCGCTTAAATTCACAGCCACCGGATGAAATCGTAGATCGCGGCATTGTTTCCAAAGAAGTTATGAAGCTTTACCTCGAAACCAGGGGCGACGATAAAGACCTGGATTTCAGCGAGATATTGTCAGCATATATATTTGGTCAGGTTCTGGGGTCCGGAGACGTTAATCTTGACGAAGCTAAAGTCATGCTCGAAGTATATCATACAAGCTCTATTAAAAACGGCGGCACGCCGGGCGAAGTATACCTTACAAGAAAGCTCGGTACGTTTAGCTGTATGGCAACTTCCGCAAAAGTGCAGGTCTGTTTTGACAAAGACACCCGGCTGGTGCGCAGAATAGATGTTGGTACTGCCATAGAAGAACTAAAGTTAAAATTTGTCTAGGAGGATATCATGAACGATAATAAAAAATCAAACCTTATTATAAACGGGAGCGGCAGCGGTCCCGGCGGCGACTATAATTCAGTAAAAATAAGTGGGAGCGGGAAAATAGACGGGGACTTTACAAGTGCAGATTTTGTTATAAACGGCCACGGCAAGGCTCTTGGAAACGTTACTAGCGACCTTCTGCACGTCAACGGTAACGGGCACATCTTAGGCGCCGTTAAAATAGGTGAGCTAAAAGTGAGAGGCTCAGCTACTTTTGACAAAGACGTTGTTTGCGATAGCATATCGGTCACAGGAACAGCAAAAATTCTGGGCAGCCTCGAGGCAGAAACAATAAAAGTCAGCGGCACGGCAAAGATTGATGCAAACTGCAGTGCAGACACGTTTGATTCGTCCGGTCAGTTCAAAATTGGCGGGCTTTTGAGCGCAGACACGATCGATATCAAGCTAGGCTCCGCTGCCAGCTCCGCCAAAGAGATCGGCGGTGAGAAAATCATCGTCAAAGTCGCAAACATTGGTCTGTCTGCGATCCGTGCTATATTCAGCCCGGGCATAGCGCTTTTAAAGGCAGAAGCAATCGAGTGCAATGACATCGACCTCGAGAGCACCAAAGCTAAAATCGTACGTGGCCACAACATCACTCTTGGCAACGGCTGCGATATCGACCTCGTTGAATACACAGGCACTCTGAAAATAACAGGCGACGCTAAAGTTGGAGAAGAGAAAAAAGTCTAGCATCATATAAAAAAATGCCGATAAAAAAGCAGCGGTATCGCCCGTTGCTTTTAAATTCCTTCTCCTCTATGATATAGCCCTTACTCACCATGAAATGCTCTTAATTGCCTCTTGCCCCATCTTTTCTATCACGTCAAGCCTCTCCGAATTCAAGAAATATTCCTTTTGTCGATCAATCCAAATCCGGTTTGGTGTACAAAGGCAGGTCTAAAAAGAACTCCGTTCCTTCTCCCTGCTTGGTTTTAAAAGACAACTCTCCCAAGTGGTCTTTAACTATCCCATAGCTGATTGCAAGACCAAGCCCCGTTCCTCTGTATCTGCCCTTTGTCGTAAAAAACGGGTCAAATATTTTACTCTGAACATCTTCCGGAATGCCTCTTCCGTTGTCCTTAACACAAACACGTACCCACTTTTGTTCGTTTTTAATCAGCTCACTGCAAATAAGGTATATGCGCTTATTTTCGTGATACCCTTTATATTTTTCATTCAGTTCGTCACGCGCATTAGTCAGCAGGTTCATTATAACCTGTTGTATCTGCTGACTTATACATCTCACATCCGGAAGATTTTCAGCTATATCTATATCAAGGTCTATCTGATCGTCTTTAATGAGTGTCTTTGTCAGCATTATAGTATCGTTTATCACATCATTGATACGGCAAGGAGAAGCCATACGTGTTTCTTGCCTTGAAAACTGTAAAAGATTACTTACGATTGCAGAGATTCTATCCGACTCTTTAATAATTTCCTGCGCATACTGTTTTATTTCGTCGTGCGGTTCACAATCCAATATCAGCTGCCCATAGTTTATAACACCGTTTATAGGGTTGTTTATTTCATGCGCAACTCCACCGGCCAGAGTTCCTATAGATTCCAGCTTCTGCTGATTGCGCAGTTTAGCCTCAATAACAAGCTTCTGGTCTTCAAGTTTCTTTCTATCGGTTATATCCTGAACGGTGATAACAGCATACGGCTGAGCAGAGTTTGCGTCATCAACAACCGAACCGGAAATATTCACATAACAAATGCTGCCGTCTTTTTTGCGGTACCTCTTTTCAATAACTTCGTTCTTGCTTCCAGCCGATACCATATCTTTAAAATAATCGTTGCTCTTCTCAATATCTTCAGGAAATGTTATATCACGAAAAGTCATTTGCTTTAATTCGCCAAGACTATATCCTACCATATCGCAAAATGTTTTATTTGCATCAATATATTTTCCCTCAAGCGTACACATACAGATACCCGAAGCGGACTGGTCAAACATAGCTCTATATTTTCGCTCGCTTCGAATACGATCTACGACCTTCCATACATTATTCATAAATATCTGCATATTCATTACATCGTTGTCATCATATTCCGTTTCCTTATTCGATACGCCGACAACAGCAACAATGCTGTCTGCGTCGAAAACAGGTATTGTCAAAAACCTTTCAAGCGATACATGTCCTTCTGGATATCCCTTTTTCAAAGAGTTTGGTGCGGCAAATTCGTTTACCATTATAGGCTTTCTCTGCCTGACCGCCTCTCCCCATATGCCTGTCTTTTCCAGATGGTATACAGTAAGTTTGTCTCGGATTTTACAGGACTGCATGACTTCTATCGACCAAGTATTAAGAGTAAACTCTTTTTTTATCTCATCATAAAAATATATGTATCCGTATTTGCTCTCTGTAAGATTAAGCAGCTGACTTAGTGCGTAATCAAGATATTCCTGAATATTATCCGAACGATGCTGAAGAACGTCTATAAGTATCTCGCTCTGCATAAGATTTCTTCGCACATGTTCCTCAGCACTTCTCATCTCAGTTATATCGATGCTGGAACCAAGTATATATGTCTTACTATTATGCGAAACCGGTACAACCGTGGTATGCAAAATCTGTTCTCTGGAATTACGTATCAGCGTTTCTTCAAAAGTCATCGGCCGCTTCTGTTCTATACAGTGCTTATAATTCGCTTCAATTCTCGCGCTCGCCTCTTCGCCCATCAGCTCTTGCAGTGTTTTCCCAACAATGTCTTCTTTTGCGCCAACAAGCTTACTAAACGCCGGATTGCTCTTGGCAAACAGAAACTTACCACCTTCAAAAGACACCAGAAAAATAGCCTCTTCAATAGAGTTTATCATAAGATCGTTAATACTTGGTATCGACTGATTTTCACCTTTCATACAATCACACTCACTAAATATTTTTATATAATTTGGATTGTCCTCTTATTAATCATATACTATATATAACCATTCATTATAAACCCAAACGAAACCTCGTCATATAAAAGACACTCGAAACTTTTTAAAATCCCGAGTATTTTTTATGATTATAAATTTGCACACAGCGCATCTTTAGCAGCAGTCTTCTTGCTTTATCCCAGCCTGTCCACCATGTCAAGCTTCTCCCACGGCAGGTTCAGCTCAGGTCTTCCAAAGTGTCCGTAGCTTGCCGTCTGCCTGTATATCGGCGCACGCAGTCCAAGGCGTTCTATTATAGCTGCCGGCCGCAGGTCGAACGTGTGCTTGATGCGGTGGACTATCTCAGCATCGCTCAGCATCCCCGTACCGTGCGTGTCCACGCATATCGATACCGGCTCCGCAACTCCGATAGCATAAGCTAAAACTATCTCGCAGCGTTCCGCTACCCCTGCCGCAACCACGTTCTTTGCAATGTGCCTTGCGGCATAAGCTGCGCTTCTGTCCACTTTGCTCGGGTCTTTGCCGGAAAATGCGCCGCCGCCGTGACGCGCATATCCGCCATACGTATCTACGATTATCTTTCTGCCGGTAAGTCCAGAGTCCCCAGCCGGCCCGCCAATGACGAACCTTCCTGTCGGGTTGATGAAATAGACCGTATTTGCGTCAAGCAGCCTCTGCGGAATCACAGGTTTTATAACGTGCTCCATTATATCTTTCTCCACCTGTTCTTCGGTAACGCTCTCTGAATGCTGAGCGGAGACGACAATGGCGTCCACACGCACAGGCGTATTTCCTTCATACTCCACCGTCACCTGCGCCTTGCCGTCCGGCCGCAGATATTCAAGCGTTCCGTCTTTGCGCACCTGCGCCAGTCTGTGCGCAAGTTTGTGCGCAAGCGTTATCGGCATAGGCATAAGCTCATCCGTCTCCCTGCACGCATACCCTATCATCATTCCCTGGTCACCTGCGCCCTGGTCTGCTTTGTTCACTCCCATTGCAATGTCCGTCGACTGTTCGTCGATAGATAAAAGTATACCGCAAGTGTCCGCATCAAATCCGTATTTTGCCCTTGTAAAGCCGATGTCACGTATAGTTTCTCTTGCCGTTTTGGCTATGTCCACATAGCAGTCCGTCGTAATCTCTCCCATCACGAGCACAAGACCGGTGGTCACTGCTGTTTCGCATGCAACTCTTGCGTTTGGGTCTTCTTTTAGTATAGCGTCAAGAACGCTGTCGCTTATCTGGTCGCATATCTTGTCCGGATGTCCCTCAGTTACCGATTCTGATGTAAATACTCTTCTCATTATATTTGTCTCCTGTCTTTTTTATCAAAAAAACCCCGCAGAAGCGAGGCAGAAAATGTCTTTTCTTCCTCATCTTTCGGGAATTGGCACCGCAGGGCTTTGCTAGCCTAGGTTGCCGGGTTTCATAGGGCCCGTCCCTCCACCACTCTTGATAAGGGGTTTTTATGTAGTTTTATTCTATCACAAACGCTTTAAGTTGCAAACCCCCAAATAAGCCAGACCAGCAATCCGGCAACGCAGTTTGCTACGAATATGACCGGCAGAGCAGTCCTTAGCCTTATATCGAAAAGCCCAGCCACCATTGAGCCAGTCCACACACCCGTGGTGGGCAGCGGAATCGCTACGAGTATAAACAAAAACGCAAGCTCTCCATACTTCTTGAGCCCGCTTCCCCGTTTTGCAAGCCGCCTTTGCTGCCACTGTCCAAACCTTCTGAACGCACTGACTTTGCTCTTCTGAAACCACGCCAATATCCGCCGGGTCAGCAGTATAAGAGCCGGCGAGAACAGCATAGACGCGAAAACGGCCAGAAGAAAACAGTGAAGCTCCGGCACGCCGAGGCTCATCCCGACGGGTATAGCTCCTTTTAGTTCTATTATGGGTACTGCAGACAGTGCGAACACCGCCAGATAACTCCAAATCATAACGTCTTTCCTTTGCTGTTTCTAATTTCTTACTATTCTATCTTAAATGATGCTTTGTTTGCAATGCTTTTGCTGATATAATATGTGTCATGAAAAGAACCTTGGGGCACCTGCGGCGTGCCGACGAAGATTTTAATATGATAAAAAACGGCGAGCGTATAGCCATCGGGCTGTCCGGCGGTAAAGATTCCATGGCGCTTCTTTACGCACTTCACCTTTATAAGAACTTTGCAAAAACCAAATTCGACATCTGCGCTGTTACTGTAGACCTTGGCTTCAACGGTTTTGATGTTAAGCTTATTGAAGACTACTGCAAGTCTCTTGACATAGAGTTCACCTGCGTCGAAACGCAGATATCAAAGATAGTATTCGACGTAAGACAGGAAACAAACCCCTGCTCGCTGTGCTCGAAGCTGCGCAAAGGGGCATTGTTCAACGAGCTCAAATCCATAGGTATAGATAAATGCGCATTCGCCCACCACCGGGACGACTGCCTTGAAACGTTGTTTTTGTCTATGCTTTATGAAGGAAGGATGCGCACGTTCAAACCCGTCACATACCTTGACCGCACGGGCATAACATTAATTCGTCCGTTTGTATACCTGCCGGAGCACGAGATAGTCTCGTCTGTGCGCCGCCACAACATCCCGACCACAGGCAATCCCTGCCCCGCTTCGGGCAATACAAAACGGGAAGAAATAAAAGAGCTGCTCCGCCATATAAGCAAGACCAACCCTAAAGCCCGTGATATTCTTTTAACTGCGCTTAAAAACAAAGAGGAGTATTCGCTTTGGGACTAAGGCAGTATCAGCGTTACCTCCGGCATCTGTTTTGCGTTCTCATAATTATCATCCATCACTTCGAACACAAGCCCATACCTTAGGAAGCTTTCGTCCACTTTTTCGTACGCAAGGAAAGAAAGGTCGTACTCAAGCCCAGCGACACGCGCCTGCACTCCGCTGTAGAAATATTCCTGTGCCTGGTCCATTGTAACGGCGTTGCCCTCTGCCGGCTTAAGATAGATAACAAGGTATATGCTATCCTCTCCGGCTGTTTCCTCACCCAGCGTTTTTGTGAACACCTGCTCATATTCAAAATCGCCAAGGCTGGTGCTGAGCGGATCGGCCTTGCTGCATCCCGCAGCTGCCGTTAAAACCATTATTATAACTAATGCTACCAATAAATACTTTTTCATAATTTTTCCTTTTTGTGTGTTATTTATGCACTTCATTATATAACAAGCATAGCAAGTTATCAACATTTTTGCATTGTTATTTATATTTATTTATGCAATAATTCTGTTATGCAAAGCATAAATGATGAACTAAAAAGCAAATCAGCAGAGCTTGGAGCGGACGATATCGCCTTTGTTACAAGCGATAACGAGAAGCTTCCTTGTGTTATAGTGCTTTTCTTCAGATACTGCGGTACATACGAACCGAACCCTGGGACGATGGCTCTCTCGCCTTATTATATCGCCTCCAACAGGGGCTACCACGCTGCAAAAAAACTAGAACAGTATATACATGAAGCAGGTTTCTCCGCAAAACACGACACTATGCTAAACTCAAAAGAATATGCTCTCAAATGCGGCGGTTTTATTGGCAACAACGGCTTTTATTACCATAAAGATTTCGGCTCTCTTATCAGTATACAGACGATACTTTCCGACGCAGCACAGACGAAGCACAGATCATCCACTGCACAAGGCTGCCTTAAATGCGGTGCGTGCGAAGCCGCATGTCCGTCTGCTGCTGTCGGCAACATCACCGAGTGCCTACGCTATCACAGCAACCTTACTGTTCCGGAACACCTTAGGAGCGGCCTTTACCAACTGCTTGGATGCGAACTTTGCCAAGCAGCGTGCCCGCTTAACAGCAAAACAAGGCGTCTGCCAGTCCAGTTTAAAACAGAGGAGCTTTTGTCAGGTCAGCATATCCAAGAGCTGCAAGAGCTTGCCGGCAAAAACATGGCAAGAAAGCAGCGCATACTCTCTCAGGCAGCGCTCTACAGCGCCAACACGATGCAAAATGATACCGTTCAGCAGTTAAAAGAACTGTCTAAAAGCTCACCAAACCCTGTAAACGAGCACGCAGCATGGGCGCTTGAAAGACTGGAGGAAAAACAGTGAAACTCAAAGCGTACGCAAAGCTTAATCTTGCTTTGGAAGTCAAAGAAAAACGCCCGGACGGCTATCACGAGCTAGACACCATAATGCAGAGCATTTCGCTCTATGACATCGTAAGCATAGAAAAAAGCAGCTCTGTCAGTGTCAGCATGAGCAACCCCTGCGCTGATGAAAAAGACAACACAGCCTTCAAAGCTGCCGTACTGTTTTCTGAATACACAGAATCCGGCGGTACTGATATCAGTATAGAAAAACACATCCCTGCTATGGCCGGCCTTGGCGGCTCCAGTGCAGACGCAGCCGCAGTACTTTTTGGTCTTGACGCTCTCTACGAAACACACCTTGGCACAGAAACCCTTATGCATCTTGGCAGGAAAATCGGCGCAGACGTACCGTTTTGCATTATGGGCGGCACAGCCAGAGCAAAAGGTATCGGCGAGAAACTCGAGCGTCTCACTCTTAAAAAACCACTCTGGTTCACGGTCATAAAGCCGCACCAGGGCGTCTGTACAGCCGAAGCTTTCAAAGCATACAAAAAAACACAGCACATCAGTATTGAGAGCACAGCCTTTGCGCTGCAAAAAGGTGACTTAGATATGTTCAGGCGATATTCGGGAAATTCACTCGGAATGGCTGCGCTTAAAATAGCGCCAGATATCATGAGAGCAGCAGGCGCACTTTCAGCCTATGGTAAAGCTTTTATGAGCGGCTCGGGCAGCAGCATGTTCTGCGTATTTGAAACCCAGCAGAAAGCACAAGCCGCTGCAGCGAAAATAAAAGGCAGCTTCGAGCTTTGCGGCGCATACAGCTGCACTTCTGCAGGAGTTGAAATGATCGGAGAAACTATATGAGCATCTTTTCAGAAACACTTGAAAACCTGATAAAAAAAGGCGGCATTTCTTGCCCTTCAAATACCATACAAAAATGCGAAGAATACTTTAGGCTGCTTGTAGAAGCGAATAAAACCACCAACCTTACCCGGATCACAGACGAAGCCGCAGCCGCACAAATGCACTTTTATGGTGCAATGGAACTGACCGAATATATAAAACTGCCAAGCGGCGCTAAAGTCATCGACGTAGGAAGCGGTGCAGGCTTCCCGGGCATTCCGCTCAAGATAATACGCCCAGATCTAGACATGACGCTTATGGACTCAGTCGGCAAAAAAACAGATTTTATAAAAGCTGCGGCAGCCAAAACTGCAATCGATGTTACCGTTATAAACGAACGTGCAGAGCAAGCCTGCCAACTGCGTGGCACTTTCGACTTTGCACTGTCCCGTGCGTTGGCTTCTCTAAACGTTCTGATGGAACTGTGCGTTCCGCTGCTAAAGCCAGGCAGCACGCTCATCGCCTACAAAGGCGAAACATATAGAGACGAACTTGTAAAAGCTAATAAAGCCCTTGGCTCTCTTTTCTGTTCCGTCCAGTCTGTCCAGTCCACAGGCGAAGGTGCAGTAATTATCATAAAAAAAGAAAAGCCTACACCGGAAAAATATCCGCGCAGGTTTTCAAAAATCAAAAGCAATCCGCTTTAATGCGGCAGTTTACCGGTCTACGCATTCATGTGCAGACCCTATATTTTAGTTCTATTTCGCTTTTTTCTCACCGAACTCATACTTATACGTCCTATATGTCCTGTAGTGGGCTGCGCCGAAATTCTCTACCCCCAGCCTTGAAGGAAGGTTTTCTTCATCAATGCAGGAAACTTCCACATAATCTATCCCGGCCCTCATAGTATCCTTATATCCTTCAAGGAACATAGCATGGTTCACGCCTATCTTCTGATATTCCTTGTCCACCATCTGAATAAGCACCCTTATTCCGTTTATCCTTCTCTTGAATATAAGAAACTTTGCCCAGCCAATAGGAAGCAGCTTTCCTTTCATGCGTTTTAACACCTGATTATAGTCCGGCAGCCCTACCATGAAACCGATGGGTTTGTCGCCCTTCCTGGCTATGTAACAATAGTTACCGTCATACAGCGGTACCAACGCTTTGAATTCGTCTATAACACCTTCCAGCGTCGGCGGAACAAGATAGTCCCACGAGTCGGGTAAACTGTTGTCCAGTATCTGTTTTATGTCTCTTGCTTCCTTCTCAATATTTTTAGGATCGAGCTTGTCTACCCTGAATCCGTACTTCTTCATTGTATAGTTGACTACCTTTTCATGTCTCTCAACAGAGAATATCCCGGGGTTGAAAAAATAAGCGAAATGATCGTCATTCTTTGCAAATCCATAGCGCTCTATCAAAGCAGGATAATATTTTTTTGTGTAAGCGTTCTGCAGCACCGGCTGTCCTTCGCCCATGACTACAAAACCCTTGCGGTCGTCTCCGTTGGAAGGAGAAAGCGGACCTATCACTTTTTCAATGCCTTCTTCCTTAAGCCAGCCGAAAGCTTCGTCCAGCATCATCTCACATGCTTTATAATCGTCTATGCATTCAAACATGCTAAAGTAGCCCTGCCTGAATCCGCGGATGCGGTTAAGCTCTTCATCTATGCCGACAAGCACCCTTGCGACAGGCTTCCTGCCGTCATATACCATGAAAAAGCACTGGTTCCCATTTGCAAACAAAGGGTTGCCTTTTCCCTGAAGCACCTTTTTTGTATCGCCTTTAAGCTGAGGAACCCAGTCTTTATCGTCTTTATACATCTTGAATTCGAGTTTTACAAAGTCTTTGACCTTTTTAGAGTCTTTGCTAAACGAGATAACTCTGTACAAAACATCACATCCCATCTTAAATCTTAACAACTATAATATACAATGACAGAAACGCTATCAATAACAAAACTGTTACAAATTATTAATATAAGCCCTATTTCAAGCGGCAGACAGGTTCTTTTACAGATATTATATTGTTTTCTCAGGGCTTGCCTTTGTTACGGTGAAGTTAATGACAAGTTTAATTTATATTAAATATCGTTTTTCGCAGCCGCTTAAAAGGGGTTTTCGACGCAAAGGTAGAATTATTGTATATACGTGCAAAGGAGTTCTTTTTATGAATTCACGTGAACGGATCAAAGCTATTTTAAACAAAGAGGATTTTGACAAGCCGGGCGTAATAGCCGCTGTATCAAACGCAACGCACGACTCCTGCCTCTCTCTTCA
Source organism: Christensenellaceae bacterium (assembly GCA_963666505.2). Classification (GTDB taxonomy): domain Bacteria; phylum Bacillota; class Clostridia; order Christensenellales; family SZUA-584; genus JABGQS01. The sequence continues at coordinate 312,749 of CAXXXL010000003.1, read as the reverse complement.
TATTGATTTTCCCAAAGTCCATCTAGACCCAGACGCCGCCGCTGCGCTTGCCGCATATCCTTTCGAGCATCTTGGTTTCGATAGCGCAATGCCATATTTCAGCGTCGTCCTTGAAGCCGCTGCTCTTGGAGAGAAGGTTGAATGGGGAGGCGAGCTCGACATGCCCGCCCAGAAATATGCTCCAGACCACCATGCAGAAGATTTTAAGATACCGGAAGATTTCTTGGACAGAGCGCCGGTTAAGTCTCTTCTTGAAGCGATAAAGCTTCTGCGAAAGCGTTACGGCAAAGATCTTTTTATCTTTGGCAAAGTGATGGGAGCCTGGACTCTCGGGCTTCACCTTTGCGGCACCGAAAACTTTCTGATAGACACAATACTCAACAAAGAGCGGGTTCACTACCTTTTAAACAAGTATAAACAAGTCACAAAAGCATTTGCACAGGCCCAGCTGGATGCAGGCGCCGATATGATAACCATGGCCGACCATATCACAGGCGACCTTGCCAGTAAAGAAACCTATTCGGAGTTCCTCCAGCCCATACACAAAGAGTTGATATCCGGCTTTGACAAAAACACTTTCGTGCTTCACTGCTGCGGCAAAACGCTAGACCGCATACCGCTGTTTGCACAGGCTGGCTTTGACCTCTTCCATTTCGAGAGTAAAAACGAAGCGGGCGCTGCCGTCAAAGCGGCAGGCGGCATGATGCTTGCAGGAAACATAAATATACCCGACACCCTTCTTTCCGGCACTCCTCAGGATGTTGAAAAAGAAGTGGAGCACGCCCTGAAGTGCGGCATCCGCCTTGTTTCTCCTGAGTGCGCACTGCCGCTACAAACTAAAAACGAAAACCTGCTTGCCATTTCGCAGGCGGTAAACAAGCTGTATCATAAACTAACTTATTAGGAGTGCACTATGGAAAAAATGAAACTGACAAAAACGGAGAGAAGCTGGATATTGTATGACTGTGGCAACAGTGCATACTCGATCGCAATCACAACAGCGCTGCTGCCAGTCTACTTTGCCATGTTTAAGGGCAGCGGAAGCATGGACCTTGGTTATTACAACAGCATAGCCAGTATAATAATAGCAATTCTGGCGCCTATACTCGGAACAATTGCAGACTACAGGCACTATAAAAAGCGCTTCTTTTCTTTCTTTTTTCTGCTGGGTGTGGTTTTCACCGCAGCTCTGGCAGTCGTTCCAAACGGCCAGATCGCAATGCTGGTTATATTCTACATTGTTACCTGTTTAGGATTTGCCGGTGCTAATATATTCTACGATGCTTTTCTGGTCGATGTTTCCGGCAACGAGCGCATGGACAAAGTATCCTCCAGCGGTTTTGCATACGGCTATATAGCCAGCGTAATACCGTTTGCAATCAGCCTCGGTGTAATATTAATGGTAGGCATGGACAACATGCTCGGCTACAAGCTTGGCTTTGGCATCACAGCTGTATGGTGGGGGCTGTTTACAATACCAATGCTAAGGAATGTAAAGCAGATTCACTTTATAGAACCAGAGAAAAACCCAATAGGCAACTCATTCAAAAGACTGGCAAAAACATTTTCTAACATAAGAAAGTACAAGCTCGTATTCTCTTTTTTGATTGCATACTTCATGTATATCGACGGCGTAGATACGATAATAAAGATGTGCGTACCATACTCAACAGATGTTCTTGGGCTTGATTCTAGCAACGTTTTTCTGCTGCTCGGAATACTGCTGGTAATTCAGATAATAGCATTTCCTTTTGCGCTTATGTACGGCAGGCTCGCAAAACGGTTTGGCACAAAGCGCATGATAATCGTTGCCATTATCACATATATCGGAGCATGTATTTTTGCTTCGCTAATGTTCGACATCTGGAACGTGTTCATCCTCGGCGTGCTCATCGGCTCCGCTCAGGGCGGTATACAGGCGCTTTCACGTTCTTACTACGCTAAACTGATACCAAAGAAAAACTCAAACGAGTTCTTCGGTTTCTACAATATTTTCGGCAAATTCGCTGCTATTATCGGACCTTTCCTGATGGCACTGATAGCTACTCTTACAGGTATCCCAAGGCTTAGCATTTTTGCTATCCTTCCGCTGTTTATAGTCGGTCTTATCCTTATGATAAGGCTGCCGGAAGCAGACAAAGTGCAAGCCGCAGAAGAGGTTTAACGGCAATATAAAAAGGACAGCTGTAATGGCTGTCCTTTTCATACTTCTATTACCATATTTTTTATTCCTCTTCCTGGTCCTCTGCCATGCTAACCGAGAAATACATTATCTTTTGCTCTTCATTTTTATCCTCACTATACATCGTTACTTCCAAAACATATTCATCCTTGGTCGTTACAACGCTGTATGTAAGGTCTGTCGATATCTCGGTTTTGCCGTTTAAAACGCTCGTATTCGTATAAAAGCCCGTTTTTTTAAACTCTGTTATGTCCCCATCAATGTATTCGTCTATCTGCTTCAATGCAGGAATGAAGTCATCTGAGTCTGCCACTTCGTCCAAAAAACTATCCTGATACTCTGTATAATCACCTTCGTTTATACTGTAAAGCACGTTTTCTATAAGCTCGTCATACTCTGAAGCAGCAGCCATTAGCCCGCAGCCTGTTAAAAGAAAAACACTGATAACCACTAAAACAACAATGATATATATTTTGCGCATATATTCCTCCGAAGCAAATTTTTATTCATTATACCATATTACTTTCTAACTAAAAACAACTTTAGAAAAGCCCGTTTATTATAGCATAGGCGCCAAAGCTTACCGCATTCGCAGTTATCGTAAACAACAGCAAGCGCACTTTGCCGATATCCTTATACCTGAATATATAGAATAAATACTCAAAGCCTGCCGCAAGCACTTCAAGAACAAGCACCACCCAGAAATAGCTTATCATTAAGTTAGACATGACTATCAGCAGTACTATGTTCATCACAGGGTTGGATACGAGGTTGGTAAAGCATACGTATCTTGACGGTTTTATCTTGAAAATGAGCGCCATAAGCCATTCAAGCAGCACCGTAAGTCCCCACGGTAACACTAGCACTAACACCCAAAGTGCTATATCAAATCCGCCCGGCTTCAAAGTTTTGAATGTGCCCTTGAGCTCAAATTCGTTACCGCTTACGCTGTAGACATAGCTGTCTTCACCCAGGAATTCCACTATTGCTGACTGCTGCTCAGAGCCATCCTCAAACACAATCTCTACAGAAAATCCGGAATACATTCCGCCGTCGTTATAAAGCTCTACGAGCCGCTCGGAAGCGACTCTCGTCCTTGTCATACGCTCATCGTCCATAGTCGAAAACTGCTCTATAACTTCTCTGCTGCCATCTTCAAGATAGCCATAGAAAGTGATCTGCTCAATATCGCTTACATCGTCTATTAATATCTCATGATCGTTTGGGTCTGGCGCAACAGAGTTCGCAGACGCAGTCAGCGGAAAAGCAGCCAGCAGAACTGCCAGCATTATAAGAAAAATAATTTTTCTATCTCTCATTCGAATACACCTTTCCATATTAATATAGACTATTCGATAAAGGAGTAATTATTGTCGGCGGCGGCTGACCTGGTCTTTTCCCCCACATCCGCCGGCTGGGCTTTTCGCTACTAAAGCATTCGCCTTCCCACTACTGGGCCTCTCGGAATTCCTTCCGGCCGGACTAACTTCTAAACCGCACTATGCTCACCGGGCGTATTAGCCCGGCTTACGTGGATCGCTTCGCCTGCGACTGGCATCGACTTTCAACCACAGACCCGCCGCCGTTGCTTTGATTATACTTTCATGCAAAATAAGTGTCAAACATTCATGTCGGCATATCGTTTGAAGAACAACGGATGTTGCAAACATATTCTTTCGTGTTATAATAGCATAGAGATTTTATGAGCAGCTTTTTATATTCACCCCTCCGGCTCTTAAGTCGGCAGGGACCATGTATCGAGGTGAACAGTTATGTCGATCGATTATAAGAGCATGAGCGAAGAGAAACTCCGGAATGTGGCACAGCGCCGCTATTATATCAAACGTGGATTCACTTATCATGTATCGTTGTTCCTGATAGTTTCTGCGCTGATGGTGCTGATCTATTTTCTAACAGGCAAGGGATACCCTTGGTTTGCGTGGCCGGTCGGCTTTTGGGGCCTGTTTATCATCGGGCACATAATAGGCACGATAAACTCGCTTCGCCGTATAGACGGCAAGCCCGGCGGCATAGAGCGAGAGATGGAAAAGCTGCGCAAAAAATAATAAGTTTATAAGTTTTTAAATCATAAGGAGGTGGTATGCGTGGACGCAGACCCTAAGTTAAAACGGATACGCAGCGAAAGTGCATACCGCATTGCAGGCAAATATGCACTTAGCTAAAGCCCTTCTCTACAAAGGGACAAAAAAAGAAAGGCGGTGCTTGCAACTATGATTTATTACCACAAAACAGAAGGAAACAGCCTCAGCAAACTAGACTCGGCATGCCCAGGAGTTTGGATACATCTTTATGACCCGTCGCCCGAGGAAGTCGATCAGATTGCAAAAGAGCACGGAATAGAACGAGACTTTTTAACGGCTGCCCTCGACGAAGAGGAAACGCCTCGTACAGATAAAGAAGAAAACCAGACGCTCATAATAGTCGACATCCCTGTTGTCGAGCCTGAAGGCACATCGTTTCTTTACAACTCACTGCCGCTTGGCATCATACTGCTGGAGGATAAGGTGATAACAGTGTGCCTTGAGGAAACGACGATAATCGAAGACTTTATGGAGAACAGAGTCAGAGGCTTTGATACCTGCAAAAAGACACGGTTCGTGCTGCAGCTTTTGTACAAATCGAGCACAAAGTACCTGCAGTACCTGCGACAGATAGACAAGGCCACGACGCTTGTTGAAAACAACATGCACAAAAACCTAAGGAACAGAGAACTGCGCAGCACTCTTAACATGCTAAAGCTAGAAAAGTCCCTCGTGTTCTTCTCTACATCGCTAAAGTCAAACGAAATAGTGCTGGAGAAGCTGACAAAGACAAGCCTTATAAAACGCTATCCCGAAGACGAAGACCTTCTCGAAGACGTTATCATAGAAAACAAACAGGCAATAGAGATGGCTTCGATATACCGAAACATCTTAAACAGTACGATGAACACGTTCTCTTCGATAATGAGCAACAACCTAAACAACGTCATGAAGCTGCTGACGTCCATCACTATAATCATTGCGGTGCCGACGCTTATAGCAAGCTTCTGGGGCATGAATGTGCCTGTTCCGTTCGAGCGCTCGTCGCTCGGGTTTGGCATAATGCTTGGCCTGTCGCTTATTTTCGCAGGTGTGACTATATTCATACTCTGGCGAAGAAAGATGTTATAGATAGTATTATTGCTGGTGCAAAATATTAATAGTACAAGGTTTCAAAAGTATATTTGGCTTGTACCAGAGAGGAATGATTTTAATGGCACTACTGAAATTTATATGCAATGACTGCGGAGCTGTATTTGAAGAGCTGACAAGCGCGGATAAGAAGCCGCCATGCCCCAGCTGCGAGTCGAAAGACACCCAGCGCTATTATCAGGGCAAGTGTTATTTCGGAGGAAGCGCAGGCGGGGGAGCATCTTCCTGTAGTTCCGGAAGCTGTTCTAGCTGTTCGGGCTGTTCAAGCTGACAAAAACGGAGACAGCATATGGGCGAAGGACACAGAGCACGTATGAGGGCCAAGTTCGAAAGAAGCGGTTTTGAAGATTTCGCAGAACACGAGATACTCGAATATATGCTTTTCGATGCTCTCCCACGTGTAAATACAAACGACATCGCACACAGACTGCTGGACAAGTTCGGCAGTCTTTATGCTGTGCTGGAGGCGGATGAAAAAGACCTTTGCAGTGTTTCTGGCATGGGGCCTAAAGCCGCAGCACACTTAAGGCTTGTCCCGCATGTGCTGCGTGCATACAAAAAAAGCAGACTGGGGCCAAAGCCGGCTGTTAAAACCATAAAGCATGCGTGCGACTACTGCGTGTCCCTTTTGTTCGGCAAGCCTTACGAAGAGCTGCACGTTCTGTGGCTCAGCACCCAGAACCGTGTGATAAATTCTGAAAAGCTTTCGGAAGGCAGCTTAAACGAGTCGCCGGTATATACAGAAAAAATCGCCGCTTCGGCGCTGCGTAATCGTGCAGCAAAGGCTATCATAGCCCACAACCACCCAGGCGGCAGCGTTAAACCTTCCACTAAAGACATAGAGATGACCTTAAAGATAATGGATGCGCTAAGGCTCTTGAACGTAGATCTCGTTGACCATATAATAGTGTGCGACGAAGCGACCTTCAGCTTCCAGGCAGATTCGCTTATGGGCAAGCGAGAGATAAAAGTGCCGGAGGCCTACGCAGCGGAATATTCATCCGTAAGGCAGTTCGCAAATTCCCTTGCAGAAGATTACTCAGAAAAATAAGAGGAAACAAGGAGGAAACCCCATGACTATTTCTTTCAAACCGATAGATTACTCAGACCGAAGAAGGCTAGAGCAGATAATGGACATCGAAAAACAAGCTTTCGGCAAAGGGGCGTTAAACGAATATGTAATAGTACCCATGATGCGCTATGGCAAAGTATACGCTGCAGTTGACGATGAAGACGATCCTATAGCCTGCGCATACTTCATGCGGGACATAAACGAGATTGGCACTGCCTACCTTATGAGCGTTGCCGTGCTGCCTGTTTTCAGGGGCAGAGATGTGGGCACAGAACTGTTAAAATTCGCTTTTGGGAACTTGCAGCGCTTCGGCATAACACACATAAAGCTTACCGTAGACCCCGCCAACTTCACGGCCCTTTCAGTCTACAGAGAAAAGCTCGGGTTCACGGTGATAGAGAATTCCAAGGACGAATATGGAGAAGGAGAAGACAGGCTGGTCATGCAAAAAGAGCTTTGATTTTCAAGTTCACAAAAAGTATCTTTTCTGTTTACATATTATTCATATTGATGGTATATGATAATAAGCATAAACAAGGCAACCAGCAATTAATATATATTTAGAAAGAGTGCTTCAGAGGAGAAATCCGTGAAGCGCTTTTTCTTTTTCTTCGTTTTTAACGCAGATTTCACAGCGCTTTTATACGCCGCTAATGCAGGCGGGTTATTATACATTTGCAACAATAGTCATCCACGGGTAACCTTATATATAAGAAATGGTGCAATCGTTTAAAAGCGAGGGCACTTTTCCTTTTCCATTGAAGCAATAGTGCCGAAAGGAAACAGCCCGGCGCTTATTGGCTGCGCCAAAGACTTCTGTCGTGTAAATTCCCGTTTTTTCTGTTATAATATCAAAAAAGAGGCAAACAGAGTCTTTAAACGAAAGGACAAAACTAATAATGAGGCTGGATAAGTTCCTTAAGGTTTCAAGGATAATAAAAAGAAGGACAGTAGCCGATGAAGCGTGCGCTAAAAAGCGTGTCAGCGTAAACGGTAATGTTGCAAAGTCGGGCAAGGATATAAAGCCAGGAGACGAGATCGAAGTCCGCTTTGGTTCAAACACGCTTAAAGTAAAAGTTCTGCAGGTCGCCGATACCGTTCGCAAAGAGGACGCAGGCGCCATGTACGAAATATTAGAGGAAACCAGAAATGGCTAAAGTAGTCGGCATACTGCTTGCGGCAGGAAACGCAAAGCGTATGGGCGAAAACAAAATGATGATACGCATCGGCGCAAAAACGGTGCTTGAACGCTCGCTTGAAGCCTTTGAAAAGGCCGAGTGTTTCGATAAGGTCTTAGTCGTCTGCCAAAAGGTTGACGAAGCAGAGACATCTGCTGCCGCTTCCCGCATTCTGAGCATGCCGTTTGATACAGTTACCGGAGGTGAAGAGAGGCAGCACTCCGTAGCAAACGCACTTGCTTCAATAGAGGATGCAAACGTAGTGCTCGTACACGACGGCGCAAGGTGCTTCGTTAAACCGCAGACTCTTTCAGGATGCGCAGAGGCAGCATTAAAAACGGAAGCAGCAGCTGTCGGCGTCAGAACAATAGATACTATCAAACGCCTTAAGGCCGAACAGATTATAGAAACGCTGGACAGAAGCGAACTTATCAACATACAGACGCCCCAGGCGTTCTCATTCGAACTGATAAAAAAAGCGCACAAGCAGGCCGAGAAAGACGGTTTCCTCGGCACGGATGAGTGCAGTCTGGTTGAGCGCATGGGTATTCCTATAACATTTATTGAATCGGACAGCAGCAACATAAAAGTAACAACGCCGGAGGATATAGCAGTGGCAAAAAAAATCGCCGGAGAAACAGTAAGGGTCGGCACGGGCTATGACGTACACAGGCTGAAAAAAGGCAGGCATCTGGTGCTGGGCGGCGAAACGATACCATATACCCACGGGCTTGTCGGCCATAGCGATGCCGACGTTCTTCTGCACGCAATCATAGACGCGCTGCTCGGGGCAGTCGCCAGCCGAGATATCGGGCACCACTTCCCGTGTATAGACGAGTTCAAAAACGCAAGCAGCCTTTCCTTGTTGTCAAAAACTGTGGATATAGTTGAAGAAGCCGGATATCAAATCACCAGCATAGATTCCACGCTTATAATGCAGCGCCCTAAGGTTTCAGGATATATAGACAACATGCGTGTTAACATAGCGGAAAAGACCGGGTTGGCCGTCAGCTACGTAAGCGTAAAAGCAACAACTACTGAAGGCCTTGGGTTCGAGGGAAAAGGAAAGGGCATTTCAGCCATGGCAACTGTAACCCTAATAGGCTGAGTAAACATATTATTGAAAACTACGCAAGCTAGCATATTGAGAATACATATGAGCTCAATGTACGAATTAAACAGGCCAAGCCTGGTGGGTTAAGTATTGCTTTTTTATAAGTTTTATATAATAATGTAGCAAGCAGCACGGATAAAAGGATTTTTGTCCGGCACAGGAAAGGAACGACCGTATTAATGGATTATCAAAAAGTAGAAAAGAAATGGCAGAAAAAATGGGCAAAGGAAAAGCTCTACAGCTTTGATAAAAGCAAAGTTGAAAATAAAAAATATGTGCTCGAGATGTTCTCGTACCCCAGCGGTTCAAAGCTTCATGTTGGGCACTGGTATAACTATGGCCTTTCGGATACATACGCAAGGTTCATGAGAATGAGCGGATACGAAGTTTTCGAGCCTATGGGCTTTGACGCTTTCGGTCTTCCTGCAGAAAACTACGCTATAAAGACAGGCATACACCCAGAAGATTCCACGCTCGCCAATATAAAGACGATGGAAAAACAGCTCAAAGCAATGGGCGCTATGTTCGACTGGAACTACGAGATAAAGACATGTATGCCGGATTATTATAAATGGACTCAGTGGTGCTTTTTAAAGCTCTATGAAAAAGGTCTTGCATACCGCAAACAGGCTCCGGTCAACTGGTGTGAGAGCTGCCACACAGTGCTTGCTAACGAACAGGTGATAGACGGACACTGCGAACGCTGCGACAGTATCGTAATAAAGAAAAACTTAACACAGTGGTTCTTTAAAATAACCGACTATGCTGAACGCCTGCTTCAAAACCTTGACGGACTCGACTGGCCCTCCAAGACAAAGATGATGCAGAAAAATTGGATAGGCAAGTCAGTCGGCGGCGAGGTCACGTTCGACCTTGACAACGGCGAGAGTTTTACCGTGTTCACCACAAGGGCGGATACGCTTTACGGCTGCACATATGCCGTACTTGCGCCAGAGCATCCGCTGACACTGCAGATAACGACAGACAGCCAGAAAAAAGCTGTTGAAGAATATATCGAATACGCTGGAAAAGCAAGTGAGATAGACAGGCTTTCTACCGCTCGTGAAAAAACGGGCGTGTTCACCGGCGCATATGCGACCAACCCTATAAACGGTCGGCGCATACCAATATACGTTGCAGATTACGTGCTTGCCACCTATGGCACAGGCGCAGTCATGGCAGTTCCGGCTCACGACGAGCGCGACTTCGAGTTTGCCCAGAAATATGAGCTTCCAATAGAACGTGTTATAAGCGCAGCGGGCGAAGGCGAAGACGACAGCTTGCCATACGTCGAATACGGAGTTATGGTAAACAGCGAAGACTTCTCCGGCATGCCGGTGGAAGAGGGTAAAAAAGCTATCCTTGAGCGGCTCAAAGCCCTTGGCAAAGGCGACTTCAAGATAAACTACCGCCTGCGTGACTGGCTGATATCACGGCAGCGCTATTGGGGCACACCCATACCTGTGGTCTACTGCGACGAGTGCGGCGAAGTCCCCGTACCGGAGAGCGAGCTTCCGGTCAAGCTTCCTTACGACGTAGACTTCAACCCGGACGGCACTTCTCCTCTGCTGAAAGCAGAAGACTTCATCAATACTACCTGCCCCAAGTGCGGCGGCAAAGCTGTGCGTGACGCAGACACCATGGACACATTCGTGTGCTCATCGTGGTATTTCCTGCGATATCCTGACGCAAACAACTCTGATTCAGCTTTTGATTCGCAGTGGATAAACAAGATGCTGCCTGTAGACAAATACGTTGGCGGAGCGGAGCACGCATGCATGCACCTTCTGTATGCACGCTTCTTCACTATGGCTCTGCACGACATGGGCTATCTTGATTTTGAAGAGCCGTTCACATCTCTCGTACATCAGGGAACAATCCTTGGCCCCGACGGTCTTCGGATGAGCAAATCCAAAGGCAATGTAATATCTCCGGACGACTATATCACAAAATACGGCAGCGACGTTTTCAGGACATATCTTGCGTTCGGGTTCTCGTATATTGAAGGCGGCCCTTGGAACGACTACGGTCTAAAAGCCGTAAGCCGGTTCCTCGAGCGTGTAGAAAGAATAGCCGGCGAGCTCATGCAAGTAGGCGAAACAAGCGACGAAGGTAAAAAACAGGTTGCCTATGATAAGAATTATTGCATACAGCATGTCAGCGCAGATATTGAGAACTTCTCGTTCAACACTGCTGTTGCAAGGCTTATGGAGTATACGAACTCTCTTAGCAAATACATCGCCGAGAAACCGGACAGGGAAACGAGCATCGACGCAGCAAGAACGCTTGTGCTGCTTGTTGCACCCTTTGCCCCTCATTTCGCAGAAGAAATGTGGGAATCCTTCGGCGAAACAGACAGCGTGTTCAATCAGCGTTTCCCTATATGCGACGAAAGCGCACTCGTTCTTGATGAAGTCGAAATACCGCTGCAGATAAACGGTAAAGTACGTGCACGTTTCAACGTCCCAAGTGACGCAACAAAGGAAGACATCGAAAGCATAATAATGAACTCCGATGAACTAAAAGCTCATTTTGAAGGAAAAACGATTAGAAAGATGATAATAGTTCCCGGAAGGATAGCCAACATAGTAGTAAGTTAAGTATATGTAATTAACAAACTGTTTAATATCAAAAAGGGAAGCTCAAAGCTTCCCTTTTATGTTTCTGCAATATTATAATTTGAATATCCTTCTTCTCTTGTCAAGCAGATATAGTAGTGCCATTCCAAATCCGTAACACGCTATTACCTGGCCTGCGCCCACAGTCAGCATATTCACTATAAGAGGTGAAGGTACTCCGTAAACATACGTCAACAGTAAACCTACAACTATGGCATTTATGATTACCGGCGGCAGTGGTACAAGCCACTTGTATCTGCGTAAAAAAAAGGAACAGAACGCCGCAGCTAAAGTTGCCAGGCTGCCAAAGATGATATCCGGCAGCAAGACCCCAACTGCTGTACCGAAAATATTACTTACCAGACAGCCGATAAACAGGCCGGGAATAGCCGCCGGTGTAAAATAAGGCAGGATGGTCAGCGCTTCGGAAATGCGCATCTGTATCGGTCCGAAGTTAATGAACCCGATAGGTGTGAACGTTGCAAGGATTACAAGTACACTGTACAATGCGGCAATAAGACCAGCCTGTACAATAAATTTTGTGTTTAACTTCATTTTACTTTTCAAACGGGCAATGCATCCCGCTCAGGCATACGCCTGACTCCTTAGTTTTTTTTATGGACAGGATGGTTTCGAACTGTCCGGCGAAATTCGCCGGGTGAATTATACCATAATTATATATACACAACAACCTTAAAGGACTCAGCTTTCACTTAAAACCTTTTTAGACTTACCGCAATCCAGCAGCCTCTTTATTGGCTATATCACTATAAACAGGCACTTTTCAAGCGAAAATCAGGCTAATTAACACCACCGGATTATATTTAAAGCCTTTTAACCGTAAATATGTACCATATAGCTTGACAAGCTTTTTGGCTTGACCTATAATCAGCATATTACAAAAAAACTGTTTTTAATCACAATTTTAGAAAGAATTTATATAGTTCGTTTGTTGAGTATTTTCTGCACTGAACAAACGGCATAAAACAGGAGGAAGTTATGGCAAGCAATGAAATAATACTCACAAAAACCGGGCTTAAGGAAAAGCAGGAAAAGCTGGAGTATTTAAAAGTTGTAAAACGAAGCGAGATATCCGAGCAGATCAAAGAGGCCCGGGCATTTGGCGACCTTTCAGAAAATGCAGAATATGACGAAGCCAAGAATGAACAGGCACGTGTAGAAAACGAGATAGCAAAGCTAGAACAGATACTGCGCAACGCAGTAATAGTTGACGACGACAAAGTGGATGTATCGTCAGTGGGCATAGGTACAACAGTAAAAATCTTTGATGTTGAATTCAAAGAAGAAGAGGTGTATCATATCGTTGGGTCTATCGAGGCGGATGCCGACAGAGGCCAAATATCAAACGAATCGCCGGTGGGGTCTGCACTCATGGGTAAAAAACCAGGCGACATAGTTAATGTAGAATCTCCGGGAGGAACGATACAGTTTAAGATAATCGATATATATAGATAGGGGTAAAAATGTCAGATCAGAACAACAGTGAAAACAGCGCACAGTCGGAAAGCGAGCTCATACGAATAAGGCGTGATAAGCTCTCCGGTTTAAGACAGGCCGGTCAGGATCCTTATAATATAACCAGATTTGAAAAAACTCACAGTTCATCACAGATAATCGGAAACTTTGACACAATGGAAGGCAAACCCGTAAGCGTTGCGGGCAGGCTGATGTCAAAGCGAGTGATGGGCAAGGCGAGTTTTTCTCATATACAGGACTCAGACGGCCAGATACAGCTATATGTACGCCGTGATGTTCTTGGTGAAGAGCCCTACGCAGAATATAAAAAATATGACATAGGCGATATAGTCGGCGTATCGGGCGAAGTGTTTAAAACCAACAAAGGCGAGATAAGCGTTAAGGCACAGAGCATCACACTGCTTGCAAAGTCGCTTCTTCCTCTGCCTGAAAAATTCCACGGGCTAAAAGACGTAGACCTGCGATACCGCCAGCGCTATGTAGACCTAATAATGAATCCCGAAGTTCGTACTGCATTTCAAATGCGCTCCCGTATAATTAGCATCATTCGCCGGTTAATGGATGAAAAGGGCTATCTTGAGGTGGAAACACCGGTGCTTCATATGCATGCTACCAACGCCGCTGCAAAACCGTTCCGCACCCATCACAACACGCTCGATCTTGATATAGTGCTGCGTGTAGAGCTGGAGTTATATCTGAAAAGGCTAATAATCGGCGGCATAGACAAAGTATATGAGATAGGCCGCATCTTCCGCAACGAAGGCATGAGCCCTAAGCATAATCCTGAGTTTACTATGCTCGAAATGTACGAAGCATACACCGACTACAACGGCATGATGGACCTGTGTGAAAACTTATACACAACTACAGCACAGGAAGTCCTTGGCGGATACAATCTAAAATATCAGGATGCTGATATAGACCTTACTCCTCCATGGCGCCGTATTACCATGACTGACGCTGTTAAGGAACAGACAGGAATAGACTTTAGCCAAGTTGCCGATGACGAAGCGGCACGCAGTCTGGCAAAAGAAAAAGAGCTGCACATGGAAAATGACGAAATGAGCAGAGGCGAGGTACTCAACCTCTTCTTTGAGGAGTTTGTTGAGCCTACTCTCATCCAGCCGACTTTCATATGTGATTATCCTATAGAGATCTCTCCGCTGGCGAAGCGTACGCCTTACGACCCGCGGCTTACCGAAAGGTTCGAGATCTTTATCTATGGCCGTGAAATGGGCAACGCTTTTACTGAGCTTAACGACCCGATAGACCAGCGTGAACGTTTTATTGAGCAGGCCAAGAAGAAATTTACCGAAGGCGAATTCGAGATAGACGAAGATTTTGTTACAGCCATGGAATACGGCATGCCGCCGACCGGTGGAATGGGCCTTGGGATAGACCGTATGGTAATGCTGTTTACAGATAGTTCTTCGATTCGGGACGTGCTTCTCTTCCCAACCATGAAACCAAAAGAATAATATTTTTCTATGAATATAGCGCCTTGGTCACACCTCGGCGCTTTTTTAATGTTTTGTTGCTCATGAGCCTTGGTTTGTGTTATCATTGGTTTTAAGAAAAGGAGTGATCTTTTGTCCGACTCAACGAGAAAATTCTTAAGGTTCATATGGTATCTTTTTTCAAGGATACTGGTCTGGCTGGCCGTTATCCCGCTTATCGTGCTTTCTTTTTTTGCTGCGATGGACTATATGAACGTACGCATACTTACCAGCGACGGGCTTGAAGCACGGGCGGGCGTTATAATCGCAGGCGATGACCCTACGCCCCTATCAAAAGTTTTCTCGAAAAGCTTCCTCGAAAACGACCCAATGCTCAATTCCGATTTATACCGGCAATACATTGTTTCAGATTTTGACTATAACATAAAAATCCCTTTTATAATCATTATGCCGTGGAAGCAAACCGTAACGCTTAACATAACGGAAACCGTCAGCGACATAGACGCAGAGATATACTCAGGCGCCGAAAACGCCGCCGAGATAAGCGAAACACCGCCCGATTGGCAAAACGCATCCTATGACATTACTCTTGTAAGATATGAAGAAAACTGGCGTGTCGTAAGTATGAAGCTGGTCGAATCCGTTCCCACCCCAACTCCTTCAGAAGAGATAACAGAATAATGGTAAGGTCACGAAGCAGCGTTTTTCTTGCACCCATGGCTGGCGTAACAGACCGTGCGTTTCGGCAGATCGCTATAGAATACGGCGCAGGGCTCACCTATACAGAGATGGTCAGCGCCAAGGGTCTTGAATACGGCAACAAGAAAACCGCTCAGCTCATTAACCCTGCCGACAACGAAGATTTTTTCGGAGTACAGCTCTTTGCAGGAGAGCCAGAACCCTTAAAGCAGAGCATAGCAGAGCTTCAGGAAAAATATCCGGCAATCTGTGTTTTCGATATAAACATGGGCTGCCCCGCACCTAAAATAACAAAAAACGGTGAAGGCAGTGCGCTTATGAAAGACCCTTCAAGAGCGTCGGCTCTCATCAGCGCAGCAGTAAGTGTTTCAAAAGTCCCTGTTACCGTCAAGTTCCGCAAAGGCTGGGACGATAAAAACATCAATGCAGTCGAGTTTGCAAAAATGGCTCAGGACTGCGGCGCTTCAGCAGTCACCGTACACGGCAGGACACGTGAACAGTTCTACAGCGGCAAAAACGACAACAGCATTATAACCGCAGTCAAGCAGGCTCTTAGCATACCGGTGATAGGCAACGGAGATATATTCTGTGCACAGGATGCACTCAGCATGTTCAAAGAAACAGGCTGTGACGCCATAATGGTAGCACGGGGAGCCCAGGGCAACCCCTTTATATTCCGCGAAATCCTTCAGCTAATAAATAACGGACAGGAGCCGGCTCCACCAACTGACGAGGAAAAAGCAACTGCGCTGCTGCGTCAGGCAAAGCTGACTGTTGCCGACAAAGGCGAATACCTTGCGATGCGACAGATGCGAAAACACGCTACTTGGTATCTAAAGGGAATAAAAAACGCCGCCCGCTTCAGGGACGCCGCAGTTAAAATGAGCACTATTGAAGATTTAAAAATCCTTCTCAGCACAGTCTATACTGACCTTAACATAGAAACAATATTCAAAAACTCATAATACACTATATATTATCCTCGTTTATAGTTTTATCTCTGTAAACAAGATCGTCCCTTCTGCCAAAGCCCAAACCTTCCCAAAACCTGTTTCCGTCTTCGTTGTCCGTAAAAACAACCAGCGCCGCTTTGTTTATCCCCATTTTCTCAAGCTCTCTTAAAACTTGTGCTACCAGTCTTCTACCGATTCCGTTTCGTCTGAACTCTCTGTCTACCATAGCATGATATATATAACCTCTTCTGCCGTCACTGCCGCAAAGTATAGTTCCTGTTATTTTTCCGTCCTCTTCGGAAACAAAGCATGTAGACGGATTGCGCTGTAAAAACTTTTCGATTCCACAACTAGAATCATCTATGCTTCTTAGTCCCACACTGCTTTCAGATGTCCAGAGCTTATAAGCATCTTCATAGTCTTCAGTATTCATTTTCCTTATCTTCATAGTTTCTCCACAGCCGATATTCCACCAAAAAAAATGTTTTTCATTCTTCTTTTGTTATGTAATATTATAATACAATTACAGTATTTTGAGAATCAAAAATCTGTTACTGTATCGTCCATCCGCCGTCCACAAGCAGCAGCGTTCCCGTTACCATGCCTGTAGCCGGAGAAGCCAAATATATTACCGCCCCTGCTACGTCATCTATAGATGCAACCTTTTTAACCGGGATCCTATCCAGTACAGTTTTGAGAAACTCGGGATCATCGAGGCTCTTGGCTGTACCCGGAGTATACGCATAAGTCGGTCCAACGCAATTGACAGTTACGCCTTGCTGCGCCCACTCCAGCGCTAAAACTTTGCTGACCATATTAACGCCCCCTTTTGTTGCACAATATACGGCAGACCCCTTTAATGCAACAACACTGGCTTGCGAGCTGATGTTAACAATGCGCCCGTAATGGTTCTTTATCATTATCTTTCCAGCAGCCTGCGAGCAGAAAAACAGCCCCCTCAAATTCACGTTCATCATTTTATCCCAGTCGTCCTGCGTAACATCGAGAGCCTTGTGCCCAAACCCCAGCCCTGCTGCATTTATCAAAATGTCCAGTCTGCCGTAATCCTTCTCTATCTTATCAAAAGCAGACCTTGTCCCCGGAACATCTGTAACATCAATATATAGCGGATATGCCTGTCCGCCTTCTGCACGGATCTCATCAGACAACTCCTCTAGCTTATCCATGCTGCGGGCCGCTACGATAGTTGTTGCGCCAGCCTTCGCAACGCTCTTTGCTATGCCATGCCCCAATCCCATGCTTGCTCCGGTAACCAGAGCAATCTGCCCGTCAAGATCAAACATCGAAGCCATACTATATTTACCTGCCTTCCTTACCCTCCCAGTTTATAAAGTTCAATATTCCCCAAATTCTCTTTGAAGTTTGTTATAGAAACACAATAACCTATGTTTTAAAAATCCATCGCTATACACATCAGGCTTTAAATTAAAATCAATTCACTAAAATTATATTAAATTATTCCGGGAAAAGCCAGTTTTTATCGGTTTTTCTTTTTATTAAGTAAAATCCTCTGGAATGAAAGAGAAGGGTACAAAGGCTAATCTTTAATCACATTATATAGTATGATATAATAAAATTATAAATTCAGCGTCTTATCAAAGAAGTCAACTCTTTTAGTTTCTTAAATATATAATAATTTACTGAAGCGTTTACTTTCAACTAAAGGACGGAGTGAATAACATGGAAATGAAATTTTTAAAAGAAGCTATTCATAATGCTCCATACGGTATATTTGTTGCTGACAAACTTGGCAACTACCTTGATGTGAATCAGGCAGCTTGCGAAATCACGGGGTATACCGAAGCTGAATTAGTTGGCATGAACCTGCTAGACCTTATTCCCAATGAAGATAAAGGAAAAGCACAGCAGAACTTTAGTAATCTGAAAAAATCTTCTTCAGCTAATATCACAATTGATTTCTATACCAAAAGTGGTGACAGGCGCACATGGAAGGTAAAGGCTGTTAAATTAGATGATAATAGATATATCGGTTTTACTGAAGACATTACCGAACAAAAAAAGCTTGAAGAAAAAATCAAGTATGAAAAAACCAAAGTGGAAAAGTATTTTGAAACAGCAAATATCATGTTTATTGTTCTTGATAAGGAAGGGAACGTTCAGGATATCAATAAAAAGGGCTGTGAAATACTGGAGTATAGTAGAAAAGATATAATAGGAAAAAACTGGTTTAACAATTTTATTCCGCAATCAAATATCAAAGAAGTAAAAAGTATTCATGACAAAGTATTGTCCGGAAAAACAAACTACGTTGAGTTTTATGAGAATTCGATTACTACTTCAAAGGGCGAAGAACGGATTATATCATGGCACAATAATACTATAAGAGATGACTCAGGGCAAATTAGCTTTGTAGTAAGTGCAGGAAATGACATAACTGAACAAAAGAAAGTAGAGGAAGAGATACGCAAGTCCCAGAAGATTCTAAAGACCATTATTAACACAATCCCAGTCAGGGTATTCTGGAAGGATAGAGATTTAAAATACCTTGGATGTAACAAACAGTTTGCTCTGGATGCCGGGTTCAATGAACCAGATGAAGTGATAGGCAAAGATGATTATTCCATGGGCTGGAAAGACCAGGTGGACCTCTATCGCTCAGATGACCTTCAGGTAATGGGTTCGGGCATTAAAAAGTTACTAATTGAGGAGCCCCAAACAACGCCAGATGGAAAAACAATTTGGTTAATGACAAACAAGGTTCCGCTCCTGGATTCTGCTGGTAATATAGCAGGCATTCTTGGAGTATATATGGATGTTACTAAGCGAAAACAGACTGAGGAGGAACTGGTAGAAAGCAAGAAAAAGTTCAAAGATTTATTTGACTTTGCACCAGTGCCGTATCAGTCTCTAGATAAAGACGGCAAAATCTTATTTGTGAACCAAGCGTGGTCCGATTTACTTGGCTATGATAAAGATGAGGTGATCGGAAAATATTTAGGCGATTTCATGACTAAAGACTCAAAAAAAGATTTTGGTATTAATTTCTATAAGTTTGAGGCCAGCGGTACAGCTTGTAACACCGAATATAATATAAAAACTAAGGATAATCATACTCTAATTATTAATATTAGAGGCAATATTGTATTAGATGAAGAGGGCAAATTCAAACAAACCTATTGTATCTTACATGATGTTACCCAAACAAGAAAAATGGAACAAAAACTTCGCGAGAGCGAATCAAGGTATAAGTATTTATTCGAGCATTCTGGCGTTGAGGCGGGATATTACAAACCGGATGGTACAATTGTATATTTTAATCAACAGGCAGCTCAAAACTTGGGAAATGTTGCTATAGATTATACCGGGAAGTCGATTTATGAACTTTTTCCGAAAAAATATGCTGACTTATATATGACTCGTATTACGAAAGCAATAAAATCGGACAAGCCGCAAAAATACGAAGATGAAGTAAACTTGCTAAAGGGGCAACAAACTTTTGTCAGTACTTATAATAGAACATTGAACGATAAAAATGAAGTAACAGGAGTGCAGGTTACATCAATTGACATAACAAAAGAAAAGGAAGCTGAGCTCGAACTTATTAAGTCACAAGCCTTTTTAAAAGCAGTATTAGATAACAGTCAGGCAGGTATCGCAATTGCAGAACCCCTAACCGGCAAGCTTCTATATGTAAATAGAGCAGGCCTTTTGATAACAAACAATTCAGAAGAATATCTGGTTGAAAATATTGACTACCATAAATACATTGAAAGCGAGTATATACTTCATCTTGACGGTACACCATACAAAGAAGACGAAGTGCCTTTAACCCGGGCAACCGTTTATGGCGAAGAAGTAACCGAAGAGTTTATTATTCGCAGGGACAATTTAGAAGACAAGATAATTCTGGCCAAGGCTACCGCTATAAGAAGTCAAGATAATAGAATTATAGCTGGCATCGTTGTTTTTCTTGATATTACAGAACAGAAAACCAAAGAGAAAGAAAGAGCCATGCTGGAAAATCATTTAAGGAATCAACAAAAGCTTGAATCAATAGGCACCTTAGCAAGCGGAGTTGCTCATGAAATCAACAATCCCATCAATGGTATATTGAACTATGGACAGATAATTCTTGATTCCGACATTGAAGATAAAAGTATTAAGAAATATGCTGGTGAAATAATAAGCGAAACAGAACGTATTGCTAAAATCGTTAAGAACCTTTTAGAGTTTTCCAGACAAAATAAAGAAGAACACAGCTATGCAAAAATTGAAGATGTTATTTTAAAAACATTATCGCTTGTAAATACCATTTTTAAGCATGATCAGATTGAAATGAATTTGGATATCGAAGAGGATCTTCCGAAAATAAAATGCCGTAGTCAACAGGTACAGCAGGTTATAATGAACTTAGTAACGAATGCCAGAGACGCTTTAAATCAAAAATATCCTGGTTATGATGAAAACAAAAAGATAAACATCAGATGTGAAAGTTATGCTCTGGACGATAAAAATTGGTTAAGATTAACTGTAAAAGATTATGGTACTGGCATTTCAAAGGATGTTATAGATTATATATTTGACCCGTTCTTTACTACTAAGGGGAAATTCAAAGGAACAGGATTAGGGCTTTCAATAAGCTATGGTATTGTTAAAGAACATCATGGGGATATTAGTGTTGAATCAGAAGAGGGCAAATTCACTCGGTTCATTGTTAATCTCCCATGTGATAACGGTTGGGGACTTGAATAACACAAGTGTATTACTCTTGATATAAATATCAGCAGCGTGTGTAAATGTAACAAAGGATAAATCACATTATTAGAAACAAAAAACCCCCTAAAATGCCTATTCTAAAGGGTTTTTCTATGGTAGAGACAGCTGGACTCGAACCATAATACCCTTAAATAATACAGTAAAATTATGATTAATAATATAAGAAAAAGCCAGTATTTAGAGGGCACTGAAAAATCACTGTTTCCAGACGGGCCAGTGATTTTTTCGTATATTTATGCGTAACAGAAAAGATATGAATTATAAAAATCTCCGTACTTTTCATGATAAGCCGGATGGGTTGGGCCCAAAAGCTCATCTTTACCCATCAATTTAATGATTCTCTTGATATTCACTGCAAAAGCTGTAAAGTAAGCTTGTAATCGCATGGCGGAAAGACCCGTGGATTCAGCTGTTCTGAGACCGTGAGCCTGTTTAAGTTCTCCGTTCTTCTCCTCAATTCGGTATCGGATTCTTAAACGTTCGTTGAAATATTCGCTCTTCTCAAAATCTAAACGTTCCCGGTTCCGTTGACTTGTGATGGTGACACAGTAAGTCTTGGTCTTTGATTGGCCAACTCTACATTTGTCCGCATATGGACACTGTTGACATGTGTTTCTGTTGAAGTCGTAAATGAAATATTTATTATCGTATTTGCCCTGACGTTTATGCACCTTCTTGGCCAGCTCTCCCGCTGGACATTGCATCAGTCCTGCATCCTTATTGTATTCAAAACCGTCATTTTTAGGTTCAGCCGCATTTGCGATAACGGGATTGGATTTTGCAATCAGAGTAATTTTCTCCCCGTCACAATATTTAATGTTATCTATACTTGAATATGCTGTATCGCCGAGTATTTCCTTGACTTCAATGCCATTGCTTTTTGACTGCTCAAGCAGAGATTTTAGCATATAACCGTCGGATACTTCTCCGCTTGTAACGCCTATGCCTGTAATCAAACTCTCTTCTGTCATGGCGATATGATTCTTGTATCCAAAGAAGGTAGATGTGGCGCTCTTGTGGCCGAATCTGGCATCCTCATCATGCTTTGACTGGATTCCCCGGATACGATCGCTTTCTAACAATTCCTTGATATGGGCGTAGAGCTTTTGGATTTTTGGCTGACCACTGCCTAGGATATCTTCGCCAATATTCTCGAGAAGCTGTTGCGTATATTTAATCTCTTCTTCCAAATCTGCTGTTTCCAATGGTTTCTCTGGGAATTTCACGGACAGATCATACATGCTCTTATATATTTCCTTGCGCAGTTGTTTGCTTAGCCCCCGTAATATCTGAGTAGGTGTGGATGGCCTTGCGGAAGCTTTGGTATGGGTAGAATCCACGATTATTGCCGTGGATTTGATCAGCCCTTTTTGTATCGCCTGGGTGATCGTCTCTTTAAGCATTTCCTCCAGTATATCTTCTGTGATCCTCGTTTTACGGAATTTTGTCAGCAGGCTTGAGTCAATCATGCCATCTTCCGGGTCTAAATCCAGAAAGTATTTGTATGCCATATTGACTGCCGCATTTTGTATCAATGCCTCATCCGACAAATCATACAGCCTTTTCAAAAATAGCAGTTTGAACATCATCTCCGGCTCCTTTGCCGGACGCCCGTAGTGTTCACAGTAGCTTTCCCTCAACATCGGGTTTACAAAGCTGAAGTCTATGTTATCTTTGATCTTTCGCAGTAAATGGTTTTTGGGTACAATGATATTATACAATCCACGATATAGTGATAGCTTGATCTGAACTTCATTCCTGAGCATTTTATCACATCCTTGCTTCCTGTTTATATGCATAATTATACCATAAATATGATAAAAAGTCCTTTCGTTATTCACAATTGGACTTTTTCAGTGCCCTCTATTTATGGGCTTTTTCTTTTTATCTTGTACAACCAAGTATAAATAAAATAAAGGGTATAAAGGGTAAAATAAAGGGTAAAAATAATTTCTTATTATACTTCTTTCAAATAACACTAAATTACCGAAACTTATTTATTTGTCATATCAGTCATGGCGCAATATGTCAGATTAAAGGGTTGGCAATTTAAGTTTAATATATTGGAGGAAATTTATGTGTTGCCAAATTGCTTTTTAAAAAACATTAATGTATAGTATATATGTATTCTTATTAATTTGGCTTTAGTTTGTACCAAAATTCTACTATCATTATTGAATACGGGAAAGTCTAATAACTAACAAGGTTCTATATCATCTTTTCAACAATTGCATTTACTCAAACAAACAGAAAAGAGGTTATATTTTGAAAAATAATTATTTAGAAATTGAATTATATAAAGAGGTTAAAGAAAACCCTTTGATTTTTGATTTTTTACAAAATGGTTCGTTAGACGGTATATGGTATTGGGATCTTGAAACCCCTGAAAATGAATGGATGAGCCCAAAATTTTGGGAAACACTAGGTTACGATCCTGAACGTAAAAAACATTTAGCAAGTGAATGGCAAGATTTGATATTTAAAGAAGACCTGGAAGTCGCTTTAGATAATTTTAAAAAGCATTTTGATAATCCCGAATATCCTTATGATCAAATAGTTAGATACAAGCATAAAGACGGATCAACCGTATGGGTTAGATGCCGAGGACTTATTATCAGAGATGATAAGAATAAACCAATCAGAATGCTTGGCGCACATACTAATATTACAAACGAGAAAAATTCGCAAAATTCTTTAGAATATAATTTTAAGCTAATGAAACAAGCTGAGCAGATAGGCAAGATTGGATTTTATGAACGAAACTGGCAAACTGGTGAAGGATATTGGTCTGAAGGGCTTTTTAAATTGTTAGGTTTAGACCCTAAAGGGACTCCTTCACATAGTGCTTTTTTAGAGTTTGTTATTGAAGAAGAAAGAGAGCAAGTTGAAGCATATGTAAAGTCGACTATAGAAGAAAAGACAAAAATGGATATTACATTTAGAATTAAGAGGGCGGATGAAAAAATAGTATATATTCATGGCACTGGAGAGAATTTTTATGATAGTGAAGGTAAGCCATTATCAACATTAGGATTATTTCAAGATATAACAGAGCAAATTAAATCAGAACAAGCTCTAAGAGAAAGTGAAGCTAAGTATAGGACGATTTTTGAATCTTCCGGCATGAGGATGGCATTTTATAAAACTGATGGCACGCTTATTCTTTGCAATAAAATGATGGCAAATGATATGGGAGGTTTACCCGAAGATTATATTGGGGAATCTATTTATGATCTTCATTCTAAGAAAAATGCCGATTTATATATGAAAAGGATAAATAAAGTAGTGTCAAGCGAAGTACCGCTTGAATTTGAAACTTTATTAGAACTGCCTATTGGTTGTAAATGGTTTTATAGTTCTTACAGCAGGGTTGTTGACGAGGACGGCAGAATTTTAGGTGTTCATATTGCTTCGTTTGATATAACAGACAAAAAACAATCAGAACAAGCGCTTAGAGAAAATGAAGCTAGATTTAGAGCAATGATTGAAAAAAACAACTCAGTTATTCTATTGATAAATCCTAAGAATGGACATATTGAATTTGCAAATCAATCAGCATCAGATTTTTATGGTTGGAGTATAAAAGAGCTTGAGAAAAAAAATATCTATGACATCAACACACTACCGAAAGAATTAATTGAAATCGAAATGGAACGTGCTTGCAATGAAGAAAAAAACCAGTTCACTTTTAAACACAAGCTAAGATCAGGGATAGTTGCAGAAGTGACTGTAAATAGTACAAAAATAGATATTGATGATAAAAACCTATTGCTCTCAATAATACATGATGAAACCAAAAAACTGGAAGCAGAACAAGCGCTTAGAGAAAGCGAGGCAAGATACAGGGCGTTATACCATTACTCAGGAGTTGCCATTGGGTATTTTAAACCTGACGGTACGGTAATATCCTTCAATAATATGGCCCTGAAGAAAATGGGAAAACCAGACCAAGAATGTAGTGGGAAATCACTTCATGAGGTTTTTCCCGAGAATGAAGCTGATTTATATTTGAAAAGAATGAAAGCGGTAATATCTAGCGATAAACCTCAAGAATATATTGATGAAGAAACATTGCCAAATGGCTCAAATTGGTTTTCAAGTACTTACAGTAAGGTCGTAGGCGACAATGGGCAAGTATTAGGTGTACAAATCGTAGTAGTTGATATAACAGAAAAGAAAAGCCTAGAGTCTGAAAAAAACGTGCTAGAGTCTCATTTAAGAAATCAGCAAAAACTAGAATCAATAGGTACGTTAGCAAGCGGAGTCGCTCATGAAATAAACAATCCCATTAACGGTATATTGAATTATGCACAGATAATTCTTGATTCCGATATTGAAGATGAAAGTGTTAAAGAATATGCCAGCGAAATAATAACCGAAACTGAACGTGTTTCTAATATAGTTAAGAACCTTTTAGAGTTTTCCAGACAACAAAAAGGAGAACACAACTACGCAAAAATCGATGATATTATTTCAAAAACATTATCTCTCGTTAATACCGTTTTTAAGCATGATCAAATAGAAATAAATTTGGATATTGAAGAGAATATTCCAAATATAAAATGCTTTAGTCAACAGATACAGCAGGTTATAATGAACTTATTAACGAATGCCAGAGATGCTTTAAATCTAAAATATCCTGGTTATGATGAGAATAAGAAGATAAATGTTAGATGTGAAAGTTATACTTTGGATAATAGGCGTTGGTTAAGATTAACCGTAGAAGATTATGGTACTGGTATTTCAAAAGATATTATAGACAATATATTTGACCCTTTCTTCACTACTAAGGGAAAATTTAAAGGTACAGGATTAGGACTTTCAATAAGTTATGGTATTGTTAAAGAACATCATGGGGATATAAATGTTGAATCAAAAGAGGGTAAATTCACTCGATTCATTGTTAATCTGCCATGCGATAATGGTTTGGAACTTGAATAACACTAATGTGTTAATCTTGATGTAAACATCAACAGCATGTCTTAAATGAATGGGAACTTGCTTTAAAAAACCCCCTAAATGAATATTTTCAGAGAGGTTTTTTTGGTGGAGACAGCTGATACCCAGCCGCCTTTCTGAGATATGTTTACAGAGAGCACCTCTCCGTCTGCTCCGCTCGTCGAAAACGCTCCGGACACTTCGTTGCCGCTGTACGTCCAGTGGTCGAACACATAGCCTGAGTCCGGCACTGCAGTAAACGTCCAGGTATCGCCCTGCGACGGAATGTTCTGCCCGCCCGGAGAATAGATACCGCCGTTATTTCCCGCCTTTATCTCGACCTTTATAAACTGAACATAATTGGTATGGTCGTGTTCGTCATATGTTCCCGAGTGCGCCAGCGCCGATGCCGGCAGCAGCGCAGTCAGCATAATCACAACAACTACGATTGCAATAAACCTTTTCTTTCTCATCATAATAATCCTCCCTGCTCTTTGGTATAAAATTTCTTTTCCGCCGTGAGCCCGCCCACTTCGTGCACAGCTCTTTCAAACTCAATTGGCAGCCGAACTATCCTGTCCCTTATTAAGAAGGATTTAGACTTCAGGCTTTGCGTCCCCGGCTTTCACACGGGTTTGCCTTTTTAAATCTGCTTCATTCAAACCCGTACTTTAGAAATGGCCCTGCCAGCGCCACCTTTGCATGCTGCCCTTGAGGGGCACTAGCGGCCTGCTGCAAATAAAAACGGCTACCTCAAATGGCTAGAGGTAGCCGAACTGCCATAGTTGAAAAACTTTAGACTTCGGGCTTTGCGTCCCCGGCTTTCGCTCGGGTTTGCCGTTTTGCTCTGTACGTTAGTGTAAATGATGCTGTGAATATTATTGTGTATATCTATTAAGTTTGTCTATATTTTACCATTATTTTTCTTCTGTGTCAAAGAATTTATAGTAAAAAAAAGGTATTTTTACGTATACCAAACGGTACCCCATATGTTGATGCCCCGCTGTGTAATAATATAATATATTCAATATATGTGCGTTAAAAACTTTTAATTTTCGTTTTAGCCTTTTATTAACTGCCCATTTAATATATAATTATATGATATTTTACAAAACAGAGGAGAAGAAATGGTTACTATAGAAATGGCAAACGGCAAGAAAATCGAAATCGAGCTGACAGATGATGCACCGAACACTGCGGCAAACTTCAAGAGCCTTGCTGCTCTCGGTTTTTACAACGGCCTTATCTTCCACAGGGTCATTAAGGGCTTCATGATACAGGGCGGCTGCCCTCTTGGCAAAGGCAGCGGCGGACCCGGTTATTCCATCAAAGGTGAGTTTTCTGCCAACGGTGTTAAGAACGACTTAAAACACACCAAGGGAGTAATATCTATGGCACGCTCCCAGCTTATGGATAGCGCCGGCAGCCAGTTCTTCATAATGCATGAAGACGCACCCTTCCTAGACGGTCAGTATGCGGCCTTTGGCAAGGTTGTTTCCGGTCAGGATGTAGTGGACGAAATCGCAACGACGCCAACCGACCCGGCAGACCGCCCGATAACACCGCAGACTATTAAGAGCATCACACTGTCTGACGACGAGGTGGTCGAAGAAGTACAGAAAATGTAGCTGATTACCCCACCGACGTAAACGTCGGCAAGAATCCAGATATCAAAAAAGAGCTCCCTAGTTTGGAGCTCTTTCTTATTTTGCTTTATTTACTTACGCCGAACATTCCTGCTCCGTTGCCCCAGAATACTTTCTCAATATCGCTTTCTTTGAGTCCCATCCTCTGTGCAGCCTTGCGAAAGTTATCGACTATCTCATACATAAAGGATGATAATTCATCCGCTTCCGGCAGATCAACCTCTTTCATGTTCTTATCGTTCGAAACATCTCCATAGAGCCCTCTTGGCACAACGTTCTTATACACGCCGTCCTCCTCTATCCTCCTCATACGCATCCGAGCAATCGGAAGGTCGCTGCCAAACATTATCCTGTCCGTGCCGACGGCTTTTATAAGTTGTTCGAACACCCAGTCGTTGGTGTTGGCAGAGAAGTCAAACTTCATGTTCTTCGTTTTCGACAGTATATCGAGAGCATCACCGACATCGTGTTTGCAATACGCCCGCCCGACATGCGCAATAATGAGCTTTATGTTCTTATATTTTTCCTCGATCTCCAGCATCTGCGCAATGTTTACCGGGTCACGCAGCCTTGCGTCTCTGGAAATGTGCAGCATAACAGCCTTGCCGAGCTTGTCGCACACTTCAAGATGTTCGTGCGTAAGAAAGTCGAATATCCTTATCTCCGGTACCGGTATATAAAGCGGTGCAAATGTGAGGTAGACCTTTATACCATCGAAGCCTCCGTCTACAATTCCCCTCTCAAGCTCATCCGCACTCATATTAGGGTGCGCAAGCATCAGGGAAGGCAATCCCGCCTGCTTAGCTACCTTCGTAATATAGCCGTTAGCTTCACTAAGATCCGCTCCCTTCGTTGGCGTGCCAAATATCAACGCTTTATAGTTCTTGCCCGGAAACATGAGCTTACCAGTTTCTACAAGATCTTCGATAGGGTTTCTGTCCGCCACCAGCGAGGGCCATGTTACCGTACGCTTTTCACCTTTTGCGGGCGGATGCGGAAGATATACATGTGTGTGTACATCGAAAATATTGTCCGGCAGAAAATCCTTCAGCCTTTGTTCATAATACTTCTTATCAACTTCTTTGACTTCAAACAGTGACACTTTGCTCACGCTCCTTGTATTATAAATTTAAAATTTTTCACGGATATACTACCATTCTTTTTCCCTTTTTCATAGTGTTTTAGGCTCATGCCTGAAATATTCAGTTTAAAATAAACCTTTGCCCCCCGGTTGCTTTTTAAAATAAAGCTGATAGAATTATTTATAATGCCGATATGAAAGGGAAAACCTATGAGCACCAAAACGCCACTTATCAATATGCTAAAAACCAATATGGATAATATCATAGACGCACCGCTGCCTAAGGGCTACACCATGCGCAGTTACGCTAAGGGTGACAAAGAAAAATGGACAAAACTGTATGACAGAATAGACGACTATATAGATATAACGCCAGAGCTTTTTGAGCGTTTCTTTGGCGATGACCATTCTCTTCTATCGAAAAACATGTTTTTTCTTTGTTTCGAAGGCAGTGAGATCGGCACCGTTACTGACTGGCCGGAGGCAGATATCGGCGGCGCCGTGACAGGCAGGCTGCACTGGATATGCGTAGATAAAAATCACCGTGGAAAACACCTTGGCGCAGCGCTTGTATCATTCATACTTAAAAAAATGCGCGAGCGTGGATGCAAACAATGTGTACTCGGAACAGGAGAGCGGCGCATAGCAGCGCTCAATATGTATTTTGAATTTGGTTTCCTGCCCTATGTTTATACAGACAAACACAGCCCTATTCAGGACCAGAAGGAATCATGGAAAAGTGTAAAGAAAAAAATCAAGGATAAGTATAAAAACAATATAGATTTCTAGCCGTTTGCCTTGCTGTCTTTCTTTAATTTTTTATACATGTTGAAGTATGCATACTGCGCAAGTGCTGCCACCATCCACACAAGAGCAAACGATAAAAAGTAGATGTGCCATGGCGACACTATCTTATAAAGAAATGTAAAAGCAACTGCTGTGTTGAAAGTAAACGCGGCTGCTTTGCCAAACATATTCGACGGTGTTACGATGTTCCTGTAGTATAAGAAGACACCTCCGCCAATCATCAGTGCTTCCTTTACCAATATGATTATCAATATCGCAACCGGCACGACATGAGAGCCGTCTGCGTTTCTGATTACAGTAAAAGCTATAATAGCCCCGACGCTCATAAGCTTGTCTGCAAGAGGGTCCAGCAGTATTCCTTCTTCTGTAACCATATTGCATCTTCGTGCAATGAAACCATCAAGAAGATCGGTAGCGCATGCCGTAAGATATATAATAAGAGCTAAAACAGTCAAATTATAATAGATCAGTATAATAACCACCGGCACCAAAGCCAGCCTGAATATAGTAAGCATATTTGGAATGTTCAACGATATTCTGTTCAAACCTTTACCCCTGTCATGAATATAAAAATGTATAAGACCATTTTGGCTCACATAAGGCATTATACCAAAAACCTGCCTTTTTGCACATCATTAATTAGAAAATCTTTTTAAAATTTAGTTTTGAACTAGATAAACACAGCGCAAAAGAGGATTTTCCTTCTTGCGCTGTGAAATATTTAAATTTACTGTTTATTTTTTTATGCCTCTGCCGACTTTAAAGCGTAGTTTTTCTTGGTCGGCCCTCTGCCGCTATTAGCTACGCTTCTACTATCGGCTTTGCGTTCTCTAACAAATACTTCTCTGTTTCTGCCGACCAAAAGCCCCCTGTTGCATTTGTCAGCAGCGCCAGCTTTGCAAAAAACTCGTCGTTTTTACCAAGCTCTTCAAAATCTTCGATTGCTGTAAGGGGCATAGACACATGCGTATATATAAGCTTCTTGCCGCCCGGAATGTTTGGAAGATTCAGTGTCGCTTCCACCACACTGTCAAGTCCGCCGACATGCGTTATCATAGACGTCGGGTTTATAAGCCCCTTTGTCATCATGTCAAGCGACTCCCTCATGTCCGCTGTGTTTCCACCTGATGTTCCGACTATGTGCGTGAAGTTATAATGCACGTTATAGAAATTGAACATTGCGCTGAACTCCTTGTTCGACGGGCCTGCAAAGAAATTAAGGCAGCCGTCTTTGGCAAGGAGCGAGTCGCCCTGTTCTACAACGGGCTTGACCGGCGCCATGACCAGAACGTCATTATAGCCTTTGCCGCCTGTTAGCGCCATCATCTCCTCAAGCTTTGCCGGGTCTGAAGTGTTGAAATAGTGCAGCTCTACTCCCTGCTTTGCTGCCTCTTCAACGGTATATATCCTCTGCGCCCTCTCCAGTCTCTTATCGTCAATGTCCGTTACGACGAGCAGCTTTGGCTTCCTTGGATTGTGCAGCGCATAGTCTATCGAACCAAGCCCCATCGGCCCCACTCCTGCGAGTATAGCCATGTTTCCACCTTCTACTATGCCCATGTCGTGCACATATTCACCCTGGCGTGTGTGATAGAATGCATGATACGTGCCGACGATACAGCTCATCGGCTCGGACAGCGAACCATAGAAGAACACGTCCGAATCATACTTTAAAAGGCAGTCCTGCGTTACCGCCTCAGAAGGAATAACCACATAAGTTGCATCTCCGCCGATGAAGTTATAGGAATATCCCGGCGCATCCTGAGAGCCTTTATAGTTGAACGCCGGCTGGATAGAAAAGTTTTCGCCTTCCTTGAACTTATCCTTCCACTTGTCGCCGACTTTAATAAGCGTTCCGCAGAACTCATGGCCGATTATTGTCGGGTTCTGCGCCACATCATTGGGAACACGCTTGTGCTCGCTGCCCTGAATAGCCGCCTTATAGCTAGACATACAAAGGCTGTCGGAAACGACTTTCGCCAATATCTCATCGTCTTTGATCTCCGGAAGCTCAAACTCTTCCAGCCTTAAATCCTTTTTACCGTAAATCCTTACCGCTTTGGTTTTCATAAACATATCCTTCCTTTCATTCACAAGGTGTATAAACCTTTTATAAATCCAATTTTATTTACTCTTACTCAGCTAAGTCTTATATATTATACTACCGTAACGGTAGTCTGCTGTCTTATTCTATCAAGAATATCCTGTTCTATCCTCGAATCCGTTATAAGCTCGTCAACATCCTTCCACTTTGCAAACTCGACAAGCGCCTGTTTCTTCGCTTTACTGGCATCGCCAAGCACTATAGCTCTGCTGCCCGATTCTATCATAGCCGTTTTAATAGCCGCTTCAGAGAAACCTTCGACACACGGGCCGTCCCTTCCTGCAAAACCGGATACTCCCAGCACTACCAGGTCCACTTTTATCTCCTGAAGATTCCTCAGCGCCCAATTGCCGACTATTGAGTTGGAGTTGCTGCGTATCCTTCCGCCCAGCACATATGTGGTTATTCCGTATTCGTCCAGCACCTGCGCCGCTTTAAAACCGTTGGTAAATACAGTTATGTCTTTTCGTATTGCAAGCGCCTTGGCAAGCGTAAACACCGTAGAGCCTGCGTCGAGTATAAGAGACATGCCGCTTTCTATCCTCCCCAGAGCCTCGTTTGCTATACTTGTCTTTTCCTCCAGGTGCGTTACAGCCTTTAGCTTGAAACTCGGCTCGAAGGCTTCACGCAACGCAACAGCTCCGCCGTATTCCTTCTTTGCAACACCCTGCCGCTCAAGGCAGATAAGGTCTTTGCGTATGGTCTCGGTGGATACATCAAAGAAACTCGACAGCTCTGAAACCTTGATACTTCCATCAGCTATCAGCCTCTTTTTAATATAGTCTCTTCTTTCCTGAACAAGATGATTGCTCAAACCTGCCTCCTTAACCATTCCACGTAAATCCAACCAATCCCAACTAATTACAATTATAAACTTGTTTTTTGTTTGAGTCAATATATAAACTCCAATAATTGAATAAAAGCCTTTGCAAATAGCTGTTATTTTATATAATATTAGTGTATCAGAAAATAAACGCTGAAACTAAGCGTATAAAAGGAAAAAGCAATGCAGTATAAATCAGACTTGGAAATAGCACAGGCGGCAAAAATTACGAGCATAACAAAGATAGCGCAGAGTCTAGGCATAGAAAAAGAAGAGCTTATGCCGTACGGATATGACAAAGCAAAGGTAAAGCTTTCTGTTATCGACAAGCACAAGCAGAGCGGAGCCGGAAAATTGGTGCTCGTCTCAGCGCTCAACCCAACCCCGGCAGGCGAAGGAAAGACTACGATATCAATCGGCCTGGCGGACGCACTCAAGCAGTGCGGGCAGAAAACCTGCCTTACTCTGCGCGAGCCTTCCTTAGGGCCGGTGTTCGGTATAAAGGGCGGCGCAGCGGGCGGCGGCTATGCCCAGGTCATACCGATGGAGGATATAAACCTGCACTTCACCGGAGACCTTCACGCAATAACTGCAGCGAACAACCTTCTCTGCGCACTTATGGACAACCATATACAGCAGGGCAACTCGCTCGGCATAGATCCCCGCCAAATAAGCATAAAGCGCTGTATGGACATGAACGACCGACAACTTCGGTTCATAACCTGCGGTCTTGGCGGCAAGGTGAACGGCACTCCGCGTGAAGAAGGCTTTGGTATAACCGCGGCTTCAGAGGTGATGGCGGTTCTTTGCCTAGCAAGCGACCTTCATGACCTAAAGAAACGCCTTTCCGAAATAGTCGTAGCATACAGCTACAGCGGCGAACCCATTAAAGCATCGGACCTAAAAGCACAGGGTGCAATGGCAGCGCTGCTCAAAGACGCAATAAAACCAAACCTTGTCCAGACTCTTGAAAAGACGCCCTGCCTTATGCACGGGGGTCCTTTTGCAAACATTGCGCACGGCTGCAACAGCTTTATAGCCACCAACATGGCGCTGCACCTTGCCGATTACGTGGTGACGGAAGCTGGCTTTGGCGCAGACCTTGGCGCTCAGAAGTTCCTCGACATCAAATGCAGGCAGACCGGCCTGTGGCCGGACGCAGTCGTGCTGGTCGTCACTGTAAGAGCGCTCAAATACCACGGCGGCAAAGCAAAGGACGATCTTAAAGATCCGGATATCGAAGCAGTTAGAAAAGGCATGGATAATGTATACAAGCACATAGAAAACCTAAAGGATTTCTACGGACTTCCGACGGTAGTTGCAATAAACAAGTTCTATACAGACACAGATGAAGAGCTTGAGCTTATTAAAGAGCTGTGCAGTAAAAAAGGCGTAAAAGCGTCGATAACCGAAGTCTGGGAAAAGGGAGGCAAAGGCGGAGTAGAGCTTGCTCAAAATGTTATGAGCATAGCGGAAAAAACAAACCCCGTCCACCCATACGAGCTTCGGGAAAGCATATTCACAAAGATAGAAAAGCAAGCAATAACGATATACGGCGCAAAAGGCGTTCAGTATTCAACGCCTGCAGCCAAGAGCATAGCTGCTCTTGAAAAAGACGGCTACAGCGGACTGCCTGTCTGTATTGCAAAAACCCAGTATTCGCTTTCACACGATCAGGCGATGCTTGGACGCCCTAAAGATTACGTGTTTGTGGTTAGGGATATAACGCTCTCGGCAGGGGCTGGCTTTATAGTCGTGCTTGCCGGCAATATCATGACGATGCCAGGGCTTCCAAAAGTGCCTTCTGCAGAACAGATAACCATAGACGACGAAGGGCACATTGAAGGCTTGTTCTAGCTATACTGTATATTCTAATATGAGGTGTAAGTGATATGGACGAAATGCTGCAATTAAAGATCAAAGATGTTCCTTCCCAACACAGAAAACACGGCAACTTTGAATGTTATAGGCGTGATCTTGTTCCGCTTGGAGGTGCAAATCAATGTACTGTTTCTGTTTATGAAGTTCCTCCCGGCAAGTCGGCAGTCCCATATCATTATCATTTAAAAAATGAAGAAGCGTTCTATATACTAAGTGGAAGCGGTTCTCTTAAGACACCGGATGGATACAAGAATGTATCAGCGGGCGATTTTCTGTTTTTCCCAGCAAACGAAAAGGGTGCGCATAAGCTGACCAACACCTCAGAAAATGAAAAGTTGATCTATCTTGATTTTGACACATACAATGATCTCGAGGTTGCAGTCTATCCCGATTCAAACAAGATAGGCATCTGGGGTAAAAATATAAGAAAAATCTTCAAGGCAGACCAGGACGTTGATTATTACGAAGGCGAATAAACAAAGTCAATATTAAAAAGGGGATCTTCCGACCCCCTTTTTTTCTTATCTTTTTTTCTTTTCCGTGGCATGCCGCTTTTTCTGCTTCATCTCACTCTTGCTGCCAAACATCCTGTTTATCTTTTCATTCTCCAGTTGTCTGGAATTAAGACCGACGTATGCCGTTTCCCTTTGCAGTTTGCAATAGCTCTCGAAACGCTCTTTTTCAAGCTCACCGCTCTCTATCGCAGCTTTTACAGCGCACCCCGGCTCGCTTTCGTGCCTGCAGTCGCCAAACCGGCACTCACTTGCCAGCTCTTCAATGTCTTCAAACGCACGCCCAAGGTTCCCTGCGCTTATCTGTAGCTCACGCATGCCCGGCGTGTCGATCACTATCCCGCCGCCCGGCAGCAGCAGAAGCTGCCTGTGAGTCGTGGTGTGCCTGCCTCTTCCGTCGTCACTGCGCACTTCGTTAGTTTTAAGCACATCTTCGCCAAGCAGCCTGTTTATCAGCGTCGATTTTCCCACTCCCGAAGAGCCAAGGAACGCTGTCGTCCTGCCCTTCTTTAAGTATTTCTTAACGCTATCATAGCCGTCCTCTTCCATGCTGGAGCATACTATAACGTCTGCACCCACGCTTACGGACTGCGCCTGCGCAAGCTTTCCGTCAAGGTCATCGCACAAATCCGCCTTTGTCAGCACTACTACGGGCGTTGCCATGCTGTCCCAGGCAATTGTCAGATACCTCTCCAGCCGCCGCAGGTTAAAGTCTTCACTAAGCGCCATGCATATAAACACCATGTCTATGTTAGCCGCAACAATCTGCTCTGTGTTAGCAGTGCCTGCAGCTTTTCTTACAAATGCGCTCTTTCTCCCCAATATGCCGCGAATGACTGCGTTTCCTGTACCGGTGTCAACGCTGTCTATCATCACCCAGTCTCCTACTGCCGGGTAATCCAGCACACCATCGGCTGCATAGCTTAGCTTTCCCGATACTGATGCCGTAAGTTGTGCTTGCTCGCAGACTATTTTATAAATACTGCCATGATGCTGTATCACCCTTGCCGGCTGCATTTCATTAAAGTTCTTGGCTTCGTCTATAAAACGTTCGTCAAAACCGTATCTTTTTAAATTATCGTAATTCATTTTTTCCTCCGTATAGTTTTTAGTAACCTATGGAGGGCTTTCATCCTAGCTCTTGCTTTCACCCTCCTTTCCTCTCACAATCTCCAAATTATATATTTTAAGCATAAAACATCTCTCCTTTCGCACGATTTTCCCTATTATACCAGATTCTTTAGCAGGCGTCGCCTGTTTTATTCGCACCTTGGCTTTTACAAATTTGACTGCACGAAGCCCTGCGTGTTTATTTTTATTAAGTCCCCACTATGCAAATTTAAGCATTCAATTCTAAAATCCCGTCCTGCTTTTCGAAAAGCCTTTTCATCGCCAGCACGTAGATTATGCTTAGAACCGCCACGCCGAACAAAAACGCTTCAGAAGCGAGTGCGCCAACGTTCTGTGCTATCATTACAGCACCGAAATTGGCTGCACCATGGATAAATATCGCAAGGAATGTGTAGCCAATGTTGCGCTCCCTTACGCCGTGCAGCACCATTATAGAGAGCGCAATGTGCAGGCACATAGCAAATATCCGCTCTATTCCACCGTAAAGGAACGTAACCGGTGCTGTGTCTGTGAGCGCACTTATAGTTGGCTGCAGCGCATCTCCAAGCATCCCTTCCAAAGAAGAGAGCGCTCCTGTGTTTATGACTATAGAGAAAACAATGTTTGTAACATAAGCGATTCCCACAAGAAAAACAGCTTCTATTCCACCGTGACCAATTCCATAAGCAAGCCCGTGGCGGAACTCATGCTTTCTCTTAAGCATCACCTTGAAAGCAAAATACCTGCCGAATTCTTCAAATATGCCTGCTGAAAAAGATGCAATTATTATGTACAGCAGCATGTTGTTGTTTATAAAATCCTGACCGGCTTCAGTGGCTGCAAAAACCTGCATTATGGGTAATCTTATACACACCTGCAGCACAAAGAACACTATCATACCGCTGGCAACAGCCCAGAAACCCGGTTTATATTTCTTCATCACCCAAATTGTCAGTCCAACCGGCAGCCCTATAGCTATCAGCAGCGAGATCCCCATAAAAACAAACGATAATGCGGGTACCATTTTTTATCCCTCCTCTATCCTGCCAGCACGGCAGAGACAATAGTTATTGCGACTATCACGCCGATTATACCAACGAATATCAGTATTGCAGCAGGGCGCCCAAAGTTTATTGTGAAGCCGACGCCGAACCGCTTTTCGACGAACAGCGCAGGGTCTTGTTTATTCACATAAAACATTCCGCCCCTCCAGTACTTGTCATCGTCTCTGTTTATCTTTTTACCATCTACAGTTTTACCTGTTTTTATCCTGCTTCCGCTCTGTCCTGTCGTAACAGACAGTATTATTGCAGCAGCCACAACGGCCCCGGTTATAGCTATTGGCAGCCAAAGCACCATCTGCTGCGGTATCCAGCCTACAAACCACATTTGCGTTACTGCAAACACAAGCATCAGTGCAATCCCCATAAAAACTATGAATGCAGACCAACGGTAACGGAACTTTGCATTCTGGGCAGACGAAACCTCCGGCTGGTCGGGGTCTATCACCGGCGGCGTCCTCCCCATCATCCAGTAAACAAAGCCCATTATAAGCGCCATAGCGGCCTGCATTATCGGGGCAAACAGCACCAGATTAAAGCTCTTGTCCACTATCCTCGTCGGGTTGCCGGCGGCGTCCATCTGCATTACCACTTTGTCCGGTATCTGGTCGTAAAGCAGTATGCCGAGCAGCAGCGTACCTATTATCACAACAGCGTATAAAAGAAACCATAGTGCGCTAACGGCCCGCTTCGACGAAGAAAATTTAGTGTCCGCCACCACTTTCTGCGAAGCGCCCTCGTCCCAGCCAAGCTCTTTTTTAAGCTTTTTTACTTCCTTGTTACCGCCAAGGTAGAAAGGCAGTAATATCAACACATACGCTAATACAAAAGCCGTTAGTACGCTTATAGCTGCAGATTCCTTCATAAAGAAGAATGGCACAATGCTAAGCGCAATTACCAGCACTCCGGACACTATCACTCGTATTGTAAACTGTCTGCGCAGCTTTTTAAGACGCTCGTCGTCGTATACCGAAGACGGTATAGACACGCCAAACGTCAGCGTTTTCCTGCTTATATATGGCATTATCGAGAAAACCAGGATAAGCGGTACATAGCATATCGCAAAAGTCAAAATAATCATTCCAACACTCATAATCAATAGCTCCTTTTTGTCATTACTCCTTCAAACGCATCGTTGCAGATGCTAAGCCACTCTCCGGCTTTTACTCCCCTGCAAAGCGCCTCTACGGCAAACGGCCGCAGCATCTGTGTCAGCTGCCGCAGGTAAGCTTCGTTTGCAGCGTAAGAAGATTCCGGGTTTATAACTGCGCCACGGCTCCGGTGCACGGACACAAACCCTAAGTCCTTAAGCTGTGCGTACGCCTTTGCAACCGTGTGCATGTTGACCGAAAGGTCGGCCGCAAGCTGCCGCACGGAGGGAAGCTCTTCACCAGCCGCCAGCTCTTTTTTCGCTATCCCCTCTATGATCCGCTGTTTTAGCTGTTCATATATAGGAACTTCGCTAGTCATATCTATCTCGATAAAAATAACGCACCACCTCCTCTAAATCTATCTGTTCTATATGATATATAACAATTGTTTGCTTGTCAAGCGCTATTTTTTCAGCCTCTGGATTAAGTGTAATTCACCAAGTGCTTGCCTTTTAAAATCCGCGCATCAAAAAAGCCCCCCGCATATGCAGAAGGCTCAACTTTCCCGTTTGTCTATTCCCTACTGTTTCGAATGAGTGTGATTATTGTAAGTATGAACGATGATGCAAAGAACAGATACATGCAAACCGAATAGAAAGCCATGTTAAGTATGCCCGGATTGTACCTTGTCAGTATAAACATCGTCAGCGTTACTATTATAAGTATAAGGTTTATATGCGGTATAATTTTCTTTAGCATAGTCCTACTCCTCGCTGTCCGTAATATATATCATATCATCGGCTTTTCTGCTGCCCGAAGGTATGTTGTAATAGCTGTCCATGAAAGCCATCTGGCTCGTGTCGCCGCCGTCAAGGTTAAAAGCCACCTTGCAGCCAAGGTCATACATAAGCTGTGAAAGCTCTGCCATAGTCATACCGGCGGAATAATCGTCTGGGCGTCTTCCGTCCACCACTACAAAGCAGTAGTGCCCCGGTTCATAATACCCTACTGCCGTGTGCGGGTTAGCTCTGCCCGCAACGGTGGAGTTAAATTCACTCATCGGCTGGCCGTCGGCGTCAAGCAGCATCGGTCCAAAGCCCCACACCTGATAGGGCGTCTCTTGCTTTATCGCATCAAAGTCAAAATCCGCTCCGGATATAGTCTCCATGCTGCCGTCCATATACATCACAAGCTGGTCTGCATTAGAGCTTGAATAAAGATCGTAATATACGCCGTTTCTTATGAGCAGGCTGGGATTATTCCAGCAGTTGTCTCCGTTTATTCCAACTATCCCGTTGTTGTTTACAAGGTTATCATCAACAAACTCCCTGCCGCTTGTTTTGTTCTCGCCAAAAGCTGTTTTGAAATACTTTATATCCGTAAGGTATATATCCGCTACGAAATATACCACTCCGTCACTCTCATATCTTGTCATCTCCACACT
Source organism: Christensenellaceae bacterium (assembly GCA_963666505.2). Lineage (GTDB taxonomy): Bacteria > Bacillota > Clostridia > Christensenellales > SZUA-584 > JABGQS01. The sequence goes on along the minus strand of CAXXXL010000003.1, from coordinate 273,529 downwards.
AACGTTAGCGCTCTTATACGAATCTTCCGTCTGCGCTACTTCTCCGTCAGTAAACTTATCAGCAAACTTGTTGCTCCATATAGTCATATCTACCTGCGGTGTCTGCTCTGCGGCATCTGTTGTGTCCGGCTTTTGCGAAGTATCATCTGCAGTGTCGTCCTGCGCTGCCGGAGTATTCTGCACGTCTTGCTGTGTCTGCTGTGTGTCCGGCGTCTGAACCACCAGTGGCTCTGCATTTATCTTCTTTTCCCAAACGTAACCGTTAAGATAGAAAAACAGCAGTATTATTACTGCAACCACAATATCCACAACAATAAACACACCAAAAGAAACCCTTCGCTTCTGCGGACGGTTACTGCTCGTACTGCTCTTCCGACCGCCTTCTAAAAAGTCGTTAGTCGGCCCTCTTCTTCTACTTCTGCTATATTTTGCACTCATAATTACCTTCAAAATTTAATGTCAATGTACAGTATATATCAACGTCTCTATTAAGTAAACGTCTGACATCTGTAAATGCTTTAACTTTTTTACTGCTGCGTTTTTTCCAAGGCATCTATGCTGCCCGTCAGCCTTGCAAGGGTTTCCTGCTTTCCAAGCAGGCACGCCGCTTCCACAGCGCCGCCTGGTGTTACTTTTGTTCCGGTTATGGCTATGCGCAGCGGCCACAAAAGCTGACCGTTTTTTATACCAAGCTGCTCCACCAGCCCCATAAGTGCTTCTTTTAGAGGCTCTTCCGAATAGTCATCTTGGGCTTCCAGCAGCGCCTGCGCATCTTTTAGCACAGGCAGCGCTTTTTGTGCGTCCGTCTTCATGCGTTTGTGGAAATACATTTCACTGTCGAATGGGGGCATCTTCGTTAAGAAATCAAGCTTTTCGGGTATTTCCGCCAAAACTTCAAGCCTTGGCTGGATTATCTTTGTTATGAGCTCTAAGTCAAACTTATCTGCTCCGCACTCTTTAAAATACGGCATCGCTGTCTTTATAAAATCTTCCTGCGAAAGCGCACGGATATACTGCGCATTCATCCATTTTAGCTTGTCCGTGTCAAATATAGCCGGGGATTTACTAAGCCCATCAATGCTAAAAGCGTCCACAAGCTCTTCAAGCGTGAATATCTCCTGGTCTGTCCCGGGGCTCCATCCTAGTAGCGCAATGTAATTGAGAAGCGCTTCTTTAAGATAGCCTTTGCTTATAAAATCGTCAAACGAAGCGTCGCCGTGGCGTTTGCTAAGCTTTCTTTGCTTGTCCTTCATTACCACTGGCATATGTATATACTGCGGTATCTCCCACCCGAAAGCACGATAAAGATGATTATATTTCGGCGTTGAAGAAAGGTACTCGACCCCACGTATAACGTGCGTTATCCCCATCAAATGATCATCCACCACATTGGCAAGGTTATACGTCGGCATACCATCCGTCTTTAAAAGCACGTTGTCATCAAGATCGCTGTTGGGAACGGTTATGTCTCCGAATACTGCATCGCTGTACGTAGTCTCTCCCTCTTGCGGTATATTCTGCCTTATTACATACGGCTCGCCCGCATCCAGCTTTTGCTGTATCTGCTCCTTTGTAAGATGCAGACAGTGTTTATCATAAGTGTAAGTCTGTCCCTTTGACTCAGCTAGTTTTCTTTGCTCTGCAAGCCTCTCTTTGGTGCAGAAGCATCTGTATGCAGCTCCGTTTTCTATTAAAATATCCGCATGCTTTTTGTATATGTCTTTTCTTTCGCTCTGTATGTACGGGCCGTAATCTCCGCCGACATCCGGGCCTTCGTCATAATATAGCCCCGTGTCCCGCAAAGTAGAGAAGATTACTTCTTTTGCGCCTTCCACCTCTCTGTTCTGGTCGGTGTCCTCTATGCGCAGTACGAACACGCCCATGTTTTTGCGTGCAAAAAGCCAGGCGTAAAGCGCCGTTCTCAGGCCTCCAATGTGAAGATAGCCCGTTGGGCTGGGTGCAAATCTTGTTTTTACCTGTTTCATGAAATCCTTCCTATCCTATATCTTTTACCATATCTATTTCGGCTAAAACAGGCACAGCCTGTTCCTTTTAACTTAAGCTCAATGCGGAATCCCCGTTTTTCTAAGTCCCAATCCTCACCGAGTCTCCGTCAAGCTGAAAGCTTGTCCAGTTTGCTGTTTCTTATATACAGCGCTATATCTGCCGCCACCATTACAAAGTTGTATATATACAAAGCTATGACAATGTCAAACCTAAAGAGCACCTTGTGCAGTATGCCCGAAGTATACGCCAGCAGCAGCAATACCAAAAACGCCAGGCTCTTGCCCTTAACTGAACGTGCACGGTACGAGCGAACTATTGCAAACGGCCACGATATCCCGAAACAAATCAGCATCAACGCTTCAAAAATACTAAACTGCATTCGCCGTCCTTTCGTATTTGTTCCTGATATACAGGAACACCACTGTATCTGCTGCAACCAATATGAAGTCTAGTATGTATACTGTAATCACCCAGTCTAGGTCGTAAAGACACTTGTGTACTATCCCGAAAGCATACCCAAGAACAATAACGGAAGAAAAAAACACCGACTTGCCTTTGGTGCTTTTGTTCCTTAGCATACGGGTAATTGATATCGGCCACGCACACGCTATAAACACAAAAAATCCTAGTTCAAATATACTCAAATAGCCTGCTCCTTATGCTTAAAGCGTTCTCGAAAAGCTGTCTTTAAGGCTGACTATCTTGTTGAACACCAGCTTTTCTCCGTCAGAATCCTCATCCACTACGAAATAACCGTTGCGCATGAACTGGAATTTCTCTCCCGGCTGTGCTTTCTTTGCGCTGCGCTCGATAAACGAGTTCATAACGCTCATAGAGTTTTCGTTCATCCTGTCCATAAAGTCGCCTTCGCCGTCGTTTAACAGATAATCATATTCTCTCACTTCGCAGGGCAGCGCGGTTTTAGCATCCACCCAGTGCAGTGTTCCCTTCACCTTCCTGCCGGCAGTCGGCCCGCCGCTCTTCGAATCCGGGTCAAGGCTGCAAATAACTTCTATAACTTCGCCTTTTTCATTCTTTACGCAATCTTCATACTTTATTATATATGCGTTTTTAAGGCGCACTTCACGTTTCGGCGACAGTCTGAAGAACTTACCCGGCGGCTCTTCCATAAAGTCGCTTTTCTCAATGTATATCTCGTTCGAGAACGACACCTGCCTTTTTGTAACGTTGTCACCGAAGGGCATATTCTCGCTCTGAAGCATCTCGCTTCCTTCATAGTTGCTTATAGTAACTTTAAGAGGGTCGAGCACCGCCATCCTTCGCTCTGCTTCGGCGTTCAGGTGCTCACGCACACAGTGCTCTAAAAGCCGCACGTCAACTTCACTGTTTGCCTTGGCTACGCCTATCCGCTCGCAAAAGTCCTTGATAGACTCCGGAGTATATCCCCGGCGCCTTAGCCCTGAAAGCGTGGGCATCCTCGGGTCGTCCCAGCCGGAAACAACGCCTTCGTCCACAAGCCTTTTCAGATAACGCTTACTCATTATGGTTCGCGTAAGGTTCAGCCTTGCAAACTCATACTGGTGTGGTTTTGGGTCACATTCACAGTTATCCACCACCCAGTCGTAAAGCGGCCGGTGGTCTTCAAACTCCAAAGAACACAAACTGTGAGTGATTTTTTCAGTAGCGTCACCCAGCGGATGCGCAAAATCATACATAGGATAAACGCACCATTTATCTCCCGCCCTGTAATGAGTCTCATGCATTATGCGGTAAATTATAGGATCACGCATGTTAAGGTTCGGGCTGGCCATATCTATCTTTGCTCTCAGCGTCTTTTCGCCGTCAGCATACTTTCCGTCTCTCATCTCAAGGAAAAGTTTTTTGTTTTCTTCTAAGCTCCGGTTACGATACGGGCTTTCCTTGCCCGGCTGAGTCAAAGTTCCTCTATACTCCCTCATCTGCTCTGCATCAAGCTCGCACACGTAAGCAAGCCCCTTGTCAATAAGCAGCAGTGCACACTCAAACATATAGTCGAAATAATCAGAAGCAAAAAGCACCCTGTCCGGGCTGCATCCCATCCACTCTATGTCCTTTTGTATGCTTCTGATATATTCGTCGTCTTCCTTCATTGGGTTGGTGTCATCAAACCGCAGGTTAAACTCACCTTTATACTTTTTTGCCATACCATAGTTTATCCATATGGCCTTAGAATGCCCGATATGAAGATAACCATTCGGTTCGGGCGGAAACCTTGTATGTACATGGTCTTCCCTGCCCGACTCCAAATCGTTCTCTATGATTTCTTCAATGAAATTCCTGCTCTGTATTTCACTCATCCTCTTTTTTCCTTAGCTCCTTTTTTAGCAGCTGCTACCAGCTCTCTGAACAGCGGGTGAGAACGTATCGGTCTCGATTTTAATTCAGGATGGAACTGAACTCCCACAAACCACGGATGATCCGTTAGCTCCATTATCTCAACAAGCCCAAGTTCCGGGTTGACTCCGGCCACCCTCATTCCGGCTCCGGTCAGCTCTTCCAAATATATATTGTTCACTTCATATCTGTGTCTGTGCCGCTCTTCGATGTCCTGCTTGCCATACGCTTTGTATGCAAGCGTTCCTTTTTCAAGATGGCATTTATAGCTGCCCAGCCTCATCGTGCCGCCCATATCGGTGATGTTCTTCTGCTCCGGCATAAGGTCTATAACCGGATACGCCGTGTCAGAGCAGTGCTCGGTAGAGCTCGCTTCCCTGTGCCCCAGCACATTGCGTGCAAACTCGATTATGGCAAGCTGCATACCAAGGCATATTCCAAGGTATGGCACCTTGTTTTCCCTGCAATAGGTTATCGCTTTTATCTTGCCTTCTATGCCGCGCTCTCCAAAACCGCCCGGCACGATAACTCCGTCCGCATCTTTGAGTATAGCAGCCGCATCGTCGCCCTCTTCAAACACGACCGAATCTATCCACATTATATCAACATCTACGTTGTTGGCGATGCCCGCATGTGTCAGCGACTCCGCTATCGAAAGATAAGCATCATGCAAATCGATATACTTGCCGACTATCGCTATCTTTATAGAGCTTTTTTCACTCTTTTGTATCTTTACTATCTTCTCCCAATCAGGTATCTTCGAAGGCTTGTTAGTAAGGCTGAGCCTCTCGCATACCAGCGTGTCAAGGCCCTCTTTTCTAAGCAGCATCGGCACTTCATAGAGCGTTTCTGCATCAAGATTCTGCACGACACGTTTCGGGCTCACATTACAGAAAAGCCCTATTTTGCGTTTGATGTCGTCGGAAAGCTCCATCTCTGTGCGGCATACGATTATATCCGGCTCAATACCGATGGTACGCAGCTCTTTAACGCTGTGCTGCGTCGGCTTTGTTTTAAGCTCGCCTACCTTTTTAAGATATGGCACGAGCGTCACGTGCAGATACATACAGTTCTCTTCGCCGACTTCCCACTTTATCTGCCTTATGGTTTCTAAAAACGGCTGTGATTCAATATCACCAACCGTACCGCCGATCTCCGTTATTACAATGTCAGGTGCGTCTTTGCTGGCAACGCTGTATATCCTTCTCTTTATCTCGTCAGTTATATGCGGTATAACCTGTACCGTTCCTCCAAGGTAGTCCCCACGCCTCTCCTTAGTAATTACCGTCCAGTATACCTTTCCCGTCGTTACGTTCGAGTCTGCAAAAGAGTTCTCGTCCGTAAACCTTTCATAATGTCCGATATCAAGATCAGTCTCTGCTCCGTCGTCCGTTACAAACACCTCACCGTGCTGCAGCGGACTCATAGTTCCGGGGTCAATGTTGATGTAGGGGTCACACTTTTGCAAAGAGACTTTGAGCCCCCTTGATTTTAGCAACAGCCCCAGTGACGCCGCCGTGATCCCCTTGCCCAGTGATGATACTACACCTCCTGTGACGAAGATAAATTTGGTTGCCATTATTACCTCCCAAGTAATATGATTTTATTTATATACATTCCATAACGACTACTCTTGTACGTTTTTTGAGCGTCGCTTTATCAATTTTTAAATAACATTTCCCGTGGTGGGAAACGTCATATATACCATGTACTTCCTCAAGGAAATCGTGCAGCGGAGCAATATCCATGTCTGTCTGCGGCGTCTTGAAATGCATAGGGATTATTATATTTGGCTCGACGATATCGCAAATTTTGAGCGCTTCCCCGGCATCCGTAGTATAGTTTCCTCCAACGGGTATCATCAGTATCTCTACGCCCTTGATTCTTTCAAGCACATCGTCAGACGGAACCTGACCGATGTCTCCCATATGGCATAGCCGCAGCCCGCGCACAGACAGCACGCTGACAAGATTCGCACCCCTGTCTTTGCCTTCATTGTGGTCGTGCCATGTTTTGATGCACTCTATTGTTATCTCTCCGAATTTATGAACGCCTTGCGTATCGACAACCTTATAATCGCCTGTTATCTTGCTTAAATCGTCATGGTCAAAATGATGGTGGCTTATCACAACGATATCCGCCTCTATCTCCTGTTGCGGATAACCTACCGTCTCATCAAAAGGGTCGAATACTATGACCTCTCCGGTTTTTAGCGTAACTTTGAAGCATGAGTGTCCAAGCCAATCAATTATCATAATTTTCACTCCAATCCTAATTATATACTAATTAACGTAATCATCAACTTTTCTAAAAGACAGATTCAGCTTGTTTGTCGTGCTCATGTCATGTGTGCTGACTTCATACTCAAGGTTTAGTGAACCGCTGCTGCCGTTTAATATGCTCGTAACATGATGCGCAAATATATTCATATGAACCATACCGAACGGCGTCGAAACGTTGCTCTCAAACACCTGGTTCTCCTTGAAAACCATATGCGTGTCTATCTCACCGTTCCTTGAAAGCGTAACACTGCCGTCCTCCATCAGAACCTTAGTCGTCACACCCTCTTCGCCGGTAAGCTCAGTTTCGTCGTACTCCAAGAGATACCCTCCCGGGTTAAGCTGCAGCCTGCCCTCCGTTACGAATTCAACAAGCTCAGTTTCGTCGTTTTCTATGTTTGTACCCTTTATGGTAAGCAGAACTCTCTGCATACACTTACCCCCATAAAAATTCTAGTTTATTATAGCATAAAAGCTTTATCATTTAAAACAACAAAAAAGCCTTCTATGAAAATTTCTTTGCATATCCTCAATTTATTTTTCATAGCATGCCGTATAATATTAAAGACGCCTATAAAAGCGCCTTTGCTACTAAATATTATTATAACAACAAAACAATTATTTGGCAATTCCCTTATCAATACTTCACCAGCTTCGCCAGCCGCTGCGTAGCATATTCAAAAAATTCTTTGTACGCTTCGCAGAATATGCTTTTTCCTTCGCTGTTTCTGTAACGCTTGCAGCCGTTTCTGCACAGCGTAAGCCACTTGCATCCTTTGCACTCATCGGGAAGATTCACCGACTCTTCGATAAAGCGGATATCTTCTCTCTGCCTGTCGATATCCTCGAAGCTGTCCGTGTTTATATTCCCCAGACAATAGCCGTCCAGCATATAGAAGTCACACGGGTATACCCCGCCGTCCGCTTCCACTGCATACTGCACAGAACAGTGCCCCGTCATATCACAGCTCTCAGGCGGCACTCCCTTTATGATTCCTGCAAGGTTCTCAAAATATCTGTTGTATACGAAAACGTCCTTTTTCCTGTCATCATACCACACATCGAACATGTCCTTTAAAAACACAGCATATTCTTCTGTGCTCAGCGAATATTCTAGAGCAGTCTGCCCCAGCGGATCCATACATGGTATATACTGCTGATACTCAAAGCCATTGTGCATAAAGAATCGGTACAGACTCTTTGCATTTTTTGCCGATAGCCCTGTAACCACGCAAAGCACATTAAACTGCACCTTGTGTTTCTCGAGTATCTTCGCAGCCCGCCTGACTGTTTTGAAAGTTCCGCCGCCCTGTGCATCTTTACGGTAGCAGTCGTGAGTTTCCCGGTTTCCGTCCAGCGACAGCCCAACCAAAAATCCGTTGTCCGCAAAGAACTGCGCCCACTCGTCATCGATAAGCGTACCGTTCGTCTGCAGAGCGTTGTTTATCTTAAGTCCTCTTGAGTTATGTTTTTCCTGCAGCCTTATTAGTTCTCTGAAGAAACCAATCCCTGCAAGCGTCGGCTCACCTCCCTGAAACCCAAATGTGCAATTGCTTTTCGCCGCAGCCAAAGCTTTACTGACAATGTTCTCCAACGTGCTTATGCTCATCATGCCGAAGCTCTGCGTCTGCCGCTTTTGCGCCTCGTCGTGGTAAAAGCAGTATTCGCATCTTAAGTTGCAAAGGCTGGATGCAGGCTTGATGAGTATGTTCAAAGCCGCCAGCCCCTCTGTGCACTAAGGCTGTTGCTCGGCACGAACTCATACTCCCTGTCCGGTATGCCGACCAGCTCTCCGTTTTCTATGAACTCTTCGTCGTTTCCGTACATCTCGTCTACCATCAGCTTCTTCATATCGCGCACCATATCATCGTACTGCGGCTGGTCGTAAAGGTCATGGCATTCCCTTTGGTCTTCCTTGACGTTAAACAGTTGGAACCTGTTCCCGCAGGAATAGTATATAAGCTTGTAGTCACCCTTTCTTATCATGCGTGTTGCTTTTTCGCCTTCGTCGTGCTCACCGTATAAGTAGTCTCGTTTTTCGCCGGACAGCAGGTCTATACCTTCCACCGTTTCCGGCACCTCAATGTCACACAGGTTAAGCAGCGTCGGCATAACATCACGCAGGCAAACAAGCTCGTCGTTCTTTATTCCCGTCTTTTTCATGTGCGCCGGAAGTGTTAAGAACATAGGTATCTTCATAGCCGTTTCATACATTTTCTTCTTAGCGTACTGGTTATGATCGCCCAGCATATCGCCGTGGTCGCACACCAGCATTATGATGGTGTTATCAATAAGTTTCTCTTCGGTAAGCGTGCCTATCAAAAGTCGTATCTGGTGGTCTATATATGTACACTGCGCATTAAAACCCTTCTTTGCCATCACCTTTGCATTGGGTCCCGTCGGTATGCGGTATGCCTTCTGCTGCACTTTAAGCGCATACGGCAGCTTGTCAAAGTCCTGCGCCCACTCGCCGATGACCGGTTCCGGCACATCCACATCGTCATACATATCAAGATAGCACTGCGGTGGAGTAATAGGCGGATGCGGCGCTACAAAAGAGCAGTACCAGAACGAAGGTTTATGAGGGTTTCTGCGCTGTATATTCCTGCAAGTGTTTTTTGCCGTCCAGTAAGTCGTGTGCAGCTCTTCGTCAAGATGCCAGGGTCTCACGTTCCACTGGTTGACTCCCATGCCGTGCGTCAGCTCCTGACCGCATTTGCCTTTGTCTGTAAGATACATCTCATAGTCGTCTTTTACGAGCCCCAGGTGATGCCGCCCTTCTTCGCAAATAAGAGCATCTCCAAAGCCTATGCGGTCACGCTGAGGATAAACGTGCAGCTTGCCAACACAGCTTGTCTGATATCCCGCTTTATCGAAAGCGCCTGCCATTGTAGTCACGCCTTCCGGCATGGGCAGCGTTTCGTTGAATATGCGGTCGCCGTGGCTTTTAGATTTCATTCCCGTCATAAGAGCCCGTCTTGCCGGTATGCAAGTCGGCGTTGTTGAATATGCCTGCCGGAAATGTATCCCGTTGTCAATGAGCTGGTCGAGCGTCGGCGTGAATATCTCTTCGCTTCCCGCTGCTCCCAACAGATGTCCCGGCCAGTGGTCTACGCATATCAAAAGTACATTGGGTTTCTCGGTTTGGTCCTGCATGAAGCACCTCCAAAAAGTTGGTTGTTTCTCTAACAGCTTTATAAAAAGCCTGCTTTCCGCTAAAAAATGAATTGTAATGATATTTGCCTTTAGTGATTTTACCATATTAAAAACTTTACTTCAATCCAGCAGGCGTTCGCCTGTTTTCTTTTCGCAAAATATCTTAGAGCATGCTGGCCGCAGTCTTCCTGCGCAGTTTCTTCGTAAGCCTATGCTATTGCGCAGGCGTTCGCCTGTTCTCTTTTTGCAAAACATCTTAGAGCATGCTGGCAGCAGTTTTCCTGCGCAGTTTCTTCGTAAGCCTATGCTATTGCGCAGGCGTTCGCCTGTTTTCTTTTCGCAAAATATCTTAGAGCATGCTGGCCGCAATCTTCCTGCGCAGTTTCTTCGTAAGCCTATGCTATTGCGCAGGCGTTCGCCTGTTCTCTTTTTGCAAAACATCTTAGAGCATGCTGGCAGCAGTTTTCCTGCGCAGTTTCTTCGTAAGCCTATGCTATTGCGCAGGCGTTCGCCTGTTCTCTTTTCGCAAAATATCTTAGAGCATGCTGGCAGCAATCTTCCTGCGCAGTTTCTTCGTAAGCCTATGCTATTGCGCAGGCGCAGCCTGCTTTTTCTTTTTATTCTACCAAAACAATTTTATTGTCGTTCTGAGCGAAGCCGAAAAATCTTTTTCATTCTGTAGTTTCCGCATAGTTTAATAACAAAATAGCATAATGTCCTCTTAAAACTGGTCTATACCACCGTTTTTCCTTTATACAGCGGCACCTTTTACTGGTCTATACCAGTTTGTACGATATCAAAAAAGCCCCTGTTTAAGAGGGCACTGAAAAATCACTGTTTCCAGACGGGCCAGTGATTTTTTCGTATATTTATGCGTAACAGAAAAGATATGAATTATAAAAATCTCCGTACTTTTCATGATAAGCCGGATGGGTTGGGCCCAAAAGCTCATCTTTACCCATCAATTTAATGATTCTCTTGATATTCACTGCAAAAGCTGTAAAGTAAGCTTGTAATCGCATGGCGGAAAGACCCGTGGATTCAGCTGTTCTGAGACCGTGAGCCTGTTTAAGTTCTCCGTTCTTCTCCTCAATTCGGTATCGGATTCTTAAACGTTCGTTGAAATATTCGCTCTTCTCAAAATCTAAACGTTCCCGGTTCCGTTGACTTGTGATGGTGACACAGTAAGTCTTGGTCTTTGATTGGCCAACTCTACATTTGTCCGCATATGGACACTGTTGACATGTGTTTCTGTTGAAGTCGTAAATGAAATATTTATTATCGTATTTGCCCTGACGTTTATGCACCTTCTTGGCCAGCTCTCCCGCTGGACATTGCATCAGTCCTGCATCCTTATTGTATTCAAAACCGTCATTTTTAGGTTCAGCCGCATTTGCGATAACGGGATTGGATTTTGCAATCAGAGTAATTTTCTCCCCGTCACAATATTTAATGTTATCTATACTTGAATATGCTGTATCGCCGAGTATTTCCTTGACTTCAATGCCATTGCTTTTTGACTGCTCAAGCAGAGATTTTAGCATATAACCGTCGGATACTTCTCCGCTTGTAACGCCTATGCCTGTAATCAAACTCTCTTCTGTCATGGCGATATGATTCTTGTATCCAAAGAAGGTAGATGTGGCGCTCTTGTGGCCGAATCTGGCATCCTCATCATGCTTTGACTGGATTCCCCGGATACGATCGCTTTCTAACAATTCCTTGATATGGGCGTAGAGCTTTTGGATTTTTGGCTGACCACTGCCTAGGATATCTTCGCCAATATTCTCGAGAAGCTGTTGCGTATATTTAATCTCTTCTTCCAAATCTGCTGTTTCCAATGGTTTCTCTGGGAATTTCACGGACAGATCATACATGCTCTTATATATTTCCTTGCGCAGTTGTTTGCTTAGCCCCCGTAATATCTGAGTAGGTGTGGATGGCCTTGCGGAAGCTTTGGTATGGGTAGAATCCACGATTATTGCCGTGGATTTGATCAGCCCTTTTTGTATCGCCTGGGTGATCGTCTCTTTAAGCATTTCCTCCAGTATATCTTCTGTGATCCTCGTTTTACGGAATTTTGTCAGCAGGCTTGAGTCAATCATGCCATCTTCCGGGTCTAAATCCAGAAAGTATTTGTATGCCATATTGACTGCCGCATTTTGTATCAATGCCTCATCCGACAAATCATACAGCCTTTTCAAAAATAGCAGTTTGAACATCATCTCCGGCTCCTTTGCCGGACGCCCGTAGTGTTCACAGTAGCTTTCCCTCAACATCGGGTTTACAAAGCTGAAGTCTATGTTATCTTTGATCTTTCGCAGTAAATGGTTTTTGGGTACAATGATATTATACAATCCACGATATAGTGATAGCTTGATCTGAACTTCATTCCTGAGCATTTTATCACATCCTTGCTTCCTGTTTATATGCATAATTATACCATAAATATGATAAAAAGTCCTTTCGTTATTCACAATTGGACTTTTTCAGTGCCCTCTGTTTAAAGGGGCTTTTATAGTATGCCTGTCTTGTTTTATTCTACAGTCACGTCGAACGAGAAATCAAAATTTCCGTCCGCCGTCTCGTTTAAAAACATCAGCGTATAGCTGCCCGGTGCTTCGATGACTACCCCGAAATAGTCGGTAAACGATCCGTCTTCCCTAGTCTCAGCAGCACCATTGGCAACGAGCGTCACGCCGTCCTGCTCCTGCAGCGTCCATGAACTCTCGCAGTTCTCTTCCAAACCGATTGCAAACATCACGCCTGCCTGAGCATCGATATGCTCGTCCGACATATAATAGACCGCTTGCGGAAACTCGCCGCCGAGGTATCCGCTTATCATCTCTCTGTCATCAAGCTCAATTGTCTGGTCAGGTTCGCTGAACACTATCCTAGTCGCAGTAACCGGTTCGCTGTCCATCTCAAAATATACGCCTATTAGATACCCTTGCTCAATTGGTTTATCCGCATCCAGCACTTCATCAGGAATAGTCATCGTTATCTCTCCCTGATACACATTAGAGCCTAATACTTCTATCGTATACTTGTTGCCGAAGATGGCCGTCACCTTACCGGTAAGATAATCGTCCGGCGCAAGCTGCGTGTCCTCGCCGCTGTCTGAAGGCTTCAGCGTTATGTCCGGGTCGATTTCTGTCTTGGTTATTTCAACAAGCCTAACCTGCGGCGGATAGCTCTCCATTATTTCCGTCCCCACAACCGCATAAACTATTGTGCCCGGCTCAAGCGGTGCATCTTTTGAAACATTGAGCTTTGTATCTTCACTGAAGTTCAGATAGATAACATCAATTGAGTCAAGCCCTTCAAGCGGCTGAACCAGCAGACTGTTTTCTCCCGCCGTTTCAATGATCGCTTTGATATCCTGAGTTCTAACTTCATCCTGCGTGCCGCCGTCTGCTGCACACGCTGCAAAAGCACCGGTAATCAATACCGCTGCTAAAGCTACTAAAATTATTTTTTTCATAATGTCCTCCTTTGCAGGCCTCTTTTATATAAAGACGAAGACAAGCATCCAAAAGTTCCGCCTATGCGCTATTTTTCAAACCCTGCAATCTGCTCTATACTGTCCGCCTGTCCTGTCGCTTCGTCTACAGTTATATAATAAAAATACTTCTGAATCAGCAGGCTCTTGTCAGCATTCCAAAGCGAAGTAAAATCTTCAATTGAGGTCTCCTCTGCCGGCTCTGCAAAGCTGCCGTTCACATCATACAATAGCTTTATATACGTCTTGTTCAAGTCTATACCCCAAAGTGCGCCATCCGTATTAACTTCCAGGAAATCGGTTTGCTCATATTTGGCTACCTCTTCCTGCGCAACGAGGCTGCAATATCCTTCACAGTTAATAAGATAGTTTACCGCTTCGCTGCCGGTGAGCACATCAAAATAGTCGAACTGGGCGATGCCGCTTTGCGGGTCGAAACTCCGCATATAGGCATAGCTCGAATACATCCCCTGCTCCGGCTGCTGTGGCTGCTCCGGTGCTGGAACGGGAGACAGTGTGAACAGCGGTTCTTCCGATACCTCCGGCGTGGCTTTAACCTCTAGAGTTTGCTCCGCCGGCGTCTGTATGCCGCTGTCCGCACAACCCGTAAATATATATAAAACAGCAACTAATGCTGTAGCTATCAGCATCATCTTTTTCATAACTCTCTCACCTTCTTAAAAACCGTTTGAAGATGTCTGCTCAATGATGTCTTTTTTAATCAAATATATAATAGCACAAACCCAGACTTTTTTATGTGATAAAGTTACTTAATAAAAAACAGCCCCGCATATAAATACACAGAGCTGTTTATTTTGCCGGACTTAAAAATCTATATCATTCGTAAACCACAGCCTGATGTATCCAGGTTCCAGGAATGCATCCACCGACGCTTTACATTCAATCTTCTTTTCGCCGCTTCCAAATAAATCATAAGTAAATGATATCCTCGGAACAAGCGGAATATCTTCAGATTTCACATATCCCGGTTCGTCTTTATAATGCTCTTCATACCACGCAAAAATCTCCGCAGTAATATCCGGACAGCCTATGTTCCACATCTTATACATAGCCGAGCCACCGTTCTTTGTATCGAAACCAAATCCTTCATACATTATCATATCGTCCGTGATCTGTTCGTTTACTATACCGTTTGCCGGCCAATACTGATCAAGAACTTCGTCCACCAACGGAATCGGCATAGATGGCATAGCCTCTACATACACATAATATCCGTCTGCATTTGGCTGTATATTAAATGTTATCATAAGCGGGTCGCCGTTTTCGTCCGTTTCGCCCACAAACTCTCCATAGTGGCTAAGCGAATCTAGGGCATCTCCAAACAAGCTCCTGCCATATTCCTCCTGTATCTTCTCCTGAGTATCCGCAGAGTGAAACTTAAATTTAATGAAATTCGTACCGTCGGCTCCCTTATCGCAGAAGACAGCGTAGTCCGAGTCAAAAGCATCAAGCCCGGTGTTCGAGCCAAACCAAAGCTTATCTAGCTGTTTTTCCACTTCGTCTGAAAAACGCAGCCCCGTTTTCATCGGTGTGGGCGTTGGCGTTTTTTCCGGTGTGGGCGTTGGTGTCGGTTCCGGTGTGGGCGTTGGTGTCGGTTCCGGTGTAGCTTTGCCTTCTTCGATAAGTTCATCCGCTATCTGGTCCATTATCTGCCTGCCCTCTTTCTCCATTCCTTTTTTGCATCCGGCAAAAAGAGCAGCAACCAGCAGAACAGCAATAATCACTAATATAATACGTTTCCAATCCAACATATATATCTCCTCCTTCTATTTTGTTTTTTGTCACTTAAATTTAAGCAAACACTTATGCATAAAAACTAACGATGCGGTTTTTAAAAAATCAAAAAAGCAAACTGCAAAGTTGTCTTAAAGGCAAGTCTATACAAATGTTATGTGATAACTCAGAAAGTAAATTTATTATACCACAGTTTTTTTGAATTATAAAGTTTTAAGTTTCTTTGTAAATAAACTCCTCCGGCATTGTTTTTTAGCTCTCATCATAGTATTATCTATGCATGACCGGTGAGGATAAAAAATGGTACAAGCTTGATAATGCAGCAAAGCTGTATCCAGCGATAAAGAGAAGGCGCTGGACTGCCGTATTCCGTGTATCTGCAAAACTTAATGAGCAAGTAGACAACGAACTTCTGCAAAAGGCTCTCGACATCACGTTGCCACGCATGGGTGTTTTTTCGTGCAGGCTCAAAGCCGGTTTGTTTTGGTACTATTTTGATAAAAACCCAAAAAGAGCGCTTGTAATGGACGACGTTATAAACCCGTGCATAAAACTCTACAGAAAAGAGAGCGGCGGCTACCTCTTCAGATTAAGAGCGCATGGACAGAGTATTTCGATCGAAGTCTTCCATTCCCTCTCGGACGGCTACGGCGGTCTTATCTTTTTAAAAACGCTGCTGGCCCAATACTTAAAGCTGCAGGGGCACGATATCCCCGCAGAATACGGTGTTCTCGACTGCAGCGAAAGAGTCCGGGAAGAAGAGACTGAAGACAGCTTTCTAACAAACTATAATAAAAAAGCGACCCGTTCCTGGAAGGAAAATAAAGCATATCAGATATCCGGTACTAAAGTAAGCGGCCATTCACTCAGCATAATAACAGGCCTGCTCTCCGCCTCCGAAGTTAAAGAGCTTGCAAAAAGCTATAACGTATCTTTCACAGAGTTTCTTGCCGGCACCTTTATATACTGCCTCTACAACATTCAGAAGAAACAAAACCCTAAAAAAAAGCTGCCCGTTGTTGTGTCGGTCCCGGTCAATCTGCGTCAGTTTTTCGACTCTAAAACACTTCGCAACTTCTCTTCCTATGTCAACCCGGAGCTAAACGCAAACTGGGGCGAATACAGCTTTGAAGAGGTTCTTCATATAGTGCACCACACTTTAAGAAGCGAGCTTACAAAAAAGACGCTTACCGCAAAGCTTTCTAAAAACGTAAAGGCCGAAAAATCAATTTTTGTGCGTATGATGCCTCTGTTCATTAAAAACTTTGCTATCAGTTTCATATATTCGCTGGCAGGTGAGAAACGAATGACCAGCACCATCTCCAACGTTGGTATTATACAGGTACCCGAAGAAATGAAGCCGTTTATAGAGCGCTTCGATGTTATGCTTGGGCCCTTGCGGCTAAACAAAGTAAGCTGCGGCATATGCACATACGAAGATGTTCTCAACATCTGTTTTACAAGCACAATGCAGGAAACTCATGTGGAAAAAGAGTTCTTTACCTTTCTAGTCAAAAAAGGCGTTCATGTAAAAATAGAAACAAACAGGGAGTGATAAACGTGTCATACTGTGTAAACTGCGGCGTAGAGCTTGAAGCCGCTCAAAAGAAGTGCCCGCTCTGCGGCGTTATCGTGATAAACCCTCTTGTACCTCAGCAGGAAGAAAAGAAGACCTATCCGAAAGCGAGGGACGAGTTCAAGAAAAAGGACAGACTTTTCTGGATAAAGTTCATAAGCGTGCTTCTTGCTGTTCCAATAATAACCTGCATTCTCAGCGACCTGCTTGTAACAAAACACCTCTCGTGGTCACTCTACGTTGTAGCAAGCGTTTCCCTATTATGGGTGCTCAGCACATCTGCATTATACTTTAAAAAGTTCAGCATAATAAAGAAGTTGATTATAGACATTGCAGCCATCGTGGTTTTCCTTTCAACCATAGAAGCCGCCGTCGGCGGAAGAGTCTGGCTTTTCCCGATTGCGCTTCCAATATGCGCATACCTGCTTGTAAGCGCCCTTGCGGTTATCGGAATTTCCCGCCTTCTGGGGCTAAGCGGGCTTGGCATTGCTGCCGCCATATCCATAAGCATCGGTATCATGATACCGGGGCTGGAGATCCTTATCGACCTTTACAACACGGGTGCAGTCTCGCTGTTCTGGTGCTGGTTCGTTACCGCTCCTTGTCTGTCCGTCGCTGCGCTGCTGATACTTTTAGACAACAACAAAAAATTCAAAATGGAATTTGAAAAGCGGCTGCATTTCTAGAATATATAAAAAGAGACCCGTTTTCATCGGCGGGTCTCTTCTTTTTACTTTATACCAGTTCCTGCTCTGTCACAACGCCGTTCTCAAGTGCGTTCTTCTTAAGCTCGTCATACATTCCGGCAAAGCTCGTTTCAATATACGGCCCTGTCCAGAAAATTGAAAGAATACCAAACGTAAGACCCGTCAGTATCAACCAGCCTATGAAGCTGAGCAGCATGACGAATATCTTGCCCTTGTAGCCCTTCGTCATCTTCATAGACAGCTTCAATGCCTGAGTCGCCGAAACGTTCCTGGAATCTGCCAGAATATACGGTGCCATAAAATATGCAAAAGCTTTTATTATACCCGGTATTATAAACAGCAGCGACCAGATAAATATCCAAAGCTGCATCCAAAGCACTCCGCCGACGTTTCTCCAATAGTCGGAAAACCCGTCTGAGAACATGCCTCCGATGTCCGCCTCCTGTCCTCTGTATACCTTAAGCGAGAACGAATAGAACCCGACTATCATAGGCGGTGCCAGAAAGAAGGCACCTATTCCTGCCGTCATCTGCGATGCTGCTCCCACTATCAGGGTATAAAGTACAAATGCGCCAACGCACATCCAATATTGAGCAGAGAAATTTTTCTTTGCCTGCTCTTTAATCTGAGCTCTTAATTTCATTTTACTAACCTCCAATAATATATTACATTAATCCTATTCAATTATAAACGCATACAGCAAGCCAGACAAGCAAAATACGTATTAAAAAATGCATCTTATGTTTTATCAGTATGAATATGATAATCAGCCTTCAATACTTAATTTTACTTAACAAACTTAAATAAAAAGCGTATAATAGCAGCATGAATAAGATTACCATCAAAGATATCGCACGTGAGGCGGGCGTTTCCACAGCCGCAGTAAGCTATGTCATCAACGGCAAAAAAGGCGTCGGCACGCAGACCCGCAATAAAATAGAACAGGTAATGGAAAAGCACGACTACCGCCCCAGCCTGCGTTCCAAGAGTCTTTCTCTCGGTAAAAATTACTGCATCCATGCTGTGATACGCCGCGAGGCTGCACCCGCATGCAAGGCTTTTTACTTTGGCGTAATAGCTCAGATGGTCGAACAGGAAAAGGGGCTTTTTAATGTGGTTCCTCTGTTTCAGTCGGATGACACAGATAGCGACGAAAGCCTGCTGGAGGTAATCCGCAGCCACAGTACCGACGGCGTAATAGCTTTCCAGGGCGTAATGCCGCAAATCCGTGAACGGCTCGAGAAGTCCAAAATCCCTTTCATTGTAATCAATCCCGGGCTTAATGAAACGGATGAAACATCCGTGATACTGGATTTCGAAAAGCTCTCATACAAAGCTGCCTCATTTCTTATAAAGAACGGACATCGCGATATTGCCATGATAGGCATGCAGTGTATGCCTCTGTTTTTTGAAAAGACAAAGATCGGTTTCCTGCGTGCACTAAGTGACGCCAACATCAAACCCGACCCGGCACTTATCCGTGGCGAAGCGGACAGCGAAGAAGGTGCCGCAAAAGCAATGGAAAACATACTAAAAGCCGGAGCGCCCACTGCAGTTTTTTGCGTTCAGGATAACTTTGCAATCAGCGCTATGAGCACATGCGTGGCACACGGGCTCAACGTTCCAAAAGACATCTCTTTTGCTGCGATAGATGATGTTCCCGAAGCAAAGTATCTCAACCCGCCGCTAACGACAATACCTATCTCTCCTGCAGAAATTGCTAAAGCTGCACTGTCGCTTATTTCTCAGAAAATGAAAGACGGCAGCCCCGATTCTGTCGTGCTGCCGTCCCGAGATATAACCATTCGCAGTTCCGTTCGCTCTATTCAGCCAAAACGCCCCTGATCCATTCTACGCTCTTTGCGATATTCTCATCAGTGCCGTCACATTCTATAGACACATCTCCATCGAAATTGCGCTCTTTCATATAGTTGAGAACCTTACGGATATTTTCCGCATTCACTCCGCCGCCAATCGGTACGGCAGACATAGCTATGCCGGTTTCCTCTCCCCGCAGCGCCGCAGCCAGTCCTGGATCAACGTCCTTGATATGCGAGGCCACGATATATTTTTCAAGTTCTTTGTAGTATTCGAGCGGATCGTGCCCCTGAATAAAGACATTGCCGGTGTCAAAGTTAACACGCAGATGCTCGTCCTCGAAGTGTGAGAGCAGCTTTAGCATAAACTCGCCGTCACCGGTGTACGGTCCATGAGGCTCAATACAGATAACAATATCATAGTCATGAGCCCATTTTAGAATTTCCGAATATGTACCGATAGTAATCTTTAGCATCTCATCCCTTGGCATATCCGGTGCCTGTCCAGAGTCAACACTGTCAACTTTCGGCGCACCCAGTTCCTTAGCATAGCGGATAACCTGAGTGTAGTACGGTATGCCGTAATACGCACCCTCCGGCCCGAAAATCGGATAGCTTGCATCAAGCATAGAGAGCTTGAGTCCATTCTCATCCAGCAGGCGTTTGATGGGATAAGGATTATCAAGAATAGAAAGGCTTGGGTCATACCCTAATGATGAAATGAAATAATAACCGAATACCGTACCTGCCTCAAGATATTTCAAATCATACTTCACTGCGGACTTGACTGCATCTTTAAAATTCCCCGACTGACCACGCCAGTTGTCCGCATGCATACCTAAACGAATACCCATAATTTTTCCTCCTGTAAATTTAATAGGCGGTGCATAAAACACCATCTGATTAAATTATACTTAAGCGGTTAAGCATTGTCAACAAAGGTCCTGCCAGTTTTCATCACCAGTTTTATTCAGCCGTGCATTTATTCATTTCATCTATACTAAAACATAAAAAAGACCCGCTTATCAGACAGGTCTTATCTTCTCGTACCACTATTTTTAATAATGTGATCTTTAACCGCTATATGTTTGATGACATTTATTTGTCCGGCATCGCTCTTTTATTGATATACCAATCCACCCATAGTCAATATACTGCGTTTTAAATAGATAATATTAAACCAACTGTCCCCGTTTTGCGTAAAAAAAGACCTGCTCTGATTAGCAGATCTTTGTGGTTATCTTTATTGGTTATTCATATTCCCTTATTTCAATCTATTCAACCGGGTTTTGCACAGTTCCAATGAACAACGGTACTCCTGCGTCCGACTGCACTATGAATATAAACGGACGGTCAAATTTAAGCACAATAGGTTCGTCAGGCATGTCTGCCGCCGCCGTATCAACTGCGATATAGGTATAAGCCGCAGCTTCAACACCGTTTTCATCTATCGCTATTTTGCTCCCCTGTTTTACCTCACTTATAAATGTTGCATAGTCGGATATCCCGGAAAAACCTCCGCTGTCGGCGTCAAAAGCTTTCTCTATACCTAAGCTCTTAAGGCTTTTTTCAAGGTCGAATTTAGAGTCAAAATCGAACTTCGGCAGAGACATTTCTACCATTGCATACCGTTCCTTCTCTGTATCAATCATTTCTGCAAGAAGCTCCGGCGAAGCAAGAAACGAGTTTACGTCCACTCCTTCGTCCGGCAGCACCAGCACCATCCTGCCTGTGTTTTTCATATACAAGCTTGCTGCTGTGTACCCATCTGCCTGATTTATACTTGTACCGAACTGCTTGTTCATAAACTGTGTATTCACGCTCTGTCCGCTGCTAAGATTAAATATATCTTCGCGTGTTGCCGCTTCTTCAAAGTTGTCGCTCCACTCGTCGTTTAGATATATCGTGTTTACTATATACATAAGGTATTCGGGATTAACATTCATCTGCGGTTTAAGTAATCCTTCAGTGTTGTCGCTTATCCACTGGCTTATCATGCCTCCTGCTCCCGGGTCAGAAAAATCAATGTTGTTCACAGCCGCATAAAAGTTTTCCATAGCGTTGTCTGTGTATTCTTTTTTTACAGGATACTCTTCGTTTATCCACAGCGAGTTTGTCATATACAGCTTGGATATCTCGTTATTTGTGTACATCCGGCGGAAGAGTTTTCCCATCTGCTCGGAAAGATATGCTGTGTCTTCTTCCCCAAGCAGCGCAGTGAGCTCGTCTTGAACCTCACCGTCTGTACCCGAAGTCAGCAGTGCCAGTGCCATATACAGGCTAATTGGGGAATAACACGCATTACCATCTGCATCCGCAAGCACTTTCGCAGAACTGTTGAACGAAAAGTCATTGATACTCTGCAATATATTTTCGTCAACCGCATTTCCTCCCCTTACCTGACGCTTTTTCTCATAATCGTCAAACGCTATCGCTTCGGGATACTCAATGCTTCTAAGTGCAGATGTATCCACAGGCTCACCAGTCTCATCTGTGGTTCTATCCTGCTCATCCCCGTCCTGCCCTTTGTCTATAACATTTATCGGGGGAGTTCCAGTGCAGCCCGAAAACAAGCCCAGCAGCATTATTGCCGCTATTATTATAAATAATATTTTTCTCATCGTTTCCTCCGTTTTACGTGCTATAACTATTCCGCAGGGTTCTGAACAATACCAACGAACAGCGGCACTCCCGCATTCGACTGAACTATGAACAGGAACGGCCTGTCAAACACCATATCGACGGTTTTTGCCGGAGCGCTCTCAAGCGTTGCTACGATTTCGGTAAATGCTGCAGCTTCAAGCCCATTTTCGTCCACTGTTATGACTGTACCCTGCCGAGCAGAGCTTACAAAGGACGGCAGGTCGCTGATGCCGGACAAGTCCGCTTCACCTTCATTAAAGGCTTTTACCATCCCCAGCGTTTTCAGGCTTTCTACCAGATCTATCTCATTCTCGAAGCTGAATTTGGGAAGGCTCAAGTTTATGCTTACATATTCTCTATCTGCCCCTTTTGCAGCCTCGAAAGCCGATTCAGGATCGCTCAGAAGCGAAGCAGCGTCCACACCCTCGTCGGGCAGAACGAATACCATTTTGCCTGCGCTACGCAATGGAAAGTCCATAGCCGTGAATCCATCGCCTTCATAGACGTTTCCGTCCAGCCGATTGTGCATGAAATCCGCCGATACTGTGCCCCCGTCCCCAAGTATGAAGTCGCCTGCCTGTGTCTGGCTTTCGTCAAAGCTCTGCAGCCACTGGTCCTTCAAATAGACTGTGTTTATGATGAACAGCAGGTCAAGAGGATCAGTTTCCACCTCCGGCTCCAACAGCCCCGCAGTATTCTCGCTTATCCACCTGCTTATTATCTCGCCTGCGCTCTCGTCGGCAAAGTCAAGGTTGTTTGCCGCCGCATAGTAATTCTCCATGGCGTTATCGATAAAATCCTGCTTCACCGCATAGTTCTGGTTTATCCAGAGCGAATTGGTCATATACAGCGTCGAATACTCGTTGTTTATGTAGAGCAGTCTGAATAACCTGCCCATCTGTTCCGAAAGAAACTCTGTGTCTTCTTCACCCAGAAGCGCTGTCAGCTCCTGCTTTGTTTCTCCGCTCGCTCCCGTCGTCAACAGCGCCAGCGCCATGTATAAACTTACAGGGCTGTAGCATGCGTTTTTTTGAGTACCGCCGATTATAGCCGCTGTGCTCTTCGACGAAAACTCTGTTATCATGTCCGCCACGCCCTCGCCGAGCTGGTTGTCTTCTTTCACTTTTTGCTGGGCTTCATAGTCGTCTGCGCCTATACTTTGCGGATACTCAATGCTTTTAAGGCCGGTTGTGTCAACAGGCCCGGTCGTGCTTTCCTGCGGCTCGTTGCTTTCCGGCTCCTTATCAATAACCTCCATTGGCTTTTGTGTATTGCAACCTGCAAATATTCCAAGCAGCATTATTGCCGCTATTATTATAAATAATTTTTTTTTCATTTTTTCCTCCGTTTTACATGCTATAGCTATTCCGCCGGGTTTTGTACAGTTCCAATAAACAGCGGCAGCCCTGCGTCCGACTGCACTATGAATAAGAACGGGCGGTCAAAATTAAGAACTATAGGTTCGTCTGGCATATCCGCAGACGCTGCGAAGTCTATTATTGTATATGCAGCTGCCTCCACACCGTTCTCGTCGATCTCTATCCTGCTGCCCTGCCTTACTCCGCCGATGAACGAAGGAACGTCCGATATGCCGGAGAAATCAGCGCTTTGATCGTCAAACGCCGTCACCATCCCAAGGCTCTTAAGGCTTTTCTTTAAGTTGAAATCCGAATCGAAACCAAACTTTGGCAGCGACAACTCCACTCTGCCATAGTCAGAGTTATCTGTGTCCGTCACGAATTCAAGCATATCCGATGAACCAAGAAGCGAAACTGCATCAACTCCCTCGTCCGGAAGCACAAATATCATTCTTCCGGTCTCTTTCATATTAAGGCTCACCGCAGTGTATCCCTCTGTCTTGACGACTCCAGTGTCAAATGTTCTGTTCATGAACTGAGCATCAACAGTGCTGCCGTCTGCCATATGGAACACATCCTCTTTGGTAGCATCCTCGTTAAAGTTGCTGCTCCACTCATCATTCAAATATATTGTGTTGACGATATACATAAGATACACCGGGTCCACTTTTATCTCCGGTTCCAGCAGCCCTTCTGTGTTGTCGCTTATCCATCTGCTGATCGTTTTTCCTGCGCCTTCATCCGAGAAATCAAGATTATTTGCAGCAGCATAGAAGTTTTCCTTTGCGTTTTTAACAAACTCCTGCTTGAACTTTAAGCCTTCGTTCATCCACAGCGAGTTTGTCATATACAGTTTTGAAACGTCGTTGTTTACATAAAGCCGCCTATACAGCCTGCCCATCTGCTGGGAGAGATATTCAGTATCTTCTTCTCCTAGCAGCGTCGTCAGCTCCATCTTCGTTTCGCCCTCTGCACCGGTCGAAGCAAGCGCCAGCGCCATATACAAGCTTATCGGGCAATAGCACGCATTTCCTTCTTCGCTGCCCAGCACTTCAGCCGCGCTCTCGAACGAAAATTGGTTCACGCTGTTTACTATTGAATCATCAACTTTGTTTTCCTTCTCGATCGTCCTTCTTGTTTCATAATCATCAAATGCTGCACTCTGCGGATAATCTATGCCCGCAAGATTGGCGGCCGGACCGCCGCATCCCGCTGCTGCTCCAAGCAGCATAAAGAGAGCCAGCACCAAAAAAATCGACTTTTTCATATATGTCCTCCTTTATTTGTCAAATATTAGACGAATCATACGTGGCTATTGTTCCATTAAATCAAAAACTTTTATTTACGTTTGCATATATGTATTCTTGAAACACTCTGGCGGAAATGATACCATACACTTATCATCAACATGAAACGGACGATATATTATGATTGATAAAAACAGTCTTGCAAAAGACCTTATCGCTTTAGGCGTAAAAAAAGGCGACTGCGTGATGCTGCACAGTTCGCTGTCTGCTCTCGGGTTTGTCGAAGGCGGCGCAGATGCTGTTGTTGATGCTATTATGCAGGCAATGGGGCAAGACGGAACGCTCGTCACCCCCGCTTTCACATGTGGAGCGTGGCACGATCGCCTAGCCATGGAAGACTGTAATATGGACTGCGTGGGCGAAACCTGCCCCAGCCAGAGCAGAAGCAACGAAGGCGCAATACCAAACGCCGTTTTAAAGAGGGAAGGGCGCATACGTGGCTGCCACCCCACTCATTCATGGGTCGCATACGGCAAACACGCTTATGATATCTGCAAAGATACATACAAATGCCAAACGCTCTGCGGCGAAGGCACTGCTTTCGAGAAGGTGGTGAAGCTCGGCGGCTGTATAGTCACTCTCGGTGTTATGGTTAACACCGTTACGTTCTGGCACTACCTCGAAGACGTTCTCGAGCTGCCATACCTCGGGCACTATCACGAAGCGGAGCGGCATCTGTCATACTGCACAGACGGGCGGCGCATACAGTACGAGTTCCTCGGAGTTATGCAGGAGGTCGTGAAAGCAGCAGGCGTGCTGAAAGAAGGCAGGGTCGGAAAGAGCAAATCCGGCATAATGCGTGCTCGTGAGTTCCGCCGTTTCATGGCGACTATAGTCAACGACGATCCGTACTGTTTCATAGTACGTCCGCCGGACAGAACTTGCCCTAGTCTAGCCGTAGATGCAATGAACAAAGGCGCTGCTATGATACGTGCATATGAAACACACCCGATAGATATTGATGAAATAGAACTCCCCAACCTTCCAAATAAGGACACATCGCAGGAGACCGTGCGTGAAGACTGCCCTGCTTTTGCAGGCTGGCATGAAGCCGGCGGGAAGACGTATTCGCTCTGCCGTGCCAACGACCGCCACCCCGACCTGTTCAAACACGGCGGCATATTTAATAAATATGGAAAAACCACCTGCGGCTACTGCCCGTGGCATTTGAAGCCTTTGATTGAATAAAACCATAAATAAAATTTTATTTTTAGTTATCCTGCACTCTTAATAGATTCTATTAATCAAGTGAATCCCTATTAATAGCTTATAATTAGTTATGTTTTGTTATCAAAAAATACCTAGTTTTATTATATGTCATTTTTTCATAAGTTTACTCGAAATTAATATATTTCTTATATTCAAGATTCCTTATAAAAATACTATAATCCTTATTCTTAATTGAATAATAAATAAATTCTTTTGGCGTATCCTTAAGACACCATAAATTATTATTGTCAATTATTGAATACACCTCTAACTCTAATCCTGATTTTGGTGGTATATTAATTACACCTATATTTTCACCTTTGATTATTGTACGCTTTCCTTTTTCATTAAAGTTACGGTATAGTGAATCTTCACAAATTATATTTTTCTTATTATTTATAAGAGCAAATTTAAAGTTTCTTATAGTTTTATTGTATGCACTATCGTTATAAATGTATAATATTATATCGACTCTGTAGTGATTTATTTCTTTTTCATTTCTCACAGCCTTTAAATCGCCGTAACTATCAAATCCATAAAAGTGAGCGCTAAATTTATCTATACTTATATATACTTTACCCTTTTTACCTATATAGCTAAGTAGCCAACCGAGTATAACACCACCAAACCCTGATATTATTGGTATCCATTTATCAATTTGATTCATTCTTAGTACCTCTATTTATATCTTTATAATTATTTTACCATATTTTTATATCTTTACACAAAAAAAGACCTGCATCCATGCAGGCCTTTTGCTTCTTCTATTTACTGCGCCGCTTCCCTCTGCTGAATCATGTCTTTTGTCTTCATCAGCCGGGTCAGGCTGCCACGCTCGTACAGCCAAGCATAGAGGCCACTTTGTAATGACAAACTTTTCAGTTCACATTTTTAAAATCAGCATCCCCTATAAATATCCCGAACATATAAATTTTCTAAATAGATATTTTCAAAGTAGCGATTCCCACCGTCTCCTGTCGGCGCTATCACGGCCAGTCCCACTTTCAATGGGCTACTAAACGGTATTGTGCAAATGCGAATCAAATTATATTTTTTACCATCTATCGAATAGTGTATCGCAAAAACGTTGTCTTTCTTTGCGATTTGCAGCCATACATGCTCCTGCTCAACTCTCGGTCCATTTGCATCATCCGAACCACCATTTGTCACAACGCTGTTAACGATCACCTTATCGCCGCCAATGTATTCTTGAAACACCGTTATCCAGTGCGTGTCGTCCAACATGACCATTAGTCCGACACCATCGTATGTCGCACAATAGTCCATCGATACCTTCGCACGGATTACAAAATCACCAGCTACTTCTTTATAGTAGAAGGGAGCATTGTTAACAATCCTGTTGTCTGTCAGGTGATTGAAACGGTCTGTTTTGGCAGGCGCTTTGATACAGAACACACCCTTTTCCTCCGTTATCTTGCTTTTGTTGATCCATTGAAATTCATTTTGATTCATTTTAACTCCTTTATAATTTTGTTTTTCTGTTCACGCTATCTTACTGTCGAATAAAACTCATGTTCCAAGAGCGATTTTGTTGACCAAACCTATTCCTCATAACCCTATATGGCTATCAGGACAAGATATACATGCATATCTATATTTCTTTT
This sequence comes from Christensenellaceae bacterium, assembly GCA_963666505.2. Taxonomy (GTDB): domain Bacteria; phylum Bacillota; class Clostridia; order Christensenellales; family SZUA-584; genus JABGQS01. The sequence goes on along the minus strand of CAXXXL010000003.1, from coordinate 246,254 downwards.
GCCGCATTAATCAATATTTCTGCATATGTTTCTATTTGCTCATATGGAGTATTAACGTTCAGCCCGAATGATGCGCCAATTCCCGGATCGACTACTCCAATAGAGATATTCACTGCTCTAGATAAAAAATCATCCGTTTTCGGTAACATGTGCGCCTTATACTCTGCTTTTTTATTATATTTGGGGCAGTCGAACGGACATCCGAAATCTGTTGCAACGCTCTTGTTTAACAGTTGCTCCATATTATTATAAACGTGCCATCCCGAGTGTATTAGTGTTTTCGAATTGATTTTTTCACTAAAAGCGTTTGCGCGGTTCTTGTCATCAAACATCAAAGTTAAAATTGTAGCAATTTCACCTTTATCGTTGATTTTTTTGAATTTAAACATACCTGAATCCGCAAGAATAGACTTCAGCTTATGTTTGTTTCTTCTCAATATGCTGATTATATCATCAATTTTTCTAAGCTGTGCCAAAGCTACAGCTCCGGTCAATTCTGTTGCTTTAAAATTAATGCCTAAAACCATTCTATATCCAACTTCTTTCCCTTGACGCAAAGGCATATGTCCTTGGTCATGATATCCATAGGCTTTATAATACAGATCCTCATCGTTGACAGCTAAAACACCTCCGTCACCCGATGTAATTGTTTTGAAGAAATTCAGCGAGTACGCTGCAATATCTCCATAGCTTCCAACCATTTTACCTTTGTAGCTGGCGCCACATCCCTGGCAGCAATCTTCAATAACCAAAAGTCCATATTTTTCTGCTATTGCCATTATACTATCCATGTCACACGGATTCCCGAGCATATGAACCGGCATAATTGCTTTTGTCCTCTTGGTTATTTTCCGTTCAATATCGTCAGGATCAATCGTTAGAGATTCATCGCATTCTGCCAATACAGGTATGGCACGCGCCGCAATTATCGCAGAAATGGAAGCCACAAAAGTGTACCCTGGAACTATGACTTCATCTCCGGGGCCTATGCCGAGCGTCGCCATACCGGTAATTAAAGCAGCAGTTCCGCTGGAGAGTATAATACAGTTATCAAATCCCATTTTTTCGGCAAATTCTTTCTCAAATTGAATGCACTTCTTATGAAAGTCTGTGTTTGTCTCATCGCCATATCTCGACAAATAACCTGTGCTTAATACATCCATAACTTCCTTGCGCTCTTCTTCACCAAACACAAATGCCCCTGGTCCGCCTTTCATATAATCCTCTCTTTCTAATCAATAAGCAACGCTAACGAATAGAGTATAAAAAATTAGGGCTTTTTGCCTAGCAATTCGCTTATACTGATTACTATGTTATTGTGATTTCTATCTTAATTATAGAAGTTAAGGTATGGTTAGAATATATCTATTTTCGCAGGAAGTTATATTATTTTCGCCTAAATAGAGATGGACTCACACCAGTGGTTTGCTTGAATACCCTGTTAAAGTAATTAATTGTACTAAAATTCAAATGATATGCTATTTCTGTTATACTCTTTTCGGTCGTTAAAAGCATATCCTGCGCATACATAATGCGCAAGTTGTTGACATATTCGATAAAGGTATATGTCGTTGCTTTTTTAAAACATTTACAAAAATACTGCACACTCATATTAGTATGTTTCGCAGCGTCACAAAGTTTTATATCACCAAAAATATTTTTTTCTATGTAATTCATAGCTGGTATCAATCTGTCAAACAGTTCTTTTCTTTGATAAAAGGCTTCCTGGCATGCAGTGTTGCTTTGCTCTTGGTCTCTTATTATTTCGCCAATCAGTCCATAAAGAAATGATATTTCAAAATATCGATAAGCATCCTTTTTCTCAGTCGATTCAGATATTAAATTATCTAAAAAGTAAGATATTCTATTACTCTTTATATGTTCATTTTTATAGAATACACTATTGATTCCGAATGTTTTTTTATCTCTGTAAAAAAAGCTGATAACCGATGGTGGTATTTGAACTTCAAATATTTCTGCAAAATTATTTGGTTTTGTATACAGAGAATGCATATCCAAGCCATTGATTACAATTAAATCCCCTCCAACAGCGCTATATATTTCATCATTTATCTTTTGAACAACACTGCCTTTAACAATGTAAATTATTTCTGTAAACGCATGCCAATAATGACTTACTGAATGCGAAGTGTATTTAGTATTTAAAATATTGAACGGTAAAATTTCATCGTTTAAATCCAGTTGTAGTTTTGATGCTATCATAAATATATTATACCTTTTTTCAAAAAGTATTCAAGTTAAGCACATATAAAAAAGGCCTGCATCCATGCAGGCCTTTTGCTTCTTCTATTTACTGCGCCGCTTCCCTCTGCTCAATCATGTCTTTTGTCTTCATCAGCCGGGTGAGCGCCCCTCTCTCGTTCTCGTCTAGCTTCATCTTTATGTACTTTATAGTCTCTTCAAGCTGGGGTATCATGACGTACTCAAGCGCATTAACACGCCGCCTCGTTTTCTCTATCTCGTCCGCAAGCATGTTGCACGTCTTTTCAAGCTCCGCCAGCTCTACCATAGACGGAAGCACTTTGGTGAATTCCGCAGAAGCGCTGTCTAGCTCTGCCGAAGTTGAGAGCATGCCGTACGGGAAAAACTTCTGCTCACGCTTTTTCTCGGAATAGGCGATTTTGGGCACATTAACGCTCATTATATTGGTCTTTGAGACTTCGAGGTCCACTTCCCTTAAGGGGAACAAAAGCGCTTCGTCCATGGCGTCTTTTGTCATGGCGACTCGTGCCAGCACGAAGTCTGCAAGTGCGCTAGAGAGCGCTTTTTCGACTTCTATCCTCAGCTTTCTGTTTTTTCGTATAAGAAGCATAAACTGACGCACCATCTCGTCACGTTTGTCCTTCAGCAGCTTATGTCCCCGAACAGCTGTCTTATGCCTTTTCTTGAGCTTTGTCAGCTCCATCCTGGTCGGGTTGACTTTCAGTATAGCCATTAATCAACAGTTCCTCTCTTGCACAAAGTTAATTGCACCCGCTAAACTTTGTTTTGCCTTATCTCATCGGTTGAAAATTTCTTAGACTTCCTCGTCCTTCGGCAGGTACTTCTCTATAAATGCGTCCTTAATCCTCTTAAGCTCGTTCTTTGGCAATATCTTGAGCAGCTTCCAGCCAAGGGCAAGGGTTTCTTCTATACTGCGGTTGGTTTCATACCCTTGGGAAACATACTCTTTTTCGAAAGCATCAGAAAACTTTGCATAAAGCTTGTCAACGTCGGAAAGCGCCGCTTCACCTAAGATGACCGAGAGTTCCTTTGCGTCCTTGCCTCGTGCATACGCAGCAAACAGCTGGTTCATAGAATCCGCATGGTCCTCCCTTGTTTTGCCCTTGCCGATGCCCTTGTCTTTCAGACGGGAGAGCGACGGAAGAACGTCTATAGGCGGCGTTATACCTTTGCGGTACAGCTCTCGGGATAGTATTATCTGCCCTTCTGTTATATACCCTGTAAGGTCAGGGATAGGATGCGTCTTGTCATCCTCCGGCATAGTCAGGATAGGGATCTGCGTAACGCTGCCTTCCTTGCCTTTGATACGCCCTGCTCGTTCATACATTGTCGCAAGGTCTGTGTAAAGATATCCCGGATATCCACGTCTGCCCGGCACTTCCTTCCTTGCCGCCGAAACTTCTCTCAAAGCCTCAGCATAGTTGGTTATATCAGTTATGATAACAAGAACGTGAAGTCCTTTTTCATATGCTAAGTATTCAGCCGCCGTCAGCGCCATACGTGGCGTACTGATACGCTCGATAGCCGGGTCATCAGCCAGGTTTATAAACAGCACAGTCCTGTCGATAGCGCCCGTCTTTCTAAAGTCGCTGATGAAGAAATCCGCTTCTTCGAACGTGATGCCGACTGCAGCGAACACCACAGCGAAGTTAGAATCGCTTCCCAGCACCTTTGCCTGCCTAGCTATCTGCGCAGCAAGCTGAGCGTGCGGCAGTCCAGAGCCGGAGAACACAGGCAGCTTCTGCCCTCTAACGAGTGTGTTGAGCCCGTCGATAGCGGATATGCCCGTCTGTATGAACTCTTCCGGATAGTCACGTGCCGCCGGGTTGATAGGCGCGCCGTTTATATCCATCCTCTTTTCGGGTATGATAGCCGGTCCGTTATCCATAGGGTCGCCCATGCCGTCGAATACACGTCCAAGCATGTCGTAAGAAACGGACAGTTCTATTGATTTGCCAAGGAACCTTGCTTTAGAAGATGATATCCTTAGCCCCTGCGAGCTCTCAAACAGCTGAACCAGCGCTTTGTCCTTGTTTATTTCAAGCACCTTGCCGCGGCGGACTTCGCCGTTTTGCTGTTCGATCTCCACAAGCTCATCATATTTAACTCCGCTGACGCCTTCAACAAGCATCAGAGGACCGACAACTTCTTTAATCGTGCGATACTCTTTAAGCAATCTCGATCCCACCTTCCTCAATAAGCTCGCTCATTTCTTCTCTGAGCTTTCTTTCTATCTCTGCGTACTTTTGTTCAACGTCCTTTTCCTCTACATGCTTTGCTCTGCCAATGTCTTCACGTACGCTAAGGCTGCTTATCTTAGAAAACTCGGCTCCGGCATCCAGTGCCTTTTGTCCAAGCTCTCCCCACATATGTATCATTTTCAGCATTCCCAGCTGCTTTTCAAGCGAAGTATAAGTGTCAATCTCGTGGAAAGCGTCTTGATGCAAATAGTCTTCTCTTATAGATCTTGCCGTCTCAAGTTTTAATCTATCACGCAGCGAGAGCGCATCTACGCCGACAAGCCGAACGATTTCTTCAAGCTCCGCTTCATCCTGAAGCAAAAGCATTGTCTTTTTACGAAGGTCAATAAACTCGTGAGAAATATTCTCATCAAACCAATCGCTCAGGCGGTCTGTATAAAGCGAATAGGATGTCATCCAGTCGATAGCCGGGAAGTGACGCTTATATGCAAGCTGTGCCGAGAGTCCCCAGAACACCTTTACTATTCTAAGCGTTGCCTGCGAAACCGGCTCAGATATATCGCCGCCCGGAGGTGAAACAGCTCCGATAGCAGATACTGCGCCTATTCTTCCGTCTTTGCCGAGAGCTTTTACCACACCTGCTCTTTCATAAAACTGTGCAAGACGGCTTGAAAGGTACGCCGGATAACCTTCGTCGCCAGGCATCTCTTCAAGACGTCCGGACATTTCACGAAGCGCTTCTGCCCATCTGGAGGTCGAGTCTGCCATTATAGCTACTTTATATCCCATGTCACGGAAATATTCCGCAATAGTTATTCCTGTATATATGGAGGCCTCACGAGCAGCAACCGGCATGTCGGATGTGTTTGCGATAAGAACCGTTCGCTTCATCAGCGGCTCGCCGCTGCGTGGGTCTTTAAGCTCCGGAAACTCCATCAAAACGTCCGTCATCTCGTTGCCGCGCTCGCCGCAGCCAACATACACGATAATTTCTGCATCCGCCCATTTTGCAAGCTGATGCTGCACAACGGTCTTGCCGCTGCCAAAAGGTCCCGGGATTGCCGCGACCCCGCCCTTTGCAACAGGGAAAAGTGTATCGATAGAACGTTGTCCTGTAATCATAGGTTCGTTCGGAGGCAGCTTCTCGCTGTAAGGCCTGCCTTTTCTGACCGGCCATTTCTGCAGCATAGTTAATTCTTTTGTTTCGCCATCCTTTGTTTTCAGCGTTGCTATAGTCTCATCTATATTAGCTTGCTTCGCAGTTATTGATTCAACTGTTCCGCTAACACCCAGAGGCACCATTATATAGTGTTTAACGAGTTTAGTTTCATCAACGTACCCAAGGAAATCTCCGGTCGTTACTTCATCGCCTTTTTTAACAAGCGGCACAAAATCCCACTTCTTTTCATGGTCAAGCGCGCTTATATCAACTCCACGGGCTATCCTGTCGCCCGTTTTTTCTCTTATCTTATCAAGCGGGCGTTGTATTCCGTCGAATATCGACTCTATAAGCCCCGGTCCAAGCTCGACAGAAAGAGGGCTTCCCGTTGAATAAACCGGCTCGTCCGGTCCAAGGCCGCTCGTTTCTTCATATACCTGAATCGAAGCGGTGTCGCCGCGAAGCTCTATTATCTCGCCAATAAGCTTATGCTCGCTTACCCTGACAACGTCATACATCTCGCTGTCGCCCATGCCTTTGGCTAATATCAGCGGACCTGAAACTTTAACTATTCTACCTTCCATATAATGTATCCTTCCTAATCAACACTAAGGAGCTTGCCTTTGTGCTTTTTATTCTATCTCTGCGCCTGCAAACTTTATAGCAAACGTAATATACTCTCCTAGTCGTCCCCAAACAATATATCCGCACCTATCGCCTTTTCAACGTTGGCTCTGATATTTCGCAGACCAAGCCCGGTCGTACCCCGGTTGCTCGGTATCGGTATAATGGCCGGAAACGGCATCGTCTTATACCGCTCTATGGTCTCGGCCGCCTGCTCAGCCGCCTGTTCAGTAATAAAAATAATCGAATATCCACCCGATGCCAGCCGGTTGATGGTCTTCATGACCTCTCCTCCGCTGGCAGGATAAACGTCTATACCCAATGATTTGAATCCCAGAACGCTGTCACTGTCTCCAATGACTCCAATCTTGTTCATTCGTTTCTCCTAAATAAGTTCCTTAACTCTTTTTGCGACAGTTTTGCCATCTATTCCGCCAAGCTTGGCTGTCATGACCATCCTTACTGCAGCCGCTTCCCTTTGCTTGGCTATATAAAAGCTCATCAGCGGCGCAAGGCCAAACATATCGTGACGATGTTTCTTAAGCATTCCCAGCAGATAATCGTCCATCGCCTTTTCCATCATATACAGCCTGCCTGTCTTAAAGAAATCGTCAAATGCAGGCGCAAGTACTGCCGCATAGTCTCCTTTTGCCAATACTGCGGGTATGCTCTCGTCCGCAAGCTCGAAAGCATCTGAAAAAGTACGCTTGTCTATCGTTCCTCCATGAAGATAAGTATCTTCAAACGATTCTCTGGTGTGCCCGCTCTGCCGTACTCTCATAAAAGTAGTTATGTTGCTGATATCAAAGAACGCATTGAAATATCTTTCCACCAGCTCGTCGCCAAGCTGCGGTAAAAACTCTTCTATCTGCTTTGCATAAGCTCTGTCCATAGCCACGCCTACCACCGAAGCGTCAGCCGCCACGGCAAAGCGCTTGTCTATGAACAGCATCGCTTCCTTCATAGTCCACGGCAAATCATAATAATTGTTTTCAGCAAGCGCACGCCTCAGCTTGTCCACGGCGATGTTGCCGGAAGTAAGCTCTATCTCATCAAGGCTTTTGTCCAGCATCATAAGCTTTATCAAAACCTTCATGTTATGATAGTCTTTCTCCGCCCGCATTATCTTCGTAAAAACTTCTCGTGGAGACACCTGCTCCAAAAGCTCGTCTGCGCCCTTAAGCTCTTTTTCTATCATCTGTTCGAAACCGGCATTTGTTGCAATAGGCTGTGCATATCCGATTTCAGAAAGGATACGCATAGCCATGTCAAAATCTTTAGCTTCGATTATCCTGTTTAATTTTTCTTTTGTTATAAGCATGCCTTCCATAGCCTTAACTTTTGCGCTCGCATATGGATAGCTGCTGTTAGTTTCAGACATACCTTTGGTCATTCCTTTCCCGTACTAAGTACAAAGCGACCAGTTAACTTAATCCTGTATTCTAAAATATAAATAACCGCCTGCTAGCTCTCAAACAGAACCGCAGCCACCTGCGTCTCAACGTCCTGCCATGTTTCGCTCAGCAGCGAAGAAAGAGACATGTTTATCTCAAGACCTTCGCTTATATAAACAAAACCGCCCTTGATGTCACGTGGCTCATCCAGCAGGGCTATCTCTCCCCTGCCTGTTTTTGCTTTCAGTTGTTCGTTGACTTTTGCCAGAAAAGCTTCGTCAAGCCTTTTTTCGCCTTTTGTCACGGCGATGGCTCCCGTGCCGTCCTGAGCGCATTCCAAAAGCTTCTTTACCATAAGCTCAGTGTATTCTTTGTCATCAAGCTCTTCGAGCTTTTTCATAGCAAGCGCTTTTGCTTTTTTCATCATTTCCTGCTTGGCAGACAAGAGCTGTTTGCGATACTCAAGGTCATAGACCGCCGCCATACGCTTTTTCTTCTCGACGCCGGCTTTTTTGGCCATCTCGCTAATATGCTCTTTGCGCTTTTTAATATCCCGCAAAAGCTTGTCTCTGGATTGCTTTTTCTTTTCTTCGGCATCCTGCCAGTATTTTTCGGCGTCGGCCTGTGCATCGGCGCCGATTTTTTCTATCAGTTTATCTGCTGAGGCCATATTGACGCTCCCCTAATTAAAATTTGCCTGCACTAAGCAGTATAGTCAGCATAGAGATAAGTAGTGCGAAAACAGCATACGTTTCAACCATGATTGCCATCGTGATCGCTTTACCGGATTCTTCCGGACGCTTGCCAAGAAGCCCGATGCCCGCAACAGCCGTTTTTCCCTGTGCGATGGCGCTTGTCAGCCCTGCAATGGCTATCGGCAGCGCACCAAAGAAGTATACCCAGCCCTGTGCAGCAGAGATAGCGTCTCCGCCGACGATGCCGTTATTCAGAAGTATAAGGAATGCAACGAGCAGTCCGTATATGCCCTGTGTACCCGGAAGGAGCTGGAGCACGAGTGCCTGTCCAAACTTGTCAGGGTCTTCCGAAACGAGCCCCGCCGCAGCCTGCCCTGCAAGACTCATGCCTTTTGCGCTTCCTGTGCCTGCAAGCCCGACGGCAAGCGCTGCGCCCAGCGTAGAGATTATAACGCCGAAATACTCATTAAAAAATGCTGCAAAGTTATTTACTTCCATGTTTACCTCCTGCACCTGTTTAAAAGGTGTTATTCTCTTTATTTTCTGCACGGGTTATAAGCGTGCTAATCAACTATTTCTGTTCCTCAATGCGGTAGTTCTTTGTACGCAGACCAAGCGGCGCAAATGCATGTCCGCCGTCCTCATAGAACTTGCTGAAAAACTCTATGTATTGCAGCCTTGCCGTATGAACGAAAGATCCTAAGGTGTTTATTGCAAGGTTGAAAACGTGCCCGATAGTCAGAACGATTGCACCGGCTATATAACCTACAACTCCGCCGAACAGCAGCGTTGCGATGGTGTTGAACACCATGGCTATAACTGTAGTGGCAAGGCCCATGCCGAATATACGGCAGTAAGAGAGTATGTCGCTTACATACCCCGTAACGTCATAAAGGCTTGCGACTCCGCCGATGACTTTGCCGACTACGCTCTTTTTCTTTCTGCCGGCGGTAAAGAGAAGTGTTGCAAATCCTATACCGACCAATACAAGGGCTATTGTCGAAAATGGTCCTTCGAATACCATGCCGATCGCAAAAACAGCAGCACCGATAAGTATCAGCATCCATGTCACTTTGTCAAACAATGCGTCCCAAACCTTGCCTCGGCGTATGCTCTGGTATGCGCCGATGCCAAGGCCGACAAGTATATGAACCACACCGATGGCAATACAGATTATCAGCATAGTCATTGCATCGTCTATCGGGTTGATAACTCCTTTGTAAAGCTCCAGCCCAAAAAGGTTGCCATAAAAAACTCCCCAAAGCGCCGTCGATATTCCGCAGATAAGTATGACCGTCGTAACTTTACGGAACATGCCCGTCGGCTTTTTCTTTTTCAGCATCAGGAACGCGCCCAGCATCAGCATTACACCGTAAGCCATGTCCGCCATCATCATTCCGAATATCAAAAAGTAGAATATAGACATCAGCAGGTTCGGGTCGACCGCCTTCTGGCTGGTAGTCGCATACATATCCGTAACAGCCTCAAACGGAGCAACAACGCCGGGGTTCTTCACCGCAGTCGGCACCTTGTCGCCTTCCGCAGGCTCTTCAAACGTCACATACGCTTCGGGCGCTGCTTCCAAAACAGCTTTTTCTACAGCTTCCTCAGTGCCTTGCACTACCCAGCCGCTCAGCATAAAAGTACTGCCCGTTGCACCCAGGCGCTCTATGCAGCGCTCTCTGGCTATCTCGTTTAAAAGATAATCTTCCACAGCTTGAAGTGTCAGCTTATAGTCAACATACTTCTTTGCTTTTTCTTCATATTCAGCAGCCTCCGAGTTAAGAGACTCGCACTCGTTATTAAGATCAAATATAAGATCGGCAGGTGTGCCGTAAAGTTCTTTGGTAAAAGCCTCCGCAAAGCCGATGTATTTAAGTTCTCCGGTCAGCTCTTCATCAACTTCTTTTGCCATAACGACATAAACTGAAAGATAGTCCTTGTCTCGCTCTATGTCTTCAAAATATGCGCTCTGCTCATATTTACTGCTCAGCGCTCTGTAGTTTTCAATGTTGTCCGCCGGTATAGTTCCAAGTAAGCACACGGTATAGTCATTCTCTTTGATACTCTCCAGCGTTGCGTCAAACTTGGCGTAAGGCTCAAGCTGCATGATCCTGTTCTGCAGCCTGTGCTCTCTTGTTTTAAGGGCACTAAGCTCTGCCGTGAACTGACGGATCTTTTCAACGGCTTCGTCAGTTTCTTCAAGCTTTTCGTCCATGTCTTTTAGCCCGCTTTTTGTGATAGCGGGTTTCGCCGTTAATATACCGCTTTTGGTTTCGTCATACTTTCTTATCACTTCAAGCGCTTCACGAACCTCACCAAGCTTTTTTTCAAGCTCTATAAGTGTGCCCGGCGCCTGAGATGCTTCCAGCTCTTCAAGCGATGTCTTTACCACTTCAACGGCTCCGATATCCTGAAGGCGCTTTAAAACACACTCTCTGTTTTCAGAGTGCGCAATAAACGCCGCTTTTTTCATGTTTAGTATAGCCATGCTACTTTAGGATCCTCTCTAAACATACTTTGGCAGCTTCTTCAAGCTTGCCCTGCGCCTTTTTCTTAAGCCCTTCACATTCCTGCTCACGCTTTTCCTGAAGCGCTTCGAGCTCTTCTTTTGCTTTATTCTCTTCGTTGTCAACGTATAAAAGCGCTTCGTGGCGTGCGGCTGTCAGTTCTTTATCCTCAATCTCACTGTTTTCCTGCTCTGCTATCTTAAGCGAATCCTTTGCAGAAACAAGCGCAACACGGCGCTTTTCGCTCGCTGCCTCTTCTGCCGCTTTAATTTGGTCCAGTACCTCTTTTGCCATTATCCACACCTCATAAAGATATCCTTAGTTACTTCGTTCCAAACAGCCTGTCTCCGGCATCACCAAGACCCGGAACTATATATCCGTGGTCATTCAGGTGATCATCAAGCGCCGCTATGAACATGTCAACATCAGGGTTCTGCTCTTCAACAGCTTTGATACCCTCTGGCGCAGCTATAAGACAAACAAGCTTGATGTTCTTTATACCGTATCCCTTAAGCAGCTCAATTGCACCGTTAGCGCTTCCGCCTGTTGCAAGCATAGGGTCTACGATAATCATATCCCGCTCTGCCGCGTCCGTGGGCAGCTTACAGTAATATTCGACAGGTTTTAATGTTTCGGGGTCTCTGTATAATCCAATATGACCGACTTTTGCGCCGGGTATAAGCTTAAGTATCCCGTCCACCATTCCAAGACCGGCACGCAGTATTGGTATGATACCAACGGTTTTACCTGCAATGACTTTTGCTTTTGCTTTTGACACCGGTGTAGTTACTTCTATCTCTTCAAGCGGAAGGTCTCTTGTTACTTCAAACGCCATCAGCATGGCGATCTCTTCAACAAGTTCTCTGAAATCCTTCGTTCCTGTGTTCTCGTCCCTGATAAGCGAAATCTTGTGCTGTATCAAGGGATGGTCCATTATCACTACTTTGCCCATCCGTGCGCCTCCATATATTTAATGCCTATTTTTATTCCAGCTCCATCAGCTTTGCTATTCTTCTGTTGTGTCGCTCCTCGTTGGAAAACGGCGTACACAGGTATGCGTCAACGATCTCCAGCGCCAGCCCCGGCCCGATGACCCTTGCTCCCATAGCAAGCACGTTAGAATCGTTATGAGACCGTGTCGCTTTTGCAGAGAATACGTCGCCGCAAAGCGCACACCTTATTCCTTTTATTTTATTAGCAGACATAGACATGCCTATTCCCGTTCCGCACATCAGAATACCAAGCTGCGCTTCTTTTTTATTTACAAGCTCGCATACTTTCTGGGCATAATCGGAATAATCACAGGATTCCTCACTGAAAGTCCCGCAGTCTATCGTTTCTATTCCTTGTTTTTTCAGGTGTTTTATTATGATGTTTTTGAGTTCAAAAGCACCATGATCGCATCCAATTGCAATTGTCATTCGCTTTACCTCCCGTATCTCACGACTAGCATTATAGCATTAAAAATGTCCGTTTGCCTATAGAAAATGCCAAAAAAAATAGTTTTGTAAAAATCTATCGGTGCATATTAAAAACAACTATTACAAAAAAATCACAAAATATTCCTAAATCCGCCCATATTGTTATGTTATAATTGTGCAAAGCAGCCCGCACGGGCACAAATAAATCATTATGGTTTGGAGATCATATGAAGTTTAAAGTACTTGCATGCAAAGCCCTTTTCCGGGAATTAAGCCTCATCAGCGCACGGTGCAGCAGCGTGCTCGATATCACATACATAAGGCGTGCCCTTCACGACACTCCCCAGATTTTAAATAAGACCCTTCAGGAAGAGATAGACCGGATAGACTCCGGGCAGGACATGCATTCGAACGAGCCGGTAAACGGAGAAGATTTTGACGCCATACTCCTTGGCTACGGACTCTGCTCAAACGGTATAAGCCAGCTTACATCTAAAAAGTATAAAATGGTTGTTCCGCGCAGCGACGACTGCATCGGTCTCTACCTTGGTTCATATGATAAATACCGGGAGTTCTTCGACAAGCACCCGGGAACATACTGGTACAACGCTTCATGGATAGAGAACGGCTACACGCCTTCAAAGCAAACATATGAATCTAAGCTCAAAGAATATACCGAGCTTTACGGAAAGGACAACGCAGAATACTTGATGAGTACAGAAAATACAGTCAAGAACTATAACACAGCGGCATATGTAGACTGGGACGAGCTTAGCTTTCCCCATCACGAACAGTACACCAAAGACGCCGCAGAGTATCTCGGCTGGGAATATAAAAAGGTAGCCGGTTCAAGCTCCTGGCTTGCCGATTTTCTGGAGGGCAAACACGACGAGCGTTTCGCAACGGCTTTGCCCGGTCACACCTTCGAGCAGGATTTTGAAGGAGATATAATAAAAACCTGTCCACTAAGCATTCAATAGGAGGCTGGTTTATGCCAATAGAGATTGAGGCAAAAGGACTTCTCAATAAGGCAAAACACCCTTCATCATGGTTTGGCATAGAATACGGTTTCAACGTATACCGGGGCTGCCAGCACGGTTGTATATACTGCGATACCCGCAGCGAGTGCTATGGTATAGACAACTTCGAAGAAGTAACAGTAAAAGTGAACGCGCCAAAGCTTCTAGCACAGTCACTTTCACGCATGCGCAAACGCGCGGTGCTGGGGACAGGAGCCGCCAGCGACCCGTACATACCGCTGGAGCTAGATTACAAAATAACCCGGCAGTGTCTTAAAACAATAAGCGAGCGTCGTTTCGGCATAAGCCTATGTACAAAAAGCAACCTTATACTACGTGATATAGACCTTCTCTCGAAGATAAACGAAGTGTACGCGTGCGTTCAGTTTACGATAACCACGCCGGATGACTGTCTTGCAGCGGTAACAGAGCCGAATGCGCCGCCGCCATCAAAACGGTATGAAGCAATGGGCATACTCTCCAGTGCAGGTATAGAAACAGGCATAACGATGATGCCGCTTCTACCTTATATAAACGAAAGCGAAGACGATATGCGCACTCTAGTCAGAAAAGCAAAGCAATTTGGGGCAAGCTTTATCGTTCCGGCTTTCGGGATGACTATGCGTGACAGGCAGCGTGCTTACTATTACGATAAGCTGGACCAGAGCTTTCCCGGTCTGCGGCACAAATATGAAAAGCGCTTCGGCAGCCGATACAGCTGCGGCGTTACAAACTATAATAAACTAAGAAGAGTATTCGAAGAAGAATGCAGGGCTGCCGGAATATCCACGAAAATGCCTTCCTACAGCAAAAGGATATCGGCATACCAGCTAAGCTTCCTCGGCGGGCAGGAAACATGAAAGTATCAAAGAAAAAAACACCCGGCCTCGGTCGGCAAAAAAATTATTCCGCTGCGTTCTTCAACATCGAGACCGTCTATTTCAGCGATGAATCTATCAGCGGCGACGTGCTCTATTCCGAGAGAGCAAAGATAATCAAGCATACCGGCGGCGTTCGAATAAAAGCAGTCTCCTGCGACGGCACTAACTACATAGACATATCCTACAGCGAGCTTGCAGGGATAGTGATAACAGACCCGGACATTGCCCCCATGCCAAAGCCGGAAAAGCACGGGATAAGAAGTGTTCTTATGGGTTGGACGGACGGGCTTGCCTCCCTGCACGACTTTAATTTGAGGATAGGTGGCAGCGTCTGCTTTAAATACAAGCAGGACGATAAAGTGCACGAAGTGACTCTGTATCACAGCAAACAGGATATATTCGATATGTTCAAATTCGTTAGGCGACATTTTGGCAAGTTTGTCTGGACAACTAAGGACAACGAGTTTATATTAAATAAATAAAGGAGCAGTAAATGGAAGACAAAAGAGTTTGCACCGGAGCTTGCATCTTTGGCAAGTGCCCGTTCGATACGTGCATCAAACACAATCAGGGAAAAGTTCATAAAGCGGTTAAGGCAGACATGTCTATACTGACGCACGGCAGCCTTGTCACACTAAAAACACAGCACGCAGGTTACGGTGCTGCTATAGACATCGGCACAACTACTATCGCCGCCTACCTGTATGAATATAAAAGCGGTGACTGCATAGATGTAAAAAGCATTATCAATCCGCAGACATCTTTCGGGGTAGACGTAATCTCACGTATAAAATACTGCCGTGACCAAAGCGGCGGTCTTTCGCAGTTGCATGAAGCAATAGCAAAAAGCCTGAACGAAATATTAAACGGTCTGTGCGATAAAAACGGTATAGGCCCGGCAGATATAACAAAAATCGCCATAACGGGTAACACGACTATGCTTTCTCTTATGGGGAATGTAGACCCTTCGCCGATGGGTGTGTCACCTTTCGAGATGCCTTTCGGGTTCGGCAACACTGTCAGGGCAAAAGACATAGACCTCGACTTTGACGCAGACGTATATCTAACCCACTGCATGTCCGCTTTTGTGGGCGGCGACATCGTCTCGGCGGTGCTTTCCTCCGGGATGAGAGAACAAGAAGTTTCCTTGCTGCTCGATATCGGCACAAACGGCGAAGTTGCACTGCATACCCATGGAAAAATACTCTCGACTTCAACTGCTGCAGGCCCCGCTTTCGAAGGAAGCGAGCTCTCCTGTGGAATGGCTGCAGTTGCAGGAGCAGTCAACAGCGTATATACTATAGACGGGAAGCTGCAGGTCACAACGATAGGCGAAGCAAACCCTGCAGGCATCTGCGGTTCCGGCGTTATAGACGCACTTGCGCTTATGCACTCATCCGGCGCAATGGACGAAACGGGCTATATAGAAGAAGGTCCGTTTACTGAAGTAATAGACGGTGTAAATGCATTCAAAATATGCGAAGGCGTATATATAACGCAGAAAGACGTAAGGAACATACAGACTGCAAAGTCTGCAATTGCCGCAGGTGTGCTTGCTCTCGTCAACAGCGCCGGTCTTAGCTTCGACGATGTACAGACGGTCTATCTTGCCGGCGGTTTTGGCAACTATATGGACGAACAGAGCGCAGTAACCATAGGTCTTCTGCCGCCCAGCTCGCTCGAAAAGCTAAAAAGCATAGGCAACGCTGCAGGCGCAGGCGCAGGAATGGCGCTCGACTTCGGAGAAAACCAGAAGCAGTGCGCAGACATCGCCGCGGCAAGCGTTCATGTAGAGCTTGCAACAGACCCCTATTTCATGGAAAAATATGTTGAGTGTATGATGTTCTAAGGAGGAACTTATGAATAAAACAAAGCTGATTTTCGCAGGACTTGGTGCTTTTGGTGTGTTTGCCTTTATCGTTCTTGGTGTCATCGCCGTTTTGATGCACGAATCATTTTCTGTTCTGAACAGCTTCGTGGGTGAGCTTGGCAAATATCCTTCCGGATACCTTGGCTTTTCACCTGCACTGCTTTTTAACATCGGGCTTGTCGTATCCGGTCTTTTAACAATGGCCTTCTTTGTGGGGTACGGTCTTAAAAAAGAAAGCGTAATCGAAACTGCTTTTAGCTTCTTTGGCATACTAACAGGCGCACTCGTTGCAGCCCAGGGTGTTTTTACGCTGAACAACGTGTCAGCCCACTATATATTCACAACGATTTTATTTGCTTCGGCTTTCATAACCGGCGCTATATACGTAGTAACATCACTTCTTCCGGGCAGCTTTGGGAAGGCAAGCCTTGCAGGATTACTGACAGCTTTTGCGGCGGCGGCGGCTGGTGCAGTTTTCGCCGTCTTCGTACAGATAGGTAACATGCCCTATATACTCGGTGTTCCGTTTACTATCCGTATAAAGGTCATACCGTTTGCTATAGTCGAATGGGCTGCGTTGCTGCTGCTTTTTGCATTTATCGGTCTGCTTTGCGTCAAAATGATACTATCAGCGCTTAAAGAGGAAGACACCGGAGAAAAAGACGGACTTAAAGTCAAAAAGCCGTCATTCAGCTTCAAAAAGAAAAAACAGGAAAGCAATCTGGATTTCTGATTTAAAATGAAGAAAGTAACTTTGTGCGCTTTCGGCGCAAGATATTCACACAGCAATATGGCACTGCACTGTCTTAAGAGCGCAGTGCCTTTTGATTTGCAGAATAACATACACTTACTGGAACTTACCCAGAACGACAGGCTAAGCTATGCGATCGAAAAAATAGCTGAGGGAGAGCCGGACGCTGTCGGTTTTTCGTGCTATATCTGGAGCATAGATATGGTGCTGCGTGCCGCTTCCAGCATAAAAAAGATACTCCCCGGCTGCTTAATACTGCTGGGCGGCCCAGAGGCAGGCCCTGCTGCACAGGAACTTATGGAGAAGCACAGCTTTATAGATATGATAATCCTCGGCGAGGGCGAAATACCGTTTACCCGGTTTGTTAAAAGCTTTATCAGCGGGCAAAACATGCTCGAAACGCCGTCTGCCTTCATAAGGCACGGAAGCAATATCATAAAAACCCGGCTGTCACAGAATCCTGAGCTAAACAACCTGCCCTTCATCTACAGCGATATGAGCGGCTTTAAAAACAAAGCAGTCTACTACGAGACAAGCCGTGGCTGCCCCTACCGCTGCGCATATTGTATGTCGGCATCAGCCGATACTCGTTTTTTATCGCTTGAACGTGTTCAAAAAGAGTTTGAGTTCTTCTTAAAATCAAACGTTATGCGTGTAAAGCTGGTTGACAGGACGTTCAACTACCCTGCGCAGCGTGCTTTTGACATATTCAAAATGCTGATTGAACTGTCAGAAAAATATCCGCAGGCTCGTACGAATTTCCATTTTGAGATTTCCGCCTGTCTGCTGACTGACGAAATCTTAGAGCTTCTCAGTACAGCAAAGCCTGGGCTTATACAGCTTGAGATCGGCGTGCAGTCTACCAACGAAGAAACGCTGCGTACCGTCAACCGCAGCCACGACTTGAAAAAACTGTTAAGCAGCACCCGCCGCCTGTGCGAAATGGACAACATACACGTACACACAGACCTCATCGCCGGGCTGCCGCTGGAGGATTACTCCAGCTTTGCAAAATCGTTCGACGACGTTTACTCCCTGGGGGCGCAGCAGCTTCAGCTTGGGTTTTTGAAAGTGCTGACTGGCTCGCCCCTTCATGAAACGGCAAAACAATACGGAATAGAATATACAAGCTATCCCCCCTACGAAGTGCTTAAAACGGATGCGCTCTCATATGGACAGCTTCAACGGCTGCACAAAATCGCAGATCTTGTCGATACGCTGCACAATTCGGGTAATTTTAAAAAAACGCTGGAGACGATGATAGAAGGTTCTGCCTTTTCGTTCTTTGAAGGCTTTGCAGGTTACGCAAAAAACAATGAGTATTTTGACCGACCGCAGCCAAAGCAGCGTCTTTTCGAGCTGCTTCTTTCCTATTGCAGCAGCGATACAAAAACAGCCGAGTCGCTTTTATACGACTGGCTGATGAAGGAAAAACCGGGCAGATTCCCTGCCGGGCTTATACCGAAGCTGCCTGATAAAGAACAACAAAAAGCATTCTTTGCAGACCCGGGCAACCTGCCCCACTACTCCGCACTTTCGCCCAAAGATAAAAGCAGCCGGTGCTTTGTCTGCGTGTTTGAAAAGCTATTCGGTGAAGAAACCACCGTTCTTTTCGACTACCACGAAAACAAATACACGACCGCTCACAAAATCAAACTTTATTCTGCTACAGAAAATCTATAGACGAGAAATCTATACAGCCGTCTTCGCTTACTATTCCCTCGTCTGCATGTACGTATTCTATTTTGCCGACGAACATCTCGTGCGAGCCAGTCATTATAGAATCGACTATTGTGCACTCTATGTTTACGGGGCAGTCATCAAGGACAGGTGCGCTGACCTTAACGCCGTCGCTTTTCGCTGCGCCCGAAACTTCAAATTTATCTTCGTCACGCCCGCTTTTTGAGCCCATATAGTCAAAAAGTTCTTTGTTGTCTTTGCCGCACAGGTTGACTACAAAACACCCCGAATCCTTTATCAGCTTATGTGAAAACCTTGAAGGCACTACTCCTACCATGACCATAGGCGGGTCATAGCTGCAGTTGCCGCAGTACGCCACAGCCAGTGCATTTTCCCTTCCGTCTTTGCCCTTGCACGAAACCAGTACATTCGGCTTCGGTCCCAGGCTAGATTTAAATTCTGCAGATTTTTTATCCATTTCGACACTTCCCTTGCTGTTATTCTGCCTTGCGGCATCAATGAATATGATAAACATATAATTGGCATATGTCAACAATTCGTTATGCTAAATATTCTAAAAGCTAAAACATTACTTCGCTGAATTCATCCAATTTGTTTTTGATCAGTGGTTTAAGTTGTGATAAGTTTTCCTTTTCAAACCAAATATTTTTAATAATATAACTATCGCTCTTCTTATTTCTGACTATCTCTATTCTTCCGGCAAAATCCTCACCGTACAAAACAGGCAATACATAGTAACCAAATTTTCTGTCCTTAACAGGCGTATATATTTCCCACTTATAATTAAAATCAAACAGCTCTTTTATAAGTTCTCTATCCCAGATAAGATTATCCAAGGGAGCCAGGAACTCTACTCTTTTTTTTAATTTACTATCAGCCGCAGCTTTGCTAAGCATGTCTTCATCTTCAGCCTTATAGTAAAAGGGAAGCTTACAGTCCTCTACATTTATTTCTTTTATTCTGCCTTCGCTATAAAGCTTTTCAAATGCGATATTTCTCTGCTTGGCTTTTAGTCCGTCGATGCCTATAAACGCATAGCTGTTATTGTTATGTAAAAGCCCGACGCTTCCTATTCTCCTCATGATCTGCCATTTGTGTATTTCTGCTTCGGTCTTGTTAGGATTCTTTGCAAAAAGCAGTTTCTTGTCTACATGTTTTTTGGCTATATCATAAAATTTCCTCGTATTTTTCTTATGGTGCAATATTAAATCGCCCCTTAGATACAGCGTATCAAGAGCTGCTCTAGCTAGGCTGGTAGGTGCCCAATACCAATCAACTTTATCTTTATACTCGATGTCTTTAGAGCAAACCGGTCCGTTCTGTTTAATATATTCAAAAATGTTTTGTGAAATCTCGTCTATCTGTTTTCTGCTTCTGGTATTGTGTTTCGCCGCTTCTCTCTGATGAGAAAAATAGGGCCAGTCAGAAAGTAAACAAATGGACTGGTTCTTATCAAACCAATCCATTAAAACTCTATCTTTATATAAAAGATCATATAATTGCTTTTTATCAAAACCCTTTACTCTCGATTGCAACACAAGCTCATGGTTTTTCCCGCAAACATCTATCGGATCAAATTGTATACTTCCTGCCTGCTTAATAAAATCAACAATTCCTGTTTTTCCAATAAATCTATACTTACCTATAAGCCCGTGTTTTAGCAGTAAAAATCTTTTTGCCTGTTGTTTTGATATTTTCATCAGCGCTCTCTAGTTCAGCTCAACAAACCTTGTAAATTCACCACGGTACCCAAGCACTATGTCACCCGTCGGCCCGCTCCTCTGCTTTGCCACTATAAGCCGTATCTCGTTGCTGCCCGCCTGCTCCGCTTCTTTGTCCCGGCTCAGGAACATAACAACATCTGCGTCCTGCTCAATACTGCCCGATTCTCTAAGGTCTGAAAGCTGCGGGCGTTTTGTCTCCCTTTGCTCTACCGCACGAGAAAGCTGCGAAAGAAGAAGTATCGGCACGTTTATCTCTTTTGCCATTATCTTTAGCGAACGTGTCATTCCGGCAACTTCCTGCTGCCTGTTCTCGCGCTTGTTGCTCCCCGTCATAAGCTGAAGGTAGTCTATGACCACCAGCCCAAGGCCTTTTTCCTGCTTTAAGCGCCTTGCTTTTGCAAGCATCTCCATAACGGTGATGGTCGGCGTATCGTCAACAAAAAGCGGCGCATCCGCCAAGCTTTTTACCGCCTGCGAAAGGTTATCAAAATCTTCGTCGGTCACGCTGCCGTGCCTTATCTTTTCGCTGTCCACCAGTGCTTCAGAACACATCATCCTCATCGCAAGCTGTTCTTTGCTCATCTCGAGCGAGAACAGAGCAACAGGAACCTTGCTTTTAATAGCTATGTTCTGAGCCATGTTTAGCGCTATACTCGTTTTACCAACGCCCGGGCGCCCGGCAACTATGATAAGCTGAGAGCCCTGGAAGCCCGAAAGCATGTTGTCAAGCTGCTTAAATCCCGTCGGTATGCCAAGCATCCCAGTCTTGTTTTTAACGGAAGCGCCGATGAGATTATATCCCTCCACCAGTGCCGGTCTTATGTGCTCCAGCGAATCCCTGTTACGCTTGACGGTGATTTTATATATGAGGTCTCCGGCACGGTTGATTATATCCGCCGTCTCGTCCTCTGAAGACATAGCGTCTTTTATAATATCGTTGCCCACGCTCACAAGCGCACGAAGCAGCGATTTCTCTTCGACTATGTCTATGTAATACTCTATATTGCTTGCGCTTGGAACGCTGGCGGAAAGATCGGCAATATAAACGGCATCGTCCGAGCCGGATATCTGTTTTTTGCGTTCCATCTTATCAACAACAGTAACCGTATCTATAGGGTTGCCCGTCTGCGAGAGCTCGCACATAGTCTCAAAAACCTGGGAGTTGCGCTTCGAATAGAAGTCCTCCGGCCTTAATCGCTCTATCGCAATAAAAACGGCTTTGGGGTCAAGAAACATACTGCCAAGAACGCTTCTTTCGGCTTCTGTACTGTGCGGCGGAATATATGCCGCCCTTGGTTCATTGTCCATAAAGCTTCCCCTATTCTTCGAGTGCCTCCACAACGACTACGATATCAGCCGTTATACCTGCATGTACCTTTATCTGCACCGGATGTTCTCCAAGGTCTTTAATATGCTCCGGCATCACTATCTTTTTCTTGTCTATCTCTATGCCCTGCTGCTCAAGTATCGCTGCCGAGACTTCCGCTGAAGTAACCGAGCCAAAAAGCCTGCCGTTTTCGCCGCACTTTTCCTTAACGACGATCTTTAAGCCGCTTAGCTTATCTGCAGCTTCCTGTGCAGAAAGGCGCTCGAGCATCTTTCTTTTCTCATTGGCCTTTTGCTGCTGCTTTGCCATATCAAGGTTCTGCTTGGTCGCTTCCTTTGCAAGTCCTTTGGGCAAAAGGAAGTTTCGTGCATAACCGTCGCTGACGTTCACGATGTCTCCCTTATAGCCCTTGCCTTTAACGTCCTCATTCAAAATCACTTTCATCGTCTAGTCCTCTTTTCTGGAATTTTCTATAGTTTCTTTCAGCTTTTCATAAGCTTCATCCACACTGGTGTCGGCAAGCTTAGCCGCAGCCATCGTTGCATGCCCTCCGCCGCCCAGAGTTTCGAGTATTATCTGCACGTTGACTTTGCCTATAGAGCGTCCGCTTATAGCGGCATCTGCCCCTGCAGCACTCACCACGAACGAAGCTTTGTTTCCTCTTATAGTCAGAAGATCATCCGCCGCCTGCGCCGATACAAGCTGGGCGTTTTCCACGTCCGGCCCGCATTTTGCAACGGCTACTCCGCCGGGCAACACTTCTGCACTTCTCACAATGTCTGTCTTAGCGGCATAAAGGCCTATATCATCCTGCACAAGCTCCCTTATCACTCTTGTATCCGCTCCGTTTCGTTTAAGATACGAAGCAGCTTCGAATGTTCGCACTCCTGTATTGAACAGAAATTCCTTAGTATCTATAATTATACCGCAAAGCAGCGCCTCAAGCTCTATCTGCAGCGTCTGCACATCGTCTCCGAAATACTGAAGTATCTCGGTCATAAGCTCGCTGACAGAAGAAGCGTACGGTTCGTGGTAATATAGCGAAGTGTTTTCTATGTTGCTCACGCCACGCAGATGATGATCAATAACAACAATGGTATCAGTCAGCTCCAGAAGGTTCGGCCATATCGTATAGCCTGCGTGCTGTGTGTCCACTATTATCAGCATACTCGTTTGGCTTATGTTAAGTGCAGCCTCCTGTCCCGTTATGATGCTGCCTTTATATTCCTTAGTTTCACTTAGCCTATCTAAAAGCGGCAGTATCGAAGGGTTCGGGTTGTCAACAACCACATATGCCTTTTTACCAACTTTCCTTGCACACGCACACAGCCCAAGCGCCGAGCCCATGCAATCAAGGTCGGGTTTTTCATGCCCCATTATATAAACGTCACTGCACTGCTCCATTAAATTACGCAGCGAGCGGCTTATCATTCTCGATTTTACCTTATTCCTCGTGTTGCTTGTCTTAACGGATCCGCCGTAGAACTGAAACTTTTCACCCTGTTTAATAACTACCTGGTCGCCTCCCCTGCCAAGAGCCAGCTCCATTGCCCTGTTTGCAAACTCCGCCGACTGAGCGGGAGTTTCGCCGACGCCTACGGCTATCGACAGCGTCGGAAACATCGTTTTTTTAAGCTTCTTTACTTCCCCGAGTATCGGAAACTTAGACGCTCGCAGCGCAGGAAGGTTGCGCCTCTCGAACAGGCAAAGATATTTGTTTCTGCCTATCCTTATGAACGATGCGTTTATCTCGCCTGCAAATTCAGCGATTCTCTGCTCTGTCTTTGCCACGATATCCGAAAGCTCAGACTGTGATATCTCCGTCGAGAGTTCGTCATAGTTGTCAATCTGAATATAACATGCAACGCCCAGATAGTTCTGATAAAGCTCGCTTGCTTTCACCATGTTCTCGGTGTCTACTAGCCGGTAAATAAGCATCTCACGTTTCTTATGCTTTACAGAGAATATCTCTTTTCTGTAGTGTCTGCCCTTTATCTCTACCATCAGGTCTTTATCCGGCACGTCAATTCCTTCTATCATTCTGCCGATACCTGCAAGCGCACCGTATCCGCCGATCTGCCTGAATGCAAGGTTGCACCAAATCACTTTACCGGATAGGCTGGTCAGCGCCGTGGGTATTGCTGCGGTGTTTACGTATGTCGAAAGGCTCTCGTTGTTTTTCAGCTCATTTATGACTAATTTCTGTCTTTCAATACGCCTTATCTGCGCAAATCCTATGTACAGCAGTATTACTATTATCGAAAACGCTAATGCAGCAATGCCGATTTTTACAGAAGCATAAAAGGCCACTCCGCAAAGAACTGCAAGCACAGCCAAAAGATATATGAATTCCAGCGTAAAGATTCTTATTTTACTTTTCATTTATGCCTGCTCCTTTCCCTGCTTCATCCGTTTTCTGAATCCGAAAATGTTCTCGAACAGCCCTATCAGCGGAAGAGCTATCGTTGATAAGAACACCAGCGCCAATACTATCAGAAGAGCCCTTAGTCCTTTGTTTATTTTCTGCTTGTCAAAGAAGAACATCAAAAGGCTAAAGCCCTGCACCAAGAACACAAAAACAAAAACATTGAATACCGTAAACATCAGTATGTCAAAGCCTCTTATGTCATAGCTGCTGCCTATAAACGCAGCCGCTGTCAGCAAGATGGCCGCCAGCCAAAATCTCTTTGGCAGCTCATAATCCTTGAATTTCGGTATCGGCGCAAAGAAACGGCCCTGTTTCTTCGCCACCGCCCGCGGGACTATGTAAGCAAGATATCCCGCTCCCATCGAATATACTATCATCATATATACTATGGATATGTTCAGCTGCTCTTTCAATATCTCCTGCATTTTCAATATCGCATCTGCAGCCGGTGTAGCCTCTATCGCAGCCTGTGTCACCGCACCGCTCAAAATGTCGGTATACCGGGCGGCGTTGTATACGAACGTCACTTCTTCTTCGGACAGCGTCGAGAGCTTCTGCCCAAGCATCGCTGCAGAATAATCCACAACAGACATGCCGGACATAAGGTTTACCATCCAAAAGACAAGTGCAGCGCCAGCCAGCGCAGCAATGCCCGATAGTATAATGCTTGTTTTGAATCGCTTATGGCTTACAATCGTATAGCTTGCCGTCAGCACCAGCGGCACAAAGGCCGCCGCAAGGTAAAGCGCCGCCGAGATTCCGACAATCTCTGCTGCTCCAAAGCCAATTATGGTCACCGCCGTACCATAATAGTACCCGCACGTCACATAGACATAGACGAGCAAAAGAGGCAGCGCAGCTATAAAAACCGGAAGATAGAGAAGCGACATAGAGCTCCCAAGTTCCATCCCCGGCAAGTATCCTATCATGCTAAGCAAAGCAAAAAATATAAATAAGCATATCAATGCCGTACCAAGCTTTTTTGTTTTTGTTTTGTCCAAAACCTTTCTTTTTCCCACTTTCAAAATTGTTATGTAACGATAATGGCTCAAAAGGTGTATGCAATGCCGATTTTGGCCATTTCTCTTACTATATTCATGCTATGAATCCGGCCAGACATTTTTCATCCGTTTCTTCAATGATATGTTGTGCCTAAATCCTCACATTCATTTTACATACAAATCAAACAATAGTCAATGAAACTGCCCGCCTGGTCTGTTTCATTTTTGCACCTCTTCCTATAGCCTGTATGCAAGGCTGTACCAGCGCAGCATCTCACAGCAGCTCTTTACTGCGGTTCGGCTGTAATGCGTGCGTAGCAAATTCATAAAATTTTAGGATAAAAAAAGCATGCCTTTATTTCAGCGCACGCTTAGATTCTTCGTTTCAGCTAGTTTTTGAAATTAATCATTTCCTTGCGTTTAAAATCTGCATGCGGATATATGAACGTATTTTTGACCCGCTTTGAAACGTATAGATAAAGGACCCACAACCCTGCAATTCCCGACTGTATAACTGCTGTTTCATAAAAGTCGTTGAACACAATCATTGAAAAAACAATCGCCGCAGTCATAGCTGCAATAAGCACGATAGTATCAATTACAAAGAGCTTTCTGAATATTATGTTCTTCTTGAATATATAAACCACAACCGCAATAGTCAGCCCAATGTCTGTCGGAAGATAGATCGCCAGCATAAGTACCGCATAAACAAGCATCTCCGGCGTCTTTAAATACCCAATATGTACGACCACATTTAAAAGCAAAATGAGTATTTTTACAATACAGAAAGCCACAAACAAAATAATCGTCCCTGCAAGTCCTTTAAGCTGCAGCTTATAGTCTTCCGGCGTGTCCTTTATATTGCTGACCAGCTTTTTTAAATATCTGTTTTTCATTTATTATCTCCGATATTTAATATGATTTATGCTAACACATTTTTTTGATTAAAGCTATTTGTTGTTTGTAAATTATTATTTTTTTTATCAAATTAGTTTGAAAATAACTCCGACTCTATAGTTTAAGAATAAGCCGGTATATACCGGCTTATTCTTTTCTAACTCACTTATATGCAGCAAAAATATTTATCATCTCCTCAACCGGGTCGCTCTTCGCCCTCAGCATGTTGTCGCAGCTTTGCACCTTGCAGAAACCGTGTTTTTTAAGCAAAGTTATAATTTCTTTTTCCTCAAACCAGCGACTCCAAAACCGATACACCTCAAACCCCTTTTCATCAATTATCACGTTTTGGTCTAGAACAACCCTATTCTGTGGGTAATGCCTGCTTATAGCAAGATTGATATACTCTTTCTTCCTCCAAAAGCCGCCGCTGGCGCATTCCCATGTCCTGTCTTCATTTTTTACTTTCATAATACCTTCATTATAAACGTCAAATATAAAAACGCCGCCCGGCCTCAGCATATGCCTTATACTGTTTAAAAGATCACTCTGCTCGATGCCTGAAAGTACACAGAAATCGCAGTAAATCATTGTTATAATATCCACTTCATTTTCAGCTTCAAGCTTAAAATAGTCCATGCACCTGTAGTTAATATCCCGCCCTTTGGTGCCTGCGTTTTTTACAGCATAGTCTATTGAGCTTTGGGAAAAATCGACACCGGATACATTGAATCCAAGCTTTGCAAACCATTCAGTATACAACCCAGGTCCACAGCCAAGATCCAGCAGCTTTTTTCTTCCTTCACCAAAGCTCTTTTGTATCCATCTGCACAGTTTTTCAATCTTGTTTTTGTTTCTGCTGCCTGCGTCTGTATTCGGGTCAAGATGCGCTTTTAAAAGCTGCTTCGATATATGCTCGTCCGTCCACATAACAGCGCTTCCTTTTTTATACAGCTTTATATTGCTGCAATAATCAATAGTGTCTTTAAGTTTCATTGTTTTCTCCTTATTATATGTTTGCAGTAACGATAATCTACATTTGTTCAGCATGTTTTTGCAGAACAAAAAAAGCAGTTTGAGAAATCTGCTCCCCTGCCGACTGATAACCAAACCGAAACTCTGCGGTTTTCGCCGCACAGCTTTGTTCGATTATTCAGAAAGCAGGCTTAAGATTTTCTCCAACTACTTATACTACCTGAAACTTATAGCACTAAGAGGCCGGACTGATACCCCCTTTATATATAATTATCGTTACTACAAATCCAATTATACCATATAAAACTTATAGATCAAACATTTTGAAAACACTTGCTTAATTAAAAGGGATTAGTTTGCTTTTTTACTTCCAGCCCTTTCCAGTTATATATAGAGGTGCTTTTTACCCGTTTGGATTTCCCTATATAAATTAAACTTACACCTGCTCCAAGCCCCCCTGCAATATTAATGTAATTGAATGTTGGTTCCTGAGAACTTATAAGCAAAACAACAAATATTAAATATAGCAGTGTAAAGAAATATAATTTCTTTACCATTGTTATAAGTACAAGAATATGAAATAAAAAAATACAAAATATAGCCAAGAATATAAAAGGATTTTGATACTGAACAAATTAAATAATGTCAATAATATGCCTATGCAAATACTGATAAGTAGAACAATCAACCCTCCTTGAATACGCACGCATACGATATGAGTCTATAGGACGCAGCCTATCCTCGTTATCAATCTCTTGTTTGTAATCTTTTTGAAACTTTCGATTTTTCAGTTCTTCCATTACTAATATCTCCTTTAGCTAATGCCATATTGTAACATATTATATTTCCAAAGAATATAAAAAGCGCAAGCATATCCTACTTCGTTTCATACAACTATTCTTTAGTACAAAAAAAGCGGCTAAGGCATCTGCCCTGCCGCTTAATTTCTTTTTCGCTATTTTAAAGTCTTTATCCAGCCGAACTCGTCGGGCACAGTTCCGTACTGCATTCCGGTCAGTGTGTCATACAGCTTTTCTGTAAGCTCTCCCATTCCTCCGTCCGCAACAACGATGCTCTTGTCTTCCCATGTCATGCCGCCAACAGGGCTGATAACCGCAGCCGTTCCCGTGCCAAAGACTTCTTCAAGGCCGCCCGAAGCGTTCTCTTCAAACACTTCAGCAATAGCCAGCCGCTCTTCACGCACATTCACGCCGAACTTATCCCTCGCCAGTTTAATAACGGAATCCCTCGTAATGCCCGGAAGTATGCTTCCAAGCAGCGGCGCTGTAATAAGCTCTCCCCTTATCTTGAAGAATATGTTCATCGACCCCACTTCTTCAACATACTTTTTCTCTTTACCGTCCAGCCACAGCACCTGTGCAAAGCCCTTGTCATGAGCAATCTTTGCCGCCAGAAGGCTGGCAGCATAGTTGCCTCCCGTCTTCGCAAAACCCGTTCCTCCGACCACGGCACGCACATATTCGTCTTCAACGTATATGTCCACCGGCTCAAGTCCCGAAGCATAGTAAGCGCCAACCGGAGAAAGTATTATAAAGAAAAGATACTCACTACCGGCTTTCACGCCAAGGTATGGGTCTGTTGCTATCATGGTCGGGCGAATATACAACGAAGTGCCTTGTTTCTTCGGCACCCAGTCTTTTTCTATCTTTAAAAGCTCGTCTAAACATTCAAGCACAAAATCTTCGTCAATAAGCGGCATGCACATACGCTTTGCAGTGTTGTTCATACGTGCAAAGTTATCCCACGGTCTAAACAGATTTATCCCGTTGTCTGTATGATATGCTTTCATGCCTTCAAACATGGTCTGGCTATAGTGAAGTACGCTGCATGCAGGTGAGAGTTTAAAGTCTTCAAACGGCCGGATTTGCGCATCAAACCAGCCTTTGCCCTCTTCATAGTTCATCGTGAACATGTAATCCGTAAAAATCCTGCCGAAACTTAACTTGTTTTCATCTTCAGGCTTTTGTTTTAATTTGTCCGTTCTTACTATCTTGAGTTCCATAGGGACCTCTCCTTAATATATATGTGCCTATATTTTATACTCCGCAGGCATACAAGTCAACCGAAAAGCAACTCTGTTTTATACCTAAATCATTCCTTATTTATACCATAATACAAATTTAGTGTTATAATAATGTTAGTAATGCGCGCATTTACATAACTTTGACTTGCAAATCCCGTTTTTGCTGATATAATATGTGTTTAACAGCATGAAAGGATACTTGCATGAGCATACTGGAATCAATTATACTTGGAATCGTTCAGGGACTGACGGAGTTTCTGCCGGTTTCGAGTAGCGGACACCTTGTTCTGATGCAGAATATATTTGGTATAAACGAGCCGCAGCTCTTCTTCGATACTATGCTTCACCTCGGCACACTTGTTGCTGTAGTTGTCGTAATGTGGAAGGATATAATCGGGCTGTTCAGGCGTCCATTCAAAAAAATGCTCTACCTTATTATAGCCACGATACCGGCGATAGTCTTTGGGTTTTTCCTCAGCGACTTTGTCGAAGGTGCATTTTCGGGCATATACCTTGGCTACGGCTTTCTGCTTACTGCCATTATCCTGACAGTATCAGAGATTATATCTAAACGCAGCGCTAAAAAAACCGAAGTAAAACTGGGCTCCGGTATAGTAATGGGTTTCATGCAGGTCGTTGCAATGCTGCCTGGAGTATCACGCTCCGGCTCTACGATAGCGGGCGGGCTTTTCTGCGGAGTGGACAGGAGCAAAGCGGCAAGTTTTTCGTTCCTGATGTCGATACCTGTCATCCTGGGCTCTGTAGTTCTGCAGAGCGCAAAGGTAGCCGCCGACACCAGCCTTGTTATAGACTGGCTACCGACTATGATTGGAACGGTTTTTGCAGCAGCAAGCGGATACTTTGCAGTGCGCTTCATGCTGGCTATAATAAAGAAGAAAAAACTATACGGCTTTGCAATATACGTTGCGGCCTTAGGAATATTTGTATTACTCGACAGATACGTGCTTAGGCTCGTTAATTGGGTATAAAGGGAAACACAAGGGGAGATAAATATGCTGGATTTTTCATTTGAACCATACCGGGAGGCAATGGTTGAAACATTAAAAAACTTTATTAAGATAAAAAGCGTCAAAGCGGAGCCACAGCTCAACATGCCGTACGGCAAGGGTATTTTCGATGCCCTGATGTTCGTACAGAGCGAATCGGAAAGAATGGACCTCGAGTGCGTCAACCTGTTCGGGCAGATGGCATACGTAGAATACGGCTTTGCCGAAGAAATGCTTGCCATACTCGTCCACCTCGACGTAGTGCCGGAGGGCGATGGATGGACGATGGATGCTTTCGGCGGAATAGAGAAGGACGGAAAGATATACGGCCGTGGAGCCATCGACGACAAAGGCCCCGCAATCGCCGCTCTGTTTGCGCTTCATGCGCTTTCGGACAACTGCGTTCAGCTTGGTAAAAGAGTACGCCTCATATTCGGTACCGATGAGGAATCGGGCTGGGGCGACATGGATTTCTATACAAAACACGAACCGATTCCGGACATCGCTTTTTCTCCGGATGGAGAATATCCCGTCATCAACACCGAAAAGGGGCTCATGCACATAGAGCTGAGCTGCAGCTATACGCCAAGCGCAGAAGGCATATATATAAATGAATTCGAAGCAGGAACGAGGCCAAACGTTGTGCCCAACAGCGCACATGCAGACCTGTCTGCTCCACTTGATCTAATTAAAAAGAGTATTGCAAGCTACAGCTGCCCCATCGGCGGAAAGTTTGAGGCAGAGCAAAACGGCGATTTTGTGCGCATAACAGCTCACGGTAAAAGTTCGCACGGTTCACGTCCGGACGACGGCATCAACGCAGCAGCCTGTCTGCTCTCATACCTTGGCACACTGCCGCTGGCAGACGGAAAGCTGGAAAAAGCTATCGGCACGCTGGCGCAAAGAATAGGCACGATGACACACGGCGAAAACGTAGAACTAGACCTTTCCGACGAGCTTTCTGGTAGGCTGACATTCAACCTTGGCACGCTAAACGCAAAGGACGGCGCTCTCAAGGCCGAGCTGGATATTAGATACCCCGTTTCCGAGCAGCGCAAGTTTGTTGAAGAAAAGCTGAACAAACACTTCGGCGACTTTGAAATCCGGGTGATACATGCACTTCCTTCCCATCACGTAAGCGAAGGAAGCGAACTCGTAACAAAGCTCAAGGAAGCTTACACCGAGGTCACAGGCAAAGAAGCGTACTGCATGTCCATCGGCGGCGCAACATATGCACGTGCTTTCGAGAACGCAGTAACTTTTGGACCGCTGTTTCCAGGAGAACCGAAATTAGAACACGGCCCAGACGAATATATAGATATTGAATCGTTCATGATGAACGCAGAGATTATAGCCAACGCTATAGTCAAGTTGTGTGAGATCCACGCATGAGAGTTTGGGGAATGCTGAAAACAGAGGACAGGATAAAGCAGGACACAGTAGTTTCAGCAGAAACCTTTGAAGCGGCTTTAATGCAGATTTGCGAATTTTTCGACCTTACAAAACCCATCATGCTAAAAAAACACCAAACCGAAATCAAGAACTTTCACCGCACGATATTCTACCCCGATGACTTTATAGAACCTGTCAGTTTCGATACGCTGGAGCTTGAGATCATAATCAAAAAGAAAAAGACCCCCGTGTGAGGGGCCTTTGTTTTTTATGCTGGTTTTTTCAGTTGCACTCTACGCCTTTTTTATACCTCCGAACGGTGCTTTTAGATACATCATGATGGTTAATAGATATACAGCTATCAGCGAGTTATCAAAACAGAACTTCAAAATATCCATGTCTAGAACACCGGCAGCTACAGAAGCTGCAACTATCAGATAGCAGGCGACTATGAACGCATATAAAAGCGCTCTTCTGCTCGTCCGTCATTCCGAGTATCTGGTTATACTTGTCTTCCAACGCTGTCTTCAACTCATCTTCTTTGCTCGGCTTGTTCTGTGACGGGAACACTGACTGAGGCTCTATCTCATCATCCATCCCCGGCTTTGCCCCTCTGGTATACGCAGCTTCATCGTCCGTATCAAGGCTTGTGCTCCTTCTGCCTCTGCTCGACGTTGCTGTCTGCTCCGCCTGCTCTTCCGCCGTCTGCGCTTTCTGGCCATCCAGCTGACCCATCATGCCACGGTTGTATGCATCCTTCATAGCCAGAAGGTCGTCGCCTTTCTTAAACAACGCATACCATTCGCCGCTTCCTTGTTCCAGCGTACCGTTTCCGAGTCCGTTTACGATGGCATCCTGGTTCTGCTGCCACAGCCTGTCATAATAGTCTATCTGCGCCTGATAGTTCTCCTGCGTCGGTGCGTCGGTACTCGCCGCTTTCCAGTCCAATACTTCTTGTTAAATATGTTTTATTAACTTTTAGAATAAACAATATTGAGCCAATTTTATTCTTTTTGCACTTCTATCCCATCAGTATCTAATAATGATTTTATATGTATACTATCTTCATTTTCAATCCAAGCTATAAAAATCTTTCCTTTATTGTTATAAATCAACTTAAGTACTTCTCTATCTTTTAGTACATATAAGAATGCATTTGATAAATTCTCTTCATGATTATTTTTATATAAACTATATAGCTCTATACCATGAGGTGCTCCAAGCACAGATTGTATATCTTTTGATGTTATTTCAGCCTTAATAAACTTTAATTCTTCTTGGGTAATATTATGTCTAACCTCAGATAAATACTTTGTTTTGTCTGTTTTCCCTATATTCTTATCTGAAGCTTTCATGTCATTTAGCAATTCTAAGCCTGCATTATCGCCTGCAACTGTATTACCAGCATACCTGCCATTTCTAAAATAAACCTCTATGTAACCATCATTTGTGTAATAATGGTAAACCTTTTGCTTAAAGTTACCAACAGAATAATGCGGAAGTCCAAATGCCTGCATAACTTCTTGAGACGAAATATCATCATAGAAAATATCTAACTCATCCTCATTAATATCGTATCTAACAATTAAGCTTTCATCTTTTTTACAGCCACTAGCAAATGAAAACACCAATATTATTAAAAAGCACAATAAAACTATTTTTTTCATTTATTTCTCCTAATTAATTGATTTTATCAAATCGACAAACGGTATTGATCTTATTGACTTTTTCCAATTTTGCCCACTTTCTCTATACACCTCATTCATTTTTTTACCATACTCGCCCCATGTCACATCATTTAAGCCATAGGTTTCAGAGAATAAAAATTTACCATCTCTAAAAAAATAATCTTTACCTGCTCCAATATTTATTCTAACATCACCAGGTTTAAAATGGCTCCGGGATTGTAATCAGGGTCAAATAGTTGAGCTGTAGCAGTAAATAATTCAAATATATTTGAAATAGGATTTACTTCTTCCATTAATGCCATTACAATATCTTGATCTGTCGTGAAATCCCCTCCATAAATGCCAAGCCTTCTATCGTCCATAATTTCAATTTCAACACTTACGTTATCAACTTTACCACTTACGTTATCAAATTCACCACTATATACCCCCCTCTCACCTGAAAAATTACTCTCGTTCTCAATATAATCTAAAATCATTTTGGCGCAATCTTTTACTAAAGGTCCCTCGATTTCATCATTTTCTATCATGTTCTTTAATGCGGCCGGAACATCTACTTTGCCATTATTTATATCAATTCTATCAACTTCGCTCTCCCACCAATCAACATCTTCCCAGTACTCTTCCTGCTCATCTAAATACTCCCCCAAATCCTCAACACTTGGAGGCGGACCCGGCATAGGTGCCGGAATTGGCTTTAGAGGATATTCCTCATGCTCTTTTTCATCAGCAAGCTTCCTTTCCTGCTCGGCTGTTATCCCCTCTCCAATATTACCATATGCATTCATCATGCCCTGATAGTAGCTATCTGAAACTCTCTGCTCTTCCGCCGCCTGCGCCTTTTGTCCATCCAGCTGTCCCATCATGCCACGGTTGTACGCATCCTTCATTGCCAGAAGGTCGTCGCCTTTCTTAAACAACGCATACCATTCGTCGCTTCCCTGTTCCAGCGTGCCGTTTCCGAGTCCGTTTACGATGGCATCCTGGTTCTGCTGCCACAGCCTGTCATAATAGCTCTTCTGTGCTTCATAGTTTTCAACTGTCGGCGTACCGGGGTTCGCATCCTTCCAGTCCAGCACTTCTTTCTCCGCCGCAAGACTGCTTATCTTTTCCTGAACCTGGTTCTTTTCTCTGTCGCTCATGGCCGGGTTGTGTACCAGCGTGTCCTGCAGCTGCATTATCTCCCTGCCTTTAGCGCTGCCCGCTGCTCCGGGTACTATCGTCGGTTTTGGCTGCTCTGCCTTCGTGCCAAACTGCCCTATCCCGTATGCGTTCTCCGTGTTCTCCCTCATCTGCTGCGACTGCTGCGTCTTTGGCTGTGCCGGTGTCGTACTTGCCGTCTGTGCCAGTCTGCCGTTGCCCGCTGCATATGCATGCGCCGGGTTTGCCCTCATCTGTGCCGACTGCTGCGTCTTTGGCTGGCTCGTGCTGCGGTTCCAATACCCGTTTTCTCCAAGGCCGTACGCTTCGCTCAGCTTTTCGTTCCAGCTCTTCACACTTCCCTTTGCCTCTTGCGCCCTTGCTTTCGCAGCGCTGACCTGCCGGCTGTCTGCGTTGTTGAATACGCTGTCCAGCCACTCGTTCTCATACGCTTCCGCCCGGCGCTGTGCCGCATCAATGTTCTGTTTTATCTCATCTATGTCCGGCATCCTCTTTTTGATTATATCACCATTATTTACCTTTGTATAGAACTCATTTTCTTTTCCTGCTTGGCGTTTGCGCCAATCCTTTTCTTTCAACATTTTTTCCTGTTTCCTTTCATAAAAATAAGGCCTGCCCACTCGGGGCAAACCTTTGATGATACTACTTTAACACATAAAAACGCTCACGAGCGCTCAACATTAAAAACGCAATATATTATATTTCAAAGCAATAAAAAAGACCCGCAGAAGTTTTTCTGCAGGCCTTCGCTTGTCTTTTTATTATGGAACAGTTATGTACTGAACCACGTTAACTCCCGAATCGAATCCGTCGGTAAAGTCATACCAGACGACTCCTTTGCCGTTTGAAGAACCAAGCATACAACGGGTATTGATGTCTGAGATCCGACCGGTCGAGCCATCTTCAAAATAATATATATATATTTTGTTGTCTTTTGTATACACTGCAAACCCGTCGCCCACATCATAATTGAGTATGCCGTCGGCAATAAACTCCGGCAGCGTATATGTGTCTCCGTTCTTCTTACAGTACATCAGCTGGCTGTCATAATCACCGGTGCTGTCAAGATATACGATATAGTCTCCCGTTATCTTCGGGTTATATACGAACGTGCCCGGCAGGAACGTTACAAGCTGCTTGTCTCCGCCTTCCGCCAGCGGCATAACGACTATCTCTGCGTTAGTAGATGCGGACGAGCCGTCAAGTATATAGTTTTCACCCTCCGGCTGAACATACACTATCGCATCCTGCGACATATGCGCAGCACTGACCGAAAGCGGCGTGTTCTTAAACTCCTCTATAGCCGTGCTTTCTCCGGTCGGCAGGTGATAAAGATATAGTATGTCTCTTGCCTGCCCGGTTTCCTGCATCCAAACTGCATATTCGCCTGCCAATGTGACTTTTGGTTTGCCGTACAGATATTCACGCATAACGAACATCTCTCCGGTCTCTCTGTCATATCCGCATACGTTTCCGCCGTACTGACTCTTGCAATCAAGATATACGATATATTTATCGTTCATCTTAGGTTCTAACAGGCTTGCGTATTTTAGTTCAATACCCGGCATTTCAGTAGTTGTTTCAGTAGTCATGTCATATACGGCAATAGTGTCAACATCTGGGGCAGATTCAAGCCTGTTTCCGGTCGTAAAAACAACTTCGTTTCCATACACGAACGGATCGTTAATAGACTTGTATTCTATTGCCAGTATGATAGAATCTGCGCTCATATCTTCTTTTGCTATCGGGGTGGGTTCTGGTGTGTTCTGTACCGTTGTCTGCGGCGTCGGTGAGGGCTCGCTCTTTCCAACCATATCGCCCTTTATCCACGGTACTATAAGAAAAATTATAAGACAGACAAGGCCTGCAGCTGCTGCAACAAGGCCGGCTATCTTAAGGATAGGAACAAAGTCAAACCTCTTAGGCCTTCTGTGCCGTATGCAGCTGCTCCTTCTGCTCATGCTTTTTCTTCTGCGGCTTCTTCTTATAGAATCGAACATAACCTGCCCCTTCTTTTTTCAATCTCTCAAACTGCATTATACCAAAAGTTTCATGCTAAAACAACTTTGAATTGTCCAGCTTTACCAGCCCTTTCGCTGCAGCGTCATTTTTGGCCCTTTTCTTTTAAGCTGTGTTCTGCCGGTTTGTCTCTTTGCAGCTATAGCTGCTTTTTGATACATCTCATACAAATATCTTGTCAGCCTCTGTGCGGTTCAAAAAGTCAAGTGATTCGCTGTTGAAAAATTCTGCCTTTTCCTCGTTCACAAAGTGACCGCAGTTTCGCAGCCGCCTGTGCTCTGCCCCGGGTATATTTGCAAACATCTGCACTGTCTGCTTTGAATGTATAGGGTCGTTCTGACCTGAAAAAACAAGCGTATCTTTTTTTATCCCGTGTAGTCCTGAAGCATCAAACGGATTCTCAAAATGAAGCATAGATATAATAAGAGTATCTCTCACGTCTTTGTTTTTATACGGCTCGAAATACTGCATAGCAACATTCTGCGTTACCAGCGGTTTGTTGAAATAGAGCTCTTTTAAAAGGTTCTCCATAGTTTGCAGCGTAAATTTCATCCTAAACAATATCTGGCCGGGTTTTGTTGCTAAAGCCCTCATCAAAAAAGGATAATCATCGTTCGGTCCGCCCGGCGATACAAGAATAAGCTTGTCCACCATCTCCGGATGCTGCTGTGCAAGCAACGTAGCGCTTACAGCGCTGGTAGAAAACCCCGCAATACTAGCTTTGCTTATTCCCAGCGAGTCCATAAAGGCCTTTATTATATTTGTCACTTCTTCAACGGTGTAATAGATGTTCGGATGCGTGCTATAGCCGTGTCCCGGAAGGTCAAGCGCCAGCACTCTAAACCCGTTCTGTGCAAAAAAATCTATGTTTTCGTGCCACGCAAAAAGTGACTGCCCGATTCCGTGTACAAGAATCAACGGCCTGCCTTCGCCGCTTTCAAAATAGTGTACCGTTGCGTCAAAGCTGTGGGCCTTGCTTCCCTTCTCGTCTTCACCAACCACTTCAAAACTGATAAGGGCGTCGCAACCGATATCTTTACAGTTTTTAAACGCTGGTTTTTTTCTTTTTTTTGGTGCTGGCATATCTATTCCCTGCTCGTTATATATGTAAAATACAGTTATTTATCGTTTGACAATAAATATACAACGAATTCATCTGTTTTTCAAGAACTAAATTAATATTATCGTCATATTTGTAACATATTAGTCATTTTTCAATGTTTTTCTTGCTCTGCCAATCAAAAGGCTCTTTTTGTTAGCGCTCGGATATAAAACACAATAACTGTGCAGTTCCTCTAAAATCCGGCCAATTTCTTCAGATGGTTCCAGTCCCAGCTCGTCCATAAGCTCCTGGCCGGTGATATCAAGGTCTTTGACGGTCCACGGAACTTTTGTCTCTATCATTATATCAAGCTCTTTTTTCCAGTTTTCCGCAGCTCCGCACCCTGCAAACCCTTTTCCTGAACCGGCGATGTCCGCACACCTTAGCTCTATGAGCATCTCAAAAGTTTCTCTTCCCAGCTTGACGGCACGTTTTCTTATCGTCTTCGGCTTTGCCCTTCCTTCCAGGTCAAACATATGGTTTTCGATCAGTGTAAGCACTGCCGCTTTGGTTTTGTTGCTGAACTTTAGCTCTTCAAGAGCTTCCTTTGCGAGCATTTTCGAATACTTTTCATGGTCATACATATTTCCGGCTGTCCGCAGCGAAACCGGCTTGCCTATATCGTGCAAAAGCGCTGCCAGTCGCAGCACCAGAACGGGCGGTGCAGCCCCGCATGAATATATACCGTGGTGCAGCACGTCATGAGTATGATATTTCTTTTTCTGCTCTATTCCCCTGCCCTGCTCCATCGCAGCTATAACGTACTTAAGAGCGCAGATGTCGCTAAGCAGCAGCAGTCCCTTAAGATGCGCTTTGTCTTTACCATATTTTATGTCCGCCAGCAGTATACGCTCAAGCTCCTGTCGTTTTCTCTCTGCGGAAATATCTGTAAGCAGCGAGACATTGCTCTTCGCACATTCCAGAAGCTCATCGTCAATACTAAAATCAAGCTCGCTGCACAGACGCACCATTCGCATTATTCGCAGCCCGTCGTCTGAAAGCGTGTCTATTGCCTTGTCTGCTGCAGCGCGAAGAACACCGTCTGCACTGTCTTTCAGCCCTCTGCCGATAGGGTCGAATATTTCTTTTGTCTGGATATCAAGATAGAGTGCATTTGTGGTAAAGTCTCTTCGTTTTGCGTCTTTGTTTATATCATCGGTGAATTCTACTTTGTACGGTCTGTGCTGTCCGCCTTTATGATAATAATCCTGCCTCAGCGTAGTGTGTTCGAACACATGCCTGGTTCCGCCCTGCCGCAGATGCACTTCTATTGTGCCAAGCGACATAGCTTTTTCAACTATGGTGCAGCCTTCCTGTCTTAAAAACTGTGCCGCTTCTTCTGGCAAAGCGGCGGAGCATACGTCAATATCGCCCTGCGGAAGACCTAATATCATATTCCTTACACTTCCACCGACAAGATATATTTTATGTTTGTGCTTTGCGAATATTTCAGAGAGTTTCTCAGCTCCTTCGTTTATACGGACATCGTATTTCATTTTAGCTCAGCGTTGTAAACCAGTTCTGCCGGGCCGGTCATCAATACCGTCCAGTCCTCCAGCACTTCGATAACAAGCTCTCCAACTGCTACATGAACATTGACTTTGTTTGTCACCCGTCCTTTTTTATAGAGTCCGGCAACGCATGCGCAGCAGCCTGTTCCGCATGCAAGCGTAAAGCCTACGCCCCGCTCCCATGTTTTCACCTTTATGTTTTCTTTGTCTATGACCTGTGCAAAATTCACATTGGTTTTTCTCGGAAACAATTTGTGATTCTCAACAGCCGGGCCAACGAAAGCAGTATCAAAACTTTCAATATCATCCGTCAATACGATGCTGTGCGGCACTCCCATCAGCATTGACGACACATCTATGCTGATTTTGCCAAGGTCTACCGGCACATCAAAAGAGCTTCCGCTGCCGCTCATCGGTATGCTCTGTCGCTCGAATGAAGGGTGCCCCATGTCTACACACACACTTTTAACGTCACCGTTTTCTATGTTAAGTTTTGGTTTGATGATACCGGCAAGAGTTTCCACCTGCATCTCCTGCTTTTTCAATATATCGTTTTCATACACAAACTTTGCAAAACAGCGGATACCGTTTCCGCACATTTCCGCTTCGCTCCCGTCTGCGTTTACTATCCTCATTCTTATATCGGAGGTTTTTGAAGGCAGCACGATTATTATTCCATCCGCACCCACACCCGTTCTTCTTGCGCAGATTTTCGGCGCAATAGCGTTGTAGTCCCGGCCGCTCCCGTCATCGGCAAGCACAAGAAAGTCGTTCCCAAGGCCGTGCATTTTAGAAAATTTCATATGATCCTCCCGGTGGTCACGCTTTTTATTTCCAACACTACCGCAGAATTAATTATACTTAATACTTTTAAACTATTCAACCCGCTATCCCGTTATTTTACGAACTGCTGGTGCTCGTCTCAAAAGCCAGACAAAGCCCCATGTTATAAATAATGAAAATACAAAAACAATTATTCCTTTAGAAACGCCATGCAATGCTATTTTAATAAAAACAAATTGCATCGCAGCTACAATAACATAATGCAATATATATATACCGTATGCATTGTCTGCAAGAGATCTCAATACTTTATTCTCTTTATTAACCAATCTTGAAAAAGCTCCGAGTAGTCCCATTGACACCGTTATACATATAACAACAAAGAGCACAGCTATAGGATACAAAACATACCACTTATCAATCTGATTGTCTGCAACAGACCAAGTTTGAAACTGTTGAAGAACCAGATATGAAAGGACCCCAACCAAGAGCAGTATCCACCAACGCTTTATTAGTTTACCGTTTCTACTAAGCACACTTTTATTCATTCTATATATACCAATCACTGCTCCAAAAACAAAAAACATTAAATAGAGCAATATACGACTAATCTGAAGATTAAATGGTCCAAACAAATGCACAAATTTGTTGTCTCCTACGTTTAGCATTGGCAAATAGAATATCAACGCAAGCAAAACCATTCCCGTAATAAATCGCCAATGGTTTGTCAGTAATTTGCACTTACATGTACGGATTTTTTTTAAAATTCTTGGAAACACTTTATAAGTCGCCGCTATCAAGCAATCAAACAAAAGCAGTACCCATAAAAACCATAAGGGCCCCGCCGTACTGCCGCCGAGAGACTCACCCCAATATTTAAAGAATCCAGCTATACTCATTGGAACTCCGTACATAAACTGATAATATGCACCATAACTTAAATAGTAAGCTGGTATGTTGATTACCAGCCATCCTATAACAAAGGGAATGCCAAGCCGCAGCAATCTCCCTCGTAAAAACACCCAGGCACCTTTTCTTTCTATGCTTTTAA
This sequence comes from Christensenellaceae bacterium, assembly GCA_963666505.2. Lineage (GTDB taxonomy): Bacteria > Bacillota > Clostridia > Christensenellales > SZUA-584 > JABGQS01. The sequence continues at coordinate 205,674 of CAXXXL010000003.1, read as the reverse complement.
GTGAAAACAATCCAGATACAAAAAAGAAAAGTGACATAAAAAATATATCTAAAAACTGGACAACTGTATCAAAACCAGCCCATTTCCCCACATCTGCTATCATTGATGCATAGCCGTTTGATGTATATGTTAGCAACGAATGGTATAGTACGACAAGCACTGTCAAAAATCCACGTAAATAATCAATAAAGATATACCGATTATTAGGTGTTGTTATATTTTCCATTGTAGCTCCTATTGTTTTTAAACACTTTAAAATCTATAGAATGCACTCAATATATTTTGGTTTATTATGCTTTTACAATTAATAATACTTCAATGCTAATTCTATTTCAATATATACAGTGCATAATCCGTTTCATTATGTATTCGACTTAAATCTTTAATAAACATCATATCAGTGTTATAATTAAAAAAACTTGTAGAATTGAGGAAAGCAATGAAAGAGCTTATGGATAAAAAGGGCTTTATATGCGACATGGACGGCGTTATATATCACGGAAGCAAGCTGCTTGCCGGCGCTAAACCATTCGTTAACTGGCTCAAGAAAGAAAAAAAGGAGTTTTTGTTCCTTACGAACAACTCTTCAAAGACCAGAAAAGAGCTTCAGCTCAAACTTCAAAGCCTTGGCATAGATGTTGAGGAAAAGCACTTTTACACATCCGCTCTTTCGACGGCTAGCTTCCTGCGCAAACAGTGTCCTGGCGGCAGCGCATACGTCATAGGCGACGCAGGGCTGACAAACGCAATGTATAACGTAGGGTTTTCGATGAACAGCACTAATCCTGACTATGTTGTCCTTGGCGAAACAAGAACGTACAACTACGAGATGCTCGAAAAAGCAACGCAGCTCGTAATGGGCGGCGCAAAGCTCATCGGCTGCAACTTCGACACAACAGGCCCGGTGGACGGCGGTATTGCCCCCGCTACAAGGGCGCTTATCTCACCGATAGAGATGGCAACCGGGAAAAATGCGTATTTCCTCGGCAAACCCAATCCGCTTATGATGCGTCACGGCCTCAGCCTGCTTGGCGTAGAAAAGGAAGACGCAGCGATAATCGGCGACAGGATGGATACGGACATTGTCGCAGGAATTGAAGCAGCTATCGATACAGTGCTTGTGCTTAGCGGTGTTACCAGCCGCGAATCCATGCTCAACTTCTCATATAAACCAAAGTATATACTTGAAGGTATCGGAGATATCATAAAATAGGAGTATTGCATGAACTTAAGTCTGCGACCAATAGAAAAAAGCGATATCGAAACTATTGCAGCTCTTGCCAACGAGCGTGACATCGCCAGGATGGCTCTGCTGCTTCCCTACCCATATACCGTTTCGGATGCAAGGACCTGGCTCGACTACATCAGCAAGACAGAAAAGGAGCACGTTTTTGCGATTGTTGACAAGAAAAAAATGATGGGCGCTGTCGGGCTTGTGAACGAGCCGGAGCATAAACGTGCAGAGCTTGGATATTGGCTGGGCAAAGAGTATTGGGGCAAGGGCTATATGACCGGCGCAGTACAGATGATCCTCGGCTACGCTTTCGGCGTGCTTAAAGTTAATAAGGTATATGCAAACGTCTTTGCCGGCAATGAAGCATCCCAGAAGGTCCTGCAAAAGAACGGCTTTGTGCTTGAAGGTGTGCTAAAGCAGCACGTAATAAGAATGGGAACAGTTCACGATCTTATGTATTTTGGCCTTTTAAAGCAGGATTACAAATAAAATTGCTTTTATTTACAAAATACACCTTTTATTCTCTGACTTTTAGATATTTTTGCTAATTTTTATTCATCATATGTACAGGTTTTGTATAAATATCGTGTATAACTCGTGGAAAACGTGGATAGCTAAACGATTTTTATAGAAACTATGTTCTTGTTTTTTGAGTATTCAGAGGTTTTTCAGGGTATTTGCAAGGATTTCTCACTTTTTTCAGCGAAAAACGCAGTAAAATGCCGATAAACCACAAAATATTAACATTGACGTAATATGTTTGTAATAATATAAACATAATCGTCATTTTAGTGGCTATATGTCACATACGAGATTTGCTTTTACAAACCCGCATACAATATAATAAGTGTAGCACAATAAACGAAAGGGCTTTTTTTGATGTTCAAGCGGGCATTATTTCTTATTACACTCGTGTTAATAATATGCATTTTTCCACTCAGCGCACTTGCAGCCGAGCGCTTTGAGATCCTAAAGCTGGGTGATGAAGATAAATACGTTAAAGAACTGCAGGACAAACTAAAAGAGCTTGGATATTTCGATTCATCGTCCACCGGATATTTCGGCACAATAACTCAGCAGGCAGTAATAGATTATCAAAGCGACAAAGGGCTTATTGTGGATGGAAAAGCAGGGCCGCAGACGCTTGCGATGCTTATGGGTAAAGGATACAGCATACCGAGCGATCGTTTTGTCGAGGATGACGATGTAGTTGTGGGCACTTTTTATCCCGGAGACAAGGGAACAGAGATTGAAAAGCTGCAACAGGCGCTAAAAAGTCTTGAATATTACGATTACCCCAGTATAACAGGATTTTACGGTCCTGTAACAACAACAGCAGTAACGCGTTTCCAAAGAACAAATGACCTTATCGAAGACGGTATTGCAGGGCCGCAGACATTAAACCTGCTTTATTCGGGCAACGCAAAATATTTTTGTCTGTATCCGGGCGACAGGGGAGCGGATGTTGAAGCCCTGCAGAGACGCCTGCAAGAACTTGGCTACTATACCTATGAGAGCATTACAGGATATTTCGGATCGGTAACAACAAGTGCACTCAAAGAGTTTCAGAATCAAAATGATCTTAAATCTGACGGCATAGCAGGCAAAAACACAAGAGCTGTGCTCTATTCTGACGACGCAAAGGCTTTCGATTCAAGCCAGCAGAGTCAGGACAACACAGATTCGGACGCTGCAATTGATGAAGCTGACGATGTTGAAAAAATGCTTGCGTTTGCAAAAGAGCAGCTTGGCAAGAAATATGTTTATTCTACAGAAGGACCAAGCACCTTTGACTGTTCCGGATTTGTATATTACGTTCTGAAGTATATGGGTGTGTCGACCAGCAGATACAGCGCAAGCGGTTTTTCCAAAGTATCAGGCTGGGAACAGATAGACCGCAGCGATATTGAACCCGGGGATCTGTTGTTCTTCAAGTCCGATTCGTCTTCCAGCATAAGCCACACCGGCATTTATCTTGGAGACGATAGTTTCATACACGCAAGCTCCAGCTGTGGATGTGTAAAGATAAGCGACATGAGCGGATATTACGACCGCAATTTTGTTGTTGCAAGGCGGGTCTTTCAATAGATACGAATTGTGCACACCTTATTCTCATTATAGGGGGTCCTTTTTTTATTCTTTTTCCGGTTTAAGAACTTAAAAGTCCGTTTTTTGCCTTATTATAAGCTAACATCGTTTTATGTTGGCCGGGGCGCTTATTTAATACTTTTGCAACTTGAAGACAGCGTTCGAAAATGATAGAATAATCCTGCTAGGGGTATTAGTGTTATCCACACAATGTGGATGGGTTCGTGGATCGAAGCAGCATTGTTCGTGATGTATTCGTGTACACACATCGGATTAAGTTTGTCTGGTGCATTTTACCGCTAAATTCACACAAAGGTTGCTGGGCATGGAAACTTTTAATAACATTTGGGAAAAAGCATTAGAGATTTTAAAGCAGGAACTTGCCGGTTTTAAATATGACACCTGGATAAAGTCCCTCTTGCCCATACGAAGAGACGGCACCGTCTATTATTTTCAGACACAGAACTCCGTCCACAAAGACCTGATAGAGAAAAAATACTTCGAACAACTCAGCAGCGCTCTTTCTGCAGCCGTTCAGCTGCTTGGACACGAAGAAGAAGAGATAAGCATTGTGCTATTAGAGAGCGACCAGATAGAGATTGCACAACAGCCGCCCGAAGAGCCGGTTCATGAAAACAATGATTCATCGCTGAACCCTACATACACATTTGATACTTTCGTTGTGGGCAGCTCCAACGAGTTTGCTCACGCTGCCGCCAGAGCTGTTGCCGACCAGCCCGGGCAATCGTATAACCCGCTTTTTATTTACGGAAAAACAGGTCTTGGCAAAACACATCTTATGCAAGCTGTTGCCAGCCATATAAAACAAACGAACAACAAGGCAACTGTCGTTTTTGTTAAAAGCGAGCCGTTTTTAAACGAGCTTATAAATGCAATACGTACCGCTAAAACGGAGGATTTTAGAGTAAGATATAGAAAAGCGGACGTTCTTCTTATAGACGATATACAATTCATCGCCGGCAAAGAGAGCACACAGGAAGAGTTTTTCCATACGTTCAACGAGCTTTATGAGAATGGCAAACAGATCATACTTACTTCGGATAAGCCGCCAAAAGAGATGTCCAAACTCGAAGAGCGGCTGCGTTCAAGATTTGAAGGCGGGCTTATAGCAGATATACAGCCGCCAAACTATGAAACAAAGCTTGCCATACTCCAGCGCAAAGTTAAAGATATCACCAGTAAAGATGCGCTTAAATGCGAAGTAAGCCCGGAGATACTAGACCTTATCGCAACAAAGGTATCTTCAAACATACGCTCGCTTGAAGGAGCGCTGAATAAAATTATCGCATATACTATATTGAACGGAAAATCGCCGAATCTCGTAGAGGCAGAAATAGCTATACGTGATTTTCTCACTACAACTACTAATAAAAAGATATCACCAAGCCATATTTTGCAGCTTATATGTGAGTATTACGAGATCTCTGAGGATGAGATCGTCAGCAATAAAAAGAATCAAAGCATAGCATATCCCCGCCAGATCGCTATGTATCTTACACGAAAGCTGTGTGATATGTCATATCAGTCCATCGCAGAGCTTTACGGAAAAAGCGACCATACTACTGTAAAGCACGCATACGAAAAAATTGTGAAGGAAATGGAAACAAAAATAGATGTAAAAACACTTGTGGATGACTTTGTAACAAGTTTGCGGGAATAGGTGGAAAGACTGCTGCTTTGTTTTTTTGAAATATCGTCCATTAAAAAAAGGTTTACACACGATATGAACAAAACATGAACTTATTTTGCATGATGAAGCAGCATTTTATACACGCGGTATTTTAAGATATGGAGCGCATAAAAAGACTTATCCACGTTATAAACATATACTACTGTTACTAATACTACTAAATCTGTAATAGTAAACATTATTGTAAAACACATGTAAAGGAGATACATTATGAGGATAGTTTGCCAGAAAAGCGAGCTTCAAAGAAGCGTGAACATAGTTAGTAAGGCTGTCGCTGTTAAATCCCCGGTTTATATACTGGAGGGTATACTTTTCAGCACCGAAGAAAACAATGTTGTACTATACGGCAGCGATGATACGCTGTCAATAAAAAACAGCACAAGAGCTGTTGTTATTGAAGAGGGAAGTTTTGTACTTCCTGCAAGGCTTTTAAGCGAGATATTGGCGAAGTTTGAAGACTGCGAGCTGACTATGTATACAAAAGACAATAAAGTTTTTATGGAATGCGGACACTCACAAACCACGCTTTTCTATATGGATGCGGATAATTACCCGGATTTTCCGGAATATGATGCAACAAACGTAATACAGATGTTCGCAAAAGATATGATATCTATGATAGACCAGACTGTTTTTGCAACGTCTATAAGCGAAGACAAACCAATACTTACGGGAATTCTTGTTGAAATCGAGAAGGACAAGACAAGAATGGTGGCTCTGGACGGCTACAGACTGGCTGTGAGAGAAGAAAAGATAAACAGCAGCATAGAACACAGGGAAGTGATAGTTCCCGCAAAATCGATGAGAGAAGCTGCAAGAATACTTCCGTCCGATGAATCAATGGTTAAGCTATATTTTAGCGACAGGATGCTGAGCATAGTTTGTGATGATACACAGATAAACACAAGGATGCTGCAGGGAGATTATATTAAGTATAAGAATATTATACCTGAAAGCTTTGAAATCCGGTTTATTGTAAACAGGATGGAACTTCACAACAGCTTGGAGAGGGCAAGCATACTTGCACGGCAGACAAAAACAAATGTTGTGAATCTGAACATTGACGGAAATGCGCTGACCATCACTTCTAATTCGGAGGTAGGAGCGGCAAGGGAAGAGCTTGACATAGACCTTACAGGCAAAAACCTTGATATTGCATTTAACTCCAGATATCTTCTTGATGTGCTAAAAGAGGTTGAAGACGATGAAGTGGTGTTTGATTTGAATACTTCAATAAGCCCGTGCGTTATAAGACCGGTAAGTGGAAGCAGTTATCTATATATGGTATTACCTGTTAAGACAAACAACACTATCTAGTAAAATGCTTTGCTATTTTGTCTATTAGAAGTTTTGTACGCTCTTCTATCTGAGGGGCGTATTTTATAGAAAAAACGAACAGTACTATAACTACGGAGGCAATAATGCCCCATGCCCAAATAGGTATTGATATCATTCCGGCACCAAGAAGCGCTGAAAAAAGAAGTCCCCATGGGCGTGTCACCAACACTAATATAGAAAAATATGGAAGCCGCATTGCTGACATTCCGGCAATTAGACAGAGCATGTCATCCGGAAAAAACGGAAAAAGAAACATAAGAAAAAGCACTATCTTCTGCCTGGAAGATACGCTTACCATGTATTTGTCTATTGTTTTTTTACCGACTATACGTTCAACTAAAGGACGGCCGAATTTCTTGCCGAGAAGAAAAGCGCATACCGAGCCAAGAAAGACAGCAGTGACAGAAATGATGAAGCCCTTGGCAAAACCGAACATAATGCCGCCAGCAAGAGTTGTTATGTTGCCAGGGATCGGAGAGACGATTACCTGAAGAAATTGTATTATAAAGAATATTAGCGGCGCCAGAGGTCCGAAGGATGAAACGTATTCCTTAAAACTTTCCTGAGACTCAAAAACCGTAAACAAGCCAAATGACCTGCCTATATAATACAGCGCAACAAGAGCAGCGAGAATAGACAAGAGTACGCTTAGCCAGACGACCTGTTTTTTTGATAGATTAAGCTTCATTATTTCAAAAGATAAGCAGCGTTTTCTTTCATAAAGTCTGAAACTTCGTCGAAGACGACTTTATGACCTTTTTTATTAAGATGTATTCCGTCTTTACAGATACAGTCGTTGAACTCTTTTAGGGAGAGAAAAGCTCTGCGTACATCTATGCATTTAACATTTCTTTTTTTCGCTATGTATTGAATACTGTTTGAGTATCTTTCCTGCCACCAATAAATTCTCCAGACGTCGCGCAGCCATTTTAATACACTTAGGCCTTTCTCTGTATCGTTTTGCGTGACCCATTTAAAATAGCTGTCCGCATAGAGCGGGGGAAGCGTGGAAAGAACCGGAATTTTACCAGTTGCTAATATATAATCGAGCATCTGATTTATTGTTTCTTCAAAAAGCTCGAGCGGAGTTTTTGGTATATGATCTTTTGAAGGATCTTTGGCTATATCGTCCCAAATAAAATCACAGTCGTTTCCTCCAAGCTCTATGACGACTATATCTGGATCGCATTGTGAAAGTTTTCTTTCAAGAGATACTTTACCCTGTTTTACCGTTGAGCCGAACTTGGAAGCGTTTATTATCTGTGCGCTGGTAATTTCGGAAAGCAGGTTGATAAAGCTGTCCTTTAAAAGCACATATTTATTTTTGATTTCATCGAATATGACGCCCTTTGAAAGAGAATCACCGATAACTAGTATTTTTTTCACTTTTAATCCTTCCGTATAACTAAAGATGATATCCTGATGATATCACATAGGCTTTCTTACTGCAATTAACATTATGTAAACAAAAAGAGTACTTTTATTTGCCTCGAATATGATTTATAATTGTATTACACATATATAGGGGGCTTAGGATGTCTAAAATTATTGCAATAGCTAATCAAAAAGGCGGAGTCGGAAAAACGACCACTGCCGTAAATTTGAGCGCATGCCTTGCGGAAAAAGGCAAAAAGGTGCTGCTTATTGACGTCGACCCGCAGGGAAACACTACAAGCGGTCTTGGAATAGACAAAACTTCTTTGATACGCTCTTCGTATGATATTCTGGTGAACAACGAAAAGGCCGGCAACACTATCTTGAAAACGATGATAGAAAAGCTGGATATCATACCTGCTAATATCGATCTTGTCGGTGCAGAGATAGAGATGGTTTCTGCAATGGCGCGGGAGCATATTTTGAGAGGCGCACTCAAGGATATCAGAAATGATTATGATTATATATTCATGGACTGCCCGCCGTCACTGGGGCTTATTACGCTTAATGCACTGACAGCTGCGGACAAGATTCTGGTACCGATACAGTGCGAATACTATGCGCTGGAGGGACTGGGGCAGCTGATAAATACGATAAAACTCGTCAAAGCAAAGCTGAACCCGTCTCTTGAAGTTGAAGGAGTTGTACTGACTATGTTCGACGGTCGCACAAATCTTTCGATACAGGTGGTTGAGGAAGTTAAAAAATATTTCAAAGATAAAGTATACAGGACAATCATACCAAGAAACGTAAGACTTGGTGAGGCGCCGAGCTTCGGATTGCCGGTGATCAAATATGATGCAGCATGTTACGGAGCAAAATGCTATAATGACCTTGCGGATGAAGTTCTTGAATATGACGAGGGAGGCGAAAGATAATGAAACAGCAGAGGCTGGGTAAAGGATTAGGAGCGTTGATAGCGGACGATACGCAGGCAAACGGCAGCGTGCTTGAAGTTGATGTAAATAATATTGATCCAAACATGGACCAGCCGAGGAAAACCTTTGACAACGAAAAACTGGGAGAGCTTGCGCAATCAATAAAGACATACGGAGTTGTCCAGCCGATAATAGTTCAGAAGAGCGGCAGCAGATATATTATAATTGCGGGCGAGAGAAGATACAGAGCCTCAAGAATGGCGGGGTTGAATAAAGTGCCTGTCGTAGTTAAAGACTACACCAAACGGGAGTATATGGAGGTTTCGCTGGTTGAAAATCTGCAGAGGGAAGATTTGAACCCAATAGAAGAAGCGGACGCTATGAAGCTTCTGATGGAGGAGCACAAGCTGACGCAGGAGGAGCTGTCAGAAAGACTTGGAAAATCGAGAAGCGCAGTTGCGAACACACTAAGACTACTGAATCTGCCGGAGCCTATAAGGCAGATGGTAGCGCACGCAGAACTCTCCAGCGGACACGCAAGAACGCTGGTTGCGCTTGAGGACGACAGTGAAAAGATACGGTTTGCAGGAATAATCGTTAACCTTGGGCTTTCAGTGAGAGCTGCGGAGGCTATGATAAACAAGGCTAAAAGCAGAAAGCAGCCTAAGGAAAGCAGAAAGCACTATCTGGAACCGGAAATAAAAGCAGCTGAACAGCAGCTTTCTTCGTCGCTTGAAACAAAAGTAAAAATAGCCGGAGACCTTGAGAAGGGAAAAATAATGATAAGCTACTATAATGCAGAGCAACTACAAGGCATATATGACTTTCTAAACAGAGAAAAATAGTTGAAGATATTAAAAAGGAGGCAGCAATCAGAGCCTCTTTTTTGTTTCACGTGAAACAATCACCAGAGTGTTTCACGTGAAACAATTATTATTTTTAAGCTACACCCCTTATAAGATGAAGAAAGAAATTGTTGTTATAGAAGAACACTCCTAATTTGGATGCCAAGAAATAGTCATAAATCTGGTCTACCGGAAGTAGAAGAAAAACGACCGGCACTATCATTATAATAAGAAAACATATCATAAACCCGCGGATCAGACCAAATGAAGCCCCCGAGAATCTGTCATACTGCCGAAGCTCCGGGAATTTAATTGTGTAATTTATCAGCCCAAGCACAAATGTGTAAAGTATGTAGGCAACAAGGAACATGAGCAGGAACGATAAAATATTAAGAACGGTGCATACGATAGTCATGTTGTAATATTCGCCTATAGTGGTCAGCCCTTCAGAAGAAAAAGCCGAGGCTGTAACGTTCTGATGAATGAGTGTGTTGAACGGCTCGGTGAGGTTGGACTGAGCTATTATGCTTTGTAGCTTGTCGGCAGACATCGTTGCAACTGGCAGGCTTGTGTCTTTGAAAACAGCAATTTTTTCCGCCCCTTCCGTGTAATAGAGCATAAAACTGAAGATACGCTCGTTTGCCCTTACGGCAGAAGATATCAGCGGAGAGAAGATAAACGACGTAATTACAGATAAAAAGAATGAGCCAAGGTTTATTATAGAGTGCATGAAACCACGATAGACGCCCTCGAGCATCGTAAAGCAAATAATAATTAATAGAAACAATGTGACTAGATTCATAAGTTTCCTCCGTTGGTGCTATGAAAGCGGCAGCAGGGATACTGCTCCGTCCGCTTTAATGATCACATATCCTTCAAAAGCACTGTCCGCATCGTCGATTTCGATTGGCAGAGTAAGACTGCGCAGGAACTTTCCGCTGCTCGTATAGGTATATATAGTCGTTCCTGTAAAGCAATAGACTTTTTCCTGCATATAGATAACACTGAAAACATCCGGCGGAAGGTTTATAGACACTTCACTACCGTTAGAACGTATGATTCGCACTATATTGATACCGTTCGCATCTGTGTTGCTTGGAATATATACAAACCTAGGATCGGACTGGTTAAGAAGGAAAAAATCTTCCAGCATCCAGCCGTACACGACGATTTCTTTTTCGTTCTCGCCAAGGGAAGTATACTTTATCAGTTGGTTGGTGCCGAGCGCATATACGGTACCGTCGATAATATAAATGCTTTTTATCAACTGGTCTTTGAGCTCTTTTACGCCGGTCATCGACTGGGTTTCCGGACGGTATGTAGAGATCCTTGATATAGGAACAACGCCCGTAGTATCAAGCTCCAGAAGATATAGAAGGTCGCTGTTATAGTCGAATCCGTAGTCGAGTATGTATTTGTCAGTGACGTCAAGCTCGTATATATTGTTTCCCGACATATCGAATACAAACAAATAAGACAAAGTATCTTCGGCTAGTTTCTGCTGAACATACACCGCAGCCTTATTGTCGCAGACACGGGCAGAGAGTATGTCTCCTATGACTTTTGTCGTAAAATACTGTTTGCCTTGTGAATCTAAGACCTGCAAAAGTTCGTTTCCAGCTGCGGCGATCTTGTTTTTATGGGAGGTCAACTCAAGACCCGAAGATAGAAGATGAATCTGCCACACTTCAGAACCAGAGCTATTAACACATTTTAAATAATCTTCTTCTGTATAAACGATATAGCTGCCTGCCGTAACATAGCTATCAGAATCGCTGAAAGGAAGTGAAATAACAGTATCGCTAAGGTCTTTTTTGCTTGTTATGAGAATAATGCCGGTGACAAGCACCGCAAGAGCAATGAAAATGCTTGAAAAAACAAATAAGGCTTTTTTGGTGATTCGTCTTTTTGTGTGCTTCTCGTACATGTTAGCGCTCCTGCAAACATCATATGTCCTATAAAAAGGCAGTCCTATTATAACACATCAGGAAAGCTTTGGCACCTTTGTTTAATCGGCAGCACAGAATACATTTAGCGCATTTTTAAGAATGCGAACGGACATAGGGGTGCTGCCGTAGATATCCCCGTCCACGTTGAAGGTAAGGGGCCTATCGCTCTCAATAAGAACTTCGCTGCACGTAAACTCCTCGAGCTCTTTTATCTGCTCGGGGTGCGCATTCTGCAGCTTTGGCAGCTCCATCAGAATTCTCGGTTTTGATATCTTGTTTATGACTACGAACTTAAGAAGCCCGTCGGAAAGGTTAGCTTTTGGGTTTACGAACAGCCCGCCGCCATAGCATTTGCCGTTGGCTGCAGCTACAAGCAGTGCGGTGCGCTCTATTTTTCTGCCGTCTATAGTGAGTTTCAATTTTGCGAATTTGTATCCGAAAAGAGAAAGAACTATTCCGATATAATACGCTGCGCTTCCCGTAATGAAGCGGCGTACTCGGTTGGTGTTTTTGATAACGTCGACATCAAAGCCTGTTCCGGCAATGTTGACAAAGCACTTTTCACCGTTCAGAAGGCCGATGTCTATACGCCGGGTATTGCCGGCAAATATAATATCGAGAGCTTCTCGGGTGTCTTGGGGCACGCCTAAGGAGTATTTGAAGTCGTTACCGGTACCTGCCGGTATTATGCCAAGAATTTCATCCGTGTTTTTCAGAGCCTCGGTGACCTCAAGCACCGTACCGTCGCCGCCGACAGAGATTATGCCGTCGTAACCTTTGCCTACGGCTTCCTGCGCAAGCACTATAGAGTGGCCTGGATACTCGGAATAAGCGACTTTGTATTCTGCCTTTTTAAGCTTACAATATTCCTCTGCGGTCTGCAGTGCTTTCTTAGATCTGCCTGCTCCCGCAGCAGGGTTGAAGATGAAATAGTACATATACACTCCAAAATAAAAAAATGAATTGTCTTTCAAAATCAGGTTATGACCATTCTACTAAAAGAAAAACTGTTTGTACATAGACTAACTATTAAACATAGTTTACAATTTAACGATTTTCATGGTTTGTTCACGTTTTGTTTGCATAAAATCAATGTATAAAAACAGCCGTTTAGTATATAATAGCAAAAAAGGAGTGGCTGATTATGATAGACGCATTAAACGCAGGCGGCGTTTTTATAGCTGGGATAGTATCATTTTTTTCTCCGTGCATACTTCCGGTACTGCCGGTTTTCATATCAACTCTGCTAACCAGCGCAGATGATAGGCCTATAAAAATCGGTAAGCTGAGGATTAACTTAAAAGCGATCCTGCGGGTCTCGATGTTTGTCCTTGGTCTCAGCGCAAGCTTTGTTATCTTAGGGTTTGCTTTCGGCAGTATAGGTATGGTTATAGGCAGGTATCAGGATACAATACTGCTTATCAGCGGTATCATAGTTATACTCTTTGGCATATACCAGACAGGCATCATAAAAATACCTTTTCTCATGAAAGAGAAAAAGGTGGAAGCTAAAAAACACAGGGAAGGGCTTTTAGGGTCGTTTATACTCGGGTTCACATTCAGCCTCGGATGGACTCCGTGCATAGGGCCGATACTCGGAGCGGTGCTTGCTATGACGGCGGGTCAGGGCAGTGCAGTTCTGGGCGGCTTATATATGGCTGTTTATTCTCTTGGGCTGCTGATACCGTTCCTTGTTTTTACGATATTCTCGGATCTTCTTTTAAGAAGGATCCGTGGCATATACAAGTATATGAATATAATAAAGATAGTAGGTGGATTAATACTTATTGCAATGGGCGTACTGCTTATACTCAGCAGCTTTGGTGTTATTTCGCTTTAGGAGGATGAATTGATGAAGAAAACAGTTTTATTATTGGCAGTACTTCTGGTAATCTCGGTTTTTGCGGGCTGCAACACAACACAGGAAGCACAAACACAAGATGCGCAATCACAGACGCAGGATGAAGACAGCAGCTCAGCCGAAGTGAATTACTCATTTGAGTTCGAGGATGTTGACGGCAATGTGCACAAGCTTTCAGACTATGCGGGCAAACCCGTGTATCTTGAAGTGTGGGGTTCCTGGTGCAGCGTGTGTATGTCCGGCCTTGAAGACATGAGTACATTTGCGGGAGAGGAACATGACTACTATGTTCTCAGTGTAGTTTTCCCTGAACATGCAGGAGAGAAGACGCAGGCAGATTTCATAACATGGTTCAAGGAACTTGGCTATGAAAACCTGACGGTCATGTTCGACAACGACCTGCAGATAATCAAAGATTTCGGCATAGGCGGGTTCCCGTCCAATATATTCTTTGATGCACAGGGCAACTTCGCAGGCGGCAGAGTCGGGCAGATGACTCCCGATCTTATAGACCAGGTGATGCAGGATCTTGCAGACGAAGAATAATTAAATCGCAGTGAAAAAAATTGGTATAGACCGCACATTATTGGTCTATACCAATTTATATACGGCTTCTTAAAGCCTGTTTTAGTTGATTTCAAAGCTTTCGGCAATGTCCTGCAAGAACAGCAGCTGTTCCTTTGAAGGCTTAATGATTTTCGATTCCAAAACTTCCTGAACATAATATACATCTATTTCCGCAATACCGTCTGGTGTGTTTATCATATAGTAAAATCCGTGATAGTTAAGCTCCTGACCGTCTACGCTGATATCTTTCATTGAATTCTCAAAAAAGATAACATCCATTCCGTCCAGCCTCATCTCTTCGTAGTCGCCTATCAGGCTGTCTCCGAAATATCCAAGATTATAATCAAGTGAGTCATTGAGAGTATAATCATAGTCGGCATTGCTGTAAAAATAGACTTCGACAAATGTTATGTCATTGTCAGTATAGCTTAGAACTATATCAAGGTCGTTCAATTCCTCTTCTGTGCGTGAATAGTTTTTGATCCAGTTTTCTGGTACAGTTAGACTGATAGCGCCGTCCGGCGTTTCTATGACTTTGCTGAGCTCATTGTCTTTGGTTGTAATTCCGTCAGAACCTGTTATACCGGTGCAGGCGCCAAGTACAATCATAAACATTAACATTGCGATAATTAATACTTTTTTCATTTCGTCTCCTTTTATGATATATAATAACTTTTATAACACAAAACAAGAAGTTTAAACCAAAAATCGATACAAAACAGGCAAATAACCATATTGTAAGCACTCTTTAGGAAACTTCGCAGGAACAGTCCTTAAAAAAAGCGAAAGTGCAGCGGTGGAAAAACTGGCTGATTATTAAGGAATACTCGGTATTGACGAAAAGTCGATTATTTGTTAATATGAGCTAGGACAATGCAGTGGCTATGCCCCTGCTTTTTTGTTTCTAATGAAGGATTTAGGAGAAAACAAAATGCCAGGAATTGCGGTATTCGGAGCACAATGGGGAGACGAAGGAAAAGGAAGGTTTGTTGACTTCCTTGCCAAAGAAGCGGATATGGTCGTACGCTATCAGGGCGGCAACAATGCCGGTCACACCATTATAGTTGACGACATTACATATAAGCTGCATCTTATTCCGGCGGGGTCGCTTTATGATTCCAAGCTGTGTGTTATCGGAAACGGTGTTGTAATAGACCCCGGTTCGCTGCTTGAAGAGATAGACACGCTTGAAGAGCAGGGCACAACGGTGAAAAACCTGATAATAAGCGACAGGGCGCACATGGTCATGCCGTACCATAATATAATGGATGGAATTGACGAGCAGAAGGCTGGAGACGCTAAAATAGGCACTACAAAACGTGGTATCGGCCCGTGCTATGCTGATAAAGCAGCACGAAAAGGTCTGCGGATGTGCGATCTTGTGTCAGAACACTTTGCAGACAAGCTAAAAACAGCGCTTGATGAGAAAAACGAGCTGCTTACAAAGATATATGGACATGAGCCTCTTGATTACAACGAAATACTGGAGAAGTTCAATGGCTATAAAGAGCGTCTGGCTCCGTATATATGTGATACTTCAGAAGTGTGCTATGACTACTATAAACAGGGCAAAAAACTGCTGTTTGAGGGCGCTCAGGGCATGCTGCTGGACATAGACTACGGAACATATCCGTATGTTACTTCTTCGCACCCGACTTCGGGCGGAGTGAGCATGGGAACGGGGCTGCCGCCGCAGGTACTTACTGAAGTCGTTGGCGTTGTAAAGGCATATACCACCAGAGTGGGCGCAGGTCCGTTTGTTACAGAGCTGCTTGACGACATGGGAGAGTTTATAAGAGAGCGTGGGCACGAATATGGCGCAACTACAGGACGCCCAAGACGCTGTGGATGGCTAGATCTAGTTATAGTGAACTTCTCTGTAAGAATAAACGGAATAACTTCTATTGCTCTTTCTCGTATGGATACGCTTGGAGAGATCGAAAAGGTTAAAGTATGCATCGGCTATGAAATAGACGGCAAAGTGGTAAATAACTATCCTGCAAGTTTAGACGACCTTGACAAAGCAAAACCGGTCTATAAGGAATTTGAAGGCTGGAGCGGCGATATTTCGGACGTTAGGGACTATGACGACCTTCCGAAAGCTGCCAGAGAGTATATTGAGTTTATTGAAACGCAGACGGGCGTGCCTGTCGGCATGATAGGTGTCGGACCGGAGAGAACGCAGTGTATTCTTCGGCAGGAGTATTATAAATAAGATAAAAAGTTTGCCGTGCCAGACGGGGAGTCAGCGGTGCCCTGTAGCCTGCAATCCGCTATAGCAGGGTCGGATTCCTGTGTTGAGGCACGGTGCAGTACGGTATGGAAGCGGTAAGGGGCGTTGAGAGATGGGCCCCGTGCAATAGAAATCTGTGAATCCTGTCAGGTCCTGACGGAAGCAGCAGTAAGCAGAATCTTCTATGTGCCTCGGATCAGTCTGTCTTGAGCAACCTGCCACGATACCTCGTGTTGTATCGTTTCGATTCACGGGTGCACGGCGATTAGTTTATAAAAAGACCTGGTGGTTTAAACCGTCAGGTCTTTTATTGTATACAGATATTAATTACTTATCTAATGTCAAATGATTATAGGCTTTATTCCGGCAGAGCTTATATCGTTTCGCTCGCTTTCAGTAGTAGTATCTAGAATGGACTGCAGGGCAGCGAATAATTGTTCAGCAATCCGTTTTCCGTCGGTGGTGCACTTTATGTTCAGATCAAATGTTGGGTTTTCAATGTCGTTCAGATACAATCTTATATATTGTCTTTTCAGCTTGGTTTTATTTTCAACCGTTTTTTCCGCCGTCACTCCTCCGACTATGGCTCCCACTCCGCCGAAGAGAAGACCTCCAACCGCAGCTCTTTCCAATACATCGCCTTGTTTTAGTTTAGTTACGGTTATATCGTTTTCTACCTTGAAATGCTCAGCATTGTTAAGATGGGCAAACTTGTATACGATGGTTTTTTCTTTTGAATGCCGCGGCCTTATCCTAAGCAGCTTCCTGTTATTGTCGATTTCAAGTATATTTTTAATGCCGATAAAACTTTTTTCCGGGTTGAATTCCAATGGAACGTTATTCATATCAATAATCCTCGCTGATAGTTGGTAACTACTGTTTAGCCGGGCGTAAGCGTTTACAAAAATTTCTTAAAGGGCTTTTATCTTTCAATCGTGTTAATAATAGGTAACCACAGTCGAAGCAGGTGGAAGCCCTTTGGCGGCCTTAACTCGTGCGTCTATCTCGTTTTTTGCGGCGGTTAGCTGACCCTGAAGCAAATGGACCTGGTCAAGAGGCTCACGTTTGAATTTGTGGGTGACAAAGTCGAACATGCCGTTTTGGGCTCTTACCTTTATAAAACCTGTGTTTGCAGAGGACATAAGCCGGAACATCACCCGGTTTATACTTTCGTATCTGAAGGAAAATACCTTTTGAGTGGCCGGTTTATAGAGCTCGACTCTGTCGTCGTAAACATTCAGATACATGTTTTTGCCTTCGACCTGGATTATAAGATTGCTGACAGTGTTCATAATATAAGCCTCCGAAAAGAATATATGAATATATTACTGCAAATATATAAATTGTTCAATCTGTCAGCACAGAAAACCGTAAAATAAGGAATTGACAAATATTATCAAAAAAAGTATTGTTAGACACGGAACTTTGATGTATCTTGTTACGTCTAATAATATAGTCTGTCAAAATATCAGCAACATAAGGAGTACTAATGGAACTTTTAAAAATCAACAGTGTAAGTAAATTCATAAAAAAGAAAAAGATACTCGATGACATTTCCCTTACAGTAAACAACGGAGAGATAGTAGGTTTCCTGGGGCCTAACGGCGCCGGCAAAACTACCACCATTAAAATGATTATGGGGCTTTTCTCTATAACAGAAGGGGATATAGCCGTCTGCGGGTACAACGTTGAGACGGATTTTGAGAATGCTATGCAAAACATAGGCGGGATAGTGGAAAATCCAGATCTTTATAAGGGGATGACTGGCAGGCAGAACCTTGAGTATTTCGCTTCTATGTATGAAAACGTAGACAAAAACAGCATCGACGAGGTTATAGAGCTTGTTAAGATGAAAGGGCGTATAGACGACAAGGTAAAGACCTATTCGCTTGGTATGTGCCAGAGGATAGGTATAGCTCAGGCGCTTCTGCACAAGCCAAAGCTGCTTGTTCTCGACGAGCCGACGAACGGACTTGACCCTATTGGCATCAAGGAACTGAGGGACATACTAAAGTACCTATCGAAAAATGCCGACGTCGGCGTGTTCATATCCAGCCATCTTCTTTCAGAGATGGAGCTTATGTGTGACCGTATAACGATAATTGACAATGGAGTCATAATCGGCGAAAAGAACATAGAGCAGGTACAGGAAGAGAGCGAGGATGATATATATAAATACAACTTTGTTACTGACGACAATGAAAAAACGCTTGCCTATTTCAAAGAGCTTGACGCTAACTGCGAGATAGAAAAGGGCAGCGTATCGCTCATCATGAAGAGAACGGAGATTCCGGCTATTATAAAACACCTTGTAGGAATGGATATCGGTATTTATGCGGTCAACCGGTCTCAGAGAAGCTTAGAGCAGGACTTCATTTCTATGACGACCGGCACAAAGACGCAGATAAGATAGCGGAAAGGTATACTGATATGAAATTTATAAAACAGACGTTAATTGAAATAAAAAATGTATTAAAATCTAAGTTCGTATTTATCATCGGCATAGTTATGATTGCTATTGCTATATTATATCCGGTGGGAACTGCAATAATAAGCAATGCAAACAGGAACCCGATAGATATCGGAGGCCCGGTAATGTATGAAGAAGCATACGATATGAGGATCTCTACAGTATACGCACCAGACTTTGATGAAAACAGCGAAACGATAACAATAAACGGCATAACGATTACGAGCAGCAATCCGTATTTCTGGAACCTTAGAAACATTGAAGATCAAAAAGGGTATTTTAACGCTTCAGATTTTTCAAGTCCGCAAGTTTTAGATACGCTGCTTGAGCTTATGGACATGCAGATAGAACATTATCTGAGGCTTGCTGTTGCTATTACGACATATGAGGACTATCGCGCAGACCTTGGATGGCAGACAGAGCAGTATGTTATTGATAAGTTTATTTACGAACACTCAGACACCGACCCGGCAGTACTTTTTGAGGTGGTTCAATATAACAGAGGCATAGATGAAGCGCAGTTCAACGAAAAGTATGTTGATATAACGCCGGAAGAAAGACTGGCGGCGATGGATACTGCCGACTCTAAACTGACAAAGTTGTATGACATAATAGAGAACAACGATTTTGACGGCTATACTCTGCTTCGCATAGAGATGGAACATGACAACATAGCAAACTATGAAGAGCAGATCGCGATGTATGAAGAGACGATAGTCAGCAACCCCAGCCAGGAAGAGAACTTAAGCTATGTAATCGAGGATTTGAAAAGGCAGATCAAGTTCATTGAGACAAACAACATCCCGGTCTGGGAATATAGGCGTGAGAAGGTAATAATCCCCGGTGACGGTTCGTGGCAGAACTCTGCTATTTCAGATATAGAGAGAAACCGCAATCAACTTCTGTATATAAACGTTGTTACAGAGGAAGAGTTTGCTACAGACCGATATCTTACGCAGGAACACGGAACATATGAAAAATATAAAGAGGCGATGCAGGCACAGATAGACACAGCGAACGAGAATATACTTATTGCTCAGAACTCGCTGGATGCAGAAAAGCCGGACATGAAGTATGTACAGGACGGAGCAAGGAGCAAAACGGCAGGGTTCTTGTGGTATTCAGTATTCGTGGCGCTTTTTGCGGTGCTGACAGGAGGCTGGATAATAGCAAGAGAATTCTCTGGCGGAACTATAAGGCTGCTTATGATAAGGCCGAAAACCAGAGTAAAAATCATACTGAGCAAATTCGTTGCCGTACTTGTTATTGCGCTTGCTATATATACGGCAGGGTGCATACTGAATATAATAACAAACGGTATAGTGTACGGGTTTGCGGACTTTGGGTTTCCGAACTTCACAGCGACGGGGCAGGTTGGGTTCTTTGCTTACTACGTGCCAAAGTTCTTGGTGTGCATAATCACGATATTTATTGGGTATACGAGCGCTTTCATGCTCTCGACAGTAACTAAGAACATGGCTGTTTCGGTAATAGTGCCTGCAGTTATATTTATCGGAAGCTTTATAGGTATGAGCGGCCTTGCATACAGCAGAAGTGTGAACTGGATAGCCTATACTCCGCTGCCGTACATACAGATTTCATCGTTCTTTACGGAGTGGTCGCCCGTTAAAAC
Organism: Christensenellaceae bacterium; assembly: GCA_963666505.2. Classification (GTDB taxonomy): domain Bacteria; phylum Bacillota; class Clostridia; order Christensenellales; family SZUA-584; genus JABGQS01. The sequence continues at coordinate 185,433 of CAXXXL010000003.1, read as the reverse complement.
CATGATAGAACGGGGAGTTCCAATCAGTCTAACATATGGTATAATATTGATGCTCGCTTTCAGCGCACTGTTCACGTTCATAGCAGTGTGGGTGTTCAAAAAGAGCGACATCACGAAATAGGAAAGGCGCAGGCTGATGAGTGAGAATAACAGCTTTCTTAGCGAATATAATAAAAAAGAAGAAGGCAGTATGAAGCCCAAGGGAAGCAACAAACCCAAGGATAGCAAAAAAAGCAAGGGTGAAGAAAACAAACCTTCAATGAAATATGAAGAAAAAAGCGGGTTTGTAAAGCCTGAAAAGAGCGAAACACCGCCGCCTTCCGGAAAAAGCATTCGCCCAAAGACTATTATTTGGATAGCGGCCGGGCTTGTTTTGGCGGCGGCAGTGATAGTGACGCTTGTGCTCGTCCTCGGCGGCGGTGCAGAAGTTATAAATTTCGAAGACTGGGAACAGGGCGACGTTCAGCTTTGGGCAAACGAAAAAGGAATAAAACTGCAGATAGAGCAGCAGTTCAGCGACGTTTTTGAAGAAGGCAGGGTGATGAACCAGAGCATACCCGAGGGCGGAGAGATAAAAAAGGGTGATTTTCTTAAGATCACCGTTTCAAAAGGACACGACCTTAGTGTGACGCTGGAGCTGCCCGACCTTCTGGGCATGACAAAAACTCAGGTAGAGCAGTGGGCTGAGGAAAACTATATGACAAAGGTTCGAATAACCACAGAATATAGCAATGATGTGGAAGCGGGAACCGTCATAAGATATGAGATAAACGACGACACCGTCGTGGACGAAGTAAGGCGGGACACGCCTATATACGTTATCGTCTCAAAAGGCAGGGAGGAAGCGGTGACGGAAGTGACCGTGCCCGACTTTAAGACGATGGCGCTCTCTGAGTGTTTTGTGTTTGCAAACGACAAAGGTATAGACCTTATTATTGAAGAACGTTATGATGATTATGTGCCTAAAGGCAGCATAATTTCGCAGAGCGTCAAAGCCGACGAAAAGGTGAAAACGGGCGAGAGCATAACGCTGGTGGTGTCCAAAGGCAAGAAGATCACCGTTCCCGATTTTAGCAGCTATTCGAAGGAGAGAGCCCAAAGTGTTGCTGCAGAGCTTGGTATACCTGTTAGTATCAGTGAGAGATATTCGAGCCGTTCGGAAGGCAAGTTCATATCGCAGAGCATAGACGCAGGCACGGTTTATGAAGAAGGTGATTTTCTTGAGCTTTGCTATTCTATGGGCAACAAGATAGTGTTAGGCTCTTTTGTGGGGCAGACGAGAGACGCTATCGAAGCGTGGGCGAACGAGCTTAACGAATTTAATGCAAGGATAACAATAAAAGTAACTTATACGCAGAACAATGAGCCCGCAGGAACTATCATTTACCAGGACATTGCAAACAAAACTATCGGCAGGGGAACTACGATAAGGATAACGGCGTCTAAAGGCAATCTTGTGTATGTGCCGGACTTCGTAGCGCAGGCTGGGCTTGGCTATGGCGATGTTGTAACACGGCAGATAGCGCTGCAGATGTGCGAGCAGGCCGGGCTTGTGCCCATATTCGTTGAAGCGGCAAGTTCAGGAAGACTACCGAGCGAGGTTTGGAGCCAGAGTATAGCGGCAGGCACAGAAGTGTATGAAGGAACGACTATAACGCTGAAATACACACCGTCGCAGCAAGCGCAGGTGCCAAACTTTGACGGCATGACGCAGCAGGAGGTCTTGGACGCTGGATACGACAAACAGTTCACCATAACGTTTGTACAGAGTGAAGACGAAATAAGCGGCTATGACGAGCAGATCTACGAGCAGTCTGTGCTGGAGGGCACTACTTTGGCGATGGGTGAGGCTATCACGCTTAACATCAGCGCAGAAGCTGCTCCGGCAGTGACGCCGACAACGACTCCGACAGTGACGCCGACGACAACGCCCTAAAATACACATTGGCTATAACAAAACCCCGTTGAAGAGATTCTCCGGGGTTTGTTTATTTAAGAATACTGTTCGAATTAGCAGAAAAATAAATGGTAAATTTCTTTTACAGTATAAAAATATTTGCTATAATAACTTTGTTAAAAAATTATCAATATAAACAGATAAGACAGTGAATACGATTTTGAGGGCGCAGGCAGATTTGATTGATGATATGATGAAATTTGAGTGCACGGCCGGGGAAAGATACAAAACTATCGCGGATTATACACCTCCGTACGGCCGGGGAGAAGGACCGACATCACTGGAACTTTTTCTTTCCAGCCTTTGTTCTTGCGTTGGAGGTACTTTAGCGGTGCTTCTGAGGCAGAAAGACAAAACTGTTGAAAAAATATCTGTGCAGGCACAGGGAAACAGAAGGGGACAGAACCCGACGTGTTTTGATAAGATAGATATCTGTGCCAGTATAAAAGCACGGGGTATAAACGAAAATGAAGCACTGGAGGTGCTGAAAGTTGCGGAGCAGAGCATCTGTCCTGTCACAGCAATGATAAGGGACAAAGTTGAATTAAGCTGCAGCCTGGAGATAGAAAACTAAAAAAATCTGCTTATACCTCTTAAAACCGGACGAATTCTGGTATAATAGTATTAGAATAAACAGGAGGATAAGAAATGATGCTTGAAAACTTAAAAGCCAGTGTGAAACTGGAAGAAGGCGGACTGAAGTTTGAAGGAACGTCCGGAGAAAATTACAAGGTTAAAATAGATTATTCTAAACCGCACGGCGAAGGGGATGGAACGACATCGCTGGAGCTGTTTCTGACAAGCCTTTGCGCATGCCTTTCTGCAACGATTACGGCAATGCTGCAGCACTATGGTCATCAGGTGGATGAACTTAGCATCAGTGCCGACGGCACAAGAAGGCAGCGGCACCCAAGGAGCTTTGAGGTCATCGATATGCTTGTTAAGGTAAAGTCGGATGCATCGGAAAAGGCAGTGCAGGATGCTCTTTCGTCGGCACACTCAAAGATCTGCCCGGTTTCTGCGCTTGTAAAAGGCAACGTTGATATAAATTATACATTGGAGCTTAGCAGATAGGCGCTGTTTTAAAGCGAAATTACTAAAAAGCGATGTATTTATGAATGAGAAATTAAATTTATGAATATAGTGTGTATCATGTATTTCAATGCAGGAAAAGTTTTGTGTATTATAGAATAATTACATAATAAGTGTTTAAAGATTATTGAACGGAGGTATTTATCTAAAAATAATTATTTTGAAAAATTTAATTGCCCTTTACCCGGGCTAATAATACATAGAAAGGGGGCAGGAATATGCGCATCATTATCACAGGGAAAGGCATGGATGTATCTGAGTACCTAAAGGAAACGGTGAACAAGAAGGTGTCTAAGCTAAGCAGGTATTTTTGGAAAGACACCGAAGCGCACGTTACTATGTCTGTAGAGAAAGCAAGGCAAATCGTGGAGGTTACGATACCGTTTGACGGAGTCGTCCTCAGAGGCGAGGAGGCAACTACCGACATGTACGCTTCGATCGACAGAGTGGTAGACAAGATCGAAAAGCAGATCCACAAACACCGTACGGCACTCAGGAAAAGACTTCATGAGAGCGCATTTGACCAAGACGCCTATGAACAGTATGAATTGGAAGAGGAGGCTTTGCCCAAAGTTGTGCGTACCAAGCGCTTCGTAGTCAAACCAATGGACGTAAACGAAGCACAGATGCAGATGGAACTATTAGGCCATCAGTTCTTCGTCTTCAGAAACGCCATGACAAACGAAGTGAATGTCATTTACAAAAGGAAAGACGGAGACATTGGGCTCATTGAGCCGGACTACGCATAATAACAAAGAAACAAACGAATAACAAAGAGACCGTATCAACGGTCTCTTTTTTGTACAGGCAAAAGCTTGTATTGTGAAATAAAGATGGAGGAAACTGCGCAGGAACAACCATGTTATTTCAGCAAATCTGCAATACGAAGAAAAAACAGGCAAATATCAAACACATTAAAAATCCTTATGTAAGCAGCTGCGCAGGCAAAATGCTGAGAATTAATATAAAGCGGCGGTGCGAAGAGAAAACAGGCGAATGCCCTACACAGCAGAAACACTAATGTAAGCTGCTGCGCAGGCAAAATGCTGAGAATTAATATAAAGCGGCGGTGCGAAGTGTAGACAGGCGAACGCCTGAAGAGAAACCAGGCGAATACCCAACACAGCAGAAACACTAATGTAAGCAGCTGCGCAGGCAAAATGCTGAGAATTAATATAAAGCGGCGGTGCGAAGAGAAAACAGGCGAATGCCCTACACAGCAGAAACATTAATGTAAGCAGCTGCGCAGGCAAAATGCTGAGAATTAATATAAAGCGGCGGTGCGAAGAGAAAACAGGCGAATGCCCTACACAGTATAAACACTAATGTAAGCAGCTGCGCAGATGCAATGCTGGGATTTCAAGCCAAGCTTAATTGCGAAGAGAAAACAGGCGAATGCCTGTGTTTTGGACTGACGATGTGATAAAATTGAAAGATAAGATTTGAAAAGGCGGTTTTGGAATGATAAGCGTACTCGAAGGCTTGAATGAGCGCCAGCGGCAGGCGGCAAGCGCAACAGAAGGCTTTATACGTGTGATAGCAGGGGCGGGCTCCGGCAAAACCCGGGCGCTCTCGCACCGCTTTGCATACCTTGTTAACGAGATCGGCATAATGCCTGGCAGCATACTGTGCGTGACTTTCACCAACAAATCTGCAAACGAGATGCGCCAGCGCATACGCCGCCTGACGGGCGACAACGACACAGGATACATCAGCACGTTCCACGGCTTTTGCGTCAGCGTGCTGCAGGAAGACAGCAACGCAGTGCAGTATCCAAAGAGCTTCCTCGTTTTAGACAACGCAGACATCGACTCTATGCTGAAGATAATCTACGAGGAGCGGGAATTAACTCTGCGGCACAAAACGTTTGCCAAAGCCCGGGATATGATAGAGATAAGAAAGCTGTTGAAAGAGCCAAGATACTTTGAGCACATGATAGCCATGCCCATAGAGAAGCTGCACCGGATGTACCTTGAAGCATCAGAGACGGACGATATCATATTCTACGGATATCTATACCAGCAGAAAAAGTGCTTTGGGCTTGATTACAACGACCTTATCAAATACGTGCTGCACATATTCGATATAAACGAGGATATAAAGCTCAAGTGGCAAAAACGCCTTGAATACATAATGGTGGACGAGTATCAGGACATAGACGAGCTGCAGTATAAGCTGATGAAGGTGCTGTGCGGATTTCATAAAAATCTGTTTATCGTCGGCGACCCGGACCAGACCATATATACATGGCGTGGCGCAAGCGTGAAATACATACTCGATTTCGACAAAGAGTTTCCGGACGTGCGCACCATAATGATGATGGAAAACTACCGCTCGACCCCGCAGATAATCGCCGCTGCGAACTCACTGATCGACAAGAACAAAGTGCGGGTTAAAAAGGACATTATACCCACGCTGCCGGATGGCGAAGCGCCGGTCTACCACCACGCAAAGACGACGGACGAACAGGCAGAGTGGATAGCGGAGCGAATAATCGAGCTTGCGGACATGGGCGTGAACCTTTCTGACATAACTATACTTTACCGGGCGCACTACGTTACACGCACGCTCGAAGCGGCGTTCCTCAAAAAAGAAGTGCCTTATACCATATATTCCGGCGTGCCGTTTTTCGGGCGGATGGAGATAAAAGACGTGCTAAGCTACCTTCGGCTGACAGCATACAAGGACGACCTTTCGTTCCAGCGGATAGTCAACGTGCCAAAGCGCAACATTGGCGAGAAACGCATGCGCTTTTTGCAGGAGTATGCGGAGCGCAGCCATATCCCTCTGTACACTGCGCTGGAGCGCACCATAGAGAACGACATATTCAAAAACACAAAGGCAAAGCAGTTCCTTGCCCTTATAGAAAAGTTCAGCGCAGGGTATAGAGACGTTCCTGTGTCTGTGCTGCTATCCGCAGTGCTGGAAGAGAGCGGATATGAAAAGATGCTGCGGACTATGGGCAGCCAGGAGCGGCTTGATAACTTAGCCGAGCTTAAACAGTCTATATATGAATATGAAACGTCGTGCGGAGAAGAGCTTGCCCTTGAAGACTACCTTTCGCACGTGGCGCTGCTGACCAACACAGATGCGGCTTCGGGCAAAAATGCCGTCAAGCTGATGACGGTGCACACAGCAAAGGGCCTAGAGTTCAAGAACGTGTTTATCTGCAGCCTTAGCGAAGGCATATTCCCCTCAAAGAAAACGCAGACCCCGGCAGCGATGGAGGAAGAGCGGCGGCTCGCTTTCGTGGCAATTACACGTGCGCAGGAGCGGCTTTTCCTATCCGACGCACAAGGGCGCAATTTTGACGGTTCGTACCAATACCCATCCCGCTTCATATTCAACATCGACAAACACCTTTTAGCTTACGACGTGGAGCTTAGCGACAGCCTTATAAAAGAATCTGACTGGTACATCAAAAACAGCCAGGCGGGGCTGGAAGCGGCGGCGGAGCAAAAGCAGTTCCAGCCGGGCGACAGAGTGACACACAGGATAATGGGCAGCGGCGTTATAGTAGACATAGACGCAGACAAGGGAGCGTATATCATCAAGTTTGACGACATCGACACCGTGCGAAGCATGAGTTTTCGGGCGAGGCTGATGGAAGAGGGGGAGTAGGGGAAAGAGACGAAGGGGTCATTTTTTTTGAAAAGTATAGACATTGTAAAATGGAATATTTAATATATAATACATTTATCGGACATTTATTATAATTTAGATGGTGGAATTATGATAGAATCTACAATGCTATATTATCTTTACTCTGAATTTACAAAAAATAAAGGTAGTTTTTTAAATGGTTTTTTCCCTTTTGTGCTTCAAATTATTAAAAAAAATTCATGGGAGAAATTTACTCCAAATATAATAAATAAAGAATTAAAAAGTGAATATAAAATAGACATATCTACTTATATGTGCCAAGAAATTTTAGATGAAATGGTTGTACAAAACATAATAATCAATGAAACATTCGATGGCCGAATTACATACGGAATGTATAACAGTATAGACAATAAAGATTTTGAAAAAAAGCAAGAAGAATTTAATAAAGCATTACAAATAATATGCGAATCTTTAAAGAATATGTCTACAGAACCTTTTCAATAAATTGGACTTTTGAAAAGGCAAAAGAAAGATTAATTGATTTCATTACTTTAAACATCGAAGCATTTATAATTTCTGATATTGACAATATAAACAGTAAGAATCATCCTGATAATGAAAACGCTATTATTGCATGTTTTGTTATTAATGCATTTGAAGAACAAAATAAAAATTTAATAAGTTATATAGAAAAGATAACACAAGGAGTAATGTGCTATCAGTTTATATTCTATAAAGGTGATAGTGATAAAGATTTAAGCAATTTAGAAGTATTTATTGATTCACCCCTAGCCATGTATGCATTGGGATATACTGGCGATTTGCGTAAAGAAATTGCATTAGAGTTAATTAATAAATTAAAGGAAAACAATGCAAAAATAAAAATTTATGAACATAATATTCAAGAAATAAGAAACAATTTATATGCGTGCAAGAAAATAATAGATAAGAAAGAAACTGCTTATGGAGAAGGCAAGTTTACTGTAGAATATTTTATGAATTTGCCTTATAGTTTAACGGCTATAGACGACGCTATATATAATGTTGAAGAAGAGTTAGAAAAGATTTCAATAGAAACTGAGAATAATGATTTGTATGTTGAAAAAAACTACAATAAAGTTGAAGATGAGAAAGTGTTTCTTGATAAATTAAAAGAAAAAATGGAAGGTGAAACTCATGGTTTTCAAAGTGTTGAAACTGATTTTAAGTCAGTTATGTATACAAAAATTATTAGAGGAAAACAAAAAAGTAAAAATTTAAAAGAAGCTAAAGCAATTTTTATTACAAAAAATAGAGTCTTATCATATGTTTCAAGTAAATTTTTTAAAGAATATGAACCATACATACCAACAGTTATTACTCATTGTAAATTAAGTACAAGGTTAATATTATTAAATGGTATTTTAAAACCTGAACTTCCGATTAACATTGTCTTAGAAAGATGTTATGCAAGTGTCTTCCCGAGTGATGATACATGGAAGAATTTTATAAAATATATTAATGAAAAATTAGATAAAGGCGAAATTGAAGATGTTGATTATATAAAACTTAGATCAAGAGACACAATTCGCAACGATATAAAAAGATTAGAAATAAAAGAATCATCAATAACCGCAGCTAGCTTTGATGAAATTATTAAAGATGATAAAGAAAGACAGAAAAAAGAATTTATTGAGCAACAAGAAAAACAAAAACGTGAGTTTGAAGAAAAACAAAATTCACAGCAAGAAAAACACAAAGAAGAAATGGAACAAAACGAAAAAGAAAAAAATGAGCTTGAAAGACTTCTAGAAGCAAGTGAAAAAGAAAAGAAGAGAGAAAATAATTATATTAGAATCAGAGCTTCAAAAAAATATCGTAGAAGGAATATGATTGTTGATATTGCAATTCCGATAATAATTATTATTATGGTTACATTAATAAATACATTAACAAGTTATTTTCATCAAAATATTGGTTTATTCTGGAGTATTTTACTATCGATAATAGTAGTTATAATTAGTACAATACCCTTGATAATTAACTTTAAAAAGAGACAAAAAATAGAGTTTGATGAAAAAGAGGAAAGTTACATAGATAAATACATAAGAAAAGAAGAAGAAAAAAAAATAAAAGCAATAGAAGCAATGAGAAAATAAAGAACACAAACAAAATACAGGTATCTTCATTTGCCCCACACCCTCCAATCTGATATCATATATCCATAAAAAGTGCATAGTGGTGGAGGATGTATGGATATAGAAGTGCGAAGGCTGGATGAGCAAAAGTTAAAGCCGTTCATCAGGCTGCCTTTTTGGCTGTATAAAGACGATAAAAACTGGGTGCCGCCGCTCATTTCCGAAATGAAGGGCATGCTCAGCCCGGCAAAAAACAATTTCCTGAAAAGTGAACATGCGTACTTTATGGCGTATCGTGACGGCAAACCCGCCGCAAGGGTGCTTGCCGAGATAAACGAGAAGGAGTCGGAGCAGCAGGGCGTAAAGCGGGGCTTTTTTTCGCTGTTTGAAGCGGCGGATAAACAGAGCGGCATGGCTGTGATGCAGGCGGCGCAGGAGTATCTAAGAGACATCGGCGCTGAGTATATGAAAGGGCCATTTTCGCCTGCCAACGGAGAGGAGCACCGCTGCGTGCTGGTAGAGGGATATGACTCACCGCCGGTGCTGTATGCGGCTTATAACCCGCCGTGGTACAAAGAAGTCTTCGAGAGCTTCGGCATGAGCAAGCAGTCAGATATGCTTGGCTTTCTGATAACGCCGCAGTCGCTGCCGCTCGAAAAGTTCAGAAAGGCAGTCGGCTATGCCAAAAAACGCTATGGCTTCGAGGCGTACCCGATAGACTTTTCACAGGAAGAGAAAGAGCTAAAGGACATACACGAGATATTGCAAGGCTCGGACGCAAGGGACTGGGGAAGCGGACTGCCCACGTGGGAGGGCGTGCAGCACGCTGCGCAGGAGATGAAAAAGCTTGCCGATCCGGATCTTGTTTATATAGTGAGGCGAAACGACGGAAAACCGCTTGCGTTCGTAGTGAGCATCCCAAACTATAACGAAGCGCTTGCCCACATGAACGGACGGCTGCTGCCGTTCGGGGTGTTTAAATTCCTATACTGGAAGAAGCGCATAAAAGGCATGCGCATCATGATGCAGTTCTGCGTGAAGGAATATGAGGGAAAGGCAGCGGTGTCTGCGGCTTACCTCGCCATAATGGAGACCGGACTTAAAAAAGGCTATGAGTGGGGCGATGCTTCGGCAATAGCTGAAGACAACGAGAAGTCGTGGCGGCCGGTCGTCACGGCGGGCGGAAAGCTATATAGAAGATTCAGATACTACGAAAAGCAAATATAACGGGAAAGCCCAGAGACAGTTTAAAATACTAAGGTTGTAATACAGCCTTTTATTTTTACGTTTTTTCAGCCGAACATACGGAAAAGCATCGCTATCCCTATGCCGAGGTAGTTGCCGATTGCGTAGCCGATGATGCCGGTAACAAGTCCGCTTATAAGCACCTGACGGTTCTTGAGCGAGTTGACTATAACGGGCACGAACGGCGGAGAGCACACTGCCGAAACGGAAGTGACTATCATGGTGTCCGAGTCTATCTTGAACGGTTTGCACAGCAGTGCGTGGATGACCATGCTTCCGGCGACAGAGATGATGACATAAAGCAGTATAGTCCAGTCAATGTTTATGAGCACTCTGAAGTCTGTCATAGATGCAACCGCAAAGCAGAAGATATAGATGATGTACATGCCGAACTGGAAGGTGTGTTTTATGCTGCGCACAGGCCGGATGAACGAAGCTGCTATGCCGAGTGTCGTTATGAGCAGTATCGTGACCGCTGTGCTGAAGTCTGCAGGGAACAGCCCTCCGACTACGAAAGCTATGCCGAGAATGACTGCAGATATCAGCAAAGCCAGCGCAAGCCATTTTAACCTTGCCGGCTTTAGCATCTTGCCGTATGAGCTAAGCGACTCGTCGCTGATATCCGAAGTTTGTCCGTCGTCCTGCTTTTGCAGAGCCTTGAACGGCCGCAGCCGGAACACCTTCTGGAAAACGAACCTTGCGGCAATTGCCATGAATATAAGATAGAATAGGCCGATCACAGTGTCGTAGGTGTGGAAGCGTATGTAGGCTGCGCTGCCAACATTGAGGGCGGTTTTTATCGAAGCCAGGTTGGGCGTGCCGCCTGTGTAGAGCGCAGTTGCCATGCCGCCGTATTTCCATCCGTCCTTAACGCCTGAGGCAAGCGTCAGCTGAAGCACGAGCGTGACCACAGCTATCGAGACCACAGCAAGCAGCATGCTGATAAGAGCATTCTTTGATATCTTCAGCCACCGTTTCACGTCCAGAGAAAACAGCAGCAGCGGCAGAGCCAGTGCAACGCTAATGTCCTGCAAGTTCGTCTGAAAGGGTACGAAGCTTTCAGGAAGTATTCCGGTGTTGCCGATTATGATGCCTGCAATGTAGCATAGAAGAACCAGACCGATTTTTTGCATGACAGCAAACTTGGTGCCCAGCCACACGAGCAGCGCCGGAAACAGTATAAATGCGACAGTTATAAGAATATTGACTATCATAAAATTTTCGCTTTCTTTTTAAATAGGATTTGCAGCCAAAACAAATGCTGCCGACTTACAAACAGGATATCATGTATTAGGCTGACTGTGTTTTAAACAGTTATTAATTCATTGTGTAAAAAGTATTAAAATATTTTTAAGGCGACGGATACAGCTTCGCATAATCTGACTAAAGCTATGTTATAATAGTCGTGTGATTCTGCTGAAAACAGAGACCCAAAAAAAATTCAAAAAAACAAAAAAATCACTTAACGTGACCTATTGCTCGTAACGTAACGTGATGATGTAGACTCTGATCATGGAGGTGAAAATCTATGTCACAATACACGACGGGAGAGATGGCAAAGCTGTGCGGAGTGTCAGTGCGGACAGTGCAGTTCTCTGACGAGAAAGACCTGCTCAAACCCGCAGAGCTGACCGAAGGCGGAAGGCGGCTTTACTCGGAAGAGGACTTAAAGAAGTTTCAGATGATCTGCCTTTTTAAGAGCCTTGGTCTTTCGCTGGAGTCTATCGCTGGTGTGATGAACAGCAAGCGCCCCGGCAATGTCCTTGGTCTGCTGCTGGACGAGCAGCTAAAGCAGCTTGATGGGCAGATGGAAGAGATGGCGAGACAGCGCAGGGCTATAGAGGTCGTAAAGGAAAACATCCGCAGTACTCAGGCTATCTCCGTTAAATCTATTCAGGACATAGAACAGATCATGAATGCAAAGAAAAATTTGAAGAGGGTACACGGATGGATGCTGGTAGTCGGCATCATTATGGATATCGTCGAAGTGGGTACGGTGCTGCTCTGGATATTCAAGGGAATATGGTGGCCATTTGCGGCAGGGATGCCGCTGGTAATTCTCTCGGGGATATTGCTGGTTCGCATGTATTACAGAAACACGGCGTATATCTGCCCGGAGTGCGGCACGGTCTTTCGCCCGAAGCTGAAGCAGTTCTTCTTCGCAAACCACACGCCGAAGACAAGAAAGCTTACATGCCCGAACTGCGGGTTCCATGGCTACTGCGTAGAGACTTATGCAGACGAGAACACAAAAATTATGCAGGCTTAAAGGCAGGCAAAGACAAAGGAGCGGCTGAAAAACAGCGGCTCCTTTTTTATACGCAGATACAAAGTCTTACTAAGGAAAGGCGAAGATTGAAAGGGAACAAAAAAGTCAGCAAGCAGATCTCCGATAAAAGACAAGTGGTCTATACCAGTTTTGTTCTAGAATCAGATTGCATTATAAAGATGTTTTATGGTTTTTCAAGCGTTTACAAGTGGTCTATACCAGTCAAGCTTGCTCGCCTGCTTTTTGTTTATGGAAGCTTGTGTTGCTTTTTTCATATGCGGTATACAGGCGTAAAGACATAGCAGTATAGTCTTCATAGGTAGGTATAATAGGCTTTTTAGAGTGGTATAGACCAATTGCGAGAAGGTGAAATTCTTACAAACCTGCGAAGAAAAGGCGATTGATTGAAGGTATCTGTCATTTTACGAAAAAGGGGGTTGACAAAAGCGTATAGATAGTATACGCTTTTGTCATGGCAGATATGAATTTTGAAAACAGAAAACAGCTTAGCTATACTTTCCTGCGTGTTATAACAAAGATATCAGAGATAAATTCCAGAACCCGAAACTATGGAACAACACAGGAATTACACGATGCTGAAATACATATGATAAAAGCTGTAAAAGAAAACGAGGGGTTGCACGTAACCGGCCTTGCAAAGCTGCTTGGTGTAACAAAGGGAGCTGTTTCACAGATTATCATGAAGTTGGAGAAAAAAGGCATGATAGTGAAAGAGACTGATCCTAAAAACCTCTCAAGGCTGATAATTAAGCTGACACTTCAGGGAGAGACAGCAGATAATTATCACAGAAAACTGCATCAAAAATTCGACAAGACTATTTATTCATTGCTGGAGGAAGCATCCGAGGAACAACGTCAGTTTTTGATTGGTTTTCTTGATAACCTGGACAAAAAGCTTGATGAATATGAATAGAATTAAAAAGGCGGATAATGTATTTTTTTGAGCTTACAGTATAGCACCTATACATTAAGCCGGACAATGCATTAAAAATTTAAACAAAGAGTATAGGTGCTATACTCTTGGAAAGGCAAAGAAATGAATATAAACGATAAGCAACTTTTAATGATGAAAGAGGAAAAGGTATACAAGGTGCTTTTAAAGCTGGGTATGCCTACGATGATAGGTATGATGGTTTCGGCATTGTATAGCGTTGTAGATGCATACTTTGTAGGAGGGCTCGGGACAAGCCAGATGGGCGCAGTTTCAATAGTTTTTCCAATAGTGCAGATAATCATCGGGCTTGGAATGATGTTTGGAAGCGGAGCTGCCTCATATATTTCTAGGCTTCTCGGCAAAGGGAAGGATATGCAGGCGAATCAGACGGCTTCAACTTCACTTTGTGCCAGCCTTGCAGTTGGAGCAGCATCAATAATAATTGCGCTGTGTTTTCTTGACAGGCTTTTGTTGTTTCTTGGTGCAACGAGTACTATACTTACGTATGCAAGGCAGTATGCAGTTATATATATATCAGGCTCAATACTCAACATCTTCAATGTTACCATGAACAACATTATTACAGCAGAAGGAAGAGCAAAGCTAACAATGGTATCAATGCTGATCGGAGGAGGACTCAACGTCATTCTAGACCCGTTATTTATATATCCGCTAGGTTTTGGTATACAGGGAGCGGCTATAGCAACAGTAGTGGCGCAGGCCGCGACGACTTGCCTTTATCTTTGGTATATACTTGGCAGAAAAGGACATTTAAAATTTTCGGCCAGAAACTTTGTATTTAGCTCAAAAATATTTTCGCAGATCCTTAAAATCGGGATGCCTATTCTCGTTTTTCAGCTACTTGCAAGTGCAGCAATAGGCATGACGAATACGGCAGCAAGCGTTTACGGTGATTCTGCAGTTGCAGCAGTTGGTGTGGTGATACGGATTATGACGCTGGGGACTTATGTCGTGTTTGGATATATGAAGGGTCTTCAGCCCGTTGCGGGATACAACTATGGTGCAGGCAATATCAGCAGGCTTCAGAAAGCAACTCGGCTCTCTCTTTTATGGTCGGGTGTGTTCTGTACCGCCGCAGCTGTAGTGCTGTCCGTTTTCCCTGAGCAGATCATATCGCTTTTTTCTACAGCAGACAGCGTTATGATAGACATTGGTGCAAGGGCTCTGCGGGCAAACGCGTTAGTGTTTCCGTTTTATGGATTTCAGATGGTTTATATGGCGCTTTTCCTTGCGCTTGGAAAGGGAAAGGAAGGCAGCCTTCTCAGTATAAGCCGACAGGGCATATTCTTTATTCCTGCAATTCTTATACTGCCAGGATTGCTGGGAATAAATGGAGTGATATGGGCACAGCCGATAGCGGATGTTTTCACCGTGATTTTGACTGCAGTGTTTGCAGTAAGTCTTAGTAGAAAACTTAAAGGTAAGACAATGAGAAATGCAGATAGTGTAAAAAACAGCGGAGCAGTCGTAGAAGCGATAAAATAAGAAGCAGGGATTTTTTTCTGCTGGGAAATTATACAGGGATAGCTTGGAATACAAAAAAGGCAGGGCTGCAGATGAAACAGTCAAACGTTTGGGGCTGTCTGTTTGTAAATATACTGCAACAGTTATATAATGAGTATTATAATTTTTTGGGGTTTTATGTTATGAATGATAGTGATAAGCTGTATGATTTATTAAGAGAAAGAGGCTGCAGGCTTACTTCTCAAACCAAGACTATACTGGATGTTTTTCTTGCCAACAAAGACAGGATGCTGTCAGTGGCAGACGTTTGCAGTCTGCTGCCGAAGGATATCAGCATAGACAACGCCACTGTATACAGAAATATTCAGAAGTATCTGAATCTAGGTATAGTGGAATCTATGAACGATGAGCATGGCATCAACCGCTTTACCGTATGCGAGAGGGAGCACCATCACTATCTTATCTGTACGCAGTGCGGAAGCATAAGCCGGTTCCCCTGTTCCAATCACTACTGGGAAAAGTATGCGAAGCGCAGCGGCTTTGCCGAAACTCACCACAAGCTGGAGGTCTACGGCAGGTGCGCGCAGTGCGCAAAAAAATAATATGCAGATTTTCACAATGCTTGACAAAAAGAGCTGTTGTATGATAGTCTCCTTATTGCAAGACGATTGCAATAAGGAGACTTACTGTATATGAAAAAACTATTACTGATTTTAATATCTATAATGTTGATAATGTCTTTTGGCGGATGTCAGACGCAGAGCAGTGAAAGCATAGACGGAGCGCAGATCACCGTGGCTGTGGGCATAGTTCCGCAGGCAGCTTTTGTTGAAGCAGTTGCAGGAGACTTGGTCAGCGTAGTGACTATGATACCTCCGGGTTACAGCCCGGCAAACTTTTCGCCGACGGCAGCGCAGATGCAGGCACTTTCTGATGCACAAGTATACTTTACGCTGCAGATGCCGGCAGAGCAGGCAAACATACTCCCAAAGGTGAAAGACTTCAACGAAGATATATTGATCGTCGACCTGAGAGCCGCAGCGGCAGAGGAGTATCCGCTGCTTAGTGCCGAAGGCCATGACCATGATGAAGAGCATAGTGAAGAGCATGAGGATGAGCACGACCACGGCTCGGTAGACCCGCACCTGTGGCTGTCTCCGAAGCGTGCTGTTGTGATGGTACAGACCATTGCGGACGAACTTTCGAATATAGACAGAGACAACGAAGAAAGATATCAGGAAAATGCAGCGGAGTATATAGAACAGCTTGAAGAACTCGATGCAGAGATATCACAAAAGCTTGCGGACTTGGAGCAGAGGGCGTTCCTGATTTATCATGGATCATACGGCTATTTTGCAGATGATTACGGCATGGACATGGTAGCGATAGAGATTGCCGGTAAACAGGCGACTTCTGCAGAGCTTCAGGAGGTAATAGGCTTTGCACTTGAGAACAACATCAGGACAGTTTTTTATCAGGATGAATTTGATGACAGCCAGGCACAGACTGCTTCAAGGGAAATAGGCGGAACTGTTGCACAGGTTTCACCGCTCTCGAAGGATTATATAGACAGTCTAAGAAACTTTGCGAATGCGCTGATAATGCAGAGCAAATGATAATGAATGAAAATTTATTGATAAAATTCAATAATGCAAGGTATTGCTACGGACAGGTTTGTGCTGTTCAAGGCGTTGATTTTACTCTGTACAAAAATAAAATCACAGTGCTTGTCGGCCCTAACGGCGGAGGCAAAAGTACTCTGCTGAAGCTGCTGACAGGCCTTATTAAGCCCGAGGAAGGAAGCATAAGCTTTTACAACGGCACGGAGATAGGATATGTGTCACAGAACCCTTCGTTTGACATTACGTTTCCGCTGACTGTAGAGGAGCTTGTACTTCAGGGAACTCTGCCTAAAGCGATAAAGCCGTTTGCGAAGTATTCGCAGGAGCAGAGACAAAAGGCTGCTGACGCAGTTAAGCGTGCTGGTATGAAAGGATTTGAGAACCGGAGCATAGGCCAGCTTTCTGCAGGACAGCTCAAGCGTGCGGTAATAGCGCGGGCTATCGCTTCGGATGCAAGTTTGATTGCACTTGACGAACCGGATGCGAGCCTAGATATTGATGCAGCCAAAGAGCTTTATGCTATACTGAGCACACTTAAAAGAGACAAGACTGTAGTAATCGCCAGTCACAACATCAAAGCCGTGACAGAGATAGCTGATAAAGCTGTATATGTGAACAAAACCGTGCGTGAATTTGAAAGACCGGAAGAGCTCAAGGAACTGCTGAAAGGAGGCATACTGCTGTGATAGAAGCGATATTTAGCTATGCTTTTATGCGCAACGCGCTTATTGCTGCGCTGCTTGCAAGTATCGTAACGGGTATAATCGGCGAGGTCGCTATAGAGAAAAAGCTTATCAGTATGTCCGGCGGTATAGCACATGCGTCGTTCGGCGGAATAGGACTTGGTTATCTTCTTGGTTTTGAACCGATATGGGGAGGGCTGCTTTTTGCTGTTTCAGCATCGGCGACTATAGGCAGGCTGCCAAAAAACACTAAGCTCAAAGCAGACACAATGATAGGAATACTGTGGTCTTTCGGTATGGCCCTTGGCATACTGTTCATATCATTAGCGCCCGGATATATGCCCGATATGACAAGTTATCTGTTCGGAGATATACTTTCCGTTTCAACAGAATCAATTGTTTACATGGCAGCTTTCTGCGCAGCTGTAGTTATTTTGTTTCTATTGCTTTATAACCATCTGGTGCTTTATATGTTTGACGAAGAGTATGCTGCGGCAAGGGGTATAAACGTAAAGGCTCTTGAATGGGTAGTGTATATCATGATACCTGTGGGAATAATAGTGCTTGTCAAGGTGGTTGGTATCATACTTACGATTGCGCTTATGACTATACCCGTTTCCATTGCCAAGCTGTTTTTTAAAACGGTGGGCAAAGTCGTTGTTTCTTCAATGCTGATAAGTTTAGTGTTTTGTATTATAGGCCTGGCGATTGCATACTATGCCAATATACCTTCCGGCGTATGTATCGTCATAATCAGTGCTATAGTCTATCTTGTGATGATGTTTACAAAAAACAGCATCCAAAGACGGCTGCACAAAAAGAGACTGCATAGTTAGTTTATAACATTTCGAGTGGTGAGAAAAACAAGGAGAGCCTGAGAGCTTTAAAGCTTTTGGCTGACAGGGCTAGAGATTTGCACAAGATTAAAGACAACAAGCTTTTTAGAAATGCAGTTATCTTTTTATTCATAGCAGCAGTTGTATTTTGGGTCGGATTTTGCGGCGGCACCGGTGAAACGGAGACAACTGAAGAGTCTGTTATGCGCAGTTTTACGCTAATACTCTGGTCGATACTTCTGGAGGCGCTGCCTTTTGTATTGCTTGGCACGGTTATCTCGTCATTGATTCAGGTGTTTGTTTCCGAAGAGATGATATTAAAAATACTTCCTAAGAACGGCTTTATGCGGCTTGTTTTTGCTTCGCTGCTGGGGCTTGTTTTTCCTGTGTGCGAATGTGCGATAATACCAATAACAAGAGGACTTATAAAAAAGGGGATGCCTACAGGAGCTGCAGTTGCTTTTATGCTAGCGACGCCGATCGTTAATCCGGTAGTGCTGTTTTCGACATATAATGCTTTTCTCGTTATGCCGCAGATGGTGCTATACCGTGCGGTCGGCGGATTGTTAGGGGCGATAATCATAGGAGCATTGGTCAGCCGAAAAGGCGGGGAAGTACTGGTAAAGGCAAAGACTCAGGAGACTTGCTGTCACGAACACTGCAGTCATGTTGGGTCGGATAAAAAAAGGAGTAAAGGCGAAGTTTTAAAAGAGATACTTCAGCATACTAGTGAAGAGCTAAAAAGCGTCGGTATGTATCTTATATTCGGGGCAATGATTGCATCGGCAATGCAGATATTCGTAACCGGAGAAGTCATTGCTGGGTTGGGCGGCGGCAGGATAGCTTCAATAGTTGTAATGATGCTGCTTGCTTTTGTACTTTCATTGTGTTCAGAGGCGGATGCTTTTGTCGCAAGCACATTTATGTTTCGGTTTTCAGGCGCGTCGGTGCTGGCGTTTCTTATCACAGGGCCAATGATAGACATTAAAAACACGCTGATGCTTTTTGGAAGCTTCAAAAAGAGGTTCGCTATACGGCTAATTATTACTATACTTATCGTATGCTTTACTCTTGCGCTTGCTGCAAGCTTTATAATGGGAGGCAGCTATGCGTAGACACGGTGCAGATATAATGTGGCTTGTTGTGCTTCTGGCTCTGGCGTCGGTAATCGGAACGCTGCTTGCAGGTGGCGAGATATTGCTGTATCTTGCGCCTCGTATGGTTACAATCGTGTGGCTTGGGTTTGCAGTGCTAGTTGTTCTGGTTGTATATCAGGCGGCAGCTATTATAAGAAGCAGAGAAGAAAAGGAAACAAAGAAAAAAATAATGAATCTTAGCAGCCTTATATTTCTCATACCAGTTATACTTATGCTCACCGTTACACCTGACAGCAGTGCATCGGCAGCAATACCAGGAAAAACTATACAAATGCCGGCAATAAGCAGCGAAGACACATCCAGCGCAGATGAACAAGACAAAGTAAATGCATTTGACGAACATGAAGAATTACAGACATCAGCCTCGGACAAAACCCCGGCAGAACAAAGCACCCCAAAACCAGAGCAAACACCGGCACAGAGCAATGAGCAAGATCAAGTAGCGGGAGAGGCTGAAAGCATGACAAGCCTGCTGCCGTGTATATTACAGCAAGGAAAAGAAGAGTTTGAACCTGAAGAGGACCAGTTTTCCGAATATATATATATGACAGGAGACGAACTTGAAGGTCATACTGTAAAGCTTTATGGATACGTATATAAGGACGATACTTTTCCAAAGGATACGATAATGGCGGCACGGCTCTATCTTTACTGCTGTGCTGCAGATGCGTATCTGGTTGGGTTCCACATTAAGGTTGAAAATGAGGATGACTAACTTTCGTTTTGGACCAATTTGTGGGGGCAGGTCACATCCTCCGCTTTTTCGGTTAGACTATGCTAACTAAATACTATCACTGTATTAGTATTAGGTCAAGAATAACAGCTTTATAATTTTCTAGCGCATGGGATTGGGCTGCAAGTCAATATTATGTAAGCGAATTAAAACCGGGATCCATTCTAATAATTAATATGTTATTTGGGAGGACATAAAAAGCAGACCAATCCTCTTGTAAACATTGCATGTTTAGCCCAATAATGATAATATTAATATAACTGAAGGAGGAAAAAATGGGGCTTTATGAATCCGGTGAAAACTATCTTGAGACGATATTGGTACTAAAAAATAAAAAGGAACACGTGCGTTCCATTGATATTGCACGTACTTTATCTTTCTCGAAACCTAGCGTCAGCCGTGCTATGTCTATACTCAAGGAGGGCGATTATATTACCGTGGACAGCCAGGGATATATAGATCTTACAGATACCGGCCTGCAAATAGCTAAAAAAATTTACCGCCGTCATACAATGCTTACGGAATGGTTGACTGCAATCGGTGTAGACCCAGATACTGCCGGCCAGGATGCGTGCAGAATGGAGCACGTGATCAGCCAGGAAACTTTTGAAAAGATGAGAGAGCATATCGAAAGAAAAACATGAAACATTCTGCCCAAAGTGCAGCTAGCAGCGGGCTTTCACATCGTTTAAATTAATGCGTAAAAGAAGGAACAAATAAAAGCATTTCTCAGATTATCTTTGAAACATCGTCAGGGACACACATATCTATTTTATAGGAAAGCGTTTAGAGAACTGTTAATCACTTGATTTTCAATAATAATTCCGTCCCAATGTGGAATGCAAGCAGTTCTAAGACCTTAGTCTCAAGAAAACCTGCTTTATTCTATCCTATGGTCAGTATTGGATAAAAAAAATATCATCTTATTGAATTTTTATAATAACTCCCATTAAAATATTTTATTCATATCGACTCCATAATAGCGGCAGTTTGCAGTTGTGGCGTTGACTGTTCCGGTTTAATCGATCACCTTCTCTTCAATCAAGGCAGTGCGGAATTCGACCTTATTCATCATATAAAAAGTGTAGTAAAATGTAGTCGAAATTGCTCTCGTCTCGGTTTATCAGCACGCAAAAAAGCTCTCGAAAATGGGATGCGAAGGGTAGGGCGTTGTTACTTTTATGTAGTCAAAAACGTACAGTGTTTTGAGTATAAAAAAACCCCGAAAGTATCTATATATCGGGGTTTCTGGCACACCCGGCGCGATTCGAACGCGCGGCCTTCCGCTTAGGAGGCGGACGCTCTATCCTACTGAGCTACGGGTGCACATGCAAACGCTATTTTATATACTGGAAGCAAAAAAGTCAAGAAAGTAGTAAAAAAGATTATGATATTTTCTTAAAGTATCTGCCTCAACAAAAAACAGACAGTCCCTTTTAACTTTTTCCTTGCACCGAAGATTATAACACAAAGCATTTGATTATGTACAGGAAAACAGAGACTTGTGTTTTAGCTGCAATTGATTCAATATAGAATTCAGAATATCTTTTAATTTATGTAAGACCCGCAATTTTCGCAAAGCTTAACATCAGATGCTATTTACTTGCCGCAGATTCTGCAGAATTTGCTGCCACCTCTTTGCCGGGGCGGCTAATAAAACAGAAGCGGCGGGGGGCTGGACATATGTATCAGAAACGAATATGGTAATGGTGCTGAGTTACGTACAAGTACAGTGGTTTGCACGAAGATGCTATTTTTCTGATTTTGAAAATAGGCTTTAGATACGTAGCAATTATCATACCTGTAAAGAATCCAACCAGAAATGCTGAAGGTGTCAAAATACTCTCCGAAGCTATACCCCTTTTTTGGGGACACTCAACTTAATTGATCATATCAAAAGTGCTGAAACACGAATCAATCGTTTGCTGTTTCTTGTATAAGTATCTTTTCCCGGTTTTGTTCTTTATCAGCATACATTAACTGATCGATCTCGGTTATCAGCTGTTTTATGGTAATATTGCTTTTGTTATAGAACTTTAGCCCAAAGCTCATTGCTATGATATACGGCTTGACTTTCTTCTTGTTAAAAGCGCTGACTTTTGATTTTATTCTGTCCCTTATATAACTTGCGGCATTGGGCCTTTGTGACTCTACAAGAATCAGAAATTCGTCGCCGCCATAGCGGCACACCATGTCCGTACGCTTTACCGATTCTTCAAGTATGGAAGCTACTATCAAAAGAGCATCGTCGCCGGATTTGTGCCCGAAGGTATCGTTGATATTTTTAAAACCGTCGAGGTCTATCATTATCAGAGAGAAAGGTTCATGCCGACGAAGTTTCTGTTTGATCCTTGTTTCAAGTGCGGCACGGGTGTTGAGCTTTGTCAAAGCGTCCTTTAGCATTGAGTCTTTCTCCAGCACAAGGAAGACCATGAAGGTAGAGAACGAAAAAGCCGGCCACAGAAGCTTTATGTCCGCAAACCAAAGCTCCAGAATGCTGGCGGCTATCGGAAAAAGCATGAACAGGAAAACCACTCGTACAAGCCTTGTGTTGATGCGCTTCTTGATGCGCTGAGAAATATATAAAAGTGCCGCAAGCTCCAGATACATTATAATGGATACTATAATAACGCCAACCTGACGGGTCAGCACATTGCCCTCGCTGACTGTGAACATTGCGTTAGTCAGCGGATTAAAGGCCACCATCACTACGCTTAAAAAGAAAGGGGCAAGATAGACAAGGGCGTGTTTTTTCATGTTGTCAAAGTTGTTGAACAAACGGTAATCGACGTATGAAAGCCAGGCTGCAACAGGAAGGTATGTGAACACAAGCAGCAGTGACTGAGACCATTTATTCATTGCAATCGCCCATGGCTCGTTAATGCCATCAGGGATACTGGCAATTGTTGCGAGCGCAGTGTTGATAAGCAGTGATAATATTATAGTTACGAAGATTCTCTTTGAGGGTGACTTCTGAGGAGCGTTCAAAACGAAATAGACCAGGAGAAAAACCAGTATTATAAATGAAAATATATATATGTCCGCTTTGATAAAATAGTCCATAGAAAAACTCCGGAATCAGATAATCAATGATATCATAATTTTACCAGCTATACAAGATTATCGGGCGTGCATTGGCGCCCGCTAGTTTCTTATGCCCTGTAGAGGTGTGGGTATCCTGCCGCCACGGCTGATAAGCCGCTCGCAGCCTGGCTGCCCTGCGTCCATAACCACAGCGCTTCCCAGAAGTCCGCCGTATTCAAAAACGTCGCCGACCTTTCCGCCCGGTACGGGGATTATCCTTACAGCCGTGGTCTTGTTGTTTATCATGCCTATCGCAGCTTCGTCAGCTATTATAGCAGAGATAACGCTGGCGGGGGTACTTCCGGGGACAGCGACCATATCTAGACCGACGGAGCATACGCATGTCATGGCTTCGAGCTTTTCAAGGCTAAGAGCTCCTTTTCTTACTGCATCAATCATGCCTTCGTCTTCGCTGACGGGAATGAATGCACCGGAAAGCCCGCCTACATGTGAAGACGCCATTGCGCCGCCCTTTTTGACAGCATCGTTGAGCAGCGCCAGAGCAGCGGTTGTTCCGTGCATTCCGCACATATCAACACCTATCTCTTCGAGTATGCGCGCTACGCTGTCGCCTATTGCAGGAGTGGGTGCAAGCGAAAGGTCCACGATACCAAAATCTACGCCCAGGCGGTGCGAAGCTTCTTCGGCGACCAGTTGTCCGACACGGGTCACTCGAAAAGCGGTTTTCTTGATGGTTTCGGCAACGACATCGAAAGGAGCTCCCTTTACCTTTTCAAGAGCAGATTTGACTACGCCGGGGCCGGAAACGCCAACGTTTATTGCGCAGTCAGGCTCGCCCGCTCCGCAGAAAGCGCCAGCCATGAAAGGGTTGTCTTCAACTGCGTTTGCGAAAACAACCAGCTTAGCGCACCCAAGACCACCTGTGTCTTTCGTAAGCTCTGCTGTCTGCTTTATAATGAGACCCATTTTTGCAACAACATCCATGTTTATGCCGGTGCGTGTGCTGCCGACGTTAACGAAAGAGCAGACACGCTGTGTGCTTGAAAGTGCCTCCGGAAGAGAATCTATCAGCACAGTATCGCTCTTCGTTTCGCCCTTCTGCACCAGAGCTCCGAAACCGCCGATGAAGTTTACACCGGTGTCTGCTGCTGCTTCGTCGAGCGCTCTTGCAAAACATGTGTAGTCCGAAAGAGCGCTTGCAGCCGCTATCTGGCTTATCGGTGTGACTGATATACGCTTGTTGACTATTGGCACTCCGAACTCGCGTGCGATGTCTTCGCCGACGCTGACGAGGTTCTTTGCTTTGTTTGTTATCTTTCTTTTGATATTGTCACAGCAGATTTTTGAATCTGAAGATATGCAGTCGACAAGGCTTATGCCCATTGTTATCGTGCGCACATCAAGGTGCTGATTGCTTATCATTTTAATTGTGTCTAAAATTTCGGATTTACTTAGCATTTTTGCTCCTTTAAGGTGTTATCTTAGCCCAGCGAATATCCGTCCTGTGAGTGCTGGGACCTGCATAGTAATATGCTATCAGTGTACCATCGCTCAGCTTTGCAAGATATGGGTGCCCGACGTTGAAAGCGCCCATCTGTGCCCACGCATCGTTCATATCAAGACCTGAAGAGAGTTCAAACTTCTTTTGCGAGTCATAGACTGTAAGCTCGTCCTGCCATGTTCTGCCGCTGTCTTCGCTTACCGCCAGCTTGATTACAGGCGAAGCATCTCGGTTGATGTAAATACAGCATATTCTGCGTTCATCAAGACTTACGGCGTTGCCTGGCTGACCTCTAAGGCCGGTGTCGAAGACCTCACAGAATGTTTTACCGCCGTCCAGACTTCTTGCCGCATGTATGTTTATATACTGCGCGTTTTTGCGGTCATAGCTCCAGAAAAGGTCGAAGAGGCTGCCGTCTTCGAGGCAGGAAAGCCGCTGGTCCCAATAATAAACATCAGGATCCTGCGTTATCTTTACTTCATCTGCCCATGTTCTGCCGCCGTCTTTTGAAAAAACCGCTGCAGAGCTGTGTACCCAGGGCGTTTCATCACTGTAGCGTTTGTTAACCTCGAACTGAATGGCTATGCGTCCGTCTTTGAGAAGACAAGGCGGTCCGGTAAGCGGAAGAGGAACATTCCCAAACAGCGCTGACTCAAAGCGTACCGGCTGTGAAAAAGACTGAGCATTATCCATTGACAGCGCATACATTATGAAAGTATCTTTTAAACCTTCTGTTTGCTCGTTATAGTATTCAAGATCTTCGCAGCTTGCGTCCACAGCGTTGAACACGGCAAGGACTCTGTCGGTGCCCAGCCCAAGGTAATACAGTGTTCGTATCGTCGTGGGCTTACCGTTTATTATAGGCAGCTCGAACATCTTTTCAGGCGGCGAAAAAGTCTTTGCACCGTCGCTGGAGATGCATGTGTAGCCGCACTCACCAGTGTTGTAAGGCACCTTTTTTGGCGAGCCTTTGAAAGAGACAAGCAGACGCTTATCTTCAAGCTCGCAAAACCCCGGAAAGGTGCAGCTGCTTATGTTTTTGCTTAGTGAACCGTCGTATACTGTGCCGCTGTTTGTTATTTTCATAGATGCCCCTTTGTGGATATTTAATAGCTGTAGTACGAACTTATATAGTAGACTGATACAAAGTATTTAGCAGGGCTTTGACTGGTATCGTCTATTTCGATCTTTAACTCTACGTCTATATCGGCGTATGAGAACCAGGCATAATAGCTTGCCTGCCCGCTGTTTACGTAGTCTTCTATACTTTCGTCATCGAAAAGTATGATCGTATTGAAGCTGCTATCGTAATAATCGGCGCTGTTCGGTTCACCGTAAAGATTCGTCAATGTAGCTTTCATTTTTGTGACGATATCATCTAAGCTAATATCAGTAGTCATATGATAGCTGCCGCAATATAGCTGGTCGGTGTCGTTAAACCAATATATTGGTGTCATCTCATAGTTATAGTAAAGGGTAGACGAATAGCTGAGCGAGTCCGTGTTTTCAGTTAGAAGAATCAGTTTTTCAGTGCTCTTAACGTCGCTTTTGGAAGAGCCGTAGGGTATGCCCCGAAATGTGTCGGTTTCGAAATATTTTCTTATCCCGGAACCGGTCTCGGTGCCGTGCTGCTCGCTGTATTCATCAAGAAGCTCCAGCCTGTCGTTTATCTTAGCTAGTTTTTCTTCACTTGTCTTGTTTGAACACGCTGATACCGAAGCTATCAGCACTATGCAAAAAAATGCAGCAGCAGCCTTTTTAATGTTATACATAAGCAGCCCCATTTCCTTATAGATTTTCTAACGAAATACATAATGATTATAAACCACGCAATACAGGGTTTGCAAATAATATATTGACGAAAAAAGCACAGGTAAAGCACGCGATATTAAGAAAAGCAGACACAACGTTTAAAACTGTGCGAGCAGTCTATAAATAATACATATTCATGTAAAGGGAGGAGGTGCAATAAAAAAACTGCTCGGAACAGGACTGATTCTGCTGATGCTTGCCCTCAACTTTTTTGCCGGCATATCGATCTTATAAAACAACAATATAAAATATTGAGCTATCATAATATTTTCCATATGGGCTTTGATGCAGAATATAATTTGCGATCGGCGCAAAAACAGTTTGACATGTCCGGCTCGAACGAATATAATACTCCCTAGGACTAGCAGAGGTAACAAGCGCTGTTAGCCCTGCAAAGGTCGAAATCAGTAAACACCCCTAACAGGGTTTAACATATTTTCTTTAAGGTACTGGCGTTCAATTAGTGGGCGCCAGTGCTTTTTTATTTGCAGTAAAACAGTACGTCATAAAGAAACGGGATTTATAGATGAAACAGGCGTTATTGGTGTATTAATATTGTAGGAGACAGCGCCAAGATCATCAGTTCAAACTGTAAAGAAGCGGCGATGCGAATGAATCAGGCAGCGCCTGTGGAAAATATTGATAGTTGTGTTATAATGATATAGACTTTCAAAATGAGGTAGCTTAGATGCCAAAGTATAACAATCTATATGAGATACACAAAGAAGTGATGCAGTGCGAAAAATGTTCTTTGCATAAGACAAGAAAGAATATAGTCTTCGGCGAAGGCAGCGTTTGGGCAAAGATAATGCTTATCGGCGAAGGCCCCGGAAGGGACGAGGACGAGATGGGCAGACCGTTCGTCGGCAAAGCCGGAAAACTGCTCGACAAGATGCTGGCATCCATAGACCTTGGACGAGACGATGTTTACATCGCAAACATACTAAAATGCAGGCCGCCGGGCAACCGGGACCCCCGCCCGGAAGAAGCGCAGGAATGTATAGGATATCTGCGGGCACAGACGGCAATGATCCGCCCGAAGATAATCGTGTGCCTCGGGAGGATATCTGCAGGATATATACTAGGGCAAAACATAAGGATAACCAAAGACAGGGGCATTTGGCACGAGGTGAAGGGCTTTCATATTCTGCCGACTTACCACCCTGCGGCTCTTTTGAGGAATGAATATTGGAAGAAGGATTCTTATGCGGATCTGTTGTCGATAAAGGCAAAACTGGACGAGCTTTTCTGATGACGTAATTGCAAAAACTTTTTAAAAACCGCACCGATTTTGCATAAAACCGCACTATTTTTACAAAACAAATTTGATCTCCATACTCTTTTTGCATAAAAAACGATAATTCTCAAAAATTTTTGAAAATATGACTTTATATCGCCTTATTGTTATTGACACGATAATTTCATTGTGGTAGGCTCTGCCACAGAAGAGACAACGCACCGCTGAATAATGGACCCATATATCAGCAGAAACACCAGCGATAACTATAATATCAGGAGGCAGAACATGTCTATCAAAGATGTAAAAGCAATCGACGTACACGCACACTTTGGAAAGTATATAACTCCGGTTTCTCCTATCATCAACAAACTTTGCACCGCAGATATCGGCTATATACTGAAGTGCCAGCAGCAGGCGAACGTGGCATACACTATAGTATCGCCTATGGAGGCCTTTGAGATGCCGGCGAAACTATGCGACCCCGTTAAAGCAAACGATGACGCATCAAGAACTGCAGACGAAAACGAACGGATATTTCAATGGGTGGTGGTCCATCCGGATTTTGAAGAGACGTTCCGTCAGGCGGAGAGGCGCATTGGCGAGCCAAAATGCCTTGGCATAAAAATTCACCCTGAGATGCACGAATATCACATCAAGGAGCACGGCAAGAGGCTTATCGAATTTGCAGCGAAACACAAGGCTGTGGTTATGACGCACTCAGGACAGGAAAGAAGCAAGCCGGAAGATTTTCTTGAGTTTACCGACGAGTGCCCGGAAATGACGCTCATTGTCGCTCACCTTGGCTGCAGATATGATGAAGACCCGTTCCATCAGGTGTACGCTGTAGAACAAAGCAAGCACGGGAACGTTTATCTTGATACTTCAAGCTCGAATAACGTGACCCCGAGGCTGCTAGAAACGGCTGTCAACATGATAGGAACTGACAGGATGCTTTATGGTTCTGATTTAGCGTGCTATTTCAGCCCGATGCAGAGAGCGAGGGTAGACAGCGCTTTTATAAGCGACGAAGACAAGAAAAAGATACTATATAAAAATGCTATGAAGCTGTTTCCCAAAATACCATACAAAGAAGAGGAGAATTAAGATATGGAAAAAAGATATCCACTGACTATGATGTGCGCTGCGTGTATACCGTGGACAGACGACTTTGATTTCGATGAAGCAAAGTTCAGAGTGCACGTTAAAGACCTGGTGGACGGCGGCGCAAAGAGCATATACATCATGGGAACGGCAGGTGAAGGCTATGCGCTTGATATCGACACGTTCACAAGGGTAGTCAGGGCATTTCTTGACGTATGCAAAGACGGTGAAGATGTTATGCCGATGGTCGGGCTTATCAGCACGTCTGCAAAAGAGATAATGCACAGGATAGAAATTGCACAGAGCCTCGGCTGCAGGGATTTCCAGATCGCGCTGCCGTGCTGGGGTGCGCTTACCGACGATGAAGTTGTCGAATACTTCAAAATGGTATGCGGCAGGTTCCCGGACTGCAGGTTTATACATTATAACAATGGTCCGCGCTCTAAGAAGCTGGTGACTGCGGATTTATATGTTAAACTGGCACAGCTTGTGCCAAACTTAGTGGCGGCGAAGTATTCCACCCATAATATGCCGGAGATCTACACACTTGCCAAAACGCAGTGCCCGATAACTTTCTATCTTGTTGACGGAGGATATACTTTCGGCGCAATGGTAGGGCAGTTTGGGTTTCTCAATTCTTTCTATTCAATAAACATGAAGCTTGCGTGGGAGTATTTTAAAGCCGGACAGAACCGGGATTATGAAACACTGCTTCACGGCGATGCCTTCTATAGGGAGGCAAGCGGATGCTTCTCTTTCATAGAGCGGTCTCTTATAGACTCTGCCTACGATAAATCTATCGAGAGAGTGGCAGACCCTGATTTTGATAACAAGCTGTATCCGCCGTATATGGGCCTTACAGAAGATGAGTTTGAGAAGGTCAATAAAACGATGAGAGAAATTATAGAAAAATATAAGTAGCTTTTAGTTATAAAGCACATTGCGTTTTGATAAGTGTAATGTGCTTTTTTAATACATCGAAAATGCTTGTCTTTTGTGCAAATACAGATAATGGTGGTATAATATAGGTTTATAAAGTATTCAGATGTGAAGGAAGATGGAATGTATGAAGACACCTGTTTTGTTCGTCGGATATGGCTTGAGTAGGACGTAGCACCAAAAAGGGGTGGATAGAATGAATAAAAGAAAGATTGAAAAAATAGTGCATGGAAACAGCACATCGGACGGAGCGGGCGTTAAACTGACACGTGTGCTTGCAAACAGGACTGTGGAAGATTTCGATCCGTTTTTGATGCTGGATTTCTTTGACTCGTACGATCCGGAAGACTATATTGCCGGTTTCCCGATGCATCCGCATAGGGGCATAGAGACTATTACCTATCTTATCCACGGCAAGATAGAGCATGAGGACAGCCTAGGAAACAAGGGCGTGATAACCCAAGGCGAAAGCCAGTGGATGACTGCGGGTGAAGGTATACTGCATCAGGAAATGCCAAAGAAATCTGAATATATGCTGGGTTTTCAGCTGTGGCTGAACCTTCCGCAGGCAGAAAAGCTGACGAAGCCTAAATACCTTAGCATAACGCCGGACATGATAGCGCAAGTAAAGCTGGAAGATTCGCTTGTGCGTGTGCTTTCAGGTGAGTTTGAAGGCAAAAGAGGAGTTGTGCCGCACCACATACAAGCGTCTATATATGACGTTGAGCTCATTGCTGGCAGCAGCATAGAGATACCGACTAAGCCGGACGAGAACGTTTTTGTGTTCCTTATCGAAGGGGACGCGGTAAT
The DNA here is from genome assembly GCA_963666505.2 of Christensenellaceae bacterium. GTDB lineage: Bacteria > Bacillota > Clostridia > Christensenellales > SZUA-584 > JABGQS01. The sequence goes on along the minus strand of CAXXXL010000003.1, from coordinate 155,228 downwards.
TGAAGGCAAGAGGATACCGCAGGCTTCGGCGGTACTGTTTGGTGAAGGAGAGTGCATAGAAGTAACCGCTGCCAGCGAAGAAGACCTGCGGTTTGCGTTTTTCTCCGGCAGGGCATTGCACGAACCGGTAGCCTGGGGCGGGCCTATAGTCATGAACACACAGCAGGAATTAAAGACAGCTTTTGATGAGCTTAGAGCAGGCACTTTTATAAAACACGATTAAAGATTACAAAAGGGGAAAAAGATTGGACAGAATCAGGATAACAGCGATAGTAGGGTCACTAAGGAAAGAATCTTACAACAGACAACTTGCACTGGCGGCGAAAAAAGTGCTTGGCGATGCTGCAGACTTTGAGATAATGGAATATGCGGATGTTCCGTTGCTTAACCAGGACATGGAATATCCGCCGCCGGAGTCTGTGCGGCGTGCACGGGATATAGTAGCAGAGTCTGACGGAATATGGTTTTTCACTCCGGAATATAACCACTCGCTGCCGGGTGTGCTAAAGAACCTTATCGACTGGCTCTCCCGGCCGGACGGTGAGGAAGGACGAAGGGTGCTGTCTAAAAAACCAGCTGCATTTTCCGGCATTTCACCCGGGTCTTTTGGAACGACAATGGCACAGGAGAATATTATACCTCTGCTTAGCCTGCTAAACGTGAAGCTGATGAACTACCCGAGGCTGACTATACCGCATGCGCAGGATCAGACGGACGAGGATGGGAAGCTGGCGCTGACGAAAAATGCGAAAGAACTTGAGAGGCAGGCAAAAGCGTTTATAAAGTTTGTTGAGAAAAACAAACAGTAAAAAAACAAGAGAGCAGGATTCAAGCTTTCTTTTTGTATATCTGTTTTTATATACTGAGCAATTTTCGGGCAAAACAATGAAATCTGCTGCTGGTATATGTTCTATAACGGCTGGCACATAATGTTTCTGTACACAGCCGTATTCATCCTTTGTGTTTTGGCAAGAATGGCAGCCTTTGCACCGTTTGTTTTGAGCTCGTCTATGAAAGGCTCGCAAAGCTCCGCCGTGTTGCCGTTAAGATGGGATTGCCCATCAGTATAAAGAGTTAAATATTGCCTCCCATATAAAAAGACCGGATATTACCCAGTCTTAATAATAACATAACTGCGCCAATTTTATAGGAAATAATTAACGCCGCTCTCGAAAATATGCTGGTCTTTCTCTCCTGGTACGTTGATGAACGTGTTAGTTGTATAGCGTTCTGAGTGAGCCATCTTGCCGAGCACCTTTCCGCATGGGCTCAACAAGCCTTCGACTGCGTAAAGCGAGCCGTTGGGGTTCTCTTTATCCATTGTCGGTAAGCCGTTCTCGTCAACGTACTGCATCGCTATCTGTCCGTTTTCCAGCAGGCGCTTTGCTTCTTCTTCGGCGGCGGCAAACCTGCCTTCGCCGTGAGACACCGCAACTGTGTGGATGTCTCCAGGGCTTGTCATCGCTAGCCATGGAGAAGCGTTTGACGAAATTCGTGTGCGCACCAGCGTGGATACGTGCCTGCCGATGTTGTTGAACGTAAGAGTCGGACTGTCGCTTCGCATATCTACAATCTCGCCGTACGGCACAAGACCGACTTTTATAAGCGCCTGGAAGCCGTTGCATATGCCAAGTATGAGTCCGTCACGCTGCAGCAGCCCGTGGACTGCTTTTTTGACTTTCGGTCCACGCAGTGCAGTTGCTATAAACTTGCCGCTGCCGTCCGGCTCGTCTCCTGCAGAGAATCCGCCGGGCAGCATAAGTATCTGACTGTTGTCTATAAGACGGGCAAACTCGTCCATGCTCTCGTCTATGTCGCTGTGGTGTATGTTGCGCATGACAAGTGTATCTACGCTTGCTCCGGCACGCAGAAAAGCGTTTGCGGAGTCGTATTCGCAGTTATTCCCCGCAAACACGGGTATTACAACGTTTGGTTTGAGCTTCTTGCCTGAGTATGTATAAACGTTCTTTGCTGTGAAAAGCTTGTCCGGAGCAGTTTCGTCCGTGCTTGAGTAAGCCGGGAAAACTCCGTCGAGCGTTGCTTCAAAGCCGCTCTGCAGCTCTGCAAGAGAAATTGATTCGCCGCCCATGGCGAGCGCATCGCCGCCTGTTTTGCCTATGACCTCGAAACCAAGTGTTAAATCAGTACTTTCGAGGATGATGTCGCCGTAAGCTTTGCTGCAAAGCTCAGACAGTTCACAGTCGTTAAGTACTGTGCCGATGCAGTTGCCAAGGCTCATCTTTGCTATTGCCGCAAGAATGCCTCCGCGTTCGACTGCGTATGCGCTAAGCACTTTTTTATCTGCAATCGCTTTGCTGACTGCGGCGTATTTTTGCTTTATATCTTCAAAATCCGGCATGCCGTTATCGTCTCTGCCAATTCGAACTCGGTATATAAGGCTGTCAGGCTGCTTGAATTCCGGCGAAATAACAGTACCAGAATCCTGCGTGCATATTGCAAAAGAGCACAATGTCGGCGGTACGTGGATATCTTCGAACGTGCCGGACATGGAGTCTTTGCCGCCGATGGCAGCTGCTCCCATGTTTTTCTGTGCCCACCATGCTCCGAGCAGTGCGCAAAGCGGTTTGCCCCAAGACTGCTTACTTGCCATACGCTCGAAATATTCCTGGAACGTGAGCCACGCTCTGTCTGCGTCTCCGCCTGCTGCGGTAAGCTTAGCAAGTGAGAGCACCACCGCATAGACTGAGCCGAGCAGAGGGTTTTTCTCGCTCATGTAGGGGTCAAAGCCGTATGAGAACAGCGTTGCCGTGCTGCACTGCCCTTCTGCGGCGACCTTTGCCGCCATAGCCTGCGTCGGCGTTAGCTGATTTTTGCCGCCGAGCGGCATAGTCACACTGGACGCTCCGATGGTGGAGTCGAACATTTCTATGAGACCCTTTTGCGAGCAGATGTTAAGATCGCTAACTATGCTTTGAAGACGCTGCTTAAAGCCACCTTCGAAAGGTTCGCTGAAGATATCTTCCTGCGGTGCGCAAACGTGAGCATCTGCGTTGGCTACTGCGCCGTTTGTGTCAAGGAAGCTTCGCTTCAAGCTGACTATCTGCTTCCCACGCCATTTTAGTATCATGCGTCCATCGTTGGTTATATCCGCAACTTTGTTTATGTGGAGGTTTTCCTTAGCCGCAAGAGCCATTGCTTTTTGAGCATCTTTGGCATCAACGACTATAGCCATTCTCTCCTGACTTTCGGATATAGCAAGCTCTACGCCGGAAAGACCTTCGTATTTTTTGCGTACATTATCAAGGTTTATAGTTAAACTGTCGGATAATTCGCCTATCGCCACACATACTCCGCCTGCGCCAAAGTCGTTGCAGCGTTTTATAAGCCTTGAAAATTCAGGGTTACGGAACAGCCGCTGGAGCTTTCTTTCCTCCGGTGGATTACCTTTCTGGACTTCTGCGCCGCAGGTGTCTATAGAGCTTTTGTCGTGAGCTTTAGATGAGCCTGTTGCGCCGCCGCAGCCGTCACGTCCGGTAGCCCCGCCAAGCAGCAGCACTACATCGCCTTTGGTTGGAACTTCACGGACGACGTTTTTTGCAGGAGCGCTGCCAACAACTGCGCCGATCTCCATACGCTTTGCTTTGTAGCCGGGGTGGTATATCTCGTTTACCAGCCCGGTGGCAAGTCCTATCTGGTTGCCGTATGATGAATAGCCGTGTGCGGCTTCCCGAGTTATCTTTCTCTGCGGGAGTTTGCCCGGCATGGTGTCTTCTATTTTTTCTCTCGGGTCTGCGCTTCCTGTTACGCGCATTGCGTTGTATACGTATGAGCGCCCGGACAGCGGGTCTCTTATCGCTCCGCCGAGGCAAGTCGCAGCACCGCCGAACGGTTCTATCTCTGTTGGGTGGTTGTGCGTCTCGTTCTTGAACATTATCAGATAGTCTTCTTCTTTGCCGTCGACTACTACTTTTTGCTTTATCGAGCAGGCGTTTATCTCTTCGCTTTCGTCAAAGTCTGCCATCAGGCCTTTTTTCTTTGCTTCTTTAGCGTATATAGTGGCTATGTCCATAAGGTTGATGTCACGTGTCTTCGCCTTTTCGCCGTAGACGAACTCACGAGCCTTTTTGTATTCGTGGAACAGCTCTTCGCAGAGTTTGTCATCAAAAGTTACGTCGTTTAGCTTTGTGAGAAATGTTGTGTGGCGGCAGTGATCCGACCAGTAGGTATCTATGACACGTATCTCCGCCATTGACGGATCCCGGTTCTCCTCGTTTTTAAAGTATCCTTGGACGAACGCCATGTCTGCGCTGCTCATTGCAAGAGCGTACTGTGATATGAATCCGTCGAGTCCGTTGCTGTCAAGTTCGCAGAAGCCGGTCATTATTTCGACATCTTCCGGTTCGGGAAGGATATCCTCCAGCGTTTCGGGGATTTCATCTGCTGCCTGCCGTGAGTCGACAGGATTGATAACGTAGTTCTTGATGTCGTGAAGGTCTTCCTGGGTGATGCCCCCCAAAACATAAACTGTTGCGCACTTTACAAGCGGACGTTCGTTTCTGGTTAAAAGCTCTGTGCACTGTGCTGCGCTGTCGGCACGCTGGTCATACTGTCCCGGCAGGTATTCTATTGCGAAAGACAAGTCGCCTTCGTTTTTCTCGAAGCTGCCTATAGTCAAAGAATCGACAGCTGGTTCGGAAAATACCGTGCCAGCTGCTGCTTCAAAATCTTCATCGGTTAAGTTTTCTATGTCATAACGATTGAGTATACGAACGAACTTTAAGTTCGTTTTCCCCAAATTAGTTCGAAAATCTGCACACGCACTCTTTGCGGCTATGTCAAAACCTTTTCTTTTCTCTACGTAGATTCGTCTTACTTTAGACATTAAATGACTCCTCATGCTTGTTTTTTTTAGTATAACTGTTTTAGAAGGCCAGTGCAATCATTCTTTGGGTATAAAAACGTTAAAAATGTGTTTTAACTCTTCCCAATTTGCACATTTTTGTATATAATAATATAGTAGGTTTTAATATAAAACTATTGTGAGGATATAAGAATTGCTATATATTGGTAAAGATACACTTGTGCCTAAAAAGGACATAATTATGATACTTGATTATAAAGAGGCACTGGTAAACGATGATACAAGCAAGTTTTTAAAGAAACTTTCGAGCGACGCTCACAGCTTCTATCTGGAAGAGACAGGTATAAAGTCCATAGTAATATCGAAATTCCTCGAGAAATACTTTTTGTACTATTCGCCGATTTCTCCGGCAACACTGTTAAAACGCTCAAAAGCATAAAGTTTCATAAATTTATTTATTAGGAGTAGCTATGTCTAAAGACGAACAAATTGAAAAATACGGAGCCAATGAGATACAAGTTTTAGAAGGCCTTGAGCCGGTGCGCAAAAGGCCGGGAATGTACATCGGTTCCACAGACACAAGAGGGCTGCATCACCTTGTTTACGAGATAGTCGACAACTCTGTCGACGAAGCCATGAACGGGTTTTGCGACAAGATCGAAGTGTTTCTGAACAAAGACGGAAGCGCCACTATAATCGACAACGGCAGGGGTATCCCGGTGGGCATGCATCCTAAGATGGGCAAGTCCTCGCTGGAGGTTGCGCTGACTGTGCTGCACGCTGGCGGCAAGTTCGGCGGAGAAGGGTATAAAGTGTCTGGCGGCCTGCACGGCGTCGGCGTATCCGTTGTAAACGCTCTTTCTGAAAAGCTTGTTGCAACGATTAAAACAGAAGGCAAAGTGCACGAGATGAGCTTTTCCCGCGGAGATGCGACCAGCGCTTTAGAAATTACCGGCGAAACAGAAGACACGGGAACTATGATAACTTTCTGGCCGGATCCGGACATATTCGAGACTGTTGAGTTTGAATATGATGTCTTAAAGACAAGGCTGAGAGAGCTTGCTTTTCTAAACAAGGGAGTAAGAATAATCATCAAAGACGAAAGAAACGGCATGGAAAACGATTACTGCTTTGACGGCGGAATAGTTTCTTTTGTCGAATATCTTAACAAGAATAAACACGTGCTGCATGAGTCGCCAATATACTTTCAGTCGGAGAAAGACGGCTCGACGGTTGAGATTGCGATGCAATACAGTGATTCATACAACGAGAACGTGCATACCTTTGCCAACAACATACCTACGCACGAAGGCGGAACTCACCTTATGGGCTTTAAAGCCGGTCTTACCCGTGTTATGAACGATTATGCAAAAAGGTTCAACATCATAAAAGAAAGTGATGCGAACTTCTCGGGCGAGGATATAAGAGAGGGGCTGACCGCTGTTCTCAGTGTTAAACTAAGGGAGCCGCAGTTTGAAGGGCAGACCAAAACCAAGCTTGGCAACAGCGAGATAAGAACGCTGGTTGACGGAGCGATATCTGAAGAGCTCAAAGCATTTTTGGAAGAGAATCCCGGCACGGCAAAAGACATACTTTCAAAGTGCCTCACGGCCAAGCGTGCAAGGGAAGCTGCAAGAAAAGCAAGAGAGCTGACAAGAAGAAAATCTGCTCTTGAAAGCGCAGCGCTTCCGGGCAAGCTTGCGGACTGCAGCGAAAAGGACGCCGACAAGTGCGAGATATTCATCGTTGAGGGAGACAGCGCCGGCGGCAGCGCAAAGCAGGGAAGGGACAGACGGTTCCAGGCCATACTGCCGCTGAGAGGCAAGATACTAAACGTAGAGAAAACGAGGCAGGAAAGGGCGCTTGCGAATACAGAAATTAGGGCAATGGCGACGGCTTTCGGTGCTGGTATTGGCGAAGAGTTCGACGTAGAAAAGCTTCGTTATAATCGTATCATATGTATGACGGACGCCGACGTGGACGGAAGCCATATAAGGATACTTCTGCTTACGTTCTTCTACAGATATATGAGAGAGCTTATTGATGCAGGGCATGTGTATATAGCGCAGCCGCCTCTTTATAAAGTAAGCAAGCAAAAGACAGAGAAATATCTCTACAGCGACGAAGCGCTGGAAGAGTATTTGGAGGAGATCGGCAAAGAAGGCATCAACATACAGCGCTATAAAGGCCTTGGCGAGATGAATGCTGAACAGCTTTGGGACACCACCATGGACCCGGACAACAGGATATTGCTGCAGGTCTCGCTGGACAACGCAATCGAGGCCGAAGAGATATTTACGATACTTATGGGTGATGCAGTTGAACCACGGCGTGAGTTCATAGAAGAAAACGCAAAGCTCGTAGTCAACCTTGACGTATAGGAGAATTATTTTGGAAGAGAAGATAAAAAGAGTTATACCGATAAATATAGAGAAAGAGATGAAGACGTCGTTTATATCTTATGCAATGGCGGTAATCATCAACCGTGCGCTGCCCGATGTGCGTGACGGTTTAAAACCGGTGCACCGGCGCATACTGTATTCTATGAGCGAGCTTGGTTTATCGCCGGATAAGCCGTACAGAAAATCTGCAAGGATAGTCGGTGACGTCCTTGGTAAATACCATCCGCACGGCGACAGTGCAGTATATCTTTCCATGGTAAGGATGGCACAGGATTTTTCTACACGGCACATGCTGGTGCAGGGACACGGAAACTTCGGCAGCGTGGACGGAGACTCACCCGCAGCGATGAGGTATACAGAAGCTAAGCTTAGCAAGATATCCATGGAGCTTTTGCGTGATATAGAAAAGGACACTGTTGATTTCTATCCGAACTTTGATGAAACTCTGATGCAGCCGTCCGTTATGCCGTCGAAATACCCAAACCTTCTGGTAAACGGAACGGGCGGCATAGCCGTTGGTATGGCGACGAACATCCCTCCGCACAATCTTTCTGAGACTATAGATGCAGCAGTATGCTTGATAGATAATCCGGAAGCCACAGTGGGCGACCTTATGGAGCACATCAAAGGTCCGGACTTTCCAACTGCAGGCATAGTCATCGGTACGGGTGGAATAACCCAGGCATATCACACCGGAAGAGGCAGGGTCGTCGTAAGGGCACGGGCGCAGATCGACGAATTCAAAGCCGGACGGCAGCGTATCATAGTTAGCGAGCTTCCGTATCAGGTTAATAAAGCGTCGCTTATCGCCAAGATTGCCGACCTTGTCCAGGACAAGAACATCGAAGGTATTTCCGACATCCGCGACGAGAGCGACAAGAGCGGCATGAGGATAGTAATAGAGCTAAAGCGTGATGTTAACGCCAACGTTATACTCAACAGGCTGTATAAACAAACGCAGATGCAGGATACGTTCGGCGTGATAATGCTGGCGCTTGTGGACGGCGAACCTAAAGTGCTCAACCTCAAAGAGATGCTATATCACTACATCGAGCACCAAAAAGACGTTATCGTACGCCGCACGAGGTATGAGCTTGATAAAGCCAAAGCCAGAGCGCACATACTCGAGGGGCTTATAATAGCGCTTGACAACATAGACGAGATCGTCGATATGATAAAGAAGTCGCCCGATGCGCCTACCGCCAAAGCGTCTTTGATAGAACGCTTTGCGCTTTCTGAAAAACAGGCGCAAGCCATACTCGACATGAGGCTGCAGAGGCTGACTGGGCTTGAGCGTGAAAAGATTGTGAACGAGTACAACAAACTTCTCGAGCGCATTGCGTATCTTAAGAGCATACTTGAAACACCGCAGATGGTGCTCGACATCATCAAAGAAGAGATGATCGAGATAAAAGAAAAGTATGCGAACGATCGCCGTACCGAGATAACCTATTCCGCAGAGGAAATCGATCTTGACGAGCTTATTCAGGAAGAGGATATGGTAGTAACGCTGACGCATTTTGGTTATATCAAGCGCTTAAAGTGTGATACATACCGTACGCAGAGAAGAGGCGGGCGTGGGATCACCGGAATGTCAACACGTGAAGAGGATTTCGCAGAGCATGTTATGGTCACGAGCACTCACAGCCATCTGCTGTTCTTCACGAACAAGGGCAAGGTGTTCAGACGCAAGTGCTATGAGCTGCCCGAAACAAGCAGGACGGCAAAAGGCACGGCTATAGTGAACCTTTTGCAGCTTGACGCAGGCGAAAAGGTATCGGCGGTGTTCCCTATATCCGAGTTCAGCGATGAAAGCATGCTGGTAATTGCGACGAAGAACGGCTTTATAAAGAAAACGACCGTCGGCGCTTTCAAGAATATCCGACAGAGCGGGCTTATAGCCATTGGGCTGCGTGAGGGCGACGAACTCATCGGTGTGCTGGAAACGTGCGGCGAAGACAAACTTATCGTCGGCACACAGCGGGGAATGTCCGTTATGTTTGAAGAAAGCGATGTAAGGGATATGGGCCGCACGGCCATGGGTGTAAAATCAGTAACGCTTCGTGAGGGCGACTACGTGGTCGGCATAGATATAGTGAAGCCGGATACGGATGTCCTTGTCATTTCAGACAACGGATACGGCAAACGTACATCAGTGGACGAATATAAAATACAGAAGCGTGGCGGAATAGGAATAAAGACGCTGCATATAACTGAGAAAACGGGCAATATGTGCTCGCTTGATATTGTGGACGGCACGGAAGATATAATGCTGATAAATGACGCCGGCGTGATAATCCGTACCAGCGTAGGCGAGATTTCGCAGTACGGCAGGGATACTCAGGGAGTCAAGCTGATGAATCTTGGCGAAGACACGAAGGTGGCAAGCATTGCTATAGTTCCGCCGGAAGATGAAGTGGAAAGCTGCGAATGCGAACTGCCGGAAGGCGAAGAGCAGGAAACGGAAGAATAACGCAGTAAAAAAGACGTACATTTTTAAAAAAAAGAGAGCGGGAATTGCTAATTCTTGGTGGTTGCTATTGCAATAACATACCAGATGTTGTACAATGCCACTAGTGTTCTTAAGGAGACCCTGGCTTGTGAGGGGCTTATAAAGGGTCTGCGAGATTAGTATTCCTTGCTTGGTTATATGAAAGTAGACTTGTATGTTTACGACGACTTATGTAATGCCTGCACATGCTGGCAAGAGGGGGCATATTAGCAAAGGAATACACTGGTTTTGAGGGGAGGCCCTTTTGCCTCCCCTGCTGTTTCCAGTCACGGTGAACCGATTTGAAACTATTTAAGCATTTCATACTTATCAAAAAAAAGCATCTTAAAATTGTGATACCTGTACTGGCCGCGATAATTATTATCGTAGTGATTGTTTTGGCTACAGCCGGAGAAAGACAGCGCTCTGAAAAACAGCAGGCTGTTGATGCAGTAGAAGAAGCCGGCATGATAATCATTGGGCTGAACGGGGACCTTGGTACGCTATGCACATACAACAGCCAGACAGGACAGTTCGAAGGCCTTGAAAAGGACGTTGTCGATATTGTGCTGAAGCGGCTTTTTGGAGACGATGATATAATAATAACATTTGTCGATGTGAATTCGCAGACCAAGGACGCACTGATAACGACAGGAGAGCTTGATATGGCTCTGGGCGCTTCGATATATCAGGAATCGAGCAGTATCGAGTATTCTAAGGCGTTCTATGCCGACGCAGGCGGGTTTCTTGTCTTGGAGGGTGGGATATCCAGCCAGGCACAGCTTGAAGGAAAGACTATCGGTTATGTGCAGGGGACTTATGCAGCACGGGAAAACAGCGAAGACGAAACAAAGCTGGAGTTATATTTGAAAGCTCAGAGCATCAGCGCTTACGTAAAAGAGTATGCATCATATCCTGAAGCTGTGGATGCACTTTCAAACGGGCATATAGAAGCACTTTGTGCAGGCGGCGAATACTTGAAATTGTTCGGCAAAAAAGGTATGCTTATTCTGCCGGAGAGGTTTATGCCGCATGAATACTGTATAGAAACAAGGAAATCTCTGGCGATATTCTGCAGCGCAGTAAGCGACGTTATACTGGAGATGAAGCAGGACGGCACTATGGAAGCTCTTATAGATAAATGGGACCTTATAGACTACTATGAACTGGTGGAGGAAAGCTGATGAACAGCGGACTGGTAAGAATTGCTGCGGCCGTTCCGGAAACGGCGGTAGGCAACCTCGAAACAAATAAAAACAGGATCGTCAAGATGATGAAGGATGCCCATAAGAAAGGGGTAAGCATTGCTGCTTTTCCCGAGCTTAGCATAACTTCGTATACTCTGGGCGATCTTTTTCGTCAGCGCAATATTCTCGAGCAGGGAGAAAAAGTCCTTACCGAGATGTTGAATGAAACAAAGGACATAGGTGTGCTCGGTATAGTCGGAATGCCGGTACACGTTTCAGACAAGCTGTATAACTGTGCAGTGGTATTCCAGTCGGGCAAGCTGCTCGGTGTAATACCAAAGGCCTTTATACCAAACTACAGCGAATATTACGAACAACGCTGGTTCGCTTCAGGTATGGATATTGCGGACAGCAGCGTTACGCTTGCCGGCCAGGAAGCGCCTTTTGGTACGGATATACTCTTTGAGTGCAGGCAGATAAAAGAACTTGTTCTTGGGGTAGAGCTTTGTGAAGATCTTTGGGTGCCTTTCCCGCCGCATGCCTATCAGGCGATGGCAGGAGGTACGCTTTTCGTAAATATATCCGCAAGCAACGAACTTGCAGGAAAAGGAAGCTTTCGACGGGAGATGATCCGCCAGCAGTCGTCAAGATACGTCTGCGGTTTTGTTTACGTTTCTGCCGGGCCGGGAGAGTCTTCGACAGATACGGTTTTCGGCGGCCACTGTATACTTGCTGAAAACGGATATATGCTTGCCGATTCAGAGAGGTTCTCGTTTAAAGAGCAGATGACTATAACTGAGTTCGATCTGCACAGGATGTCTCACGACAGGATACTAAAGAATACGTTCATCACCTGGGGGCCGCAGAAAACCTATAGGCGGGTTGCTTTTGACGCAGAACAGACGGTACCGAAGTTCCGAAGCATAGATAGAACTCCATTCGTTCCGGGCGGCAAGGCCGAGAGGGACGAAAGGTGCGAAGAAGTTTTTAATATTCAGGTCACGGCGCTGGAGCGACGGATAAGACACACTAATATAAAGCGCCTCGTCATCGGCGTTTCGGGCGGGCTGGATTCAGCACTTGCGCTTATGGTAGCGGTCGAAGCGGCAAAGCGTGCGGGGCTGGAAAACAGAGCGGTTCTAGGCATCGTAATGCCGGGCTTCGGAAGCACAGACGCTACACAAGACCTTGCAAGACGTCTGACCACAGCTGCCGGCGCAGAGCTGAGAGAGATAAATATAGTGAGTGCAGCAAAAGCGCACCTTGAAGATTTAGGACACGATGGAACGCCAGACATTACTTATGAGAACGCACAGGCAAGGGAGCGCACGCAGATTCTCATGGACCTTTCCAACAAAGAAGGCGGAATAGTTGTGGGTACGGGAGACTTGAGCGAGCTTGCGCTTGGGTTCTGTACATATGCCGGAGACCAAATCTCGATGTACGGCGTAAACGCCGGAGTCGCAAAAACGCTTATAAAACAGATGGTTCTCTATGTTTCGCAAAGTAACAAGCAGCTTAATGAGATAGCCAAAGAGATAGTTGCCATACCGCCGTCGCCGGAGCTTCTTCCACCCGGACAGAACGAGCAGCGTCAGGATACGCAAAAGCAGATAGGTAAATATGATCTTAACGACTTTTTCATGTATTATGTGCTAAGGTTTGAGATGTCGCCGGAGAAGATACTGCTTCTTGCACAGGCGGCCTACAGTGAGTATACAAAAAAGCAGCTTTCGGGGCAATTGAAGAAATTCTATAAACGCTTCTTTGCTTCACAGTTCAAGCGCTCGTGCATGCCGGACGGCCCGAAAGTAGGCAGCGTTTCGCTCTCACCAAGGGGTGACTGGAGGATGCCTTCGGATGCTCAGGTGGATATGTGGATACAGAGCCTTGAGGATTAATCATATTAATCAAGAAAAAGACATCGGTATAAAAGCCGGTGTTTTTTATTTGCAAAAGAACCGTAGAAACGAAAAAAGAAGTTGGAGTATTATAAGAAAACGCCGCAGTGAATAAGAATTTTACTCACCGGGCGTTATTGTTGGTTTGAGTTAGAAAACAAAGCGGCTATCTTGGATACTCTCCGCTTTTCTGTAGAGTAGCTTTTCTAGCAAGAGCCGTTATACCACCGGCAAGCAGCAGAGGCCAGAAGAAAAGCGTATACAGCCCGAAAAGGCTTATAAACATGGAGACAAAGCCAAGCCCAGCGCCAACCAGAAGAGATATGCCCCCGTTAAGATTGCCTTTGTTTATCTGCGCTGAGCCCACAAAACCGAGTATGAAAGAAGCAAGGCAGAAAACAGACGACACCGTGATCATACCTTCACCGTCCAAGAAAAGCTCTCCGCTAAGCTCCAGTATGCTCATTATAGCCATCACACTGAACATTATGCTGCCTATTATTGCGCCGGTCAGTCCAAGGGAAAACTCTGCTCTATATGGCTTTCTTTGTTTTGGTATATATACCTGGCCGGTGCTTGGAACTGCCACCGGCGGTGCAGGTATTTGCGAGTCTGCCGGCTGTGGCGGTACTGCTTGGCGCAGAGGGCTTCCGCACGATAGGCAGAAAGAATCTGTGTCTTCGTTTTTAGTTCCACATTTTGAACAGTACATATATAGTCTCCTTTGTAAAAGCATATTGAGGTTGTGTCAATTTATAATATATTTAAACATTTTGAACGGAATGCTATCCATTACATGATAGAACATTATAGAACAACATTCAAGATATACACAAAAAAACAAGCCTGCATTTCTGCAGGCCTGCTCTATTTAAGATCAATACATGCCGCTTTCAACTTTCTTTCTTCTCGCAAGAGCCATAATGCCTGCTGCAAGCAGAAGAGGCCAGAAAAATATAGAAAGCCATCCGGACAATCCAAAGAACATTGCTATAAAACCAAGGCCGCCGCCTACTATCAATGTTATTCCGCCTTTGCCATCGCCTTTGCCAACTTTTGAAGTTCCGACAAAACCCAGTATGAAAGCAACCAAAGCGAATACACTGCCGACTATAGTCAACGCAATAAGTGCGCCGCCAAAACCATAGCCATAGCCGTAGTAACCTAAGCCTGAAGTTGTAAGCCCCACAATAAGCATAATCAAAAACATAACGATGCCGACGATGGAACCGATTAGGCCCATTGTAAACTCTGCTTTATATGGCTTGCCTGTGCTTGGCGGTGCTGCACCAGGCGCTGCCATCGGTGCCTGATAAGGAGCCTGCCCCGGGGTTGCCGTTGGGGGAGGAGCCATCGTTGCTCCTGCTGGAGGGGGTGCTGAAGGAGGAGCCATAGGCGGAGTTTGTTGTTGTGGTGCTGAAAGCGGGCTTCCGCACGAAGAGCAGAATTTAGCTGAAGCTTCATTTTGAGTACCGCAGTTAGAACATATCATATTATTTCTCCTTTAGTGATATTTTATACTTATATTCTACGCTAGAAAAAGCATAAAATCAACAGAAATGGTTATTATATGATATTGTTTTATTATCTCTTGGTAGATATATCGTCCTGATCCTTTATTCTGAATGACGCCATTATGCCGGCTAATAGCATAATTAAACCAGGCACTGCAAACAACCAAAAACCAGATAAGACAGACAGCAAATTTAAAACACCGGCTGCAATAAGAACGAAATTTCCAGACCTTTCATAGTGTATGATTCTTGACGAGCCGGTAAAGCCCATTATAAAGGCAACAAGAGAAAATATAACAGCAATTATCTTTGCTCCAAAATCCATAAGTATATCTCCAGGAGAGTAGGATAAAGGATAATTTATAAACTGTGCAACTAACTCTTTAAAAGCGATTTCGCTTCTTATCTGGCCTATAGTAATAACCAAGGCGACCAGAAAGAAAGTTGCGCCAATGGATGCGCCGACGAGTGCAAGCACAAAAGCAGGAATCCGGAACTTTGAAACGGTATATACTGCTAAGCCGGGCTGGTACGGCTGGGCCGAAGCACTATCGAGTCTTGAGCGACATCGCTCGCAATAGATGTTTTCACTCTCGTTGACAGCGCCGCACTTTTCACATGTCACGATTGATGTTGGTTCCGGACTTGTTCTGTGTTCCGCCAAAGTTTCCTCAAAAGGCGCCGGGACGCAAACAGTTCTTTGTGAAGCTTCGTTTAAGTTTTTCAGGCAGCTGGGACAGATACTGCTGTTTTCGTAAACTTTGGCGGCGCAGTCGGGACAAACGACATAAAGAAGTTCCCGGCATTGCTCGCAGTATATATTTTCATCATCGTTTATTCCGCCGCAGTTGTGACAAACTACTATCATAGACGCTCCTAAGAATATTTTGTGGTTATAATACAATAATTTGTAAAAAATGGCAACAAAAAAGACCCGTTATTCACAGGTCTTTTTGTAGTTACTGAATTATTCTGCCGGAGCTACCGGAGCTTTCTTCGTCATAGCCATGATGCCAGCAATAAGGTAAAGAACTACACAAGGAATCATGAACCAGCCTGCAGCTGCAACGAAACCAACGATACAAGCTATAAGTGCAAGACCGCCGGCAACAATTGCTAAAATACCACCTTTTTTGTCTTCTTTCTTTAGCTTAGAGCTGCTGATAAAACCAAGGATGAAGGAAACCAAAGAGAAAACTACAGCAATGATTGCGGCAACAAGAAGACCAGCGCCGGTACTATCGCCATAAGATGCCGCTATTGCTCCAAGGGTTCCAACGATGAGACCAAATATGAGCATCCAAAAGAAAGCAACCGCACCAATAATGGCGCCTACCAAGCTTAATACTCGTTCTGTTTTGTACATTGAAAATACCTCCATATAATTATTTAGTATAACAAATTAATATTATATCAGAGGCTGGAAGTATTCAATACGGTGCGTTTAAACATAATAAAATCGTAATGAAATGATAATAAAAGGAAGTAAATAAATACCATATTTTGAAGCATTTAATAATAAGAATTAAAGAAATGTGCATTGATTATAGTTAAAACTGAAATTAATCAATTATTCGGCTTTTGTGTAATAGACATCAAGAAGCATATCAAGAGTAGCTTGCTCATCGTGCAGCATGAAATATGTTCCTTTTATTTTTTTGCCTTCGCCGGTTACTGCACAGAGTTTGATAGAGTCGATATCCGTCTTCATCAGCACCTTAGCAAGGTCAAGCATCTGGGTGGTGTCAAGGTCGGTATGAACATATTTTTTAAGGTCGTCGTATAGGCTGGTGATAATGCTTGGAGCATCCATGTCTTTTACTTTCTTAGCAAGAGCAATCAAGAACTTTTGCTGGCGGCGGTTGCGGTCAATATCACCACTTGCAACATCGTGCCGGTCGGTAAGATATTTCACGGCGTTGTCATATTTGAGATTGACAGTCTGACCTTTGGAACCGACACCCGGAAGACCGACTTCAAGTTTTATCGGAACTCCGCCGACTGATGATGCGACGTGCGGTATGCCGTCCATATCCATGCTGGCATAATGAAAAACAGGGATATCCAGTTTGAAATCGAGCGGTTCTTCCAGCTCTATATTTCGCTCAAGGAACATTTGAACACAGGCCATAGCGTTTGGATAGGAGTATTTTTCGAGTCCGCCGCCGTATGAATAAGCGGTATTTATTTTCCATTCCAGCACTTCGGTTATCTCACCCGTGTTTTCATCAACCCTCTGGACAGTCGTGCGTGTGTCCCGAGGTATCGAGATAAGCGTTGCTGCATTTTTATCAACATCAATAGCACAGACGATTATAACGTCGCTTCGATAACCTGCCATGTTTATTCGTCTTTCGGTATTTGTATCTATGCCGAGAAAAAGTATGTTGACTATGTTTTCGTTTTTAACGTACCATTCGCCGTTATAGTAAATGTCGCCGGGCTGTGGTGTGATGGTTTGCCCGGGGCTGGGGGAAACAGCTAAAGTTTGGGTTGGCTGAGGAGTTTCATTTTGATTGTTTACAGGGTCTACAACAAATAAAGAAGAGGCATCATCATTTTTTATGATACCCATCAGCAATACAAAAAAAACAGCAGCACCAGCAACAAGAAGACCAAGTACGCCTAGAAGTATCTTGATTATCTTGTTGTTACTGTTCTTTGGTTTTTTTTCCGGTTTAAATTCCTGTAGATCCACGGTTGATACCTCTCGCTGTCAAATGTTCCGCCATATGTGTGATTTCTCGAGAAGCGGTCCTTAATAGTTGTCGTAATAATCTCCCCGTCTGTAATCGTAGACTGTTCCGTTAGAATATAGGTCAACGTTATCGAGGGCCATACCTGTTCCAATTGCGACGCAGGACACGGCGTCGTCTGCCACGTAACATGGTATTCCTGTTTTTTCGCTCAGCAGCCTGTCAAGACCGTATAGCAGCGAGCCGCCGCCAGTCATACAGATGCCGTTTTCGGCGATATCGCTGGAAAGCTCCGGCGGTATCCTCTCGAGCACGCTGTGCAGCGCTTCCATAATAGAGTTGATAGGGTCTGAGAGCGCTTCTATCATCTCGTTTGAACTGAGCGTAACGGTCTTTGGAAGGCCGGATATAAGATTTCGTCCCGAGACTTCCATGTTTATCTGTTCTTTTCTTGGGAAAGCGGAGCCAATGTTTATTTTTATTTCTTCTGCAGTCCGCTCACCTATGAGCATGTTGTGCTTCTTTTTCATATAGCGGACTATAGATTCATCAAACCTGTCGCCGGCAACCTTTACAGAGCCGGAAATAACTATTCCGCCAAGTGATATAACGGCGATGTCGGTCGTGCCGCCGCCAATGTCTATGATCATGTTGCCGTAAGGCGCAGAAATGTCTATGCCGGCACCTATGGCGGCTGCCATCGGCTCTTCGATCAGACCGGTATGGCGTGCGCCCGCTTCTTCAGTAGCGTCTATAACACTTCTTCTTTCAACTTCCGTTACTCCGGAAGGCACACAGACAATAACTCTTGGCTTGAAAAAGAGTTTTCTGCCGATGACCTTTCTTAGGAAGTAGCGAAGCATACGCTCGGTATCGTGAAAGTTGGAGATAACACCGTTGCGCAGCGGCCTTACCGCTACTATGTTTCCGGGCGTTCTTCCCAGCATGATGCGTGCTTCTTCACCAATTGCCAGAAGATCGCCTGTATTTCTGTTAACAGCAACTACGGAAGGCTCACGAAGTACTATGCCTTTTCCTTTAACATATACAAGGACACTTGCTGTGCCAAGATCGATGCCAACATCGTTAAATTCGAACAATCCCATTCTTTATTCCCCTAATAAGTGTATTTCCACCACTGTCGCTGCGCAACTTAAGCGCAGACTAACATATACTATAATACAAATGCAGCAATATTTCAACCTACATTATTTATTATCAACCCCGGGTGTTTTATTGCCTGCTGTGCATTAAAGTTATATAATGATTTTATAGTTAAATGGCAAGTAAAACAATACTAAACGCAAAAATTTTCTATGAACAATCACGATAAAACAAAGAAAAACAATCTTTTTACCGTTTAATATTAGCAATTACTCTGACCCGCTTAAGTAAATAATAAATTAGGCGGCATGTGTTGTCCAAAACTAGTATAAGCTGTATACTGTTCTTTGATTGAAAAGCTTAAAATAACACCTGAAACTGTGACTTTGTAAATTGTATATGTAAAAGAAAAACAACTATCCATTCAGTAAAACTAAATAACACTATGTATGAATTCTTAGGAGGAAAACTTAAATGAAATGGGAGAAGAGCGGCTTTGAAGGGTTTTCAAAAGGAAAGTTTGGAAACGGAGGCCAGAATCTGTACGTTTCAAAAAAAGGAGTGCTTCAGAGGATATATAATTATGACCTTAACGGCGACGGTTATTGCGACCTTTTGTTTGCAAACAGCCAGAGCATGAACGAGCGCCCGGATCTTTATGTTTTCAACTCGGCGCTGAAAAGCAAAGATTATTACCGCCTGCCGTCCGGAGGCTCTTATGATGCAGTGCTTGCTGATATCACCGGAGACGGCTATGATAATCTGATCATTGCGTGTCAGAACAATGGTACGCATACAGACATAACTGCATACGTATATTTTGGCTGTGAAGAGGGCCTCAGTGAAAAATACAGAATGGAGCTTCCGGCGCCTAATGCGATAAGCGTTGCGGCAGGAGACTTTAGAAATTGCGGCAAAAATGACGTTGCCTTTATATGCCACGACTTTATAAGAGTGTTTCCGAATACCGATCTTGGTATTACTTCCACACAGTTTTACGATATAGAAATTGAAGCTGCATCTTTAGCGGCTGCTGACTTTGACGGCGACGGACACTGCGATCTTTATATTAAGATGCGCAACGATTCGCTTTGTGTGCTTTGGGGAAGCGGCTGCGGTCTTAGCGAAAATGACATGACAATGTTTGTGCAGGATGATGCTGTCAAGGTGCAGAGAAACACTTCAACTCAGGCAAGGGTGCCGGCCAGCCGTGAGTGGAGAGTAAGTACACATGAGCTTTTCGGAAAGCAGATGGCGTTCAGCGTGCAGGAAGACAATATAGTTTTCTGGTCGTTTGCTGACAGAAGCGCAAAAAAAGAGATTGAGCTTGTCTGCCCTGGCACGATAAGTATCGATATCGGTGATTTAGATGGCGACGGATACGATGACATAGCAGCGGCTGTGTGCACCGATAAGAATAAAAAAGAGCAATCAGTGATATTCTGGGGCGGGGAAGACGGCTTCAGCGAGGAGACAAAGACGCTTTTTGAAACGCAGTCTGCACAGAGCATGCTTATAGCTAGCATGGATGGTGAGTGGAAAAACCAGCTTATTGTTTGCCAGGGGGGGAACAGCGTGATGCTCTCGACGAGCTCTTTGATACTTGAGTTCGGCAGCGACAGAAGTTATGAACAAGTGTGTGAGATAGAGAGCGAAGATGCAATGAGGATAGTTGCCGGGAAGACAAAGGCAGGCAAAGCAAAGCAGCTTGTCGTCATCAATCACGAAGGCGGGCGGATGCGTGGCGACGAAGACATATACATTTTCCTTGGTGGAGAGGACGGCTTTGACCCGCAGCGCAGGGTAGAGCTGCCCGGCTGGGCGGCAGTGCAGGGGCTGATGTATGATTATAACGACGACGGATATGTTGACGTTGTGGTAACGAACTGCGCAGAGAATGCGCCGCACCTAGACCCCGGATCTTTCCTGTACCCCGGAGGGCCGGATGGGCCGGACAGAAACAACAGAATAGTTATCCCAACAACTAGGGCGCACGGTACAGTAGTAGGAGACTTCAGGCACAGCGGATATCTTGACATGGCGGCAGGCGGGTTTTCAAACAGAGAAATACTGATTTTCAGGTGCGGTGAGGACGGTTATGATACGCAGAACCCTCAGCGTATCGTTTTAGGCCCAGATTCGGAAGGGTATCGCCCAGGCAAACCTTCGAGTGAGGGTGAAGGAATGGCGCTGTTTGCAGATGAGAAAAACAAGGATTACGGGGAAGCCCGGTTCTTGTTTACAGCAGATTTCAACGGCGACGGGTGGCTAGATATTTTCGTGCCTCAGATAACCGGAAAGCAGGCCTTTATTCTTTGGGGCGGGCCGGAAGGTTTTTCGACGGAAAGGATGCAGCGGCTTGCAGCAGAAGGAGCGTGCAACGCAAACGCAGCCGATCTTAACGGCAACGGATATCTTGACCTGGTCGTTTCGGGACATATGGCGACTAAAAAGAACGAACAAAAAGAGTCTTACATATCTATATATTGGGGTGGCCCGGAAGGTTTCAAAGAGTCACGAAAAACACAGCTTCCTGTATACTGCTCTAACGCAAACACTATAGCCGACTTTGACGGAGACGGGAATCTTGATATATATTCTTCTGCCTACAATTCCGGTCGGCACAGAGATATTCTCTCCCAACTATACTTTGGCAGCGATGAGGGCATATTCAGCATAAAGAACCGCCAGGAGCTTTTCAACCACTCGGGCAGCGGATGCCTTGCGGGTGATTTTAACGGCAACGGCTATACCGACCTTGCGGTGGCGTGCCATAAAAACCATGGTGATCATCATTCCACATCGCTGATATATTGGGGCGGCCCAGACGGGCTAAGCCAGGACAACGTAACGAAGCTGCCAACCTTAGGGCCGCATGGTATGTGCGGCGTAGACCCCGGAAACATAATGGGCAGGGGAGATGAAGAGTATTATTATTCCGAGATTTTTGAAGTGCCGGAAGACAAACTGGCAGTAATGGCATACTGGCAGGCGGAAAACGCACGTAAAACGTGGGTGCATATGCACGTGCGGCATGCACAGACTAAAGAAGAGCTTATTGATAAGGACTGGCAAGGAGCCGCAGACTCCCCGATACGAAGCGGAGACGATATAACCGGGCTCGGGATAAAGGGTGGGTTTATGCAGTATAGGCTGGCGCTTGGGGCAAAGTGCTTCTGCGGAACGCCGAGGGTGAACAGCGTAACTATCGAATTCGAATAGGAGGCGGATATGTATAAAAGTGTTTTAGAGCTTGATCAGCAGAGAAATATAACTGAAGGAAGCCGGCAGGCGCTGATTGACAGCATTGCCAGCGGTGCGGATCTTAGGATATACACGGAATTCAGGCATAATGAGCATATAGATATATCTTCGGATAACAACGAGCTTATAAAGGAAGTGTCGGAATTCAGGGCTACTTATTTAGTAGAAAACGAATGGTGCGCAGGTATAATGACGCTTAGGCAGCCGGCGCAGCTTCCGGGAGAGTTTGGGCCAAGGGCCTCTATGTCGTTCTTTATGTATAACATTGACGGGACGCAGGCTATTTCAAGACCGTTCCTCGACGGAGGAGAACCGGAGCGGGGCGGCACAGAAGCGGGCTGTAAGGAAGAATATTATCATGCCCTTGGCAGCGCAGATGAAAAAACGACAGCGCCGTCAAATAATTTCGTATACGACTTTTACAGCTATAAGTTTTATACTAACGAGTGCTTTGAAGAAGTTTACTCAAACGATGAAGAAGGCAGGTGCATTTCCGGCTCACTGAAAACTTTGACGGATGCAGCAAGCGAAGGAGCGGAGATAAAAGCGGCGGTAAGTGGAATATGCGATGAGTTTTGCGAAGGAGAGCCAGTTAAGCACGAGGTGCTGATACAAACAGGGCCGATGTATTTTTACACTGAAACGAACTATATGCTTGCAGAGAGCCACCCGCTGGTCAGGGTAATGCCAGCTGTTCCGATGAGGTATGAGAGCGGCGGCTGGGATTTTGGCTGGATGATCGTGCGCACAGACGGGCACGTCGCCGGTTTGTGGTATGACCCTTATACGCTGAAAACGAGACGGACTTTCGGAAAGCATAAGATACGCTGGTTTGTGAAGCGTTAGGCAGTAAACAAAAATATTTGAACTATCGGCGCTGTGTGGTATTATTTTACTGCAAGGTGCCGATTTTTTTATTTTCTGGAGGAAAACTATGAAGCGAACGTTGCTTGTTGCTGTTTGTTTGATTATGCTTGTCTTATTAAATGCGTGTGGGTTTTCTGATTCTGAGAAAAATGAAGATACACATATAGTTAATGATGCGATTGAAGAGTTATTCCAAACGCAAAACTATTCAAGCGAGTGGTATCAATATGATGAAGGAAATGTGAAAAATGAGTTGGCAACAAAAAGTAAAATTTTTCATTTTCCGTATAAAGCAAAAAGTGAGTTTGACGTTTCAACGTCAGATGAAGAAAAAATTGTTGCAATAAATAGATACCAAAAAGAAGAGAGTAGCGATATCTTCGGAAGAGTTATCTACTATTTTAACGATGGTAGTGTTAAATATCAGGATGGCCATACAGTTCCGGGATATGAGTGGTTTATAGTACAGATAAGGGAAAGTATATTATCAGAAAAATATATTAGAAAAGATATTGTTGGTGAAAGAGAAACTGATATATATGAGATTACAATTGACCCATACCCAATCATTACTTTTTATAGATTTGAATATGATAAGAGTAACGAGTATACAAAGATTTTTCTTGAAGAATATGGGGAGTGCATAGGATATGCCTATATAGATAAAGAAACTGGCTGCCTAAGCGGATTGGAATTCGCCATAACTGATAAGAAAAAACCGACACGAATAATTAATCGTAGAATTCATAATGAACTTGATAGCGAATGGTTCATTATGCCATATTATAAAGAAATTTTTTTTACAATGAGTTTTTATGATTTCAACGATGAAAGTGCTAAGTGCGCTGCAATAGAAAAGGAAATTGATGAAATGATGGAACTGAAATTAGAATAGATAATAAGATTTTTTAGTCAAAGTATTAGCTGGCTTATAAAGAGAAAAGATGAGTGCAAAAGAAAGGTAGTCGTTATGATCATAAAACTTACGGAAAAAGACCGTAAAACGGTTATGGAATATCTGAGTGAGGAGCCAGCGGTAAACTTGTTTCTTTTGGGGGATATTGAGTTGTTTGGGTTCGACAGGGATTTTCAGGAGGTTTGGGGCAGCTTTGATGAGCGGGGCGCTATGGACGGCGTACTGCTTCGTTATAGAGATAATTTTATTCCCTATTTCAAGGATGAGAACTTTGATGATTCCGAATTCAAGCAGATAATAATGGGGCATGAAGGGAATACGATGATCTCCGGCGTTGAGCGCATTTTAAAAAACTATAAGCAGCTGCTGCCGGGCAGGAAATATAAGAGCATGTACTTTTGCGAGCTGACGCACGATATAAAGCTTAAAGAGACTGATGAGGATATAAAAATCGCAGCTAAACAGGATGCCGGGCGGATAGAGGCACTGATAGCGGACATCGAAGAGTTTGAAAGGCCGTCTACGAAAAAGGAGATAGAGGACAGAATAGAGGAGAAATCCGGAAGGGTATATTTCATTGAAGACAGCGAAGGGAATATGCTTAGTGTTGCACAGACTACGGCAGAAAATTCGAAGTCGGCAATGGTGGTGGGCGTTGCGACGGCAAAGGGATACCGTAACCGGGGGCTGATGAGCGCCTGCCTTTCAAAGCTGTGCAGGGATGTATTAAAAGAAGGAAAAACGCTCTGCTTGTTTTACGACAACCCTAAGGCCGGAAGCGTGTACCTTGGCATGGGGTTCGAGCCGGTCGATAATTGGGTCATGATTTTGTGATGTGGAGAAAAATAGCGCTTACGATATTAAATATGTTGTGTGAAAAAAGAAAACAATGAAGACAGTTATTGACAGCCGGATATTGGTATGATATTTTTGCAGTATAAACAAGAAAGGAAGATAGTATATGACGGCACAGTTGTCAATAGGGATTAACTAAAATTTAAGAGATTAGGTATATGGTGTTAAGACATAGTCTTTTGCCTTATGCTGAAAAAAGACATTACCCTGTTGATAGCTGTTTTTACATACGAAATATAAATAATTAAAAGCAACCGACACGGCGTTATGCCGTGTTTTTTACTTCATTTATATTACCCGGCCCGTTAGGAGACTTATCGATGCGGTAGGTCTTTGACAGGCTTTTTTATTGCACAAAATATGAAAGGGTGATAGCAAATGAGTGAAGGGTACAGAAAAATAGTGTGGGAGATTGTCCCTGTGGGGACGCCGCATGTAATAAGACACTGCCATGGGTGCAGGAAGAAAAGCGAATTTGTGTGCAGCGGACAGTTCAGGGTGAACGCAAACAAGGGCAGTATAGATGTGTGGCTTATATATAAGTGCGAAAGCTGCGGGGCAACATGGAACATGAGCGTCGTTTCAAGGCAGAATATCAAAAGAATGGACAGGCAGATGTATGAGAAATACATAAAGAATGATGCCCAAACGGCGCTTGACTGCAGCTTTGATGTGGAGATTCTAAGAAAGAACTCAGCCAGGGCGGATTTTAGCAGCGCCAAGTATGAAGTTAAGGGAGAGGACATATGTGCAGACGAGTTGTGCGACGGCGGTAATGAGATAGTCATAAAATCGCAGTACCGGCTTGATTTACGGCTGGACAAGCTCATAAAAGATAAGCTGGGCATCAGCAGGAGCGCTGTCTATGAGCTGGCGGAGGCAGGCAGGTTAATCTTCCGGCCGGAAGTAAACTTAAGAAGGCAAAGGATAGGGCGATCGGTAACGATGCTGGTTGAAAGGGCGCCGGACAAAGAGGCGCAGCTCGGCAAACAAGCTTGGGATAATTAAGCAGCCGCCTTTATTTGCTTTATTTTCATCAGTTTATATCGTATATAGCGATTTGCAATTGCTTTTTGTACTCATGTGCAGTACAATCAGTTTGGCTTTGCGGAAAATTTCTGCTAAAGCAAATCATTTGCATTAATGCAGGGAGAGTATTATGAGCAATATTAAATTCACGGGCATTATGCCTGCCATAGTTACCCCGTTCGATGAAAACCAGAAGCTTAAAGAAAAAGCGGTCAGAGAGATGATGGACTGGCATTTTGACAACGGAAGTGCCGGTTTTTATATCTGCGGCGCAATGGGAGAAGGCTTGCCGCTGCCAAAAGAGACACGCATGAACATGGCCGAAGCTGCGGTAGAAAACGCCAAGGGCAAGGGCGTTATAATAGACCACATCGGCGCTGCAAACATGAACGATACGCTGGAGCTTGTGCGGCATGCTACGAAAGCAGGGGTAGACGCGCTTTCATCGCTTCCTCCTTCGCATTTCTATGCGTATGATGCTGACGAGTTTTACGGATATTATAAGATGATAGCGGACAATACAGACCTTCCGGTTCTGGTATATGCCAAAGGAGTGTTTGCAGACCTTCTCGGTCTCATAGAGCGTGTAATGGAAATTCCGAACGTTATCGGCGCTAAGTACACGCTTGCGGACTATTATACATTCAGGCAGCTAAAGGAACTGAACGGCGGCGACATCAATATGCTAAACGGCCCGGACGAGACGCTTATGTGCGGTCTCATGATGGGAGCGGACGGCGGCATCGGCGGGACATATAATATAATGTCGGATAAGTATGTTAAGATATATGATGCTTTCAAAGCCGGCGATATAAAAGCGGCTCAGGAAGCGCAGTACAAAGTCAACCATATAATAAAAATAATGCTCAAGTACGGCGTGGTAAGAAGCGGCAAAGCTGTGCTTCGTATGAAGGGCTTTGATGCAGGATACCCGGTTCTTCCGCAAAGGAAGCTTACTGACGCAGAGCTTTCCAGCTTAAAGAGTGAGATGACGGCAGCAGGTCTGGAAATCTGATTTGTTTTATAATGACACGGGCGGCAGAAGAGCTGCCCGTTTTTTATTTGCATTGGTGTACGGCGGGATGTCTATCGGCGATTTTATCGACTGGTTTCCCTATCAGGACTATCCGAACGTGGAAGTATACTTTGATGAAGGCGCCCAATATATAAACTACCTTGGATTAGACGGGGTGCCTGCATACGTTGTGTTCGGCTCAACCGGCGATATTATATACGTTTACGACAGCATACCCTCAAACGAACAGCTGCTGTCAGATTTGACATATTATGCAGAGAACGGCTATTAAAAAGAAATATTACTTAGATTTTTAGGGGCAGCTAATTTTAACTACCCCTTTCTATTTTTATTAGCAACAATATAATTTTGAAAATTTTTCTTTATACCCTTAATATTTTCACTATCTAAAACAGATGAAGAACATTTAGCTATAACAACTTCTTCATTTAAAACTGATATATTTTGAAAAACGGTCTTCTTTTCAATACATCGGTAAACTTCTCCATATTCTTCAACACATTTTGCATTCTTTGGGTCAAATAATACTATATTGAAAGATTCAGGTTGCATATTACTTGAACTTGCATACTGAATACCATCAATGTTATTTGATTGCAAGTAGGCAGCTATATATTGGCTTGGAGCATATATAATAGAATTTCTTTCATTTATCGGCATCGTAAAGGAGTTAAACACATTTTTAAGAAAATGAAATCTTTTAGTTTTTTCAGGCTCATTATACTTTTCTAAATTAATACTATTTAGACTTATTATATTCAGACTTTTTTCAAGAATAAATTTTGAAATTGATATGTAATCAGTTACTGAAGGCCTTATTTCTGAACAAGCAGTTTGTGGATCGTTAGCAAGATAAAGATATGAAATGCCTTTAGGGTTAGCTCGGCCATCATTAGCCACTTCACTTGGTGGTGCCTGCATTTCTTCACGAGATAGTCCAAAAATACCACTTTTATTGTTGGTCTCATCAATTTCGACGATATGCATATTAATATAATGATATGGTTTTATTATTCTTGCCCTGTAGAACTCTGTATTATATGTTGTAGTTTTATTAAAATCTAAAAGCATTCTAATATATTCTTGAAACTTTTCTGATGGAAAGAAACGATTCTTATTTTTTATCTCATCAACAAAGTCGTTCCAAACAAATATAGAATTAAACTGCTCATTTAATTTAGTAACAATATCATACATTTCTTTTGGTGACTGAGCTTTTGTAGGATTTGTTATATTATCCATATGATCCTCCAATTATATTGTGTTTCAGGCAAGGATTTTCTGTTTATTTAATTATAACATATCTGCTGTTATATGATTCCTAAATTTATCATATTATGGCAATGTAACAACTACGATATTTTAAAATATTATATTTGAGTTTTTCCTTTTGGTGTTTGATATGCCCGGCGCTATGATGTATAATACAAACCAAGTAAATGATACTTTTTTTGGGGAAGGTACTAAATGCAGATTTCGTTGTTTGCACAGATAAATATTATTGCAATAGTAATAATCGGGCTTGTTTTTTGTATAGCCGGCTATAAATTTGCAAGATTTCTGCTGCCGGTTTGCGGTATGATAGTGATTGAAGTCTTGCTGTATTTTTTGGTGGGCGGTTATTTAAGGCAAAATGAGCTTATTTCGGCGCTCTTTTACGGTGGGACGGCTGTGGCTTCATATGTAGTGCTTTTCTTTTTCTTAAGGCTGCCCGCATTTTTTACCGGAGCCGTGGGCGCAGGGTTCTTGTCATATTTGATTTTGATAGCTTTCGGGCTTATTGACAAGCCTTTTGCTTTTCCGGCATTCATCACTGTGATGATAATAATCGGACTTATTAGCTTTGCATACAAGCGTGTGGGCGTTATAATAGCGACAAGTCTTTTAGGCGCGGGGCTTGCCGGTTCTGCGGGTGTGTTTTTTGCACTTGCACCTCATGCAGATTATGCAAAGCAGCTTGGTCTAATAGCTGGACTGGACAGCGTGATAAGGCACAACGGATACATTTTCTTTGCTGTTTTTATGGTGCTTGCTGTGCTTGCGCTGATAATACAGTTTAAGGTGACAGGGCTCAGCCAGTTCCTCGAAGAAAGGCTAAAGATCGCTTTTCAGAGCCGGCAAAAAAAATAGAAGAATTTATAGGATCTGAGGACAAAGATGTTAAACAGCGTATATGATATGATAGTTAAAATAGGGTCGATGGCTCTCATACACAGCGAGGACGGAGACCTTGATTATAATATATTTTCGAGGCTGGGCAAAGCTCTTATGCCCGGGATGCTGCTTGTAAGCTCCGGCGCTACCGAAATAGGCCGGCTTGACTATATAATGAGGAACGGCAAAGAGGCGCAGGGAGATGTTGAAGACGTAAAAACGGACTATTCTGCACAGGGTCAGGCGATACTCATGACCAATTATCGAAGATTCATCAGCCCGGAATATTCAGTAAGACAGCTGCTTGTAGAGCACAGCCATTTCAACGACAAGGAGAAGCGTGAACATATATTAAAGTTTCTGCTGCGTGCACCGGAGCATAACGCAATACCGATAATCAACTACAACGACCCGGTTTCCAGCGAAGAAAACCGCAAGATGGAACTTAAACAGATGGGCAACGGTTCGGATAACATTGTGGAGTGCGTGGACAACGACGAAACGGCGTCTATTGTCGCTATGCTCGTAAAAGCAAGGAAGCTTGTTATACTAACTTCGGTCAACGGGATATATAAAGAGCGTGGTGATGAGTCTTCGCTTATAAAGGAAGTTACGGGCAAAACACCGCAAGAGCTTGAAGAAAACGTGATGCTGGCGGCAAGCTATTGCAGCGGAGCTTCACGTGAAGGTGCAAACGGTGCAGGGGCAAAGCTTAAATATTCGCTTGGGCCGGCGAAGCTTGGCACCCATGTTTATATTTCGAGTGCGGCAAACAGGATAAGCGATATAGTGTCCGGAAAAGCGCCCAGTACTCACATCTACCTTAAGTCTTAAATTATGAAAGCTAAGTTTAAAATACACTTCTTATGGGCATTTTTACTTCTCGCCATTTGCTACGTTGTGCTATATTCGATTATAGGACAGGGCGCTTTCTCGCACAGCGATTACGATTCTTATACGCGACAGGCACAGCAGTGGTGGAACGGATCCGCAAGCCTTCCGCAAAACGTTTCATGGCTGGAGATTGCAGAGTATGACGGGCAGTTTTTCATAAGCTTTCCGCCTTTTCCGAGCGTGATACAGTTTTTGCTTTATCCGATATTTGGCTTTGCGACGCCTGATAACCTTGTCAATACGATCTTCGGTCTTGCCAGCTTTGTGCTTATATACTTCATATTCAACAGAAAAAAATTTGGTGATTTAAATAGCGCAGTTCTAGCGCTGCTGTTGGTGCTGGGAAGCAACCTTTTCTACCTCTCGGTCACCGGATGGGTGTGGTTTTCGGCGCAGGTACAGGGTTTTTTCTTCTCGGCGCTTGCCGTATACTTGATAACATCAAAGAAAAAAGCGGCGTGGTACTTTGCTTTTCTCGCGCTTGGAGCGGCATTTTTGTGCAGACCGTTTCAAATCCTCTATTTTCCGCTGATGTTATATCTGCTGTATAAAAACATTGACGCTGGTAGTGGAAGGATAAGGACTTTTTTTTCCTGCATAAAATATGTACTGCCGCTAGCTTTCATAGGTTCGCTTGGCGCAGTGTATAATTACATAAGATTCGACAGCATATTCGAGTTTGGACACAACTATCTGCCGGAGTTTGCGCAGGAGTCGCAGTTCAGCTTTTCTTATATAGGCAAAAACTTTTTGGAAATACTAAAGCTGCCAGTAATTTCAAACGGCGTGCTTGAGCCGCCCAAATTCAACGGAACGTTGTTTTTCCTTGTGAACCCGGCATATGTGCTGCTGGTTGTAAGCATGGCAAGGCAGAAGTTTGGCGCAAAACAGGCTATATATTTGGTGTGTCTTATTGTTCATATGCTGCTTATGCTGGCTCACAGGACCATGGGCGGCTGGCAGTTTGGCAGCAGGTATCTTGTGGACATGATACCATTCATGACGCTTATTATATCCGAAGACCTTGCGCTGGCGGGCAAAGGACTGAAGAGCAAAGTTGCAGCTTTACCGGTTGTATTGGCGGTACTGGGTGTTATAATAAACGTATGCGGAGCCGTATGGTTCTATACTGCGGCATAAAGGGGAGTTTTAGTGCATTTAAAGCAGCTGCTGATAAAAAAATACAGAAGCTATGAGCATCTGGACGTGCAGTTTGACGGCGGAATCAATATTCTTGAGGGAAAAAATGCTGCCGGCAAGACGAACGTACTTGAATCCATCGGATTTTTGAGCTTCGGTAAATCCTTCAGGACGCAGAAGGATGCAGAGTGCATAAGGTTTGAGAATGACAGCGCATATATAAAAGGAACGATAGAAAAAAGACAGGGTACGCTTGTTATGGAATCGCTCATCATGCGGGACGGCAAGAAAAGCCTTAAGGTGAACGGCGAGCCTGCACGCAGGATGGGAGAGCTTTTCGGAAACTTCGTGGCAGTTGTGTTTTCGCCGGAAGACCTAAAGGTGCTAAAAGAGTCTCCGCAGCTGCGCAGGCGCTTCATGGACATGGAGATAAGCAAGCTAAGGCCGGCATATTTTTTCGAGCTGCAGGAATACGGAAAGGCGCTGATGCAGAAAAATGCGCTGCTTAAATCGAGGATGAATCCGGAAAAGCTTGCACAGCTTGTGCATGTCTTCAACGAACAGCTATCTGCGCACGGTGAAAAGATAATAAAGGCACGAAGAGAGTTCCTGGAAAGGCTGGAGCAAAAAGCAAAGGATGTGCACGAGCATCTTTCCAACGGCGAAGAATTGTCATTGAAATATAGGTGCAGCGTTTCGGGAGACGACATTGCCGGGGCACTGTTTGAAAAAATGAGCGCCGCTCTTTCTTCCGAGATAGAGCAGGGGTTCAGCATTCACGGACCGCACAGGGAAGATATCTCGGTCGCTATAAACGGCAGCGAGATAAAAGCTTATTCTTCGCAGGGGCAGATAAGAACGGCGATGCTATCGCTGAAGATCGCTACTCTGCGCATAGCTATGGACGACTTCGAGGAAACGCCCGTGCTTTTACTGGACGACGTTTTCAGCGAGCTCGACTTTGCAAGGCAGAATGCGCTGCTCGGATACGCCAAAGGGGTACAGTGTTTTATAACGTCTGCAGTGCCCGTGAAAAGTACGATAGGAAGGGTTTATATTGTTGAAAATGGAACGGTAAAACTTAAGAAAAAATGAAGGACTCTATAGCCTATTGCATTTGTTAAAAAAATAACATATAATACTTAGCATGTTAAAACGGTGAATATTTTTTGTTTAAATGTCGAGGTCCCTGCCGACGTATGCGTCTGTGGGGTGATTAATAAATTTAAATATTGAAGAGGGAGGCTGAAAATGAGAGTTTATAATTTTAGTGCCGGACCGGCTTGTCTGCCGGAGGAAGTGCTTAAAAAAGCAAGGAACCAGATGCTGACTTACAACGACAGCGGAATGTCGGTTATGGAGATGAGCCACAGGTCTGCGGATTATCAGGCTATAATAGACAAAGCTGAAAGTGACTTAAGGGAGCTTATGGGAATACCCGAAAACTATAAAGTGCTTTTCCTGCAGGGCGGGGCATCGCTTCAGTTCGATATGGTACCCTTAAACCTTATGACGCAGTATAAAAAAGCATACTACATAAAGACCGGAGCATTCAGTAAAAAGGCAATTGCGGAGGCAGAAAAACTTGGTGAGGTAAAAATTGCTGCGTCTTCCGAGGACAAGAAATTTTCGTATATACCGAAGACGGATGAGGCAATGTTTGCAGATCCTGCAGACTATGTGCATATAACTCAGAACAACACTATATATGGAACAAAGTTCATTAATCTGCCGCCGGTGGGAGACTTACCGCTCGTTTCAGACATGTCTTCAAACATACTTTCAGAGCCAATAGATGTTTCTGATTTTGGTTTAATATATGCCGGAGCGCAGAAGAATATCGGCCCGGCCGGGCTCACATTAGTTATAATCCGTGAAGACCTTATTGGAAGAGCGCCTGAGAACACGCTGACAATGCTTGACTATAAAACTCAAGCAGAAAAGGGCTCTATGTATAACACGCCGCCGACCTATGCAATCTATATTGCAGGCCTTGTGTTTGAACACCTTCTTGAAAAGGGCGGAGTTGCTGCAATGTACCGTACCAACATACAAAAAGCTGCAAAGATATATGATTATCTTGACAATTCGAGTCTGTTTAAGGGAACGGCAGATCCGGCAGACAGATCCATCATGAATGTAACGTTTGTCACAGGAGATGAAGCGCTCGATAAGAAGTTCATCGCAGCTGCAAAGCAAAATAATATCGTAAACATAAAAGGGCACAGAAGTGTCGGAGGAATGAGGGCGAGCATATACAACGCTATGCCGATGCAGGGCGTTGATGCACTTATCGAGTGCATGAAAGAGTTTGAGAAGAAAGCTTAGATGAGGAGAGAATTATGTTTAAGGTAAAACAGCTTAACCCAATTTCTGATGCGGTATATAAGTATCTGGACGAAAAGAACTATAAGATAAAAGACGATTATGATGATTTTGATGCCGCTCTGGTAAGAAGCGCAAAGTGCCACGATATGGCATTTCCGGAAAGACTTAAAGCGATTGCTAGGGCAGGTGCTGGAGTAAACAATATTCCAATAGAACGCTGTACACAGGAAGGCATCGTAGTCTTTAACACACCGGGTGCGAACGCTAACGGTGTAAAAGAACTTGTGCTGGCAGCAATGTTTATAGCCAGCAGGAACATACTTGAAGCGACTTCTTGGGTGAAAACACTGGTTGGCAAGGGCGATGAAGTTTTGCCGCTTGTTGAAAAGGGCAAGAAGCAGTTTGTCGGGCCGGAGCTTGCCGGAAAAACGCTGGGTGTAATAGGCCTTGGCGCTATCGGCGTTATGGTGGCGAATGCTGCGCACAGCCTTGGAATGAACGTCATAGGCTATGATCCATATATTTCTGTGGAATCTGCATGGGGACTTTCTCAAGATGTCAGCCGTGCAATAGACTTAGACAACCTGCTTGCAAAAGCGGACTATATCACTATACATATACCGCTTATGGATAAGACAAAGAAGTTCCTCGGTAAAAAAGAATTTAAGAAGATGAAGCAGGGCGTTATAATACTCAACTTTGCACGCAACGGTCTTATCGATTATGATCCGCTCTATGATGCGCTAGAAGGCGGAAGGGTAGGTAAATACGTTACCGATTTTCCAAACGAGCAGTTGCTTGAAAACGACAACGTCATCTGCGTTCCTCACCTTGGGGCGTCTACGCCCGAATCTGAAGAGAACTGTGCGCTTATGGCAGCAAAGCAGCTTAAGGATTACCTTGAAACCGGTAAGATAGTCAACTCTGTCAACATGCCGGAGTGCGTTTTGCCGTTTACGGGCAAGTATCGTATAGCTGTGGTGCACGAGAACACGTCGGGTATGGTGGGCAAAATGACTGCTATGCTTGCAGATCTTGGCGCAAACATAACGGACATGGTGAACAAGTCTAAGGGAAATATAGCGTACACTGCCATAAACCTTGACGAGAAGGTGCCGGACGACGTTGCGGATAGTATAAGAGAAATCGACGGAGTAGTAAGGGCAAGGACGTTCGAGAAGTAAAAAAGAAGAGACAAAGAGGATGGGACTTTTCAGAAACAGAAAAAAGAACACGCAGGCCATCAACAGGCAGCTGCCGGAATACTGGAAGTTTGAGATATTCTATTATAACAAGAAAGATAAAAGCATACTTGTTTCCAGCAGATACGGCGTTGGGTTTGCGTTCAATTACGGACACAAAGCAGTTCAGGCGGTACTGGTCGTAATCGGGCTGGTTGTGGTGGCGGCAATCGTGCTATTATTTGTTCTATAACGACTAGCACAGAGATCTAAAGCAAAAAAAGGGGCTTTTTCGAAAGGTCCCTTTTATTATGCGAAAAAGCACTTGCTTTTCTGTTTCTGGCAGGAGAATTTATAAGTCTATTGTTTAACCGTTCTGTGCTATTTCCGCTTGCAGAGCTGCTTTGCAGTCTAGAAGAAACTGCGGCCAGGCAGTCTCGTCAATAAACGGGTTGTAATCTTTAGTTATCTTTTTTGATTTTCCGACGGTGTCATTGTTCCATGTGTGGTTTCCTATGAAGATATCTATTTTTTTCTTACGTAGCCGCTCTATCCCAGCAAAGAAATCCTGTCTGCACGAAAAATCAAGGCCGTACTCTTCAAGGAAGCTTTTACGCATCGAGTTGGTGCCAACGCCGCCGTGCATGCCGACGCTATACGCTTTACCTTCGTGGTGCATATCGAAGAAAAACGACACAGTCCCGGGTGTGTGCCCCGGAGTGCTGAGCATTTCTATTTTGACGTTTCCAAGCTCAAAAACATCGCCGTCATTTACAAGAAAATCCGGCTTGAACTGTTCGTAATACTCAAACCCTAGCTCTTTTGCCCAAGTTAGGTCTACGCTTCCGTCCGCATACGGGGCATCTGCTTCGCCTATCCATGTTTTTGCTCCGGACATTTCGACGAGAGCTTTTGTTGCACCCAAATGGTCATAATGCCCGTGTGAGTGCAGTATGTGTTTTATGTCCCGTACGTCAAAACCAAGCTCCCATATAGATTCTATCAGCATATAAAGCGTTTGGGGATAGCCGGTGTCTATAAGCACAAGCCCCTCGCCGGTGTCTATCAGGTGGCTGGAAGAGGCGATATTGCCTACGAAATACAGGTTGTCAATTATTCTGAACGGAGCTGTGTATTCGTTCCACGGATGAAAAAGGTCTGCTGCCATTTTTTATCTCCTTACAAAAAGCCGGGCATTGCGCCCGGCCATATCGTTTAGTGATTAACAGTTATTTTTACTACAGGAACCATATATATCAGTTCTTCATATCCAAGCAGCGGTTTCTCGAACGGTTCGTCGTCCGTTGCTGTAACAAGCAAAGTTCCGTCCTTTTGAAGATCTTCCGGCGAAAGGTTCATGTAGCTTGCGTCTTCGAAAGTTACGGTTACTCCAGTGATATCGCTGGCCTCGCCGGCAAACTCAATGAGGTCTGTCAGACGGTAGCCGGTTGAAGGTGTGCAGCCCACACGCATATAAACCGATTCGAGGCTAGCTTCAAGTTCTTTGCTATCAACTGTGAATCCGTTTACAGCAATAGACCATGAAAAGCCTGCCTTTTGCAGCTCTTCGTCGACGGACTGCTGCTCCGTTTGATTGTGCGGCTGCTGTGTTTGTTCGGGCTGTGCAGCTGCGCTTTGCGTTTTAAGAGAAGGGTGTCCGCAGGCTGTTATCAGCACTGCCAAAGAGGCACACAGTAAAAACACCAATAGCTTCTTCATATTCTCGTAACCCTTATCCTCATGTTCCTATTGTGCAGCCGCTTACCGTGCTCTTCGTCGACGGACTGCTGCTCCGTTTGATTGTGCGGCTGCTGTGTTTGTTCGGGCTGTGCAGCTGCGCTTTGCGTTTTAAGAGAAGGGTGTCCGCAGGCTGTTATCAGCACTGCCAAAGAGGCACACAGTAAAAACACCAATAGCTTCTTCATATTCTCGTAACCCTTATCCTCATGTTCCTATTGTGCAGCCGCTTACCGTGCTTTTCGGCTCAAGATCTCTGAATAGATGACCGCTTTTGTAAAATCACTTTTGTTTTCAAAAAGCTTGAGCGGATTCTTTTTGCGCTTATCAACAGATGCGCTTGCATAGCTTGACTTTAAATCTTCATTCAGATCGACCTTTAGCGTTGTCAAATCTACATCGACGTATTTGCCTGTATAAGAATGAGCGCCGGAAGGGTGAAACTCAATGCCTTCGGTTTTACCTGCTTTTCCTTCGGTAGAATAAGCCCCTTCATAGGAACCAAGACCTTCAGACAGGCTTGAACTGCCTTCGGAAGAATAAGCTCCTTCATAGGAACCGAGGCTTTTTGACTCTACAGTGCGGCCTTCTGAAGAACTCATGGGAACAGGTTTACCTGCGCTGCCGCTGTAATTTGCAGCAGGCGGAGCTTTGACCGGCTCTTCTGCCAAACCGCTCATTTCCATAAAGGCGCGCTGAATGTCGCTCATCGAAGACGTACGGTGAGGCGGGGCAGGTGCTGTCCTGCCTTCTGCTCCGGCGTTGCGTTCAGCTTCCTGCTGCTTTGCTTTTTTCTTAGCCGCAGAGCTGAGTATACGCACTACTATGCCAATAACAACAACTAAAACAATTATCCAGGTATCCATATATTTTGCCCTTCTTTACTCTTGAACAGGCGTCGATTCATCTTTCGTTTCTGTAGCGCCGGCTATGCTGTCACGCATTTTAGTATCGGCCATAACATTTTTCATGTTGTAGTAATCCATTATGCCAAGATTCCCGTCTCTGAAAGCTTCTGCCATAGCTTTTGGTATCTCTGCTTCCGCCTCGACGACCTTTGCACGCATCTCCTGAACTGCCGCCTGCATCTCCTGCTCTCTTGCAACAGCCATTGCACGGCGCTCTTCGGCCTTTGCCTGTGCTATCTTCTTGTCTGCCTGCGCCTGGTCTATCTGCAGCTGAGCGCCGATGTTTCTTCCGACATCAACGTCTGCTATGTCGATAGACAGTATTTCATAGGCTGTTCCGGCATCAAGGCCTTTTGAAAGAACACGCTTAGAGATAAGGTCAGGGTTTTCAAGAACCTGCTTGTGCGTTTCTGCACTACCAACAGTGGTAACGATACCTTCGCCTACACGGGCGATGATGGTTTCTTCGCCAGCGCCGCCGACCAGCCTGTCGATGTTGGCACGAACAGTAACACGTGCTTTTGCTCGAAGCTCAATACCGTCTTTGGCTATAGCTGCAACGACAGGAGTTTCGATGACCTTCGGGTTAACGCTCATTTTAACTGCAGTCAGCACGTCACGTCCGGCAAGGTCTATTGCCGTTGCACGCTTGAAGTTGAGAGGTATGTCTGCTTTCTGCGCTGCTATGAGCGCATCGACGACCCTGTCAACATTTCCGCCTGCAAGATAGTGTTGCTCAAGCATATCCGTATTTAAGTCTATGCCGGCCTTTACGGCTTTTATAAGCGGATTCGCTATACGTGCCGGAGGTATCTTCCTTAAGCGCATTCCTATAAGTGAGACGATTTTCAGCTTTACGCCAGCTGCTCTTGTCGCTATCCAAAGGCGGACGGGAACGAAGCTGAAGAAAAGCACCAGGAATATGAACGCTGCTACTATTATCACAATAATTGCCCAGATTTCCATTTGTAATACTCCTTAATTTTTATTTATTTAACCACTGATAAAAGCGGTTCTATGTCAATAGAAGATAGTAAAGATAATATAGTATCATTATAAAAACTATAAAGGCGCCGGTATAAAGACATATCTTTAAAAGCCTTTTATAGTCTGTCTTTATCGCTGTCGGTTTGTCCTCTTTTTCCATCAGGCGTGCTTCGCATTTCTTGCAGTATTCTGCCTTGTCCGAGTATTCTATTTTGCAGACGGGGCAGTACTTCATGCTTCTTCCTTTTTCACAACGATGCGTCTGCCGACGGACTGGACAACAACTATTTTCTCGCCCGCGTCGATGAATTCGCCGTCAGTTACAACGTCGCACAGTACTCCAACGATGTTTGCTCTGCCCGAGGGACGAAGGATGGAAAGGCTGACTCCGCTCTTACCAACGAGAGAGGAGTTATCGTCGTTGGATAAATAGCCGTCTTCTCTCTTTGCTTCGTTTTTTAACACCAGTGAGCTTTTATAAAGCCGCCCTTTTTTAAAGCTGCGAGCCACTATCAGAACAAGAACGGCTACTATGGCGGCTATTATCAGGAACAGTATCAGACCCTGCAAAAAAGTATTAGCCTGAAACACGATGGCAAGAATAAGACATATAGCGCCAAGGCCTCCGAATATGCCTATGCCGGGTATGAAAAGCTCTACAGTAATGAGAGCCATGCCTGCAAAAAACAATATAATAGTTACAAGTTTTATTGATTCAAACAACCCTGCCATGTCTTTTTCCTCCAGATAAAATATCAATCCTATAATTGTATGCTTTGTATATGTATTATATCATAGACACCAATATTATGCATAACCAAATAAACAATGTTCACAGAAAAGACGTTATTGATAAAGCGGTCATTACGGCGGCGCAGAAAGCATAAAAGATATGCTATAATATCATAACATTAGTAAAAGGAGGCGGAAAACGCATGTGCGGGCTATACTTAGAGTTTCCAAGCAAAAAGAGGCAGCCATACTCCTGAAAACTATGTAGACTTATTATGTAAAACGAGTTTATTGTAAAGTGCTGCTTACGGTTATCTTTATCAGAGAATCCATGTATTCGCATATGTTAAACTTACATCCGTCCTGCTTAAAAAAGAAGTTCTGCTCATCGTTCAGAGTAGCGATAGTGTAGCCGGGGAAATCTGAAAATCCGCTGTACCAATCAAAAGCCTGTGCTTTAACTTCCAAAGAAGGTGAGTATACTCTATATTGGGTTACACCCGAAGGTGCAGTATATGTTATACCTTCTGTGACCAGCATATTATCATCCAGACCGGGGTAAATGAATTCGTTAAGCCATGGGTTTTCTGCGCATAGTGCGTCTGTAATACATATCTGATCTTCAATAGTAAAGCTTATACTGACAAGGGTGCCGTGCCCCGCTTCTGTAACATCCAGGCAGGCTATGACTCTGCTTTCGTCTTCTGTCGTTACTGCTCCATCAAAGGGCAGTGAATCAACGGCGGTACCGAAAAGCGTTTCGCTGCACTGCTTAGAGGCAGCGGCTTTGTCCAGTTCCGAGATAAATAAGAATGTAAGATAGGTGCTGTCTGTTTTTAGGTCAATATCTACATATTCTACTGCCAGTTCGCCAAACTCATCCGCTGAAACATATGAAAGAGGCCAAAGTGCATACAACTGTTCGAAGAAGACGTCGGACACAGCGAAGGATTTGTCTTCAGACGGCACTTTATAGTACTGCTTAATCTCATAGTTTGCTTGCTTTTCGCTGTCGCCCTCCTGCTTGGCAGGAACAGCTTCAGTGGTTTGAAGTACAGCTTCTGCGGGCTGTTTTCTGCTGCTTGTGTCAAGCGCAGGCAGAATAAGCAGCGCAAGTATAAATAGTAATACGAGAAAAACAGGTATTAATAATTTTTTGTCTATCATATAATGACTCCTGTTTCAACAAAGCCGAAATAAATACAGTTCTTTATTATGGCAGCAACAAAAATGCTGATATTGATTCAGTAATTAATATATAACATAACGGAGTAAAATTAAACCTAAAAAGAAACTTTTCTAATCAAAAACAGCTGCGAACCTGCAAAGACCTGTATGAAAGGGATATATAGTGGTATATGATCTGATGCTATACAACATGTGCCGTCTTGGTTTTAATATACTTTGTCTATATAATATAAGGAAGAAAGTGTATAAAAAAGAGCATTTGTTTAACCGTAAAAAAAGCAAAAAAAAGTGCTGAAAAACACTTGCTTTTGCGCATGGTTTATTATATAATACGTCCGTTGCGCTCTTATCGGGCGTGATAATCAGCGGGATGAAGCGATAGGTTACCGGAAAAAAACGCATTTCGGATAACTATAGCAAGACCGCAAGTCCAAAAGAAACTGGGCGGCGTTTCATTAATAGGACCCGGCGACAAATTTACGACGGGACCGGACAAGGCGGCAGATAATGCCGCGAAAAAGCTATACGACACACACGGCAGCGTGTATATGGAAACGCTCGGCGTAAGGAGGAAACAAAGAATGGCAAGCCAAAAAATCAGAATCAAACTTAAGGCGTATGACTACAACCTGATCGATCAATCGGCAGGAAAAATCGTAGAGACGGCAAAACGTACTGGCGCTAAGGTAGCGGGTCCTATACCTCTGCCGACGCAGAAAGAGATCGTAACGATCCTTCGTGCGCCGCACAAATATAAGGATAGCAGAGAACAGTTTGAAATCAAGACACACAAGAGGCTGATCGACATACTCGAAGCAACATCCAAGACGACGGATGCGCTTATGAGACTCGACCTTCCCTCCGGTGTAGACATAGAGATCAAGCTCTAGGGGGTGCGTATAAATGAAATCGATAATGGGTAAAAAGCTTGGAATGACGCAGGTGTTTATGGAAGACGGCACTGTTATACCGGTAACGGTTGTTGAGGCAGGCCCGTGCGTCGTTACACAGAAAAAGACAATTGAGACTGACGGTTACAGCTCAGTTCAGCTTGGATACGGAGATATAAGAGAAAAGCTCGTCACGAAGCCGATAGCCGGACATATAAAGAAAGCTGGCGCTCCGCTTAAGCGCACACTTAAAGAGTATCGTGTTGAGAGCGTAGACTCTTTTGAGCTTGGTCAGGAAATAAAAGTGGACGTCTTTGAAGAAGGCGATGTCGTCGATATAAAAGGCACGTCCAAAGGCAAAGGCTTTCAGGGAACTATTGCTAGGCATGGTTTTGCAAGAGGTCCGATGACTCACGGTAGCCACAACAAGAGGGCTCCCGGCTCGATCGGTGCCTGTGCAGACCCGGGCAAAGTCATCAAGGGCAAGAAGATGCCGGGACACGGCGGTTCGCAGACGGTTACTGTACAGAACGTAAAGATAGTCGGCGTCGATGTTGACAAGAACGTACTGCTTGTTAAAGGCGCAGTACCCGGAGCCAGAGGCAGCCTCGTATCTATAACAAAAGCTGTAAAGCAGTCGTAGCCAAAGCGGCCAGAAGAAAAGGATGTGAAACAAATGCCTAAAGTATCGGTATATAAGAAGGACGGCGAGAAGACCGGCCAGATGAATCTTAAAAATGAAATATTCGGCGTCGAAGTAAACGAAGCCGTTATGCACCAGGTCGTTGTGGCCCAGCTGGCCAACAGACGTCAGGGAACACAGAGTGCACTTACCAGAAGCGAAGTTAGAGGCGGCGGAATAAAGCCGTGGAGACAAAAGGGAACAGGCAGAGCCAGAGCCGGCTCATCACGCTCTCCTATCTGGACAAAGGGCGGCATGACATTCGCAGTCAAGCCAAGGGACTACAGCCAGAAGGTCAACAAGAAAGTCAGAAAACTTGCCATACAGAGTGCGCTTTCGATGAAAGTTTCTGACAATGACATTATCGTTCTTGAAGATTTGGCGCTGGATGCACCAAAAACAAAGATAATGGCGGAAATATTGAAGGGTTTTGATGTTAAAAAGGCGCTTATCGTAACGCCGGCAAAAGACGACGCCGTAGTACGTGCCGCAGGAAACATACAGGGCATCAAGACTTTAACTGCCGACACCGTCAACGTATATGACCTTGTTAACTATGACAAGCTTATCATAACTAAAGACGCTGTAAAGAAGGTCGAGGAGGTTTTTGCTTAAATGGAAGCTAGAGATATTATTTTAAAGCCGGTGCTTACCGAAAAAAGCTATGACGATCTCACTGTTAAAAAGTACACGTTTATCGTCGATAAAAGGGCCACAAAGACCCAGGTAAAGGAAGCTATTGAAGAAGTATTCGGCGTAAAGGTAAAGAAAGTCAACACTCTTCGCCAGATCGGCAAAGTGAAACGTCAGGGATATACAAAAGGCAGACGTGCTGAAACGAAGAAAGCCTTTGTAACACTGACCAGCGATTCCAAGACTATCGAGTTCTTCGATTCGCTTGCACAGTAGTTAAAAGGGAGGAAGCAAGAAATGGCGATTAAAAAGTATAAACCAACATCACCAGGCAGACGGGGAATGACGGTAAGTGCATTTGAAGAAATCACATGCACAACTCCCGAAAAATCGCTGCTTGATGTAAGAAAACGCAAGGCCGGAAGAAACGTTAACGGTCGCATCACCGTTCGTCACAGGGGCGGCGGGGCAAAAAGAAAATACAGGATAATCGACTTTAAAAGAAATAAAGACGGCGTTCCTGCAACAGTGGCTACTATAGAGTATGATCCGAACAGAACTGCGAACATTGCGCTTCTGCATTATGCAGACGGTGAGAAGAGATACATACTGGCGCCTTACGGCCTAAAAGTAGGCGACAGCGTAGTATCCGGCGAAGGCGCCGACATCAAACCGGGCAACTCGCTTTTCCTTAAGGATATCCCGATGGGGACTCTTATTCATAACATAGAGCTCTCGCCCGGAAAAGGCGGACAGCTCGTAAGAAGCGCGGGCAACTCTGCGCAGCTTATGGCTAAGGAAGGCAAGTACGCTCAGGTGCGTCTGCCGTCCGGAGAAGTAAGGATGATACTGCTTACAGCCAAAGCGACTGTCGGACAGGTCGGCAACATCGACCAGAACAACATAAGCATAGGCAAAGCAGGCAAGAAGCGTCATATGGGTTTCCGCCCGACAGTGCGTGGTTCGGTAATGAACCCGAACGACCATCCGCACGGCGGCGGCGAAGGCAAATCGCCAATAGGAAAACCGGGTCCTGTTACGCCCTGGGGCAAACCGACACTTGGATATAAGACTAGGAAGAAGAAGAATCAGTCGGATAAATATATCGTAAGACGCAGAACCAAATAAGGAGTTTTATAGTATGAGTAGATCGATAAAAAAGGGTCCATTCGTTGATGAGAAGCTGCTCTCCAAAATGCAGCAGATGAACGAAAAGAATGAAAAAAAAGTGATAAAGACATGGAGTAGGGCATCTACGATATTCCCGGACATGGTCGGACACACTTTAGCGGTGCACGACGGCAGGAAATTCGTGCCGGTATATATGACAGAAGATATGGTTGGTCATAAGCTTGGTGAATTTGCACCGACGAGGACTTTCCGTGGGCATGCAGGCGATAAAAAGTCTGGCTCCAAGTAATTCGAAGGAGGCAAGTTAAGAATGGCGACTCGTCAAAGAGAAAAAGCGCAAAAAAGAGAAGAGCTTAAAGATAGAAGACCGATGGCCAAGGTTAAGTTTGTACGTATCTCTTCCACAAAGGTCAAGCTTGTTATAGACCTTATCCGTGGCAAGAACGTGAATGAAGCCATTGCGATCCTAAAAAACACGCAGAAGGCTGCCAGTCCGGTAGTCGAGAAGCTTTTGAATTCTGCAATTGCCAACGCAGAGAACAATCAGGGAATCCTTCGTGATGACCTTTTCGTTGCTGAAGTTTTTGCTGACCAGGGTCCTACGCTTAAAAGATTCAGGCCAAGAGCCCAAGGGCGGGCTTCCAGGATACGTAAGAGAACAAGCCATATAACGATCATACTGGATAGTGCAGTTAAGGAGGAAGCGTAAATGGGTCAAAAGGTTAATCCTCATGGAATGCGTGTCGGCGTTATAAAAGACTGGGATGCACGCTGGTTTGCCAGAAAAGGCGAATTTGCAAAGTATATAAAAGAAGATAACGACATAAGAAAGCAGCTCAAAAAGCAGCTTTATGCTGCCGGAGTTGCAAAAATCGAAACGGAACGTGCGGCAAACAAGCTGACGGTTACCGTTCATACCGCAAAGCCGGGCATAGTCATCGGTAAAGGCGGACAGGGAGTTGAACAGTTAAAGAAGCAGCTCGCTGCAAAAACGGGCAGAACTGTTGTGCTCAATATCATGGAAGTCAAACGCCCGGATATAAACGCACAGCTTGTTGCAGAGAGCATTGCAAGCCAGCTCGAGAGACGTATTTCGTTCCGCCGCGCGATGAAACAGAGCATGGGCAGAGCAATGAAAGGCGGAGCTCTGGGTATAAAGACTTTGTGCAGCGGACGTCTTGGAGGCGCTGAAATTGCCAGAAATGAAAAGTATCACGATGGCAGCATTCCGTGTCAGACTATCCGTGCAGACATTGACTATGGTTTTGCCGAAGCAAACACTACATATGGTAAAATAGGCTGCAAAGTCTGGATATATAAAGGCGAAATACTTGGCAATCCTTTGAGAGACAAGTTCAAAGCGTCAGAAGGAGGCAGCAAAAATGTTAATGCCAAAAAGGGTTAAACGCAGAAGAGTTTTTCGTGGCAGAATGAAGGGCAAGGCGCAAAGAGGCAACACGGTCAACTACGGACAGTACGGCCTTGTAGCAACTCAGCCCGCATGGATAACGAGCAACCAGATAGAAGCTGCACGTATCGCCATGACAAGATATATAAAACGTGGCGGACACGTTTGGATAAA
Organism: Christensenellaceae bacterium; assembly: GCA_963666505.2. GTDB lineage: Bacteria > Bacillota > Clostridia > Christensenellales > SZUA-584 > JABGQS01. Next base: position 110,977 of record CAXXXL010000003.1, on the reverse strand, counting down.
GATATTTCCGCACAAGCCGGTAACAGAAAAGCCGGCAGAGACCAGGATGGGATCCGGTAAAGGTTCTCCGGAGTACTGGGTAGCGGTCGTTAAACCGGGCAGAGTTATGTTCGAGATCGCCGGAGTATCTGAAGAGATTGCAAAAAGAGCGCTTAGGCTGGCGGCTTATAAGCTTCCTATCAAGTGCAAGATTGCAGAAAACGAGGACTTCGATGAAGTAGCGTTCTCTAAGATAACCTTTAAGACTACCTATGACGACATCATGGAAGAGATCGAAGGCGAAGAGTCTGAGGGTGAAGAGTCTGAGGGCGAAGGGTCTGAGGGCGAAGAAGAAACAGGTGGTGAGCAGGATGAAAGCTAGCAAGCTGCAAGAGATGACAAATGATGAATTGATGGGTAAACTCGGCGACCTTAAGCAAGAGCTCTTTAACCTGCGTTTTCAGAATGCTACCGGGCAGCTCGGAAACGTTATGGTAGTAAGGCAGACAAAAAGAGATATTGCAAGAGTCAAGACTGTGCTTCGTGAGCGTGAGCTTGCCGCAGCAGCTGACAGTTAAGGAGAGTTGATATGACAAAACGAGGAATACGCAAGGAAAGAACAGGCGTTGTCGTAAGCGATAAGATGGACAAAACCATAGTTGTTTCTATTATTCGTAAAGCAAAGCACCCGCTTTATAAAAAGACTATCAAGTCTTCAAAGAAGTATAAGGCGCACGATGAGAACAACGAAGCAAAGACCGGCGACGAGGTTTTGATTGCTGAAACACGTCCTTTAAGCAAGGATAAGAGATGGAGACTTGTTAAGGTAGTAAGAGCTGCCAAGTAACCATTATTAAAGGGAGGACACTAAAGATGATACAAGCCGAAACACGCTTGAAAGTGGCGGACAACTCCGGAGCCAAAGAGATACAGTGCATAAAAGTTCTCGGCGGTTCAAAGAGAGTATCTGCTAATATAGGAGACGTTATAGTAGCGTCTGTGAAAACGGCTGCCCCCGGCGGGGTCGTCAAGAAGAAGGAAGTTGTAAAAGCTGTTGTAGTGCGCAGCGTCTACGGCATTAAGCGCAAGGATGGCTCTTACATAAGATTCGACGACAATGCAGCCGTGATTATAGATGAAAACAAACAGCCGAAAGGTACTCGTATCTTCGGACCGGTTGCCAGAGAGCTTAGAGAAAAAGACTATATGAAGATAGTATCTCTTGCACCTGAGGTGTTATAGGAAGGCAGGATAAGGATATGGCTATGCATATTAAAAGAGACGACAAGGTCGTTGTTATCTCCGGTAAGGAAAAAGGTAAGACCGGAAAAGTTCTGCATGTTGAGCCAAAAAACGGCAAGCTGATTGTCGAGAAGCTCAACATGGCGACAAAACATGAAAAACCGAAAGGCCAGGGTAAACCGGGCGGTATTATACATTCGGAAGCTGCGATGTACGCCAGCAAAGTAATGCTTGTCTGCGGTAAATGCGGCAAAGCTACACGTCTTGGGTTCAAAGTGCTCGACGACGGAAGCAAGGTCCGTATATGCAAAAAATGCGGCGAGACGTTTGACAAGTAGGGAGGAAAGAGAAGATGCCAAGGTTAAAGGATACTTACAATAGCGAGATTATCCCCGCTATGACTAAGAAGTTCGGCTATAAGAACGTTATGCAGGTTCCAAGGCTGGAGAAAATAGTTATAAATATGGGGCTCGGAGACACAAAGGACAACGCAAAAGGGCTTGACTCCGCTGTTGACGACCTTACCATTATAGCAGGGCAGAGGCCCGTAGTAACCGTTGCAAAGAAGAGTGTTGCCAACTTTAAAGTCCGTGAAGGCATGAAGGTCGGCGCTAAAGTTACGCTTCGTGGAAACAGGATGTATGAGTTCGCCGACAGACTGCTCAGCGTCGCACTTCCAAGGGTTCGTGACTTTCGGGGGATATCTCCCACTTCATTCGACGGAAGAGGAAACTTTGCGATGGGACTAAAGGAACAATTGGTGTTCCCTGAAATCGTATATGACAATGTAGATAAGATCCGCGGTATGGATATTATTATAGTAACAACTGCGCAGAGCGACGAGGAAGCAAGGGAACTGCTTAGCCTTCTCGGTATGCCGTTCAAGCGCTAGGAACCTTTAGGACCGGAGGTAATAAAGTGGCTAAAAAAGCGATGATAAATAAACAGCAAAAAGGCTCGAAGTTTTCGACCAGAAACTATACGAGATGCTCAATTTGCGGCAGACCGCACTCAGTTCTGCGCAAATACGGAATTTGCCGTATATGTTTCAGGGAACTCGCATACAAAGGCGAGATTCCGGGCGTCAGAAAAGCAAGCTGGTAGGCTGTGGTCTATATTATAAGGAGGTAAACAAATGCCTGTAACTGATCCTGTAGCGGATATGCTGACACGTATTCGCAATGCTCTTGGAGCAAAGCATGACACTGTTAATATGCCCGCTTCCAACATGAAGAAAGCTGTTGCGGCGATTCTTTTGAAGGAAGGCTTTATTAAGGGGTATGAGAATATAGATGAGGGCCCTCAGGGCATCATAAAGATTACTCTTAAATATGGTGTGAAAGAGGAGTCTGTCATCAATGGACTTAAAAGGATAAGCAAGCCGGGTCTTCGTGTTTATGCGAAGAAAGACGATATACCAAAGGTACTCGGTGGTCTTGGCGTTGCTATCATTTCTACGTCCAAAGGCGTTATGACGGATAGAGATGCAAGAGAAGGCGAAGTCGGCGGAGAAGTCCTCGCTTACGTCTGGTAACTATATTGAGCACTGTATATTGCAGGGTGCTGCCAAGCAACAGCGCCTATAAGTGCGAAGGAGAATAAAATGTCTAGAATAGGTAAAATGCCGATTACAATTCCTTCCGGCGTAACCGTTACGGTGGAGGATGGCAACATTGTAAAGGTAAAAAGCAGCAAAGGCGAGCTCGCGGAAAAGATACCGTCGGTTATAAAAGTGGAGATAAATGACGGTGTGCTTGAAGTTAAGCGCAGCTCGGATAATAAATATGACAGGGCGATGCACGGCCTTTCACGTGCGCTTATAGCCAATATGGTGACCGGACTGACTGACGGGTTTACAAAAATACTTGAAGTCGTCGGCGTCGGCTACAGAGTGCAGAAGAACGGCAACAAGATCGTTCTGAACGTAGGATACTCGCATCCGGTCGAGGTCGTCGAAGACGGAGTTACTCTTGATGTAGAGGGTCAGAACATAATCAAGGTTTCGGGCATCTCCAAGCAGATAGTAGGGCAGGTTGCGTCCGAAATAAGAGGTATCCGTCCGCCAGAGCCGTATAAGGGCAAGGGCATAAGATACAGAGACGAAGTCGTGCTGCGTAAAGTCGGCAAGACCGGAATGTAGAAAGGTGGCGTGAAAATTGATTATTAAGAAGAATAAAAACAAAGTCAGAAAAGGACGTCACTTAAGGGTAAGAAACAAGATATCCGGCACTGCTGCAAAGCCAAGGCTTAATGTATACCGCAGCACCAGCCATATCTATGCTCAGGTGATTGACGATGAAAAAGGTATGACTTTAGTAAGTGCATCAACTATGGAAAAAGACATCAAGACCGCTGTGCAGGGCAAGAATAAAAAAGAAGCAGCTGCAATAGTTGGCGAGAAAGTTGCAAAGAAGGCCATAGCCAAAGGCGTAAAAGAAGTTGTCTTTGACAGAGGCGGCTATGTCTATACAGGCAGAGTAGAGCAGTTGGCTGACGGCGCTAGAAAAGCCGGACTCAAGTTTTAGAAGGAGGAGACCAGGGTGCAGAGAAACGATGCATTTAAAGGCAATGATAGAAAAAACGACGGCGGCAGAGGCCCGGGACGTGGCAGACGCAACTTCAAGAAGGAAGAAGATAAGGAATTCAAGGAGAAGCTAGTTTACGTCAACCGTGTTGCCAAGGTTGTTAAAGGCGGCAGAAACTTCCGCTTTACAGCGCTTGTCGTAGTAGGAGACGAAAAAGGCAGGGTTGGCGCTGGTCTTGGAAAAGCAGCGGAGATTCCGGATGCTATCTCAAAGGCCGTACAGAAGGCAAAGCGCAATCTTATAGAAGTTCCTATAGTGGGAACTACGATTCCTCACGAGGTCATCGGGATTTTCGGAAGAGGCAAAGTACTGCTGCTTCCGGCTGCCGAAGGTACCGGTGTTATCGCCGGCGGACCGGCCCGTGCGGTTTTAGAGCTTGCCGGAGTCAAAGATATAAAAACGAAGTCGCAGGGTTCTAATACACCTGCAAACTGCGTTAAAGCTACTATAGAGGGTCTTAAACTCTTGAAGACTGCAGAGCAGTACGCAAAGGCTCGCGGCGTAAGCGTAGACCATCTTAAGTAAGGAGAATAGTTATGGCTAAAGCAAAAGCGAAAACAATCAAGATACAGCTTGTTAAAAGCCCTATAGGATATGCAAAGGATCAGAAAGCTACGCTTGAAGCTCTTGGTTTAAAGAGACTTAACTCAGTCGTCGAAAAAGAAGACAACGACTGCATACAGGGCATGATAAGAAAAGTGACGCACCTTGTCAAGGTGCTTGAAGCATAAACTGGAAGGAGGGCAAGTCGTGAGAATTAACGAATTAAAGCCAGCTGCTGGCGCAAAAAGAAAAAGAAAGCGTGTTGGCAGAGGCGCCGGTTCGGGCATGGGCAAAACCGCTACCCGAGGCCAGGACGGCCAGAATAGCAGAAGCGGCGGCGGAGTACGCCCCGGATTCGAAGGCGGTCAGATGCCGCTTGCAAGACGTTTGCCAAAACGTGGTTTTAAAAATATATTTGCAAAGACATATTCCACAGTGAATGTGAGCGACCTTGAAAGATTTGAGGACGGAACAGAGGTTACTGCTAAGCTTCTTAAGGAAAAAAGGGTCATCCGTAAGCTTAATGACGGACTTAAAGTTTTAGGGAACGGAGAGATCACAAAGAAGCTGACGGTAAAAGCCGACAAGTTCACCAAGACGGCGCAGGAAAAAATTACAGCCGCAGGTGGCACAGCTGAGGTGAATGAATAATGTTTAGTACGCTCCGAAATGCATGGAAAGTTCCGGATATAAGAAAGAAGATACTATATACCCTTATGATGCTCCTTGTTTACAGAATCGGAGCGCATGTACCGGTCCCCGGTATGGATATAGTTTCGCTGGGCAACGCTATCCAGCAAGGGTCTTTGGCAAGTTTCCTGGACCTGTTTGCAGGAGGTGCTCTGTCTAACTTCTCGCTATTTGCACTTGGTATCACGCCATACATTACGGCGTCTATCATTATGAATCTTCTCACCATGGCGCTTCCGCCGCTTGAGAGGCTTAGCAAAGAAGGACCGGAAGGAAGAAAGAAGATAGCATCTATCACACGTTATGCGGCAGTTGCGCTGGGACTTATACAGTCAATTGCAGTGCTGCTGAGTTATCAGAAATATGTTATAAGCATGTCGGGAATACCGATGTTCATGTCATATGTAACGATAGTTATGTGTCTGACGGCAGGTACCGCTCTGATAATGTGGATAGGCGAGCATATAACTGAAAACGGAGTCGGAAACGGAATATCGCTGCTTATCTTCATAAGCATAGTCAGCAGATTATATCCATCAGCAAAGACGTTGATTCAGAATGCGCTTAATCCGGATTATACACAGACGTCACTGCTTACCGTAGCGGTTGTGCTGGTGGCGGCGGTCGTTATAGTATCTGGTATTACGTTCGTTGACCTTGGAGAGAGGCGAATACCCGTTCAGTATGCAAAGAGAGTAATAGGAAGAAAGATGTACGGCGGACAGTCTACACATATTCCTATGAAAATAAATCAGTCGGGCGTTCTGCCGCTTATATTTGCGCTGACGCTCATTCAGTTCCCGACCATCATCGGACAGCTTTTCGGTTCTGATATGGCGGGATATAAAGCGATAATGGGAGCGGACAAACCGCTATACCTTGTACTGTTTGCACTGCTGATATTCTTCTTCACGTTCTTCTATTCTCAGGCGACGTTTAACCCGCCTGACGTAGCGAAGAACCTGCAGCAGAACGGCGGGTTCATACCCGGCATACGTGCAGGTAAACCGACGTCAGATTATCTAACAAAGATACTGACACGCGTTACGCTGTTCGGCGCACTGTTTCTGGCAGTAGTGGCGACGATACCTACAGGACTCAGCGCACTGGCGGGCTTTAGCTCCCCATTCGGCGCAACAAGTCTTCTGATAATGGTCAGCGTGTCGCTTGAGACTACAAGACAGCTTGAGTCGCAGATGATGATGAGGCACTATAAGGGATTTCTGAAATAGAGGTAGGGCTATGAAGTGGATGTTTGTTGGTCCGCCCGGAGCGGGCAAGGGAACACAAGCAGCGAAGATTGCAGCAAAATATGATATACCTCACATCTCTACCGGAGATATGCTTCGGGCAGAGATGAAAAAAGGCAGCGAGCTTGGGCTCAAAGCCAAGCAGTATATAGACGCCGGACAGCTCGTCCCAGACGATGTGATGGTGGCTATGGTTGAAAAGAGAATAGCTGCACCTGATGCGCAGAAAGGGTTTCTGCTGGACGGGTTCCCGAGAACGAAGCTGCAGGCGGAGACGCTTGACAAGATAACGCAGCTCGATAAGGTGATAAACCTGTTTGTACCGGATGATAAACTGGTGCACAGACTGTGCGGCAGAAGGGTCTGTGAAAACTGCAGCGCAACGTATCACGTGTCTATGCTGTCCGACTTAAAGACCTGCCCAAAGTGCGGTGGTCCTTTGATAGTGAGGGATGACGACAAGGAAGATGTCGTTCTTGAACGGCTCAGGGTCTATAAAGAGAATACGGAGCCTTTGATACAGTATTACACCGATAAAGGCGTGCTGCACGATGTCGTGGGCTCGGGAGGCATAGATACTATCACGCAGACGATAATCGGAGTACTGGAGCAGCAATGATTGTACTCAAGTCAAAGCGTGAACTGAAGTTTATGAGAGATGCCGGAAGGATATCGGCACAGGCTCTGGCGCTTATAGGGCAGAACGTTAAAGCGGGAGTTACAACAAAAGAGCTTGATGATATTGCAAGACAGTTTATAGAAAAATGCGGGGCACAGCCTTCGTTCCTCGGATACAATGGGTATCCGGCCACGATATGTGCATCGGTAAACGACGAGGTCGTCCACGGCATTCCGAGCGAAAGGGTGCTCGAAGACGGGGACATAATAAGCATAGATCTCGGCGCAAAGTATAAGGGATATCACGGAGACAACGCCAAGACGTATGCAGTAGGTACGGTAAGCAGCGATGCGCAAAGGCTGATAGAAGTTACAGAAAGTTCGTTTTATGCAGGCATGAAGGCATTCGAGGCGGGCAGCAGGCTGCAGGATATATCTGCGGCAGTACAGAAAACGGCAGAGTCAGCCGGGTTTTCGGTGGTAAGAGAGCTTGTCGGGCATGGAATCGGCCAGCAGCTTCACGAAGACCCTAATGTTCCGAACTTTGTGACAGGCAGTAAAGGACCAAAACTTCGACCGGGCATGGTGCTGTGCATAGAACCTATGATAAACATGGGTAAAAGGCACACAATGACTATGGGCGACGGATGGACAGTAAAAACAAAGGACGGCAGTCTTTCGTCACACTATGAGCACACCATCGCACTGACCGATAACGGTCCTGAGATACTGACGAAGGGGTGAAAACAGTGACGTATCCGGCAGAAGTTGGAAGAGTTGCCGTTTCAAGCGCCGGCAGGGATGCAGGCAGGATGTTTATAATACTGAGTGTTATTGATGCTCATTATGTATATATTGCAGACGGTGACTTTAGAAAGATAGATCACCCAAAGAAGAAGAAACTCAAGCATTTGAAACTTACGGAAACTGTCCTTGGTTCAATAGCAGGAAAGCTGAGGCAGGGGACAAAAGTGTTTGATGCAGAGATTCGCAGTGCGATTAAGTCGTGCAGCGGCCAGGAGTAGCAGAAGGAGGAGCTGGTTTGTCAAAAAGCGACGTAATTGAAATGGAAGGCAGAGTTACGGAGGCGTTCCCGAACGCTGTGTTCGAAGTGGAGCTTGAGAACGGGCATAAAGTGCTCGCTCATATATCCGGCAAACTTCGTATGCATTATATCCGGATATTGCCAGGAGATAAGGTGACGGTAGAGATATCGCCTTATGATTTAAAACGCGGACGCATAACATGGCGTGGCAAAGGCTGAACTAGAAGGAGGAAAGCAAAATGAAAGTTAGACCGTCGGTGAAACCGATTTGTGAAAAGTGCAAGGTTATTAAGCGCAAGGGCAAAGTGATGGTTATCTGCCAGAACCCCAAGCACAAACAGACACAAGGGTAAGCAAGCTTATCGGAGCGGCTGCAGAGCTTTTATGCTCTGGAATCCGTACAGCTTTTAATATAGAAATTATTTCGGAGGTGTTATTAAGTGGCACGTATAGCTGGTATTGATCTACCGAACGATAAACGGGTAGAGATCGGCCTGACGTATATTTACGGCATAGGCCTTACAACTTCAAAAGACATATTAACGTCGACTGGTGTTGACCCCGATATCAGAATCAAAGATTTATCTGAGTCGGATGTCAGCAAACTAAGAGAATATATAGAAAAAAACCTTAAGGTAGAGGGTGACTTAAGACGTGATACTACCATGAATATCAAACGTCTTATTGAGATTGGGTGCTATAGGGGCATCCGTCACAGAAGAGGCCTTCCTGTAAGAGGTCAGAGCTCAAAACAGAACGCACGCACAAGAAAAGGCCCCAAACGCAGTGCAGGCGGAAAGAAAAGGTAGGGTATTTAAATGGCAAAACCAAAGCAGACGAGAAAACGTCGTGAAAAGAAAAACATCGAGCGTGGGCAGGCGCACATCCAGGCCTCGTTCAACAATACGCTCGTTACAATGACTGATACTGCCGGAAACGCTCTTTCCTGGGCAAGCGCCGGCGGCATGGGTTTCAGAGGCAGCAAGAAGAGTACTCCTTTTGCTGCACAGGTAGCTGCGGAAAAAGCTGCAAAGGCCGCTATGGAACATGGCCTTAGGTTCGTTGACGTATACGTTAAAGGGCCGGGCAGCGGAAGAGAAGCTGCTATCCGTGCACTTCAGACCGCTGGTCTTGAAGTCAGTCTCATCAAGGACGTAACGCCGATACCGCATAACGGCTGCCGTCCACCGAAACGCAGGAGAGTATAAGGAGGAAATATAGATATGGCAAGATATACAGGATCCGTGTGCCGTCTGTGCCGCAGAGAAGGCGCAAAGCTCTTCCTTAAGGGCGACAGATGCTACAGTGGAAAATGCGCTTTTTTAAAGCGACCGACTCCGCCGGGAGAACAGAAAAAGGGAAGACGTAACAAAGTGAGCGAATACGGCCTTCAGCTTCGTGAGAAACAGAAGGTTAAGAGAGCGTACGGTATGCTCGAATCTCAATTTGAAAAATATTATCTGCTGGCAGAGCGCATGAAAGGAAAGACAGGCGAAAACCTTTTAATGCTTCTTGAATCAAGGCTCGACAACGTTGTTTACCGTTTGGGACTTGGCGAATCACGTGCACAGGCAAGGCAGCTTGTTATGCACGGTCATGTTCTTGTTAATGGGAATAAAGTTGATATACCGTCATACTTCGTAAGCGAAGGTGAAGAGATCACCATCCGTAAGAAGAGCATGGACACAGAGAGATTCAAAGAGCTCAGGGAAAGTGAAGCAAGACCGATGCCAAGCTGGCTCAGCATGGACAATGCGAACCTTACAGGCAGAGTACTCAGCGCTCCGGTAAGAGAAGACATTGACCTGACAATAGAAGAGCACCTGATCGTAGAGCTTTACTCTAAGTAATAGGCTCGGCGACTAGGCGGCATTAGGCGTTTAAACGGTTGCCCTTCGAACTCGAACTATAACGGGAGGGTTATATATGTTAGAAATAGAAAAGCCAAACATTGAATGTGTAGAAAAAGCGAGTGATAATAAGTATGCCAGGTTTGTGATGGAACCGCTGGAGAGAGGTTTCGGATCGACTATAGGCAACTCTCTTCGAAGAGTCCTTCTTTCGTGCCTGCCGGGTGCGGCTGTAACGAGGGTAAGGCTGGACGGAGTTTTGCATGAGTTTTCCACTATGGATGGTGTCAGCGAAGACGTTGTCAACCTTGTTATAAATTTAAAAGGTCTTGCGGTGAAAATGCACGTCGATGAGCCAAAGATGCTTATACTTGACGTACAGGGTCCCAAAGATGTAACGGCGGAAGACATTGCGATGGATGCTGATGTCGAGATACTCAACCCCGACATGCATATTGCAACGCTTGACAAGAACTCAAATCTCTATATGGAGATAACTGTAGAGCGTGGAAGAGGCTATGTGCTTGCAGAGAAGAACAAGAACGAGGATATGCCTATCGGCGTTATTCCTGTAGACTCTCTGTTCACACCAGTAAGGAAAGTAAACTTCACCGTCGAGAACACCCGTGTTGGGCAGATCACCGACTTTGACAAGCTCTCGCTGGAGCTGTGGACAAACGGTACGATTTCTCCGGACGAGGCTGTATCGCTTGCTGCAAAGATCATATCAGAGCATATGGCGCAGTTCGTAGGTCTTACAGAGCATGTTCAGAACGTTGAAATAATGGTAGAGCCCGAAGAAGACAAGAAGGAAAAGGTTCTTGAGATAACCATAGAAGAGCTTGACCTTTCCGTGCGTTCATACAACTGCCTTAAGCGTGCAGGTATAAACACGGTAGAAGAGCTAATCAAACGCAACGAAGATGAGATGATGAAAGTACGAAACCTTGGAAGAAAGTCCCTTGAAGAAGTTGAGCAGAAGCTTGCTGCTTTGGGGCTCGGCCTTAGGGTGGATGACTGAAGTTAAAAATAAGATTTAACACAAATAAATTCACTGAACAGGGGATTTTGCGCTTGCTCTAGCGTAGTTATCTCAAACGGCAGTGAACAGGAGGAAAAAATGGCTGGATACAGAAAGCTGAATAAACCGTCGGATCAGAGAAAAGCGATGCTGAGAAGCATAGTAACGGGCCTTTTATGGAACGGAAAAGTTGAGACGACGCTGGCAAGAGCAAAAGAGGCAAGGAGCATAGCTGAAAAGTATATCACGCTTGCTGCAAAAGAGTATGACAAGACCGTAACTGTTAAAAAGGTTATCATTGAAGATGGCGAAAAGTTTAGCAGGGACGTCGAGAACGATGCACCAAGCAAGCTTGCTGCAAGACGCAAGATGATGGCATACCTTTACGACTTACAAGAGCTTAAGCAGGACGGCGAAAGCAAGTTCAACTATAAGGAGCGTACAAAGGAAGTCAAGCATCCTCTCGTAGAGAAGATGTTCCGTGAAATAGGACCGAAATATCGTCAACGTGCGCAGGATCTTGGCACAGGCGGAGGATATACACGCATCATCAAAAAGGGTCCAAGGCGTGGTGACGGCACTGAGATGGCTATCTTAGAGCTTGTCTAAGACAGCACAATATTAGCTTATAACCTCGAAGGCTTTGGATTTTTTAATTCTGAAGCCTTTTACTGTTTTTTCACGCTGCATCAGGGGGATTTGGTTTCTTTGCCCGGCTACGTATACGCTAAAACAGTCACGTCCATGCGTAAACTTGCCGCTTCGAATTTGAACCCCGGTCTTGGTCAAATTAATAATGTTAGTAAGCTAAGATATTTATAAAAGCGCCGATTTTGGAGGCATAATGGATATAGTAAAAGCAGCAAATGTAAAATACAGCTATGTAAACGACGAGAAGATCACGTTTGCGCTCACCGGCGTTACTCTTAGTGTAAAGAAGGGTGAGTTCGTTGCTGTCATAGGGCACAACGGCAGCGGCAAATCTACATTTGCAAAGCTAATCAACGCACTGTACAAACCGGAAACCGGCAGCGTTATCGTTGACGGCATGGACACGAGCGACGACAACAACATTTGGGAGATAAGACGAAGGGCAGGAATGGTGTTCCAAAACCCAGACAACCAGATGGTCGCAACCATAGTTGAAGAGGACGTTGCTTTCGGGCCGGAAAACATTGGCGTACCGCCGGGAGAGATAAGGAAGCGTGTTGACGAAGCTCTTAAGATCGTTGATATGAGCGAGTATAAGACCCGTGCGCCGCATATGTTGTCCGGCGGGCAGAAACAGCGTGTGGCTATCGCCGGCGTGCTTGCTATGCATCCCGAACTTATAATATTCGACGAGCCTACAGCCATGCTCGACCCGGAAGGCAGGGGCGAGGTTATGGAAACGGCAATGATGCTGAACAAAAAAGGAACGACTATCGTTTTCATAACACACTATATGGAAGAAGCTCTCTTTGCCGACAGGGTAGTAGTGATGAGCGCAGGGCGTGTGCTGGCAGAAGGTACACCTGCCGAAATTTTTGACAACAGGGAAGTCTTGGACGAAGCCGGGCTTTCGGCGCCGCCGCATATAGAGCTTTACCATAAGCTGAAGAAAAAGGGATACGATTATTTAAAATGTCCCGTCAGCACAGAGGATTTTACAGCACAGTTAGAATTGAAAAGAAATGCACAGCCCTTTACTGAAAAGAATCCTGTTAAACAAACTAACATAGCGGCTATTGAAGCTGTGGATTTATCTTATACGTACATGCCGAATTCGCCGTTTGAAGCTACTGCGCTTAACGGCATAAATATTAAAATAAACGCCGGCGAGTTCATCGGTGTGATAGGACATACGGGCTCTGGCAAGACGACGCTTATCGGGCTTATTGCTGGGCTGCTAAAGCCTTCCGGCGGCAAGGTTTTAATAGACAGTAAAGACATAAACGAAAAGGGCTATGACAGGAAGGAATTAAGACGGCATGTCGGCGTGGTCTTCCAGTATCCGGAGCATCAGCTTTTTGAAGAGACCGTTTATAAGGATATAGCATTCGGACCCGGCAAAGCCGGTCTTTCGCATGAGGAAACAGAAAAGCGGATACGCCATTCAATGGAGCTCATGGAACTGGATTTTGATGCTGTTAAAGATTTAAGCCCGTTTGAACTTTCCGGCGGACAGAAGCGCAGAGTTGCAATAGCCGGAGTGCTGGCTCTTGACCCGGATGTGCTTATTTTGGACGAGCCTGTAGCAGGGCTGGACCCACAAGGCAGGCAGCACCTTATGAAGCTGATAAACCGGCTTAACAGCGAAGGCAAGACTATAATCCTTATCACGCACTCCATGGACGACCTTGCAGAGAATGCACACCGGGTCATAGTCATGAACGAAGCACAGATTATGATGGACGGGCTGCCAAGGGACGTTTACGGACATGTGCAAAAGCTAAAGGACGCAGGGCTGGACGTGCCGGTGACGACAAAGATAGAAAAGCTGATAAACAGCAGGGGATTTGAAATAAGCAGCGACTACTTAAAGCAGAGCGATTTGTTTGACCAGCTTGTTTACATGATGGACATAGGGAAAGCGGGTGAGAGCAAATGATAAAGAACATTGCACTCGGCCAGTATTTCCCGGGTAATTCCGTAATACACAAGTTGGATCCAAGAATGAAGCTTGTTCTTGTAATCGCAGCGATAGTGGCAATATTCCTTGCACAAACGTGGATAGGCTATGTTGTTTTGTTTGTGTTTCTCATAGCAGTTATAATCATTTCAAGGGTCAGCGTTAAATTCGTATTAAGAGGTCTTAAACCGCTTTGGTTCATCATAATACTGACGTTTGTGCTCAACACTTTCTTTTATTCAGAAGGAAAGATAATTGCGTCCTGGTGGATATTCAACATTGCTCAGGAGGGACTGTACAACGCAATAAGGCTGGCAGTCAGGCTTGTGTTCCTTATCATGACGACGACAATGCTGACGCTTACAACTTCGCCTATTGCTCTTACCGACGGGCTGGAGAGCCTTATGAAACCTTTAAGGCTGATAAAGTTTCCCGTTCACGAGCTTGCTATGATGATGACTATAGCAATGAGGTTCATACCTACGCTGCTTGAAGAGACGGACAAGATAATGAAAGCGCAGACAGCAAGAGGCGCCGAGTTTGACAGCGGCAACATAATCAAACGTGCAAAAGGGATGGTGCCGCTGCTTGTGCCGCTGTTTGTGAGCGCTTTTAGGCGTGCGGACGAGCTTGCCTTTGCAATGGAAAGCAGATGCTATAGCGGCGGCGAGGGAAGAACGAAGATGAAAGTGCTCCATTTGCATTATCGTGATTTTATAGCTGCTGTGGTGATAGCGGGGCTTATCACATTCATGGCCTTCGGGTTTTAGAAGGATCTGTTTATGCGCATCAAGATGACAATAGAATATGACGGAACTCGCTATGCGGGCTGGCAGAGGCAGACTAACGGTATAGGCGTTCAGCAGGTCGTTGAAGAAGCGATAGAAAAGGCTACCGGTAAAAAGACTGTTATATATGCAGCCGGAAGAACGGATGCCGGCGTTCATGCACTTGGGCAGGTTGTCCATTTTGATACGGATACGACTATACCGCCGGAAAAGATAAGCTATGCGCTAAACTCGTTCCTGCCGGATGACATTAGGATAGTGTCGTCGCAGGCAACTGACAACGAATTTCACGCAAGATTCGGCGCAAAGGCAAAGACATATGTCTACACCTTTTATAACGCAGAACACGCTTCAGCGCTGTATAGAAATTTGAACGCACACGCAAGGGGCGATATAGACATAGAGGCTATGAAGCGGGCTGCAAAACAGATTGTTGGCACGCACGATTTTGCCAGTTTCTGTGCCAGCGGCAGCGAGGTCGAGACGACCGTAAGGACTGTATACAGCCTTGAGATAAATAATGAGCCGCCGTTTATAAGCTTAGAGATTACGGGAAGCGGCTTTTTATATAACATGGTAAGGATAATTGCCGGGGTGCTGCTGGATGTTGGAAGGGGCAGGCTTTCATCGGAGGATGTTGAAAAGATAATTGCTGCAAAGGATAGACGAAAAGCGAGTGCAACAGCCCCAGCCTGCGGACTTGTACTAAAACAAATATACTACGGAGACGAGTATGAAGCTCTGCAATAACTGCGGAGCTTTTTATATAATACAATTTCGCTAACGAAACAGGCAAACGCCAGATTGATATTGAGGCGCTAAAATGGTAGAATACTCAGGATATGAAAAAGAAGATAGACAAGAAAAAACTTAAAAACGTGTTCTTCATATTTGTGATACTGCTGGGCTGTATGCTTTGCCTTGCGACTATAATTGCAATCCCGCGCTCTACGAGCATTTCGCTTGGTACGGTGTTTCCGGCTATGGTAGGCGTTGTTTTTTTAGCATACGGTATAGTTAAGCTGAAACGAAAAAAGAAGCTGATACCGTGGAAGGTTTTGCGTATTGCAGTTACAGCGATAGTTTGCCTTGGGATAGGATTGTTTCTGTTTATAGAAGGTGTTATTATCGTGTACGCGAACAGCGAACCGCCAGAAGAGGATGTCAATTACTGCATAGTACTGGGCGCTGGGATATTCCCTGACGGACGGCGTAGCCTTTCGCTGAAGAACAGGCTGGATAAAGCATATGAATACTTAAGTGAGAACGTGGAAGTCGTGTGCATTGTCAGCGGAGGCAAAGGTACAACAGAGCCGGTAGCCGAAGCTTATGCGATGAGGGACTACCTTGTAGATATGGGCATTGATGAAACAAGGATATTGACTGAAGCGGATTCCTACAGTACGCATGATAACATGACAAATTCTGAAGAAGTTATGGAAGAGTATGCCCCGGGTCTTGAAAAGACAGCGGTCATAATTACCAACGATTTTCATATCTTCCGCTCGGTTGCTGTTGCAAAAAACCGTGGGATAACCGGATACGGGATACCGTGTCATACGCCGCTGTTCGTTTTAGTCACAAGCTATATGCGGGAGTTTTTAACAATCATAAATACGTTTTTGTTTCAGATGAATTGATATGATATAATTCTATAAGTATTGAGAAAAAAGGGGAATTTATGAGCAGAGCAGATAAAGTATTTATTGAAAACTGCAGGCAGATTCTGTCGGGAGAAGTGGATAAAAGCGCAGCGGTGCGCCCTAAATGGGAAGACGGCACGCCGGCTTACACTATAAAGAAGTTTGGCATTGTCAACCGCTATAATCTTGCAGAAGAGTTTCCTATCCTCACTATTCGAAGGACTTATCTAAAAAGCGCAGTGGACGAGCTTTTCTGGATATGGCAGAAAAAAAGCAATAACGTTAATGATCTTAAAGGCGGCATCTGGGATTCTTGGGCGGACGAAAACGGAAGCATAGGCAAAGCGTACGGATACCAGATGGGCAAGAAATACAAGTTTGCAGAAGGTGAGTTTGACCAGGTGGATTATGCGCTGTATCTGCTAAAAAACAGCCCAAACAGCCGCAGGATAATCTGCAATATGTTCAATCACGCAGACCTTAAGGATATGAACCTTCAGCCTTGTGCATACAGTATGACTTTTAATGTAGATAACGGAAAGCTAAACGCAATACTCAACCAGCGCTCGCAGGACATGTTGGTGGCAAACAACTGGAATGTATGCCAGTATTCTATGCTGGTTCACATGTTTGCGCAGGTGAGCGGCCTAAAACCAGGAGAGTTTGTGCACGTGATAGCGGATGCGCACATATACGACAGGCACATTCCTATAGTCGAGAAGATGATAGAGAACGAGCAGTATGATGCGCCCAAGATGCAGCTCGATGGGAGCATTGACGACTTTTATAAGTTTACGAGAGACAGCTTTAAACTTATAGATTATAAATATAATGATTTTAACTACGACATGGAAGTGTCTATATAGGGGGGTACGGTTTGAACGCAGTTGTGATGGTAGATAAAAACTGGGGCATAGGCATAAAGGGCGACCAGATGGTGTTCAATAAAGAAGACCTTAAGAATTTTAACAGGCTGACAAAAGAGAACACGGTAGTTATGGGGTATACGACGCTCGTTTCTTTGCCTAAAGGGCCGCTCAAAGACAGAAAGACGATAGTTTTTTACGATAAGCATGAGACAATAGAAGGCGTTGAAGTTGTACATTCGCTGGGTGAATTCTTAGAGCTTGCAAAACAGCACGGCGAGATTTTCGTATCAGGCGGTGCTTCGATATATAAGCTGCTTCTGCCGTACTGCAAATATGCTTACGTTACCAAGCTCGACGAAGAGTATGAAGTGGACACATATTTCCCCAACCTAGATGAGATGGAGGCTTGGGTATGCGAATCGCAAGAGAAGGGCAAGTTCGGACAGGGAACGAACTATTGCATATATAAGAATACAGATTTGACAGAATAGGATAGACAGTGAAAAAAACATTTACAGCTTTGGTTCTTACTTTAATAATAATACTAGCCGGGTGCACAGCGTATGGAGCCGATACCGATGAGGCTTTGCCGGTAGAGACACCGGACGCTCCGGAGCAGACTGACATACCACTTGCTTACATGGTTGACCCGTATCAGGCGTACGACTACGATGATATGCAGGAAGACATACTGGAGCTGATGCAGATGTATCCGCAGGATATAGAGGTGTCCAGCATAGGAAACTCTGTTGAAGGCAGGGATTTATCGCTCATTAAGATGGGCAGCGGGCAGAAAAAGATTTTGCTCGTAGGCGCTCATCACGCACGTGAATATATTACGTCTTCATACCTCATGAATACTGTTGACAAGTATCTTTATGCTGCGGCTAACGGGCAAAGCATAGACGGGTATGATATTGAAAGTCTTCTGGAGCAGGTGACTGTATATGTCGTTCCGATGCTTAATCCGGACGGCGTTAATCTCGTTATAAACGGCATTGGCAGCGTCCGAGACCAGCAGGCTGTTGAGGCTATGGCTATGCTCAAAGATACTTATGCTGAGTGGAAAGCCAACATAAACGGCGTTGATTTAAACCGGCAGTATCCTTGCCACTGGGAAGAAAAAAAGCAGAGCACGCAGGTGCCGAGCAGTGAAATGTTCAAGGGCTTCAGCGCAGCATCTGAACCGGAAGTAAAAGCAATGATGCAGCTATGCGAGAACAACGAATTTGCGCTGGCAGCATCGTTTCATTCTAAGGGTGAGATATTATACTGGGCGGACAGCGGAACTGTGGACAGCGTTTCAAGTGCCGAAGATATCACAGATGCGGTCTGCGGGGTGTCCGGCTATAAAAAGATGGAAGTATCACAGGACCCGGCAGTGTATGGAGCGGGTTTCGAGAACTGGTTCAGACAGCAGTACTCAAGGCCGGGGCTTTGCATAGAGCTTACACCCGGCGGCGGAGGCAGCCTTCCGCATGACGATTCGCAGTTCGACGAGCTGGTGTGGGACAAGGCAAAACTGATCGCTGCTGTGCTTATGGATGAGGCGGTAAGCATACCGTGAAACATGGAGCAAAGCGACGGTGAAAGAAGAAAACAGGCAAACGCCTGAGAATAGACAATATTTAAGCGCTATGGTATAGTAGCTTGGTTGTTAAAAAGGATCATAAAAAGAAGGAAAACGAATGGATTACAAACAGATAATAGCACAGGCAATAGCAAAAGCTGCGGATATGTCTGCAGATGAAATAGAAGCGATGATTGAAGTACCGGCGGACACAAACATGGGTGACTATGCGTTTCCGTGCTTTAAGCTGGCAAAGACATTCCGAAAAGCTCCGCCGCTCATAGCTGCGGACATCTCAGGGAAGCTGGAGATACCAAAGGGCATAAGCCGGGCCGAAGTGGTCGGGGCATATATAAACTTCTTTCTTGATAACCAGAGCTTTGTCGAAGACGTGCTCGGTGACGTTATGGAAAAAGGCGAGAAATATGGCAGCGCTGACATAGGCAAAGGCAGGAACGTCTGCATAGACTATTCTTCGATAAACATAGCAAAGCCGTTCCACATAGGACACCTTTCCACTACAGTTATAGGAAGCTCACTCTATAAGATATATAACTTTCTCGGGTTTCACTCTATTGGTATAAACCACCTTGGCGACTGGGGTACGCAGTTTGGTAAGCTCATCACGGCTTATAAGCTGTGGGGCAGCAAGCAAGACATAGAGAAGAACTCCATCAACGCTATGCTGGAGCTATATGTGCGTTTCCACGACGAAGCTGAGAAAGACGATTCGCTCAATGACACTGCACGTATGTGGTTCAAGAAAATCGAAGACGGCGACGAAGAAGCTCTGGAGATCTTCAACTGGTTCAAGGAGCTGACGCTAAAAGAAGTCAAAGTCATATACGAAATGCTGGATGTGCACTTCGACAGCTATGACGGCGAGAGCTTTTATAACGACAAGATGCAGCCCGTAATAGACGAGCTTAAGGAAAAGAACATGCTGGAGCTTTCCGAAGGGGCGTACGTCGTACGCCTTGGAGACGAGCTTCCGCCGTGCATCATACTAAAATCTGACGGTGCAACGCTTTATTCTACAAGAGACCTTGCGGCGGCTTTTTACCGTAAAAAGACTTACGATTTCTATAAGTGTCTTTACGTTGTTGCATATCAGCAGGACCTTCATTTCAAGCAGTGGTTCAAGGTCGTGGAGCTGATGGGCTACGATTGGGCGGCCGATTTAGAGCACGTTTCGTTCGGAATGGTGTCGCTGGAGGGCGGCACGCTCTCTACACGCAAGGGCAACGTCGTACTGTTGCAGGACGTCCTCGACAAAGCTGTGGAGAAAACACGGGCTATAATTGAAGAAAAATCGCCCGGGTTAGAGGGCAAAGACGACGTAGCAAAGACTGTCGGCGTGGGAGCAGTTGTGTTTGACGCTCTGCGTACGGCACGAATAAAGGATTCTACATTCAGCTTCGAGAGGGTGCTAAACTTCGATGGAGAAACAGGGCCGTATGTTCAATACACTTACGCCAGATGCCAGAGCCTTAAAAAGCGGAGCGAATTTGACTTCCTTACCGCAGAAAAAGACTGGCAAGCTATAGACAACAAAGAAGCGTTTGCGGTGGCTAAGCTATTAGAAGGCTTCGGCGAAGTCGTCATAAAAGCATGCGAAAAGAACGAGCCGTATTTTATCACCAAACACATTACAGAGCTTGCAAAGGCTATGAACCGCTTCTACTTCGAGCACCGCATAATCGACGATGACAAACCCGCAACAGCAGCCCGGCTGACGCTGGCGCACTGCACAGGCGTTGTTATAAAAACGGGGCTGGGGCTCATTGGCGTGGGTGCACCAGAACGGATGTAACTTATTATTAAACTTAAAGAGGACTGCAAGAGTGCAGTTCTTTTTTTGTTGCCTTGAATGCTAAATTAGTGGCATAATGTAAATAGCAAGTTGTTTGTGAGGTTTGATTTTTGACAAAACTTGAAAGACCTGAAAACTTGAAAGGGTATGGAGTAGGAGGATGGCTAAGTGCTGTTCAAGTTTTTATGTGGATAGCACTGGCAACCAGTATCGCTGTTTTATTAAACAAAATCATCGTTGGGACTATTTTAGAGAGTATTGTTTTAGGAATACTTTCACTAATTATTATTACTGCAATAATACAATTTTATAGAAAAAGAATTATGTTCAGGCTACTTGTAATTTGCTATATTACAATTTTGACAGTATATATAGTTTTAACATTAGATTGGAGTTCACTTGATGTAAGCGAATATTCTTTAATCGGTGTTCTTGGCGGTCTCGTTTTATTTGGAATAATCATGCTGTTTATTTCACAAAGAGTAAAAAAGACGTTTTGTGAAAAAGGCAGACAAGCCATGAAGCAGAACAAACAAGATATAGTATCATATAATATAGCACTTGAGAGAAATAAAAATAGGAACAAAAAATCACGTAAGAATCGCCAAAAACTTTTTGAACTGAATGTATGGATAACTTTTTTGCAGATACATTTTATAAGTGCACTGTGTTCGCAGTTGGTTTATAACTATTTATACTATGGAAAAAATAGAAGCTTAGGTGTTTTATTTGTTCTCTTTGTGGTGTTAGTTTCGTTGTATTCTGCTTTTTATAAAGGGATTTTTTATAGGAGAAGAAGGGTGTCAATCTACATTGCAGTATTAACTTGGGTTGCTATTGTTAGAGTTTCTGTACAAAAAGCTAAGTTTGATGAGATATGGCTTATGATGTTTGCAATCTTTCTAATTTATGCTTTGGTTAATGTGATACGATTTAAGCCAAAACTTGAAAGCAGCATTCATTACTGGAGAATACTGCATTAGAAAGATGCTGCTTTAGGTGGGGCTCTTTTGTGTTGCCTAGAACCCGCAGTTGTGGGATAATAATGTCAACGAAAACAGGAGAGGTTTAATATGCTGGATATCAAGAAAATAAGAAACAACCCCGAAGAAGTGATAGCGGGGCTTAAAAAACGTGGTGTGACCGGTGCTGTCGAAAAGATGATGGAGATTGACGAGCAGCGCCGAGAGCTTATACAGGAGACTGAAAGCCTAAAAGCAAAGAAAAACGAAGTTTCAAAGCAGATACCTATAATGAAGCGGGAGGGCAAAGATGTATCCGCTCTGCTTGAAGATATGAAAAAGGTGTCGGACGACGTTAAAGAGATAGATGCAAAGCTTGCGCTGCTGGACGAAGAGCTGAATGACATGCTGCTCTCTACGCCGAACATACCGCAGGACGACGTTCCTGTCGGCGCTAGTGATGAAGACAACGTTGAGCTGCGCAAATGGGGAGAGCCGACTAAGTTCGACTTCGAGCCAAAGGCGCACTGGGACATAGGTACGAATTTGGGCGTACTCGACTTTGAAACGGCGGCGAAAGTCACCGGAGCAAGGTTCACGTTCTATAAAGGCCTGGGCAGCCGCTTAGAGCGCTCACTCATAAGCTTTATGATAGACACGCACACGCTGGAAAGCGGCTATGAAGAGGTGTTCCCGCCGTTCATAGTGAACCGCAATTCCATGCAGGGCACCGGACAGCTGCCAAAGTTCGAAGAGGATGCATTCTCTCTTAAAGGCAGCGGCTACTTCCTTGTGCCGACGGCTGAAGTGCCGGTTACCAACATGTATAAAGATACGATAATGGACGAGCTGCCAAAGTATTATACTGCGTATAGTGCATGTTTTAGGTCGGAAGCGGGCAGCGCAGGGCGTGACACCAGGGGGCTTATCCGCCAGCACCAGTTCAATAAAGTTGAGCTTGTTAAGTTCACCAGGCCAGAGGATTCTGCAGTAGAGCATGAGGCCCTGACAGCAGACGCAGAAAAAATCCTGCAAAAGCTTCAATTGCCGTACAGAGTTGTCAACCTGTGCACGGGCGACCTTGGTTTTACTTCCACGAAAACTTACGACCTAGAAGTCTGGATGCCGAGCTACGAAAGATACGTAGAGATATCTTCCTGCTCTAATTTCCACGATTTCCAGGCAAGGCGTGCAGGCATAAAGTTCCGCAGCGAAAAGGGCGCAAAGCCAGAGTTCGTGCATACGCTCAACGGCAGCGGCCTTGCAGTTGGCAGGACAACTGCGGCGATCCTCGAAAACTACCAGAACGCAGACGGCAGCGTGACCGTACCTGAAGCGCTGAGGGAATATATGAAGGTGGACAGGATAGGTTAGTTATAATTGATGCAAGTCAAAATCGTAGAAAACAATAAAAAAGATTTTCTGGATTTACTCTTGCTGGCTGATGAGCAGGAATCCATGATAGACGAATATTTGCAGCGGGGCGAGCTTTTCGCCCTTTACGATGGCGACTTGAAAAGCGTTTGCGTGGTTACGCAGGAAAGCGATGATGTTTGCGAACTGAAGAACATAGCTACATATGAAAAAGATCAGGGAAGAGGATATGCAGGCAAGCTCATAAATCATGTATTTTCACATTACAAGGGTAAGTTTCGTGCAATGCTTGTGGGAACAGG
Source organism: Christensenellaceae bacterium (assembly GCA_963666505.2). GTDB lineage: Bacteria > Bacillota > Clostridia > Christensenellales > SZUA-584 > JABGQS01. The sequence continues at coordinate 88,222 of CAXXXL010000003.1, read as the reverse complement.
CGACGTCCCGTGGATAATACAGTTTTATAAAAACAACGGTTTTAAGATTTCGCACAGTATAAAGAACTTCTTTACAGACAACTACGACCATCTGATGTTTGAAGACGGTGTTCAACTGGTAGATATGGTTTATTTGGAACGAGAGTTTTAGAGATAGAGTGAGCATGATTTGCAGCAGTGTGACAATACCCGAAGCGATGAGGGAATATATGAAGGTTGACAAGATTGGGTAAGCTTATGGGTATGAGTCCAGAAGGCTATGCCTTGTTAGGCGATAGTATAATTACTTGTTAGTGTAGTTATTATGGGCATTATTGTAACATTGGTAAATTCAGAATTTTAAGATGCTGGTGCGAGGTAGAGAATGGCAAATATTAATTCAAATGAGAATAGTGCAATAAATGATATGAAGAGAAATATCGAAATAACAAAGAAAATGTTTGCTTCAAATCCTGCTTTAGATTCTTTAGTAAAACAAAAAAACATTGTCGGTTGCATTTCTGGACTTCAAGCGGCAACGAAAATTATACAACAGTTTAATAACACGTTTTCGGGAAATGAGTTAATAACAAAATCTTTTCTAAATACATTTGTTTTTCAAACAGATCTTTTATGCAATACACAAAACTATTACTTAACTGAAACTATAAATTCATTCCGAAATAATCTTGTACATAACGACTATTTCGCGGCTATTGAAACAATAAATGATTCACTTAAATTATCAACAATAGAAGCTCCTAATATTGCGTTACTTAAATTGAATAAATCACTAATGAGTTTTTCTGAATTAGAGTTTCCAAGGGGTATGCGTTCAGCAATAGAAAGTTTGCATATCGGCACAGCGCAAGAGTTATCAACGTCTGACAGTGTTAGCTATGATTGCGCAAATTCAACTTTTTTAATTGATGCTGAACCTGAAAATAGTTGTACAGCTAAAGAAGTGAATGTTATATACTCGGCTAAAAGATTATTTGATGAGCTTACAGAAGAGGACCTGTTCTCATTTTTACGTCACCTGTCAACGTACTATTCACTTGGGTTGTCTCATTACGTTGGAAAAAAGATATTGAAAATTGTGAAAGAGATCGAAAGTATATTATCCTTTGATTTTGAGTTATATTATCATGCTAGGTCATTAGATGATGGCGTATGCCCATTTACAGATGAAGATATGACCTGTGCACCTCATGGCATCACATCATTTGGTAGGTTTAATCATATCGGAGAGAATTATTTTTATTTTTCCAATAAGAAGGCAGGAGCAATTGAAGAAGTTAGAAAACACAGTCCTAAAAACAGAATTCAAGTTGCAAAACTGAAGGCTAAAGGTAAAGTAAAAATGGTTGACATTTCTGAAGATAAAGAGAATACATTTTTGAAATATTGTCGTTTTCCTTTTGACCCAAAGTCCGATAAAAAAGTACCTAGAGAATATTTAATTCCATCATTTTTCTCTGACTGTTGTAAATCGACAGGGTTTGATGGCATCAAATATTATGGTACAAAAGATTATGATAACTATGTTACATGGAGCGATGGGCATTTTAATTTTGTGAGTCAAGAAATACTATGATTTTTAAGTTATAAATTATTACTATATTTATTGATATTAAATGTATTATCAATGATTCCCTGAAAGGAAAACCATGAAAAACTACCTTGAAATATCGCCGGAAGTAAAATTGGCAATTGAAAACAATAAACCGGTGGTGGCTCTTGAGTCCACCATAATCTCGCACGGGATGCCGTACCCGAAAAACGTGCAGACTGCGCTGGAGGCAGAGGATGTTGTGAGGTAAAACGGCGCTGTCCCGGCAACTCGGCGTAAAGATGTAGGCAGTCGATGAGTAGTATAAATAACTGAAAATGCAGGAAAACAAATATATGACAAACAGCATTGAAACAAGCACAGGAACGGTCGAATTCACCGTTAGAAGAAGAAATATGAAAAGCATACGGCTGAAGGTGACGAGCGACGCTGTTGTAGAGGTCTCTGCACCTTTGCACGTCAGCGATTCGGCTATCCGCAGCTTTGTGCGCAAAAACGCCGGATTCGTTGAAGAAAAGCTTTCGGCGGTGCAATACCACAGGGCGTCGTCGTATCCGCAGGACTATAAGGACGGCGATATGTTTGCGCTGCTCGGCAGCCGTGCACTGCTCAGCATAGAGCCGGCATCACGAAACTATGCAAAACTTTCCGGCAATGTGCTTACTCTTAAAGTAACAGATCCGGATGATATGAGGATATGCAAAAATACATTTAAAACGTGGGCGAAGAGGTATGCTAAAAGAGTGTTTGAAGAGCGCCTTGCTGCAATACTTCCCGGATTTATAAGGCTGGCAGAAAAAGATATCCGCATCAGTGTGCGGGACATGAAAACACGCTGGGGAAGCATCAACGTAAGAAGAGACACGATGAGCCTGTCAGTGCACATGCTGCGGTGCGAGGTGGAGCTTATCGACCATATCATAATGCACGAGCTGTGCCACTATGCCCACGCCAACCATTCGCGGGCGTTCTATGCAGAGCTAGCCCGCCACAGCCCGGACTATAAGCGGCTGCAAAAGAAGCTGAAGGATTATGGAATGGTTGGGTTTTAAGCAATGACTGTATGGAATCGGAATTAGGAGCTGACTGGAATGGAAGTAAGCATCAGAAAAGCAAAACCTGAAGAGTACGAAATGCTTACCGAAATATCATTTGCGGCTAAGAGATACTGGAACTATCCGCAGGAGTATTTTGATGTGTGGAAAGACGAGCTTACCATAAGCGAAGAATATGTAGAGGATAATACTGTTTTCATTGCTGAAGCAGACGGAGAAACGGCAGCTTATTACTCCATAGTTTTTGTTAAAAAGGAATTCATGGCGGGAAAAACGAAAGTTGAGAAGGGCTTCTGGCTGGAGCACATGTTTGTGCGTCCGCAATTCATAGGCAATGGCATAGGCGGGTTGATGTACGGGCACATGAATGAGCATTGCCGGGCAATGGGCATCGGCAGAGTGCGGATATTTGCCGACCCAAACGCAAAGGGGTTTTATGAAAGAATGGGAGCGCAGTATATCGAAGAGCGCCCATCAAATATAGAAGGCAGGGCTGTAAGTCTATTTATGGAATTAATGTAAAGTTATAGTTTTGATAAAGAAGAAAGATTGTTCTTGCTATTGCACTTGCGGTTTGATATAATCACTTGTTGTAGCGTCTTTCTTGCTCTGCGCCGATGAGCGTGGGGCCACATCCGTCTTTGTAATATGAAGACAGGAGAGTCCATAAGGGAGGTATGATCATGAATAAATACGAAAGTATGTACATTCTTAAGCCGAATCTTGACGAGGAGACGAAGAACGCAATTGTAGAGCGTTTCAAGTCTATCGTTACTGACGGTGGCGGAAAAGTCGAAAGCGTTGATGAGTGGGGACAGAGAAAACTCGCCTATGAAATCAACTACATTTCTGAAGGCTATTATGTATTAATGACATTTGAAGCGCCGGGCGAACTTCCGCTCGAGCTAGAGCGTGTTTATAACATCACCGAAAATGTAATAAGATACAATGTAATCAGGCTGTAAAAGAGAGGTTTATTATGAACAAAGCAATGATCATCGGAAATCTTACTAAAGACCCGGAACTTAGGAAAACAGCATCAGACATTTCTGTATGCACATTTACCGTCGCGGTTTCAAGACAGTTCAACAGGGACGAGACAGACTTTATACCTGTTGTAGTGTGGCGAGGGCTTGCAGAGAACTGCTCAAGGTATTTAGCCAAAGGCAGGAAAGTTGCCGTTTTTGGAAGGATACAAACACGTAACTATGAGGATAATAACGGTCAAAGACGCTATGTAACCGAAATTATCGCAGACGACGTTGAGTTCCTTTCGCCGAAAGGCCAGAGTGGCGGAGCAGGTATGCAGAATGTTGAGCCGCCGAGCGAAGAAGGTCTTTTTGAAGATGAGAAGAGTGATTTTGAGCCTCTTGATGATGAGCAGATGCCTTTTTAAAATTTAAGGTAAGGAGGAACAAAAAATGTCTGACGACAGACCAAGAAGAAACTTTAGAAGAGGAAAACCAAGACGTAAAATTTGTGCGTTTTGTGCAGATAAATCTACTTCAATCGATTATAAAGATGTGAACAAACTAAAGAAATTCATAACCGAGAGAGGCAAGATACAACCAAGACGTACTTCCGGTGTTTGTGCAAAGCACCAGCGTATGCTGGCAACGGCAGTAAAGCACGCAAGAGTAATGGCGCTTCTGCCGTTCTCACAGGACTAAAGTTTTAGAAAGAGCAGTGTAATAGCTGCTCTTTTTTGTGCCGAGAAAAACAGTAGACAAGGCAAGTGCAGCCTTGCGGCGGCATATCTGTTGAAAGGGCTGGGGTTATGAAGATTATAGATTCCGGAACGGTGTTTAGCGGTACGGAAGGAACAAAGACGTGCGGCAACTATATCCCGACTGTGCTTGCGATGTCCAGCGGCGAGGTGCTTGTTTTCTTCAGGGCAACAAGTGAGAAGACGGCGCCGGACGCAAATATCGGCGTCTGTATATCCGCAGACAAAGGCAAAACTTTCACGCAGGCGGCTTTTCCGTTTGGCTGCGTTTACAGTGGTATCAAAGGCTCGTTGTGGTCGGCATACCCGGCAGAGCTTGATGACGGTGTGATAACAGCCTGCGTTTTCTGGACGGACAGGCAGACATTGGGCGATGCTCCGTTTGTCAACCCAAAGACGTTCGGGCTGCTGCCTGTAAAGACGCTTCTTTACAAATCGTACGATTTCGGTAGAAGCTGGAGATTTGAAGGCGAGATCGAAAAAGAGCCGTATACATGCGAGCTTCCAGTGACCTGTCATATCTATAAATTCCCGGACGGAACACTTATGTGCCCTTTTGAAAACTACAAGACTTATTACGACGACAGTAAGTGGAAGCAGGCAGCTGTGGTCAAGTTTTCTTACGACGGAGGTAAAAGCTGGCCGGGGCACGCAAGCACTGCGCACGACGAAAATATACGGCTGTGGTATAACGACCAGCGGGGATGTGTGCTCAACAGTGGTAGGTTTATAAACTATTATCCAACCTTTGATACCCGGATAAATGAATATATCAATGTTTATACAAACAACTCTGCTGACATGGGCAAGACATGGACACGGCCTATAGACACGGGGATTGCGGGAATGCCATCTGCACCGGTAGAGCTTGCTGACGGAAGAGTCCTTGTTGCTACATCCGATCAGAAAACAAGAACGGTAGACCTGTATGTTAGCAGTAACGGAGGCGAAAGCTTTGATGAAGAGAAACTGACTATATATACAGCTGAAACTCAAACCGGAAAAACAGGAGATAAAAACTACAATGTCTGGATTGACTGGTCTTTCGGAAGACCGCAGATCACAAAAACAGGCGACAGTGAGCTATTTGTTGTTTATTATGCGGGAAGAGGAAAGTGCACCGATATAAAATGGGCACTGTGCAGCATATGATTATATAGAGAAAATATTGAGGGGCAGACCGGGCAGTGCGGCAGACAGAGTGACGAGTTTAAGAATAATATATGAAAAAGGTGTTTCTGCCAAAAAAGGAACTCTTTTTTATTTACGATAAAAAAACAGTCAATAAATATGTGAATTTGGTTGTTTGTAAAGAATATTTAACATTTAGGAGACTATTTTAGCTTGAAAATTCTTTCTGAAAGTAGTATTATCGACGACAAAGGTTTTTATTTTAGGAGAGGATTTGAAAATTTAATATGGTCGTATTTATATTTATTGCTGTTGCCGTTGCGGTCCTTGCTGCGTTGTATAATTATCTACGTGTCAAGAAATGTGACCCAGGCACCAAAGAGATGAGAGAGATAGCCGGAGAAATCCAGCTGGGAGCAAACGCCTTTTTAAAACACGAATTTAAAGTCATAGCTATCGTTGCTGCGATAGTTGCTGTTATACTGGGTGTGGTTGTAGGATGGTATGTGGCGGTGGCGTTTGTGCTTGGCTCGTGTCTAAGCGCAATGGCTGGTTTCGTCGGCATGAGGATAGCCACGATTGCGAACGTTCGTGTTTCCAACACGGCACGCACAACCAAGAGCCTCGGAAGCACGCTCAAGATTGCTTTCCAGGGCGGAAGCGTAATGGGACTCTGTGTAGGAGCATTTGCTATTTTCGGACTTATTATGGTATACCTTATATTCGGAAAGGCAATGGGACAGGCTCAGCCGGAGGCGCTTACCGTTTCCCCAAACTGGCTTGGCATCAACTTCATTCCGTTCACAATGACGGTTCTTGGATATGCGCTTGGCTGTTCGCTGATAGCGATGTTCAACCGTGTCGGCGGCGGTATATATACCAAAGCAGCTGATATGGGCGCAGACCTTGTCGGCAAGACAGAAGCGCACATACCTGAAGATGACCCGAGGAACCCGGCTACTATAGCGGATAACGTTGGTGACAACGTTGGTGACGTTGCAGGGCTTGGGAGCGACCTTCTTGAAAGTTTTGTTGGCGCTATCGTTGCAAGCATAGCTCTTGCGTGCTATACATTCTTCCTTGAGGGCAAGGACGTTATTTCCGGGAAAATGGTTACGAGCCTTGTGGAATTCCCCATCATTTTTGTGGCTATAGGCCTTCTATCCAGCGTCATAGGCGTAATGTATCTCGTTTTTAAAAAAGTTAAAGACAAGCCGCACAAGGAACTCAATATTTCAACATGGGTTTCTGCCGGCCTTACCGTTGTAGTCACAGGCATATTCACATATCTTTTCTTTAAAGGATATTCTTCGGAAGAGCTTGTCGCAGCCGGTTTTAAGGCGGGGGCTTTCTCTCCGTGGATCGCTGCAATACTCGGAATAGGCAGCGGTATAGCCATAGGCATGATAGCCGAATATTATACCAGCTATGACTTCAAACCGACAAGGAACATTGCCAAGTCCTCTATAGAGGGCGCTGCACTGACCATCACAGACGGTCTCGGCGTTGGAATGAAATCTACGCTTGCACCCGTTGCCATACTTGCGGTATCGACTATAATCGCTTCCCAGGTCGCCGGAATATACGGCGTTACCATGGCTGCCATAGGAATGCTCTCGTTCGTATCCGCTACGGTTTCCGTAGACACATACGGCCCGATAGCAGACAACGCAGGCGGTATAAGCGAGATGGCAAAGCTTGACCCGGAAGTAAGGCAGATAACAGACAAGCTCGACTCTGTCGGCAACACCACTGCGGCAGTAGGTAAAGGGTTTGCTATCGGAAGCGCTGCTCTTGCTGCTCTGTCACTGCTCGCTTCATATCTGCATTCACAGGTTTCAAATATTGCAGAGCACACCGAAATGATACTTAACGTTATTGACCCGCTGACGCTTGCAGGCGTGCTTATCGGAGGAGCGCTGCCATTCTTCTTCTCTGGTATGCTTATTGATGCGGTCTCCAAGGCTGCAAGGAACATGGTTCGCGAAGTGCGGCGCCAGTTCTCGCAGATGCCCGGCATACTTACGGGAGAGCAGAAGCCGGACACAAAGCGTTGTATAGAGATATCATCTTCAGGCGCATTAAAAGAGATGAAGTTTCCTGCTTTCATAGCTATCCTGTCGCCGCTTATCGGAGGATTCATATTCGGCGCTAACTTCGTGGGGGGATTGCTTATAGGAACGACGCTTACCGGAATAATGCTGGCGTTGTTCACGGCGAACTCCGGCGGAGCATGGGATAATGCAAAGAAATATATTGAGTCAGATAAAATTGATGGCCACTGCAAGGGCTCTGATGCACACGAAGCAGCCGTTATCGGCGACACAGTGGGCGACCCGCTTAAAGACACGGTAGGCCCGTCGCTTGACATTCTCATAAAGATAATGGCGACTGTATCGCTTATCGCAGTGTCGATATTCGGAAAGTTCAACTTGTTCTCGATGTTCTAGCGGAAGATAAAAGCAAAGGCAGTCAAGCTTACGGCTTGTCTGCCTTTTTTATGTTCACTAAATAATCAACTATATAGAACTAGACATAGATATTTCGGTGTATAAAATCAGCTGCCTATATCCTGCGAGAAAACCTGGGCGGCTTTTCTGAAGTAATCCGTACCCTCAAGACCCTCGTCCTTCCATCTTTCGGTCAGCGTTTCAAACTCCTCGAGGCTGGGCGGACGCTCTTCGTTCCAGTCGGAGTATCCGTCGCCGTCAGTATCCGAATATTTTTCTTCACCGCCGCCGGAGCTGCCGTCGGCGTATTCCTTGAAAGCATTGTCCACTACGGCTTCGAACGAAGCGCTGCCTTCGAGTATATAAGTTACCTGTCCTTCATCCGAAACGTATGTCCACCCGACGCAGACAAGACTCTTGTTTACGTAGTATGATGCTGTTCCGCCTTCAATAGAGAACGTATACACATACATATCTTCGTCTGAAAAGATTTCCATTCCGGCATAGCTCTGGTACTTCGGGGCGGCCTGCTGTGCAAGACTTTCTGCGTTTGCCAGCTGGGTTATGGAGGCAAAGCCATATCCTTCGGTGATATAACCCGACTTTAAATCGACAGCTATGCTGGTAGACTCTCCCGCTCCACTGAACATATACATGAGCATGTCCGGCATGGTCATAAGCACCGTTTCGCCGCCGTCCCAATAATAGATAACAGCTTCATCGGTAACCACCTTGAAGAAGGTTGAGTATGCGTCATAGTTCCAGTCTATCTTATTAAAGTCTGCTTCCGACAATCCATCGCCGGAACTGCTGCCAGAACTTTGGTTGTTTTCGTCCGAAGCACTGCCCGAACTGCCGGAAGAACTCCCGGAGCTGCCGATCATCGCTTCATCGTCATTTTCACCCTGGCTGCTCTCGCTGCCGATGTTGTTTTGTTCAAGGTTGTTTTTGGTTTCCGGACAGCCGCCGAAAACAAGAGTTAGCATCAGGGCTATAATTACAAAAAACGCTTTTTTCATAATATTAACCTCTCAAATCCCCGGCATACAGCTATTGCAGCCGGGCTCGGTCGATAACAATTCTTACCTTAATATTATATCACACCTGCAAATAAAGCGTATCGGGCAGAAATGCGTGCAGCCGTTGGTTTTAAGCGAATAAAAAAAGCGGCCTTCAGGTCGCTTTTAGTTTTAGGGATTATTCGATTACAGCGGGTTTTATAGCCTGGCGGATGTTGCGCACGGTGTCGTCGGTCAGCATTATCACAAGAGCTATAAGCAGCATAACCCAGAAACCTGAAGTCATCACGCCGCCGATTATTGCGTTTGCTATCACTATGCTCAGTAGGTTTGCAAATACACTTGCGATTCCAAAAGTTATTGCGTTGACCATAAGGGCGGCCGTTACGAGCAGCGGGCGCAAGAAGGTGTTGACACCTGCCAGCACCGCAGCGGCGCCCAGCAGTGCAAGAGCCGTTGCTCCGGGCAGCCATCCGAAAGCCATGAAAGCAGTAAGGATGCCGTAATAGAGTACAAATTTAACAAACAGTCTTATCATCTTGCTCACCTCGTTACTATCTTTAAAATGACACGCTCTTTTCTGCCGTCGTCACTCTTGCTTTTAACGTCTACGTCAACAAGGTCGAGCGGTTCGTAGTTTTTGACCAGAAGCATTGCGCCCTCGGCTACCGACAGATAGCCCCATATCTTCTCGCAGAAGAATCTGAAAGGTGCAAAGAGATCCTGATAACCTTCAAAGACCTCGTGAATGCACCGCATCGGGAGTATGATTGGGAGCCTGAAAAACCCGATGCGCAAATATAGTATCACGAATCTGGTTTTCCTAGTCAACATAGATCTTCACCGTAGCTCCTTCCTCTTCGTCCCCGACCTTTATGTTTACGAGTTCTTCGTCAAGCTCGCCAAGCTCGAACAGGTCTATCAGCTCTTTTAGGTCGATGGAGTCAAGATCGATGCCTTTTTCGTTTAAGTCTTTCTTAGTGTCTTTTGGTACCAGTGAAAGAAGACCTGCGGCTTTTCTTGCAAGAGTCAGCGGAACGTTAACTGTTACTTTTGCTTCTTCTTCCTTTTTATTCGGGTCTTTTGCGTCTATGCGTATACGAAGCATGGAGTATTTTGATTTACCCTTCGGCTCTTTTTTCGGCGTCTCGTCTTCCCCGCTGCTTTGCTTCAGTGCAGCGATAAGTTTTTCGCCGTCTTCAACTGTTATCTTTCCTTCTTTAACCATTTCCAGCACTTTTAAAATTTCATCATTCATTTTTTGTTTTCCTCCGGTTATAAATTTCTTAGTTCTTCGGCAGCCTGGTCTGCGGTTATCTTGCCTTTACCCAGTCTGTCGATAATGTCCTGTCTTTGTTCTTTTAGGTCCTGAGCAGATACGGTGCTTTTAAGCCCCAGCCGCTTTATTATGTTGTCGAGCTTGCTCCTGACGGTAGGATAAGAGATGCCAAGCTCCTTTTCTACATCTTTGATGCTGCCCCTGCATTTAAGGAAAGTCAGCACGAAAAACGAATCCTCTTCGCTGAGCTCGCAAAATTCGCAGCCTGAGAAATGTCCGCACAGTTCGCTGCCGCACTTTTTGCATGTCAGTTTCGTTATCTCATAGTCTCCGCCGCATACAGGGCAGTGAGTGGGGGCTGTAAGTTTCATTTTTTCACCTCGATAATCAAATTATGATATATTTATAGCACAAATAATTAAATATGTCAATATAAAAATTAAAATAATTAACATATATATTAAAATAATTAAGTTATAAAGCTTGATATTATAACTTTTTAAATAAAAAACCGCAGATTTTGGCTGCGGCCCGTATTTGTTATATAAAAGAGTATTCTTTACTTGTCTGATTCATAAAGACTGACTATGTTGCGCCCCCTGTCTTTCGATGCGTAAAGAGCACGGTCTGCGCAATTGATTATATCTGAAACAGTTTGGCCCGGAATATGAGAGCACACTCCAGCAGAAAACGTCATATGTGCGTTTTTATCGAAAATGTGGTTTTCCATCTTCTCGCGGATCCGCTCGATAAATTTATATGCGCTCTGAGCGTCGCATTGGGGAATTATTAAAATGAATTCGTCTCCGCCCAAACGGCCCAAAATGTCGGTTTCCCGCAGATTGATTTTGAGAAAGTCGGAAAAGCTTTTCAGAACATAGTCCCCGGTTATATGCCCGTGATTGTCGTTTACCATTTTAAAGTTGTCGATATCAATAAGCGCTATGCTAAAAACAGTACCGTAGCGCTTTGATAGGGCTACCTGGTTCTCAAGCTCATCTATGGCTTTACGCCTGTTGTATATACCGGTTGCCTCATCAGTTTGTGAAATATACTTAAGCTCTTTGCTTATCTCTCTTATCTTTCTCTCCTGCATGAAAAGGCTCCAGTGCCGTTGATAGTTAAGGTAGCTGCCGATGCACAAAAGAACGATGAATACGAATGTTATTAAGTATTCGCCTATAAATAATGCCGACGTGTCTCCAAACCTAAGAATGATAAAAACACTAAGAGCGATAAAGATAGAAAGACAAACTACGGTATAGAAACCTGGCTTGCGTATATAGCTCAGGCTTAAAAGATATGCTGCAAGCAGCAAAGCTGAGAAGCTTGAGCCACCAATTCTGAACATATATATAGTAAAATAGATGCCCAGCACTGAAACTACTACATTTAGAGTTGCAGTGATTATTCCCAGATCACGGATAGCTTTATTAGTTAATTCTTTTCTTCTATATATATAGATAAGAAGCGTGAACAAGGCACATATAAATATAACGAGTGCACGATATAAAAAAACACTTATTGACCATTGAAGAATACCTGAAGCTTCAAGAAGCAAGAAGATAAGCTGTGAAGCGGTTATGAATGTCATTAAAATAAGAACACGTTTACTGTTTTCAAGGATCAGCTTTTCTCTAAACTGTTTGACAAGCTTGGGGTCGCCCATCTCCAGTTTCAATAGTTTAAACATAGTTGATTTTCCTTTTTTTGTGTTAATTTTAGCATATTAAAAAGCAGCTTGCTATGTATATTGAAAATTTGATTGATTTTAAAAATAAAAACTAATAAAAATTACCTTGACAGATAGAGTAATTTGCAGTAGTATTACTCTATGTAATGGAGTAATAATCAAGAAAGGGGATAAGTATAAATATATAATGATTAGTTCTGATATTATACGTGGGCATCTGGATGCCATAATTCTGAAGCTCATAATTGAAAAAGACAGATACGGCTATGAAATATCCAAAGAAATCAGCAGCCGTACAAACAACCAGTTCGAAATCAAGGAAGCGACTTTGTATGCTGTTTTCCAAAGGCTTGAGAAGAACGAATACATTGTATCGTACAGCGGGCAGATAACGCACGGCAGGAAGCGAAAGTATTATAAAGTCACGGCCCTTGGAAGAGAGTATTTCGAAGAAAAGGCCGGTGAATGGAAAATCACTAAGGAAATAATTAATTTATTTATGGAGGATGAAAAATGATAAATCTTAAAGAATATGTGGAAGGGCTGTTCAGCGATGTTCCGGATAGTGAAGACAAGAACAGCATAATACAGGAGATAGTTTCGAACCTTGAAGAGAAGGTTGCGGATTTGGTAGAATCGGGCAAGGATGAAGAAGATGCTGTAAATAAAGCAATAGTAGACCTTGGTGATGTAAGCGAAATCAAAAGAGACCTTATGGGTGCCGGTTTTCCAAGGAAAAAGAAAAAGCCCAATTACCTAAACAATCTCTGGTTTTCGATTTGGGGAAGCGCTCTTGTGATAGGACTTATGCTCTTCATCAACTTCTATTACTCTCCACGCTCAATATGGTTTGTTTACCCGACCTTTGCAATATTGTGGTGGCCGCTCTCTATGTTCTTTGTCTGGCTGAATAAGGGGAAGAAGGCTAAGAATGAATAAGAAACCTTTTATCATTGCGGTTGTAAGCTCGCTGGTAATAACCGCTATGATGTTTGTAATTAACTTCATAACATATTTCGGACACCCGTGGTTTATATACCCTGCATTTGCGGTTGCATGGTGGCCGCTTAGCGTATACTTTGCAGGCAACAAGAAGTACACTATGTTTTCGATAGCCTGCGCCATACTTGTAACGGTGTTCTTCTTGCTGGTAAATCTTATTTCATCGTTTGTATACCCGTGGTTTATATTCCCAGTATTTCTGATATGGTGGTGGCCGCTCGTAATGCTGACGGTAAGAAGAAAAAAATCGAAACTCTTTTCAGTAATAGCATCCATATATATAACAGTTTTCTTTTTGGTCGTCAATCTTGTTTCTTCGCCGAATACGATATGGTTTATATATCCGGCGTTTGCAGTTATTTGGTGGCCGCTTAGCCAGACACTGTGCGGGCTGGGGAAATATAAACTCTACTCTGTTGTCTCAAGCATATATGCAGCTGCATTCCTTGCGCTTGTAAATCTGCTTACGTCACCGTCATACATATGGTTCTATTATCCGGCGTTTGTTGTAGCATGGTGGCCGCTTTCTATGTTTTTAGCAAAGAAAAATCCAAAGCTGTATTCCGTAGTAATGAGTATTGTCGTCATAGGGTTTCTTGCGCTGATAAACCTTGTGCACACGCCGGGTACTCTTTGGTTTCATCAAACTATATTCTTTGTTGTCTGGTGGCCTGCGGTAATGCTGCTGGGCAAAAGAGCAAAGACACTTGCCTTTGCGATGGTGTCAGCTGCTGTGATAATAGGGTATTCGTTCTTGATATACCACCTGCAGACTCCGGGTATCCACCCGTGGTATCTATATGTGGTTTTCCCGGCTGTATGGTGGCCGGTATGCGTAGGTTTTAAAAAGCACATTACAAAAATAAGCTTCATTATAATAAGCATTGTTTTGTTCCTTATATATTACGGAGCTTTAAACCTGCTGCTCTCACCTGGATACCTCTGGTTCGTATATCTTGTCTACCCTGCGCTGTGGGCAGCTATGGGGATGTTTTTCGGGCCAAGGAAAATGTACTTCGGGATGTCGGTATGCGCCTCTGTTGTGACTATCGCCCTTTTTGCAATAGTTAACAGAATGACTTCGCCAGATTCGATATGGTTTGTATATCCCGCATTTGGCATACTGTGGTGGCCATTGAGCATGTATTATTTTAAGGTAAAAAAGAAAACTGCCGGCTCACAAAATCTTAAAAAGGCTGCCTGAACAGGCAGTCTTTCTTTATATTATAATGTTCAATTCCGTGAAATGTCCTTATATGGATCTAATTTAAGCAAACATCGCGCTTTTTTAAGCATAAATTCGATTAAATAGGTAATAATGTGAACACCTGCAAAGAAACAGGAAAAAACAATAAAAATAAGTTGACATTGGGTAAGCGATTTGTTACTATAGTTGAGCCGCCTCTGATAGGGGGCGGCAAAAAGAACCTTGAAAATAGGAAATACAGCACTACAAAAGAGACGCAAAGAATTTGAGTTGAGTCAGAGACAGACGAAAGTTTGTAAAATAGGCTGCGGTTTTTAGGAACAGCAGTTTAAATATTTTAAAATAAGAGTTTGATCCTGGCTCAGGACGAACGCTGGCGGCGTGCTTAACACATGCAAGTAGAACGAAGCAATCGGAATTAGTTTACTAAGGAAGATTGACTTAGTTGCGGACGGGTGAGTAACGTGTGAGTAACCTACCTTTATGAGGGGGACAACATTGGGAAACTGATGCTAATACCGCATAAGGCCACGGTTTTGAGTGAAACAGTGGTAAAAGATTTATCGCATAAAGATGGACTCGCATCCCATTAGCTAGTTGGTAAGGTAACGGCTTACCAAGGCGACGATGGGTAGCCGACCTGAGAGGGTGATCGGCCACACTGGAACTGAGACACGGTCCAGACTCCTACGGGAGGCAGCAGTGGGGAATATTGGGCAATGGGCGCAAGCCTGACCCAGCAACGCCGCGTGAGGGAAGAATGTCTTCGGATTGTAAACCTCTGTCCTTGGGGACGAAAAAAATGACGGTACCCAAGGAGGAAGCTCCGGCTAACTACGTGCCAGCAGCCGCGGTAATACGTAGGGAGCAAGCGTTGTCCGGAATTATTGGGCGTAAAGGGTGCGTAGGCGGCAATACAAGTCAGATGTGAAATACCCAGGCTTAACTTGGGAGTTGCATTTGAAACTGTATAGCTTGAGTAAAGAAGAGGTAAGTGGAATTCCTAGTGTAGCGGTGGAATGCGTAGATATTAGGAGGAACACCAGTGGCGAAGGCGACTTACTGGTCTTTTACTGACGCTGAGGCACGAAAGCGTGGGGAGCAAACAGGATTAGATACCCTGGTAGTCCACGCTGTAAACGATGGATACTAGGTGTGGGGGACATACAACCTCTGTGCCGGAGCTAACGCATTAAGTATCCCGCCTGGGGAGTACGGTCGCAAGGCTGAAACTCAAAGGAATTGACGGGGGCCCGCACAAGCAGCGGAGCATGTGGTTTAATTCGAAGCAACGCGAAGAACCTTACCAAGGCTTGACATCCTCTGACAACCAATGAAAATTGGCTTCCCTTCGGGGCAGAGTGACAGGTGGTGCATGGTTGTCGTCAGCTCGTGTCGTGAGATGTTGGGTTAAGTCCCGCAACGAGCGCAACCCTTATCATTAGTTGCCAGCACGTAAAGGTGGGAACTCTAATGAGACTGCCGGGGATAACTCGGAGGAAGGTGGGGACGACGTCAAATCATCATGCCCCTTATGTCTTGGGCTACACACGTGCTACAATGGCCGGTACAAAGGGCAGCGATACCGCAAGGTGGAGCGAATCCCAAAAAGCCGGCCCCAGTTCGGATCGTGGGCTGCAACCCGCCCACGTGAAGCCGGAGTTGCTAGTAATCGCGGATCAGCATGCCGCGGTGAATGCGTTCCCGGGCCTTGTACACACCGCCCGTCACACCACGGAAGTTGGGAGCGCCCGAAGCCAGTGGGCTAACCGGATTTATTCGGAGGCAGCTGTCGAAGGTGAGACCAATGACTGGGGTGAAGTCGTAACAAGGTAGCCGTATCGGAAGGTGCGGCTGGATCACCTCCTTTCTAAGGTGTACATTAGACAAAAAGGCATATATATAGGATGCCAAAAAGACCAGGGGAACCTGGCAAGAGACTTAACTTAGAAGAAAAGTGTCTCTTAGTAGTGCTGGTAATTTTCAAGGAAGCAAAACCCTAACTGGGGGGGTGTAGCTCAGCTGGGAGAGCACCTGCCTTGCAAGCAGGGGGTCAGCGGTTCGATCCCGCTCATCTCCACCAAAACCAAAAGGCAAACAGCCAAAAGGTTTAAAAGAGGCGAGCTAGAATGGATCCACCTAAAATGGGGGCTCATAGCTCAGCCGGTTAGAGCGCACGCCTGATAAGCGTGAGGTCGGTGGTTCGAGTCCACTTGAGCCCACCAAAGCCGAAAGGCTAGGGAGAAGCAAACTTGCAGAAAGCGCATAAGCGTGAGAGCCGGAGCCAAGCGCCGTCCACTTGAGCCCACCACACACAAGGTGTGAACAAGGCCTCATGAAACAAGGGGTGCAGGTCAAAATTTTTTTGACTAAAAAAGAAAAAAAGCTGTATACGGGTTGAGCCGGACAGGCCCGAAAGTAACAGTCGGCAGACTGTGAAAAAGGGAATCAGCGAGAGCTGGCGAAAGAACATTGAAAACTGCATATGAAGTAAGAAGTAAACTTTAAATTTTTTAAAGGTAGGTGCAATAAAATGCACCATACAATTTCGAAAAAGTTAGAGCGAAAGTCTTAGAAAACAAAGATTTAAATCTTCAAAATCAAGCTAAAAAAGAGCGTAAGGTGAATGCCTTGGCATTAGGAGCCGAAGAAGGACGTGGTCAGCTGCGATAAGCTGTGGTGAGCCGTAAGCAGGCATCGACCCACAGATTTCCGAATGGGGAAACCCAACTGGAGTAATGTCCAGTTACCTGTGTGTGAATACATAGCATGCAGGGGGGAACCCGGTGAACTGAAACATCTAAGTAGCCGGAGGAAGAGAAAATAACGAATGATTCCGCTAGTAGCGGCGAGCGAACGCGGAAGAGCCCAAACCAAGAACCCTTGTGGTTTTTGGGGTTGCGGGCCGGCAATATCCATTCACAAAGGTTAGCCGAATAGTGCTGGAAAGCACAGCCAGAGCGGGTAATAGCCCCGTAGGCGAAAACTGGAGTGAGGTAGCCGGTACCAGAGTACCACGGGACACGAGTAATCCTGTGGGAAGCTGGGGGGCCCACCCCCCAAGGCTAAATACTACCTAATGACCGATAGAGAAACAGTACCGTGAGGGAAAGGTGAAAAGTACCCCGGGAGGGGAGTGAAAGAGAACCTGAAACCTTATGCTTACAATCAGAAGGAGCGGACTTAGCTTCCGTGACTTCGTACTTTTTGTATAACGGACCGGCGAGTTACTATGCGTAGCAAGGTTAAGGCACTTGGAGTGCCGCAGCCGCAGCGAAAGCGAGTCTTAACAGGGCGAATTAGTTGCGTGGAGTAGACCCGAAACCAGGCGACCTATCCATGTGCAGGTTGAAGCGGTAGTAAAATACCGTGGAGGACCGAACCCACTAACGTTGAAAAGTTAGGGGATGACGTGTGGATAGCGGAGAAATTCCAATCGAGCTTGGAGATAGCTGGTTCTCCTCGAAATAGCTTTAGGGCTAGCGTCGAGATTAAGATATGCGGGGGTAGAGCACTGAATGGGCTAGGGGGCCACAAAGCTTACCGAACCTTATCAAACTCCGAATACCGTATATTATGCTCGGCAGTCAGACTGTGAGAGATAAGTCACATAGTCGAAAGGGAAACAGCCCAGAACACCGTCTAAGGTCCCAAAGTCACAGTTAAGTGGAAAAGGATGTGTAACCGCAAAAACAACCAGGATGTTGGCTTAGAAGCAGCCACTCATTCAAAGAGTGCGTAACAGCTCACTGGTCTAGTGGTTATGCGCCGAAAATGTCCGGGGCTAAAACTGTGCACCGAAGACGTGTCTAACGTACGATTCACTAATGCATTTAAAAAGCGAATGGTGAATTAGGATGTTTCATCAGCTAAAAACGAAGTGAAAGCTGATCAAATGCCAAAAAAAGCTAAAACGTAAATAGACGTATTAGTGAATCGTATGTTGGGGTAGAGGAGCATCGTGTGTTAGGCCGAAGCCGAACCGTAAGGGACGGTGGACGAAACACGAGAGAGAATGCCGGTATGAGTAGCGAGAATGAAGTGAGAATCTTTATCGTCGAAAGCCCAAGGTTTCCTGGGGAAGGCTCGTCCTCCCAGGGTAAGTCGGGACCTAAGCCGAGAGCAATTGCTGTAGGCGATGGACAACTGGTTGAGATTCCAGTACCACCGATAATTGTTTGACAGATGCAGTGACACAGAAGGATAGGCAAAGCGGGCCCATGGAAGAGTCCGTCCAAGCACTGAGGCAGACACAGTAGTGAAGTACGCTGTGTTAATGCTGGGGTGTGATGGGGACAGAAAATAAGTATGGAAGTTGCTGAATTCACGCTGGCGAGAAAAGCTGCTATGGAGATTAAAGGTGCCCGTACCGCAAACCGACACAGGTAGGCGAGGTGAGAAACCTAAGACGATCGGGATAACCCTTGTTAAGGAACTCGGCAAAATGACCCCGTAACTTCGGGAGAAGGGGAGCCACCAATTTGGTGGTCGCAGTGAATAGGCTCAAGCGACTGTTTAGCAAAAACACAGGTCTGTGCGAACTCGAAAGAGGACGTATACGGGCTGACGCCTGCCCAGTGCCGGAAGGTTAAGGGGAAGTGTTAGACTTTAGGTCGAAGCACGGAACTTAAGCCCCGGTGAACGGCGGCCGTAACTATAACGGTCCTAAGGTAGCGAAATTCCTTGTCAGGTAAGTTCTGACCCGCACGAATGGCGTAACGACTTGAGCGCTGTCTCAACAAGGGACCCGGCGAAATTGTAGTACCAGTGAAGATGCTGGTTACCCGTGATAGGACGGAAAGACCCCGTAGAGCTTTACTGCAACTTGGCATTGGACTTTGGTATTAGATGTACAGGATAGGTGGGAGACTTGGAAGCATGGACGTCAGTCTGTGTGGAGTCATCCTTGGGATACCACCCTTCTAATACTGGGGCTCTAACGGTGTGCTGTAATCCAGGCACCGGACATTACCAGGTGGGCAGTTTGACTGGGGCGGTCGCCTCCCAAAGAGTAACGGAGGCGCCCAATGGTTCCCTCAGAATGGTTGGAAATCATTCATTAGAGTGCAAAAGCAGAAGGGAGCTTGACTGCGAGAGAGACATCTCGAGCAGGTACGAAAGTAGGGTTTAGTGATCCGGCGGTATGAGAGTGGAATTGCCGTCGCTCAACGGATAAAAGCTACCTCGGGGATAACAGGCTTATCTCCCCCAAGAGTCCACATCGACGGGGAGGTTTGGCACCTCGATGTCGGCTCGTCGCATCCTGGGGCTGAAGTTGGTCCCAAGGGTTTGGCTGTTCGCCAATTAAAGCGGCACGCGAGCTGGGTTCAGAACGTCGCGAGACAGTTCGGTCCCTATCCATCACGGGCGCAGGAAATTTGAAGAGAGCTGTCCTTAGTACGAGAGGACCGGGATGGACTAACCTCTGGTGTACCAGTTGTCGCGCCAGCGGCATGGCTGGGTAGCCAAGTTGGGAAAGGATAAACGCTGAAAGCATCTAAGCGTGAAGCCCCCTCTAAGATAAGATTTCCATATCAGACCCCTTGAAGACTACAAGGTTGATAGGCTGGAGGTGTAAGTGCAGTAATGTACTCAGCTGACCAGTACTAATAGGTCGAAAGCTTGATTTAATTTTAATCATCGTCAGACGACGAACTACGGCGTTGGCAGCGCCTGCATAAAGACAGTCACGTATGTAAATACGCTCCTGCCTTAAGCAAGCTTGCCGCCTTGTATTTCGACGCCTGTCTCGATTAAGAAAAGATCAATGTTTTTAAGAAGAATGATTTGTTTGATAAGACTTTTTCTTACTTTGTCTGCAGTTTTTAATGTTCTTTTTTACCGTCGTCAGACGACGAACTGCGCTGTTGGCAGCGTCTGGACAAGACAATCACGTATGAATAATACGCTCATGCCTTGACCAAACTTGCCGCCTTGCATTTCACCGCCTGTCTTGGTAAAATAGCAAAGCAGAAATGCGTTGCGGCATTAAAACAAGTTCATAAATTTCCGGTGGTTATGGCGGAAGGGATCCACCTGTTCTCATCTCGAACACAGTAGTTAAGCCTTCTTGCGCCGATGGTACTTGGCTGGTAACGGCCCGGGAGAGTAGGTAGCTGCCGGATTCAATTTTTACATAATTTATCTCGAAGGGCCTGTGAGTGATAATACTTGCAGGCTTTTTGATATCTTTCATTAAAGAGGAAGCTAAAAATGAAATTGGCATTAGTGTTGGAGAAGTATAATTTGACAATTCAGAATGCTATCAATTATAATTAAGAAAATATATTTGGAGGCTGTTATACACCTATGTATGCTTTTATTCGGATTCGTAAATAAGATGCACAGAATGAAAGTAGTATAAAACTACGTTTATTTTCTGTGCACCTTTTTAACAAAGAATCTGAATAGAAAGAGGTGTATTTTTTGTGTCTCAAAATAGAAAACAAGAACCAAATTTGCCGGTTTGGGTATCTCAAAACTTTTTAACAAGTTATAAAATAATAAAAAGATTACTTCGTAGAACTACGATTAATTCGAATGACCATGTAATAGAGATCGGGCCCGGAAAAGGGCATATAACAGGCGTTCTTATTAATATCTGCAGAAAAGTTTCAGCCGTTGAAATCGACAAAAAGCTCTATTGTCGACTACTTGAAAAATATAGAGAAGCTAAAAATCTGATACTTCATAATCAGGATTTCTTGCAATGGAAACTGCCTTCTTCTGAAAAATATAAAGTATTTGCGAACATTCCTTTTTGTCATACAACGTCTATACTGCGCAAACTGACGGAAAGTAAAAACCCGCCGATCGAAACATGGTTGACGATGGAGAAAGGTGCAGCAAAGCGTTTTGCGGGCAAGCCACGTGAAACTTTTCAATCTCTAATGATAAAACCCATATTCGACATTGAGATAGCGTACTACTTTCTTCGGGAAGATTTTCATCCGAAACCTGGAGTGGACGTCGTACTGGTTCACTTGAAGAAAAAGATAAAGCCGGATATTGCTCAATCAAAATGGGATGAGTACAAGAGGTTTATAACTAGCATTTTTAAAGAAACAGGATTACGTAATATGTTTTCTAAGAAGCAGTTAAGCCGAGCCTATAGAATAGCAGGGATTTGTGATATTACTCAAGATGAGATACTTTATGTACAATGGCTATGCCTTTTTCGATGTTACTGCGACCCCGATCTTTGTATAAATAAATGATTTAGCTCATATCTCGAACACAGTAGTTAAGCCTTCTTGCGCCGATGGTACCTTACTGGTAACGGCCCGGGAGAGTAGGTAGCTGCCGGATTCAATTTTTACATAATTATATATCGGGGAGCCTGTGAGTAATAATATTTGCAGGCTTTTTGATATTCTATCAGATATGAATATACAGAGCATAACATATATTGACTATATTACAAGCTTATAGTAGTATGAATAAAAGCAATTATATGGGAGGGACGTCGTGAAAAAGACTATTATTGCAAGAGCGCTAAAATATTCAACATTGGCTGCAACAATTATATTGACTGCAGTATGCTGTATATCAGGTGTTGAAGCGGAAGAGAGAACAAAGCAGACTTCAAAGGAAATTGTGATAATAGCACAAGCGGTTGAGGATGAATCGTATGTTGAACAGATAATCGCACCAACGGAAGAACCTTTCTTAGCGGTAAATCAAGAAATGGAAACAATTGTGTACGCAGCAATTGACTGCGAAGAAGCTGATGAAGATATACATTTTGAGCCAGAGGATGATTCTTATCTCGAATACAGCGACGGTCTACTGGCTTTGCGGATTGACGGCGTATCGGTTGTACAGACATCACAGCAGGTTAGAGAGTGGGAAAAGAAACTCTACAGCTGTCAGACAATAGAGGAATATGAGGCTTTTCTCTCGAACGTAGTGTATTACAATAAAGGTATTGATATGTCAAAGTTCCCATGGTATTGGGATGAACTAAGTGATATATATACAGATGAACAGCTGGATCTGCTGAAAGAGGATAGTAATGTTAAAAAAAGTATGCCTAATGTTGTAGGAATGTCTGCTTCTCAGGCATATTCGAGCCTTACTGCAGAAGGATTTATAGTCCGGCTTATCTATGAATATAACCCGGACTATGATATGCCGGAAGGATACTGTTTCTTGCAGGAAGTACCGCCGGGTCAGAAGTGGAGGCTTGGTGCAAACTTTTTTATTTGGATACAAGACTCTGCACCTGACATTATATTGCCGCCAGAACCTGGGCCAACACCAGAACCAACGCCAGAACCAACGCCAGAACCAACACCAGAACCAACACCAGAACCAACACCGAAACCAACGCCAGAACCAACGCCAGAGCCAACGCCGGAACCAACGCCGGAACCAACACCAGAGCCAACACCGGAGCCAACGCCAGAGCCAACGTCCGAGTAATAATAAACAAAGAATGGAGAGCCTGCAAGCATATGCTAGCAGGCTTTTTGATATATAAATTTAAAGCATTAAATAATAAGAATGCTAAAGAATCTGACAATTTTTAAGCACAGAATAAAATATTAGAAAAAAATATTTTAGAGAGTCATTGAAAAAAGAATGGAATTAAAGTAAAATAATATTATTAATGTTAAGAGGAGACAGATTGAAAAAATTATTAAATTCAAAAAGATTCAAGAAGCTATTATATCTTGCTTGGCAATAGTAACAATTACGCTTATTCTAAATTTGGCTGGAACAGAAAAAAAAGAAGATATTTTATTATCAGAAAACACAAATACTCAGACATCAGAAGTAAATGTTGATGAATCTATTAAAAATGACGACACGATATCAATGCTTGATGAGTTTATTAAAAATGATGACACAATTTCAATGCTTGATGAATCTGATACTTTTAAAACTGAAATAGAAACAACTGTAGTTGATGATAGTGACATAGAGCCTGAAGAAATAGATGAAGAAGAACCTATTGTAAAGCCAACGCAAGATGCTAGTCAAGATGGAAATCAGGATATTAAAGAAAGTGGAGAGGATGATGAAAAGGACACGACACCAACTCCGGATACGAATCAGAATGAAGAGCAAGATGAAGATGAAACAGACGCAGACATTTCAGATCCAGATGAAGTTGCGGAATATCGAGATCCTGATCATGAAGAAGACGATCCGCCGCAAACAGTTGGCGCAAAGTGGGTAGATGGCGTAGCAGTTCCAATGACAAATGCAGAAGTTGATGCGTTTTTAAAAAAGATATATGCTACGCAGTCACTTGAAGAATACGAAGCGCTTATAGATACAGTTGTGTATTTTAACGTCGGTATTGATTCTACAAGATTAATATGGCAAGATAATTATCAAGAATAAATTAGGTAGCTGCCGGATTATTTAACATTATATTAGAGAGCCTGCAAGCATATGCTAGCAGGCTTTTTGATATGCTGTTGATGAAAAGGCAGCTAAGGAATATACTTATATTATGGCAGGTGAAATAATCACAAAAAAAGATCTTGAAAAATACAGAAATTTGAGAGATGCTGAAGCGTTTATCAATAGTGTTTTTGCAAGAATAAAAAATGATTATGCGCAGCAGCGTATACCGTACCGATTGTCTAAAGGCTATTATAAATACTATAAGGAAGAATACATACCGATTTTCAGGTACTTAAAGCATGTGTACGGGTTATCTAGCAGTATTATGTTCAAACATGTCGGAACAGATAATCAATCATATGACGGAGTCGTAAAAATCAATGATCTGTATAAGAGGATTGAAATAGCCTATTTATATTTAGGCAAGTATGCAAAAGAGAGGCAAAAAAAGATTTTAGAGAAAGGGCATGTGCACAGCATCCGTAATGATGAAGAATTATATCCGCAGATTAAAAAAATGATACTCGACACAGCAAAGAAGAAAGCAAAAAAACCATACGGAGATACGCTGCTGGTGCTTTACTATGCATCCGGAAAAGAGCTATACTCGGGCGATATCGGTATGGAAAATGATAAATTTGATGAGTTGATAGAAGAACTGAAACGTATACGGTATCATGCAAAGAGGGTACATTTTTTTATACCCAAGCTTGTCTTCAAAAGCGCATCAGGCCAGCAAACAAAACCTGCAAAAATTTATCGTATAAAGTAATCACAATAAACCTGGTTTAGAATATAGCTTCTTCATTAACATCGTTTTAAAGTTGATATTAAAAATACAAAGATGCATCACTTTAAAGAGAACAGGGTACAGGAAAGCTAACGGCATCTATGCGGCTTTATATGCAGGATGAGCCTCGGTCTTTGCGAGAAGATGTAATACAATCTGATTAGAACTTAGCTGTATTGAACGATTCAAAAGAAAAGAAAATAGATGAGTCTGTGAGCACCTATGCATTACAGGCTTTTTTGATATTAATTAGTTAAATAGGCTTGCAGCCAGACATTGCCTCATCAAAAGTCTTGCCGCATAATTCTTCAGACAACTCGAACAACCGCTTTGCGCTTGCCATATCCCATCCACGCTTTGAAGTAGGCTGGATATGGCTTCTATAGAAATACTCGCCGCTTATCTCCGAAACGCTGTCGTCCGCTGCAAGGAAGACTGCAGTTTTTGCGCCATCCTCTGGGGTCAGAAAAACCTTGCCAAGGATTTTCATGATAGTTTTACCAAAGCCAGTCTGCCTGTCGATGCCCATCTGTGTACCCACTGCGCCGGGGTGAGCGATATTTACAGTAATACCGCTGTTGCACTTTACAAGCCGCTTAGCAAGTTCTCGTGCAAACAAGAGGTTGGCAAGCTTGGACTGGCTGTATGAGCGCACCACATTGTAGTGTTTAGTAAGATTGATATCGTCAAAATGAATTCTGCCTACCTTGTATGCGCCTGAACCTACTATTACAATTCGAGACGAAGTTGTGCTGTTCATCATATCAAGTAGCGAGAGCGTCAGCAGAAAATGCCCTATATGATTTACACCGAACTGCAGCTCTAAACCATCAGCAGTTTCATGCCTGCCCAGAGTTATAACACCTGCATTGTTTATCAGAACATCAAGACGGTCATACTTTTGCTTTAAGGACTCAGCAAATTTACGGATGCTTTGCATACTGCCTAGATCGCATATCATGAGGTCTAGGCTGCGAGCAGTGTTTTGCCGGAGGTCGGCATAAGCCTGTTTTCCACGCTGCAAATTGCGGCAAAGCATTATCACATGCATACCTTTGTCCGCAAGAGCTGCCGCAGTTGCTTTGCCTGTTCCTGAATTTGCCCCGGTAACCAATGCTATTTTCTTCATATGATAAATCCTCTGTTTGTTAGAATAAATTATAACACAGGTGACTGCAGCATACATATTTATAAATTTTCAGGAAACAGAATATTATGATATATTTGCGATTCGCAGTTGATATGATTTAAGCTTGTTGGGATTATTTTTAACATTTTCACTTTCGATAAGGTTTCATAGAACACCAATCTTTATTGTTCTACAACAGTTACCCAGAATCATCTATACACTATATAAAACTTTGGTTTATAATAAAAAAACAATAAAATATAATTGAGCTTACAAGTCATTCGATTGCAGGCTCTTTTGATATACTATTGTCGTTGTGATATCCTAATGGAAGTAAAACTAACAATACTTTGCTTCAATTCGAAGAAACAGCAGGTTAGTATAAATGAATAGAAAAGATGTAATGAATTTTTACAATAAACTGGACAGAGCATTTTTCATAGACAACGAATATAAGCAAAGCGCAGCAATCGACGCTCCGTTGCCGATAGGTTTCGGTCAAACGATATCGCAGCCAAGTTTAGTGCTGCAAATGACTCTGTGGCTGGAACCGGATGAAAACTGCAGGGTGCTGGAGATAGGCACAGGCTCCGGATACCAGACGGCGCTGCTAGCTCAGTTTGCGAAAGAAGTTTATACGATCGAGCGTATAAAAAAGCTGTCGGTGAAAGCGCAGCAGAGACTTAAAAAGCTAGGCTTCGATAAAGTATATTATAAGATAGGCGACGGGAGCGAGGGGTGGGGGCAGCACGCGCCTTTCGATCGGATAATAACTACAGCTGCGGCGGGCAGCATACCGGAAAAGCTGCTTGAGCAGCTAGGCCCCGGAGGTGTTGCCGTTATGCCTGTAGGGCCAAGGCTGGTACAAGACCTTATGAAGTTTACAAAGGATAAAGACGGAATAGTAAAAGCGACGCTGCTAGAGAAAGTCAGGTTCGTAGAGCTAATGGGTCAGTATGGATGGAGCTGATATGCCGCCTATCTTTCGGCTTCTTCCCGTGCGATCTGTACCCAGCGCACAGCGTTTTGCGCTTTGTTTGCCAGCGTCATAACGTCACGCATCAGCACCTCTGTCGGGCAGCGGTGTTTTTTTGTTGCGCTGAAGACGTCTCTAAGCTCTTTTCTGACAGCGTCTTCGTCCACGTTGGAAACGGCGATGAGAGCCGGGTTTACTTTTTTGCAGTATACGTAGTCACTACGCAGGTGCTCTGCCATCGTTTTGTTGTTTGACCACGGTGACACGGTCACTTTACGCAGTCTTGGTATTTTTTTGACGACATCCCATCTAGTGTCCAGAGGCTCGCAGCAGCCGTATATATTCAGCCCGAAGCGCTGCAGAATCTCATTCTGGTAAGGGAAGATGAACTCTTCGAAGATTTCCGGAGAGACGCCGACGGTTTCCTGGCTTTCGCAGAAGCCCCACATGTCCGTAGTTTTCACGTGGCTGCCGTCAAAACCGGAGGAGGGAAGCTCGTCCGTCCAGCCGTATCCGCCTGTTCCGTGGAAGTCGCCGCCGTTATTCAGAGAAAGCAGGTTTTCGCTCTCCAGGAAATCCAGCATTGCAAGGTTCTCGTCACGCAGGAAAGCCATAAGTGCGTGTACTTCGTCAGGGTAATCATAAAAGTCCATGAGTATGTTCTCGAAGCCGCGCAGTAAGATGAGGTCTGAAGACATTCCAAGAGTCCACCACCAGATGCCCTCCAGCCGGACGGTGAGTATGCCGTCGAAAACATCGTGCGCTAGGCTGAGCAGCTCATTCGTGCGCTTTGTGTCAACAACTATTGAAGAATACTTTAGCTCATCGAGAGCTTCATATCCGTCTTTTAGCGGTGACTCCCATGTGTATGCATTACCGTCACCGCCGCCGATTATCTGTGTTTCCAATCCCCTTGACGTTTTTGTGCTGACATGGTGTACCGTAAAGGCCGGCTCAACTACACGATCGTCCTTTATATTGTCTGCCCAGAAGATCTCTTTGCGCAGTTTCATCTCCCACATGCGGGCAAGTGGACTGCAGCATTTTAGAGATACCGCAGGTATAATCTCATACCACGCTGCTTCCGGGTCGCAGAAAATGAGAGGCTGTGTTATCTCAAGCGAGTGGTGCTTTTTCCATCGCTGCTTTTTTTCCTGCTGGCAGGGGTGGTTTGCACGCTCCGCCACTTGTTTTGCCAGCTCCTGCAGGGTTGTTTTGTCTTCTTCGGAAACCACAAATTCTAAAGAGTTTATAGCATTTGCATACGTTATTGACCATGAAAGGCCGTTTCCGTCGCCTATTCCGCCGCCAGTTCTTTCGTGCATAGCTTTGTTCTGAGCCATGTTTGCCTCCGTTATATTATATCGTTGAATTTATCTATCGTGCTTTGCAGCACTATCTCCGGCACTATTATTTCATCTTGCGGTGTTGCTGCTTCCTGAATAAGACGGTACAGCCCTTTCATTGCGCTATAGCTTTGGTTGGACGGCTGCTGATACAGCGATGCGCTGATTATTCCTT
Source organism: Christensenellaceae bacterium (assembly GCA_963666505.2). Taxonomy (GTDB): domain Bacteria; phylum Bacillota; class Clostridia; order Christensenellales; family SZUA-584; genus JABGQS01. The sequence goes on along the minus strand of CAXXXL010000003.1, from coordinate 60,335 downwards.
CTTTTATATACTGGGATACTTCTTTGAATACGTCCATGCTGATGATGCGGATATCTCTGCCGGAAGCCTCTATCTCTTCGCATATCGGGACGGAGTTTGCTGTACCTATGAATATTCCCTGCACATCCGCATGGGAAGAAAGCATATGGCGGCAGTTATCTCTTGCTTTGTCCGTTTCTGCGTTGTCATCGTAAACTTCAGCAATACTGATCCCGCTTGTTTCGCAGAAGGTTTTAAAGCCGCTAATCATATCGCGGTGTATCCTGTATTCTTTGTCTCCGCAGAAATAAGCGACTTTGCTGCATCCGCTAAATCTTAGAAGCTCCGCTGCAGCGCTTCCTGCCATAAATCCGTCAAGGTGAACGGTGAATGTACGACACTGCGGGGATATGTCTGATACGACAGTTGCTACGGGTATGCCCGCCGTCAGCAGACCAGCGCAGATACCATCAAGCTTGTCCGACTTGATGGGTTGCACGACAACAGCGCTGTAGTCTGAATCTTGAAGTGCGGATAGCTTGCTTAGAAACTCGTCGTCTGTTTTTGCTCTGAATATATCAAGAGAGACGTTATAGCCTTCAAGCTCTGAATAAGCTGCGTTGATACCCTGAGTCAGCTGTTTATCGAACACGCCGACAGTATTTTTAGTTACAAATGCGAATTTAACAGTCCTGTTCAGGCTTTTGGCCGCCTGGTTCACTTTATAGCCGTGTTTCTGCGCATAGCTTAGTATCATATGCTTCTTTTTTTCGCCGACACCCGGCCTGCCGTTTATTGCCCGGTTTACAGTCGAAGCGTTTACACCGAGTGCTTTTGCTATATCGTATATCGTGATTTTGCTCATTAAAGTGCTCCTTGCAGAAATACGCAACCGGTTGCGTTAATGTTATTGTAACATATAGCATATGAAAAGTAAATAAAAGTTTGGAAATTTATTCAACAAACAGATTCGCTGTGATATTATTGTAATCAACAATTAAAAGAAACGGGATAAGATTATGAGATATGCAGAAAGAATGGGGAATATAAAAAAATCGTTTATCAGAGAGATACTCAAAGCAACGGCAGACCCGGAAGTTATTTCGTTTGCAGGAGGGCTTCCAAGCCCTGTCTCTTTTCCTGTTGAAGAGATAGACAAGGCTGCTCACAAGGTTCTCAGCGAAGACGGCAGGAATGCACTTCAGTACAGCACCTCGGAAGGTTATCTTCCTCTCAGGAAGTATATCGCCGAGCGTTACATGAAGCGGCAGGGAATAGAGATTGATGCAGACGAGATACTGATAACGAACGGTTCGCAGCAGGGGCTGGACCTTATATCAAAAGTATTTATCGATAAAGGCGACGATATAATAATAGAGCGTCCGGGCTACCTTGGAGCGATACAAGCGCTCAGCGTATTTGAGCCGCAGTTTCATGCGGTAGACTTGCTTGAAGACGGTGTGGATATTCAAATGCTTGAAAAGGTAGTTGAAGCTTACGACCCGAAACTTTTCTACAGCGTACCGAATTTTCAGAACCCGTCCGGTTTAACGTATTCTGAACAGAAGCGGCAGCAGACAGCTAAGATAATAAAGCATTCAAGCACAATAATGATAGAGGACGACCCGTACGGAGAGCTAAGGTTCATAGGGCAGGATATCCCGTCTATGAAAGTTTATTTGGATGACGCTGTGCTGCTTGGTTCTTTTTCAAAGATAGTTTCTCCGGGGATAAGGCTGGGGTGGATAGCTGCGAAAAAGCATATCATGGAAAAATTGATAACAGTAAAACAAGCTGCCGATCTGCACTCCAATTATTTCTCGCAGCGAGTAGTATATCAGTATCTTCAAGACAATGATATCGACGTGCATATAAGCAAAATAAGAGCGCTATATAAAAAACAGAGAAATGCCATGGTGGACATGATAGACAAGCATTTCCCGGAAGAAGTCAAGACAACGAAGCCGGAGGGCGGGATGTTTCTTTGGGCGCAGCTGCCAAAAGGCTGCTCATCGCTTGAACTATTTGAAATAGCAGCACAGAACAATGTTGTTTTCGTACCGGGAGATCCTTTCTATGTTAACGAGGACTGTGTGAATACAATGCGTCTTAACTACACGAACTCATCGCTGGAAATGATAGAAGAGGGAATAAAAAGGCTTGGCGATGCAATCAAAAGTTTGATATCGTAAAGAGTTTATATAAACTCAGATAATTCTTTATCCCAGAGTTCTTTTTTCTTCTCGAAAGCAAGTGTGTAAGCCGGGCTGGTGCTGGGCAGAGATACGCAGTAGTATGAAAGATAGAGATCGGTAAAATATTTTTTAAAAGAACTTTGAGCCTTTTTTCCGTTAAAACAGATTTTTTGTATACCAGGGTGTTTTTTTATAAATGAGGTAAAATCGTTCGGCACTTCGTTACGTATGGCTGAATCGAGGCTGCCTTTGCGCTCGGCGCTTTTCAGCACATCCCAAAGCGCTATTTTATGAGAAAGAAGAAAAGCGCATTTTTCGCTGTAAGGTTTCCCGGGAAGGGTTTCGCCCAGTATACGCCAGAAAGCGTTTCTCGGGTGTCCGTAATACTGATGGAGCCTTAGTGACTCTTCGCCGGGGATGCTGCCGAGTATCAGCAGGCGGCAGTTTTTATCCGCAACCGGCGGGAAGCTGTGCTTTGGCATTTTCTTCTCCTTTCTTATAATGACGGCGATATCTTTGATGCTTATTGCGCAATGGATCATATCGTTGTTTTAAAAATTTGGAAGCTCTGTTTCTTTAAAAATTCGAATTTGTGATAAAGATTATAGCCTGCATCCTGCATAATTTTGATTATCTGTTGTGAATTTACAGCATGTCCATGAGGAGATGCGTCCGGCGTCCACTCCACGATCGCAATTGACCCGCCGGGCTTTATAGCTTTACCAAGCCGCTTAAAATAAGCCGTGGGCTCTTTAATATGATGGAAAACATTTCGCAGGAATATAAGGTCACAGCTGTTATCAGGCAGATTCGAGCTTTTCTCGGTTGCTGTGACGGCCTCAAGATTTTCAAGTTTTCTTTTGGCTGCACTTTTTTTAACATAAGCTAAAAGAGAATCGTCAGTGTCAACGGCATATACTCTGCCCTCCGTACCGACTAGCCTTGCGAACTCGTAAGTGTAGTATCCGCCGCCGGAGCCAAGGTCTGCGATTGTATTCCCCGGCTGTATATCAAGGCTTTCAATAATCTCTGCAGAGTGTTCCAGCGCTCTTGAATTAAACATTTTTGCTTTTGCATTGAACATATCATTATCCCTCCTGTTAATAAGACGCTTTTTGAGGGGATTTATTGCATATTTTCATAAATCTTTTTCCATAACGTAATCGTCCATAACGAAGCCGCCGCCGATGTCTGTTACTATAGAGTCAGCAATAGTGTAGCCAAGCTTCTTATAAATATCTACAGTAGGGTTATACTTGTTACACGTAAGCCATATGCGCTTTAAGTTTTCCTTCTTTGCATATCCGGTTATAGTGCTTAGCATTGCTTTGCCGGCACCCTTTCCTCTGGCCGATTCTTCCACATAAAACTTGCTGAGGAAAACGCCGTTGTCCGTCTTTACTGCGCTGTAGCCGCGGGGTATGCCGTCTAAAGAAACTATGTAGTAGGTATATCCGTTCCGGATGTCATTTTTAATTGATTCGCAAGACTGGAATTTTTCCAGCATATAGGATACCTGAGCACTGCCAATTATTGGTGTGTAGTGCTGGCTCCATATCTTTTCTGCAAGAACTTCTATCTTTTTTATATCAGAATCGCTAAGAGCCTTTTTTACTTCGATGTTATTCATCGGATTCTCCTTGGAATGCTTACTATTTTGTCAAAACGCCTCTGTAATGAACGTTAAAATGCTCTTTTTTAAGCATAAAATAAATATACATTGCTTAATACTGTTTGTAGTTTAGATTATAACACAAAACTGTGATATAATTAACGTAAATAAGATAACGAGGCGCAAAAGTGGGATACAATATTAACCTTCAGGCTATCAGTCTGGCTGAGTATAAAAATGACCTTATAACCGGATATCTTCCTCCAAGCAGGATGCTGCTTAAGAACGATATCGACAAGCACTTTGAAAGGCTGTCATATCAGGGAATAGACGATGCATGGGCTCTTCTTTTAGCCCTGAAAACAAAGAGCAGGATTATTCAGCTTTCTGCAAAGAGCGGAATACCGGCGGATTATCTTGTTATACTTAGCCGTGAGCTAAGGAGCCTTGTTAAAAAGCCCATAACTTTGATCAGCTTTTCCAGTATAGACAAAGATACGCTGGGCAGGCTGAATGAGATTGGTATAAAAACCACGAAGGATATATACGGCAAAGGGCTTACTAAAAAAACCCGGGCTGCTCTGGCGCAGAGCACTGGAGTCGAAGAAGAAGAGATATTGCGGATAGTAAGGCTGGCGGACCTTTCCCGTATAAGATGGGTAAACCATACTTTTTCACAGATGCTGCTGGAGCTTGGGTTTACAAGCGCAAAGAAGGTAGCCAAAGCCGACCACGAAAAGCTGCACAGGCTGGTAAACGACATGAACAAACAAAAGGGTGTTTTTAAAGGCAGTGTAGGCCTTAACGATATTAGGATATGTATAAAGGCGGCGCTCAGCCTTGACCACGAGTTAAAATAAAGATTATTCACAGATGTCTGCAAAGCCGCTGCGGACTGCCTTTTGTATGTCTGATGGCGATATCTCTACTTGAAGGCCAGGTCTGCCGGCATTGAATATGATTTTCCCATGGCTTTGCGCTGACGAATCAAATGTCGTCACGAAAGCTTTTTTCATGCCGACCGGGCTGCATCCGCCCTTTATATAGCCAGTGACCGCTTCTATCTGTTTCACAGGTATAAGCTCGATCCTTTTTTCGTCGACAGCTCTGGCGGCCTTTTTCATGCTCAGCTCTTTTGCAACAGGCAGAACGAACACGTAATACGCTCCGCTTTTGCCCTTGCTTATCAGTGTTTTAAAAACCAGACGTGGTTCCTTGTCTATCATTCCTGCGACGGTAACTCCGTCTATCATGTTGTCGCTGCCGTCATATTCATATACGTTGTAAGGCACGTTTTTCTGTTCCAATATCCGCATTGCGTTGGTTTTTTTCTGCATGTTTTTCTCCGTTTCATTTGATAATATTATAGTGCAGGCAGCAGCGTAAAAACAAGCTAAAATAAAAAGAGCGGCAGGCTATTTGACGCCTGCCGCCGAGTTAGAGTTATATGGGGGCAATGTTTATTTATACATTGCGTATGCTAGCTCTGCAAGCTGGAGGAACTGTGAACGGTATCCGTCATTGTCTTTGCCCCTCGAGCTTCTTGCCCGCTCTATCAGGCTGGAGAAGCTTGCGTCGCTTTTATATTGTGAGTTCTTTAGTATAAGCGCAAACTCTGCAACTGCACTTGCGAACTTAAAGTCATCATCGGGATAAGACGTGAAATCATATTCACCTGCCATCAGAGTCATAAGCTGGCTCTCGTTTTCGTCGGGCAGCTTATACCTTGTCTTAACATACATCCAGTCGCTTGCCGGCGCTGTGTTGTCAGAGTTGTCGTTGTCCTGGAAGACAAGGTCGTCTATGGCGCCGCTGCCTTTAAGGGCGATCTCGTAAAATACTGTTACGGTATGTCCAGCGCCCATCTCGCCTGCATCTTTCCTGTCATCGTTGAAGTCCTGAGCATTCAGTCTGCGGTTGTCGTAGCCGACCAGTCTATAGGCTTCAATTGCAGCCGGGTTGAATTCTACCTGTATCTTAACATCTTTAGCAACCGTGTAAAGCGTGGACGTAAGTTCGTTAACCAAGACTTTCTTTGCTTCCATCAGCGAGTCTATGTATGCATAGTTGCCGTTGCCTTTGTCTGCAAGTGTTTCCATCGTCGTGTCTTTTATGTTTCCTTCGCCGAATCCGAGCACTGAGAGGAACACTCCGCTTCTGCGCTTGTTTGCAATAAGCTCTTCAAGCTCTGACTGCGATGACGGGCCGACGTTGAAGTCGCCGTCTGTACAAAGGATTACTCTGTTGTTTCCGTTCTTTATGAAATAGTATTCGGCAAGGTCGTATGCAAGCTCGATGCCTGCTCCGCCTGCTGTAGAGCCGCCTGCGCTGAGAGAAGCAAGAGCACGCTCTATCTTTCTGGTGTTGTCACCGCTGCAGCCGTCTAGCACTACACCGGAAGCTCCCGCATAGACAACTATGGATATCCTGTCAGCTTCACGCAGGCTGCCTGAGAGCATCGTCAGTGCGGATTTAACAAGAGGAAGCTTGTCGGCATCGTTCATAGAACCCGAAACGTCTATGAGGAAGACGATGTTGCTGTCCGGCGTCTCAGAGAGATCGAGCTCGTCCGCACGCACGGCGATTCTTGCAAGATAGGTTGCATCGTTCCACGGACAGTCGCTTATGGTTACACCAGTGCCTATGGGACCTATCTCGTTTATGTCATAGTCGTAGTCAAAATAGTTGATACACTCCTCGATGCGCACTGCGTCTGTTGGAACAAGTTCGCCGTTTTCAAGATAGCGGCGGATGTTGGAATAGGAAGCAGTGTCCACGTCTATCGAGAATGTTGACAGAGGAGCTTCATACGGTGATAGGAAAGGGTTCTCGGTATACTCGCCGTATTCCTCGTTGTTACCAGGAGTGCTGCTTGGGTAGGTGTAATCGTTGTTGTCATCTCCGAAGTAAAGAGAGTCTTCCGTAGAGTTTGATTCCTGTTCTTCGTAGTAATGTCCGGAGTCATTTGGGTTGTCTTCGGGTTCTTCCTTTGCGTATGCGGCTTCGCCGTCCAGCGATGATATGTCTGCGGAATCATCGGCAGCGTCCTCTGTCACATCATCCGCAGTCGTAGCATCCGCTGCAGTGTCGCCGGTTTGTTCATCCCATGGAGCTTGGCTGGCACATCCTGCAAAAATTGTTGCAGCCAGCAAGACCAGACAAAACATCAATATAGCTAATTTTTTCATAATTTCCACCCCTGTTTTTGATTTATAACTCTTAGACGTAACACTTTCGTAAAAAGTTCCGTTTTTTATTTAAGTAAAAGCTGTTTTGTGATGGAGAATAAAATATGATACTATGAAAACGTATGATAATCAAAGTATTTTCTTTCCAGGGATAAAGAAATAATGATGACAATAAAAGCTGAAAAATCAAGAGTTGTAGCATATGCTGCAGTAAGTGCGGCGCTGGGCACGATAATGCTGACGGCTGGGGCGTATACCGGGCTTGGAGAGTTTTTCTGGTACTTTGCCGCAGGTGTCTGTGTAATGATAACTTTTCCGCTTAAATCACTGGCAGGAAGCTTTTTATCGTTCGTCGTCTGCGCCATTCTCTCATTGCTGACGACGGGTTTCAATGTGATATTTCTTCTGCCATATTTCGTGTTTTTCGGTGCATATCCTGTTTCACTGTATATTGAAGAAAGATACAACGCAAACAAATGGCTGATGATTGCGATCACATTGATATGGTTTAACGCATCGCTCTATGTGATGTATCTGTTCACAAAGCTGTTTGTCCCTGAAACAGATTTTATAAAAGACAATATCTTTATATTCCTTTTTACGGGGGGTACGCTGATATTCTTCCTTTACCGGTTCGTGATGAAAAGGATACAGAGCAAAATGAGGATTCTTGCAAAGCGGCTGAAAGTCTAGGCGTCCAGCGCAAGTGATTCGGCGGAAGGCTCCTGGCTGTATTTGCGGCGGTAGGTTATCTCTGTCAGCTGGAAGACGTTTATATCCATCATGGCTGAGAGCTCGTGGAATGGAATGGTTACCGACAGCGAATCTTCTATCTTTGCAGCAAGGCCGATTACCGTAAGGCTGTCGCCGCCAAGGTCTTCGAAGAAAAGATCGTTGTCGGATATCTGCTTTCTATCTATTATAAGCACATCTGCGAAAATGCCTCTTATAGTCTCTTTAAGTTCCAGGAAACGCTCGTCATGCTCGTGGTGCTTTGCTACTTCTCTATATTTCATGCTTATCAGATTGCGCTTTTCAAGGTCTAGCACACTGTATTCATGGCTGCCGTTTTCTATATTGTGCTTTAATCGCTGGCGCTGCACTTTTATTCCGTTGACCAGCGGGAGTTTTTCTTTTGAAACAAGAACTATCCTTACCTTTTTTTCGAGCGGCAGCTTTTGGTTTATTGCGTTTATGGTGAGCGCTGTCTTTCTAATCTCCAGAGAAGTTGCGTCTTTGGCAAGCTCTAGCACCAGTGCAACATCTTCATAAGAGTTGCCTGTGTCAAGGCTCAGCACGCAGTACTGCTGAACGCCGGCAAGCCCTGCAAAGCTGTCTTCAACAACATCCGGATAAACGTTTATGCCCGATTCGCCGATGATGACTTCCTTTATGCGACCATCTATATAGAGACTGCCGTCTTCAAGATTGCCGATATCGCCCGTTCTGAACCATTCTTCTTTTCTCTTTATATATTTTCCACCGGACATTTGGCCGGAATATATCGAACTGCCGGAGATAAGTATCTCGCCGTCTTTTTTACTACCGTCAATCTTATACTGCACAGTATCAAATGCTTTGCCGACTCTGCCCTTCATGCGAACGAGAGGCCTGTGGCTCAGCTCTACCGAAGTGATGCCAACCTCCGTCATTCCAAAACCGTTATATAACGGATAGCCAAGTGCATTCATTACCCGCATCGTTTCTGGCAATACATGACCGCCGCCGGAAATGAGAAAGCGTATTGACGTACCGAGCAGCTTCTGCTGTATCTTTTTAAACATGAATCTGGAAACAAAAGCCCTTCCAAAGCGTGGCGCTATCGTCTGTATCTTCAGGCTGCGCCTGCACATTTTTTCGAAAAGCTGCTGGCGTTTTGGATCTTCCTGTTTGACCTTTTTCATTATGCCTGAAGCTATGTTGTTCCAGAAAAGAGGCACGCAGAACACATGGGTAACTTTAAAACGCTGGCACGTCTCGAATATGGAGTCTGGGCTTTGGTCGGGTGGATAAACAAGAGTTTTCTGACCGCATGAGAACCACAAAAAGCTTGCAATGAAACCGAATATATGAGAAAAAGGCAGATATACCAGGATATTAAGAGGCCCGCCCGAATCTTTGTATATGAGATCTTTGTTTTTGGAGATGAAGCCTTTTGCGCTGTATATCTGGTGAGCCATAGCGCTGCCGTCGTATACGAATATACGTGAAGATCCGGTAGTGCCAGAGGTGCAAAGCGCAATACCGTCGCCGAAGTCTTCGGGCAGCGGGCCGCAGTCTTTGCCGTCAAGGATCGAATCCGCAGTTATGCATTTTATGCCGCCAAGGTCGATATCGCCTATAAGTGCGCAGGCGCCCGCCTCCAAAAGAAGATGGCGCAGTGATTTCTCGTTTTCGTTTACGCTTAAAAGAAGCGCTTTATTTCCGCTTCGCAGTATCGACCAGAAAAGCGTCGGCCAGTCAAGCGAATTGGCAGCAAAAAGGCCGACGAACCTGCCGGTCTTGCCACCTAAAACCTCGCTTAATGCACGGGCTGTGTTTTCTATTCTTTTGTTATATTCTCCATAGGTTATACTACAATCCTTATTGTCCCGTCCTATATACTGAGCAGCTGTTTTTTTGGGCTTGCTGAAAATTATCTCATAAATTCTTTTATAGGAAAAATCCCCTTTTAGATATTCGAATTCTTTGCTATAGGCTCGCATCCATATCTCCCGATAAAAAGCATGATATTGTATAAAGACTATTTTACCATAGAATGTGCCGAATTCAATAGATATTCATTAAAAACAGAATACAATTTGTTAAACTAATACTAAATAAATTTAAAAATGTTGAAAGACAAATGCCAAGATGATATCATACCAATAACTTGTACTATAAATAAAAATATATTGATTATGGAGGCCGAAATGAAACAAATCAAACGATGGCAGGAACCACTCTATGGTATCGGCGGATTTGGTACCGGTTTCATGCTTATGGTTGCAAACTCCTATTTGCTTCCTTACTATCTGCCGCCGGTGGAAGAACTCAAGGGCGGAGCTTTCAACTTTGCGCCTATAGCTTTATTCACCGTTTTGTTTTGGGTTGCAAGAGTATTTGACGGACTTATAGATATTCCTATAGCAAGCTGGACGGACAACTTAAGAAGCAGGTGGGGCAGAAGACGTCCGCTAATTCTTCTTGGAATCGTTCCGATGATTGTTGCATATGTGTTTATGTGGAGTCCGCCTGTTGAAGGAACGAGCTGGGTAAACGCCGTTTACGCAGGGGTACTCAGTATAATCTTCTATGGAGCTTATACCCTTAGCACAGTGCCTTATTTATCCGCATTGTCTGAAATCGTACCCGATGAAAAGGCAAAAGTGCGTGTTGCAAGCTGGCAGACATTCTTCAATACTATGGGCTATGTGCTCGCATACGTACTTGTGCCTATATTGTTCAAGGCCTTCGGTGACAAGCAAACGGCTATCCTTGTGCTTGTGCCGAGCATGCTGACAATACTCATTCCTGTATTCATAATAAAAGAAAAATCTACAAAAGGGATGGGCAAAGATGACCTTAAGGCAGAACCGCAGATTCCTTTATGGACTTCTCTTAAGATGACGGTCAAAAACAAAAAGTTCACGAGATATCTTACTATGTATGCTGTACTTTATTTCGGTTTGCAGGCGTTCCTTGGCGGTATCGTTTATATGTCGAGTGATATGATGGGGTTGACGGAAGTGATCGACGGACAGGTGCAGGTCAACGGGGCACAGCTTGGTCTTATGAACGCTGCTGCGTTTGCGCCTGTGCCTATAATGCTTCTTATAATGAACGCGATAACCAAGAAGCGAAGTATATATGCTGCGCTCAAAGTCGGGCTTGTTACGTTTGCGATAGCGATGAGCATATTCATATTCAGCTGGACGGGCTGGGGCATAAAAATGTTCCAGGGCTCGCTGTTCACCTTTATGGGCGCAGAGATCAACCAGGCGGTACTCCTTGGCGCAATAGCGGGTTTCTTCGGAAGCTATTCCATCGGAGTTTTCTTTACCGTTCCATACGCCATTCCTGCGCAGATCGCAGCAGAGGAAGCGGCAGTTACGGGCAAGAACAGGGCTGCCATGTACCTTGCGGTTCAGGGAGTTGTTAACCAGATAGCCGGCTCACTCGCAGGAGTGCTGCTCATCGGCAATGTGGCGCAGATAATACTGGGCAGGGCGGACGCTACCGGCATACTTCTTGTACCGCCAATCATTATAATCGCAATGATAGTATCGCTGCTGCTTGTCAACAGGGTCAAAAAAATTAATCAGAAAGCATAGCGGTAATAAAAAGATATGTGGCTAAGGCTTTTTATAAAAATTCAGGTCCTGCCCACGTTGCCGTTTTTCTTTTTCAAGACTAAGGTCGTGGGCAGGAAGAACAAAAAGTTTAAGGGCAATGTCATCTTAATGAGCAACCACACGAGCACATGGGATGCCGGGTTGATTTTCTGTACCTTCTGGACCAAGACTTTTTATTTTCTCTCTGCGGCCATATTGTTTAGCTATAACAAGATTTTCTCGTGGGCCATAAAGACGCTGGGGGCGATAAAGATAGAGCGCTCTATCACAGACATGTTTGCCATCAACGATGCAATGAGTGTACTGGAAGAGGGAAAGAATCTTGTTATCTTCCCGGAAGGTGTAAGATCCTTAAATGGAGAGATACTTCAATTCCGGCCTGGGGTTGCCATACTGGCGTTGATAACGGGCACCCCTATCATACCGATATTCATAGGAGGCAAATACAGCTTCTTTCACAGAGCGAAGATAGTCATCGGCGAACAGATACGCCTTGAGCGAAAGGACAAGAACAAGTACCCGACTCAGGAAGAGATAGTAGAGGCTACCGATATGCTCCGTCAGAAGGTAATAGAGCTTTCAAAGCTTGTTTAGATCAGGGGGAAAAGTGTTTTTGAGCAGAGCATCTATTTAAGGGGATAAGCGGCGTTATAAAAACAGGAGAAAACCTTATTATATACGGGTAAGCGTACATTTGAGCTGTGGATTGACCGTAAAAAAAGCAAAAAATAAGGCTGTCTACGTTATTAAATAAATATTTTAACCTAGTAAGTCTGCGTAGATATAAAAAGCTTGCAGTAAAGACGAAAGTTTAATATAATAAAAACGCAAGAAAACCGAAAGGAAAACGTGAATAATAGGAATAGAGCAATATAAAAAATGACCGGGTTTGGATTCCCGCAACTAACAGATCTGATACCGGTTAAATAAAGATGAAGAGGTGTTATTATGAGCAAAAAGTACGAACCGTATCAAGAGGTTATCAAGATAATCGATGACACGGCAAAGATTATGGGGCTGGAAGAGAGCGAATATGTCACGCTTAAATACCCCGAAAGAGAGTTAACCGTTTCGCTGCCCATAAAGATGGACGACGGCACTGTAAAGGTCTTCAAAGGTTACAGAGTACAACATTCTGCATTAAAGGGTCCGTGTAAAGGCGGTATAAGATATCATGAGAGTGTAGAGCTTGAAGAAGTCAAAGCGCTTGCAGCATGGATGACTTTCAAGTGTGCTGTAGTAAACATACCTTACGGTGGCGCAAAAGGCGGTATCACCATTGATCCTTCAACGCTATCCAGGGACGAGCTGGAGAGGCTGACGAGAAGGTATACGGCCTCGATACTTCCGCTTATAGGACCGGAGAAAGACATACCGGCGCCTGACGTTAACACTAACGCAACTGTTATGGGTTGGATAATGGACACATACAGCATGTTCGCAGGATATGCTGTGCCGGGAGTGGTTACCGGCAAGCCTATCGACATCGGCGGTTCCTTAGGCAGAAGCGGAGCTACAGGCCGTGGAGTTATGTTCATGACAAGAGAGATAATGCACAGGCTGGGGAAACCTCTGATGGGAGCAAAGGTCGCCATACAGGGCTTTGGTAAGGTTGGCGCAACGGCGGCGCACGAGCTTGCAAACGAAGGCGCTAAAATTGTTGCAATAAGCGACGTTTCAAGTGGTCTTTACTGCGAGACGGGGCTGGATGTAGAAAAACTGGCGGAATATGCTGCTGACGGCGGAAAAGCAAGGCTGTTCAAAGACTATGATGAGAGCGGAGTAAAGCATATAACAAACAAAGAACTGCTGACTGCTCAGGTCGATATTCTGATACCGGCTGCAACAGAGAACCAGATCACCGAAGAAATTGCAAAGGAAGTCAAAGCGTCTGTTTTAGTCGAAGGCGCAAACGGTCCGACTACGATGGAAGCGGACAAGATACTCAATAAGAACGGCGTGACTTTAGTTCCGGACATTCTGGCAAACGCCGGCGGTGTTGTGGTTTCATACTTCGAGTGGGTTCAGAACATACAGTCTCTGATGTGGGATATTGAGGAGATAAACAGGGCTCAGGAGAAGATAATGATACGTGCTTTCAATTCCGTTTGGGACAAGGCGAAGGAAATGAAAGTATCTATCAGGACAGGCGCTTACGTGGTGGCTATCGATAGACTTGTTAGAGCAAGGGATATACGTGGCCAGCTGATGTAAGCAGTATACATTCAAAAGCGCACAGACAGGTTCGGCAGATGCCGGGCCTTTTTTTATGAAAAGAGAAGTGTATATACGGCACAATAAGTGTAAACTGCTGCTGTGTTGTGTTGTGCTTGAAAGTCCTCTATGTTAGAATGATTTTATTAAAGTTAAGGGACGGGTTATGCAGGTTTATTTTTTACACCACAGTGCGGTATGTGTCGTTATGGAAGAGTCGCTGCTGATTTTCGATTATTTCAAGCCGGGACTTGGAAAGGGCATGGGCAAAGGGTTCATAAACAGTGCCGACATTGCGGCTGCGCAGCGTGTTTACGTGTTTGTTTCGCACAGTCATCACGACCACTACAACCCGCTTATATTCGGGTGGGAGAAGCACAACGAGAATATAAAGTTTATTCTTGACGATACTGTAAAGAAAAAGCACCAAAAAGCCGTTAAGATGATGCGTGGAGAAAGTTTTAGCGACGGATATATAAACGTACGTGAGTTTGGATCGACCGATATAGGCGGGAGTTTCTATGTTGAATGCGAAGGTAAAAAGATATACCATGCCGGCGACTTTAACTTCTGGCACTGGAGGGACGAGGGCGACGAGAAATATACAAGGCAGATGAAGCTGTATTTTGAAAGAGAGCTTAAGTTTTTGAAGAGCAGGACTGGGGATATCGACATAGCGTTCTTCCCTGTGGACAGGCGTATGGGGAGTGATTATGACGAGGGCGCAGATATTTTCATTGAAGAGATTAAGCCTGCGGCGTTTGTACCCATTCATTTTATGAGCTTTGAAGATACAGAAGAATTTGCGGCAAAACACGAAGACGAAAAGACAAAAGCATATGCTGTAAGCAGAAACGGCGAAAGGATAATATAGAGGAGGAGCATTATGTTTAAGATAGACCATGTAAATATTAACGTTGGTGACCTTGAGCGAAGTATAAAGTTCTATGATGAGGCTTTCGGCCTCAAAGAGATAAGAAGAACAAATGCGGAAGACGGCAGCTTTACGATTGTGTTTTTATCGGACGGCAGCTTCAAGATGGAGCTTACCTGGCTCAAAGACATGGCAAGGCCTTATGACCTTGGAGACAACGAAAGCCATATATGCTTTACGACGGACGACTATGAAGCGGCCCACGAGATGCATGAAAAAATGGGCATAATATGCTTTGAAAACACTGATATGGGGCTCTATTTTGTAGAAGATCCGGACGGATATTGGCAGGAGGTCGTAAGGGCTAAGTGATAGACATACAAAAACTCGAAACCATACTGCCAACGGTACTAAAGCCGGCAAGATATACCGGCGGAGAATATCTTGAAGTCATAAAAGACGAAAAGCAGGCAGATTTTAATTACGCAATGTGTTTCCCGGACGTTTATGAAGTCGGGATGTCACACATGGGCAGTGCAATACTCTATTATGTATGCAACCAGATGGACGGCGTTTTTGCACAGCGCTGTTATTGCCCGTGGCCGGATATGCAGCAGGCTATGAAGCAGACCGGGCTGCCGCTTTATTCGCTGGAAACAAAAACGCCGATAAGCGAGTTTGATATGATAGGTTTTAACCTGTCTTACGAGATGAGCTATACAAACGTGCTTGCGATGATAGACTTGGCCGGGCTTCCGCTGAAGGCGGCGGAGCGCGGCGAAGAGATGCCGGTAATAATAGCCGGCGGCGGCTGTACATATAATCCCGAACCGATGGCAGATTTTATAGACGCTTTTGTTATCGGGGAAGGCGAAGAGGTGTTGCCGGAGCTTATTAGACTAAGGCAGAGCAGTGCAGATAAAAGCGAATTTTTGAGGAAAGCAGCAGGAGTGCAGGGCGTATATGTTCCCTGTGGTTATGATATAAGCTATAAGGAAGACGAAACAGTAGAGAGAATAACAAACAGAGAATGGGCACCGCAGACCGTTACTAAGCGGATAGTGCAAGATTTCGAAAACAGCGCTTTTCCGCAGGAGCCTATAGTGCCATACATTGGGGTGGTGCACGATCGTGTAACGATAGAGCTTATGCGTGGATGCTCCAGAGGATGCAGGTTCTGCCAGGCCGGGTTTGTTTATAGGCCGGTTAGGGAAAGAAGCGTAGAAAAGCTAAAAGAGCAGGCGATAAACAGCATAAACAACACAGGGCACGAGGAAGTGTCGCTAAGCTCTCTGTCAACAGGCGACTACAGCGATGTGGCAAGACTGGTGGGTACGCTTTCCGCAGAGCTTGAAAAATGCGGCGTTTCGCTGGCTGTGCCGTCGCTGAGGGTAGATTCCTACGACGGAGAATATGCGAAGCAGCTGGGTGCTGTAAGAAATTCTAATCTGACGTTTGCGCCAGAAGCGGGAACTCAGCGGCTTCGGGATATAATAAACAAGAACATAACGCAGGAAGATATATTCTCGGCGGCAAAAAGCGCATTCGAAGCGGGTGTGAACGGCGTTAAGCTATATTTCATGATAGGCCTGCCGGAAGAGACGGATGAAGACGTTTTGGGCATTGCTAAGATGGTATATGAGATAAGGCAGATTTTTTACAAAGTTCCCAAAGAAAAGCGTAACGGCGGTTTCAGAGTGACAGTAAGCGCTGCCTGCTTTGTGCCAAAGCCCCACACTCCTTTCCAGTGGGTAGCACAGGATACTATAGAAGAGCTGGTAAGAAAACAGGGGCTGCTGCGTGATGAGTTAAGGAAGATAAAAGGCGTAAAGTTTAACTGGCACGATGCACGGACAAGCATGCTGGAAGCGGTGTTTGCAAGAGGAGACAGACGGCTGGGGAAAGCACTCGAGAAAGCATATAAAAAAGGCTGCGGTTTTGACAGCTGGAAAGAGCTTTTTGATTTCGATAAATGGATGAGCGCATTCGAAGAGATGGGTATAGATACGTCGTTTTATGCTAACAGGCAAAGACAGACGAGCGAAGCGCTGCCCTGGGATATGATAAGTGCAGGACTTAAAAAACAGTTTCTGGCGGCAGAATATGAAAAAGCAAAAGAAGAAGCAACGACGACGGACTGCAGACAGGCTTGTTCTGCGTGCGGCCTTAAGAAAGCGGGGCTGTGCAAATGAGGATGGGAGTGCAGTTTACGAAGACGGGGATGGCAAAGTATATTTCGCATCTGGACCTCCAGCGGGCTTTTGGGCGTGCTATAAGGCGCTCCGGGCTTCCGGTAAAGATGTCGGAGGGGTTCAACCCGCATTATGTGATGTCGTTTGCATCGGCGCTTGCTCTTGGTGTAAAGAGCAGTGCAGAGTGCGTTGAAGTAGTGTTAAAGCATGAAGTAAAGCCGGAGCTTTTTGTGTTTGCGCTGAACAGAGCGCTGCCAAAAGGCCTTGAAGCGACACGTGCAGCAGTGCTTGTGGATAGTGCTCCAAAGCTTATGGCTGCAGTGCGTGAAGCACTCTACGAAGTAACTTTTACAAATTGTGATATTGGCATGTTAAATTCTGCAGTTTGTGATATAATGAACCAAAGCGGCATCGTCGCTGTGAAAAAATCTAAGGTCAGGCAAAAGCAATTTGATATTCGCCCTATGATACTTGGGTTAGAAACTGAACAGCAAAGCTTAAAGATGCGTCTTGCTGCGGCGCCTTCCGGGTCACTCAAGCCTGAGTTTGTCATTGACGAAATTATAAAGCGCATAGGGACGTGCTCGTATAGTATAGAGCGCACAGGGCTGTTTGCTCACAAAGATGCAAACCCTATAGATCTGCTTGATTTTTATTCTGAATAACTTGTTAATATGGCAGCCAGGCTGCCTGATATATATTTAAATTAATTTTTGGAGCCTTTTATGAATAAAAAAATTGTGGCGGATGTCGGCCCCCTAGAGGCCAGGATTGCGCTGCTCGAGAACGACAAGCTGGTTGAAATTCATGTAGAACGAAGAGGACGTGAAAGGCTGGTCGGCAACATCTATAAAGGAAGGGTGGCAAATGTGCTGCCCGGGATGCAGGCTGCCTTCGTAGACATCGGACAGGATAAAAACGCATTTCTTTACGCCGGAGATATAATGGCGGATACTTCGGATTTCGAATTTGACAAAAAGCCCGAATATCCTAATCTGCAGCCTAAAAGCATCGAAGAGATGGTAGAAGAAGGACAGCAGATAATGGTGCAGGTGCTAAAGCAGCCGGGCGGCAACAAGGGCGCCAGGATAACCACGCACGTAACTCTGCCGGGGCGTATGCTTGTTCTTATGCCTACTGTTAACCACGTTGGTGTTTCCAGAAGGATAGAGGACGAAGAAGAACGTGACCGCCTAAAAGAGATAATGGAGCGCATAAAGCCTGAAGAAATGGGCATAATCGTGAGAACTGTGGCCGTTGGCAAAACGGAAGAAGAATTCGTAGGTGAGGTCCGGTTCCTTGAGAGGCTGTGGAAGCGCATACAGCAAAAGTCGGAGATACTCAAAGCGCCAAGGCTGATACATGCGGAAGAAACCTTGGTGTTCCGTACTGTTCGTGATATGTTTACACCGGACGTTGACGAGCTTGTCATCAACAACCGTGAGTATTACGACAAAGTGGTAGCCGTAGCAGGAATCATCGCTCCTTACCTTAAAGAGAGGGTGCGGTTCTATGAAGACGGCAACAACATATTTGACGACTTTGGTATAGAGTCTAGGATAGACAAAGCGCTGGAGAAAAAAGTATGGATGAAAAACGGCGCATATATAATAATAGACGAAACCGAGGCGCTGACCGTGGTGGACGTAAACACCGGCAAATACGTCGGCGACAAAGACCTGCAGGAGACTATACTGAAAGTCAACTGCGAGGCCGCAAAAGAGATTGCCCGGCAGCTGCGTTTGCGTGATATTAGCGGTATAATCGTCATCGACTTCATCGATATGGAACTTGTCGTCAACAAGCAGACGGTCATTGACGAGCTAGAGAAAGCGCTTGCCAAAGACAGGACTAAGACCAATGTGCTCGGGATCACAGAGCTTGGGCTGGTTGAGATGACTAGGAAAAAGGTGCGGCGAAAGCTTTCGAGCCTTGTGCAGCGCCCGTGCCCGTATTGCAGCGGCAGCGGACTTGTGAACAGCGAAGAGACAACTGCGATGAGCATAAGACGACTGGTGCTCAAAAAGGTAGGCAGCACAGATATAAAAGATTTTCTTATCGAAGTGAGCCCTGGAGTAGCAAAATATATTGACAAGAGAAGAGAAACGGGTTCGCCCATAATACCCATAATGCAGGGGTATAAGTTCTATATAATGGCCAACGAAGTGATGCACATAGCGGACTATAACGTTATTGAGATAACCTCTTCAAAAGAAGCCGATAAGCTTATCGGCAAAGCCAAAGTGTTCTGTTGACAAGACGCAGGCAGATGTGGTATTATTCTTAACTGAGCCGCACAAAAATGGTTTTAAAATCCTGCCCTTGAAAGCAGGTACCATGATGGCGAGACTGGGATGAGGAGGTAGAGCTATATGTATGCAATTTTTGAGACCGGCGGAAAACAGTACAAAGCCAGCAAAGGCGATGTTGTACATGTTGAGAAGCTGGATACGCAGGAAGGAAAGTCTGTAAGTTTTGACGCTTTGTTGGTTGCGGACGGTGACGATGTAAAGATCGGTACGCCCACAGTAAAAGGCGCTAAGGTAAAGGCAAAGGTAGTTGAGCACGGCAAAGACAAGAAAGTCGTAGTTTTCAAATATAAGCCAAAGAGGAAATATCGCAAAAAGCAGGGCCACAGGCAGCCGTTCACTAAGATAAAGATAACGAGCATAGACCTTGCTGATAAGAAAGCTGAAAAGAGCGAAGCGGCAGCTAAGCCGGCAGCAGCTAAGACAACAGCAGCTAAGACAACAGCAGCCAAGACAACGGCAGCAAAAAAGACAACAACTGCAGCTAAGCCAGCAGCAGCGAAGAAGACGACAGCAGCTAAGCCAGCAGCAGCTAAGAAGACGACAACAGCAGCTAAGTCAACAGCGGCTAAGTCAACAGCGGCTAAGTCAACAACAGCCAAGAAGACGACAACTGCAGCTAAGTCAACGGCAGCTAAGAAGACGACAACAGCGGCTAAGTCAACAACAGCAAAGAAGACAACAACAGCAGCTAAGTCAACTGCAGCGAAGAAGACGACAACAGCCAAGAAGACTGAAGCTAAAAAAGAAGAGAAATAAGTTTATATAGACCTTTTAAGAAAAAGGAGGCGAGATAATTGGCTCATAAGAAGGGCGTAGGAAGCTCTAGAAACGGAAGAGACAGCGAAAGCAAACGTCTTGGCGTCAAACGTGGCGACGGGCAGTTTGTGCTGGCCGGAAACATACTGATGCGTCAGCGTGGCACGAAGATATACCCGGGCAACAACGTCGGGCGTGGCGGAGACGACACTTTGTTTGCGCTGGTTGACGGCAACGTGAAATTTGAACGCAAGGGCAAAGACAAAAAGCAGGTCAGCGTTTACCCGGCCGAGAACTAAAAAACATAACAAGACAGGTTTTGCATTTGCAGGGCCTGTTTTTTTATACTGAAAAATAGGCAGGGAGATGATATAATAATTTCTATGAACATAGATTACGAAAACGGCAACATGTATATAAACGATGTGCAGGACTTCGAGCTTTCGCAGATTCTTGAGTGCGGACAGTCTTTTCGGTGGAAACAAGCGGCGGACGGGTTTGTCGGCGTTGCGCTCTCGAAGAAAGTAAGGGCAGAGCAAAACGGCGACAGCGTTATTATTTATGGCGCAGAGCAGGGCGAAGGCTGGGAAGAGTATTTCGACCTTAACAGGGACTATTCGGCGATAAAGAAACAGTATAGCAAAGACAAGTACTTAAGCGAAGGGATGAGCTTTGCGCAGGGCATAAGGGTACTGAACCAGCCGCTGTTCGAAACGCTTATTTCTTTTATAATATCAGCAAACAACAACGTTAAGCGCATAATGGGCATTGTGGAGCGCACATCCGAAAAGTACGGCGAGCGCATTGGCGAAGACGTATACGACTTCCCGACGTCAGCAGCGCTGGCAAACGCAGATGAAGAAGGGCTAAAGCAGTGCGGTGCGGGATATCGTGCGCCGTACATCATAAAAACTGCACGCATGATTGAAAGCGGGTTTCCGCTGGAGCAGCTTAAAACGATGCCATACGAGCAGGCGCGCCATACGCTTACCATGCTCTGCGGCGTGGGTATGAAAGTGGCGGACTGCGTGTGTCTCTATTCGCTTGGGTTTTCCAAAGCCTTCCCGCACGACGTCTGGATGAACAAGGTGCTCTGCGGAGTGTACGGATATAAAGGCAAGAACGACAAAGACATGCGAGCGTTTGTTGACAAAACTTTCGGCGAAAACGCCGGCATAGCCCAGCAGTACCTTTTCCACTATGCACGGCACAACCCGCAGATGATATGCAAGGTTTAAAGGATGATAAAAGCCGCCTGTGAAAGGGCGGCTTTTTGTGGTGGTGGGTGGTGGCAAAGATTGAGCGAAAAACCTAATAATGGTATAATAAGAAAAACGTTATAGTGAGGCGAAGATATGGGTATAGGTGATAAACTTTGGACAAGTGCTGATATTAAAGGATTATGTGAAAAAAATGATGTATTCGGTACCATACCAAAAGGTGATGCAATAATTAATATACTATCAAACCATAGAGAAGACTTGTTAAAGAATGATCTTCGAATGATTGCGTTATACGGGAATTGGGGAAGTGGGAAAACTTCTTTGCTCAATTATATAAATGATAGAATTACACAAGATAATGAAACAAAAGTAATTTTTTTTAAAGCTTGGGAAATGGAGTCGGACGATAATCTTGCTTTATCATTATTAGAACAAATGATAGACGTTTTTTATAGTGAAGTAAAATCTGAAAAATTAAGAGAAAAACTTAAAATGATAGGGAATACTGTATTACGACTTGCTAAAAATATTGTCCTAAATACTTCAGTTAGTATTCCGCTAACAGGTATAAGTTTTGATGTTGCTAATGCTGGTAAAGATACAATAGATGAAATGAAAAAGATTGCTAGCAAGAAGTCGCAATATCATCAAATAAATAAATTTAAAGATGAATTCAATGACCTTGTTAATAAAATAATTGAGGAAACAACATATAAGAAAATATTTATTTTTGTTGACGATTTGGACCGTTGTGAACCTGAGAATGTAATTAATCTAATATCAAATATTAAATTGTTCTTTTCTTTGTCAAATGAATTAATGTATCTTTGTGCAATTGATAAAAATGCAGTTTCAAATGCATTGAGGATTAAATATGGGAATGTAATAAAATCAGAAGAATATCTTGAAAAGATTTTTGATATAGAATTTAATATGCCTACAAATATGAAACTAGAAAAAGTTGTTGAAAAACATTTTTTTCTAAAAGCAAATGAAATGAATCTTTTGGTTAGATTTTTTAATGATATAAGATTTAACAACCCAAGAAAGATCCTAAGATTGATGAATAAATATGAATTGATAAAATTATTATATGGGGAAAACGATAAAGTTTTCAACGAAAACGATTTCTTATATATAATATTCCTGCTATATTTTTTGATAATAAAAGAAGGCTTCAATGTAGTATTCGCTGATTTTTTAAATCTGGAGAAAAGATTAAATAATATAAAAATTGTTAATGATTTAGTTAACACTCAAAGTATTACAAGCCAAACTAGGGTTTCTAAACACTGGTTAAAAATAACGAAGGAAAAAGAGATTAGGATTATTGAGTACTTGAATAAAATACTATCTTGTGAAAAATTTGAAATAGAACAAGACTTTTTAAATAATAAAGATAGCTTACATGAATTTATGATTCGATTTACACCTTATTATGATAATGCAATCGAAATGGTTGGTATTGTCAATGATAAAAACTCATATAAAAGGTATATAAATCAATTTGAAAATGAAGAAAATTATATTCTTACTTCATTTGTTAACTTTATTATTGACATTTCACAACTTAGTAATACTCCAAAACAAATTGAGCAGAAGGCTGAATTTGATCTTTACTCAATAATTGATCTCGTACTTAGCATTACATAAACACATAAGGAAAACCACAGCTTGCGCTGTGGCTTCCTTCGCCTTTTCGGCTGAAAACATTTATGCTGGGGATGGCTGTATTGCTAATTACTTCAAATAGAGTGTATTAGCTGGTTAGACCGTAGCATAATCTTTTCTTCGAATACTAGTGTGATTCAATTTGTTCGAAAACAAACGATTAGTGTAAATATTGCCGTAAGCGTTGTGTGTGTATTGGACACCTCCCCAATATTTTCAAAAGCCCTGCGAATCAGGGCACTGGCGCAGTTTAATGGCTGCCATAGGGAGATAAAAAAACCTCTCTGATTTTCGGCAGCCGAGCTATCTTGTCAAAAGGCGAAACTACCTTTCGATTTAGACCTCTGGCTTTGCGTCCCCGCCTTTCGGGCCGGGTTTGCTATTATCGCAGAGATAAAACTATTATCACTCAAATGATTTATAAACCGTCTTTCTCGGGTTCAAACAGCTTTTTAAAATAAATTTGTTTTCAAATACTTAATAATATGAGTGCGCAAATTTGTTGACAATGTACTTTACGTTGCTATATAATAGCAATAGATTGAACGAGATCGAATTTTTGTGTATTTAATTCCAACGCAACCGCAAAGAATACCATCTATTTTTCTGTTTTATTGTTCAAAAAAAACGAAATTAATATTAACTAAAGGAGAAGTTAATTGGATATAAGTTTATTGAAAGAAAAAAGCCTTATGGACCTGCGTGAAATAGCTAAACTTGCAGGCATTACTTCTGTTACTAAGTACAGAAAAGGCGAGCTTCTAGACATGCTTTACGACCTTGACAAAAAGGCCAAGGAAGAGAAGGAAGAAGCGCAGGCAGAGGCTGAACCGGAAAGTTTTAGTGAAGAAGACACCAACATTCCCATTTATCAGCAGGAAGTAATTTCAAACAGGCAGCAAAGAGAGCCTGAAGAAGGCGAAGAAGAGCCAGAAGAGCTGCCCGTTAAGGAAGACGGTATCATCGAATATGTGGCCGGCAACGACGCCGTGAACGAGATTCTCAACAAGGGCGACTGCGGCGATGCGCTCGGCATACTTGAAGTGCTGCCGGAAGGCTATGGGTTCCTGCGCAGCGAGAACTATCTGCCAGGCAACAAAGACGTATATGTCTCGATGGCGCAGATAAGAAAGTTTAACCTGAAAACTGGAGATAAAGTTCAGGGCAAAACAAGACCGGCAAAAGACGCCGAGAAATTAAATGCGCTTTTGTATATAGAGCTTGTAAACGACGGGCCGGTGGAAAACTGCAACAAGAGAAGAGCATTCGAGACGCTGACACCGATACACCCTGAAAAGCGGTATTCTCTGGAGAGGCCGGAAGCAACCAAAGACCTTGCGATAAGGCTGATAGACATGATAGCGCCTGTTGGCAAAGGGCAGCGCGGGCTTATAGTTTCGCCGCCAAAAGCCGGTAAAACGATACTGCTTAAAAAAGTTGCAAACTCCATAACTGCAAACTACCCCGGAGCACACCTTATAGTTCTGCTGATAGATGAGCGTCCGGAGGAAGTTACCGACATGCAGCGCTCTATCGACGGAGAGGTCGTTTACTCTACGTTCGACGAAAAGCCGGAAAACCACACACGTGTTTCCGAGATGGTTATAGAGCGTGCAAAGAGGCTGGTAGAGCTTGGCAAAGACGTCGTCGTGCTGCTAGACAGTATAACGAGGCTGGCAAGGGCATACAACCTTATCATTCCGCCGACAGGAAGAACGCTTTCCGGCGGACTTGACCCCGGCTCGCTGTATAAACCAAAGAGGTTCTTTGGCGCCGCCAGAAACATAGAGTTCGGCGGAAGCCTTACCATAATAGCTACTGCACTGATAGACACGGGCTCCAGAATGGACGAGATAATATACGAAGAGTTCAAGGGCACGGGCAACATGGAGATACACCTCGACAGAAGGCTGTCTGAAAAACGTATCTTCCCGGCTATCGACCTTCACAAGTCGAGCACCAGGCGAGAAGAGCTGCTGCTCTCAAAGAAAGAGCTTGACGGCATATGGGCGATAAGAAAAGTGATGTCCGGCGGCAACACGGCGGAGGTCACAGAGCAGCTTATAAGCATGCTCTCTAAGACTGCAACTAACGATATGTTTCTTGACAAGCTTAAAAACTGGCTGAGCGTATGGGACAAGGAAGGCTATAACTTTACGCCCAAGCAGAGGTTCTAAAACGATGAAAATTAAAAAGACGTTAGCAGCGTCTTTTTGTTTGTGACAAACCTTGAAAACAACTACAACAAATGAACAGAAGGTGAAAAGATTGGAATACAGAAAAGAATATGAAAAATGGCGCAAGTTTGCAAAAGATAAGCTTAGCGCCACAGATTTAAAGAAAATAGCCGGGGACGAGCCGGAGATAAAGAGCAGGTTTTCTTCCGTTCTTGAATTTGGCACAGCGGGCTTTCGCGGCAGGATGGGTGCCGGAACAAGCCGAATGAACGTGCATACGGTTAAGAAAGCGTCGCAGGGGATTGCAGATTATATAAACGAGAACCGCGGCGAACGTATCGCCATAACGTATGATACCAGGCACTATTCGGACGAGTTTGCGCTTGCTGCTGCTCTCGTTTTTGCGGCAAACGGAATAGAGACGTTTATATTCGCCGAACCGACAGGTGTCTCAGAGCTTTCGTTTGCGGTTCGTGAGCTTGGCTGCTGTGCCGGCGTTGCCGTTACAGCAAGTCATAATCCGCCCGAATACAACGGCTATAAAGTGTACGCTTCGTGGGGCGGGCAGATCCTGGGCGATGTGGGTGCGCAGATATCCGAAAACATAAGCAAAGTTGACGGCTATTTCTCTGCAAAGACAATTAGTGAGAGCGAAGCAAAGAAAGCCGGGCTGCTCAAGACAATAGATAAAAGTATGGACGAAAAATATTTTGCCAGCCTTTTTGAGGCCGTTAACGATGAAAAAATGATCGAAGATTATGCAGGCAGGGTAAAGGCAGTTTACACACCGCTTTTCGGTACAGGGCTCAAGACATTTGTGGGAGTAATAGATAAGATGGGGTACGATTGTGAGATCGTCGAGCAGCAGAAATACCCAAACCCGGATTTTCCGGGGCTTACCACACCAAACCCGGAAGACAGCGCTGCGATGAAGATGGCAATAGACATTGCGACGCAGACTAAGGCGGACATAGCGTTTGGCACAGACCCGGATTCTGACAGATTTGGCGCAGCCATTCCGGACGATAATGGCGAATATGTGCAGCTTACCGGTAATCAGGTGGGTTGTATAATAACCGACTATCTTATGCGCAGCCGAAAAAAGAAAGGTCTGCTTGAGGCAAGCGACTATATCATCCGCTCATTTGTGTCAACGCACATGGTGGACGAAATGGCGGCTAGGTTTGGCATAGAGTGTGCTGTTGTGCCTACGGGCTTTAAGCATTTTTCAGATCTTGTTTACAACAAGTATACCGATAGGTATTTCGTGTTTGGGTTCGAGGAGAGCTGCGGATATATGGGTGGAAGAAAGGTAGCCGACAAGGACGGCATACTGGCTGCCACCCTGATGCTGGAGGTCATGTGCGAGTGCCGCAAAAAAGGCATCAGTATGTATGAGCACTTAAATGAGCTTTTTGAAGAGTACGGCTGGTATAAGGAAAATGTCGAAAGCGTATATCACGAAGAAGACCTAGGCAAGTCTAAAAAGATAATGAGCGAAATAAGGCAGACACCGCCTGCGCAAATTGCCGGGCAGAAAGTCATAGGGATGGCGGACCATCTTGAAAAGGACGGACAGAACATGATAACTTTCACTCTTGAAAAAGGGTGGCTTAGCATCCGGCCTTCAGGCACAGAGCCAAAGATAAAGCTCTATTACGGAGTAAACGAAAAAACAAACAGCGCTTCACAGGCGCTGCTTGACAGTATCGATAAAGGTGTAAGTGAGCTTATCAGCTCTTGGGAATAAACTCCGAAATCGCCTTTACAAGAGTATCCATATCGGCATCTGTGCCTATTGAAATGCGCAGGTGCTGATTTATTTTCGGCAGATCGAAGTGGCGCACGAATATGCTCTTTGTTTCAAGGAAGCTTTTCAGCGCTTTTGCATCGATATCCGGGTGCGAAACAAAGATGAAATTGGCGCTGGAAGGCAGCACACAAAAGCCAAGATCCTTTAGTTCTTCGGTTATCCGCTCTCTGGTTGCGACTATTTTTTCGGCGATCTTATCGTAATATTCTGTGTCAGAAAGGGCGGCGCTTGAAACTGACTGTGCAAGAGAATCTATCGGGTATGAGTTGAAGCTGTCACGAATGGATTCAAGAGCAGTTATAAGGTGCGGCTGTCCTATGGCGTAGCCTATACGCAGCCCGGCAAGCGAATGCGACTTCGAAAGCGTCGTTACTACCAGCAGATTTGGATATTGCGAGACCAGTGGAACAGCGCTCTGCGCACCGAAAGCTGCGTATGCTTCATCGACTATAACTACGTGCTCTGGGTTTTGCTTAAGAACTTTTTCTATATCATCAAGCCCTATGGCTATACCCGTCGGCGCGTTTGGATTGGCAAGCACTATACCGTTTGCCCGAAGATTCTCTACGGGAATGGTGAAATCTTCACGCAGCGGCAGATTAGAATAGCTTATATCAAAAAGGTCTGCCCAGACCGGGTAGAAGCTGTATGTTACGTCCGGGAACATTATGCCGCCATCGAAGAAAGCGTCGAACGCAAATGCGAGGACTTCGTCGCTGCCGTTGCCGCAGAACACAAAAGATTTATCAATACCAAAAAGCTGTGCTACAGTATTGCGCAGCGCACCGCCGTCTATGCGTGGATATAGCCGAAGAAGCGAAGAGTCAAAGCTCTTGGCTGCCTCTATAGCCTTTGGCGAAGGCGGGTAAGGGTTCTCGTTGGTATTGAGTTTAATTATATTTTTTTGCTTTGGCTGGGCACCTGCCGTATACGGCTTGATGCTTTTTGCCTTTTTGCTTCTGAAATCTGGCACGTTCTTCCTCCGATAATTTATTATGTACATAATATCATAATTTACAAAATATATTAACAATTATTTATACAGATGTGTTAGAATGTAGCGATGAAAAGGTGCGGATGGGCACAAGGGTCTGATATGCTAATGAGGCAATATCACGACGCCGAGTACGGAAGAAAAAAGAAAAGCGATACGCAGCTGTTTGAAAAGCTGTGCCTGGAGATTTTCCAAGCGGGGCTGTCGTGGCGTACCGTGTTAATAAAACGTGAAGCGCTGCGGGAATGGTTTTACGGCTTTGACGCAGGTAAAACGGCTGCGATAGATGAAGTGCGTATAGAGAAAATGTTGGTAGACACACGTATAATAAGGAACAGAAGAAAGATAGAGGCTGTTGTGCACAATGCACGAATGCAGCTTGAAAGCTTTCCGGAGCCGGGCGGCTTTGCCGCATATGTGTATTCGTTTTCGGATAAAGATGAACTCTGCGCAGATTTGAAGCAAAAGGGTTATAAATTTATCGGAGGCACCATCTGCGAATCGTTTTTGATGAGTGTGGGCGCCGTCGAAGGACACGAAAAAAATTGTTTTTTATATAAAGGAGACAGATAGAAGATGCCGGCATATTTGACACACAGGATTTCAGCACAGAGTGTGCTGGAAAAAACAGAACAGGGAAAAATCAAAGAAGACAAAGCGTTTTATCTTGGCAGCCAGGGGCCGGACGTGCTTTTTTTCAGGAACTTTCAACCATGGAGGGACTCTACGCTGAGCCTTACACTTGGAATCAACATGCATAGCAAGCATGTAAGGGCGCTTTTCGAGCACGGCCTTGAGTATGTCAGAAACTATGCGGGGCAGGACAGGGACGAGCTTGTTTCATATATGGCAGGCATGGTCGTACACTATGCAATAGACAAAAATGCACATCCGTTCGTTTATGCTAAAGCCGGCAAGGACAGTGCGCTGCACAACAGAATAGAGTTTATGTGGGACAGAATAATAACGCAGGAGACGTGGGGAACGAGAGCGGATGAATATGAGTTTAAGAAAGAGATAATGTATTCAAGGCTGGGCGACGGAGTGTGCGGCTGGTATTGTGACGCAGCAAAGCAAATTTATGATACAAAAATAACGCCGTCGATAGTAAGAGAAGCGCAGAGGCACTACGCTATTGCAAAACAGTCGCTTAATAATGTACGGCTGCTAGGCAAGATTGCGCTGAGGTTTGCAAGCCGCTTTTTGAAGTTTGATACGCATTCTCTGCAATATCCGGACAAAATAAGCTATACGCTTTTTTCTAAAGAGGAGTATGAGAGCATGAAGGCGCTGATAAAAAAAGGCGTTGAAGAAGCTGTTCAGATGGTTAGGTTTGCGCTTGGCTTCTTTGAAGCTGGCGAGCCAGAAGAGCTTCCCGTTTGGTTCGGGGATGTTGATTTCTCGGGCAAAAGAGGATAAGAAAGCATTATGGCCTTCCCGTTAAACGGGAGGGCTTTTTTGTTAGGTTTAGAAAGAGGCGCTATTTTAACGAAAGAAGCAGAAATATTGCGGCGGCGATAATGAAGGGCAAAAGGAACAGAAGCCTGATTTTCCACAGCTGTTTGTTACTGCTGCTGTTTTTGTCCTCCCGGACACGCTCTAGCAGCAACTTGAATTTCGATGGTTTTTCCTGCATTATTCTACGTCCTGAAAACAAAATTATTATACCTGCATCGTGCTGGTACAGAATATTATAACACAGGTTTCGCAGGATTGTCCTGCTCTTATGTGTTAATAATGTATATTTATTAATTTTTTTAGGACGACAAATCAGATGTAATTTTTTTTATACATTTTATATAAAAGGCAGGAATTTAACGAACTCTGTTTTTTGCCCAAATGCTCCCGTTTTCTGCCTTTGTGGACAACAATGTGGATAACGTGGACAACTTTTTGTATAAACGGCAAAAAGATATGCAATTTTAAGGACTAATTGTATAAGTTCTGAAGTTTAATTTAGATATCTAAAAAAATAAATATTCTTTGTAGGCATATAAATATTCAAAAACACGGCTGTATTATCGGTTTGAATTCACAAGTTTTGATGATAACATGGATGTTAAATAGGGGAGTTTATGCATAGTATCGTTTTTATGGGGTTGTTATTAAGAAAAACAGGCTGTTAAAAGCCTGAAAAGGAAAATCGAAGCTATCTAATTTTGTGAGGGAGATAATAAACGTGGTATAATGCAATGCAGGATTAAAAAGCAAATTATATCCGTATACAGGGAGAAAAGATTATGAAATTTTGTTGGTGTACGATGTCGGTAAGTGATATGGAAGAATCGTTGAAGTTCTATCAGCAGATCGTAGGGCTAAAGCTGAACAAAAGATATACCGCGGGGCCCGGAGTAGAGCTTGCTTTCTTAGGCGAGGGGGAAACGCAGGTTGAACTTGTATGCAGGCAGGGTGCAGGAGTGCAAACGGGCGGCGGTGTTTCGCTTGGCTTTGAAGTGGACTCTTTGGAAGAAAAAATGAGCTTTGTTAAGCAAAGGGGCTTAGAGATCGAAGGGCCGTTTGAGCCTAATCCGCATATATCGTTTTTCTTTGTGGAAGACCCGAATGGTGTCAGGATCCAATTTGTAGAAAATAAATAGTTATTCTGCCAAGACATTAAAATAAAAACTATGAGCAATAGCTGACTAATAGAAGGGGCTCAATTGAAGGGCTCCTTTTATAACGCCATCATTTGCGCTATGCCGCTATGTCCAAAAAACATGAAATATGGTATTATAATTTGTTGATTAATTATATGGAGAAACAAATGGATTTTGATAAAGACACGATATATGCGCCGTCAACACCAAGCGGCGGTGCGATAAGCGTAATAAGGATATCGGGAAAAGATGCGCACGCTGTTTTAAATGCTGTGTTTTCAGGCGATGCGGCGAAACTTATGCCCGGGATGCTGACGCACGGCAGAGTAATCAAGCAGAGCAGAGATGCAGATGATGTAATGGCTGTAAAGTTTGCTGCGCCAAAGTCATACACCGGGGAAGACATGGCGGAGATACACTGCCACGGCGGCAGGGTGAGCATAGCCGGAGTGCTGCAGGCGCTCGCTAAAACAGGCGCTAGGATAGCACAGCCGGGTGAGTTCACAAAGCGTGCTTTTCTGAACGGAAAGATGGACTTGTCTGCTGCGGGCGCTGTTATGGAGCTCATCGAAGCGACAAGCTCTGCCGGGGCAAGCGCTGCTCTGCGGCAGCTAGAGGGCGGTTTGTTCGAGCGGATATCAGCAGTTCAGAAGCTGCTCACAGATGCTCTGTCTATTATAGAAGCGGGGATAGAGTATCCTGAAGAGGATATAGAAGCGGATATAAAACGAGATGCTATGCCGCTGCTGACGGAAGCTCTTGCAAGGATACGCAAAACTGCCGATACGTTTGAATCGGGGCGGATGCTTCGAGAAGGGTATAACGTCGTAATAGCGGGAAAGCCCAACGTAGGCAAATCATCTCTTTTCAATATGCTGCTGGAAAAAGAGCGTGCGATAGTCACAGCAATGCCGGGCACGACAAGAGATACTGTGGACGATACGTTCATCAAAAACGGTGTGCTAATACGCCTGATGGACACGGCAGGCATAAGGCACGGACAGGACGAAGCGGAGCACATAGGCATAGAGCGTGCACGAGCCGCAGCCGGAAAGGCCGACCTAACCTTTTTTGTTGTAGATGGCTCGGAAGGAATAACGAACGAGGACATGCACGTGTTTGAGTCGCTGGGGGAAAACACAGTGGTCCTTATTAACAAGAGCGATTTAGAGCAAAAAATAACGCAGGAGCAGGTGCGGGAGAAACTGGGTAGGAAAGTGATAAGCGTGTGTGCGGTTTCGGGCAAGGGAGCGGATGCAGTACTCGGAGCTATCGATCCGCCGGAGATCATGGAAACGCAGGATGTAGTAATAACGAACGAGAGGCACGCAAGTATACTCGGGCATGCAAAGACAAGTCTTGAGAGCGCGATGGAAGCTTTTGACGAAGCTGACCTTGACTGCGTGACTATAGATATAAAGGAAGCATGGGACGCTCTTGGCGAGATCACAGGAGTCACGGTGACGCAGGAGATAATTGATAATATATTTGATAAGTTCTGTCTGGGGAAATAAATGAGTTATAATGCTGGAAAATATGAAATAGTAGTAGTTGGGGCTGGGCACGCCGGGTGCGAGGCTGCGCTTGCCGGCGCACGCATGGGCAAAAAGACG
This sequence comes from Christensenellaceae bacterium, assembly GCA_963666505.2. Taxonomy (GTDB): domain Bacteria; phylum Bacillota; class Clostridia; order Christensenellales; family SZUA-584; genus JABGQS01. Next base: position 28,591 of record CAXXXL010000003.1, on the reverse strand, counting down.
CTGCTATTGACGCTCAACCTTGACGGCATTGCGCTGATGGCGTGCAATCCATCGATTGGCGGAACAAGCAAAGGGCATCTTGTGCGTGAAGTGGATGCGCTTGGCGGACAGATGGGTCTGTGTGCAGACTCGGCGTATATGCAGATAAAGATGCTCAACACTTCCAAAGGCGCTGCGGTGCAGAGTCTGCGATCTCAGCAGGACAAGAAGCTTTATCAACAGAACATGAAGTGGACGCTGGAGAACACGGATAACCTGCACATAGCAACTGCCGAAGTCAGCGGTGTGCAGGTCAGCGGCGGAAAAGTTACAGGCGTGAGGACGACGCTGGATGCTATATACCAAACGGATACGGTAGTGCTATGCACAGGAGTGTATCTAAAGAGCCGCATTATAATAGGAGAGCACAGCGAAAAGGCTGGGCCGTCCGGGCTTTTCGGTGCGGACAATTTTAATTTAACCGAGCTTGGGCTGAAGATACAGCGGTTCAAGACAGGGACGCCGGCAAGGGTGGACAAGCGTACGCTCGACCTTTCAAAGATGCAAGTGCAGGACGGAGACGAGCAGCCGCAGTATTTCTCGTTTATGTCGAAGAATGTTGGCAGAGAGCAGTACCCGTGTTATCTGACATATACTAATGAAAAAACGCACCAGATAATACGAGACAACATTGGCAGAAGTCCGCTATACAGTGGCAAGATTGACGGCACCGGCCCAAGGTACTGCCCGTCAATAGAAGACAAGGTAGTCAAGTTTCCGGACAAGATACGGCATCAGATATTCATAGAGCCGGAGGGCATATGGACGAACGAGATGTACGTCCAGGGTATGAGCAGCTCTCTGCCGGAGGAAGTGCAGAAAGCTATGTATGCGACTGTGCCGGGGCTGGAGAACGCAGTGTTTATGCGTACAGCTTATGCTATAGAGTATGACTGCATAGAGCCGACGCAGCTTAAAGCCTCGCTGGAGATAAAGGGCATTGACGGCCTGTTCTGCGCCGGGCAGATAAACGGGACTTCCGGCTATGAAGAAGCGGCAGCCCAAGGGCTGGTCGCAGGGATCAACGCCGTGCAGTATCTTAAGGGCGAAGAGCCGCTGATACTTTCTCGCAGCGATGCATATGCCGGAGTGCTGATAGACGACCTTGTAACCAAAGGCACTATAGAGCCATACCGCATGATGACATCACGGGCGGAGTACAGGCTGCTGCTCAGGCAGGACAACGCAGACTTGCGTCTGACGGAAATGGGCAGGCGTGTCGGGCTTGTGACCGACGAGAGATATGATATGTTCATGAAAAAGCGGGAAGCTATAGAAAAGGAAGTAAAGCGTCTTTCCAAAACCAACGTCAGCCCGCAGCAGGCGAACGGTATGCTGGCATCAAAAGGCATGCAGGAGCTCGGAGCGCCGGTAAAAGCCGATAAACTTCTGATGAGACAGGGTATAAGCTATGACGATATAAAGCCAATATGCGGAGCAGAGCTGGAGCCGGATGTGCAGTTCTCTGTACAAACGCAGATAAGATACAGCGGATATATAGAAAAGCAGCATAAGCAGGTGGGCAGGTTCGCTTCACTGGAGAAAAGGAAGCTGCCTGCTGGCTTTGATTATAAACAGATAAAAGGGCTGCGGCTGGAGGCGGCGGCAAAGCTTACGCAAGTTGGTCCCGAAACCGTGGGGCAGGCAAGCAGGATATCCGGCGTTTCGCCTGCGGACATATCCGTGCTGACGGTGTATTTTAGTTCCGGAAAGAAACAGTCATAAAGGGCTGTTCGTTGATTAAGCAAAAGATAGCTGATAGAATATTGATTATGGAAACCGTGATAAAACAAAAACTTATTGAGCTTGGCTTAAAGCCCGGCGAAACACTGGGAGTTGCCGTCAGCGGCGGCGTGGATTCTATGGCGCTGCTGCACTGTTTGCTTCGCCTTGATATCCCAGTCACCGTATATCATATGGAGCACGGCATACGTGGCGGTGAGAGCAAGGGAGACATGGATTTCGTTGAAGCGCAGTGCAGGCGGCTTGGTATAGAGTGCGTGGTCAAGAGGGCAGATGTGCCGCAGCTTGCTGAAGAGTGGGGTGTGTCTGTGGAAACGGCGGCAAGGAAAGCAAGATATGAATTCCTGGACAGCGCACCGCAGCGGCTGATAGCGACGGCGCACCACATGGACGACCTTGCCGAGACGGTGATAATGAACCTCGTGCGTGGCAGCGGGCTTAAAGGCCTTGGCGGCATACCCGGGAAAAGGGGCAGGTATATCCGCCCGATGCTGGGGGTAAGCCGCAGCGAGATTGAGGAGTATGCCAAAGCGAACGATGTACAATATGTAGAAGATTCAACTAATTACGATATATCTTATACGAGGAACTATATAAGGAAGAAGATATTGCCGGGGCTGCGTGAGATAAACGAGGCGGCAGTGCGCAACATCGCAAGAACTGCGGGGCTGCTAAAAGAGGATGAACAAGCGCTGCAAGCAGTTGTAAACAGCCTCAATTGTATTGAGAGCGGCGACGGTGAAGTGAGTATAGATATCGATATACTAAGCAACCAGCAGATGGCAATTAGAAAGCGAATTTTAAGGCGGGCGATTGCAGACAGCTTTGATTTAGTGGACGTAGAGAATGTGCACATAGACAGTATACTGGAGCTTACGGACAAAGGTATCAGCGGAAAAACGGTGGACTTAAAATACGGGCTGTTCGCATCGGTAGCATATGGTAAACTTATTATTGGCAAAAGCCCGGATAAGCTGTATAATTATAGCTTAGTAGCGCTTCCGGAGGAAGGCTGCTATGAGATCGCAGGGATGGTGTTTGACATCTCAAACTTGTTGCCGGGTGTGAAACCAAAGTTTTCAAGCGGAGTGGAGTATTTCGATGCATGCATCGTGAAGGACAGCGTTTTGCGGCATAGGCAGGAAGGCGACTTTATCGTTCCTTTGGGTATGGAAGGCAAAAAGAGGCTTTCGGACTATCTTGCCGACAGGAAAGTACCGTTGAAAAAACGTGACGGGCTTGTCGTGATGGCGAAAGGGAACGAAGTTTTTTGGGTCGTAGGAGTCGGCGTGTCACAGAGCTCTAAAGTGAGAGAGACAAGCAGTATAATTAAAATAAAGTATCGGGGGAAGCAGCGGTGAAAAACGATATTGAAAGAGTGTTGTATACCGAAGATGTCATAACAAAAAGAGTGCATGAGCTGGCCAAGGAAATTGAAGCCGATTTTAAGGGCGAAGACCTTCTGATGGTGGGTGTGCTGCGTGGGGCGGTCATGTTCTATGCAGACCTTGTGCGAGAGATGGACATGCCGGTGCATATGAACTTTATGGCTGTGTCGAGCTATGGCGCATCTTCGCAGTCTAGCGGTGTTGTTCGTATACAGCACGACCTTGAAGAGGACATATCGGGAAAGAACGTAATAATAGTAGAGGATATAGTGGACTCCGGGCTGACTCTGCAGTATCTGACAAAGACGCTGAAGTCAAGGAACCCTAAGTCACTCAAGACCTGCTGCCTTTTTGATAAAAAAGAGAGAAGAAAAGTCGATTTTGAGGCCGATTACGTTGGCTTTGATGTGCCGGATGTTTTTATAGTAGGATATGGCCTTGACTATGCCGAAAACTATCGTAATTTGAAGTTTATCGGAGAACTTAAAGAAGAAGTGTATAAATAGACGCTGTTTGTTCAAATTATGTTTACAGCCTATCAATTGAAAAGGCAAAACAGTTATGATAGAATGGCAATTAAAGTAACCTAGGAGGATAGCGATTTGAAAAAATCAGCACGTGGACCGCTGATATATATCATTGGATTTGTACTGATTATACTGCTCATAAGCTGGCTTACTTCTGATACCGGAGTGGACGAGCGTGAAATAGATTATGATGCTTTCATGAACGAAGTGCAGGCAGGAAATATATTAAGGTATGAAACATTTGGTGATACCCTTAACGGTTATGACCTTTATGCAGTGAAAACTGACACACAGGTGGCTCTGGATAAATTCCCGGGCGAATATGATTATTATCTGTACGTTCCGGATTTTGATAAATTCAGCAGCGATATGGAGCTTTACGGTGGTGTGGCTATACCACATAAAAACAACCCTACGCCTGAACCGGGCTTCCTTGCAACGTCTTGGCCGTATCTATTGTCTATAGGCCTTATAGCAGTTGTCTTCATATATATAATGAGGCAGCAGCAGGGCAGCGGAAACAAAGCGATGTCTTTTGGCAAGTCCAGGGCACGCATGCAGGTAGGCAACAAGAACAAGAAGACATTTGCAGACGTTGCGGGTGCAGACGAAGAAAAAGAGGAACTAAGGGAAATAGTAGATTTCCTTAAAAGCCCCAAGCGTTTTATAGACCTTGGGGCAAGGATACCAAAAGGCGTACTGCTTGTTGGGCCTCCGGGCGGCGGCAAGACGCTGCTTGCAAAGGCTGTTGCAGGAGAAGCGGGCGTTCCGTTTTTCTCTATCAGCGGCTCAGACTTCGTTGAGATGTTCGTAGGCGTTGGCGCATCACGTGTTCGTGATATGTTCGAGAATGCAAAGAAAAATTCTCCGTGCATACTGTTCATTGACGAGATAGACGCCGTAGGGCGTCAGCGTGGAAGCGGCATGGGCGGCGGTCACGATGAGAGAGAGCAAACGCTCAATCAGCTTCTTGTTGAGATGGACGGTTTCCAGGTAAACGAGGGTATTATAATACTTGCGGCTACCAACAGAAAAGACATCCTAGACCCTGCGCTTCTTAGACCGGGCAGGTTTGACAGACAGATAGTTGTTAACTACCCTGACGTTAAGGGAAGGGAAGAAATATTAAAAGTGCATTCTAAAGGCAAGCCTTTTGACGAAGACGTTGAGCTTGCGGTGCTTGCAAAGAGGACGCCTGGGTTTATAGGTGCAGACTTAGAGAACGTGCTCAATGAAGCTGCAATACTTACGGCGAGGGCAAAGAAGCTAAAGATAGGCATGACGGAAATAGAAGAGGCTATTACAAGAGTTATTGCTGGACCGCAGAAAAAGAGCAGGATAATCACTGAAAAAGATAAAAGGTGCACTGCATATCACGAAGTGGGTCATGCTATATGCGCTAAAGTACAGCCGGAGTGTGACAACGTACACGAGGTATCTATAATTCCCAGAGGCATGGCGGCAGGATATACGCTGACACTGCCGGAAGACGATGCTATGCACGTTTTCAAAAGCAAACTTCTTGCAGAGATAACTATGATGCTGGGCGGCAGAGCTGCCGAAGCGCTTGTGCTGGGAGACATCAGCACCGGAGCTATCAGCGATCTGCAAAGAGCATCTGAAGTTGCAAGGAACATGGTTATAAAATACGGCATGAGCGAAGAGATCGGACCGGTGTTCCTCGGCGGAAGCCAGGAGTTGTTCCTTGGGAAAGAGATTGGACATACTCAGAATTATTCTGATGAGCTGGCCTTCAAAGTCGATCAGGAAGTAAGACGGATATTAGACGAAGCTTATAAGAAAGCGGAAAACATATTAAAAGAGAATGAAGCGCTTTTGCATAGCATAACTGCAGTTCTTATGGAACGTGAGCGTATCGACGGAGATGAGTTCATCCTCCTGTTTGAAGGAAAGACGCTTCCGCCTATGAAAAAGAAAGAAAAAAAGCCGGAGGAAAAGCCGGAAGAAAAACCGGGCGAAGATACGCAGAAGACGCCTGAAAAGGAAACAAAGGAACCAAAAGACGGTGCGGAGTTTGCGTTTGATGATGAGGACAGGACAAAGCAAAGACCGCTTGAATAACGACAAATGAAAGAGGCTGCCATATGGCAGCTTCTTTTTATGCAGAAAAATGAATTAAAGCCTTGACAATCCCTGGATATATGCTATACTATCAATAACAGTTATCATTACTGATAGGAGCTAAGTATGGAATACAGAAGAACAGCACAAAGAAATATGATATTAGAAGTGCTGCAGTCAACGGACACGCACCCAACGGCAAGCTGGGTATATGACAATGTCAGGCAGTATATACCAAACATCAGTCTCGGCACAATTTACAGGAATTTAAACGTACTCGTTTCGCAGGGACAGATCCAAAAGATATCCTGCGGGGAGGCCGAGGACAGGTATGATGCGACGACAGAACCGCATATCCACCATTACTGTACCGATTGCGGCTGCGTAAGCGATGTTCACGATGAACTTGCTTCTGAAAGGCTGTCCATACTTATTTCAGAAATGGATGCGGATGTGCAAACATATTCGCTGATATGCTACGGTAAATGTAAACACTGCGAAAAAAAGAATAAGTGTAACTAAACATTTTAAAAAAACTAAACTCAAAGAAAAGAGGTAGATGTAATGAAGAAATTTAGTTGTTCGGTTTGTGGATATGTGTTTGAGGGAGACTCGGCTCCGGACAAATGCCCCCAGTGCGGCGCACCGTCTATCAAGTTTAAGCAGATGGATGGCGAAGAAAAGGTATGGGCTGCAGAGCATGTGATAGGCATTGCAGAGGGTGTTGACCCGGAGATCATCGAAGGTCTAAAAAACAACTTTAACGGAGAATGTATGGAAGTGGGGATGTACCTTGCCATGAGCCGTCAGGCAGACAGAGAAGGTTACCCAGAGGTTGCTGAAGCTTATAAGAGGATAGCATACGAAGAAGCGGACCACGCATCAAGGTTTGCAGAGCTATTGGGAGAGGTCGTAGCGGCTGATACCAAAGCTAACCTTGAAGCAAGGGTCGAAGCTGAGTATGGCGCAACATCCGGCAAGGTAGAACTTGCTAAGCTTGCAAAACAGCAGAATCTTGATGCAATACACGATACCGTACATGAGATGGCCAGAGATGAAGCACGACACGGGAAATCTTTTGCCGGACTGCTGAAAAGGTATTTTTAATTTAAAAATTAATATTTGATGAATTGAATCAAAACTATATTAGCAGCTTATTTACAATAAAAATCAAGATATAAAATATGATTAAAATACTTGAATTGCAAAGTGCCTCCGGAGTTTCCTCCGGAGGCACTTTGCTTAATATATTATTGGTAGTGGTGGCGTTTTTAATGGGTTCCTTGTGAACCATGAGTAGAGTATACAACACTTTTTACGGTTTGTCAAACATTTGTAACAAATAAGTAATAAAAAAGTACCAAATGTAATTATTGCTACAAATGTTCATTTTATTTATAAATAGCTAATTCTTGTCGGGATATGTATATATAAACAAGGATAGGAATGAATTTAATCATATTTTACAGCCTTAAGTATTGCTTTAGATATACCATTATGATAAAATGTGCTTGCTATATAATAGAAAAATACCACAAAGTATTGTTGCGTTTGTTATTTGCAAACTGGTGAGAGAAAAATAGATATAAAAAAGTACTTCTAATAAAGAAAAACATCTGCAGGTCAGATATAAACTAGAGTAACAATTTAGCATGGCTATATAAACGAGAAATCTTGATGGAAGAAAAGCAAACCACAAAACAAACAGGAGGAAGATTATGAGAGCAGCTTCAACGATGATCGATATCACACCGCCGACGGGAATATCCATATGCGGAAACGTGAGAGACGACGACATTGCAAGAGGAATGCACGACCCGCTGATGTGCAATGCGGTGCTGATGCAGCACGAAGACACAAGCGTGCTGTTTCTGGTAAACGACTGGGTGGGTGTGGACGAAGAAGAAGCTACGATACTCAGGAAGCGTGCGGGAGAAGCAGCAGGCATTTCAGATAGGAACGTTATTGTATCTGCAACGCACACTCATTCAGGGCCGAAGATAATAACCAGATCAGGGTTCGATTATAGAAATGATGCAGAAGAAGCATATATGCAAAAAGCGCTTGACGATATAGTAGAAGCTGTGAGTAAGCTGCCCGAAGCTTTGGAGGAAGTGAGCTTGTGGGGCGCTTCTGATGATGTTGACGGTTACAACTTCTGCAGAAGGCTGAGGATGGCTGACGGCAAGGTCGTTATGAACTGGATAGAAGTTGACCCGACCGACGTTGTATGCGGCACGGGTGACCCGGACAAGCAGATGAGCGTGATAGGTCTGAAAAGGACGGACGGGACATGGCAGACTATAATGGTCAACTTCACGCTGCATGCCGCTATTTGCGTGGGACGTGACTGGCTGTGGTCTGCGGATTATGTATATTATCTGCGTAAAAAGATATCGGAATCATTCGATGAAAAGCCTATAGTGCACTTCACAAATGGTGCTGAGGGCGATGTAAACCATCTTGATTATAAAAACTATAACCTTGATGCCTTTCCAGAGGCGGAGAGATACGGCAATGCTCTTGCCGGATTTGCGCTTGATATACTTGGAAAAGCGAAAAAAATGAGCGACAGGCTGGAAATTGCATCAGGCGATGTGGCAATGTTCCGAAGAAAGATACCGAAAGAGTGGCTTGACTGGGCCAAGGCAAAATGGGAAGCTTGCGGAGGTCAGATACCTCAGCTTCTGCACGGCATACCGAGTGAGTATTATGCACATGCAATAATCAATATGGAGAAATTTGCGGGCATTAAGGACATCTATCCTATAATGGCCGTGCTTATTGGAGACATTGCAGCAGTTACGCTGCCGGGAGAGATATTCAGCCAGATCGGGCTCAACATTAAAGAGAAGTCTCCGTTTGAGACCACGTTTATGCTGGGTCTCTCTCAGGGATACTGCGGCTATATACCGGATAAAAAAGCGTTCCTTGAGGGCGGATATGAGCAGAGGACAGGAAGAGGGTCTAGATATGAACAGGACTCCTGTGATAGAATAGAAGCGGTAGCAGGCAATCTGCTTGAGCTTCTATAAAATCTACGTTTTATTACAGGAGGTAAGAGATGAGATCAGCTTCAATAATGATAGACATCACCCCGCCGCTGGGTCTGGGGATATGCGGAAATATCCGTGCGGACAACAAGTGCAGAGGCGTACACGACCCGCTTTACTGCAACGCTGTTATGTGTGAGCATGAGGATACTACACTTCTGTTCCTTGTTATGGACTGGGCAGGAATTGAATCGGCACAGGCTGGATCGATATGCAGCCGCACGTCGAAGGCGCTTGGTATTCCTGCCGGCAATGTTATTGTTTCGGCGACTCATACCCATTCAGGGCCGACTATAATAGATTTTGCGAACGATGAGCAGGAGTGTAAAAAGGTTGAAGCATACATTGCCGACGTTGAAGAAAAAATCGAAAATGAGATAAAAAAGCTTCCGGATCTCTTGGAGGAAGTCAGTCTTTGGAGCGCAAGTATAGAAGTTGAAGGCTACAGCTTCTGCAGAAGGCTGAGAATGGCAGACGGCAAAGTCATAATGAACTGGAACAAAGTTGATCCGAGCGAAGTCGTATGCACGACGGGAGAGCCGGACAAACAGATGACTATCGTCGGCTTTAAAAGAAAAGACGGAACATGGCAGTCGCTTATAGTGAACTTCGCGCTTCACCCGGCTATATGCGTGGGGCGTGACTGGCTGTGGTCTGCCGACTGGGTGAATTACCTGCGGGAAGCGCTCTGGAAGACATTCGAGGAAAAGCCGGTGGTGTATTTCGTCAATGGTACTCAGGGCGACGTTAACCACCTGGACTACAGGAATTTCAATCTTGACGCTTTTCCGGAAGCAGAGAGATATGGATATGCGCTTGCGGGGTTCGTAGAAAAAGCGCTTGCGGAGTCGGCAAAGATGAAAGACGTACTTACCGTGGTAAACGGTGCCGTAGCTCTTTATAAAAGAACGATACCCGAAGTTTGGCTCACCTGGGCAAAGGAGAAGTGGGAAGCGTGCGGAGGACAGATACCAGAGCTGCTGCATGGCATACCGAGTGAGTTCTATGCTAAAGAGATAATAGGAATGGTACCGCAGCAGGGAGACAAGTATATATTCAGGATGGCGGCAGTCAAGCTTGGAGAGGTTGCTTTCGTGACAGTACCGGGCGAAGTTTTCTCCAGCATAGGCAGACAGATAAAGGCAGCTTCGCCGTATGAACTGACGGGTGTGATGGGCTTAACGCTCGGTAACAGCGGCTATATACCCGATAGGAAGGCTTTCCTTGAAGGCGGCTATGAGACACGAATCGGCGCAGGTTCGCAGTTTGAAGAGGATTCATGCGAGCGTATACTGGACGTTGCGGGGAATCTGCTTGAGATATTGGAACCGTAAAGGTGATAGTATATACTTGCTGCAGTTAACAGTGCAGACGAAAAGCTGAGAATTAGTACAAAGCTTATTTGCGAAAGAGAAACAGGTGAACGCCTGTCTCTGGATAATTATTGACTGGTTATGTATAATGATAATACTAAAACGAAAGAGGAGATAAGATGCAGCCTATAACTTTTTGGGTATTTATCGGAGTCGGCGTTTATCTTGTGATATTTGAAGCGCTGCTGAGAATAAGAAGGAACACTAAGAAAGGAAAGCACGCTGAGGACGTGTTCGGGGTCAAAGCGACAAGGATATTCAGCCTGGCGCTTGGGCTTATACTTATAGGCCTGGCCTTCATATGGTTCAATAAGTAACGAGTGTTATTCAGGAAGACGTCAGGGGTGAGCCCCGGCGTCTTTTTTAACGGCAAGATTTATGATATTATGGGGATATGAATATAACATCACCTAAAACAGTAAACGAAATGATGAAGCGATACGGCATTGCTCCGCTTAAGAAATTCGGGCAGAATTTTCTTATAGACGGAAACATTGCCGACAAGATTGCGGACTCTGCGATGCCCAAAATGCAGGAAAGAAAAAAGATTCTTGCGCTGGAGATTGGCCCCGGTCTTGGCGCACTGACGCAGAGGCTGCTGGACAGAGCGGGAAAAGTGGCTGCGTACGAGATCGATGCGGGGCTTGTAAGGGCTCTTGGTGACACTTTTGCAGGCAGAGATGAGTTCACACTTTTCCATCAGGATTTTCTTAAAGCCGACATCGAGAAAGATATCGGCGGGCTTGCAGAAGGAATGCATATATATGCGGCGGCAAACCTGCCGTATTACATCACCTCTCCGTGCATAATGAAGCTGTTGGAGTCTGGGCTCGATATAAAACGCATAACAGTGATGATACAAAAGGAAGTTGCGCAGAGGATATGTGCAGCGCCGGGAGACAGCGAATATGGAGCTATTAGCGCTGCTGTTGCCTATTTTGCAGACGCAAAAATGCTTTTCAGTGTGTCTCCAGGCTGTTTTTATCCAAAACCGGATGTAAGCTCCGCCGTTCTATCACTGGATGTAAAACGCAGTTACAGCGAAGAAGCAAAAGATTACCTGCAGGTAGTTAAAGGACTGTTTGCAATGCGAAGAAAAACAGTTAGGAGCAACTTGCGGCAGAGTTTCGGGTTAAGTATAGAACATGCGGTGCAAGTGGTTAAAAGTGCAGACATAGACGGGAACGCCAGAGCTGAAACACTTTCTAAAAACGATTTTAAGCGCATTTGTGAAGAAATTAAGAATATTAAAAAAAACATTTGAATTAAAAAAGGAATATAGGAGTAAATGTAGAATAGTCTAAAATGGGGGAGATTGCGATTTGCTTATATTGCAAGTCGTAATTTAATCTCTTTCATTTAATTTATAAGATAGTAAAATAATTATAAATGTTTTAAGGAGGAGGAAATGTCAACAAAAGAAAGATTTGCTTGGAGTGAAATCAGAAAAGACAGCCCGTTTTTTTCGTCTATAAAAACAACGGTTGAAACGGCGTTTATGGACAACAACGTGTATCCGGTTCAGACACTGTAAGGGGCGTATAAGCTGGCAGCGTCGTCTCCGGGAACTGTTGTAACCGACATTCCGGTATTTAGCCGGAGAAAATAGGTCTTGCAAAAAACTCTAAAGTACTGCTGCTAAACGGTGGTGCCGTTAAAAGGACGCTGCGCAGCGGCAAGAAGAATCCTTGGCGAACCGGGCGTAGAAGCAGAAGAATATGCGATTAAGATACGTGATGCAATCTATGCCACACGTTATAAGAATATGTATTAAAAACTATTATAAAAAATGTGAAAAAAAAAGGAGAATTAAAATGTCAGAAAACAAAGCGCTTGAACTCATCCTATCCAAATGTGATGAAAAAAACCAAAAAAAAATCAAACTGATCAGCAATATTGATATCTTAAACAAGATTGCAAGCAGAATCGAGCTTTGTAATCCTAAAGATGTCTTCATTCACTCAGGAAGTGAAGAAGATTACGAATATATCAAAAAGATGTGTTTAGAGACAGGCGAAGAATCACCTTTGGCAATGGAAGGCCATACGATTCATTTTGACCCACCAACAGAGCAAGGCCGCATTGTAAAGCAAACATACGCGATTGAAGATGAAGGTATGTTCACATCTTCCCTTGCAAAAGCTATGCTAAGAGCTGATGCTGATGAGCTTATAGGGACCAACATGAAAAACATTATGGATGGAAAAACAATGCTTGTTGCTTTCTATATCCGTGGACCTGTTGGTGCACCAACAGCTTATCCATCTTTAACGATTTCAGATACATGGTATCTTGGACATCAGCAAAACAATCTTTATAAATGTTCTCCGGAAGGCTTTGAAAAGCAAGTTGAAATAATGGGTCTTTTCTTTACAAATACACATAGCAAAGGCACATTAGACACGCCTAATGCTTATGTTTTAACAGACAGAAAAAATATTGAAACTTGGGCATGGAACGTATCCTACTTAGGCAACTGTGCTTTAATAAAAAAAGGTCATCACAGATTGGCAAATGATGATGCGATCTATAATCACAGAGGTGATTACATGTCAGAACACATGTTCATCACTGGTATTAAGATGAAAGATGGTTCTATCGTGTGGATCGATGGCGCTGCACCATCAGGCTGTGGTAAAACAACAACAGCTATGGCTGGTGATACTTTCATAGGTGATGATCTTGCTCAAATCTGGATTGCAGATGATGGATCAATCCGCTCGATCAATCCTGAGATCGGAATCTTTGGTATCGTTAGAGACGTTAACGAAGAAGGTGATCCAGTTCTCTATGAAAGAATGAGAAATCCTGGTTCAGAAGTCATTTGGTCAAATGTTTGTGTTTCTGACGGTGTTCCTTATTGGGAAGGCTCTGGTGAAGAAACACCAAAGAGTGGAACAAACTTCCAAGGCGAATGGTGGGAAGGAAAGACAGATGCTGATGGAAAGGTTATTCCTATTTCACATCCGAATTCCAGATGTACAATTCGCTCTAATCAATTGAGCAACTATAATGAAGCAGCAGCAGATGATCCAAATGGTGTTGATACACTCGTATTTACATACAGTGGACGTGATCCTGAAACAATGCCTCCTGTTGTGGCTGGTTTGACTCCTGAAGAAGGTGTAACATTCGGTGCTGATATTGCATCTCAAACAACAGCAACTGAAGTTGGCGCTAAAGGCGACATCAAAAGATCTCCTTGGGCAAATGCTCCTTTTTTCTTAGGTGCATTGGGTGATTATATGGATGGTCAATTTAAATTCTTTACAAATCCAAAGCTCACAAAAAAGCCTGTTTTAGCATCTTTGAATTACTTCCTTACAGAAGCAGCTCGTGGTGGAGATTCAAATAAGCTCATTGGTGAAAAACGTGATGTACGCTCATGGTTAACATGGCTTGCGCGTTTGGCAAAAGGTGAAGTCACAGGAATCAAAACAGCTCTAGGAATTATCCCGACATTTGAAGAAATCAAAGGCATTTTTGATGAATTGATGCCGGATAAAGGATATTCTAAAGAGACATATGATAAGCAATTCTCACTTTATGTAGATAAACTTATTGATAGAATTGATATGCAAGTTGAAGCTTACAAAAAAGAAGCAAATGTCCCAGACATTTACTTTGAAACACAAGCTACCAAAAAAGCTCGCTTAGAAGAACTCAGAGCAGCTAAAGGGTCTATTGTTACACCTGATCAATTAGGTTAGCTTCAAACAACATAACAAACGTTAAATGAAAGGGCAGTTCTTAATCAGAACTGTTCTTTTTTGCTTACGGCAGAGCTGCCTGTGGGCTTTAAATTGCTGCGCAGGCAGAAAAGCTCTAAGGGATTTAGGAACGATTTAAAAGTTATAAGGGGCAGGGCACAATTTGGCGCTTTGCCCTTTTTATTTTTAGTATAAACGATCGGGCATTAGTTGGACGTAACAGAAATGTTAATTTATATATTTTGCATTGTTCTGTGTATGCAAGCAGTGTTACAATTAACAAAGAAAAATATCGGAGAGGCAGTAAATATGGGCAAAAATACTTTTAGACTTGAGAGCACGCCGAACTTTCGAGACCTTGGCGGATACTATTCTTCTTTGGGAGGGCACGTTAAAGAAGGAGCGCTTTACCGTTCAAATTCGCTTGCTATGCTTTCGGACGATGATATAAAGCTGATACTTGAAAGAGGCATACGAACAGCTATAGATCTGCGGACGGATTTCGAGATACACAGAGGGCAGAGCAGGCTTAGCGGCGTTGAAGGAGTTGGATATTACAAAGTATCTTTGATAGACAACGTGCATTCGCAGGATCATAAAACTTTTAAAAAGAACATGCCAAAGTCTATGGCAGAGCTTTATAAAAACCTTCTGGATAATTCTTCGCAAAGCATAGTAAAGGTGTTTGATATAATATTAGAAAACAGCGATAAGGCAGTTGTATTCAACTGCACTGCAGGGAAAGACAGAACTGGTGTAATAGCTGCGCTTATACTTGACTTGCTTCGTGTGGGCAGAGAAGATATCGTGGAGGACTATACGATTACCGAGCAGTTAATTAAACCGGTTGTTGCAAAGGTGATTGAAGACTACAATAAAGCTACCGGCAAAACAATGCCGAACTATTTGTTTGAATCCAAGAAGGAGTCTATTGAGGAGTTTCTAGATCATTTAGATAGTACGGCAGTGCCAAAGAGTATTTAATAAAAAACGGATTTGAAAAAGAGAAGATAGAGAAGTTTATTGAGGCTTATCTTGAGCTGGATTAAAGAATGGGAGATGTATAATAATAAGTTGCAATTAGATAATTCGCTATAATTGAACAATCTTTATTATAGAAGCAAGATTAGCAAAGAAGAGGACAAGTGATTTATGATAAAATAGAAAAAATGTGTGAGGTCAAGCTGATGGATGATGATAGAGAACAATTGCTGCGTCAAGAATACATATCAAGAATCAACTTAGTTCAAGATTATATCGAAGAAAATATAGGTAAAATGTTTACGCTTGAAGAGCTTTCGGAAATATCAGGCTTTTCAAAATACCATTTTCATAGGATATTTAGAAGCATTGTTAATGAGACTCTATATAATTTCATAACAAGACTGAAGCTTGAAAGGGCTGTCGGATTTTTGATGAATTCACCTGACAAAACGATTACTGACATTGCCTTGAATTTCGGTTTTAATGATTCGGCTGTGTTTGCCAGGTGCTTTAAAAGACATTATGGAATCAGTGCTACGAAATATAAAGAAGTATAGCAATAATAGACAAGATGTTAGTTTGCCTCCGGTATATAATGATATTAGTAACACAAATTACTGGAGGAATAACATAATGAAAGTTGAATGTAAAGTTGAAATCATTGATATGTCTGAAATGACAGTTGGAGGAACATTTAACGAAGCGTCTATCATCATGCCGTCGCCAACGTATATGCCGACGTGGCCTATCTTGCCGCGGCTGGAGCTCCAGAAAAACAGCAGGTCGCCCTTTTGCAGGTCGTCATAATTTTCTATCTTAGGGTGACGTCCCAATCACTTACCTTTGCATAGCCTGCTGCGTTGTAGCGGCCACGTGATTTTCTCCCAATCGCTGACTGCCATAGCCTGCTGCGTTGTAGCGGCAACGTGAACTGCCCGCCTGTTTCAGGCAAGACCAGAGCAGTCGAATGAACTAGGCCCCGACCGGCCGAGTATATACGGCTTTCCAAGCTGAGCCCTTGCAACTTCTATCATTTCGTTTATATTGGCGCTGCGGCGCTCTTCGATTATCTTGCTGGCGCTGGGGATCGCATTTGGCGAATAGAGAGCGTCAAGCGTCTGCTCTCCGGTTTTGCCGTCTATGGTAAGGTCGTTGCGTTTCTGGAAATCCTTTACGGCGTCAACGGTGACTGTGCCGTAGTAGCCGGTAACTGTGTCTATATAGCCAAGGTCTACAAGCTGTTTCTGCATTGCGTCTACGTCGTGACCTGAAGTTCCCTCCAGCAGCGTGTATTTCTTCGCTTCGCTGGAAAAGAGCAAGGTCTGGGTCTCATATCCTGCAATACCGTCCTGCTGGAGACCGTGCTGGCGCTGGAAAAGCTCTACGGCGTATTTTGTGACAGGGCCGTAATATTGGGTGGAATCGTCTATCTCCATGTATCCTAGTGCCATTAGGCGCTCCTGAAGAGCCTGTACGTATATACTTTCATCGCCTTTTTGCAGCACGGGGTCTATTGTGGTCAGCGGCTGTGTTGTTGGTATGGGAGTAGCAGTGGGCGTAGGCGGCGGACTGTTTGTAAGCACCGGCCGAAGTGTTTCATTTATGCGCTCGGTCACGGCTGGGGCGTCTTTTTTAAGTACTATAGGCAGCGTGATGGCTGCGGCTATGAGTACGGCAAGACCGATAAGTATTCCTCTTCCCAGCCAGTTAAGGCGCTGCAGTGTGTGCACAACCATAACAATGCCGTTTACCGTTTTAACGAGAAAGCCACTATTTTTTTTACTTTTCTTTCTGTTTTTTTGTGCCATAGGCTTTATATTCCTCTGCATATATTTTATACTTTATTAGAGTTTTATGCAATAATCACAAATGTGTTTGACATAGGTCGGCGGCACTTTGTTCTTTTGTAAACAATGTGTGAAAACAGATGCTTATTAAAGATTTCGACACATATTTTTAGTATTATGATAACGGAGCATAAAGATGAAATTATATCAGTTTGAAACGCATTGCCATACAGCGGAGACAAGTTCCTGCGGGAAGATTACCGGAGCCCAGGCTGTGGACGCCCTGAAAGAAGCGGGATATATCGGAACATTCATAACCGATCATTTCTATTCCAGGTTTTTCAGAAAACGAGCGCTGGAGCACCTGCCGTGGGAACAGCAGGCAGACCACTTCCTTGCAGGATACAGAGCGGCAAAGAAGCGTGGCGACGAAATCGGTTTAAAAGTTTTTCTTGGGCTTGAAGTTCAGGCGGAGGATTCGCCGTTTGAGTTTCTGATTTACGGGCCGGACGAGCAGTTCATTAAACAGAACGGTCCTTTTTATAAACTCTCTACGCCAGAGCTTTACGAGCTTATGCACAAAAACGGTTTTCTGATGTTTCAGGCGCACCCGTACAGGTTTGGACTGTCGCCTGAAAACCCGAAATATTTTGACGGAATAGAGATGGTCAACGCACAGCCGAGGAACGACTCACGCAACAAAAAGGCGCTTGAGTTTGCGTATAAAAACGATATTATGAAAATAGCGGGAAGTGACGTTCACGTAAAAGAGGACATAGGCAGAAGCGGCATATTGCTTCCGGATAGTATAAACAGCACAAAGGACTTTGTAAAATATTATAAAAAGGTCAGAACGCCGGAGCTTATCATAACTTACGGGATATAGATAATGAAGTTGGCAGAGGGAAAGACAAAAGATGTTTAGACGCATGTTTATAGGAAGAAACGGCCCGGATCAATTCTCTTTCGGGCTTACAATACTGGCTTTTATACTAAGCCTTGTTCGGGTGTGGGATTATATGTATATAATCTCGCTGGCGATAATGGCTTATGCGGTATTTCGGATGTTCAGCAGGAATATCGAGCAGAGAAGAAAAGAAAATTATGCATTTTTAAGAGTGGTTAACAAACCAAAAACATGGTATTATAGGAGCAAGGTAAGACATAAGCAAAGAAAACTTTACAAGGTTTTCAAATGCCCGAATTGTTTTCAAAAGCTTAGAGTGCCAAAGGGGAAAGGCAAAGTCCAGATAAGATGCTCTGCCTGCGGGCACAAATTTACCAAAACTACATAAAGTATTTTTTGAAAGGTAGAGGATATGGCAAAGATAACAAAAGACATGACAATTGCGCAGGTTTTGTCGATGAACATCGACTCTGCAAAGGTTTTCTTGGAGAGCGGAATGCACTGTGTTGGCTGCCCGGCTTCATCCGGAGAGAGCATTGAAGAAGCAAGTGCCGTTCACGGCATCAATTCGGATGAGCTTGTTAAACAACTAAATGAATTCTTTGGAGAATAAGGAGGGAAACAATGACTAAGTATGAATGCACAGTATGCGGATATGTTTATGACCCGGCCGAGGGTGACCCGGATAACGGAGTAGCGCCCGGCACTGCCTGGGAAGATGTACCTTCTGATTGGGTATGCCCGATGTGCGGAGCAGACAAGGACATGTTCGAAAAGGTAGAGTAATGAAAGCAACGCAAATAGTAAACGGAATATCATGGGTCGGGGTGCAGAACCCCGACCTGCGCATTTTCGATGTGATCATGAGTACTCAGTGGGGTACGTCATATAATAGTTATTTGGTGCAGGGCAGAGAGAAGACGATGCTTGTGGACACCGTCAAACAGGGATTTACCGACGAGTTTATAGAGCGGATATCTAGCATCTGCGACATATCCAAGATAGACTATATCGTATGCAACCACACAGAGCCCGACCATAGCGGCTCACTAGGGCGGCTGTTGGAGCTTGCTCCGAATGCCGTTGTTGCGTGTTCTAAACCCGCAAGCGTTTTTTTGAGAAACATACTCAACACTAAATTTGAGTGCATGGTAGTAAGCGACGGAGACACTATAGACCTTGGCGGCAAAACCGTTAGGTTTATTTCTGCACCGTTTCTGCATTGGCCGGATTCCATTTTTACATATATCGTCGAGGACGCCGTTCTTCTCTCCGGAGACGTTTTCGGTTTCCATTTCAGCGCAGCAAACATATTCGATGATTTAACCGACCTTACGGATGATATGGTAGTTTCCCAAAAATACTATTTCGACGTTATAATGGCGCCATTTTCCAACTATGTTATCGATGCGGTGAAAAAGACAAGAGGGCTTCACATTGATGTTATCGGACCTTCACACGGGCCGGTGCTGCGTGCAGCTCCATGGGATGCCGTTGACAGATATGAGAAATGGGCAAACGAAGTTCTGGCAAAGAACGAAGTTAAGAAGGTCTTTGTTGGATATGTTACATGCTATGGATACACAAAGATGCTGGCGGACGAGATTGCAAAGGTTGTTAGTGACGCCGGGTTTGATGTTCAGATGCAGGATGTTTCGCTTATAGACCAGGAAGAGGGTGCAGCAATGATACACAAAGCCGATGCTTTCGCACTTGGTTCTCCAACGCTTAACAGAGACGTGCTAAAGCCTGTATGGGATGTTATGACGAGCGTCTCGACTTATCTTATTAAAGGAAAAGCGGCGGTTGCGTTTGGATCATTTGGCTGGAGCGGAGAGTCCGTAAAGTATATGGCTGAAAGATTAAGAAATGTCGGGGCAGATGTTGTGTGCACATGCAGCGCAAAGCTTAAACCAGACGAGAATGAGCTTGAAGAGGCTCGCAAAGCAGGAAAGGCGCTTGTAGATGCGCTCAGCAAATAGTACCGCAATTTATGTTAAATAACTGATAACACAGCTAAGAGACTTCTTCGCTGTGTTTTTTTTGGAGAAGTATGGAAAAGTATTTGTGGATATACATTGCTGCGGTTAATATGCTCTCTTTTATAATGTGCGTATATGACAAAGTCGCCGCAATAAAAAAGAAAAGAAGGATAAGCGAAAGAACGCTTTTTGCCGTTAGCATCATAGGCGGAGCCGCAGGGATGCTGGCGGGTATGCTGCTGGTAAGGCACAAAACAAAGCACTGGTATTTCATGGTTTTCGTTCCGTTGCTGATAACCGTACATGCTGTAGTTATAACAATGCTGCTGTAAAAAGTCGTGCCTGATTGACTGATATGTGAGCTTTCGTGTATAATGCAACAAAGTAACTTTAGAGGAGAAACACGTTGAAAGATTTTACCAGTGCAAAATTAAGACAGATGTATTTGGATTTTTTTAAGTCTAAGGGACATACGATAATACCCTCGGCTTCACTGATACCGGAGAACGACCCTACAGTTCTTTTCACGACTGCAGGGATGCACCCGCTGGTGCCGTACCTTTTGGGAGCAAAGCACCCGGAAGGCAAGCGGCTGGCGAACGTCCAGAAGTGCGTAAGGACGGGCGATATTGATGAAGTTGGTGACGCCTCCCACTGTACGTTCTTTGAGATGCTTGGCAACTGGTCGCTTGGTGACTACTTCAAGAAAGAAGCTATAGAGTATAGCTTCGAGTTTTTGACTTCTCCGCAATGGCTGGGGCTTAATAAAGACTCTCTTTATTTTACATGTTTTGAGGGCGACGAAGACGCGCCTAAAGACACGGAGTCAGCAGAAATATGGATGAGCCTTGGCGTGGATGAAAGCCATATATTCTTCCTGGGTAAGAAACATAATTGGTGGGGACCGGCAGGTATGACGGGACCTTGCGGCCCGGACACAGAGATGTTTATAGATATGGGAACACCGGCATGCGGCCCGGACTGTGATCCGTCGTGTTCGTGCGGCAAGTATATGGAGATATGGAACGATGTTTTCATGCAGTATAACAAGAAGGCAGACGGAACCTTCGAGCCGCTGGAGCAGCAGAACGTAGACACTGGAATGGGTCTTGACAGGACTGTGACTATACTGCAGGGCAAGCCCTCTGTTTATGACACGGACGTGTTTGAAGGAACACTTAAGAAAATATCGCAGCTTTCGGGCAAGGGCTATGGCGATGACATAGACACTACACGCTCTTTCAGGATCATAGCAGACCACGTTAGGTGTGCAACGTTCATGATGGGCGATGAGAAGGGCATTACGCCTTCCAACGTAGACCAGGGCTATGTGCTGCGCAGGTTGATAAGAAGGGCTGTGCGATATTCACTGAGACTGGGCATCCCGGAGCTGTCGCTGCAGAAGATAGCAAAGGTAGTTATAGACCAGTATAAAGACGCTTATCCGGAGCTGGCAGCAAGCCAAAGTAAAATAATAAATGAGCTTAACCTTGAAGAAGAGCGTTTCCAGAGGACGATAAAGCAGGGGCTCAAAGAGTTTGAGAAGCTGGAGCAGCGTATGCAGGGCAACGTTATAAAGGGTAAAGATGCTTTCCATCTTTACGATACATTTGGTTTCCCGATAGAGTTTACGCTGGAGCTTGCACATGAAAAAGGCTTTGAGGTAGATAAGAAAGGCTTTGATGAAGCGTTTGCCAACCACCAGAAGCTGTCAAGTGCAGGAGCGGAACAGCGTTTTAAAGGCGGCTTAGCTGACACCGGCGAAGAAACGGCAAAGCTGCACACGGCAACGCATCTTATGCATGCGGCGCTTCGAAAAGTGCTGGGCGGTGAGGTTGCTCAGAAGGGCAGCAACATTACAGCAGAACGGCTGCGGTTCGACTTCTCTTTTGGCAGGAAAGTTGAAAGAGACGAGCTTGACGAAGTCGAAAGGCTGGTCAACGAAGCCATCGACGCCGGTGTGGATGTTGTCTGCGAAGAGATGAGCGTAGACGAAGCGAAGGAAAGCGGTGCAATTGGATTGTTTGAATCTAAGTACGGCAATATCGTAAAGGTATATACCATTGACGGATATTCCAAAGAAATATGCGGTGGACCGCATGCGGGAAATACAAAAGAGCTTGGAAGATTTAAGATAAAGAAAGAGCAGTCTAGCTCTGCCGGAGTAAGAAGGATAAAGGCCGTGTTGATAGACGAATAGAATCTGCCGGTAATTTGCAAGCCGCATGAGACACTTTTATATCTCGTGCGGCTTTTTGGTTGCAAAAAATTCTGACAGTATCAGAAGTCTACTGTCTGATGGAAAGT
This sequence comes from Christensenellaceae bacterium, assembly GCA_963666505.2. GTDB lineage: Bacteria > Bacillota > Clostridia > Christensenellales > SZUA-584 > JABGQS01. Next base: position 6,709 of record CAXXXL010000003.1, on the reverse strand, counting down.
TTCTTCCTGCGAAATTATCCTTTCAAAGCCTGCCATGCTCTGTATTTTCCGGCTTGTAGAATTCTGAAGCTCATTTATTGTCTAGGGCTTTTCGTAAACTTGATATATTAAGATAAAGAAAGAGATTTAATACAAACACAACCACCGGCACAGCCGGTGGTTGTGTTGTCTAAAGTTCGCTATGCTCTCTTCTGGAAATCAGCTTTCTTTTTATTTCCTTTGACTTTGAATATTATCAGTGTTGCACCGGTGGCAATAACGCCTGCGCCAAGAACGCATATCACTATTATCGCCCAGATAGGAAGCCCGGGATAGCCCTCATCCGTCACATCTATTTCCACAGCACTTGGTGTTTCAGATACTTCTACGACTTCGGTCTCTTCGGGCACGCTCGTCGGAGTTTCGCTTTCTGCGGTTGTCGTTGTGGTTGGTGAGGGAGAAGCTTCTATAGCCGAAAGAGTAGTCGGCTCGACATCTGTATACGCTCGTATTATAGTGTCGATGCTGTGGGAAGGCACAACTACGTGATAGTCTACGCCTACATGATAGAGATAGGTCGTTTCAGGCGTAAGGCCGGTGTGTTCATAAGAAAGCTCGGTAGGCAGAAGCTCTTCGAGCTTGATGTACGAATCGCTCAGATACACGTTATAACTGTCTACGTTCCACGTTGCGCCGCCGCTTGAACCATTAGTTCCTGCGTCCCATTCTAAGAGTATACTTGTATCGCTGGGGGTCGCGGTAACTTCTTCTATCGGTTTAAGCTGCCGCTCGAAATATTTGGTGAAGCTGGTGGTGTTGTCCATTAAAGTGCGCGAATCTGAACCTGGTGTCATATCGATGAAATTAAATTCCACGTTTATAAAATCATATGCTTTGTCGTCAAAGCTGCTGGGCAGCTCCCGTATACGGTTTACCATAACGTCCAGTAGATAGAGGTTTGATGCGTCGCCTATGTTGACCGGAAGTCTTGTTATCCTGTTCTGCCTGGCTGTGATCTGCTCTATAGCACAGCATGTACCGATGTTGTCCGGCAGGCTATAGAGGCTGTTTTCGTTTGCTATCAGCGATATGAAACTAGAAATCTCAAACAGCTCTTCCGGAAGCGCTTCAAGGTTGTTTCTACTTATCATTAGGTATTGTAGGTGATTCATGCCCGAAATAGCTGTAGATAGGGAATCTAGATTGTTGTCATCGAGGCTCAGCGTTTTGATAGACGACATCGTGTAAAGCTGGTCGGGCAGTGAACTGAGGCCGGTGTTGTTAAGGTAAAGAACTCTTAGGTCGTTAAGGCTGTTTATGCTCGAAGGAACTGAACTAAGAGTATTGTCGTTGAGCCGCAGTTCCGTTAAGTTGGGCAGCGTGGTCAGCGCTTCCGGGAAAGACGAGAAGCTGCATGATTCGAGCCACAATTTATCAAGGCTGCTAAAGGCAGATATTCCTGCACCAACTGAGGTGATAGGGTTGTTGCTTAAGTTTACTGCCGAGAGATTGGGTGCACTGCTAAGCCCTAAGGGGAACTCGGTAAAGTCATTGTACTGCAGTGAGATATTTGTAAGCCCCGTCGTATAAGTGAAATCCGGCATGGATGTAAGATTGTTGTTCTGCATGCTAAGCCCGGTTATGCTGGTGCAGTATTGTACACCCTGAGCATCTGAAATATCTTTATTGTCTAAATAAAGCGTACCTGTAATGCCTGCCAGCTCCATATAATAAATGTTCTGAGACATCGGCTTTCCAAGTTCCTGATGCAGAGCTTCGTCAAGGTTTGGGTCGGGTATGTCTGCAACAAGGCTGGGCAACGTAGGGAAGGGCGAGAACGGAATAAATGTTGGCCGCCCGGCAAACTCGGGCTGGTCTGCGTTTGGCTCAGGCGGCGAAGCGGAGTAGGAGACTCCGACTCCGACCAGAGAAACGACAAGGACTATTACAATTAGAACGATTATGAATTGAGATCTTTTCACAACACTACCTCCTGCGCAGCGGCACAATATAATATATTTATTTGATTAAAAAACGGGCTTGTTGAAGCAATAAAAATGTATTTTAATTATACCACTGTAAAAGCAGGAATGCAAAATATAAACGCTACTTGACAATACATAGTAGCTATGCTATACTCGGACTAGATACTATGTAATGCATAGTAGTGGAGGTGAGAGCATGGCGTCGGATACACAGATGATAAAGGGTATACTCGAAGGCTGTATTCTTGCAGTGCTGCAAAAGGAACATAGCTATGGATACAGAGTGGTAGAGCTTTTACGTGTACTGGGGTTTGCAGATATTTCCGAAGCTACGGTATATCCTATATTGAATCGGCTGGAGAAAAAAGGGGACATTTCCTTCGAGAAAAGAAGCTCGAAGCTTGGTCCGCCAAGGAAGTATTATTCGCTGACAAAGCAGGGAAGTTTGGCTCTTGAAGGGTTTATTGAAAGCTGGAAGAAGACAAGCGGAATAGTTGGGAAAGTGCTTGGGGAGGTAGAGGTATGAAGGTTTCACGCAAATCGGTATGGATGATCGCATTATCGCTGCTGGTGTCTGCGGCGCTTATAATAACAGTTGTACTGTATGCTGTCAGCGCAGGCAAAAATGAGCCTGTGCAGAGTGCAGAGATGTGGTTCATCATTGGCATGATAGCCATAGCCGTATTAACGTTTGGATTATTTGCATGGGGACGGCTTCATAAAAGCAAATATGTAAAAAAGCTGGATACACAGTTTTTTGTAGCGTATGAGAAATTCAGCGATGCAATAACCGGAGCAAAGCTCTCGAAGGCGGAGATGAAAGAAACAAAGCAGGATGTGCTTTCGCTGATGCTGCAAGCTCAGCAGAGCGGAAGAAGCGCAAAGGAAGTGACGGGGCCGGACATCGGCAAATTCGCAGAGAGGGTCCAAAGCTCGTTTGGTTACCGCAGCTCGTTCTGGTTTGAGCTTGGCTCGGTGTTGCAATACGGGATATTCTTCGTCGTTTTCATACAGGTACTGCTCTACTTTAGCGAGCTTTGCATAGTGCCGTTTTTCGAATGTGCGCTTGGGCTTTCGTCGGTAATCATGTTCGCACCCATAATATTCGTTATATACCCGCTGCTGAAGAAAGCTATACGTAGCGAGAAGCGGATGTTTCTGATGCTGCTGCCGATACTATACGGTGTTGCATATATAGCGCTTGTTATTTTACTGGATAACGTTTTCGGAGAACTGGCATGGGTAAGATATGTTCTGGATACGCAGGTTGTTATGATATCTTCGCTTTGGCAGTTTATAGCTATGGTCATTGTCTTTGCTGGTGTGCAGGCTCTTAAGTGGTATATGAGGCGGCGTTCTCTAAAAAAGCTGAGTTTGCCAGAATAGAGGAATAAAGAATTAAGGCCGCAGCTCTCTAAAATCTGCTGCGGCTTTTTATTGTCTTGAAATGAATTGTGGTACACTGTCTGCTCGTGTGATATGATATTGTGCGAAGTTTTAAAAAGGAAGAAGCATTGGTGTCAAACAACACATTGTCGGAAAAGAGAATAAGGCTGGCGGATATTTCGCTTCTGTTTGTTGCTGTTCTTTGGGGAGCAGGCTTTGTTGCGGTTCAGTATTCTCTCGATTCAGGGATGCCGCCGGCGCTGATTATCTCACTGCGTTTTACAATAGGCGCACTGATAGTTTTTGTGCTGCGCTTTAAGCGCATTATCAGTATATCTGCCAGGGAGTTTCTATACGGCTCAATTGCAGGTGCGCTTTTGTTCTTCAGCTTTTTCACACAGACTCTGGGGCAGATAAGAACGAGCGTTTCCAACTCCGCTTTCATAACTGCGGTATACGTCATACTGGTGCCTTTCGTCGCATGGATAGCAAAGCGTAAAGCCCCAAAGACAAAGATGTTCATACTCGTTTTTACGACGCTTATCGGTGTGCTGGTGCTCACATACGCAAAAGATAGAAGCTTCGTGTCCTTTGGACTTGGAGATGTTTTTCTGATGCTGTGTGCTGTCGGCTTTGCCGTGCATATAGTTTTTCTGGGCGTCAAGACACGTGAAATGGACCCGGTACGCATAACTTTTATACAGCTTTTTGTTAGCGCTGTGCTGGGCACAGCCATGTTTTTTATATTCGAGCGGCCTTCAGAACTGAACATAGACTGGGCAAAAGGCCTGCCGGCAATAGTGTATGTCGGCGTTTTCAGCACCGCCGTATGCTATTTCCTGCAGACGTGGGCGCAGACCATTGCACAGCCTTCCAAAGCTGCCATACTGATGTCGTCCGAGAGCCTGTTCGGATCTTTATTTGCTATCGTACTTGGTCTTGAGGCTTTCAGGATAAACATAGTAATCGGCGGTATTATAATAATGGGCAGCGTTATATTGTCGGAGATTCAGCTTAAAACTGCCATACGGAACAGCAAGGACAATTGACACAATCGCCGTTAAAATGATATAAATAGCCATTGGTATCATATATATTTTTATACGAGAGAAACAAATAATGAGCTTAGAGAAAATAAGAGAATATTTCGAGAGCCTTGCGCAAAGCTGGGATGATCATCTTTGCGCAGACCCGGAGAAGATAAACAGCATAATAGATGTCTGCGAAATATCTGAAGGCCACAGAGTGGTGGATATTGCCTGTGGAACGGGAGTGCTTTTTGAGCACATACTTGAAAGACAACCGTCTATATTGGTGGGCGTGGATGCCTGTGATGCTATGGCTAAGATAGCGAGAAGCAAGTTCTGCGACGAGAGGCTGAGAGTAGAAGCACAAGATTTTTTCTGTCTTAAAGAAGACGGTTTTGACAGGGCGGTGCTGTATAACTCATATCCACATTTTTTTGATAAGGTGGCGCTTGCAAAGAAGATACATGATGTACTGGGTAGCGGTGGAAGGTTTGTAATTGCACACGGACAGGGACGCCATATAATAAACGGCGTTCACAAAGGTAAAAAAGAAAAAGGAGTCAGTATGGCGCTCAAAGACGCTGACAAGGAAAAGGAATGGTTCGAGCCCTTTTTCGATATAGATGAGATAGAAGATTCTCAAGCGCTGTATATGATATCCGGAACAAAAAAGAAAAGCGCAGCAAAAAAGCACACCCTGCCGTGAGGTGCGCTTTTCCTTGTTTGGAGGTTAAGATATTTTGGTCCTCTCCATTGGGTACTGATGGAGGAGCTAATCGCTTGCGTCAACCGAAAATGATGAGCATACTTTTGTGCATTTCATGCATTCAATGCACTTTTCTTTATCCACTTTTGGAAGCCCAAAGCCCTCTTGAGTTATTGCGTCTACCGGACAGAAATTGATAACCGGGCAAGGGTGGTTCTGAGGGCAGCTGTATGCGTTTACTGTGATGTTCATTATAAAACTTCCCTATGCTGTCTTTGACTGAACAAGACGGTTAAGATGGTTTGTGTAATAACTCTTGTCACGAACGCCCACAGAGTTGTCTGCGACTTTGCCTTCGTCGAAGATTATAACGTTCGGGATGCTCATGATCCGAAATGCCTGTGCAAGCTCCATCTCTTCGTCCACGTTGACCTTTGCTACGATAACGTCATCTTTGAATTCTGAATCTATATTCTCCATTATGGGTGTAAGCATTCTACAAGGTCCGCACCACGGTGCCCAAAAGTCAACTATTTACCGGTTTCTCGTTCTGTTCTATAGTAGCCTTAAAATTATCTTTTGTTAATTGTAACATTTTATATCATCCTTTCATCTCGAGCCTTTTTGTTTGTTTTGCTCTTTTCTGATATAAGGATACGATAAATAGAGCGATAATAATGTGACTTTATCACACAAACATCAAATTTTTTTGATTAATTTGATTTTTCCTCTTTTAAGGACAAGATTCCCCTGAGATTCAAGCTCTTTAAGCTTGCGGCTGACGACTTCCCTTGATGAGCCGATGTCTTTGGCTATGGTTTCGTGAGTTGTCTGCACGACCATATCCGAACCGGCAGAGCGTTCCAGGTAGTTCTTAATTTTGTCTTCAATGCTTGGGAACTGCAGAAATTCTATGGTATTTAGAGCCATTATAAGCTTGTCGGCAAGGTTGGAGAATATGAACTCTCTGAAAACCGGGCTGCTCTGCGTAAGGCGGTTGAAGCTTTCGGTGGAAAGTACGCAAAGCTCGCTTTCCTTCAAGCGCTTCTGCGGTAAAGTCGTATTCGAGGTTGGCATATGCGCAGACTGCTGCAAGAACGCATATCTCGCCCGCTCTTATCTTATACAGTGTTAAGTCTTTGCCCGTTTCAGAAGTTCTGAAAAGGCGGATGCTGCCGCTCAGCACAAACGGTATCCCGCTGCACCTTTTATAATCGCCGACCATAAGCTGACCTTTATTTAAACTGTCTTATTACCGAATGCGATTTTAACAATTCTTTGTCCTTCAAAGTAAGCTGGTCAAGTGCGGCAAATATTTTGAATATGTCATTGCTCATTGCGGCTCTCCGTTCTTTTCTCTGGTTCATATATTATCATAAAATCATAAAAAGAGCACCCCTTTATGTACGGCGGTGTTTTCCGGCAAACAAAAACAGGCTTATGCGCCTGTCTATGCAATAAGCTTGAATGACTATTCAGAATAGTCGATATCTGAAAAATCCCCTCCTGTAAGGGCTTCTAGGGCTTCGCTTAGTTCTTCGAGTTCCTCCTTGGTCCGCTCTGCTGAGACTGTATCCTGCGGTGTGGCTGCAGGCTGCGTCGGCTGAACTGTAGGCTCGACTGTG
>CAXXXL010000002.1:0-448310 GCA_963666505.2 Christensenellaceae bacterium | reverse complement strand
AATTCAAGGTATTACGAGCCGACTACAGGCAGGTTTCTGACGCAGGATACCTATTCCGGCAATGCGTATGAACCGTGGACGCAGCATTTGTATGCATATACAGGTAACAATCCGGTTAACTTTATAGATCCGACAGGGCATAGACCGATTATAGGTGCTTTTACTATAGACGAAGACAAAAAGGCTGAAGCGATTATACCAGAACCAACTCCAACTCCTACTCCAGAACCTAGTCCATCGCCTACTCCGTCTCCTACTCCGGCCCGAATACTATAGATGGTGTAGTATATGATGATGGAACAGAATATACTATTTGGGATGATGATATGTATAGGCCTATTAATATTTATCCACAGCAAATTGCCCGAATGGTAGACATATAATATGTGATGACGAAAACGGTAACCCGGTTTCAACAAGTCCAAGTCAATCGGTGCTTTCGCATATATATCAGTTTTTAGATCCAGATGAAAGACAAAATTTTTCAGAGCTTGTTTATTGGAAAGATAATAGTGTTGCGTGGCAGATTGACATTTTAGATAGTATCCCTGGCTATAGTCCAGCGGAAGGTCCTACAAGAATGGTAAAATGGGGTGCAGATACTGAATATTTATTGATGCTTAATAATTCGAATAGCAATAAGGGTGCAATATATAATTATTTCGGAATTTATGAAAACGGTGTAGAGACAATATTTAAGGATCCTTTAACAAATGCAAATCCTGCTGCAATATGGTATAGCGAAAGAAAATTCGGTGCTCAAGAATTTTTTGATATGTTATCAAATGCAGGAGGCCTACCTATGCCATGATTAGACTTATAAATATCGAAAGGAGAAATACTATGAAGCAAATATATATTATAGTTTCTTTGTTTATGATTGTTGTCATATTTAGTTCATGTACAACTGAACTTACTTTTAAAGGGAATCATTTTGGGGATTCTATCGAAGAAATTCAAAAAAATGAGGGGGATAATGGGGAGATAGCTGAGTATAATGACCACACAGTCTTGATTTACCATGATGTACAAGTCCATGACCATTACAACACTTTTACATTAACGTATGTTTTTAGTAATAATGAATTGAAACACATAATGGAATTAATTAACTATTTTGATACTGATGATAGTTTAGAAGAAGCATATGACAATATTAAAAAGGATATGGAGAAATATGGGAGTCCTAAAATAGAATCTAAGGAAGATACTGTATGTAAAGCTATCTGGGAAACAGAAGAACACAGTATTGTTCTTCTTGCTATGGGGGGGAGTATTATTATTTCTTACGGTTTAGATAATGAAAAATCAAAAAACTTTTATGATACGTATCAGTTTAGTGATTTGTTTGGTTGAACTTAACAGATATAACAGTAAGGGGATTATAGTTATAACAAGTATAAAAGAATAAAAAGATATTTAGCAAATAAAATATTTTTAAAACAATAAAATTGTTACTAGTGAAAGAATTTAGCCGGTAGGAGAGGAGGATATTAGTTTTCGTATGGCATAAATGTGTAAAAATGCTATATGGAGTTATTAAAATGAAACGACATTTACAGGAAGCATATTTGACGTATCAACCGGTCTGCAGTATATGAACGCCCGGTTCTATGATCCGCAGACAGCAAGGTTCATCAGTCAGGATACGTACACAGGCAATGCATACGACCCTTGGACGCAGCATTTGTATGCATATACAGGCAACAACCCGATTAACTTTATTGATCCGACGGGGCATAGACCGATAATGGGAGATGATCCTTACGATGAAATTTGGACAAAAAAGAACGGGGAGTGGGTATATAAAGGCAGTAGAAAAGCAGAGAGATTGAAAAAGAATCCTAAACCTCTGACGGAGAAGGAGGACTTTGAGACTACTTATGCGGGCGAAAGCGATCTATCTGTTATAGCTAGGCTGTTGTATAGCGAGGATTCTACCTCGACAGATGCACATTTATGGGTACTGGAAAACCGGAGAAGAACAAATGAAATAGCTGGTTACAATTATTTTCTTAGTGGAACAACATACAGAGAATTAGCGCTTGCCAATGGTCAATTTACTGGCATGGGTGGTAATAGAGCAAGAAATCCAGCTGGAAAAATTGCAGAAAGCCCGAAAATAGAACAAGAAGCATGGAATAGGTGTGTAGATGCAGCATTTAAACTTTTGGAGGAAGGGATTGACTCAATCCCCAAGCCTTCGGATGATTTTACATATGGGTGGACACGTGCATACAATGATGATATGCCAAGAATACATCCGGATGGAAGAAGAGTTGGCGATACATGGTTTTTTCATGAGCCAGAAGATCCGTACAGATGAGAGGTGTAGATATGAATCTTTATAAATTGTTATTTATTTTTATATGTCTATTCTTGTTGTGTGGCTGTCAGAACATTGGTGGCACAATAAATGATGCGACTCAACCGAATCCCCAAAAAACTGATGTAGTAAACATGGCTGGTATTACACTACAACCTGAAGGAACGGAGCCTGACGACGCAAATTCTGTTACAGTAAACGGAATAACGTTCTCAATTGAGGAGATCAATGCGGGAATCAAGGATACGTTTAACAGCAGAATGTATGATACTGAGGCTTATGATTATAGTAATGATAACAGAGATATAGTGCGTGATAATCTGATTATAAACAAAAAACTCATTCTTCACAAAGATGTGGAATATAATTTGTATTTTGATCCTGAAAATGTAGGTTATTCTTTCCCGGAAATGACGATATATATTGTGATAAATAATATGCTGTACCCATCATCTACAGAGGAGAATCCTCAAGTATATGCATTTGGAATTCGGATAACAGAATGGGGTTTACAGTCTGATTTTATATTGGAAAGTTTTGGCCAAAGAAAGAAACTTACGAATTTTATAAAGATGTAACTTATCTTGGACGCTATACGATGCGCATAGATGAGATCATAAAGCCGCAATATGAACAAATGGATAGTGAATGGGTGGAAAGCACAAAAAGGAATATTCGAATGTATATGGATGAAAACATGGATGAGATTCTTGAGTCCGGGAACTATCATGTTTATGTGAAAAAATTCTTTAAGGGTGATACAGACAGCATCATTTTCTTTGAGCATGAGAACGGAAATATATATAGAGCATATTACTATTTTGTGCATTATTCTGCAGAGGGATCTGCGGATCTTAACCATCTTGAATTGGTTGAATATCCCAATAGTGAATCTTTCAAAAAATATTTTGAGAAGATAAAATCGAATCCCGCTGTCAGTTTGGAGTATTCGGTTAAGAAGTAGTGACTAGGATTGATGCGGGTTAATGGTGATATAAAATAAAGCAGTTGGATAGTTACGAGAATTCTTTTCAGCTGCTTTTCTATCACTACGACAAGCGCGGCAGTACAACAGCAGTAATAGAGCCGGATGGAGACCTCATCGAGGGCTACGAATACGATGAGTTCGGTAATCTGACACTGACGGAGAACAATGGTTTCCTGAATGAAACGACCTTTACCGGAAGCATAACAGACACCAGTACCGGCCTGCAGTATATGAACGCCCGGTTCTATGACCCACAGACGGCAAGGTTCATCAGCCAGGATACGTACACAGGCAATGCATACGACCCTTGGACTCAGCATCTGTATGCATATACAGGGAACAACCCGACTAACTTTGTTGATCCTACTGGGCATAGACCGATTATGGGCAGTACAAATGATCCAAGGGATGAGAAATGGACCAAAAAGAACGGGAAGTGGAAGTATCTAGGAACGAGAAAGCCTCCTGTTGTACCGCAGCCAAAGCCAGAGCCGGAAGATGCAGATGGGAATGTTACGAGTAAATCTGGAGTTATTAATGAGTACGAGGATACGCAACTGAGTGAACTGATGGATATTTGGTTAGCGAATTCAAGCAATACAGGGACTTTTACAATTGCTCAACTTGAAGGAACAGGAACAGGGAGCGTTATTGCTGGAACTACATCTATACAATTGGTTATGGATTTTCGCGGTAATATGGGAATTCAGTGGACGTATGGAGGGGGTGGTGATGTTGCAGCAAGCCTTGCTAGTGCTTCTGCAATGCTAACCGCAGGAGGCACTAATGCAGAAGATATCGAACAATTGTTAGGATACGGATATGAAATCGGTGGAAGCGGTGGTTCAGTATATGGGGGTACGTTTGCACGTGTCGTAGGATTGGATATTGATGATTTAAGAGACTTGGGAGCAAGATATGAAGATCTAGATTCATTATCGACTTATGGTGGATTTCAAGGTGGAGTAGGTTTCACTACACCGGGAGGCGAAGGGCACGCTATTATTACATATACTCAACCTGTTGGTGAAACATGGAGAACGTGTCAAACACCAGTACTTAAACAGATAATAAATATAACGGACTTTTTATCTGGTCATAAATTAAGCGAATATGTAAAGGAGACGTTAAATTGAAATTACTAAAATATTTAACAATATTTTTTGCAGTAATAGTTGTGCTGTCAATAATGCTGTTAATAATTTTAACTAATACATATGCAAATAACAAGGGAATTGTAGAAGGTACTGGTTTTATAAAACAAGAGTTTTTTGGTGCTGGGAGTTATCATTTTGATGTTGATGATTATGGTAACATATATTTTTCAATTATAAATAAAGGGATTGTTATATATGATAAAACTGGCACATATAAATATTCGCTTAGTAAACCGTCAAGCGGCCAACTAAGTGTTAAGATAGATGAAAAAAACAATATAATGATTTATGATATTAGAGATAAAATATTGTCTTATTATAATAGTAAAGGGTTTTTAATGTGTGCTGAGGACAATATTGATACTGCTTTAGAAAACGAATTAATTAGCGCTACCAAAGAGAGAAGTAGAAATAATATAACTTATATTAGGAATAATAGGACTATTTTAAAAATAGAGAAAGGGGCTACTTTAGTAGTTTTTAAAGTCCCTGTCTGGCAAAGGTGGTATAGAACAATAAAATTGATTTTAATTTTTTCGTGTTTAGGTTTATTTGTTAGATATGGAATTTTTGTATGGAAAAAAGCATATAGCTAGCTAAATAGGATTTGGAGAAAAGATATAAATTAAACAACTATAACATGCTCCACATAGTATGATTTAATTACAATACTATATGGAGCATATCTTCTATCACTACGATATAAGGGGCAGCGTATCAGCTATAGTTGACCCGGACGGGAATCCGGTTAAGCAGTATGCGTATGACGAGTTCGGTAACCTTACGACGACTGGCGAAGCGACGTTTGACAACGAGGTTACGTTTACAGGTAGCATTACTGACTCAAGCACAGGTTTGCAGTATATGAATTCAAGGTATTACGAGCCGACTACAGGCAGGTTTCTGACGCAGGATACCTATTCCGGCAATGCGTATGAACCGTGGACGCAGCATTTGTATACATATTGCGGGAATAATCCTACCAATTTTGTTGATCCGACGGGGCATAGGCCTATAATGGGAGATGATCCTTACGATGAAATTTGGACAAAAAAGAACGGAGAGTGGGTATATAAAGGTAGTAGAAAAGAACAGAGAGCGGCGGAGGAAGCAGAAAGGATAGGAGGATATTCTAATCCTGATGGACGTTTGACAGAGGAGCAAACGGCTGCAAACGCTACAGTCATTTATAATTACCTTAATATAAAGGGATGGTCGGATGATGCTATTTTTGCAGCTCTGGGTAATTTTAAATATGAGACAAAAGGGACGTTAGACCCCGGGATGCAACAAAGTAATGGCAGCGGATATGGCTTAGCGCAATGGACAGGAGACGGGCCTAATGGCAATGCATATAAAGTGAAAAAATATTTAGAAGAGAACGGATATGCTCAGGATAGTATACAAGGCCAGTTGGAGTTTCTTATGGATTCCATGCAACCTGGTGGAGGACAATGGACTAGAGCCAATCCCCCAAATAACAACTATTATTTGTCACCCGAACATTTCATTAGCGGCGAGCTTTCCTATGCAGACGATCCTTCGCTTTTTGCGGGCTTATCTAATGTTCAGGCTTTAACTCAGATATTCTATCACTCATACGAAAGGTCGAGCGGAGGCTGGAATGAAGCCCGCTATTGGGATTAGCAAATAAAAAATGATGAGGTGAAAGAAAGATGAAACAAGCGAGAAAGTTTGTATATCTGCTATTCTGTATAACTTGCGCTATTATGTTTGCCTTTCTGCCAGCCTGTGTAAGCAACTCGGCGGGAGGCACAGATGCGATTGAGACGTCGTTTGTAAGCCCGACAAGTAATTCCACGCCAAAACCTACACCCATATTGCATAATAGTGATTGGATGGTCGACTACTCCTCTATTTTGCAGGAATACCGTTTATTTGTAGATAATATGGCTAGTGGTAAATATGCATCCGTTAATGAAGATGGCATCATATTTGACGACGACGTGTTCAAATCTCCTGTTCAAGGCGACCTGTCAGGTCACTGGTTTTACATGAAGCATGATGCCAACTTATGGGAAGTTTGGGACATGGCAAGAAGCTTCTTTGGCTATGCGCTGGAAGACCTGAATGGGGATGGCAGTGATGAACTGATTCTACTCGAAGATGAGTACAAAGTTCTTGCTATTTTCTCAACGGTAAATGGTAAGCCTAAGCTGCTGGATGCGTATTGGTCAAGGTATGAATGCGCCATATTGGATTCAGGTTTGTTGCATACGATGGGCAGCGACGGAGCAGGTGATTGGGTACACGCAATACAACAGCTGTCCCCGGATAGCAGTGAGCTTCTGAACGTAGTGCAAGTTGGAAGTAGAATGGATGAAAATTGGGACGAACATTACTACAGGATAGAAGATGGGAAAGAAGAAGAAATCAACGAGACGGAACTGGACACGTATTTTGAGCAATATCCATTTTATAAGGGTGAGTATCCAAATTACAATATAACTCCGCAGAAAACAACGGAAAATTCCGGGATTACATTTATTCCACTGTTCAGCGAACAGTAAACAAATAACTGGAGTACTCCTAATTTTGGATTCTGGCGTAAAAAATTCAGTAATAATATTAAACGTAAGCTTCACATGTTATAATAAGGTAAATATGCTATGAGGAGTTGTTAATATAACAAAACTAAAACTACGACAAGCGTGGCAGCACAACGGCAATAATAGCGCCAAACGGAGACCTTATTGAGGGCTACGAATATGACGAATTCGGCAGCCTTACACTGACGGAAAATAACGGTCTCCTGAATGAAACGACCTTTACGGGAAGCATAGCTGACACGTCAACAGGCCTGCAGTACATACCCTCGCTTCGCTGGAGCAGACCCTGAACGCTCGGTTCTATGACCCGATAACGGCAAGATTCTTGCAGGAGGACACGTAACGTACACTGGTGAATCAAACGATCCACTGAGCTTGAATCTTTATACTTATGTTTCTAATAATCCGTTGGTTTACTGGGATCCAACAGGGCATATGCGTGCGGAGGGCACTGTGAGGGGCAATGGAGGAGCTCCGGTTCTCTACAAAGGAGTTGTACCAAAGGAGAAGAAAGGATGGGTGTTAGAAGCTGCGGATACTTTTTGGGATTGGGTAGACGATGAAGCTTATCGTTCATGGACTAATCTTAAATACGATTGGGAAGATATAAAATATCATTGGAATAATTTTGATACAGCATTTAAAGAAAGAACAAATCTACTGAAAGAAGAGCCGGGCCTTACAAATTTCTTTCACTGGTTTTCTCTGGGAACAGTATCAAGTGCTGATGAGATGGGACAAAACATAAGTGATGTGTTTGCAGCAGACTCAACTTTTAAAGAACGAGTAGATGGTACATTAGGTATAACATCGGATATGATGGTTGTGGGTGGGGGTGTTACTGGGGTATATAAAAATGTGACTAAAGCTGCGGTAAGTAAAGTTGTTCCATACGGGACTCTTTCTAATTCTGTTGATGATATGTTGTATTCTTTGGATGATGCTATACCATCTAAAAAAGTTGCTACTGATTTTTATATTAGACCGAATGGTGAAGCAATACCTTCTACTGGGTATAGATATATCGATACAAAATTTTTAGATGAAATCATGGATAATAATAGAGCGCCAGGTTCGTACTTTAGTTTTGACAGGTTTGATTCTGCAGCAGAAGCCAGAGATGCTTTACAAATATCTACTGATTGGAGTAATGCTGGAGTTAGAGGAGAAATTTGATGAACAAGGAACAATTAAGGAATAATTTAAAATATCTCGTTGACAAGTATATTGAGGACAAGGTAGTTAGAGAAGAACTGCAAGTATATATTGATAATAATAAAGCAAAGTATATATTAGGAGAAGTGGACAAAAAAAGGAAGATTGACTATACTAACCCTGATAGAGAATTAATTAAAGTCATATATTTTAATTTTTGCTAAATGCAGTGCGGCGAAAGCCTGAACGGGTCATATTACCATATGTACAGATATTGCCCTCCTCCTTTAGCGCAAAAAGTCTAAATTTAACAGATAGAGATAAGCTCCGTATAGTGCAATCGAGTTAAATACTATACGAAGTTAATACTTTCAGGGCATTCAATATACTGGCTACCAATACGACGATGAAACAGGGTACTACTACCTCAACTCAAGGATGTATGATCCGATAACGGCAAGATTCCTGCAGGAGGATACATACCCAGGCGAACCAAACGATCCGCTGAGCTTGAACCTTTATACATATACTAAAAATAATCCGTTGATATATATTGATCCGACTGGGCATAGGCCGATAATGGGAGATGATCCTAACGATGAAATCTGGACAAAAAAGAAGGGAGAGTGGGTATATAAAGGTAGTAGAAAAGCAGAGAGATTGAAAAAGAAAATATATACAACAGATGAAGTTACTGGGCAGCGGATCGTAAATCAAGACTTTTGGCAGGATGATAAATTTTTTGAAGGTATGTGGTGGCAGGATGATGCGAAAAGGGAGTTAGCTTATTCGTTGCTAGAAATGGAAGCAGATACTAACGGAAGCATATTGATACAAGAGGCGGCAAATTCTCATAAAATGAATGCAATTGCATCATTAGTATGTGCAAGACGTAAAGGGTATACAACCGAAGAACTACTTAACAGTGCGATGGACATATTAGCGGCGAATGGTAGAGCGTTTGATGATAGACACCTATATCCTGAAGATATTGACATTTTTAAAGCTGAAGAAGATAAATTGTGGCCATCACTAGAAGCTGATTATGTGCTTGAAACAATGGGCGCAGATGATATGATGGACATGTGGATATACGCAGTTTTAGGAATGACGTATTTTAAATCTCATGAATTAAAGGATGATATTAACTCGGGGAAGTATATTTATGATGAGTCTAACCCTTCAGAGTGGACAGAAAGTAATAAAACTTTATTTAGAGGTGAGCGTTCATCAACAACACCGGATGTCACGTTTGAACAAGGGTTTACAACCAAAGGAACGCATAATAGCTTAGAGCAGCATGTTACAAGTAATTCCACAGCTGGTGACTTTATTTCAACCACCTCAGAAAAGGGAATTGCGCAGCAGTTTGCAGGAAAGAATGGATATGTGTATGAAATTGAAACTTCAAATTATGTTGATGTAAATAAGTTTTTAGGGACGGAGTCTCCTTTCCCAGAGCAGATGGAGTATGCAATACCTGGAGGTGTAAGCCCATCACAAATTAAGGGTGCATGGGTGGTTAATGGTAGTGAACTAACTGGAGAATTTATTCCTAATCCAGGATACATAGGAGGCAAATAAATGGAAGTTGAAATAAAGAACATTAGGCTACTTTATAGGGAACAATCGATTTCGGAAGATTTCTTTTTATATGAAAAAGCACCTGATGATGAAGAAATGGTTCTCATAGAGACAATAATTAATGGTCACAAATTCAGTTATAAAAGTGAAAATTTCTTTTACGCTCTGCAAGCGCTAAGAAAAGAATTAGAAAAAAAAAATATTCAAATTATATGCAATGGTGCTGCTAAAAATATCTATCCATCTCCAATGCAAATGTCTATGGGAAGTGGAAGAAAAGCTTACAAGTTAAGTATGGGACAACAGGCTAAGAGCTCCGACTTGGTTGACATCTTTGATTGTGATGAAGAATTGGATTTTGTTAATTTAGACGAACAATCAAAATACTATTCCGAATGGCTTAGAAGTGTAATGGGATGTAGAAAAAATACTTAGGAAATTATAGGAGGTATGCTGTGATATGGCAGTTAGGTTTTATAAAGTAAATGATGAGTATGGGTGTTTTTCAAACTTCTCAAAACATGGATTTGTTATAGGAGGTAAATATTGGCCTACAAGCGAGCATTATTTTCAGGCTCAGAAGTTTGCAGGTAGTACCTATGAGGAAGAAGTAAGGCAAGCAAAGTCTCCTATGGATGCGGCGAAAATGGGTCGTGATAGAAATAAACCCATTAGGCAAGACTGGGAAGAGGTGAAAGATGAGATCATGAGGAACGCAGTATTACAAAAGTTTTTAACAAATTATGGAATCAGAGACATACTTGTCTCAACGGGGGATGAAGAAATAATAGAAGAAACAACTGATGATTACTATTGGGGATGTGGTACAAACAGAACAGGTAAGAATGTTCTCGGGAAAATACTTATGGAAGTACGCTCAATACTAAAGTCAGAGAAATAAATAAAAATGTTACAAAATTGTCTGCTGATGTGAACTTATTTATGATTTTAGAAGTGTTTGCATATTCTACTACTGAGGAAGGAGCACAGTTTTATATAGATATTTACAATAACGAGGTAATTTTTAATAAAGTTTCCGACTGAGCTTTTGAATAACACGGATTACGTAGAATACAATCCAAATATAGATTAGGACTGGAACTGAGTAATGCATAAAGCTTGAATATTTAAAATGAAAACCTTAAGAAAAGAAGGAAATAATGGCAAAAATAAAAATTATATATGAAAAAAAGAACTGAGAAAGAAAAAAAGAAATAGAAGAGAGAATACTAAGTAAAAAAGATATAGAGCACAAATAAAATGGAAAGGTATTAGAAAAGACCATCCAATTAATGAAGGAACACATTACATTGCAATAGTATTTTTTAAACATGAAAAGAACTTACTAAAGATGTAATATGGAGTGCTGATATGATTATTGGTAAACAAATTAAAAATTTAAGTGCGATATATTAATTAACTACCTTTCTAATAAATCTCCTATAGAGAATATTAAGAAAGGCAATAAGTTTGAATTATATGAGGGCAGATATTGTGTGGCTAAAGGTGTTATATTGTAGAGCTTAAATATAAATTATCTCCCTAACAGAGGGCTGAGGTTCAGAATCTAGTAAATGGCAACGGAGTTAATCTCTTTGAACGACCATCATATGTTGCTAAAGTAGTAATCATATAAATAGTACGTTAATTTGATAGTACGGAATATTATTACCTCAACGAAAGGATGTACGACCCTATAACGGCAAGATTCCTGCAGGAGGACACGTACACTGGTGAATCGAAAGATCCGCTGAGCTTGAATCTGTATACTTATGTTTCGAATAATCCTTTAATATATTATGATCCGACAGGGCATATGCAAGCCGCCTTTGCAGATGCGGGATGGTATGAGAAAACTGAAGAATACTGGGAAGAGAAATGGGAAGATAAGAAAAAGGCTGATGCAAAGAGAAAAGAAGAGCGTGCAAAAGAGGCAGAAAAGGACGAGAAAAGAAAGGGCGCTCCGTCTGATGCTGCGTGGGAACTTTCGGGACTAATACCAACCGAAGATTTACCTGAGGGAACAATGGCAGTTGCAGAAGTATCATATAATTATTTAACAGTATCAAGAGGGTTAGCGATAGTATATGATGAGGAGAAATATGCCATTTATACGTTTACAGCGGGTTCAGTATCATATCCTGCCCAGCTTCCGATTGGTTATACATATACATATGGTACGGTTACAAACGTACGGGATGTGGAGGATTATACTGGTGGCTTTTCAGGAATCTATTCAGGAGATTTAAATTTTTATATGACAGGAGCTGCTTGGTCGATAAATCAAAAAGGTGAATCAGTTTATTATGAGTATGAGGGAGGAGTATTAAATGGATTAGCATCCGGAACGTCAGTTTCAACGTATGAAAGCGAGCATGCTAATTGGTTTTATTATGATGATATGTCAGAATTGCCATATTATAATGATGATAGTTTTAATATTATATATCGAGAAAATATAGCAAATGATACTTGGAATTATTTAAATCAAATTGGGTGAGATGGAGTACAAAATGAACCACGAAGAATTATATAATGTTTTTGAGGGATATAAGAATAATTGCATATATCGTTTTGCTGTATGTCTTGTATTAGTCATTATAGTAATAATATTGTTGGTATTCTTTATTAAAAGAAAAGATAAAGAAATAAGATTTATTAATAAAGGTATAAATATTATTATTATAATAATTTTTATAGCTCTATTTGTTAGTAGTTTAATAAGTGGAATAAGAATAGCTAAAATCGCATATAGACTCAATCTGGATTACGAGGAAATGGCAATCGAAAGAACATGCGGTGAAGTAACTAATATATATTTTAAAAACAAAATTAGGTTTATTGTTGTTGATTCAAAAGAATACATATTAAATCAAGTTCTTATAGGTAATAAGGCATATAAAGGAGAGGAATATTGTATTGATTATTATAAAAATTCAAAGTTTATTAATAATATAAAGAGTATTGAAACAAATATAAATAGTGAATAAATGAATTTTGGTGTAAAGATTTTAAGTAAAATAATATCATCAAAGAGATTCGACGACGATGCTGACCCGGAAACTACATATGAGTGGGCGGATACGTACTTTTTCTATCACTATGACATACGGGGCAGTGTATCGGCTATAGTTGACCCGGACGGCAACCCGGTTAAACAGTATACTTATGACGAGTTCGGTAACCTTACGACGACTGGCGAAGCGACGTTTAACAACGAAGTGACGTTAACAGGAAGTATAACCGACACGAGCACTGGTTTGCAGTATATGAATTCGAGGTATTACTAGCCGATTACCGGCAGATTCTTGACGCAGGATACCTATTCCGGCAATGCCTATGAGCCGTGGAAGCAGCATCTGTATGCTTATACAGGGAATAACCCTACGAATTTTGTAGACCCGACGGGACATGAAAGTGAGCTTACAAGCCAAATTAGAAATAATAGGGATAGTCTTATTAGCCAAAGAGGTAAGACTCTGAAGAAATACTATAGAAGCTTATCTAAGCAACAGAGTCATTATGAGCAGATGATCAATAGTACTGGAATGCAACGTATGATGATGATGGATACTTATATTGATATGCAATATACTACAGATAGTTTATGGAAGAAAGCGAAATCTTTAAAGTCTAGGATAAAAGAGTATGAAAAAGCATTAAAGCATTCCATAGCCAAAGATATTATAAACGAAGGCGTTAAGAATGGAGATATTAAGGGAACCTTTACTACCTTTGCTTCATGGACATCTGGCGCAGGTGGTGGTAAAACGGTTTCTGATTCATTTGCTATAGATTTAACTGGTACTATACAAATACAAACAATGACTGGAGATTACAGGGGAACTCCTACTGGTTCAGTTGTAATTGGTTCGTCGATATCAGAAGCACCAATTGTAGATAAACTGAATGGAACAACTAATAGCAGAGGCGGTACCGCATCATGGCCAGTTCCCCCTTTTAATTTCATTGAGGCAGGAGCAGAAATACAAAGTATAGGTGATGAAGAGTATTTTGGCCTCTCAGTTTTCGCTGGTGTGGATTTTTCTGGTCTCCCAGCTTCCTTCTATGAGACTACTACCCAAACATCTGCAGCTACTAATAGGGAAGGTGAGGTTGTTCAAATTAATATACTTGACACTTTCGTAGGTAGGTTTGCAACGAGTAATTTACCCGATTGGATTATGGACTAGGAGGGAAAATGAGAATTTTTATTGTATTATTAATAATGATCTGTATTTTGCTTAATGTTGCATATGCATTTGAAGAACATAATATTATTAAATCGGTTAATGATGAATATCTGTTGAATTGTGATAGCATAAAAGTTGATTCAAAAGGTAATGTTTTCTTATTGAACAATGCAAGCAATCCGCAAAGTATACATGTTTATAGTAAAGAAGGATTGTTTAAATATTTATTAAAAATAGTTACCCGAAGCTCTGTTCAAATAACTATTGATAATAATGACCGATTACTTATTGGATTTAATCAAAGAGATGAAATTGTAGTTATGGATAATGATGGTAATTATCTTTATGAAATGCCAAGTGATTCAATAAACAATTATAGTAAATTCTTTCTTAATAGAAACGATATAGATTCTAATGGAAATGTATATCGAATTGAGAAAATGCTAGGTTACTATATAATATCAATAACTAATGGAGAAACGAAAAGGCGTTTTTTGAGTATGTCAACAGTAGAGTGGAACTATAAAGCTTGGACTTCAGTTGGGATAATATTTTGCGTTTTAATTGGTATTTCAGCGATTATAGCTTTTATGATTAGTAACTTTAGTAAGTTTAGAAAAATGGAGCTAAAATTCTTGCCAAGTTATTTAATTTGGATTATGAGTTTGCATAAAAAAAATAATAAAAAATCATTTGGGTATAAATATATCGAATTGAACTTTTATAGGAATAGCTTTTGGACAAAGATAGTTATTTATTTATGGTTGTTATTATTTGTCACAATTAATTTGTCAAATGCTGAAAAACTTGGTTTTATGGATAAGGGCTTTGAGTATAATGTAATATTATTATATACGACTACAATAATAATAATATTAACCTTAAGCATAATATTATTACGTTTTATAGCTGGTAAATTTATCAAGAGAACAGGAGCTCCAGATGAATGCCAAAAATGCATCAAAAAAGAACCAGACAGATGGACGTTTGCAATGACAGTATACGGAAAGATTAAATGTCATTTTTGCGGTAAGACCTATACAGAAATGTTTATGCATCAAAGGCTCATAAGATACATTGTATCTGGAATACTAACAGTGTTATTAGCGCTTTTAGTTCATTCTATGATTGGACATATTGAGATTGGCATTAGAATAGCTTTGTTAGCTGGATGGGCTATAGCTGCATGGCACTTCTTCAATGTTATTGTTAATGCTATTGGTTACAAGAAAACGATTATTGAGGAGTTTGAGCCAAGGAAAAATATATTAATGTAAAGGACTATTTGATTTGATAGCAACTGGGAATTTCGGACAGCCTAAAAAGGGAATAGGCAGAGGTTTTTTGAGAAGAGAAGGCACAAAGCTCTCTATTTTTTCTATCGCTATGACGTGAGAGGAAGCACGAGCGCCATAGTGGGCACGGACGGCAACGCCGTTAAGCGATACACATACGATGAGTTTGGCAACATGACTGAGACTGGAACGTTTGACAACGAGGTAACGTTTACAGGAAGCGTAACGGATACGAGTACCGGCTTACAATATATACCCTAAAGGGCACGCGGTGAACGCACGGTATTATGAGCCAACCACAGGCAGGTTTATTACTCAGGACAGCTATACGGGAAACGCCGTATGAGCCGTGGACGCAGCATCTGTATAGCTATTGCGGGAATAACCCGACTAACTTTGTTGATCCTACTGGGCATAGGCCGATAATGGGAGATGAGCCTAACGATGAAATCTGGACAAAAAAGAAGGGAGAGTGGGTATATAAAGGCAGTAGAAAAGCAGAGAGATTGAAAAAGAATCCTAAACCTCTGACGGAGAAGGAGGACTTTGAGACTACTTATGCGGGCGAAAGCGATCTATCTGTTATAGCTAGGCTGTTGTATAGCGAGGATTCTACCTCGACAGATGCACATTTATGGGTACTGGAAAACCGGAGAAGAACAAATGAAATAGCTGGTTACAATTATTTTCTTAGTGGAACAACATACAGAGAATTAGCGCTTGCCAATGGTCAATTTACTGGCATGGGTGGTAATAGAGCAAGAAATCCAGCTGGAAAAATTGCAGAAAGCCCGAAAATAGAACAAGAAGCATGGAATAGGTGTGTAGATGCAGCATTTAAACTAGCATGCCCCCCAAGAATTGTACCAACTCCAAAGTTAGTATAGAATAAAAAAATACTAAAAAGGAGTTAAGAAAATGGCAAGAAAGAACTACACGGCGGAGCAGATCATAGTAAAACTTCGAACGATTGAGGTTTTGTGCGGACAGGGCAAAACAGTAGCAGAGGCAGTGCGGCAGGAGGAGATCACAGAACAGACATATTACCGCTGGAGGAAGCAGTACGGCGGTATGAGCAGTGACGATGCAAAGAAGCTGAAGCTTCTGGAGAAAGGAAATATACGGCTTAAGCGTATCATAGCAAACCAGGCGCTTGATATAGAAATACTAAAGGATGTGAACTCAAAAAACTTCTAAGCCCGTACAAGCGTAATGCAGCCGTCGAATACGTAGTTAACGAACATAAAGTATCAGAGCGACGGGCATGTACGGTGCTTGATATAAACAGAACTGCATACAGGTATGAGCCTGTAAAACGTGATGACGAAGACGATATACGGCAAGATATAATATATAAAGCCTGCAACTACGGAAGAGTTGGCTACCGCATGGTTACCAATATGATGAATAACCAAGGCACCATAATAAATCACAAGCGTGTAGAGCGTATCTGGCGTGAAGAAGGGCTCAAACTGCCTAAGAAACAAATAAAAAGACGTAGATTATGGCTTAATGACGGCAGTTGCGTAAGGCTTCGTCCAGAACATAGGAACCATGTATGGAGCTATGACTTTGTAGCTGACAAGACAGTAGACGGTAAGAAAATAAGGATATTAAACATAATAGACGAATATACCCGAGAGTGTCTGGCGTCAGTAGTAAGAAGGAAGTTCAGGAATACAGACATAATTGAAATACTATCTGAAATAATGATACAAAGAGAAACTCCAGAATATATTAGGAGCGATAACGGCAGCGAGTTTACTGCAAAGAAACTTATGAGCTGGTTAGCAGATGTCGGAGTGATCAATACATTCATCGAGCCTGGAAGCCCGTGGGAAAACGGATATTGTGAGAGCTTCAATTCCAGGATGAGAGATGAGTTCTTAAACGGAGAGCTATTTGGCAACTTGTTTGAAGCAAAGGTTTTGACACAGAGATGGGTGCAATACTATAATACGATAAGACCTCATAGCGCTCTGGGCGGCAAACCCCCAGCACCTCAGAGCATATCAGTAAGCGCTTGATAGTTTGCTCGCAAACTATCACAGTTAAAATGTGGCAGATACTAACTTTCGTTTTGGACCAATTTGTGGGGGCAGGTCACGTACAGATCCTCCAAAAAAATGGCAAGCAATCTGTTAAAATCTATTAACATATTTAATTAAGAATGATTAATCTTTTTTTTAATTATAATAAAAATCTTGAAATATTAAAAAAACGAGGGGAGATGTGACGTTCACACCAAAAAACTGGTCTATGCAAAATGTTAGTTTTACGCTAGAAGACAAGTGAAGTATAATAAGCAAGGAACTTATTATTTATACTGCATATATAAACAGTAAAGCATGGGAAACGCCATATTACATGGACACAGTGATACCAGATAACAAGCCTTAAAACCCTTTATTTATGCGCGGTATTGGTGGCTTTTTCCGTTAGACAAGGCTTTTAGTACAGAACAATATTTTAGACTTTTAATCAAGGTGTCCGGCGTTCGAATCGCCGATGGGTCACCAAATGAAAAAAATTGCCCCGTATGAAGGTTTTTTTCTTTTTTGCTTTGTAGTACTTTTTTTTAGAAGGGTTCATTTGCTAACTGTTATCCAAAGCGCAGAAATATTTTTATTGATAAAATGAAATCGAGCAAATAAAAAACGGAGTTTATAATAGAAATATGAAAAGCGTTTTAATTTGACATATTGTATTTTCAACAAATGCGACGCTTTCTATCATTATATTTGGGAAAAGGGATGAAGGCTTTCGAGATGTTAAATTAAAAATATTTAAAATCTATATACACACTAAATAAGTTGTAAAAACTTTAGGAACTCATTGTAATAATTATTAATATAAGGTAAGATTAGTGAGGTAGATGAAGTTAGTAATAACATTTAAGAGGTATTATGTTGAATCAAATCCTTGCGTTTTTTATATCGTTTTTAGTAGCATTGTTCATTACTCCGCTACTAATATATATAGCTAAAAAGAAAAAGATACTTGATCTGCCATCAGCCAGAAAAGAGCATATTGAACCCACTCCACTGCTTGGTGGTATTGCGATATTAGTTGCTACTATTTTGGGAATTATATTGATCGCTGATTTCACCTCCACTTTTCTAATGCCTATTCTGATTGCTGGCGCTTTAGGCATTGCGATTATGGGGCTAGTTGATGACATATTGTCAATAAGTGCAAAAATAAGGTTAGTCATTCTTTTTATTGTAGCAATTATAATATATATTGCTTGTTTCCTATTCTATCTAGATACGCAAAGTCTTCTAGTGAGGAGATTGTTCCCGATACTCGCGTTTTCGGTTTTTATTATCTTTTGGATTGTTGGTGTGACGAATGCGATTAATTTTTCGGACGGATTGGACGGGTTAGCAAGTTACTTATCAATTGTCTCTGTAATGTCCTTTGCGATAATATTTGCTTATCAGGGCAGAACAACATTGGCCTTGCCCTTCGCGCTTACACTTGCTGGTGCAATCGCAGGGTTCATACCGTACAATAGAAACCCTGCGTTGATTTTTATGGGAGATACAGGAAGCATGTTTATCGGATTTATGCTAAGTTTGCTTTCAATTGCATGCATTCGTCTTGAAACTACTCTTTATGCAATGATTGTTCCGGTATATTTAATATTTGTACCAATTATAGATATGGCAATGTCTATTTTACGTCGATTGATAACAAAAAAAGTCAGTTATGAAACCAGACAAGATGCATTTTCATCACCAACTCAACAAGCGATTTTCTAACCATACTTTGGTTGTCATTATTCTTGCTCTAGCTCAGGTTATATTTAGCGCCGCAGGGATATTTATATTTATCTATAAACAGTACATCTTAGGCAGCATTATTATTGGCATCATCATTATTGCTTTTTCAGCGTATACTCTTA
The DNA here is from genome assembly GCA_963666505.2 of Christensenellaceae bacterium. Lineage (GTDB taxonomy): Bacteria > Bacillota > Clostridia > Christensenellales > SZUA-584 > JABGQS01. The sequence goes on along the minus strand of CAXXXL010000002.1, from coordinate 429,135 downwards.
TTAAAGGTTTAGGACAAAGGAGACTGGAAGTAGAAGATATTCAATAATTAGTAGCGAAAATTATCTTTTTGAGTAGACTGAAAGACTAAAGAAGCATTCTACATAAGGAAGAGTTAATATTACAGCTTATTGACGATGTAAAATACTTATTGTATAATACTTTGGCTGGAGATCAATACATATTTAGAAATTTATGTATTGATATTAATGCGAATTTTGGAGGATTTTTTGAAAAAAATTTGGCTAGATCTTACTAATTCACCTCATGTAATTTTATATAATTCAATGATTCCAAAAATGAAGGAAGCAGGCTATGATATTGTAATAACTGCAAGAGATTATGCTCAAACAATTGAATTGTTAGAATTGTTTTCAATCCCTTATACATTAATAGGAAAGCACCAAGGGAAGAATAAGATAAAGAAAATATTAGGATTATTATCAAGATCTTTTGCTCTTTATAAATTTGCAAAAGGAAAAAACTTCGATGCTGCGATAAGCATGAGTTCGCAGTATATTATGATTGCGGCAAGACTTCGAAGAATTCCGCATATGACATTGTTTGATTATGAATACAGTACAGGCCATAAAATAAGCTTTAGGTTAAGTAAGAAAATATTGTCACCTCAGGGTGTTTCTCAAGAAGTGTTAAAAGAATATGGCGCGAAGATGGAAAAGGTAGTATATTATTCTGGACTAAAAGAACAGTTTTATATTCATTATTATATGAAAAAATATAGAGAAATGTATGGGGCTTCAAATCCTATTAGAGAAAAGTTTCATATTGATGAAGAACGAGTTTTGGTTGTAGTAAGACCTGAAGCTACGGTTGCTCATTATCAGATTAACAAGAACTCTCTTTCTATGGAACTTGTTGAATTTTTAAACAACCACCCGATAAAGCCATTTATCATATTACTACCTCGTATAAATTCTCAGCGAGAAGAATATAAACAAAAGAATTTTGAAAATGTTATAATTCCAGATGAAGTTATTAACGGTATTGATTTGGTAGCGTCTTGTGATTTGATCATCGGAGCAGGGGGAACGATGAATAGGGAAGGTGCAGCAGTTGGTACTCCGGTTTATACAATTTATCAAGGCGGAAAAATGTGTGCTGTTGATAGGATGTTAATAGAATCGGAGCGAATGACACATGTTGCTACAAAACATGATTTTTCTAAGATCAAGTTAGTTAAGAAAACTAAAGCTCCTCATACAATTGGTGAGGATCTCACCGAAATGTATATTAAAGAGATAGAAAAGTTAATAAAATTATAGAAGGCATACAGATGATGAGAGAAAAAAGCAAAAAACACATGTTAAATATCATTATTATTTTTTTGATTGCACAACCATTACTTGATTTAGTCACCTCATTGATGGTTAGGTTTACTGATGTTCATATAACAATTGGGATAGTAATTAGGGCATTGTTTTTGGTAGCCCTTGTTATATATTACGTTTTTGCATTCAAATCAAAACACAAGAAAAAAGTATTGGTCTATCTTGGTGTGGTGTTTATATATGTAATTTGTTTTTTAGCGATAGTGATTTTTCAAAAAGGCAGCGGATCATTATTTGCCGAAGTCAAATCGCTGTTCAAGACCTTTTATTTTCCCATTATTCTTATTTGTTTATTTGATATACTATATACAAACAGAGAGCACATTAATACGAAATATATAACAATAACAGCACTAATATACTTTGTATTAATATTATTACCATATATTACTGGTACTGGATTTTTAAGCTACAGAGCATATAAGCCAGGAATTGCGGGATGGTTTTATGCAGCGAACGAAGTTGGTACGATACTTGGTTTACTGTTTCTAGCGATTTTATCCCCTTTACTTGCCGAGTTGAAAAAAAAGCAAAATTATAAAAACTATTGCGATAATGATTATCATCTTAGTTTGCATATTCTTGTCGTATAATATAGGAACAAAAGTACCTTTATTATGTGTTCTTATATCGCTTGCTGTCGCAGTTCTAATAAGTTTAGCTAATTTGATATTTAAGCGCAAAGGTGCATTGAAGATTTTAATAGCCACAGTACTACTAATGGCTTTTGCTGTGTTATATATACCGTTTTTCACCAATAGGTAAAAATTTAGACATGCATTTAGCTATGGCTAATGTTAATTCAATCAGTGATTTTTTTGATAACGACAATATAGCTAATGAAGGAACAACAGGTTGCGATGGGGATATAGAAGGTGACAATTCGGTGCTAGAATCTCCAGACAATTCGACAAATGTAATATACAGTAGTAGAGATATTTATAATTCAGCTATACGTGAAGTTTTTATTTCGAGTAGACTTAGCAGCAAAATCATGGGGATGGGATACTTGAATGATAATATTAACAATGGCGGTTTTGTGAACGTAGAGATGGATTTTCACAATTTGGTTTATAGATATGGTTATATCGGCAGCGTGGTGTGGATCTGTCCTTTCGTATTTTTACTAATGCTTTTGTTGAGAAAGTTCTTTAGGCATCCTCTACACTATTTAAATAACGCTGAAATACTAATGTGTGGTTGTCGCGATAGTATTGGCGATATGTATAGGGTTTATAGCAGGGCATGTTTTCGCAGCTCCTGCAGTAAGCTTTATCGTAGTTGTTTATATGGTAAATATGAGTTATTTTATAGATAAAGAGAACCAACAGATTGAGGTGTAGTAAAAGTAATGAAAAAGTATCTGCTTGTATCTCCGGGCTATCCAAGCGAAAAAGATAAATACAATTGCGCTTTTGTTCACGTTAGAGTTAAACATTATTTAGAAAGAGGACTAAATGTTGATGTGTTTTTTGTAAATAGGCGGAGACTTGGAAAGCCTCAGAGCGGAAATAAATACGAATATGAAGGGGTAACCATAGAAAAAGGAAATTTAAAAGAGCTGAAAAGAACTATTGAGCGAGGTAATTTCGAAAAAATATTAATTCATTTCGGATATAAGACAATCGTTTCTACTGCCCTAAAGGCTGCAAAAGAAACTCCAATTATTATTTGGCTACATGGCGTTGATGTAATATCTTGGACAAGAAGGATGTACAATCTGAGACTAAAGAATGTGATAAAGTTTCTTGGGTACATTCTTATTAATGTTCAACAAAGGATGTTTCTTAATAAAATTGCAAAAGATTTTTCTGATTCCATTGCTTTTATATTTGTTTCGGATTGGCTTAAAAAGACGGCGCAAAAAGATATTAGGAGTAACATAAAAAACGCCTATGTGATACCAAACCCAATTGATACTAAGGCTTTTGTATACGAGAAAAAAGAAAAAGGGGACAGACTGAAAATTTTAATAATCCGTTCATTTGCTAATCGAAATTATGCGAATGATGTGCTAGTAAAAGCCATTATTGAGCTGTCAAAAAAGCCGATATTTACAGATTTTGAATTTACAATATGTGGTAGGGGGAGATTGTGGAAATCTACAATTGCTCCTTTAAAGCGGTTCGAAAATGTACACCTCGAAAACAGGTATTTCAGTCACAAAGAAATTAAAGAGCTACACGAAAAGCACGGTGTTATTCTTATGCCTTCAAGGCAAGACACTCATGGAATATCAACTTGCGAGGGCATGAGTAGCGGTTTAGTTGCGATTTCATCAAACAACTCGGCAATTCCAGAATACGTTCCAAGTTCATGTGCGTACCTAACTGACGATTACAGGGGTATTGTGGAAGCGATTGAAGATATATATAATAATATAGATAAGTATTTAGCATTTTCTAGAAAAGGAGCGGAATTTATTAGAAGTAAATGTTCTAGTGATATTGTTATAGAAAAAGAATTAAAAATAATTACAAGTTAGAAGGCTATCTGGAATCAAAATAACATGGGATCAAAATAACGATTAAGGTTTCGGCGGTCTTCGATTGAACAGGGAGTATGAAATGGAAGAATTGCTGCTGATTGGTGGTGGCGGCCATTGTAAAAGTATTGTAGACAGTATAAATACTATGAGCATTTTAAGATTGCAGGCATATTGGATTCGAAAAAAGAAATTGGCGAAGAAGTGCCGGGTGTTAAAATATTAGGTAGGCATGATAGAATGTCGGATTATTTCAACTCTGGGATTAAGAAAGCATCAATTTCTTTTGGCAGCATAGGAGATGTATCTGAAAGAAAATTTATTTTTAAGGAACTCAAGGAGATTGGTTTTGAGTTACCTATTATTGTTGACGGATCTGCTGTTTTAGCCAAATCTGTGATTCTGGGAGAAGGAACTTTTGTTGGCAAAAACGTTGTGATCAATAGCTGTGTCGTAATCGGAAGTTGTTGCACTTTGAATACTTCGTCGATAATTGAACACGACTGTAAAACAGGAGATTTTGTGCATGTTGCTCCTGGGTGTGTTTTATATGGCGAGGTAAATGTGGAAAGTGATACTCATATTGGACCTAATACGACAATAATTAACAACTTGAAGGTCGGCGAAAACAGCATGATAGGTGCCGGCAGTGTTGTTGTTAAAAATATAAATGCCAACGTAAAAGCTTTTGGAAATCCATGCAAGGAAAGATAGAAAAGCTAGAATAGGTTTAAATAAAAACTAATCAAGATATGATGCTAGTATTCCTACTGTATTATTGATATATATTGGCACATATGATAGACTAAAGTAGAATATTTGAAAACAAATTAGGAGAAAAAATGTACGAAGATAAGATATTATTAATAACGGGAGGCACTGGGTCTTTTGGCAACGCACTTGTCAAAAGAGCTTTAGGGAACTCGTTCAAACAGATACGCATTTTTTCCAGGGACGAAAAAAAGCAAGATGATATGCGAAAGAAATACAACAGCGATAAGTTGAAATTTTATATTGGTGATACCAGGAGCTTAGAAAGTGTAAATAATGCAATCAAAGGTGTAGATTATGTATTTCATGCGGCAGCATTAAAGCAGGTGCCGACTTGTGAATTTTTCCCAATGGAAGCGGTAAAAACAAATGTTATTGGGACGAATAACGTTTTAACAGCTGCTATTAACAACAAAGTTAAGAAAGTTGTTTGTTTAAGCACTGATAAAGCTGCCTATCCGATAAATGCTATGGGCATGACAAAAGCTTTGATGGAAAAGACAGCTGTTGCAGTTGGCCGCAATCTTAATGATGATGAAACAATAATAGCTTTGACGAGATATGGGAACGTGATGGCCTCAAGGGGGTCTGTAATACCTCTTTTTGATGAACAGATAGAACAAGGTAAAGAAATCACAATTACAAATCCTGAGATGACGAGATTTATGATGACTTTAGAGGATGCTGTTGATTTGGTATTATATGCCTTTAAGAATGCGAAACAAGGGGATCTTTTTATACAAAAAGCTCCGGCAGCTACTATAGAAGTTTTGGCAAAAGCTATTTTAAAGTTAAAGAACCTAGAACGAGATATTAGAATAATAGGAACGAGACACGGAGAAAAGCTTTTTGAAACCCTTGTTACCAAAGAAGAGATGGTAAAAGCAGAAGATTTAGGGGGATATTACAGAATACCAGCTGATACGAGAGATTTAAACTATGAAAAGTATCACTCCGAAGGTGATGATCGAATATTGAAAGTAGCTGAGTACAATTCTCACAATACAGAGAGACTTGATGTTAACGGTATGGTTGCGTTGCTAAAGAAGCTTAAAATGTATAGTTGTTAATATGCAAAAAACGTAATACATATATTTAAGGGGACTTTTGATGACCAACATTTTAATATTTGGCGGCAACGGCATGGCAGGCCATATGATTAGGGAACATCTTAAACAAAGCGGCTATAACGTATTATATACAACAAGACAGGAAGGATTAATCCTTGATAAGCATTATTATTATGATGTAACAAGCAGCCCTGATCTTTGCGGTATTATCGAAAAAGCCAGACCTGACTATATTATTAATGCCACTGGGGTTTTAAAACACTATGGCAGAGGACAATAAGGCAACTGCTGTAAGCGTAAATAGCCTATTTCCACATATCTTGGACGAAAAATCAAGCGTATATGATTATAAACTTATTCATATTAGCACAGATTGCGTTTTTTCTGGTTACAAAGGTGAATACATAGAGACCAGTATAACTGATGCGACAACTTTTTATGGGAGGTCAAAGGCTCTCGGTGAAATTAACAACTCTAATAATATTACAATTAGAACTTCAATTATTGGTCCAGAAGTTAGAAACAATAGGATTGGTTTGCTTAACTGGTTTTTGAATCAGAGAGGTGAAGTGAGGGGGTATACGAATGCAATATGGACTGGTGTAACAACTTTGCAGCTTTCTAAATCTATAATTGAGATTATCGATAAAGACATATGCGGACTAATTCATCTAGTAAATGGGGGGAAAATATCTAAATACGAATTACTGTTGCTTTTTAAAAAATACTTTAAATCAGATGTAAGAATAATTCCGTATGAAGATTTTATCTGTGATAAGAGCTTGGTTAAAACTAGAGAGGACTACAATATTGATGTTCCTGATTATGAAACAATGATTAAGGAACTTGCAGAATGGATGGAGAAATATAAATACAATTAGGTAAGGGAAAACATGAAAAAGGTAATGATAGTAGTTGGAACAAGGCCTGAACTTATAAGGCTTAGTACAACAATAAAAAAGCTTCCGGAGTTTTTTGAAACCATACTGGTACATACGGGTCAAAATTACGATTATAGTTTAAATCAGGTTTTTTTTGACGATCTTGGGATAAGAGAACCTGACTATTATATGGATTCTACAGGAAAACACGTTGGTGAAACTATAGGAAATATTATCTCGAGGGGGTATTCTCTTCTTGTAAAAGAAAGGCCTGACGCATTGCTTATACTTGGTGATACCAATAGTGGGTTAGTTGCTATTCCTGCAAAAAGGTTGAAGATCCCGATATTTCATATGGAAGCAGGAAACAGGTGTTTTGATTTGCGTGTTCCAGAGGAAATAAATCGAAAGATAATTGACCATGTTAGTGATGTTAACTTATCTTATACTGAAAACGCTAGAAGATATTTAATTCATGAAGGTGTTAAAAACGATTTTTTATATGTTACAGGCTCTCCAATGGCTGAAGTATTAGACGAATTCAAGGAGCAGATTGAGGAGTCTTGTATTCTCTCTAAGTTAAACTTAGAGAAAGGCAAGTATTTCGTAGCTAGTATTCACAGGGAAGAAAACCTTGACCTTAACGACAACTTTGAGCAGATATGCAGTTCATTAAACAGCCTTGCAATTGAGTATGATTTGCCAATAATTCTTTCGACACACCCAAGGACAAAAAAGAAAATCAAAGAGCTTATTATTGAGTTCGACGAACGTATTCATGCAATACAGCCACTAGGTTTCTTTGATTATATTTGCTTGCAAAAAAATTCTTTATGTGTTTTATCTGACAGCGGAACTGTTCCGGAGGAAGCGGCGATTCTTAACTTTCCTGCAGTATCTCTTAGAACAAGTACGGAGAGACCGGAAGCACTTGAAGCAGGGGATATTGTTCTCGGCGCGTTTGATGAAGGATGTATAAAAAGTGCAGTTAAAATTGCGCTTGGTTTTTTTGATAAGAAAAGAATTATGAATGTTTCTGATTATGAAGATAAAAATGTTAGTGAAAAAGTTATAAAAATAATTCAAAGCTATATCGGAATTGTTAATTTTCGCATTTGGCACAAGTAAGGACTTAGGTGTTTTGGATAATAGAAATAAAAACATGCTGGCATTGCCAGGAATATTTTTGCCTAACAACTCAACAATAGCAATATTAAGCTATAAGCTTCTGCGTATGCTCGATTATGATATAGATGTTTTGGCAATGGCAACAGAAGATGATGATAGCTTGAAAGAAAATATACAAAGTGACCCATTATACCGAAAATTCACAATTAATCTTGCTGGTGAATACAGGTATGCTATATTCGAAAGGTCCAATAGAAACATTCTAAAGCTAGCACTTAATAAACGAAAGTATTATAAACAAGCAGTAAAAAGCCTAAAGGACAAGAATTATGGAGTGGTGTTTTCGTTATCTGTTCCTAATTTTTCACATATGGCTGGCTACAAAGTAAAAAAGAAAAAAAAGAGTATTAAATGGGTCGCAAGCTTCTCTGATCCTATAAAAGACAATCCTATGGTAGAGTATAATAGGAAAGAATATAACAGTCTTGCAATAAAGGCAGGGCATTTTTTTATGAGAAAATTAAATGATAGGGTAAAATATCAAAAAGTTGCTTTTAAACATGCGGATTTACTAGTGTTTGTTTCGGAAGAGCAGCGTGATTTTATGACTCAAGGTAAAAAAGAACTAATTGAGAAATCTGTAATTGTACCTTTTACATATATAAAAGAATGGCCGATATATAAAAAAATTATTGAGACACAAAATAATCCTGGCAATAAACCGAAAAGAATTGTCCATCTTGGAAACGTATACGGAGCCAGACGAATTGATAGCTTGATAGAGGGGATTATAATTACAAAGAAAAAAATCCCGGATTTATATAAACACATTATTATTGAACATTATGGGAACATGGAACAACGTCAAAAGAAATTGATAGAAAAAAATGGAGTGCAAGATGTTTTTATTGCTCATGAGAGAATACCATATTCACAAACTCTTGATATAATGAGTAAATCAGACACATTGCTTTTGCTTGATGTATATATTGATGAAGATAAGCTGCAGCCATTCATGCCATCAAAATTTATAGAATATTTATTGGCAAATAAAACGATTATTTCAATTGCAAATCATAAAAGCCCAATCTATAGGCACTTAAAGGATACAAAGCATATTAATGTAAAACCAAACGGAGAAGATATTTCTAAAGCCTTGATTGATATAATTGAGAAGGATTGTTCTGTTAAGAACAACTATGAGATGTATGAAAATAAGAGAGTGATTAGAAACACTTTAATACGAGAATTTGAAAAACTTGAGAGATAAAAAATGAGGATTCTATTTCTACAAAACAGCCCGGATGTTATCGGGGGCGTTGAGATTGTAAACAAGACTCTAGCAGAAGGCTTTGTATCGCGCGGTCATAGAGTTGGTATATTCTCTATGCGATTACTTGGTAAGAACGAAGATATACACATAGATAAAAAAGTAGAAGCTTTACTAATTAATAGTAAGGACTTAGTTGACAGGCCTTCAAACAAGTTAGCTCTAAAGCTATTCAAAAAGCTTAGATTAATTAAGTTCGCTAAACAGATGAAAGATATAGTAATATATTATTTAGGGATGAGAGCAGACTGCAAAAAGATGAAAATAGCTGTAGAAAGCTTCAAGCCTGATTGCATTATTGTTTCATACACCTATATGTTGGATTGTGTTCCAAAAGCTATGCTAAAAAAAACAGTAATACACATTCATACTAACTATCCGTTTTTTGCTGAAAATAAGTTCATGCATGTGATTGTAAATAAATACAAAAACAAAGTAAAAAAAGTGGTTTGGAATGTTAAAGCTACAGCAGAACTTGGTAAAGATGCAGGGATAAAAAATTCTATTTCGATATATAATCCGCTGAGTATAAAAAGCACAAAAAGTGCCGATGTCAGGCAAAATAAAAGAATAATGTATCTTGGAAGGATTAGTCCTGAAAAACAGGTTGATTTGATTGTAAAGATTTTTAGCGAAGTTATAGAGGAAAACGATATAACTGATTGGTGTCTTGCAATATTTGGCTCAGGTGAACTTAATGAGGAATCAATAAAAACGATAGAGAAATCAGAACAGATTTGTTATTATGGTAATACAGATGACCCTAAAAAGGAGCTGCTTAACTCATCCCTGCTGATGATTGCTTCAAAATACGAGTCGTTCAGTTTGGCGGTTTTCGAAGCTAGCGAGTGTGGCGTACCGGCAATTGCATTTGAATTTGGAGAACCTACGTATGAAGCAATCATTAATGGAGAGACGGGCGTTGTTGTCGATAAGGGCGATGTGGATGGTTATAAAACTAAATTACTTGACCTGATTACCAATCCAGAGTTAATAGAAAAATTGTCTAAGAATGCAAAACGTCATGCAAAGCTGGCAAGCTTAGATACTGTTATTGACGAATGGGAAAGGTTATTGACAGACAAACAGCAGGAGAGAAGAGATGAACGATAGTAACAACAAGTGCAAAGTCGTTGTAAGCAGCTGCGATGAATATAAAGACGTCTGGGATCCATGCTTTAAGATTCTAGGGGAAGAATGGCCTGATAGAAAGTACCCTGTTGTTTTACTTACAGAAATAGAGTATTATAACTGTGAATTTATGGATGTAGAGGTTTGCAGAACGGGCAAGGTTATGGTTTGGGGCAAAAGGATGTTAACGTGCCTGAAAAGCATTGAAGAAGAGTACATAATTTTGTTGCTAGACGATTTTTATCCGTTAAAAAAGGTAGACCAAATACGTATCGAAAAGTGTCTGGAATGGATGGAAGAGAATAAGAATATAGCAGTGTTTTGTTTAAATAATGTTCCTGGCGAAAACATACGTGATGGGAAATATAAGGGATTTGAAAAGCGACCTCGAAAAAGCGATTACAAATTTAATTGTCAGCCTGCAATATGGAGAAAAGATAGATTGATGGAGTTTATAAAGCCAAATGAAACTCCTTGGGATTTTGAGATAATTGGGAGCATAAGGAGTGCAAAGTATGATGACGATTTTTATTGCGCAATAGAGAATGAACCATATATATTCACTCATATGTTTGCAAAATATGGGTTACGACAGGGGAAATGGGGTAAAGCTACAAAAGAACTTTTCAGTAAATATAATATTGAAATGGATTTTTCCGTCCGTGGCTTTTATGATAGTGAAGAAAACGAGAATGTTTTAATTGTTGAGCCGACATTTATACAAAGAGTTATCAGACATATAAAATGGAGAAGAAGAGAACTTCGTATAAAAATGGCAAAACTCAGAGTAAAAAGATACGAGTAAATATTTTATTTATAAGGAGACAAATATGAAAGTAGTAATTTTGGCAGGCGGGTTTGGTACGCGTATAAGCGAAGAGAGCCACTTAAAACCAAAGCCGATGATAGAAATTGGGGGTCAGCCTATACTTTGGCATATAATGAAGTATTATTCTCACTTTGGGCATAACGAGTTTATAATATGTTGTGGGTATAAGCAGTTTGTAATAAAAGAGTTTTTCGCAGACTATTATCTGCATACATCCGATGTAACTTTTGATTTTTGTTCAGAGAACAAGATAACAATTCATAAAAACACTGCAGAACCATGGAAGGTAACTTTGGTTGATACGGGACTGAACACGATGACCGGTGGTCGTGTTAAAAGAATAAAAGAATTTATCAAAGATGAGACTTTCATGCTTACTTACGGTGATGGAGTTGGCGATGTTGATATAAACGAACTTGTGGAATTTCACGAAAAGCAAGGAAAGATTGCGACTATAACCGCGATTCAAATGGGTGGAAGGTTCGGAACATTAGATATAGGGGAAGACCAATCAATAAATAGTTTCAAAGAAAAGACGACAAAGATGGTGGAGGCTGGATAAACGGAGGGTTTATGGTGCTCGAACCGCAAATAATTGATTACATAGACGGCGATGAAACAATATTTGAAAGACAACCGCTAGAAAATGTTGCAAAAAATGGAGAGCTCACAGCATTTAAACACCATGGATTTTGGCAGTGTATGGATAATTTAAGAGATAAAGAGACACTAGAAAAGGAATGGGCAAATAAACAATGCGCATGGAGGGTTTGGTAGGCATGTTGGACTTTTTTAAGGACAAAAAAATATTCATAACAGGGCATACTGGGTTTAAGGGTGCGTGGTTATGCAAAATGCTCATTGATGCCGGAGCCGAAGTGACGGGTTATGCGCTTGCACCTCAAGGAAGTGAAAACCTGTTTGATATATCTGAGGTGGAGGGGAATATTCACTCTATTATTGGGGATGTCCGGAATCTAGAATCACTAAAAAAGGCTTTTCGTGAAGCGAAGCCTGAGATCGCACTTCATCTGGCCGCGCAGCCATTAGTGAGAGATTCATACGAAAGACCGCATTATACATATGAGACAAATGTAATGGGGACAGTAAATTTTTTCGAGTGTATACGTGAAAACTCGTGCGTACGCTCAGTTGTAAATGTTACTACGGATAAGGTATATTTGAACCGTGAATGGGAATGGGGATATCGAGAAGATGAACAACTAGATGGATACGATCCTTATTCTAATAGCAAATCGTGCTCTGAACTCGTTACACACAGTTATTGTAAAGCGTTTTTTGCAAATGAAGGCATTGCTGTGTCGACCTCAAGAGCTGGTAATGTTATTGGCGGAGGCGATTTTGCGAAGGATCGTATTATTCCTGATTGTATTCGGGCGGCACGGGCACAGCGGGAAATCGCAGTACGCAATCCTTACTCTGTCAGACCATATCAACATGTTATTGAACCATTGGCAGCCTATCTAATGATTGCGCAAAAACAATATGAGGACAAATCGAACGAAGGGTACTATAATATCGGCCCGGACGATTATGATTGTGTTTCAACAGGGAGACTTGTAGAGCTGTTCTGTGAAAAATGGGGTGAATCACTGACTTGGGTAAACAAACATGATGGGGGTCCGCATGAAGCGAATTTTCTGAAGCTTGATTGTTCAAAAATCAAAAATATATTTGGCTGGGGTCCCAAATGGCACGTTGATGATGCCGTAGAAAAAGACTGTGCAGTGGACAAAAGCATATATTAATAAAGAGGATATTTCTCTTGTTATGGCTTCACAAATAGAAGATTATGTAAACAAAGGAGAAGTGAATTGAAAAAGGCTATAGTTACTGGTGCTAATGGTTTTGTCGCAAGCTATCTAATACAAAAGTTGTTAGAAGAAAAAGTCGAAGTGGTTGCAGTAGTACGAAATGAACAATCTGATATTAAATTGTTAGATCAGACAAATGAGAATTTAACCATTGTATTTTGTGATTTGGAAAATATATGTAAGTTACCGGAAATACTAGATGAAAAACGTATAGATGTTTTTTATCATCTTGCATGGGATGGAGCAAGTGGCAAAAATAGAGCGAATTATGAGTTGCAGCTTAATAATAGTAAATATGCTTGTGACTGCGTAACAATCGCTAAACAGCTGGAATGTAGAAAATTTATTTGTGTCGGGACAATAACTGAAAAAATTGCAGGAAATGTACTTGAATGCAATGTTGGTTCGGAAAATATTATATATGGGATTGCTAAGCATACAACACATTGCCTGCTGCGAGTTTTGTGTAAAAAACAGGGCATTCAATTAGTATGGACCAGGTTATCGAATATTTACGGTGCGAATAATCGTACAGGTAACATTATTGGATATACTCTTGACGAACTCAACCATGGAAGAGTCCCAACATATTCTAAAGCTGAGCAGCCTTACGATTTAATGTATATTAAGGATATAGCAAAAGCACTTTTCCTATTGGGAGAAAAAATAACCACTCAGTCCTGTTATTTTATTGGCAGCGGGACACCAAGAATTTTAAAGAAGTATCTGTTAGCGATTAAGGATATCTATGGGAACGGAGCTGAAATTGCATTAGGTGAACGAGCTGAAGATGGCTTAAAGTATTATCAAGAATGGTTTAGTACTACTGATCTTGTTAGAGATACAGGATTTGAGCCTACATATTCATTCGAAGAGGGCATAAGAGAAACGATTGAAGAAAGTAAAGCGGCTTTTAAAGGGAGAACAAAATGATTCAGAAATTTTCATTTACGGAGCTTGATTTAGAAGGGGCATATCTGATAAAGCCATTTGTAGCGTATGACGAGCGCGGATATTTTTTAAAAGACTATTGCAAACAGACTTTTCAAGATAATGGTATAGAGCACGAACTGAAAGAAGTTTTTTATACCAATTCTAAAAAGGGAGTTATCAGAGCTATCCATTTTCAAAAAGTCATGGAACAGCCCAAGCTTGTTAGATGCGTAGTGGGTAAAATTTATGATGTTATTGTGGATTTGAGAAAGGATTCATCTACTTTTGGGAAGTATAAAGGTTTTTTCCTATCGGAAGAAAACAAAGATATGCTGTACGTTCCAAAGCATTTTGGGCATGGATATTTAGTGATCGAACCTTCGATTGTCGCTTACAAATGTGCAGAAAAATTTTATGGAGAGTATGATGATGGAATTTTGTGGAACGATGAGGGAATAGGGATTGACTGGCCGCTGGAGCAGGTTGATAACCAGATTATTCTGTCTCAAAAAGATGAGAATCTGCAGAGTTTCCAGGAATTTAAACACAAGCTTCTAAATAATAACGGGAGGGTGTAATGCCAAGAGTAAGCGCTGTGTTAGCTGTGTATAATGGCGAGAAATATATAAGAGAAACAATTGAAAGTATAATAAACCAGACATTTAGTGATTTTGAGCTGATAATTATAAATGATTGTTCTATTGATAATACAGAAACAATCTTGGCTAAGTACTCAGATTCACGAATAAGGATTTTTAATAATAAAACAAACCTTGGGGTATCTACTTCTGCTAACATAGGTATTGATAATGCTGTTGGCGAATATATTGCTCGGATTGATGCGGATGATATTTGTATGCCGGATCGTTTTAAAAAGCAAATTCTGTATATGGATAGAAACCCGAATATAGGTGTTTGTGGTTCGGCTATATGTAAATTCAATCAGGATGGTATTATATGTACTGTACAGCTGCCAACGAATCCAAAGCAAGCTAAAGTGTATTCTTTGTTTAATTCGCCGTTAGCACAGCCATCGGTAATGATAAGAAAAGAACTACTTAACAAATACAACTTACGGTACAATACAAAGATTAATAACGCAGAAGATTATGAGTTATGGGTGAAGTGTCTCCGATATACCGATATATGCAGTGTGCCGAAGGTACTGCTAAAATATCGAGTTCATGAGAAACAGGTTACCCAACAAAAACTGCATATACAAATTTCAAATGCTAGTAAAATACGTAAAAAACTTTATAAAGAATTGTTGGATGAAATAAGCCAAGAACAGATTACGCTTTTAGACATGGTTGCTCAAGGAAAACGTACTTTTAGTGAAAAACAGTGTAGAACAATAGAAAAAATAATGCTTGATATGGTAAAGGTAAATAAGAATAACAAGATATATGACCAAAGAACGTTGAAGCAAAGTTTAGCAAAGATTCATTCTGATTTGCGAGAGCAAAGGAACAACAAAAAGAGGCATATTATTTTTCGTGGAGAGTATTTTGTATTTTTAAAAAAACTCATTAATAAAATTATTCGTATTATTAGATATAAGACATTCCAAGTATAGTCTTAGCAATGTAATAAAGAACAAGGAATAAAGGATTGCAAAATGTCAAGATTGAAGTTTACTGGAAAAAACATAATATATGGATATATGTCAAGTTTTATAAATGTTGTTCTTAAATTTGCATTAAGAACAATTTTTATAAGCATGCTTAGCGTAGATTATCTTGGTGTAAATGGATTATTCACAAACGTGCTTGGGGTACTCTCATTTGCAGAGCTTGGAATTGGCGTAGCAATGAACTTTGCATTGTATAAACCTGTTGCCGAAGATGATATTGAAAAAACAAAAGCCCTTCTTCATTTTTATAAAAAGGCATACAGGGTTATAGCATTAATAGTTGCTTCTATAGGTCTTGGAATATTACCGTTTTTGAGTATTATTGTTAAAGATCCTGGGAATATTGGGAACATCTCGATATATTACTTAATATTTTTGTTTAATACAGTATCGAGTTATTTCGTAACTTATAAATATGGTCTCTTAAATGCAAAACAAAAGGACTATATTGTTTCAAATATTACAGCAATAACTACGATTGCAGCTTCAATATTTCAAATAATCGTACTATTTATTTTTCGGGATTTTCTTGCATATCTTATTGCGGCTGCTGTAGTTGGGCTTGGACAAAAAATATTTGCAAATTTGTACATTAATAAAAAATTCCCGTTTCTAAAAGAAAAAAATGTTAAGAAACTAACTAAAGAAGAAATTGCACCAATTAAGAAAAATACAATAGCGCTAATATGGCATAAAATAGGTTCCATAAGTGTTTACCAGACGGACAATATAATAATTTCTGCATTCATTAGTTTAGCTGTGGTCGGTATAGTATCAAACTACAATTTGCTAATCACTTCTGTCAGCACATTTGTTGTTATTATCTTTAATGCTGCAATTGGGAGTTTTGGGAATCTGGTTGCTACAGAAAGTAAGGAAAAGCAGTATGTGGTTTTCAAAACATACCGCTTTGTAGCATTTTGGATATATGGATTCTGCGCTATAGCATTTTTCATACTCGGAACGCCTTTTGTCACTCTTTGGCTAGGTGACAAAATGACCATTTCGGAGTTTACATGGCTATTAATAGTGATCAGCTTTTATCTTGCTGGTGATGATATATGTATCGGAAACATTAAATCCGCAAGCGGCGTTTTTAATCAGGATAAATATGTTGCAATAATACAAGCAATAACAAACTTGGTGGTTTCAATAGTATTGGTTAAGTATATTGGATTAGCTGGCGTTTTTATAGGCACAATAGTACAGCGAATAATAGGCAATATTATCAAACCCGTAATAGTCTATAGAGTAGTTTTTGATATAGGTTCAAAGCCGTTTTTTATAGATTGGCTTAAATTTATGTTGCCGGTTTTAATATCCGGCTTAATTTGCTGGTTATTAAAAAGTGCAATAATGCATAATGTGACTATACTTAATTTTGTTATAATGATGCTGGCGGTTATAATAGTACCAAACATGATCTTCTTTGTTATATTCAGAAAAAATGAGGAATTTATATATATGAAAAATATAATTTTGAAAAGAGTCAGGAGAAAAAAGAATGCATAAACCTTCATTGTACCTTGCTATAATGGAGAAGGGTATATCGCCCGTTAATTTAACTTGGTTTTAAAGCAAATATACGGTAATATCAAGTTAAAAGCGGAGCTGTTAACTGTGATTAAAGAAGTTTACAGGAGGGCATTTAGTTTGGCCGTTTAAGAGCACTATAGATAGTATAAAGGTTTTGATAAGAATATATATAAATATATAAAATAGATATGGAATGGTTAAAGGGTTTGTAGAATGAAAATAATGACGATAGTAGGGGCACGACCGCAGTTTGTTAAAGCGGCACCGTTTTCTGAAGCATTTAGAAAAGACAATGAAGAAATATTGGTTCATACAGGGCAGCATTATGATGCGAATATGTCTGATATATTTTTTAGAGAACTCGGAATTCCTAAACCAGACTATAACCTTCAGGTAGGTTCTGGTAGCCATGGCGCACAAACTGGCCGAATGCTTGAAAGGATAGAAGAGCTTTTATTTATACATAAACCGGATGGGTTGCTTGTATATGGGGATACTAACTCAACTTTAGCTGGCGCATTAGCTGCAAGTAAATTGCACATTCCTGTTTTTCATATTGAGGCAGGGCTTAGAAGCTACAATATGAGAATGCCGGAAGAACAGAACAGGGTTCTAACGGATCACATTTCTTCGATGTTGTTTTGCCCGACACAAACATCAGTTGAGAATTTAAAAAAAGAAGGTATAATCGAGAACGTATATAATACTGGTGATATAATGTATGATGTAGTTCTTCGAAATATAAAAGTATCTAGTGACAAATACAAAAACGGTAATTGGATAGCAGAAATTGAAAATGACAACTCAATAAAACTCAAAATTAAAGAAAAAGATTATTACCTTGCTACTGTGCATCGTGCTGAAAATACAAATGATGATACAGAATTAAAAATTATTGTGGAAGCATTTCAGAATCTTAATAGAAGAGTTTTACTGCCATTGCATCCAAGGACAAAACAACTGGTAGATAAGCTGGATGTTTGTATGGATAATATTATTATAATAAAACCTGTTGGATACTTACTTATGCTGTATCTGACGGCTAATGCTAATATGGTACTCACAGATTCGGGCGGGTTACAAAAAGAAGCTTATTTTCTTAAAACAGCGTGCACCACTTTGCGAGATCAAACTGAGTGGGTTGAAACTCTAAACGATGAATGGAACATGCTCGCTAAGATTGATGTTTCTGAGATTGTAAATTACGCGCAAAGGCCCCTAATAAATTTAGAACGTGAGCAGCCAAGTTTTTTTGGAGATGGAAATGCAGCTAGAGATATATGTGAAAAACTGGAGAAATATTTTGAGAAAATTGTTAATACTCTATAGAAACATTTTGCAAGATGTTATTTATAGATTAGATGACTACAATTATGAAATGGAAGATTTGCCAGATGGCGCAAGTTGGAGTAGGTATTCTATGACAGTAGCTCCTGTCCAAAAGTCTTATCAAGCAGTACATCTGGATTTGCTATATGCTCTTAGTGGTGATAAGCTTATCAATGATTTGGATAAATTCGAAAATATTCCGTACTATTTGGATAGATGGACAAAGGCTTACGAATATAGATATCCTGATGAAGATATATCGAATATACTGAACACTGTGCTAGCCGATAGAAAAGAATAGTAATTATAAAAGAAATAGTATTTCAAAATTATTAGTTTGATTTGAAATATGTTATTATAGTAGCATAGGAGAAAGTTAAAGATGAGTACACTAAAACAAAAACTACGTGAGGGTACAGCGATTCTTGGAGTTGTAGGCCTCGGATATGTAGGGCTACCGCTTGCTGTAGAAAAAGCTAAAGCTGGATATATGACCATAGGGTTTGATGTTCAACAACCAAAAGTTGATATGGTAAATAGCGGAGAGAATTATATTGGTGATGTAGTAAACGAAGATTTAAAGTCTTTAGTGGCTTCTGGAAAATTAAAAGCGACAGCAGATTTTTCTGAGGTTGCAAGAGCTGACTGCGTCTGTATATGTGTGCCAACACCGCTGGATAGCCATCAGCAACCGGATATAAGCTATGTTGAAACATCAGCTAGAAGCATTGTTCCGCATATGCATAAAGATATGCTGATCGTATTAGAATCAACAACGTATCCAGGAACAACGGAGGAGCTGCTAAAACCAATACTAGAAACTTCAGGCTTTGTTTGTGGTGAAGATTTTTATCTTGCTTTTTCTCCTGAACGAGTTGACCCAGGCAACGCCATATACAAAACAAAAAACACACCAAAAGTGGTAGGCGGTATAACGCCGCAGTGCACTGATGTCGCTGCAGCTCTGTATGAAAGTATTTTAGAAGCACCAATACACCGAGTTTCGAGCCCAGCCATAGCTGAGATGGAAAAGATACTAGAGAATACATATAGAAATGTTAACATAGGGCTTGTAAATGAGCTTTCTATACTTTGCAATAAAATGGGGATTAACTTCTGGGAAGTGATTGACGCAGCTAAATCTAAGCCATACGGATTTCAGGCATTTTACCCAGGGCCTGGACTTGGAGGACATTGTATTCCACTTGACCCATATTATTTATCATGGAAAGCGAGAGAGTATGGTTTCCATACATCAATGATAGAAAGCTCTATGATGGTTAACGATCGTATGCCGGAGTACTGCGTTGAACGTGCCAGTAAGATACTTAACAGACAACAAAAATCGATTAAGGGCTCGAAAGTGCTGGTGCTTGGTGTGGCATATAAGCAGGATATAGATGATTATAGAGAAAGCCCTGCCCTTCATATTATAGATATACTCAAGAAACAAGGCGCAGAGGTAACTTTTTTTGATCCGCACATTAACCAATATAAATTTAAAGGTGGATTTGTGAATGGTGAAAATACACTAACTGAAAATCTTGTCGAAACTGCCGACCTAGTAATAATTACGGCATCTCATTCTGCCTTTGATTATGAGTTTATAGGGAAACATTCAAAGGCGATTTTTGATACTAAAAACGCGATGAAGAACGTAGAAAACAAAGATAACGTGGAGGTTTTATAGGAGAACACATGAAATACGCATTAATAGGCTGCGGTAGGATATCGCATAATCACATAGCAGCAGCTTTAAAAAACGAACTCAATATTGTTGCTATTTGTGATATTTTACCGCAAAGAATGGATGAAAAATCTGAAAAGTTTTCCCTTTCTGATAATGTGAATAGGTATACAGATTACAAGCAAATGCTAAAAGAGCAGTCGCCTGAACTTGTTGCTATTTGTACAGAGAGCGGAAATCATGCAAGCATTGCATTGGATTGCATAAAAGCTGGGTGTAATTTAATAATAGAAAAACCTATAGCGCTTTCTCTAGAAGATGCGGATGCTATAGTAGCAAAGGCAGCAAAAAAAGGTGTTAAGGTCTGTGCTTGTCATCAAAACAGGTTTAATAAATCGGTGCAAAAGGTGAAAGAGGCTTTAGACAATGGCCGGTTTGGAAGGCTTTTGTATGGTACTGCTCACATTCGATGGAATCGAGGACAGGACTATTATACACAAGCGCCGTGGCGTGGAACGTGGGAGCAGGATGGCGGAGCGCTTATGAATCAATGTATACATAATATCGATTTATTGCGTTGGACTATGGGCAACGATGTGACAGAAGTTGTTGGTATAACGGATAATCTTAAGCATGAATATATTGCGGCAGAAGATTTAGGTCTTGCGCTTGTCAAGTTTGCTAATGGCAGCTACGGTGTTATAGAGGGAACTACAAATATCTACCCACAAAATCTAGAAGAAACCCTCTATATATTTGGCGACAAAGGCACGGTGAAAGCTGGAGGAAAGTCTGTTAATCTCATTGAAGAATGGAGATTTGATGATGACATTGATAATGCAAAAGAAGTGAAAGAAAAATATAGCGAAGATCCGCCGAGTGTATATGGGTTTGGGCACAATCCGCTATATGCCGATGTTATTGATTCAATTATCAGTGACAGACAACCATACGTGACTGCAATGGATGGAAGAAGAGCGCTAGAGCTTGTACTTGCAATATATAAATCTGCAGCAAAAGGTAAGAGTGTAAAGTTGCCTCTTAGGAGCTGTGCTACAACAGATTTTATTGGTAGGTTTGATAGATGAGTTATTTTGTTCATGAAAGCAGCTATATTGATGAGAATGTCATGATCGGAGATGGTACAAAGATATGGCATTTTAGTCATATTATGAGCGGGGCAAGGATAGGTGAAAACTGTTCGCTTGGGCAGAATGTTAATGTTGGTAATGGCGTTATTATTGGCAATGGTGTAAAAATACAAAATAATGTGTCAATATATGAAGGTGTCGAGCTTGAAGACTATGTATTTTGTGGCCCGTCAATGGTTTTTACAAATGATCTTACGCCACGAAGTAAATATCCAAAAGGGAGCAATGGATTTATAAAAACAATTGTCAAATACGGTGCGTCAATAGGGGCAAATGCAACCATTTTATGCGGTACGATAATTGGGGAATGGGCAATGATCGCTTCTGGTGCTGTTGTTACTAAAGATGTACAAAATTATGCACTTATGGCAGGCGTACCAGCAAAGCGTATAGGGTGGGTTTGTGAGTGTGGACACTCACTAAAAAACACTTTAAAGTGTAGTGAGTGTCATAGAGAATATAGATTTATTAATGATGAGTTAATAAAAAAACATTGAGGTTATTATGCGATTTAGAGATTTAAAAACACAGTACCATGCATTAAAAGACGATATTGATAGGGCGTTGCTGGATGTTGCTGAATCAGGCACTTTTATAAATGGTAAACCTGTAAATGATATTGAAAAGGCCTTATCAAAATATGTTGGGGTAAAGCATTGCATAACATGTGCGAATGGTACAGATGCATTAACCCTAGCGCTTATGACGTGGGGAATTGGTCAAGGAGATGCTGTTTTTATACCGGATTTTACCTTTTTTGCATCTGCGGAGGTGGTGTCATTCCAAGGTGCTACTCCAGTGTTTGTTGATGTATATGCGGACACATTTAATATAGATACGAGCAAGCTTGAAAATAGTATTATAGAAGTTATTGCAAGAGGAGAGCTTTTACCAAAGGCAATAATATCAGTCGATTTGTTTGGACAGCCTGCCAACTATATAGAAATCAATCGTATAGCAAAAAAATATGGCTTGTACGTACTGGAAGATGCCGCACAGGGTTTTGGAGGAAGTATAAGCGGCAAGAAGAGCTGTAGCTTTGGAGATATTTCCACAACGTCTTTTTTCCCGGCAAAGCCACTTGGGTGTTATGGAGATGGAGGTGCGGTTTTTACAGAGAATGATGAATGGGCAGAGAAAATTAAGTCGTTATGTGTTCATGGAAAAGGTACTTCAAAGTATGATAACATAAGGATAGGCATCAACTCTAGGTTGGATAGTATACAGGCAGCAGTATTGCTTTGTAAGCTAGATGCATTTATTGAATACGAGCTAAAAGCAGTAAATGACGTGGCGGCAAGTTATACAGAAAAACTTCAAGGGGTCGTAAAAACTCCATTTATATCTAATCAATATACGTCGAGCTGGGCTCAATACACTATTATTCTTGAGAACATGGATCAACGAAATGAATTGCATAAATATCTTAAGGATAAAGATATTCCAACAATGATTTACTATGCAAAGCCCATGCATTCACAGACAGCTTTTGGTAAACTTGAATTCGATACAGAAGAATACAAAGTATCTAAGATGCTTAGTGAATGTGTGCTTTCGCTACCTATGCATCCATATTTATCTGACAATGAAATAGAGACAGTATGTGAGTTAATAAATAGCTTTTTTACTATTTCTATTAAATAGATTGTGTGTGTGTGATATAATGTTATCTATGTTGATAGTATCAGTTTCGAATAACAAAATTGATGATATCAACAAGTCGGATATGCACAAATGTGTAATTGAATTAAAAAACATAGCGAAGTTATTTTGCTTATCGGAGGGGTAATATGTACATAAGGAAGATGCTTTTTATAATAATTGCGACTTTAATGTTGTTTTTATGTGCTTGCAGCGAAAAAGAGATATCAGAGACTCCAACAATTGAGCCGACTGAAGCGTCAACAGTGACACCTACAATTGTACCGACTGAAGCGCCAACAGTGGCGCCAACAGTGGAACCAACAGTGGTTCCTGTAGCACGCTCGTACACGACAGGTTTACCAATTGACAGCATTCCTATATACAAACCTGTTGGAGTCATGATAGAGAATTCGAAAGCTGCTCGTCCACAAACAGGGCTACAAGTGGCAGATATAGTTTATGAAGCGCCAGTAGAAGGCTGCACACGTTTCTTTTGTATATATAATGATACGTTGCCAAGTGTTGCAGGACCTGTCCGCTCTGCACGGCTATATTATATAAAAATACAACAAGAATGGGACTGCGCATATGTGCATTTTGGAGGCCCTGAAAGTGGGAAATCAAATGTATATCGAGCTTCGTCTGATCATATAAAGACAAGGATTAATTTAATAAAAGGAGCTTTCAATGACTATTATTGGAGGACGGATGACAGAAAAGCACCTCATAATGCATATACTGATGTGGAAAAGTGTCAGGAGCTAGTTAAAGAAGAATCAAAAGTGCGTTCGTTTTTGTATGCGGATGTGTCAGAGTATACCGGAGAGACAATATCAAGTGTAACTCTCCCGTTCTATTCAGGCGAAGTGACTTATAAATATGATGATAAAAATGATATGCTTTTAAGATATATGGGAGATAAAGAGTTCACAGATGCCGAGACTGGGGAAGCGATAAAAGTTAAAAATCTAATCGTACAATATGTTAAATTTTATCATGGCGGTGAAGCGAAGGGTAGATGGTTATGTGACCAGCTGGGAAGTGGGAAAGCTGAGTTTTTCATTGCAGGTAAGCACATTATTGGTACTTGGGAAAGAGAGAGTTATGAAGTGCCGACAATATATAAAGATGCTGAGGGGAAAGAGATTGTACTTACTCCAGGAAACACGTGGATAGCCCTGCACCCAAAAAAAGTTGATATTGTTGTTGAAAAATAATCATACTTACATAAAATAATTATGTTGAAGATAATTTGCAAAGCTGAGGGCCTTGAATGTTTAAAATCAATTATTATAATCAACTAAATATACTTACAAGTAATATGCTATATTAAGCATAACTGGAGGTCAAAACTAATATGGTATTTAATGTCTTGGAATATTTAGAAGCCACAGCAAAAAGATTTCCAAGAAGAATGGCTTTTTCAGATGGACAAGAAGAAATAAACTATTCGGACTTATGTTCACTTTCAAAAGCAGTTGGGTATAATATTTGTGTAAATTACGAAAAAACTAAAAGACCGATACTAGTAATTTGTGACCGCAGTATAAAAAACATTCTTGCGTTTTTTGGAGTGATTTATAGTGGAAATTTTTATGTACCGATTTCACGAGAGATTCCAGCTAAACGCATTAAAAAAATTATTGACGACCTTAAACCGGAGGTCGCTATTGCTACAAAATAGTGATGTAAATTTGTTAAGTGATGCAGGATATAACAGTAGAACAATTATTATTGACGATGCGGTTTCCAATGCAATAGATGAAGATACCCTAATCGAAATCCGTAATAAATCGCTCTCTAAAGATCCAATATATGCAATTTTCACATCTGGAACTACTGGTGTTCCAAAAGCTGTTCTAAAAGATCACCGTGCAATAATTGAAGGTGTAGAGCATTTCACAACTAAGTTTGGATTATCTGAAAAAAATATTTTCGGAGGGCAAGCCCCTTTCGATTTCGATTTAGCATCTAAAGATATATTTTTACCATTAAAAAGTGGTGCAACTTTGCACTTTATACCTAAAAATCTGTTCGCATTTCCTTCAAAGCTAATTAAATATCTTAATGAAAGGAAAATAAATACTGTTTTTTGGTCGACTTATGTTTTTAGAATTATTGAAAATCTAAAAGGGCTTGACAAAGAACTGCCCGGATACTTAAAAAACATCTTTTTCACGGCTGAAGCAATGCCAAATAAAGTATTAAACTATTGGCGCAAGTATCTTCCGAATGCTTCCTATGTTAATCTTTATGGTCCTACAGAGGTTGCTTTTAATTGTCTATACTATATTGTTGATAGAAAATTTAAAGATAGTGATATTTTGCCGATAGGAGGGCCATTTCCAAACTCGGGTTTTATTTTACTAGACGAGAATAATTGCCTAGTCACAAAAGGAGAAGCGGGGGAGATCTGTATCAAAGGAACATCGTTATCTATGGGTTATTATAACAAT
Organism: Christensenellaceae bacterium; assembly: GCA_963666505.2. Taxonomy (GTDB): domain Bacteria; phylum Bacillota; class Clostridia; order Christensenellales; family SZUA-584; genus JABGQS01. The sequence continues at coordinate 403,959 of CAXXXL010000002.1, read as the reverse complement.
CCGGGGAAGACGGCCGAGGTCTTTTGCCAAAACCCTTTGAATTTGAATTATACGGAAACAATTTATCGTACAGGCGATTTTGGAAAAATCAATGATCGTGGCGAACTATTGTACTTATCACGTAAGGATTTTCAGATAAAACACAGAGGACGTCGTATAGAACTAGCCGAGATTGAAGTAGCAACAATCGCAATAGATTTTATAGATGCAGCATGCTGCTTGCATGACACAGAAAATGAAAGGATTGTACTTTTTTATCAATCGAAATTTGAGTGTGACAAACATATAATTCTAAAATTGCGAGAAGTACTTCCAAATTATATGATACCAAACAAACTAATATATTATAGCAAGCTTCCATTAAATAGAAATTTAAAAATTGATAGGATAAAATTGCATAATTGTATTGAAGGGCGCCAAAAATGAAAAGAGTACTTAGCATAAAGCATTTCATTTCATTAATAGAAGATGCAAAAAAAAACAATCAGTGCACTTATACAAACTGTTATCTTTTTTCAGATGTTATTAATAAATACATAGGACAAAAGCGTATGTTCTGGATAGGAGTTGGGGCAGGAATAGCTTTTTTATATCGGGAAGAGAAATTTTACAATCTATATTATTATATAAATCTAAAAGACGACATTAAGTTTAATGAAATTGATAGACCAGTTGTTATAAATTTAGTGCATTTAGATTCAAAACTGCATTGTGAATTTTTAGAAATTGTAAACAGGTGGGTCAAGTGTGGATTTATTAACTACAAAACATATAAACAGATGATACTTAAGGCCGACCCAGACAAACTGATGCCCTCAAAATCATTTGTATTGGATAGTGCGGAGTATGAATTGAAATATGCAGAGTACGAATATTCTGAGGAGATTCAAAGCTTGTGGACATCTGCTTTAGATGTGTTTAGCATTGCGTTGCCAACTAAAGAGGAATTGGCTCACTATATTAATGAAAAACATATAAGATGTATAGTGAAAAAGGACGAGAGTAAAGTGGTAGCTGTATTATATTACTTTATAAAAAAGAGTATTTGCACCTTGAATCATATAGTTGTGGGTAAGGAGTATAGGCGCCGCGGATTTGGCTTGGCATTGGTGAAAGATTGTATTGAGAATGAGGCTAAGGATTGTACCAGATATTATTTATGGGTCGACGAAAAAAACTTTTCCTCTATTAATCTTTATAAATGTGCAGGGTTTTCATTTACAGGAAAGGTTACAACCCAGTTACTACTAAACAACTAATAATAGGAGAAAAATAAGAATGGAACAACTTATAAGAATTCTAAGTCAGCTTAGACCGGATATCGATTTTATGAACAACAATTCTTTAATAGATGATGCCATAATTGATTCTTTCGATATTGTTGCAATTATTGGGCAGATAAATGAAGACTATGATGTTGAGATTACTGTTGAAGATATTTTACCAGAGAATTTCAATTCAGCGGAAAACATGTTTAAACTGATAAAGAGAATACAGGAGTCGAACTAGTTTTTATAGACAATTAGCCAAAGTTATAATAATGGAGCTGCCGGATGAGTTTAATTTCTTCAAACTTCTTTATCTTTATATTAGTTGTATTTTTGTTCTATTTTTTGTCGCCAAAAAAATGGCAATGGTGTGTACTTCTTTTTGCGAGCTATGTGTTCTATCTTTTTTCTGGCTTTGCGATATCCCTGTTTCTTATGTTTACAACAATTACGACATTTTATACGGGTCTCATTTTAGGTAATATTAATCAAAAGCAGAACACAGCTTTACTTGAGGGAAAGACAACGCTTTCTAAAGAGCAAAAAAAACAACTCAAATTAGATTCAAAAAAGAAAAAAAGACTCATACTGGCAATAGCTCTTTTGCTAACTTTTGGTATATTGGCGTTTCTAAAATACTTTAACTTTTTTATTGAAAATATCGATTCAGTATTTCACATGGCGAATATTAATGTTCAGATACCGAAGATAAACTTATTGCTTCCTCTGGGGATATCATTTTATACTTTTCAGTCTGCAGGATATATTATAGATATATATCGTGACAAATATAAACCTGATAGAAATCTTGCAAAATTTGCTTTGTTTGTATCGTTCTTTCCGCAAATTGTACAAGGCCCTATTGGAAGATACGATAAACTAGCTATCCAATTGTATTCACCACATAAATTTGATTATAAACAAGCGAAATATGGGATACAACTAATAGTTTGGGGCTTATTTAAAAAGGTTGTAATTGCTGATAGAGCTGCCGTTTTAGTCAATCAGGTATTTGGAGATTTTTCTCAATATGTTGGTTTAGAAATATATATAGCAGTGTTGCTTTTTTGTGTTCAAATATATGCTGATTTTTCTGGAGGCATAGATATTGCTCGCGGTATAGCGCAAACAATGGGGATTAAGCTTTCGAAGAATTTCGAACGTCCGTATTTTGCAAGAAGCATATCGGAATTTTGGCAAAGATGGCATATTACACTTGGCGCATGGATGCGCGATTATCTGTTCTATCCACTATGCTTGTCTAAACCATTTGTTAAACTGGGCGAGTTATCTAGAAAAATATTTGGGAATATTATTGGCAAAATTCTTCCTGTTGTGATTGTCACGTTTATTGTTTTTATTGTTATTGGTATCTGGCATGGGGCAAGCTGGAAATATATTGCTTTTGGTATGTATAATGGCGGATTGATTGCTTTGGGTTTAGTCTTCGCACCATTGTTAAAAAATATAGAGAGAAAATTCAGAATACGTACAAAAAGTTTTGGATGGAGGTTGTTTCAAACTTTAAGGACCTTCTTTTTATGTAGTGTTGCCAGATATTTTTCTAGAGCGGCAAGTTTCAAAACATCTATAGCAATGATGGGGACAACAGTTACTGTGTTTAATCCTGAGATTTTAGTAAATGGAAGGCTTTTCGAACTGGGTCTAAGCAAAGCTAATTTTGCTGTTTTGGGTTTTTCCATACTAATATTATTTTTTATTAGTATATTACAGGAAAAAGGATTTAATATTAGACAAAAACTATCAGAACAGCGAATAGTAATTCGCTGGGCAATATATTTCATCTTTTTATTTTACATATTGATATTTGGAAATTATGGAAATGGGTTTGATGCAAACAGTTTTATTTATATGGGTTTCTGAGGTGAGAAAATGAGCAATAAGTTAAAAATAGCAGCAAAAATAATAATTTTCGCAGTTGTCTTTATTATTATATCTTATTTATTAACGCAGATTTTAACCCCGAAATTTACAACGGGGAAATACAGAGCTACAACAACAGTTGCAAATTTCTATGAAGAGCCAAAAAATACATTAGATGTACTGTATTTTGGCACAAGTGCTGTTGCACACGGCATATCACCACTAAAAGTTTGGGATGAGTTTGGGATTGCATCTTACTCACTTGCGACAGAGCATCAACCACCGATAATGTCTTATTATTTACTAAAAGAATCATTGAGATTTCAAGAGCCTAAGGTTATTTTTCTTGAATGTAACGAGTTTTTTATTGACATTGATTATGACAATAGAGTTCATTTTTTAAGAAAAGTTTTAGACTATATGCCATTGTCAAAAATAAAAATTCAGGCTGTTTCAGAGATAGTTCGAAACAGCGAAAATCAAACATTCTTAAAACATTTTTATCCGTTGATTACGTATCATGACAGATGGGAGTATTTACAGAAAAAAGATTTTCAAAAAGTAACAACGAAAAATTCTCTAAAGGGTGTTGATGTTTGTTATGAAATTTTCCCTTGTGAACTTCCTGCAGATTTCATGCAGCCCGGTGAAAATGATAAAATTGAGTTAGATGAAACAGGGATGAGCTATTTAGAAAGGATCGTCCAATTATGTAAAACCCAAAATATTAACCTTGTATTAATTGCTATGCCGAGAAAATTATGGACCAATAGTAAAAGCGAGGCGATATATAAAGTAGCGAATGAATTTGATCTGACTTTCATTGATTATAATTTAGTTGAAAATTCTAGTAAAATTGGATTTGATTCAAACAAAGACTTTTATGACGATGGTGGACATTTAAATGCATACGGTGCAGAAAAAATATCTATGAGTATTGGAGCATTCTTGATGAAAAAATTCGAAATAACTGATAGACGAAATGACCCTAATTACATAAAATGGTTTAATGATTTAGAATATTACAAACAAGAAAAACTTGAGTTTGAAGAGATGCTTGATATTTCACAATGAATTGTATAATAAAAAGTCATATACAATGAGATTCTGAGAGCGAATATCCCCAAAGCATAAGCAAATAAAAAACAATCTGGATTTGTTTGATATTGCGTGGTAAAACAAATATAATATACTCTCCGGGAGTAATCCATGGAGGAACTTTCGCAACATTGAGCTGTGTATTGGAGTGGAGGGCAAATGAAACTTAAAATAATCGACTATGGCAGGATAGACTACTTTGAAGCGCTGGAGCTTCAGCGCAAACTGCAGCAGGATAGGATAGAAGAGAGCATAACGGATACACTTATGGTGTTGGAGCATAACCCTGTATTAACGCTGGGCAAACGTGGGGAGTATTCTAATATTTTGGTCAGTGAACAGCTGTTGAAGGAAAAGGGCATAAAGACGGTGGAGGTTGAGCGTGGGGGAGACATAACATACCATGGACCCGGCCAGCTTGTCGTATATCCTATACTGGACCTGATGCAGCATGGGAAAGACCTGCGTAAATATATAAACAACCTGCAGGATGTGATGATAAATGTATTGAAACGCTGCTTTGATATTGATGCGGAGAAAAAGACGGGTGTTCACACCGGGGTTTGGATAGGCAATAATAAGATTGCAGCTATGGGAATCTCGGTAAGCAAGTGGATAACTATGCACGGGTTTGCACTGAACGTGAACACCGATCTTTCGCATTTCGATATGATAGTTCCGTGCGGGCTTGCCGGATTCGGTGTGACCTCAATAGAAAAACTGACGGGTAAGAAAGCTGATTTTCAAATGGTAAGCAAAGAAATACAGGATGAGTTCGTGAGCCTTTTTGGTTATGATGAAGTAACAAAATCTGCGGGATAGAAACTATTTATAAGAAAGGGAAAAGATATGAGCGATTTCAAGCCGGACAGGAAATATGCAGTAAAAGTTTTCAGGGAGTATAATGAATCCGAGAACCTCTTTAAACATGCACTGGCGGTGGAAGCTGTGATGCGGCATTTTGCTGCGCTCTTTGGAGAAGACGAAGATAAGTGGGGAGTGGTTGGACTTGTGCACGATATAGACTATGAGAAGTATCCGGACAAGCATTGCACTATGGCGAGGCAGATATTGCATGACAAGGGCTTCCCGGAGGATTACATACACGCTGTACAGAGCCACGGCTGGGGTCTGTGCAGCGATGTGGAACCGTCAGAAAGAATGGAGAAAGTGCTCTACACCATAGATGAGCTAACAGGGCTTATAACGGCCGTGGTGCTTATGAGGCCAAGCAGGAGCGTGCTCGATTTGAAGCTGTCTTCCGTGAAAAAGAAGTGGAAGCAGAAATCGTTTGCGGCGGGGGCGAATCGTGAGGTGATAATGGCTGGTGCGCAGATGCTGGGAATGGAGCTGGACGAGGTGATTGAGCATACTATTGGAGGCATGCAGGCGGCTGCAAAGGAGCTTGGGCTTGCCGGTGAGATTTGAACCTTTCTCTTGCTGGAGAGCTGGGTTGATGCCGGAACAGGAATTTTTATTATAAGCCGGATATTCTTTTACTAAAAACGCATAATAAAAAGCTTTTTTCACCGAATATTTTATTTATATAATATGTAAGGTATAGTATAATAATTGGTATGATATTTTTTATAATTGCTTTTATTGCTACTGTCGTCGGCGGAATTGCAGGAATGGGCGGAGGCGTAATCATAAAGCCGGCGCTGGATTTTTTAAGTGTAGATCTGGAAACAGTGGCTGTGCTTAGCGCTGTGACCGTTCTTGCGATGACGATAGTGTCTGTCATAAAACAGGCACGCATGAAGTTCAAATTTGACAAACAGCTGTTGATGCTTGCGTTTAGCGCACTGGCAGGCGGTGCAGTGGGCAATCAACTGTTCATAGTTGCTGTAAACGGCTGGAGCGACAAGACGGTGAACGTAGTACAGATAATAATAAGCGTCGTTCTGCTGTTGTTTGCTTTGCTGAAAGACGTTTTTAGCAAGAGCAGCTTCAAAAGCCCGGCTGCTTTCATATCCGCGGGTTTATTACTGGGGGCAGTTTCTACATTTGTGGGCATCGGAGGCGGACCGATAAACGTTGCGGTGCTGGTCGTATTCTTTAGCTTCGATGTGAAGAAAGCTGCTATAGGATCTATCTTTATGATAATGTTTGCACAGGCTGTCAACGTTATCACTATGATGATAACAGGGGATATGTTTGCACAGGGCGACGGTCTTAATGCGCTTTGGTATATGGTGCCGGCTGCAGTTATAGGAGGGTTCCTTGGGGCTGTGCTGAACAAGAAGCTTCATCTAAAGCATGTAAACATAATATTCAGCGCTGCGGTCATCTTTGTGATAGCATTGAATATATATAATTTCATCAATCTTTTTGTTTGAGAAGACAGTACCAGTTTTATATAGGTGTTTACGTTGTTTGATTGTATGCAAGCAACAGCTGATGTATAATTAAATCAATTTTTCGGAAGGGGCAGCATTATGACCAGTAAAGAGCGGGTCTATAGAAGGCTGGAAGGAAAACAGACCGACCGGATACCCAATCTTAATATAATAATGATGATTTCTGCACGCTTTGCGGGAATATCATATAAAGATTACTGCACAGATTATAAAAAGCTTGTTGCGGCAGACCTTGCTGCGACAAAGCGGTTTGGTATAGATATCCTCAGTGTTATATCTGACCCTATGAGAGAGGTTGAGCTGTTCGGCGGACAGACAGTGCTGCCGGAAGATGACGTACCCTATGCTGCAAATGCGATGCTGGAAGATTACGAAGATATTAAAAAGCTTAAGCTGAACCCTATAGAGAGCGCTCCGAGGGCGATTGACAGGGTAAAGGCCGCCGAGCTGTTTTACAAAGAAGCGGGGGATGAGTATCCGATATGCGGATGGGTGGAAGGACCCGTTGCTGAAGCAAGCGATCTGAGGGGCATAAATAAGTTTATGGAAGATTTGCTGGTAGAGCCGGAATTCGCATCAGAGCTTATGGACATATGCGTCAGCAACGCACTGGCGTATGCAAAAGCCCAGATAGACGCCGGCTGTGATATCATTGGAGTTGGAGACGCGGCGGCATCGCTTATCGGGCCGAGACTGTATAAGCAAATGGCACTTGAGCACCAGACAAGACTGCTTAAGGCAATTAAGGAATACGGCGCACTTACAAAGCTGCACATATGCGGCAACACAACAGATCTTGTAGAGCTGATACCTGCAGAATATGTCGATATTTTCGATATAGACTGGATGGTGGATTATAAGAAGACTGTGCGGCTGGTGGGGGACAAAGTATCAGTTAACGGGAACTTTGACCCGGTTAGCGTTCTGCTGCAGGGTGATAGAGAGCTTGTCAGAAGCGAAACAATCAGATGTGTTGTGGACGGCAATGAAACAAGCATGGTGTCCGCAGGCTGCGAAGTACCGAAATTCACACCTGAAGAAAACTTAGAAACAGTCAGCGCAACGCTGGCGGAGGTATAAATAGAATACAGAAGGGGAAATGTATTATGCTGTTTATTGGATTGGACGTTGGAACCGCAGGCTGCAAGGCTTCACTGGTTGACGAAAGAGGCGAAATAATAGGTTTTAAGTATTCTGAATATTCCGTGGAAACACCACGTGAAGGATACGTCGAAATGGACGCTAATCTTGTATGGAAAGCTGTACAGGAAACTCTTGCAGGGGTTGCAGGCGACGATGTTGCTACGATAAGCATCGCAACTTTCGGAGAAGCCGTAGTCATGCTGGACGAGAATGATGAAGTTCTTGCGAACAGCATATTCTATTCCGACATACGTGGCACGCAGGAGATAGAAGATATACTTGCGGCTATAGATAAAGATGAGCTTCAGGCAATAACCGGGCTTCCTATAACGCCCATGTATTCGGCTAATAAGCTGATGTGGGTAAAGAAGAACCAACCTAAGATTTATTCGAAAGCAAAAAAGATGATGCTGTATGGCGACTTTATTGCTTATATGCTGACCGGTGAGAGAACGATAGACTATTCGCTGGCATCAAGGACTATGCTGTTTGACATATCAGAGAAGAAGTGGTCTGACAAAGCCGCAGACGCAATGGGCATAGACATGGGTATGTTCTCAAAACCGGTAATATCCGGAACGACTATAGGGCAGCTTCTGCCGGGGGTTGCAAATGGCCTGGGGCTTAAAAGCAGTGTCATAGTTGTGGCAGGCGGGCATGACCAGCCTATGGCGGCGCTTGGAGCGGGCGTGGTGAAGAGAGGCCAGTCCGTTGATGGGATGGGTTCGGCAGAGTGCATAACACTTGCTCTTGACAAACATGATATTACGCAGAAGATGTATGAAAGAAATTACTGCTGTGAGCCGTATGTTTTTGAAGATAAGTTTGTAACGCTTGCTTTCAATACTTCATCCGGCACTGCGATAAAATGGTACAGGGACGCTGTTGAGAGCGAAAGGTCGGCTGAATATGCAAAGACAGGGAAGAGCTTTTACAGCGATGTTCTGGAAAAGGAATGCGCAAGGCAGACGAGCGGCGTTTATTTCCTGCCGTTTGTTGCGGGGTCTGGGACGCCTTACGTTGATAACACCACCGGAGCTGCGTTTATCGGTATAAGAGCTTCAACGAGAAAGCCAGACCTTTACAGGGCTGTGCTGGAGGGCGTGTGCTTCGAGATGAAGTTTAATATTGACGTATTAAAAGAGTGCGGTATAATACTTGACGATGCTGTTGCCGTAGGCGGAGGAGCGGAGTCTGACCTGCTGATGCAGATTAAAGCGGACATATGGAACAGGCAGATAAAAACCGTAAAGACTGCTCAGGCGGGAATAATGGGAGTATGCATGCTTTCGGGTGTGGCAAAGGGAGTATACAGCAGCATCGAAGAAGCTGTGTCGGTAATGGTAAAACCGGGTAAAGTATATGAGCCGAACAGTGAAATGGTCAAGATATATGAAGAGAAGATGCAGGTGTATAAGAAGATATTCCCCGCTATAAAAAATATGCAGAACACATGAATAATCTGAATTATTTTGTAACAACACGATAGCTTAAAACTGCATTGCAAAATGCAGTTTTTCTTTTATAAAAAAATATAAAAAACAGTGGATATTTCTCATCATATAATGTATAATAGTTATACGTATACACGGAATATCATAATATTAAACATTTCAGAAGCATTATAAATTAAAAAACGGAGGTTTTTTATGAGTTTTGTAATGGGTATTGATGTAGGCACATCCGGAGTTAAATGTATCATCATCAACGATAAAGGAGCGGTGTTAGCATCAGATACTCAAAGCTATCCTCTAAGCACACCTCGGAACGGATGGTCTGAGCAGAACCCGGCTGACTGGTGGGAGGGTACTAAAAAAGCTATAAGAAACGTTGTTGATTCAAGCGGAGTCGACAGCAAAGATATTGCCGGAGTAGGGTTCTCGGGACAGATGCACGGACTGGTTGCACTTGACAAGGACGATAGAGTAATTAGACCGGCTATCCTCTGGAATGACCAGAGAACCGGCAAAGAATGCGAAGAAATCATTAAAATGGCGGGAGGCCTTGACGGACTGCTCTCGTACACCAACAACACGATGCTGACCGGATTTACCGGCGGCAAAATATTGTGGCTCAAAAACAACGAACCTGAAAACTATAAAAGAATGAAGAGCTTCCTGATGCCGAAGGACTATATAAGGTTCATGCTGACGGGACGCAAATATACCGACGTTTCGGATGCAAGCGGGACTGGGTTCTTCAACGTTGAAAAGCGGCAGTGGAGCAGGCAGATAATAGATATAGCCGGGCTTGATTTCTCGGCTTTCCCGGAAAGCCTTGAATCGGACGAGCCGGCGGGCAGTATAACGAAAAAGGCAGCAGATGAGACAGGCCTGAAAGAAGGGTTGACAGCGTATGCCGGAGGAGGCGACGCTGTGATACAGACAACGGGTATGGGTATAGTCCAGGAAGGAACAATAGGACTTATCATCGGCACATCGGGTATCGTATCTATGTCACTCGACGGTTTTGGAAAGAATGAAGGCGGAAAACTGCAGTTTTTCTGTAACAATGACAAGGATAAATGGCAGGCATTTGGATGTCAGTTGAGTTCCGGCGGTTCACTGGAGTGGCTGAAAGAAAAGCTATATGACGAAGATGACCCGTTTGCACAGATAAACAAAGGAGCAGCGGAAAGCGGAGTTGGTGCAAACAAACTTGTTTTCCTTCCGTATCTTACGGGAGAGAGGAGCCCTCACCCCGATCCGGACGCAAGAGGCGTGTTTTTCGGCCTTAGCCTGATGCACGGCAGGGGCGACATGGCAAGAGCCGTTATGGAGGGCGTAACTTTCGGTCTGCGTGAGATATATGAACTTATACTCGCTTCCAAGCCGGATCTTAAACCTACGCAGGTTTTCTCGTCCGGAGGCGGAAGCAAAAGCCCGCTATGGAGGCAGATACAGGCGGATATTTTCGGACTGCCGGTTAAGACGCTTACCGGAGCCGCGGAAGGCGGAGCGTACGGCGCTGCTGTTGTTGCGGGAGTCGGCACTGGATTCTGGATGGATATTGTCGAAGCGGCGCAGGGGCTTGAGGAAGAAACGGTGACGCTTCCAAAAGAAGAAAACAAAGCGGAATACGACAGGATTTTCAAAGTACACAAAGGCCTTTACGAAGACCTTAAAGATAGATTTAAACAGCTGTAGATGTACTACGGCAAATTCATTTGAGGGGAGACATAAATATCAGACAGCCAACTATGAAAGATGTGGCGAAGAAGGTTGGGGTTTCTCAGCCGACCGTTTCTCATGTTATCAACGGAACGGCGCCGATATCTGAAAACGTAAGAAGAAAGGTCTTGTCGGCTATCGATGAGCTTGGGTATGTTCCCAATGCCATGGCAAAGGGCCTCAAGACCAGAAAGTCCGCTATCGTGGGGCTTATAGTACCAGACGTTTCGCTGCACTATTACAGCGCAGTTGTCAAAGCAGTCGAAAGGGCAATGCGGCTTCAGGGGTATATGGTTTTTCTGTGCAATACGTTTTATAACGCAGAGGTGGAAAGCCAGTATATAGAAACGCTGATCCAGCACAATGTGATCGGTGTTATGAGCTGCTCGGATTTGCTTGAGAAAAAATCGTTCAAACTGCTTGAGCGCCACAGGATACCTATAGTCCTTATAGATTCACGTACGGACACGGGGGACGGTGTAACCAGGATAGGTGTAGACAACCTTGAGATAGCAAGGATAGCCGTAAACCATCTGTATGAAGTCGGCGCCCGGAACATATGCTATGTGAGCGAGCCGCTTGGAGCGGAAGTGATCGGTCTCAGGGTAAACGCTTTCAAACAGGCCATGAACGAAAAGGGACTCGAATGCAGCGATAAGAATTGCTTTATTGCGCCAAAACAATATGACACATATGACAAGATGCAGCAGGGGTATAACATCGGTGCGAACATTCTGGTGAACCCTTCTATCGACGCTGTTTTTGCAAGCTCTGACGAGTTTGCTTTCGGAGTGCTGAGCAGGCTGAAGGAATATGGAGTGGGAATACCGGAAGACATACTCCTTATGGGCTGTGACAATGATGAGCTTTCGGCGATGATAACGCCGTCGCTTACCAGCGTAGTTCAGCCAATCAAGCAGATGGCCAAGCTTGGAGTTAAAATGCTATGCGATGCTATCAAAGAAGAGAAGGTGTCTTCGGAAACGATAGTTCTTGAACCGAGCATTCTCATAAGGGAATCAACGGTCAAAATCGGGAAGAGATAAACATTTTAATAAAATATAAAGGAGATTATCATTATGAAAAAGATTTCTGTTGGAAGTTGGGCATATATAATGGGAGAATACGGCGACAAACCCATGATGCTTCCTGAACTATGCGCAGGACTCAATGACCTTGGATTTGATGGCATAAGCATGGGCGGATTTAAGCCTCATGCGAATCCGGAACTTTACGACACAGAAGAGAAAAGAGCAGGGCTTAAGAAGCTTTTAGCTGATAATGGTTTAGAAGTAGCAGACTACGCTGTTGACACATGGAGCGTTGACTCTTTAAAGCAGAATGACGAGTGGCTTGCGCTGTATACTCAGGGTGTGGAATTTATGGCGAAAATGGGATGGGATACAATACGTATCGACAGCGGAACTCCGCCTGTCCTGCCTGATGGAATGTCGTACAGCGACGCTAAGGATATAATCAAGACGATGTTTCAGAAGAGCGCTAAGATAGCTGCGAAAGAGGGCATCAATGTTGTTTGGGAATTTGAACCGGGATTCATGATAAACGAACCAAAGAACGTTGTTGAAGTCGTCAAAGACGTAAACGAGAAGAATTTCAGTCTGCTGCTGGACACTTGCCATGCACATATGGGCGCTATCGGAGCAAGACATATCGAAGAAGGGTTGACGCTTCCGGGCGGAGAGATTGAATACATAGAGATGGCAAAAGGCTTGATCGGATTCGTACACGTTATTGACTCTGACGGAACGCTCAACGAGACGGGCACGAGCACGCATGCTCCGTTCGGACTTGGCAGTATTGATTTCGACAAAGCTATACCGGCGCTGCTGGATGCAGGATATAAAGGCGACTGGTGGGCTATAGACCTTTGCGAATGGCCGGATGCATGGAACGTAACGGCGCAGAGCAAGGCGTTTGTTGACGAGATCAACAAGAAGTTTTAGGAGGTAGAGAACATGAAGGGAAAAATGAAAGCTCAGGTTTTTTATGAAGCCAATGTAATGAAATTCGAGGAGATAGACATCCCGCAAATTGGGCCGGACGAGGTTCTCGTCAAGGTCAAGTACTGCGGTATCTGCGGCAGCGATATTTCATATTACTATGGACACAGCCCGCTGGGCACTGAGGACGGCAAGGGTCCGCTGGTTCTGGGGCACGAATTCTCCGGGCAGATAGTAGAAGTCGGAGACATACCAAAGTCTAAAGGACTTTTTGCGCAAGGAGACAGAGTAATATGCAACCCTGTTCAGCAGTGTAACGCCTGCAGTGACTGCGCAAAAGGCAACTTCAATATTTGTAACTATATGACAGTGCCGGGAGTCGGCAACAATGGTGCGTTTGCAGAGTATGTCGTGATGAAATATACGCACATCTACAATATGCCGGAGGGCATGAGCTATAAGGAAGCTGCTATATGTGAACCGCTTGCGTGCGGCAGCTACGGCGTTAAGAAGCTAGACCCGCAGATAGGCGATTTTGTAGTAGTATTTGGCCCCGGAGCCATCGGCATAATGATGGTTCAGCTTATCAAGGCAAGAGGAGCCGACAAGGTGGCACTGGTAGGCACGAGGGATTATCCGCTCGGCGTTGGCAAGGAATGCGGAGCTGACTATATCATCAACGTTAAAGACGAAAGCTCTCCGAACTATGTCAGCGACATTAAAGCAAAGATAGAGGAATTAAACGGCGGCAAGCTTGCCGATAGAGTAATTGTTCCTACAAGCTCGAAGAAAGCGCTGCAGGATGCGCTGGATGTGCTGGCGGCTGCCGGAACAGTCGTTTATTTCGGGCTGCCGGGAGAGGAAGATACAGTCGATATCCCTGCGCTTAACGCAATACAGAGTGACATTACGGTCAAATTCGCATGGCTCGCTCCGCTTGTATGGCCGACGGCTATAGGTGCGCTCAAGTCCGGGATAATTAGCACGGACAAGCTATTCACGCACGAATTCAGCCTGGCCGATGCCGAAAAAGGTATCAAGTTTATGAAAGAGGGCAAAGGCGACAAATTAAAAGGAATTATTTCTATTGAGAAATAGCCCCTATTAGGGAGGAAACCTGATGGTAAAGAATAAAATATTGGACGAGCTTGGCAAGAATAATGGTGTACTGCGTCTGGCTCCGGCATGGGTAGGCAGGACTATCCTGCAGCCCGGCAGGAGGCTTAAGCTTGATGTAAGAGACATATATGCACGTGGAGCGCAGTGGGGCGGAATATCCGAGCGCTGGATGGCATCTACGGGTATGGTGGATAACGGGCCGACAACGTATGAGAACGAGGGGCTGAGTTTCGTGGTAGTGGAGACTTCTTCAGGACACGAGAAACTGCTGCTGAAAGAAGCTATTGAAGAGGCCGGAGACGAGATTCTTGGAAAAGACATTATGGACAAATGGGGAGGGTTAAAATCTTTCGCAAAGTTTTATGATTTCAAGACTCCTATACCTCACCATGTGCATCTGAGAGAAGAGCATGCAAAGGCTGTGGGCGATACGCCGAAGCCTGAATCATATTTCTTCCCGTCGGAGCTTAACAACTACGATTACCTTGGCGGCTATACCTATTTCGGACTGGACCCTGAAACAACAAGAGAGCAGCTCAAAACTTACATTTCAGACTGGGGCAGGGGCGGCGACAACGGCATTTTGGAGCTTGCAACAGCATATAAGCTGAAGCTGAACACCGGCTGGGACGTTCCGGCAGGTATACTTCATGCACCCGGTTCGCTTGTTACGTATGAGCCTCAGTGGGTAAGCGACTGCTCGCTGTTCTGGCAGTCAATGATCCAGGATAATTTCTTTGAAAGAGACCTTCTTGTAAAGTTTATACCGGATGATAAGAAGTGGGATCTTGATTATCTGCTCGACTGTCTTGACTGGGAAGCCAACACAGACCCGAATTTCAAAAAGAAACATTATCATGAACCGGTTCTGGTGGATGATCTTGAGTCTATGAAGGAAAAGGGGTATATCGAAGAGTGGATCTCTTACGGCAGCGACAGATTCAGCGCAAAGAGACTGGAAATTGCACCGGGATGCCAGGTGGTGATTGAGGATGCGGCAGCGTACGGCTTTATCGCTATGAAGGGTGTGGGGGAGATCAACGGCCAGAAGATAGAAACGCCCGCGGTCATACGCTATGAACAGCTGACAAGGGACGAATTCTATGTTTCGCACGAGGCTGCAAAGCAAGGCGTTACGATCAAAAACACCAGCGACTGCTCTGAGCTTGTTCTGCTAAAGCATTTTGGACCGGACAATGAGGACGCAGCTAAGTTTGTAGATTAACGGAAAATATAATATTAAGGAGATGTTATTATGAGTATTTCAGCAAGCAAGACAGACGGCGTGAGGACAAAGCTTAAATACGGCATGGTAGGCGGCGGACCCGGCTCATTCATCGGGGACGTCCACAGACGCTCTATCGCACTTGACGGCAAGGCGGAGCTGGTTGCCGGAAGCTTTTCCAGAAATATGCAAGGCAGCCTTCAGACCGCAAAGGAACTTGGCGTATGTGAAGAGCGTGTTTATGCTACGTTTGAGGAAATGGCCAAAAAGGAAGCGGCTAGGGAAGACGGAATAGATTTTGTAGTAATAGTGACTCCTAACTTTATGCATTACGCAGTTGCAAAGGTTTTTCTGGAGAACGGCATACACGTTTCCTGCGACAAGCCGCTTTGTTTCGAGGTTGAAGAAGCCGAGGAGTTAAAAGAGCTTACAGAGAAGAACGGCTGTTTGTTCTGCGTAACATATACATATACCGGACACGTCATGGCAAAGCAGGCAAGAGACATGATACAAAAGGGAGAAATCGGCGAAGTTCGGGTGGTAATGACTGAGTATGCTCAGGACTGGCTCATTGAATCTGATGAAGAACTTGGCAAACAGGGCGAGTGGAGAACGGACCCGAAGCGCTCGGGGCGCTCTAACTGTCTTGGAGACATCGGTACGCATGCCGAGAATATGGTCAATTACATGACCGGACTGAAACTGAAGAGGCTGTGCGCAAAGATGGACAAGAAGGTTGCCGGACGTGTTCTGGATGACAACTCGCAGGTATTGCTGGAGTATGAAAATGGCGCAACGGGTACGCTTTGGGCAAGCCAGGTAGCAATAGGCAATGACAATGCTCTGCGTACAAGGATATTCGGCACTCTTGGAACAATAGAGTTCGTACAGGAAGACTGCAATTATCTTAAAGTCACCAAAAAAGGCGGCTCGACGATGACATATTCGAGAGGAACGGGCGCTGTGGGCGAGGCTGCGGGAGCATTCAGCAGACTGCCGGCAGGCCATCCTGAAGGCTTATTCACTGCTTTTGCCAACATTTATTCTGCGTTTGCGGATGCCATATATGACAAAGCCGACGGTATCGAAAAGGATGAAGAGTCTTACGGATATCCGACGGTCGAGATGGGCCTTGACGGAGTTAAGTTTGTTAATAAATGCGTTGACAGCTCGCAGGCAGGCAGCGTTTGGGTAGACTTTTAATAACAATTTTATAAAGCGGAGGTATTAATTATGAGACCGGTAACACTATTTACAGGACAATGGGCAGACCTGCCTATGGACGAGATGTGTAAAACTGCTGCGCAAATGGGCTATGAGGGTCTGGAACTCGCAACATGGGGCAACCATGTGGATTCTACAAAAGCAGCAAATGATATGGAGTATGTAAAGAACATCAAAGCAGAGCTTGAGAAGAACGGGCTTAAGGCCTGGGCTATAAGCGCACACCTTTGCGGACAGCTTGTATGCGACGAATTTGACGAGCGTCACAACGGATTTGCGCCTTCAAAGTATGCAAACGACCACGAGGCGATGAGGAAATGGGCTGTAGATTATACTATGGACACCATCAAAGCCGCTAATAACCTTGGTATAAAGGTAATAACAGGGTTTATGGGCTCTCCAATATGGGCAAAATGGTATTCATTTCCGCAGACAAGCCAGGAGATGATAGACAAGGGTTTTGCGGACGTTGTGCAGGCATGGACGCCGATATTCGACGAGATGGATAAATACGGCATAAAGTTTGCGCTTGAGGTGCATCCGACTGAGATAGCTTTTGACTACTACACGTTTGTAAAACTGCTCGAAGCGTTTGATTACAGAGAAACACTGGGTATGAACTTTGACCCGAGCCACCTGTTGTGGCAGGGAATAACTCCGCATCTTATGATACGTGCACTGCCAGACAGGGTATATCACGTACACATAAAAGATGCTGCGGTTACTCTTGACGGACTTACCGGAATATTAGGTTCGCACATCGAGTTTGGCGATACAAGACGTGGCTGGAACTTCCGCTCGCCGGGCAGAGGTCATGTCGATTTCAATGAGATAATAAGAGAGCTTAACCAAATCGGCTATGACGGACCGCTCTCTATAGAGTGGGAAGACAGCGGCATGGAAAGAATTGCAGGCGGTACCGAAGCTTGCGAGTTTACAAAAGACATCAATATCAGTCCGAATATTGGCGCTTTTGACGCCGCTATGAAAGCTGACTGAAAATTGGATTTGCCTGAGGAAAAGACTGCAGAAAAGAAACGTGGCATAAAAATTGATCCTGAGAAAGAAGATGCGGGGGAACCTGAAGAAGCATGCGGCAAACAAGAAGGTAAAAAGGACTGCAGGGATAATTGTATGCACTGCGGAGCACACTGCATCTATCTAAAAAACGATTAGGAGGAAGAAAAATGGAGGTTGGTGTATTTTTAGCACTAGAACCGTACACGGGCATTGAAAGGCAGCTGCAGCTTGCAAAAGAGGCGGGCTTTACCCATGCTGACATAACGGACGTGCACGAAGGAAGCAGTATGTTCGACTCTGCAGGACTTGCTGCTACTGTCAGCCTTGACGGAGACCCGTTTGCAACCAAAAGGCTGTTTGACAAGTATGGCATAACGCCTTCAACTGTTTGTGTACACGGCGCACTGCTTGAACCAAGCAACCCGGCAGCTTTCCAGACAGCGGGCATAATGAAGGGCATAAAATTCGCAGCGGCAATCGGCATAAGAGACTGCGTTACAACAGAGAACGAGCCGCATTCCGAGTGGGCAAAGAACTTAAGCTATGACCAGAGCATATTCACGATTGCGGAAAAACTGGTTGTGCCCTGCCAGATGGCAGAGGATTTCGGAGTAAACATACTTCTTGAGCCTCACGGACCGTTTACGGACACGATTAAGGGTGTTCAGGATGTAATGGACTGCCTCGGTAACCCAAAATCGCTCGGAGTGAATCTTGACACCGGCAACTCATGGCTGGGTGGAACAGACCCGGTAGAGATGGCAAGAGTGTTTAAGGATAAGATTTTCCATGTACATTGGAAAGATCTTGGAGAAGAATATATTGAGAGACGTGGCAAGCAGTTTGGATGCGGATTCTCTACCATTGCGCTCGGCGACGGTGTGATAGATATCAAAGGCGTCGTTGATGTGCTCAAAGACAGGAAAGAGATACTCGCTTCAACGCTGGAGATCGGCGGAACGGCAGAAATGCTGCAAAAGAGCGTTGCATATCTTAAATCCTGCGGGCTGTAAAAACAAACCGGATTAATAGCTGCGGCTTCGCCTGTGATTGAAGTAGGCGAAGTTTGCAGTGCCTGTATCAGCGATTTTCAGGAAGAAAAAGAGGAGATATTTAAAATGAAAGAATATTTTCCGGGTATTAAAAAACTCGAATATACACAGGAAAAAATGAAGCCGGGCCTTTACTTCAGGCATTATAATGCTGACGAGAAGGTGGGCGGCAAGACTATGAAGCAGCAGCTAAAGTTTGCTGTTGCATGGTGGCATACTTTCTGCAACGAAGGCAGTGACCAGTTTGGCGTAGGTACGGCACAGCGACCTTGGCAGGGTCTTTCGGATATGGACAAAGCTGAAGCAAGGGTTTATGCAGGCTTTGAGTTTATGCAGAAGATGGGCATTGAATATTTCTGTTTTCACGACAGGGATATCGCACCAGAAGGCGATACGCTTGCACAAACGAACAAGAATCTTGATCATATCGTAAAGATAATAAAACAGCAGATGGACGAAACCGGTATAAAGAATCTTTGGGGTACGGCGAATCTGTTCGGGAGCCCGAGGTATATGCACGGTGCAGCAACAAGCTGTAACGCCGATTCTTTTGCTTATGCAGCAGCTCAGGTCAAAAAAGCAATGGAGATAACCAAAGAGCTTGGCGGACAGAACTACGTGTTCTGGGGTGGCAGAGAAGGTTACGAAACCCTTCTTAACACTGACCTTAAACTTGAGAACGACAACATGGCAAGGTTTATGCATATGGCTGTTGACTACGCAAAGGAAATCGGTTTTGACGGGCAGTTCCTTATTGAACCAAAGCCAAAAGAGCCTACAAAGCATCAGTATGATTTCGATGTTGCTTCAGGAATAGCGTATCTTAAGTCATACGGTCTTGATAAAGATTTTAAGTTCAACATAGAAGCAAACCATGCTACGCTGGCAGGACACACTTTCCAGCACGATTTGAGGCTGGCCAGAGTAAACGACATGCTGGGCTCTATCGACGCAAACCAGGGCGATATGCTGCTGGGATGGGACACAGACCAGTTCCCGACCGACCTTTATGTTTCAACGCTTGCTATGTATGAAGTTGTAAAGATGGGCGGACTTGGAAAAGGCGGACTCAACTTCGATGCTAAGGTGAGGCGTCCTTCGTTCAAACCAGAGGACTTGTTCTACGCTCACGCTGCCGGTATGGACGGCTTTGCAAAGGGACTTAAGGCTGCGCAGAAAATCGCGGATGACGGTTTCCTTGATGGTTTCATAGAAAAGAGATATACGAGCTGGAAGAGCGGTGTAGGCGCAGGCATAATAGACGGCAGGGAAGATTTTAAGTCTCTGGAGAAGTATGCAATGGGAATAGAGGAAATCGTACATGAATCCGGCATGCAGGAATATCTCGAAACGATGATAAACGAATATATTCTGAATAGCTGACATTGCGCGAGGGAAGGGAGAAAGATATGTATAAACTGGGGATGAACTTGCTTTTATGGACTGACGTAGTGCGTTTGAGTAAGGATAAAGAGCTTATCGACAAGGTGCTCGGCATGGGCTTTGACGGAGTCGAGATACCTGTTATGGACGTTAGCGTAGAGGAAGCAAAAGAACTTGGCGACTATGTTAAGTCTAAAGGCAAGGAGTGCACGACACTTTCTGTGCTTGGCGGCTCTAATCCGGTAAGCCCGGACAAGAGCGTAAGGGAAGCTGCCTACAAGGACATGTGCCACTATATCGACTGCACTGTTGCCATGGGCTCGAGCGTGCTGAGCGGTCCGTTCGACCAGCAGCTTGGCTATTTCAGCGGTGCAAGGCCGACTGAGCAGGAGTGGGAATGGTCTATCGAAGTTATGAAAAAAGCCTCTCAGTATGCGCTTGATAAGGGTGTTGATATCGGCATAGAACCGCTCAACAGGTTTGAGCAGTATCTGCTTAACACGGCAGCAGACGGTGTTGAATACATAAAGCAGCTTGATATGCCAAACGCTGGGCTGCTGCTTGACACTATGCATCTTAACGTGGAAGAACTTGATATCGCAAAGGCTTTTGAGCTTGGGCTTCCGTACACAAAGCACATACATATATCAGAGAACAACAGGGGAATACCGGGGACGGGACACGCCTGTACGAAGGAAGTTTTCGACGCTATCAAGGCAAGCGACTATGACGGATGGCTGACCATCGAAGCATTCAATGAGGGCGCGCCGTCCATGCAGGGACCGCTGCATCTTTGGAGGACTTTTGCTCCTTCCGACGATTCGCTGGCGCAGCAGGGCCTTGCATATATGAAGAAGATGACAAAATAACAGAAACACCGGCAGGGCTTCTCATAAAGAGGAGCCTGAGCCGGCATTGAAGGAAACCGCCAGCGGGCGGTATGGCGGGAATGATAAATAAACAGATATCGTTAAAATCCATAAAAAAGTATAAGAGCAGCGACGAAAAGGTTTTTTATAAATCCGACCTTGAATCGACGTCTGATTATTACAGCAACGTTTTTAACAAGATGGAAGAGGGCATAAGCGTGCTGGATGGAAATTACGTTATAGAAGACGTAAATTTTGCTATGCAGAAATGGTACGGGCACAGGGACAGGATTGTCGGCGAAAAATGCTATAAGGTTTATCATAACAGGAAACAGCCCTGTGAAGTGTGCCCTGTCAGAAAGACACTGGAGACAGGCAAGTCGTATAAAGAGATAGTTCCGTACCAGACATTTGACAACGATGCTGCCGGATGGCAGGAGGTGCGTGGATACCCTGTATATGACGGGGGCGAGATCGTCGGCGTCATCGAGTATATTAAAGATGTGACGTATGAGATGGATCTTTTTTCTAAGGTTGCGAGCATAGAACGTGAGCTTGTCAACTTAAAAACACAAAACGAAGTTTTAAACGAATATTTAAGCCAAAAGGAGCAGGAGAGAAGTGCGCTGGAAAACAACATATCGCTCAACGTAAAAAAACTCGTCAAACCCGTTATTCATGAACTGCAGGAGAATTACGGAGCCAATCAGGCAGGAAAGCAGATGATGACGTTTTTAGAATCCCTGCTGGAGAAGATCGTCGAGCCGTACATGAACAATGCAGTCAATTCCATCTGTGATTTTACCACACGGGAAATTGAGATAATGCAGCTTATAAAGCAGGGCAAATCCAGCAAAGAGATTGCTTCTATGCTGTTTGTTACGGAGAAAACAGTTGCATTTCACCGGGGAAACATAAGAAAGAAACTGGAGCTTAAAAAGACTGACAATCTGAGAGCATACCTGCTTAAAAAACCGATCGTTCTTGAATAAAACACTTCTAAAAAAGCAAAAACAGACACGATAATACCAGGTATTCACTGGTATCAAACCGCTATTATGCGGGAATTGTTTGTAATAAACCTAGTATATATAATTGACTGTAGAATGGGGCTGATAGTACAAAAGGCGCCGAATACAGTTTTTTTTATTCGATCTTACTGGCCCCGCTAATATCTGAAGGGAGAAATATAAATGAGCAAAGATTATTTATCACAGCCGATCAATATCGGACCGCTTAGAGCAAAGAACAGATTCGTCATCAATGCGATGGAATGCTGCGATGCTGATGAGAAGGGTAACGCAGGCCCGGATACCTATGAGAGGTATACCAACCTGTTTGAAGGCGGAGCTGGTATCGTTGTGCTTGAAGCCATTACGGTGAGCTATGAAAGCAGAAGCCGCCAGTTTCAGCTAAGCATAGAACCGCATAACCAGGAGTCAATAACAAAGCTGGTAAGTGATATGAAGAAGATCAATCCGGATCCGCTTTTCATATTCCAGCTTACTCATTCGGGCGAGCTGAGCCATCCCGGTTTTTCAAGGAGAGTGTGCATTAAGCCGCTGCCTGGTTTTGGTGGAGATGTTCTCAGTGAAGAAGAAGTTGATGACATAATGGATAAATTCGTACTGTCTGCAAAGATAGCATATGACTCTGGTGCTGACGGTGTTGACTTAAAGTTTTGTCACGGGTATCTTGGTTCACAGATACTCAGGCCGTATAACGACAGACAGTGGAAGTACGGCGGCCCATGGGAGAGAAGACGTCAGTTTGCATTTGATATGATTGAGAAAGTAAGAAAAGAGATACCGGACAAGAACTTCCTGCTCGGTTCCAAGATATCTATGTGGGAAGGATTCCCGGGCGGACAGGGAAGCGCAGGCCCGGATACTGCTATAATAGACTTGACAGAGCCGCTTGACCTCGCAAAAGGCCTTGAAGAGAGAGGGCGCAAGCTTTGTTATACAGTCGGCAGGCAGCCCTTCCATCACACTGGCGCTGTCACAGCCGGACAAGTCTATACCAGACCAGGTATATCTGCATCACACCTTCCAGAAAGCGCTTCGTGACACTCTTAAGCCGGAGACTGTTGTTATTGGCTCTGCATATTCGGTGTTCAACAACGGCAACAACAAACTACAGGCAAGGAACAAAGAAGAGAACACAACTTTCTTCTGGGGCAACAAGAACATAGAAGACGGCGTTGTAGATATGATTGCGCTGGGCAGGCAGTCCATTGCAGACCCGAAGATGCCTGCGAAGTATCTTGCCGGCAAGGAGGGCGATATAAAATATTGCACGGCGTGCGACAACTGCATCGAGTTTTTGATAAGGCAAAAACATGTAGGATGCGCCACATATAACAAGAAGTATACCGAATCGCTGCTGCAGATAAGAAGAGAAGAAGGCAAGCTGAAAGCGAAACATACATGATTTGATAATATTTAAAAAAACTTTGCAAGCAGCCTGGAGGAGAAACCTGTATCCAGGCTGCTTTTGTTAAAAAATGAACAATTCATGCTTGCAGTAATGAGCAAATGAGCAAAAAGCATTAAAATCATTTATATTTCGTTTATAATATAAACTGAATATTAATACAATAAAAAAATATATAAATAAAATGTTGATTTGAAGAAGGGTTTGTTGTATAATCAATACATGAAAACGGTTTAACGGAAGAGCAGCATAGTTTTTAATTCTATAATGAGCCAAGGAGTTTAGCAGATGGTTGAAAAAATAGTGACTCTCAAATGCTTGCCCGTCAAATCGAGTAATCAAGTTCAGGCGTTAAGAGCTGTAGTTTGGCGTTATTAAAATTTATAATATTATAGTAATTTTAAATCAAACCGATTTTTATTTTTCATGACATCCGTGTATTTCAAAATGTAAATGTTTTTGAATAGTTGTTTTAGAATACTGCCATGTAAATGGTATTGTTCAATGATTATTATAAGCTAAGTCGTAGGAGGTATGAAAGTGCAGAATGAATATATCCTGGAGATGAAAGGAATAAAAAAATCTTTCCCAGGTGTTGATGTCTTCGACAATTTCAACTTTGATTTGAAAAGAGGCGAAGTACATTGTATATGCGGCGAAAACGGCGCAGGCAAATCCACACTGATAAAGATGCTCTCGGGTGCGTACACACCTGACGCAGGAGTAAGGATAGTGGACGGCAGGAAGATAGACGTAATGACACCAAGGTCTGCAATGAGGCTTGGGATACAGACGATTTATCAAGAGCACAACCTGTACCCGCTGCTTTCAGTTTATGAGAACCTTTTTGCGGGCAATGAGATTGGCTCGGGGCCGTTGGTAAATAAAGCAAAGATGATCGATAAAACAGTAGAAGTGCTTAAGTTTCTGCACTCTGACATATCGCCGTATGAGATCGTAGCGAACCTGGGCAGCGGCGAGCAAAAGACGATAGAGATAGCGAGGGCGTTCATTCAGGAATCTAAGATAATGATACTTGATGAACCGACAGCTTCATTCAGCAAGAAAGAAATTGAGCATCTACTTGGGATCATAAAAAAACTTTCATCAGAAGGAATCAGCATAATCTATATTTCTCATCATTTGGATGAGGTGTTTAAAATCGCCGACAGAGTGACGGTAATCAGAGACGGAATAAAGATTAACACATACGGCATTGAAAATTTGTCGG
Organism: Christensenellaceae bacterium; assembly: GCA_963666505.2. Lineage (GTDB taxonomy): Bacteria > Bacillota > Clostridia > Christensenellales > SZUA-584 > JABGQS01. The sequence continues at coordinate 379,516 of CAXXXL010000002.1, read as the reverse complement.
AACAGCAGCTGATAAAGGATATGGTCGGCAGAGACATTTCGGCATTCTATAAGAGGGACAAGGCAACTATCGGAGATATCATGTTTGAAGCTAAGAATATGTCCGGCAACGGAGTTAAAAATGCGAGTCTCAAAGTCAGGTCTGGTGAGCTGATCGGCATAGCAGGCATGGTCGGCTCTGGCAGGACGGAGCTTGCAGAGCTGCTTTTCGGAGTAAAACCGAAAAAAACAGGCACTGTAAAGATAATGGGCAAGGAAGTTAATATTAAGACACCGCTTGATGCTATTGCCAACCATATGTGCTTTATAACAGAGGACAGACAGTTGTCCGGACTTTTCCTGATTCATTCGATAGCTCAGAACACGGTTATCGCAAGCTATGCGAAGAACAAGAACCCTTTTGCAACGCCTGCCGAGGATATAAAGATCGCCAGGAAATATGTAAAGGCAATGAATGTTATTACGCCGAGTGTTTTCCAGAAAGCGATGTTCCTTTCGGGCGGCAACCAGCAGAAAGTTGTTCTGGCAAAATGGTTTGCGACCATTGGCGACATCTATATATTTGACGAGCCTACAAGAGGTATCGACGTTGGCGCTAAAGAAGAGATCTACAAAATAATGACTGATCTTCTGCAGCAGGGCAAGGCGATAATAATGATTTCGTCGGATATGCCCGAACTTATTGCAATGAGCGACAGGATAATGGTAATGCGTGACGGCAATATGGTAGCTGAGATTGACAAAAAGGCAGAAATAAGCGAAGAGAATATTCTTAACTATTCTATTGGAGGAGATTTATAATGGGGAAACAAGAAAAAGCTACGATGCAGAAAAACGATCGCTTGCGCAGGGCATGGCAGCATGATAATACGCCTATATTGCTCGTTTTGGTCGCCATACTTGTTGCTGTAATTATTATAGAACTGATTGTAAACGGAACAACAAACTTTATCACACCGAGAAACATATCAAATGTTCTTCTGCAGATATCAGTTACAGGTATATTTGCGCTTAGCATGAACATGGTCATGATATCCGGCGGCATAGACCTTTCGGTCGGCTGGATGATGAGCTTTCTTGGAACGGGCTTCGCATACCTTATAAGGTTCTCTGGATTACCAGAACTTTTGGTTGTATTGATATGTATTGCAGTGGCTGTAGGGTTCCAGCTGTTGATGGGATTTATAATATCCAGAACGAAGCTTGAACCTTTCATTATTTCCCTTGGCTTTATGAGTATATACAGAGGGTTTACTTACCTGATTACAAACGGGCGTGAAATAACAATAATTAACAGATTCGAATTTCTGGGAAGCGAGATTTGGAAGATTGGTGCAAACGCTGCCCCCGAGAACCAGTTCTCGCTGAGGGTGCCGATACTGTTGTTTTTATTCCTTACGATTTTGGTATGGTTAGTAATTAAATATACAAAATTCGGCAGAAGGGTGTATGCAGTCGGCGGAAATGAGAACGCAGCATACCTTGCCGGAATAAACGTTAAGAATTTCAAACTGTTGATATACGGAATAAACGGTCTGTTTATATCTATCGCTTCGATGACACTGCTATCGAGACTGGGAACAGGTAGCCCGATAATGGGTACGGGCAAAGAGATTGACGTTATCGCAGCAGTTGTTGTCGGCGGGACATCGCTTTCGGGTGGTAAAGGTAACGTGTGGGGCACGGTTATAGGTGTTGTGCTTCTGGGCATAATGTCTAACGCACTAAATATTCTGAGCGTTTCTCCGCATTATCAGTACATCATGAAAGGTCTGCTGATTATCGGCGCAGTACTTATCGGTTATTATAGCAGCCTGAGGACTGTTAAGAGGTCGAAAAAAACGGCCTGACAGTTCGGAAGCTCTAAAATAATAGCATCAGAATTTTGATGCAAAAATTACCTGTTGGTAATAATAATAGGGAGGAAGAAAAATGAAAAAAACTATTGCAATTCTCTTGGTAGTAGTTATGATCGGCGTAGCACTGGCTGGTTGTAGCGGCGGAAAAGATGAAACCAAGACTATAGGCTTCATCAATGCCGGCCCGGACGACTACTATGCACAATTCGGCGATGCTTTTAAAGCTATTGGCGCTGAAATGGGCTACGAAGTCAAAGAGCTTAACTCTGACTATAAACCGGAGAAAGAATTGGATAACGTTCAGGACTTTATTTCACAGGGTGTTGACGCTATAGCAGTTATCACAGCTGGCGCAGCTGGTTCTGCAGCATCTATCTCTGCGGCTAATGAAGCTGAAGTTCCAATATTCTTTATCGCTGGCAGACCGGAGCTTAACCCCGGAACAGACCTGCAGGGTCACGTTACCGACAACTTTGTTATGATGGGTTACCTCGTCGGACAGTGGGTATCCGAGAACTATCCTGGAGCACAGACAGTAAATATCCCGGGATTCCTTGGACAGGGACCTGCTGAAGGTGAAATCGTTGGTTTCGACATGGCGCTTGATGAAGCAGGAATGCCACCGGCAATAATGACGGCCAGCTCTGAGTGGCAGAGACCGCCTGCTGTGACTATTGCACAGGACCTTATTGCATCAGGACAGGAATTTGACGTTGTATTCTGCTGTAATGAAGAAACTTACTTTGGCGTAAAACAGGTGTTTGACGAGCTTGGCGTAGACAAAGTGCTCGTATCTAACAATGGTAAGGACGATGCATGGCCGGATCTTATTTCCGGAGACCTTGCAGCTACGGTTCCGAACCCGCCGTCTCTGAACGCTGACCTTTGCCTCCAGCAGATTGAAAGATATCTGAATGGCGAAGACTTCGTTCAGTATCTGCAGATTAAGCCGCCGTTCGTTTTGACAGGCGAAAACGTTGACGAAGCTATTCCGTGGACAGTATCTGACTATCTTGAAGGCCGTGCTAACGACACGTTCCAGTGGAAGCTGGCAGATTACGAAGCAGCATATGAAGAGAACAAGGCTGACTTCGAAAGATTTGACGCACAGCTTGCTGATTACCTTGCAACACACTAAGAAGTAATGAAAGGAGCCCCGGCCAACAGGACGGGGCTCCAAAAACTTTTGTAAGCCAACAGGTATTAAAAAGAACAATAAAATACGTATTTTATGGTTAAAGAAGGGGTCTGTGGAAAAGCGGACCCCGTTTTTATTGTGTTATATCTAAATTATCGTCTTCCTGATAGTTGTTTCTAAAGTTAGTTATTGCTTTCTTTATATGGTCTTTCATAAGCTCGCTTGCAAGCACAGTAGATTTATTTTTGATTGCGTTGAAAATTGCCTGATGGTCTTCAAGAGACTTGAGCGGTTGACCGGGGATGCTAAGCGTGGTCTGGCGTGATTTTGACAAAAGGCCGGCGCACATGCGAAGTATTTCACTCATCGCTGCGTTATTTGAAGCGACTGCAAGAGCAGTGTGAAAGTCGTTGTCTCCCTTAAGACCGATACCGCCGCTGTCGATGTCCTGTTTCATTTCTTCAAGTGCATGCTGGATTGCATCAATATCTTCCGGGGTAGAGCGCTCTGCGGCAAGCAAGGCTATTTCCGATTCTAAAAGCTGTCTTACTTCCAGCAGCTCTGAGATAAGCTTTTTGTTCTGGGACAGCACGGCCGAGAAGGGGTTTAGTACGTTATCGAGAGAGATTGCTTTTACAAAGGTTCCGCCTCCTACTTTCGATTCTATGTAACCCATAGATTCCATGGAGCGCAGCGCTTCACGGATAGCGGTACGGCTTACGTGAAGCTCGTCCGCAAGCTGGCGCTCTGCAGGGAGCTTGTCGCCGGGCATGAGCTTGCCTTCTTCGATAAGATCGGTAAGCTGCTTTACTATTTCCTCGTATAGTCGAGTCTTTTTAAGCGGTTCCAGCATATTTGGTCTCCTTATTTACGCCGTATCATTGATAAAGTATAGCATATAAAAACGATTCTGTCTAATGGTATGACAAATGATTTGCTGCAAATAATCACAAAATACCAAAAAATCGCTATAATTTGCCTAAAATCCTCTATTTTTTGTTGCATTGGAATTTCTATTATGCTATTATTGGTATGACCAATAGGAAAATTCGATAATTTAACTTTTAAAACACAAAAACTTGCAAAATTTTGGGAGGGTATCACATGGATTACAGAAAAGAGAGCTTGAAACTGCATTATAAGTGGAAGGGTAAGATTGAGGTCGTTGCAACTACTCCGGTTAAGAACAAGGACGACTTGTCTCTTGCTTATACTCCGGGCGTTGCGGAGCCTTGTCTTGAGATTCAGAAGGATATTAACAAAAGCTATGAGCTTACACGAAGGTGGAACATGGTAGCTGTTGTCACGGACGGAACGGCTGTGCTTGGTCTTGGTGACATCGGCCCGGAGGCGGGCATGCCTGTTATGGAAGGAAAGTGCGTGCTGTTCAAAGAGTTCGGCGACGTTGACGCTTTTCCGCTTTGCGTAAAGTCTAAGGAAGTTGATGACATCGTAGAAACTGTATATCAGATTTCGGGAAGCTTCGGCGGCATTAACCTTGAAGACATTGCAGCGCCGAGGTGTTTTGAGATAGAGAAAAAGCTTAAAGAACTATGTGACATACCTATTTTCCATGATGACCAGCACGGAACGGCAGTTGTTACGGCGGCTGCGATGATAAACGCTATGAAACTGACAGGCAGGGACTTGAAAGACCAGGAATGCGTAGTATCGGGCGCAGGCGCTGCAGGCGTTGCTGTTACAAAGCTGCTAATGAGCATGGGTCTTAGAAACGTTATTCTTTGTGATTCTAAAGGCGCTATTTATGAAGGAAGAGAAGGATTGAATCCTTTCAAACAGGAAATGGCGAAAATAAGCAACCGTGAGATGAAGAAGGGTTCGCTGGAAGACGTTATTGCAGGCTCTGATGTGTTCATCGGCGTTTCTGCTCCGGGCATCGTATCGGAAGATATGGTGAAGTCCATGAACCCGGACCCGATAATTTTCGCTATGAGCAACCCGACGCCGGAAATTATGCCTGACCTTGCAATAAAGGCGGGAGCAAGCGTTGTCGGAACAGGCAGAAGTGACTTTGCAAACCAGATAAACAACGTGCTTGCGTTCCCGGGGATATTCAGAGGGACGTTTGACGTAAGGGCAAGTGATATAAATGATGAGATGAAGATAGCGGCGGCATATGCGATTGCCGGGCTTGTTTCGGACGAGGAACTTAACGCAGAGTACGTTATACCAGCGCCGTTTGACCCAAGGGTGGGCGATGCTGTGGCAGAAGCAGTCGCGCAAGCTGCAAGAGAGTCGGGAGTAGCAAGGATATAAAAGGAGATGGAAACCATGATCGATAATTTGGTTGAGAGATCAAAAAAAGCGCAGGCCGTACTGGAAACATATGACCAGGAGAAGGTTGACAAGATAGTCAGGATGTTTGCAAAGGTGGTTTTTGACGAGGCTGATCCGCTTGCAAAGATGGCTGCAGAAGAAACACGAATGGGCGTCTATGAAGACAAGATTAAGAAAAACCAGGGAAAGGCGAGGATAATCTGGAATCAGCTTAAGGGAAAGAAGTCGGTTGGCATTCTAAGACATCTTAAAGAAGAAGGACTGGTTGAAGTAGCAAAGCCGATGGGAGTGGTCGGAGCGGTAACTCCTTGTACGAACCCTATAGTTACGCCTATGTGCAACGCTATGTTTGCAGTCAAGGGCCGCAACTCTATTATAATTGCTCCGCATCCGAGGGCGAAGAAATGTGCCAAAGAAATGCAGGATATGTATTGGGCGCAGCTTGATAAGATGGGTGTACCAAGAGATATATACATTACTATTGAAGAGCCGTCTATAGACCTGACAGGCGAGCTTATGAAGAAGGTAGACGTCGTTATAGCGACCGGAGGAATGGGCATGGTAAAGGCTGCATATTCTTCGGGCAAACCGAGCTTCGGTGTGGGCGCCGGCAACGTGCAGTGTATAATCGATCGTGACGTTGATTTCAACGAGGCGGCAAAAAAAGCCATTACCGGACGCACATTCGACAACGGTATCATCTGCTCGGGCGAACAGACCGTTATAGCGCACAAAGACGACTTCGACAAAGTTATGGCGGCGTTCGTATTCAACGGCGCTTACTATACTGATAAAAAGCAGGAACTGGATGCTCTTCGCAATACGCTGTTTACAGACGGTCACATGAGCAAAGACGTCGTCGGGCAGCCTATCGAAACAATTGCGAAGATGGCGGGAATAGAGTTGCCAAAAGGCACAAAAGTCATAATAGTCAAACCGGACAAGTGCGGTGAAGCCGATCTGTTCAGCAAAGAAAAGATGTGCAACGTGATGTCCGCTTATGAGTATGAGACATGGGAGCAGGCTGTTGATATAGCGCTATGCAACCTTAACGTTGAAGGCAAAGGCCACAGCGCTATCGTTCATTCTAACAATACCGAGCATATTGAATATGCGGGAGTTACACTGCCGATAAGCAGACTGCTTGTAAACCAGATATGCGCAACGATGAACGGCGGAAGCTTTGTTAATTCGCTGAACGCAACAACTACACTTGGGTGCGGAAGCTGGGGCAACAACTCGATATCTGAAAACCTGACATTCAAGCACCTGATAAACGTATCGAGGATAGCTTATGAGATTCCGGGCGAGCAGCCGAGCGACGAAGTGATTTGGGGAGAGTAACGGATGAAACTGCTTGAATACAAAGCGCAGGAGCTTTTTGCTAAATTCGGCATCCCCGTCAAAAAGGGTGTCGTGATAGATGATGCGCGGGACGTAAAGGGACAGATCAAAAGCGCAGGATTATCTTATCCTGTCGTTATAAAAGCCCAGGTACAGGTGGGCGGTCGTGGCAAGGCGGGCGGCATACAGTTTGCGCAGGATTCGCAAGGAAGCGCAGGGGATAGTTGACAAGCTGCTATTTTCAGAGCTGAAAGGACTTAAAGTAAACAAGCTGTATGTTGTGGAAAAAGCGGACCCGAAAGTGGAATGGTATCTTTCCATAATGCTTGACCGGCTGTCTAAGTGCCCACTTATCATATTCTCTGCTATGGGCGGAGTTGACATCGAAGAAGTTGCCAAAGACTGACCCTGAAAAGATACTTCGCATACCAGTGAACCCGATGCTTGGGATAACAGATTATGTTGTAAGGTATATCGAGACCGTATCGGGCATAGGCAAGCAGGAAGGCTTTAAAACACTGCTGCAGAACCTTTATAAGATGTTTATGGACTACAGCTGCATGCTGGCTGAGATAAACCCGCTGGTGCTGGACGAAAAGGAAGGCATACTGGCGCTGGACGGCAAGGTGGACATAGACGACAGTGCTCTGTTCCGGCTGCCGGATATAGCAGAGTTTGCAAAGACACTGCCTGTTGAGCCGCTGGTAGCAGAGGCAGCTTCATTTGACTTTTTATATATACCAATCGAAGAGGGCGGTAACATCGCTGTTATGTCGAACGGTTCGGGAATGCTGATGAGCTGTATAGACCTGATATCTAAGAAGGGTATGAAAGTTGGCGCTGCGCTTGACCTTGGCGGTGGTGCAACCGCACAAAGAATTAAAGAGGCAGTCAGGATAGTTCTTTGCGGGCAGGACATTGATACGCTGCTTATAAGCATATTCGGCGGTATCACACGATGCGACGAGGTTGCTAAGGGTGTAAAGATGGCGCTGGAAGCATGTGATATTAAAAAGAACGTTATTATAAGGATAGAAGGAACGAACAAACAGCAGGGACTTAAGGTCATTGAAACCATAGACGGCGTGACGGCTGTGGATAGCATACCGCAGGGCGTGGATGCGCTTGCAGAGAGGAGCGCCGTATGAGTATTATAATTGATGAAAACACTAAACTTATTGTACAGGGCATCACAGGCAGGGAAGGAAGCTTCCATACCGAGCAGATGCTAGAATACGGCACCAACGTTGTTGCAGGTGTTACACCGGGCAAAGGCGGTCAGGAAGTGCTGGGCGTTCCGGTCTATGACACTGTAAGGGAAGCAATGGACAAGACGGATGCAAACGCAAGTGTTATATTTGTTCCGGCAAAGTTTACGCCGGCAGGAGTGCACGAAGCAATCGACGCAGGAGTGCCGGCGGTGCTTACGATATCTGAACATACGCCGGTGCATGACATGATGGAGTGTTATCATCTTGCAAAGATGAAAGGAACTAGGCTGTTTGGACCGAATTCCTTCGGTATAATTTCGCCGGGTAAATCTAAAGCAGGATTTATGGCACACAGGATATTTTCTCCGGGCAGTGTTGGAATAATGTCGAGAAGCGCAACCAACTGTTATGAGACGGTATTTATGATGACTAATGAAGGTATCGGACAGTCTACATGCATTGGCGTTGGCGGCGACATGATACCCGGCTCTACGTTTGTAGACTTGCTTGGTGATTTCGAAGCCGACGAGCAGACAAAAGCCATCGTGATAATAGGCGAGATAGGCGGAAGCGAAGAAGAACTTGCGGCGCAGTATATAAAGGACAATATATCTAAGCCGGTAGTGGCACTTATCGCCGGAAAGAATGCCCCGAAGGGCAGAAGCATGGGACACGCAGGTGCTATCGTTTCGGCAGACGGAACGGGAAGCGCAGAGAACAAGGAAAAAGTTTTGATTGCAGCGGGCTGCCGGATTGCGGAGAGTACGGTGCATATTGTTGAGATACTAAAAGAACTTGGAGTTTAAGGGAAGGGAAGCTCAGTACTTCCAAAAAGAAAGGGGATCCGTATGATCAAGAAGGACAAATTACTGTGGATCTATACTAAGATGAATGAGATCCGCAAGTTTGAGGAAAAAGCCTTTAAGTTATTTGAAGCGAACAAGCTGCGTGGATCTGTGCATCTGTATATAGGAGAAGAAGCCATAGCTGCAACAGTTATTTCATTGCTGAGAGACAACGACTATATCACAAGCACGCACAGAGGACACGGACATGGAATAGCCAAAAGCGGCGACTTAAACAGAGCTATGGCGGAGCTTATGGGCAAAGAAACAGGCTTTTGCAAAGGCAGAGGCGGCTCTATGCACATAGCTGACTTAAAAAAAGGTAACCTTGGTGCCAATGCAATAGTAGGCGGCGGAATACCTATCGCAGTCGGCGGGGCGCTGGCAGCTAAGCTTAAGGGAACGGATCAGGTTGCTGTTTCTTTCTTTGGAGACGGCGCAAGCAACCAGGGCACGTTCCACGAAAGCATAAACTTAGCTTCGGTATGGAAACTGCCTGCGATATTTGTATGTGAGAACAACTCGTTTGCTATCAGCGTTCCTGTTGAGACGAGCACTTCCGTAAAGGATATTGGCGTAAGGGGCAAGGGCTATGACATCCCGGGAGTGACAGTGGATGGAAATGACGTGCTTGCCATATATGACGCAGCCGAAAAAGCATTGAAGCGTGCAAAGGCCGGCAAAGGCCCGACGCTCATTGAGTGCAAGACGTATAGGTGGAAGGGGCACTGGACAGGTGACCCGGAAGTGTACCGTACACGTGAGCAGGTTGCAGAGTGGGTGGAAAAGTGTCCGATAAAGCGTCTGAGAAAATATATGCTGGATGAAAAGATAGCAACAGAAAAAGAACTCAGCGATATTGAAGCGGCGGCGGATGCAGCTGTGGAAGAAGCTGCAGAGTTTGCACTGAGCAGCCCTGAGCCGGACCCGGCACATGTTTTGGACGATGTTTTTTATGAAGGTGAGGTGTCGTAAATGATAAAGACATATGCACAGGCAATTAAAGATTGTATTGCACAGGAAATGAGAAAAGACAACGATATCTTCATAATGGGAGAAGACATCGCTGAACAGGGCGGTATATTCGGGTGTACACGCGGGCTGATTACCGAGTTTGGCAAAGAGAGAGTAAGGAACACGCCTATATCCGAAAGTGCTATAGTCGGAGCGGGAGTTGGCGCTGCATGCGCCGGAATGAGGCCTATTGTTGAGCTAATGTATATGGACTTCGTATATGTTTCCATGGATCAGCTATTGAACCAGGCAGCAAAGATAAGGTATATGTTCGGCGGGAATGCAAAGGTGCCGCTAGTCGTCAGAGGGCAGCAGGGAATAGGAAGAGGAAACGCAGGACAGCATTCACAGTCTGTTGAAGCGTTGTTTATGCACATCCCGGGCATGAAGGTAGTATGTCCGTCCAGCCCGGCGGATGCTGCGGGACTTCTCAGAACAGCAATACGAGACGACAACCCGATAATGTTCTTTGAGCACAAGGCGCTGTATGCAACCAAGGGCGAAGTGCCGGAAGACGAGAACTTTGAGATTCCTTTCGGTAAAGCTAATATACTTCGCGAGGGCACAGATGCTACGATAGTCGCAACACTTCTTTATGTTAGCAAAGCTATGGAAGCTGCAGAGAAGCTTGAAAAAGAGGGGATATCCGTTGAGGTCATCGACCCTCGTACGTTAGTGCCGCTTGATATAGACACTATTGTAGAGTCTGTAAAGAAAACGGGCAGGCTGATAACCGTGCATGAAGCACATAAATATCAGGGCCCGGGCGCAGAGATTGCTGCAGAAGTAACGCAGAGAGCGTTTAAATATCTTGATGCTCCGCCGGAGAGGCTGGGTGCAAAATATTGCACGCTGCCGTTCAACCTGGGGCTGGAGAACGCAGTTGTACCGCAGGTGGATGAGATAGTCGAAGCGGTGAAGAAGTCTCTCTATAAATAACGAAGGAGTATTAAAATGGCTGAAAAAGTTATAATGCCCAAGCAAGGTCTTCAGATGACAGAGGGTACTATCATAAAGTGGCTCGTCGAAGAGGGCGGGGACTGCAAAGAAGGGCAGCCGCTTTTCGAGATGGAGACAGACAAGCTGACCATAGTTATAGATGCGCCGTATTCGGGCAAGCTTTTAAAGATTGTCCGGGGAGAAGGCGAAACCGTGCCGATTACGGAGACGATAGCAGTAATCGGGCAGGACGGTGAAGATATCAACAACCTCCTTAATATAAGTGTTGAAAGCACCCCTAAGGCGGAAGAAGCAGCTGAAGCGCAGGAAGTGACTGAAGAGAAACAGGCACCGGCTGCAGCTGCTCCGACTGAAGGGGGAAGAACATTTATATCGCCCCGTGCAAGGATGAGGGCGGATGAAAACGGAGTGGACATAAACACTGTAAGCGGAAGCGGACCGGAAGGGTTTATCATTGAGCGGGACGTCCTTGAATACGCAAAGAGTGCACCTAAAGCTACTCCGCTTGCAAAAGTCGTAGCAGGACAGAGCGGCGTGCAGCTTGGCGGAGTTGAAGGAACGGGAGCCCGTGGAAAGATTACCAGAGCGGACGTTTTAGCTAAGATGTCGGCAGCAGGCAGCAGGAAAGGCACAATAAAGCCTTTTGCCGGTATGCGTAAAGTCATTTCCGAGAGGATGAGACAGAGCATGCAAACTGCGGCACAGACCTCGCATAAGATAACCGTGGACATGAGCGAAGCTGCAAATATAAGGGAAGCGTTCAAGAGCGAAGACATCAAGATATCTTACAACGATATAGTTTCGTACGTGGTATGCCGTGCACTTAGCGAATATCCGCAAATGAATTCGGAGCTGACGGACGAGGGCATACTCGTGAAAGATTATGTGAACCTCGGCATCGCGGTTGCGCTTGACGAAGGGCTTATCGTGCCCGTTATAAAAGACGCTGATCTGTTAAGCCTTGAAGGACTTGCGCAGGCAACAAGAGACATGGCTAATAAGGCAAAGAACGGCGGACTTTCGCCGGAAGATTACAAGGGCGGAAGCTTTACAACATCTAACCTTGGTATGTTCGGACTGGATTCGTTCGTGGCTATCATAAACCAGCCGGAGAGCGGTATACTCGCAATAGGAGCTATCAAAAAAACACCCGTTGTGGAAGGCGACGATATCGTCGTAAAACCGATGATGTCGCTTACGCTGTCTTATGACCACCGTATAGTAGACGGAGCGCCGGCAGCACAGTTCCTGGCGGCGGTAAAGAAGTATATTGAAAAGCCGTATCTGGTGCTGTAAGGAGAAGATATGACCAAGAAATATGATGTTGCAGTACTTGGCGGAGGGCCGGGCGGTTATGTTGCGGCGTTAAGGCTGGCAAAGCTAGGCAAAAAAGCTGTGCTGATAGAGAAAGACAATGTGGGCGGAACGTGCCTTAACCGTGGATGCATACCTACAAAGGCGCTCCTGCACAGCGCAGAAGTCTATGAGCAGGCGCTGCATGCGGCTGACTACGGTGTTTTTGCGCAGGACGTTAGCTATGATTACGCAAAGATAGCCGGTAAGAAAGATCAAGTCGTAGGAAAGCTTCGCGGCGGTATAGAATTCCTTCTGAAAAAAGCTGGAGTCGATGTTATTAAAGGCACTGGCGTTGTTGAAGCAAAGGGAAGGATAACCGTTGACGACAAAGAATCGGTTGAGGCTGATGATATAATAATCGCAACCGGGTCTAAACCTGCTAAAGTTCCTATTCCCGGAATAGACAGTGAGGGAGTGGTCGATTCGGACGGCGTACTAAGCTTTACGCAGGCACCGGAGTCGCTGGTAATTATAGGCGGCGGCGTTATCGGTATAGAGTTTGCATCACTTTTCAATGCGCTTGGCAATAAAGTTACAGTAATCGAGATGCTTCCAAAGATACTCGGGAATATTGATGATGACATAACGCAGAGAACGCATAAGCTGCTCAAAAAGCAGGGTATAGACATATTTACGTCTGCAAAGGTTACAAAGATCGAGAAAGGCGTTACTGTCTACTTCGAAATGGGCGGAGAAACAAACAGCGTTAAAGCACAGACAGGCGTTGTTGCGATAGGCCGTTCGCCCGTTACAAGCGAAATCGGGCTTGAAGCTTTGGGCGTGAAGATGAACCGTGGCTTTATAGAAGTTGATGAGCGCATGAAAACAAGCGTTGACGGCATATATGCTATCGGCGACATCACCGGCAAATCGCAGCTTGCGCACGTAGCCTCTGAACAGGGGCTGGTAGCGGCGCACAACATAGCAGGGCAGGACAAGAAAATGCACTATGACGTTATACCTGCGTGCATATATACAAGCCCGGAGATCGCCAGCGTAGGCATTACCGAAGCGGCAGCAAAGGAAAAAGGCATAAATGTCAAAACAGGAAGCTTTCTTCCGGCAGCAAACGGAAAGTCTATGATAGCGGGAGAGCAGAGCGGCATTGTGAAGGTCGTAACCGACTCTGACACAGGAGAGATACTGGGGTGCCATCTTATGTGCCACCGAGCTACAGACATGATAGCAGAGGTGTGTGCAGCGATGAGGGCGGAAGGAACGATAGAAGAGCTATCCGATACTGTACATCCGCACCCAACGGTTAGCGAGATGATAATGGAAGCAGCTCACGATGTACACACAATGTGTGTACACAAAGTATAGATTGATGTCTTATCTCCCGGATGCAGTGCGTCCGGGAGGCTATGACAAAGAGGTGTGTATATGAAGATCGAACTTGGGTTCTGCAAGGGCTCTCAGCAGCTCGATATACCTGATAAACATAATGTTAAGGTGCTTGTCCCGAACGAAGTGGAAGAGGGGCTTACTGGCGCTGAAGAGGTCTTGAGGGCACTGGAAGAGCCGACCGGCAGCGAAAGACTTAGGGATATCGTGAAGCCGGGCGAAAAGATAGTTATTATAACAAGCGATATAACACGGCCGATGCCTTCGAAGGTAGTCGTGCCGCTTGTGGTTGCAGAGATCGAGAAAGCGGGCGTTTCACGAAGTGATATCACCGTTGTGTTTGCGCTTGGCTCGCACAGGTGCCACACGGAAGAAGAGATGCGCTATCTCGTCGGTGATGAGGTTTTCGAAAGCGTGAGATGCATCGATGCAGACGCAGGCAGCTGCATACCCCTTGGAGTGTCTAAAGCGGGAACGCCTTTCGATGTTTTTGATGAGGTAGTAAACGCAGACCGCAGGATATGCCTTGGTAATGTAGAATATCATTATTTTGCCGGGTATTCAGGCGGTGCAAAAGCGATTATGCCGGGTGTTTCGACAAGAGACGCAATACAGTCGAACCACTCTATGATGGTGGATGAGAACTCGTGCACTGGAAAGATAGAAGGAAACCCTGTACGGGAAGACATAGATGACGTTGCAAACTTTATTACGATAGATTTTATAGTTAACGTAGTGCTGGACGAGCATAAAAAAATCGTTCATGCGCATGCCGGGCATTATATAGAAGCACACAGGAAAGCGTGCAGATATCTTGATACATTGTATATGGTCGGCATAGAAAAAAGGGCTGATATCGTTATAGTATCGGCTGGCGGGTATCCAAAAGATTTAAATCTCTACCAAGCACAGAAGGCGCTCGATAACGCAAAACACGCCGTTAGAAAAGGCGGTACTATAATCTTAGTCGCTTCTTGTAAAGAGGGGCTGGGAGAAGGAGTTTTCGAGAGGTGGATGACGACAGCACAGAGTCCGCAGTTTATGGTGGAAGAGATACAGCGAAACTTTGAGCTGGGAGGACACAAGGCCGCGGCTATAGCCATGGTGCTGGGAGAAGCGGAAGTAATGCTCGTTTCCGACCTTGATGAAGGATTTGTTAAAGACATATTCTTAAAACCGATGAGAGACGTACAGAGCGCATTTGACACAGCTGCGGGGCAAAACGCACAGGACGTGATAGTGATGCCATACGGGGGCTCTACGCTGCCAAAAGCTTAGGGAGAGCCCCAGATTGGCGCAATCGTCTTTTTTAATTAGAAAAAAGACTAACTGCGCCAGCTTCACTTACAAAAACCTCGGTGAATTGGTTATTCTACCTCGCCCTTTGTAACTATTGCTTCCTTGTCTTGCATCCAATCTGGAACACTCCATGGATGCAGGATAGCTAAATATTTTAAATAAGCATTTTATTAATTTTTTTTGCGGACGACATCAGTCTGCGAGATTCCGGTAACAACTAAATAGACGATTGGGATGCAGCTTATATATGTGTGAACGTGCACATTATTTTCTGATGCATCTAAAGAGACATCGAAACAATGGCCAAAAGGAGCTTAGATTTTGTATTTGGTTTTTTAAGTGTTTTGAAAAATACAGGATTTACTCTATTGGACCACGTGAAAAGGAGAATTTTGCTTATGGAATGGATCGTAATAGCTGTTGCGGCAGCTGCTGTTTGTATTGCCTTTTTTAAGGCGAATAACATAAAAAGAATAAAAGTAACTGATGAAAAGATGCAAAAAGTTGCAGGATATATCGAAAAAGGAGCCATGACTTATCTTAAACGACAGTATGTAATCATGCTTGCTTTCGTGGCAGTTATGAGCGTTGTGCTGCTGCTGGTGCCGTCGCTGGGGTGGAAGGTGATGGTTTGCTTTATAAGTGGAGCGTCGCTCTCTGCTCTGGCAGGCTTTTTTGGCATGAGAGTAGCTGTAAAAGCCAACGTGCGGACTGCCCAGGCTGCGAAACAAGGTCTGAAGCAGTCGCTCAAAGTTGCATTTTCCGGCGGAAGCGTTACAGGGCTTTTGATTGTCGGATTCGCTGCACTTGGCCTTGGTGTGCTGTTCATGCTGTTTGATGACATCAGTGTTCTGACAGGATTCAGCCTGGGGGCAAGCACAATCGCTCTTTTTTGCAGAGTGGGCGGCGGTATATTCACAAAAGCGGCGGATGTCGGCGCTGACCTTGTAGGAAAAGTCGAGGCAGGCATACCCGAAGACGACCCGAGAAACCCTGCCGTTATAGCGGACAACGTGGGCGACAACGTGGGTGACGTTGCGGGTATGGGCAGCGATATATTCGAAAGCTATGCAGGAGCAATAATATCTTCACTTCTGCTTGGGTTTGTGGCGTTTGCCGGCAAGGGCGCATCGTTTACTTTCATTATGGCTGCCTTTGGTATAGTCGCAACAATAGCCGGCATCTTCATAGTAAGGCTTGTTAAGGCAAAAAGCGCGCACACTTCTCTGAGAGTAGGAACATTCATAAGCGCAGCTTTGAGTGCAGTCGGAGCGGCCGCAGCAGATTATATAATCTTTGGCAACTTCAAGCTTATACCTGCAGTTATTATGGGAATAGTAACAGGGGTTGTGATAGGGCAGATAACTGAATATTATACATCTGCAGCATATAAACCCGTTAAGGGCATAGCACAGCAGAGCACAACGGGAGCTGCAACGAACATATTGAGCGGTATGGCTGTCGGCATGAGGAGCACAGCGGGGCCTATCGTTATGATAGCGGTGTGCCTTCTTGTTTCGTTCTGGTCGGCTGGGCTTTTTGGAGTTGCGCTTGCGGCGCTCGGTATGCTCTCTACCGTCGGTATGATAGTTTCTGTGGACGCATACGGACCGATAGCCGACAACGCCGGCGGCATAGCGCAGATGTCCGGGCAGGACGAAAGCGTCAGAAAGATAACCGATCATCTTGACTCCGTAGGCAACACTACAGCTGCAATAGGCAAAGGATTCTCCATAGGATCTGCTGCACTTACTGCGCTAGCGCTGTTTACAACGTATGCGCATACAGTGGGACTTGAGCTCGTGAATGTGCTGGAACCAAAAGTAATAGTAGGGCTGCTGCTGGGCGGTATGCTTCCTTATCTGTTCTCTGCGCTTACTATCGAAGCTGTTTCCAAAGCTGCAAAGAAGATGATAGCTGAAGTGAGAAGACAGTTTAGCGAAATAAGCGGCATAATGGAAGGTAAAGCACAGCCGGAGTATTCAAAGTGTATAGACATATCGACAAAGGCGGCGCTTACGCAGATGATATTGCCGGGAGTGATAGTCATTGCTGCACCGATAGTTGTAGGGCTGCTGCTGGGCACGACAGCGCTTGCGGGGCTGCTCGTCGGGGCAACAGTTACAGGAGTCGTTATCGCCGTGAAGATGGCTAACAGCGGGGGAGCGTGGGACAACGCCAAGAAGCACATAGAAGAAGGCGCACACGAGGGAAAGAACTCTCATGCGCACAAGGCTTCAGTCATAGGCGACACGGTAGGTGACCCGCTTAAAGACACAGCAGGCCCGTCCATAAACATATTGATAAAGATAATGAGCATCGTTGCGCTGGTGTTTGCGCCGTTGTTTATGTAGAAAAAAGTAAAAAAAGCAGAGGCTTATATAAGATGCCTCTGCTTTTTAAATACTGTTTACAGGCTGGTCAAAAGGGCGAACACCCTGTCGAACTCTTTGTTGATTTTGCTGACGCCTATTACTCCGCCGCTCATGCCGCTCATCGCTTTATCGAAATGGATAAGCGTGCCTTCGTCCGGTGTAGTGAATATTTTTATGGAGAACTTGTTCCGTGTAACGAAACCGCCGCCCCAAAAGCGTCCTGCAGCGTTGCCTATACCATAGATGCCATCGAGTTTAGTGCCTTCTTCGAGCTTGTAACCTTGAGCGGAGAACATGTTGAATACTGATTCCGATACTTCCTGCCAGGGTCTTCCCGGCTTGTGGATCTCTACCATGTTTTTTTCCTCCCTTTTTAAATTAATCTATAGATACAGCCGCATATGCAGTTTCAACGTAGTCACCAAGGACGGCCAGAACCGCCGGTGTGCCTTTTGAAGCTCTGCCGGTGCAGCTTATCTGCGAGGAGTCTATCTCGAAGTGCTGGGATGAATTGAGAAGAACATGAACTATTCCCGTTTGCTGCATCACAAGGGCAGTTGCAACTCTTGATCCGGTTGCTGCGTTCTTCTGAAGAGTAAGCGCTTTTACACCCTTGCCGCCTCTGCGCTGGACCTCGAATTGTGAAGCTTTCGAGCGTTTTGTATAGCCAAGGTCTGTGAATATCATCACGTCGTCTTTGTCTTCGACCGGAGACGCTAAAACTACGCCAGCATCTTCTTCCAGAGTGATTGCCTTGACTCCCTTTGCAGAGCGTCCCATTGCGGAGACGTCGTCTGAAGAAAACCTCACTGACATTCCGCTTGAGGAGATAACGAGCCAGTCGGATTTTGAACACATCAGGTGCACGCTTATTATACTGTCACCGTCAGAAAGACCACTGGCGATTATTTTCCTGTTACGTACGTCGTATTCGCTAAGAGCTGTGCGTTTTATAAGGCCGCTTTTTGTAGAAAAGAACAAGTCGCCCTTTTTATAGTCGTCGAAGCTGAATATAGCGAGGATCTCCTCACTTGCGTCCACGCCTGCCATCAGCGCAGAGAGAGGTTTGCCTTTGTCTTTTGGCTTGCTGTCGGGCAGGTCTGTGCAGGCAAGCGTGTACATGTTCCCAAGGCTGGTGAAAAGCTGTATGTTCTTATTGGTCGTAGTCTGCATGAGTATCTTTGGCGTATCGCCGTTTGATACGCTGGATTTCTGATATGTTTTAAGGGCGATGCGCTTTAGGAAACCGTCTGACGACATAGACACAAGATAATCTTCGACTGCTATGTAGTCTGCTTCATTTATCTGTATCTCGTGGCTTTCTTCAAGTATCTTAGTGCGGCGCTCGTCGGCATACTTATCTTTGACTTCACCAAGCTCATGCATTATCACATTCATCAGCATTGTGTTTGAATTGAGTATAGCTTCGAGGCGCTTTATTGTTTCGAGTATGAAGTCGTATTCCTTCTGGAGCGATTCTATTTCGAGGGCGGTAAGCCTTGAGAGCCTCAAGTCGAGAATGGCTTGCGCCTGTACTTCCGTTAAATCGAAGCGTTCCATCAGCCGAACTTTTGCTTCTTTGGGCGAAGCGCTGCCACGGATTATCTTGATGACTTCGTCTATATTTTTTACCGCTATTATAAGACCGGCGAGTATGTGCTCGCGTTTCTTTGCACGGTCGAGGTCGAACTTCGTTCTGCGGGTAACGACATCTTTCTGGAATGCTATATAGTAGTCGATCATCTCCATCAGCGAGAGCTGCTTTGGCTGACCGTCAGCTATACACACCATGTTGATGCCGAAAGTCACCTGCATATCGGAGTATTTGTATAGGCAGGTGAGTATATCGTTTGCATCATATCCCTTGCGCACCTCTATTACTGCACGTATGCCTGTTCTATCCGACTCGTCACGTATATCCGCTATACCGGAAAACATCTCTTTACGTGTCTCGGTGACTTGCAATATCTTCTGGAGCATGACCGCCTTGTTGACCTGATAGGGCATCTCTTTTATAACTATGAGGGTTTTACCGTTCGGACCCTTTTCCAGAACTGCGTTTGCACGTATGGCAACCTTGCCGCGACCGGTTTCGTATGCCTGCTTTAGCTGCTCCATGTTCAACAAATAGCCGCCGGTCGGGAAGTCCGGGCCTTTTATGTGCTTCATAAGCTCTTCAAGGCTCAGGTTTTTGTTCTTTATACGGGCTATAACGCCGTCTATGACTTCGCCAAGGTTATGGGGAGGGATGTTGGTTGCAAGCCCTACAGCAATTCCGGAGGCTCCGTTTACAAGAAGGTTTGGGAAACGTGCCGGAAGCATGTCCGGCTCTTTTAGCGTGTCGTCGAAGTTCAGCGAGAAGCTTACCGTGTCTTTGTGTATGTGCGCAAGCATCTCCATGGCGATGGGGGAGAGACGTGCTTCTGTATACCTCATGGCTGCGGCTGTGTCGCCGTCCATGCTGCCAAAGTTCCCATGCCCTGAAACCAGCGGCACACGCATCACAAAGTCTTGGGCCATGCGTACCATTGCGTCGTATACCGAACGGTCGCCGTGCGGATGGTATTTTCCCAGAGCGTCTCCGACTATCCTTGCAGATTTTCTGTGCGGTTTGTCGGGCAGAAGCGAAAGCTCCATCATCGTATAGAGTATGCGGCGCTGGACGGGTTTCAATCCGTCCTCGACACGGGGCAGCGCCCTGTCCATGATAACCGACTCTGCGAACGGTATCATGGAATCGTGCATAACTTCACTCAGTGAAAGAGGGGTAACTGTTTCTTTGTTTATTATCTCGTCTTTCTTTTTAGCCAATGTCTTTCACCTTCTCTTCGAAAAAGTTGTCTTTTTTATTGAAGTTCGCATGCTCTGATATATATATCTTTCTTGGTTCAGGCTTGTCTCCCATCAGTATAGTTACGAGACGCTCCGCTTCAGCCTGGTCGTCTAGCGAGACCTGGAAAAGCTGTCTGTTTGCCGGATCCATAGTGGTTTCCCAAAGCTGTTCCGGGTTCATCTCTCCAAGGCCTTTATATCGCTGAATGCTGGTATCGCCGCCAAGCGCTTCCTGTGCCATGCGAAGGTCTGCATCGCTATATGCGTAAACGGATTTTTTGCCCTTTTGTACACGGTAGAGCGGCGGCCTGCCGATATATATGTGTCCCGCTGTCAAAAGGTCTTTGAAGTAGCGGTAGAAGAATGTGAGCAGAATAGCACGGATGTGCGCTCCGTCATCGTCCGCATCCGCCAGTATTATTATTTTGTGGTATCTGAGGGCATCTTCGTCGAAATCTCCGTCGAAGCCTGTTCCCAGAGCAGTTATTATAGAACGGAACTCTTCGTTCTGTATGACCTGGTCGAGCCGCTTTTTCTCTACGTTGAGCGGTTTGCCGCGCAGGGGGAGGATAGCCTGGAAACGGCGGTCACGGCCCTGCTTTGCGCTGCCGCCGGCACTGTCGCCCTCGACTATGAAAAGCTCGTTCTGCTTTGCGTTTTTGCCTGTGCAGCTGGAAAGCTTTCCGACCAGAGGCGCGCCTTCAAGCTTGCTGCGCTGACGCTCGAGCTTCTTTGCTTTGGTCGCTGCCTGCCGGGCTTTTGCGGCTTTTATGGCTTTACCGACTATAGTTGAAGCGATCTTCTCGTTGTTGAGGTCTGCAAGATATAGTGAGAGCTTTTCCTGTACTATTGACTCCACTATCGTGCGCACTTCGGTGTTCCCTAGCTTGCCTTTCGTCTGCCCCTCGAACTGGGCATCTTTCATCTTTATGGTTATAACTGCGCTCATGCCTTCACGGTAATCGTCGCCCGAAAGGTTATCGTCCTTTTCCTTGAGGAGCCCGCTGCTTCTGGCGTATTCGTTCATCACCTTCGTATGGGCGGATTTAAAGCCCGAAACGTGCGTGCCGCCGTCTGCGGTCTCTATAGTATTTACAAACGAGAGTATATTGTCGTTGTATGTGTCGTTGTACTGAATAGCTATATCCACTTTAACGTCGCCCTTTTCGCCGTCGAAGCAGATGGGCTCGTCATGCAGAACCGTTTTTTCTTCGTTAAGGTACTTTACGAAGTCTGTTATGCCGCCCTGATAATCGAACGTGACGGTTTTTGGCTTTCCATCCTTTTGTGTTCTTTCGTCTGTCAGCGTAATAACAACACCCTTTGTTAGGAAGGATATGATGCGAAGATGTGATGAGACAGTATCGAAATTCATCGAGATGGTCTCGAAAACACGATCGTCCGCAAGATAGGTTATAGTCGTTCCGCGATGGCTGCAGCGTCCTTTTTCAATAAGCTTGTCAACACGGCGGCCGCTTTCCATCTTGCCGTTCTTCATATAGCTTTTAAAGCTCTGCTGATATAGCTTTCCGCCGACGCCGACTTCTACCGTCAGCCATCTTGAGAGTGCGTTAACAACGGATGCGCCCACGCCATGCAGACCTCCGGAGTATGTGTATGAATCGTTGTTGAATTTGCCGCCTGCGTGCAGCTGCGTAAAGACGACCTCGACGCCAGAGACCTTAAGCTCGGGATGAAGCCCGACAGGAATTCCTCTTCCGTTGTCGTGGACCGTTACGGAGTTGTCTTCGTGAATGGTAACTTCTATCTTGTCGGCAAAACCGTTTGCCGCCTCGTCAACTGCGTTGTCTACTATCTCCCAGAGCAGGTGGTGAAGCCCTTTTTGTCCGGTCGAGCCGATATACATGCCCGGACGCTTACGAACGGCATCCAGACCTTCGAGCACCTGAATATCGCTGGCAGAATATTTTTTTGCCATATGTCCCCCTTGAAACTTCCTCACAATATATAATACAAAATGTGGTATCGGTAAACTTACGTACCACATTATATGATACCTCATATGGGATTTTTTTTCAATGATAAGTTTAAACTTTACAGCTTGAAAAAATGCATAAATAAAGAGCCGGGCAGCAATTCGGCAACGATGCTGTTACGGCTCTCAAACCATTATTTAATAGATAAACTGAACCATCTCTACTCCTGCCTCTTCAAAGATCTGGCTAGTAAAGTCGTCGGGGTATGGTTTTTCGTATATGACCTTTGTTATCCCTGCGTTGACTATCATCTTGGAACAGATGACGCATGGCTGGTGGGTGCAGTATAGGGTGGAGCCGTCTATACTGACGCCCAGCTTGGCGGCCTGTATAATTGCGTTTTGTTCTGCGTGTATAGCAAAGCATAACTCGTGCTGTTTGCCGGAGGGGATATTTAATTTCTGACGAAGACATTCGCCTTTCTCTTTGCAGCTTTTTATTCCCGAGGGGGCACCGTTGTATCCTGTGGTGAGAATGCGTTTGTTTTTTACTACTATTGCGCCGATATTGCGGTTTTCTTTATAGCAGCTTGACCATTTTGCTATAGTTTTTGTAAGATCCATAAAACGCTTATCCCATTTATCCATCTTTTTGTTACCCCTTTTATAATTAGATTTTATTAACTAGTTCAACATCTTATAAAAAAGTCCTTCAATGAAAGACAAAAAACAAGCGCTTCAAGCACTTTTTTTAGCATACGTGAGATTTGCGAAGAATAGAAGAGCATTGCAGCAATATACCGGGATAATTGCGTATAAACGTCAATAACGGCGTAATTATAAGTTTGCCTAAAAAAGGCTGATAAGTTATATTTATTGTTGTTAGCACTCGTCACCATCGAGTGCTAACAATCTAAAAATTTGCATATTATTGATAATATTAAAAGGAGGCAGAAATAATGTCCATAAAACCACTAGGTGACAGAGTAGTCATCAAAAGCACTGAGATGGAAGAGACCACAAAGAGCGGTATCGTACTGACAGGCAGTGCAAAGGAAAAACCACAGACCGCAGAAGTCGTAGCAGTCGGCCCAGGCGGAATGGTAGACGGAAAAGAAGTTGTAATGAATGTAAAGATCGGTGATACTGTTCTTTACTCGAAGTATGCAGGAACTGAAGTCAAGCTGGACGATGAAGAATATATAATCGTACGTCAGAGCGATCTTCTTGCAATCGTAGAATAGGGAGGAAAACAAAATGGCAAAACAAATCAGGTACGGCGAAGAGGCAAGACGTGCTCTTGAAGCGGGAGTAAATCAGCTTGCCGATACAGTAAAGGTTACACTTGGACCAAAGGGAAGAAACGTGGTCCTTGATAAAAAGTTCGGTTCACCGACGATCACTAACGACGGTGTTACTATAGCGAAAGATATCGAGCTTGAAGACGCATTCGAGAACATGGGCGCACAGCTCGTTAAAGAAGTTGCAACAAAGACAAATGACGTAGCGGGCGACGGTACCACTACAGCTACTCTGCTTGCACAGGCGATTATCCGTGAAGGACTCAAGAACGTGGCCGCGGGCGCAAACCCGATGGGAATCAAGAAGGGTATCTTAAAGGCGGCAGATACTGCCGTAAGCAGCCTGAAAGATCTTTCAAACCCGATAGAGGATTCTAAGGCTATCGCACAGGTTGCTTCGATATCTGCAGGCGACGAAGAAGTTGGCGAACTCATTGCACAGGCTATGGAAAAGGTCGGCAACGACGGCGTTATCACAGTTGAAGAAAGCAAGACTATGCTGACAGAGCTAAACGTAGTTGAAGGCATGCAGTTCGACAGGGGATATGCTTCTCCTTATATGGTGACAGACACCGACAAGATGGAAGCAGTTCTTGAAGATCCGCTCATTCTTATTACAGATAAAAAGATTACCAACATACAGGAGATACTGCCTGTGCTCGAACAGGTCGTTCAGCAGGGCAAGAAGATGCTAATAATCGCTGAGGATGTTGAAGGCGAAGCTTTAGCTACGCTCGTTGTAAACAAGCTTAGAGGAACATTTAACTGTGTTGCAGTTAAGGCTCCGGGCTTCGGCGACAGAAGAAAGGCTATGCTTCAGGACATCGCAGTTCTTACAGGCGGACAGGTTATCAGCGAAGAGATAGGCATTGACCTTAAGGAAGCAACGCTCGACATGATGGGCACGGCTCGTCAGGTCAAGGTTGATAAAGAGAACACGACTATAGTTGAAGGCGGCGGAGACCCGTCTGAGATAAAAGCTCGTATACACTCTATAAAGAACCAGATTGAAGAGACCACTTCTGATTACGACCGTGAGAAGCTTCAGGAGAGGCTTGCTAAGCTGGCAGGCGGCGTTGCCGTTATACAGGTTGGCGCAGCAACGGAGACTGAGATGAAGGAAGCGAAGATGCGCATCGAAGACGCACTGGCTGCAACAAGGGCCGCTGTGGAAGAGGGCATCGTACCGGGCGGCGGAATCGCACTGCTGGACAGCTGCGCAGCCGTTAGCAAGGCGATCGAAAGTGCTGAAGGAGACCAGAAGACTGGTATGAAGATAGTTCTTCGTGCACTTGAAGAGCCGATGAGACAGATTGCTCTTAACGCCGGACTCGAAGCCAGCGTTATCGTTGGAAAGATCAAAGAACAGAGCGACAGAAACTTTGGATACGATGCTGCCAAGAACGAGTATGGCGACATGGTTAAAAAAGGCATCATAGACCCGACAAAGGTTACCAGAAGCGCGCTGCAGAATGCTGCATCGATAGCTGCACTGCTGCTTACAACGGAGTCTATCGTTTCTGACATTCCGGAAGAAGCACCGGCAATGCCTCCTATGGGCGGCGGAGCACCGGGCGGAATGCCGGGAATGTACTAGGCCGGTAAGGAATAAGCTTCAAACATTCATTTACATAACGAAAGGGGCACGGGAAAACCTGTGCTCTTTTTATTTAATAAATAATTTGGTGAATAGTCGCTTTTCTGTTGACTTTTGATATTTTCACAGACATAATATTGGACAATGATATAATTTCGGTAGGGGAAGAGTTGATTATATGGAAGACCGAAAAAGATATGTAGAGAGGGCACTGAAAAATCACTGTTTCCAGACGGGCCAGTGATTTTTTCGTATATTTATGCGTAACAGAAAAGATATGAATTATAAAAATCTCCGTACTTTTCATGATAAGCCGGATGGGTTGGGCCCAAAAGCTCATCTTTACCCATCAATTTAATGATTCTCTTGATATTCACTGCAAAAGCTGTAAAGTAAGCTTGTAATCGCATGGCGGAAAGACCCGTGGATTCAGCTGTTCTGAGACCGTGAGCCTGTTTAAGTTCTCCGTTCTTCTCCTCAATTCGGTATCGGATTCTTAAACGTTCGTTGAAATATTCGCTCTTCTCAAAATCTAAACGTTCCCGGTTCCGTTGACTTGTGATGGTGACACAGTAAGTCTTGGTCTTTGATTGGCCAACTCTACATTTGTCCGCATATGGACACTGTTGACATGTGTTTCTGTTGAAGTCGTAAATGAAATATTTATTATCGTATTTGCCCTGACGTTTATGCACCTTCTTGGCCAGCTCTCCCGCTGGACATTGCATCAGTCCTGCATCCTTATTGTATTCAAAACCGTCATTTTTAGGTTCAGCCGCATTTGCGATAACGGGATTGGATTTTGCAATCAGAGTAATTTTCTCCCCGTCACAATATTTAATGTTATCTATACTTGAATATGCTGTATCGCCGAGTATTTCCTTGACTTCAATGCCATTGCTTTTTGACTGCTCAAGCAGAGATTTTAGCATATAACCGTCGGATACTTCTCCGCTTGTAACGCCTATGCCTGTAATCAAACTCTCTTCTGTCATGGCGATATGATTCTTGTATCCAAAGAAGGTAGATGTGGCGCTCTTGTGGCCGAATCTGGCATCCTCATCATGCTTTGACTGGATTCCCCGGATACGATCGCTTTCTAACAATTCCTTGATATGGGCGTAGAGCTTTTGGATTTTTGGCTGACCACTGCCTAGGATATCTTCGCCAATATTCTCGAGAAGCTGTTGCGTATATTTAATCTCTTCTTCCAAATCTGCTGTTTCCAATGGTTTCTCTGGGAATTTCACGGACAGATCATACATGCTCTTATATATTTCCTTGCGCAGTTGTTTGCTTAGCCCCCGTAATATCTGAGTAGGTGTGGATGGCCTTGCGGAAGCTTTGGTATGGGTAGAATCCACGATTATTGCCGTGGATTTGATCAGCCCTTTTTGTATCGCCTGGGTGATCGTCTCTTTAAGCATTTCCTCCAGTATATCTTCTGTGATCCTCGTTTTACGGAATTTTGTCAGCAGGCTTGAGTCAATCATGCCATCTTCCGGGTCTAAATCCAGAAAGTATTTGTATGCCATATTGACTGCCGCATTTTGTATCAATGCCTCATCCGACAAATCATACAGCCTTTTCAAAAATAGCAGTTTGAACATCATCTCCGGCTCCTTTGCCGGACGCCCGTAGTGTTCACAGTAGCTTTCCCTCAACATCGGGTTTACAAAGCTGAAGTCTATGTTATCTTTGATCTTTCGCAGTAAATGGTTTTTGGGTACAATGATATTATACAATCCACGATATAGTGATAGCTTGATCTGAACTTCATTCCTGAGCATTTTATCACATCCTTGCTTCCTGTTTATATGCATAATTATACCATAAATATGATAAAAAGTCCTTTCGTTATTCACAATTGGACTTTTTCAGTGCCCTCGTAGAGGGGCTTTTTATTTCAGGCTCGTCTTATATTATATGGGGGCTGCTTCCGCTTTTCTGGAAGATCGTTAAAGCTGTCAGCCCATACCTGCTGTTTGGTTACAGGGTCGTATGCTCATTTTTATTCGTTATTTTTCTGCTGGCTGTTACGAAAAAGCTGCCTCAATTTAAAAAATATATTAAAACGCCACGGACTTGGCTCGTCATGCTTCTGCCTGCGGTCTTTATATCTATAAACTGGCTTTTGTATATCTGGGCTGTGAACAACGGTTATATTATCGAATCCAGCCTCGGATATTTTATGATACCGCTTATAATGGCTGCTTTCGGCAAAGTCTTTTTCAAAGAGAAGATATCACGTTTTCAATTAATAGGGATAATAAGTGCAAGTATCGGTATAATAATCAAATATGTTATGTTCGGAAAGATACCGTTTGTCGGCCTTGGGCTGGCTGTTGCTTTTTCTCTTTACGGACTTTCAAAGAAGAAGTCGCCGCTGGACAGCCTCAATGGGCTTGGTGTCGAGACGGTAATAGCAGGCATACCTGCGCTTGGATATGTTCTTTTCACTGAGATAAGCGGAAATGGGATAGCGTCAGGTTTTCCACCGTATTACTGGCTGCTGATGCTTGGAAGCGGTGTGGTAACAGCCCTGCCGATGCTTTTATATGGTGAAGGCACAAAAAGGCTGCCGTTGACTGCTGTGGGGTTTTTACAGTATATATCCCCGATGATAATGCTGGTGCTCGGCGTTTTTGTCTTCGACGAGCCTTTTAAAACACAGGATATAATACCGTTTGTATTTATATGGATAGGGTTGATTTTCTTCAGTTATTCGCAGTATAAACTGTTGTCAAAGAAAAACCGAGATGAAAAAACCAGCGGGGGGAAAAAGCATGATACGTAAAGCGTCCGTGAGGGACTTAGTCGGAATAATGGACATAATCGAAAAGACCATTGAGGATATGAAGAAGGCGGAGAACTTTCAGTGGAACAGTGATTATCCGACGAGAGATATTTTTGCAGACGATATAAAAAACGGGGATTTGTTTATACTGGAAGAAAAGAGCGGCAGTATCAGCGGAATGATCTGCGTAAATTTCGATGAGCCGGAAGAGTATGACGGCCTTGGCTGGTCTTGCAATAAAAAAGCAGCTATATTGCACAGGCTGGTCGTGAACTCTGCTGCAAAAGGGCAGGGCATAGGGACAAGGCTGATGCAGTTTGCGGAGGAGAAGGCAGCGCAGATGGGCACAGACTACTTAAAATCAGACACGTATTCTACTAATAAACAAATGAATAATCTGTTTGAAAAGATGGGTTATACGTATATCGGAGATACAAGATTCCCGGGTAGAGATCTGCCTTT
Source organism: Christensenellaceae bacterium (assembly GCA_963666505.2). Classification (GTDB taxonomy): domain Bacteria; phylum Bacillota; class Clostridia; order Christensenellales; family SZUA-584; genus JABGQS01. Next base: position 351,549 of record CAXXXL010000002.1, on the reverse strand, counting down.
TTATTGTTATGAAAAACAACTTGGATATAAGAAATAATATCGATTATTATAATAATCAAATCTCTTTTTGATGTAGAGCGCAGTCAACTCTGCCAAACTTTTCGGTATTGAAGGATCTTGTTCCTGACAGTTCAAAACCGCAGCTTTCGTACAGCCTGCACAGCTTTTTACGGTGCAAGTCGCAGTCGAGCCGCAGGTATGCTATATCGCTTTTTTCTCTGCAGATATCTGTGGCATATTCAAGAAGCATCTGAGAATATCCTTTGCCTGCAAATTTGCGGCGCACTGAAAGCTTGTGAATATATCCAGCGGGATCAGTAGAATCCTGCCAGATGAAGCCGCCGTCAAAATCTAGTATAAAAGCACCGACGCTTTCATTGCCCAGCCAGGCGACATAAAACTCACAGGCTTCGTACTGAGGGTTGGTTTCCGTCAGGTCTTCAATCCGCCACAAGGGCTTATCGGAGTTTATCAGCCACTTGGCGGACTCTCTCATTATATTTAGTGCCTCGGTTTTATTTCCGGAAGTGAACATAATTTTATTATCCAAAAAAGCGCTCCATTCGAAAATCAAATATTACGTAATGCAAACATTATATCATGAAAGATTTAAATATTCTGTTCGTATCTTTCGATTTCTCCGTGCCAGAACTGCTCGATATCGGCTATCATCTCAGGAGTGTATCTTAAATAGAAGAATGACTTTACATGCGCGAGTCTGTCTTTGCCGGGGTTATTTTTGTATTTAGTGTAGTTTTGCTGGTGGATTATGAAAGTAACGATATACTGCTTGCGCTTTCTGTATCTGTCGAAAGGCATGGAATAGCTGATAATGATACGCTTGATGTCGTCCCAGGCACAGGTATGCTCGTAATATGCGGTTTTTACATTATCCTCAAGAATAAGGAAATCTCTTTGTATGGAAATGTAGCGTTTATTGCCTATGAACTTGTTTATGCTGTTTTGTGACATGGAAACTGCCATTATAAAGCCGTTTGTAAGAATGATAAAACTTATTGGAACCATCCAGAGCATTAAAATTAGGCTTGGCTCCTTAAGGCTTACAAACCAAGAGACAAAGTAAAGCAGCAAAGCAATAAAAGCCAAGCTTAACGCAAGGCTTATCCAAAAAATCGCCCTGGTTCTTTTATCATATTTTTCGCTGAACGCTTTGTATCTCATAATGTACTACCTTTATCTATTGAAATATGATAGGCCTTCCAAAGACGTTCCAGTCGGCGCTCTCTTCTACGCCGCCGTTTACTATGTTGTCGTATATGCGGTGGTCTATCGTGCGTTTTTTTACTACGCCTATAAGGCTGCCTGCGGCTTCGTATATATAGCCATGGACGCCGACTATACCCATATGGACTATCTTGCCTTCTTCGTCTTCAACGAAGACCATATCTCCCGGCATTAGCTCATCTTTAGAAATCGGCGTGCAGCAAAGTTTGTAGGTGTCTGATGCCGTAAGGTCTGTTATGTCATCGTAGAGCCCAAGCTCTGCTGCTGTATACCACCAAAGGCCGCTGCAGTCCCATGCATAGTCTTCGGGGAACGAAAAATCGTTTTGCTCAGCATTTGCAGCTATTTCCATGAAGTAGTCGTAGCGTCCCAGTGTGAAGTAGGACTCGTACATACGGTATACTTTTGATACATAGTCTGTGGTTATCCGGTCACCCTGAGCGCCGAAAAGGTATTGCCCGCCGACGCAGGTTTCAAGAAAGTCAAGAACACGCTGTACTTGCTGTGAAGGTGCAGGCTCATTTGCATATTTTTCCTCGTAAAAGGCTGCGTCATCCTTCGTTTCCTGTGCAGTCTGCTCCTTTGCGCAGGATGCACCAAAAAGAAGTGCAAGTGAAAGTAGTAATAATAGTGTCGCTCTAATATGTCTATTCATAAAAGAGATTATATACAAAATGGAAACGTTTGGCAATAAGGAAAGTTTGTTTACAAACGCAGTCTGCTTTATATACACTGTGGCGTACAGCTAATGATATGGTTTGTTCAGCGGTAATAATATTCTTTGGCAAAAGCAAGAAGGGTGTTTGAGGCGCTGTACTTGGGTATGTATGCATGGTAGAATAAAGCTATCGATATGGGGGGGTGATGATGTGAATGTAGAGAGGCTTGCAGGCACGGCATGGGTTGTTTGGGAAAAAGAAGAAGGCGTGATTATTGACACCGCAAAGAGCAGCCAAAGGAGAAAACTTTTAAAAAAGATTGACAAGCTGGGCTTGGGAATTGAGTTTATACTTCTTACGCACACGCACTACGACCATATGGGAAGCGCTGAAGCGCTTCGTGAAAAGACAGGGGCAAAGGTGGTAGTCGGAGCCGGTGAGGGGGACTGCATAAGGAAAGGACATACAAGGGTACCGAAAGGTACGAACGCATTTGCAAGGATGATGGGAAATGCCGGACACGACACAGCGCCAAAGCTCGCAGAGTACTATGAGCCGGTGACGCAGGACATACTCGAGATAAAAGATGATATGCAGCTTTTTTTCGGCAAGGGGAAGATAGAGACGATGCCGCTTGGAGCGCATTCCATCGGCTCAGTTGGATATAAAATAGGGGATCATTACTTTGCCGGGGATGTGGTTTTTGCCATCGGCAGCATAATTTATCCGCTGTTTGCCGATTTTGAGGAGGATATCAAAACGGCGTGGGAGAAAATATTAAATAGCGGTGCAAAGTATATTTATCCCGGACACGGAAGACGGCTGGATATGGAGTTTTTCAAAAAGCAGTACGAGAAAAGGTTTAAGTAAATTAACAAAGGAGAGATTTATGTATAAGAAAATCGATGTGTACGAGAACATGAACGAGATAATGAAGCGTCTTAAAACCGGTATACTTCTTACGACTAAGAAGAACGGTAAAGTCAACACGATGACGATAGCGTGGGGCGCTATCGGTATAGAGTGGAATAAGCTTATTTTTATGGCGCTGGTCAGGCAGTCGAGATACACCCACGATATGATGGGCGGTGAGTTTACAGTGAACATACCGATAGACGACAGCGCAAAAAAGGCGCTTTCATACTGCGGGACAAAGAGCGGCAGGGACACGGACAAGATTGCTGATATGGGGCTGACGCTTGTTGAAGGGCAGCAAGTTAGTGTTCCGGCAATAAAAGAGCTGCCTATGACGCTGGAGTGTAAAATCCTATACAAGCAAAAGCAGGATGAAGGCGCTATCCCGGACGGTATAAAGCAGAGCATGTATCCGGGAAGTGATTATCATACTGTGTTTTTCGGTGAAATCGTTTCAGCGTATATTGTAGAATAGTATTAAATGAAAAGGCTGCCTATCACATGGCAGCTCTTTTTTTACAGAAGTTTTGGTACAAAGTATATTACGAACGGCAGTGTGAACGTACAGAAAACGGTGGTTGCCAGCACGAACTGGGCGGTGAAATCCGCTTCGTTGTCAAACTCCTGCGCTATTATAGCTGTGGTTACGGCAGCCGGAGTGGATATGCCTATTATAAGCGCCTGGGCGAGTATGCCTGTGATGCCGAGCAGCTTTACTATGCCGAAAGCTATCACGGGAGCAATGAGCATGCGCAGCACCGTGCCAGCAATAACGCTTTTTATACCGCAAAAGGACTTGACGTCGGCAAGCCTAACGCCCAAAGTTATGAGCGCAAGAGCAACGAAAGTGTCGGTGATGTAGTCAAGAGGTATTTTGATGGTTGTCAGGATTTCAAAACCGATATTTTTTACGATAATTGCAATTATTATGGCATATAGCGCCGGCATTTTGATGACATTTTTAAGCGCCTTTTTTGCGCTCGAGTTACCTGAACTTACCTGATAGACGCCAAAAGTGCTGGTGATTATGTTTTGGCATAGTATTATTATTATCTGGGAAGCCATCGCAAGTGAGCTGCCCGGAAAAGCAAGAGCAATGAGAGGTATGCCATAGTTTCCGGTGTTGGTCAGCATATACACATTGCCGATTGCTTTGCGCTTTGGTCTGCCGTACTTCATAATCAGCGCAAAAACCTGGCTGATTATAAACATAGCTGCCATGAAGATGACAATATAGGGTATTACCGTCAGCAGCAGCTCTGCGTTTAAGTCGGTATCATAAACCTTTGCGAAAAGCATGACTGGTAAAAGTATGTACACAGAAAACTTGACAAGAAAAGCAGAATCCGTTTTAAAGAGCTTTTGAAACCCGAAACCAAGGAGAATCATTATAATTATCGGCAGAGATATGTTTAGCAGTATGTATATAAATTCAGACATTCTTCCCCCAAAAAAATAGATTAACTATGAGTATATCAGAAACATGGTTTGCTTTACAAACTAATTATTCTTTTGTGACAATTAAATATAACACTTGTGTTACGTTTAGGCACAGCCAGCAATCTTTGTGCTATAATCATCTGTAAAAGTATAGCAATCATATCTATATAATAAGGGGTGAGATTATTGGATTTTAAAAACGGAGTTCTGCTCTATGTAATGGGTGCGGTTATCGCAGTTTTCGTTCTTGCACAGTCCGTCTATTTTCTTGTAAGGGCTGTTAAAAGAGGCAGACAGATCGGTCTTTCCGGCAAGGTGATGAAGGAAGCTGCCGTTTCGAGCGCAACGTTCTCTATTGTACCTTCGGTGCCGATAGCCATTTCCATGATAGTGCTGGCGGTGACTATGGGTGCGGCTTTTTCGTGGATCAGGCTGTCTGTTATCGGCTCTATGTCTTACGAGATATACGCAGCAGGGCAGGTGGCACAGGCGGCAGACATCTCGAAAGAAGCGCTTGGCTCTATGCCTATCAACGTTTTTGCCGGGGCTATGTGGGTGATGACTCTGGGAATAATAATCGGCCCTATATTCAACATATTCGGGCTTAAGAGGTATCAGAAAAAGATAGGCGAGATAGGCCAGAGGAACCCCAAATGGTCCAAAATCCTTATAGATGCGCTGTTCATGGGAATCATCGCCGTGATGGGCGGGCAGTTTATAGCAAAAGGCATAGCGGCGTTTGGCAGCCTTGCCGACCCTGCGCTGGTCGTTAACGGACAGGCACAGCTTCTAACGCTCGTTTCAAGCGCAGTGCTGATGGCTCTGTTCGGAGTGGTGATTAAAGCCACGAAGGCAAAGTGGCTGGAGAACTTTGCGCTGCCTGTTTCGATGGTCGGCGCTATCGCTCTTTCCGTGCTCTATCACGGATGGTTTTAGGAGGTGTGCAGCATGAATAAAAAAGAAGGGCTTATGCTCAGCGAATATAAAGAAGCTACACACCGCACCGGAAGGATTTGGACAGCGTTTGCAATGCTGCTTATCGTCCTTGTTCCGCTGCTGTTCTGCATCGTTTACGGGGTTACTCCCGAATGGAAATCGTTCTATAAAGGTGTTATAGCAGTCGTGCCTATGTATTGGGCTATAGGGCTGATAGAGATATTTAACTATTCGCCGATGCTGGGAAGCGGCGGGACTTATCTTGCTTTCGTGACGGGCAATCTTTTAAACATGAAAGTGCCGGCGTCTAAAGTGGCGCTTGATAAAGCGGGCTATAGCGCAGAGACGGAAGAAGGCGAAGTACTCTCTACGATAGCCGTAGCTGTGTCGAGCATCGTTACCACGCTGGTGCTCATTGTTGCTTTGCTGTTCGTCGTGCCGATAAACGCATGGATAAACTCCAGCGAGCTTTTGCGCAACGTGTTCGATTTAAAAGTTGGTTATGTTATTCCGGCGCTTTTCGGCGCTCTTGGAGTGGTGTTCATAGCAAAGAGCTGGAAGATAGCGATCCTTCCGATGCTGCTTATGATAGCCGTTTTCCTGCTTATTCCGGCGACCTATGATATTGCGGGAATACTTATCCCTGTGATGAGTATACTTAGCGTTGTAATAGCAAGGCTGCTTTTCAAGAAAAACATGATTTAGGAGACAAACATAAAATGATAGTACTATACTGCATACTTGGAGTATTGTTTATACTTATCGCCGTTATGGCGCTGAACACGTGGGTGAAAAAACCGGCGAAGAAGCAGGATTTCGTGCTGCCCAAAAGTGATATTGACGAAAAAAAGGCTGCACTGCATCTTTCCGGGATGATAAAGCACAAAACCGTGACTTCCGGGACGATGGAAGGCTTTGATGAAAAAGCGTTCCTGGGGCTGCACAAATATCTTGAGAAAACGTATCCGCTGGTGCACAAGACTCTTGAAAAGCAGGTCGTAAACAAGTATAGCCTGATATATAAATGGAAGGGCAGCGGCAGCGAAAAAAAGCCTATACTCCTTATGGCGCATCAGGACGTGGTGCCGGTGGAGCAGAGCACGCTTTCTGAGTGGGAGCATGAGCCTTTTTCCGGCGAAGTCGCTGACGGGTATGTATGGGGCAGGGGTGCGCTGGATATGAAGGGTCAGCTCTGCCAGATATTCGAAGGCATAGAAAGCCTGCTTGAAAAAGGCTATGAGCCGCAGCGTGATGTGTATATAGCGCTGGGGCACGACGAAGAGTCGATGGGAATATTCGGCGCAGGTGAGTGCGTGAAGACGTTCAAAGAGATGGGAATAAGCTTTGATTTCGTGCTGGACGAAGGCGGTGTGCTGATGGACGGAAAGATTATGGGCATAGACGCTAATGTAGCCGCTATCGGTATATGCGAGAAGGGTTATGCAGACATAAGACTGACTGTAGACGCAAAAGGCGGACATGCATCCCGGCCGCCAAAGGAAACTGCCGTGGGCACACTTGCAAGGGCGATTACAGCGCTGGAAAAGCATCAGATGCATTCCGGCATGAACACTGCTTTAAAGGGCATGCTGGACGCCGTGGGCGGCTATATGAAGTTCCCGCTCAACGTCATAGCATCTAACCTGTGGATAACAAAGCCGTTGCTCGTAAAAGGGCTGGCTGCGGGCAGCACAGGTGCTGCTATGGTAAGGACAACTATGGCGCCGACGATGCTGAGCGGTTCAGGCGCAAGCAACGTTCTTGCAGCACGGGCAACAGCGGTGGTCAACTGCAGGATAGCGCCGGGCGACAGCGTAGCGGATGTGGCTGCGCACTTTAAAAAGGTTATAAACAACGACGACGTGAAAGTAGAAGTAATAATGGGATATGAGCCTTCCAAGGTTTCGAGCATAGACAGCGAAGGCTATGAAGCGGTATATAAGACCGCAGCTGAGATGTTCGGAGACTTTATGCTTACGCCGTATCTGATGGTGGCAGCAACGGATTCGAGACGCTACGGTGAGATAGCCGACAACGTCTATCTGTTCCAGCCGACGAGGTCTGTTATGGAAGACCTTGCGACGATACACGCCGCCGGAGAGCGTATAAGTACGCAGTCGCTCGCCGAGGGTGCGGAGTTCTTTGCTCGTCTTGTAAAAAATGCGGATGGATGATAAAGGAAAGAAAGCTATCGATAAAGCGGTAGCTTTTTTTATAGTCATAAATGGGAATTTTTGATTTAAATAGATATAGGTGGTAAAATATGAACATGTAAGTATCTTTTAATAATAGTGAAAGGATTAGAGAAAAATGAATTCAAATTCAATAATAAAACAAGAGTTTTTTAACTGGATTAGAACAATTGACATCTCTAGTTTATCTGATATTGATAAGAAGTTGCTTAATGTGTTAATTGACAACTTCGACGATATTGCACCTATAGGAACTGCACATGGCAAAAGAGCGAAATATATAGCTGAAATAATTGAAAATAAAGAGAAAGAGCTTTCAACGAGAATTCCTGAGATTAAAGAATTAACAAGTGAAGACGAGGAAATTGTTGAAACCTTGAAGCGAATGCAAATTGGCCCATTTAGAGGATTCGCAAGGGAAGAATCATTTAGTTTTGATAAAAAATATATTTTCATGTTTGGACCAAACGGTTCCGGAAAGTCAAGTTTTTGTGAAGGATTAGAATATGCTCTACTAGGAAACATTGAAGAAGCGAATGCAAAAAGGATTGATATAAGTAAATATATTGAAAATATAGATTGTGGAAGAGGCGTAAAACCTAAAGTATTCGGTATGATAAATGGGGAAGAAAAAGAAATATCAAGCCCTAACCCAAATGAATACAGATTTTGTTTTGTAGAAAAGAATAGAATTGATGGATTTGCAAGAATAGCAGCGACTACAGATAAAAATCAGTCAGACAGGATATCAACGTTGTTCGGGATGGATGAATTTAATGAGTTTGTGAATGGATTTACAACGGAATTTCATAATTATTTGACTTTGGAGAATAAAAAGGAAAAAGAATTTGAAAAAGAAAAAGCAAAGTATGAAGCAAGCAAAGAAAATAAAGCAGAACTATTAAAACAGATAAAAGAAAACAAGCAATCGGAAGAAGAATTAATAAAGGAAGTTAACGAAAAAGAAGTAAAGAATATAAGTGAGCTTAAGTTATTCTTATCCGGCGAAGATAATTCATCAGGCAAAATCAATGAATTGCAAGAGATGAAAGCAAAAATAATTGAGGATGATGTAGATAAAAATCCATTAAGTGAGCTTGCCACTGATTTAAAGAGCCTTGACGATAAAAGAGTAATTTTAGTAGGAACAAATGATGAATGTAAAAATAAGGCTACAAGTATGAATTATAAAAGCTTATACACTGCATTATCTAGTTTGAAAGACGACAAAAATATTGATAAAAGTATATGCCCAGCTTGTAAAACTTCAATTGAAAAGGTAAAGGTCAATCCCTTTGAAAATGCTAAATTAGAATTGAGTAAAATGGATTCACTGATAATATTGCAGGATACAATAAAAAGCGGAATTAATGAAATTGGTGTTGATATAAAAATGATTAACGAAAAAATTAAAAAAATAAATGTAATTAAAGAGAAAGTGAAAAATGCAGAAGATAAAGTATCAATTTTTACTGAAATAAATTTTTCAGGATATGAAGAAGTCGAAAAACAAATTAATAAATTAAATGAGGAAATTGAAGCTGTTAGAAATAGCATAAAGAAAAATATAAAACTGGATGAAGATATAGAAAGTTATAATAAAATATTAGGGCAAGAGAGAGCCGATAAAGATTCAATAGACAAAGAACTAAAAAAGTATGAAGATTATAAAACCAGTATGATTAAAATCCAAACATTAGATAAAAAATTGAGAGATGATTTAGAAAATGAAAATAAAACTATAGTAGATTTTGAGAAGGTTAATTCTATCAAAATAGAGGAAATAGAAGAATTAAACAAGATTATTGTGATTAGAAAAAAATATATAGATTCATATGAGAAATTGATTAATGATTTATTTAAATATAAAATAGACTTACCTTCAAAACTAGCATCAGGACTAGCAGAGAAAACAAAAGAATTCTATAATATTATTAATTCGCATGATGCAGAAGTCGAAAGAATCAAAAGCCTTAAGCTGCCAACTAAGAGTGGTGAAAAAATAGAGGTTGAGTTTTTTAATCGAACTGGTTATTTTGATGCATTACAAGTATTTAGTGAAGGGCATATTAAAATATTTGGGCTATCATTACTTTTATCAAAAGCCGTGATTCAAGATTTTGGCTTTATCGTTTTCGATGATATTATTAATGCAATTGATGATAATCATAGAGACGGTGTTGCAGAGCTATTGATGAAGAGCGAATCATTAAAAGGTAGACAATATATAATAACTTGTCATGGAGATAATTTTATTGTTGAGTTAGAAAGCAAATTAGGACCTTCCGAATGTCAGAAAAATGTTAAAAGTTATAATTTCTTGCCTGTTGAGGGAATGGAGAATAATGGTATTAAGGTTATCACAGGCACTTCGAAAAATTATCTTCTTAGAGCAAAAAATGAGTATGAGAAAAATAATTTGAAGGATGCAGTAGGTAGATGTAGGCAATCATTGGAAATGATGACTGAAAGAATTTGTAGAATAATACAAAAAGAATACACGGAAAGAATTCCTGTTGAAATATATAAACCGGGAGACAGACCTGACTTATACTCAATGATGTGCGGATTAATAAAAAGGTTGGAAAGAAAGCCTGGCAAAGAAGAGCTTGTAATAGAGTTAAAAACAATAAAAGAAAAATATAGTTGGTGGTTACTAAATAAAGGTATTCATGTGGAAATTGGTTTGCCAGAGTATGAGAGAGAAGACGTGAAGAGAATGATTAAGTCATTAGAGAAGATTGATAGTATAATTAATTAATACGAAATTTAAAATAGATGGTACTGTCTTGTAAAAAAACTTGCCAGATGATAAAATTGTTTTGCTGAAGACGCTGTTTTCAGCGGCCATTATTTCGTTATTTTTATTATAATATAGGAGGCAGATCATGAGAGAGTTTGTTATTGCCACGGATTCGGACACCGAGATACCATATACGTTTGCTGAAGAGAAGAACATGCCTGTGTTTTTGATGCCGTACACAGTTGACGGCGAAGAGAAGCTTTTCGACCTTGGAAAGAATACCGATTTTGAAAAGTTTTACGGTCAGCTGGCCCAAGGTGCGGCGGCAAGCACATCGACACGCTCGCTAATGGATATCGAAGAGTTTTTCAGGGATATCGTCAAGCAGGGCAAGGACGTGCTGCAGCTGTCGTTCTCGTCACAGCTTTCAGCGCATTTCAGCCAGTGCGAGCTGGCAAGGAAGAACGTGCTGGAAGAGTTTCCTGATGCGAGAATAGAGCTTGTGGACACACTGCGGATATCTATGGGCGCAGGAATACTTATTATGGAGGCGCAGAAGCTAAAAGAGCAGGGCAAAAGTCTTGACGAGATAAAGACTTGGGTTGAAGAGAACAAGCTGCGTGCGCATGCGTGGTTCTCTGTGGATGATCTTAACTTTCTAAAGAAGGGCGGAAGGGTGTCCGGCGCTGCTGCTATGGTGGGAACGATACTTGGCGTAAAGCCGATACTCAAGCTCAATCACGAGGGAAAGATAGTAGCCGCAGACAAGGTGAAAGGCTCTAAGAACGTGTACAAATTCTTCCTTGATACACTGGAGAAGTATATCGAGAAGCCGGAAGAGCAGACGATATATGTACTGCATGCAGGAGCTATGAAGGCTGCGGAGAAGATTAAGGCAATGGTCGAGCAGGAAGTTAAATGCAAGGACGTTGTGATACAGGACATCGGCCCGGTCATCGGCTGCCACACCGGCCCGGGTGCACTGGCTGTCATATTCATGGGGCAAAAACAGGATTCATAATAAATATTTGACTAATAAGAGGCTGTAGAAAGCCTCTTTTATATTAGGCTGAAACTTATACAGTCATGTTGACAGATATGTTATTATATTCTTCGGGTGATGATATGAGCATTAAAACTTTACAGAAGATGATCGACGAGAGTAAAAGAATTGTGTTTTTCGGCGGAGCGGGTGTATCTACGGAGAGCGGACTTAAAGATTTTCGGAGCGAAGACGGGCTTTACAGAGAGAAACATAAGTATACTCCGGAGACTATCCTCAGCTATGATTTTTTTATGGAGCATACGGAAGAGTTCTATGAGTTTTACCGTGACAAGCTTTTAAAGACGGATATACTGCCGAACAAAGCGCATGAGAAGCTTGCAGAAATGGAGCGCAAAGGCAGACTGGATGCTGTTGTCACGCAGAACATTGATGGTCTGCACCAGGCTGCGGGCAGCAAAAACGTTATAGAGCTGCACGGTAGCGTATACCGGAATTACTGCATATCATGCAAAAAGAAATACGGGCTCGAACATGTCTTGAAAACTGGCGGAGTTCCAAAGTGCGTTTGCGGAGGAGTGATAAGGCCAGACGTTGTGCTATATCAGGAACCGCTTGAAGACAAAGTGACGAATGCAGCGATTGGCGCTATAAGCAAAGCTGATATGTTGATAGTCGGCGGAACTTCGCTGGCTGTGTATCCGGCAGCTTCACTGATAGGATATTACAGAGGTGATAAGCTGGTACTTATAAATAAATCAACTACGCCGTATGACGGGCAGGCAGACCTGCTTATAGCCGGCAAGATAGGCGATACGCTATCGCAGGTCGTTGTTTGATAGTTTTGTTCTATCTATGATATAGTATTTGAGGAGATAAAAACACGGTGCGGTATGGTAGTCCGTGCGCACTTTTGAAAAGTGTCAGTAACCTTCCGTTTTTGCAAAAACGGTCGTCCCATCTCTTTTGTTTTGTGTACGCAAAACGGAAGGGGTATTTTTATGCAGAAAACAAGGATAGAACTGAATGTTTTTCACGACGGGCAGTTTTTTACTGCAGTTTTTGTTGAGAACGGCGAAGAGGGATGCAGAGCAGCAAAGATGGTGTTTACACAAAAACCGTCGGATAGAACTATAGAGAGTATTATCTGCGAAAAGTATTATGAGCTTGAGTTTTCGCCAGCTGTGGAAGCAGACTCCTTTCGGGAGCTGAGCCGCAATCCTAAACGCAGGCAGAGACAGGCGGCAAAGGCTAAGGCCGGCACATCAACTAAGGCGCAGGAAGCGATGAGAAAGCTGACCGAAGCGAAAAAACGCTCTGGTTCAAAGAAGAGAAGTGTGGTCAAGAAAGAGCAGAAGGACAGAAAATATGAAATGCACAGGCAGAAGAGGAAAGAAAAGCATAAAGGGCACTAGAATTACAGCGGGGAGCGCAGCGGACGCAGAGCTTTTTTTTTCCGCTACGTCGTGTTATAATACGCCTGCAACGAAAATTAGCGGAGGGTTTTAATGAAACGACTTATCGTATTTACGCTGGTGCTGGTTCTGGCATTTTCAATGACAGCATGTTCTAAAGCTCAACAGGAGGACACTATGATCTCTCCTGATACGGTCAAGCTCCAGACTGAGCAGCCGTCGGCTGATGCCGGCATGGATGAAGTTGAAGCGACAAATAAGATAGGATTTGCACTGGCGGGAGATAACAGCTTTACGCAGCAGTTTGAAGTTGACATCAATGCTGAATGCAGTGCGCTTGGATATGAAGCTGTAGTAAGCAAAGCGCTGACGGCGGAAGAGCAGAACACGCAGATAAGGACAATGATATCTGACAATGTCAACGTGATAGTGATGCAGCCGGTGGATGTGGACGAGCTTGAAGCAATATTAGATGAATGCGACAGACAGGGTATACCTGTTATCGATATAGTGGAATCTATAAACGGACTGGTGAGTGCGCTTATAACGCCCGATTACCTTGCTATAGGCAAGAGCGCAGGAAGGGACGCTGTTGAGTTGTTCGGAGACAGCGGCGGACAGTGCATGATCATAAAGACAAAGGTCGACAGCTTTTCTATGCAGCTGATGACTGATGGATTTTTAGAAGAGATAAACAAGGACAAGGACGTTACGCTTGTCGGCGATGAGTACTGCGGAAACGACGAAGAGAAGGCGTATGAAGCGGCGAAGTCTGCAATAACCGGCAGGGATGTCGATTTTATATTCGCACAGAGCGATGTGCTGGCAAAAGGGGCGCTTAGGGCGATAGAAGACAGGAACAGTGATATTAAGCTTGTGGCTTTTGGCGGAGACATGGAGCTTATATCTGCTGCCGTGGACGGAAAGATCCATTCGTGCATTTTCTTTGGTCCTAAAAAGCTTGCAGAGGAAACAATGTATATCGCCGACAGGTTCATGAAAAACCCGGCGTATCTTCCGGAACAGTATGTTGAAGTCAGGATAGAGGCGGCGCAGGAAGACGAAGCAGCACAGTATTATGTGGATGGCGGCCTTTATGCACAAACGGTTGGAGAGTAGATAATTAAGAAAGAATGTAAGTGTTTGGACTAAATACGGCAGGAAAATTAGAGCTGTTACAAAGTGTAAACTTATTATTAGGAAACTGTGCAGAGATGATAACGTTGGTTTCTGTAGAACAACATTGTGATAAAGGAACGGGCGACGCCTGTTCTTTTTTAATACCACAAAAATGTAATGGCGTGTTATAATAGGCAGAGCAAACATGAAAGGATCATTTGATATGCAGACCCTGTATGCTGTAGGAGGAAAAGACCCTGCCAAGATGACAAGGCAGATACTGGATGCGGCAAAGCTGGAACAGTATATCGGTAAAAGCGACAGCGTAGCGCTAAAGCCTAACCTGGTAGTTGCAAAGACGTATAAAAGCGGCGCTACGACTAACCCGGCGATCTGCGCTCAGATAATAGAGTATCTTTTTGAGCACGGTATAAAAAACATATCTATAATCGAAAGTTCATGGATTGGCGAGGGCACCAGCAGGGCTTTTGAAGTGTGCGGATATAGCGAGCTCGCAAAAAAATATAGTATAGAGCTTGTGGACGTTAAGAAAGATGAAATGGTAGTCAAAGAATACGGCGGGCTGAAAGTGCAAGTTTCACGGCGTGCGTTGGAGACAGATTATTTGATTAACCTGCCGCTTATAAAAGGGCATTGCCAGACGAAGATGACATGTGCTCTCAAGAACCTAAAAGGGCTTATATCCGATAAGGAAAAACGCAGGTTTCACTCGCTTGGGCTGACAAAACCGATAGCGTATCTTAACAAGATGATAAGCGCAGATTATATAATAGCCGATGGGACGTGGGCCGACCCGACGTTTGAGGAAGGCGGAAACCCGGAGGCACTGGACGTAATGATAGCGGGCAGCGACCCCGTATTGCTGGATACTTATGCTGCGCAGATTCTGGGTATGAAACCGGAGAATATAGGGTATTTGAAGCTGGCGGAAGAAATCGGCATAGGCAGCGGAGACCTTGACGGCGCTGAAATCGTCGAGCTGGGGCTGGGCGAAGGAAGAACTGCGAAGCGGGACGAGCGCATAGAGCGCATAGAAGAGCTTGTTGAGCAGGACAACGCCTGCAGCGCGTGTTATGCTAATCTTGTTAGTGCAATGCTGCAGACGGGCGCTGAAAAGAAGGTGAGCATAGGGCAGGGATTCGAAGGCAAGACTGGAAAGCTTGGGTGCGGTGACTGCACAAGCCTGTTTGAGAGGTATGTGAAGGGCTGCCCGCCGGAAGTTGACGATATCAAAAAAGAACTGGAAGTATTGTGATGATACGCAGGTTTCAAAAACAAGATACGATGGCTGTGGCAGACCTTGCAAAGCAGACTTTTGCCGCCTGCAACTCAGACGACTATTTTGATATAGCTGGCGTAGAAAAGACACTTGACAGCTTTGACACGGCAAAACACAGCGAGCGGGAGCTTTATAGTTCGCTGAACAGCACGGATATATTCTATGTTTATCAGGAGAACGGAAATATAACGGGGATGGTTCGGGGGAAAAAGAACAGAGTCCATACTTTGTTTGTAGGCGTTGACCGGCAAAACAAAGGCATCGGAAGAAAGCTCATGGAGAAGTTTGAGCAGAGCGCAAAAGAGCAGGGAGCAGAGTTCGTTGAAATACACGCTTCGCTGGCTGCTGCTGCGTTTTATGAAAAAATGGGTTATAAGAAGATTAGCGGTGTCTGCAATTTTGAAGGTCTTAAGATATATAATATGCGCAAAGATTTTTAGCAGAAGGAGAGACATTATGAAAAGGTTTACTGTTTTGATAGACGGCATGGCGGACAGAGAGCAGGAAGCACTGGGCGGTAAAACGCCCATGGAAGCAGCGATAAAGCCGGGGCTGGATGCGCTTTACAGGCTGGGCAGGCCGGGAACGGTGCTGACGATACCGCAGGGAATGGAAGTCGGCAGTGCAGTGGCGAATATGAACATGCTTGGCTATAACCCGGCAGAGGTTTATAAAGGTAGAGCTGTTATTGAAGCGGCCGGGGCAGGAATACCCGTTGAGCAGAGCAGCCTGTATATTCGCTGTAACTTCGTAACTCTTAAGGGCAGCAGCTTCGAAGACAGCATAATGGAGAGTTACAGCGCCCACGACATTGAAACTGATGTTTCAAGGCCGTTGGTGGAGCGGCTGAACAAAGAAGTGTTTGGCGGCGATGCACAGCTTATCAACACAGACACCTTTAGGAACATACTTGTTGTGAAAGGAAGGGCGGGAATAGCGCAGAGCCTAAAGTTTATGCCGCCGCACGACATGATAGGCGGACGTGCCGGTGACTATGCAAAAGGCGAAGGTGTTGAAGTCGAGTTCTATGACATGATGCGCAAAGCGTATGATGTGATGAAAGAAGACAACGATACTAAAGCCAACGCCATATGGTTCTGGGGGGCTTCGTATGCGCCTAGCTTTGGAGAACCATCTAAGCAGAAACGGGTGATTCTGGCTGAGACGACGCTGATGCGGGGCATAGCGGCGCTTTCGGGCACAGACTGCATATCGACGGATGAATCGAGGGGATTTGTGAAGTTCCTTAAAGATAAAAAACAGGCCGCAATAGATGCGCTTAAGAAATATGACTATGCATATATACACATACAGAAGCTGGACGATCTATCACACGAGCTGATGCCGCAGGAGAAAACGGAGGCGCTGGAACAGATAGACGAACATTTTGTGCTGCCGTTCTTTGAAGAGATGGAGCGAAGCGGTGAAGACTTCAGCGCTGTAATAGCTTCCGACCATTTCACATTCTCGGACAGCGGCGGGCATGGAGGAGAACCTGCCCCGTTCGTGATAATTGGGCTGGGCAGCAGTGGAGAAAGCGGCAGGTTTACTGAGAAGAACTGCGAAAAAACGAAACTTGACCTTAGCGCAGCACAGCTTGTGAAGATGCAGATGGGGAGGTAATAAAATGAATTTTGAGTTTTATACTGCAAACAGAATAGTGTTTGGATGCGGAGAGATAAAGAGGCTGCCGGAGCTTGTGCAGGATATGAGGCAACATTTTCTGATAGTGTATGGCGGCGGCTCTATAGAGAAGTCGGGGGTGCTTGGCGAGCTCGCAAAAGGGCTGGAGGAAAGCGGTAAGGGAATTACACCGTTCGGCGGAGTTGCAGATGAGCCGACGCCGCAGATAGTGGATGAGGCTGCGCAAGCCGGCAGGAAAGCCGGAGCGGACGTCGTCATAGGCATAGGCGGCGGCAGCGTAATGGACACAGCAAAAGCCGCTGCAGGGCTGATAACAAACGGCGGAAGCGTGATTGACTACCTTGAAGGGGTGGGAAAAGGCGCAAAAGTCACAAAAGACCCGCTGCCCTTCATAGCAGTGCCGACGACTTCCGGGACAGGTACCGAAGTCACCAAGAACGCTGTGATAATGTCTAGAGAAGAGGGCTTCAAAAAGAGCATGCGTGATGAAAAGCTGATAGCGAACATTGCGCTTGTTGACCCGGAGCTGACTGTATCTATGCCAAAGAACGTAACGGCGGCATCGGGCCTGGACGCACTATGCCAGCTTATCGAGAGCTATACGGCAAAGGGCGCTAACGAGATGTGCGACGCTATGTCGATCTACCAGATCCCCAAAGCGTTCAGAGCGCTCAAAGCCGCATATGACGATGGCAGCGATATTGAAGCAAGGACGGCAATGTCTATGGCTTCTATGGTGAGCGGGATATGCCTTGCCAACGCCGGGCTCGGGGCTGCGCACGGAATAGGCGCTGCGCTGGGTGCGCTACTCGGAGTTAAGCACGGCGTGGCGTGCGGAATGCTGCTGCCTCACGTGATGAGATATAACATATCGCACGGAGTGTACAGATATGCCGACATCGCAAGAGCAATGGGCTGCAGCGACGAGGACGACAAGACAGCTTCGGTGTATGCCGCATATGAGGTGACGACGCTGTGTGAGCACCTGAAGATGCCAAGGAAACTGCATGAGCTCGGCGTGACAAAAGACATGATACCGCAGCTTGCCAAAGCCTCTATGGGCTCTTCGATGAGCAAGAACCCGGTGGAGATGGACGAGAAGGCGTGTGCGCAGTTTATAGAGTCGATATTATAGAAAAACTTTTAATAGCTAATGAAAGAAGAGGTTAGCTTATGATGCTTAAATTGCTTAAAAATGATTTTAAAGAAGTGTTTTTTGAAAAAGTTAAATCTTCAACTGAAAGCATAATTCTATGTGCACCATTTGTTAAACAATCAATTGTAAGAGAAATAATCAAATCAAAGAATAGTAAAGCGAGATTGTCTTTAGTTACCTATTTTAACCTGAATTATTATTATAAGGGAGCTTCAGATTTAGCAGCAATTAAGGCATTAATAAATAATACCAATCATGTTTATAATTTTAATTCACTTCATTCAAAAATCTACTTATTTGATAAACGAAATGTAATAATAACTTCTGCAAACTTAACAAGCTCAGGTTTTTATAAAAATGACGAAACTGGAATTTTAACTGATGATGAAACAGTATGCTTAGGTGCTGCCGAGAAACTTAAAGATATAAGTATAAAGGACAATCTGATAAATATTGAAAAAGTAAATATTGTAGATGAAATAATAAAAAACACTCCGAAAGAACAAAGGAAAAACTCAATAATTGAAAACGAAGATATATTCCAAAATAGGAATTATGAAATTGATAGTTCACTAAGCGGCTGGACAAAGGAAGTATTTCTTGTACTAAAGGAAATAGAAGCAGAGAATTTCACTATATCTGATGTTTATAGATACGTTGAATATTTTAAAAAGAAATATCCGAATAATCATCATATAGAGGATAAATTAAGACAGCAATTACAGTACCTAAGAAATTTAGGGCTAATTGATTTTATTAACAGAGGTGAATATCGAAAATTATGGAAATAAAATCTTATATTTTTCTAACATCAGAGGGAACAACTTTTGCGCCATACGAGTATAGTAAAGAAAATAAATATCCTAATGAATGTTATAATCTTCAAGTTATTGGTTTTGCAGAAGGTGAAAACGCAAATGATGCTTTTAAGAAATTGATATCAGAAAGCGAATACATTAAGGAATACGGTTTTAAAGATATTTTTTCATATCCTTTAGAGAAAAGAAACTATATTGAAAGTATTGAGCGTCATTTTGCTTGACTGTGGTTTTCTCATTTTAAATTAATATAGCAAATTATTAAACATTAGTTATTGCATAAATATGGCAATATCCGTTTTGATATGATACTATTATTTCAATTGGGAGGTGCACGCCAATGAACTATAAAAAAGAATTCATAAATATCTATAAAAAGAACATAAAGCGTGAAGGGGCGGACAAGCTGCTAGAGTTTTTGGAGTCGGACAGCAGCGACTTCTTTACTGCACCTGCCAGCACGAGGTATCATAACTCTTACGAAGGCGGGCTGGTGGAGCACAGCGTATTCACGTATCACTGCCTGATGGACTACCTCGCACGGGAGAGGGTGAAGGAGGTCTACGGCTATACCTGCGATGATGAAACGGCGGCGGTGGCGGCTCTGCTGCACGACGTGTGTAAGATAAACTGCTATAAGGCGAGCACGAGGAACCGCAAGGACGAGGACGGAAACTGGGTGCAGGTGCCGTGGTATGACTATGAGGACGAGCTGCCATACGGACACGGCGAGAAGTCGGTGTATATAGTTTCGGGGTTTATGAAGCTTTCGAGGGAGGAAGCGTTTGCGATAAGGTATCACATGGGCTTTTCGAGAGCGGGGGAGAACCTGACAGACATAACAAGGGCGTTTACGATGTTCCCGCTGGCGTTTGCGCTCTCGACGGCGGACATGGAAGCGACTTATTTTGTTAAAGCGGATAAGCAGAAAGGATAAGCGCAATGGCAAAGATTTTCAATGAAAACAATATAGAGTATAAGAGGAAGGGTTCACCGCTAGAAGAATATAACTGGATGACCAGCCAGAACCTTGCGCAGGAGGCAGGGGCAGGGCAGATGGGCTTTGACATGCGCTTGCTGGACCCCGGCAAATACTCGTATCCTTATCATTACCATCTTAGTGCGGAAGAGCTTATGGTGGTGATGAAAGGAAAGATGATGATGAGGACGCCGGAGGGGTTCTGCGAAGTGGAGGAAGGCGACACCATATTCTTTGAAAAGGGAGAGACAGGGGCGCACCAGTTTTACAACCACACGAAAGAGCCGTGCAGGTATCTGGATGTAAGGATTGCGGTAGATATGGATATATGTGAATACCCTGATACGGGCAAGGTAAATATAATTAACAGAGGGATTTTTTATAAAGGCGACGAAGCGGGCTATTTTGACGGCGAGGAACATGTGGCTCAGAAATGGGAAGAGGCAGTAAGGCCGGAATAACTATTTCCTCCTGTGCCTTGCTAAATATTTATTTATGTTGACTTCGTCTTCTATCTCGAGGCCACGCTCACCTGCAAGCGATTCTATGTGGTGGGTGAACTCGTGCTTGAGCGTATGCTCCAGGCGTTTTTCGAGCTCTTCGTTTGAAAGGTTTGCAGATACCCTTCTGAACGAGCCGTAGTATATAGCGATGTATCTGCCGAGCGCCCGGCTGTAGTGGTATTCGCCGAGTATGTAAAGGTCTTTTGCGACTGCCTGCTCGTGCATTTTGATATCGGGCAGCAGTATTACTCCGCCGTTCAGGTCCTTATAAAGTTCTTCGGGGATCTTCTGTGCAGCCCTCTCGAGCATATCCTGCATCTCTTCTATAGTTATCATCAAAGAGTCCTTTCATTTGTGTTAAATTTATTCTACATTAGCAATAACTATAATGCAACACAAGAAGTTTTATGATACAATATAAAAAAAGCTGGAGGTATTATATGGATAATCAAACTATAGCAATTATTGCTCTTGTGGTCTACATCCTTGTAGGAGTAGTATTCTGTTTCTTCGGCAACAAATGGCTGAAAATCATACTGGCCATATACGGATTTATAGCTGGTTTCATGCTGGCATATACTCTTCTGCCGATGTTCACGTCTCTTGACGGTATCTACGTTATACTTATAAGCTTGGGCGCTGGCCTTATCGGGGCACTGCTTTTCGTATTGCTGCTATATGTCGGGTTGTTCTTTATCGGTTTTGGCGCAGGGGTGCTTATCAGCCTGCTCCTTATAGATGCGTTCAATCTCAACTTGTTTGACTGGTATGTATATATTCCGGTCATAATAATAGGATGTGTACTTGGCTCTATCACGCTTAATAACCGCAGGATATTCGTATCGCTGTTTACGTCGTATATCGGCGCTTCAATGCTTGCGATATCGCTGTATGCTATCGTGAACGGTATAAGCTCCGACAACCTTATGCTGTCGGGCAAACTGCAGCAAGCCGGTGGGCTGTATACTTCTTGGCTGTATATAATCGCACTAGTTTTACTGTTTGTCGCAGGGCTTGTAATACAGCTTACTATAACAAGCAAGAAGAAGCTGAAAACAGGACAGTAAGCCGGGTGCTCCTTTATGGTGCTCGGTGTTGAAATCGCAGTAATCGTTATTGCTGTATTATACTGCTTTTTAGGCTATAGGCTGGCAAGGATACTGCTTCCTATTTGCGGTGCGGCAATTACCTTCGTACTGCTGTATTTTTCGTTCTTACAGAGCACAAACCTTATTGATATCGAAATATTTATTATTTCAGCGAGTGCGGCCGTTTTCGCTTATGTGATACTGTTTTACATAAAGCGGGCGGCTGCTTTTGTGGTAGGGCTTGTTGCTGCGGCTTTTGCGTGTCTTATCTTACTCAGCCTGTTTGACTTTGGCAGTTTGGATATCGTATCTCCGATAGTTGTGGCGCTGTGCCTTATGTCTGCTCTTTTAAGTTTTGTTTATCTGCGAATTGCAGTTATTGTGACGACCTCGCTGCTGGGCGGGTGCGTAGCGTCAATAACCGGAGTCATGCTGCTGACGATGGGGGGAGCTCCTCAATCGCTGGGGCTGCTCATACCTTCTGCTGTAGATTCGATCATAACCAATACTTTTATGACAGCATTTGCAGCGCTTGGGTTTACGGCGATTGCGATACTTGTTCAGTTCCTGGTGTTTTCTTCGAAGACTTTGCTGCCTACCAAGAGCGAGCGCAGGAAAAAGAATAAGCAGCTCAGGATGCAAAACGAAATGCAAAACGAAAAAACGGATATAAAAAGAGGTCGCAACTCATTTATATAGATCAAGAAAAAAGCTTATCTTAATGATTCGGAGTTAACAGAATGGTTCATGAACAGTTTACCAGAAAGCAGCTTGATGAGGATTTTTACAATGCATATCTAAAAGACAGGCTTCCAGACAGAATAATAGACTTCCACACTCATATTGCGCTAGAGGAAGATACAAGGAACATTTCAAAAGATACAATAAAGAACGATTGGGCACTGCAATGCGCAAGCTATATGACGATGGAACAGCTAAAGGTTTATCATACTCAGCTGTTTAGAGACCAGGAAGTAGATTTTTTAGCGCTGCCATTCTTCTGTATGGGCGTAGACCTTGATGCTAACAATAAATATTTATCCGAAAATACAAGCCATCCGATGATGGCGGTAGACCCCAGCTTCAGCCCGGAACGCTTGGAGGAAGTACTTATAAAACAGGGGTTTCTTGGTTGTAAGCCATATCCTGCTTTCGTAACCAACGTTAAAGGTGCGCAGATAAGCATATTTGATTTCATAACTCATAAGCAGCTTGAAGTGCTCAACAAACACAAAAAGATGCTGATGCTGCATCTTCCGAGAAAAGGGCGTTTGCCTGATGACGCCAACATATATGAACTTAAGCTGATAAAAGACAGGTATCCTGATATAAAAACGATAATAGCGCACTTCGGAAGGTCTTTCTGTGTAAGCACACTAAAGAGGGGGTTAGAGAAACTCGGCAGTGATGTGAACTCGTTTTACTATGACACTACAGCTGTAATCAATCCGGATGTATTCAAAGAAGCGTTTGAGAAGATAGATCATGCCAGGATAATGTTTGGGACTGATCTGCCGCTGACGCTCTGGCATGGTAAAAGGAGCTGGGATGAGGAGAACGAGACCTATACCAATCTGTGCAGAGAAGACTTCCCTTGGAACAAATATATTGAAGGGTCAGAGGAAGAATCGGGCTACACCTTTTTCATATATGAGCAGCTTAAAAACATACTTGATGCTGCCCTGAATGACAGCCAGATAGTAAACAGTGTTTTTAATAATAACGCTTTCAAATTGATGAGAGAAGCTTAGTAAAACATCATATAAAAAAACGATACAGAAGCTATTATATCTGTATCGTTTTATAGTTAATCATAAAATCACTTTTTTTATGTCCTATAATCCGCATTGATACTTACATAATCGTGAGAAAAGTCGCAGGTGTACATGGTGTCTTTGCCACTGCCTTCGCAAAAAATGAGGCGGTAGACGACTTCTTTCTGTTTAAGTTCGGCAAGGGCTGCCTGCTCGTCGAAGGCAAGGCCTCCGCCGTCTTTGCAGACCTGTACGCTGCCTATAAAGATATCAACACTATATGGATCGAAACTGGCGCCTGAATAGCCTGCTGCGGTCAGCAGCCTGCCCCAGTTTGCGTCATTGCCGTATGCGGCAGTTTTACACAACGGGGATTTTGCTATAGCTGTTGCTATCTTGTGTGCGTCTTCGTTTGTTTTAGCGCCCTTGATTTTGATGGTCAGCAGCTTTGTTGCGCCTTCGCCGTCGGCTGCAAGCTGTTTAGCAAGGCTTATGCAGACTTTCTTGAGAGCATCAAGGAACATATTGTATGCAGGGCCGCCATGTGTTATTTCATCGTTGCCAGCCATACATGAAGAGAGCAGCACAGTTTCGTCGCAAACGCTTGTGTCGCCGTCTATGCTTATTCGGTTGAACGAGACATCTACAGCTTCTTTCAAAGCTGTTTTTAAAGTATCTGCAGCGATTACTGCATCTGTCGTTATAACGCTTATCATTGTTGCCATATCGGGGTGGATCATGCCGCTTCCCTTTGCCATGCCGCCGATATGTACTTCACAGCCGCCTATTGTTGCTCTTGTCTGCGCTTGCTTTGGCAGAGTGTCAGTAGTCATTATTGCTTGTGCAGCATTAAGTCCGCCATCCGGTGAAGGAGATAGTTTGTTTATTCCACTCTCTATCGAATCGAGCGGCAGAGGATGGCCTATGACGCCTGTGGACGCAGGAAGGATATCGTTTAAATTGCACTCAAACTTTGCTGCTGTGAGCTCTGCGAAGCGCTGTGCGTCGTCATCACCACGCTGGGCAAGGCAGGCGTTTGCGTTGCCGGAGTTTATTACAACAGCTTTAGCTTTTCCGTTTTGTATGTTTTTTTGTGAGAGCAGCAGGCTATGGCCTTTAACTATGTTCTGTGTAAAAACACCTGCCGCCGTCGCTTCAGTTTCGCAGACAACGACCGCAAGGTCTTTGCTCCCGTTCTTCTTTATACCGCAGGCTGTGCCGTCTGCACTGAAGCCTTTTGCGTATGTGACTCCGCTTCTCATATCAGTCCCCGTTGGTATTTTTATTTTTATAAGGCGAAAGCTTGCCAAGGCCGGAAGCCAGCACCAGTGAGAGAAATCTTGGTATATTCTTACCTTGGTTATCCCTGACGTCTTTTTTATACTCTTCAAACGTAGTGTTCTGGTAGTTTAGCACACGCTGCGATTCCTTGGTATCGTACCAGTCCATGAAATAGCTGTCTGTGTTGTTTATAAAGCAATCGTCGGCAGGGGGTTTTAGCCCGAGGCTTTCAAATACACCCTGCACCATTTGCTTATTGGTCATCTGACATCCGTTTTTACTGCCGCCGGCAATTATGAAAGTCTTTTGCAGCACTTTGTCTTCGTCCGTCAGGAAAAGCTGTGCACAGTTTATAATAGCCGTTGCTGCATCATCTATGAAAACCAGCTCGTTTCGTGCATACGGCGGAAACTCGAAGAGGTATTTTATCATAGAAAGCTCAAACCCGCCAATCTCTGTCATGACGCTGGCTAGACGAAGAATGCAGTAGCGGACGTTGCTGTCGTGAAGCAGAGTTTCTGCTTTTACTTTGCAGTCGGTATAGTTGTTTATCGGGTGTGTTTCGTCATAAGGGCCAAGCGGCTGGGTCTTATCCTGAGTTGGCCCGTAGACACTGGTAGATGAAGCGTATATCAGGTCTGCGTTGTTTCCGTGAAAATCTATGGCGTCCAATATGTTGCGTGTTCCCGTTACGTTTACAGCAAAGGTGCGCTCATATGATTCTTCGCTTTTCGGCGGAAGTATTGCTGCGAGATGTACTATGCAGTCTATGCCCTTCATTACCGAATGTACAAAACTTTTGTCGGTTATGCTGCCTATAATAAACTTGACATTTTTCTTAAAAAGCTTCATTCGCTTTCTGTTTTTCTTGCTTGCCGAGTGAACTACTACCGTCACGTTCCAGCCCTTTTCAAGCGCCGCCTGCGTTACCGCCATGCCAACATTGCCAAGGCCGCCGGTGATGAGAATATTCATAAAGCCCACCTTTTTATTTTTGGTTATTCTTAGGATATATTAAACGTAAAAATATTGCAATCTCTAATAATAAAAATTTGAAAAAATAATAGATTGGTATATAATACATAAAGAAATGAGGTGCAGATGTTAGAATTCAAGGATGTAGAAATCAATGACAGTGCGTTGTTTGAAGAATATGCTCAGCCGCTTTTCGGTTTGGAAGCATGCTTTGGAAATTTATATATATGGAGGAAGGCCTGGGATATAAAGATTGCACACGATGAGAAGGCGCTTTACATACTTATGGAGAACGATGAGCCGTCTTTTATGCTGCCGCCGTTTATGAAGGACGAGCAGGACAGCATGTGTGGTGCAATAGAGAAGTGCGAAGAGTATATGGACAAGGTATACGATATTCCGCTGCTGC
Source organism: Christensenellaceae bacterium (assembly GCA_963666505.2). GTDB lineage: Bacteria > Bacillota > Clostridia > Christensenellales > SZUA-584 > JABGQS01. Next base: position 325,975 of record CAXXXL010000002.1, on the reverse strand, counting down.
TAAAAGGAGTAACGCCGCCTGTTAAAGAACGGATAGAGCGGGACTGTCCGGGAAGCTTTAATTTCTCTGACGACAGGTGCAACTATGAGTATGTGTACAACAGGGACGACCTTGCGAACCTAACAGGCAAAAAGTTTCATTCTAAGCGTAATCATATAAACCGGCTGCTTGCAGAGCACAGCTTCGAGTACAGACCTTATTCCGAGGATTATTTCGACGAGTGCCTGAAGCTTCACGACAAGTGGATCCATTCGAAGGGCGGCATGAATGAGGATTACGAGGACGAGCTTGTCGTGGTAAAAGAAGCTTTTACAAATATGGAAGCGTTGAAGCTGCGGTGCGGACTTATCTTTATAGATGGCAAGCTGGCTGCCTATTCGATAGGTGAAAAGTACAGGGACACTGCCGTGATACATATTGAAAAGGCTGACCCGGATTTGCCGGGTGTGTTTAATCTCATTAACCGTGAATTTGTAAGAAACGCATGGGAAGACGTTGAGTATATCAACAGGGAAGAGGATATGGGGATCGAGGGAATGAGACGCTCTAAGCTATCGTACAAGCCTGCTTTTCTGGTAGAGAAGTTTGACTGCGTGAGGAAATAGTATGGATATCCGGCTGCTGGATAAAAACGATACCGAACAGGCGAAAGCGCTTTGGAAGAGCGCTTTTGGGGACAGCGATGAGTTTATTGACACATATTTTGAAAACAAGATATTGCCGGGCAATTCGCTTGGCTTGTTTGGCAACACTCTTAAAAGCGTTGTGCATATGATACCGTATAAAATAAGGATACAGGGAAGAAGTTTGCAGTCAGCATATATTGCAGGCGCAGCAACAACGCAGGACAGCAGGAAGAAAGGGCTTATGAAGCTTTTGCTGCATGAATCGCTGACGCTGATGCGCAGCCGGGGAATATTAGTAACACATCTCTATCCGTTCCTGCACAGCTTCTATGAGCAGTTCGGCTGGGCAACCTATACGTATGTTGAAAAGCAAACCGTTTCAAAGGGTGCCAAAGCACAGCGTGTGGAGCAGACGAAGGATATAAACCTTATGCATACGCTATATAACAACATGATGCGCAGTTTTGACGGTTATGTTATAAGAACTGAAAAAGAATGGGAGTGGCGAACAGACGAACTGTATGCTGACGGCGGTAATACTTACGTGCTTTACGAAGACGGTGAGCCCGTCTGCTACATGATGTGTTTTGAAGAAGACAGCAGGGTGGAAATAATGGAGAGTGTATATAAGCATCCCCGTTATGCAAGGCAGCTTGCGCAGCATCTTGCAGTAAAGGCAGAGAGCGTTGAATATTATCTGATGTCTAGGGACCAAAGCAGCGCAGCGCATGGAATGGCAAGGATTGTTGATGCGCGGCGTGTGCTTGAAGAGTTCGGCGCAGCGGAGCTACTTGAGAAGGTTTCGGTGCAGGACGATTTTGCACAGTGGAACAACATTGGCGGCGGCAGCACAAGACTTGATATCGGCGAGCTGACCAGAGCGGTACATATGGGTTTTGGAAGAGCACTTGGGCCTGATGGCATACAATATGCTGAGATGATAAATATGGATATAAATGAGCGTTTTACTTGCATTTTTGAGGAATACTGATAAAATTATATCTATGTGGGGCATATTTGTAGGAATAGGATTGGGTGCAGGACAGATTTTGGCGTTGAAAGCTCTTATGGGAATAATCATGAGAGACAGCAAAACAGCGTTGAAGCTGCTTGCGTTTTTGCTAATTATAATAAAAATGGCGGCAATAGTGCTGATATTGGTTCTTTTGTCCAGATTGTCTTTGCAGCACGTCATCTGGGCAGCCGGAGGAATGTTTATCGGACTTGTGTCGGTGTCGCTTATATTATTTCTAGGACGAAAGAAGACGGACAAAAATGAACATGCTGACTGAAAAACTCATAAAAGGAACAGGCCTTGCGGCTGAAGACATGACGGTTGTCCCGCACAAAGTTAGTCTTTTTGGCTTTGAGGTAAGCGAAACGGTTATCACCGCATGGGTCGTTATGCTGATAGTAATATTGTTTGCCGTTGTGGTTCGTGTTTTACTGCTTAAGAAATTCGAAACTGTTCCAAAAGGGCTGCAGAACATACTTGAGATCTTAGTAGAATTCTTTGAGCGGTTTTCTAACTCTATTATTGGTAAACACGGCGCTGCGTTTGCAGCATACATTTTTACTGTGGCTATTATGATATTTTGTACGGGGCTTGTTGAACTCTTTGGTTTCAGGGCGCCTGCGACAGACCTTAACTTCACGATTGCTCTGTCCGGAATGTCTTTTATAATCATTAACGCATTCGGGTTTTATTATACCGGACTGCTGGGCAGGATAAGGTGGTTCTTTAAACCAAAAGCTTTTATGCTGCCGATAAATGTAATAACGCACGCTATTATACCCGTGTCGCTGTCCTTCCGTCTTTTCGGAAACATGTTTGCGGGGCTTGTAGTGATGGACCTTCTGTACGGAGTGTGGTATTTGTCGTTCGGGCTGCCAGCTCTTATATCGATATATTTCAACCTGTTCCACACAGGCATACAGACATATATATTCCTTGTGCTTACGCTCTCTTTCATGGAAGAAACGGAAGCATACGGAGAGAAGCGTATTTTTAAAAAACACAAGAAAGAAAAAGACCAGCGAAAGAAGCTGGAAGCATAATTTATTAACTATGGAGGTAGAAAGATGACTAGTGCAATAATTGCTATTGGTGTAGGACTGGCGGTTTTCACGGGCGTAGGTGCAGGGATAGGAATGGGTATTGCTACAAGCCGGGCGACTGAAGCTGTGGCAAGACAGCCGGAAGCCAGCGGAAAGATCAACCAGATGCTGCTTATAGGTCTTGCGTTTGCTGAAACTACGGCAATATACGGTTTTGTTATTGCTATACTTATGATTGGCAAGATATAAGCGTTAATTTGTATACTGCGAAAGTAAGGGAGCTGTAATGTTAGAGATAAACTGGTTAGAAATCGGCATACACGTATTCAACGTTATAGTACTATACGTTGTATTAAGGCTGCTACTTTATAAGCCGGTATTAAAGTTTATAAAAAAGCGTGAGCACAAGTTTTCTGATAAAGTGGATGAGCTTGACGAGCGCGAAAAAGAGCTTGACCGGCGCAAACAGGAATATGAGAAGCTGATGGAAGAATCGAGCAGCGAAGCTGCCTCTATTATCACGAAAAGCAACGAGTTGGCAAGAGACCATGCAAAGGAAGTTCTTGATAATGCAAAAGAGCACGCAAGAGACCTTGTCATAAGAGCAAAAAAAGAAATCGAGGCAGAAAAAATGCAGGCAAGGCTGGACATGAAGACCGAGATTGCAGATATGGCTATACAGATTGCCGAAAAGGTGTTGGAGCGAGAGGTTTCGCTGGAAGACAACCGCAAAATAATCGATGAGTTCTTCGAAAGGGTGGGATAGACTTGGCGATAAAAGGAAAACTGAAGTCTGCCGTTGCTCTTGATGAACTGACGGTGCAGTCTATAAAGAAAGGCTTTGAAGCTCTTGTTGGGCAGGATATAGAGTTTACGACCGAGGTTGCTCCAGAGCTGCTGGGCGGTTTTGTTGTAGTGCTGGGTAATAAAGTGTATGACAGGAGCGTCAAGGCGCACCTTGGAAAGCTTAAGAACTTTATTATTGATTCTGATGATATACCTTATAAAAACGATGCGATGGAGGAGGGCGACTTCGATGTCGATTTCGACTCCGAGGATTTCAGCAAGGTAACAAAGGATCGCATTAAAGAGTATACAGGCGTAATGGACGTGACCGAGATCGGCACCGTTGTCAGTGCTGGTGACGGCATAGTGCACGTGGAAGGATTAGAGGGCTGCAAATACGGCGAGCTATTGGAGTTTGAAAACAACTCGTACGGCATAGTCATGAACCTGTCTCTTGAGAGAATAGGAGCCGTTCTGCTTAACAACGCCATAGAGGTCTCCGAAGGTACGACAGTAAAGAACACAGGCACGGTCGTGCAGGTGCCTGTCGGCGAACAGCTTTTAGGGCGTGTCATAAGCCCGCTAGGCGTTCCTATGGACGGGAAAGGCAAGATACACTCGACAAAATATCGGACTATAGAATCACCTGCTCCGGCTATTGAAGACAGGCAGGGGGTCAAACAGCCTCTGGAAACAGGCATAATGTTCATAGACTCGATGATACCTATAGGCAAAGGACAGAGGGAGCTTATAATAGGTGACAGGCAGACGGGCAAGACTGCGATCGCTATTGATACTATACTGAACCAGAAGGATAAAAACGTATACTGTGTATACGTCGCTATAGGCCAGAAAGCATCGACTATTGCCGCAATAATGCAGACACTGGAAGAGGAAGGTGCTCTTGAATATACCGTTTTGGTCGCATCTACGGGAAGTGATACTGCTCCGATGCAGTATATAGCGCCGTATGCAGGCTGTGCAGTTGCTGAGGAGTTTATGTATCAGGGCAAGGATGCACTGGTAGTATACGACGATCTTTCAAAGCACGCAGTGGCATATAGGACGATGTCATTGCTGCTAAGGCGCCCGCCAGGCAGGGAGGCATATCCGGGCGATGTTTTTTATCTTCATTCGAGGCTGCTGGAGCGCGCCGCAAAGCTGGACGATGAGCACGGAGGAGGCTCGCTTACAGCTCTGCCAATCATTGAAACGATGTCGGGGGATATCTCTGCATACATACCTACGAACGTTATATCCATCACCGACGGGCAGATTTATCTTGAGTCTGAGCTTTTCAACGCTGGCATAAGGCCTGGTGTTAACGTCGGGCTTTCTGTTTCACGTGTCGGCGGAAGTGCGCAGACAAAGGCTATGAGAAGGGTTGCAGGGCGATTAAGGCTTGATCTTGCGCAGTACCGTGAGCTGGCTGTTTTTGCACAGTTTGCTTCCGACCTTGATAAGGCGACGCAGGAAACTCTCGACCAGGGCGCAAAACTGACAGAGGCTTTGAAACAGGCGCAGTATTCGCCGCTGCCGATGGCAAGCCAGGTCATACTTTTATACGTTGCAGTAAACAAATATCTTGTAAAGATACCGATGAAGAACGTAAAGGACTTCAACGTCAGCTATCTTAATCATATAGATACGAATTATCCCGATGTGCGTATCGGCATAAACAAAACAGGGGAACTGAGTGACAGCGCTGTAGCTAAGCTTAAAAAAGCTTCGGAGCAGTTTGTAATTACCTATTGCAGGACGCACAACATAAAGCTTGAGGACGAAGACGAAGAAGAAAACGAGTATGAAAGTGCAGACGAGAAAACAGAAGAGAACACAGGCGAAAGCGCAGACGAGACAGCAGATGTAAGTGAAAATGCTGGTATAAACGAAAGCACAGACGAGAACACGAACGAAGACACAGACGAGGGCAAAGAAAATGGCTAATATGGGGGATATCAAACATAGTATCAGATCGATATCCGATACGGAGCAGATCACCCGTGCTATGCACCTTATATCCACTTCCAAGATGAAGAAGGCTATAAACAGGTATAACTCTAACCATGTCCATTTTGAGCGCGTTCAGTCTGCAATGAAGGATATATTTACGCACACACATGAGGTGAGTCACCCGTATATAGGCGAGAGCGAGAACGGAAGGGCGGCTTTTGTCGTCATAGCGGCAGACAAGGGTCTGTGCGGAGGGTATAACCACAATATACTGAATTTCGCTGAGCAGAAGATGAGGAACAGCGAAGAGAAGTACATACTCACAGTTGGGCAGGAAGCAAGAGCATATTTTGAACGGCGGGGGTATATGATCGACGTCGAATTCCTGCACGTTTCGCAGGATCCTTCGCTTTACAACGCAAGAAACATTACCAACGATATTTTGGAGCTTTATGACAATGGTCTGATGGACGAGGTTTATATAGCGTATACTAAGTTTTATTCGGCTTTGAAGCAGGAGCCGAGCCTGCTAAAGCTGCTGCCGCTTTCTATATCTAACTTCGAGAGCATAGACGTGGAGACGCAGTATACCGCCGAGATGAACTATCATCCTTCGCCAAAAGAGGTTTTTGACATACTGGTTCCGCAGTATATTGTCGGGTTGGTTTACGGATGTCTGGTTCAATCGTACGCCAGCGAACATTCCGCAAGGATGACAGCGATGGAGAACGCAACGAACAACGCAGAAGACATGATTGACGACTTGACCAAGAAATATAACAGGGCAAGACAGACAGCAATAACAAACGAAATATCAGAGATAAACGGTGCGCTTGAAGCGCTGTCCGTTCATAAATAGTGTAAATAATTGCCGGTGAAGTCCGGCAACGGGAGATAATATGGCAGAAGAGTACAACATAGTAAACAAAGGAGAGCTTATACGCATTACGGGGCCTGTGCTGGACGTGAAGTTTCACGACGGGCATTTGCCGGAGATATACAATGCATTGGTCATAAAGCTTAAGGAAAGGGAAGTATGGCTGGAGGTCGCTATGCATATCGGTGACAACACGGTAAGATGCATAGCGCTGCACGCTACAGAAGGGCTTTTCTGCGGCCTTGCGGTCATAAACACCGGAGACAAAATAAAAGTTCCGGTCGGTAAAGAATCGATTGGCAGGGTAATAAACGTAATTGGTCAGCCTATAGACGGCAAAGGTCCTGTCAAAGCGGAACATAAGTGGTCGATACACAGGGACGCACCGAAATTTGCAGAGCAGAACCCTGCAACACAGATATTTGAAACGGGCATTAAGGTAATAGACCTGCTTGCACCATATGCAAGAGGCGGAAAGACCGGTTTGTTCGGAGGAGCAGGAGTTGGCAAGACAGTCCTAATAATGGAGCTTATAAGAAATATAGCGACAGAGCACGGCGGATACTCGGTGTTTGCCGGCGTGGGAGAAAGAAGCCGTGAAGGCAACGAGCTTATTGAAGACATGGAAGAATCCGGCGTTATAGAAAAAACGTGCCTCGCTTTTGGACAGATGAACGAGCCGCCCGGCTCTCGTATGCGTGTTGCGCTGACAGGGCTTACGCTGGCGGAGTATTTAAGGGATGAAGAACAGCAGGATGTTCTGCTGTTCATCGACAACATATACAGGTTCATTCAGGCGGGCAGCGAGGTGTCTGCGCTTCTAGGGCGCATACCTTCCGCAGTTGGCTATCAGCCGACGCTTGCAAACGAGCTTGGAGCGCTGCAGGAGAGGATAACATCGACAAAGAACGGTTCAATAACTTCTGTGCAGGCTATATACGTACCGGCGGACGACTTAACCGACCCTGCTCCGGCAACAACGTTTGCCCATCTTGATGCTACGACGGTGCTTTCGAGGCAGATAGCCGAGCTTGGAATATATCCGGCTATAAATCCGCTGGAATCGAGCTCGAGGATACTTGACCCAAGGATAATAGGCGAAGATCATTACAACGTAGCGAGACGCACTCAGGAGATACTTCAGAGGTATAACGAGCTTCAGGACATAATTGCTATACTCGGTATGGAAGAGCTTTCTGATTCAGATAAGACGATAGTATACAGAGCAAGGAAGATACAGAGGTTCCTTTCGCAGCCTATGTCTGTAGCGGAGGTGTTTTCGGGGATACCCGGTAAATACGTACCGCTTGAAAAGACGATTCAGAGCTTTAAAACTATTGTAGACGGCGAAGTCGATGACCTGCCGGAGGCTGCTTTCTTTATGGCGGGCGATATCGACGACGTTAAAGCGAAGGCAAAGAAGGTGTAGTATGCCTGCAAAGTATAAGCTGGAGATAATAACTCCCGAAAGGATATTTTATAAGGGAGAGGTCCAGAGCGTCATAGTACCCACTATAGACGGTTATATGAGCATACAGAAAATGCACGAGCCCGTGGTGGCTGCGCTTCAGATAGGCGAGATGAAGCTGCAGATGGAAGACGGCGAATGGCAGAGCTGCATAACTTCTTCGGGATTTGTAGAAGTGCGTCCGGACGAGACAATAATATTCTCGCAGACGGTAGAATGGCCGGATGAGATAGACTTGCGTCGTGCGCAGGAAGCCAAGGAGAGAGCTCAGGAGCGCATGCGGCAGAAGAAGAGCTATCAGGAGTATATGCAGAACCAGGTATCCCTTGCTCGCGCTATGGTACGCCTGCGGGTGGGCAGGAAGAACAGGAACCTAGACTAACGATGTTTATTTGGAAAGAAGTGCTGGACACTTAAAACCAGCAGTTGTTTGATATAAACCGTGACGAGCTTGAAAAAGCAGTAATCGAAACGAAGACCAAATTGCGACTGGACATGGGCGGCTATGAGCAGAGGCAGGGAAGAATACGGTAATTCAGGAGTCAGAAACAAAGCATCCTATTAGGCTTTTTGTTAAAAATATGGATATATAAAGAACAAGCTCTTATATTTACAACAGGTCACGTTAAAACTTTTTAAGACAGACAACCGGGAATATGACTGCATCGGGGTGTTGCTTGAAGTCGGCATCATATTTATATTTCAAGAATAATTATATTGAGGTGTGTTATGAAAAAGGCAGTTGTTTTCTATTCATTGGACGGAAATACCCGTATAATAGCGGATGAGATCGCAAAGAAGTTCGAAGCAGAAGTTTTTGAACTTGAGGAAGTTAAAAAGAGGCCGGAGGGGATGAAGGTGTTCATGACTGCAGGGTTTCAAGCTTTTTTCGGTGTAAAGACTAAGCTTAAGGATAACTATTCGCAGCAGATGAATGGCTTTGACATGATATACATAGGAACGCCGATATGGGCAGCAAAACCGGCGCCGGCGGTGAACAGCTTTCTGGCAGGAATTGTGCCGGATGGGAAACGCTTTTTCGTATTCACCGTTCAGGCAGGACCAGCCGACGGTACCCCGAACAAGGCTGCGCAGAAGATTGCCGGCCGGCTGAAAGCAAAGGGAGCGGCAGAAGTTGAGGCGGCCAGCTTCAAGGGTGCGGACATCGGGAAAAGCATAACCGGCGAACAAGCAAAAAAGCTTGTTGACAAGGTCATAGAAGCAAGCTGAGATATTACAAATGTGTTTCGCTCACATTGACTTTAAGCGCTCTTTGCTGTATTATTGATACACAATTCAAATCAACAGCGTGAAGCTGGGAGATTTATATGGTGAAAAAATCAGGGAAACCTGAAAAGAATGATAGGGACATAAAGAAAAAGCCGGAGTCCGGGAGGGCTTTTCTTTTTGGCAGTAAAAAAGGGAACTCCGATGAATTTTTAGGTGACGGAGGCCTTGTTATAGATAAGCAGACAGAGCCAAAGAACACAAACAGCTTTCTTTTAGACGACCTGGCTGGCGCTGCAGAGGCGGATATAAAAAAGGGCGGAACAGAAGAAGCGGCTAAAGAGAGCGCGGTAGCAGACAGCAAGCCAAAGCCGGGCAGCACAGCCGGACGAGAAACAATAAAAGAAAAAACCGGAGAAGCTGCAAAGGTTAAGAAAAGCGACGATGGCATTAAAGAAGATAAGGAAAAAAACAAGGAAGAAAACGCAGCCGGTAAGAGCGAAGATATAAAGAAGAAGCACAAAAGGAAGGGCAGGCAGAAGGGTCTTGCTTCAGCGGAACTTCAAAATAAAGCAGATGAGCCGCAGCCGCAGGAGGCGCAACCATCCGCAAAGGATATAATCAGCGAAGAGACAAAAGCTGCAGACGATAGCAAGAAACAAGGGCTTTTTAGGCAGGGGAAAAAGCGCAAAGAGAAGAAGGTAAAAAAAGAGAGGGACGTAAAACAGAAGAAAAAACCGGACACAGCAACTAAGGCCGCTAAGAGCGTGGCTGTGAATAAACCGGTGGTGCAAAAGAATGCAGCCGACGAGCTTGAATCTATAAAGAAGAAGCAGAAAAAAGCGGCAAAGAAAATTAGCAGGAAACTATCCAGCCCGTTTGCCGCTGCGGGTTTGTGGATAAAGAAGATATTGCCGGCGAAAGGCAAAAACAATGCGCTCAAATTTGCGCAGACGGTCAGCAGTAAAAAAACAAAGAAAACTAAAAGAATATTGATTTATTCCGGAGCGGGAGTACTTGCTGCGGCGATAGCGCTGGTGTTTATCTTTGTTCCTTTTGGCAGAAACGGTGATACTCAGGCAGACAATGTCGACGAGACGGATTCCGTTGACATGGCGTATGCGTTGACAGAACAGACCGGCACACCTACACCGACGAAGACAGTCATACCAACAACAAGCGTGACGCAAACTCCAATTGTAACAACAGAACCTGACCCGACTCATAAGACAATAAATGTTGACAGCATGGTAGACGACTGCATGGTCGATGCAAACCTATACTATAATGAAGTCGGGTATTCAAACAACTATTACGAATATACGGAAAATGAAATGTATATACTTGCACAGCTTATACACGGCGAGGCAAGAGGGGAGAGCCTCGACGGTATGGTGGCGGTGGGCAATGTTGTAATGAATAGGGTGCTGAACAGGCGTTATTTCGGCAATACCATTCAGGCAGTGGTTACAGCATCGGGACAGTTTTCAGGTTATAAATCGACAATAATACCTAGCTCTAAGTGTAAAATAGCGGCAAGAAAAGTGCTCGATTATCAGGTTTGGGTAGTGCCTCAGAACATTTATTATTTCAAGGCGTATGGTGCAGCTGGGGCAGACTGGGGAAGCCACAAGTTCTATAAACGGATAGGCGGACACAATTTCTATATACACAGATACGGCGGACGCAGCAACACGGACAAGATACCTCCGAGGATGTATGAACGCACGTATAAATGGCCAAGGATGGGGTGCTGGCCGGAAGACAGGATATATAGAGTGCAGTATATGCTCAACAAGCTTGGCTATAACGTTATCGCAGACAGCTATTTTGGCGTCGGCACAATGAAAGAGCTTAAGAAATTCCAGGAGAAGAAAGGGCTTGAGACGGACGGGGTCGCTGGGCCTTCAACTATCGAAGCTCTTATACGAGCTTTCGGAGTAGAGGAGTATTACGAAAAGTTTTATACTTAGAAGAGCAGAAAAACATATCGGCAATCACTTATAAAACGGGATTTCATCTTGTTTTTTGCGCCGTTATACTATAAAATGTTTTAGTCTGCTTGAAATAGACGAATATATAAATTGGTAGAAGGAGAACCTGATGGACAAAATAAAGATGCCTGTTCCTCTCGTAGAGATGGACGGCGATGAAATGACGAGAATAATGTGGAAGATGATAAAAGATTATCTTTTAGAACCATATATTGAGCTGAACACCGAATATTATGACCTTGGGCTTACTGAGAGGGACAGAACTGACGACAGTGTTACTGTAGATGCTGCAAGGGCAATAAGGAAATACGGCGTGGGCGTTAAGTGCGCTACAATAACCCCGAATGCCCAGAGGGTGCAGGAGTATGACTTAAAGAAGATGTGGAAGAGCCCGAACGGCACCATAAGGGAGATTCTTGACGGTACCGTGTTCAGACAGCCTATCCTCGTAGAAGGAATAAAACCGACGGTAAAAACCTGGGAGCTGCCTATAACCATTGCAAGGCACGCTTTTGGTGACATATACAACGCAACTGAATGTATTGTTGACGGAGAAGCAAGGGCAGAGCTTGTGATAACACACAGGAACGGAAGCATAGACAAGCATGAGATAGCAATGTTTGACGACAAAGGCGGCGTTGTGAGAGGAATGTTCAACACGACCAAGTCTATTGAGAGCTTTGCAAAAGCGTGCTTTAACTTTGCGCTTGATACAAAGACAGATATTTGGTTCGCTACGAAAGACACTATATCTAAGCAGTATCACCACAGGTTCAAAGACATATTCCAGGAGATATTCGACGCAAGCTATAAGCAAAAGTTTGAAAAGACAGGCATAGAATATTTCTATACGCTTATAGATGATGCAGTAGCCCGTGTAATACGCTCTAAGGGCGGTTTTATCTGGGCGTGTATGAACTATGACGGAGACGTAATGAGCGACATGGTAGCGACAGCATACGGCAGCCTTGCTATGATGACGTCAGTTCTCGTTTCGCCCGAAGGTTATTACGAGTATGAGGCGGCGCACGGAACAGTAACAAGACATTATTACAAACACCTTGATGGAGAGACGACGTCTACAAACTGTATGGCTACGCTGTTTGCATGGACCGGGGCACTAAAAAAGCGTGCGGAGCTAGATGGCAACAATGAGCTTGAATCTTTTGCCCAAAGGCTTGAAGAGATATCCATAAAGACGATAGAGGACGGAGACATGACAGGCGACCTTGTGGTTTTGAGCGAGCTTGAGAACAAGAGAAAGCTGAGTACGGAAGATTTTATAAAAGAGATAAAGAGCCGACTGGACGCAAGTTTATAGGGAGAGACAATGAGTTTACTTAGCCAATGGACAGGCATTGCCGAGATGGAGAGGACACCGCAGGAGAACGATGCCTTCTGGAAAGAGTATTTTGACATTGAAACACTGGCCTACAAAAAGATATTGGCCAGAAAAGAAGACTTTTATGATGATAAGCTGTCAGCATTAGCCAGTGAGTTTGATATGACCTGTGTGGTTTTTGCAGGCTTTATGGACGGAATAAACACCAGTCTTGAAAAAGAATATGACCTTGACAAACTTAAAGAGGGCAGCAAGGTTTCATTAAAAGTAGATTTTGACAAGCTGTATTATAACATGCTTGAAGCTAAGGCAAAATGGCTGTATACTTTAGATGAATGGGACAATATATTCACAGATGAGCAGCGCAGGGACATCCGTGAACGCTGGAAAAGCGACAAACAGGCCGTTTCGCATAAGATTGGTAGAAACGAGCCGTGTCCGTGCGGAAGCGGCAAGAAATATAAAAAATGCTGCGGTCAAAATAAATAGTCAATACGATATTGACTAATACAGCATCTGGTGTTAGAATACCAAAGTGCCATTTTTGCTGGTACGTTGTATATGGTGCTTTATGCGGGCGTGACGGAACTGGCAGACGTGCTAGATTTAGGATCTAGTGTCCTAGCGGCGTGGGAGTTCAAATCTCTTCGCCCGCACCAAAAAGCAATATGCGGGAGTGACTCAGTGGTAGAGTGCGACCTTGCCAAGGTCGAAGTCGCGGGTTCGAATCCCGTCTTCCGCTCCACACCGTTTTCGGTGATAAATATGCACACGGACGATTGTCTGCGAAGGGAAGGCAACTTCTCTTAAACTTTTGCGGGTGTAGCTCAATGGTAGAGCCCCAGCCTTCCAAGCTGGTTGTGTCGGTTCGATCCCGATCACCCGCTCCACTAATTTAATATGGGTGATTAGCTCAGTTGGCTAGAGCACCTGACTCTTAATCAGGGTGTCCGGGGTTCGAGTCCCCGATCGCCTACCATAGGAAACTCTCGAAAACGTGGGAAAACACGAGTATTCGGGAGTTTTTTCTTTTTTGCCAATTGAGGTACAAAGCCTTGAAACGGAAAATTTCTGCATTTTTACTGCATCAGAATTTACTATCGCTTCTTTTTCGTCTAAATAAATGCCTGTTTAAAAAATCAATTGCTTCCTGCCCTTTTTGCTCAGAAAGATGGGTATATATCTTGAGCGTAACATTGATATCGGCGTGCCCAAGGTATCGCTGTGCGCTTTTAATATCAACACCTGTATTATCTACTAATATATCGATACAACTAATGCAATTTACTTACCTAACATAATTAGTATTGATAGAAGTAACAATTGACATACATTATGGATTATGTTACTAATTATAATGTCAGGAGATATATATGATAAAAAAGAATCCCAAAATAGAGCTTGCATCCTATACAGCGATAATGTATTACTCATATAACATGAACCAAAACGAGATTGCAAAGCGACTCGGAATTTCACGTTCGTATGTTTCGCAGCTTATAACGCTGGCCCGGGACGCTGGTCTTGTGACAATAAAGATAAATACAGACCGTGTCTATAAATATGAGGTGGAGTTTGCGCAGAAACATAATCTCAAGCAAGTATACATAATGGACTCTGCATCAAGTAAAGATACTGCAGCCGGGATAGGCAGCTTTGCAGCCCCGCTTATTACAAAGCTTATCAACGGCGCTAATGTAATCGGCGTAAACTTGGGCAACAGCGTGGGGCAGGTAATATCCGGCCTTAGCAGCGGCGATTTTGCCGACAGTTCGGATAAAACGGTAGTTCAAATAATGGGTGGCTTTAACAGCGAAGATACTGCTCAAAAGACTTCGCTTCCAAATGAGCTTGTCAGCAGGCTTAAAAATATACTCGGATGCAGCAGTTTGTATCTTAACTGCCCGGCAGTAATAGAAAACAGAGAGCTTAGAGAGCTGATGCTGGGTGAGCCTTCAATTAAAAAAGTAATGGATTTCTGGGAGAATATTGACATGGTAATAATGGGTATCGGCGCTTTTAATGAGCAGTCAAGGACGCAGTCGCTTCTGAAAGAAGAGACTTTGAAGCTGCTTGAAAAAAACAAAGCGTGCTGTGACATCAACACACACTATTTCAATATAGATGGGGAATACCTGGACATACTCGAAGGCAAAAACATATGTCTTTCATATGAGCAGCTTAAAAAAATAGATAAAAAAGTTGTTGTCGGGTACGGACAGAGAAAAGTCAAACCGCTTTCAGCCGCAATAAGAGCTGGCATGATAGACATTCTCATTACCGACAGCCAAACGGCTGAGGCAATAGGACAGATTGGGTAGCTTAGCTTATTGATAAATCGTTGTTTTGGAGACAGTTATGAGTATACTTGGCATCGACATAGGCAGCACAGGGTGCAAGGCCGCTGCGTATACTGACGATGGCAGGCTGATCGGGCATGCATACAGAGAGTATGAAGCTAGATTCAGCGGAAGGTTTGCCATGCTTAGTCCCGCAGTTGTTTGGCAAAGCGTGAAGGAGTGTATAAAAGAGGCGGCATCAGCGTGTGAAAAAGACCTGATAAAAGCGCTAAGCGTGTCCTCTATGTCGGATACGTTTACTCCGATAGACAAGGATGGGGAGCCGCTTTGCGACAGTATAATGTCTTTTGACTCACGTGCCAGTGAACTGGTGGAAGAGATGAAGGCTGTCTATGACCCGCATGAGCTCTATATGCTTTCCGGCATGCCGATGCATCCTCTGCATCCTTTCTTTAAAATTATCTGGCTGAAGGACAACAACCCTTCGCTGTTCAACACTACACACAAATATTTATTCTATGAGGACTATATATTATATAAGCTGGGGGCACAGCCCAGTGTAAGTTATTCAAACGCCGGAAGGTCTATGCTGTTCGATTACGCCCGGACAAGATGGGCCAAGGAGCAGCTTAGTATCTGCGGTATTAACGAAAGCCAACTGTCAGACCCTTATCCTTCGGGTGCAGCTGTGGGGCAGGTAAGCAAAAGCGGCAGCGAAGAGACGGGGCTGCCTAAAGGAGTAAAGCTGGTCGTCGGAGGTTTTGATCAGGCGTGCTGTGCCGCTGCCTGCGGTGTGTTCAAAAAAGGCAGCGTAGTGGACACTACCGGAACAAACGAAATATTGTTTTTTGTTACGGATATGAGCGACAGAGAGGTATTGTATGAGAAGCACTTGAGCTTTTCACATCATGTATACGGCGACACATTTTCATCGTTCGGGCATATATTCAACGCTGGAGGAGCCTTGAAGTGGTACAGAGACCTGTTTTATAAAAAGGATATGGGCTATGACGAGATAACAGATATGATGCCTGAAGGGCCGACGGCGATTTTTTTCTTGCCATTTCTTTCGGGTATAGGCACACCGGAAATGTTGTGCGATATAAGAGGGGCGTTTTTTGGTTTGTCGCTTAGTACAGACAGGTTCGAAATATCCAAAGCAATACTCGAAGGCGTGACAATGGAGATGCGGTATAATACTTCACTTATAGAAGATATCACGGGCTCCCACATAGACAGCGTAGTCTCTGTGGGTGGGGCGTCAAAATCTGAATTGTGGATGCAGCTTAAAGCTGATATAACCGGTAAGACAATCGAAGGGTTCGAGGGAATAGAGCCAGGATGCGCCGGGGCAGCTATACTTGCAGGAGTAGGGGCAGGTCTGTATAGCGATGCGATTGAGGGGTATAAGACGTTCAGTAAGCATCTTAAGAAAAAGAGCTATACACCTAATATAAAGAACTGTCAGGCTTATGAAAATAGGTATAAAGAATATTGTGAATTAAGATCTAAATTATTATATAGGAGCTTATGATGAACAAAAGAGTTGTAATTTGGGGGGCAGGCAGGATTGGCCGTGGGTTTGCATCGGAGATATTCTCTCGAAACGGTTATGAGCTGAATTTCTGGGATAAAGATCAAAGCATGATAAGCGCTTTAAAGCAAAGAGGAAGATATACTGTTTATAAACTGCACAGCGAGCAGGATAAAGAGAAGGTAATTATCAGCGGCTATAAAGCATACGGCGAAGATGAAAAGCAGGAGTTTATGGAGCTGATGAGCAGCATAAACCTGGTGGTCTTGTCCGTATTTCCGGCGGCGTTCGACAGCGTTGCTCAGGAGATTGTGGGTGCGATAAAAATGCGCATGGATAAAGGGGCCACGGATAAGCTTGATGTGATACTTTGTGCAAACATGCTTCATGCCGGCTCAGCTTTCAACAAAGCGCTGCAGGCGGCGGCCGGGCAGGAGACTAGAGCATATATAAACGAAAATGTTGGCATATGCGAATCTATAGTGCTGCGAATGGCAGTCGACCCGACTGAAGACATGAAAAAAGAAGACCCGCTTGTAGTTGCTACGAACGGTTATCCTACACTCACTGTTGATGAAACTTCTCTCAAAGGCGAAAAACCACATCTTGACGGCCTTGGTTACACCGAAGACTTTGGAGCATGGGAGAAACGCAAGCTTTATACTTACAACATGCTGCATGCAATGTTTGCATATACAGGAAGCTTCAAAGGCTATGAGTACGTATATGAGTGCACGAACGATGAAGATATAATGCATATAGTGAATGGAGCGCTCAGCGAAGTTGCGAAAGCACTGCAGAAAATGCACGGCTTTTCACCGGAAGAGATGGGCAAGTGGAACGAAGAATGCATCAATAATATGAAGAATCCGCTTCTGAAAGACAAATTAAAGAGAGTCGGCTCCGACCCGGTCAGGAGACTAATAGCAGGCGACAGGCTTGCGGGCCCAGCGCTGATGTGCAAACATGCGGGCGTGATGCCGTATTTTATAACCAAAGCAATAGCGTATGCGTTCTTATATAAAGATTCAGAAGACGCTTCTGCGGTAGAACTGAACATGTCGTTAAAACGGCTTGGCATAAAAGCTGCTGCAATGCAGTACTGCGGATTCAAAACTCAGCCGGAGCTTGCACAACTTGTCACAGACAGGTTCGAAGAAGCGGTCAGCGACCCGAAAGCGGCGCTCAAAGAAGATGAAGCAACAGTAACCCTGTATAAATCAGCCTGGGAAAGGGGCTTCTATCATGAGAGTACTATAAAAGGCTGTGCACAGTGTGCGATGCTGGCTATAAAAGACGTCTGTGGCTTGTTCGACGAGCGTGTCTTCGAAGCTGCGACAGCTTTTTCTGCAGGCATGTCGCTCTGCGGAGATTCGGCATGCGGCGGCTACAGCGGAGGTCTGATGGTGATAGGGCTTGTTTACAAACGAGGCCTGGAAGAGATAGAGAAAAAGGATAAAGCGGGGCAGTACAAAGCTTACGAGCTGGGGCAGGTGCTGCACGATATGTTCACAGACTGTTACGGCAGCGTAATCTGCAAAGACTTACATAACTGCATATTCTGCCGCTCGTATACGCTCAGGATAGATGAGGAAAAACAGCTTTTTGAAGAGGCAGGTGCCCATGCAGACAAGTGCACATCCGTTGTGGCTATGTCGTCGTATATGTTTGTGAAGATGCTCAAAGAAAACACGGATATACTAAAGGAGGATAGTTATGGCAGAGGTTTTCAATAAGTTTAAAGATTTTAGATGGGACAATATAGAGCTGATAAATTATAAGTCTGTTGGTAAAAGAGAAACGGCAAGCTTTAAGAATGTGAAACGGCAGAATATAGTGAAGAGCAGCTTCGAAATAGGCTTCGACATGCGCTACTTTGAGTGCGATATTGGTGGCTATACGTCTTTGGAGAGGCACGAGCATGTGCATGTGGTAATGATGCTGAGGGGAAAGGGCAAAATACTCGTGGGTGAAAAGGTTTACGACGTCGAGCCTTACGATTTGGTTGTCATACCGTCTTTGGCGGCGCATCAACTGGTCAACACCGGAGATGAGCCGTTCGGTTTCGTATGTACAGTAAACGGCGGAAGGGATAAACCGACACTGCTGTCAGACGAAGAAGTGCAGAAGCTGAGAGAGATGCCGGGGCTGAAAGAAATTATCAGGGCCGGCGGCTCCGCCCTGTGATGCGTAACGATAAAAATTGATATAAGGAGGCCGATGCTATGGATATGATGTCTACACTGAAAAACTCTCTGATGGAGAGGTTTTATCCGGCGGGATGGGACTTGGGGAAAATCGACAAGTGCTGCGCAAACCGGCCAGAAGATGCAGCGGTTAGGCAGCCCTTCTGGAACAAAGGATTTGAACTTATACCGACGGAAAGTCTAAACGATTTCGACGTATACATGGGGCATGAGATTGCAAGCACAATAAAGGATTATAAGGACAGAGGGCAGCTGCTTGCACTGATACTGCCTGTCGGGCCGATGGGTATGTATAAATGGGCGGTATATTTCCTCAAGGAATGGAATGTCGATACATCTCACGTCCACTGCTTCAATATGGACGAGTGGAGCGATGAGGACGGCAACACTATACCAGCCGGAGAAGCAGGTTCCTTCTATACGGCAATGCAGCAGTCTTTTTACGGCCCGCTGGGAAAACTGACTGTGCCAGAGAAGCAGCGTAACTTTGCGACTAAGGATAACCTCCCGCTTTATCTTGAAAAGATAGCTGAGCTAAAGGACAAGGGCGCTGGACTCGTTATGGTATACGGCATCGGAAGGGTGTTTCATATAGCTTTCTGGGAGCCGCACTTTGCTGCGGATTTTACTTCGGAGGAGGAGTGGAAGAAGCAACCGTACAGGCTGGGGGCAAAGCTGCATCCGCTTACGATAGAGCAGAATGCGCTGCTCAGCTTCAAGAGCAGGACTACCCAAGTGCCGTGCTATGCCAACACAATAGGCCCGGGGCTGTTTCTGAAAGCCGATAAGGCGATTGGCGGCGTTGAGGGTATATTCGGGCGTGGCATGCAGTGGCAGGGCATGACATTCTGGGTGACACTGCGGTATTCACCGGACATCTGGGTGCCGTCGAGCTTTATGCCTACGCTTCCCGGCAAGCTGTTCTACATTGAAGAGATAGCGGGGCCCATAGGAGCTTAGCGTTTCTTTTTGGAGGTATGCAATGGAGAAATATGAAGCGGTTTGCGCAGGGCATATTTGCATTGACCTGATACCCGACTTTACCCACGATAAGCAGGGCATATGTGATATTTTCGTACCCGGTAGGCTTTCAATAGTTGGCAAGATGAACATGAGCACAGGGGGCTCGGTGGCGAACACGGGACTTGCGCTGGAAAAGATGGGAATAAAAACCTGCCTGATGGGGAAGACGGGCGACGACGAGCTTGGCAGTATACTCGGGCATATGCTGGAAGAGCGGTTCGGAATTGCCAGTAATGTTAAAAAAGCAGCGGGAGAGCAAACGTCGTATTCTGTGGTTTTATCGCTGCCGGGTACCGACAGGATATTTCTCCATAATCCGGGCGCCAACGACACCTTCACCAGCAGGGACGTGGACATGGACATTGTCTCGCAGGCAAGACTGTTCCATTTTGGTTATCCACCCGCTATGAAGAGCATTTATGAGAACGGTGCAGAAGAGATGATTAAGATGTTCAGCAAGGTTTGACCTACCCCCAGTAATACTACAGAGCTGAAAGTGAATTTTTGCAGCATTGATATTCTTTTGGTAGTATTGCCACCGGCGCCGGTGGCCGGTATCCTAGTGAGCTGTGAGGCCTGATTGTATTGTATTCGTGCCTCCATTGCTCAATAATGATTCTTGCTTCAAACATCGTATCAAATAATTCTCCATTTAACAACTCATCACGCATTTTACCGTTAAATGATTCTATATATCCGTTTTCCCAAGGGCTGCCCGGTTCGATGAAGGTGGTATTCACCTCTAATCGGTCAAGCCATTCTCTAAGCTTCTTAGCAGTAAATTCACTGCCGTTATCTGATCGTATATATTCCGGTACTCCTCTGGAGCAGAAAGCTTCTGCCAGTTGTTCCTGTACTTCTGCCCATTTTATCTTTCTTGCTGCATATGTGCAGATACATTCTCTTGTATATTCGTCTATTATATTTAAAATCTTATATGTTTTATGATCTGTGGTTTTATCAAATACAAGATCGTAACTCCATACGTGGTTCTTGTACTCTGGTTTTAGTCTTATACATGAACCGTCATTCAACCAGAGCCTGCCTCTCTTCTTCTGCCTTTGAGGCACTTTTAGCCCTTGTTCACGCCATATTCGCTCTATACGCTTATGATTGACATGGAATCCTTCAGCTTGTAATAATGCTGTTATTCTCATATATCCATAGCGTCCATATTTGCAGGCAAGTTCGATTATCCTGGATGTTAATATATCTTCGTCAGGCAGCTTCTTGATCTCATATCGCTGTGTACTTCTATACTGTCCTATAACCCTGCATGCTTTAGATTCGGATACGGTAAGCTTTTCCTGTACGCATACAATAGCTGCCCTGCGTTTGGCAGGGCTTAGAAGTTTCCCCGTGATACTTCCTTCAAAATCGCGTTGTCAAGCGATAACTCTGCTACAAGTTTCTTTAACCGTATATTCTCCTATCTCTTTCATGCGTTTAGCCTGATCGGTACGCATACCGCCATATTCCTTGCGCCAGCGGTAATATGTCTGGTCGCTTACGCCAATGCTTCTGATAGCTTCGGCTGCCGATATGCCCTGACTGATTTTCACCTCTACTTCTCTTAACTTGCTAATAATCTGTTCAGCTGTATAATTCCTTTTCGACATTTCTCTTCACCTCGTGTTTTATTATATCAGCTGCTATTCACCACTTTCAATTTGTACAATTCTGTGGGGTGGGGTCATCTTATATATAAACATGGGATTGTTGACTGGAAAGCGATTAATCAAAAAACAAAAGATATGATGAAAGAGCTTGAAATAGAAATCGGTGCAACTGAGATCGTTAATACTTTGTCCGTTGCAAAAAAAGCAGATAGTGGAGATATGCAAAGCTATCAACTTTAAAGCTCAGCTTCTTATAATGGACGAGCCTTCAGCTACGCTGACCATAAAAGAGCAGGAGATAATGTTCAATATAATACGCAAGCTCAACAAAGAAGGTATAACCATAATATATATATCGCACAGGCTTGAAGAGGTCTTCGATCTTGCGGATAAAGTTACTGTTTTAAGGGACAGCAAACATATAGACACGCTTCCTATCGGGGAAGTCAACCGTAAAAAGCTTATATCTCTTATGGTGGGGCGTGAGCTGGTGGACGAGTTCCCCAAAGAAAGTGTGCCCGTCGGCGAGACTGTATTGGAAGTCAGCGAGCTTTCACGTAAAAACGTAATAGAGGATATTAACTTCCATGTGAAAAGAGGCGAGATATTAGGATTTGCAGGGCTGGTTGGTTCTGGAAGAACGGAGACTGCTCGTGCTGTGCTGGGTATCGATAAATGCGACTCTGGAGAAGTAAAACTTTATGGGAAACCTGTAAAACATACTAGCTTTGAATCAGCTATCAAAAACGGGCTGGGGCTTGTTCCGGAAGATCGTAAAGACTGCGGGCTGGTACAGATACTTTCCGTTAAAGAGAACATATGTATGGTCAGTATGAGCGACATCATAGTCGGCGGTGTAGTGCATACAAAGCTGGAGGATAAGTACGGCGCCGAATACGTTAAGAAACTAAGGATATCGACGCCTTCGCTCGATACGCAAGCGCAGTACCTTTCGGGAGGGAACCAGCAGAAGGTGGTCATAGCCAAATGGCTGATGAAGAACAGCGACATCATATTCATGGACGAGCCGACAAGGGGGGTTGACGTCGGTGCAAAGACAGAGATATACATGTTGATGAACGAAATAGTAAGACAGGGTAAATCAATAATAATGATATCTTCCGAGCTTCCTGAGATACTTGGAATGAGCGACAGAATAATGGTAATGCACGAAGGTAGAATCGTTGGAGAAATGACAAGAGAGGAAGCAAGTCAGGAAGAGATAATGGCACTTTGTATATAAGCTTGCAGGCAAAGGCTGCTTGCAAATAAAAATAAACAGGAGGAAAAAAATGAGAAGATTATCTTTGGTTTGGATTGTACTGTCAGTTTTGATGGTCGCTGCATTGTTCGTAGGTTGTGACAAAGCTGAAGCTCCGGTAGACACGGCTGATACTGCTGACACTGCAGATACTGCAGATACTGCAGACACGGCTGATACTGCTGACACGGCTGACACGGCTGACACGGCTGATACTGCTGATACTGCTGACACGGCTGACAAAGGCCCACTGGAAGGACTGAGAATCGGCGTAGCTCATATCACGCTTTATGACGAATGGTGCAAAGGCGTTTATGATGAGTTCATAAGCATAGGCGAAGAGTACGGCGTAGCTGAAATGAACATCCAGAACGGTGATCTAAATGCAGAAACGCAGCAGAGACAGGTTGAAGACTTTATAAATCAGGAATATGACGTTATATTCATCGACCCAGTTTCTCCAGACGGAATACAAGCAACGCTTGACAAAGCAGAAGCGGCAGGCATACCTGTTATTGCCTTTGACTCAGGGACTACTTGGGAGCCACTCGTTTCTCATATTGCTTGGGATCATGCTGAAACTGGCGTTTTGACAGGCCAGTACACTGCGCAGTATGCAAAAGAAAACCTTGACGGTAAAATCAACGTTGGTGTCCTTGCTATGCTGGATGCACCGCATACCGCTATTCGTGGTGAGAAGTTCAAAGAGACTCTTGAAGCAGAGCTTGGCGCTGATAACGTAAACTATGTATTTGAGCAGGACTTCGGGCAGACTAGAGAGAGCGCTGCAAACATCGTTACAAATAACATCGCTAAGCCGATAGACGTTATTTGGGGTGCTGTCGACAATGCAGCACAAGGCGCGAGGATAGCACTTGAGACTGCAGGAAACACTACTACAAAAATTGTATGTGCAGGCGCTTGGGGTTCAGAGCCGTTTAACTTACTCAATGAAAAAGATCCTAACTACATGGTTTGCATCGGCGTATCTCCGGAAGCCATTGTACGTCTGAGCATGGAGACGGCTGCGAAGCACTTCGAGGGTGAGACAGACATACCTAGAGAACAGAATATAGTTCTTTCAGTAATCGACCAGAACAACATCGGAGACTTCATGAAGTATGTAACAGAATAAGTTTAGTCAGCATACAGGAATGACACAGGTCTGCTCTCCGGCTTAGGTCGGAGAGCAGACAAAAATCTTTTATGTTGCATCTGCAGCAGAATCGAGAAGCATTATGAAAAAGCTTAACTGGGGTATTATAGCTGCCGGAGGCATTGCAGACAGGCGGATGCTGCCTGCTATGGTAAAAAACGAAAAAGCAAATATAATTGCCGTGATGGATACGGACCTGAAGGTCGCAGAGAGGGTTGCTCAGAAGTACGGCGTGGAGAACTTTTATGACAACGAGGACGAACTGCTAGCACTTGATAGAGTTGATACGATATACATTGCCTCGCCCGTTTATTGCCACAAGGAGCAGGCTTTCAAGGCTGCGGATGCGGGCAAGAACATACTGCTTGAAAAGCCTATTGCGATGAACGCCGCAGAAGCACAGGAGATCGTCGATTACTGCAAAGACAAAGGCGTAAGGCTGGCGGCAGGGTTTATGATGCGTTTTTCAACGATGCACCGTAAAATAAAAGAACTTATTGACGGTGGTGCAATCGGACAGCTCGTGTACACGGATGCGCAGTTTACATGCTGGTATCCGGAGATAGAGGGAGCATGGAGACAGTATAAGGACAAGTCCGGCGGGGGTGCGCTTATGGACATGGGTATGCACCTTGTCGATTTAACACAGTATATTACGGGCAGCAGGATTAAAAATGTTGCTGCGTTTATAGAGAATATAAGATTTTCGTATGAAGTTGAGGATTCGTCTTCGCTGCTGGTGCGTTACGATAACGGAATGATTGGGAACCTAAATGCATATTTTAATATACCCGACTCTGCTGCCAGATGGCAGATTAGCTTCTTTGGCACAAGAGGGCGCATAATTGGGGAGACGACGATAGGCCAGGAGGACGGCGGACGACTGCTCGTTATAAGCGAGGATGAGGAAAAGAGCTATGTGGCGCAGCAGGATGTTTCAGTAGCAAAGGAAGAGATAGTAACGGGAGAATACGGCGACCTGTTTGATTTCGAACTCGAATCGTTCACGGATTCTATAGTGAACGGCAAGCCGCTTGTGTGCGATGCGCAGCAGGCGGTATACTGCCACAAGGTTACTGATGCAGCGTATAAGTCTTCGGTCGACGGCAGGTTTATTGATATCGAATAAGTTTATAAGGAGTTTTGCAGATGAGCAGTGAAAGGATGAGCATAAAAAGAAGCGAATACGACGAGAGGATAAAAAGAGTCCAGGCAGCCATGAAGCAAAAGAACATAGATATCTATATAGTTCACGGCTGTGAATGCGAAGGCGCTAACGTCAGGTATTTAACGGATTTTTGGGCTGTTTTTGATTTTGTAGGGATTATCATCCCAAAGGAAGGTAAGCCTGTGTTCCTGACAGGAGGGCCGGAGAGCTATGAATATGCAATGACGTTTGCTAAAATAGATGATGTGAGGGTGCACCCACTATACGTTGAAACAAGCGCACCCGAGTGGGATAAGCCCACAGATGCGTTTGACTTTACAATGATATTCGACGAGATATCAAAACGTTTTAAGATAAACAAGATAGCAATCGGCAACACAAACACGATTCCATATCAGATCATGCAGGATATAAGAAAGGGAGCCGGCAGCGCACAGTTTGTTTATGATGACGAGCTCATCATGAAAGTAAGGTGGCAGAAGTCGGAAGCCGAGATAGCTCTTTTAAGAGAAGCATACCGTATAACCGACGAAGCTTCAAAGTTTGCTATAGATATGATAAAGCCGGGCGTACGTGAGTGGGAGATAGAAGCGGCATGGCGCTCAAAGATATATACACTTGGTGCAGAAGGTACGGCATATCCGATATGGGTTACATCGGGGCCGCATATGTACCAGAGCCTTTGTAAGTCTTCAGAGAGGATAATAGGTGAAGACGATGTTGTTCAGCTGTCTTTCGGCGCGAAATACCAGGGTTACTGCGGTAATATGTGCAGGCCGGTTATACTCGGAAGTATCGACAAAAAAAGAGAAGGAATGATAAAAACCGCTCTTGATTGTTTGAACGAAACAAAAGAGCTTATGAAGCCGGACGTTCCTTTTGCAAAAGTATATGATGTTTTCCAGGCAAGGTTGGAGCGTGAAGGCTACAAAGGTCTTAACCTATACGGACCTGCCCACGGAACAGGCCTGCAGGAATGTGAAGGCCCATGGGTAGACAACAGGGGAGAGCTTATTTTGAAACCGGGCATGGTGTTCAATATTGATATATGGATCGCTGACGATGATTTCGGCGTTAGGTTCGAAGACGGAGTTATAGTAACACAGACAGGCCTCGAGTGTTTTACGACTATACCGGACGAAGCCGTTAGAAGGTGATTTAATTGAAGGAGAAGTACACAAAAAGGCTGATAGAGCTTACTCAATCTATGGTAGATATACCGACAATAAATATGCCGCCGGAAGGAAACGAAAAACCTGGGCAGGAGTTTATTGAGCAGCAGATAGAAAAGCTGGGTTTTGAAGTGGAGCATATATCGCCGTGCGATGCACCGGATTTCGAGAACAACGATGCGTTTATAAAAGGGCAGAATTACGAAGACAGATATAACGTATTAGGGAAGTGGAAGGGCAGCGGAGGAGGACGAAGTGTCATCCTCAACGGTCATATGGACGTCGTTACAGATGAACCGGGACCATGGACGGTGTGCCCTCCCTTTAATAGTGTAGTTAAAAACGGCAGGATATACGGAAGAGGAACGGCCGACATGAAGGGCGGCCTTGCCTGTGCGCTTGTTGCTGTTGAAATGCTCAAAGACGAAGGGTTCGTACCAAAAGGCGATATATACTTCGAAAGCGTTGTAGACGAAGAGTACGCAAGCAGTGCCGGCTCAATTGCTGCACGTCAACTTGGTAAAAATGCAGACTTTGCGGTGCTGTTCGAGCCTACAGGTCACAACATATGTCCTGCATGCGTCGGCAGCATAGTTCTGCGGGTGGACGTTCAAGGAGCTGCGGGGATGCCGTATACCGGCGAGAAGGTGGTTAACCCTGTTTATATGCTTGGTGAAGTAATAGAGCTTATTAAGGAATATGAACAAAAGCGTCTTTCGGAGACGATAACCCCGGAGCTTTGGAAGGATACGCCGCAAGCCGTGCAGCTTGTTATAACAAAAGCAAAATCCGGTGATATAAGGCCGAATGGACAGCTGACAACACCGCCGGATGCTTGGATAGAACTGGTCATCCAGACGTATCCTTATGAAGACATGCAGGAAGTTTTCGACGGTTTCAAAGAGTTTTTAAAACAGAGGTTCAGCGAGCCGGATAAGCTTGAAGTAGAGCTTGAGTTTCATTTCTGCAGGGCAAGCGATGCTCATCCGGATGATTCGGGTCTAAAAGTTCTTAAGAAAAATGCAGATAAGTATACTGATAAAGCAAAGGTGTGCGGAGCAATGTTCTCGTGCGATATGTTTGCATTCTCACTTTATGCGGATATGCCAAGCTGCGTCTTCGGGCCGGAGGGCGGCATGCTGCACGGACCGGATGAATGGGTCAGTATAAACAGTATGGAAAAAGTTACACTTGCAATACATGACTTTCTTGTGGAGTGGTGCAGCTGATAATCAAGACCTTTTTCCCGGTGCTCAAGTTATATATTCCGGGTTGGGTCTGTAACGGAGGTGTTATATGAATATACTTGGAATAGGCAGTCATCCAGACGATCTTGAGATCGGCTGCGGAGGAACGCTTGCGAAATACGCAAAGCAGGGACATAAGGTTTTTATGTGCCATATTGCAAACGGCAACATGGGACATATGGTTATAAAGCCGGACGAACTCAGCAAGATAAGGGAGAAAGAAGCTGAAAACGCTGCAAAAGTCATTGGAGCAGAGGCAATAAACATTGACACGGGCGATTTCGGTGTTGAGTCGGCAGACAAAGAGATACTAAGGAAAGTTGTCGAGGTAGTACGTTATACTAAGCCGGATGTAATAATTACACACAATCCGGATGACTACATGAGGGATCATATGGAAGCGAGCAGGATAGCTTTTGATGCTTCGTTTGTATGCACGGTGCCTCATTTCGAAACGGTGTCCAAGGCTTTTCCGGAATTCCCACCGGTTTTCTATATGGACACACTTGCCGGTATAGGGTTCATACCTACTGAGTATGTTGATATAACGGAAGAAATGGAGCAGAAACTCGAGGCGATCGACTGCCATGAAAGCCAGGGGAAATGGCTGCTAGAGCATGACCATATAGATTTTCTAGACTTTGCAAGAACCTGCAGCAAATTCAGAGGGCTGCAGGCAAGCTGCAAATATGCAGAAGGATTCAGACAATTCGCAGGATGGCCGAGGTTCAGAACAAGCCGTATGCTGCCCTAAAAGGAGATAGACTTATGGATATGATGTCAACAATAAAAGGCTCTAATATGGAAGGGTATTACCCGGCAGGGTGGGACCTAAAAAGGATTGATGACTGCTGCAGCTTCGGGGCAGAGCAGATTTTTGACAGGCAGGATTTCTGGAACAAGGATTTTTCGCCTGTGGAGTGTGACGACGACACGGTATTTGGCGTTATGATGGGGCACGAGATAGCGCTAACAATAAAACAAGCAAGGGATGAAGGTAAAAAACTTGCGATTATCTGGCCGGTAGGCCCGATGGGAATGTATCGATGGGTGGTTTATTACCTTAAAGCATGGAACGTTAGCTGCGCTCATGTTTACGGATTCAATATGGATGAGTGGAGCGACGAAAACGGTGTCACTTTAGCGCCGGATGACAAAGGTTCTTTCCAGAATGCAATGGAAGAAGCTTTTTACGGTCCGCTCGGAGAGCTTACAGTACCGAAGGATCAGAGAAACTATGCAACTAAAGAAAACCTTCCGCAATACGGAGAGAAAATAGAAACACTTAAAAAACAGGGAGCTATGCTGGTTACGGTATTTGGCATAGGCAGGGTTTTTCATATAGCTTTTTGGGAGCCGCAGTTTGCCGGAGAGTACGAAAGCGAAGCGGAGTGGAAAAAGCAGACGCACCGCCTGGGTGCGCGGCTCAATCCGCTTACGATAGAGCAAAATGCGCTGCATAGCTTCAAGAGCAGGACTACACTTGTGCCTTGCTATGCAAACACTATTGGTCCCGGGTTGTTCCTGCAGTCCGACAAGATAATCGGCGGTTGTGACGGTACATACTCGAGAGGCTTCATGTGGCAGAGGATGTCGCTGTGGGTAACGCTGCGGCACAGACCAAGCATTTGGGTGCCGTCGAGCTTCATGCCGACGCTTCCGGGCAAGCTGTTCTTTATAAAAGAACTTGCCGGCCCTCTGAATGCAGATGTGAATTAGTGAAATGAGAAAGATTAAGATAACCGACAATAAAAATACAGTAGGCTGGGTATATCCCGAATACGGCGGTATGCTTGGCAGGCTGGTTTATAAGGAAAAGGAAATATTTGCGCTGGACGAAGACCGTCTGGCGCTTTCTCCATTGCTGGGCGGCGGTAATCCGGTTCTTTTCCCGTTCCCTAGCAAAACGAAGGATGACACATATTCCTTTGATGGAAAAGAGTATCATATGCCGTTCCATGGGCTTATTACCAACTGTGCCTTCTTGGTCGAACAGCAAAGCGAAGACAGCGTGATTCTGTCTATCCGGAACAGCCCTAGCTGGAAGAAAACGCACTATCCGTTTGATTTTGAGCTGCAGCTCAAATATGAAATTAAAAACGGCGAAGTGGTGATGAACTCATATGTCACTAACTTATCGGACAAGAAAATGCCCCACTATTTTGGATGGCACTGCTATTTTACTGTGACCGACAAAAGAACCGCAAAGCTTACTGCGCCGTTTGACAGCTATACTGACTATTCAGACGGAAAAGTTAAGAGCGGGAATCCCGACCTTACTGTAGAAACAGATTATGTATTTTTTGACAAAAAACCCGGGAATACAGTGCTCGAAAGCAGCAGCGATGGCTATGCTGTAGATATCGAAGCGCAGGGGGTGTTCAAGGTGCTGACGGTGTGTTCAAGGTTTGACGGCCGGCTATGTGTAGAGCCTTGGATAGGGTTGCCCGATTCTATAAACATAGGCAAACACATAGAGTGGGTACAGCCGGGTGAAACGGCGCAGTACTGGACGAAACTAAAGATAGGTGAAATATAGTAAAGAGAGGATAACGCATGAGAAGCCTGCAGGCAAAGAAGTATTTTGATTTAAGGATTGTCGAGAGTGATGTAAGAAAGCCGTCATACGGTGAAGTGTTGGTCAAGGTGCTGGCGTGCGGCGTTTGCGGTTCCGACGTTCATATTATGAATAGGGCGCAGGACTATTCACAGCTAGGGCACGAAATTGCTGCTCAGGTGGTCGAAACAGGGCCGGGCGCAGAAAGATTCAAACCCGGCGATACGGTGATAGTTGAAGATGTTACAATGTGCGGCTATTGCAGGCAATGCAATCAGGGGCGAAGTGACCTGTGCAGGAACTTTTATAACCTTGGAACTCAGTCTGGCATGGGAGACTATCTGACTGCGCATCAAAATGCACTTATACCCTTCGAAGGGATCGAGCCGTGGCAGGCGTGCTTGACGGAACCGCTTGCAGTAAGCCTTAACACATACTTTGCAGCAGAGGTTCCGCCGAACGGTACGGCTGCTGTGTTCGGTATAGGTGTTTTAGGTCTTATGTGCGCAAAGCTTGCAAAACACTACGGCGCAGACAAGGTCGTTTGCGTCGGCTCAAAAAAAGGCAGTGAGCGCAACAGGAAAAGAGAAGAAATTGCATACAAAATGGGAGCAGATGCAGTTGTCTATTCAGATGGGGACGTTGAAAAAGGAGTAACAGAAGTGCTGGGGGGCAAGGCGGAAGCAGTTATGGTGACTTCGCCGCCAAGTACTCTGCCGGATGCATTGAAAATCGCACAGTACGGTGCAAAGGTTAGCGTTATAGGTATGGATTTTGGAGATGGTTCAAAAGCTCTTATAGACGTCGATAGGCTGATACTAAACAAGAATCCGATAATACCCGTGTTCGCAGAACCTGCAAAGTTGTTCCCGCTAAGCTACGAGCTTATCAAAAAAGGTGTGATAGACGCAGAGCTGCTCGTAACACGCAAGTTCAAACTTGAAGAGGTGCAGAAACTCAAAGATATATTTTTAAAAGATGAGCCGGTTATAAAGGCGGTAATGATAGTAGAATAGATATTAGCATAACGGGAGGCAAAGAATGTTTGATTTAAAAGATTGGAAGAAGCAGGCGGACATAGTTGGAGACATACTGGCAAAGGCTCCCTTCTTTGACAAGGAGTGTCGCATAGACGCGCAAGAGTTCGCATCACGGCAGAAAAAGGTTATGGATGCGCTTGAGGAGGAAGGATATGACTGCGGATTTGTTTACAGTGACGAGCATTACAACGGCGACGTTCCGTACCTTGGCGGCAACACAAACATAAGCATAGAGCCGGTTGCAGGTGTCATAGGTAAAAACGGGTTTTTCCTGCTTGCAGGGCTGGAAGGCGGCTACTGCGCAGAACAGCTTGCATCACGTTCCGGCTGCAAGGTCAGAAAGATTGAGATGCTCAAGCTGGCTGACGAGGAGTATCCCGTAAAGGCGTTCAGAATGGAGGACGTGCTGGAAGAAGCGTGCGGAGGCAAACCGGGCAACATAGCTTTCCTTACTCCGGCGGAAGTAGTGCCCGCCAGCATGTACCGCTTTTTTGTGAACTACTTCAAAGATGAATCCTGCGTTATTGACGCCCAGGAGCTATACTATAAGATAAAATACATAAAGTCGGACGAAGAGATGCGGTTGATAGAGATAGCATCAAAGGTGTGCGATTATATGATGGAGGGCATGGCAAGCATTATAAGACCCGGTATATATGAAACGCAGGTTGCTCAGTGGGGCTATGCGATAGCAATGGAACTCGGCGTAGAGCAGATGGGTTTCGATATTATAGTCCTTTCGGGCGACGCAGGAAGGACTCTTATCGGCAAGGCACTCAACCGCAGGATACAGGAAGGTGACTACGTTACGCTGGGTGTCGCTCCAAAATGGGACGGTCTTACATCATGCGAGAGGGCAACTGTCGTGTGCGTTGACAATCCGTCAAAGCTTACAGAAGACCAGAAATACTGGTTTGAATTTACCGAAGGCGCATACAGAAGAGGGCTGGAGGCTTATATAGACGTAGCTAAGAACAACCTGCCTGCGAAGCTTCAGGAACAGGCGCTTGTTGACTATTTTGCAGAAAGGTCAGACGAAGTTTCGAAGAGATTAGGCAAAAGGGTCGACATGACAGTGCTAAAGCCTTATACAGGTACACACAACGCAGGTTATACTGAGTGTCAGGAGTTCTACGGAGCTATAACGCTCAACTCCCACGAGCCGCTCGGCAGCCAGATAGTAACGATGCTCGACGTAGCGGTAAGGGGCTTTGGCGACGACTGGAACGATATAAGGATACCCGGTATGGACTATGTGCTCGTTGAAAAGACACTTGGTAAAAACGGCAGAGAAGTTAAGGTACTAAACGACTTGCCGATAAACATACAGCATTTTGTGGGACGAAATTTCTAGGCCAGCATTTTTTTCATATTATTTCAACATCCAGCATATTCCGCATACTTTCAGTTTTGGATTGGACTTATCTTTTAAAAGGTATGTGCGGGATGTTTTCAGGGATTACTTAAGGCAGAAATGAACGGCAGCATAAATAAAAAATCATGAACAGGCTTGGTGGGGATAATGGATAAATATCTTCTTAAAAACGGCAATATCGTTACTGGTAGCGCAATTAAAAACGGCAGCGTGCTGGTGGAAAACGGTAGTATTGCCGACATTTTTTATGAGCAGGAAAGCCTGAGTGGTATAGACGCCAAGGCCGTGGACTGCACCGGCAAGTACGTCGGGCCGGGGTTTGTCGATATACACGTTCACGGCGGAAGAGGCAATGACTTTGGCAGCGCCGAACCAGAGGCGGTTCTTGACGGCATACATTATCATCTGGAGAACGGCACGACGAGTATCGCTCCCGCATGCATAAGCATATCATTCGAGCAGATGGACAGAGCAGTACTCACACTAAAGCAGATAGAGCAAAAGTGCAGGGCGACTATACTCGGATTTCATGTGGAGGGCGTATACCTAAGCCCGGTTTACAGGGGCGGGCATCTGCTGGGCAACCTAAAAGAGCCGGACCCGAAGGATTATATGCCGCTTATAGAAAGGCACGCAGATTTTATAACCGAGTGGACGCTTGCGCCCGAGCTTAGCGGCGGGATCGAGCTGGTGCGGCAATGTACAAAGAACGACATCGTGACTTCCGTCGGGAATTCAGACGCATCATATGATGTTTTGATGGAAGCTATCGACGAGGGGATGGAGCACTCTACTCATTTTGCGTGTGTTATGGGCGGACTGCGGTTCGAAGCTCTTGGCGATTCGACCGGCAAAGGGTTTGCTCCGGGAGTGTTTGAGACCGTTCTGCTGGACGACAGGCTTACTACAGAAGTAATAGCGGACGGCTATCATCTACATCCTGGTATAATAAAGCTGGCAGTTAAATGCAAAGGCTACGACAGGGTGTGTATAGTAACTGATGCTATGATGGGAGTGGGGTTGCCGGGAGGAGAATACGTGATTGGCGGACAGGATTGTGTAGTGAAAAATGGTATAGCTATAATCAAGAACAGACCAGATGTTATCGCAAGTTCCGTTACACCAATGATAGATATGCTAAGGTTCGTAGTTGAAAGGTGCGATGTTCCTTTAAACAAGGCGTGGATGATGGCGTCGCAAGTTCCTGCAAGGGTTGTAAGAGCAGATGGCAGAAAGGGGAGCATTGAAGCGGGCAAGGATGCGGATATTCTGGTAATGGACGGGCAGCTCAATATTGAAAGCGTTTTTGCACGTGGCGTGCTGCAGCAGTTATAAAATATTTAGAGGAGAAAGAGAATGGGGAAAGAGTATTTACTTGAAGTGTGCTGCGGTTCGGTGGACGATACTGTTGAAGCAAGGCTGGGAGGAGCAGACAGGGTTGAGCTGAACTCAAATATTTTTTTCGGAGGGCTTACCCCCACGATAGGCTCTGTCAAGATGGCAAAAGAGATACTTGATATACCTGTGATGGTCATGATAAGGCCGAGGGGCGGCGGGTTCTGCTATACGGAAAGGGAAATGCGGGTCATGGAGTATGATACTCAGGCAGTGGTGGAGCACGGAGCCGACGGTATAGTTTTCGGTATACTCAACGAAGACGGTACGCTGGACGAAAAAAGGTGTGAAAGAATAATAGAGCTTGCGCAGGGAAGGGAGGTCGTCTTCCACCGAGCGTTTGACGTTGTGCCCGAGCCAAAAAAAGTGCTGGACAGGCTGGTTGACCTCGGAGTAAATAGGGTGCTTACGACCGGACAGCAGAATACGCTGTATGAGGGCATGGGAATGATAAAAGAGCTGCAGGATTATGCTGAAGGGCGCATAGAGATATTGCCGGGAGGAGGCTCGCCGCACAATGCAGCCGACGTTATTATGAAGACGGGGTGCAGCCAAATACACATGGCGGCGTTCACAAGCCGGACCGACACCTCGACGAGGGCGAACCCGAATATTTACTACGGAGCTGCGCTGTGGCCGCCGGAGGACAAATATGAACTTATAGACCAGCAAATAGTAAGGAAGGTATATGATAAGCTTTGGTCTATAAAGAAAATTTAATGATGTATCTGTGCAGCAGTATTAGATTTGAAAAAATATCTCGACTACCATAATAAATTGCCTGCTAGAGTAATTAGAAAATTACATATAAACCTGAATGCATTTAACTTTTATTATATTTGTACGTAGTTAAAATGATATAGAAAAGTGATGAAATAAAGAAAAACCCGGCAGAGCAGGTGCCCGCCGGGTTTTTCTGTTTATGTAATTACTTATTGATGCTTTGTTTAGACCTGAAATATTGGTGAGACATCACTTAGAAACCGAACATGGCACCTTCGGAAGCATAGGAGTATATACGCCAGAGCAGCAAATCACTTCCTGCAAAGCTGATATCATAGCACGGCCCTGATTCCATTATAACGTGGCAGTCTACCAAATATGATACAGAATTGCTATAGTCGTCGAAAATGACCTGTATACCGTCGATCATCATATAATCGACTTTACCGTTGTTGCCAAGATATTTGACCAGTACTTCCTGTGCTTTAGCAAAGTATTTGTCCTCATCATCTTCAATCATATAACGCTTGGGCATGGGCTCATAGGTTTGGAGTGCGTCTGTTTTAAAGTGGTCAAACTGTGCAAGGGCACCTGTTATTGCATCAAGCCCTATTATAAAGGTATCGTTATAGATATACCAAGCAGCACGGCTAGTGTCTAATGTTACTATCCTGAAGCGAGCTGACAGCAGAGCTTTATTCATAGTTTCACCAGTGAGTAACTCGCATTGCTCGATCGCCAGATCCATAGCTTCATCTACAGCCAGATGTTCCGGGCCGATTTCAGAATCGTAGATGATCTCTGGTGTATATACAGGCGGGGCGTTGTTTGAAGACGGGGGGCCGTTCTCGTAGGAACTGCCTGTGAGGCAAGCCTCCTGGCTTTCATATGAGAAAAACCTTTCAAGGTTGTACGGGCTTTCGGTGTATACAAGGCAGTAACTGCTGCCTGTTTCCATAAGCACACGCAGTGTTAAACGGAAAGTGCCTTTTTCCCCCGGGTCGCCGGTGAATACAATGCCGTCGAACACAACTTCTGAGACGGCTCTGCCGTCGGCAAAGTTCTTTTCTATAAACGAAGTTGCTTTTTCTATATATTTATCGTGGTCTTTTGTAAGGTTGTCTTTGTAGGATACAAATTCATCTTCAGAAAAGATAGTTTCACCGATATACCCATGCAGGTTATAAAAAGCGATTACCTCACCTGTTTGGGAATCGACGTATGCGTTTGCCTCCTTATTTATAAGCAGCCAGTCGCCGGTATCAGAATCAATTGTTGCGTTTATATGGTGCGCAGCCATTTCCGATTTAAAGAACAGCTTAAACATGAGCTGGTAAACGCTTTTGGCATCATCGATAGATATACCGCTCTCATTATTTGAGTCTGTGCTGCCTTCGAGCTTTTCACCGCTGTTTTCGCTTGACTGATCTGCGTCTGCATGTGATGCGGAGATAGAAGTATCTTTTGTGAGCGCATCGTTACTATCCTGTTCCTTTTCGCTTTCATCAGAATAATCTGATGTAATAATTTTGTTTTCTTCAACGTTGCCTGCAATGGCAATACCGCCGATTAAAGCAGCTGTGCATACAGCTATAGCGCCGAATGTGATAAGAATGATTTTAAGCTTTCCTTTATTCTTCATAGGAATTTCTCCTTTGCTTTTTCTTATATCATGCGCTGTACTTCTCATGAATTTATAATCATTGTATTATCAAGTTGTAAAAGTTATTCTTGCTGTAGTTCCTTCTCCGGGTGTTGATTCAAAGGAAAGCTTAGCTATGTGCAGCTTTGCTATCTGGTGACAGAGAGGTATACCAAGGCCGGAGCCGCCCTTGGCCTGGTGCCCGGGGGTGTTAGCTCGCAGAAGTTCTTTTTCGCTCATGCCTTTTCCGTGGTCGGTCACTTCAATAATGTTATCATATGCTTTAAGAGATATAACATCGCCTTCGGGACTGGCTTTTACAGCATTGGAAACGAGATTATTTACAAGGCTTTGCAGAAGTGTCTGGTCGCCAAAGAAATATTTTTGCTGTACTGTATATTCAACATCCTTAAAAGCCATTTTTGTGCTGTCGAAGACTTCTTTTATGTTGATTTTCTTCTCGGTGATGCTGCCTTCACGAACGTTCGCCATAACGAGCAGACTGTTTGTGATTTCTGACAGCCGGCGGCTTTCGTCTATAATGAACTGTGTGGCGCTGTACCGCTCTTTTTCGCTGAGCGCCGCAATCTGAAGATATTGTGCATAGCCCTGTATTGAAGTAAGCGGAGTACGCAGCTCGTGTGCTAGGTTGTTGAGCGGTCGGTAGAGGCGCTTCAATGTGAAATAGAGACCACAAGCAAGTATTACCGAAACTCCGACGCTTAAGACAACAAGGAAAGCTGTACGCCTGTTGTGGCTCTTATAGAGACTGTCTACGTTTTTATCGTAGATCAGATAATAATCTTTGGATGTTTCCTGCAGTGGATTTATTATATTTATATATTTGCCTTCATCGTTTTTTTGTATAGAACAGACCATTGCATTTTCGGGTGTAGAATCAATATTTGCTGTTCCGATTCCGGGAATGGTATCTCCTTCGTTGTTTATAAGAGAGATAGTAATACCTGTTTTTCTATAGTAATTGGAATATAATGATACGACATTGCGCAGAGCGGGGGTTGTGTCTGTCTGACGGCTTTCTAGGGCAGAAATGTCTGCGGCTATCGCACGGGATATGAAATACGCTTGGTTCATATCATTTTCGCGCTGTGTATCCAGCATGGCTGAAAATGATGTCTGCACTATTATGAGTATGCAGGCAAAGAAAAAAACAATAAACAGTACAAGCGTGTAAAGGTAGTTTTTCTCCCGCACTTTCATTAGAACTAAACCTCCAAACGGTATCCGATTTTATATACGGTTTTGATACGCTCTTCCCAGCCGAGCTTGTTGCGAAGCTTCTGTATATGTACATCTACTGTGCGTGTGTCGCCGTAGTAGTCAAACCCCCAGGCTAGTTCCAGAAGTTTGTTTCGTGAAAGGGCTATGTTGCGGTTGAGTATTAGTATCTGCAGAAGCTCGAATTCCTGAGGGGTAAGTTCGGTCAGGACTCCGTCCTGAAATACCTGTCTGGCGGGGAAATCCACGGTTACATTGCCAAGAACAAGCGGCTCATCGTCCGTTTTGGTGCGCCTTAAAACAGCTTGTACACGTGCGAGAAGCTCTAAAATCTCGAAGGGTTTTATAATATAGTCGTCGGCGCCGAGGTTGAGGCCATGAATCCTGTCCTGAACTGCATCACGTGCAGTAAGGAAAATAACTGCTGAGCCGCCGGACTGTTTTATTATATCGAAGCCGCTCATGTCCGGAAGCATTATGTCCAGTATCAAAAGGTCAAATTCGTTCGTATCAAGTGCTGTTATTGCTTCTGTTCCGCAATGTGCCTGAATGCAGCTATGCCCTACAAGAGTCAGATTTCTGTCTACGAGTTCGCTTATAGCCTTGTCGTCTTCTGCAATTAATATTCTAGCCATAACAAACCTCCGTATAGCATTTTAATGTATAGATGTAATGAAGTTGTAAAGAAAGAAGCCCCAGCACTATTATTTATCATAAACTGCTGTAAGTAAAGACAAATATTGTATTTATAATATTGTACTGCTGCTGCAATGGTATAAAGAACCTCCTGTGGAAAACCAGCAGGAGGTTTTTGTCGTTTTAGTTATTCATGCGTTTTTAAAGCAGCTCTGCTACAATACTGTCGAGCTCTTCGGGTTTAACTTTTGAATCATATCTTGAATGAACATTGCCGTCTTTATCAATTAGGAACTTAGTAAAGTTCCATCTGATAGCCGCCTTGCCAGAATCGCTTTTTGCCTGCTCTTTTAGATAGACATATAGAGGATCGGCGTCTTTGCCGTTCACTTTGATTTTCTTGAACAGCGGGAACGTGACTCCGAAATTTACCTGACAAAAGGACAGTATCTCTGCGTCTGAGCCCGGCTCCTGGTATGCAAACTGGTTGCAGGGGAACCCGAGTATCACAAAGCCTTTGTCCTTATATTTTTCATACAGCGCCTGAAGACCGGAATACTGCTTTGTATAACCACATTTGCTGGCTACGTTCACGATGAGAAGGACTTTGCCCTTATACTCTGAAAGTGAAACGTCTTCGCCTTTGTTATTTATTACTGTGAAATCATAAATTGTCATTATAAGCACCATCCTTTCTTAGTTATATTTTACATCTTTCTTGAAGTAAACGCAATAATCTGGTAGTATTTAGAATGCGAAAGGAACTATTTGCGGTTTTCTGACGTCTTAAATAACGACATAAGTATAAAAACTGGAGGGTAAGATCTTGAAAAAAGCAATAGTAATATTATCTGCAGTTCTTTTGCTGCTTGTGGGAGCGTGCGGAGTTTTGCCGGACTATTCCAGCGATATCGACGATTCGCAAAGCCCGGGTATAAATGTGCAGACACATAAACCCGAAGAAAGCCTTGAGGATGCAGTAGCAGGCGAGAAGGTTATATACGGCGACAGTGAAGCCGAAGAGGAGCTCGAACCGCAGCAGGGTGAAGTGGTAATGACGCAGAGCGTAAATAATTCTGTCAGCGCTCTTGGGAACAAAGACGCTTATTTCTATGTTGATCTGGGCGCTTGTTTCTATCTTGATAAAGATTTCGAATATGAAGGCAGACAGTATGAAGAGTGGGACAAAGTGCCGGAGATGCAGGCCTATTATGATGCTTACGATGTGTGGCTGCAGGATGTATACCCAGCGCTTGACGCTCAGATGAAGGCAGCACAGGAGAGGGGAGAAGAGCAGGCCCAAGGCTGGGACAATCATAATCCCCTGGATTATTTTGATATCTATTACGAACATACACAGCCAGAAGATGTTATCACAGCTTGGAAAGAAGCGAGGGATAAAGTAAACGCAGCACAGCGGGCTTATGAAGATTGGACAAAGTCTGACGAGTATCTGGAGAAGCTGTACGGGCTTCTTAAGAGCGAAACGGAAAGGCTGAAACAAGAAGACCTTTTTGTTGAACTGAGGGGTTGGAATATAGCGGGGTATCTCACTAAAGAACAGGTAAGAGATTTTGATTGCGGCGAATACGGCTATGCAATAAGCTGGGGAGAAAAACCTGCCGAATAAAATTTTGATATAAAAAAAGCAGGGAGCAGTTCGCAAAGCCCCTGCTTTTATATTGTAATTTTTCTATACGGTTTCTTTTGCCGGCTTCTTTTTCTTGATAACGTCTACATGCTGCCAGCCGCCTTTTGAGAACACTATGAACATCAGCACAGAGCTTATAGCAAACGATATCGATATGCCGAGGAAAAGCCCTTTGACTCCAAGAGAGGTGTACGAGAAGGCGTATCCGAGCCCCACACGAAGCAACAGGCTTATTATAGTCATGACCATCAGGTGCATGGAAGCACCGGCACCCTGGAAAACACCGTTTATAATGATGCGCACTGAAAGGAAAGCGTATCCAAAGCTGACTATCATGACATAGCTTCTTGCAAGCGACATAACGTCTGCGCCTGCATTGGCAAATAAAAGCTCGAACATTGCTGTCGGGAATATGAAAAGCAGCGTACTGAGTATCAGGGTCAGTATACCACCCTGAAGAATAGCTGTACGTGCGCCTTTATAGGCCCGTTCTTTTTCACCGGCGCCGATATTTTGGCCGACTACCGTTGCGGTTGCCTGAGACAAGCTCATCCCCGGAAGGAACACAAGCGAATCGAGCTTTGTGCCAAGGCTGTAGGCAGAGCTTGCGGTTGCACCGAACATGTTTACCCTCGAGAAGAGCATAGAGCCGGAAAGCGAGAGCATGACTTGCGAGATGCTCGCCGGGACTGCGATTTTTGCGAGTTTTGTTGCTATGTTCCAGTGTACTTTCAGATGGCGGAGCTTTAGCTTTAGTTGATGGCGTCCAGAGAAGACCAGCCATGCAAGGAAGAAAGCCATAAGCGCCCGTGATATCATCGTGGCATAGGCAGCGCCCGCAACGCCCAGTGCAGGAAACGGCCCCCAGCCGAATATCATAAAAGGGTCTAAAGCCATGTTGAGAAGCCCGGAAACTACACCAGCTATCATTGGTGTTATTACATCGCCTACGCCGCGAAGTATGCCTGAAAAAACGAATGACATGAAAGCGAACACAACGCCCGACATTATTATAGTAAAGTAATCAAGTGCGTAGTCGTATATCTCAGGCGGTGTGTTGATAAGGTCCAGCAACTGATGGCGGAAAACGAGGCCTGCCGCGGCGAAAACCAGTGCAACAGCGCCTATAAGTATTATAGAAGTGAAACAAGCCGCTTCAAGGTTTTTCTGGTCTTTTGCTCCGTAGTACATAGCAACAAGTGCAGTAGTTGCAACGTTCAGGCCGATGGCAAAAAAAAACCACAACGAACACTATCGAAAAGCTTGTAGAAACGGCAGCTATAGCGTTTGCACTGTCTTCAAGCTGACCAACCCAGAAAGTATCTGTCAAGTTGTATATTACCTGTATCAGGTTAATGACTATGAGCGGCCAGGACATTTTCCAAAGGTTTTTTGTCAGGCTGCCTTTGGTTGCGTCAATCTCTTTGCCAAGTGAGAATTTCATAAACTTCCTTATAGTAAAAAAATGTTTTTGCCGGTATACGATGCGGGGCTTTTTTACTATCCGGTAGCAATGCTATCATAGTATGAACAAATGCGCAATACATTAAAGCACAGCCTTTTTTGTGCATACACTGCCAAAGCAGATTTGAAGTTTTTTGTCTGTATGAATTCTATAGCAATTCGATACTGCACAGAAAGAGAGTTGTAAACAAACAGCATATGTTTTATTATTAGTTTATACTGATTTTGGAGGTGCTGTATGCCGCTGATAGACATGCCGCTTGATGAGCTAAAGGAATATATGGGCCGGAGCCCGAGACCGGACGACATAAACGAGTTTTGGGATAAGTCTCTGGAAGAGATGAAGAAACTCAACGCAGATGTAAGCATAGAGCCAGCGGAATTCTCTTCGCCTGTTGCAGAGTGCTATGATATGTATTTTACGGGAATCGGAGGCTCAAGGATATACGCAAAGCTGCTGACGCCTAAAAACCCAAAAGGCAAGAGCCCTGCAGTCGTGGAGTTTCACGGATATAAAGGAAACAGCGGAGACTGGACAGATAAACTGCCGTATGTGGCGATGGGGTACACGGTTGCTTCGATGGACTGCCGTGGCCAAGGCGGTCGCTCACGAGACGATTCGAGCAGCGGCGCCAGCTCTATATACGGGCATATAGTAAGGGGAGTGGAAGACGGGCCGGAGAGTCTTTTCTACAGAGCGATGTTTCTTGACGCAGCACAGCTTGCTTATCATGTTATGGGCTTTGACTGGGTGGATGAAACGAGGGTGGGCTGTAAAGGACGCAGCCAGGGCGGTGCGCTGACGCTTGCGTGCGCAAGCCTGGTGCCGGAGATGAAGCTTGCCGTTCCGCAGTTCCCGTTTCTGTGTGACTATAAGCGTGTGTGGGAAATGGATCTTGCAGAAAGAGCGTATAAAGAGCTAAAAGACTATTTTAGGATGTTTGACCCAAGACACGAAAAGGAGGACGAGCTTTTTGAGACGCTATCATATATAGACCTGCAGAACATTGTGCACAGGATCAAAGCAAAAGTGCTTATGATAACAGGTCTGATGGACGATGTATGCCCGCCAAGCACGCAGTTTGCGGCCTACAACAAGATAACGTCCGAAAAGGAAATGATAATATACCCCGACTACGGACACGAGACTTTTCAGGGGCAGAATGACATAGCTTACGAGTTTCTTGCACAGCTATAACAGCGGAGTGTTTATGAAAGGAGAATGATATGTCCAGTTTGTTAATCAAAAATATAGGAACGATGGTGACGTGTGATGACGACGATAATGTTTTCAATGATGTCAACATGCTCATCTTGGACGGAGAAATAAGATATATCGGCAAAGAGCAAAAGAAGGCTGATAGTGTTTATGATGCGAAAGGCATGGTGATGTATCCGGGGCTTATCAACTCGCACCATCATCTGTATCAGATATTCTCGCGAAACCTGCCGCAGGTGCAGAACTTAGAGCTTTTTGACTGGCTGACGCAGCTTTACGAGATATGGAAGAAGCTTGACAAAACATGGGTGAGAGCAACTTCGATGGTCGGCATGGGAGAGTTCCTCAAAACGGGCTGCACAACTTGTTTTGACCATCATTACGTGTTCCCGGAAGGGGCGGATATGCTTATCGACACACAGTTTGAAGCAGCGCAGGAGCTTGGAATAAGGATGCATGCGTCAAGAGGGAGCATGTCGCTGAGCAAGAAAGACGGAGGGTTGCCGCCGGACAGCGTAGTGCAGACGACTGATGAGATATTAAGAGATTCACGGCGGCTGATAGAGAAATATCACGACTCTTCAAAATTGTCTATGAGGCAGATAGCTCTTGCTCCGTGTTCGCCGTTCAGCGTTACAGACGAGCTTATGATAGACAGCGCAGCTCTTGCGCGACAGTACGGAGTAAGACTGCACACCCATCTTGCCGAAACCAAGGATGAAGTAAGTTTCATGCAGGAAAAGTACGGCAAGCGTCCGCTGGAAGTGATGCAGGATCTAAACTGGACTGGAAGCGATGTTTGGTTTGCCCACGGTATATATTTCAATGACGATGAGATAGACTATCTGGCGAAGACGCAGACTGGCGTGGCGCACTGCCCTGTGTCTAATATGAAGCTGTCTTCCGGGGTAGCTAAGATACCGCAGATGCTGGAAAAAGGAGTGCCGGTCGGGCTGGCTGTGGACGGCAGCGCAAGCAACGACGGCTCAAACATGCTGGAGGAAATAAGGGTGGGATTTTTGCTGCACAGGCTTAGTTCCAGTAAACAGGCGCCTTCAGGATATGATATGCTCAAAATAGCCACACGGGGCAGCGCCAAGGTGCTTGGACGAGATGATATAGGACAGCTTAAGCAAGGCTGTGCCGGCGACTGCTTTATGGTGAGCACAGACCGCATAGAGCTTGTTGGTGCAGATTTTGATGTAAAGTCAATGCTGGGGACTGTCGGGCTCAAAGGCAGCGTAGACTGCACGGTAGTCGGCGGCAGGGTAGTTGTGGACGACGCAAAGCTTATAAGCGCAGACGAAGACAGAATAACAGCAGAGGCAAAAAAGACTTTGAAAAAGTTTTACAGTTGATTGAATAAGCGGGGTAACACGTCGAAAAAGCAGAAAAAATGAAGGTTAGAACTGAAAAAATAACATAAATACCGAATATATAAAATATTCTTGTTTGAACTAAAGCGCTGTGATATAATTCCAAATTGTCAGCGCTTTTCGTTTGGGAGCAGACGACAAAAGCATGTCGGACAGATTAGATTAGAATAGGAGAGTGACACAATGAACAACACATTACCGAACCAGGATGGTTTTTTTGGACAATTCGGCGGGAGCTTCGTTCCGGAGTTGTTGAACCCGATACTCAAAGAAGTAAAAGAGAAATTTTATGAACTGAAGGAAACCCCGGAGTTTGCCAAAGAGCTTGAATACTATTACAAGCAGTATATCGGCAGACCGAGCCCTCTATACTTCGCTGAGAAACTGACAAAAGAACTTGGAGGCTGCAAGGTCTATCTTAAGCGTGAGTGTTTGAACCACACAGGTTCGCACAAGATAAACAACACAGTGGGGCAGGCTCTTGTTGCAAAGGCGCTGGTAAAAAACGTGTTATTGCAGAAACGGGGGCAGGCCAGCACGGAGTTGCAACGGCGACGGCATGTGCGCTCTTTGACATGGAATGCATTATCTATATGGGAGCT
Organism: Christensenellaceae bacterium; assembly: GCA_963666505.2. Lineage (GTDB taxonomy): Bacteria > Bacillota > Clostridia > Christensenellales > SZUA-584 > JABGQS01. Next base: position 282,038 of record CAXXXL010000002.1, on the reverse strand, counting down.
GTAGATATAGAACGCCAGGCTCTGAACGTTTTCAGAATGGAGCTTTTGGGAGCAAAGGTCGTACCGGTCACGGTGGGCCAGCAGACGCTTAAAGAGGCGGTTGACGTTGCTCTTGGGGATCTTATCGAAAATTATGAAAGCACTTATTATCTTCTCGGTTCTGCGGTCGGCCCCGACCCGTATCCGGAGATGGTGAAATATTTCCAGTCGATCATCGGCAGGGAAACAAAGCGGCAGTGCAAGGAAGCTGAAGGAAGACTGCCGGACTATCTGGTTGCATGCGTCGGTGGAGGAAGCAACGCAATAGGGCTGTTTACGGATTTTTATGAGGACAAAGACGTTAAGATGATAGGAGTTGAACCGGCGGGCAAAGGCATAGAGACAGGCCAGCACGCTGCCACGATAACGCTTGGAACTCCCGGCATAATACACGGGTTTAAATGTCTCCTGCTGCAGGACGAGAACGGCGAACCTTCGCAGGTTTATTCTGTCGCCGCCGGGCTTGACTATCCCGGGGTAGGTCCGGAGCACAGCTTTTTCAAGGAATCGGGCAGGGCGGACTATGTAAGCGTTACTGATAAGGAAGCTCTTGATGCTTTTGTGGCACTTTCAAGGATGGAGGGAATAACTCCGGCGCTGGAGAGCGCACACGCTATCGCATACGCTATGAAGTTTGCACCTTCGCTTAGCAAAGACAAGATAATGATCGTCAACCTTTCGGGAAGAGGCGACAAAGACGTTATGCAGGCCGCAGAGATATTGAGCGGGAAATAAAAACTATGATTTTACCAGAGCCTTCAGGCGGCAGCGCCCGGAGGCTTTTTAATAATTGTTAATATTTGTATGAAATTCTTAAGTTGTATTTAAAAGCGATACATGTTAAAATGCTTAAGTAAAATTTTTCTTGCGGGAGATATATTTTTGAGGAAAAGAGTCCGAAATATCGTTGCAGGTTTGCTGACAGCTGTTGTATTCGCCGGTCTCTTGATATACGGTCTTAACGCAGAAAAAGAGGAGAAGGCCGAGGATAGCGGTTCTGTCATAATCAACGAGTTTATGGCATCAAACAAGAGCACCATAGCAGACGGAAACGGCGATTACAGCGACTGGATAGAGCTGTACAATCCGACAGACAGCTCCGTGAACCTTTACGGATACGGTCTTTCGGACGACAGCACTAGTATAAAATGGGCATTCCCGGGCGTTACTATGGAGCCGGGCGGATATTTAGTAGTATTTGCCGCCAGCGCTTCGTCGCAAACTTCCGGATTTTATCATACCGGTTTTAAACTTAGCGCGGAAAAAGGCGGGATATATCTTTCTGACACTACAGGCGCGCCGGTGGATTCAGTTGAATATGAAGAACAGATAACCGGGATATCCGTTGGAAGGGACGCAGACGGTCAGTGGACGGCTATGGAACCTTCACCCGGCTTTTCTAATGATGAAGCAGGCATTGCGGCATTTATGGAGAGCAGAAAAACTGATGATGAGCAGATAATAATAACGGAAGTGATATCGCAGAACAGAACGACTATCGCTGACGCTAACGGAGAATTCAACGATTATATCGAAATATATAACGAAGGAAGCACAACTGTAGACCTTAGCGGCTATAAGCTTTCGGATGATATAGATAACATTGGCAAATGGACGTTCCCGGAGGTTTCAATAGACCCCGGGCAGTATCTGCTGATATTCGCTTCGGGGGCAGAGTATTCTGAAAGCGGGGATTTGCAGGCGAGCTTTAGGATATCTTCGCTTGAAGAGACTATAGTGCTATCTAATCCTTTTGGATTGATAGCGGACAGCGTAACTCTGCGGGAAATCGATACCGATTGGTCATATTCGCGGCTTACGGGTCAGGACGGCAGCTATACCGACGAATGGCAAGCTACAGGCAAGCCGACCCCGGGGCTGGTGAACACATCTGACGGCTTTGCTTCATTTATGCAGACGAACGTTGTTTCAACGGGGCAGGTCGTTATAAACGAAGCGATGGTTTCGAACGGCAGTGTGCTTGAGGAAGCAGACGGAGAATATTACGACTGGATAGAGCTTTATAACAGGGGAGATGCTGACGTTGATCTTACAGGATACAGCCTCAGCGATGACCAGAACAATCCTTCAAAATTCAAGTTCGACGGCAAAACTATCGGTGCAGGAAAATATCTGGTGGTAATGGCGTCTGGCGACACTGAAACGGATGAACAGTTCAATTACCTGCATGCAAACTTCAGGCTGAGCGGCGACGGAGAAGTGATTGCTCTTTATAACCCGCAAGGAGTACTGCAGGACAGGCTGATACTTACATATTCGCCGCATGATATATCCATCGGCAGGCAGGAAGGCAGAAACGAGCTTTTCTACTTCGAGGATGCAACACCGGGCGCTGCGAATACTAACGCATATTCGGGGCTGCTGGAAGCGCCGCAGGCGGGAACATCTGCGGGCAGCTATGACAGTGCAGTTGAGGTTTCACTATCATGTGCGCAAGAGGGCGCAAAGATATATTATACGCTGGACGGCGGTGAACCGTCGCAGAGCGACAGCCTTTATTCGGGGCCGATAAGCATACCGCAGACTGGCATGATACGTGCAAGGGCGTATAAGGACGGTTTCATACAGAGCGAGATAAGTACTAATACCTATTTTATAGGTGAGACTCACAGTCTGCCGCTATTGTCGGTTGTGACGGAGAATGATTATTTATTTGATCCGCAGACAGGAATATATATGCTGGGGCCGAACGCTGTAGAGATTGACGGCAGCCCCGGGCATTATAAAGATGCAAATTATTCTGCGTCCGGACAGGAAGCAGAGAGGCCTGCATCTTTTGAAGTTTTTGATGAGAGCGGACAGCAGGTATTTGCACAGAATATAGGTATAAGGATACAGGGCGGATTTTCAAGGGACCATGCTCAAAAGTCGTTTTCGATATTTGCAAGAAGTGAATACGGCCCGGGAGTTATGAGATATACGTTCTTTGACAACAGGCCTTTTACGGAATATCAGTCTATACAGCTTCGGCAGGGCGGACAGGATTCGAACGTAGCTAAGATAAAAGAAGCCACCATCCTTTCACTCGTTGAAGGTCAGGGCTTTAACTTTATATACCAGGCATTCAAACCGTATGTACTTTATATTAATGGTGAATACTGGGGCGTATATTATATGCAGGAAAAGCGCAACGAGGATTTCATTGCTCAGCATGAGGGAGTGAGCGACCCTGACAGCATGAATATAATGAAGGCCTCGTCGATTCTTGTACAGGGTTCGAAGAAGGAATACGGCGAGCTTATCAGTTTTGTAGATAGTCACGACATGTCGCTAAAAGAGAACTTTGATTATATAGCGCAGTATGTTGACACGGACAGCTTCATGGACTTAATTATAAACCAGATATGGATAGCGAACTCGGACTATGCCAACCTTGAGTATTATCAGATACTTCCTGATGGTAAGTGGAAGCAGATATTTTATGATTTTTGCTGGACGTTCAGACTGACGGATGACCCGACGGGACACCAGACCTTGAGCGCACGCATGAACATGAAAAGAGCAGGGTCATCGCTGTTTAATGGTTTTCTTGACTATAAGCCATGGTTTGATGCGTTTATAGAGCGTTTTGCATGGACAATGGACGAGGTGTATGACACTGACAGAGTTCTAGCTGAGATAGACAATCAGGCAAACCTTATTGCAGATGAGATGCCCGCTGAAAGAGAAACATTCGGCGGTACGGTAAGGAACTGGGAGATCAATGTTGAGAATATGAGGAAGTTTGCAAGGTCAAGGAATAAAGATATTGTTGCACAGCTAAAAGCAACTTTTAACCTTTCAGCGGAACAAAAAAGTATGCTTGAAGATGCGATAGCAGAAGATTAGATAAAAGAGGTAGAAAGTGCCCAGAAGAGATGAAGACATATTCAAAAAACTGAAAAATGAGAAACCGCTTGTAAAGACTTCTGCCGATTCTGCACCTGCGGACCCGGACAAGAAGAGCACTTTTGATTTGATGCTGGACAAAAAAACGGGCAGCAGGAAGCCGGATGTTTCCAAAAGCCCGAAACGTGGATCCAGGACTGTGGTCGCAAAAAAAGCTTCCGCTGAAAAGAAAAAGGAGCTTGACGTATTTTCGCCGGTTTCAAAGGAAAGCGTGAAAGCTAAGGAAGCGGCTTATGACATAGACTATGGTATTGATGATGAGAAAAGGGTGAAGGCAAAGAAGACACAGCCTGCTGCGAAAAAACAGGAGAAGAAAAGAGCTCCAGAGCGTAAAACACCTGCGCCAGTACCTGAAAAAGAAGAATTAAAGCCGCCGATAAGCAACTCCGGCAGAGCACAGAAAAAACACATCAGAGCGGACAAAAAGGCTGAGAAGCTAAGGCAGCAGGCGCTGCTGCAGGAGCTTGAGCTTGATAAAGTCAGCGAAGAAGCGCAGAGGGTGCTTTCGGGAAAGCCTGAACAAGGGCAGTTAAAAACATTTGATGCAAAGACGAAAGAACCACACAGAGTGCAGATAAGGACGGAAAAACCAAAATCTAAGACAGAGCCTGAGCTTAAGACAGGTGCAGAAAAGCTTTCAGAACACAAACAGGCAAGCAAAGCCCCTGTAATAAAGAAGACTGAGGCTCCTGAATTGGACTTCAAAGAGACGCAAAGGGCGAAAAGCACACAGCCAGCTGCTGCCAGGAGAAGAGAAAGCAGTGCTCCGATGATGAGAGCGCACGGGGCTGATGTGCATGCCGAGGAGGTCAAGAAGACCTTCAGGCATGAAATAAAGTATTACATCAACTATAAGGATCATATGCTTTTGAGGACAGCTCTTGGAGCTGTGATGAGACTGGACGATAATGTTGATGAGAACGGCGGTTATCATATCAGAAGCCTTTATTTTGATGATATATATGAAACTGCGCTTGCAGAAAAGATAAGCGGAGTTGACGACAGATGCAAATTCAGGATAAGGATATACAATCTTGATGACAGCTATATAAAGCTGGAGAAAAAAAGCAAGAACGGTAAGTTTATAGGCAAGACGAGCATAAGGATATCGAGGCCTGAGTACGACAGCATAATTGCCGGAGACGGCAGCTTTCTTCTGGAGAAAGACAACGCCGTGGCCCGGGAGTTCTATTCACTTATGAAGATGAGACTGCTGCGCCCCAGGGTGCTTGTTGATTATTGGAGAGAGGCTTACGTATATTCCGTTGAAGATACGAGGATAACGTTTGATATAGACCTTAAAGGAAGTACGATGCTGACAGATATATTTGATCCTAAAACCCCGGTTTTGCCGGTGTTTGATAACGGGTTGCTGGTGCTTGAAGTAAAGTTCAACAGATATCTGCCGGAAAGTATTAAATGTGCACTTGGCAGCGTCAGCGCAGTTAAAAGGAGTGCAATTTCAAAATATGCATTATGCAGGAAATATGATTAGGAGGAAACAGAAGTGGGAATGTTGGTTAGTTTGAATTTAGCAGGGAGCGGTAAAGCTGCTCCGGTACTGCGGGGTATTGCCGATTATTTCAAGTCGGGAGTTGTGGGTGATGCTAGTGATGTTCCACCGCTTAATATCTGGGATTTTATTATTACGCTGGGCATAGCTTTTCTCATCGGTATATTTATATATATAATATATAGAGTTACTTTCGGCGGAGTAGTCTTTGAGAAGAACTTTGGTACATCGCTTGTCATGCTAAGTATGGTAACGGCGATGGTCATACTGCCGATATCCACCAACCTGCTGCTTTCTCTGGGTATGGTCGGAGCACTGTCGATAGTCCGTTTCAGGACGGCGGTGAAAGAGCCGAGCGATACTATATATATGTTCTGGGCTATTGCTGCGGGCATCACGCTGGGGGCAAGGCTTTATGTCGAGGCGGCGATTGCTTCAGCACTGATAGGACTGTTCCTGATAATATGGAATCTTATCCGTACTAAGAAGAACCTGCCGTATATCTTGGTGCTTCGATTCGATGAAAGCAGCAAGAAGCAGGTGCAAGAGGTTTTGAGGCATCTTCCGCAGGGCAAGCTAAAGTCTAAGATCGTTTCAGGCAGCCTGATAGAGCTGACTATTGAAATGAATATCAAGAGGGGCGATATCGGGGCAATCGATGCATTCGGCTCAATAGACGGAGTACATGACGCTTCACTCATAAGCTATAAAGGCGATGTCGTTTCATAAAGCAATATAGATATTATCTTAAATAAACAACAGGCGGTGGTGTTTTCACTGTCTGCTGTTTTATTTTTACAAGAATTATGGTAATATGCTTATAACGATAAAACAGGACAAAAGGAAGCTAACGGAAAGAAAAGATATGAAGAAAATTATTTTGATGATATTGTCGGTTGCTTTGCTTCTGGGCGCTTGCAGTGCGCAAACACAGCAGGATGCCGCTGCAAAACCGGACGTTACGCAGACAGCAACTCCGACGCCTGATCCTACAACAGAACCTGCACAGACGCCCGAAGAGACGCCTGTGGCGACAGCGATACCTACACCGGAGCCGACTCCGACGCCTTATGTGAAGCTTTCAGACCCGACATCTGCGCTTAGCGTAAGAAAGGGGCCGGGTACAAATACCGAGAAGATTGGTTCTCTTAGCGACGGCGATACTGTGACGATTCTGGAGATGGGCGATGTCTGGCATAAGATAGAGTGGGAAGGCGCAGAAGCTTATGTATTTGCACAGTACATAAAAAATGTGCCCGTGCAGTATGCGTTCGTTCCTGCTCTGGAAGCAACTGTCGACGGTGAAACATACGTTAGCAAAATGGTGGATGTAAGAGCAGTTGTACCGGATTTGAAGATATGGCTTACTTTTGCTTCTCAGGACAACTATATGAACAAGGTCTTATACCCTGCGGGTGCATGCCTTCTGCAGGAGGAGACAGCTAAGAAGCTTGCGCTTGCGCAAGAGAAGTTTAAAGAAGACGGATACAGGATAAGGCTGTATGATGGATACAGGCCGTATTCAGTCTCTGTGCTTTTGTATGAAGCTATTCGAGACGGAAGGTTTGTTGCGAATCCTAATAAGAACCCTTCCAACCACAACAGGGGTGCTGCAGTAGATATAACGCTTGAAAGACTGGACACCGGCGAACAGATACCTATGCCGTCGTTCATGATGACCCTGAATATATCTTCCTACAGAAACTTGCCGAACATATATGACTATGAAAAGGGCAGCGAGGAATATGAAGCTATTCTGAAGGAATTTCCTGAAATACTGGACTTTCCGGAAAGAAGAAATGAAGCTATAAGAAACATGAACTATATGACAAAAATTATGAAGAGCTGCGGATTTACTACTATAAACACAGAATGGTGGCACTTTACAGACAGTGAGAAGAGTAAGTTCATGGTGCTTGACTATGACCTTGCAAACGATGTGCAGTGGATACCTCAAGAAGAGTATGAGGAGTTTATGGCAGCAAACAGTGAGCCGCTGGGATATCTGCCGGATTATGTTGTATTTCCGGTAATCGAAGACGAATAGCCCCGGGGTGCAACAAGAATAATGCAATATAAAAAGCTATTCATATGAATAGCTTTTTTATCTGCTGAATTTAATGCCGGACAGCTTATTCGGTTGCGTTAAAGTCAAGCTTGCCGTCTGTTATCTCGAATATGAAATTACCGTAGCTTTCATATTTATTTCTTACAAATCTGTCAAAGCTGTAAGCTCCGAAGAATATACCGCCTGCTATTACTATCCATATCAGCGCTGAAGCCCAAACGGGTATGCGTCTGCTGCTTGATGAAGACATTGTTGAGCTAAGAGGATTCTCTATCAATGCTTTTTTATCTTTTTCGCTGCCTGTATCAAAGCTGTATGTTTCTTTTGCAGGCTCTGGCTTTTCCTCGGGCGTTGGCTCCTCCTGCTCTATTATGAAGCGTTCGTCTTCCGTCTCCTGCTGGTCTTCTTCAGCAATGAAGAACCTTGCCGGGTCGAGCTCCAGCTCCAGAACATCATCTTCCTCTTTACTGTTTGTTTCTTTCTTTTCTTCCTCCTCGGGCACAGGCTCTGGCTGCTTAGCATCCTGCTTTGCTTTTTCTTCAGGCTCTTCTTTGGCTTCCTCTTTCTTTTCCCCGTCGGGCTGAGGTTCTTCCTGCTGCATCTCAGACTCATCATATTTAGGCTTTGGCCTGTTGGGGTTATACCGCCTTCTTACCGGCTCTTCTTCCTGCACGGGCTCAGCTTGCTCTGTCTGCTCATCGGTTTTGTTTTCCTCCGCCTGCTCCTGCATGTTTTCAGATTTGAATTTCTCCATATAAGCCTCAGGATCGAACTCGTCAATCTCCAGCTCCTCTTCTTCTATCACATCTGCGTTGCGTATAGCTTCAAGATATGCTTCCGAATATGCGGGAACACCGCTTATTGAGAAGTCTTCTTTTGGCTCTTTAGCGGATTGGGTTATTTCCTTAGCCAGCTCCTGCAGCTCATCAATAGCAATGGGGGAGGGAAGATCTTTGTCTGCGGTCTCTGCGGCTTCGGCATAATACTCACCGTTATTTTCTTCCGCATCTTCCGGCTCGTCGAGCCGCGGCTCTTCCTCTGAGATTAAGGCATCTTGCTGCGTCTCTTCATCTTCAAACTGCTGTTGCTCTTCTATAGAATCGGTGGTTTCTTCATAATCGGTGGTTTCTTCAGAATCGGCGGTTTCCTCGGCATCGGTGGTTTCTTCATAATCGGCAGCTTCTTCGTCTTCGGGAAGCTCACCGCTATATTCATCATCTTCACTAATGGCGTCCTGGTATTCGTCACGCTCACTGCTCATTTGTTTTTCTATATGGGCAAGCAGAGGGTTGATGTGTTTAGAACCGCTCTGGTCGCTCAATATGTCTTCGATATCAAAATCCTCCTGCTCTTCTTCCGGTTTGGCAGGAGGAGCTTCTTTCTGGGAAGGCGGCTCAGAATCGATTATCGGGAATGTTTCGTTATAGAGTATTATATTTTCGTAATGGTCGTGCGAAGAAGAATCACCCGAGTCATCTTCGGTCTCGGGGACATCGCTAACGGGCCTGCTTAAAGCAGCATTTGTATTTATTTCCTCAACCAGAGCGCCGCACTTTGGGCACAGCACATCAGAACTGCTAAGGGTGTATTTGCATTTAGGGCACTTGCTCATATATCTCTCCAGAATAAATTGTAGTAATAAAAGTGCTGAATTTTCTCATACAACATTGTATATTATATACTTAACTGATATTATATTATATACTATTTTGCTATAGGAGGCACTATTTTTTTGTTAATTTATTTTGACAATGCGGCAACGACAAGGCCGAAATATACAGAAATAACAAAATTTCACATGCAGGAAGGATGGTTTAACCCTTCAAGTGCGTATTCGGGAGCTGCGGATGTTTTTGTGCAAATGAAACGGACAAGGCAGGCTTTGCTTGAAGCGACGGGCTTTTCGGGCAGTGTTGTGTTCACATCCGGCGGAACGGAAGCAAACAACATGGTTCTCAACTCGGCATTCAAAAAAAACGCACACTACATTACGAGCGCTGTAGAGCACCCTTCGGTATATGAAGTATTTTTACAACTAGAACAGCAGGGGGCAAGAGTAGATTATGTTAGGCCGGAGGGATTCTGCATACAGCCGGATGCCGTGGCACAGCTTGTGACGAAGGATACTCTGCTGGTCAGCATTATGCACGTGAATAACGAAACAGGAGCTCTTAACGATATCAAGGCGATTGCAGCTGCCGTTAAAGCAAGGAATCCTCAGTGCCTTTTTCACAGTGACGGAGTTCAGGCGCTTAAGAAAACGACGCTGGATCTTTCAGGCAGCGAAGTTGATTTCTACAGCGTGAGCGCACATAAAATTAATGCGCTAAAAGGCACTGGTGCACTGCTGGTAAAGGAAGGCAGGCAGATAAAGCCGATGGTATTCGGCGGAGGCCAGGAAAACAAATTAAGGCCGGGAACCGAGAATACACTCGGTATACAGATGTTTGGAGCTGCACTGAGCGACAGCCGAACCAGCACAGAAAAAGTGCAGAAACTGAGAGAACATCTGATTTATGGCCTAAGACGCATCAAAGGCGCAGTTATAAACGTGCCGGAAGCATTTGTGCCTCATATCGTCAGCGTTTCTTTTGAGGGCGTAGGGGCAGAGGTTCTGGTCAGGCTGCTTGGAGAAAAAGAAATATATATCGGGACGGGGTCTGCATGTTCTAAAGGAAAGCTGAGCAGGGTGATACTAGAAAGCGGTGTAGAGCGAAGGCTGGCTGAAGGAACTGTTAGGATAAGCATGGGTGCAGATAACACGCAAGAAGAGATAGATATATTATTGGAGGAGCTTGAAGAAGCACTTGGGGTTTTAGGGAGGTTTAGCAGGAGCTGATAATGGAAAACGTAATTATTGTAAGATACGCTGAAATACATTTAAAGGGACTTAATCGACCTTTCTTTGAAAAAGCGCTGGTAAAAAACATAAGGACGGCTCTTAAGGGAATAGGGGAGCCTGTTGTAAAGCGCGGTGAGAGCAGAGTCTATGTACACAACGTAAGTGATGCAAACCTTGAAAGGACGCTTGGTGCGCTTTCGTGCGTGTTCGGCATCCACTCATACAGCCCGGGCGTGATGCTCGAGCAGGATTTCGACAAAGCCGCAGAGCTGCTGGCAGAGATGGTGGCGCAGCTAAGGAAAAGCATCGATAAGCAGACAGTTACTTTTAAAGTGGAAGCTAAGCGTGCGGACAAGCGATTTGCGATGAAGTCTATGGATATGGCGGCAAAGGCAGGCGGAGTTATACTTGACAGAGTGGACGGGCTCAAAGTGGATTTGACTAGCCCGGAAATAACGGCATATATTGAGATGAGGCAGCAGGCCTATGTATTTACACGTATGCTGCCCGGACCGGGAGGTATGCCAGTGGGATGCAACGGCTGTGCTTCACTTCTTCTATCGGGCGGAATAGACAGCCCCGTAGCCGGCTGCATGATAGCAAAGCGCGGGGTGTCGCTGACAGCTGTGCATTTCGAGAGCTTTCCGTACACGAGCGACAAGGCGCTTGACAAGGTATATGATTTAGCGAAACTGATGAGCCGTTATACGGGCAGCATAAAGCTGCATGTAATACGGTTCACTGATATACAAATGAGGCTGCATACCGAATGCCCTTCGGAGTATTTGACAGTGCTTATGAGACGCTTTATGATGAATATAGCGCAACGTATAGCAAGGCAGGACGGCGCACTCGCGCTGGTTACCGGGGAGAGCGTTGGACAGGTTGCGAGCCAGACACTTGAGGCGCTTTATGCAACGAACAGCGCTGTGGATATGACTGTGCTGCGGCCGCTCATAGGAATGGATAAGATAGAGATCACAGAGCAGGCAGAGAAGTACGGCACATTTGAGACGTCGATACTGCCTTTTGAAGACTGCTGTACAGTATTTGTTCCCAAGCACCCGGTTATAAAACCAAAGATGAGCGAGATAGAGAAAGCAGAAGCAAAGCTGGATGTTGAAGAGATGATAGAGTCAGCGATAAAGGACCATGTTGTAAAGGTGATAGGATAGAAAATGGATTCGAATTATATTGCCGTATGGATGCCGATGTTTATAGTTTTTTTAATAATATTTTTGTCACAACAATCAGCGGCAAGAAATATGGCAAGATTGATAATTAAGAGAAAGAAGGGTAGAGCCGCAATGACAAACGAGCTTATAAAAAAGTATATCGGCAAGTATTGCTATGTTACAACTGGTAATATGGGAGTATCGGTAAAAGGAAAAATTGTTGAAGTAAATGAAAACTGGGTAGAGGTGCAAACGAAAAGCGGCAGTGAGATAATAAACTTGGATTTTATACAGAATATCAAGATCAAGGGATAATTAAAAAGTCCGAAGCTCTGGTTTTTTGTTAAAGAATTTCTCAAATTTGTAAGACAGACGTTTTTTGAAAAATAACTTTTAGTGCCAACATAGTTTCATTGTTATAAGAAGATATGGAAAAACATAGGGCTGTGGAGCAGCCCTATGAAATTACCGCATCAAATTCGGATAAAAAACAGAAATGAAGAAAGGATTATACGATACCCTGTGCTATCATCGCTTGGGCAACTTTTTTAAAACCCGCAATGTTTGAACCAATTACGTAGTTCCCTTCGTGACCGTAGTCAATTGCGGCATCAGCTGAATCATAATATATTTTTGTCATTATGCTTTTAAGTTTTTTATCAACTTCTTCAAATGTCCAGGCAAGTCTTTGACTATTTTGGCTCATTTCGAGAGCTGATATTGCTACCCCGCCTGCATTTGCAGCTTTACCGGGGCCAAAAAGCACTCCATTATCCAAGAAGATATTTGTAGCTTCGAGAGTAGCTGGCATATTGGCGCCCTCACCTACTGCAAGACAATTGTTTTTAACAAGCAATTTTGCGCTTTGAGCGTCTATTTCGTTTTCTGTGGCGCAGGGTAGCGCGATTTCACATGGGATATTCCATATGCCTGAACATCCTTTTTTATATACAGCCTTTGAATGATAATCAACATATTTTGATATTCGTTGCCGTTCAACTTCTTTTATTTGTTTTATAGTATTAAGATTGATTCCTTTAGGATCGTATATGAAACCACCTGAATCGCTCATAGCGACAACTTTTGCGCCAAGCTGGGTTGCTTTCTCGTGGGCATATATTGCAACATTTCCTGATCCCGAAATAACAACTGTTTTTCCGTTAAAATCTCCTTTTTTATTGGATTTCATCATTTCATCAACAAAATATACTAGCCCATAGCCAGTTGCTTCAGTTCTTACAAGGCTTCCTCCATATGAGATGCCTTTTCCTGTAAGCACGCCGGAATAGCGACCTGTCAGTCTTTTGTATTGTCCATACATGTAACCAATTTCACGACCGCTCACACCAATATCACCGGCAGGCACGTCGACATCTGCGCCAATGTGTTTGTGCAATTCCGTCATAAAACTTTGACAAAAGCTCATAACTTCATTGTCTGATTTGCCTTTAGGGTCGAAGTCGCTGCCGCCTTTACCGCCTCCTATGGGGAGCCCGGTAAGTGAGTTTTTTAGTATTTGTTCGAAACCTAGAAATTTAATAATGCCAAGGTTGACAGAAGGGTGAAACCGAAGACCACCCTTATATGGGCCAATTGAGCTGTTGAACTGAACACGAAAGCCTCGATTGACTTGTACATTGTGGGAATCATCAAGCCACGGCACACGAAAGATTACTACACGCTCAGGTTCTACAAAACGGTCGAGCAGGTTTTCTTTGATGTATTCGGGGTGTCTGTCAAAAACGAGTTTTAAAGATTCAAGAACTTCGGTTGCAGCTTGGTGAAACTCGGGTTCTCCCGGGTTTTTTGAAATTAATTTTTTCAGGATACCAGAAACATAAGATTTTGACGCCATTGTCAATTACTCCTTTGCAATTCAATTTATTTATTTAGCTAATAGATTAGCACGGTTTTAGGCATATGACAAGAAAAATAATCGAAAAGTAGTCAAATTATTTAAAAAAGTGATTGAATTAGACCTGAAACTCATCATAACTATTTTCAAATATTACAGATATATAGTAACTAATCATCATCTATATTTTTAAAATGAAATATAAGTATGCTTCTATGAAACCAAAAAGGGATATGACAAATTATTTTATGCTGTTTTTAAAAAAAGATTAAATACCACAAATTATGATATTTTACTCTATAAATATGTATTTTATAAAATACTTTATTTCTGCTATTCTTTATGCGTAAGATTGAAAGAACCGAAGACGTTTCCGCAAACGACAAAGGGTTTTATTATGAAGAAACTTACACGCATGGCAATAGTATTGAACTTTCTATACTTTGCAGCGCGCTTTGCATCAAGGCCGTATATATCGATCTTAGCGGTCAGCCTTGGAGCAAACGAACTGCAGGTTGGCATAATAATTTCGCTTTACAGCATTGTGCAGGTCTTTTTTGCACTTCTCATCGGCAAAATATTGGATAAAAGAGGACAAAAGCTTCCTTCGGCAGTAGGAGCAGCGCTGTTCGTTGCAGGCTCGCTTTTAATGGTAGCGGCAAAAGGATTGCTCTTGACAGGCATAGCGACTGTTATGCTCGGCATTGCGCATGGGACTATACTTGTATCAAGCCAATCGATAATGACCGCTGTGCCGGACGATAGGGCTCGTGAGAAGCAGGTTGGCTATTTCTATTTCGCTGCTTCAGTAGGAGCTTTTGCCGGGCCGGCTATCGGCGGTTATCTGCAGGACGCGTTGGGGCCTAATCTCGGTTTCCTGGGAGCAACTTTTTTTGGAATCGCAGCTTTTATATTAATATTGTTTATGCCAAATTACAGATGCTTTGAAGGCGAGAGAAAAACAAGCTTTTCATCACTGCTAAAGAATAAAAAAATCATCGCCAATGTTCTTTTAAGTGCACTTGTTTTCTTTACTTTCGATGTCTATTCTACATATTTTCCACTTTATGGTGTGACGGAAGTCGGTCTAACCTCCTCGCAGGTTGGGCTGATAATAAGTGCAGGTTCACTGGCTGCAATGGTAATAAGACCACTGCTGGGCAGGCTGTGTCAGCTATTCACAAGGCAGAAGGTTTTTGTCGGAAGCCTGATACTTGGCAGTGCGTGCATAGCATCTATGGGAATAGCGAAGAGCTTCTATCCGCTGCTTGCTATAGCGCTTATCTACGGCTTAACTTACGGACTTAATAATCCACTTACGCTTATAACCGTAACGGAAGTTTCTACGCCGGAAAACAGAAGCCGTATAATTGCTATGCGCGTTATGGCCAACAGTTCTGCACAGACGGTCAGCCCGGTGTTTTTCGGCGCGATAGCAGGCCTCGCAGGGCTGTCGAGCGTTTTCTTTGGAAGCGGCCTCCTAATGTTCGGATGCATATATATGGCCAGCCGGCTGACAGGAAAGAGGAAAAAGTGCTCTAAAGAGGCCGCCTAGCAGCAAATACCGGGGACGTTCAAACCTTCAATATATTCTTTGAACTGCTCAAGAAAATATTCAACATCTTTAACCAGGCTTTCGCTTTGCTTGCCTCTTGTGACTGCGTATATCACTATATCAGGCGGCGGATCTGAAAAGCTGCAGATACGAACGCCAGGATAGCTGCTGTACATTTTGACGAGAGAAGAGGGGCAGAGTGTCCAGAATTCCGGGTTTTCCATCAATTTTAAACGCAGATTCAAATCGACAGTGCAGACTTTTTGGTCAATATCTGCGCCCCAGATACGGTTGCGCCAGAGCGTAGTATCTTCCGACCATATTAAGTATACTTCATTTTCAGGGATAAGGCTGGACGATTCTATTACGTCTTCAGCAAAGCTGCTTTCATTCGAGCAAGCCAGGTACATTTTTTCTCTGTATGCCGGGCGTGAAACAAGATTTTTGTTTTTTCCGGAGGGCTGACGATGAGTAAAACCGATGTCCAGCAGATAGGTGTCTACCATACTGATGGTTTGTTGTGACTTTGATGATGTGTGAGATATGCTGAAAGCCGGATTCTCACTTATGAATTTCAGCAGGAAGTCGGACAGCAGTGTAGAGTTGATCGTCCCCGTTCCACCCACTTGCAGTTTATGCGCAGGTACGTTCCTGCCAAATGATTTTGTATCATCAAGCAAGGCGATCCACCGCTCTGCGATAGGTATGAAGCGCACACCTTCTTCAGTCAGTGTTACACCACGCACGCCCTTGCTTCTTATTATTAGTTTTTTACCGAGTTCTTCTTCCAGGCGGCCAAGACGCAGGCTTATCGTAGACTGCGACACGAAAAGCTGCTTTGACACAGCGGTCATATTTTTGCCGTAGGCCACCGCAAGGAAAGTTTCTATAGCTGCAGTATCCATAAATGCTCCCTAAATATTAATTATATGCATATTATTTATTATAAATAAGCGTTTGTCAAATATTAATATAAGAGTAATAAACTTTAGAAAAATCTATAAAAAATAAAAAATGTCCGGACATATTCGCCCGGACATTAAATGTAAGTTTATTTATACTTCGGTTTCTGGTGATAGTGAGTGTGCAGCAGTTCATGAGCCTTGTGGCTGTTCGGCTTGCCGAGGAAATCATCGTAAAGCTTCTGGACTTCCGCATTAAGGTGAGACTTTCTTTTCTGCTTACCGGCGTCTTCCTGATATGTTGCTTTGGCACGCACTACACGAGGGTCTATATCCATACGCTTAGAAGCAGATATTATCGGTTGTCCGCCGCCGGCAACACAGCCTCCGGGGCAGCCCATGACCTCTATAAAATGATAGTCCTTCTCGCCGCTGCGAACGGCTTCAAGCAGCTTCTTGGCGTTTCCTGTACCATTGGCCACTGCGACTTTCACATCCAAATCACCTATCTTGATTGTCGCTTCTTTTACGCCTTCTATGCCTCTTATGCATTCATAATCTATATCGCAGAGATCTTCGCCTGTCAAAATATCTGCAACAGTACGCAGGGCAGCTTCCATAACTCCGCCTGTGGCTCCGAAGATAACGCCTGCGCCTGTAGACTCGCCGAACACTCTGTCAAAATCCTCTTCCGGAAGACTGGCAAAGTCTATATTCGCCTGCTTTATCATAAGTGCAACTTCTCTAGTTGTAAGCACGGCGTCAACATCACGCCGGCCGCCTACTGCCATTTCGTCTCGTTCTTTCTCGAACTTCTTTGCAGTGCAGGGCATTACCGAAACCACATAAATATCGTCCGGGTTAATGCCGAACTTATCTGCATAGTATGATTTGATAACGGCACCCTCCATCTGGTGTGGAGATTTGCATGTGGACAGGTTATCCAAAAAATCCGGGAAGAAGTGCTCACAGTATTTTACCCAGCCGGGGCTGCACGATGTTATCATAGGCAGTGTTGCGCCGTTATTGATGCGCCCTAGCAGTTCTGTTCCTTCCTCCATTATAGTGAGGTCGGCAGCGAAGTCTGTGTCGAAAACCTTGTCGAAACCCATGCGTCGCAGTGCGTTTACCATTTTGCCGGTAACGCTGGAGCCGGCGGGTATGCCGAATTCTTCTCCGAGCCCGAAGCGTACCGCGGGAGCTGTTTGTACAACGACGTGTTTTTTAGGATCGTTGAGAGCATCCCATACATAGTCCATTTCACGTTTTTCGGAAAGGGCACCGACGGGGCAGACGGTAATACATTGTCCGCAGTTGACGCACGGTACGTCATCGAGCGATTTTCCGAAGACGGGTTCTATTATAGTATTGAAGCCGCGCTGCGTCGTTCCGACAGCGCCTATCTTCTGTATGTTCCCGCACATTGCGACGCAACGTCTGCACAGTATACACTTGTTCGGGTCACGGACAATGGATGCAGAGCCGGTGTCTTTAGGTCTATCCATGTTCGCACCCTCGTAATGCACGTCTTCGACGCCCATTTCTTCGCAAAGTGTCTGGAGCTCGCAGCTGCCGTTTCTAACGCAGCTAAGGCACCGTTTATCGTGGTTGGAGAGTATCAGTTCCAGATTGACCTGCCTTGCCTCCTGAACAGCCTTTGAGTTGGTCGAAACAACCATGCCGTCTGTTGCGGGCAGTGTACACGAAGCCTGCAGGCCTCTTCCGCCTTCCAACACTTCGACCAAACATATACGACATGCTCCAAGCGCGTTGACGCCTTTAAGATAACAAAGCGTCGGTATCTTTATATGGGCGGCACGTGCCGCTTCAAGTACCGTAGTGTTCTTCGGCACCTTTACTTTCACATTATCTATAGTTACGGATATCATATTTTACCCCTTCCTATTTCTTCCCTATAGCGTCAAACTTACACTTATCCATACATGCACCGCACTTAATACATATGCTCTGGTCTATTATGTGCTTTTCTTTGACAGAGCCGGATATTGCGTTTGTAGGACAGACTTTTGCACAGGCTCCGCAACCGATGCAGTTGTCTTTTATCATGAAGTTGAGCAGCGCTTTGCAATGGCCAGCCGGGCACTTTTTATCGTTTATATGCGCCTCATACTCGTCCCTGAAGTATTTTATTGTTGAGAGTACAGGGTTCGGCGCAGATTTTCCAAGGCCGCAAAGCGATGAAGCTTTTATATTTTTGCCAAGGCGTTCGAGTTTTTCGATATCACCCGGCTGTCCCTGGCCTGCTACGATACGTTCAAGGATCTCCAGCATGCGCTTTGTACCTATTCGGCAGGGAGGACATTTGCCGCACGATTCATCGACTGTGAAATCGAGGAAGTATCTTGCAACGTCTACCATGCAGTTGTCTTCATCCATAACGATAAGTCCGCCGCTTCCCATCATAGAGCCTATCTGCAGCAGCGAATCGTAGTCTATCGGCGTATCAAGGTGCTGCGCAGGTATGCAGCCTCCGGACGGGCCGCCTGTCTGAGCAGCCTTGAACTGCTTGTCGTTTGGAATTCCGCCTCCGACATCGAAGATTATCTCGCGAAGAGTAGTACCCATTGGTATCTCCAAAAGACCTGTGTTCTGGATCTTTCCGCCCAGAGCAAACACCTTGGTGCCTTTGCTGTTTTGCGTTCCTCTTGATGCGAACCACTCCGACCCGTTGAGTATGATCTGAGGGATATTTGCCAGTGTCTCAACATTGTTAATTATTGTCGGTTTGCCGAACAGACCTTTTTGGGCCGGGAACGGGGGCTTGGGCGCCGGTTCGCCACGCTTGCCTTCTATAGAAGCGATGAGAGCCATTTCCTCTCCGCATACGAAAGCGCCAGCTCCAAGACGTATCTCTATGTCGAAATTAAAGCCGGTTTCAAATATATTATTGCCTAAAAGACCGTATTCACTTGCCTGTTCTATTGCTATTCCAAGACGTTCTACGGCTATCGGATATTCCGCACGAACGTATATATAACCGGTATCGGCTCCAATGGCATATCCTGCTATTGCCATCGCTTCAAGCACGGCGTGTGGGTCACCTTCAAGAACGCTTCGGTCCATGAATGCACCGGGGTCGCCTTCGTCGGCGTTGCATATGACATATTTCTGAGCGCTTTTCTCGTCTTTGCAGAACTGCCATTTTAAGCCGGTGGGGAAACCGCCGCCGCCACGGCCGCGAAGACCGCTGTTTTTGATTGTGTCTATCACCTGCTGAGGCTCAAGCTCAGTCAGGCATTTGCCGAGAGCCTTATATCCGTCAAAAGCGATGTATTCGTCTATCTTTTCCGGGTCGATAACGCCGCAGTTGCGAAGAGCAATACGCTCCTGTTTCTGATAGAAGCCTATGTTGTCTAGCGAAGTTTCGATATCTGTATCGGCTTCTTTGAACAAAAGCCGTTTAACAAGCCTTCCCTTTAAAAGGTGTTCTTGCACGATTTCCGAAACATCTGTGGGTTTTACCCGTGAATAGAAGCTGCCTTCCGGGTATACTATGACCACAGGTCCTGCTTCACAAAGCCCAAAGCAGCCTGTTTTGACAACCTTGACTTCTTTATTAAGACCCGCTTTTTTTATCTCTGTGTTAAATTTATCTATTATCTTCGGCGAATCGGCAGATGTACATCCGGTGCCGCCGCAGACAAGTACGTGTGAACGATATATATCCATTCTGTTGACCTCCTAATTTTGTTTCTCGTAATAGCCAATCGTATACTCTGTGACTGGATTGCCGTTGACTATATGCTCGGTGATTATCCTGCTTGCCATATGCGGCGCTACGTTTACGTAAGTCACTTTTTCTTTGCCGGGGGAGTATACTTCAACCATCGGCTCGAGTCGGCAGACGCCTATACAGCCTGTCTGCGATACGGAAACATCTTTCAAACCTCTTTTTCTTACCTGCTCTGCAAATGCAGCAAGAACAGGCCGTGCACCCGCTGCAATGCCGCAGGTTGCCATGCCGACGACAATGCGGATAGAATTGTTACTTTTCCTGACATCTATTTCAGACAAGGCCTTGTTTCTTATTTCTTCAAGCTCCTTTAAGGACTTCATATCTCTTTACCTCCAAAAACTTCTGTTATCCCTTCGTTCAAATACTCGCCTATAAACTCCTGTACATCACCGTTTGTTATAGGAACTTCGCCAAGAGTTCTTTTGATCTGCCTCGTATCGTATACATAGCGGCTTGTTTTCCCTGCTCTGAAAACCAAATCGAGCTCCGGGTTCATAATCGTCAGTGTATATATAGTCTGCGCAATGTCGCCAAGCGGCGGTCTGTCGATATGAGAGCGTTTATACTTTGCACAAAGCTTTGTGCCTGCTCCCTGCACTGAATCCATCTGCAGGGTTTCGCCTGTTCTCTCACAGCTTGCCGCAAACAGCGGGATTCCGAGGCCGACGTTTCTTTCCGTTCGTGATGTAGTGAAAGGGTTTAATGCCTTTTTTAGCATTTCGGGGCTCATACCATTGCCGTTGTCCTCGACGGTGACAGTCAGCAGGTCTTTGTTTTCATCGATCGTTACTCCGATATCGATAAGACTTGCTCCTGCACGAATCGAGTTCTGCGCAATGTCGAGTATGTGCAACGAAATGTCTCTCATTTCTTCTTTTTGTACTCAGCGATGATACCGGGAACATCGGCGGGGGTAAGCCTGCCGTATACCTGATCGTCTATCATGATGACGGGGGCGAGGCCGCAGCATCCAAGACACCTGGTAGGCTCTAAAGTAAACTTACCATCAGGTGTCGTTTCACCGGGTTTGATTCCAAGCTCTTCGCTTAGCTTGTCAAGAACCTTTTCAATGTTCTTGACATAGCAAGCCGTACCCATGCATACGCTGACTACATGTTCGCCTTTAGGCTCCAGCGCAAACTGGGAATAAAACGTGGCTACGCCATAGACATCGCTCATGGGGATGTCTAGTTCATCTGCAATAAATTCCTGAACATCGATGGTCAGGGCACCATAGATATCCTGCGCTTTCTGCATAACAGGCATAAGCGGCCCTTTCTTTTTCTTCTGCTGTTCGATAAAGCTCAAAAGTTCTATTCTTTTAGGCTCTACACCAACATTACTCATTGAGATCCCTCCTGAAATTTTAATATATATAAACATTGTTAAATATTTATCAATCTATCATGTTCATATTATCACAAACTATACACAAATGTACATAGTTTTTTGCTAAAAAAATATGAATTTCTTATAAAAAGTTAAAAATGTTCGTATTACTCATATAATGTTAAGAAATAACAATATTTTTATGAACATATGTCGAAAAGTTCAAAAATAGTTCAAATAACTATTGAATTTGCACAATTGGAATACATTTTGTTAATTACAGCAGGGGAGTTTGAGAAGCTAAACTTAACCGATTCAAGTCAGATAATCGATCAGTTCACAGATTGTGTAAATATTATCAAACATATGGAGCCTTTCTTGTATGCCGGAAAGGCTGTGGGCGTCAGATGAACAGAGCTTTTTTTGGCTGCACTCATATGGTTTGCACCTGTAAAGCTCAACTGTATTGAAAAGACCGTCGGGTATATACCCAAGATTTGTTACAAGTGCAAAAGAAGAGCGGGTTATATGCGCGGGAACGGGAGCGCCGCCGAGTTGTCTTGTCAGCTTGGCAAGCTGCTCTATAGTATACGAACTTGACTGGGCCAGGAGCTTGTCGGCATTTCCTGCCGGTTCGTCATCTTCTCCGATTATGATTTGGCTGCCGAAAATAAAAGAGCTTGGTATATCGGCAAGGCTGTTATAAACGATGTCGGCGTATTCTAAAGCGCTGTCCAGATTTTTAAAATAGGAAAGCAGATGGACTTCTTCTGCGGTGGTCGTCTCAATTCCGGGTACAAACATAAGATCATATTTCTCTGCGGCTTTTTTCATTGAAGCAAGGTTAAAACCGCAGTTGTGGTCAACAAGAGAGATGACATCCAGCCCTTTGATGTGCGCCATGCCTGCAATGTTCATAGGCGTCATATCATCACTTGCACATGGCGAAAGGCAGGAGTGTATATGAAGATCGTAATACAGGCTCATGATACTTCGCCGACACCTAAGCTGTTGAGCACTGCTGCAGCTCCGTATGACGAGCATGGAACGGCTACAACAGTTATGCTCTTTTCATCAGCAGTTTTGATAAAGCTTTCGGATAGCTCTATTCCTTCTGGTATTATCACGCAGGAGAAACCGTGCAGGGACGCTACCGCAAGCACGTTTTCGTGGGTTTGCACGGTGACCCACGCTGTGCCGTGCTGTCCGTGCGCCATCACCCAGCTTAGAAGATCGCAGACATATGCGCTTGTAATCTCTTCAGCACCGTTTCCGGCCTTTATATCCCAGCCAGTCTTTTTGCAAAGTTCAGCTACGTTCATTTTTTCTCGCCTTCTTTCGTCTCGGTCAGGTCTACCATCTGCTCTGCAAGGCTTGCAACCTTGTCCCGCAGACGGAAGATGCAATCTATTTCTTTTGCCCAGCCTGCCACAATATCTTCAGCCAGAGCACGGCAGGATGGGGAGCCGCAGGAACCGCAGTCCAGCCCGGGCAGGCTCTCTGTTATGCGGTCGATCTCTTCGAGTTTGCGCATAGCCACCACCATGTCTTCGTCTATCTTCATGACGGGCATAGCTTCGATTGGCTCGGTAAAATCAACTGTACCGTCAAGTATATACTTATCGAAATCTGTGCTTATAAGGCCTTTGCTTTCTATGCTGTCCGAAAGCTTTTTTATCCTTGTGCGTGCCACAAACGGATTCTCGAATGTTAGCGGACCGCCGACGCAGCCGCCGGGGCACGCAAGCCCTTCGAAGAATTCAAGCTCGCCCAGCCGCAGGTTGTCTATTTCCTCGAGCACATTGATGACGTTGTTGATACCGTCGACGGCCAGATAATTGTCTACGCCTATTGCGGCGCTTTCACCGCCGGAGTTCGCCCAGCCAACTCCATATACTGAAGCAAGGCTTCCGGCTGAACTGAGCAGGCCGGGTTTTTTAAGCTGCCCGGATAACAGACCGTATATATCAGTTATTGATATTGCTCCGTCTACGGAGCTTTGACTGGTTCCGTAAGGGTGCATAATACTGGTCATTTTTGCGGGGCAGGGGGTAATGAAAAAGGCACCTATTTCCCTTGCATCAACATCATGCTTTCGAGCATATTCTTTTTTTGCAACCGCCGCAGCCACTTCCATCGGGGATAAAAGGTCGATTATATTGCCGATGAGTTCGGGAAAGCGAACCTGTATGAGCCGGACTATTGCAGGGCAGGCAGAGGATATCACAGGAAGCTTTTTCTTTTCTGATATGCGCTTCTTTATAGCGCTGGTAACAATATCTGCGCCTTTAGCGACTTCGAAAACGTCATCGAAGCCCATCAGCTTCAGGCTCATTACGACACGGTCTATGCTCTTCAAATTCTTGAACTGACCGTATAGCGAGGGAGCCGGCAAAGCTATCTTATATTTGAATTTGTTTATATCGGAAAAAGAATCGGTGTAGGCTGTTTTTGCGTGATAGGGGCACACACGAATACATTCTCCGCAGTCTATGCAGCGCTCGGCGATTATCTGAGCCTTGCCGTCACGCACACGTATAGCTTCGGTGGGGCATCTTTTTATGCAGTTTGTACAGCCCTTGCATTTGTCTTTATCGAGCCGCACAGAATGAAAATATGTATCCATTGTTTCACCTGACGTTGAAATCGAGGCACAATTGTGTGCCCTGTTTGTTTGAGCTTATATCAAAGCTGTCGCTGTTCTTTTTAATGTTGGGCAGGCCCATGCCTGCGCCGAACCCCATCGTACGGATGTTTTCCGGAGCAGTGGAGTAACCTTCTTTCATAGCGTTTTCTATATTAGTTATACCCGGTCCCGTATCACTGCAGCACAGCCTGACCTTTTCAGAACTGATCTGCAGGGTCATAGCACCGCCGAGGCTGTGGATGATGATGTTCATCTCCGCTTCGTATGCGGCTATAGTGATTCTTCTTATAAGCGATGATTCAATTCCTATACGCTTCAATATGCTTTTTATTTCTGCAGAAGCTTCACCGGCGGTGGTGAAATCGTTTGAAACGACCTCAAACTTTTCTGTAAAAATTTCGCCCATAAGCTATAGCCTCGAGCACGGGACGAGCCCACTGGTATACAGAAGCCCGCAGGCCTCATAAAGCGAATGTCCGCAGGATAAAAGTGTTATACTGTTTTCCTGTGCCAGGGCTAGAATATCTTCGGGGGGGCGCTTGCCACGGACAAATGCAATGCAGTACACGTCCAGCATCTGGGCAGTTCTTATAACATGCTGGTTGACCATACCCGTAAGAAGAACGCAGTGCTCTTTTGCAAAAGCAAGCGCATCGCTCATAAGATCGGCTCCGCACGCTGAAGAGACTTCCCTGTCTAAATTTTCTATGCCGCACAGCACTTCGCAGTCAAGAACGGCAGCTAGTTCTGATATCTTCATCTTCACCTCAAAATGTAATCCGCCTGCCTGTTTGACAAAAGGCAGGGGTGACGATTCATCTAAGATTATACTTAACATTGTGAAAAAAGTCTATATCTGCTCAAAAAGCAAACAGGAGCATATAAAAAAGGCCGCAGGTGGTTATCCTGCGGCCGGCTGTATATTCGATTATCTGCTCTTTCCCATAAAGAACAACGCTACAGTGCCCGGGCCTGCATGGGCGCCGATGACGCTGCCTATGTTGTTTGTCATGAAACCGCCTACGCCCGGGAATTTTTCGAGTATCATCTCTTTTACCTTTTCTACGGCTTCTTCATCGTCGCCGTGGCTGATGAATATCTGTTGCCCGTCCGGGTTCACTACCAACTCTTCCATCTTGTCAACAAGGAACCTTAAAGCCTTTTTTCTGCCCTTCATCTTTTCTCTGGGGATGAGGTGCCCTTCATGGTCTACATTGAGTACCGGTTTTATCTGCAGAAGGTTGCCCACGAATGCTGCGCCGCCTGAAAGCCTGCCGCCGCGACGCAGATGGTCGAGGCTGTCTACGGTAAACCAATGGTTCAGATTCAGCTTGTTGGCTTCCAGCCACTTTACAATATCTCCGATGCTCTTGCCGTCGTCACGCATTTTTACTGCATAGTCGACCAGCAGTCCAAGACCAAGCGAAGCGCAAAGAGAGTCGACGACGAAGATCTGCCTTTCGGGATATTTTTCCCGCATGTCGCCTGCGACGAGGTTTACATTGCCGCAGCTTCCGGACAGACCGGATGAGAAGGCTATATAAAGTATGTCTTTGCCTTGGGACAGGAAACCGTCAAACACGTCGATGGCTTCGGCAGGGGTGAGCTGGGAAGTCCTTGGCATATGGCCGTTTCTTTCGAGGTCGAAGAACTTTTTATAGTCCATGTCTCCGTCTTTATAATCCTTGCCGTCCAGTGTAAATGTGTATTTAATAGTAGTGATATCGTGTTTTTCTAAGTATTCTTTGGGTAAATCGGAAGTTGAACTTGTAATTATGGTAAAATTACTCATAGCGTTCGTCCTTTCTATTCGTATTGTTATAATTTTATAATTTGACGTGCAAATAATCAAGCGGATTGCAACTAATTAATAATTTCTTCATATAATAGTTTTTGGCACAAGTGGTGTGGTTTTAAACTTTTCAGCATTTATTATTCCCGCATGACAGAAAAAAGGATTAGATTTTGCAGCAACACAAATTATATTCAGTATCCGTATAATAATACAAGAGGCTGCCAAAGGTTGAAAATTGCAATATTCATACGGTAGACATTCATAAAAATGGTAATTTATGTCTCTGTGTAGCATAATTTTATAAAATTTGATGTAAATATGAAGGTTGTATGTAAAAACAATTCATTTTTTTGAAAATAAGCAATTGAAAAAGATATGAGCTTGTGTTATTATATGAATACAATATGAAATTTAATTGATTATTCTTAAATCTCTTTGGAGGAAAAAATGGAATTATCGAAAAAAGCACTGGGCGTGTCACCGTCGATGACGCTGAAAATCTCTGCAATGGCAAAGAAAATGAAAGCCGAAGGACGAGACGTTGTTGGCTTTGGAGCAGGCGAGCCGGATTTTGATACACCCGACAATATAAAAAAGGCCGCATGTGAAGCGCTAGATAAGGGAATGACCAAATATACACCTGCTTCGGGCACAGCAGAGCTTAAGGCGGCTGTCGCCGGAAGGCTTATGAAAAAGTACTCTCTTGAATACTTGCCTTCGGATATTGTAATCTCTAACGGTGCAAAGCATTCGCTTTTTAATGTTTTTGCAGCGATACTTAACCCCGGAGATGAAGTAATCGTTCCGGTACCGTACTGGGTCACTTATCCGGAGCTTGTGAAGATGAACGACGGAGTGCCTGTTTTCCTTCAGGGCGGCAGCAGCTTCAAAGTAACTGCCGAAGATGTCGAAGGAGCGCTCACCGGCAAAACAAAGGCGCTTATACTCAACACACCGTCCAATCCGTGCGGTGCTGTTTATTCAAGGAAGGAACTTGAAAAGATTGCCAAGGTATGCGTGAAGGCAGGCATCTTTGTGGTTTCGGACGAGATTTACGACGAGCTTATATATGAAGGTGAGCACGTCAGCATCGCTTCGCTGGGAAGCGATATAAAAGCACAGACCATAATCATAAACGGCATGTCAAAAACATATGCAATGACTGGCTGGAGGCTGGGATATACGGCAAGCACTGGCGAGCTTGCTAAAATTATGGGGGCGTATCAGTCTCATGCAGCGTCTAATCCTAATTCTATTGCGCAGCATGCCGGCGTTGAAGCCCTAACTGGCCCGCAGGAAACGGTCGCAATGATGAAAGCTGCTTTTGACAAGCGCAGAAAGATTCTGTGTGAACTCATAAACGGCATCGACGGCGTTTTATGCAGCATGCCAAAAGGAGCTTTTTATGTGATGATGGATATATCAAAGCTGAAGGGAAAAAGCTTTGACGGAATAGAGATTAAGGACTCGCTTGAGTTCTCTGAAGTGCTATTGAAGAATACTCTTACTGCTGTAATACCGGGGATTGCTTTTGGAGCGGACGACTACGTGCGCCTCAGCTATGCAACCAGCGAACAGAACATACAAAAAGGTATGCAGAGGATAAAAGAGTTTGTGACAGCACTGGAATAAAAGTACTGGAGGAAACGATTTATGAATGACGAAGAAAAAATAATAATAAATGAAAGAA
This sequence comes from Christensenellaceae bacterium, assembly GCA_963666505.2. Classification (GTDB taxonomy): domain Bacteria; phylum Bacillota; class Clostridia; order Christensenellales; family SZUA-584; genus JABGQS01. Next base: position 254,962 of record CAXXXL010000002.1, on the reverse strand, counting down.
CGAACCTGCTGCACGAGAATGATTATCATTATTCGCTGCAGGATGTTAATGAACCGCAGCTTTTCCGTGATATGTTCGACTATGACCATGTTCCGAAGATATCGTTTAACAACCGTGTTGTTCCGATGCGGATGCCTAAAGATATCTGTATAACGGACACGACGTTCAGGGACGGACAGCAGGCAAGGATACCGTTTACGGTAAAGCAGGTCGTAGACCTGTATAAACTGGAGCACAAACTGGGCGGGCCAAAAGGCATAATCCGTCAAAGCGAATTCTTTGTTTACACCGATAAAGATAAAGAAGCGATTCAGGAATGTATAGACCTTGGGTATGAATTCCCTGAGGTTACTACTTGGATACGAGCCAGTGAAAAAGACTTCGAGATGATAAAGAAGTTCGGTATCAAGGAAACGGGAATACTTGTCAGCTGCTCTGACTATCACATCTTCAAGAAGATGGGCCTTACCAGAAAACAGGCTATGGACAAGTATCTTAGCATAGTGAAGATGGCTATAGAGTATGGAATAGTGCCAAGGTGCCACTTTGAAGACATAACGAGGGCTGACTACTACGGATTTGTTATCCCGTTTGCCGATGAGCTTATGAAGATAGCTCAGGAATCGGGAGTGCCTATAAAGATAAGAATGTGCGATACGCTCGGCTATGGAGTGTCATATCCGGGAGCATCATTGCCGAGGAGCGTTCAGGGTATAGTGTACGGTCTGCGGAATCTGTCGGGCTTTTCGTCAGAACAGCTTGAATGGCACGGCCACAACGATTTCTATAAAGTTGTAACTAACTCAGCAACCGCATGGCTTTACGGAGCGGCATCGGTAAACTGCTCTATGCTGGGTATCGGAGAGCGCACAGGCAACTGCCCTATTGAAGCGATGGTTGTCGAATACTGCGGAATTAAGGGAACGGACGACGGTATGGACCTATCGGTAATTACTGAGATTGCGGATTATTTTGAGAATGAGCTGAAGATGGACATTCCGCCCCGTACTCCGTTTATAGGCAGGAGCTTTAATTCAACAAGAGCCGGCATTCATGCCGACGGGCTGCTGAAGGACGAAGAGATATACAACATATTCAACACAGAGAAGATATTAAACAGGCCGGTTACAGTCGCAATAAATGCGCATTCCGGGCTTGCGGGAATCGCACACTGGATTAATGCATACTTCAAACTAAAGGGTGAACTGAGTATTGATAAACGTGACGAGCTTGTGGTTGAAGTAAAGGAAGAAGTCGATAAAGAGTTTTCCGCAGGGAGGACAACTGCTTTTGGAGACATGGAGCTTGAGGCTATTATAAAAGAACTGGATGAAGACAAGTACATTGCTCTGTGTCATCATAAGAATAAGCTTGCTGCAAAGATAAGAGTAGAAGAAGAGAACGAATAAAATTAATTAGCAGAGAGAGCCATGACCGAGCTAGACGGTTACGGCTCTTTTTTTACTTTGCGTTTTGCGACGACATATATACATTGACTTAAATAATCATGAACTGTATAATTTTTTTAGTTGGTGGAGAAAAGGAGCCTTATTTATGAACATTGCAGTATTATGCGGCGGACTCAGCAGAGAGAGGGACGTATCACTATGCACGGCATCTATGGTTGCAAATGCGCTTCTAAAGAACGGACACAACGCCGTTATGGTGGATGTTATTGGAGACTATGATGTGCCGGGCGGGGACTTTGTTAGATATATTGAAGACTGCAGAAGCAGACCGGAAGAAGTTATACTTGTCGGCAAAGATGCACCCGATATAGAAGAGCTGATAGAACAGTATGAAGGCAAGGCGGGCTTTGGCTGCAATGTGCTTGAAATATGCAGAGCTGCCGATATAGTGTTTATGGCGCTTCACGGCGAAGACGGCGAGGACGGTAAGATACAGGCGGTTCTTGACATGATGGGTATAAAATATACAGGAGCAGGATATCTTGCGAGCGCAGTTGCTTTGAATAAGCACTTTACTAAGATGATATTTACGGCGAGCAGGATACCTACGCCGAAATATACCGTAATAAGAAAAGAAGATTATAAGAGAGGTTCAAAGAAGATCGTGCCGCCGTGCGTGGTTAAATCCAGCGCCAGCGGTTCGAGCATCGGCGTTTTTATTGTTGATGGAACAAAGAGTATCGACGAGCTTGACGACATCAAGGAAAAAGCGCTTAGGATGGACGATGAAATCGTCGTGGAAGAGTATATCGAAGGCAGGGAGTTCACATGTGCCGTGCTTGACGACAAGGCGCTACCGTTGGTAGAGATAATACCAAACGAGGGCTTTTATGATTACGAGCATAAATATCAGCCGGGGACCACGGTAGAAATATGTCCGGCGCAGCTTGATGAAGAACACACCAGCAAGATTCAGCAGATTGCGCTGAAAGTTCACAAAAACCTTGGGATGCAGGTTTATTCGAGGACAGATTTCATAATGGACAAGAAGGGGCAAATTTACTGCCTTGAAACAAACAGCCTGCCGGGGATGACACCGACAAGCCTTGTACCGCAGGAAGCGCAGGCGATCGGTATGAGCTATGAACAGTTGTGCGAAAAACTCATCGAGCTATCGCTAGAGAAATATAAGTAGGTAAATATGCAGAGGCTGACAATAAACGAAATAGCAAAAAGCTGCGGTGGTAAGGTTTTCGGACCGCCGTCTCTTGGTGATCAGAGCGTTACAGATATAAAGATAGACTCAAGGCAAGTGCAGCCGGGTGAGCTTTTCGTTGCCGTAAAAGGCGAGAATACAGACGGACATTTTTATATAGACAAAGCGCTTGACAACGGGGCTGTCTGCGTTGTATGCGAAAAGCCGCTGGGGGACAAGCCGCATATTTTAGTTGAGTCTACGTTTGCTGCGCTAAAAGACATTGCGGAATATTACCGCGGTCTTTTTGATATAAAAGTAATTGCGATAACTGGAAGCGTAGGCAAAACTACTGCAAAAGAGATGGTAGCAAGTGTGCTTTCACAGAAGTACAGCGTACTTAAAACAGAGGGTAATTTCAACAACGAATTCGGTCTGCCGCAGACTATTTTCAAGATAGAAAAGCATCATGATATTGCAGTCCTTGAGCTTGGAATGAGTGAAGCCGGAGAGATGAAGCGGCTTAGCAAGGTAGCGAAACCCGATGTGGTTTTAATGATAAACATAGGTGAATCACATATCGGTAACCTTGGTAGCAGGGAAAACATTTTTAGAGCCAAGTGCGAGATATTCGAGTATATGAGCGATGATGCTGTTGTTGTGCTCAACGGCGACGACGATAAACTTTCGATGATTGATACCAAAGGCGCAATATTTTTCGGCAGAAACAAGAGCAACGATGTTAAACTGAAAGAAATATTGAGCGAAGACATGAATGGGACAAGGCTGACTGCAGACTGCTTTGGTCAGCAGATTGAACTGTTCATACCAAAGCCGGGAGAATATATGATATATCCTGCACTTGCTGCAGCTGCTATGGGAGCTAGATTCGGGCTTACGCCTCAGCAGATTTCTGCCGGTGTGGAAAGTTATCTGCCGGTTTCACAGAGGATGGATATAGTTGAAACGGACAGCATCACTATAATAGATGACGTTTACAACGCAAGCAGACAGTCGATACTTGCAGGAGCGCAGACAATGAAGTTCGCCAAAGGTCGAAGTGTAGCTATTGTCGGTGATGTACTGGAACTGGGAGAATATGCAGAGGACATACACTTTAAGATCGGCGAAGGTTTGGCGAAGCTCGGTATAGATGTTATCATATGCGTCGGCAAAGACTCTAAGCATGCATGGGAAGGCGCTTCGGGCATATCGAAGGCAAGCGTGCATTACTACGCATCCAAGCAAGACCTGTTAAGCAAAATGCCGGAGCTTATAAAAAAAGGTGATACTGTCTTTGTTAAGGCATCACGTGGTATGCACTTCGAAGAAATAGTTGACAAGCTCAAAAAGCTCTGAACCAATAAAGAGCCGTGCAGGGCTCTTTTTAATGTTCACTTTAGTGAGGTTTTGGTTGCAAAGCAACCGAAGCCAAAAATCCCCCGGCTATGCCGGGGGGAGAAGTAGCTTTAGCTGTAAGAAAAATACCTCCAATGTTAAAATGATGATGGTTTGCCAACCGCATCACAACAAAGGAGGTAGTCCGATGGACAAAAATAGTTTAGCACATACAATGTGGGAATGTAAGTATCATATTGTGTTTGCACCGAAATATAGAAGAAATGTGATATATGGAAAATTAAAAGTAGATATAGGAAAAATCTTAAGAGAGCTATGTGATCGTAAGGGGATAGAGATAATCGAAGCAGAATTATGTCCGGATCACATCCACATGCTAGTAAGAATACCACCGAAATTTAGTGTGTCTCAAATAATGGGATATTTAAAGGGAAAAAGCTCTTTAATCATATTTGATAGACATGCAAATTTAAAGTATAAGTATGGAAGCAGACACTTCTGGTGCAGAGGGTATTACGTGGATACAGCAGGCAAGAATGCGAAAAAGATACAAGAATATATCCGAAGACAGCTGCAAGAGGATGCTACCGCAGATCAGATTAGCTTGAAGGAATATATCGACCCGTTTACGGGTAAGCCGACAAACAAAGGCTAATAAAAAGACCCTTTAGGGTTGGCCAGCGAACACCATGCGGATGGCAAACTATTCAATGCGCTTGCAAGCGCAAGCCGGGAACATGCCCTTATAGGGCTAGAGCAAACCACCGGCTAAGCCGGTGGTCCTGAATTAAGCTAAAGATTTTGAATTAAAAAACAACTGTTAAAACCCGTTGTTAAAAGGTATACTGTTTAGTAAGTTTGATAATATATAAGGAGCAATAGATGATAAAGACACTTGATAACGGAATCAGGGTAGTGTATGAGCAACTTATGGATTTTAATTCTGTTTCCGTGGGGATATGGGTAAAGACAGGCTCGGTTTGCGAGACAGAGCAGGAAAACGGAATATCCCATTATATAGAACACATGATGTTCAAAGGAACAGCCGAAAGGACAGCCAAAGACATTGCTGTGGATATGGACAGGATAGGCGGGCAGATAAACGCTTTCACTTCAAAGGAGTGCACATGCTATCACGCAAGGGTAGTGCCGGACAAATTCGATGTTGCGGTGGAAGTGCTGGCAGACCTTTTTTCCAATTCGCTGTTTGACGAAACGGAGATGGCAAAGGAAAAGGGAGTTGTACTTGAAGAGATAGCGATGGTGAATGATAACGTTGAAGAGCTTGCACATGAAAAAATAACAGAACTTTTCTTTACCGGAAGCAAGCTTTCGCAGCCGATACTCGGCACGGAAGAAAACATAATGAGCTTTACACAGCGAAATCTTTTTGAATATGTGGAAAAACATTATTATCCCGGTAACGTAATAGTTGCTGTTGCAGGAAAGTTTGATGAAAAGCAGATGCTTGAAAGCGTCGAGCGGCATCTTGGAGGATATACGAGAGGCGAGAAGAAGGAAGAAACGCAATACGGCAACGGACACAAACCGGTGCGCAGGTCGTTGTTTATAGAGAAGGATGTTGAGCAGACGCATCTTTGTATATCTTTCCCCGGTGTTTCATATGATAACGACGAGAGATTTGCCCTTGCTATTATGAACAATGTGCTGGGCGGAGGCATGAGTTCTAGATTGTTTCAAAAGATAAGAGAAGAGATGGGGCTTGCGTATGCGGTCTATTCATATCCTTCGTCATACAGCTATGACGGAATGTATACTCTTTACGGCGGCACGACTGCAGCGAATGCAGACACCGTTACGAAGCTGATGTTTGATGAGATAGACAGGCTAAAAAAGGAAAAGATAAGTGAAGATGAGTTTATAATGGGCAAAGACCAGCTTCTTGGCAACTATGTGCTCTCACTCGAGAGTACAAATGCAAAGATGAGCGCCCTTGGGAAAACGCTGCTGCTGCAGTCGGAGGAATACGACGAAGCGCAGACTATTGAGAAGATTAAAGCTGTTACCAATGAAAGAGTCGGCAAGCTTATAGAGCAGATATTTGATTACAGCAGCATGTCGGCTGTGTTTGCGGGCAATATAAAGAAGAAAAAAGAGCTGGAAAAATTACTGGAGGGATAAGAATGGACAAGCTGGAGAATATTTTTGAATGGCAAAACAAATTTGACTCTGAACTCGTCAGCAGCAGAGGGCTTGAAGACATACCTATGGAGCAGTGGATACAAAAAGAGACGCTTGCAATGCTGTCCGAGCTTGCGGAGCTTATTGATGAAGTCAATTTCAAGTGGTGGAAGAACCCAAAAACTGTGGATGAAAACAAGGTGAAAGATGAGCTAGTAGATATACTACACTTTTTTGTAAGCATGTGCCTTAAAACAGGTATGGACGCAGACGAGCTGCATCAGAGGTATCTTGACAAAAACAAAGAGAACTTCGACAGGCAGCACGGCAAATCTGAAAAAAAGGGGTATGAAGCGGATGTATAAGGCGATATTGGATTCACTTACCGAGCCTGTGCTTATGGCGGACACAGAGCACGTGATGGTATATATGAACAAAGCTGCTGAGGAGCTGTATAAGGACAGAGGCGGCAGGACGCTTCTCGGACGTTCGATATTTGACTGTCATAACGAGAACTCCAACAGCGTAATAAAAGAAGTTTTCCGCAGGATGCAGCACGAAGGACTGGAAGAGAAGATGATAACTGACGGTGAAAAGAAGAGGATATTCATGAGGGCAGTTAGAGAAGAGGACGGCGAGCTGATCGGATATTATGAAAGGTATGAGTATAAGTGACCTGCAAAGAAGGATGAAAAGCTTCGAAGATATCCTTTGGAGCTTTTTTAGTAGCCGTTTTTATATACCGCAGGCTGTATATGGTATAATGATAAAAAGGGGGATGCTGTTTTATGACTTTAGTATATTTCGGGATAGTTCTTGCGGCGCTTTGGCTGCTTGTCGAGATACTGGCGATAGTTTTTCGTATCACTGGGCTTGATTCTCAGAAGGCAAGGTTTCAGGTCATATCTATTCTTACGCATACCGGGTTTACTACAAGGGAGTCGGAGCTTATCTCTCAGCACCCTCTGCGAAGAAAACTGGCAAGCGGATTGATGCTGGTAAGCTATCTTGCGCAGATATCTCTTGTTTCGTTGTTGTTCAACATGATATCTCAGAACATTTCCCAGCTTCTCTATGCAGGTGCGGGGCTAATCGTATTTGCGGTGCTTTTCATACTGATAACGAGAAGCAGGTACGTGAAGATAAAGATCGACAGACTGGTAGAACGAATCATATCGAGAAAGGTGATAAAACAGGCAAGCCGACGCTCGGTAGACCAGGTGCTGAAGATAAGCCCGGATTTTGCCGTATATGAAGTGCTGGTGGAGGCTGGCAGCTTTTTGGTAGATAAAACTCTGGCAACGGCAAAGCTTAGTGAAAGGTCTGTTCACGTGCTTAAAGTTGACAGAGGCTCTAACACTGTGGATTTCCCTAGCGCAGATTTTAAGATGCAGCAGGGAGATAAACTTATAGTATACGGCAAGATACAATCGATAAGAGAGCTGGCGACGAACGGCAAATAACCTAAAAAACGCAGAGCTCCGGTTTGTTTGCCGGAGCTTTTATATTGCAGATTTTCGGCTGAGCAGCAAAGCATCAGGAGGCCAGACACAAGAGAGACTTTGCAGACCTAATGGTGATTGTATATTTTTCTACTTATGTTATAATACTTGATGAGGTGAAATTAGTATGCCCAAGGCGAAAAGACCAAGATCAAGACAGAATACAAAAACCAGGGCCGCTGCCCGCAAAAAGAATCCACACACAAATGAAATAGCCGGAGTGCTGCTCATAGCACTGGGCATTTTTATTGGTGTGTGTGTTTTTCTGCCGGCGGACACCGGAATAATCGGCGGAGTGCTTAAAGACATTCTTTTCGGACTGTTCGGTATTTTTACTTATATAGTGCCGTTTGCGGTTATCTTTATTGGAATACTGACGATTGCAGCAAGAAGCAAGAAAGTCAATATCGGAAAGATACTCCTTTATTTTCTCTTTGTTGTGTCCGTTTTCTCGCTTGCCCAGACGTTCATGCTCGACAAGCTCGTTCTGGATGAAGGCTTTTTCAAATTTGTACGCAGTTCATATCAGGCAGGAGTCACAATAGCAGGTTCGGGAGCGGTCGGGTGCCTGCTTGTTTTCCCGTTCTATTTGCTTATCGGTAAGATAGGCTGCATAATACTTTTCATTGCGCTGGCGCTCGTGTCGGTTCTGGTTCTTGCCAACCTTTCTATAAAAAAGATGGGTACAAAGGCTATAGACGCCGGAAGGACTGTAGTTAAGAAAGCAAAGCAGGGGGCAGAGCAGAGAAAGAAGAACAAACTGTACATTGAAGATTTAAGCGAAGATACACAGGATGCTGACCCGTTTGACGAGCCGGAACTGCTTGGCAGAAAAAGTTTCCGAAAAAAGGAGCGCAACAATTTTTTTGACGATGATATATATACGGATGTCAACAGTAAAGCGGAAACATTGCCGATGCCGGAAGATGACGAAGAGCCGCTGTTCGATGATGTCGAAGACGTCGATGATCGAAGCACAGGAGATTTGACGATAGAATCATATGAGGACTATCAGCACAAACAAAACGAGCCGAACCTTGAGCAGCACTCTGGAAAAGAGCATCAGGCGTTAAAATCCAGAAAAGGACAGAAAAAATATAAGATACCGCCACTATCGCTGCTTTCAAAGCCGGACGGCAAAGGCAAGTCTGAAGGAATGGAAGAACAGCGCAGGAACGCTCTGCTTATCGAAGAAACGCTTGAGAACTTCGGCATTAGCGCTAAAGTCGTTCACATAGTAAAAGGGCCCGCTGTTACAAGGTATGAACTAAGACCCGCTCCGGGCGTGCGTGTCAAGCGCATAAAAGAGCTGGAGAATGACATTGCGATGAATCTTGCTGCAAAGTCTGTCAAGATTGAAGCGCCGATACCCGGCAAAGCTGCAGTGGGGATTGAAGTGCCGAATATGGACGTTACTTTCGTTCATCTTCGCTCTATGCTTATCGGCGAAGAGTTCAAGAGGGCAAAATCTCCGCTTACCTTTGCACTCGGTAAAGACATATCCGGTAAAAATTATTACGTGGATATAGCAAAAATGCCGCATATGCTTATAGCAGGCGAAACGGGATCTGGCAAGAGCGTGTGCATCAACTCTATGATAACGAGCATACTATTCAAAGCCACGCCTGACGAAGTAAAGCTTATACTCATCGACCCTAAAGTGGTTGAGCTTTCGATATTCAAAACAATACCGCACCTGCTGGTGCCCGTGGTCACGGACACTAAAAAGGCGGCAAGCGCTCTTAACTGGGCTGTAAGTGAAATGACATCCAGGTATAAACTTTTCGCAGAGGCGGGTGCAAGGGATATAAGACGTTTTAACGAACTTGCAAAAGAGGAGGAAGATGAGACACTTCCAAGGATAGTGGTAATAGTCGACGAGCTTGCCGAGCTGATGATGGCGCAGAAAAGAGAGGTGGAAGACTCCATCTGTCGTATAGCCCAGCTTGGACGTGCAGCGGGGATACACCTTATAGTTGCAACGCAGAGACCTTCTGTTGATGTCATCACGGGCGTAATAAAGGCTAATATAAGCTCGCGCATAGCGTTCAAAGTTAACGCCGGAGTTGACTCGAGGACAATACTCGACAAAAACGGAGCAGAAAAGCTGTTGCGCAACGGCGACATGCTTTATCATCCTTCCGGCGCTCCCAAAGAGGTGAGACTGCAGGGGTGCTATGTTGGTGACGACGATATAGAAAGAGTAACTCAGTACATTTCTACAGAGGACCAGTTTGACGAAGAGGTAGAGAAGGATATATCATCTTCAACGGAGCAGGAGAGCGCAGAAGGCGACTATGATGAACTGCTTCCAAGGGCGATAGAAATAGTGCTGGAACACGATCAGGCTTCGATTTCGATGCTGCAAAGGCGGCTGCGTGTCGGGTATGCCCGTGCCGCACGCCTTGTTGACGAGATGGAAGTAAGGAAGCTTGTTAGTCCATTTGAAGGCAGCAAGGCAAGGCAGGTCCTTATATCGTGGGAACAGTATGAGCAGATGTTCGGGGCTAAAGAGGAGTAGAATGAGCGAAGTTTTGATATACGTAGTCTCACTGGGTTGCGTAAAAAACCAGATAGATACAGAGCATATGTTGGGCATCCTTGCGCAGAGCAACGCAGCATTGACGCAGGAGCCGGAGAGTGCGGACGTTATTATAGTGAACACTTGCGGTTTCATAGGCGATGCAAAGCAGGAGTCGATAGACGCAATACTGGAGATGTCGCAGTATCCGGGCAAGCTTATAGTTACGGGCTGTCTTTCGCAGAGGTATGCTGACGAGCTTTCGGAAGAGCTTCCGGAAGTGGACGCTTTTCTTGGCGTATCCAGCTACTCAAAGATAAATGAAGCTATAAACATGGCACTGGAAGGCGAAAAGTGCTTCTGTACCGACAGGATAGACGAAGAGCTTGTGGAGCGGGTGCTTACAACTCCGCCGCATATCGCATATGTCAAGATAGCCGAAGGCTGTGACAACAGGTGCAGCTATTGCGCTATACCGTATATAAGAGGCCCGCTGAAAAGCAGGGATATGGACAGCATACTATCCGAGATAGAAGATCTGCGTGACGGTGGTGTAAAGGAAATAATACTGATAGCCCAGGATACAACTAAGTATGGTACCGACTTTGGAAAGCCGATGCTTGCACAATTGATTGACCGTGCAGCTGTAATAATGAAGGACGGGTGGGTAAGGCTGCTTTACTGCTATCCGGAGGGAATAACTGACGAACTTATCGGCGTTATGCAAAAACATGATAACGTATGCAACTATATGGATATACCCATACAGCATTTCAACGACAATGTTTTAAAACGCATGAACAGGAGAAACACGAAAGAATCATCCAAAAGAATCGTAAAAAAACTGCATGAAAAGGGCTTTGCGATAAGGACAACGCTCATAGTGGGATTCCCTGGTGAGACGGATGAAGATTTTAATGAGATGCTGGATGCTGTAAAGGAGCTTAGGTTCGAGCGTCTCGGAGTATTCCGCTATTCCAACGAAGACGGTACGCCTGCAGAAAAACTGCCAGGACAGCTGCCCGAAGAGATAAAACTCAAAAGGTATAACGAGGTCATGGCGCTTCAGGAAGGTATTTCACAGCAGATATGCGAAGACAGCATAGGCAAAACGGAGCGTGTTTTAGTTGACGGGGCGGACGAAGAAACGGGTTTTTTCGTTGGCAGGACGATAGGACAAGCGCCGGATGTGGACGGAATAACATATATATCTGCACAGCGAACGCTTGAAGCGGGAAGCTTTGCGGACGTTGTTATAAAAAAGGCATACGAATATGATTTATTAGGGGAGGCTAAATGAACATAGCTAACAAACTTACTCTGGCAAGGATATTATTAATACCCGTATTTATAGCGTTTTTTTATATAAATATTAAGTATCAATATCTATATGCAGCCATCGTCTTTGTTGTTGCGGCAATAACCGACCTTCTTGACGGAAGGCTGGCAAGAAAGCACGATATGGTAACGAATTTTGGCAAGCTTATTGACCCAATAGCGGACAAGCTGCTTGTTTGCAGCGCACTTATAATGCTTATGACAGTAGAGAGTTTTTATATGAGTGCTATAGTCGTTATAATCCTTATAGGCAGAGAGTTTATAATAAGCGGTCTGCGTCTGCTGGCAGCGGCTGAAGGCAAGGTGGTCGCCGCAAGCAAGCTTGGAAAGATAAAAACAGTAGTGCAGATCGTAGCTGTCTGCACTGTGCTTGTAGAAGGCTATATATTCACATGGGAAGCATGGAATATTCCGCTCGGGCTGATACTTATGTGGGCAAGCGCGGCTATAGCGCTCGTGAGCCTTGTGGACTATTTCATTAAAAACAGACAGGTTTTAAAAACACTGTTCTAGAGTCCGCAAAAAGGGACTTTGGTTGTGTTATAATCAGAATAAAGAATAATCAGGAGGAGCAATATGTCAGCAGAAAAACAAAAAGCGCTTGATATGGCATTGAACCAGATAGAGAAACAATTCGGCAAGGGAAGCGTCATGAAGCTTGGCGATTCTGTTGGAGTTCCGGTAGACGTGATACCTACAGGGTGTCTTGAGCTGGATATTGCGCTTGGTGTGGGCGGTGTGCCCAGAGGCAGGATAGTTGAAGTATACGGCCCTGAATCTTCAGGTAAAACAACAGTTGCGCTGCATATGGTAGCAGAAGCCCAGAAGCTGGGAGGAGCAGCTGCGTTTATAGACGCAGAGCATGCGCTTGACCCGACTTACGCCTCTAACCTTGGAGTGGACATTGACAATCTTTATGTATCGCAGCCGGACACGGGCGAGCAGGCACTGGAGATAACGGAAGCGCTGGTAAGGTCGGGCGCTATAGATATAATTGTCATCGACTCTGTTGCAGCGCTGGTGCCAAAGGCAGAGATAGACGGCGAAATGGGGCAGTCACACGTGGGGCTGCAGGCCAGGCTGATGTCGCAAGCGCTAAGAAAGCTGGCGGGCATAACAAGCAAGTCTGGCACGGTGGCCGTGTTCATTAACCAGCTAAGGGAAAAAGTAGGCGTAATGTTTGGCAGCCCGGAGACAACACCCGGCGGCAGGGCACTTAAATTCTACTCTTCGGTAAGACTGGACGTGCGTCGTATAGAGACGCTTAAAAACGGAGCAGACATGATAGGCAACCGTACGAGGATAAAAGTAGCGAAGAACAAGGTTGCGCCGCCGTTTAAAAAAGCGGAGTTCGATATATTCTATGGCGAAGGTATATCTGCGGAAAGCAGCGTTATCAACCTTGGAACTGAGATGGGTATTATCAAAAAGTCCGGTTCGTGGTTCTATTACGGCGACGAGAGGATAGCACAGGGCAAGGACAACGCAAGGCTGTATCTGAAAGATAATAAAGACGTATACGACCTGCTCAAAGCGAAGATACTTGAAGAGTACGGTCTTGGCAAGACCAAAGCGAGCAGTGCAGATGATTCAGACGAAGAAGTGGACACTGACGACTGATAAAAAGTAAAATAAATGTGAACGAATTGAAATGTGAAGACAGATAATGTATAATAAATAAAGGTGGTGCAGTATTCTAGTCGGTACTGCGATTTTGAAAGCGGGGCTAAAAATCCGCTAAAGGGCACATCGATGAAGTTCCTTGTGTTGGCCTAGGGCGCCCAGCCCGGGGCTGATGCTGGGAGTTAAGGTCGTGGGGCGATCCGCAATGGCATGCGGGCGATGACCCCGCTTCCGTGGAGACCCAAGCAGGTGGCAACATGGGACACTTAATGCTACTACTTGGGATTAAACCTGTTATGCGGTGAAAAGCTGTGTACAGAGTAGCCTGCCTTGAGTTTTACGGGGTGTAGTACAGAACACGCCTGATAGTACAAAGGCCACGTACTTTCGGAACGATTGCTGCATGAAACCCGCATGGCAAAAGAGGCTAGAAATCGCGTTTGTGCTGTCGAGGAAAACTCCTAGACTGTATGTGTGTAAGTGTTTTAAATACGCATTGCACCCAGGTATTTTGGAGATTATAGTGTGGTCTAAACGGCAATCCAGTCATGCGAGTGGCAACACCGCATTTCAGAGTTTGATGGGAAACCGCTCCATCGGCGACGGGGAGTACTCTTGAAGGGAAATCCTACTGGACCTAAGCTGCAAGGTTTATCCAAAATATCACCACCATTTTTATTTTTTTATAATATTGTTTTATTTTACAAAGGATTATGGCTAAAAAGAAAACAGGCATTAAATATTGGGCGCTGAAGATCTTTCTGATCACACTTGTTTTTACGGCAGGGCTAAGCGTGGCAACGGAGTCGCTGATGGACAATCTACCTACCATAGCGGCTGCTTTTATTATTGTATTCATAATTTTGATAGGCGTGGTGTTCGACATAATAGGTATTGCTTTTGCGACCTGCGACCCTGCGCCGTTCATTTCGATGGCTTCAAGGAAGATTAAAAAAGCAAAGAGCGCTATTAAGCTGCTTAGAAATGCCGATATAGTATCCAACATATGCGGAGACGTAGTGGGGGATATGTGCGGTATAGTAAGCGGGGCGGCTGGCGCTGCTATCGCAATTGGTGTTGCAATGAGGGGCGATGCAAGCGAGATAGTTTGGGTGATAGTCATGTCCAGCCTTATCGCAGCTTTCACAGTAGCCGGTAAAGCAGCAGGAAAGACGTTGGCAATAAAGAAGAACAAAGAGATAGTGAGCATTGTCTCATCAGTAGTTATGATTTTCGTTAAGGACGACAAGAACATTTCGCCGCCAAAAAAGAAGAACACAAAGTAAAGGAACATCTTGATGGTGCAGACAACCGACAGCAATTATACATGGGACTACAGGATGCGTATTTTTAAAGATGCTTCGGTTCCAAAGACGCTTATTAAGATATTTCTGTTTACTGTTATAGCAATAATGGTGTTCGTACTTGCGCTGGCGCTCATTGAAGGAGACTTGACGACGAGTGTCTTCATTGAAGTTGCAGAGGGCTTCGGCCTTGTGTTCCTTGGGCTAACTGTGCTTACTTTATTATCGTATTATGTCGTATTCGCTGCTATACACGGAGGGAAATACGATATCGTATATAAAATGGACGATAAAGGCGTAAGCTTTATTACGGCGAAAGGTACTATGGACAAGGTCAAGAAAACGGCGCTGTTAGGAGCTGTTGCAGGAATTGCAGCTGGTAGCCTGCCTACTGTTGGCAGCAGCATATTGGCAGCCACGAGAAGCAGTATGTACACTAAGTTTGCTGCCGTAACAAAAGTAGTTATCTACGGCAGGAATAAAAAGCTGGTGCTGACTGAAAGCCACATCGCAAAAAACCATATTTACGCACAGCAAGACAATTTTGAACAGATATCGAAACATATTCTGGGAAAATGCACCAAGGCAAAAGTAATAAGCAAGAGGTAATGCATGCCGGACAAAAAGCGAATAGACGTATACCTATATGAGAAGGGTCTTGCACCCAGCAGAGAGAAGGCAAAAGCCTATGTTATCGCCGGGCATGTTTTTGTGGACGGTATAATGTGCAGCAAACCCTCTGCAACAGTTACTGAAGAGCAGGATATAGAACTGCGTGGCGGTGACGAGTTTGTCAGCCGTGGCGGAAAGAAGCTGCAAAAGGCTGTCGAAAGCTTCGGCCTGGAGATTGAAGGAAAAGTTGCCATAGACGTGGGCGCTTCCACAGGAGGCTTTACCGACTGTATGCTGCGTGCCGGTGCATCGTTTGTTTATGCCGTAGATGTAGGATACGGGCAGCTTGCATGGAAGCTGAGGAACGATGAGCGTGTCTGCGTGATGGAGAGGACTAACGCAAGATATCTTGAAAAAGAGATGTTTGAAAAAGAGATAAACTTTGCCAGTATAGACGTATCGTTCATATCATTAAAGCTGATACTGCCGGTGCTGAAGAGAGTGCTGACTGCACCGTATAAAATAGCTGCGCTAATCAAACCGCAGTTTGAAGCGGGAAGAAAGAACGTAGGCAAAAAAGGCGTCGTAAGAGATAAAGACGTTCATGTAAGCGTTATAGAAGATATACTTGAGTTTGCAAAGATAAGCGGGTTCACCATATGCGGGCTCGATTACAGCCCTATCAAAGGGCCGGAAGGCAACATTGAATATCTTGCCTGCCTTTCAGACAGCGCAGAAGACACTGAAACCAACGTACAAGCAATAGTCGATGCAGCACAAGACAGCTCCTTATAACAAAAATAATAAGATTTTATAACAATGTGCCTGAATATGGTTGTATAATTATTCTATATTGATTATAATATTTGTTATGACTTTAAATAAAGTTGGGATATTAGCTAATCCTAAAAAAGACGAGGGGTTTAAAGGCGCTGTCAGCGTTGCGAAGAATCTTCGTCAGCGTGGAATAGACGTCTATTTCGACCCTTCAGGAATGCCGGACGGCGAGACGAAAAAGATCGATTATTCCAAAATCGACTGTTTGATAGTCCTTGGCGGAGACGGCACTATACTGAAAGCTGCAACTGACAGTAGTGAGTATGGTGTCGCTATATTAGGCATTAACCTCGGACGTCTTGGATTTTTGTCTGAAGTCGAACTAGATGATATAGACAGCGCAATAGACAGGATTCAAAAAGGCGATTTTCACATTGAAGAGAGGCTTATGCTTTACGGCAGCGTTAAAGACGAAAACGCAGACAGAGAATGCTCTGTTACAGCGCTTAACGACATCGCTCTTGTAAAGGAAGACATGGCAAGGATGATAAACATAGAGCTTATCATTAACGGAGCACTGGCCGACAGGATGCCGTGCGACGGTATGCTGGTTGCGACGCCGACAGGCTCTACGGCATACTCACTGTCTGCGGGCGGGCCGATTGTATGCCCGAAATTGAAGTGCATGCTTGCAACGCCGCTTAACGCCCACACGCTTCATTCTAAAACCATCGTCGCTTCAAGCGAGGACCTGATAACTTTGAAACCGCTGACCGATTCCGGCGCTCTGCTTACGAGC
This sequence comes from Christensenellaceae bacterium, assembly GCA_963666505.2. Taxonomy (GTDB): domain Bacteria; phylum Bacillota; class Clostridia; order Christensenellales; family SZUA-584; genus JABGQS01. Next base: position 238,381 of record CAXXXL010000002.1, on the reverse strand, counting down.
GACGGTGTAGTCGTCAGAAGAATGCAGAAGGGCGAGTTTGTTGACATTAAAAAATCTAAGAATCTTGCGCGCTTCATAAGATTCAAGGAAGCGTACTTCTACCCCCTTCTCAGATCTAAATTCTTAAACTGGGATAAATAGGCTTTGACTTTTCATAAGTCTTCGAATAAATAAGAAAAGAGGCTTTTTTATGAAAGCAGGCAGACAAAACATGATACTCAAAGTTATTGAAGAAAATAACGTTGAGACACAAGACGAACTTGCCCTATTGCTGAAAAAAAAGGGGTTCGAGGTTACCCAGGCAACGATTTCCCGAGACATAAAAGAGCTGAAGCTTATAAAGGCGCAGTCAAGCGACGGCTCGTATAAGTATGCAGCCAACGGCCTTGAGCAGAGCGGTAAATTCGATGTTTTCCGCAGAGTGTTCAGCGAGACTGTCATTTCGGTTGACGAAGCGGTGGGTATGGTCGTAGTGCATACTATGACGGGAAGCGCAAGCGTAGCTGCAGAGGCTATTGACGAGATGAACATGCCGGAGATATCGGGTTGTATCGCAGGCGATAACACGATATTCGTAGCAATCAAGAAAACAGGGATGCAGACACTTGTAGCAGACTCTTTAAGAAAGATGATAGTGCGCTAATTTAGGGTGAACTGATAGATATATGTTGAGCAGACTTAAAATAAAAAACATAGCTCTTATCGACGAGCTTGAAATATCGCTTGGTGCAGGGCTTGGCGTGCTTTCCGGCGAAACTGGCGCCGGCAAGTCTATAATAGTAGATTCTGTAAACCTGGCGCTTGGCGAGCGTGCCGACAGGGAACTTATCCGGTCGGGGCAGGACAGGGCCGTTGTAGAAGCGTGGTTCGAGGATGTGCCTAAAGAGGTCTTGCAGATACTTGCAGACCAGGAGATTGAGACTGACGGCAGCACTGTCGTTTTATCACGGGAACTCAGCGCATCTGGAAAAAATGTATGCCGTATAAACGGCTCTCTTGTAACACTTGCCGTACTTAAACAGACAAGCGACCTTCTAGTGGACATCCACGGGCAGCACGAACACCAGTCGCTGCTTAATGAGAAAAACCATATAGGAATGCTCGACTCTTTCGGAGAGGGCATCGAACAGGCAAAACAAAAGACACAACAATTATACAGAGAATTTAGAGCCGTAAAGAAACGGCTTTTATCTATTTCAGGAAATGAAGGCGACAGGGAAAGGCGCATCGATATGCTGCGCTTTCAGATAGACGAGATCCAAAAAGCGGCGGTAAGAGCGGGCGAAGAAGAAGAGCTCAAACAGCGCAAGACTCTGCTGAACGCTGCTGAGAGGATAGCCGAGGCGCTGTCGGGCGCTTATGGTTATTTGTATGATGATGACGCTAACGCGCTTGCGATGCTCAAAGATGCAGGGCTAAAGCTGCAGGGAATAGAGGATGTAGACAACAAGTTCGCAGAGCTTTCTACTAAAGCTGATGAGGCATACTACATTGTCGAGGAGATAGCCTCAAGCATCAGCGCAGAGATAAGCGAGAACTATTTTGACGCCGGCGAGCTTGAGGACATAGAGCAGAGGCTTTCTCTGATAAGCAGTCTAAGCCGTAAATACGGCGATGCAGCAGTCGATGGAGGCTACATCAAAAAAGCAGAGCAGGAGCTTGAAGACCTTATAGGAAGCGAAGAACTTATTGCAGAGCTTTCCGCCGAACTTGAAAAGAAGAAGGATCTGCTTTATGGGCAGTCATGCGCTTTGTCTGAACTTAGGAGAAAAGCAGCTGATGAGTTTTCGGATAAGATGCAGCAGCAGCTTTGTGAGCTTGGAATGACGGGAGCAGTTTTTAAAGTTAACATGCTGGATATCCTTCCAAAGGAAGAGTGCGCTTTTACAGCAAACGGAATCGACAGCGTGGAGTTCTATATATCAGCAAACAGGGGAGAGCCTGCCAAGCCGCTGCGCAGGGTAGCGTCGGGCGGCGAGGTGTCAAGGATAATGCTTGCGCTTAAGAACATAGCGGCCAACGAAGGCGGAATACCGACGATGATATTCGACGAAATTGATACCGGCATCAGCGGCAGGATGGCCGAGGTGGTTGCACGTAAGCTGAGGAACATTGCACAGAGGCGTCAGGTTATCTGCGTTACGCACCTCCCGCAGATTGCTAGCATGGCGGACAAACACTTCCGAATAAGCAAATCGAGCAACGAGAGATCTACAACGACGGATGTTGAAGAGCTTACGGAAAACGGACGGGTCGGCGAGATTGCAAGGCTGGCCGGCGGAGAATCCAGCGTATCGTTTATGCACGCCCGGGAGATGATACAGAAAGCCCAGGAGTATAAAAGCTCTGTATAAACAGGTTCAAAATAGCGGAGATCAGCAAATATCTAACGTCTTTTTCAAGGCGTTTTTAATTTGAAATTTTTATAGAGATTCTGATTTTTCAGGGTTGCCTGCGTTGACTCAGTAGAAGTTTTATGTTATGTTATATCTGCCGAGTTTGTTTTGTTTTAAGAGAATTTGGATTTTTTTCGTATGCAATTAGAAAATTTTTATAAAAAAGGCGTTTTACGTTGTATAATGCTTTTTTTTATTGTATACTTTTTCGGTGATTTGAATTATGCGGCTCTTTTTTATGGTCGTAAATATATATATTTTATTTAAGGAGTATGATAAATATGGGGAAAAAGTATGTATACCTTTTCAGCGAAGCCAACGCTTCGATGAAAAACCTGCTGGGAGGTAAAGGCGCTAACCTTGCAGAAATGACGTCTCTTGGACTGCCTGTTCCACAGGGCTTTACGATGTCGACAGAAGCGTGCAACCGTTATTACGAAGACGGCAAGGTTATAGCTGACGACATCCTTGAGCAGTTTTATGAGGCGTTGAAGAAGACAGAAGAAATAAACGGGAAGAAGTTTGGTGATTCGAATGACCCGTTGCTTGTTTCAGTAAGGTCGGGAGCAAGGGTTTCAATGCCGGGAATGATGGATACCATCCTGAACCTTGGGCTTAATGACATTGCGGTAGAAGGCCTTGCAAAGCTTACCGGCAACGAAAGATTTGCATACGACAGCTACAGAAGATTCATCCAGATGTTCTCTGACGTTGTTATGGGAATAGAGAAGTGCAAGTTTGAAGAGATACTTGACGATATAAAACAAGAGACAGGAGCAGAGTCTGACACAGACCTTACAACGACAGACTTAAAGCTGGTTGTACTGCGGTACAAAGCGCTCTATATAGTTGAGCGGGGAGAAGAGTTCCCGCAGGATCCTAAGATCCAGCTGCTGGAAGCTGTTAAGGCTGTTTTCCGTTCGTGGGACAACCAGAGAGCTATAGTATACCGCAGGATGAATGACATCCCGGGCGACTGGGGAACGGCTGTTAATGTTCAGGCTATGGTATTTGGCAACATGGGCAACGATTCCGGAACGGGTGTTGCATTCACAAGAAACCCGTCAACAGGCGAAAAGAAACTGTACGGGGAGTTTCTTATGAACGCACAGGGCGAAGACGTTGTTGCAGGAATAAGGACGCCAAAGATGATTTCCGAACTTGAAGACACTATGCCGGAAGTTTATAAAGAGTTCGTAGAAATAGCTGCAAAGCTTGAAGACCACTACAGGGACATGCAGGACATGGAGTTCACGATAGAGAGAAGCAAGCTCTATATGCTTCAGACGAGAAACGGAAAGAGAACTGCTGCTGCCGCTCTTAAGGTGGCTGTGGACCTTGTTGACGAAGGCAAAGCCACAAAAGATGAAGCTCTTATGAAGATCGAACCAAAGCAGCTTGACGCTCTTCTTCATCCGACGTTCGACCCTGCCGCTATTAAAAAAGCCCAGCCGATGGCAAGAGGCCTTGCAGCCTCACCGGGTGCTGCATGCGGCAAGATATACTTTACCGCAAGCGATGCAGCTGCTGCTGTTGAAGCGGGCGAAGAAGTTATTCTGGTAAGGCTGGAGACGTCTCCTGAAGATATAGAAGGTATGTATGCAGCAAACGGGATACTAACATCACGTGGCGGTATGACATCTCATGCAGCGGTCGTTGCAAGAGGCATTGGAACATGCTGCGTATCCGGCTGCGGAGAGATAATGATAGTGGAGAAATCAAAAACGCTAAGCACGACGGATGGTCGAGTTTTCCACGAGGGCGATTACATTTCCATAGACGGAACATCCGGTTTTGTATACGGAGAAGCGATACCGACTATTGCAGCAGAGCTTACCGGCGACTTCGGAATAATTATGGAATGGGCCGACGAAGCAAGGACGATGAAAGTTAGAACGAACGCCGATTCTCCAAAAGATGCGATTCAGGCCATCAAGTTCGGCGCTGAAGGTATCGGACTGTGCCGTACAGAGCATATGTTCTTTGACGAAGACAGGATACCGGCAATGCGTGAGATGATAGTTTCAAAGACGGTTGATCAGAGGGTAAAGGCGCTTGCTAAACTGCTGCCGATGCAGAAGCAGGACTTCAAGGGCATATACGAAGCGATGGGCGAAAGACCGGTTACCATACGTCTGCTCGACCCGCCGCTGCACGAGTTCCTTCCGCAGGAAGATGATGATATCAAGGCGCTTGCAAAGGAAATGATGCTTTCTTACGATGAGCTGCACATGACTATTGCGAACCTGCACGAGTTCAACCCTATGCTTGGGCACAGGGGATGCCGTCTTGCTGTAACATATCCGGAAATTGCAGATATGCAGGCAAGGGCTATTATTGAAGCTGCAATAGAAGTTTCCAAAGAACAGGGCATCAGCATTAAGCCAGAGATAATGATACCGCTGGTCGGTGAAACCAAAGAGCTCAAATACGTTAAAGACGTTATCGTAGCTACAGCGGAAAGGGTTATCGCAGAAAGCGGTGTTAAGATAGATTACCTTGTCGGTACGATGATAGAAGTACCACGTGCTGCGCTGACAGCCGATGAGATAGCTATGGAAGCCGAGTTTTTCTCGTTTGGTACCAACGACCTTACACAGATGACGTTCGGTTTCTCGAGAGACGACGCGGGCAAATTCCTCGACGACTATTACAACAAGAAGATATATGAATCTGATCCGTTTGCAAGGCTTGACCAGAACGGCGTAGGCAAGCTTGTAAAGATAGCGGCGCAGCTTGGAAGAGAAGCAAGGCCGGACATTAAACTTGGTATCTGCGGAGAGCACGGCGGCGAATCAAGTTCCGTCAAGTTCTGCAACGATATAGGACTAAATTACGTTTCCTGCTCGCCATACCGTGTGCCGATTGCAAGACTGGCGGCGGCACAGGCTGCAATAGAAGCAAAGGCATAGTACAAAAGAAGCTGTAAAAGAGGCAGGGATGCTCCTTGTCTCTTTTTTCATGCATGCTTTAAAAAGCGGTGCGGTTGTAAAGAGTTTGTGAATATATGCCACAAATACAAAAGACAAGAAGGATTTTTGAAAGGTTTGTGTAAAATATAAAAGTATGAGCGAAAACAAGAGCACATACAGGCAGGTGTGTGAAAAAATGGAATACAGCATACTAAGCCCGCTGGCAGCAAAGGCCGCCGAAACGCAGGGACGTGAGAGAAGCATTGAGCCCTGCAGCTTAAGAACGGACTATCAGCGTGACCGTGACAGGATATTGCACTGCAAGTCGTTCAGAAGGCTTAAGCACAAGACGCAGGTGTTTTTTTCACCGGAGGGCGACCACTACCGCACGAGACTTACGCATACCCTGGAGGTTTCGCAGATAGCAAGGACAATATCACGGTGCCTTAGGCTGAACGAAGACTTAACCGAAGCTATAGCACTTGGTCACGACCTTGGGCACACGCCTTTCGGGCATGCAGGCGAGCGTGTTCTTGACGAACTGACGGGGCATTTTGAGCACAACGAACAAAGTCTGCGGGTCGTCGAGGTTTTGGAAGGCGGCTGCGGGCTCAACCTAACTTATGAGGTAAGAGACGGCATACTCAACCACAAACGGGGGCTTATTCCGTGTACCATGGAGGGCAGGGTCGTGAACATATCCGACAGGATAGCGTATGTTAATCATGATATCGATGATGCACTTCGTGCAGGAATATTGAAAGAGTTGCCGAAAGAGTATATGGAGGCGTTTGGTACAACCCACGGACAGAGGATAAATGCGATGATTACCGACGTCGTTGACAGCAGCGACGGCGCCAAAGATATTGTAATGTCGAAGGCCAGCTATAGTATGTTTGAAAAGCTGAGGCAGTTTTTGTTCGACAACGTTTACTTCGGCTCTGCAGCCAAGAGCGAAGAAGGAAAGTCAGAGCAGCTTATAAGGCTGCTGTTCTCGCACTACAGCGAGAAACCGCAGGACATGGGCCCCAGCGCCGGGGACAGGATAGAAAAAAACGGGCTGATGCAGACTATATCAGATTATATAGCGGGCATGACAGACAGATTTGCTGTCAAAGTGTTTGAAGACCTTTATATACCGAAAGGCTGGAAGAAATATTAGTGGCACATTTTACGGATGATTGGCTTTCCGAGCTGTATTCAAAAAATGATATAGTGGACGTCGTGTCTGAATATACGACGCTTAATGAGCGTGGCGGCAATTACTGGGGGCTTTGCCCTTTCCACAATGAGAAAACGCCCAGCTTTTCAGTAAACCGTGAAAAGCAGCTTTACTATTGCTTTGGCTGCAAACAGGGCGGAAACGTCACCAACTTTCTGATGAAGACTGAAAACATCACATTTCCCGAAGCAGTGGAAAGGCTAGCAAAGCGTGTCAACATGCCAATGCAGCAGGTGCTGGAAAACGAACAGTATAAAAAGGTGACGCAGAAGAAAAAAACGATTGCAGCAATGAACAGGACGGCTGCGCTTGCCTTCTATAATATACTGCATTCTGATAAGGGACGAAAAGCGCTGGAATACCTAAAGAAGCGTGGAATAGATGAAAAGGTCATAAAAAGGTTCGGGCTGGGGTTTGCACTCGACGAGTGGAACACCATAACGGATCTGCTTAGAAAAGAAGGATTCAAGGACGAGGACATTAAGGATTCCGGATTGGTTTCAGTTAAAAACGGCAGTATGTATGACGTGTTCAGGGGCAGGGTCATGTTCCCGATAATAAACACGTTCGGAGACGTTATAGCATTCGGAGGAAGGTTTCTTGGCGACGAAGTGCCAAAGTATCTTAACACAAGGGAAACAGTCGCTTTTAATAAACGAAGGAATCTGTACGGGCTTGACCACGTCAGAAAACTGAAAGGTATTAAAGGCGTTGTTATAGTTGAAGGCTATATGGACGTAGTGTCATTGTCCGCACACGGGGTTAAAGCTGTCGTCGCTTCGCTTGGAACTGCACTGACCAGGCAGCAGGCTGTGCTTATAAAGCGGTATACGAATAACGTCTTTATTGCATATGACGGTGATGAAGCCGGAAGGGTTGCTACCATGAAAGCGCTCGATATACTTGAGGCCGAGGGACTAAGCGTCAGGGTGCTCGTATTCGACGAAGGACTGGACCCGGACGATTTTATCAGGAAGAACGAACTTGCGGGGTTTGCAAAAAAGGTAAAGAATTCTCTCAGCGCCACCGCATACAGGCTTGAAACAAAGAAAAAGCAATTCAATCTGGAGACTCAGGACGGCAGGGAAAGCTATGCTATAGAGGCCGCAAAAATAATCGCAAAGCTGGACAGCCCGATAAAGCAGGAGCGTTATATAAGCATCGTAGCTTCACAGACAGACTTCAGCGAAAAGGCGATAGAGCAGCAGATAGGAAGGAAGGCAGAGCAGAAAACGCAGGGCAGCACCGTAAGAACCGGCGACAAAAAAAGCAGCGATATAGAGAGCGTGTTTCTCGCATATGCTATGGCGAATCCACAGCACCTTCCGGGTATTGCTCATATAATCCATCAGGATGATTTTGAGACGGCAGAGCATAAAAAAATATTTTCTGTATTAATGGACTATGTAAAAAGAGGAATTCAGCCTACATATGCCGAAATAGTATCAGAACTTGAATCGGAAGAGATTGCCAGCGAGGCGGCAAGACTGGCCGAGAAACAGACGGTTGCTTCCGATCCGGCAGGGTTTCTGAGCGATTGTGCCGCAAGATTAAAAAAGCATGTGCTCGAAACAAAGCGCCGACAGCTTAAGGAAGAGCTTAAGAGCGCATCGGGCGATAAGATGAAAAAACTGCTCGCTGAAATAAGCGGGTTAGATAAAGAATTAAGTGATAAATAAGGGGTAAGGTGATTATATTTTGACCAAACAAGCGGTAAAAAAACCGGCAAAAAAAACACAGTCAAAGGCAGATCTGACTAAAAAAGTGGCGCAGGAGATGTCTGACAGTAAAGAAGCCGGAGTAAAGACCAAAGTTAAGAAAAAAGAAGAGCAAAGCAGTCCGGAGAAGCCGGCTGAAGGAAATGTCAAAGCGGCAAAGAGCAATACCGTAAAAAAGACAGGTTCAGCTTCAGGAGCTCAAAAAAACAAGGCGGCGGACACCAAGGCAAAGAAACCGTCATCTGTATCGGCTGAAGAGAAGAAACCTGCAGCGAAGGCTGAGCTGAATGCAAAAACGCCAGCGGAGAGCACAGGGAAGACCGGAGAAAAGAAGCAGGAAAAGACTTCTGTAAAGAAAGCTCCTTCAAAAGCCAGGGCCAGAAAAGCGAAGGCAGGCAAGAACGCCAAGCCAGAGCTTAATACGGACGATGCAAATGATATGACTCTCTCTGCAGAGAACCTTATGAAGATTCAGGCGCTCGGTATGCTGATGGAAACCGAGAAAGAGGACAAGATAAAAGACATCATAGACAAGGGCAAAAAGAAAGGCTCTCTTACTTATAAAGAGATTAACGATGCGCTTGAAGGCGCAGAGATAGACACAGACCACCTTGATAAGCTTCTTTCTGCGCTTGAAGAGATGAAGATCGAGGTTCTTGACGAAGTTGACAAAGCGGACGATATAGAAGATGATGTTGACCGTGAAGTTGAGATAAGCGTACCGGAAGGCATAAACATCGATGACCCGGTAAGGATGTACTTAAAAGAGATAGGCAAGGTAGACCTTTTGACAGCAGAGGAAGAGGTAACGCTTGCAAAGGCCATGGCTGCGGGGCACGAAAGCGCAAAGCGGAAGCTGGCGGAGGCTAACCTGCGGTTGGTTGTCAGCATAGCGAAGAGGTACGTAGGGCGTGGAATGCTTTTCCTTGACCTTATACAGGAAGGCAACCTTGGGCTTATAAAAGCGGTCGAGAAGTTCGACTATACTAAGGGTTATAAGTTCTCTACCTATGCCACATGGTGGATAAGACAGGCTATAACCAGAGCAATAGCAGACCAGGCACGGACGATTAGGATACCTGTGCATATGGTCGAGACAATAAACAAGCTGATACGTGTTTCAAGGCAGCTTCTGCAGCAGTACGGAAGAGACCCGCTGCCGGATGAAGTTGCAAGGGAAATGGATATAAGCGAAGATAAAGTGCGTGAGATAATAAAGATTGCACAGGAGCCTGTTTCTTTGGAAACGCCCATAGGCGAAGAGGAAGACAGCCACCTTGGGGACTTCATACCAGACGAAGATGCACCCGCACCGGCTGAAGCGGCAGCATTCACACTGCTTAAAGAACAGCTTATGGACGTGCTTGATACCTTAACGCCGAGAGAAGAGAAGGTTTTAAGGCTGCGGTTCGGACTGGACGACGGCAGGGCAAGGACGCTGGAGGAAGTCGGCAGGGAGTTTCAGGTCACAAGGGAGCGCATAAGGCAGATTGAGGCCAAGGCATTAAGAAAGCTAAGGCATCCGAGCAGAAGTAAAAAACTGCGGGATTTCCTAGACTGATACTAAAAGCATTTTACGTTTGCGATGCGGCAGCCTCATTTTAAAACGGGCTGCCCTTTTGTTTGTAAAGGAGAAGAACCATGATTTCATACAGGCTGAATGCAATAGCTGATATGTTGCCGGAAGTGGGTACTGCTGCGGATATAGGTACGGACCACGGCAAAGTCGCTGCAGATATAATAAAAAAAGGCAAGGCCGACAAGGTGATATGCTCCGATATCAGCGGTATGTCGCTGGACAAGGCAAGAAAGCTGGTAAGAGTAAAAAAACTTGAGAACTTGGTCACACTTCGTGAGGGCGACGGGCTGGAAGTATTACAGCCCGGTGAAGCCGACGCTGTGATAATAGCGGGAATGGGCGGGGAACTCATCGCGGACATACTCGAAAAGGGCAAGGACAGAGTGCCGGATATACTGGTGCTGTCATGCAATACAGCTTCAGGTTTGCTGAGGGCATGGCTTGATAAGAACGGATTCAGAATAGAAGACGAAGAGCTTGTGTTTGAGGGAAGACACTTTTACCCGGTCATGCTGGCAAGGCGGGGGGGAGCGAATGCTCTTAACGACATAGAGCTTGAATTCGGTCCTGTGCTGCTGAAAAAGAAACCTAAAATACTCAAAGTTTATTTAAAGAGGAGAATCGAAACAACGCTTGATATAAGGAAAAGTATCGAAAAAGCAAACAAAGAGAATAAACAAAAGCTGCTTGGGCAGATAGATGAGCAGCTTGAGAAGTACAGGGAGGTGGAGAAATGTCTGCGGCAATAAAGGAAGTTGTAAGCATCATAGAGAGCATAGCGCCTCTGCAACAAGCATATGAGTGGGACAACAGCGGCCTTCAGATAAAGTGTTCTGAGAGAGTAAACAACATTCTTATTACGCTTGATGTAACACCGCAGACAGTCGCCGAAGCAATTGAGAACGACTGTGACATGATACTTTCGCACCATCCGCTTATATTTTCTGCAATGAAGTCTGTTGATATCGACGAGTATACGGATTCTATAGTTATGCAGCTTATAAAAAACGGTATATCGCTGTACTGTGCACACACTTCCTTTGACAGAACACCGGGCGGGCTCAACGACGTGCTTGCGCAAGAGCTGGGGCTCGCCGATATAGAGACGATCGAAGGTGCGGGCGAAGGACTGCTGAGGATAGGAAGGCTGGAAAAGCGCCTCAGCGTCTCGGAACTTGCCGGCAGAGTCAAAGAAACGCTTTCATGCAGCCATGTCATTTTAACGGACGTTGACCCAGGCGGCATAGAAATGGTAGGTGTTATAGGCGGCAGCGGCGGAGATTTTGCAGCAGCGGCAAAAAAACACGGCGCGCAGGCGCTTATAACCGGTGAAGCAAAGCACAGCCACCATCTTGAGGCAAAAGGCCTTGGTATACTTATCGTTGAAGCGGGGCACTACACTACCGAAAAGCTTTTCAGCAAGGTTCTACTTAGCGGTTTACAATTAGGGATAGATGAGGTACAATTACACTTGGGCTTAAAATCAAGTGATCAATCAGGTGCACCATACAGCGTTGTGTAAGCGGTGCAGAAAGGATTTTTTTGTTGGATAAACTGGAGCTGTTATACGAATACATGCAAAGCGATGCTAAGCTGGAAGCGTATGAGAAAAAACTTAAGAATACAGAGACGAGGAAGCAGCTTGTAAAGCTGCAGAATTATCTTAAAAAACAGCAGAGCGCTCTTAAAGATATGGAGAAAAAGGCCATGGTAGAGCAGAACAGCCTGTCTGAGATAAATGCGCAGCATGAGCAGATCAAAAAAATGCTGGGGCAGAAGCACAAGGATATCAATGAGTATGAGAAGGTTTCTCCGGAAGAGCTTGATATCAATGTTGTCAAAGGCCTTGTTGGTGAGTATGAGACGACTTACGAGAACATCGTGAAGCAGAAGCGCCGTGCCGTCAGCATAGAAAAGAAGGCGGATGAGACGGAGAAGAAGCTCAAAGAGATACTCTCTCATGTCAGCAAAGTGCAGAAAGACTTTGCGCTTTTAAAGAAGAAGCATGAGGAAGAGCTTCACGCAGGTGCGGGAGAACTTGACAAGTTAAAAAAACAGGCTGAAGCCGCTGCAAAGAAGGTCGATCCAGAACTTCTTAAGAAGTACAACCGTATTAAGAAGAACAGGCCGATGCCTGTTGCGCTGCTTTCTGACGGAAGGTGTATGGGATGCAACATGGACTTGCCGAGCAGTGCACTTGCAAAGATAAAGAAAGGCGGCGCAGTAGTTGAGTGCGAGAACTGCGGCCGGATACTCTACCTTAAATAAAACAAAATTAAAAATGGATCATAGATTTTGAGCAGGCTGAACGGTCGCCCGGTATTTATATCGGGAGGAAAGTCCGAGCTCCGCAGGGCAGGGCGCCGGGTAACACCCGGTGGAGGCGACTCTAAGGAAAGTGCAACAGAAAGATACCGCCCTAAAAGCTTTGCTTTTTGGGTAAGGGTGAAATGGTGAGGTAAGAGCTCACCAGCAGCCTTGGCGACTTGGCTGCTCTGTAAACCCCGTCCGGTGCAAGATTGATAGTGGGCGCTTTTACGACTGCCCGTCGTGCCCCATGTAATCGCATGAGTCTGCAGGTAACTGCAGGCCTAGATAGATGGCCGTTCCAGACAGAACTCGGCTTACAGGCCTGTCTCAAAACCTTTATCATAAGTTTGCAAAGATGCAGCAAAAAGGAGCTTTACACAGCTTCTTTTATATTTTACATGAAAGGAAGCGGATGCAAATATAGCTTGTTGAGAGCTTTGGCTGCATGTATACTTTAACTGTGAACAATAGATTTCTTCCCGTGTCCAGAGCGGACATGAAAAAAGAAAATATCGACCAGCTCGACTTTATAGTCGTAACGCCGGATGCGTATGTTGACCATCCGTCTTTTGCTGCAGCTATAATAGGCAGGTTTGTAGAAAGCCTTGGTTTCAGCGTTGGCATAATAGCCCAGCCCGACTGGACGGCTTCTGATGACTTTAACAGGCTGGGAACGCCGAAATACGCTTTTTTAGTGAGCGGCGGGAACATGGACGGAATGGTGAACATGTATACTGCGGCCAAAAAGAGGCGCAGCGAAGATGCTTATTCTCCCGGCGGAAAGATGGGCAAAAGACCGCCGAGGCCTAGCATAGCATATACAGCAAGACTGAAGCAGGCACACAAAGACACTCCGGTGATAATCGGCGGAGTAGAGGCCTCTAACCGCAGATTTGCGCACTATGATTATAATGAAGATAAAATAAGGCGCTCTTATCTTGTGGACAGCAAGGCGGATATGCTGGTGTACGGCATGGGTGAGAACCCTCTGCGTGAGATATGCGCAAGGCTTGCAGCCGGTGAAGACATATCGCAGATCAATGATGTTCGCGGCACTTGCATAATGAAAAAGAACATTGACGAGGTAGGGAATCACATAATGCTGCCGTCTTTTGAAGAGGTGTTTGAAAGCAAAAAGGAATTTGAAATTGCTTTCAAGCTGATATATCAAAATTCTGTGCAGGCGGGGAAGACATTGGTTCAGCAGCACGGTGACAGGTTTCTTGTACAGCTTGCGCCGTCAAAGCCACTTACGACACCTCAGATGGATGAAATATACGAGATGCCGTTCACAAGGCAGCAGCATCCGATGTATAAAGAACCGGTACCGGCACTGTTTGAGGTGCAGTTTGGCATCACGACGATGCGTGGCTGCCCCGGTATGTGCTCGTTCTGTTCTATATCCGCTCATCAGGGGAAGAAGATACAGAAACGCTCAAAAAAATCGATTGTTGAGGAAGCAAAAAGGCTGGCTGCCATGGACGGATTCAAAGGCAATATATCCGACGTAGGCGGCTCGACCGCAAACTTTTATGACGCTGTATGCACTGCAAGAAACTCACAGAGCTGTACAAAGAACTGCATGACACCGCATATATGCAACAACCTTCGAGTCAGTCATAAGGGAATAACAGAAGTGCTGGAGGGCGTAGAAAGAGTGCAGGGGGTAAAGCGTGTTTTTATTCGCTCCGGTCTGCGCTATGATTATATAATGGCGGACAAAGACAAACACTTTTTCAACAGGCTGGTAAAGAAACATGTTTCAGGGCAGCTGAAAGTGGCGCCCGAACACGTCTGCCCGGATGTCCTTGCGCTCATGAATAAACCTGGTTATAAAGTGTATGAGCGCTTTGCGCAGAGATTTGCCGCTGCTTCTAATAACATAGGCAAGAAACAGTATATACTGCCGTACTACATTTCGTCTCATCCTGGGAGCACTCTTGAAGACGCTATTGAGCTTGCTTTAGCGCTTAAAAAACAACGGTTTATACCAGAGCAGGTTCAGGATTTTTACCCGACGCCGGGTACGATTTCGACAAGCATGTATTACACCGGAACCAACCCTCTTGACGGCAAGGCCGTATACGTAGCTGTAACGGTGGAAGAAAAAGCTATGCAAAGGGCGCTTTTGCAGTTCAACAACAAAAGAAACTGGCCTATCATAAGGCGGGCGCTTGAAAAAGCGGGCAGAAAGGACCTTATAGGAAGAGGGCCGCAGTGCCTTGTGCCGGAAGATATGAGGAAAGGTTCAGGCAAACAAAAAAATAAAAAGCAAAGATAAAAGGAATGATCGTATAGCTGGAAAATGCTTTTTCTTATGCTATTTTCTTATTCAAACAACTGTGATATAATAAAGTCCAAATAGAATGGGAGAAATGATTATGAAGAGAATACTTATCGTTGATGATGAGCCGAGCCTTATAAAGGGATTAAGATTTAATTTAGAGCAGCAGGACGGATATATAGTCGATGAAGCGCTTGACGGTCAGCAGGCCCTGGATATGTTTGCGCCGGACAAGTATGATCTCATACTTCTTGACCTCATGCTTCCCGGAGTAGACGGAATGGAAGTATGCCAGAGGATAAGAAGCATATCCAACGTTCCCATTATAATGCTTACAGCAAAAGACGATGATATGGATAAAATAATGGGCCTGGAGTTCGGAGCCGACGACTATATGACAAAGCCGTTTAATATGCTTGAGCTAAAGGCCAGGATAAAGACTATATTCCGCCGTGCACAGGGCAGTGAAAAGGCAAAAGAGCCCCAGACCCTGACCGCAAAGAACATGGTAGTCAACCTCGAAAACAGGAGCGTCGAGATAGACGGTAAAGACATCAGCCTGACAGCGAAGGAATTTGACCTTCTTCAGCTTTTCATAACTAACAAAGGCAAAGTTTATGACAGAGAAAAGCTGCTTGAGCTTATATGGAAATATGAGTATCTCGGAGACTTGAGAACGGTGGACGTTCATATACGCCGGCTTCGTGAGAAGATAGAGAGCAACCCGGCCAAACCCGAATTCATACTCACAAAGTGGGGAGTTGGGTACTATTTCTCGGATAAATAACATTTTCTATTCTATACGATGGAGATTCGTATTTATCTATGTTTTTGTGGCCGCCCTGGCTTTTGCGGCGGTCACGCTTATAGTCGCCTATCTGGCAGAAGACTATCTTGTGAAAATACGTGTGAGTGACCAGCTAAAGAATACGAACAACGTTGCAGTCAGCATGGCGCCATATCTGAACAGCTCCAATTCGAAGATGATGCATGAACTTGCACAGGAAAGCTCACGGAAATATGGTGGGCGTTTTTTAGTACTCAACAAATCCGGTATAGTGCAGGTGGACAGCTTCTCTATACTGAACGGACAGAGGCTGGAACACAGGGAGCTTTCAGACGTGCTGCTGGGGCCGGATGATACTTCCTACGGCTTTCATGAGATGACGGACGAAGAGGGCGAAACATTCTATGCGGTGTATTATACATCGGCTATAGTCTATGAATCGGAGACCATAGGGGCGGTTCTTTTTGCAGACGATATTCAGGATGTTGTTGATATCACGCAGGACTTTATAAGCGTGCTTATAATTATCTCTGTAGTTGCAGCCGTCGTACTTATTCTTTTCAGCCTTATCTTTTCGGGGTATATAACCAAGCCGATAAACGATTTGAAGAAGATAGCTATATCCATTTCAAGGGGTAATCTTACTCAAAGAATAAAAGTTACAGGCAAAAACGAGATAAGCGAGCTTGCTAAGACGTTCAACACTATGAGCGAAAAGCTGGAAAACACCGACAGAAAGCGCAGTGAGTTCGTTTCAAACGCTTCACACGAGCTCAAAACCCCGCTATCTTCGATGAAGATACTGATTGAGTCACTGCTATATCAGGACGGCGTGGATGAAAAGATATATAAGGAATTCCTAACTGATATAAACTCTGAGATCGACAGGTTGAACGATATAATAACCGGTCTGCTGACACTTGCAAAAACGGACAGCGAAACAGAAGCACTAGTAATCGACAAGATATTGCTTAGCGAGCTTGTTCACAAATCTGTTTCCGCTCTCAAACCGATAGCCAGAGAGAAGGGCATAAGACTGGAGTACCATGTGCTCAGCGAGATGGAGATAGAATGTGATGCTATTAAGGTCATGCAGGCTGTAGTAAATCTTGTCGAGAACGCTATCAAATATACCGACAAGGGCGGCTATGTTCGAGTCACACTGCAGAGGCAGGGGCAGATGGCTGCTATAGTCGTGAAAGACAATGGCTGCGGCATATCCGACGATGCCCTGGAGCAACTGTTCGAGCGGTTCTATAGGGTGGATAAGGCAAGAGCGAGGGACACAGGAGGCAGCGGCCTTGGACTGCACATCGCAAGGAAGATAGCTCTGCTTCACGGCGGAAACATCGACGTTTCAAGCGATGAAGGCAAAGGCAGCATATTCACGCTCTATCTGCCGCTGAAGAGAACAGGAGAATACAATGAATAAGCTGAAGTTTTTACTGCTGGCAGTTTTGATTACAGTAGCGTTTACGACAGGGTGCACCCAGAACTCGGACGTGCCGGAGGGCAACGTGCCGGATATCAACCCGAATGCAGAAGCTGCCAATAAGGACACAACTGATGTAATGCTGTATTTTTCCTACCAAGGTGAAGATCTTCTTGCCGGCGAAACGAGGTCGATAGATGTGCCGATAAGCGATACACTTGAAAAAGCGGTAGTGAAAGCGCTTGTAGAAGGCCCAGTTTCAGATGAGCTTACCGGGCTTTTTTGGCAGGGCGTTGAGCTGGTCGGTGTCGGTGAGAACGCTAATTATATCTTTGTTACGCTGAGTCAAGAATTCATTACAACGGAGCCAGAGCAGGAGCTTATCGACGGTATGACTGCGGAAGAGCAAAAGAAGCTTGCGATATACTCTATCGTAAACACCATAGTTGAAATGGGCGTATATTCCAGAGTACAGATATACGTGGCAAACGAGAACGGAATCAACCAGAGGATAAGGCATAATCAGGCGGGATGGGGCGATGACAACGACTATCTTGACCCGCTTGGTTGGGATTCTTCGCTTATATTGACGCCAGAGAATACGATAATCCAGGCGCTTACTTCTTTTAAAAATAAAGACTGGTCCCGGCTGTATACGTTTACGGCGAAAACGGACATGGAGGGTACAAGCAAACCGCTGATATCCGATTTTAACAGTGCTCTTGCAGAAGAGGGGAATGTGCTCGAAAGCTTCGAGGCGATCGACTCGAACGTTTCCAGCGACGGACAGTCTTCGGTAGTGTTGATTAACTACACTTTGAAGACACGTGAAGGAACGCTTATCGAAGAAGACAATATCCCGATAATACTTGTAAGGGAAAAGAACATTTGGAAGCTTACATATTCTTCACTTGTGAACCTTCTTATTAATGTATAGACTGAGGAAGCAATGAAACGGACGATTTTCTTCATGTTTGCTGTATGCCTGCTTTTGGCAGGATGCAGCGTAATAAGGCAGACCGGCGAAACAGGGGAACCCGTTCCCGTGAGCGTAATTGATATGCCGTCAGATGAGCAGCCCTATAGAGTGCAGAAGGGCGCTGTATATTTCTATAACAAAACCAGCGATACGCTCTCGGCAGAGATAAGGAATCTTGTTATAGGGCAGGATGAAAACCCTGCAAGAGCGGCGGTGGAAGCGTTGCTTGAAGGGCCTGCGGAGGGCAGTGGTTTTGTTGCCGTTGCACCGGAAGGCATGGAGCTTGACTTCATAGAATTCACCGGCAGTGTCGCCAATGTATATCTTAAATATACAGGCGAAGACTTAGAGCCGCTTTCGAAGTATACGCTCGAGCTGGCGGTCACCAATACTGTTACAGACATACTCGGGGCAAAGTATGTATGCATATTCTATAATGGCGTATACACCGGTTTTTCAGGAGCCAACAGTGCGCCGCTTGAGAAACACACCGGAAGTATACAGGAAGCGTACAGCCAGACGTCGGCAAAGTATATCGGCGCAATAGAGCCGCAGACAACACCCGGAGTCGAGCAGACGGAAGGCCAGCCTTTGCAGACTGCGGGTCAGGAGAAGGCCACTGCAGACGGGCAGACAGACGCTGCAGGCATAGATGAAACGCTGACGCAGGCAAGCAAAACGACGCAGATTCAGACTGTTCTGTATTTTGTATCATACGATGGAGGTTTTATACTGCCGGAGGTGCGCAGCATTACATACACCGAAGAAAACTATGCTGAAATTATTTTAAGAGAGCTTATAACAGGGCCGACGGACACTACGACAATGAGGAGTCTGCTGCCCTCTGGTCTCGAGCTGTTATCACCGCCAGTCATTGCTGATGACAGGATAACTCTCAGTCTTAACAAACTGCCTTCTGTAGACGATTTTGAAGACGAAGGGTATGCTGCTTCATATGCATCTCTGGCTTATACGCTCACAGGCTTTTTGCCGGGAATTACCAGCATAGATATAGCCGTTCTGGGGCAGCCGATTACGGACTATGACAGCTCTTACAGACTGACTAACGGTATGCAGAGGGCGGACTACTATGGATTCATTGGCAGCAGTGCACCGATATATTTCATGGACAAGAACTCTGACCTTCTTCTTGTAGTCCAGCGCAGCATGGAGCAGGCGAGCACATGGAGCGCAAAACAGCGGGTACTTGAAATACTGCGCGGTCCGCTCAGCTCTGATACGGAAAGCGCATGGCCTGTAAGAACAACAGGAATTACAGATGAGGATATACTTTCTGTACAGACGTATAATGATACCGTCTATGTAAACCTGTCTCAGAACTTTAAAGAGGCAAGCATCGGACTTTCGGCAAAGAACGAAATGCTGCTAGTATACTCTATTGTAAACACGCTTACATCAATGGACGGGATAAATAAAGTCCAGTTCCTTATAGAAGGAGAGCAGGCAGACGAGCTTTCGGGCACGCTATGCATTGCCGATCCTTTCCTTAAAAACTACGATATCATAAAAGAATAGAACTGTCGGTCTGAACTATCACTGTTATTCGAGAGAAAAAAACTAAGGCCGGCAAAACATGGCGCGTGAATTAGTATTACTGGGTAGACTGCGCAGATGCGACCTTGTTGATATACGTAAAGCGAAGGAGCGAGAGAAAACAAGCGAATGTCAGCAAATGTGTGTTGCACTCTTTTGATAAATGCACTACAATATAAAAATATTGAAGGAGGGTGAATATGGCCAACAACAAACATCAAAGAACAAGGACGCTTGTAATAGCAAGCATGCTTACTGCAATTATATTCTTGAGTACTTATTACGTTAAGTTTCCGGTACCGAAAGCTCCGGGGGCCTATGTTAACATCGGAGACAGTGTGATTTATATTTCCGGAGTTCTTCTGGCATTCCCATGGGCTGCAGGCGCAGCAGCAATCGGCAGCATGCTGGCCGATATAATGTACGGGGGCGGTTGGTACATTCCCGCAACCTTTGTAATAAAAGGGCTTATGGGGCTTGTTGCTTCGCTGTTTCTTTTTAGAAAGAAAAAAGAAAGCGAACTTAAGCTTAAATCAGTGCATGAGGAAAAGAATAAAGGAGCTTTTTTAAAATTTGTTCTCGTCTGTATCTTATGCGGAGCTATCATGGTAAGCGGGTATTTCCTGTTTGAATGGATAGTTTTCGGCTGGGTATATGCCCTCAGTACCGTTTTGTTCAACCTGATACAGTGGGCAGGCGGCGTTATTGTTGCTGCGATATTGTATTATCCGATAAAAATAATAAAGGCGGCGATATAAATGAAACTGACTTGCTTTGGAAAATACGGACCATATCCAAAAGGCGGCAAGTCAACGTCGTGCTATATGCTTGAACATGAAGGAAAGAATATTATAATAGAGCTTGGCTGCGGCGCTCTTTCAAAGGTGCTTGAAAAGCTGCGCATTGCCGATATCGACGCAGTATTCCTGTCCCATCTGCATGCAGACCATATGGGTGATATGCTCACCCTGCGGTATGCGCTGAAAGCATCTAAAGTATCGGGCGAGATAGAAGAGCCTATACCCGTCTATCTTCCTGCAAAGCCGGAGCCGGAGTCGCAGATGCTTTCTTCAAACCCTATGATGGACACAAGATTTATAGATGACGATATGAACACGCAGCTGTTCGGGCTAAACATAAGCTTTGCTTTCATGCCTCATCCATACCCAAGCTATGCGATGAAGTTTGAGGCGGAAGGAAAGACATTCGTTTATTCCGGCGACACTAAAGAAAATGACAGGCTTGCGCCGTTTGCAAAAGACGCTGATCTGTTTCTGATGGAGGCGGCGCTGCTGGAAAAAGACGTGCACAGCTCTTCCGCTCATCTAAGCGCAGTTGAAGCAGGGAAAATCGGTAAGCAGTCCGGCGCTAAGAAAATGCTCGTAACGCATCTATTTCCAAACTATGACCCGGAGGATGTTTTAGAGGAAGTAAGGCGCAGCTATAAAGGCGCGCAGTTAATAGAGGAGAACAAGACATACGAGGTATAGATGAGCATCAAGCGTAAAAGCAGAATCATGAATTACCGACCGCTGTTTTTTACAGCGCTGTGCCTGTCGCTGGGAATAGTTATCGGACGTTATACCGGCTATAGCATTTTTTTTATAATTATAGCTGCATTGCTGGGCATTGCGGCTTTTTGTTTGCGTAAAAAACGTGTGGTAGTCCTTGTTTGCGTTGCCTTTGCGTTTTGCGGCATGTTTTTATCTTCAATGGTGTTTGATGCAGATTACATCGAACCGCAGGAAGAAATGAGAGTCCAGGGCAGGGTGACGTCTGCTTACATATCAGATTACGGCGATACGATAGTAATCCTAGATAACGCAAGCATCGGCGGTGAAAGCAGCGGAAGGATAAAGCTGTATCTTGAAGATCACCGTGACGGGCTGGAACCGGGGGATATTATAGAGACGGTTGCCGATATTGAAGTGCCAAGCGGCGTTAAGAACCCCGGCGGATATAATGAAAAGCTTCAGTATCTTTCCCAGGGCATATATTACAAAGCTTATGCAGACGAGCTGAAGCTAACAGGATATAAGGGCGGCGTAATGATATTGTCATCAAAGGTCCGGGAATATATCGGCGGTGTGATGGACGATATATTCGAAGACGATGTGCAGGGCGTTGCCAAGGCAATGCTGCTGGGAGAAAAGTATGACCTTGACGAAGAGGTATACAGTTCGTTCAAAGACACCGGCATGGCACATGTACTGGCGGTGTCGGGGCTGCATGCAGGAATATTGATCGGCTTCTTCTATATGATATTAAAATGGCTCAAGGCGGGCAGAAAAACAAAACTCGGGGTTACGCTCGGCTTTGTTGTGCTGTATGCCTGCGTTACAGGCCTGACGCCTTCGATATTACGTGCGTCCATAATGGCTGCTGCGCTGCTTGTCGGCAACTATTTCGGCAGGCAGTCGGATTCGCTCAATTACCTTTCCGCTGCTTTTATAGTATCGCTGCTTATTAACCCGCTCAGTCTTTATTCAACAAGCTTTATGCTGTCTTTCGGAGCGGTATTTGCGATAATAACGCTGGGGTGGCAGATAAATTACTGGCTTAAACGGCATACTCCAGAATGGATGGGAAATGCAAACGGGCTCGTTTCAATGTCAGCGGGAGCGACAGCGGGAACACTGCCTTTTCTGGCACTGAAATTCAACCGTATTTCCACATTCGGCATAATTACGAATATATTCATAATTCCGCTTGCTTCTGTTGCAATAGTACTTATTTTCATAACCACTGCTGCCGGGCTGATATTCAATGCTCTGGGTGTCTGGATGGCCTATGCTTCGGGGTTCGTTGTGCGTATTTTGATG
Organism: Christensenellaceae bacterium; assembly: GCA_963666505.2. Lineage (GTDB taxonomy): Bacteria > Bacillota > Clostridia > Christensenellales > SZUA-584 > JABGQS01. The sequence goes on along the minus strand of CAXXXL010000002.1, from coordinate 216,386 downwards.
AATATTATAGAATGGGTGGCGTCGCTGCCTGCGGTGGCTGTAGATGTCGCTTCGCCGCCGTGGTATATGATATTTGCAATATTTTTGATATTGTTTATAACCTCAAAATATGTTCTTGTAAAAACGTGGGTCAAAACTGTGGCTAGTGCAGCGGTTGCGGCTGCTGCAGTCTGCGCCGTGCTGCTGAGCGTACCGGCCGGAATGTACATAGTGTTCCTTGACGTCGGACAGGGTGACGCTGCTTTTATACGGACTCAGCAGGGGGGAGAATACTTCGTAGACGGCGGCAGGGAAAAGAGCGCGTCAGAAGTTGCGGATTTTACGGTAAGAAACGGTTATACGCCCGACGCCGCTTTTGTATCACACTCAGATTCGGATCATTTTTCGGGCATAAAAGAGCTGCATGACAGGGGAATGCTAAAAAAGGCATACTGTTCATATCAGGAGCTTGGCTATGTAAAACAGGAACTGCCGAATGCACAGGTGGTGCCGCTGGCTGCCGGAGACATCGTATGGCTGGACGAATATACAAAGGCAACTGTGTTATATCCATACAAAGATACGCAGTCTGATGAGAAAAATGACGCTTCACTTGTGCTGTTAGTTGAATATAAGGATACGAGAGTGCTTTTGACAGGTGATATCTCTGGCATGACAGAAACGTTGATACTATCTCAGATAGACGAAGTTGACGTATATAAAGCAGCACATCATGGCTCGAAGTTCTCATCTTTCGAGATTCCGCTTAGCAGTCTTAAGCCGGACTACAGCATAATAAGCGTCGGGTACAACACATTCGGGCATCCGCATCCCTTTGCCTTAGCAAACCTTGAGGAATATTCCGGGGAAGTGTATACTACAATAGACGATTACGCCGTCGAGTTCTATATCAGAGACGACATAAAAGTAAAGACTTACGGAGACATAGATGGATAACTTATACCTTTTGACCGGCAACGGTTATATGATAAAAAAGAATCTGGACAAACTCAAAGCTTCTCTTAATATAGAGTACGAAGAGCTAAACCTGGTTGTGTTCCATGATATGCCGGCTGTAAGAGAGATAGTAGATGCATGCACGGGCGTACCTTTCATGTCGGAAAAACGTCTGATCATAATTAAAGATACCCGGCTTCTGTCTGGCAAAAGCAGCAAGGAAGAGGGCAAAGAGCTGGCGGCCTATCTTGAAAACCTGCCGGAAACAAGCGTGCTTGTGATGTGCTATAAAGGCGGGCCTGACAAAAGAAGAGCGCTTTATAAGAGTGCAGCCAAGCTAGGGAAAGTCATGCACTATGCCGAACCAAAAGCACCGGTCTGTAAAAGCTTTGCTATGGATGAGGCAAGAAAACACGGAGCGGTGCTGCCAAGCCAGCAGGCAGGGCTGTTGGTTGAAATAGCCGGATGCGATTATTACTCTATAGAAAACGAGGTCGCAAAGCTGGCAGTGTATGCAGAAGGCAGGCAGATAACTCGGCAGGATATAGAACAGTGCGTTTCAAAAACGCTGGAGTACAGCTCGTTTGAACTGCACAGGCTATTATTACATAAGAAAACTGAGCAGGCGGTAAGGCTGTTAAACGAGATATTGAGCGAAGAGAGTCCGGAAGCATTAGTAGGGTTGCTGGCGTATAATTTCAGAGAAATGTATAAGGTGCGCTCCATGATGGACGCCGGTTATTCATCAAACAGGATAGCCGGGGTGCTTAAAGCGGCTGATTTTATTGTTAGCAGGCGTATGGGCGAGTGCAGGAATTTTACCTGCCAAGATATAAGAAAGGCAATAAGCAGCCTTAGTGAAGTAGATTACCAAAAAAAGAGCGGCAGGGGAGACTCGGATATAATGCTTCCCAGAACACTCTTTGAAATATACAAGTTGTAATACTTTTGGAAAATTAATAAGCCCGTATCCGAATCTCTTCGGATGCAGGCCGAATTCAGATGCTGCCGGCTTATGAAAGGGTGTTCATAGCCTTTGCTATCTGTGCCTTTTTGCGGTCTATGCTGTTTTTATGAATCGTGCCTTTGATTCTGGCCTTGTCAAGAGCGCCGGTATATTCCGTAAACAAAGCCTGAGCCTTTTCCTTGTTGTCTTCAGCTATAGCAGCGTCGAATTTCTTCGCAAGAGTCTTGAGCTCTGTTTTAACATTACGGTTTCTAAGATTGGCCTTAGCTTCAACACGCATACGTCTTTGTGCAGATTGAATATTTGGCAAGTGTATTACCTCCATCTTTCGTTTGAGCCGTTTTTTACGACGAAGTGTATTTTAACATAATGAGTACCCTTTTGCAACAAATTTTCTTATAATTGGCCGCTGGTGCAAGATAAGAGGTGAAATGGTGTAATAAAAGCCATATTAAGCTCACAAGAGAAAATATTTGTTATCCGTTTTAAGCCCGTCTTTGTCAAAGGCGGGTCTTTTGTTTTTCAAACATGTAAAAAACCTGAAACCGCCTTAAAAAAGCGAACATAAATACGCAAGAATTTGTATTCTACACTATATATTGTATGTATTATAGACGGTTTTACATATTTTATTTTTTTATAAAAATATATGCTTAATAAAGAAGGAAATTATAAAAAAAGAGAGAATATTATGATTAAGAGTGGGGAAATATGGGTATATATGGTGAGATAGGGAGCTAAATGGTGATGAATGACTAAAAATCCCTATATAGCGGTATCACAACAACAGATGGAGGCCTAGACAAAGGTGGGCATACTGACCGGCAAATATGAACATAACGTAGATGAAAAAGGTCGCCTTGCAATTCCATCCAAGATGAGGATGGAGCTTGGCGAACCATTCTTTATTACCTGCCTGTCTTCTGAATGCCTGAGCGTATACCCGAAAGAAGAATGGGATGCTTTCTCTGAAAAGCTTAACCAGATACCTCAGTCTGCTGTGAAAGCACAGCGCAGTATAAGGATGATATTCGCTAACGCTGTCAAGTGTGAGCCAGACAAACAAGGAAGAGTGCTTCTTCCTGCCCATCTACGTGAAAAAGTCGGTATAGACAAAGAAGTAGTAACCATCGGCTTGAATAAAATAGCGGAGATATTTGCCAAAGACAAGTGGAATGGATTTGAAGATGGGTTTGACGACAACGATACAATGGCTAATCTTGAGCCTTTCGGTGTTTAACGATGGTACACACGACTGTACTGCTTAACGAAACGGTAGATGCGTTGAAACTTAAACCGGGGATGGTAATAGCGGACGGTACGCTCGGAGGCGGAGGCCATTCGCAGTATATATTGAAAAGTATAACGCCGGGCGGAAAGCTTATTGGCATAGACAAAGACGAGTATGCTCTTGGAAGGGCGAAAGAAAGACTTGAGGGGTATGAAAACCAAACGGTTTTTGTACATGATGATTTTAGGAATATCAAAGAGATTGTGAGGTCTCTAGATATAGAAGGACTAGACGGAGCGGTGCTCGATTTGGGGGTCAGCTCGTTCCAACTTGACCAATGTAAAAGGGGTTTTTCATATAACCAGGATGCAAAGCTCGATATGCGCATGGATATAAGAGAAAAGACCAGCGCAGCGGAAATAGTAAACAGCTATACGCAAAAAGAGCTTGCAAGGATTCTTAAGGACTACGGTGAGGAAAAATGGGCCGCACGTATTGCGGAATTTATTGTGAGACAGCGAGAAGAGCGGCCCATTGAAACCACCGGAGAACTTGTGGAAGTAATCAAAAATGCAGTTCCGGCGGGTGCAAGAAGAAGCGGCCCGCATCCTGCAAGAAGAACTTTCCAGGCGCTTCGGATCGAAGTCAACGGTGAGCTTGATGCACTGAAAACAGCGCTTGAAGACTTCACCGGTGTAATGAATGACGGGGCAAGGCTGGCCGTCATAACGTTTCATTCTCTGGAAGACAGGATCGTAAAGCAGGAGTTTAAAAGATTTGAAGATCCATGTGAGTGTCCGAACGATTTTCCGATATGCGTTTGCGGCAAGAAACCGCTCGGGAAAGTAATAACGAGAAAACCGATACTGCCGAGCGGCAGTGAGATAGAAGAGAACCAAAGGAGCAGGAGTGCAAAACTGCGTGTTTTCGAAGTGAGGCGGGGAGGCATCTATGCAGAGCGTACAGGCAAAGACATATCATAAAACAAAACCGCAGGAAGAGCTGCCTTTAAGGTCGCAGAGAAAAATCGTAAAAAAGAGCGGGAACGTAGTTTACGGAAACGGTTTTGCAGACAGAAAAGTGCGGCAGCCATCAGCAAAAGTGAAATCGGCTGTAAAACGCAGGCCAAAAGTCAAGAGCGGTATTGCGTCCACACTTATAGTGCTTTTTATAGCTTTCTGTGCACTTACTTTACTGGTTTCAAGATATGCAGGAGTCTGCTCGATCGGCTCCCAGAACAACGAAATGAGAAGTCAGCTTAAAGCGATAGAAGCTAAGATAGATAATTTAGCGGTAGATATTGAACTAAAGGACGACATAGACTATATACATTCGTCAGCGCAGGCGGACCTGGGGATGAAATATCCCGACCAAAGCCAGAGGATAACGATAAAACTGGACGGCAGATGAAAAGGGGAGACAAAAGTTGCCAAAGCCAACGCATAAATCTAAAAAAAGATTACTTTTGTTAATGATTACTGTGTTGGTTATGTTTGCCGGATTGTCTGCAAAGATGGCATACGTAGTTTTTGCCCAGGGCGAAGAACTGCAGGAAAAAGCGCTGATACAGCAGACAAAAGACGCGACCGTCGCTGCAGAGCGTGGCAGCATACTCGACAGGAACGGGAATGTGCTTGCAAAAAGCGCAAACGCTTATACCGTAGTCATCCGGCCGGAAATACTTGCACAGGGTAATGTAGACTCTATTGTCAGCAAGCTGGCACAGGTGCTGGACATGGACGAAGAGACGGTAAGAAAGAAAGCGACCAATACCAGCAAGAAAGAGATTTGGCTTGCAAGGCAGATAAGCGACAGCGTGGCAAACGAGCTAAGGAAGCTAAGCCTGCCGGGAGTATACTTCACGGTAGAGATAAAGAGATATTACCCAAACAGTGCATTTCTTACACAGACGATAGGTTTTACTAATGTGGACGGAGTGGGTTTGGAAGGAATAGAAGCGCACTTTGACGAGTATCTTTCGGGGCAGCCGGGGCGTATAGTCTCGGAAACCGATGTTGACGGCAACACAATACCGCTGGCAGAGCAGTATTATATAGCTCCCGAAAACGGCTATGACGTTGTGCTGACTGCGGATGAAGTCATACAGAGCTTTCTTGAAAAATCGATGCAGGAAGCGATGGAAAACGAGAACGCAAAAGGTGCATGGGGAATAGCCATGGACCCGGACACCGGCGAGATATTGGCGATGGAATGCCTGCCGGACTATGACCTCAACGACATTCCGAACGACGACATGGCGATTTTGACAGCGCAGTCACGCAACAGTATTATCACAAGCGTTTTTGAGCCGGGCAGCATTTTCGAAGCCATAACTGCGGCAAGTGCGCTGGACAGCGGCGCTGCAGACACGGGCACGACGTTTGACTGCAAGGGCTATGAGATGGTACAGGGGCAGCAGATAAAGTGCTCTGTATATCCGGAAAGTCACGGACAGCAGGATATCTTTGAAGCGGCACAGAATATGTGCAGCTCCGCTTTTATAGAGATGGGCATCAGCATCGGGACACAGGAGTTTTTTGATTATCTATACGACTTCGGTTTCGGACAGCCTACGGGCATCACATTCCCGGCCGACCAGGACGGCAGCGTCATGGCGGAAAAATATGTTAGAAAATGTGACCTCGCCCGCATGACAGTCGGGCAATCTATAGCCGTAACACCACTGCAAATGGTTTCCTCAATCAGCGCAGTGGTAAACGGCGGTTTTTTATTAGAGCCGAAAATAGTAAGGGCGCTGCAGGACAGCGATGGGAATATAGTAAAAGAATATGAAACGGTGACAGTATCGCAGCCGATAAGTGATACGGCATCGGCGGCGATGCGGCAACTGTTGGAAAGCGTTGTATCCGACGGCATGGGAAAGGGCTGTTACATACCCGGCTACCGTGTGGGAGGAATCGCAGGAACTTCACCGAAATATGACGACGATGGCAATGAGATCGCCGGAAGCCATCTCGATTCGTTTATCGGCTTTGCACCGGCGGATGATCCGAAAATTGTTGTGCTTATAGTGATTGACGAGCCGGACCGCCCGGCAAGCTTCGGGATAGCCACGGCTGCTCCGTATGTGAAAAGCGTGCTCTATGAGTCGCTGCAGTATCTAGGCGAAGTACAGGATGATTCAGAAGCATCACAGCCGGCAATGGTTGATGTTCCGGATATTTCCGGGATGAGTATTGAAGACGCAAAGACTGCGCTAGATACAGCAGGGCTTCGTTATATTGCTGATGGAACGGGAAGCGTTGAAAGCCAGGAACCTGCGGCGGGTGAAGCCGTTATAAAAGGCTCTGTAGTGCTGCTGAGCATGGACACAGAGCACGAAGAGACGGATATGGCAGGTATGCTGATAGTGCCCGACCTTACCGGCTTGAGCATAATGCAGGCTTCAGTAGAGCTTGCCGACTATGACTTAAAGTTGGTTATAAATGGAAGGGGCACAGCTGTGTCCCAAGACACGCAGGCAGGAACTGCAGTAGAGGAGGGTTCAAGCATTACAGTGACGTTCTCTTCATCCTAGGGAATAGCATTTTAAATGATATTGTGTTATAATCGGCTGGATTATAGTATACAGCCTGTACTTGTAAAAAGCGGGCTGAACAGGAGGATGGCATTTGAAACTGGCAGACCTATGCACAAATGGAATGAATATAGACGGCGACGGCCGTACAGAGATATCAAGCGTAGCGTACGATTCAAGAAAAGTGAGCAAAGGTGCGCTCTTTTTCTGCATACCGGGATATAAAACGGATGGCCATAAGTATGCAAAAGATGCAGTTGCAAACGGAGCAGTTGCGCTCGTCGTAAGCAGAAAGCTCGACATAGACGTGCCGCAGGTAGTTGTGGGGAACGCAAGGCGTGCGATGGCGCTAATATCGAGGGAATTCTATGGCAGACCGGACGAGAAACTGACGATGATAGGAATAACCGGTACCAACGGTAAAACGACTACAACATATATGATAAAGTCTATCCTTGAAAACTCTGGTGAAAAGACAGGTCTTATCGGGACAATACACAACATGGTTGGCAGAAAAGAGATTGCAACGGAAAGAACGACGCCGGAATCGCCCGACCTGTTTGCGCTGCTGGCGCAAATGGCAGAGGAGGAATGCAAGAGTGTCGTTATGGAAGTGTCTTCACATTCTCTGGTGCTCGAGCGTGTAGCAGGAATAACGTTTGATGTTTCGATATTTACAAATTTAACTCAGGATCATCTCGATTTTCACGGTACGATAGAGAATTATGCAGAAGCGAAAAAGAAGCTTTTCAGCCAGTCTTTGAAGACGGCTATGAACGCCGATGATAAATACTGCAGCACTTTGATGGAAGGCATAGATAGTGAGTTTAAACTCTATGGCATAAAGAACCAGACGGACGTTTATGCAAAGAACATAGAGATTACGCCAAAAGGCGTGACTTACGACTTTTGCTGCTGCAGCGGTATGGTTCCTATTAAACTACAGATACCCGGGATATTCAGCGTCTACAATTCACTTTCAGCAGCGACTGCCTGTCTTCTTCTTGGCAACAGTCTGGAGAGCATTAAAACAGGACTTGAAGCAATGCCGGGAGTGGACGGAAGATTTGAGGTGCTTGACACGGCTGATTTGCCGTTTACAATAATACTTGACTATGCGCACACCCCGGACAGCCTTGAAAACACTCTTAAGACAGTTAAGGAGTTTGCAAGAGGCAGGGTAATACCGGTGTTTGGATGCGGTGGAGACCGAGATGCAGAAAAACGACCGATAATGGGCGAGATCGCAGGGAACCTTGCCGACTATTCAATTATAACCTCGGATAACCCGCGCAGTGAAGATCCTTTCAAAATAATCGAAGCGATAGAAGAGGGCATGAAGAGGACGCAGTGTGAATACATCAGCATAGAAAACAGAAGAGAAGCGATAAAGTATTCTATAGAAAATGCACGGCCGGATGATATAATAGTACTGGCAGGCAAAGGCCATGAGACATATCAGGAGATAAAAGGTGTGAAGTATCCGTTTGATGAAAAGGTCGTTGTCGCACAGCTTTTGGCTGAATATAATAAAGATTAATTAACGGAGTTATTTATGGGAGAAATGGTTTATGCGGCCTATGCGCTGCTGGCAGCGTTTGCAGCTGCGCTTGTTTTCGGTTATATACTCGTTCCTCTGCTGAAAAGGCTGAAGATGGGGCAGCAGATAAGAGACGACGGACCAAAAACCCACCTTTCTAAGGCAGGAACGCCGACGATGGGCGGTGTAATTATTATGCTTGCATTGCTTGTCGGAGTCTTTGTGTTTGCAAGAGGAAGCCTTGACTATATCTGGATAGCGCTCGGGCTTACTCTGCTTTTCGGTATTATCGGCCTTGTTGACGATATGATAATCGTTGTTCGCAAGCGCTCGCTGGGGCTAAAGGCGTACCAGAAGCTGATAATACAGTTTGCTGTTGCAGCGGCGGTTTCTCTTATAGCTTACTACAATTCAGGCATAGGCTCTAAGCTTATAGTACCGTTTACAAATATAGAGTGGGATTTAGGGTTCTGGTATATCCCGTTTACGACGATTGCGGTAGTGCTTATTGTGAACAGCGTCAACCTTACCGACGGGCTGGACGGTCTTGCGTCAAGTGTCAGCCTTGTTAATGCAGCGGCATATGCTGTTATTTTCTTCGGACTTTTCACTGCAGCGCAGAAGGGCTCATCAGTTCAGATGCAGGACGGCATGAAAAACATGATGCTATTTTCGGCAGCGCTGGCAGGTGCGTGTCTTGGTTTTCTGCGGTTCAATACATTTCCGGCGAAGGTGTTTATGGGAGACACGGGCGCATTTGCTTTGGGCGGCGCTTTTTCTGCAATAGCTATAATATCAAGGATGCAGCTGCTGCTTATTATAACAGGGTTTATGTTCCTAGCATCTTCAATATCGGTAGTGCTTCAGGTGGGTTCGTATAAAACAAGGAAGAAGCGCATATTTAAAATGGCTCCGCTTCATCATCACTTCGAGTTAAAGGGAGTACCGGAAACGAAGATAGTGACTTTCTACACAATAGCAACTTTATTATTGTGTATAATCGGCATCATAGCGGTGTATTAGAGGCTGAGTATGGATTTAAACGGTAAAACGGCAATAGTAGTAGGTATGGCAAAAAGCGGTATTGCAAGCGCAAGACTGCTTCTTAAAAATGGTGCGGACGTAATACTTTATGATGCAAAAAACATAGACGAATTTGAGCCGGGTTCTTTTGACGAATTCAAGGATAGTGCGATCTTTGCTTTCGGTGAAAACCCTGAAACATTGCAGTATGATATGATGGTGCTGAGTCCGGGTGTGCCGACAGCGCTGGGATTCATACAGAAAGCAATAGAGAAAGGCAAGAAGGTCATCGGAGAGCAGGAGCTCGGATTCATGTTCACCGAAGCCGAATTTGTGTCAATAACCGGAACTAACGGCAAGACAACTACAACCATCCTTACGGGAGAGATATTTAAAAATGCCGGGATAAGCACACATGTGCTTGGAAACATGGGTATACCTATCGCCGGGGAAGTGCAGCACACAAAAAAAGGAGATGTTATTGTATCTGAAACGGCAGCTCTTCAGGTTGAAATGATAGACGATTTTCGGCCGCATGTGTGTGCAGTTTTAAATATAACTGAAGACCACCTCGACAGATTCGGCACGATGGAGAAATACATCGCCGCAAAAAAGAGGATATTCGAGAACCAGAAGCAAGAGGATTTCTGCGTTCTCAATTACGATAACGAAATTACAAGAGCAATGAAGGAAGAGCCGGCGTCTAGAGTAGTGTTTTTCTCAAGAAAAGAGCAGCTTGACAGCGGCGTTTTTGTGAAAGACGGAATGATATTAAGCGCAGAAGACGACGGATTTCATAATATATGCAGGGCTGATGAGATAAAGATGCCCGGAGTCCACAACCTTGAAAATGCGCTGGCTGCAAGTGCAATGTCAAGGTGTTATGGAATTGACGAAAATGTTATTGCGGACACGCTGAGGGAGTTTTCGGGTGTTGAGCACAGGATAGAGTTCGTCAGGGAGTTCGAAGGTATACGGTATATAAACGACTCTAAGGCGACCAATCCCGACGCTGCCATGTATGCGGCACGTGCAATGTCAAGGCCGACTGTGATAATACTGGGCGGCTCTGAAAAAAAGAACAGTTTCGTATCTATGCTGAGCGGTTTCGGCGGGAATATAAAAGCCGCAGTTGCAATAGGAGAAACGAAGGCGAACATTGTCAGGGATGCGAAAACGGCAGGGTTTGACAAAATCTATACTGCCAAAAGCTTTGAAGAAGCCGTTTATACGGCAAGAAAGCTGGCGGGCAGAGGCTGGAACGTACTGCTGTCACCCGCATGCGCAAGCTATGATATGTTTGACAACTTCGAACACCGGGGAATGGTATTTAAAAAAATAGTTAATTCGTTTTAAAAACGTGCCCGGTTGATTTGTGAGGAATCAGTCTATGGGGAAGCCGAAAAAGGAAGGGCGTAATTTTGATTATTTGCTGCTCGTTCTGACGATAATACTTGTGCTTTTTGGTATTATCATGGTTTTCTCTGCGAGTTTTTACTATGCCGAAAACAGTTCCAATACAGATTATGACGGATACTTTTATTTCTGGAGACAGGTAGGCGGGGCAGCTATTGGCCTTGTTATCATGATAATCCTGTCTTTTATCGATTTCAACAAACTTAAAAAAATAAGATTCTGGCTGCTGGGATTCGGCATCTTGCTTATGATACTCGTTTTTATACCGGGAATAGGGATGGAAATAAACGGTTCGAAGCGCTGGCTAAACCTAAGGGTGATATCAATTCAGCCTGTAGAAATATTAAAGCTGGCACTAATAATATTCTGTGCTGCGGGGATGTCTATAAACAAAGACAAAATGAAACAGTTCAAATATGGCATGCTGCCCTATCTTGTCCTTCTGGTTCTTTGTTCGGCACTGCTTGTATTTCAGCCGAATTTCAGCGCAATAGTAACGATAGCGCTTCTTATCTTTGCGATGATGCTGGTTGGAGGGGCAAGCTTTCTTCAGTTCTCAATAATAGGAATAGCCGGTCTTAGCGCTGGCTCTCTTATCATGATAAGTTCTGAGTACAGGATGGGCAGGATAGCGGCGTTCCTGAAACCTTGGGAGTATGCGGACAAGGAATCGTACCAGTTCGTCCAGTCGCTTTATTCCATAGCATCTGGCGGGCTTTTCGGAAGGGGTCTTGGCAATTCGAGGCAGAAGTTTCTTTATCTGCCGTACGGAGAGTCAGACTTTATATTCGCAATAATCGTCGAAGAGCTCGGATACATCGGAGGAATACTGCTAATCGCCGCTTTCGGACTGCTGATATGGAGGGGTATAAGGATTGCGCTTCGGGCGCCGAACGATTTCGGGACTCTTCTGGCAACGGGAATAACAGCGCTTATAGCAATACAGGTGTTTATAAACATAGGAGTAGTTGTCGGACTTGTGCCGGCAACGGGTGTTGCGCTGCCGTTCATAAGCGCAGGCAGGACTTCGCTTATAGTATTTATGGCAGAGATAGGAATACTACTGAATATATCAAAACAGGCAGGCACGACAAAACCCACTGCTAAAAAAGCTGTTAAGCGCAAGGGGAAGGAAAGGACGGCATGAACGCAAAGAAAAAAGTTTTTCTTATAGTTGTTGTTTGCCTGCTTGCTGCGGCTCTCCTTTTCGTTTGCTATCAGTTGTTTAGCGTGCGCAGTATAATTATTGAAGGCAGCGCACCGCATGACTACGTTAGGTCCATCTGCGGGCTGGAAGAAGGACAGAGCATATTCCTTGCGGACACTGAGGGAGCATATGATGCCATCGAAGCTGAACCGTGGTTAAAGCCAATAGAAGTGAAAAAAGTGTATCCTGACAAGATAGTGGTTACAGCGCAGCAGCGTGAGATAGCCGCATACGTAGAGCACGCAGATGTGCTGCTGGCGATAGACAACGAATGCGTTGTGCTTCGGGCAGAGCAGACTGCGGATGTTGACCTGCCGGTGATAAAAGGGCTAAAGCGGACGTTTTCGAAGTCGGTAAAACAATAGGGTGCGGCGATAAGTTTTTGCTGGAAGTGGCAAAGAAGATGATTGAAAAGATAGAAGGAAGGGGGCTGGATGTGGAAATAATTGACGTTTCTTTTGCAGCCAACATAGTTCTTCAAACACGGCAGGGAATGAGTATAAAACTTGGAGACGATACACAGCTGGATGAGAAACTAAGGCTTGCGCAGGCAACCATAGAAGAACTCAGCGTACGTGGTGATACCGCCGGAATACTTGATGTGTCTGCCGTCACCAGCGCATATTACCGTGAAAATTAGGTTAAATCTATTGTTATTTGTTGTAAACATGGTATTATAGAATATGGAGTTCTGCAGGCATATCTTCCTAATTGCTGACAAAGTTCTTTTGAGGGGAAACGTTGATTTGATATGAGAAACATTACGGCTGCTATCGAATTTGGTACGTCTAAGATCGTATGTGTTATAGGGCGTGAGAAATCGGTAGGACGTTTTGAAGTGCTCGGCTCTGGCGAGTCAAAATACGAAGGTTTCAGGCAGGGAAGATGGATAAGACCGTCTTATGTGGAAGAAGCGGCGGCAAAGCTCTGATGATAGCGGAAAGAAAGGCAAGAAAAAGAGTAAAAGAGATTTACGTCGGTTTACCGGGTGTGTTCAGCAAGGTTGTATGCAGAAGCGGTAACATCGAAACAAGAACCGGGGTAGTAACCCGGGGCGACGTTGAAAGACTGATACAAGACGCAGATACTTTTGCGGTAGAGACGAAATACAGCGTGGTCACAAGCACACCGATATTCTTTGTGCTTGACGACCAGAAACATTACATAGATGTTATTGGCAGCAAATCGGTAAGGATAAGGGGCAAGATATCTTTTGTGCTTGCAAGCAAGAGCTTCATAGTGAATATAGCCAAGGTTATGAAGAAGCTCGGATTGGAAGTAAAAGCGCTTATACCTGAGATGCTGGCTGAAAGCCTTTTTATAGTCCCGACACAGGAAAGGGACAATAGTGCGGTTTTGTTAAATATAGGATATTATGATACAAATGTTACAGTTGTATATGGCGATGCAATTGTATATAATAAGACTATCGGTGTCGGCGGAATGCAGGTTGCGAACGACCTTGCGCTTGTTTTAAACAAAGATGTGGATTTGGCTGAACAGATTAAAAGACGCTATTCGTTCGGACTGAATACCGGCAATGAGAAGCTTTTCGATTTTGCAAAGAACGCTGAGGGCAAAATGGAAAAGTTTAGTCACAACCTTGTTTCAGAGATAATTGAAGCAAGAGTAGAGCATTTGTGTTATCTGGTGAACAAAGCTTTCGAGGCAAGTCCGATTGCCATTGCAAGAAGAACAAGGGTCTTTCTCTCGGGCGGCGGTCCTTGCAATGATGAGAGGTTCTCGCGACATCCTGCAGAAGTACTTGAAGCGTCAGGTGAGGCTGACGAATATAGAAGCTCCGCAGCTGTCAACACCGAACTATTACACTGCTCTTGGTTTGCTCGATTATGTATTCGAGAATGAACACAGCAGCGAAGAGCACGGCGGCACAGGCTGACCGGGGGCAGAATTATAGCAAAGAATAATCATAACTCGTGCCAATAAAAGGGGGATTTTATGCCATTAGAAATTGATATTGAACAGGATAGCATTGCTAAGATAAAAGTCATAGGCATAGGCGGGGCAGGAAACAACGCTGTTAACCGCATGATTTCGCACGGGCTTACCGGAGCCGAATTTTATGCCGTAAACACAGATAAGCAGGCGTTGGTTTTGTCTAAAGCAAAGAACAAAATCCAGATAGGCGAAAAGCTTACGTGCGGGCTCGGAGTCGGCGGAGACCCTGTGATAGGCAAACGTGCGGCTGAAGAGAGCATAGACGAACTGAGCGCTATGGTAGAAGGGGCTAACCTCGTTTATATTGCTGCAGGACTCGGCGGAGGAACGGGAACCGGCGCTTCGCCTATAGTAGCAGAGCTTGCAAGGCAAAAAGGTATTCTTGTAGTAGCGGTTGTCACTATGCCGTTCATGTTCGAGGGAGGTCAGCGCCTTACAAGAGCTAAGGAAGGCCACGAGAGCTTAAGCGATATGGTAGACACTATAGTCACTATACCGAATGACAAACTGCTTCAGGTAATAGGAAAGGGCACCTCGATGCTTGAAGCATTCCGTGTTGCGGACGATGTTCTTCGGCAGGGCATACAGGGAATAACCGATCTCATCGTAAAGCCTGCGCTGGTCAATCTCGACTTTGCAGACGTAAGGACCGTGATGATGGAACGGGGTGTTGCGCATATGGGTATAGGCGTCGGATACGGTGACAATAAAACTATGGATGCTGCAAAGCAGGCTATACAAAGCCCGCTTCTTGATACTAGCATAGAGGGAGCCCGCGGAATACTGTACAACGTTACCGGCGACCCGAGCATGGGACTGCTGGAGATCGAAGAAGCTGCTAACCTTATTAGACAGGCCGCAGACCCGGATGCTAATATCTTCTTCGGTGCAGATACGGACGATACTCTTGAAGATGAAGTACGCATAACAGTGATTGCTACCGGCTTCGAAGCTGTGAAGAGGCCAAGGCCTGCTGTCAGAGAAGAATTAAAACAACCGGGAGAGCTTGAATTCGGGTTCGAATCTGCAACCGATGATGAAGAACTTTTTGTGGATGTGAAACCGGAAAGAAAAGAACCATCGCTTGGAGAGCTTACTGATACGAGCAACGATCTTGATATTCCTCCGTTCCTGCGAAGGAAGAAGAATAAGGGAGATTTTAAATAGAGAATGTGCTCAAATGCAATAATATAGCTTTGAAAGAGCATCGGCGGGGTTTCCTCTGGTGCTCTTATTAAAAACAGAGCTTGTGACGCAGTTGACTAAACAGTCGTTTTTCCTGTATACTGCAGTTCAGAAGCGGTAGAAACTTCATGTAATAAAACAAATAAGGATGGCAGACGTTGAAGATTTACAACACGATGGCGAGAAAAAAACAAGAGTTCGTTCCGGTAGAGCAGGGCAAGGCAAAGATATATGCCTGCGGGCCAACCGTTTACGACTTCTTCCATATAGGAAACGCAAGACCATTCATTATATTTGATACTTTAAGGAGATATCTTGAGTATATCGGATATGATGTTACTTTCGTTCAGAATTTTACTGACGTCGACGATAAGATGATTGCACGGGCGCAGAAAGAGGGCGTAACTCTGGCGGAGCTTGGGCAAAAGTTTATAAACGAGTATTACAAAGATGCACAGGGGCTGGGCGTAAAAGAAGCAGACTATCATCCTTTGGCAACAAAACATATAGGTGATATAATAAAGCTCGTGAAGCGGCTTGTGGATAACGGCCACGCATACGAAGTTGACGGAGACGTTTATTATGATGTTTCCAGCTTTCCGGATTACGGAAAACTTTCCGGACAGTCCATGGAGGATCTAAAGGCCGGAGCAAGGATAGACGTAGCAGATATCAAGAGGAACCCGGAGGACTTTGCGCTTTGGAAGGCTGCGAAGGAGGGGGAAGACTCATGGGACAGCCCCTGGGGCAAGGGAAGACCGGGATGGCATATTGAGTGCAGTGCTATGAGCATGAAGTATCTGGGCGAAACGTTCGATATTCACGGCGGCGGTCAGGACCTTGTGTTTCCGCATCATGAAAACGAGATAGCGCAGAGCGAAGGCGCGACAGGCAAAGCGTTTGCAAACTATTGGATGCACAACGGCTATATAAATATTGACAATCAGAAGATGAGTAAGTCTAAAGGCAACTTCTTTACCGTACGTGATATTGCAAAGAAGTATGACCTTTCAATTGTTCGGTTTTTTATGCTATCTTCGCACTACAGAAATCCTATAAATTTTTCCGAGGAGCTGATTGAACAGGCTGATGCCGCCATGACACGCATAAAGACGTGCAGGGAGAATCTTAATTTCATTATGGATAACGGCAGCGATGAAAAGGTTGAAACAGACGATATGATAAGCAGGCTGGACAGCCGTTTCAGACAGCAGATGGACGACGACCTTAACACAGCAGGTGCAATAGGCGCGGTGTTCGAATATATTAAAGAAGTTAACCTTGCATTTGAAGACAACAAGGGCAGAAATAACGCCGGCAGAGCTCTTGAAGCTTTGGACAGCATCCTTGAAGTGCTTGGAATAGAACTGAAGGAAGAACAAAGCGTGCCGGAAGAAGTAGGCAGGCTTGCGCAGGAACGCCAGCAGGCACGCGAAGAGAAGAACTATGCAAAAGCTGATGAGTTAAGAGACAGAATTGAAGAACTCGGATATGAATTGAAGGATACGCCGGAAGGTGTAAAAATAAATAAAAAATAGAGGTGTAGTTTTGAGTATGTTAATTAGCCTGATAGGGCTGGATGAAGCCGCAACTGAGGCTGCGGAAACAACAGGTCAAGCGGGGATGTTTGATAATTTATTCTCTTTGATTATGGTAGCGGCAGGTGTTTTCGCTATATATTCTGCGATTACGGGAAAGGGTGCAGCATTCAGAAACGATTACCCTGCATCGATGCAGAAGGAAGCCAACAAGTTCCTTCAGAAATTCTTGTGGATAATCGGTCCGGCGGCTGTAATTTCGGGAGTACTGGATTTTTTAATAACAGATCCTGCGTATGAAATGTGGCCTTATATCGGCGGGGTTATAATTATAGTACCTGCGATAGTGATATATGTGATATTGTTCAGACGCAAGTTCAAAGATGATCTAAAGAGGGTAAGATAGGAGTCTCAATATTCTTTATTGAGCGCCAAAGAAAAACACAATAGCATTTGATTATTATGAGGCTGCTTTGTCATAGCGGTCTCATATGTGATTAAAGGAGCAGAAATGAAGCGATTTTTTACAGTATTATTCAGTGTATTTGCAAGCATAATGATGATTATTGCCATTCTGGTCGTCAGCATAGAGATGTTTGCGCTAAACAGCAGCTTTTATAAAAACGAATACGATAAGCTTGATACAGCTCAAAGCATTGGCATCAGTGAAGAAGGTTTAGAACGTGTGACTGATGTACTTATAAAATACACAGCGGGCAGGGCGCCCAGCCTTGATGTTTCGGCAGAGATAGCGGGCGAAGAGCAGGAAGTGTTCGGTGAACGTGAAAAAGCTCATATGGTGGACGTTCAGGCGCTCTACATAAGCGCACGCAACTTAAGAACAATATGCCTTATAGCTGCACCTGTTCTGATTCTGCTTGCGTTCATAATCAGCAGAAGAAGGGCACTGAAGATATTATGCAGATCTTTCCTCATAACATCCGGGGCTTTTCTTGTTGTCACAGCGGCGCTGACGATATTTGCGGTGTCAGATTTCAACACGTTTTGGACATCGTTCCACCACGTGTTTTTCACCAACGATCTATGGCTGCTGAATCCATACACAGATGTGCTTATCATGATGGTGCCAGAGCAGTTCTTCTTCGACCTGGTAACGAGAATAATCATAAGATTCGTTTCAATATTCGTAATATTCAACGCAGCAGCATTTGTCGGCATCAAGTTGTATAA
Source organism: Christensenellaceae bacterium (assembly GCA_963666505.2). Classification (GTDB taxonomy): domain Bacteria; phylum Bacillota; class Clostridia; order Christensenellales; family SZUA-584; genus JABGQS01. The sequence continues at coordinate 198,655 of CAXXXL010000002.1, read as the reverse complement.
AAGAAAGGCAGTTAAAAAAGTTGAGCAGTGAGGATAAAGTGATTCTGGCTATTGAGACATCCTGTGACGAGACCGCTGCCGCATTAACGCAGGGCAGAAAGGTTTTAAGCAACGCAGTCTATACACAGCCGGAACACGAAAAATACGGCGGAGTGGTGCCAGAAATCGCATCACGAAACCATATAATGAAGATACCATACATCGTTGACGAAGCGCTTAGCAGCGCAGGCAAAACGATGAGGGATGTTGACGCTGTTGCAGTCACCGACGGACCGGGGTTGGTTGGTGCGCTGCTGGTCGGCGTTTCGTATGCAAAAGGGCTTGCGTACGCTCTTGAGGTGCCGCTCATTCCGGTGCACCATATAGAAGGACACATATGCTCGCTTTATATATCGCACAAAGAGCTGCAGCCGCCGTTTTTATGCCTTATTGTGTCGGGAGGCCATTCTCATATCGCTGTTGTAGAGGGATATGGTAATTACAGACTGATAGCAAAGACGAGGGACGATGCAGTCGGTGAAGCTTTTGATAAGACCGCAAGGGTGCTGGGTCTTGGATATCCCGGAGGCCCGAAGCTGGAGCAGCTTGCCAAAAAGGGAAAGGCAGTATACGAATACACAAGAGGCTTTAGGGGCGAGGACCATCTTGACTTTACTTTCAGCGGCCTGAAAACAGCAGTTATTAATCACATGCACAACATGAACCAGAAGGGCGAAGGATACAACAAAGCGGACATAGCCGCCAGCTTCCAAAAAGAAGCGGTAGAATTTCTTGCCGACAACACCTTTGAGGCCGCACGGCGTGAGGGGATAGATGTAGTCGGTATTGCGGGAGGTGTGTCATCAAACGGCGCACTTCGGGCAGAGTTTGAAAAAAGGGCGAAGAAACAGTGTGTAAAACTTTATCTTCCTGAGCAGAAGTACTGCACCGACAACGCCGCTATGATAGGCTATGCAGCAGGCTTTACGCAGGCTTCTATAACCCCGCTGGAGCAAAATGCAGACCCTTCAAAGATGCTTTTCTGATTTATCTAACCAGGATATTGATAAAAAAGGTTAAATTAAAAAGCAGCCAGGTTTTTTGTTTACATTAATTTTATAAAATCACTGTATCATATCAAACTCAAACTATTGCAAATACTTCTTATTTGTGTATAATATAAGTTGAAGGTCAAAGATAGTCAAACCTTCGGATTGGGGTGAAATTGTGTCGGTATTAAGTGATACGATTGAAAAGTTCATCAAAGAACTGATGAACGAATATGAAGACAGGATCGATTTGCAGCGCAACGAGCTTGCCCAGCATTTCAATTGCGCACCGTCTCAGATCAACTATGTACTTGCAACCAGGTTTACACCCGACAGAGGCTATATTACGGAAAGCAGGAGAGGCGGCGGCGGATATATCCGTGTCGTAAGGCTTAAGGTCGATAAATCAGACCATCTGTTTTTACTTGTTACAAGCAGGATAGGTGATGAGATAACAGAAAGGGATGCTGGAGATATTATTATAAGACTGGCAGAGAGCGGAGCCGTAAGCAGGGGCGAAGCAGAGATAATGAGCGCGGCTGTTTCCGCAAAAGCGCTCAACATTCCAGTTGTATTAAAAGACAGGTTAAGAGCCAGCATATTAAAGCAGATGCTGCTTATACTGCTGAGCAGAGAGGATGATGATGATGCTGTGTGATAATTGTTTAAAGAATCAGGCAACTGTGCATCTGACTACGTTTACGAACGGGCAGGTAAAGACACTGCACCTTTGTCCGCAGTGTGCTGCAAAGAAGGGCAAGGCAACAAGCGTTGTTGGCCCTAATTTCAATGATTTTATGAGCTCTTTCTATGACAAGGAGGAGTCTGATGTTTTAGTATGCAAAAACTGCGGCACGACGCTTGATGAGTTTTCCAAGACGGGAAAACTAGGCTGTGCGAACTGCTATAGCGTTTTCAGGCAAAGCGTAATCCCGCTGCTGAAAGGCATACACATGAACACAGAGCATAAAGGCAAGATGCCTGGTCAGAGGGTAAAAGTGGATGTTGAAAAAGAAAACAGGCAGAGCAAAAGAGACAAGCTTAAAAAAGAGCTGAAAGCTGCGATTGAAACTGAGAACTTCGAGCAGGCAGCGATACTGCGTGATGAAATAGCCCTGATTGAAAAGGAAGGTGAGTAGGCATGCCCAGATGGTTAAAAGAGGATGCGCCTGAAAACGACGTCGTCGTTTCTTCACGTATGAGGCTTGCAAGAAACCTTGCCGATACTCCTTTTCCTGCAAAGATAAAGGATCCTCAGGATATTGAAAAAGTACATGATGCGGCAAAAAACAGTTTGCTCAGGTCGTCAGAGTTCAGCTATAGAAGGCTGAGTGATCTGGACGAACTGGAAATAAAAGCGCTGACAGAGCGGCATATAATAAGCAGTGAGCTTGCTAAGAACAACAAATACGGCGGGCTTATAAAAAGCGTTGATGAGAGCATAAGCGTTATGATATTGGAGGAAGACCATTTTCGTCTGCAGAGCCTTGTTTCAGGGTTTGCACCCAGCAAAGCCTACAGCAATATCGACCATCTTGATAAAATGCTTTCCGACGATGTCAGATACGCTTTCGACGACCAGTTCGGGTTTCTGACGAGCTGTCCTACAAACGTAGGCACAGGGCTTCGGGCTTCGGTTATGATGCATCTGCCGGGGCTTACGGCAAGCAAGGGCATACGCCGGATATCCAGCCTTATTACAAAAGTCGGGATGACGGTAAGAGGCGCTTTCGGTGAGGGAAGCGCAGCTTCAGGCTCGTTCTATCAAATATCCAACCAGGTAACTCTGGGCGTTTCAGAGCAGGATATCATAAACAGGCTTACAAAGACAGCAGGCACAGTTATGGAATATGAAAGAAACACGAGAAAAGGGATGTATAAGAACCTTGGGATATTGTTAGAGGATAAGATATTCAGAGCAATAGGCGTTCTTAAAAATGCACGCAGGATGGGCTATATGGAAGCCCAGAAACTTATATCCGATGTTGCGCTGGGCGTTGCGCTTGGCATAGTAGAGGGACAGCAGAGCAGCGAGCTATATGCTGTAATGATGGATTCGCGGCCGGCAATAATCGCCGGTGAAAGCGCCGGCATGAATGCGCAGCAGCGGGACATAAAACGTGCCGATATGATGCGGCAGGTCTTCAGCAAATAAGGGGGTTAATATTTTATGGATATATTCAACAGATTTACAGAAGGCGCAAAAACAGCGCTAAAAATGGCGGAAGAGAAAGCAAAGGAGCTAGGGCACAACTATGTTGGTACAGAGCATCTTCTGCTTGGATTGATAGAGGAGAAACAGGGGGTTGCAGCCAACCTGCTGAATATGGCTGGTGTAAACGAGCAAGCTGTTACAGAAAACATCGAAGCGCTTATAGGTAAAGGCGACTATAAGTTTTCCGAAGCATTCAGTTATACTCCAAGGACTAAGAAAATACTCGAGATGAGCATGGCGATATCGAGGCAGATGCAGCAGAATTACGTCGGTACAGAGCATATTCTTTATGCACTTGTTACCGAAAAAGAAGGCGTTGCGTTCAAGATACTAAGCGAGATAGGCGTAGACGTAAAAGAGATCGAGAGCGGCATCATCAAAGCTGCCGGAGACAACATGAAGCAGAAAGCCGGTACAGAAAAAAAATCTGAAACTCCGAAGCTGGATACTTTCGGTATCGACTTAACTAAGGCCGCAAAGAATGGAGAACTTGACCCGGTTATAGGAAGGATACAGGAAATCGAGAGGATAACCCAGGTTCTTTCCAGGCGCACAAAGAACAATCCGGTGCTGATAGGTGAGCCGGGAGTCGGTAAATCTTCTATAGCCGAAGGGCTTGCACAGAGGATAGTAGACGGCAAGGTGCCGGAGCTTCTGCGTGGCAAACGTGTTGTTTCGCTGGATCTTGCAGGAATGATAGCCGGTACAAAATATAGAGGAGAATTCGAAGACAGGCTCAAGGAAGCACTCAAAGAGCTAAAGGCATCAGGCGAAGTGATACTTTTTATTGACGAGATACACACGATCGTAGGGGCTGGTGCAGCGGAAGGTGCAATGGACGCTGCAAACATATTAAAGCCGGCACTCGCAAGGGGAGAGATACAGGTAGTCGGGGCCACAACATACGACGAATACAGAAAGAATATAGAAAAAGATGCTGCACTGGAAAGAAGATTCCAGCCTGTAAAAGTGGGTGAACCTACGAAGGAAGAGACGATTGAGATACTAAAGGGGCTGCGTGATAAGTATGAAGCGCACCACAGAGTAAAGATAACCGACGAAGCGCTAAGTGCCGCCGTCGAGCTCTCGGACAGGTATCTGATGGACAGGTTCCTGCCTGACAAGGCGATAGACCTTATGGACGAGGCGGCTTCAAAAGTGAGACTGAGTATATACACAGCTCCGCCGGACCTTAAAGACATAGAAGATAAAGTGGGGGAGATAAGGAAAGAAAAGGAGCAGGCGATAGCTCATCAGAATTTCGAAAAAGCCGCAGAACTTCGGGACGAGGAGAAAAGCCTCGATAAGAAGATGAAGCAGCTCAAGAAGGAATGGGAGAAAGATACACAGAAGAAAGTGGGCAGCGTGACCGAAGCAGAGATCGCTCAGATAGTTTCTTCATGGACTAATATTCCGGTGGTCAAGCTGACGGAGGACGAGGCAAAGCGGCTGATGCGGCTGGAGGAAACGCTGCATAAAAGAGTGATAGGACAGAACGAAGCGTGTGTTGCCGTCTCCAAGGCGATAAGACGCTCGAGAGCCGGGCTAAAAGACCCCAAGCGTCCTGTAGGCTCGTTTATATTCCTTGGGCCGACGGGCGTAGGCAAGACAGAGCTGTCCCGTGCGCTGGCAGAGGCAATGTTCGGTGACGAAGAGGCAATGATAAGACTTGATATGTCGGAGTATATGGAGAAGCACACTGTAAGCAAGCTAATCGGCTCGCCTCCGGGCTATGTCGGCTTCGACGAGGGTGGACAGTTGACTGAAAAGTTAAGGAGAAACCCATATTCCGTGCTGCTGCTCGACGAGATCGAAAAAGCACACCCGGACGTGTTCAACATACTGCTTCAGATACTTGAAGATGGAAGGCTGACAGACTCACAGGGCCGCATGGTAGACTTTAAAAACTGCGTGATAATAATGACGTCTAATATAGGCGCGCATGGAATAGAAAATTCCAAGCAGATCGGCTTTACACCTCAGGCGAGCAACGGTGGATATGAGCGCATGAAAGAAGGCATAATGGAACAGCTCAAAAAAGAGTTCAGGCCGGAGTTCATAAACAGACTTGACGATATCATAGTGTTTCATAAGCTGACGAAGGACGATATAAAGAAAATAGCTGAGCTTATGATGAATACTGTAGGCGAGCGGCTAAAAGAGAGAGATATGGAGCTAAGCTACACTGATAAGGCTGTTGAATACCTTGCTGAGAATGGTTATGACGAAGTTTACGGAGCAAGACCGCTGAGGCGTATGATACAGCAATTGGTCGAAGACGAACTTTCAGAGGAGATACTGGAAGGTACTATAAGCCTTGGTGACAAAGTCGAGATGTATATAAAGGACGCTAAGCCGGCCTTTAAAAAGCTAAAATAAACATATTAAAGCAGGGATTTATAAACGCCCTGCTTTTAATATTTTAGTACAGAATTATTGTTTGAAGAAACAAGTCCTCAATGATATAATTTTAAGAACAATAAAAGGGATCATTACAGGAGATAAGATGGCGGATATCTGCAGCCCGATAGGGTTTTTCGATTCAGGTCTTGGCGGTATAAGCGTGCTGAAAACAGCGTTTGAGCTGATGCCTAGCGAAAACTATTTATATTACAGCGACTACAAAAATGCTCCTTATGGTGAAAAGAGCGAAGATGAGATAAAAGAGCTTTCTCTTGCTGCTGCAAAAGTGCTATATGATAGGGGCGTGAAGGCTATTGTTGTGGCGTGCAACACAGCGACAAGTGCATCTGTGAAGATGATGAGGGACAGTTTCAACCTGCCCGTTATAAGCATGGAACCGGCAGTAAAACCAGCGCTTAAGGTTGAGGGGAAGGTGCTGGTGCTTGCAACGCCGGCAACCGTTTCACAGACGAGGTATAAAAAGCTTCTTGAGCGCCTTGATGCGGACGGCAAGGTCATAAACGTTGGATGCAGCGGCCTTGTTGAGATGATAGAAGAGGGAAGAGCGGATAGAGAAAGCTTGGCCAGGTATTTTTCCGGCAGGTTAGATTTCTTAAAAAAAGAGAAACTGGATGCAGTGGTTATTGGGTGTACACACTATTCTTTTATTGAGAATACAATAAAAGAATATCTTGACAGCAATTACTGCAGTGACTGCCTTGTATTCGACGGCAGGTTCGGCACGGCTCGACAGCTTAAACATGTGCTTTCTGAAAAAGGGATGCTTTGCGAAGGTAAAAAGAAGGGCAACGTAGAATTCCTGACGTCCGGAAGTGAAGGTTTGTTAGAGACATATAAAAAACTATTTAATACATTTTGAAATTTAACATAATATCCGTTGAAAGACACTATATATTGTGGTATTATATCTCTACCATACTTTATAAAGGGGTCTTATTATGGAATTATCCAAGAATGCACAACTTGTTTTAGAGAGAAGATATTTAAAAAAGAATAAAAGCGGAGTCATTGAGAAACCTGAAAGCATGATGAAACGTGTTGCGAAGACGATTGCCTCTGCCGACAAAGCATATGGAGAAGATCCGCAGGCTGCTCAGCAGGAGTTTTACGATGCCATGACGCAGCTTAGATTTCTGCCGAATTCGCCGACTCTTATGAACGCAGGAAGAGAGCTCGGGCAGCTTTCCGCATGTTTCGTACTGCCAATAGAAGACAGCATGGAAGGCATTTTCGGTACGCTTTCAAACGCAGCTTTGATACACAAAAGCGGCGGCGGGACTGGGTTCTCGTTTTCGAGGATACGTCAGGAAGGCGCTACAGTAAAATCTACAGGCGGAGTTGCCAGCGGTCCGATAAGCTTCATGAAGGTGTATAATTCTTCAACCGAAGCAGTCAAGCAGGGCGGCACAAGGCGGGGCGCTAACATGGGCATACTGCGTGTGGACCACCCGGATATAATGGATTTTATAAAATGCAAGAGCGATCTTACACAGCTTACCAACTTCAATATCAGCGTCGGGCTGACGGAAGACTTTATGCAGGCTGTTATTGAAGACAAAGACTACGATCTTATTGACCCGTCAAACGGTAAAGTGGTAGAAAGCCTGCGTGCAAAAGACGTATACGAGACGATAATCGACATGGCATGGCAGAACGGAGAACCGGGCATAGTTTTTCTTGACAGGATAAACAAGGACAATCCGGTGCCGCAAGCCGGGGAGATTGAGAGCACCAATCCGTGCGGCGAACAGCCGCTGCTTCCGTACGAGAGCTGCAACTTAGGTTCCATCAACCTGAATAAATTTGCCGACGGCGGAATGATTGATTTTGAAGGAATGGAGCAGACTATTAAAACTGCAGTTCATTTCCTCGACAACGTGATCGATGTGAACAAGTATCCACTCAAGCAGATAGAGAAAATGACAAAGAGCATGAGAAAGATAGGGCTTGGTGTTATGGGTTTTGCTGATATGCTCTATAAGCTGGGCATTCCTTATAACTCAGAGAAAGCCATTGAGACTGCAAGAGAAGTAATGGCTTTCATAAAAAGAAAAGCAGACGAAAAATCTGCAGAGCTGGCCGAAAAACGAGGCAGCTTCCAGATGTTCGCAAGCAGCGTATATCCTTCCCGTGGGATGAAGCAGATGAGAAACGCTACGGTCACAACAATAGCACCGACGGGAACGATATCGATAATTGCAGGTACATCCAGCGGTATAGAGCCTGTGTTCGCTATTTCATACATAAGAAACGTTATGGATGATGACAAGCTTATTGAAGTGCATCCGTACTTTGAAGAGAAGGCAAAACAGATGGGTTTCTACAGCAAAGAACTTATGGAGAGGATAGCTCAGAGCGCAACGCTGCAGGCTATTGAAGAGATACCACAGGAAATAAAAGATGTGTTTGTTACAGCGCATGACATAACGCCTGAATATCACATCAGGATGCAGAGCGCTTTTCAGGAGTATACGGACAATGCGGTTTCAAAAACTGTTAACTTCCCAAAATCTGCAACCAGACAGGATGTAAAAGATGCGTACGACCTTGCTTATCAGCTGGGGCTAAAAGGTGTTACGATATACAGGGACGGCAGCAGGCAGAACCAGGTGCTGAGCGTAGACAAGAAGAAAGAGGAAACGCAGGACGACGCAACCCTTGTTCCAAGAGAGCGTCCGGAAGTGACAAAGGGCATAACAAGGAAGATCAAGATTGGCTGCGGTAATCTGTATGTTACGGTCAATTACGACAAAGACGGGATATGCGAGGTGTTCACAAACCTTGGCAGAGCCGGAGGTTGTCCGTCTCAGTCAGAGGCAACCAGCAGGCTTGCGTCAATGGCGCTGCGCAGTGGTATAGATGTCGATGTTATAATAGAACAGCTTCGTGGTATACGCTGCCACTCTACTCTGCGGCAGAAGGGTCTAAAGGTACTTTCGTGTCCGGATGCAATAGGCAGGGTTCTCGAGCAGGTTGTAGAGCTGCGCCAAATGGATGCAGGGCAGATGAATGGAACCCAGGAGATTAAAAGCGGAGCAAAGTGCCCGGAATGCGCATCAGTGATGGAGCACGAAGGCGGCTGTGTTGTGTGCCGCTCATGCGGCTATTCAAAGTGCGGCTGAAAGAAGTATAATAAAGCTGTGCACCTTATCCGTGTACAGCTTTAATTTTTTTATAGCGGATTTCAGCAAAGCTATATTTTCGGTTGTATATATGACTTATTTGTAATATAATTTTTTTACAGTGAAATTGGAACTTTATTGCGGCACAACACGTCATAAATATGTATAAGTCCGGTATGTGAAGCAAACACATATATGGCGGAAAGAGTTTGAGGCTGATGGATTGTAAAACAGCAAAAGAAAAAATAAATATCTTTGATTCTTTAAGCCAGCAGGAAAAGGACGAAGTTCTTGCCCATGCACAAAACTGTAACGGATGCAGGCAGGAGCTTATTAACTCTGCAAAGCTGAGAGAAACGCTGGCCGAGCTTGAAGAAGTCGAGCCGCCGTCGGGCCTTGCGCAGTCTGCCATTAAAAAAGCGAAAAAGACCGTCAAGATCCCTCCGTTCGCGTACATTTCCGTTGCTGTTGCCGCAGTTGCTGCGGTGGCGTTTTTTGTAGCTTCAGATTTTCTTGGTCCTAAGACAAGGACTGTTGATGATACCATGCAGATGGCAGAAAGTGAAGAAATGTTTAAGATCAACAGTGAAGGAATGGATGAGGATTTAGGCGGTGGAATAGAAGCCGCAAAGATGCCTGAAGAAGCTGCCATGCCCGACACCTATATGCAGGAAGCGGATTCGAATTCCGCTGACAGTGCCGACGACGTTGCAGAAGATGGCGACATAGGACCGAGCCAGTGCTATATATATGTGAGCGCAGACAAAGCGGACTTTGCGCAGGCGGTTGAAAAACTGCTTGCGGATAAAGAGATATATACAGACAGCTACATGGCAGATGAAAACACAAGGGTAATCATGTTTGTCATAGGAGAGATGAGCCTTGAAGAATTCAAAGCTCTTATGGATGAATACGAAATAGATTGCGATACTCAAATAACCGCCGGATCTATCATCGAAATGACTATAGAAAGCTGATCTAAAAGTAGGCAGCGGTACAGCTAAAAACGGCAAAAAAAGAACGCACGGTCTTCACCGGCGTTCTTTTCATATAGTCTACTTGTCTTTATCGTCTTCTTTTGAATCCGGGTCGTCTAGGTCTTTTGTCATCTCCATTATCTGACGCTCCAGCGGTGTAAGGCCGGGATGACTCTGCGTTTCTTCATCATGCTCAGGCTCATCTTCTTGGATCTCCTCAGGGTCAGGCAGTCTTATCGGACGCAGTGTGCCTGCTTCTTTGCGCTTGAAATACCTCATAGCCGGAAGTATGATACCGACGATTAGCACTAAAAGCGTGATGCCGATGACTAGAAGCAGCTTAACAGCTACCGGCCAGGCAGGCGATACCGAGTCTTCAGAGAATACCTGAGGGGCAAAGAACAGCAAAGCTCCGTAGGCCACTATAAGCAGCGCAAGGGTATCCAGCATAGCAAGATTGTATAAAGACAGACGCATATTGTAGCGGCGTTCTATCCACCTTCTGCCAAACATGACTATCACGAATATGACAAGCCAGAGATAGGAAACGAGCGTATTAGTGTTTCCAAGTAAATTCGGCAGCACCAAAGATACAAGAAGTGCAATAGAAGATATCACACCGATTATAACCTGAAGCACTCTTAGCTGAGTGTCGGTAAGTTTCACTTTTGTTTCGTTCATTAATTTACTCCTTATTTGATTTATACGCTATTATTACACAGTTTTAAATTAAATTCCATACTAAACGAGAAAAATGTGTTTATTTTTTATATTGTTTCTGATAGAATGAAGTTTAATAAATAGATGATTGGGGCTTTATAAAAGGGCGCTGATTGCAGACGTTGGAGGGAAATAATGAAGGATTACAAGACGAGCGACATTAGAAATATCACTTTGGTAGGTCACGGTGGAGACGGAAAAACAACGCTTGCCGAAGCGATGCTTTATGATAGTGGCGCAATTGACAGACAGTGCAGGACAGAAGACGGAAACACGGTGATGGACTTCGATCCGGAAGAGATCAAAAGAAATATTTCAATAAGTTCGGCTGTTGCTCCCGTAGAGTGGAATGGAGCAAAGATAAACATAATCGATACTCCGGGTTATTTCGATTTTATAGGCGATGCAGCCTCGGGATATTACCTAGCGGACAGCGCACTGATACTTATCAGCGGCCTTTCCGGCCTTTCTGTCGGTGCTGAACAGGCATGGGAAAAGTGCACAGACGAAAAGATGCCGAGAGCATTCTTAATAAACCAGATGGACAAGGAACATGTCGAGTTCGACAAGTCGATAGATAGTCTTAAGGAGAAATACGGAACGCATATTACAGTGTTGCAGCTTCCGATCGGTCAGGGGCTGGATTTTAAGGGTATAGTTGACATAATCGATATGAAGGCATACGAGTTCGGCGAAGACAAAGATAAAGAGATACCCATTCCGGCAGAGCTTGCCGATAAGGCTACGGAGATCCGTGAAGCCATTATAGAGAACGCAGCAGAGAATGATGAAGAGCTGATGGAGAAATACTTTGAAGGCGAAGAGCTGACAAAGCAGGATATCATGAAAGGCTTAAAGGAAGGCATAGTTGACGGGGATGTCGTTCCGGTGTTTGTTGCAGCTGCAGCTCCGAATCAGGGCGTAAGGCTGCTTATGGACAGTTTGGTTACACTTATGCCGTCACCCGACCAGGTTATAAACATAACGGGTAAAACACCGAAAGACGAAAAGATAACTTATAATGCAGACCCGTCGCTTCCGTTTGCGGCACAGGTTTACAAAACGGTTGCCGACCCGTTTGTGGGCAAGCTTTCAATCTTTAAAATACTTGGCGGAGAATTAAAACTTGGTCAAAACATTGACAATGCAAACGCTGAAAAACATGAAAAGTTCGGGCAGATATACATTATGTTCGGCAAAAAACAGATTAATGTTGAGAAACTGTCTGCTGGCGACATAGGTGCACTGGCAAAACTTCAGCACACAAACACAGGGGACACGCTGTGCGATCCGGCAAAGCACGTGGTTTTCGGCGAAGTTAAGTTCCCTGAACCGTGCATATCACTTGCGGTAACTGCTAAGAAACAGGGAGATGAAGAGAAAGTCTTCGCCGGTCTGCACAGACTGGAAGAAGAAGACCCGACTTTCAGGATAGAGAAGCAGACAGAAACATCAGACACGCTGGTCAGCGGTCTTGGAGAGCTTCATCTTGAAGTCATTTGCAAAAAGCTGCACAACAAGTTCGGCGTTGAAGCGGTGCTTCAAGACCCGATAGTCCCATACAGGGAAACGATAAAGAAAAAGGTAAAGGCACAGGGCAAGCACAAAAAGCAGTCTGGCGGTCATGGACAGTACGGCGATGTATGGGTAGAGTTCGAACCGCTTATTGGATCGGAAGAAACATTTGAGTTCGTGGACAAGGTCGTAGGCGGTGTTGTTCCGAGAAACTTTATACCAGCAGTTGAAAAGGGCCTGAGAGAGAGCCTTCCCAACGGAGTTCTGGCAGGTTTCCCGACTGTAAATATCAGAGCCACGCTGTATGATGGTTCATACCACGCTGTTGACTCGTCTGAAATGGCATTCAAAGTTGCTGCCAGCCTTGCATTCAAGAAAGGCCTCGCTGAAGCTGGCCCGGTGCTGCTGGAGCCGATATACAAGCTTGAAGTGCTGATCCCCGACGAATACATGGGCGACGTAATAGGCGACATCAACAGACGCCGTGGACGCATTCTAGGCATGAACCCGCAGAGCGGAAAGCAGGAAGTAGTTGCCGAAGTACCGATAAGTGAAGCGTTCAAGTATGCAACTGACCTGCGCTCGATGTCTCAGGCAAGGGGCTCGTTCAAAATGACTTTCGAACGCTATGAAGAGCTTCCGTCAAACCTTGCTTCCAAGGTCATAGAACAGGCACAGAAAGAAGCGGAAGAGAAATAATATATGTTAGTCAAACAGGGCAATCGGAAGAATGGTTGCTCTGTTTTTTATTGACTGGAGAGGGATATGATACTCGAAATATTAAAAGACAGATATAGTGTATGCAAACCGGAAAGAATGCCTGAATTTGAGAAGAACGAAGATTTCATTTCGATTACAGTTACAGAAGACGAAATATCACTCGTTTGCACAGAGAAAAACGTGCCAAAGAACTGCGAGGTGCAATCCGGATTTTGTGCGATGCGAGTGAAAGGCCACCTGGATTTTTCGCTTACAGGCATAATAGCCCGGATATCCGGTGTTCTGTCAGAGGAAGGTATAAGCATATTTGTTTTATCAACGTATGATACCGACTATATATTCATAAAAGAAGAGCAGCTTAGAAAAAGCATAGATGCGCTGGAGAAAAGCGGCTATGTATTTGAAAGGAAATAAGAAAGCGCGACGCAGCTACCCACCCATCCAGCTTGAATTTTTATTATATTAGAATCAATGCAGCCCCAGCCCTTTTTCAATATGCACAAGAAAGTCCTGAACATTGGTGACGATGGAGGTTACTGAAAGCGAGCCTCTGTCTCTTAGCTTATTCACTGCGAACTCCGCAATGTCCACTGTATAGAAATTGACCTGTCTTATTCTGCCCTCGCTGATAGTATAGCTTGGAGTCATGTTGCCTGTTGCAATCGTATGAAGCTGGGTAGCAAGGCCGATGACCATTGTAGCATTTTCCAGTACGCATCTCATTCGGTGCTGCGCTTGATATACGTCCGGTATCGTTTCCGGCAGCGGGCCATCGTCACGTATAGATCCGGCAAGGATATATCCCACACCTGCTTTTTCGAGCGCATACATAATGCCGTTTGTTATACTTTTATCCTCTATAAACTGCCTTATTGAGCCTGATGACACAACGTCGTTTATCGTTTGAAGATGGTTATAATGTCCATTGGGCACAGATTTCTGCGTGTATACGTTCTGACCGAGAGCTGTGCCGAGATAACCGGCTTCAAGGTCGTGAGTAGCAAGTGCGTTGCCAGCAAAAATGTGCTGTACGTATCCGCTCTCAATTAGCCGGGCCATGGCATTTCTGGAGTCGTAATCGAAGCTTACAGCAGGCCCGAGAACCCAGATGATATTGCCGTGTTCCTTTTCATATCTGAGTATGTCGTAAAGGGAATCGTAGTCCATCGAATATGAGGTTTCACGTGTGCGGCCTTTTCGGAAGCTGAACTCGTCATCATGGCTGTCGGCTTCAATAAACCCGTGGGAGTGAAGATATATACCAAGTGCTCCGTTGTCGGTTCTTCCCGTTACAACGGAGTCTGCTTTTTTAACATTCCGCTGCTCAACAGCGTACGGCACGGATTCTTTGATGACTACGCAGCAGTCCATTCTTGAATGTTCAATCAGCTTCCATTGTCCGTCTATCTTATAATATTCGGGATAAATGCTCGTTGCGTGAAAATTGTCCGGCAGTACGCCGTCTTTAACAGCGGGTGTGGCAGCAACGTTTGGAGCATCAACAAAAACGTCTCCGCTGAAATCCGGAGGGGAGTAGTTCAATGGCTCATACATGTTATCGCCTCTTTTTCTATTTAGAAGATTGCGAGCATTGCGGCACCGATAAGCCCGGCATCGTTGCCCGACTTTGCTATTTTTATCTCTGCGTAATGCTGGCCTTCAAAAACGCCTTTTCCTTCCGCTGCTGCAGCCACTTTTTTCAAAAGATAATCTCCGGCAGCGGAAACACCGCCGCCAAGTGCTATGATCTCAGGGTCCAGCGAATTCATGATAGATGTTATACCCATAACAAGATAGTCAACGTATTCATCAACGATGGCTTCTGCGATACAGTCACCCTTTTCTGCGCAGTCAAAAACCATTTTTGAGGTCACGTTTCTATAGTCGTCACCTGCTTCAATACATATAAGAGAGTTTGGCATGTCTATTACACAGCGTCGCCCTTCACGTTTCACCGCAGTAGCCGAAGCATATACCTCGAGGCAGCCTTTGTTGCCGCATGTACACTGCCTGCCATCCGGGACTATCGCAAGATGTCCAAGCTCACCACCGAGACCGTGGCCACCGCTGAACGGCTTACCGTTTATAATTATACCGCCGCCGACGCCTGTGCCGAGTGTCAGCAAAACGCCGACTTTGCAGCCGCAAAGCGCTCCGAGCCGGTATTCATATATTGCAGCCACATTCGCGTCGTTGTCAATTAAAACAGGGACATCAAAAAACTCCCTGAAAATATCTGCAAGGCTGACATTGGTCCAGTAAAGGTTGTGCAGAGCTACAACAACTCCGTTCTTCGCAACACCGGGTATTCCTATCCCGACTCCGGCGATTTCTGCAGGGTCAATACCGTTTTGCTTGGCAAGACCGGTTACATTGTCCGCCATGTCTTTGATGATTTCTCTATCGCTTCTGCCAACCAGTGTAGGGATGCTTGTTTTACATATAAGTATTAAATTTTCATCAACCAGGCCAATCTTTAGAAAAGAGCCTCCGACGTCTATTCCAGCATAATACATGTTATTCTCCTGTTTTTCCGGGTGCTATTATTTTAAGAAGATGGCTGTCAAGCTGGTTTGCTGTAACAACACCCATGCTCTTCAGACGGAAATTCATAGCTGCCACTTCGATTATGATCGCAAGGTTACGGCCAGGTCTTACGGGTATAGTCATAGTCGGCACCTTTACGCCGAGCAGCGTAAGGTATTCTGTAGAAGTGCCGAGCCGGTCTATGTTCTCCATTGAACCGGGCTCAAGATGGATTGCAAGCTCTATAGATTTTTCAAGCATGACAGCACCAAGCCCGTAAAGAGTACAGACATCTATAATGCCAAGCCCTCTAATCTCCATCATATGGCGAATGACTTCGGGAGACTGACCGATAAGCTGATTGTCGGAAAGCTTTCTTATTTCTACAACGTCATCCGCAACGAGACGGTGACCTCTCTTTACAAGCTCCAGAGCAGTTTCGCTTTTACCAACGCCGGAATCGCCTGTTAGCATAATGCCAACGCCATAGACGTCCATCAGCCCTGCATGCCGAGAAATGCTCGGAGCCAGCACTCTGTCCAGATATACAGTCGTTTTGTGACTCAGCTTGGTGGTAGTAAGGCCGGACATCAGTATAGGTGTGGTATATTTCTTCGCTGCTTGAATCATTTCGTCGGGCGGGGTTAAGTTCCTGCCTATCAGAACGCAGGGGATACCGCTCCTGAAAAACTGGTCAAGGCGCTGAGCTTTAAGATCCGGGTCAAGGTTCTGAAGATAAGTCATCTCTACCATGCCGAAAAGCTGAAATCTGTTAACAGCGAAATACTCGAAAAAACCTGCCATCTGCAGCCCCGGCCGGTTTAAGTCCGAAGTGTTTATTTCAACTTCCTGAACATCGCCCTGATACAGTACGCCAAGGTCCAGGTCTTTGACTATATCGCTGATTTTTAGCTTGACTTTCATTCTGCTGCCTCCAAAATGTATTTTTCAATCACATATGCAACACCATCGTCTTCGTTTGAAGGACAGGTGATATCAGCAACTTTTTTTAGCGAATCCGGTGCGTTTTCTACAGCAACGCCGAGGCCTGCCGCTTCTATCATCGGTGCGTCGATCTGCGAATCGCCTATTGCTATCGTGTCTTTTAAGTCTATCGAGTAGAATTTAGCTGCAAATTCAAGTGCCACTCCCTTGCTCACTCCAGGTGTCAGAAACTCTATATATATAGGTTTAGAGCGCTTGACATCAAGAGTTGTGAACATATTTTCAACGTCTTGCTGAATAGCGTCCGCTTTGTCCTCATCTACTACATAAAGCACTTTGGGCGTCTTTATTTCTATTTCCATAAGGTTAGGAACCAACGTGCCCGGATGCCCGTATGGGCCTTCATAAAGCTCTGAATACTTATTACGTTCTCTGTAAATAAGCTCACCGTCTATGTAGACCTGAGCATGGATGCCACGCTCATATGCATACTCCAATATCTGTTTCACAAGAGCCGGGTCGACCTCATCCTCGAAAACTCTTTTCTTATCTGAGTCGTATATCTCTGCGCCGCCGGCAGTTATGAAAAGGGTATCTAGTCCCAGCTGGTCATAGAACCTCTCTGCACCCTTTATAGTGCGTCCTGTGCAGAGTACAACTTTAACTCCCGCTTTAATGGCTTTTTCAATTGCTTCGCTTACTCCGTCTGTAATCTCTATGTTGTTGTTTAGCAATGTGTCGTCGATGTCTATAGCTATCAGCTTGTACATATTTCCTCCAATATAACCTTGTCAATCTATTATACATGTATAGCTAAAGTTTGAAAACAAAAAAATACGGCAACCGAATATTAAGACTTAACAAAAGTGCATAAAACTGTTATACTTTGTTGTATATCACAGCATGTAAAGGGGTATAGTTTGAAAAGAATTCTTATTTTTTGTTTGGTATTGTTTGTTTTTACAGTCAGCATCGGAACGGCATTCGCTGCGCCGGAATTTGAAGGCGAAGTCAAGCCAAACGCAGTTATGCTTCTGGACGCAACTACGGGTAAAGTGCTCTTTGAACAGAATGCGGACGCAGGGATAAGGCCTGCAAGCACTACAAAGATAATGACTTGCATAGTAGCGCTGGAGAACAGCAATCTTGATGATGTGGTAAAAGTTGGCCCGGAGGGTGACTGGACCGGTTCAGGATATTCGCTGCTGGGTACGAAAAACGGTGAAGAAATAGTAATGAAGGACCTTCTAACAGGTCTTATGCTAAAGTCTGGCAATGATGCCGCCGAAGCCGTAGCAGTTCATATTGCAGGTTCTGTTGAAGAATTTGTTAAGATGATGAACAAGAAGGCGGCAGTGCTCGGAATGACGGGCACTAATTTTGTTAATCCGCACGGTGTAGATACCGATGATCATATTGTGACGGCAAGGGATATGTCGAAGCTGTCACTGTATGCGATGCAGAATGAAGACTTTATGAATATAGTCGGTACAGAGACATATGTTATGGCGGCGACCAACAAGAACCGAGAAAGAACCATCGAGAATACCAACCTTCTTTTAAGGACAGATAAAGAGAACGAGTATTATGAGTATGCAACGGGAATAAAGACAGGATCAACGCCGAAGGCGAAAAGATGTGTTGTTGCATCAGCAGAAAAAGGCGGCACCAAGCTTTTATGCCTTATTTACGGAGACGGAACGACTAACGGTGTAAACAGATGGCCGCTTGCCAAAGAGCTGTTTGAGTTCGGCTTCGAAAACTTCCGTACAATAAATGTTCAGAGTATCATCGATTCTGTGCCTGCGGTCACAGTCGAAGTCGCTAATTCTGTTGATGAAGACGATGTTATTGAACTTACTGCTTCAAACACGGGCGAAGAACTTATCACCCTTGAAACGAGTCTGGCCGAGGATATAATAAGCAACAACGGGTTTGATACTACTGTAGAGTTCTACAGCGGTACCGAGCTTAGCGCACCGCTCAAAGAGGGTGACGCTGTAGGTATAATCACCTTCAGGAGCACTTTGACCAAAGAAGTCATATGCCGGGCACAACTGACAGCGACACGCGACGTTGATATACTCGGCGATATATCGCTTGAGGAAACTGAAGAGACGCCTGCGCCTACACCCGAAGCGACCCAGACAGGCGCACCGGCCGAAGACGAGACAAAAGATGGCTTTGTCGTCGGTATCGGATGGCTGTGGTTAGTGCTCGCCGTACTTCTTTTGGGTGTCATAATATTTCTGGCAATATCATTACTTAAAAACAGAGGATAATGTAAAAAAATTCATAGTATATTATGTTTTTGTAATTTGATTATCGGATTATCGGCGACGTCGTGTAAAAAATGTTCTTGTTCACGTAAAGTTAACATTTACAACATTAGACCATATTGTTTTCTTGTGTACAAAACTCATCATTGCTGATATACTTTTCAATGTATGTTTTAACTGCAATGATAGTTTTGATATACTTTATTTGGTTTTTTATAAACATATAGGGGATGTAGTCTTTGAGAAAAATTGCGTTTATTTGGCTGGCATTTTTAACAGCGTTTACTATCTTTGGCAGCACTGCTTTGGCAGCTGTTACGTATGATGGTGATATAGGCGAAGACCTTGCTGTCGTGCTTATGGACGCCGATTCGGGCAAGGTTCTTTATGAGCAGAAGGCTGCCGAGAGGATAAGGCCGGCCAGCACAACAAAAATACTAACATGCCTTGTTGCGATAGAGCACGGGAATCTTAACGACATGGTAACAGTAAGTTCTCATGCGGCAGGTGTTTCGGGCTCGGAACTGACTATTAAAACAGGCGAAGAATTTAAGCTTGAAGACCTGCTGATCGGGATGATACTTAGATCCGGTAACGACGCAGCCACAGCCATCGCAGAGCATATAGGCGGAACTGAAGAGGACTTCGTCGCAATGATGAACGATTTAGCGCAGGATATTGGAATGACGTCCAGCACATTTATGAATCCGCACGGCAAGGACGAGGAAGACCATATGGTAACGGCGCATGACATGGCGCTGCTTGCCCGGTATGCTATGCAAAACTCTGCATTCATGCAGATAGTCGGACATGCAACATATGTTATGCCGGAAACCAACGAACAAAAAGAGAGAACTATTAAAACTTATAACGAATTCCTGATAGAAGATAACAACAATTTTTACGAATATGCAAATGGAATGAAGACAGGCTCGACAACCGGAGCGGGTGGATGCCTTGTTGCAAGTGCAACGAAAGACGGACAGAATCTTGTTTGCGTAGTGTTTGGGGATACATCAAACGGTAAGAAGCAGAGGTGGAACGTAGCAAAGAGCCTTTTTGAATATGGTTTTGATAATTATGCGACCATTGACTCACTATCTCTTGTTGACACAACGGAACCGCTTTCGGCTCAGGTAGAAAACTATGCCAGCACGGATATATATGACGGACTGCTTGAGTTTGCACAGCCGACGCCAATAGAGCGCTATCTGACGCTGGAGAACGATGTCGCAGAGCAGATTTTAAGCGGAGATACTATGGAAGCATCAAGGGAGTATTACGATGAACCGCTCACGGCGCCGATATATGAAAACGACGTTGTTGGCACAATAACATATAAGAGCTTCAAAACAGGAATCGTCGTTATGACAGGCTATCTCATAGCCAGTCGTGATGTGCTGGATGCAGGTAACGCACCAGGTTCAGTAGGCGATTCTGCAGTTGTAACGATGGCGCCGACGGCAATGGAATCTCTTGAAGATGACAAAGACAACTCTGCACTTTTGCTGTTGCTGATTATACCTGCGGGTCTTATAATATTCATGGCTTTAAGACTGTTCAGCATCAAGAGAAAGAAAAGAAGAAAGTATAAAAGAAGGACCCCGCATTACAGTTATAAGATTAAAAGATAGCGGGAAACGCCCGGCTATATTATATATGCTGGGTTTTGGATTTACTGGTTGCAAGGCAGGGGTGAACGATGCAAGCTGCTGAAAACATATTAAAAACGATTTTGAAGTTGTTAAAATTATATTTAATACGTCATACAACTTTAATTTTTAATTTTGAATAATAATGCTATAATATAAGCGATTTTATTACTAAGAAGGGGAAGTTTACAAATTGAAAAGGTCAACGAAACAGCGTGGTGAATGGCTGGTCAAGAACTTTATAACTTATATATTGTTCTTTATTTTTAAAGCAACTTATGGTTTGTTTTTAATACTTCGCTACAGAATAAGGATGAAAAAGCAGGAAGGCTTTAAGCTTAAAGGCCCGTGTCTTTTGCTGGCAAATCATCTGAACACCTTCGACGGCGTATATATACAAGCGTTGGTTTCAAAACCGATACGCTATGTAATAGGCGATGGTATATTTAAAAACAAATACCTGAGAAAAGCTTTTTCAATAATCAGTTTTATTCCCAAAAAGAAATTCGTTAGCGATTCAAGAGCGATAAAACAGATAATAAGAGTCATTAAAAACGGCGGAATTGTCGGGCTCTTCCCCGAAGGCAGAAGAAGCTGGGACGGAAAAACCGTAAAGATAGCTCCGGCAACGTTCAAACTTGTCAAAATGCTCAAAGTACCTGTAATTGCTGCAAAAATAAAAGGCGCCTATTTCACCGAGCCAAGATGGTCTGTAAGTTTCCGACGGGGAAAGATAGAGATAG
Source organism: Christensenellaceae bacterium (assembly GCA_963666505.2). Taxonomy (GTDB): domain Bacteria; phylum Bacillota; class Clostridia; order Christensenellales; family SZUA-584; genus JABGQS01. Next base: position 177,789 of record CAXXXL010000002.1, on the reverse strand, counting down.
AGTTTAAAACGCTTATTGACGTAAAAGAGCTTTCGTCAATGTCGGTAGAGCAAATAGAGCAGGTGGTAACAAAAGAGCTTGACCATGACGAATTCGCATGGCAGGAACAGGTCAAAGTGCCGTTTAAGGGAAAGCGGCTGGCCGAAGGCTTCGAGATGATGCTTTATACCTGCCCGGAATGCGGCAGCCCGGATTCAATGAACACATCCGGTCAGGAGATAGAGTGTTCGGTATGCGGCGCTCAATACTATATCGATGTGTTCGGTTTTATTCATTCTAAAAAGGGCTTTCTACCGGGGAGCAGCGTGACAGATATAAACAGATGGCAGTTAGAGCAGCTTATCAAACGGTATGAGGAGCTTAAAGATAAAGAAATATATATGTGCAACGACGGTGCAGAACTTCTGTATTCTCCGAGCGTAGAAACACCGTTCACAACAAAGGAAAACGGCGAGTTGTGCATATCCAAAGACGGACTTACTATAGGGTCTGCCAAATTCGATCTGCAGGATATTTACGGCGTTGCAGTAAATTTAAGATCTCACCTTTCATTCAGGCATAAATCGATGGATTACAGAGTGTTTTTTCCAAACAGAAGAGTTTCAGTGTACAAGTGGTATAGAGTATTGAAAATTTTTACTGGAGAAATGAAGGAGGCTAATTAGCATGATAAAAGCACTTATATTTTTAAAGAAACCTTTGATCGTTATCCTTTCGATTGCTTTGGTTTTTGCCATATTCTATCTGGCGACACTGCCGACAAAAGATGCGGCTGCAGATGTCGATAAACAGGGCCAGACTGTATCGGATACGGCAGATGACGAGACGCAGGATACGGACTGGGAAGATATATGGGGACCGGTCAAGCAGGTACTGTACCTCATGCTTTTGCTGGGCATATCGCTGATTATAAAATCCAACATTAAATTCTTTAAAAAACATCTTATCCCGACAACTCTCTTCGGAGGTTTGCTGGGTTTTGTAATAGGACAGGTCATATGGCCGGCGATTGGCTGGGGTCAAGTTTTCGATTCCGACCTGTTATTTAAACTTGTTTACCATGCTATGTCCATTGGTTTTATAGCAATGGCGCTTAAGAAAAGAAAGAAAAAGAGCACTGAAAACATAGTAAATACGGGCTTTGCAATTGTAAATACTTATGTTTTGCAGGCAGTGATTGGGCTCGGCATTATGATGTTGCTCGTTGCAACTATTCTGCCGAATTATGAAAACATATTTGGGATACTTCTTCCTCTTGCTTTTGCACAGGGACCGGGGCAGGCTGCATCAACGGGTAATTCCCTTGAAGTGCTTGGAATGTTCAACGGTGCAAAAGCAGGAATGGCGCTTGCAACTTTCGGTTTCCTGTGGGCAATAATCGGCGGGATACCGTTTATGAACATTTTAAGACGCAAATTCAACATGAAGAAGAAAAAAGGCAACATTGAAAAAGCGGATACTGACCCTGATGTGCATGAACATACAGCCAAAGTGCCAAAAACACTGTTTATGGACGATCTTACAGTACAAGTCGTGCTTATCGGAGCTGTTTATCTGCTTACGTACCTTGTACTCATAGGACTGCAGGCCATCCTTGGCAAGGGGTCTACACTTATGACTGTATTCTGGGGATTCCAGTTCCTGTTTGGTACGCTGATAGCCCTGGCGGTAAGAAAAATACTTAACGGCTTGCAGAACAAAAAAGTAATAAAGTCAGACTATGCGGACAACTACCTTCTTCAGCGTGTTTCATCGTCTTCGTTTGATATAATGATAATTGCTTCGATATGTGCGATAACGATGGAATCAGTAAGGCAGTATCTGTGGCCGCTTCTGATATTATCAACTTTCGGCGGTATATTCACTATGATATACTCTTATAAGATGTCGAAGTGGATGTATAAGACAGAACAGATGGAGCATGCCGTCGGCCTTTACGGAATGTGGACAGGCACTATTGTTACAGGAATGGCGCTGCTCAAAGAGGTAGACCCTAGGGGCAAGACAAGCGTTCCGGAGAGTCTGGTGCTAGGAAGCGGCGTAGGCGCAATAATCGGCGTTCCGCTGATGATGATACTTTCCATACCTATAGCCGCATGGGCAGACAATAAGCCAAATCTGTTCATAGTAACGTTCGGGCTGTTCGCAATATACTCGTTGGTGTGTTTCTTCGGGATATTCTTCTCCAAGAAGATATATGCGAAGAGAAGAGAAAAAAAGAGTGAATAGACAAAGGCGGTATGCTTGAAACTAAAATATGCAGCCGCAACAAAATGGTGTTTTGATGAATGATGCAAGAAGAATTCCGATATCTGTGAAGTTCGGTTATGGCATAGGAGCATTATCCTATGCCGTACCGTTTCAGGTTCTTTCCGGGTTCTTTCTTTTTTATGCAACAGAAGTGCTGGGAATTTCAGGCACGCTCGCCGGTACAGTTATGTCCGTAAGCATATTCTGGGATGCGTTTACCGACCCTGTAATGGGTTATGTTTCCGACAAAACAAACCCTAAGGTGTGGTTCGGCAGAAGGCTGTTCTATGTGATGATAGGCGCATTTGGGCTTGCAGCGTCCAACATGTTTCTATGGAGTATAGACGTAAACCTTTCCATTCTCGGAAAATCGGTGTTGCTGATAGTGTTCCTGTTGTTCGTAAAAACGTTTTCGACAATATACACGACTCCATACCTAGCGCTGGGGGCAGAGCTTTCAGACGACTATGACGAGCGAACGACGATTCAATCGTTTAGAACAGCGTTCTATTTCTCTGGTTTTTTATTTCCGACTGTAGTGGGGATTGGGATATTTTTCAGGGCGACAGACAGCTTTGAAGTCGGGCAACTTAATCCTCAGGCTTATGTTTCTCTTGCTTTAACTACGTCTTTAATAATATTGGCAAGTGCAGCGCTTTGCATAGCTTTCACAAGAAAAAAGAGCCTTTATCCGGGGACTGCAAACAATAAAAGGGTAAGCGTATTTGGAATGTTTAGGGAAACGGCAATTGCTTTCAAGTGCGGGGATTTTAGAAACATAGCGCTGTCACTTCTGTTTGTAAACCTCGCTATGAGCATTGTAAGCGCAGTAGGGCTGCACACATTCACCTACACTTTCGGGTTCAACAACAAAGAGATAGCAGTCGTGTTCGGCAGCCTTTTCTTAATGGCTCTTGCAGGCCAGCCGCTGTGGGTAAAAATTGCAAAGAAGTTCGATAAAAAGAAAGCGCTAATTTACTGTCTTATACTGAATGTTGCGATCTCTTTGATTTTTATAATATGCGTGCTGTTCAACAGCTGGGTAGGCGAGCACTATCTAAGCATACTTCCGCTTGCGCTGCTAATGGGCTTTTCGGTAGGGGGGAGCATAGCGCTGCCATATGCAATGATATCAGATACCGTAGACAAAGACGCCTACTATACAGGCGTTAGAAAAGAAGGCGTTTTCTACGGATGCGCAACATTTTTATATAAGCTGTCTCAATCGCTTGCGGTGCTTTTCGTCGGAGTGCTGCTAGATATAATAGGGTTCAATTCGGAATTCGTTCAGTCAAACTCAGTCTATATAAAGCTTGGGATGATACTTCCCGTAGGCTTTTTGATATGCTTTTTATGCGCACTGTTTTTTACAAGCAAATATACGCTCAATAAAGAAAAAGTTTCAATGTTCCAGCAAAAGAAATTATAGAAGACCGAGCTTGCAGGCAAGATATCCTTCCTGATTGTCGCTGTCGCTTACTGTTATTTCATTTGATCCGGAAGCTTTCATAAATTCCAGCATCAATATAGAACCAAGAACAATTACGTCTGCACGGTTTTCTTCAAGACCGATGAGTTTTTTGCGCTGCTGCTTTGTTTTACTTTTAAGCATGCCGCACAGCTCGCTGGAGCGCTCCAGCGAGATTTTGTGTCCTTGTATGAGTTTAGAGTCGTATACCCTAAGCTTAAGGTCTATAGCTGCAAGAGCGGTCGCTGTTCCGCCAATACCGGTGTAAGTAAAATCGACGGCAGGGGGGATGCCGCAGAATATACGGGCAGCAAGTGCATGAGCTTTTTCATACGCATCAGGGTCGGCAAAATCTGTTGAGGGGAACATCTGGAGCATACGCACAGTGCCGATGTTGAAACTGTGGCTGAATTTTATATCTGCTGCAGTGCCGACAGTTACTTCAGTGCTTCCGCCGCCGATGTCGAACATGCCGCCAAAGCCACTCACACTGCCGGCAAAACCAAGAAGAGCTTCGTTTTCACCGGATATTATATCGATTTCGACACCGCAGTTATTGCGAATAAACTCAACGTACTCGTCTTTATTCTGGGCGTCTCTTACGGCACTTGTTGCAAAGCAGAAGAAGGCTTCGCACCCGCTGCTTAGGCCCAGGTATTCATTTAATGTATCAAGGGTGCGCTGCATTGCGCCCTGAGTGATACTGCGATGAGTCGTCATGCCTTCGCCGACACGTATCGTTCGCAGCGTTTTATAAACTGACTTTATTTTATTGCCAGCAGCTTGTGCTATCATTAACCTGGCGGAATTAGTACCGATATCAACAACTGCATATCTTGCCATATTATATCTCCAAAAATGTTTTGACTATTATAACACAGCTGTATGTTTTTTGGTAAAAAAAGAACACCTTCAAGGTGCTCGTGTTGTTTTTTAGTCAGTATCTTCTGTTTCTATGATAAGCTCGTCTTCGTACGCAAGGCCGAACTTTTCCCTTGCTGTATTCTCGACATATTCGCTGGTGTTCATGTATTCACTTTTATGCTCCAGGCGGCTAAGGTCGGTCTCTGCCTGCTCGATAGACTGAGAAAGCGCTTCCTGCTCGGCCTTCAGCTCATTTATCTTTACCTGCTGACCGTATATGGCAAATGCCGCATAAGCAATAAACACAGCAAGCAAAAGAAACTTAAACCTGGGTTTTATGGTTCTTTTTCTCATGATTCCCTCACAAAATTAAAACATCGGACGTTTTCGTCTCTTTGACTTATTATTGCACAAATGACCGTATTTTGCAAGATACAGACGATTAAATGAACGGACTGCAGTTCTTTTTGAAATTATTAAATAAAAACAAAGTTAAAATGAGTGATAAAAAGACCTAAAATGATTACTTCTTGCCTTTTTGAGGTTTAAGAAGCTGCGGAGAAAAGCGTTTGTCAGCAATACGGTAGGGCGTGCCGTGCTTTTCAGTATTGTGTGTTTTGCCTCTGTAAGTTATCGCAGAAACCGGACAGTAAGAATAACAACGCATGCACAGAGCGCATTTACCTTGAAATGATGGGAAGCCGTCCATTTTGATGTTGTAAGATGGGCATATATTTGCACATAAGCCGCATTTGGTGCACAGTGACTCATCAACGCCGACTAAAGATGTCATGCTGTTGTATATTGCCCTGTACGGACCACGCTGCATTATTCCGATTATGTAAGAATGTTTTCCCTTTATACGTGCTTTGCCTTCAAGCAGGCCGCTTATATGCTTTTCTACTGCTTTTTCGCACCTTGCCAATATTTTTTTTGATTTCTCCTGTGTTTTAGGCGGACCCATAACCCCATGCCAGACGCTGATGTTAGACGGCATTATGAAGTGGACGCTGCTGTCAATGACAAGGTTTTTTGCTTCGAAGTTCTTATGATACAGCCAAGCGCCGTCGCCAGAGAACTCCATCTGTGTACAGAAGGTGTGTATATGTTTTTCAGTGTTTATAACGCAAAGAGAGTCAATAAAATCTTTCATGGGTCGGGGCAGGTCGGATCCGTAGACAGGCCAGCCGAAGAAAATAAGGTCGGAAGACTTTATCAGCCAGTCGGCTTTTTTCGTGTCCGTTCCGTCTTCGTGCATCAAGCTGTCTATGGAAACGGTTTCGGCGTTTATATTTTTTGAATCAAGCTGTTTCTTGATCCTGTCAGCTGTCCACCATGTGTTTCCTGTTCCGCTGAAATAAAAAATCGTAGCTTTATACATTTAAAACTCCGCAAGGTATGCATTTATAAACATATCTATATCGCCGTCCATCACAGCAGCAACGTTGCCTGTTTCCACACTGGTACGATGGTCTTTTACCATGCTGTAGGGGTGGAAGACATATGAGCGTATCTGACTGCCCCACTCAATTTTTTTCATCTCGCCTTTTAGCTGCCGCATTTCTTCCTGTTTTTCGCTCTCACGTTTTTCTATAAGTTTGGACTTGAGCATACGCATAGCAGTTTCACGGTTCTGCATCTGAGAGCGTTCGTTCTGGCACTGCACAACGATGCCCGTGGGCAGGTGAGTTATCCGCACGGCAGAGCTTGTTTTGTTAACGTGCTGTCCGCCTGCGCCGGAGGCACGGTAAGTATCGGTTTTTAAGTCGTCCGGGTTGATTTCTATATCAGCGTCGTCGTCTTCGATGTCGGGCATAACGTCAAGCGAAGCAAAAGAAGTATGTCTTCTTGATGAAGAGTCGAACGGAGATATCCTTACCAGCCTGTGTACGCCTTTCTCGGCCTTTAAATATCCGTATGCGTTGAGGCCTGTCACTTCAAAGGTAACGCTCTTTATCCCTGCGTCATCGCCTGCAAGGAAGTCAAGTTCCTTTACGTTATATCTTTTGCGCTCACACCAACGAGTATACATGCGATAAAGCATCTCTACCCAGTCCTGAGCTTCGGTGCCGCCTGCACCGGCATGAAGCGATAATATTGCGCCGTTAGAGTCGTAGTCGCCGCTGAGAAGCGCCTTAAGCCGCAGGCTGGCTGTGTCCTTTTCAAGAGAAGAAAGCTCTTCCGTCAGCTCCTCCGCCAGCTCTTCATCCTGCTCTTCACTAATTAGCTCCAGCATAACTTCTGCGTCTGAAACTCTCTCGGTCATCTTTGAATGCTGCTCAAGCTTGTCTTCTATTGGTTTTATCTTTTTGTTGACCTTGTTAGCTGCTGTAATATCGTCCCAGAAGCCAGGCACTTCCATGCTGGATTTCAAGCCGGAAAGTTCCTTTTTAAGCCCGTCGATATCAAGGGCGCTTGCAGCCTCCTCCAGCATCTTTTTAGTGTTTTCGAGTTTTTGCTTCAGTTCGTCTGTTTGTATCAAACTATTATGCCTCCTTATTTACCGCAGCAGTTCTTATATTTTTTTCCGCTGCCGCAGGGGCATGGCGAGTTTCTGCCGACTTTGTTTCCTTTTGAATCCACAGCCTTTTTAATGACAGGCTTGGGGGGTTCTTGCTGTTTGGGCTGAGAAGTCACTTTAACATGGTAAACCATGCTGACAGTGTCTTCCTGAATTTCGTGTATCATACTTTCGAACATATCAAAGCCTTCACGGCGGTATTCGACTACAGGGTCGCGGTTTCCGTAGGCTCGCAGGCCGATTCCCTGCCTTAACTGATCCATTTCATCGATATGAGCCATCCACTTCTGGTCTACGACTCGCAGCAGAAGTATACGTTCGATGTTTCGCATGCTCTGGCCTTCAGATTCGATTTCCTTTTCTTTTTGCTCATATAGCTTGCCGGCTATGTTTTTAATTGACTGGACTGCGGTGTTCTGGTCAAGGTCTTCCCGATCCACATCCTCAAAAAGTTTTAAATTCTTAGGCAAGAATATTTTGTTGTAATATTCGCTAAGACCTTCAATATCCCAGTCTTCCGGGAAAGAACCCTGTGGGCAGTAAATGGGGAAAGATTCCTCGATAAGTGTTTCCAGCATGTCCTTTATGTTCTGCTTAACGTCCTTGCCCGTCAGAACCAGTCTGCGTTGCGAATAAATTATCTCACGCTGTTTGTTCATAACGTCGTCGTACTGAAGCACGTGTTTTCTTATTTCAAAGTTGCGGTATTCTATTTTTTTCTGAGCGTTTTCGATCTGTTTGGTCAGCAGTCCGAAAGCCAGCGGCACGTCGTCATCTTTGCTAACAGAGCCCATGATACCCTGCACACGCTCTCCTCCAAAAAGCCGCATAAGGTCATCCCCGAGTGAAATGAAGAACACAGAAGACCCCGGGTCTCCCTGACGTCCACTTCTGCCTCGCAGCTGGTTGTCGATACGTCTGCTCTCGTGGCGCTCTGTGCCGATTATATGCAGCCCGCCTGCTCCCACAACTTCGTCGTGTTCTTTCTGCATCGTTCCTTTGTGCATATTTACTAGCTCTGAATAACGTTTGCGGGCATCTATTATTTCCTGATCGTCTGTATGGGCATGCCCAACGGCAAGTTCGATCATCTCGTCGGTATAACCGTCACGCATCATCTCTGCTCTTGCGGAAAAGTCGGGATTGCCGCCAAGGATTATATCTGTACCGCGGCCTGCCATGTTAGTAGATATCGTAACAGCGTTCTTTTTACCTGCCTGAGCTACAATAAGAGCTTCTTTTTCGTGGTTCTTTGCGTTAAGTACATTATGGCGGATACCTGTCTTGCCAAGAAGCTTTGAGAGATATTCAGATTTTTCTACGGATACAGTACCGACTAGTATCGGTCGGCCAGTCTCGTGAACACGTTGTATTTCCTGGACCACCGCCCTGAATTTGCCGGGTTCCGTGCCGTATATGATATCGTTTTTGTCCTGCCTTATCATAGGCATATTGGTAGGTATCTCAACGACATCAAGGTTGTATATGCCCTGAAACTCGTCTTCTTCCGTTTTTGCCGTGCCTGTCATTCCGGCCAGCTTAGAGTACATCCTGAAATAATTCTGAAAAGTAATCGTTGCAAGAGTTTTGCTCTCCCGTTTGACGTTGACGTGCTCCTTTGCTTCAATAGCCTGATGCAGACCTTTCGAAAAGCGTCGTCCTGTCATAAGCCTGCCGGTGAATTCATCGACGATTATGACTTCTCCGTCTTTAACGACGTAGTCAGTATCCCGTTTCATAATATTGTTGGCTTTCAGCGCCTGGTTTATGTGGTGGTTAAGCTCGGTGTTTTCAATGTCGGAAAGGTTTTCTATATTGAAGGCACGTTCAGACTTTTCGGCGCCCAGCTCTGTAAGGTTGATGGCTTTCTGCTTTTCGTCTACAGTAAAGTCTTCCTCTTCTTTCAGCAGTTTGACGAACTTGTCCACATGGTCATACATATCTGTGCTCTTGTCTCCGGGACCAGAGATTATAAGAGGTGTTCTTGCTTCGTCAATAAGTATACTGTCCACTTCGTCGATTAGCGCAAAGTTCAGCTCGCGCTGTACCATTCTGTCTTTGTGTATAACCATGTTGTCACGCAGGTAGTCAAAACCGAACTCGTTATTTGTACCGTATACTATATCAGAGTTATAGTTTTCCTTGCGAAGCTCGCCCGGAATGTCGTGGATTACAAGACCGACTGAGTAACCGAGGAACGCATACAGCTTGCCCATCCATTCAGAGTCCCTCTTTGCCAGATAGTCGTTAACCGTGACTACATGCACGCCTTTACCGGTAAGTGCATTAAGGCATACGGCCAGCGTTGCGGCAAGCGTTTTGCCTTCGCCTGTTTTCATCTCGGCTATGCGTCCCTGATGCAGCACTATGCCGCCGATGAGCTGTACGTAGAAATGACGCATTCCCAGCACACGCACAGAAGCTTCCCTTACCTGTGCAAAGACTTCCGGCAGAAGTTTATCAAGTGTTTCACCGTTTTCATATCGTTGTTTGTATTCTTGAGTTTTAGCTTTAAGCTGCTCGTCGCTGAGCGGCTGAAATTCTTTTTCCAGAGCTTCGACTTCGTCGGCAATCTTTCTTAGCTTCTTTAGTTTCGATTCGTTGCTGCCGCCGATCACATTGCGTAAAAGTCCCATTATTGTCCCCTTTATAATAAATCGTTATATATATTCTTAACCTACACATTCTACCATTACGTTTTAAGATAAGCAACAATTTAGACTTGAGTCCAGTCGAAAATTGACAAATTATTAACTATTATATTAAGCGTAATTAAGCAATCTGCAACCTAAAAGACACAAAAAAACTTAATATTGAGAAATTGTATATTTATAGTTAACAATGCCCGTGTCTCGTTGACTTGCACAGATATTTTATGTTATCATTTTCTGCATGTTAAAATTAGCTTTATAAAGGAGAGGTGCTTTGGCCAAAGTATATATTGACAAGGATGCCTGCAAAGGCTGCGGGCTGTGTACTACAGCGTGCCCGAAGAACATACTGATACTTTCAGAATGCGAGATTAACGCAAAAGGATACAGTCCGGTCGAAATAACGAATGAAAAGCTGTGCATAGGCTGCGCTTCCTGCGCAAAGATATGCCCGGATTTTGTATTTACGATAGAAAAAGACTGATAAAGGTGAAAAAATGACAAAAGTATTGATGAAAGGCAATGAAGCGATAGCGGAAGCGGCAGTCAAAGCAGGCTGCAGGTTTTTCTTTGGCTATCCAATAACGCCTCAGAACCAGATACCGGAATACATGAGCAGAAGAATGCCGGAAGTCGGCGGTACGTTCCTTCAGGCCGAGTCGGAAATTGCAGCCATAAACATGGTATACGGCGCTGCAGGTGCAGGAGCAAGGGTGATGACGTCCTCTTCGTCTCCGGGCATCAGCTTAAAGCAGGAGGGCATAAGCTATATTGCCTGTTCTATGCTGCCGTGCGTTATAGTTAACATGGTAAGAAGCGGACCCGGGCTTGGAGGCATACTTCCTGCTCAGTCGGACTATTTCCAGGCAGTAAAGGGCGGAGGGCACGGAGATTATCACATTATAGTGGTTGCGCCTTCATCGGTACAGGAAGCGGCTGACTGTGTGATGGATGCGTTCGAAGCTGCTGACTACTACAGGATACCTGTAATGATACTTGGCGACGGCATGATAGGACAGATGATGGAGCCTGTGGAGTTCAAAGAGCCAAAGAAAAGAAACCAGCCGCCAAAGACATGGGCAGCAACTGGAAACGACGGCACAAAACCAAGGTCAATTATTAATTCGCTCTATATTGAAGCGGATGAGATGTACGGCGTGTGCAACGATCTGCAGAGGTCTTACAATCAGATAGCAAAGAACGAAACAGCATATGAAGAGTATATGATGGACGATGCTGATATATGCATTGTAGCATACGGCACCACATCAAGAATAGTTAAAAACGCAATCGTTAAAGCAAGGCAGGCTGGAATAAAAGCTGGGCTGATACGGCCGATAACGCTGTGGCCGTTCCCGACTGAACCAATCAAAGAAGCAGCAGGCAGGTGCAAGGCTTTTGTTGCTGTTGAGATGAGCATGGGGCAGATGATCGAAGATGTACGGCTCGCTGTAAACGGAGCGGCGCCGGTGTCTTTTGTCGGCACGACCGGAGGAGTTATACCAACACCGGATATGATAATCGAAGAGCTTAAAAGAATACAGGAGGGCAGAGAAGATGTCGGTTGTATTTAAAAAATCGAACGTGATGACTGATGTACCGTTCCATTACTGCCCGGGCTGTACGCATGGAGTTGCGCACAGGATAGTAGCGGAATGTATAGAAGAGATGGGGCTCAAAGAGCGTGCGGTCGGCGTTGCGCCGGTAGGATGCGCTGTTTTCGCATATAAATATTTTGATATCGATATGTATGAAGCAGCTCATGGCAGGGCTCCGGCAGTGGCAACAGGAGCGAAACGGGTTCATCCTGAAAATCTGGTCTTTACGTATCAGGGCGACGGGGACTTGGCTTCAATAGGCGCTGCAGAGATAGTGCATGCGGCTGCAAGGGGAGAGAAAATAACAGCAATTTTCATAAACAATGCAATATACGGAATGACCGGAGGGCAAATGGCTCCGACGACGTTGGTGGGGCAGAAAACGACAACATCGCCGATGGGCCGGGATGCTTCTCACTGCGGATATCCCGTAAGGATGTCAGAGATGCTGGCGACTCTTGAAGGCTCTGCACACATAGAACGCGTTTCACTTCATGACGTACCGCACATCATAAAGGCAAAAAAAGCTGTCATGAAAGCATTTGAAGCCCAGATGCAAGGCAAGGGATTTTCAATGGTAGAGATGCTGAGCACATGCCCGACGAACTGGGGGCAGACACCTATTGAGGCTTTGAGCTGGCTGAAAGATAATATGATTCCTTATTATCCGCTAGGTGTATTCAAGGGGGAGAAATAATGAAGCAGGAAATTATAAGCTCAGGTTTCGGAGGACAAGGTGTTCTGTCGCTTGGACAGCTGCTGGCTTATGCCGGTATGCTGGAGGATAAAAATGTTTCATGGCTGCCCTCATACGGTCCAGAGATGCGTGGAGGAACTGCAAACTGCAGCGTTATAGTATCGAGCGACCCGGTGGGCTCTCCTGTAGTAACGGAAGCGGACTCAGTGATAGTGCTAAATAAGCCTTCGCTTGATAAATTTGAGGATGCGCTCAAACCCGGCGGAATGCTATTTATAAACTCGTCACTTATCGATAAAAAGAGCAAGCGCGATGATGTGAAGGTATATTACATACCGGCAAACGAGATCGCAGCAAAGATCGGAAACCCTAAAGTCGTAAATATGGTCATGCTCGGCGCTTTTGTAGAAGCTTCGGGTGTAGTAGAAAAAAAGGATATAATCGAAGCATTCGGGAAGGTGTTGGGAGAGAGAAAAGCGCACCTTATACCGATAAACGAAAAAGCATACGATGAAGGTGCTGCGCTTGTAAGGTAATAAAAAGACTCTGGGACAGGACGACCCGGCAGCGGGACGCCCTGTTTTTGTTTCTTATGTTTTAGCATTTAGTTGCGGCAAAAGAGCATTTAATGTATAATGTTTTGAATAAAAAATCGGAGGTAATATGAGCAGGATAATACCCATGGTGGCGCTGAGAGACGTAATAGTCTTTCCGCATATGGCACTGCATTTTGAAGCGGGAAGGGAAAAATCTGTGGCTGCCGTCGAAGAAGCGATGGAAGACGAACAGATTATATTTCTTGCTGCGCAGAAAGAGCGTGAAACTGAAGATCCACAGCCCGAAGATATATATGAGATAGGCACAGTTTCAAGAATAAAGCAGATTTTAAAGCTGCCCGGTAACGTTGTACGTGTGCTCGTAAAGGGCATGTACCGTGCAAAAATAGTGCAGTATCTTGACCTTGAAAAGAGGCTCGAAGTCGAGGTGGAAGAGCTTGTTATGCCCGAAGAGATCTCGGACGACCCTAAAATGCTGGCATTAAAGCGTATGGTTATGGATACTTTCGAGCAGCTTTCAGAGATAAGCCCGAAAGTTTCGTCAGAGATATTGACTAGTGTTAACAGTGTGGACGATACAGGGCAGATGGCAGATATAATTGCTTCCAGTGTGCTTTACAAACTTGAAGATAAACAATCGATATTAGAAAGCGTGGACTCAACGCAAAGGCTGGAAAAGCTGATATCGAACCTTAGCAGCGAGCTTGAAATAGTTACTATAGAAAACGAGATAAGAAGCAAAGTCAGAAAACAGATCGACAAATCCCAGCGTGAATACGTGCTGAGAGAACAGATGAGAGCTATCAAAACAGAACTTGGCGAAGAAGGCGGCAAGTCTGACGCAGACGAGCTTCGTGATAAACTGGATGAAATAGAACTGGACGAGGAAGCAAGAGCAAAAGTTGAAAAAGAGATATCGAGGATGGAGCGGTTATCCATCGGTTCCCCGGAGCTTGGTGTGATAATGTCATACGTCGAGTGCATACTCGATTTACCGTGGAACAAGATGACAGAGGATAATCTTGACCTTGTGCACGCAAGAAAGATACTTGACGAAGACCACTACGGCCTTGAGAAAGTTAAGGACAGGGTAATAGAGTTTATCGCCGTTCTGGAGCGTAAAAAGAACCTTCGTGGACCAATACTCTGTTTTGTCGGGCCGCCGGGCACAGGCAAGACTTCGGTGGCAAAATCAATTGCGAGAGCGCTTGGCAGAGAGTTTACAAGAACATCACTGGGAGGTTTGCGGGACGAAGCCGAGATAAGAGGGCACAGAAGGACTTATATCGGAGCGATTCCCGGGCGGATAATCTCTGCAATCCGGCAGTGCGGAAGCATGAACCCGGTGTTTCTGCTGGATGAGATAGACAAGATGTCGCACGATTTTCGGGGGGACCCTGCGTCTGCAATGCTTGAAGTGCTGGATCCGGAGATAAACGCTACGTTTAGAGACCATTATCTAGACCTGCCGTTTAGCCTGGAGAACGTTATGTTTCTTACAACGGCGAACAGCTATGAGACTATTCCTGCACCGCTGCTCGACAGGATGGAGATAATAGAGCTCTCGAGCTATACGGAGCAGGAGAAGAAAGGAATAGCCAAGAACCATCTTATACCAAAGCAGAGAGATGCGCACGGTCTGGAGCCGCAGGAGGTGTCCATACAGGATGCGGCGCTGCTTGAGATGATAAGAAGGTATACAAGAGAAGCGGGCGTCAGAAACCTTGAGCGGACGATAGCAACTGTTTTCAGAAAGAGCGTTGTAGACCTGGCAGCGGGGAAAAAGAAGGCTATAACCATAAATACAAAGCTGGTACATAAATATCTGGGTGTGCCGCAGTATTCACAAACGAAGGCAGACGAGAAGGCAAGAGTGGGCGTTGTGATGGGGCTTGCATGGACGGCTGTTGGAGGACAGACGCTCATAGTTGAAGCTACAAAGATGCACGGCAAGGGCGAACTCGTGCTTACGGGCAAGCTCGGCGAAGTGATGCAGGAATCTGCAAAGGCTGCGCTTGGATTCGTGCGGACAAACTGCGAAAAGCTTGGGATAAAGGAAAACTTTATAGACACGACCGATATACACATACATATACCGGAGGGAGCCATACCAAAGGATGGGCCTTCAGCAGGAATAACCATGGCTACGGCTCTGGTATCGGTGCTTTCACAGCGCAAGGTGCGGGCGGATATAGCAATGACCGGTGAGATTACGCTGACTGGGCGGGTTCTGCCTATAGGCGGTCTTAAGGAGAAGGCGCTTGCAGCGCTTAAAGTTGGTATAAAAACGATAATCATACCTAAAGAGAACGAAAAAGACGTTCAGGAAATGCCTGCAATGATGAAGAAAAAGATAGAATTCATAATGGTATCAGAGCTTGGCGAGGTGCTGGAGAGAGCGCTTTGCAGGGATGAGAGCGAAGCATGCGAATAACTAAAGCAAGATTCTTGAAAAGCATGAAGACAAAAGCGGATTACCCGGGGCTCGACATGCCGGAGATAGCTGTATGCGGCAAGTCGAACGTAGGGAAAAGCTCACTTATCAATCTGCTTACCAACAATTCTAAGCTGGCAAAAGTTTCAGGCAGCCCTGGCAAAACAAGACTAGTCAACTTTTTTGTGATCAACGAAGAGTTTTTACTTGTCGATCTTCCAGGGTACGGCTATGCAAAAGTATCAAAAAAAGAAAAGGATTCATGGGGAGACATGATGGAGGAATATTTCGACACTTCTCAAAACCTTCATGCTTTTCTCATACTGCTGGATATCAGGCACAAGCCGACGCAGAACGACAGGATGATGTTTGAATGGGCGGCGCATTTCGGACTGCATGTAATAATCGTTGCAACAAAGGCAGACAAGATAGCCAAGACAAAGCGGTATGCACTGCTGAAAGATATTAAAAAGAATGTCAGCGGGGGAATAGACTATCCGTTAGTGGCGGTTTCCGCTCTGCAAAAGACAGGCGTAGAGGAACTGCTGGAAGAAATGGAAAAAGTGCTATGAAGATCTTTGCCATAAGCGACCTTCATCTTTCGGGCTTTTCGCCAAAACCTATGAATATATTCGGCAGTCACTGGGACGACCACTGGGACAAAATACGTAAAGACTGGCAAAAGCGTGTCGGTGCGCAAGATGTAGTTTTGCTTCCTGGTGACCTTTCTTGGGCGATGAAGCTTGAAGAAGCAAAAGTTGACGTAGATGAAGTCTGCGATATGCCGGGCAGAAAAATAATACTTAAGGGAAACCACGACTATTGGTGGAGCTCGCTTGGTAAGGTAGAGTCGATGCTCAGCAATGAGTCATATATAATACAAAACAACAGTATTAGCTTTGGAGATTTCGTGTTTGCAGGCTCAAGGGGCTGGAAGTTCCCTGAATACAACTCGTTTGATAAGAATACAGACGAAAAGCTTTATCTGAGGGAAGCAGGAAGGCTGGAGCTTAGCCTAAAACACGCAAAGAAGAATTCGCCCGAAAAAGAACTAATTTGCATGATGCACTTTCCGCCCAGCAACGCAGAGGGAGTGAAAACTCTGTTTACAGATCTGCTGGAAAAGTACGAAGCAGTAAAAGTCGTGTACGGGCATCTGCATTCGGTAAACAAAGACAACCTTCTCAGCGGCAGCCTTAGGGGAGTGGAATACTGCCTCGTTGCCTGCGATTTCACCGGTTTTAAACTAACGCAGTTAGTATAAAAAAACTGCAGCGCTTCCGTGGTTAAATGGAAAGGCCGCAGTTTTTTTGTTGTCTCTATTATCTGAAAAGATCTGCAAACCGGGTGAAAAAGTTGTCCGGGCTTTCATCTGCAGTCTGCTCCTGCGCTTCATCCGGCTTTTCGATTGCCGGTGTAATCAGCACATACTGCACGCTGCTTGGTTTATTCTTGTCCGGTGATGCAAAAGATACTATAGACTGCGAAGTATCAAGCACCTGTGTTTCAGAAGTGATTTCATCATTAGCCTCGGCAATTCCTTTCTTGAATTCGATCTGGCCGTCTATAAGCTGTTGTATATCTGAGGGCAGGACTTTAATCGAACTGTATAAGCTCTTCAAGCCACTAGAGGTTTGAGATATACCTGAAAGATATCCGTCAAATCCAGAAGATAAATCCTTAAATCCTTTATAAATCTGTCCGGAGCTGCCCGAAAGCTGCTGAAGGCCTTCATCGAAGTCGGCATAGCCTGCTGCTGCCTGTGAAACTCCGCCTGCATAGCTTTCCAGACCTGCACTTGCAGAAGAAAGGCCGCCGGAAATTTCACTGACACCGGAAAGTGCTTCAAGAGTTCCCTGAGCAAGCGCCTGTACGCTGGGGTCACTGCTTGTTAGAAGCGACTGCGCAAGAGCTGCAAGTTCTGCCGAAGATGAATCGAGTGATTTTAAAGCACTGCTTGCTTGAGACACTCCGGCAGAGATAGCATCTCCGTTTGCAGCAAGGTCATCAAGTCCGTTTTTTATCTGCGAAGAGCCGCCCGAAAGAGCAAACACTCCATCAGTATACTGTTTAAGCCCGGCAGCGTATGATGAGTTGCCATCTGCGATATCATCGCCGGCTTTTTCAAGTTCATTCATGCCTGAAGAGAGTTTGCGAATACCGCCGACGAGCGAGCTGATACCGCCCTTAAGCTCAGTTGTACCGTCTATAAGCTCTCCTGCGCCGTCTTGCATATCAATAAAACCGTCTTTGAACGAATCTATAGTGCTCTCGAAGTCACCAAGTGAGAAAGCTCCTTTCAGCAGCGAAATCGATATCGAGTCCATCTCAAAATCCTTTACATCCGCTTCAAGCACCGCGCTGCCGCTTTCTTCAAATAGCGAAGTATAGCTTATTGTCATGGTGTTGCCGACTATAACGCTTGTACCGTCATGATAATCTATATCCGATGCAAGGTTCATATTTAGCGTAATCATTATCTGCGCGATGATGCCTTCCGTCAGACGCTCATCGCACTTATCGTTTACTGCATAGTCTATCTCGATTTTCATGTGACCATCACTGCCGCCAAGCTCAGAGGCCTGTATTTCTTTTCCGTCAAGCGAATAGCTTATATCAAATGTCACGGGAAGCTGTGCCTCCATTGTACCCTGGTAATATAGACCGCCGCTGATTTCATCGTCGGGGAAAGTGATCTTATCTCCAGTTACGGTTGGTTGAGTATCTGACGAGAGGTTCTTTATCTGCGTATAGCTTCCGTAGTCTACATAGTCTCCCAGCAGCTGGTTCACGACATAAATATTTTTGACGCTACCGTCAGAGCCAAGTATGCCGAAAACGGTCTCGTTTTTTTCAGTTGCTGCGTATGCCGGAGATATAAACGCCGTCATTACCAGCGCAGTTATTGCTAATATACTTATTATTTTTTTGATTTTCATAGTAATCATCCTTTCATATGTCTGGGCTGTCTGTGTTTGCCCTTATTGAACAGTTTCCTTTTGAGGGTTGTTTTTGTTATCACTTTGTCGAGCAGCGTTAACAGCTGCGGCAGCATGATTATAGTCATTCCGCCCGAAAGCAGTGCGCCTCTGCCGATGAGTACACCAAGCTGCGCCAGCACAGGGTCAGAGAACGTGAACGAAACGACAAACCCTGCTGAAGCAAGTACGAGCGTAGAAACAAGTATCGATGCTCCTGCCCTGTCGGCGGCGTACTCAGCCGCCTGTCGTTTGCCCAGCGTCAGCCGACCTTCGCGATAGAAGTTGGTCATCAGTATCGCATAGTCTATAGTGGCGCCAAGCTGTACGGAGCTTATTATCATATATCCGATAAAGTTCATAGGCGTTCCCGTGAAATATGGGAAAGACATATTGAGCCATATCGACGTTTGTATTACAAACAGCAATATGATAGGAAGCGAGAGGGACCGGAATGTAAACAGCAGTATCACACCGACGAAAATGATGGAAAGCCATGATACACGTGAAAAATCCCGTTTTGCTGCTGTTTTAATGTCGTAAACCACAGGTGAAGCGCCGGTAACATAGTATTCATCATAATATTCTCCGGTCGTGCTCCTAAGCAGCCGGGTCATCTCGAAAGACTCATCGCTCTCAACTGGAACGTCTATCTCCAGAATATACCTAGAGTAGTGTTCACTCATGAACTCCTCAGATACGCTGTCCGGAACAAACTCGGTCGGCATAGCGTAGTCAACGAAAGCGTAATAACCTTGGACGCTCTTGACATTCGGCAGCAGTGCGAACGCATCCGCCATTTCATATTCCTTAGCTGGGTTGCCTTCCGGGACAATAACCACGAAGTTGTTGCTCTGCCCGAATGTATCGCTTATCACATCCTCAGAGATATTGTCGCTGCTGTCACTGCCAAGATCGTTCGAGAACAAATACGTATTGCTGCTCTGAGCTAAAAAGCTGACTACAGCAAGAAATAACAATAGCGCAAAAACCACAAATTTGAGCTTTCCGCCAAGTACATGCTGCAGCTTTTTCATAGATGGCAGCACTTTTCTATGCTTGGTCTTGTCGATAGCTTTAACGCTTAGCACGGCAAGCGCCGGCAGGAACAAAAAGACGGCTATAAGGCTGAAGAGAATGCCTTTTGCCAGCACGAGCCCCATATCCATGCCAATCGTATAGCTCATGAAAACAAGTGCAATGAAGCCAACAAATGTTGTGAGCCCGCTAGACAGTATGGACGAGAATGAAGCTTTAAGAGCGTTGACCATCGCTTTTGCGGGGCTTGGCTCTGTTTTTCTCTCCTGCTCAAAACGATGCAGCAGGAATATTGAATAGTCCATAGAAATTGCTAGCTGCAGAATAGCGGCAGAAGCAAATGTCATATAAGATATTTTGTCGAATATTACGTTAGTGCCCATATTCAGCAGTATAGCTACGCCCGTCGTAAGCAGGAACAGCACCACTTCAAAGTACGAGTTGGTTGACAACACAAGTATAAAAAGTATTATTCCCAGCGCAATCAAAATACTGACGAGTATGCTGCCGTTTACCATATTTACGTTGTTGTATGCATCAACGGCGCTGCCGGAAAGAAGCGAATTGCTGCCAAGCTGCGCTTTTATTTCATCGATTGCGTTTCTTGTATGTTCTGAATAATCGTCCTGCGAAAATATAATCTGAAGCAGCATGTTGTCGCCAACGATATAATTGTTGAGTATCTCTTCGTCTATAAGCTCCAGCGGCTGCTTTAAGCTGTAAATATCATCTAGCCAGACTACACGGTCTATTCCCTCAATGCCGCCAAGCAGCTCTTTTGCCTGCAGCGTTTCCGGTATGCTTGAGTTTTCAAGCATAAGCACGGCGGTTCCGTTATAGCTGAACTCATCGTTTAAAATATCTATGCCTTCTTTAGACTCACTTGTCTTTGGAAGGTATTTTGACATGTCATAGTTCTGACCGACTCCAAGCATCAAAAAACCGCATACAGCGGCGATCACGACAAAAATAATTATTACTTTTTTTCTGTGTTTCACTATAGCCCTGAACATTGATGTAGTTAATATCCCCTTATTTATATTTCTATATTAATAGTATGATAAATAAAGAGTATATACAATTACCCGACTGATTGATTTTAACTGTAATAAGGGGTGATTTTTAACTAATACTTTCGGGTGATATGCTATTTAAGCTTTTTATACAGCTGAAGACGGTTTGAAACTTCAAGTTTTTTATAGATTTTGTTGATGTGGGATTTTACGGTATTTACTGAGATGTGAAGGTGCTCACCTAGCTTCTGATTAGAATAACCTTCCGTAAGAAGTATAAGAACTTCGAGTTCCCTGTCCGAAATATCATATTTTTCTTTTATGCTTGCAGGGTTGATAGAGATGCCCTCGTCCTTGCTGTAGTTTCGGAAGAAGTATTCACCGAGGCTGTAAAACACAAATATGGAAAACATGGTGTATGAAAGGTGGGTTAGCTGGAAAACACTGTCTTTTAGCAGGAAGAAGTCGAGCATGCCAAAAACGATCTGCGGAAGAAAAGCCATCATGAAGAACCTTGCCATTTTTTTGTCGTGTTTGTCTGTGATGCGTTTATACCAGAATGCAAGTATAACAGCCAAAAGGAAAAGTGCAAGAGAGCATAGAGGATAAAAAGCCCACAAGGCATTAGTTACAGCCTGTGTAAGGTCTGTCTTTGAGATGAACATGACAAGGAAGCATGTTACGACCAGCAGCAACACAAAAAGCAGTACTGATACAATAAGCCCGATACGTTTGTAATTCTTGGGGACGGGGAAAAGCTGTATCACGTAATAACATGTTGCAAGCAGAGATAGCATTATAAGAGCAAGCAGGAAAAAAGCAAAAAGCGGAGACAGCCAAAGCATGTTTATATCAGCTATAAAAGAGCTGGATACGTTGATACGATACATAAAAGAGAAGAAGAGAATCACAGACACAGGCAGCACAACTAAAAGAGAGTGTTTTGCTATAACGTCTCTTGTGCGAATATACATTAGAAGTGAGAACAGGAAAGCTGAAAAGAGCAATGATGTTTCTATAAATTGTACAGCGTCTACGATAATTTTCAAAACGGCCTCCGAAGTGCTTTGCGGAATTATAAAACTATTATAACATTTAATATATTTATTTGTAATGGATGGACAAAATATTTACAGATAATTTAAAAGATAAAAAAGAGCAGCGACCTGTCAAATCCGCTGCTCAATATGTTTATGCCTATTGCATGCTATTCGATCAGTAAGGGTAATCCAGTGAATCAACAGCCCCTGTTTCTTTTGCGGCGGAGTAGACTGCCGTTATCGCAAAGTAGCATGTCTTGCCTGGCTCATAGCCATCAAGCCCCTTTATATAGCTCTCCGGTATTGTGTAGTTCGTTGTTTCAGTGTTTGTTATCCATGCGGCATAACTGTCTGCAGGATAGCTTGGGCTGGTGCTTGTGAACGATGCTACGACCTTATATCCTTCCAGCCGTTCATCCGTTATCTGTGACCATGTTGCATATACATCATTCCCGCTTAGCGAAACGCTGATATTCGTCGAAGGATAAGGCGCTGCGGCAGGAGCGTCGAATGATATTACATTACCAGCCTTCTTTATTGTATGGCCCTCATAAAGTGCTGTTATCGAGAAATAACATGTCTTTCCGGCTTCGTAGTCGTTTAGCGAAGTGATGTCAAGGCTGCAGCTTGTAGTATCAGCGTTTGTTATCCAGTATTTATAGTAACATTTGTTTTCTCCGTATACCGGAGTAGTGTCATAGAACGAATACATCACTTTGTAACCTTCAAGTGCGGGTTCGCTGATTTTGTCCCAGTTGAGCGATACTATGCTGCCGTCAATGCTTCCGCCGATATTTGTACTTGGATAAACGGCAGGAGTTGAAGTCGGTAAAGTCGTTGGCTCCGGAGTCGCTGTCGGCTTCGGCTCATCTGCTTTTTTTGGCACTTTAAGGCGCACAGCATTGCCTATGATTCTCGAACCATCATCATAGAGGTAAGTGATGCTGAAGTAATAATATGTATCTGCCTTAAGCCCGCCGTAACCTTCGTATAACGATTTGCTGGTCACGTCCTCATCGGTAATATATTTAAGATATCCGTCCTCTGGGTATGCAGGGTGTTCGTTTGTCTTTGAAGCCACTATCTTATATCCAAGGAAATCATCCTTTTCGTTCTTTTCCCAGCTTAGTTTAATGTATTCTCCTGAAATATAGCCGCTTACCAAGTCTTGAGGATCTGGCTGCGGAGTTTGCGAAGGTTTAGGGCTTTGAGTGACGACGGGGGAGGAAGAAGGCTCGGGCTTGGGTAATTCGGCAAAAACAACATTGCTTTTTACATATATATCGTCTGCAAAGACTGCATATACAGCATAGTAGCTGAAGTTTTCGGGTATGCCGGATTCGGCACTGACAAAGAAGCTGAGCGGCTGGACCTCGGTGGAGAGAAAACTTAACTCATCGATTTTGAGAGCAGTCATATCTTCGAAGCCGCTCTTGTTCTTTGCCGCCATTATGTTGTATACGACTTTACCTGTATAACCCATGCCGGAAAAATCAAGTTCCTGCCAGTTTAGCGTGATACCGCTTTGGTTGGATTCAGCCTTGATATAAGGAGCTTTATATTTATACTGGTTTATCTGGCTGACCTGTTCAACAACGTCCTTTACCTTTGCATCATCCTCGACCTCTACACCCTCCGCCATTTGACTCAGCTTTAAAAGACCTGCTGAAACGTTAAGCTCATCGGCGCTTTGCTTATCTTCAAAAGACCCGCTTACTATGAGAAGCTGTATCATATCGTCAAGATCAGATTCCAGCTTTTCCTGCAGCGACAGCAGCGCTTCCTCGTTACCGTCTCCGAACCTTCCGACCAATACATATTTATTCGTATCGCTGATATATCCTGCATCAATCGCAGCGTCAATAATCAGCTCTATCGCCTGTGAAGAGGACAGGCCTTCGCAGCTTACGCTTTTCAGTAGCTTCTGCGCATCTTCATTTTGCGACTTGACGCTTTTGACTATTTCGCTTTCGTCCACATGTATGCAGACGCTGGGGTTGATGTCTACTGTATAGAATGCGACCACTGAGGGGTCGGTCTTTTCAGCAAACAGAAATGCACCCAGGAAAACGCCTACAAGCAGCATTACGGCAGCCGGTATAGCAATGATAGCAGCTTTAGATAGCTTTGAACCTTTTGTTTTTGAGTTGTGCTTTGCTGTTCGTGGACGTGCTGCCTTTTCACATGAAATCTTAGTTTTTTCTATCAGAGAATCAGAGGGGTTGAACTCCTTGATTCGCAAATCCTGCAAATATTTATCAATATCAAACATACAGTTCACCTTCCATGACACTTTTAAGTGTCTTTTTTGCCGTATTTATGCGTGACTTTACGGTGCCTTCTGGTATGCCGAGCACATCAGCAATCTGAGAGTATTTCAATTGCTGATAATAATGGAGCACAACTGGTATCTTCTGTTTGTTTGGCAGTTTGTCTATGTTTGAAATCAAAAGCGCCTGTATATGCTTTCTCTCAACCTGTTGCTCGACAGAATCGCTTCTGCCTGAAACCAGAAGCACATATTCTTTTGCGTAGGTAGATTCAAAGTTCTCTTTGAAGATTTTTTTACGCCTTGATGCTGCACGATAATTATCCTTGTGCTGGTTGACGCAGATCCTGAAAAGCCATGCCCTGAAAGTGCCGCCTTTGAATTTCACTGCATTTTTTGCAGCTTTAACCCACGTCTGCTGAAACAAGTCGTCAGCATCATGCCTGTTGAACGTAAGGCGGAAACACAGGTTGTAAAGTTCTTTTTTATAGGTATCAATAAGAATACCCATAGCCTGCGTATCTCCGCTTCTGTATTTTTCAATTACTTCATCGAGTGTGCGCACATTGAATCTCCTCTCACACATATTACAACGAACAAAATGAAAAAAGGTTCATATATTGATATGAAAAATTATAACATAAGTGTTCAGCTATAGAATAAACAATTAACAAAGCGGCCAAACATATATAAACAATTGTAATTTTTATATCAGTTTGGTATCATAAAAAAAGACTGAAGAGATGTGCTTGAATGGCCAAGGCGGCTGCGGTATTTAGCTCGACAGTTTTTTTTATTAAAGAAGCAGCAAAAACACTTTGGAAATACGGAGGATTAATTATTGGATTGCGAAAGGTTAAAACAGAACCTTAATGACTATACATGCATTGCGTATACAAAAGAAGGCCTGGTTTATACTTCGAAGCAGAAAGGCATTGGGCCACTGGTAGAGCTTTGCGAGATGAATACTGGACGTGATGAGCTTTATGTTGCAGATAAAGTTATCGGTAAGGCGGGAGCACTTCTGTGTGCAAAGTGTTGTGTAAAGGTGCTATTCGCCAAGGTGGCTTCGGAGGAAGCTCTCAAGATGCTATCCGAATACGGAGTGGACACCAAATGTGACGAAAAAGTTGCTTATATTAAGGATAGGACCGGTAAGCAAAAGTGCCCGATGGAAGGACTTGCTGCGAATACGGATTCTCCCGACGAAATGTTTTTGCGTGCTAAAGGGTTTGTAGAAAATCTGAAAAAATCGTAGGTATTTTATGCACTTTTATGTGCTTTTTATGTATACTTATAAATTTCTTCTTGACTTATTACTTGATGCGTGATTAAATTTAACTAATCAAGGAGCAGAAAATGAACGATTTGACTATCAAAACAGCAAACAAGTTTTACTTTATGGGCTATTATTTTAGCTTTAGCTTTTTTGCGCATAAAAAACTTATATATTGATAGTCGGATGAGCATACACTAAGAATAACAGGTAATCAAAGGGAGCTCAGTCCGAGCTCCCTTTTTTAATATTTAAGCAACCGAAAGGAAGAGAAAAATGATTATTATTTTAAAACCAAACTCGCCGGAGGAGAAAATCCAAGAGCTTATAGAGAGTTTGGAAAGCAAGCACAACATTCAGGTTCAGAGAATGACAGGTGTCAATTATTCTATACTGGGGCTTCTTGGCGACACTTCGCTGCTGGATATAGACCCGATACAGGAAAAAGAAGTAGTAAAGCGCGTAATGCGCATACAAGAGCCATACAAAAAGGTAAACAGGGCATTTCATCCTGAAAATACTGTTATTTCAGGAGACGGGTTCGAGATAGGCGGCTCTAAACTTGCTGTTATGGCAGGGCCGTGCAGCGTAGAAAGTGAAGAGCAGATAGTATCACTGGCAAAGCAAGTCAAAAAAGCAGGCGCTAACATACTGCGTGGAGGCGCTTTCAAACCGAGAACAAATCCTTATCGTTTTCAAGGCCTTGGCAAACAGGGCATAGAATTCCTTTTAACAGCAAAAAAAGAAACAGGTTTACCGATAGTCACAGAAGTAACCAGCGTAGATCTGATTGACACGTTCGTGGACAAAGTAGATATAATACAGGTAGGCGCACGAAATATGCAGAACTATGTACTGCTAACCGAGCTTGGGAAATCACAAAAACCGGTCTTGCTAAAACGTGGATTGTCCGCTACGATAGAAGAGTGGCTTATGTCGGCAGAGTACATAGTTTCAGGCGGTAACCCAAACGTAATATTATGCGAGCGTGGCATAAGGACTTATGAGACTTTCACACGTAACACGCTCGATCTTAGCGCAGTGCCGATTATAAAACGGCTGAGCCATCTGCCGATAATAGTAGACCCCAGCCATGCAACAGGTCTTTGGTGGGCAGTAGAGCCTTTGGCGGTTGCAGGAGTATGCGTAGGGGCAGACGGAATAATGGTAGAAGTTCACGATACGCCGCAGGAAGCCCTTTCGGACGGAAACCAGTCACTGCTGCCGGATAAATTTGCAAAGATGATGCTGAAAATACAAAGTGCAGCAGATATGATGGGAAGAGAGTTGTAGATGGACTTTAAGAAAAGCAGGATCCTTATAGCCGGACTTGGGCTAATAGGCGGTTCGGCTGCAAAAGCCCTAAGAAAGAACGGGTTTTGCAGTATCTATGCGTACGACCGGGATAAAAGCGCAATCGACAGCGCTGTAAGCGAAGGAATCATAAACGACGGTTACCTCAAGCTTGCGGGAGATATCGAAAAGTTTGATTTCGTGCTCTGCTGTCTATCGCCGGTTTTCGTCGCACCTCTTTATAAGAGCGCTTCTCCTTATCTGAAGGATGGCGGTGTCTTTGCAGAGGTGGGCGGAATCAAAACCGTGATGATAAAAGAGCTTGAGGATTCCATGAAGCCCGGGCACGAGCTATTGTCGCTTCATCCTATGGCCGGAAGCGAAAAGAAAGGTTATAAACATTCTTCGGCAGATATGTTTGCCGGTTCTGTGCTGGTGATTACCCAAGCAGAAAAAGCAGGGGCAAATGCCTATGCGTGGGCAGACGTTCTAAAAGAAGCTCTGGGCTTTGGGAAGATGAAGAAACTAAGCCCGCAGGAGCATGATGAGATAATCGCTAAAGTCAGCCATATTCCACACGTCGTTGCACTTGCTGTAAAAGCGATGAACAATGGGACTGATAATGAACTGTATGCCGGCGGCAGCTATAAGTCGGCAACAAGGGTAGCGCAAATCAACTCAGCGCTTTGGGCAGGGCTTATGAAGGACAATAAAGAAAACCTTATCAGCAGCATAGAAGAGCTTCAGGCACAGCTGGAGCGGCTTAAAAAAACCGTTGATATAAGCAGCACTGAAGAGCTTGAAGGGCTGCTGAATAAGATGTCGGGGCAGGAGTAAAACTTATATGCACAGTATTAAGATTAAAACAAAACAAAATGAATATGAAGTCAGTATAGGCCGAGGATATAAAGAAGGCATTTCGGATATTTTGATGAAAGACTATCCTAAATCCAAGTTTGCTATTATTACGGATGAAAATGTTGCCGGTCTATATATCAATGAGTTCATAAAAGCTTTAAATGAAAAAAAAAGAACTTTTGATGTTATAACCATAGCACCGGGTGAAAAATCAAAGAGCATTAGTCAGTTTGAAAAAATCGTCCGTCTGCTTGCAGACAAGAATTATAACAGAGCGGATGTGGTCGTTGCTCTGGGTGGTGGCGTAGTCGGAGACCTTGCAGGTTTTGTCGCAAGTGCATTCCTGCGTGGCGTTGGCCTCGTTCAGGTGCCAACGACGCTGCTTGCACAGATAGACAGCTCAGTAGGCGGAAAAACAGCCGTAAATATACCGGAAGGCAAGAACCTTGTCGGTGCTTTCTATCACCCGAGTGCGGTATACATAGATATGGACTTTCTAAAGACTCTGCCGGAGGCAGACTTTGCTGACGGCATGGCAGAGCTTATTAAATATGCACTAATCAAAGACGAGCAGATGTTCCGGCTGCTGGAGCTAAGCGAAAGAATAGATGCAGATTCAGAAGTACTGCAGGAGCTCGTTATTAAGTGCCTTGAAATAAAGAGGGACGTTGTAATGGCGGACGAGCTTGACAAGGGCGAGAGAATGAAGCTCAACTTCGGACATACAATAGGCCACGGTCTCGAACGTATGTGCGCCCAAAGCGGTATACCAATGACACATGGCCAAGGAGTGGCAAGAGGCATGGCGGCAATAACGCAGGCAAGCGAGAGAATGGGGCAGACTCAGGCAGGAACAGCACAGCGTATAATATCAGTACTGAACAAACAAAGATTGTCATCGTCCATTTCAGAGTTTGACAAAACGCAGATATTAAAAGGAATTCTTGTAGATAAAAAGAATATTGCAGATAAGATCAACCTCATTTTGATAGACCGACCGGGTAATTCTTTTATCCATACAGTCGATGCGTCAAGCGCGAAGGAGTATATAGTATGAAAGTGTTTCCTTCACAACTTCATGGCAATGTTACGATACCGCCGTCAAAAAGCGCAGCGCATAGAGCGATAATCGCAGCGTCACTGGCAAAGGGAAGAAGCATAATATCTAATATAGACCTTTCTAGCGATATCAAAGCTACCGCCAATGCATGCAGGGCGCTTGGATGCACTATAGAAGTCGTAGAGTGCCGGCCATATTGTGAGGTTATTGTGGACGGCGGAATAAATATAAAGGATGCTGTGAAGATAGATTGTGCTGAATCCGGCTCCACGTTAAGATTTATGATACCGATAGCTTGTGCTGTTCCCGGAAAGAAAGTTTTCAGCGGAAGCGGCAGGCTGCCGGAACGCCCTATTGATGCATATTATGGAATATTCAGCGAAGACAGGATTGAATACAAAAAACCACAGGATAAAAATCTGCCTCTTGAAGTGGACGGCAAGCTTTTAGGCGGTGAATATGTTATTGACGGAAAAGTGAGTTCACAGTATATAACAGGAATGCTTTTCGCGCTGCCTATGCTAAGATGCAACTCGGCAGTGATTATAAAAAACAAACTTGAGTCAAAAGGTTATGTAGATTTGACAGTAAACGTTTTAAAAAGCTTTGGAATCAATATAAAAGAAAACGATAATTCATATAATATTTCCGGAGGTCAGGAATATCAGCCTTCCGATTACAGCGTTGAAGGAGACTTTTCACAAGCTGCGTTTTTCCTCGCAGGCGGATGTATGTCCGGAGGCATATGCATAAATGGTTTAAAAGAGGATTCTCTGCAGCCCGATAGAGCTGTTGTAGATATTCTGAGGCGTATGGGCGGACAGATAGAATACACAAAGTACGGGCTGTGCGCAAAGAAGTCCCGTTTGAAGGGAATCGAGATAAACGTCTCGCAGTGCCCGGATCTGGTGCCGCCGATTGCCGTTGCAGCGGCTGCGGCAGAGGGCAAAACGGATATTGTCGGAGCAGAGCGGCTGAAGATTAAGGAATCGGACAGGCTGACAGCCATGGCAGAAAACTTAAACAATCTTGGCATCAAGACGCATGTGCGCAATGATGGGATGACAATATACGGCGGAGCAATAATGGGCGGCAGAGTAGATTCATATAATGACCACAGAATAACTATGGCGTTTGCAATTGCGGCGCTTTGTGCAAACGGAGAAGTGCAAATAGAGGGACATGAAAGCATAAACAAGTCCTATCCCGGGTTTTTCAGGGATTACGTACAGGCAGGAGGAAAGATATCGTGAGCAGTATATACGGCAAAAACTTTACGGTAGACATATTTGGTGAATCTCACGGCAGCGCTATTGGCTGTGTACTCGGCGGCCTGCCTTCAGGGATAAGCATTGATCTGCTGAAGATACAGGAGTTTCTTGACAGGCGGCGTGCAAAAGGCGAAGCGTGGGCAACCAAAAGAAAAGAGAGCGATAAACCGAAAATTCTAAGTGGTGTGTTTGGCGGAAAAACAACAGGTACGCCGCTGTGCGCAGTATTTGAAAACAGTGATACACGATCAAAAGATTACACCCCTGGTATAAACAGACCGGGAAATGCTGATTACACAGGCAGTATAAGATATAAAGGATACGGTGACCCAAGAGGCGGAGGACACTTTTCAGGCAGGCTTACCGCGCCGCTCGTTTTCGCAGGCGCTGTTGCACAGCAGATACTAAACGAAAAGGATATATTTTCTGCAGTTCACATTAAAAGCATCGCTGGAGTTTGCGACAAGACTTTAGGATATACTGAAATTACAAAAGAGTTGGCGGAGGATATAAAGGAAAAAACGCTGGCGGTAATAGACGATGACGCAGCCGAGAAGATGATAGAGAAGATAAAAGAAGCTGCAGCGGAAGGCGATTCCGTTGGCGGTGAAATAGAATGCGCAGTTGTTAATGTTCCAGCTGGTATCGGCAGCCCTATGATGGACGGTATAGAGAGCAGGCTCTCATCACTGTTGTTTGCTGTTCCGGCTGTAAAATCTGTTTCCTTTGGGGCGGGCAGCTCTTTTGCTGGCATGAAGGGCAGTGAAGCGAACGACGGTTACGCTTTGAGTGACGGGAAAATCACTGCGCTTACCAACAACAACGGCGGAGTGATAGGCGGCATAACCAACGGTATGCCAATAGTTTTCAGCGTTACAGTTAAGCCTACGCCATCTATAAACAAGCCGCAGAAAACAGTGAATCTTGAAACAAAAAAGGAAGAGATGCTGCAGGTCAAAGGAAGGCACGACCCGTGCATCGTTCCAAGAGCGGCAGCGGTTATTGAAGCGGCAGCAAATATAGCTATACTTGATATTATGATGGAGGGAAGTTTCTGATGGGATATGATGAGCAGATCAGCGTTCTGCGGGTAAAGGTCAATGAAATTGACGATAAACTGGTAGAGCTTTTTGAGAAGCGAATGAAGGTAATCGACGATATAGCAATACTGAAAAAACAGCACGGCAAAGACGTACTTGACGCAAAGCGTGAGGACAGGGTAATAGAGAAGGCTGTATCACGGCTGAAGGATAAAAACTTGAGCGATGCGACTTCAGAGTTCTTTGCGGCGCTTATGGATATCAGCAGGAAGACGCAGCGGCAGGCGATGCAGTTTGAAAAACCCAGCAATGTTAAATTTTCAGAGGTCAAGAATGCAAAAGTCGCATACCTTGGTATAAAAGGCTCATACTCATATATAGCCGCAGAGCAGAGCTTTGAAAAGTCTGCGCAGCTTATGAACTATCCAAGTTTTGAAGAGATATTGGAAGCGCTGAAAGACAACGAAGTGGATTACGCCCTGCTTCCGGCAGAAAACACTCAAACAGGCAGCGTTACTCCTGCAATAGACGCACTGGCCAGATACGGATATTATATCGTAGGAGAAAAGCTGCTGCCCGTCTCACACAACATGCTTGGTATAAAAGGAGCTAAACTCAGCGATATAAAGAAAGTATACTCTCATCCGCAGGCTATCTCACAGTGCAGCGAATTTCTTGATGAGAAATATGAAGCGTACCCTAGCCTCAGCTCTGCGCATGCGGCAAAAAGCGTAGCAGAACAGGGCGATAAAGGCATAGGAGCGATCGCATCGGCTGCATCTGGTGATATCTACGGGCTCGACATATTGAAGAGAGACCTTCAAAACGAGGATACCAACTGTACACGGTTCGTAATCGTTTCAAAAAGGCCGTATAAGGGTAAAAACTGTGATAAGACGAGCATAGTGATACAACTTATGCACAAACCAAGGTCGCTCTACGAGATGCTCTCGGTGTTCTCGAACGTTAACATATTAAAACTCGAATCACGGCCTATCAAAGACAGGCAGTTCGAGTACCAGTTCCATATAGATTTTGAAGGAAGTATATATGAGAAAGATATATCCGAGATGATAGAGAGGATAAAGAAAAAGGCAGCCGGCTACACATATCTTGGCTGCTATCCCAGTGAGAGGTCTTTATGATTAAAGCGTGCCTGCTGGGCAAAAAACTGAGACATAGCCTATCGCCGGTTATACATAAAAAGTTTTTCGAGCTTACCGGCATGAAGGGCAGCTATGAGCTTTTGGAAACACATAAGGAGAAATTAGGCTCTGTTATAAAAGAGCTTGAAGAGAACGGATACTGCGGTGCTAATGTAACGATACCGTTCAAGACGGACGTTATGCAGTTTCTTGATGAAATATCAGAAGAGGCAGCTGAGATAGGCGCAGTAAACACGATACACTTTAGAGACGGCAGAGCAAAAGGATTCAACACGGATTATTTCGGCTTGAAGGATACGCTTGACAATGCTGGCATATGCCTTGAAGACGGTATTATAGCTGTGCTTGGCACCGGCGGCGCATCAAAATGCGCTGTCAAGCTTGCGAAAGACATGAATGCAGCGCAGGTGCTGGCGGTCAGCAGAAGCCCGATGAGCGGCGCAATAAGTTATGATGAGCTGGAGAAAACAGACAGGATAGACGTTCTTATTAACACAACGCCTGCGGGCATGTACCCGGATGTGTTCGGATGCCCGGTAAGTGACGGTGTTATAAAAAAGAGCGGATGCGTTGTTGACATTGTCTATAATCCTATGCAAACGCAGCTGCTGCAAAAATCCAACGCTATAGGTAAGAAAACAGCCGGAGGTCTTTTGATGCTGACGTCCCAGGCAGTAAAAGCACAGGAGATATGGAACGATACAAGCTATAGTGATAGTATATATAATA
Source organism: Christensenellaceae bacterium (assembly GCA_963666505.2). Classification (GTDB taxonomy): domain Bacteria; phylum Bacillota; class Clostridia; order Christensenellales; family SZUA-584; genus JABGQS01. Next base: position 145,718 of record CAXXXL010000002.1, on the reverse strand, counting down.
AAGTATATGAGTACGTAAGAAAATTAAAGACTAATATAGTTATAATAGGGATGCCGGGAAGCGGCAAGTCGTCGATAGGCAGAGCTGTAGCAGAAAAGCTGGGGAAGAACTTTGCAGATACAGACGAGCTGATAGAGCTGCAGCATGGCAGTATACCCGACATCTTCAGCAAGCAGGGTGAGCCAGTCTTCAGGAACTATGAAAGGCAGGCGGCAGAACTTGCTTCGGGTATCAGAGGAGCGGTGATTGCGACCGGCGGCGGTATAGTGCTTGATAAGTGCAATATAGACCAGCTTAAGAAAACAGGGCTGGTGGTTTTTATTGACAGGCCGCTCAGCGTTCTTATCGAAGAGACTGACGGGTCCGGCAGGCCGCTAATAGCCGATGATAATAGCAGGATAAAAAGTCTTTATGAGCAACGCTACGGGCTGTATAATAAATATGCAGACGTTGTAGTGAAAAATGATGAAGACATTAACAAGTGTGTCAATAAAATTATAGAAGCTTGGGGGAGCAGGGCATGAAAATACTTGTAATAAACGGGCCTAATATCAATATGCTGGGCAGCAGAGAACCGGACATCTACGGCAGGATGGACTATAAAGCGTTAGAAACCGGGATAAAAGAATATGCTGCAGAAAAGGGAGCGCAGGCAGACCTTTACCAGTCCAATATTGAAGGCGAGATAGTGGATAGTATTCAGGCTGCATCAGGTAATTATGACGGTATCGTTATAAACCCTGCTGCATACACGCACTACAGCATTGCTATACTTGACGCATTAAAAGCAGTGGATATTCCCGCAGTAGAAGTGCATATCAGCCACATTGTCCAAAGAGACGAGTTTCGCCACAAATCCGTCACAGCAGCAGGATGCATAGGACAGATAGCAGGTTTTGGGTTCAATTCATATTATCTTGCTATCGATGCATTATTGATGCGTTAAAATCAAGAAAGTAAAAACGGACCCTGCAAATGCAAGGTCCGTTTATTTTTTAAAGGGGCTATTTTTCTATAAGATCGATACCTCCGGAAGTAGTAGTTATGTCTACTTGGCTGCCGCCTCCGTTGACAGTTCCCCGGATGGACTTTCTCAGATCCTGGTCCATTCCATTAAATGTTATATCAAAATCTGAATCAATATCACCTGAAACAACTTTTGCTGAGATATCAAACGCAGCGTCAGAATCCAAGTATAGCTTTACGCTTCCGCTTATGGAATCGATCGTAATAGGCTCTGGAGAAGCTCCATCAACAGACGCCTCGACTCTGCCTGAAGTGCTCTTGATATCCAGCGAACCGGATATTTTATCAAAGGTCGAATCTCCCGAAATGCTTATGAGCGTAATATTTGCAGGAGTATCGTTTACATCGACATCTCCGGATGTACTGTTGATGCGTATACTCTCGAAATCAGCATAGGCAACCTTGGTATCACCGGACGATTTATCAATTACCATGGCGTCACCTTTGCAGTTCATTATTTCTGTATCGCCGCTTGTGCTGTCAATATTCAAGTCTTCAAACTCAAGGCTGTTGATGGAGATATCACCTGAAGCGCTGTCAATATCAAGGCCCAGTATATACTTACTGGGCAGGTATACTGTCATAATGACATCAGAATTGAATATGCCAAACGGCTTGGTTTTTGTATCAAATGATGCAATAACTGTGTCAGCATCCATAGTTACCTTAAGAAAATCATCAAGATCTTCAGTTGTCCAAACATTGCCCACCAAAGTTATCTTTGCTTCATCAGATTCGATCACATCAATGTCACCTGATACGCAGTTTATATGAAGCATGGATATACCTTCAAGGTCAAGCATTTGCGATTCGTTAACTTCGATACCTTTGCCGAATAGGTTTTTAAAGCCGTCGGTATTGTTTTCATTGCCGTAGTATACGCCAAATATGATACCGACTCCTATAAGGCAGACGAGAAGTATCGAAGAAAATATCAATACAAGTTTAGTAGTTTTACTCATTTTGAGCCCTCCCGTTTATTCTTCTTTTTGTCATGTTCAAGAACTTCATATTAGCTTTTCTGAAAAGCTTTGCCAGCTGTATAATACCTATAAACATCAGCACACCGATCGCAATAAGAGCAATAGCTGCAAATATAAGCGCAGCAAAAGCAAGCGAACCGTAGCCAAGGCCGAATATTGCTGCTACGATCAGTACACCAATCCCACTAAGTCCGATTGAGCATGCAGCGATATACAAAGCTGCAATCACGATATAGCCCACAATGACTATGCAAAGGACATAGAAGAAGTTCACTATTCCCATTGAAGCTGATGCTGCAAACGCTCTAGACATGCTTTTAAAAGACTTTTTACTGTTAGCCTCTTCTATCGTCATTTGCAGATAGTACTCTTTTGCTATCTTTTTAGGGTCTCCCAACCGTTGACACAGCGCTTCTTCGCTTTCGTTCTCTCTTTGCGCTACAGAGAAGTATTCTTCGAAATCTGCTAGTATATCTTCTTTGTCTTCCTTGGGCATCTTGCCAAGGTGCCGTGAAAGAGTTTTCATAAATTCTTGCTTTTTCATGCAGCGCAACCTCCTATAATCTTCTCCATACCAGAGACCAGGTCTCTCCATTCTCCCAGGAATTCGATTCTTGTCTGCTCTCCTTTTTCAGTTAGCTTATAATATTTCCTTGGCGGACCTTCGTTAGACTCTGCCAGATACGTTTCAACGTATCCTTCGTTCTTCAGCCTGCGCAGCAGCGGGTATATAGTTCCCTCGGATATCTCTATACACTTTGATATTTCTGCGACAAGTTCATAACCGTATCTGTCTGATGAATTCAGAAGCGAAAGAACACAAAGCTCCAGCACTCCTTTTTTAAGTTGTATATTCAAATATCGCACCTCCTATGCTTTATTAACGGATACATAATAACACAAGCTATTACACAATGCAAGGTACTATCGAAATTTTTTAATTTTTTTTTGAAAAGACAAGTTTTATTTTAAAGGTTGATTGGATTCGCCCGCAGCAAATATACACTTTCAGTTTATCTTTGTTTGATATATAATCAATTATATGGATGAAATAATAATCATAAGCGCTGTAGAGCCTCAGAAAAAGAAGAAAGACAGATATAACATTTATGCCGGCGGTGATTATATATGCTCGCTGGGTGCAGAAAGTATTGTAGTTTTCGGAATCAAAGAGGGTGCAGAGATCGACATTGAAAATCTAAGGAACGCTGTGGATGCAGACAACACTCAGTATGCTTTCGACAGCGCAGTAAACCTGTTGTCCTTCAAGATGAGAACAAAAAAGGAAATCAGAGACAAGCTGCTTTTGAAAAAAATAGACGGCGAAGCAGTAGAAAAAGCAATAAAAAAGCTTGAAAGCTACGGATACATTGACGATAAAAAGTATGCTGAGCTGTTTGTCGAGAGCGCTGTATCAGAAGCAAGATACGGTAAAAAGGTAGTAGAATACAAACTCAAACAAAAAGGCATAGATGAAGGCAATATCGAAAAAGCGATGGAAAAATTTTCGGAAGATAAAGAAAGAGAAACAGCGAGCGGATATTATTTAACACTCAAAGCAAAGTACGCAGGCGAAGAGGCTATGAAAAGACGCAGCAAGATATACAGCAATATGGCAAGGCGTGGCTTTACCTATGATATCATTAACTCATTGATTACGGAGGATGATAGTTATGAGTAGGAAAATACTTTTTTTCGACAGCGTTGATTCTACGAACAAAACAGCAAAACATTCTGACCTAGATGAAGCGGTGTTCGTAGCAAAAGAACAGACTGCAGGCAAAGGCAGCAAAGGAAGAGGCTGGCAGTCAAACAGAGACGAGGGCTTATATTTAAGTTTTCTAGTTAGGCCAAAGGTTGCACCCGGAAAGATGCAGGGGCTGACTTTGGCAGCGGCTGTCGTAGTGTGCGAAGCCATAGAAAAGCATACGTCCTTAAAGGCAAAGATAAAATGGCCAAACGATGTTCTGGTCGGAGGTAAAAAAGTGGCCGGAATTTTGACAGAAAACCTGCTATCAGCAAATGAAATAGAACGGATAGTCTGCGGTGTAGGAGTAAATACCAGCCAGAAGTTCACTGGACATCTTGCCAAAAAAGCTGAGTCGGTGAATATTTGGAACGATGATGCAAAAGAAGAGCTTCTAAGTGACATAATTAAAGGGTTTTTCGAGGCGTACGATATTTTTGTCGAATACGGCTTGAATGCATTTTTGAAGAAGTTTAAAGACAGAAATGCTCTTGAAGGGAAACTTAGAATAGTTTCCGGCAGCGAAACAACGGAAGGGTTTTTTAAAGACATTGATGATTCAGGCGCAGTCTTGATAGAAACCGAGGACGGAATAAAAAGATACATTGCCGGAGAGATTTCAATTAGAGGAGAGAACGGTTATGCATAAAGGCAGTATTACCAATATTGATGGCGTATCGCTGGGGCACTATACTGACAACGAGAATAAAACCGGCTGCAGCGTCGTGATAATACAGGGCGGCGGAGTCTGCGGAGTTGATGTGCGCGGCAGTGCGCCCGGCACAAGGGAAACCGACCTTATGCGGCCAACGGCGGCTGTGCAGAAGGCAAATGCATTTATATTGTGCGGCGGAAGCGCTTTCGGGCTTGCGGCAGCTGACGGTGTAATGAAATATCTTGAAGAAAAGGGACAGGGTTTCGACACCGGTGTCGCAAAGGTGCCGATAGTCGGGGCGGCTGTTCTTTTCGATTTAGGCGTCGGCAGCGCTAAGGTAAGGCCAAACGCTGAAAACGGCTATTTGGCATGCACCGCGGCAAATGAAGACAACGGCGAGTGCGGTAATATCGGGGCAGGCACTGGGGCTACTACTGGAAAAGCTGGCGGAATGAAATACGCTGGAAAAGGCGGCTTCGGCACAGCTTCGGTAGACCTCGGCGGAGGCATTAAGGTTGCTGCATGCTTTACTGTTAATGCCGTCGGAGACATATACGACCATGTTACAGGAAAGAAAATCGCCGGTATGATAGGAATGCAAAGCACAGATGTATTTCTGGCAAGCGCGGCACACGACATGGCAGGTAAAAACACTACCATTGGCGTGATAGGAACAAATGCGCTGCTTACAAAAGAGCAGGCTAACAAACTAGCACAGGTAGGCCAGGACGGGATCGCAATGTGCATAAGACCGGCGCACACGATGCACGACGGTGATACTGTTTTTGCATTCGGCACCGGTGAAAAGAAGTGCAGCATAGACGCAGTTCTGGCTGCGGGTACGAAAGCAGCCGCATTGGCAATAGAAAATGCAGTGAGGTAAAGCTATGATAATAGGAACTGGGCTGGATCTTATCGAAGTGAGCAGGATAAAAAAGGCTATGAAAACACAGCGCTTTTTTACAAAAAACTTTTCGGGCCGAGAGATCGAACTCTTTAAATCACGAAAAGACAATGAGGAAGTGGTTGCGGGCAATTTTGCTGCAAAAGAGGCTGTTCTTAAGTGTCTGGGCTGCGGGATATTCGATATACCGCTCATAGATATTGAAGTGCTCCGGCTGGAGTCAGGACAGCCGTACATAGAACTAACCGGAAAAGCGAAAAAAACCACAGAAGCAATGGGAGTAAAAAAGATACACATCTCGATAACTCATATAGTAGAACACGCAGCAGCACAGGCGATTTCGGAGGGATAGCATTATGAAGGTTGTAAGCAAGCAGACAATGAAGGCGCTGGACAGGCATATGATAGAAAACATGAATATACCCTCGCTGATTCTGATGGAGAATGCGGCTTTGGGGATATCATCGATTGTTGCGGGAAAGTTTGGCCCGAATACGAAGATTGCTGTGATATGCGGCGTTGGTAACAACGGAGGAGACGGCTTTGCCGCAGCAAGGCAGCTTACCGCAAAAGGTTACGGAGTATCAGTATACCTGGTCGGACATTTGCAGGATTTAAAAGGCGACGCAAAGATAAACGCAGATTTTTTCGGCAGCAGCATAATAGAAGTTGAAGAAACTTCGCAAATACAGATAGATGAACGCAGCGTCGTTATAGATGCAATATTCGGCATCGGGCTTGCAAGGGAAGTGAGAGGGCTTTATGCAGAAGTTATTGAAGCAGTTAATAATAGCGGCGCTTATGTAATTGCATGTGATATACCTTCGGGAATAGATTCGGATACAGGAAAAATACTGGGCACAGCCGTTAAGGCAGACGAAACTGTGACGTTTGCATGTGCTAAGCAAGGCCTGCTGCTTTTCCCCGGCAGGGAGCATACGGGGAAACTGACGTTAAAGGAAATTGGTGTTTTTGGAGACTTTGATATAGGCAGAGCTCAAGTTTTCTGCGGCGGAAAAAAACTAGGCAGAAGGGAAGCAGACTCGCATAAAGGCTGTTTTGGCAAGCTTGCCTGTGTAGTGGGCAGCAGCGGAATGTCCGGAGCGGGGATAATGTGTGCAAAAGGCGCACTAAGAGCAGGAGCCGGCCTCACGACGATTGGTATTCCGGCAAGCCTTCAGAGCATATACAGCACAGCTGTTCCGGAATGCCTCACAGCTGCACTTGAAGATGAGAAGGGTGCGCTGTCTTACAAATGCGTTCCCGATCTTGACGAGCTTATGCAGAATAAGACAGGGCTTGCCGCAGGCTGCGGGCTTTCGGTATGCAGCGGAACAAAAAAAGCGATTGAACATCTCGTTAAGACTTTCGATATCAAAAAGGTGTTTGATGCGGATGCTCTCAATTTGATTGCTCAGGATACTGATATGCTGAAGGAAAAGGCGGGCGAGATAATACTGACACCGCACATCGGTGAATTCGAAAGACTGTCCGGTGAAAAAACGCAACAGCCGCTTGAGCAGGCTCGCAAATTCGCTGCGGAATATGGAGTTACGCTGCTGCTTAAGGGCGCAACGACCATAGTGACCGACGGCACACGCACGGCCTTCATACTTGCCGGTACGCCGGGCATGGCAAAAGGTGGCAGCGGAGACGTGTTGACAGGCGTTATAGGAGGCCTTCTTGCGGGCGGCATGGACTGCTTCGATGCTGCACAATACGGAGCGTATATATGCGGCAGAGCAGGAGAGAAGGCAGCTCAGCTGCAGGGAGAGTATTCAATGACAGCGCTGGACACATTAAATAAAATCGGAGAAGTAATGAAGGAAATGACGGTTTGACAGACCGCTTGTAAAGCCGCTAAAAAGAACAAGGCGGCTTTTTTTATTCTTTAGTTGTATATCAAAGGCCTTCCGTAAAGGTTCCAGTCGGGAAACACCAAATAGCCTCCACGCACAAGGTCAGTATATATTCTTGCATGAAGACTGCGCTGTTTAACGACTCCGACGAAGCCGCTGGCCGCTTCATAGACATATCCTTTCTCACCGACGATACCCATATGGGATATCCTGCCCTCCTTGTTACGGTAAAAAACAAGGTCTCCGGGCCGAAGGTCGTCCTTCTCGATGGGTGCACAGAAATCATGATAGGTCTGCTGAGCCGTACGGTCAGTATATTTTCTGAAAAGTGAGAGCGTGTTGCAGCAGTTCCACCAAAGCCCGCTGCAGTCCCATGCATAATCGTCAGGATATACTGGGAAACGTTCAAGGTTGTCCACATCAACGCTGTCTGCAATTTCAAGGAAATACTCTTTTCTGCCGCCGTTCATATAGTTCGGGTGCGCTTCGCTTATACGTTCGACTAACGGTTGTGAAACGAGATGACCCTGCGCACCAAAAAGATAGTTGCCTCCCACACATCCTTCCATAAACTCAAGTATATCAGCAACAATGCCATCAGGTTCTGCTTCATCATTATAATAATCTTCCCAAAAGTCGTCCTCGAAATCGCTGAATTTCTGTATAAAGTCTTCGGTTAGGACGATTTTAATTGCGCTGTTCATCGCTATCGAATCAAGATAATTCAGGAATTCAACAGAGCTTTCGGTAGCGTAATCGGGCAGTACAAGTTCCTGTTCGGCAACATCCTGCTGCTCTTGCTGCTGATCGGTTTCGCACAGCTGCTCGTCGGCTTCATATATTTCGGTTTGGATCGGTGTGCTTTGAGGGGTCTGTGAAGCAGTCAGTTCTTTTGATATCTCGGGAGAGACACAAGAAGACGGTGTGAGCAAAAACATTATAAAGACGAATGTCGTTAATAAGAACTTAAAAGAGAATACAGATTTCATAGAGCAATTATATAAGAATATCATGTAGGGTACAATAGAAAGGATAAACTTTTCAACAGGCATATGAAGTTTTTACAATCTGGTAAAAACTTAAGAGTAAGAAAGGCATAATGCGTTGACACCTGTTTGTCGCTACTGTAGAATTATTCATTGGGAGGACTGATATGAGGATTTTAGTGGTAAATGACGATGGCATCAACGCAAAAGGAATAAGAACGCTTGCAGCACGGCTTGCGCAAAGCCACGATGTTACTGTTGTAGCACCAATGACGGAACAGAGCGCAACGTCCCATTCGGTAACTCTCAACAGGCCGCTTCGTGTCACCCGGGTCCGCCCTGAAAATCTTGGCGGTATACCGTGTTTTATGATAGACGGCTCTCCGGTTGACTGCACGAAGATCGGTATATCCCATGTTACCAAAGGCAAGGTAGACCTTGTTGTTTCTGGCATAAACCACGGACACAACCTTGGCTCTGATATGCTATACTCCGGCACAGTCGCCGCAGCACTGGACGCTGTCATTATGGGCTTTAGGGCACTTGCCGTCTCCGTGGCATCTTATGCACCTGAGCATTTTGATGCTGTTGCCGAAGTTGCCGCAAGGCTGATAGATTTTGGAGTGATAAGTGAGCAGCCGAAAGATATGCTCTACAACCTGAATGTGCCGGATCTTGCGCTTGAAGATATAAAGGGCGTTAAGGTGACAAGACAGGGCAAAACAGTATACGAAGATGCTATAGAAGTAAGAAAAGACCCGAGAGGTAACAAATACTTCTGGATAGCGGGAAAACTTATAGAAAACAATGCCATCGACGATACAGACGTCAGTCAGGTTAACCAGGGTTACGCATCGCTTACGCCGGTCAAATACGACCTTACTGCGACGGATATGCTTGGCAATCTTTCATGCAAGATTGAAAAAATAAAATTGCATAATTAAAGGCGATATGATAAAATATATAGCGAAATAGCATAATAACGGAGGAAATATGCAGGACGCTGATATAATCAAAGTCATAGAAAAGCAAATCAACACAATGAGCAAGGGCCATAAGGCAATTGCTAAGTTTATAATAGAGCATTACGATACTGCAGCATTTATAACCGCCTCAAAGCTTGGAGACACTGTCGGAGTAAGCGAATCTACCGTAGTGAGGTTTGCTTGCGCACTTGGGTTTGAAGGCTATCCGGAGCTGCAGAAAAACCTACAGAAGCTGATCAAAACAAAGCTTACGAATGTACAGCGAATGGGGCTGGCTTCGGATATGTCGGAAGAGGAACTTATACGCTGGTCGCTGCGTAACGATATAACAAGCCTGAGGCATGTAAAAAGCGTGCTTGACTATGACCAGGTTGCAAAAGTTGCCGACGTTATTATAGCTGCCAAGAACCTGTATATTATGGGTTTTCGTTCCAGTGCACCCCTTGCGCAGTTTTTCTGGTACTATATGAACTATATTCTGGAGAACGTACAGCTTGCTAACTCCGGCTTCAGCGATGTGTTCGGAGATCTTATGCACGCAGGGCCAAAAGATATTATTGTAGCGATTAGTTTCCCAAGGTACTCGACAAGAACGCTTGATGGAGCAGTATTTGCAAAAAAGAATGGCGCAAAAGTTATAGCAATAACAGACAATGACCAGTCTCCGCTCAGCGAGATGGCGGATGAAAGCATACTTATAAATACTGATATGAACCTCTTTGTAGACTCACTTGTTTCACCGTTCAGTGTGCTCAATACACTCGTTCTTCTTATTGGTATGAGGAAAAGAGATGGGCTTATGCACAACTTCGAAATGCTGGAAGATCTTTGGCGCCAGCATGATGTTTATACAGGCAAGGAAAGCAGCTAGATGAAAAAAGTTTGCGTAATCGGCGGTGGTGCAGCAGGAATGATAGCTGCTTATGCAGCAGCGGAAGCAGGATGCTTGGTGACTCTTATTGAAAAGAATGAGAAGCTGGGCAAGAAGCTTTTTATAACCGGAAAAGGCAGATGTAATATAACGAATTCTGCAGATATTAGTGAATTCTTCGATAGTGTTGTAACTAACAACACTTTTTTATATAGCTCATTTTACACTTTTCCGAACACCAGCCTGATAGAATTCCTCGGAAAATTCGGGCTTAACACAAAAACAGAACGCGGTGGTCGTGTCTTTCCGGTTTCAGACAAATCAAGCGATGTTATCAAAGCATTTGAAAAGGCGCTCAGGGCTGTCGGAGTCAACGTACGGCTAAATACGAAAGTAAAACAGATACTGACGGACAAAAAAAGAATAACACATGTAGTGGTGGAGAAAAAAGAAAGATTTGACAGTGTTATAATTGCATGCGGCGGCATTTCATACCCCTCAACAGGCTCAACGGGCGACGGATTCAAGTTCGCAAGGGAGATGGGACACACTGTAAGCGGGCTTTCAGCAACGCTCGTGGGGCTCGATACAGTTGACGACGTGAGCGGTCTTGCCGGACTGACGCTTAAGAATGTCAGCCTGAAAGTTACGGCAGACGGCAGGTGGGTCTATTCGCAGCAGGGAGAGATGCTGTTTACACACACCGGTATATCCGGCCCCCTGGTGCTTTCGGCAAGCGCATATATGCATGAAGCAGAACAATACGAAGCATTCATCGACCTAAAGCCGGCTCTTAGTGAAAAGAAGCTTGACGAGCGGCTGATAAGGGACTTCGCCGAGAGGTCAAACCAGAACTTTTCAAACGTACTTGGCGGACTGCTGCCGAGTGGGCTGATTGATTATGTCATATCTGTGTGCAGCATCAAAGCGCAGGATAAAGCAAATTCAATAACTAAAGCACAGCGTAAAGAACTTGGTAAGGTCTTAAAGGGACTGAAGCTGGAAATAAGGGGAAAAAGACCTGTCAGTGAAGCCGTTGTAACAAGGGGAGGCGTCAGCGTTGATGAGATAGACCCCTCAACGATGCAGAGCAGATTGATTAAAGGACTGTATTTTGCAGGAGAGGTTATCGACGTTGATGCGCTGACAGGGGGATATAATCTACAAATCGCATTTTCGACAGGATACCTTGCCGGAAAGAGCCAGATATAAACTTTGATTATTGTCATCTGTTAAAGTATAATTTAACTTAAACGGAGAATAATATGATAGATATTAACAGACATTCGCTTTCAGAAAAACAGAACAATGTAATAAAGGTACTCGGCGCTATTATAGACAAGCCGGAAGCGCAAACGAGCGATATACAAAGAGAAACGGGCCTTAGTGTTTCTACAATAAGCCGTGTCGTTTTGCTGCTGAGGCAGAAAAACCTGCTGGTCATAACAGGCAAAGAGAAGACGGCAAAAGGCAGATATCCGCTCGTAATGAAGTTCAATTTCGATTACGGGCATATAGTTCATATTGACTTAACGCCGGAATGTGTTTCGGGATGCGCTGCCAACCTTTCAGGTACCATAATCAAAACAGAACAAATAGCGTTTAATGACAGCGTGCTTACACTGGAGTATATTCTTGCATCCGTAAAAGAACTTTTCGGAAGCCTGGCAGAAGGAAGGACAACGGTTTTGGCTGCGGGCATTTCGCTTCCGGGCATAGTTAGGGAGAGGATGCTCAGCAGGATACCGGACTTGTCTGCTCTGAATGGCACTGACATATACACGCTTATAGAAGAAACGCTTCATGTACCGGTGATAATAAACAACGTACCGGGGGTAGCGGCCGTTGGCGAGCTTATAAGCAGCTATCCGAAGTCCAGCAGTCTTGTGTATTTGAACATAATGCAGAATATAGGAATCGGCGCAGGGATAGTCATCGGCGGCAGACTCATTAAAGGCAAGGATGGAATAGCGGGAGAGGTTGGAGACTTCTTTTTTGACAGGAAGAGCTTTTCGGGCGAGACAAGCAAATCTGTAGGCAGGCTGGAGGAATACGCAGGACTAAGCGCACTTTATGAAAGAGCGCAGCAGCTTATAAAAAGCGGAGGCGCTGTGAAACTCAAAGATATTATGCAAAAAGAGGCGCAGAAGAAACCGTCTCTTAGCCTTATAGAGCGCAGTATCAGCGAGGGCGACAAAGATTTAGAGGAAACGTATCTTGAAGTGATAAAGGTGTGGGTGATTCTTATTATCGATTTTGTACTCATGCTGAACCCGGAAATAATAGTTGTAGGCGGAGCCGTTAGAGAAGAAAACAAACTGACGCAGAAGGTGATAAATGAGATGCTGCGCAAAGAGCTTTTTGTTAAGCAGGAAGTTGAACTTAGCAGGAAAGGCACAGTATTTGCGGGCGGTCTGCATATGCTTAAAAGCCATGTATTCAGCAACATAATAGCCCGCAAAGCAACGCAAGATAGTTGATTTAAGGAGCTTGTTATGAGACGCATTACCATTAAGAGAGCTAACACCTGTGCTGAAGTGCTTCCCGATTTTGGAGGTATTGTTTCTTCACTTTGCGTTGGCGGAACGCAGGTGCTAAGGATGAACGAGCAAAGCCTCGGCATTTCGAACTGCCTTGCGGGCGGTATACCTGTGCTGTTCCCGTTTTGCAGCAAGACAGCGAATGACACCTATACCTTCGGTGAAAAGGCTTATACGATGCCAATGCACGGTTTTGTAAAAGACATGCCATTCTCGGTAGAGAAGCAGTCTGATGATGCCGTTACAGTCTGCACGCTGCCGAACAAAATAATAAAGCAGGAATGGTATCCATTCGATTTTGCGCTCCATATAGAATACAAAGTAACTCCGGGCAGCCTTAGCATAACTGCGAAGATAGATAACAACTCACAGCAAAGAATGCCTTTTTATATTGGCTGGCATACTTATTTCAAAACAAGCAGCAAAAAAGACACGAAGTTCACTTTTGATTTCAGCGAATACACAAGCTACCTCGACGGTGAAAAAGGAAAAGTTGAAGGCGATACGCTGGATTTATCGCAGCTTCTCGACCATGTTTTTACCGGCATAGGAGCAAAGCGGATGACGCTGGATAACACGGCGGACGGCTACAGAGCGATAACAGAAGTGGACGATATGCACGAAGTTTTGACGGTATGCACCGCTTTTGACGACTGTGCCTGCATAGAGCCCTGGACAGCAGTGCCGGACGCAATAAATACAAAAGAGCTGCTAAGATATGTGGAACCAGGCTCGTCAGTGTCGTGTGGTTTTAAAATAAAAGTGCAGAATATTTAGCCGTATCGTCAAACAGAACGTTTGAAAAAAGAGTATTCATATGTTATCATTGGTAGGCAAAACACTCACTTTTATAAGTGGTTGATATTCAGAGGTGGAAAATGTCAGGTCATTCAAAATGGGCGAATATAAAACACAAAAAGGGCAAAGCGGACGCACAGCGCGGCAAGATATTTACTAAGATAGGCAGAGAGATAGCCGTAGCCGTTAAAGAGGGCGGCGCTAATCCGGCTGACAATTCAAGGCTGCGTGATGTCATAGCAAAAGCAAAGTCCAACAACATGCCAAATGACAACATACAAAGGTCGATTAAAAAGGCTTCTGGAGAGCTTGGAAGCATCAATTTTGAATCGGTGACGTACGAAGGATACGGCGCAGGCGGAATTGCGGTAATAGTGGAAGCGCTTACGGACAACAGAAACCGTACAGCTGCTGATATCAGGCACAGCTTCGATAAATTCGGAGGCTCTCTTGGTGCGACTGGCTGCGTTTCGTGGATGTTTGAAAGAAAAGGTGTGCTTGCCGTTGAAATGACTGAAGATATGGACGAAGATACGGTGATGATGGATGCACTGGAAGCAGGAGCGCTGGACGTTGAAACGTCTGATGATGTAATAGAGATCACGGCTACTGTTGAAGACTTCAGCAAAGTACACGAAGAAATGGAAAAGACGGGCTACAGCTTTCTTGTTTCAGAGATTCAGCTAGTACCGGAAAACACCGTTAACATTGAGCCGGATAAGGCGGAGTCTATCCAAAGCATGCTGGATATGCTGGAAGAAAACGACGATGTTCAGAATGTTTACCACAACGGAGTGTTTGAAGACGAAGAATAAGTTTAATATAGTTGCCCTGCATACGTGCGGGGCTTTTTATTTTAACATCGATACAAATTTTATTTGACTAATACGTTGAAATGTCGTATTATATTGCAGTAATAAATAACGTATATCTTCGGGGCAGGGCGCAATTCCCTGACCGGCGGTGATAGTCCGCTAGCGAAAGCTGATACGGTGAAATTCCGTAACCGACAGTAAAGTCTGGATGAGAGAAGGTGAAAGACTCATTTTTTTGCAGTCTGTAAACTTCCCCAAGTATATGCGGAAGTTTTTTTTGGAGGTAAAAAAATGAGTAAAAAAATGAACCGGACACGTATGCTTACGACCCTGTCAGTGCTGACGGCACTGTCAATAGTACTGATGCTTTTCATCAGATTCCCAATATTCCCTGCTGCGCCTTATCTAGAATACGAACCAATGGACATCCCGATTTTGATCGCTGGCTTTGCCTATGGTCCTATTGCCGGGCTTATCGTTACTTTGGTATCTTGTCTTATACAAGGGCTGACAGTATCGTCTGCTGTCGGCGGATGGGTAGGTATTCTGATGCATTTCATCGCAACAGGCGCTTTTGTTACGGTAGCGTCGCTTATTTACAGAAGAAAGCACAGCATTATTGGCGCTGTCATCGGTCTTCTTGCAGGCGTGGTTTCTATGGCGGCAATTATGATTCCGGCCAATTTGATAATTACTCCGGCTTTTTACGGAACACCTGTAGAGGTTGTCAAAGCTATGATACTGCCGATACTCGTTCCGTTCAACCTGATCAAAGCGGGAATCAATGCGGCTGTTACTTTTGTAATTTACAAACCACTAAGGCGCTTTATAATAAAGAACAAGCCAGTTAAAAAGCAGGAATGCGAAAAGGCTGAATAAGCTATTGAATTGTTTTATCAATTCCTTTGGTGTATAATTCGGCCTTAGAAAGAATAAGGAGCCTTTTGTTGTTAAAAAAGCACAAGACTAAAAATGCGCAAGAGACGAAAAAGCTGGGCAGTTTGTTTGCCAAAGAGCTAAATGGCACAGATATAGTCGCTCTATGCGGCGGTCTGGGTGCCGGTAAAACTGTTTTTGCAAAGGGTATTGCAGAGGGGCTGGGTATAAAAGAAGAGATAGTCAGCCCGACTTTTACTATACTGAAGCAATACGCTGGGAAAGAGAAACTTTATCACTTCGACCTTTACAGGATAGAGGACGAAGAAGAGCTTGAGCACATAGGCTTCTACGATTACCTTGGCCTAGACGGTATATGCGTCATTGAATGGCCGGAGAACGCAGAGAACATGCCGGAATGTATAAAGGTAAGGCTGACGGGCTCTGGCAGCGATGAGAGGACCATAGAAATCGAAGGAATAAACCCATGAATATACTAGCAGTGGATACATCCGGGAATGTCTGCAGCGTCGCTGTTCTTGCAGATGAAAAAATAATTAGCGAAACATACTTAGACAATAAGAGAAACCATTCTGTCACTCTTGGTCCAATGATAGACGAATGCATGAAGCGCTCTGAAATGACGCTCGATGATATCGATCTTTTTGGATGCGCAATTGGTCCTGGTTCTTTTACAGGCTTGCGGATAGGAGCGGGTATTATAAAGGCATTCTGCCATGCTTCCGGCAAAAAGTGCGTCGCCGTGAACACTCTGGATGCACTTGCACAGAACCTTGAAGGCGATAAAAGAGTTGTGTGTTCAGTGATAGACGCACGAAGGACGGACGTATACTCTGCTGTATATAACGGATCAAACAGAGTATCGCAGTACCGGGCGATGCAGATTGACGAACTGCTGGAAGAATTAAAAGGACAGGAAGTTGTGTTTGTCGGCGATGGCTCAATACGCTTCAAAGAACTGATAGAGACGGCCGGTTTCAGTACGGCAAACACAGCTAGCGCACTGCAGCGTGCTGGTTCGGTGGGCATTCTTTCATACAGGAACGCTGCAAGCGCAGTTTCAGCATACGAACTTGAACCTTTCTATCTGCGAAAGACACAGGCAGAGCGTGTATATGAACAAAAACACAGGGGAGAAAGATGAACCTCGAGCTAAGACTGGCAAAGAATGACGATTTAGACGGCATCTACGAAGTTGAAAAGCGCAGCTTTACAACACCGTGGCACTATGAATCTTTGCTCTATGACGTCTGCGAAAACAGCAATTCGCTCTATCTGGTAGCGGTGAATGAAGATACCATAGTCGGTTTCTGCGGCGTGCATATAGTGCTTGACGAGTGTCATATAAACAACATTGCAGTGCTTCCGAAGTTCAGGAGGAAAGGCGCAGCAAAGCAGCTTATAAAACTTCTCATTTCTTCTACGGGAACCCTGACAAAGCTTTACTGGCTGGAGGTTAGGCAAAGCAACACGGCTGCCAAAAACCTGTATCAGGATTTCGGTTTCGTACCTGTCGCTGTAAGGCCGGGCTATTATAAAGACACTGGCGAAGACGCAGTTGTAATGTGCAGAGGACTTGGTGAAACGCTTAAAATTCAGCACTAATCTTAACTTTTTGTTTTCAAGAGTTACAATCTTGTTAATACACTGTTTTTAATTATATATTTGATTGCACATGTAATTTTCTTAATGTATAATATAGTAAAATTAAAGGAGGTTTTAAAAATGTCTGAAAATAAAAACGAACTCGGCATGGACCATAAAACTACTTGTTGGTTTGCATATGTGATTTCCATCATAAGCGCAATAATAGTTTTAGCTTCAGTAAAAAACGACAGCAGGGCAAGGCTTCATGCGTGGCAGTCACTGTTTCTTGGTATTTTTGTTATCGTAGTATACATCTTGCTTGGGGTATTGGCATGGATACCTTTCATTGGAATTTTGTTTAGCATTCTATTCTGGCTAGCATGGGTGGGTTTCATACTGCTATCTGTATTCTGTATTATAAAAGCCATAAACGACGACATTTTAAAGATTCCTGTAATATACAATCTGGCGGAGAAACAGAAATAATAGATATAAGAAAAACCCTGAGGCTATCTCTCAGGGTTTTTAATATGTCGATTTTTAAATTTTCCTGTAACTTTCCGGAAGCCTTTTCAGCACTGCCATGCTAAGCGGCAGAGCAACTGCAAACTTTGCAATATCCAGCAATATGAATATGCCTGTTGCTGAAACGATTATATAACCGAGTGACAGCGTTTTGCCAATGTAATAGTTATACATGAAATACATATAAGTGATTCCGCACACATACATTATCGCAATTGCGAGAAGAGAGAACCCGATCGTTTTTAAAACAAGCGGTGTTTTCTTATCTGCGCTTTTGGAAATAAGTGCAATCACTTTTTTTCTTACTGTAAGGCTGATGAAAAGCACTGTAAGGCTAAAACCTATTATAAACCCAAATGACGGTTGAAGCACGTAACCCAGTCCGCCTCCGGCAGAGAACACCGGCAGCCCGACAAGCCCGAGCAGCGTATAAACCAGCATCGAAGCAAGAGCATACCTTGGCTCCAGCATAATCCCTGCAATAAACACCACTAATGTTTGAAGGGTAAACAGCAGCGGGGTAGGGGGTATTGGGATTCTGAGAAAAACGCTTACGCACATCAGCGCAGCAAACAGCGCCGCTAAAAGTAACTGTCTAAGTTTCATTTAAGCCTCTTTGCTGATATATCCGATAAGCCCGCCGGAACCTATTATATTATGCATGAACTCCGGGAACGGCTCTGCCTGGAACTCTTTTCCGCTGGTAAGGTTCTTTATCTTGCCGGTGTTAAGGTCGACTTCAAGCTCGTCTCCGCAATTAGTGTTTGCAACTGCTTCCGGACACTCCAAGATCGGAAGACCGATGTTTATGGAGTTGCGGAAGAATATGCGTGCAAAAGTGTTTGCAATAACGCATGAAATGCCAGATTCCTTGATGGCAATAGGTGCATGCTCGCGTGAAGAACCGCAGCCAAAGTTGTTCTCGGCAACGATAATGTCTCCCGGCTGAACTGTCTTGACGAAATCTGCATCGATGTCTTCCATACAGTGGGAAGCAAGTTCTTTTACATCAGAAGTGTTAAGATACCTTGCTGGTATTATAACGTCTGTATCGACATTGCTGCCGTATTTATATACTTTGCTCATTTTTGCACTCTCCTTAAAGTTTTTCCGGGTCGGTTATTTTGCCGGTCAGCGCAGACGCTGCCGCAACTGCAGGGCTGGCAAGGTAAACTTCAGACTCGACATGACCCATCCTGCCGACGAAGTTTCTGTTTGTCGTGGAAACAGCTCTCTCACCCTTGGCGAGTATGCCCATGTGTCCGCCGAGGCACGGTCCGCAGGTCGGTGTAGAGAAAACTGCGCCCGCTTCGACGAAATCTTTGATAAGGCCTTCTTCAAGCGCCTGCAGGTATATCTTCTGCGTTCCCGGGAAGATTATAGTCCTTACGCCCTTCTTTACCTTTTTGCCTCTAAGTATGTTGGCAGCAATGCGCAGGTCAGTCATACGTCCGTTGGTGCATGAGCCTATAACAGCCTGGTCTATCTCTATATCGCCGATTTCATCAATAGTTTTAGTATTTTCCGGCAGATGGGGGAAGGCTACCGTCGGGCGCAGCTTAGAGAGGTCTATCTCTATTATCTGGTCATACTCTGCGTCCGCGTCAGCTTCGACCACGGTATAATCCTTGGTTACGTGTTCGCTAACGTATTGCATAGTTTTTTCATCTACAGGGAAGATACCGTTCTTTGCTCCGGCTTCAATAGCCATATTGGCGACAGTGAATCTGTCATCCATACTGAGCTCTGCTACGCCCGGGCCAGAGAACTCCATAGATTTATAAAGTGCGCCGTCTACGCCTATCATACCGATAATATGAAGTATAAGGTCTTTGCCGGATACGTACTTGCCGGGTTTGCCTGTCAGCACGAATTTTATGGCTGAAGGCACTTTAAACCAGCATTTGCCCCGTGCCATAGTGGCACCGAAGTCAGTGCTGCCAACACCGGTAGAAAAAGCGCCTAGAGCACCGTATGTGCATGTGTGCGAATCCGCTCCTATAATAGCATCGCCAGGGGCAGCCAGTCCTTTTTCAGGGATGAGGCAATGCTCAATGCCCATTTCGCCGACTTCAAAATAGTTTTCGATGTCCTTCTCGAGCGCAAACTCCCTTATGAACTTACACTGTTCTGCTGCCTTTATGTCCTTGTTTGGCGTGAAGTGATCCGGCACTATAGCAACTTTAGATTTGTCAAACACATCCTGCTTTCCGGTTCGTTTGAACTCTTTGATGGCTACAGGCGTGGTGATGTCGTTGCCAAGGCACAAGTCTATGCCGGCTTCGATGAACTGGCCGGCGTGCACTTCTCGCAGGCCCGCTTTTTTAGCCAGTATCTTCTGTGTCATTGTCATACCCATTTTCTAAACCTCCAGTTTGATTTCGTAATAATACTTATTTATAGCGTCGATATATGCCCTGACGCTAGCTTCTACAATATCTGTGCTTAGTCCGCGGCCTGTCGCTTTTTTACTGCCGGTGGTCAGTTTTACGATAACCTCACCCTGTGCATCCTTACCGCTGGTCACCGACCGAACGATATAGTCAGCAAGTGTGAACGACTTGCCAATGCAGCGTTCTGTTGCGTTGAAAGCTGCGTCCACAGGACCATCGCCTGTGGCTGCTTCCTCAATTATCTCACCTTCGTGCATAAGCTTTACAACAGCTGTTGCAGTCATCTTGTTACCGCTGTTGATAACAAAACTGTCAAACTCATACTCGTTCGGTATATCTATGCTGTCAAGCTCTACTATAGCACGCAGGTCAAGATCAGTAACATCCTTTTTACGGTCTGCAAGCTGCTTGAACTTCTCGAAAGCCGCTTCAACATTGGCATCCTTTATTGAAAGACCAAGTTCATTCAGTCTATTCACAAAGGCGTGTTTTCCCGAATGCTTGCCAAGAACAATGGAGTTCTCTGAAAGCCCGATTGATTCAGGTGTCATTATCTCATAAGTTTGCTTGTTTGCCAATACTCCGTGCTGATGAATTCCTGCTTCGTGCGCAAATGCGTTTTTACCGACAATTGCTTTGTTCGGCTGCACCGAAACTCCCGTAATGGAAGTAACCAGCCTCGAAGAGTTATATATTTGCTTGGTGTCGATGTTGGTAACACAGCCATAATGGTCATGACGTGTTTTAAGCGTCATAACTACTTCTTCAAGAGAAGCGTTACCGGCACGCTCTCCGATGCCGTTGACAGTACACTCAACTTGTGTTGCGCCGGCTCTTACAGCTGCCAGAGAATTTGCTACTCCAAGCCCTAAGTCGTTGTGACAGTGTACAGAAACATCCACTTTCTCTATGCCTTTTGTGTTCTGCATAATACTGCTTATAAAGTCATAATACTCATCAGGAGTCGAGTAGCCGACAGTATCCGGAATATTAATACACGTTGCACCCGCTTCAATTACGGACGTGAACACTTTATAGAGAAACTCCAGCTCTGAACGTGAAGCGTCTTCGGCAGAAAACTCAACATCGCTGCAAAGAGACTTCGCATATTTGACCATGTCAACAGACTGTGCCAAGACATCGTCAGGGCTCGCCTTTAGCTTATACTTCATATGGATAGGCGAAGTTGCGATAAAGGTGTGTATCCTTGGGGCGACAGCTTTTTTAAGCGCCTCATAAGAAGCGTCGATGTCTTTTTTAAGCGCTCTTGAGAGACTGGCTACCTTGGTGTTTTTTATAGATTCGGCAATCGCCTGAACAGACTTGAAGTCGCCGGGCGAAGCTATGGCAAAGCCAGCTTCCATGACATCCACGCCAAGCTTTTCAAGCTGCTTTGACACCTCGATTTTTTCCTGAAGGTTCATGCTGCATCCTGGGGACTGTTCGCCGTCACGCAGGGTAGTGTCAAAAATCTTGATTGTTCTCATTTTAGTTCTCCTCACATAAATTATTTGAGCTGTGCAGTGTAAAAAGGGTATAAAAAAACCCTTCCGTCAATGCAGAGACGAAGGGTATTCGTGGTACCACTCTGCTTGCGGTATAAAACCGCCAGCTCACTAGGACACGTCGTGATGCCCGTACTCTTTTAACGTAGAGTCACACCGTCTGCGCTTACTTTGCTTTCACCGCAGCAGCTTAGGAGCGAGCTTCATCGTTTATCACCTGTCGCCTTTCACCAAAGCAGCGACTCTCTGAAAAGGATTTAAACAACTACTGTTCTCCATCAAAGCCTTTAATAGATGATATTATAGATGGAATATACACATGTTGTCAATAGTTATTTTCAGATTTTCGTGCTGGAAGCTTTTTAGAATCACAGAATACTACCTAAAAAAATAAACATACTAAATTTATTTTTAGGTTAAAATATATAATTATTCATTTGAAATATTACAATTGAATTAAATCAGAAGTTTTTTGTTATTTGTTGTGGACAAACACCACCGCTTGTGGTATGTTTTTATACAGAAATACTACATCCTTTAATTCGGTTCAGAGAAGCCGGCAAGGTGTGATGTTAGCGTCGCTTGTTAGCCTTGCCATAGTGCAGGGCTTTTTTGATGCCAAACTGGATGAGCAAAGGAGGCAGGAATTGGATAAAGCTCTGATAATGGACGACGTTGCTCTCGAGCGTGCACTTAAAAGAATAGCGCACGAGATTGTAGAGAAAAACAAAGGCCCGAAACACCTTGCCCTAATTGGTATCCACAGGCGTGGAGTGCCGATAGCGCAGCGCATCGCTTCATATATTGAAGAGTTCGAAGGACAGGAAATCCCGATAGGCTCGCTCGATATAACTTTCTATAGAGACGATCTTTCACTGCTTTCCGACCACCCGGTGATCAAAGGAACGGATATTGCCTTTGATATCAACAAAAAGACAATAGTATTATGTGACGATGTGTTATACACAGGAAGGACTGCAAGGGCGGCACTCGATGCGCTGATGGACCTTGGCCGTCCAAACTACATCCAGCTAGCCGTAATTGTGGACAGAGGGCACAGAGAGCTTCCTATCCGGGCAGATTATATCGGCAAAAACATACCAACGTCAAAAAGCGAAGTTGTAGAAGTTCGCGTAAAAGAGTTTGACGGTATCGACAACGTTGCAATCAACGAACTAAAGTAATCTTCCCAATGGGAGGTTATTTTTTTAAACTCGGCTCTGCCGTGAAATTATAATTAATTGCTTGGAGGTATTGTATGGAAAATGTTAAACAAAGTTGGGGCAAAATGGCTGTGCTTGGTCTGCAGCACATGTTTGCCATGTTCGGCGCAACAATAGTTGTTCCGATGCTGACGGGTCTAGACCCTGCAGTTGCACTGTGTGCCGCCGGTGCGGGCACGTTGATATTCCACCTAATCACTAAACGTAAAGTCCCTGTGTTCCTGGGTTCAAGTTTTGCGTTCCTTGGCGCTATAACTTATATAGTCAGTAGCCAGGGCAAGGAATATGCAACAGGAGGCGTACTGATAGCGGGCGCATGCTATCTAGTTTTTGCTCTGCTAGTTAAACTTCTCGGTACGCAAAGAGTCAAGAAGCTTTTCCCAGCAATAGTAACCGGTCCTGTAATAGTTGTTATTGGTCTTACTCTTGCACCAACCGTTATTTTTAACGATATAACCGGAGATTTTGTTGCTGGAATACTTTGGACAAAATGGGTCGTTGCTGCTGCTGTTGTCGTAACGGTAGTAGTTGTATCTATCTTTATAAAGGGTTTCTTCAAGCTGCTGCCTATACTTGTCGGCCTTATCGTTGGCTATATTATTGCTGTGGTACTGCACTTCACGGTCGCTGTTCCCGAAGGCACGGCTGCGCTGATGAATTTTGACCCGCTGCTTTCATCAAAAATTATAGAACTGCCTGCATTCCACCTGCCTAAGTTCAGCTGGTCTGCGATAGCGATAATCGCACCAATATCCATAGCAACGTTCATGGAGCACTTAGGCGATATAACCACTAACGGCTCTGTTGTCGGCAAGAACTTCTTCGATGACCCGGGTCTTCACAGAACTCTTATCGGTGACGGCGTTGCAACGATGTTCGCAGGCTTTATTGGCGGTCCGGCTAACACGACATACGGCGAGAACACCGGCGTTCTTGCAATAACTAAGAACTACAACCCGGCTGTGCTGCGTATTGCTGCTTGCTATGCAATAGTTCTCTCGTTCATAGGCTACTTCGGCGGCTTCCTCAAAACCATCCCGATGCCGATAGTAGGCGGTATGAGCATAGTGCTGTTCGGAATGATTGCTGCAATTGGTATTAGAACGATGGCAGAAGCCAAGGTAGATTTCACACAGAGCAGGAATCTTCTTATACTGTCAATAATCCTTGTAGTAGGCATAGGCGTGTCCATCACCGTCAACGAGACATTCACGGTTTCAGGCGTTGCGCTTGCTGCTCTTGTCGGTATAATACTCAACGCTGTTCTGCCCGAGAAATTTGATGTAGTAAAAGAAAAGAAATAGTGTAATAGAAGAGGAGAGTCTGAACAAACTCAGACTCTCCTCTATAAAAAACGGAGTAAAGAAATGTTATTAAAAGAAAAAGATGTGCTTGGCCTGCAGTATATGCCGGCGGAAGAAATAGAATACATAATAGATTCTGCAGCAACTATGAAAGAGCTTCTGATGCAGAGTGCAAAGAAGATGCCGCACCTTCAGGGCAAGTCCGTTGTTTCGCTGTTCTATGAAAACAGCACAAGAACGAGGATGAGCTTCGAGCTTGCAGGCAAATACCTTGGCGCAACTGTTTCAAACCTCGGCGTATCCACCAGCAGCGTCAAGAAGGGCGAAACGCTCCTGGACACAGGAAAGACCCTCGAGGCCATGGGAACAGATATCGTAATAATACGGCACCAGCTTGCAGGTGCGCCGAAGTTCCTTGCGGACAACATTTCGGGCAGCGTTATAAACGCAGGCGACGGTATGCACGAACACCCGACGCAGGCGCTGCTGGATATATTCACGATGAAGGAACGTTTCGGCGGCATAAAAGGTCTTAGCGTAACTATAATAGGCGATATTATGCACAGCCGAGTTGCAAGAAGCAACATTTGGGGGCTGACAAAGCTTGGAGCTAAAGTAAAACTATGCGGCATGAACACTATGATACCACCCGGGATAGAAAAGACCGGAGCTTCAGTATCGAACAAACTTATCGAGTCTGTTAAAGATGCAGATGTCGTAATGGCGCTGAGGATACAAAAAGAACGGCAGAAAGGCGGCCTGCTGCCGTCGGTAAGGGAATACCACAACTTCTTTGGAATAAGCGATGAAGTGATTGACAAATGCAAAAAGGATGTGCTGCTGATGCATCCGGGGCCCGTAAACAGAGGAGTAGAGCTTACTAGCTCTGTAATGGATTCAAATTTGAGCGTGATAGACACGCAGGTCACAAACGGCGTAGCCGTCAGGATGGCGCTGCTTTACATACTTACAAGGAGCAAGCAAAGTGCTTGACCCAAATCAAAAAAAATTGTACATGTTACAAATGCGTAATAACAGACATCCGCATTGAGCATGAAAGGAATGGTCAAAAAAGATGAAGCTTAAAATAAGCGGGGGTACGCTTGCAAACCCGGCAGGCAGATCCGGCAAACTCGATATTATGATAGACGGGAACAAGATAGCAGCGGTCGGCAGCCGCACAGGCTCGGCAGACAAAGTGATAGATGCAACCGGTCTTACGATATTTCCGGGGTTTATAGACCTGCACTGTCACCTAAGAGAGCCAGGGCAGGAATACAAAGAAGACATACTCAGCGGAACAAAAGCTGCGGTTAAGGGCGGATACACAGCTGTATGCTGTATGCCAAACACAGACCCTGTAAACGATAATGCTGCTGTGTGCGCACTTATAAATGAACGTGCAAAAAAGGCGCCTGCAAGAGTTTACCCTGTTGGTGCGGCAACGGTATCTCTTAAGGGAGAAGACTTAACACAAATGGGCGAAATGAGCGGTGTTGGGTGTGTTGCCTTTTCGGACGACGGCAGACCGATCGAGAGCGGCAACATGATGAGAAAGGCAATGCAGTATGCTCAAACATACGACAGTTTCATAATGTCGCATACCGAGGACAAGCAGATATCCGGCGACGGCGTAATGAACGAAGGATACAACTCAACGATACTGGGTCTGCAGGGTATATCAAGAGCTGCCGAAGAAACGATGATAGCAAGGGACATTATACTTGCTGAAGCGTACGGGTTAAAGGTTCACATACAACATGTATCCACTAGAGGTGGGATAGAGCTTATACGTGAAGCAAAGAAACGTGGAGTGTTGGTGACTTGTGAGAGTGCGCCGCACTATTTCAGCGCAGACGACTCGATGTGTCTTGGCTTTGACGCCAGAACCAAGGTCAATCCTCCGCTCAGGGAAAAGGACGATGTACTCGCAGTAAAGCAGGGGCTCTTCGACGGTACGATAGACGCAATCGCCACAGACCATGCGCCGCATCACAAAGACGAAAAAAACATTGAGTTTTCGCTTGCGGCTTTTGGTATAAGCGGTTTCGAGTCTGCGTTCTCGCTTGCTGTGACCAATCTTACCAGCGATGAACAGATGCTGGCAGAGCTGTTCAGCGTTAACCCGGCAAAGATAATTGGTGTTGGCAGCGGAGTAATCGAAGCAGGAGCCATAGCGGATATTACGATCGCAGATATGAATAAAAGATATACATTCACTGAAGAGAGTATGATATCTAAAGGAAAGAACTCTCCGTTTATTGGCAGCAAGCTAAAAGGGAAAATAACGCATACGATTGTTAACGGAAAGGTTGTATACGAGGGCTGATATGAAAATAGACGAACTGTGTACGAAAATAAACAAGACGATGTGCCCGGTCTGTGTAGGGCTGGATACATCATATGAGTATCTGAGCGAAGACTATCAAGTCAGCGGAGCAGCTTCTAATGAAGAGATTGCCAAGTGCATATTCAGATTCAACTGTGATATAATAGATTCTGTTAAAGATGTCGTTCCAAGCGTAAAAGTGCAGGTTGCATATTACGAACAGTACGGGTATCATGGGGTAAAGTGTTTTTACGACACAATGAGCTATGCTTCGCAGGCAGAGTTGACTGTTATCGCAGACGTTAAAAGAAACGATATAGGCAGCACGGCAAAGGCGTACTCAAAAGCTTTTCTTCTTGATAGCGCAGCAGACTTTATAACGGTAAATGCATACCTTGGAATAGACGGTATAGCTCCGTTTATAGAAGACTGCCAAAAAACAGGCAAAGGTATATTCGTACTTGTTAAAACGTCGAATCCCTCTGGCGGCGAGTTTCAGGACTTGGAAATCGGCGGCAGAAAGCTTTACAGCATTGTGGGGGAAAAAACGGCGCAGTGGGGAAAAGAGCTTACCGGGTTGTTTGGCTACAGCAGCATAGGAGCGGTAGTCGGGGCGACTTATCCACAGCAGGCTCTTAAGCTCAGGGAAAGCCTAAAAAGCACTTTCTTCCTTGTGCCAGGCTACGGAGCACAGGGCGCTGGTGCAGATGATATAGCAGTAAACTTTGACAAAGACGGTCTTGGTGCCGTTGTTAATTCGTCAAGAGGCATACTGCTGGCATACAGAAAGAGCTGCTACAGCAACGAGCCGGCAGTGGCGGCAAGACAGGCCGCATTGGAGATGAAAGAAGATATAAACGCTGCGCTTTTGCGGCGCAGGTAAAGATACAGGAGAACATATGGCAATACTCACATTAGAAGACGGCACAAGGTTTGCAGGTAAAAGCTTTGGTGCAAAAGCTGATGTTACAGGTGAAGTTGTTTTTAATACCGGTATGACCGGCTATCAGGAAGTTTTAACAGACCCGTCGTACTGCGGACAGATAGTAACGATGACATATCCGCTTATCGGGAACTACGGTATCAACTCGAAGGACGTAGAATCGGCTCATCCTCAGGTAAGCGGTTTTATTGTACGTGAAGTTTGCACTCAGCCGTCAAATTGGCGCTGTGAAAATAATATTGACGACTATTTGAAAAAGAACAACATATGCGGCTTTTATGACCTTGACACACGTGCGCTTACAAAGATAATCCGTGAAAAGGGCACGATGAGAGGGATAATAACGCAGAGCGAACCAACTCAGCAGCAGATAGACTGTATGAAAGAGTTTGAGTGCAGGATGCCTGTAGACACAGTCACTTGTACAGAAAAACATATATACTGCAGCGGGAATTATAAAGTGGCAGTGCTCGACTTTGGCTTGAAGCGCAACATAGTAAGGAGCCTTGAGAAGCGAGACTGCGAAGTCACGGTTTTTCCTGCAAGGACGGGTGCAGAGGAAATATTGTCAGGCGGGTTTGAAGGCATAATGCTTACAAACGGGCCGGGGGACCCTAAAGACAATGTCGAAGTTATAGAAAATCTAAAAGCGCTTATAGGAAAGCTGCCCATATTCGGGATATGCCTTGGGCATCAACTTCTGGCGCTTGCAAAGGGAGCAGATACCGAAAAATTAAAATACGGACACAGGGGCGCCAACCATCCTGTGAAAGACATAGAGAAAAACAGGGTATATATAACCTCTCAGAATCACGGATATACCATTGTTGAAAAAGGGCTGCCTGCCGCTATGACTGTCAGCCATAGAAACTGGAACGATATGACCATCGAAGGCATAAAATACGACGGTGAAGACATGTTTACTGTGCAGTTCCATCCCGAAGCTTCTCCCGGGCCTGAAGACTCAGCATATTTATTTGACGAATTTGTAGATATGATGGAAAAGAAAAGGAAAGTCTGATGCTGAAAAATATGGACTCGGCAATAATATCGAATAAAAGAATCGCAGATTGCATATATGAAATGGTGTTATTCTGCCCGGATGCAGATTTAAAAGAGTTTGTGCCGGGGCAGTTTGCAGACATCGAAATACCAAACCGCAAAGACCTTATCCTGAAAAGGCCGCTAAGTATCAACAAGGTTAATGTTGAAGAAAAAATGGTAACGCTTATCTATCAGCTGGTAGGCGAAGGCACTAATTCACTTATAGAATTAAAACCGAATGATAGCCTTAAGGCAATCCTGCCAATTGGCAGAGGGTTTCATCTTGCTTCAGAACAAAAAGACGTTATGCTTGTCGGCGGTGGAGTGGGAATTGCACCGCTATATACTGTGATACAGCGTTGGCCGGATAAAAACTATGACGTATATCTTGGCTACAGAGGCATAGATTGTGCTTATTGCATGGATGATTTTAAAGAAGCGTGCAGCGATGTCTGCGTTACGTCAAACGACGGAACAATCGGGGAAAAGGGATTTGTTACTGAGGCGCTCAGTAAGAGACTAAAGAATAAAAAGCCGGACGTTATATTGACATGCGGTACGCTGCCGATGTTGAAATCCCTAAAAGCAGTCGTAGGCGATGTGCCCGTTCAGGCTTCATTGGAACAACGTATGGGCTGCGGCTTTGGTGCTTGCGCTGCATGCGTTTGCGGAATTAAAAACAAAGATGGTTTTGAGTATAAAAAGGTATGCACAGAAGGCCCGGTATTCGATCTTGCAGAGGTACAGTTATGAGCGATATGAGCATTACTCTCTGCGGAAAAGAGTTTAAAAATCCTGTTATCGCGGCTTCAGGCACTTTTGCATTCGGAGAACAGCACTCGTGGTTCATAGATGTAGATAAGCTTGGAGGAATCGCATTAAAATCGTTGACACCCGAAAAAAGAGAGGGAAACAAACCGCCGAGGATAGCGGAAACCGCAAGCGGTATTGTTAACAGCATCGGTCTGCAAAACCCCGGTGTAGATGAATTTCTGCGTAAAACACTTTCCAAAGTCGAGGCTTTTGGTACGGTTGTGATTGCAAACGTTGCAGGAAGAACTATAGAGGACTATGTTGAGGTTATTGAAAAGCTGAACGCTACAGCGCTTGAAATGTATGAACTGAACATATCATGCCCAAACGTCAAACAGGGCGGGGCGGCTTTTGGTACAGATATAAAAAGTGCGCAAGAGATAGTCAGAGCGGCAAAAAAAGCCGCTGAAAAACCGCTGATAGTTAAACTGACGCCAGCTGTAACGGATATCGTGTCTATAGCGCTGGCTGTACAGGAGGCCGGTGCAGATGCTGTTTCGCTGATAAACACGCTCCCTGCAATGGTCGTAAACGAAAAAACGAAGCGGCCGTTGCTTGGAAATGTTACAGGCGGGCTGTCCGGGCCCTGTATAAAACCGGTTGCTCTAAAGATGGTCTACGAAGTAGCAAATGCAATAAGCATTCCGGTGATTGGAATGGGCGGAATAATGACCGGAGCGGACGCGGCTCAGTTCATGCTGTGCGGAGCGGCGGCAGTAATGACAGGCACAGCGAATATTACAGACCCGGAGGCTTCGGTACGTATTATAGAAGAGCTTGAGGAGTATGCAAACGAAGCGGGAATAGAAAAAATAAGCAGCCTTACAGGCGCTTTGGAGGTTTAATATGAATAAAGAAGAGATACTTAAGATTTTCAAAGATACCGGAGTAATGCTTGAAGGGCATTTTTTATTAACTTCCGGCAGGCACTCGGATAAATATATGCAATGTGCCAAGCTTTTTGTAGATCCTGAAATATCAGAAAAGTTTGCAAAGCAGCTGGCAGGCAATTTCAGCGGCATAGATATTGTCGCAGGGCCGGCGGTGGGAGGTATAATCCTTGCATATGAGGTGGCGAAGCAGCTTGGAGTGCACAATGTTTTCTTCGAGCGGCAGGACGGAAAAATGACGCTGCGCCGTGGCTTCGAGATTCCAAAAGGTGCAAAGGTGCTCGTAGTCGAAGACGTTGTAACAACGGGCGGTTCGGTAAAAGAAGTAATAGAAGAAATAATAGACATGGGTGCAGAAGTTGAAGCAGTCGGCAGCATAGTCGACAGGTCAAACGGAAATGTAGATTTCGGCGTTCCTTTCGAGGCGGTGCTGTCAATGCAGGTCGTTTCATACGAAGCGGATGACTGTCCGCTTTGCAAGCAGGGGATGCCCGCAGTAAAACCCGGAAGCAGAAGCCTAAAATAAAAAATATTAGGAGCGCCGGATAAAACGGCGCTTTTTTAGTTGTTATAATTATACATTTAGGTTATAATAATACTGGTGGTAGTGTCAGGAGGAATATATGAAACTATTCGGATTTGTACTGATTTTACTGCTTATTTTTATATCTTTAATAGGATGCAACGGTAATACCTTAGACGTTGAGAATCCCTTGGAAACCGATCAGGACGGCGAGTCATCCGGCACTGAACCTGTTGTTACCATAGACCTGAATGGTCCGGAAAATGCCCAAAGCTCGGATGAAATCAAAATATTTACAATAGGCTTTCTGGAGTTCTATTTCGATATGCAGCTAAGCGCAGCGCTGGAGGTGCTTGACAACTGCGATATTGAGTATGAAACCGGTGATGATACATCTACGATAAGAAGCTGGGCAGGCACCTGTGTTGCTGCAAAAGGGCTCAGCCTCTACTTTGACATTGATGAAAAGCTGCACGAGATACGAATATCAGGAGAACAGAAAACGAATTTGCCTGTCAAAATAGGGGACCTTGTTTCAGATATAACAAACGACCTTGGAGAAACAGAAGAGTTCTATAGCCCGGAATACCCGCCGGGTGCAGTTGCTACGCTTAGCAGCGAATATGATATGGGCAGCTATTATCTGCGAACTGTTTTTGCCGGCGAGCGTATACCGCCCGAGAACTATGCAGTGTGGGAGATTTTCGTATCAAAATACAGCAGGCAGGAATATGAGAACACACAAAAAAGTGCGAAACTCGCTTTAACGAACACTGACGGAAGCAAGGCTGAACTTTATATTGGAATGACAAAGAAGGATGCCGTAGAGACTCTTGAAATGAACGGGATCCCGTATGAACAGAGTGAAAATGTCAGCAATCTTGTTAACGGTGAAATGCTGCTGGGGCAGGGGCCGACAGTAGAGGATGATGCATTCGAAGGCTACAGCTTCAGTATATATTTTGACTGGAACGGCAGGATAAGTACTGTTTATGCCATGGGTTCCGGAGTGTACACATCAAAAGGGCTCGCGACAAATGATTATTTTAAAAAAGGCAGTCAAAAGACAGATATGATTGCTATGTACGGCGAGGATTACTACGAAAGGCCTCTTGAAAACGAGGATTATCACATATATAGATATAAAGAAGAATCCCAATACCTATATGTATGCACTTCAATATATGATAGTGCAAAAGAAGAAATAACGGGTTTATATATCTCTAGATACACTGGAGCAAGAGCTCTAAAATAGAAAGAAAAAAGCCGTACCCGTAAAAGGTGCGGCTTTTGTTATATCATCCTGCAGGCGTGGTCGTCGGGGAAGTAGTTGCAGTCGGCGTCGGGGAAGGGGTTACAGTCGGCGTCGGGGAAGGAGTTTCAGTCGGCGTCGGTGCGGTATATATAGAAGATAAATTATCAGTGAGTGTCTTCAGTTCCGAAGTCTTTTGCTTAATCGCAGTTGCGGTTGCAGTTACCGGCTCTTTTACAAGCGTCTGCAGCTCCGATATCATATCGGAAAGCTGCTGCTCGTGCTCTGGTGACATAGTGATATCCGGGTCGTTTAGCAGTGCGTTAGACTCGGTAATCTGGCTTTTAGCTCCGGCGATAGCCTCTGAAAGCTGTTGCTGCTCCTGCTGCCATTGTTCGGTATGCACATCGCAGTAATAGTCGTAATAATCCTCCATATCAGAAGTAAGGTCAAACACAGATATAGTCTGCGGCACCATATAAGTACCCGGCAGGTATTTATCGCGTTTATCCTCTGTCAAATCCCAATATATCGAACTCGGCTTAAGAAACACAAGGCAATTAGTTTCTAATATGCCTTGATTAGTAGGGCAGAATTTTGTAGCTATCTTACCGCTGGAAGTACAAATCGTAACGATCTGATGAACGTCGCATTCCGCTGTGGGCTCTGTTCCGGCTCTGAACCATGCTTTAATAGGCGTATGACCGCCCGGGTCTTCTTCGCAGGCGTCGGTTGAAAGCAGACCTGATACTGAACATACTTCACGCTGAATCAACCCAATGTCGCCGGGGTTCGCATCAATAATGTCTTTATCGGTCAGTCCGTCAAGAAGCTGCGACATAATATGCTGCCACAAAGGCGCAGCAGAGTTGGAAGCAAAAACATTATCCGCAAGCGGTTCGTACTTATCGTGTCCTATCCAAAGCGTCATCGTATAATAAGGGGATATTCCCGCAAAGAAAACGCCGGTCGCATTCTGATTGGTGCCCGTTTTCCCGGCAATGGTCATGCCGGGTATCTGTGCACTTGTGCCTGTTCCGTGCTCGACTGCTTCTGTTAGCATATCTGTGACAAGCCATGCCGTAGATTCTTTGAATACCTGGCGTTGTTCACGTATAGTATCAGCGTCAAGGATAATATTATCGTCTTTATCCGTCACATATCTGAACGAAAGAGGTTCAAGGTAGACGCCGCTGTTTGCGATGGTGGCAAAGGCGCCTGCCATTTCAATCGGTGTGATACCGGAGGTGCCCAGCGCAAGCCCTGCGCCGGTTACGCTGATGTGTGCAGGATTAACACCAAGGTCAATTAGATAGTTCTTTGAATCCTGAAGCCCTACTAATTTCAGCAGCGTATATGCTGTTGCGCTGTTAAGTGAATTAACGAGTGCAGTTCGCAGAGTGACCGGTCCGTAATACTTATTGCCGCCGATCGGGTAGCCCTTTTCAGAGTCCCAGCCGTCTATAGGCAGAGGAAGATTAGGCACAACAGTCCCGTCAGAATACCCTTTGTCGATAGCCGGTGCATAAACTGCAATCGGCTTTATTGATGAACCAACCGGCATGGTGGTCTGATATGCTCGGTTAAGTGTCTTCTTTGCAGTCGGCGTTTCTCTTCCGCCGACTACAGCTTTAAGCTCGCCGGTTTTCTGGTCGATAACAACGGCGGCTGCCTGCGGCTGTATTGTTTCGGTAACGACACCGTCGTTTTCATACCGGGTGACAGAGCTGCTTTCATCCTCAAGCGCAGGGTAATTGTCCCACTCGCTTAGGCTTTCCTGCACGGTGTTCTGTATATCGGGCTCGACAGTAGTATATATCCGGTATCCTTTGGTACGTATCTCATTTTCGATAATCGCCCGATTCTCCGACGTGTCCTGCATATTACGCTGTTTCAGGAAATGCGTAATGACGTCGTATACTGCATATTCAACGAAGTACGGCATATCGTACATCTCAAGAACCTTGGATTCTTCAACTATTTGCACAGTATCGTTGAGTGCACCTTCATATTCCTGTGCAGTAATATACTCTGAAATATACATCTGATAGAGAACCTGGTCGGTTCTTGTATTGATGATATCCGGGTCTTCGGCATCATAAAAGACACGCCTTGGATTATAATAGTAAGGGTATCTAATTATCCCTGCTATCATAGCGCATTCACGCAGGCTAAGCTCATCAAGGCTTTTGCCAAAATAGTCCATAGCGGCAGCCTTTACTCCGTAGTTAGATGCGCCAAGGTGAATAGTATTCAGATATGCTTCCAGAATGTCATCCTTTGTGTATTCCTGTTCAAGCTGCATAGCCAGGTACGCTTCCTGGATCTTGCGTTCATAAGTGCGGTCGAAAGAGAGAAGCCGGTTTTTGATAAGCTGCTGTGTAAGAGTACTGCCGCCCTGCACGTCGTCGTTCATAAGATTGCTCAGGAAGGCACCAATAAGCCTTTTGGCGTCAACACCGTTATGATAATAAAACCGCACATCCTCGATAGATATTACAGCTTCCTGAAGCATAAGCGGTATTTCCTCTATATTTGCCCAGTCTCTGTTCTCAGTCCCTGTGTAAGCAGTAATCAGGTTCCCGCTGGCATCATAAATATAAGAAGTTTCCGACTGATTCTCGATTTTTCCTGTGTCCAGAGTAGGCGTTGTTTCCATATAAGCCTTAGCAACGCCTATAAGCGTGCCAAGTCCAGCGGAGGCAATCATGAAAACGGCAATAATAATAAGTTTGAACGTAGTGAGGGCAATGCCAATAATAAAGCTCGAGTTTCTGGTCTGAGGCTTGAACATATTGATATGCTCAAGACCGTCTCCGGACAGATGCTCTTTTGAAATATGCGGAAGCACCTTGGTATTATCCTGCGTACTCTTTTCGGAAGCGGTAACGACCTTCTTGAAAACCTGTGTATTGTGCGCATGTTCACTTTCGTTCAGGTCATAATCTCTCTTTTTGCTGCTGTGCTCACCTGTCGCTGCAATAGCAACGTTTCTGAAAAAGTGCATCACAGCCCTTGCAGCTGTTAAAGTCACGCTGCCTATAAATGCAAAGAATTCACCGATTTTTCCAAGTGCCCGTTTTATAAATGAAAGCTCTGAATGCCGATTCATATCAATTCCCCATTTGGATTTTGTTTATTATAACATATATTTATTACAATGGAGTTTCTTTTTTATGCCTCGATATCTATGAAACTAAATATATTAACATCAAACAGTCCCATGTCAGTAAGCTTCAACTCCGGTATAACTGGCAGCGCCATGAAACACAGCGTCATCACCGGCTCAAGGTCATCCTTGATGCCGAGTGAATGCACGGCCGCATGGTGAATGCCGGCAAGCCTTTCATCAACCCATTGTCCGCTCTTGTCGCTCATAAGGCCGGCGATAGGCATCGGCAGGCTTTCCAATACTACACCGCCGTCAACTAATATTATACCGCCCTGCTGGGCTATCAGCTTTTCTACGGCAAAAGCCATATCGTTATCGTTTGTGCCAACAACTATTATGTTGTGGGAGTCGTGAGCTATAGAGAGCGCAATAGCGCCATGCTTGATGCCATAGCCTTTCAGCAGTGCAACGGCAACGTTACCGGTGTTCTGATGGCGTTCCACTACAGCTATTTTTACTATATCCTTGTCCGGGTCATAAACAAAATTATGTTCAGCATCTCTTTTTATTGATTCCGTCTGCTTTTTGGTAACAACACCGCCGGGCATCATTGCGATGACGTGTGCTCTGTCCGAGTTAATTGTAAGCTTAAGCTTTTCTTTAGAGAAGTCCTTCACATAGAACTTTCCCTTTGTTGATGAAATATCATGCTTTGTGACAGGCAGCAGATAGTCTCCGTCATGCGCTGCCTCACGTCCGTCGATGAACACTTTTTTAACATTGAATTCAGTCAAGCTGTCAAACAATACGATATCCGCCTTAAGACCAGGGGCAATAGCGCCGCGGTCACTTAGACCGTAACATTCTGCAGCGTTTAAAGTAGACATTTGTATAGCATTGAGCGGCTCTATACCAAACGATGAACATATACGAAGAAGGTTATCAATATGGCCCTCATCAATAATAGTCCTTGGCTGCAGATCGTCAGTGCATAAAAGACATCGTCTGCTGTTTAAAGGGGTAACAACTTTGAGCAGTTCTTTAAGATTATGACATGCCGAACCCTGCCGCATCAATACATACATGCCACGGGAAAGCCTGTCCCGCATTTCTTCAGCAGTAGAGCACTCATGGTCAGTGCGGATATGGGCAGAGGCATATGCGTTAAGTGCATTTCCGGCCATCCCCGGGCTGTGTCCGTCTATGGGTTTGCCGCAGTTTATAGCCGCTATGAGCTTGTTTACCACTTCGTCATCTGCGCCTGCGACGCCCGGAAAGTTCATAAACTCTCCCAGGCCGACAATATCTTCACGTACAATCAGTGACTCGATGTCTTTTGCAGAAACTCTCGCTCCGGAATGCTCGAATGCAGTTGCAGGAACACATGACGGCAGAGTGTACTTTATATCCAATGCTGTTTTTTTCGAAGCTGCGATCATATACTCTAGCCCTGCGATGCCGCATACGTTCGTTATTTCGTGCGGATCGGAAACAATAGTCGTCGTTCCGTGGGGGACAACCAGCCGTCCCAGCTCTTCCGGGCTTATATATGATGACTCGACATGCATATGGCTGTCGATAAAACCAGGCGATGCATATTGTCCGCAGGCGTCGACTTGATTTTTACCGCTATACTGCCCTACTCCGGCAATAATACCATTGCATACAGCAATGTCACCTTCTATAATAGAAGCGTTGTAAACATCTATTACCTTACAGTTTTTAATAACAAGGTCAGCCGGTTTTCTGCCCGCAGCTGTATCTATCAGTTCTTTAAGCAGTGCTTTATCCATTATAATTACCGTCCTTGCCAGATTTTTTATTATTAATTCGTAACAAACTTTTTTTGCTGTTGGTAAAACCCAACTTTTCATAAGGCATTTTCTTTATTATGCTACCATAATTCAGGGAAACTATAAACCCTTGATTTAGATAAAATTTGCATTGTTCGATACCAGCAAAAAGCAAAATTTTTTATTAAATGACAAGTTGGGAATTACTAGCTTTGCATGCCTGTTTTGACACGCTAAATAGTAAAATGATGCGATATTGTAATTGACAAACAGTATTAAACGAGGTATATTTAGATATCAAATCTATTATTACAACGGCGTAAGTTAGGATGAGGACATGCGCCGTTTTCTGTGTAGGACAAAGGTGTCATAAGGAGTTGGTAATTCACTTAGTAACATTTATAAAAACAGTTGTTTTGACTTTATTATTAAATGTTAGCTATTGGGGTTAAAACAGCTTATGTGATGGGTTTTAAATATTGATGTTTAAATTAATATATCAAGAGATGATTTTAAAACCAAATCAGAACAGTTCAAAATGTGTACATATTTTGCATGTGCAAAATTTTTATTAAAAATGGAGGAAAGAAAATGAAAAAAATATTAGTATTGTTACTGGCGCTCTCACTTGTATTGGCGTTTGCTGCATGTGATTCAGGAACAACTGACACGGCAGACGACACTACATCCGATGCGGGTACTGCAGACGACACTGCATCAGACGCAGGCGCTGATGTTAAGATCGGCGTAATCCTTATTCATGATGAAAACACAGGATATGACTTTGCTCACATCGAAGGAATACAGACTGCGGCTGCCGCAACAGGCGTTGCGGATGACCAGATAATCTGGAAATACAATATTCCTGAAGATGAAACCTGCTATGACACTGCAACTGACCTTGTTGAACAGGGTTGTACTTGCGTTATATCAGACAGTTTCGGACATCAGGATTTCATGCTGCAGGCGGCTGAAGAAAACCCGGATGTAACATTTGTCTCTATGACAGGTGTTAACGCTGCGCCTTCAGGACTTGCAAACTTAAAGAATGCATTCAACATGACTTTCGAGTCACGCTATGTATCCGGCGTTGTTGCAGGCATGAAGCTTGCAGAGCTTGTTGCTGACGGAATGGTGGCTGATTCTAACATGGACGCAGACGGTAATATCAAAATAGGTTACGTCGGCGCATATCCTTACGACGAAGTGGTTTCAGGCTACACCGGTTTTTATCTTGGTGTAAAATCTATTGTTGACAATGTTGTAATGGACGTATCGTATACAAATTCATGGTATGACCCGACGGCTGAAGCAGAATCTGCAAATGCTCTTGTATCAGCTGGCGCTATCATTATCAGCCAGCACGCAGACTCCACTGGCGCTCCTTCAGCATGCCAGGCACTGCTCGACAGCGGAACGACTGTTTACTGCGTTGGCTACAACGTAGACATGCTTTCTGTAGCACCGACGGCTGCTCTAACAAGCTGCCAGAATGATTGGAGTGTTTACTACACTTATGTAATGAATAGTCTTCTTAACGGCGAAGAAATCGCTACTGACTGGGCAAAAGGCTACGATGAAGGCGCTGTAATGATCTCTCCGCTTGGTGAGAGCTGCGCAGAAGGTACTGCTGAAAAGGTTGCAGAAGTTGAAGCAGGTTTGAAAGACGGAAGCCTCAAAGTATTCGATATCAATACATTCACAGTAGGCGGACAGACAATCACATCAACTCCGGCTCTTGATACTGATGGAGACTTTGTACCGGACAGCGGCGAAGCTATAGTAGACGGTGCATTTGCTGAATCAACACTGCGTAGTGCTCCTTACTTCGGTCTGCGTATCGATGGAATATCAGAACTTAACTAAAACAAACTAATTCATAGACGGAAAGAGCCACATAAAAAGTGGCTCTTTCTATAATTATCTTGGGGAGGCGTCTAATATGCAAAATGCCAAGGCGGCTGTAAGAATAAAAGATATAACAAAGACTTTTGGTTCGGTCATTGCAAACGACCAGATAAGTCTTGATATATACAGAGGTGAAATACTTTCGCTACTTGGAGAGAACGGCAGCGGCAAAACAACGCTAATGAATATGCTTTCCGGCATCTACTTTCCTGACGGTGGGCACATATTCGTTGACGGAAGTGAAGCTTCCATAAGAAGCCCTAAAGACGCTTTCGACCTTAAGATAGGCATGATACATCAGCACTTCAAACTTGTAGACGTTCTTACAGCAGCTGAAAACATAATACTAGGTATGCCGGGTAAAGGGCGCCTTGATATGAAAGCTGTTGGTGAGCGCATACGAAAGATTGCAGACATGTACGGTTTTAATGTTAATCCCGAGCAAAAGATATATGATATGTCAGTTTCCCAGAAACAAACTGTAGAAATAGTTAAGGTACTATACCGTGGTGCAGATATACTGATTCTCGACGAACCTACTGCTGTTTTGACACCTCAGGAAACTGAAAAACTGTTCGCTATACTTCGCAACATGCGTGATGACGGAAAAGCAATTGTTATAATCACGCATAAACTGCATGAAGTTGAGGAAATTTCGGACCGCGTTGCAGTTTTAAGGCGTGGAAAGTTTGTAGGCGAAGTACCAACAAAAGAAACAAATGCGAGCGAAATGACAAACATGATGGTCGGACGTTCTATATCGCTGAATATTGAGCGGCCGGAGCCTGTCGAACCAGAGCCTCGTATTGTTGTCGAAGGGCTTACTGTAAACGATGTTGACGGTATAACAAAGCTTTGCGATGTTTCATTTACTGCTTATTCGGGTGAGATATTAGGAATTGCCGGAATCTCGGGGTGCGGACAGAAAGAGCTTCTTGAATCGATTGCTGGTTTACAGCCTGTCGAGGCCGGAAGCATAGTATATATCGACCCGAAAACAGGAGAACAAATGCAGCTTGTTGGCAAAGACCCAAGAGATATTGTTAATTTGGGAGTATCGTTGTCATTTGTCCCTGAAGACAGACTGGGGATGGGTCTGGTTGGCAACATGGACCTTACAAACAACATGATGCTTCGCTCTTTCAGACGCGGGAACTCTGTTTTGACGGATAGAAAAACTCCGATGAAACTGGCGAAAAACGTCGTGAATGACCTGGAAGTCAAAACTCCAGGACTTACAACTCCTGTAAGAAGATTATCCGGCGGCAACGTTCAGAAAGTTTTAGTCGGTCGTGAGATTTCATCTTCTCCGACAGTTTTGATGACGGCGTACGCTGTGCGCGGACTGGATATAAATTCATCATATACCATATATGATTTGATAAATGACCAGAAACAAAAGGGCGTTGCAGTAATTTTCGTAGGGGAAGACCTGGATGTACTTCTGGAGTTCTGCGACAGGATACTTGTTCTTTGCGGCGGGAAAGTCAGCGGCATTGTTCCCGGAAGGGGCGCAGATAAAAACAGTGTTGGAATGATGATGACAAAACTTGGTGGAGGAGTGCAAAGAAATGAATCAAATAACTAAAGTGCCATTTGTCCGTATAGCAAAACGGGAGTCTATTCCGACATGGCGTGGATGGCTTTACCGACTTATAGGCCTTGTTCTTGCTCTTGCACTCAGTGCAGTTATTATTTTCGCTATTGTTCGTCTGAATCCCATAAAAGTATACAGCGCTATGTTCGAGGGAAACTTTGGCTCTGAAAAGCGTATTTGGATAACGCTTCGTGACATGGTGATGCTGCTTTTTATTGGTATAGGACTTGCACCGGCTTTCAAAATGCGTTTTTGGAACATTGGCGCAGAAGGTCAGGTTCTTGTAGGCGGCTTAGCAACTGCAGCTGTTATGATCTATTTTGGCAAAGCTATGCCGACATGGATGCTGCTGCCGATAGCTTTTGTAGCAAGCAGCATAGCAGGTGCGATATGGGGGTTTATACCGGCGGCTTTCAAAGCACGCTTTGGCACAAATGAGACGCTTTTCACGTTGATGATGAACTATGTAGCTATCCAGCTTACGTCATACTTTGTTGCGCTGTGGGAGAATCCTTTTGGTTCAAACACTGTCGGTATTATAAACCAGCAAACAAAAGCAGGCTGGTTCCCGTCAATGCTTGGTCAGAAATATATGCTGAATGTACTGATAGTGCTGGCATTCACAATAATAATGTTTATCTATCTGAGATATTCCAAGCAAGGCTATGAAATTTCAGTGGTCGGTGAGTCTGAGCGTACTGCAAAATATGTAGGCATTGATGTTAAAAAAGTTATTATTAGAACCATGATGATATCCGGCGCCGTATGCGGCCTGGCTGGATATCTGGCAGTTGCGGGCTCTTCACATACTATATCGACTAGTACTGCCGGAGGCAGCGGATTTACTGCTATAATAGTAG
The DNA here is from genome assembly GCA_963666505.2 of Christensenellaceae bacterium. Classification (GTDB taxonomy): domain Bacteria; phylum Bacillota; class Clostridia; order Christensenellales; family SZUA-584; genus JABGQS01. The sequence continues at coordinate 105,050 of CAXXXL010000002.1, read as the reverse complement.
CGTGGCTGGCTAAATTCAATACGTTTACTATGATACTTATAGCGGCACTGCTTGTCTTTCTTGAAAAGGGCGCAATACAGATAGCCTCACAATTCAATCTCAATGACTATGCGTCACAGATGATAACGGGTATTATACTATTCTTCATTCTTGGCAGTGAGTTTTTCACTCAATACAAATTGATTTTCCGCTGCAGAAAGGAGGCTGTCTGACATGGCACAAATATTATCTTTACTGCAGGCTGCGCTGGTGTTCGGTACGGTAATACTATTTGGTTCAATCGGTGAAATATTAACTGAAAAATCCGGCAACTTAAACCTTGGTGTGCCGGGGATAATGAGCCTTGGGGGAATAGCAGGTCTTGCCGGCGCTTTTCTGTATGAAAATTCAGTTGTTGAACCAAATGCAGCCTTAGGTATTCTTATATCTTTGGTATGCGCTTTGGCTGCTTCAATATTTGCTGGTCTTATATACAGCTTTTTGACAATAACGCTTCGTGCCAACCAGAACGTTACCGGCCTTACGCTGACGATATTCGGCGGCGGCGTTGCTAATTTCTTTGGCGGCGCGCTAAACAACATGGCAGGCGGAGTAGGACAGATTTCTGTTGCAACAACGAGCGGAGCCTATAGATCTACGCTACCATTCCTGTCTAACGTGGGTGTGTTTTCAGCACTTGGCTTTATGGTCTATTTTGCGATAATACTTGCTATAATTATAAACCAGTTCCTTACAAGAACAAGAAAAGGACTTAATCTTCGTGCTCTTGGCGAAAGCCCTGCGACAGCAGATGCAGCCGGAATAAATGTAACGAAGTATAAATATCTTTCAACTTGTATCGGGGCTGCCGTAACCGGGCTTGGAGGTCTGTACTACGTAATGGACTATATAAAAGGAACATGGGCGAACGATGGAGGCATATCAAGGCTTGGCTGGCTCGCAGTTGCACTTGTTATCTTTGCCCGCTGGAAGCCAAAGCATGCAATATGGGGCTCATATCTCTTTGGAGTGCTCTTTTGGCTATACTTCTACATACCCGGGCTTACAAGGTCTTCGCAAGAGCTTTTCAAGATGCTGCCTTACATAGTTACGATAGTTGTACTTATTATCGTATCAATGCGCAAAAAGCGTGAAAATCATCCGCCGGAAAGTCTTGGACTGCCATATTTCAGAGAAGACAGATAGCATAATAACATTACTTTAATTTACTTTAGTTTTATAATATAATGATTGCTGACAACTATTTTAAATAGTTGTCAGCAGTTTTTATGATGATGAAAAAAACAACTATTCGACTTATTAAAGAGAGGGTAAAATGAGTAAACGTTTTATAATGGCGATAGACCAGGGCACAACAGGCACTCGAGTTGCTCTCTTTGACGAACTCGGGAACATGCACAGCACAGCCTACAGAGAAATAAGGCAGATATTTCAGCATCCAGGCTGGGTAGAGCATGATGCTAAAGAATATTGGGATACGACGATTCTCTGTGCAGCAGAAGCAATGCAATGCGGCAATACGAATGCTTCAGAGATTGCTGCTATAGGTATAACATGCCAGCGTGAAACTACGGTAATGTGGGACAAAGACACCGGCGAGCCGGTATACAACGCAATTGTATGGCAGTCTAGGCAGACAGCACAGATCTGTGAAGAACTAAAAGCGCAGGGGCTCGACCCTTATGTGAGGGAAAAGACAGGTCTGCTGATAGATGCATATTTCTCAGCGACCAAGATAAAGTGGATAATGGACAATATTGAGGGCGTAAGAGAGAAAGTGCAGCAGGGTAGAGTGCTGTTCGGAAATATTGATTCCTATCTTATGTTCATGCTTTCGGGCAAATCTGCGCACGTAGAGGATTATTCCAACGCTTCAAGAACTATGATGCTAGATATACACACGCTCGAATGGGACGATAAGATACTTGGGGCTCTGGGGATACCGAAGAGGATCCTTCCGAAACTTGTTCCTTCAAGCGGGGTAATGTGCGAAACGGATAAAGATGTGTTTTTCGGGCAGACGATACCGATAGCCGGTGACGCAGGCGACCAGCACGCAGCGACGTTCGGACAGACCTGCTTTGAGCCGGGCATGGTGAAAAACACATACGGAACTGCGCTTGCAATGATGATGAACGTCGGTTTTGAGCCAAAGATTAGCAAAACAGGGCTTACTTCAGATATAGCATGGATGGTAGGTGAAAAACCTGAATATGCTCTGGAAGGCCTTGTCTTTATGGGCGGCGCAACAATACAATGGCTTCGTGACGGACTCAAGATAATCAAGCAGGCTTCGCAGGTAAGCGAGCTAGCGTCAAGGGTTGATGATACAGGCGGAGTGTACCTCGTGCCTGCATTCACAGGCCTGTGTGCACCCTATTGGGACATGTACGCCAGAGGCACAATAGTAGGAATGACTCGCGGCACTACCGATGAGCATATAGCAAGAAGCGCACTTGAGGCGATAGCATATCAGACACGTGATGTTCTCAAATGCATGGTGAAAGACTCGGGGCATAATCTAAAGTCACTACGTGTGGACGGAGGTGCCACGGCGAGTGATTTTCTGATGCAGTTCCAGGCCGATATCCTGGGAATTCCGATTGAAAAACCGCAGGTCACTGAAATGACTTCTCTGGGCGCGGCATATCTGGCAGGCCTCGGCGTAGGCTTCTGGAAATCTAAAGAAGAGATTGCAAAGCACTGGAAGCTTCAGCGTATTTTCGAGCCCTCAATGAACGAAGATAAAAAAGAAAGTCTATACAGCGGATGGAAGCGTGCTGTAGAGCGATCGTTTGCATGGGCACAGGAATAGAATATAATCACTGTTCAAGAAAAATACTGCATTTAGAAATAATTTGTTAATCAAACTAAGATTGTGTTCCGTAATATATTCTGATATAATTAATTATCATTAAAAATGGGGTGAATGTTTTGAGTACAGAAAAAATGAACACGATGCAGGAGCAGCACGGCAGCGTATCGTTCGCTAACGACGTTGTAGCTACGATAGCAGGCCTTGCAACGATAGAAATAGAGGGTGTTGCGGGCATGAGCGGAGGCTTTTCCGAAGGACTTGCAGAGCTCCTGGGGCGTAAAAACCTGACAAAAGGAGTAAAGGTCGAAGTAGGCAAAGAAGAATGTGCAATCGATTTGTATATTGTTGTTAAGTATGGAACGGAAGTTCCGGTTATAAGTACAAAGATACAGCAAAACGTAAAAAAAGCCGTCGAGACGATGACCGGGCTTAAGGTCATCGAAACGAACGTGCACGTTCAGGGCGTCCAGCTTGAAAAGGAAATTAAGGAAGAGGAAAGCAGGGTACACTAACAGAGGAGTTTAAGATGAGAATTTTTATCAGAGTCCTATTAACACTGTACATAATCTTCATGCTTTGTATAGCAGTTGTAACGATGCTGAGTGCATGGAACGTTATCGGTGTCGATTATACCCAGGGCTGGCTCGACACGCTCTATTCAAGCGGATGGGCAAAAATAATAGTGACGATTATTGCAATCATTGTTATTATCGTAAGCTTCATGCTGATGTTTGCAAGAACTAGAAAGAAAGAACCAAAATCGGCGCTTATAACCTCAACTGAAACTGGCTCGATTTCTATTTCGCTCAGCGCTGTTGAAGATATGGCGACCAAGCACATGTTGAAAAACGATGCTGTTAAAGGCGCAAAAGTCAGCGTAAGCGTCAAGGATGCAAAGATAGATCTTACATGTAAACTTACAGTTACAGAAGGTACTAATATACCGGAAGTGCTAAGCTCGCTGCAAGTCAGCACAAAGCAGGAAGTGGAAACATACGCAGGCGTTGAGGTAGGGAAAATCTCTGTATTGGTCGAGAGGACGATGCATGTTGTAAAGGCTCGTGTAGAATAGTGCAGGATAGCAAAGAAAAGCAAAACGGGTTTATTAAGTTTGTAAAAACCCACAAAGGCGTGATAATTGGAATATCATTAGGGCTGATGGTCGGTATACTTATGCTGACTATCGGGTTTTTTGCGACTTTGTTTCTCGGCATATGCGTAGGTATCGGCGCCTTCTTTGGCTCGGATAATAAATACAAGAAGAAACTTATAGAAGTATTGGACAGGATACTGCCCGATATTTTCAAATAGAGGAGGTTTTTTTGAGCAGAAGGTCGGCAAGAGACACTGCGTTTCGGCTAATATTTGAATATTCTTCAATTGGTGAGTTCAATCCCGAAACAAGAGATGTGATGAGGGATTGTTTTGATAAGGGAATGAATGAAATGGCGTGGCAGTTTGTGTCGGATGTAATAGACAAATATGCCGCAAACCACGAAGTGGTAGATGGGCTTATCGCTAAACATGCTAAGGGATGGACTATAAGCCACATGGCAAAGATAGAACTATCCGTACTAAGGCTTGGAGTGACGGAGCTTCTTTTTTGTGATGATATAGCGGATAGCATAACAATAAACGAATGCGTCGAGATAACTAAAAGATATACGACGCATAAATCAGCAAGATTCGTAAACGGCGTGCTTGGCGCAGTTGAAAAAAATAAAGAGGGCGTAAAGGATGCCTGACGGATGTTTTTTTGGCATAGATACAAGCTGTTATACAACGTCAGTTGCAAAAGTTTCAGAAGGAAAAGTGATAAGTGATGGGCGTATAATGCTCAGTGTGCCGCAAGGGGGCAGGGGCCTGCGGCAGTCGGAAGCTGTATTTGCCCATATAAAAAATGTGCAGCAGCTTTTTTTAGACTATAAAACAGCGGATATTCAAGCGGTAGGCTACAGTAAAAAACCATGCGACAGACAGATGTCTTATATGCCGGTTTTTGTTGTTGGAGAATCTTTTGCAGTTTCTTGGGCAAAGCTGCTCGGCATACCGGCTGTTTCGCTTACACATCAGCACGGTCACATATACTCGGCATTCATTGGCAGGAACATTGGTAAAGGCGTATACTGCGCTTTGCATGTTTCAGGAGGAACGCTGGACTTACTGGAAGTGACGATTGAAGGATCAATAAAGAGCATCAAAAAAATCGGCGGGACTAAAGATATAACGTGCGGTCAGTTAATAGACAGAGTAGGCGTAAAGGCGGGTCTGCCGTTTCCGGCTGGCAAACATATCGAAGAGATATACAAAACGGATAATGAAAAATTCGCCGTCACAGTGAACGGACTCGAAGCAAATCTTTCCGGCGCTGAAACACAAGCGCTTCGGGCACTTGAAGCGGGAAAAGACAATGCGGAAGTTTTAAGCGGAGTTATAGACACCGTTGCTGAAACGATATCAGCGCTAATAGAAAATGCTTCAGGATATAAAAACTTTATATTTGCCGGAGGAGTGATGTCTAATTCGGTGATAAGAAGCAAAGCAGAGCAGACCTGCGCTAAAGCAGGGGCAGAGTGTATATTAACGGATAAAAAATATTGCAGCGACAATGCGGCTGGTATCGCATACGGTGCACAAATTTTATGTAATGAAGGAGCGGTTAAATGAGCATAATCGACGGAAAAGCACTATCAGCGAAGATAAGGGAAGAACTCAGAGTAAAGGTTGCGGAGCTTAAAAGTAAAGGTATAACACCTGGGCTTGCGGTCATACTGGTGGGCGAAGATCCTGCATCCGCTATATACGTAAGAAACAAGGAGAAAGGCTGCATAGAGCTTGGTATGCATTCAGTTGTCCATAAGCTGGACGCAGACACCAAACAAGATTCGCTAATCTCTTTGATACACGACTTAAATAATGACAAGGCTATACACGGAATACTCGTACAGCTTCCTCTGCCAAAGCAGCTGGATTCACTTGCTGTACTGCGTGAAGTTGATCCGGACAAAGATGTAGACGGGCTGCACGTTGTAACTGCCGGCAGACTGATGGTGGGTGAAAAAGGCTTTATTCCTTGCACACCTAAAGGCATCATCAAGCTAATTAAGACGACTGGGATCGAAATTGCAGGCAAAAAGGCAGTAGTTGTGGGCAGAAGCAATATGGTCGGAAAGCCTGTATCATTGCTGCTGCAGAGGGAAAACGCTACGGTGACAATGTGCCACTCTAAGACACAGAACCTTGCAGAGGAATGTGCTCGTGCAGATATACTGGTGGCGGCAATAGGCAGGCCGGAGATGATAACGGCAGATTATGTCAAAGAAGGCGCTGTGGTAATCGACGTCGGCACTTCAAGGGTAGACGGTAAACTTAAGGGTGATGTACTTTTCAGCGAAGCAGAGAAAAAAGCGGCTTTTATCACACCTGTTCCCGGCGGAGTAGGACCGATGACTATAACAATGCTTCTTGAAAACACTTTAGAGGCGGCGATGATGCATGGCTGATGTCGTATTCGGCGTTTCGCAGATAAACGAATACATTTCAAGGAAAATATATACCGATCTGTTCCTCTCGAAACTCTCGATAATGGGGGAAGTGACGAACTTTAGCATGTCTTCGATAGGACATGCTTTCTTTTCGCTCAAGGACGAAGGGGGAATGATAGACTGTATTATATACGACTTTGCAAGCAAAGAGGACACAGAAGCAATAAGAGACGGCGAAAATGTTATTGCTCAGGGCAAGATAGTCTTCTATAAGAAAACAGGCAGGATACAGTTTGCAGTCGCCAAGGCATCGCCCCAAGGCGTAGGAGACCTCTTCGCCAAGTTTGAGCGTACGAAGCAAAAGCTTATACAGGAAGGCATATTCGAAGATATATATAAAAAGCCTGTTCCGGAGTTCCCTATGCATATAGGAGTTGTGACATCGGCAGCGGGCGCAGCGGTCCACGATATAATAAACGTTGCAACAAGAAGGTTCGAAGGCATACGCATAACTGTATACCCTGCAAAGGTGCAGGGAGAGGGAGCCGCAGAACAGATCGCGGCGGGGATAGACTATTTCAACTTACTAAGTGACGTGGATGTTATAATAGTGGGGCGTGGAGGCGGCTCTTTTGAAGACCTGTTTGCGTTCAATGAAGAGATAGTCGCACGCAAGGTGTTTGGATCAACTGTTCCTGTAGTATCGGCTGTCGGACACGAAACTGACTTTTCTTTGTGCGATATGGCTGCAGACCTGCGAGCACCGACGCCTTCGGCAGCAGCGGAGCTCGTTGTCAGGGATAAAAGAGCAGTTATACAATATATAGAGAATTATGAGAAACATATTTATGATATATTGAAAGAAACGGTGTATGATACGGACAGAAAGCTGAGTATATTAGAAAGCGGTTTAAAAGCTTTTCCATTTCATATAATGACGAGGCAGTCACGGCAAAGGATAAACTCACTTGAAGAGATGATGATACAGAGTATATCTTCAACGCTGGAAAGAAGGCAGATGGCACTGGATAAAATGTCTGACAGTCTCGAAGACTTAAACCCGAAAAAGGTTCTCAAAAGAGGATATGCAATTATTTATGACGAAAACAAGAAAGTAGTTACATCTTCAAAAGGCAGTGAAAAGAATCTTGATGTAGAATTGTATGACGGACATATACATGTGCAAAGAAAGGAATAAACATGGCCACATTCGAAAGTGATATGAAAAAGCTGGAGGAAATTGCCGCAAAGCTGTCTTCAGGAGCTGAAGGAATTGAGAAAAGCATGGAGCTGTATGAACAGGGAATCAAACTTTCAGGCGAGCTTAAAAAGAAACTTGACAGTTATAAATCGAAGATAGAGATACTTGATATAAAGGAGCCTTCCGAGTGATACGGCAAACACTTGAAAAAAAGGCGGCTCTGATAGAAAAAAGACTGGATGAGCTGCTTGGTGAATATTGTTGCAAGGGTAAGCTTTGCGATGCGATGAGCTACAGCCTAATGGCAGGCGGCAAACGTTTAAGGCCGGCGCTTTGCTTGATAACGGCAGGTTTGTTCAATGCGGAAAATGAAGCGCTTGACTTTGCATGCTGCCTCGAGATGATACACACCTATTCGTTGATACATGACGACCTTCCGGCAATGGACGACGACACGCTTCGACGCGGCAAACCTACCAGCCATGTGGTTTACGGCGAGGGTATGGCGATACTGGCAGGAGACGGCCTTCTAAATCTGGCTTTCGAAGTGATGTCGGATTTGACCGCAAACGCTGACGGAGATTATACAGCAAGATATGCAAAGGTTATGAGCGTAATTGCAAAAGCATCCGGTGTTCGCGGCATGATCGCCGGTCAGGCAGCCGACTTAGAGTTTGAAGGCAAGGGAAACAGCGAGGAGATTCTGTCATATATACATGATAAAAAGACTGCTGAGATGATAAAGGCCTCGGTTCTTTGCGGCGCTATGATAGGCGGCGCAGACGATGTGCAGACAGAGCGCCTTGAACAGTACGGTAAAAGCATAGGCCTTGTTTTCCAGATAATTGACGACATACTTGACGTTTCCGGTGTTGAACAAGATCTTGGTAAATCTACGGGAAAAGATGAAGCCGCAGGAAAGCAGACTTTCGTTTCGCTATACGGGATAAAAAAGTCAAAGGAATTAGCGCAGAAAGAAACTCAAAAAGCGGTTGATGCACTTGGTATCTTCGGAATGGATGCCGACAATCTTAAGCAGCTTGCCGTCTATCTGCTGTCAAGAGACAGGTAAACAATACCTCTGATAGTGCATTATATTGCAATGCTTGATTGTTTTTAACAATATATATGGTATAATATATAAAAAAATACAAAGGGGCATGTTATGAAGTGTGTATATTGTGGACATCCTGACAGCAAAGTGGTGGACTCAAGACCAACCGACGAAGGTAACTCTATACGCAGGCGCAGAGAGTGCCTGGTGTGCAAAAAACGGTTTACGACATATGAAAAGTTTGACAGTCTGCCTCTTCTTGTAATAAAGAAAGACGGTGAGCGTGTACCATATGATTCCGACAAAATAAAATTCGGTCTTATTAAGGCATGTGAAAAACGCCCGGTATCAATACACGAAATCGATGCCCTTGTAGACTCCGTTGAAAAGCAGATATTCAACTCGCTTCGTCAGGAGGTTACCAGCATAGAGATAGGCGAGATGGTAATGAACGCTCTCAAAGAGCTTGACGATGTTGCATACGTAAGGTTTGCATCCGTGTATAGAGACTTTAAAGATGCTGACACTTTCATGAAGGAGTTAAAACACATTCTGGAAGAAGAAAAATGAACGAGATTAAACACGGGTTCACATTATGGAAGAAAAAAGGTGTAAGATTCCTGACCGTTCCTTCATTTGAAAAGGCAGGCGGTGTGACCTGTGCTATGTCAACCAGAGTAGGCGGAGTAAGCCCAAGGCCGTACAATACTCTTAATTTCAGCAGAGCAAGAGAGAAGAGCGAAGAAAACTTCCGGCAGAATTTTTCCAATTTCGGACAAGCTGCCGGTTTTGATTATAAAAAAGCTGTTGCGAACAGATATGAGCATGGAAACAATGTAATAGAAGTTGGAGACGCAGAAGAAGGAATGGGAATAGTAAGGGAAGAGCTGCCGGTCTTCTGTGACGGCCTTTATACATCCGTTGAAGGCTTGCCTCTTGTTACATACCATGCGGACTGTGTCCCACTGTTTTTTTATGACCCGGCAAGACATTCAGCAGCCGTTTGCCATGCCGGATGGAAAGGTGTTTCAACGCATATAATAAGAAAAGCCGTTGAGTCGCTAGTCGGAGAAGGCAGCAAGAGCGAAGACATACTCGCCGCTGTAGGTCCGTGTATCAGCGTAAAGCATTTCGAAGTACAGAGCGACGTGTATGCTGTGTTCGAGCAGGTGTTCGGTTCAGATGTACTGAAGCTTTGTGAAGGAAGAGTATACATAGACCTTCAAAAAGCGTGCGTAGCAGACATGCTGGCTGCAGGTATTCAGGAAAGCAACATCACACTTTCGGATTTGTGCACATACGATAACCCGAGGCTTTTTTACTCTCACAGAAGGGATAAAGGCGTGACGGGCGCTATGGCAGCGGTAATAATGCTTAATGAAAGCTGACAACATTAAAACAAGAAGTAATATGCCGTAAAACAACAATGCAGTACTTGCACTTTTGGATATGATATGGTATTATTCTCTAGCAGAAAGTGTTTCGATTTTGAAAGAGTGGGTTTATTCCCGCTCTTTTAACTTGTATGGCAGGAGTTTTGTATATGTCAAAAAAAGCAGAGCAGGCAGTGGAAAATGCAGTTTTGCCTATAATAGAGCAGCTAGGTTATGAGTATGTCGGAACAGAAATAAAGAAAAATGGTCCGGATACAGAGCTTATAATATACGCAGATAAGGACGAAGGTATAGGGCTTGACGACTGTGAAAAGATAAGCAGGGCGATTGATACCGTTATAGAAGAAATCGACCCTGTAAGCGAAGGATATTTTCTGTGTGTTTCTTCGCCGGGGCTGGACAGACCGCTTAAGTCAGAAAGAGATTTTAAGCGCAGCATAGGCAAGATTGTCGATGTCAAGCCGTATAAGGCGCAGAAGAAACAAAAAATGTTTACAGGAAAGCTTATAAGCTTTTGTGAAAATGGGTTTATTATTGAAACCGACGGCAAACAGACCGAATTTGCTTACAGCGAGACAGCTATAGTACGTTTGCACGTGGATATTTAGATTGATGGAGGTACCTTAATGAACACTGAGTTCATAAGTGCGCTGGATGCGTTGGAAAAAGAAAAAGGAATTGAAAAAAGCATTCTTATAGATGCGATAGAAAACGCACTAGTGTCTGCATACAAAAAAAACTACAACGTTAATCAGGATGTTCGTGTTGAGGTGGACAGCTCAGACGGCTCTTTCAGAGTTTTCGTCAAAAAGATTGTTGTTGAAGAAGTTGAAGACGAAAGACAGCAGATATCTTTAACGGACGCACGCAAGATAAACATAGCGTACGAACCTGAAGACGTGGTCGAGATGGAAGTGGATCCGGGCACATTCGGCAGAATAGCCGCCCAAACTGCAAAACAGGTAGTCGTGCATAAGCTGAGGGAAGCAGAGCGTGGCGTCGTTTTCGATAGGTTCATAGAGCGTGAGGGTGAGATAATGAACGCTGTTATACACAGAGTGGATAAAGGCAGCATTCTTCTAGAGCTTGAAAATGCCGAAGGCGTAATGCCTGCGTCAGAGAGCGTTCCTTCCGAGCGTTATAATATAAACGACCGTATCAAAGTATACGTTATGGAAGTAAGAAAGACGACAAAAGGCCCGCAGATAGTAGTGTCCAGAACACATCCGGGGCTTTTAAAGCGGCTTTTCGAAATAGAAGTTCCTGAAATAGCTCAGAACATAGTCCAGATAAAGAGCATTGCACGAGAAGCGGGCTCAAGAACGAAGATCGCTGTATATTCAGAAGACGATAACGTAGACCCGGTCGGTTCATGCGTCGGGCAGAAGGGTTCACGCATAGACAGGATAGTATCAGAACTGGGCAGCGAAAAAATTGACGTTATTCCCTGGAGCAGCGATCCTATTGAATATATAGCAAATTCACTTCGCCCGGCCAAGGTGCTTATGGTACAGATAAACGAAGATGAAAAGGCTGCAAAAGTTGTGGTTCCAGATTATCAGCTTTCTCTGGCAATCGGACGTGAAGGGCAGAATGTAAGGTTGGCTGCTAAACTTACGGGATGGAAGATAGATATTAAGAGCCAGAAGCAGATAGAAGACTCTCTATTTGACGATGATGACGATGATATTGATATAGATGAAGATGTTATGGACGATGCAGCTGAAATCGAATTTGATGAAGATTTTGACGAGACGGCTGAAGAAACAGCAAATGAAACTGAAGAAACTGAGGAAGCTGAAGAAGAAACAGCCAATGAAGATGCGCAAGAAACTGTGGAAGAAGAGCAGACTGAAGCCGAAGAAGCTTCAGACGATGCAGCAGAAGAAATCGCAGAAGAAGATAAAAAATAGGGCAGGCGGTTTGTTTGAAGAAAAAAAAGATTCCTACTCGCATGTGTATTGCATGCAGAGATAAAAAACCGAAGAAAGAGCTTATACGTATCGTAGCAGGCGAAGATGGACTCTTTGCAGATGAAAGCGGCAAAGCGCAGGGTAGAGGAGCGTATATATGCCCAACAGTAGAGTGCCTCGATAAAGCGAAGAAGACAAAAGCTTTCTACAGGATGCTCGAAACAAAGCTTAGCGATGAAAGCTATAACGCTATTAAAAGGGTGATCTTGCGACGTGACATCAAATAAACTCTCGCTGCTGGGAATTGCCTACAAAGCGGCAAAAGTGCTTGTGGGAACGGCAGCGTGTGAAAAAGGAATAAAAGAAAGAAAGATAAAGCTGTTGATAATAAGCAGCAGAGTGTCTGAAAGATCAATGCAGCATTTTGGCAAAATGTGCGAAGAAAACGGCATTGATATAATAGTTACAAAAGAGCCTTTTGGAAAGGCTTTAGGAAAAGAATATATATTGGTAGCGGGTGTGACCGACAATGGCTTTAAAAAAGCCTTAATCAACGGATAAGCGTATTAGAGGGGGTGGCATTAATGAGCAAAATAAAGATTATAGATCTTAACAAACAACTGAAGACCATGTCGAAGGAGACAGTTGAAAAGATGGAAGCGCTGCAGACAAGTGTGCAGAGCCATCTTGCCACGCTTAAAAAGATAGAAGCAGATATGCTGCAGTTGGAAAGAGCAGCGGCTGAGGAACGAAAGCAAAAAGAAGAGCAGGAAGCAAGGCTTGTTGAAGAAAAGGCAAGACAGGAAGCAGAGAAAGCAGCTCAGAAAAAGGCAGCGGTAGAGGAAGCAGCGAATAAAGGCAAAAATGAAGAAAAGCCGGTTGCAGACAGTGCACCGCAGAAAACTGTAAAAGAAGTAAAAGCAGAGGTTAAAGAAGAAGCGGCAAAACCTGCGGCTAAACAGCCAAAGCAGGAAAAAAATGAAGAAAAGCCAAAAACAGAAAAAGCAACTGCGGCTCAAAAACCTGTTCCAAAGAAGGAAGAGAGGCCGAAACCCGCACAGAAAAGCACCGATTCGAAATATAAGAGTAAACAAAGCGGCCCAAGTGCAGGTGGTGCGCCCGCCGCAGCAAAGAAGCACGGAGGGACTTCCGGCTTCGTTCATGTGGACAGTGGTAAAAAGTCGTCTGACAGAAGACGCAACAATTATAACGATGATTACTCGAGAAAATCGAGAAAAATGAAGGAAAAAGGTGTTTTCGAGGTTGATGACCGCTACAGAGGAAGAAAGAGAAACAAAAAACAAGCAGTCAAGCAGCCTATAGCACCAATTATAATAGATAAAGCGGTGATGACAACAGAAATGATATCAGTAAAATCCCTAGCGGAAAAGACGGGTAAACCAGTTGCAGCAATTTTAAAGAAGCTATTGCTTCTCGGAATGATGTGCAATATCAACTCAGAGCTGGATTACGACACTGCTCAGCTTATCTGTGCAGAGTTCAATATTACACTGGAATTCAAGCTTGACAAGACAGCTGAAGATACTCTGGACGAAGGCCATCAGGAAGAGCCGGATGAGAAAACAGAATCAAGGCCTCCGATAGTTACGATAATGGGCCATGTTGACCATGGTAAGACTTCTCTGCTTGATGCCATAAGAGAAACAAGAGTAACAGAGCATGAAGCAGGCGGTATAACACAGCATATCGGTGCATATACTATCGAGCATAACGGAAACGATATAACATTCCTGGATACACCGGGTCACGAAGCCTTCACGGCTATGCGTGCAAGAGGTGCGCAGGTAACGGATATCGCTATACTAGTTGTTGCAGCAGACGATGGAGTGATGCCTCAGACAGTCGAAGCGATAAACCACGCTAAAGCTGCTGAAGTTCCCATAATAGTTGCAATAAATAAGATAGACAAGCCAAATGCAAACATAGATAAAATAAAACAAGAGTTGACGGAACACGGTCTCGTAACAGAAGACTGGGGTGGAGATACCATTATGGTTCCTGTTTCCGCAATAACCAAGGAAGGCATCGACAGCCTGCTGGAGATGATCGTACTGGTTTCAGAAGTTCAGGAGCTTCGTGCAAATCCGAACAGGCTTGCAAAGGGTACAATAGTTGAAGCGAAGCTTGACAAGGGCAGAGGCCCAGTTGCAACAGTTCTTGTATCAAACGGAACGCTTCGTGTATCCGATATGATAGTTGCAGGTACGGCTTACGGCAGAGTAAGGGCGATGGTAGACGATATAGGCAATACTGTAGAGGAAGCAGGACCTTCTACACCGGTAGAGGTAGTCGGGTTCTCGGAAGTGCCTATAGCCGGAGATATCCTTCATGCCGTAAAGGAAGACAAGCTCACAAAGCAGGTTGCAGAAGAGAGAAAAGACAAGCAGAAAGCCGACATGCTCAAAAACCTTTCCAAGGTATCGCTTGATGAACTATTCGGACAGGTGGCGGACGGTAAGGTTCAGGATCTAAATATAGTAATAAAAGCGGATGTTCAAGGCTCAGTCGAAGCGGTAAGGCAGGCTCTTGAGAAACTCTCAAACAGCGAAGTACGTGTTAAGGTGATACATGCCGGTGTCGGCGCAATAAAGGCAATGGACGTAATGCTGGCTTCAGCATCCAACGCTATTATAATCGGTTTCAACGTGCGCCCGGACAGCATGGCAAGGCTGGAAGCGGAAAAAGAAAAAGTAGAGATCCGTATGTACCGTATTATATATAAAGCTATAGAAGACATACAGCTTGCTATGAAGGGTATGCTTGCGCCAGAGTTTGAAGAAGTTATACTTGGGCATGCAGAGGTTCGCACGATATTCAATGTTTCCAGCATAGGTACGATAGCCGGAAGCTATGTAACAGACGGTAAGATAAAGAAAAGCTCTTCAGTGAGGCTGCTTCGTGATAATATAGTTATACATGAAGGAACGCTCGCTTCGCTCAAAAGGTTCAAGGATGACGCAAAAGAAGTGCTGCAGGGCTTTGAATGCGGTATAACTATAAAGAACTATAACGATGTAAAAGAAGGCGATGTAATTGAAGCCTTTGAAGATCAGGAGATAAAGAGATAGTGGCAAAAGACAGGCTGTCTTCGATAAATACAGAGTTTAAAAAAGCTCTGTCAGAAATTATATTTACGGAAATGGAAGACCCGAGGATATCAAGGATGACCAGCGTGACCCACGTCGAGCTTTCCAAAGATTTAAAGTACGCAAAAGCATACATAAGCGTGTTCGATACAGACAAGAAGAGGAACTCAACTATCGAAACGCTGACACATGCCCAGCATTTTATAAAGAACGAGATAGGCCGCAGGATAAGAATAAGGCGGCTGCCCGAAATAAAGTTCATATTGGACGGTTCTATAGAATACAGCAGCAAAATATCCGAGATATTAAAGAAAGTATAAACGGATGGCACAGAGTTTATCAGACATAGCAGCGGCGCTGAAAAATGCGAAGAGCATACTGATTATAGCGCACACCCAGCCGGATGGTGATACGCTTGGCTCTTGCTTTGCGCTTAATAACGCTCTTAGTACCGCCGGATATAAAACGCTGATATGTTGTGACAGCGGCGTTCCAGATAGATACTTGCCGCTTCTTGAGGGTGATATGCTGCATATGCCGAAAGATGTAGCCGAGCAATACGATATTGCTGTTTGTCTAGACTGTGCAGACAAATCGAGGATGGGCAAGGCATACAAGCTGTTTAAAAAGTACGAAAACACTATTAATATAGACCACCATATTACAAATGATGGTTTTGCAAAGATCAACTATATTAAGGACGCTTCGTCTGTGGGAGAGATAATATTCGAGCTTCTGTCAGAAATGAGGCTGGATGTTGACGAAAAGACTGCAGAATATCTGTATATCGCCATTTCTACCGATACCGGTAATTATACATATTCCAATACGAGTGAAAACTGCATGGCAATAAGCTCCAGGCTGATAGAGAAATTCGATTTGAGAAGAACTGCTGAAATATTGTTCAGAAGGCGCTCTCTTGTTTCTACGCAGCTTATTGGCCGTGCTATATCCAGCCTGGAAATGCACAAAGAGGGCAAAATAGCGTTGATGTCACTTCTAAAGAGCGACTTTAAAGAATTAAACGCTGACGGAAGCGACTGCGACAATATAGTCAACTATGCAAGAGAAATTGACACTGCTTTGGCAGCAGTGATGCTTAGAGAAATAGATACTGGTGTAAAGGTAAGCCTGCGTTCAAAAGGCGATGTTGATGTATGCAGTGTAGCGGCTGCTTTTGGTGGTGGCGGTCATAAAAACGCCGCTGGATGCTGCATAGGCAAAAAGATGGAAGAAGCTAAAAAAGAGGTGCTTGAAAAGCTTGCGGAGCTTGTCTGAAAATATGAACGGTGTAATAAATTTTCTTAAACCGCCCGGCATGTCGTCAAACGGGGCGGTTGTGTTTTTAAGGGGACTCACGGGCTGCAAGACCGGACATGCAGGGACGCTTGACCCCGGCGCATGCGGCGTTTTGCCGGTGTGCGTAGGCAAAGCTACAAAAATATCGTCATACCTGATGGGGCACGAAAAGGAGTATATCGCAGAGCTGACCCTTGGTGCAGAGACTGATACTGCAGACAGCTACGGTAAAGTAATTAGAAGGACAGAAGAGATACCGCAAAACATAGAAGATGCGCTCGGCAAATTCGTTGGAAGCATTCAGCAGAGGACGCCAGATTATTCAGCCGTAAAACAGAATGGAAGAAAACTTTATCAGCTTGCGAGAAGCGGAGAAGAAATAAAACCTGTTATGCGAATCGTTGATATCCACGAAATAGAATACCTTAGCAGGACAGGGGAAGCTTCGCACCTGATAAGAGTGTCTTGTGGTAAAGGAACTTATATTAGAACTCTGTGCGAAGACATTGCAAAAAGCCTTGGAAGCCTTGGGTATATGTCGTTCTTAGCAAGAACAAAAAGCGCAGGTCTAAACATAGAAGACAGCGTGACAATAGATGAACTTAAAAGTATGAACGGCAGCATGCAAAGTGCTGTTATCCCCATAGAAAGTTTTCTTGGCAAATTGCCAAGAATTGATTTGGTGAAAGAATACTGGACTGTTCTTTACAACGGGGGAACTATAAAACTCCCAGTTAGCAACACCGAAGAGGCTGCTGTATACTGCGGCGGCGAACTGCTGGGTATAGGCCGGGCAGCGGACAATAGCATAAGAATAACAACACGACTGGTGGACTAATCTATGCGGACTATCTCACTTAAACAGGCAGAAAATATAAAGTTTAGTAAAGCAAGCGTAGCTCTTGGAACGTTCGATGGGCTGCACCTTGGGCATATGGCTTTGATTACTGCTGCCAAAAAGCATAAAGGTGATACAATAGCCTTTACATTCGATGTACTTCCGGCAGATGTCTTTAAAAAAGGGCACAAGCCAATGCAGCTATATACGCTTGAGGAAAAAGAAAAAGCTTTTGAAGAAACGGGTATAGACTATTTGTGCATAGCTCATTTTGATAAAAACTTTGCAGGAATAGACAAGCATGATTTCGAGAGGGTCCTGAAAGATACTTTTACACCCTGCTGTGTGATAGCCGGCTACAATTATACTTACGGAAAACACGCCTCAGGTACAGCTAAGCAGCTTAAAAAAGACAGCGAAGAGTTTGGTTACAGCGTAGAGGTAATACCCGAAGTTTTGGTTGGTGGTGTTCAGGTAAGTTCAACAAAGATCCGTGAACTGCTGTGGAACGGCGATATTATCGGGGCAAACAAACTGCTGGGATATGAATATTTCTTAAGCGGCACAGTAACAAAAGGCAGCATGATAGGAAAAAGCCTTGGGTTCCCGACGGCAAACATTGAAGTGCCCAAAGAGAAGGTCATGCCTAAAAGCGGAGTATACGCAGTTGAAGCGATGTATGACGGAAAAAAGCACAATGCCGTATGTAACATAGGCATCAAACCAACGGTAACGGATAAGGCAGTTCTGACTATAGAAACTCATCTGATTGATTTTAGTGAAGATATTTACAATGAACTGCTTACTATAAAATTCAAAAAGCGTATCCGTGACGAGATACGCTTTAGCAGTAAAGAACAGCTTTCAGATCAGATAAAGGCAGACATAGAATCGGCTGGGTTCATTTGATACGGTCAAATCCTGTATAGCGTCTAAGCTCCATCAATTCAAAATCAATAAGACAAGCCTTGACTAACGGAAGATCTGAAAGAACGACTTTTGCATCTTCGATACTTTTGCTTTCCAGTATTATAACAGCGCAGTTTTCTTCGTTGAAAAATATCTCTTTTATAATGCCTTGCTCCATAAGCTTTTTTACGTGGAGCGCTTCATTACGAAGTATCTGTTCGCTGCCGGTCCAGTCAGCGCCCGGTATCTCTTTTTCAATAGCAAGTATCTTCATGATTCTAAAACCCATAGTCGCCATCTATGATTATAACATGCATTTGTTTGCCCCAGGGCGGATACACTATCCTTACTGTAACGTTGCATATGCGCTGGGGGCTGCTGCATTCATTGCACTTTCCTGTTATTGCGCAGGGGGTGTTAAGCCCCAGCCTTTTTGTGTTCAAGGGGCAGGCTATATCCTTTATACGGCGAATAGCAGTGTGAGGGTTTTCTGTCAACTTGTTGCTTCCGGTAACTATAACGACTTTGTCTGGACCATAAAACATTCCGGCAACCCTGTTCCCGATAGCGTCGATGTTAATAAGGTCTCCTTCAAGTGTAAGTGCATTTGTTGAGGAAAGAAATACATCTGCAGTCATTGCTTTTTTTCTTGCTTCTTCCTTGTCCATGCCTGTTTTTTTCGCAACGTTGCTGGAATAAACAGTGTTGCCTCTTTCGAGCAAGGTATCGACAACCCCCGTTTCTTCGAGAGTCATGCTACCGCCGGCACCGACTGTCTCATCCTCGCCTATTATCTCAAGAATCTTTCTTACCGCAGTTTCCTTGTCCGGTACACCTTGCGCATGAAAACCTTTTTTATTAAGAGCATCAAGACACTTTTGCATTTCTCCCATAGCAATCCCTCCGATTTTTTTATAATTATATAATACAATAATAAATGCATCAAAAAAAGAACTGATTGCTTTTTATACCTGTTTTATATATTATAGTGCTAGACTTTTTAAAAGCTATTGGAGGAAAAAAGGCAAATGGGCCAGGAAAGATACAGAAATTTCTGTATAATCGCACATATCGACCACGGTAAATCTACGCTTGCAGACCGACTTATCGAAAAGACCAACACTATATCTACCCGTGACATGCACGAGCAGGTTTTGGATACGATGGATTTAGAGCAGGAACGTGGCATTACAATAAAATCACAAGCCGTAAGGATGATCTACAACTTCGAAGGCAAAGAGTACACTTTGAACCTTATCGATACGCCGGGACATGTAGACTTCACATACGAAGTATCAAGGAGCATGGCTGCCTGCGAAGGCGCTGTTCTTGTTGTTGACGCTACTCAGGGCATCGAAGCGCAAACGCTGGCAAATGTATATCTTGCAATGGATAACAATCTGGAGATAATACCTGTAATAAACAAGATTGACCTTGTTTCCGCACGTCCGGACGAAATCTGTAAGGAGATAGAGGACGTTCTCGGTATAGATGCTTCAGATGCGCCAAGAATAAGCGCAAAGGAAGGATTAGGTATCGACGAGGTTTTAAAAGCAATCGTAACTAAACTCCCACCGCCTTCCGGAGACAGCGAAAACCCACTAAAGGCGCTTATATTCGATTCTTTTTACGATAACTATAAAGGAGCCATAAGTTACATAAGATTGCAAGACGGCAGGATAGAGCCGGGAGATATGATAAAATTCATGTCAACTGGCAAAAAATTCGAAGTAACAGAAGTCGGTGTTTTCCTGCCTGCGCTTCTCCAGACGAAATCACTGGAAGCTGGGGAGGTAGGCTATGTTGCGGCAAGTATAAAGAACGTTTCGGACACAAGGGTGGGTGATACCATAACGAATGCGTTGAACGGAACTAAAGAGCCTCTGCCCGGTTATAAAGTTGTAACGCCGATGGTATTCTGCGGCATATATCCGGCTGACGGTGCTGACTATGAAGACTTAAAGGAAGCTCTTTCAAAGCTGGAGCTAAACGATGCTTCGCTGATATACGAGCCGGAAACGTCCGTTGCTCTTGGTTTTGGTTTCAGGTGCGGTTTCTTAGGGCTTCTGCACATGGAGATAATTCAGGAGCGGCTGGAGCGTGAGTTCGACCTGAACCTTGTAACGACTGCTCCGGGAGTAAGCTATCATGTGACGACGCTCAAAGGCGACAAAATTGTTGTGGACAACCCAACAAACCTTCCGCCTGCTGCAAATATAGATTATATGGAGGAGCCGATGACCTCCGCCAGCATAATGACTCCTGAAGAATACGTCGGCGCAGTTATGGATCTGTGTCAGGAAAAGCGTGGCGCTTTCAGAAACATGGAATACATAGAATCTACAAGAGTGATGATTCATTACGATCTTCCGCTCAACGAGATAATATATGACTTTTTCGATTCGCTCAAGTCAAGGACACGTGGCTACGCTTCACTTGATTACGAACTCAAGGGTTACCAGAAGAGTGATCTTGTTAAGCTGGACATGCTGCTCAACGGCGAAATGTGCGATGCGCTTTCGATAATAGTGCATCGTGATAAAGCGTACGCACGGGGCAGGAGCATAGCTGAAAAGCTTAAAACTGCAATACCCCGGCAGATGTTCGAAATACCGATACAAGCTGCTATTGGCGGCAAGATAATAGCAAGAGAAACAGTAAAAGCTATGAGAAAAGATGTGCTTGCGAAGTGCTACGGCGGCGATATATCAAGAAAGAAAAAGCTGCTGGAGAAACAAAAGGAAGGAAAGAAGCGCATGAGACAGGTGGGCAGCGTGCAGGTGCCTTCAGAGGCGTTTATGTCCGTGCTTAAGATGGACTGATGGATACTCTTGGGCTCTACATTCACATACCTTTTTGCGCTCGAAAATGTTACTACTGTGATTTTACATCATATCCTGACAAGCTTGAAGAAGCTGATACATACATCAAAGCGGTCTTGTCCGAAGCCCGTATCTATGAAGCATATATAAATAAGCATATCGTAAACACGGTTTTTATAGGCGGAGGCACTCCGTCTATTTTATCGTCCGCGCAAATTAACAAGCTAATATACGGTTTAAGGAATTTTATAAATATCGACACCGAAGAGTTTACTATCGAAGCAAATCCTGAAACTGTTGACGAGGACAAAATAAAATCATATGCAGATGCAGGAATAAACAGGATAAGCCTCGGGCTTCAGTCTCATGATAATAAAATTCTAAAATCAATAGGCAGGCGGCACACATTTGAAGATTTTATTCGTGCGTATAAGATTGCTCAGAAATATATCGGAAATATAAACGTTGATACGATTTTCGGTCTGCCTGGCCAGACAGTCGAAAACTACAGTGATACGATAAAGCATCTGCTGGAACTTGCGCCGCAGCATATCTCCTGCTATTCTCTGAAGCTGGAAGAGGGCACAAAGCTCTACAGCGCATTTAGCGGCGCAGATGATGAAACGGACAGGCAGATGTATCACGAAGCCGTAGAAACACTCACACAAATCGGATACGTCCACTACGAAACGTCAAATTTTGCTTTGCCTGGGTTTGAATGCAAACATAATCTTAAATACTGGAAAGGCGGCGAATATTTGGGTCTTGGTGTGGCTGCAGGCTCATATGATTTGCAAAGCAGACATACCAACACAGCAAGACTGTCCGAATATATTGATGCTGCAGCTAAAGGCGTCTGCCCTTCAGCAGAGGTGACGGAATTATCGCTTCATGAAAAAGAGCAGGAATACATAATGCTGCACCTGCGTCTTGAGGACGGTATAAGCTTTGAAAATTACAGTGAAAGATTTGATGAAGACTTTTCGACGAAGTATAAAGATGCTGTTATTTCCGCTTTGAAGGAAGGCTTGGTCACAGCTGACAGTAAAGGCATTTATCCGACTTTAAAAGGATTCGACCTTCAAAATAACCTCATATTAAAATTTATGAAAAATATGTGAATATAGACCTGTAGTATTGACTTTGAAGACAATAAGTGTTATTTTTATAACGTTATATTAGCACTCACCACGGAAGAGTGCTAACAAACAATGAGGTGAGATATATGGACTTAAGCGAAAGGAAACTATGTATATTAAAAACTGTCATTGATGATTACATCATGACCGGTTTTCCCGTTGGCTC
Source organism: Christensenellaceae bacterium (assembly GCA_963666505.2). Classification (GTDB taxonomy): domain Bacteria; phylum Bacillota; class Clostridia; order Christensenellales; family SZUA-584; genus JABGQS01. The sequence goes on along the minus strand of CAXXXL010000002.1, from coordinate 82,905 downwards.
AAGGACGATCTCAAAAAAGACCGACATAGACTTTAGCTCCGCCACAATAAGAAACGAGATGGCAGATTTAGAGGAGCTTGGGTTCCTTGTTCAGCCGCATACTTCTGCAGGCAGGATACCGTCTCACAAGGCATACAGGTATTATGTCGACAGACTTATGAAGATATCGAAGCTCAATACCAGAGAGTCAGAGCTTATCCGAAGCTATTTCGAAGACAGAATGTCCGAGATAGAGCAGGTAATGGAAAAGGCTGCGCAGGTGCTTTCAAAGACGACCCATCAGATTTCGATGGTACTTAGGCCCCAGCTTAAAAAGTCGATAATTAAAAGCGTCCAGATAGTAAAAATAACAGAGCGCAGAGCGATACTGCTGGTCGTTACAGATGCAGGGCTTGTGAATGATACAGTGATTTCAGTTCCGGCGGACATAAAATCCGGCATAATGGAGATGATTTCAAATCTTCTTACGGATAAACTTGCAGGCAAGACGCTGGAAGATGCTGAAAAAGATCTTATAACCGGGCTTGAAGAAAATGTTAAGGGAAACAGTGAGTTCGTATCTGAAATACTTTCTGCAATCGAAACAAGTGTAGAACCACACGGAAGGCAGGGCATAGTCCTTGGGGGGACTCAGAACATAATAGATTTCCCGTCATTTATGAGCGTGGAGAAGGCCAGGAGTTTTCTGTCCGTACTTGAAGCAAGGGATATGCTGTATGACATGATGAAAAAAGCTACGAAGCTGGAGTTCTCGGTAACGATAGGTCATGAGAATGAAGCGGAAGAGCTAAAAGACATGAGTGTAGTAACGGCGACCTATAAGATAGGCGGCAAATCACTCGGTTCGTTCGGTGTAATAGGCCCGACGAGGATGGACTATTCAAAAATAGTGTCGATTCTTGGATACGTAAGCAGCAGCATGAACAGTATATTGTCCGATATTGCCGGGCTGGATGAAAGTGATAAATAATTAGCGGAGGAAAAGATGCAAGAAGATAAGACAAAAAAGCAGAAAAGCGAAACAGAAAACAGTAAGGCAGAAGCCAACGCTGAAATAACAAATGAAAAAACTAAGAAGACGGATGAAAAGCATGTTGAAAAGATGAAAAAAGCAATGGAAGCGCTGCAGAAAGAGAGAGATTCATACCTCGACAACTATCAGCGAACTTTCAGCGATTTCAATAACTATAAAAAACGCAACCAATCTGCAGTTTCATGTGCTATACAGGATGGTTGTGCAGATACAGTAGTAAAGATACTTCCTGTCATGGACAACTTCGAGCGGGCGCTGAGCCACGTTGAAGATTCCACTGATAAAGCTCTTGCAGAAGGTGTTTTGATGGTGTACAAACAGCTTGCGGAAATACTTGTTTCTATGGGTGTTAAAGAAATACCTGCGCAGGGAGAACTGTTTGATCCGAACCTGCATCAAGCAATACAGCAGGCGCCGTCGCAAGAAGGTGTCGCACCGGATACTGTTGTGCAGGTTGTGCAAAAAGGATATATGCTTGGCGATAAAATACTGCGCCACAGCATGGTAATAGTAAGTAAATAATTTATATAGGAGGAACAACTTATGGGAAAGATAATCGGAATAGACCTTGGAACGACAAATTCTTGCGTTGCAGTAATGGAAGGCGGAGAACCGACGGTCATTACAAACGCTGAAGGCAGCAGAACAACACCGTCTGTAGTTGCGTTTTCTAATACAGGTGAAAGACTGGTAGGAAAAGTTGCAAAGAATCAGGCGATAACAAACCCTGATAGAACTATAAGCTCGATAAAAAGAGACATGGGTTCAGACAGAAAGGTGAAGATAGACGGGAAAGAATACTCACCGCAGGAGATCTCGGCAATGATACTGCAAAAACTCAAATCAGACGCCGAAAGTTACCTCGGAGATAAAGTAACAGACGCTGTTATTACCGTTCCCGCATATTTTACTGACAGCCAGAGACAGGCAACGAAAGACGCAGGAAAGATAGCGGGACTTAATGTGCTTCGTATAATCAACGAGCCTACGGCAGCATCGCTGGCTTACGGTATGGACAAAGATCACGACCAAAAGATACTAGTATTCGACCTGGGCGGCGGAACGTTTGACGTTTCCATTCTCGAGATAGGCGACGGCGTTTTTGAAGTTCTTGCAACAAACGGAAACAACAAGCTCGGCGGCGACGACTTCGATGAAAAAGTAATGGATTATATCGTAGCGCAGTTCAAAAAGGATTCTGGCGTAGATATATCAAAAGATAAAATGGCTATGCAGCGTGTCAAGGAAGCTGCAGAGAAAGCTAAGATAGAGCTCTCCGGCGTGCTTCAGGCCAGTATAAACCTGCCGTTCATCACGGCTGATGCAACAGGCCCCAAGCATCTTGATATGACACTGACACGCGCAAAGTTCGACGAGCTTACGGGCGATCTGGTTGAAATGACAGCCGGTCCTACAAGCAAGGCGATGAAGGATGCAGGTGTAACGCCGGCAGACCTTGCAAGAGTTATACTGGTCGGCGGCTCCACAAGGATTCCGGCAGTGCAGGCAAAAGTCAAGTCGATCGCCGGAAAAGACCCTTATAAGGGTATCAACCCGGATGAATGTGTAGCTATAGGTGCAGCAATTCAGGCAGGTGTTATAGGCGGCGACGTTAACGATATAGTTCTTCTCGACGTAACCCCGCTCTCACTCGGGATAGAGACGCTTGGCGGAGTCTTCACAAAGCTAATCGAAAGAAACACGACGATACCTACAAAGAAGAGCCAGGTGTTCTCTACAGCCGCAGACGGTCAGCCCAGCGTTGAAATTCATGTGCTGCAGGGCGAACGAGAAATGTCAGCTCACAACAAGACGCTTGGACGCTTCAACCTTACAGGCATACCTCCGGCACCACGCGGAGTGCCGCAGATAGAGGTAACGTTCGACATCGACGCAAACGGCATCGTACATGTAAGCGCAAAAGACCTTGGAACCGGAAACGAGCAGAAGGTAACAATAACTGCATCAACCAACTTGTCCGATGATGAGATCGACAAAGCTGTCAAAGACGCAGAGAAGTTTGCGGAAGAAGACAAAGTCGAGAAGGAGAAGGTCGAAATCCGGAACAATGCAGATGCATTGGTTTTCCAGACAGAAAAGACAATCAAAGACCTTGGCGATAAAGTCAGTGCAGATGACAAAGCAAAGATTGAGGCAGATATCGAGAATGTAAAAACTGCTCTTGGCGGCGAAGACAACGATCTTATAAAGCAGGCAACTGACAAACTAAGCGAAGTATCATACGAGATATTCAGCAAAGTATATAACCAGGCAGATGCACAGGCAGGAGCAGCCGACGGAGCAGAAGCAGGTGCAGGTGCACAGGGACAGGAAGCACCTCCTGAAGACGACGTTGTGGATGCAGATTACGAAGTTGTAGACGACGACAAGAACGAATAGAAAAATAAACAACAATCAATAAATTCTTTGCAGAGCCAGAGCAGTTTATTAGCTGCTTTGGCTTTGTAGAGCAGTAAAAAAATCTGTTTAGGCGGTACGTATATTTTGGCAACGAAAAGAGATTACTATGAAGTGCTGGGCGTTAAAAAAGACGCAACCAACGAAGAAATAAAAAAGGCATACAGAAAGCTTGCTAAGCAGCACCATCCGGATACAAACAAAGAGAACACCGGATCACCGGAAAAGTTTCATGAAGTCAGCGAAGCATATGAAATTTTGGGTGACGAGAAAAAACGCAGGCAGTACGACCAGTATGGGCATGCTGCTTTCGACCAAAACGGTGGCGGCGGCTTTGGTGGCGGTTTCGGCGGTTTCGGAGATTTCGCCGGCGGTTTTGGAGACATATTTGAATCTTTCTTCGGCGGCGGCACTTCGCATCGCAGGAATGGCCCTGTACGCGGCTCAGATATCAGAGCAGACCTTAGGATAACATTCGAAGAAGCTGCTTTCGGGACAGCAAAAGAGGTCAGGATAAACAAGAATGAAACATGCAGCACATGCGGCGGAACAGGCGCAAAAGAAGGCACACAGCCGGAAACCTGTAAAACGTGCGGCGGAACAGGACAGATAAGACGGCAAACGCAGTCGATTTTCGGCAACATAGTCAATGTTGTCGATTGCCCGGACTGCGGCGGCAGAGGAACGATAATAAAAGAGTCGTGCAGCGACTGCAGCGGCAGAGGCATTAAGAGACAGCAGAAAACTATCAAAGTAAACGTTCCGGCAGGAATAGATAACGGCCAGATACTTACGCTTAGGGGCGAAGGAAGCTCCGGCCAGCGTGGCGGACCAAGCGGAGATTTGCAGATATACATAAGGGTAGCGCCGCACGAATACTTCCGTCGTGACGACTATGACCTTTATCTTGAAATGCCCGTTTCATTTGCCCAGGCTGCACTTGGGGACGAGCTCATTATTCCGACACTGGACGGCAAAGCAAAATATAAAATGAGTTCGGGAACTCAGACTGGCACTATGTTCAGGCTAAAAGATAAGGGGATTCAGCACCTGCATTCAAGCAGGAAAGGAAACCTGTACGTTCAGATAAAGGTCGAAACTCCGAAAAAACTTTCAGAAAAGCAGAAGAAGCTGCTAAAAGAGTTCGAGGAACTTAGTAAAAACAAAAAAAGCTTTTTTGACAGTGTAAAGGGCAAATAGTATGAACTGGAAAAAGGTCAGTATAAAAACTAACGAGAAGACAGGCGATTTGATATCGTCTGTTTTAGTAGATGCAGGAGCTTCAGGAGTTGAGATAAAGGGCGGCTCTGTCCCGCAGGCAAAGGGTGACGAGTACGGTGAGGATGCAAAAAGCATGCCTGAAACAATCATCATTGCTTATTATGGAGAATCCGGCTTCGAAGAAACACTGAATAAAATAAAATCAAGCTTATTAACGCTGAGTGAAAGCGGAATAACAGAGACAGGCAGTCTGGAGCTAAGAATAGACGAAGTTATAGATACTGACTGGAACGAAAATTTCAAGAAGAACTTTACAACCTTTCGTGCAGCAGGCAATATTATAATAAAACCGACATGGGAGAAATATGATAAAGCACCGGAAGAAATAGTTATTGAAATGGACCCTGGGATGGCTTTTGGCTCGGGTGTTCACGAAACTACAAAAATGTGTTTGCAGCTTGTGCAGAAGTATAAACCTGATAACAAAGGCTGGTCATTGCTGGATGTGGGATGCGGCTCTGGTATACTCTCAATAGCCGGAGCTAAACTAGGAGCAGAAAAAATAACGTCGCTCGATTACGACAGTGTAAGCGTTGAAGTTACAAAAGAGAACGCAGAGCGTAACGGAGTCGAACTGGAAGCTATACAGTCGGACCTTCTTAAGAATGCACAGATATACAAATATGATGTAGTTTTTGCTAATATAATTGCTGATATCATAATAAGACTTAATGGCAGCATTAAAGAATATATGAAAGATAATACTGTCTATATCATATCTGGTATAATAGAAGACAGGCTTGATGATGTTCTGAAGTCTCTAGAAATAAACGGTTTCAGCGTAATTGAAACGCTTGCTATGGCCGACTGGAGAGCGCTTGCAGTAAGGAAGTAACATGCGAAGATTTTATTCCGATGAAGTATATGAAAACAGCTTAAAGATCACTGGTGATGAAGCTGCCCATATGAAGAACTCGCTGCGTATGAAAACCGGTGACGAGTTCATAGCTATCGACGGAAGCGGCGTTGACTATTTCTGTGCTATCAGCAATGTCGACAGAGATATAACCGCAGATGTCATAAAAAAAGAAAAAGGCAATGCAGAACCCGATATCAAAGTTACTCTGTATCAGGCATATCCAAAATCGGCAAAAATGAACGATATTGTAGACAAGGCGGTAGAGCTTGGTGTATATGAAATCGTACCTTTTCTGTCAAAACGCTGTGTTAAGCGCCCAAATGGTCAGGGGGAAAAGCTGACAAAAGTGTCTCTCTCTGCTGCAAAACAAAGCGGCAGGAGTATTGTGCCCAAAGTAAGTGACGTTCAAAACTTTAATAATGCGCTTAAACTGATGAAGAGACACAAGCTGCTGATAGCCTGCTATGAAGAAGAACAGATAAAAGAGCTTTCGCAGGCGCTGGACACAGACGTTGATGATATAGCAATTGTGATAGGAAGCGAGGGCGGCTTCGAGAAGGAAGAGATCGGGAGTATGCGTGATGCTGGCGCTGTTGTTGTAACACTTGGCAGGCGGATACTTCGTACCGAAACTGCGGGGATAGCCGTGCTTGCGGCTTGTTTTTATGAAAAAGGACAAATGAAATATTGAAGACGGTATCGTTTTATACGCTGGGTTGCAAAGTAAATACATACGATTCAACATATATGCAGGAGCAGTTCAAAAAAAGAGGCTACAAAGCTGTCCCTTTCGGCGAGCCAAGCGATATCGTCGTTGTTAATACTTGCACGGTAACAGGAACGGCAGATAAAAAATCCCGCTCAATGATAAGGCGTGCTGCTAAGCTTGGTAAAGTCATAGTCGCAGGATGCATGGCGCAGAAAGATCCGGACAAGGCGCTCTTGTTCGAGGGCGTTTATGCTGCTATTGGAACAGATAGCAGAAGCGAAATAGCCGATATCGCCGACGATATATTGCTTGGCAGAGATTCCATCAGCATCGTACGCAACATCGATAAATGCGGCTTCGAGCAAATGAGCATAACAACGCCAGGTGAACGAACCAGAGGGACGATCAAGATACAGGAAGGCTGCAATAACTTTTGCAGTTACTGTATTATCCCGTACGTGCGTGGCAGGTCACGTTCAAGAAAATTCAATGAGATATTTAAAGAAGCACAAACGCTGGCATCCGGCGGTGCTAAAGAGCTGGTCCTGACAGGGATACACATAGCCTCTTATAATGACGATGGCAAAGACCTGGCAGACGTTGTAAAGGCACTTGATATTCTTGAAGTCAGGACAAGGCTGGGTTCACTCGAAACGGGCATCATAGACGAGGACTTCGTAAAAAGACTGTCTGATTCTGAAAATCTGTGTCCGCACTTTCACCTCTCTCTTCAGAGCGGTTCAAAAACTGTACTGGAAAGAATGAACAGAAAATATACTCCACAGGAATATTTAAAGATGTTGGAGTTGCTAAGGAAACACTTCGATACTCCTGCAATAACTACAGATATTATTACGGGTTTTCCGGGTGAAACTAAGGAAGAGTTCGAAGAAACAGCAGCCTTTATTGAAACAGCAGGCTTTTCGAGGCTGCACGTATTCCCGTTCTCTGCAAGAGAAGGGACAAAGGCATATGATATGAAACCAAAAATCCAAATAGCAACTGCCCGGCAGCGTGCAAAACAATTGATATCAATCGGAGAAAAGCTTGAACATGGATACTTAAGTTCGTTGATTGGGAGAACTGACGAAGTCTTATTTGAGGAAAAGTCAAAAGTTTTCCCGGGCTTTACGGAAGGATATTCGAAGCGTTATGTGCGTGTTGCTGCAAAAGCAAAAGAAAACGAGTGCGCACAGGTGCGTCTCAAAGAGATAAAGAATGCAATAATGAGAGGAGAAGTTATATGAGTGACTGTTTGTTTTGCAAGATCGTAAAAGGAGATATCCCATCAAACAAAGTATTTGAAGATGAAACAGTGCTGGCTTTCCACGACATAGATCCAAAGGCACCGGTGCATGTTCTGATAGTTCCGAAAAAACATATCAAATCTGTAGCGGAGACAGAGGAAAGAGATTTTGAAATCTATGCCCACATTTTCAGCGTAGCGAAGAAGCTGGCGGAAGAGCTGGGCTGAAGGGCGGCTACCGTATCGTGGCAAACACAGGCAAAGACGGCGGGCAGGCTGTTGACCATCTTCATTTCCATCTGCTGGGCGGAAGAGCTTTGGGATGGCCGCCGGGATGATCACATCCTGAAAAAAGAAAGCGGATGAACGATGTGCTGCTCTTTGGGGTTGTTTTCGACCACCGTTGTTTTCATAAGGCTCGCACGAGTGATAGCTTCCTTGCCGAACCGCTGAACTATATCGTCCTTTGCAAACTCTAAGTCCTGAAGAAAGATGCGCCTTGGGTCAAGAAAGCTCATCTGGGTATACAGCCCGATGGGAGACAGGCGTTCCAGCCGCAGGCCTATAGAGCGTATGGGGCGTTTTGCGGCGTCCCAGTTGGCCCGGTAAAGTGTCATGGCGTGCTCAACCAACTCGTCTGAAACGAACGTAGAGCGGCCAAGGCTTAGTTGCCGTGTGATGCTTACAAGGTCCTTGTCTCTAAGATATATTCCGATAACGCTTCCCTGCAGGCGTTTTTTTCTTGCCCGGTAGGCGACCATCTCGCCCAGTATAAGAAAAGCCTGCTTCACTTCAATGTCGCTGTTTAGGTCATGAACGGTCGTCATGCTGTTGCCTATGCCTTTTACAATGTAAGTGTGGTCTATGCTCTGCACTGGCGAAGCGTCGTTGCCGCTGGCAAAGTCGTGCAGAGTAAGCCCGTTCTTTCCAAGCAGCGCTTTCAAAAACGGCCTCGGGCAGTTGGCGATATCGCCGATGGTGTTGACTCCGGCTTTCTCCAGCGTTTTGCCGGTGGACCTGCCCACATATATAAGGTCGCGGCAGGGCAGAGGCCATGCAATATCACGGTAGTTCTTACGGCTTATCTCGGTGACTGCGTCCGGTTTTCTGTAGTCGCTTCCAAGTTTAGCGTATATCTTATTCCATGAAACGCCTATGGAAACCGTAAGCCCTGTTTCGTTTTTCACAGTTTTTCTTATCTCCTCTGCAGTGTCTCTGCCGTAGCTCTCAGAAGTCTTGTGCGGGGTGATGTCCAGCCAGCATTCGTCTATGCCGAAAGGCTCTATCCGGCCTGTGTAGCGCTCATATATCCCGGTCACTCTTTTAGAAAGCTTCATATAAAGCTGATAGTCGGCAGGAAGCGTGATAAGATGGGGGCACAGCTGCTTTGCTTTCCACAAAACTTCTCCGGTCCTTATGCCCGCACGTTTTGCCGGCATGCTCTTTGCCAGCACAATGCCGTGCCGCTTGGCAACGTCTCCGCAGACAGCAACGGCTTTCCCGGCAAGCTCCGGATGAGAAAGCATAGACGCAGAAGCAAAAAAACTATTCAAATCGCAATGAAGTATTACCCTATCCATAGAACCACCAAACCGAACAAATATTCTAATATCATTATAACCCGAACACTTGTTTTGGTCAAGCATATTTTCAGCGCTCTGCAGGGCGGAAAAGTTATGTTAAAAAAACAACATAGAGTATATTATTAATAAAAAAGTAAACAAAAAAGAGGCAAAATGTAGTATAATAGCGAAGTTGCAGTAATGCAAAGAATGGAGGGTAATATGACAAAAATAAGAAAAGCAGTAATACCAGCCGCCGGACTCGGGACCCGATTTCTGCCTGCAACTAAGGCTCAGCCCAAAGAGATGCTTCCGGTCGTAGACAAACCAATGATACAATACATAGTAGAAGAAGCTATAGACGCCGGTATAGAGAGCATAATCATAATAACAGGCCGTGGCAAACGCACTATTGAAGACCATTTCGATAAATCCTACGAGCTTGAGGCAGAGCTCGAAAGGCAGGGAAAGCAAGAGCTTTTGAGCCTTGTTGAAGACATATCAAATCTTGTCAACGTGTTTTACGTCCGGCAGAAAGAACCAAGAGGTCTTGGGCATGCAATAGGCTGCGCTCGTGACTTTGTGGGAGGCGAACCTTTTGCTGTGCTGCTGGGTGATGATATGATAGTTTCTGAAAAACCGGCAATAGGCCAGCTTATTGATGTATATAACGAACATCAAAGATCTGTAATCGGCGTTCAGCGAGTGCCGCACAGCGAAGTTGATAAATACGGCATAATAGCGCCTGCAGATAAAGAAACCAAAGGCAGGCTGCATGAAGTCTGCGATATGGTAGAGAAACCGTCAGCATCTGCTGCACCGTCCAACATAGCAATACTCGGGCGATATATAATAACGCCGCAGGTGTTCGACATACTGGAGAACCAGGCTCCGGGAAAGAACAACGAAATACAGCTTACGGATGCGCTTAAAACACTTATGAACAAAGAGGGCATGTACGCATATGAGTTCGAGGGCATCCGCTATGACGTAGGCGATAAGCTTGGGTTTCTGAAGGCAACAGTAGACCAGGCGCTCAGCCGTAACGATCTTAAAGACGATTTTGCGCAATACCTGAAAAAAAGAGTGAAAGAGATGATATAGATGAGTCAGGTAAGAGAACTAAAACTTGCAGGCAAGGGTGAAACAAAGATAAGCTGGGTTCAAAGCCATATGCCTGTTCTTTCGTCGATAAAGCAGCAGTTTATAAAAGAGCAGCCCTTCAGAGGGCTAAAGGTGTCGCTTTCCATACATCTTGAAGCAAAAACAGCCTATCTTTGTCGTGTGCTTGCAGCCGGCGGTGCAAAAATGTCTGTCACAGGCTCTAATCCGCTGTCCACTCAGGACGATGTCGCAGCAGCTCTGGCTGCAGGCGGTATGGATGTTTACGCATGGCACAAAGCGACTCAGGAAGAGTACGAGCAGCATATTTCAATGGCGCTCGACAACGAGCCGGATCTTGTGCTTGACGATGGCGCAGACCTTTCAGAAGCGCTTCATACAACGCTTGCCAGCAAGTCCGGCAGCGTAATTGGCGCATGCGAGGAAACGACGACAGGCGTGCTGCGCTACAGACAAAAAGAGAAAAACGGCACACTGAAATTCCCGGTCATTGCTGTAAACGACGGACAGTGCAAGCATCTTTTCGACAACCGTTACGGTACGGGCCAGTCAGTCTGGGACGGGATAATGAGGACTACCAACCTTGTTGTAGCAGGTAAAACTGTTATCGTGGCAGGTTACGGATGGTGCGGCAAAGGCGTTGCTATGAGAGCAAAGGGACTCGGCGCAAAAGTGGTGGTTACTGAGGTAGACCCTGTATGTGCCATAGAGGCCGTAATGGACGGTTTTTCTGTTATGACAATGGACGAAGCGGCATGCCTTGGCGACATATTCATAACGGTAACCGGCTGCAGTGATGTTATAACTCAAAAGCACTTCGAGCTTATGAAAGACGGAGCGATGATGTGCAACGCAGGTCACTTCGATGTCGAAGTAGCGGTAGCTGAACTTAAAAAAACAGCACAGCAGAGCTTTGAAGCAAGAAACAACATACAAGGATATAGTCTTAACGGAAAAACGCTTTATGTGATTGCGGAAGGCAGGCTTGTAAACCTGGCCGCAGGCGATGGGCATCCGGCAGAGATTATGGATCTTAGCTTTGCATTGCAGGCACTGTCTTTAAAATACCTTGTAGAACATAAAGGCAGCTTAGAGAACAAAGTCTATAACGTGCCTTGTGAGCTTGATGATTTTGTTGCCAAACTGAAGCTCGAATCACTCGGGATCAAAATTGACGAGCTTACACAAGAGCAGCGCCGATATATGTACGGAGTCTGAATATGAATACTTATATCAAAAACGGTTTTTTGATAACTGCTAACAAAAAGGCTGATTGCTATGAAGGCTGTGTTCAAATTAAAGACGCAGTCATTTCATATGTCGGCAGTCAGAAAACAGCACCGGATTTTGAAGCGGACAGAGTCATTGACGCAAACGGAGGTATAATTGCCCCCGGTTTTGTTAATACACACACTCATATCCCGATGAACCTGTTTCGCAGTGCTGCAGATGATATGGACCTTATGGACTGGCTGCAAAATGCGATCTGGCCTGCGGAAGATAACTTAACAGCAAATGACGCTTACTGGGGAAGCATGCTCGGCATGGCAGAACTGGTTGCAGGCGGCGTGACGTGCATGAACGATATGTACAACTTCTCATACGATATCGCAAAAGCAGCGCAGGATTCCGGAATAAGGGCGGTAATAGGCGCTACAGTAATAGACATGGGCAAAAGCGTGGATGAAAGGCTGGCCGAGGCTCGGGATTTATTTGAACAAGTCAAGGATTATGAAAGAGTAGAAGCGTCGATCGCGCCGCATGCGGAATACACAGTCAGCAGTCAAACCTTTGAAAAGATAATCAAAGCGGCTCAGGAGCTTGCTTCAAGGATACACGTCCATGTTTCTGAAACAAAGGGAGAGCATGAAGACTGTATAAGGAGAAACGGAAAAACACCGATAGCTCTGCTTGACAGTCTTGGCGTGCTCGAACTTCCTGTAATGGCAGCCCATTGCGTTTGGGTCAGCGACGATGATATGAAGATAATGGCAGAGAAAAACGTAGGTGTGATGTCGTGTCCGCAGAGCAATCTTAAGCTGGCAAGCGGCATTGCACGTGTCGCCGATATGCTGGATATGGGAATAAACGTAAGCTGTGCTACAGACGGTGCGGGCAGCAATAATAATCTTTCCATGATGGAAGAGATGACATACATGGCAATGCTGCAAAAAGCACTTAAGAAAAACCCGAAAGTAATGCCGGCAATGAAGTCAGTAGAGACTGCTACGATAAACGGCGCTAAAGTGCTTGGTATGGAAAAAAGAATAGGCAGCCTGGAAGCGGGCAAACAGGCGGAAATTATAATACTTGATACAACCGGAATAAGATACTGTCCAAAGGCAAATCTTCTAAGCAATTTTGTCTACAGCGGAAGCGACAGTGACGTTGTGCTTACAATGATAGGCGGAGAGATCCTTTATGAGAACGGACAGTTCAAAAGAGTAGATATTGAAGAAATTATATATAACGCGGAAAGATGCGCCGAAAAACTTTTTAAAAAAAGAAGGACTTAAATGAAATCAGTAAGGCTTATAGTAACCATACTTTTAATTATCGTTTTGCTGACTGGCTGCAACAGGATCGACGACCAGAGCAGCGAGACAACAACGCCGTCGCAGACAGCTACCGGCGGTATTGTTGAAGCTGCAGAAAACATTAACGTAAAGGATATCGATATTGCGCAGCAAAACGGCAGTATAGTTATAACTATCTCAATGCTCAGCGGCAGTCGTGAAAACGGCTATCCCGAATCCAAACTTGTGAAACTGCCGGAATATGAAGTGTCTATGCTCGAGAGTCCTGAAAGGCTTATGATAACGCTGTCTAATATAAGCTTCTGGGACTATCAGCCGAAAGATTCATGGGAGTTCGGAGGTCTTGTTGCAGGGCTTTTCAGGGAATACCCGGCGCAGAACGATACTCTTGTTCTGTACGTTCAGCTTCTAAGCAGCGCAGAATTCAGAGTAGATGAAGCCAACGGCGAGCTTGTTATAACACTCAGCAGGACTGAACCCGAAACACAGGGCAGTTACTATTGTGTAGCGGACGCATTTTTAGAGCATCAGGAGGGCACATGGCCGAAAAACATAGATATGACGCCTGTGCTTTGCTCTGATACTACAAATAAACTGCTAATATCCAAGCCGTTTACAACCGAAAATGAGGCGAAAAACTTTGTTGAGCTAAGTAGCCCTATACTTGAAAGCGAACTTCCTGCAAAGAGCCTATATGTAGTTTACCTAAAGCAGAGTACTCTTCCAAACTACGAAATTAACGAGAGCGGAGTAAGCCTTGACGACTATAGCGTAATACTTGCAAACGACGTAGTGGTAAAGACACCTGCGTTCATAGAAAACGGAAGATTCCTCGATACCGCAGCAGACGGCAGGATAGCTTTTGCAAGAAGCTATATGCCGGAAGAGCCGTCAATGGAACAAGACGATTATCTTCTTTCAGACAAAGTTTGGATTAAAGACACTAACGGCAGGATAACAGAGCTTGATATGCCTGAATTCTTCTCCGTAAAAGAAGCGGCTTTCTCCTACGACGGAACAAAGCTTGCAATACTTGACGTATCCATAGAAAACAGTGTACTCTATGTGTACGATTTTGATACTTCATCGCCGATAAACCTTGGCGAAGAAGGCTTTGGCAGCCTTACAAACTGCTTTGCATGGTCTGACGAGAGCGATGTCCTTTACGCTATGACTGGCTCTGACGATAGGTCGATACAGCTTCGTGGATGTGAATTCACGGGGGAAGGTTACAGCATCTTCACAGTAGAGGAAGAACAGGGCGGAGCAGGCAGCATGGCGGTTTCAAAGGGCAGGATATTCTTTGCAGACAGGACGGCTTCAGAGGAAGGTGTTATTTACGAGATCGGCGAAGAAAGAAGGCAAGTTTGCTCCGGTGTAGATTTTAAGATATCTGATGACGGCAAGACAATTCTTGTCCTCGAGTCCTACTCTACCGGAGGCGAAGAAAGGACAACCAACCTAAAGCTCTGTGATATAGGGACGCTTGTAGAAACTTACATTGTAAAAGATACCCAGATAGAGAACTTTGATTTTTCCCAGAATCAAAGCAGGGTCTTCTATACGACGTCCAGTGCACAGAATGCCGTTGATGACTATCAGTATGAATTCTACGCATATGATATAGTGACAGAAACAAAAGAAATATTAGCGCTGTGCTCCTCTACAGACTTCGTGGTGTCAGACAAGCCGGGTGTAATATATTTTATAAAAGAGATAAGCGACACGCAGCAGAACTTCTTTGCGGCGTTCGAATATGATTTAAATCAATAAAGGAGACTTTTTAATGCAGGTACCGATAAGTGAAGTGGAAAAGATAGCTGCTCTTTCAAGAATAAGCCTTACTGAAGAGGAAAAGGTTATGCACCGTCAGAGCCTGCTGGAGATACTCGAAGCGGCGCAGAAACTGAGCGAGCTTGATACTGACAATGTCGAGCCGACGGCACATATACAGGGGATAGAGAACGTGCTTCGTAAAGACGAGATAACACCCAGCATGGATAATGAGCTGTTGACATCAAACGCTCCGCAGCGTGAGAACGGCTGTTTTATAGTACCTAAAGTTGTTGAATGAGGTGAATAATTGAAAGCATACGAGTTGACATTGAAACAGGCTGCTGATGCGCTTGAAAAGGGCGAGCTTAGCTCTTCAGAGCTTACACAGTCGCTGCTTGAAAGAATAGAAGAAAAAGACCCGGTTATAGAGGCTCTAAATACCGTCTGTGGCCAAACGGCTATCAGTGAAGCAAAGGCTTCGGACGAGCGCCGTAGTAAAGGTGAGAACAGGAGCATACTCGACGGTATACCAGCTGTTATAAAGGACAATATTTGTACAAAAGGCATAGCTACCACATGTTCTTCAAGGATACTTGAAAACTTTGTGCCGCCTTACGATGCGCATGTCATAGAGCGGTTTAAAAGCAAGGGGCTGATAACGCTTGCAAAAGCTAACCTTGATGAGTTCGCGATGGGCTCTTCGACGGAAAACAGCGCATTCAGGACAACAAAAAACCCGTGGGACATATCAAGAGTACCTGGCGGCTCCTCCGGAGGCAGCGCGGCGTCAGTTTCTGCAAAGATGGCTCCGCTGGCGCTTGGTTCAGACACCGGCGGCAGCATAAGACAGCCGGCATCATATTGCGGAGTTGTAGGTTTAAAGCCCACTTACGGCGCAGTATCAAGATACGGCCTTGTTGCTTTTGCGTCTTCGCTTGACCAGATAGGCCCCTTTACCAGAACGGTAGAGGATGCCGCACTTTCGCTGAACTATCTATACGGGCATGACAAAAGAGACACTACCTCCATAAATATGAAGCTGCCTGATTTTACTCAAGGGCTTAAAGGCGGCGTAAAAGGTATGAAGATAGGCCTGCCCAAAGAATACTTTGGCAAAGGTCTTGCCTCAGAAGTTAAAGAAGCGCTTGAAACCGCAGTGAAAATGTATGAAAGCCTGGGTGCTGTTGTAGAGGAAACACAGCTTCCGACATTCGATTATGCTCTTACTGCATACTATATAATATCGTCAGCGGAAGCAACATCCAACCTCTCAAGATATGACGGTGTTAAATACGGTTTCCGTGCAGAAAAGTTCGAAGATATCAAAGATCTTTATATACAAACGAGAAACCAGGGGTTCGGCGACGAAGTAAAGCGCAGGATGATGCTGGGTAACTATGTGCTAAGCTCCGGGTACTATGATGCATATTATATGAAAGCCTTGAAAGTCAGAACACTCATAAAAAGAGATTTCGATGATCTTTTTAGCAAATACGACTTGATACTGTCACCAACAGCACCTGCGCCGGCATTCAAAGCAGGCGATATAAGTGACCCGATGCAGATGTATCTGACAGACATTTATACAGTGCCAGTCAACATAGCGGGTCTTACGGCTGTGTCTGTACCTTGCGCTATGAGCTCGGGCGGCCTTCCTATAGGCATCCAGCTTATTGCTAAGCCGTTTGATGAGCAGACGATGCTAAAAGCCGCATATGCGCTCGAACAGGCTTCGCCGCCTATGGGCGAGCCTTCGTATGCAGGGGGTGAGAGTTAATGAAGTTTGAAACGGTTATTGGACTGGAAGTCCATGTAGAGCTTGCGACAAATTCTAAGATCTTCTGCGGATGCAAAAACGAATTCGGCGGACAGCCGAACACCCACTGCTGCCCGGTTTGTATAGGTATGCCGGGTGTGCTTCCGGTACTTAACGAGAAAGTGGTAGAGTTCGCTGCAAAAGCAGGGCTTGCGACAAATTGCGAAATAGCAAACTTTTCGAAGATGGACAGAAAAGGATATTATTATCCCGACCTTCCTAAAGCGTACCAGATATCTCAGTTCGACCTTCCTATCTGCACAGGCGGATATGTGGACTACTTTGAGGGCGGCGAGAAAAAGCGTGTGCGTCTTACCAGGATACACATGGAAGAGGACGCAGGAAAGCTGCTGCATGAGGCGGGAGCAGGTACTGCTGTTGACTACAACAGGTGCGGTGTTCCTTTGATAGAGATCGTAACAGAACCGGACTTGCGCAGTGCAGGCGAAGCTAAGGAGTTTTTAGAAACTCTAAAGAGCATTATACAATACACAGGTGTCTCAGACTGCAAGATGCAGGAAGGCTCGCTTCGCTGTGACGTGAATGTATCTGTTCGCGAACAAGGCTCAGCTGTGCTTGGCACACGCACAGAGATGAAAAACCTAAACAGCTTTTCAGCCGTATACAGCGCAATAGAAGCTGAAAGCAAACGTCAGATAGCGGTTATAATGGACGGCGGTACTATTACGCAGGAAACTAGGCGCTTTGACGATGTTAAAGGCAAGAGCTACGCTATGCGTGGCAAGGAAGAAGCGCATGATTATCGTTATTTCCCAGATCCGGATTTAGTTCCTATCGTACTGACAGATGAGCAGATAGACGGTTACAGAAAAAGCCTGCCGGAGCTTCCGGAAGAAAAGAAAAAAAGATATATCGAAGAGCTGGGCCTGCCAGAATACGATGCTGGTATACTAACATCAGAGAGATATACCGCTGAGTTTTTTGAGAATTGCATAGCAATATATAATGAGCCTAAAAAGACCAGTAATTTCATAATGACTGACTTGCTGCGTCTGCTCAAAGACGAATGCATCTCTGCTGAAGATATGAGCGTGACACCAAAACAGCTGGCAGATACGATAAAAATGATTGATGACGGTAAAATAAACATAACAGTTGGCAAAACAGTTTTTGAGGAAGTATTCAAAACAGGCGAAGACCCGGAAGTGATTGTAGAAAAGAAGGGCCTTGTCCAGATAAACGACACCGATGAGCTTAGAAGCATAATCAAGACAGTTGTCAAAGATAATCCTAAACCTGTTGCGGACTACAATGGCGGTAATAAAAAGGCAATGGCGTTTTTCGTAGGACAGGTCATGAAAGCAACCAAAGGCAAGGCTAACCCGAAAACAGTCAACGAGATCATAAAAGAGGAACTGGATAAAGTATGAAAATAGGCAAGCTTACAAACGAGCAGCTAAAAAAGATAGTGCTCGATAAGCTTCATCCCGCAGAAGACGTTATTTTAACCTCCGGCGTGGGTGAGGACTGCGCTGCTATCGACTTTAACGGCGAAGCCTGTGTGATGTCAACAGACCCGATAACGGGTGCAAGCGACGGCATAGGTTCTCTTGCTGTACACGTTTCGGGCAACGATATAGCTTCTTCCGGGGCAAAGCCGAAGTATATGCTTGCAACGATGCTGGTTCCGCCGGAAAAAACAATAGAAGAAATCACTAAGGTAGTCGATGATCTCATCAAGACTTCGGACGAGCTTGGCATAAGCATAATAGGCGGTCATACCGAAATTACCGACGCTGTGACCAGGATCGTTTTGTCTACAACAGTTATCGGAAGAGTCGATACAGACAAGCTTATAAGCAGCGGCGGAGCCAATGCCGGCGACGATATAATAATGACGAAATACGCAGGGATAGAAGGTACGGTAATCATCGCAGCAGAACACAGCAAAGAGATTGAGAGTGTATTGACTGAAAAAGACATGGATGATATTGAAAAGCTCAAAGGAATGCTCAGCGTAATAAAAGATGGGATGATTGCAGCCGGCGCAGGAGCGACGGCGATGCACGATGTAACAGAAGGCGGCGTATACGGAGCTGTTCACGAGCTTTGTACTGCATCAAACACCGGCTGTGTGCTTTACGGTGACGACATTCCGTATACGGAAGTTACGAAGAAGATATGCACAACGCTTGGTATAAACGAAAAAAGGCTGATAGGCAGCGGAAGCATGCTTATCACTGCGGCTGACAGCAAAAAGATGCTCGAAGCGCTGGAACAGGCAGGGATAAACGCTGCTGTAATCGGCAAAGTTACCGACTCAGACATCACAGTAACAGAATGCGGAGTCACAAGATTACTTGCTCCTCCGGCATCGGATGAGCTGTTTTCCATATAAAAGGAAAGCAATTAAGAGAAATCAGAAGAAAATAAGCGTATATGAGATTTTTTTGCTCAAAACGCTTATTTTTTCAAAAGTACTGTGATATAATATTAAGCCAATAGTAAATATAAGGATGGATGAATATATTGCGAAGCATGACAGGCTTTGGCAGAGCTGAAGCCGAGACGGACGGAAAAAAGATAACTATAGAAATAAAGGCAGTTAACCATCGCTTTCTTGATATAAACATAAGGATGCCAAGAACGCTTGGATTTGCAGAGGAAGGCATACGAAAAACGATTAAGTCACAGCTCTCACGCGGCCGGGTGGATGTTTTCGTAAACTTCGCATCACTGGACATAGGCGGCAAAAAGGCAGAAGCGGATATTGGGCTTATAAAGTCTTTTGTAGATTCCGCAAGAACAGCTGCTGAAGAATGCGGTCTGGAGGATGACCTGACTCTTTCGCATATCATACGGATACCTGACGCAATAACTGTCCGGGAGGAAACTCAAGACGAAGAAACTCTGCAGGCAATACTGCAGTCTGCGCTCAAAGACGCTCTTGACATGCTGAGCGAGATGAGACAGCGAGAGGGTGAACAATTAAAGCAGAACATAGAAGAATACCTTGTACAGCTTAAGAATGTTCTTAGTAGCATAGAAACAAAAAAAGATTACATTACTCAAGAATACAGAGATAAGCTTAAACTAAGGCTGAGCGAGCTTCTTGAAGGTGCGGAAGTCGACGAAACAAGATTTAATGCTGAGATAGCTTATATTGCTGATAAGGCCGATATAACTGAAGAGATAGTTCGGCTGGACACACATATAAAACAGTTTGGGCAGATATCAAAAAACGGAGGGGAAACAGGCAGAAAGCTGGATTTTATTGTCCAGGAGATGAACAGGGAACTCAACACAATAGGTTCTAAGTCTTCCAATATGGATATAACAAATGCCGTAATAGAAGGCAAAAGCACTGTAGAGAAAATAAGAGAACAAGTTCAAAATATAGAATAATTCTTGGAGGGTATATGAGTATCAAGCTTATAAACATAGGTTTTGGAAATATCGTTTCCGCCAACAGGCTTATAACTATTGTAAGTCCGGAGTCTGCTCCTATCAAAAGGATAATTCAGGAAGCGCGTCAAAAAGGAAATCTTGTCGATGCGACATACGGAAGACGCACAAGAGCAGTAATAATAACCGACAGCGACCATGTTATCCTCTCGGCTGTACAGCCGGAAACAGTTGCAAACAGGCTGTCGGATAAAGAAATAGAAACTGAGGAGTAATATGAGCAAAGGTCTTCTTATTGTTTTGTCGGGGCCGTCCGGCACCGGAAAAGGTACAGTATGCGATTCTCTGCTAAAAAGACACGAGGATATATACCTTTCAGTGTCCTGCACTACCCGTGCTCCAAGAAAGGGCGAAGTTGAAGGCAAAAGCTATTTCTTTATTTCAGAGCAGCAGTTCAAAGACATGCTGGTAAGAGACGAGTTTCTGGAACACGCCTGCGTATACGGCAACTACTACGGAACGCCGACACAACTATTCTCGCAAAAGCTTGACGAAGGCAGAGACGTTCTTCTTGAAATAGACGTACAAGGAGCGCTGAAAGCAAAACAGGTGTTTCCGGAAGGTGTTTATATTTTCCTTTTGCCGCCTTCTATGGAAGAGCTTGAGAAGCGCATAAGAAGCCGTGGTAAAGATACGGAAGAGCAGATATTGACGAGGCTGGGCAAAGCAAAAAGTGAAGCTTTACTTGCACAACGCTACGATTATGTTATAGTAAACGATAACGTTAGTGACGTTGTGCAAAGTGTGGAGTGCATTCTGTGCGCAGAAAGACTGAAAGTTTCACGCAATAAAGATGAAATAATTTTAAAGGACAGGTGATATAAATGATGTATCCGGGAGTAAGCGAATTAAAGGACAAAGCAGACTGTAGGTATACCCTTGTGGTCGAATCTGCAAAAAGAGCAAGACAGCTCGTTGACGGCGCACAGCCGCTAACAGACGAACAGGAATCCAACCCTGTTTCACAGGCTGCAATAGAAATACATGAGGACAGGATTACGTATATAACGCCGGAAGAAGTGTAACTATGCCAAAGACGGTTGTCGTGGGCGTATCGGGAGGTATTGCAGCGTATAAAACTGCTTATCTTGTAAGCGCACTTGTCAAAAAGGGATACGACGTCCATGTAATAATGACAAAGAACGCTTTAGAGTTCATTAGCGCATTAACGTTCGAGACTATCTCTGGAAATGCTGCGATAACCGATACCTTTCAGAGAAGTGAAGAGCACGACGTAAAGCATGTCTCGCTTGCTAAAAGAGCGGACATGTTTATTGTTGCGCCTGCCACTGCCAATATACTTTCAAAAATAGCTGGCGGAATTGCAGACGATATGCTGACGACAACTCTGCTTGCTGCCAGGTGCCCAATTGTTTTCACACCTGCAATGAACACGGCGATGTATGAAAACCAGGCTACGCAGGAAAGTATCCGAATATTAAAGAAACGTGGCTGCTATGTCATGGATACCGGCATTGGAGCGCTCGCCTGCCGTGATGAAGGTGCGGGCAGAATGAAAGAACCGGAAGAGATACTCGAATATGCACAGAGCGTTTTCGAGTCTCTGTTCGATATGAATGGAGTAAAAGTGCTTGTATCGGCAGGTCCAACAGTCGAGGATATCGACCCGGTAAGGTTTATTTCCAACAGATCGTCCGGAAAAATGGGATATGCAATAGCGACCGCTGCAGTCGCAAGAGGCGCAGACGTAACGCTTGTTTCCGGCCCTGTTGCACTCGAAGCAGTAGCAAAAGCTGAAATGGTCAGTGTCCGTAGCGCAAAACAGATGCACGAGAGCGTGACAAAGTTTGCAGCCGGCTCGGATGTTGTGATAATGTGCGCAGCAGTAGCAGACTATACGCCGAATGAAGTTTCCTCCCAAAAGTTAAAAAAAGGGCAAGACAAAAGTATAGAGCTTGTAAGAACTATAGACATACTAAAAGAACTGGGCAGAGGAAAAAAATCGGGGCAGGTTTTGGTGGGCTTTGCGGCAGAAACAAACAACCATGAAAACAGTGCAAAAGAAAAGCTGAAAAACAAAAACCTTGATATCATTGCACTAAACGACGTGGGAAAACACGATGAGGGTTTTGGTTCCGACTATAACAACATAAAACTTTTATATAAAGACGGAAGCGGGAAGGACCTTGGGATAAAGACAAAGCAAGAACTTGCAAAAGATATCATAGATTGTATTTTTGAGTATAGAAAAACCATAGCGAGGTGACTTATGTTTGCAAAGGTCATTGTAGACATAATTCACTCGAACGTCGACAGGGTATTCGAATATAAAATTCCCGATGAAATAAAAGCAGAGATAGGCTTCAGAGTAAAAGTTCCTTTTGGCAGGGGCAACACACTGCGTGAAGGATATGTTATTTCTATTTCCGAAACGTGCGAATATGAAGGCAGCGATATCAAAAGCGTAGTAAGCGTGCTTTCAGATTTTGCAGCGTTCACACCCGCACAGATATCTCTTGCCGGCATGATACGCCGATACTACCATACAACCTTTGCAACAGCTCTGCGCCTTATGTTTCCGTCACAGATGAGGGGAGGAAAAGTCGGCGATAAGCACGAACGTGAATATGTAATCAGCCTAGGCGAAGAAGAATACTACGAATTTGCAGCTTCTCTTCTAACAAAGGACGGCAGGATAAAGGCGCCAAAGCAGCTTGAAGTATTGAACGCACTTAGAGATAACGGCCGGCTTAAAGCAAATGAACTCTCAGCGTTTGTTAAAAACAGCTCTTCAGCAAGAACAGCTTTGGAAAAAAAAGGGGCCATATCTGTCGAAATAGTTGAAACCTTCAGAAGCCCCAGGAAAGAAGTGCTGCTGGAGGAAGAATTCGAGCTGACAGAAGACCAGAAAAACGCAATAGACACGATAACGGCAAAACAGGGCAAATACCTTTTGCATGGCGTAACCGGCAGCGGAAAAACAGAGGTTTATATAAAGATAGTACGACATTTTCTTGCTCAGGGAAGAAGCGCGATAGTGCTTGTGCCGGAAATTTCGCTAACGCCCCAGCTTGTCGCTATGTTTGAGCGAAGGATAGGAAGCGAGATTGCCGTCTACCACTCCACGCTTACTCCGGGAGAAAGATACGACGAGTGGAAGCGCATGGTCCTTGGTAACGCAAGAGTGGTAATAGGAGCACGCTCAGCAGTATTTGCACCGCTGCATGACGTAGGTGTTATAATAATAGACGAAGAGCACGAAACAAGCTACAAGTCGGATATACACCCGAAATACACTGCTCATGAAGTTGCACGTATGAGAGCGAATATTGAGAAAGCAAGCCTTGTGCTTGCCTCGGCAACGCCGTCAGTAGAAAGCTACATAAAAGCAAAAAACGGTATATATGAGCTTGTAAGCATGCCAAATCGGTTGTTCGGTCTAAAATTGCCTAAAGTAATAGTTGCTGACATGCGCAAAGAGATAATGGCAGGCAACAGGACGATTTTTTCCGGCATTCTATATGAAGAGATGAAAAAGTCTCTGGCTGACCATAAGCAGGTTATGCTCTTTATAAACAGAAGAGGCTACTCCACTTTTGTTATGTGCCGTGGATGCGGATTCGTAGAGTTCTGCGACTATTGTGAAGTAAGCATGACATATCACTCAAACAAAGACACTTTAATGTGCCACTACTGCGGCAGAAAAAGGCCGCTTCGTGAAGTGTGCCCGCAGTGCGGAAAAAAATACATAAAGCAGTTCGGCATCGGGACCCAGCAGGTTGAGGAGTTTGTAAAAGAAAGGTTTCCGGCGGCCCGGGTGCTGCGCATGGACCTTGACACCACCAGAACAAAAGATTCGCATGTTAAAATATACGAGCAGTTCAAAAACGCAGATGCGGATATACTTATCGGCACACAGATGATAGCAAAAGGTCTCGATTTTGCACAGGTGGAACTGGTCGGCGTCGTTGCCGCAGACAGCTCGCTGATGATACCGGATTATAAAAGCCCGGAAAAGACGTTCAGTCTGCTAGAGCAGGTCGCAGGCCGTGCCGGCAGAAAAGACCCGGGCAAGGTTATCATACAGACATATTCTCCCGAACACTATGCTATCAAGTTTGCAAAGGAACACGACTTTGAAGGGTTTTTCGACGAAGAGATGAAGGTAAGAAAAGCCGCATTGCTTCCGCCGTATACTGTGTTTTTCAGGATAGTTTTTGTCGGGAAAGCGGAAGAATCGGTAAGGAAAGCTTGCCTGGATTTTGCAAGCGGACTGGAGAAACAGTTCGAAGAAATCAGAAAACAGATAATACTGTTTGATGCTGGCCCGGCACCGGTAAAGAAAATTGAAGGTAAGTCACGCTGGCAGATACTCATAAAGGTGCTAAACGATTCTAAACTTGCAGATTTTCGAAAAAGGTTGTATATTTATTCGGACAAAAAGAAATATTACGATTGTACGTTTGGTTTAGAGATAAACCCGCAGAACATGATATAAGGAGTAACAAAAATGGCGATAAGGGATATTGTAACAGGAAGTAACAACGAAGCGCTGAGGAAGAAATCACGTGACGTTAAAAAAATAAGCAGCCGCACTCTTCAGCTGCTTGACGATATGAAAGAAACACTTCACCACGACCAGGGCGTGGGGCTGGCAGCGCCTCAGGTTGGCGTGCTCCGAAGGATAGCAATAGTTGAGTATGAAGACCAATTTTTCGAGATAATCAACCCGGTCATCTGTAAAAAAGCTGGCGAAGAGATCGATGATGAAGGCTGTCTTTCTGTACCTGGGATACGTGGTACGGTAAAGCGCCCCAAGCAAATTACGGTAGAATATCTCGACAGAGACGGCAAAGAAGAGGTCGTAGAACTTGAAGACACATTGGCAAGGATATTCTGCCACGAGATTGACCACCTTGACGGCGTACTTTTCGTAGACAAAATGGAAAAAGAGACTACGATGGACTATGAACCGCAAGAGGATGATGAGCAATGAGGATAGTTTTCATGGGTACTCCGTATTTTGCAGTGACCAGCCTTGAAAAACTGATAGAAGCGGGGCACGACATTTCAGCAGTAGTTACGCAGCCCGACAGAAAATGCGGACGTGGACAGAAACCAAAGCAGCCGCCTGTTAAGTTAACTGCGCTCGAAAATGACATACCCATCCTGCAATTCGACAGAATCAAAAGCGACGAGGGCGTTGAGGCAGTTAAAGAAAGAAGTCCGGATATGATCGTTACTGCTGCTTTCGGTCAGATACTCTCAAAGCAGATACTCGATATACCGAAGCTTGGATGTATAAACGTACATGCTTCCCTGCTGCCGGAATACAGGGGCGCTGCTCCCATACAGTGGGCTATAATAAACGGTGAAGAAAAAACAGGCGTAACTATTATGTATATGGACGAGGGCCTTGATACCGGAGATATAATATCTTTCGCTAAGACGGATATTACTGATGATATGACGGGCGGAGCACTATATGAAAAGCTTGCTTTTCTTGGCGCAGATCTTTTGATAGAAACTATTAAAGACATTGAAAACGGAACAGCAAAAAGGATAAAGCAGGATGATAACGAATCAAGTTACTATCCGCCGCTGTCACGTCAGCTTGGGCTTATCGACTGGAGCAAGTCTGCAGAAGATATCCGCAACCTTATACGTGCACTAGATCCTGTAATGGGCGCATATTCCTATCAGGGCGAAGATATGTATAAGATGTGGAAAGCGAGCGTGCTCAATGGCAGCGCAACCCCTGGCAGAGTTGTTGAAGCGGACCAGAAAAAAGGACTGATTGTCGGCACGGGCAGCGGTCTGCTGAAAATTGAAGAGATACAGGCTCCCTGCTGCAGGCGCATGAGTGCTCCGGATTTCCTTCGTGGCAATAAGCTGTCTTCGGAGTCTTTCGCGTGACGGTCTCCGCAAGAACGGCAGCCTATAATACGTTGGATTTAGTTCTGCGTGACGGCGCATATACAGGGCTTGCTTTAAAAAAGAACATTCCTGCGGAACTCAGTGACGCAGACAGAAGGTTCACAACTCGTCTTGTAAAGACCGTTTTGGAGAACCTTTTATATATTGATTACACTCTGGATGTTCTGATAACGTCAAAGCGAGTTCATGCTTGTGTGCGCAACGTTTTAAGGCTGGGCGCATGCCAGATGCTCTTTATGCAAACGGCAGAATTTGCAGCAATTAATGAGAGCGTTAAGCTCATCAAGAAGATAAAGCCGCAGATGAGCAGCTTTGTGAATGGAGTGCTAAGAAATCTGCAGCGAAGAAAAGACAGCATAGAATATCCGGCGGGCAAAAGCGTCCATGCACTTAGCATACGTTACAGCTATCCAGAATGGATGTGCAGCAAATTCATTGAAGATTTCGGCATAGAATTAGCTGAAGCGCTACTGTCATACAAATCCCCTGAAGGCACTTTTCTTCGTGACAACACTTTGATAAAGGGAAGCCTGGAAGATGAACTGAATAAGATGTCGCTCCGGTACGAGAAGGGTGATATAAAAGATTCATATATGGTATATGGGCTCACTTCGATAGAAGATACAGATATCTATAAAAAAGGTAAGATCGCAGTGCAGTCAAAAAGCGCAATGAAAGCTGTTTTGTCGGCGGATGTTAAACCGGGCAGCAAACTACTGGACTGCTGTGCAGCACCGGGCGGTAAAAGTGTATATGCCGCTGCTCTAACAGATAATGAAATAAGCATTCTTGCCTGGGACGTACACGAGCACAGGATAGAAATGACAAAGAAGAACTATGCCAGGCTCGGCGTAAAAAATGCCAGAGTTGCAAAGCACGACGCTACAGTACCAGAGCCTTGCCTGAAAGAAAGCTTTGATGTAGTTCTGATAGATGCTCCGTGCAGTTCAATGGGGTTGATGGCTAAAAATCCCGACATCAGATATTCAAGAACGATGAAGGATATACTGTCCCTGTCAAAGCTGCAAAAAGACATAATAAATGTAAGCTCGATGTACGTTAAAAAAGGCGGCACGCTGGCTTATTTCACCTGTTCAATCAACAAAGAAGAAAACGAACTGGTTACTGAAAGTTTTCTCGATAGAAACAAAAATTTTGAATATAAGAAACAGCCGGTAACGCTGTATCCGCACATAGAAGATTCTGACGGTTTCTATATTGCTATAATGAGAAGGAAAAATGACTGAACTATTATCAAAGAGCAAAGACGAACTAAAAGAAATACTTGCCGCAATGGGGCAAAAGCCTTTTGTCGCAAAGCAGCTGTGGGACTGGCTTAGTAAGGGCGTTTGTTTCAGCGATATGAGCAACCTGTCAAAAGAGCTAAGACAGAGGCTTTCAGAGAACTTTACGGAAGGATATGCGCAAGTAGCAGAAAAACTTGAGTCGAAAGACGGAACAGCGAAGTATCTCATGCGTATGAGCGGCGGCGGCATTGTCGAGTGTGTCGTGATGAAATACGAACATGGCAGCACGCTATGCGTTTCCACACAGATAGGCTGCCGGATGGGCTGTGTTTTCTGCGCTTCAGGCAAAGACGGCCTTATTAGGAACCTTAGCGCCTCAGAAATGCTTTCTCAGTTCATAGAAGCAGACAAGCAGGATAAGATAAGCAATGTCGTTCTTATGGGCAGCGGAGAGCCGCTTGATAATTACGACAACGTTATAGAATTCATATATATGCTGAACGAAAGAATGAACGTAGGGATGAGACATATTTCTCTTTCAACATGCGGAATAGTTGACGGGATCAACAGACTTGCAGACGAAAAGATACAGATCAATCTGAGCATTTCTCTTCACAGCGCAATCGATGAGAAAAGAAGAACTATAATGCCGACTGCAAAAGTATACTCTGTCAAAGACATTATGGAAGCGGCAAAGTACTACTTTAAAAATACAGGAAGACGAATTATAATAGAATATACACTGATTGCGGGGTTCAACGATTCACCTCTCGACTTAGAAGCGCTGGTTGAAGCAACAAGAAACTTAAGCTGCCATATAAACGTTATAGCTCTCAACGACACAGACGGCAGCCTTAAGCCGCCAACAGCAAAACAGGCGCATGCCTTTGCGGCATCTCTTGTTAAAAGAGGAAGGAGCTCTACCGTGCGGCGGTCACTGGGAAGCGATATCGAAGGTGCATGCGGACAGCTTAAAAGAAGAAGCGAGGATATATGAAGTTTTATTCAATGACACATAAGGGACATATCAGGCAAAACAACGAGGACAGCATATTGACCGGGGATTACTACGCTGTTGTTGCCGACGGCATGGGCGGGCACAACGCAGGAGACGTTGCCAGCAAGCTGATAGTCGATTCTATCGCAGCTTCTTTTGCAGATAAAAGTGTTGATGATATTACTTCACGTGACGTAAAAAAGGCAATAAGCGATGCTAATAAAGAAGTATGGAGCAACGCAAAAAGGAACACCGAGAGGAAAGGCATGGGTTCGACGGCAACGCTTGCAGTTTTCAAAGGAAGCAAAGTGTTTATAGGCCAGGTCGGTGACTCACGTGCATATAAATTTTCTCAGGGAATACTCACTCAGATAACAAAAGACCACTCATACGTTCAAGAGCTGATTGATGCAGGTCATATTTCAGAACACGAAGCTGGCAACCATCCTAAACGAAACGTTATAACAAGAGCGGTTGGTGCTCATATAGATATAGAAACAGATTTTTTCGCAGTTGATATTAAGAACGGTGACATAATCATGCTGTGCAGCGATGGCCTTATCTCCTGTGTAAGTGATAGTGAGATAGCGCAAATACTTGCCGGGGAAATTGAAACTGCGGCATATAGGCTTGTAGACGCTGCACTAAATTACGGCGGAGCTGACAACATAAGCGTAATAATAGCCGTTGCGGAGGTCACTAAGTCATGATAGGCAAGACCCTTGGCGGAAGATATATAATTAAAGACAGAATAGATTCCGGCGGAATGGCCTATATCTATAAAGCATTGTGCAAGAAAACAAACAGTATCGTTGCATTAAAGGTTTTAAAAGATAAATTTGCCGGAAGTACAGAATATGTTGACAGGTTCAAAAGAGAGGCTCAGGCGGCATTTGCCCTAAGTAATGAACATATAGTGCATGTCAGCGACATAGGCTATGACGAAAATGTTTATTATATGGTCATGGAGTATATTGACGGTCCTACACTGAAGAACCTAATAGAAAACAAGGGAGCTTTGCCTGAAGAACAAGCCGTGGAATATTCTCTTCAAATCTGCAGTGCACTCAGCGCTGCCCATAAAAAAGGGATAATACACCGTGATATAAAACCGCACAACATTCTAATGGAGAGCGATGAGAACCTAAAGGTAACAGATTTCGGAATAGCAAAAAGCGTAGCGTCAGGCATTTCAAAATCAGGACAGGTTATCGGCTCTGTATATTATGTTTCGCCAGAGCAGGCAAAAGGTGAAGTGCTTGACCAGCGCTCAGACATCTATTCGCTGGGCATAGTGATGTACGAGATGCTAACGGGTAGGCTGCCGTATACCGGTGAAAAGTCCGTTTCCGTTGCTTTAAAGCATATAAACGAAAGAATAACTCCGCCAAAGCAGATTAACGAGGGAATATCAGATTCGATTAATAAAATTATCCTGAAAGCCACCAGCAAAGATAAACATGACAGGTATGAAAGCATAGATGAGCTGAAAAAAGACCTGACTATTTCACTTATAGATAAAAGCGGCGAGTTTGTTGAAATCACAGAGCACAGAGCATTTAATATGATTTCAATAAACTTAAAAAAGAGCAAAATCTGGAAGATAACTATTATAGCTGTAGCGCTGCTACTTTTAGTTGCAGCAGGTGTTTTCGGAGGAAATGCATTGTTTGCAGGTTCTCAAGCGCAGCCTACGCAAAATGTGTACTACGCGCTTCCTTCACTTGTCGGAATGGATATTGAAAGCGCAAAAAACATTCTTGATGATATGGGCGTGGGTTACAGTGAAGTATACGATAATGATGATACCGCTGAAGCTGGAATAATTATAGAACAGTCACCGGATGCCGGGACAAACATGCAGACTCAGGATGCAGTCGTGTTAACGGTTTCTCTGGGCCCGGAAGTTATATACATGCCGAATCTTATCGGTATGACGGAAACAGAAGCGGTCAGCGTCATTGAAGATATGGGGCTTATCGTCGCGGAAAAGACATACGAAATTGATGAAACAGTAATCGAAGGTACTGTCATCTCCCAGATTCCCGCAGCCGAAAGTGATATACTAACGCAGGCGGAAGTAAATCTTGTAATTTCATCCGAACCTGAAAAGGAGACGGGTACCGTACCACAGGTAGTTGATACTACTTTGGAGCAGGCCGCAAATATAATGAGTGAAGCGGGCTTTCAGAATATCTACGTATATCAGGAGGAAAGCGAAAAAGAGCCGGGAACAATTGTAAGCCAAAGCCCGGAGCAGGGTGTTGCCGCACAGTTCGACAATGATATAGACCTTCATATAAGCATGTATGATGACCTAAAATATATGGCCGTTCTGAACGAAGAGATAACAATAGAGGACATAGGCTCTAAGGTAAAGATAGTATATGAAGAAGAGATTGATGATAAAATTGTAAATTTCAAGGTGCATGAAATACAGGCAGACCCGGGAGAAATACCACTCTCGCTGGAGATGTTTGCCCTAACAGGCGGAGTTAAAAAAGTAAAGGTATTCATCAATAAATCTCTGGCATATGAATTCGAAATATATTTCTATGATCGGAGCGAGAACATTGGAGGGTAAGATACTAAAGGGCGTCAGCGGATTCTATTATGTATTGGAGAGCAGCGGCAGGATATATGAATGCAAAGCAAGGGGGCGGTTCAGAAATGACGGTGTCACGCCTCTTCCCGGCGACAATGTCGTTTTTTCAGCAGACAGCGGCGGCAACGGATATATAGAAGAGATCCAGGCAAGAAGAAACGAGCTTAAACGACCAAGGGTAGCAAATGTAGATGTAATCGCAATTGTTGCTTCTGCAGGCAAGCCGAAGATAGACTTTATGCTGTGTGACAAGCTTATAGTAGCGGCAATGAAGGAAGATATTGAGCCGATAATGATTATAAACAAGTGCGACTCAGCAGACGAGCCAGGGAAAGAAAAACTGCTTTTGGAATATGGAAAAGCTTGTGATACAATATGTGTGTCCGCAGCCACAAAAGAAGGTATAGACGTACTGAAAAATCGCTTGAAAGGTAAGTGTACCTGCTTTGCAGGCCAATCTGCTGCCGGTAAATCATCGCTGCTCAATGCAATGTTCAGCGAACTGAGTCTTGAAACGGGCGGGATGTCTAAAAAGACAGACAGGGGCAAGCACACTACCAGGCACGCAGAGCTTTTACTGCTGGAAGACTTCAGCGGAACAGCTGTAGATACTCCGGGGTTCTCTTTTCTTGAGCCGGAGAAAATACTGCCGCAAGAGCTTGCAGGCTATTATAAAGATATAGAACCATACTCGCACGAATGCAGGTTCTCCACATGTCTTCATTCAAATGAGCCCGACTGTTCGGTAAAAGAAGCTGTGGGGAAAGGCTTGATTAATAAAAACAGATATTCAAGATATCTTGAACTACTAAAAGAAATTCAGGAAAAGAGGCAAAGGCAATATGATTAAGATTTCACCATCGATACTATCTGCAAACTTTACAAATATCTATGATGCTGTAAAGATGCTGGAAAAAGCAGGAGCCGACTATATCCACTGCGATGTAATGGACGGCTCATTTGTACCAAACATAACCTTCGGTCAATATATGATACGGGATTTAAGAAAAGCAACAACACTTCCGCTGGATGTTCACCTCATGATAGACAACCCGGACAAGTACATTGTCGAGTTCGCCGAGGCTGGTGCAGATATAATAACAGTTCATGAAGAAGCCACGAGACATCTCGACAGGTCGCTCCAGCTAATCCGAAGCACAGGCAAAAAAGTGGGCGTTTCACTAAACCCGCACACACCCATAGACGTTCTTGAATATGTGCTCTACAACGTCGATATGGTGCTGCTTATGTCTGTCAATCCAGGTTTCGGCGCCCAGAGCTTTATAGAATCATCTCTTGAAAAAGCAAAGGCTTTAAAAGCTATGATTGACAAAAGGGGCTATAAAATAGATATTGAAATGGATGGCGGCATAGGCACAGGCAATATAAAAGACGTAATCGAATCGGGTGTAAACGTGATAGTATCGGGTAATACTATATTCAAAGCTGAGGACCCGGCGGAAATGATAAAGACGCTGCGTCTTGAAAAATGAAATACGTTATTGTGAGCGGTGGTTATCCGCCGGATTTAAAGCTGCTGAATAGCTATATTGATAAAGCTGACAAACTGATTGGTGTTGACGGAGCCGCAGACCTTTTTGAATCTTTCGGTATCATAGCAGACATACTTCTTGGAGACTTCGATACTGCCGATGAAAAGAACGTGACTGCTCAGTCGATAAAAGGTGCAGAAGTGATACGGCTGGAGCCGATGAAGAATGAAACGGATACTGAAGCAGCAGTCAGGCTTGCACTTGACAGAGGGGCAGATGATATCGTACTGCTCGGTGCAATAGGCAGCCGCATGGATCATACGATGTCCAACATAGCGCTTTTAAAGCTTGCGCTTGACAGCGGTGCTTCCATGAAGATACACAACAAAAACAACGAGATATTCATATGCAATGATTATTATGAGATAAAGGACAGAACCGGGCAGACCGTATCAATACTTCCGCTTGGATCAGACATAATAGTTTCTGCAAAAGGCCTTGCATACCCGCTGGAAGATCTTCTGCTTGCCGTTGGCTCTTCAAGGGGCGTAAGCAATATTGTCAAGGAAAACCACGCAGATATCAAGATTAAAGACGGCTATGCGCTTGTGATGTTCACTAACGACAATTAAACTGTACTAAAAAAGGAACCGTTACAGATCCCTTTAAAAGAATATTCTAAATCAAACTATCCACGGACAACTTTTCCCGAACGCAGGCATCTTGTGCATACATACATTCTTTTAGGAGAGCCGTCTACTATAGCACGAACGCGCTGTACATTGGGCGCCCATGTCCTCTTGGACTTTCTGTTTGAGTGACTGACATTGTTTCCGGAAACAATACCCTTGTTGCATATCTCGCAGTATTTAGCCATGATTAACACCTCACTTACCTTAAAATCGAACTTGATTATTCTATCATCAGTGGCTTCTTTTGGCAAGACCAATTTTTAAATTTTCGTGTCATTTTGGTGAAAACTATTGACTAGCGCCTAAAAAGAAGATAAATTTAAGACCGCAACACAATTTGGATGTATATACGTTTTTATATAGGAGGCAAAGAAAAATGGCTGTTATTCAGCAAAACTCGAACGGGAAAATCATATTTTCTGATGAATTTCTTTCCAACCTTGCCGGTGTGACCGCTATGGAATGCTACGGTATAGTTGGGATGTCTTCTCAAAAAACGATGGATGGAATTGTAGAGCTTCTTCGTGGGTCAAATTTCAGCAAAGGTGTAAAAATCTCTACAAACGAAGGCACCGTACGTATTCATCTTTTCATAATAGTTGAATACGGCGTATCTATTTCCGCTGTTGCTGCAAACGTTATGGATACTGTAAAGTATAAAGTCGAAAAAATCACAGGACTAACGATTGAGAAGATCGACATTACCATTAACGGGATAAGGGTGTAAGGGGGATAATACGCTTAAATGATAAGTGGTGGATTGTTTAAAGATATGATTTTTGCAGCTGCATCATTACTGGAAAAAAGCAAAGAGGATTTAAACTCCCTTAATGTTTTTCCTGTTCCGGACGGCGACACAGGCACAAATATGTCGCTGACGATGATGTCTGCCGTAAAAGAAGTCAAAGAGGCTGATGCTTCGAAGATTTCTAATATAGTTGATGCGCTGTCTCTGGGCGCTCTTAAGGGCGCAAGGGGAAACTCGGGCGTTATACTCTCACAGATATTCAGAGGCTTTGCAAAGGGCCTTGAAGGTCTTGATGAGGCGGACATTGCAGACTTTGCTACAGCCATGCAGGAAGGCGTAGACGCCGCTTATAAAGCTGTTATGAAGCCAAAAGAAGGCACCATTCTAACGGTTGCTAAAGACATGGCTGCTATGGGTCACAGAAGTTCCAAGGCGGGCGACGACCTGCAAGGTTTGCTGGACGTTGTAATAGAGCAGGGCGCAGCAACGCTAAAGAAGACTCCGGATATGCTGCCTGTACTGAAAGAGGCGGGAGTAGTTGATGCAGGAGGTAAAGGTCTTTTGGTTATTTTTAAAGGGTTTAAGAATGCTGTCAACGGAGAAACAGTATCAGACGATATCGATTTTGATAGTGGGCAGGAAGAAACGCATCACGAATTTGCAGATTTTACTCAGGATATTGAGTTCGGATACTGTACAGAGTTTTTCATTATAAATGTGAATGAAGGTGTGTCTCAGAAGAACATAGACGACTATAAGGACGACCTTTCGGATCTTGGGGACTCAGTTCTTGTTGTCGGAGACCTGAAGCTCATTAAAACTCACGTCCACACAAACGACCCGGGCAAAGCGCTTCAATATGCACAGCGTTTAGGTGAACTTTCAAAAATAAAGATAGAAAACATGCGTGAGCAGCACACAGAGCTTAGGGATGGTGTGCATTCAGACATAGAAATGAAACCGATGGCTGTTGTTTCAGTCGCTTCGGGCGACGGAATAGTAAACATATTCAAAGAATTTCTAGTTGACGAGATCGTTGTTGGCGGGCAGACTATGAACCCATCGGCAGAAACGATATCAAAAGCTATAGAAAAGGCACCCTCAGACAATGTTTTCGTTTTCCCGAACAATAAAAATATAATACTTGCTGCAGAACAGGCTGCAGAACTTTCAAGTAAAAACGTAAAGGTAATTCCCAGCAAATCATTCCCTCAGGGAATAACCGGAGTTCTTGCGTACAATATGGAACTTGGTTTTGACGAGAATGAACAGCGCATGAACAAAGCGATTGAAACGGTAAAAACAGGCCAGGTTACTACTGCGGTAAGGGCTTCAAGCGTTTCCGGAAAGAAAATTAAAAAGGGCGATATAATAGGTATTCAGGACGGGAAAATAGCATTTCACGATGAAGATGTCGAGAAAACCTGTATTGACCTTATAGAGGGTATGGTAACGGAAGATGACAGCATAATCACGATTTTCTACGGAGAAGACATAAAGGAAAAAGATGCTGAAAAACTTGCAGAGATGATAGAAGATAAATATGAGGATTTTGATATAGAGCTGCAGTACGGTGGGCAGCCTGTATACTATTATATATTTGCGGTTGAATAATGAGTCCTGACGAGAGCGTAAAATCGTTAAAAAGTGTAGGCGATAAAAAAGCCAGGCTGCTTTTAAAGCTTGGGATAAGAACAATACGTGACCTTTTATATTATATGCCAAGGTCATATGAAACACCCGGGCAATTGGTCAAGCTGTCCGGGCTTAAGCCAAACGGAACCTATAGTATCAATGCGGTTATAGATAAAAACCCATCTTTAAGAAGAATAAGAAAAGGCGTCTCACTGACGAAGTTCTCGCTATCCGACGAGACAGGAAGTGCAGAGGCTGTTTTTTTTAATCAGCCTTATATGAGCCGAATGTACCACAAGGGCGACGAAGTATACGTAAGCGGTACAACAAAGATTATTGGCAGAAGCCTTCAATTCACCAATCCGCACATTGAAAAAGGCAATAAGCAAATCACTGGTCTTAGCCCTGTATATCCGCTGACAGCAGGCCTTACGCAAAAGTCTATGCGTATACTGATGAAATCAGCGCTGGAATACTGCGCTGGCAGCATCAGGGAAACGCTACCTGAACAATTCAGAAAACTTCACAATCTAGCCGATATCAATTTTTCAATAAAAAATATACACATTCCAAACGATGAAATCATTTTAGAAGCAGCGAAAAGGCGGCTTGTGTTCGAGGAGCTGCTTCTTTTCAATATTGCACTTTTAAATCGGGAAAACACAGATTTTGGCGAAGCCGAATGCCTACAGAGCAATGAAATGGTTAGGAAAGAATTTTTGTCTCTGCTGGAATATTCGCCGACTAATGCCCAGCTTCGGGTAATGAATGAGATAGAATCAGATTTGTCGAAGCAAAAGCCAATGAACCGGCTGATGCAGGGAGATGTCGGCAGCGGTAAAACAACACCGGCATTCTATGCGATGTATATATGTGCAAAGAACTCTAAACAGAGCGTTATGATGGCGCCAACTGAAGTGCTGGCGAAACAACATTTCAAGAATGCGTGCGCACTTTTTAAAGATACCGGTATAAACATAGAACTGCTTACCGGCAGCACCCCTGCAGCGCAGAGAAGAATCATTTCGCAAAACTCCGCCGCCGGCAATACGGATATAATCATTGGTACGCATGCACTGCTTTATGACAGCGTGCAGTTCTCTGCTCTTGGGCTGATAATAACAGATGAGCAGCACAGGTTTGGGGTAACTCAGCGTGCTCGGCTTGAGTCAAAAACTAGCGCACCCCATACATTGATAATGTCCGCAACGCCGATTCCGAGAACGCTTGCGCTTATTATTTACGGCAAAACGGATATTTCGATAATAGACGAGATGCCGCCGGGGAGACAGCCGGTTAAGACTTTTGTCGTAGGTGAGCATAAACGCAGCGATATGTACGGATTCCTGGAAGAAGAGATAGCATCAGGATCGCAGATTTTTGTTGTGTGTCCGCTGATAGAGCAGAGCGGTCTGCTTGAAGCCAGATCTTCAGAGGAGGTTTTCGAGGAACTGAGTGAGCGCTTTGGTGAGAAAAATACAGCGCTGCTTCATGGCAGAATGAAACCAGAGGAGAAAAACGAAGCTATGGAACGCTTCAAGAACGCAGAGTTCAGTATACTTGTATCAACAACAGTGATAGAAGTCGGCGTAGATGTACCGAACGCAACAATTATGATAATAGAGAATGCTGACCGTTTCGGTCTGTCCCAGCTGCACCAGCTGCGCGGCAGGGTAGGCAGGGGAGATAAACGATCATACTGCTTCCTCATGTGCGAGCAGAACGACAATAAAAGACTTCAGATACTGGCTAAAACAAACGATGGTTTTAAAATATCTGAAGAAGACCTGCGGCTGCGCGGGCCGGGGCAGTTTCTCGGAAGCAGGCAGAGCGGTGTTTCAGACCTCTACATGGCCAATCTAATCGGAGACATGAAGCTTTTGAAAAAGACAAGGCAAATTGCGCAAGAGCTAGAAAATGATAACGGTGCTCTGTATAAACAACTACTAAAGCTGGCATCCGAAAGATTCAGCTTCGATAACATCACGATAAATTAAACAATTTCGCTTGACAAATGATTAAATAGAGGTTAGAATACAGCGTATTAGTAGTTTAGCGTGCTAAAACGTTGAATTAAGGAGCTGTAATAACTTATGGAAGAATATAAAAAACACGTACCTGCCGGTGTTGAAGACTGTCTGCCGGCGGAGTGCTATATAAAAAGAGACATAGAGGCAAAGCTGAGGAAAACCTTTATTCTAGCGGGCTATGACGAAATCGAAACGCCCACATATGAATATTACGATGCTTTCCAGAGCGGTGTCGGTTCATACATGCAGGAGAGCATGATAAAGTTTGTAGATTCGATGGGACGCATTCTGGTTCTGCGGCCGGATATGACTGTGCCAATAGCCCGCGTTGCAGCAACTAAACTGGGAAGCGGTATAAAGCAGCTGTTCTACATCCAAAACTCCTTTGCAACAGCAGCCCCTGCTTTCGGTAAAGCTGGCGAATTCACACAGGCAGGAATAGAGCTTATCGGGGACAGAAGCTATAAAGCGGATGCCCAGGTGATTGCTCTTGCAATAAAGGCGTTGATAAAAGCCGGGCTGAAAAGCTTTACGATAGACATTGGACAGGTTGCATTTTTCAAAGGTCTTGTAGGGCAGATAGGGCTGGAAGAATTAGAGATCGACGAACTTCGCCACGCGGTGGATTCCAAGGACGTTATGGCGATAGAAGCAGCGGCAGCAAAGCTTGGTATAGACGCAGAGCATACGCAGAAACTGGCAGAACTTCCCGGGCTTTTCGGCGATGAAGAAGTATTCGACAAAGCGCTGAAGCTTTATGACAGCGCTGAGTGCACCGATGCTGTGAACAACCTTAAGGGTGTATACGATCTTCTAAAAGCCTATGGACTAGCTGAGTATATATCCGTTGATTTTTCGATGTTGCACGATATAGCGTACTATTCCGGAATAATATTCCGTGGCGTTACACCGGGCATAGGCTTCCCGGTGGTTTCCGGAGGCAGGTATGACGAGCTCATTTCAAAGTTTGGAGCAGACATCCCGGCAACAGGTTTTGCACTTGGCATAAAGCGTATAATGATAGCGATGGAGCGGCAGGAGTTGCTGTCTGGCTATTATAAGACTGATGCTGTCATCTCTTCAGAGCCGGATTCTTATGAAAAAGCATATGCATATGCGGAAGAGCTGCGTGAAAGCGGCAAAAGAGCGATACTGTTCTCAGACCTTACAAAGAATGAGCTTATTAAGGAAAAGCAAAGAGCGCAGGCAAATGAAGCAATATTTATAGATGACAGCGGAATTAAAAATGTGCTGTAGGAGAAGGATATGCAGATAACGATAGCGCTTGCAAAAGGCAGGCTTGCTGAAAAAGCGATGAAAATACTTGAAAAATGCGGCATAGAATGTGAAGAGATGTTCAAAGACTCTCGAAAGCTGATTTTTTATGATGAAAAGAATAATATCAGATTCATTATGGTAAAGCCCACAGATGTCCCGACTTATGTCGACCACGGTGTTGCCGACATGGGTATAGTCGGCAAAGACACTCTGCTTGAAGCCGGTCTTCCGCTATATGAGATGGCGGATCTGAAATATGGCAAATGCAAGCTGGCTATCGCAGGTTATCCCGCCAAGCAGGACAATTCGCTTACAACATCAATACTGCGTGTTGCAACGAAATATCCGGAAGTCGCAAAGAAGTATTACGCATCAAAAGGAGAATCGATAGAGTGCATAAAGCTTAACGGCAGCGTAGAGCTCGGCCCGATACTTGGTTTGTCCGATGTTATTCTGGACATAGTTGAAAGCGGCAGGACGCTCAAAGAAAACGGTCTTGTCGTAACAGAAGATGTCGCTCAGGTGTCCGCAAGACTGGCGGTTAACAGGGCAAGCCTTAAGATAAAGGCTTCAGTAATAAAGCCGCTTATCGAAAAGATAAAGAGCGCAGTGGAGGAGTCCTGATGAGGATATACACTTTAAACGACATTGTAGAAGTAAAAAAAAGACTGGGCAGAAAATCAGAAGCTGACGAAAATGTAAGAAAAGCAGCCGTGGATATAATTGAGCAAGTCAGGCAAAGAGGTGATGAAGCACTGTTCGAATACACAAAGAAGTTTGACGGCTTTGAGCTTAATCAAGAAAACATCAGAGTTACAAAAGAAGAAATCGAAGCTGCATATAAAGCGATATCGTCAGAGCTTGTTGCAACGCTAAAGAAAAGTGCACAAAATATAAAGGCTTTTCATGAAAAGCAAAAACGTGAAGGCTATGAATGCAAAATCGACGGAGCAGTTACCGGAAGGCTGATAATCCCTATGCAGCGTGCGGGAGTATATGTTCCCGGCGGTAAAGCAGCTTATCCGTCAAGCGTGCTTATGAACATCATCCCCGCGAAGATAGCAGGGGTAGAGGAAGTTATCATGGTAACGCCTCCCGGCAGAGACGGCAGTATAGAGCCGCTTACGCTCGTCGCAGCAGATATCGCGGGAGCAGACACTATACTGAGGATAGGCGGCGCTCAGGCCGTAGCAGCGCTTGCATACGGCACGAAAAGCGTAACTGGGGTAGATGTAGTAACCGGCCCCGGAAACGCTTATGTGGCCGCTGCAAAGCGTGAGGTATATGGAAGCGTAGGCATAGATATGATAGCTGGTCCCTCCGAGGTTCTGATAATAGCGGATGAAAGTGCAAATCCGGCATATATAGCAGCCGACTTCCTGTCACAGGCAGAACATGACGAACAGGCTGCAAGCATACTCATTACGACAAGCGTTGATACAGCAAAAAAGGCTTCGGAAGAAATAGAGCGTCAGCTCAGCATGCTTACAAGAAAACAGATAGCTCAGCAAAGTGTTGAAAACTATGGTACGATAATTCTTACTGAAACGCTTGAAGAGGCTTTTGCAATCGCCAACGATATCGCACCGGAGCATCTGGAGATATTGACAGAAGAGCCGTGGGAAGGCTTAAAGATGGTCAGAAATGCTGGAGCTGTCTTCCTTGGGGAGTATTCGCCGGAGCCTCTGGGAGATTATTTTGCCGGCCCGAACCATGTATTGCCGACTGCCGGCACAGCAAGGTTTTCTTCACCGCTTTCAGTAGACGACTTCATCAAGAAGACGAACTATATCTGCTACGATAGAGCGGCACTTGGAAAGTGCTATAATGATATTATAAAATTTGCACAGGCAGAGGGGCTAGATGCCCATGCCCGAAGTGCAGCGATAAGATTTAAAGATTAAGGAGGCCTGTTATGAGAACAGCCTGTATAAAAAGGGATACGAAAGAAACCAAGATAGACCTGGAACTGAATATTGATGACGCAAAAGTTAGAGAAGTGTCCACCGGGATCGGCTTCTTTGACCATATGCTGGATTTGTTTGCAAAGCAGGGCAAGCTCGGTATGTCGCTTAAGGTCAGCGGCGATTTATGCGTAGACGAGCACCACACAGTCGAAGATGTCGGGATCGTGCTTGGTCAGGCTTTATCGCAGGCAATAGGTGATAAAAAAGGCATCTACAGATACTCTACACAGTTCATACCCATGGACGAAGCGCTTGCTATGGTAAGCCTGGATTTTTCCGGCAGAGGGTTCCTGCAATACAGTGTAGAGTGCTATGAGCCCGAGGTCGGAGGCATGCCGGTGCAGATTTTCGAAGAATTCTTTCGAGCTTTCTCTTCTGCTGCAGGCTTGACTTTGCACATAAGCGTCCTATACGGCACAAACAACCACCACATGATAGAAGCCGTATTCAAGGCTTTGGGGCGTGCGGTAAGGTTTGCGCTTCTGTCAGACCCGAGAGAAGAAGGCATCCCTTCCACGAAAGGGGTACTCTAGGCGTGATCCAGATAATAGACTACGGCATGGGCAATCTGAGAAGCGTTCAAAAGGCTTTTGAATTTCTTGGCTTCGAAGCTTCTGTTACAAGCAATACAAACGACTTGATCAATGCAAGCCATATAGTTCTTCCGGGCGTCGGTGCTTTTGCAGATGCCGCCAGGTGCCTTCTTGACTCAGGCATGCAGGATGCTATGCTAAGCGAGATAAAAAAAGGCAAACCATTCATAGGCATATGCCTCGGTATGCAGCTGCTTTTCGATAAGAGCTTCGAGAACGGCGAATACGAGGGTCTGGGTCTGGTGCCGGGCATTGTTAAGCGCTTCGAGGTTAAAGGCTTAAAAGTGCCTCATATGGGCTGGAACAACCTGATAATAAAAGACAATGCGCTCTTTCAAAATGACGGAAGTGAAAAGTTTGTATATTTCGTTCACTCATACCACGCAAGTGATGTACCGGATGAATTCATTATCGGCGAAACGGAATACGGATATAAGTTCACAGCAGCAGTTCAGAAGGACAACATATTCGGACTGCAGTTTCATCCTGAGAAGAGCGGAGACATTGGATTGGCAATGCTTAAGAACTTTGGAGAGTTAAAATGAGGATATACCCGGCAATAGATATTAAGAACGGAACTTGCGTAAGGCTGCAGATGGGCGATATGGACAAAGCCACGCAATACGGAAAACCGAGCGAGATGGCACAAAAGTGGCAGAGCATGGGAGCACATTATCTTCATGTGGTAGACCTCGACGCTGCTTTCGCCGGAGAGTTTTCCAACCACGATGCTGTCGAAGAGATACTCAGTGTTCTAAACATACCAATGCAGCTCGGCGGCGGTATAAGAAACATGAAAGACATAGAGCAGAGGCTCAGCTTGGGCATAGCCCGTGTGATTATTGGGACAGCGGCATTCGAAAATCCAGAGCTTGTAAGTGAAGCTGCTGCAAAATTTCCGGGGCAGATAGTTGCCGGCATTGACGCAAAGGACGGCAAAGTTGCAACTCGTGGTTGGGCTTCAGATACTGATGCCGATCCTGTTGCGCTGGCGCTGGACATGAGAGCACGTGGTGTTGATACGGTAATCTATACAGACATAAACCGTGACGGTATGCTTACCGGCCCGAATGTACGAGCAACAATAAACATGGTTCAGAAAACAGGAATGAACATAATCGCATCCGGCGGTATGAGCGTCATAAGGGATGTTGAAGAGCTTATTAGTACGGGAGTAGAAGGCGTGATAATAGGCAAAGCGCTGTATTCGGGAAGTATAGATCTAAAACAAGCAATAGAAATCGGAGCGAAATAATGCTGTCAAAGAGAATTATACCGTGCCTGGATGTGCACGCAGGCCGTGTGGTAAAAGGAGTAAACTTCATAGATATTAGAGATGCAGGAGACCCTGTCGAAATGGCGAAAGCTTTCAACAAAGCGGGGGCCGATGAACTGGTTTTTCTGGACATTACCGCTTCAGCGCACGAGCGCAGCATAATGAGCGAAGTAGTGGCAAGAACAGCTGAAGAAGTCTTCATACCTTTAACTGTGGGCGGC
Organism: Christensenellaceae bacterium; assembly: GCA_963666505.2. Taxonomy (GTDB): domain Bacteria; phylum Bacillota; class Clostridia; order Christensenellales; family SZUA-584; genus JABGQS01. The sequence continues at coordinate 40,440 of CAXXXL010000002.1, read as the reverse complement.
GGGATTAGAACAGTCGAAGATTTTCGCAGTATGCTCAAACAGGGTGCCGACAAGATATCTATAAATTCTGCTGCGCTAAAAACTCCAGAGCTTATAAGTGAAGCTGCAGAGAAGTTCGGCAGCCAGTGTGTTGTATGTGCAATAGACGCAAAACTGCGTGACGACAAAACAGGCTGGGACGTATACCTGAACGGCGGACGTGTAAATACAGGAAGAGACCTGCTCGAATGGGCAGCGCTGGCAGAAAAGCTGGGTGCTGGAGAGATACTGCTGACAAGCATGGACACAGACGGAACTAAGGACGGCTACGACATACCCGCAACGAGAGCCGTTTCAAATATTGTTAGCATACCGGTGATAGCGTCCGGCGGTGCGGGTAAGATGGAACACTTCAAAGAAGTGCTTACAGACGGAGGGGCAGATGCGGTACTAGTTGCTTCGATTTTTCACTATGGTGACTATACTGTAAAAGATGTGAAGGACTACTTTTTGAAAGAAAATATTCCGGTCAGGATATAAAGAGGAGATATAATGGATACATCAAAAATCAAATTCGATGAAAAAGGCCTCGTGCCGGTAGTTGTACAGGATGTCAAAACCAATGCAGTTCTGATGTTGGCGTACATGAGTGAGGAATCAATTGCAAAGACTCAGGAAACTGGAAACATGGTCTATTTCTCAAGAAGCAGACAGAAACTTTGGATGAAAGGCGAAACTTCAGGGCACATTCAAACGCTTCACGAGCTTAAGATCGACTGTGACGGAGACACGCTGCTTGCCATGGTCTCTCAGAAAGGCCCAGCGTGCCATACGGGCGCTTATTCGTGCTTCTTCGACACATTGCACGGGTCAGCCGATTACAGCGGCGGATACGCCGTCATAGACGAGTTGTTCGGTGTTATAGAAGACAGAAAAGCTAATCCTAAAGAAGGCTCATATACAAACTACCTTTTCGACAATGGTATTGACAAGATACTTAAAAAAGTGGGGGAGGAGAGCGCAGAAGTGATAATAGCCGCAAAGAACGGAGTTGCTGACGAAATCCGGCTGGAGAGTGCAGACCTGCTTTACCATCTTCTCGTTATGCTCAGTGAAAGAGGACTAAAGCCATCTGAAGTGTTTGCAGAGCTCGAAAAACGCAGATAGCAATATTGACTGTAAAACGGCGAAAATCCGACCATTTGCAAGCAATGTTAACATATTTGCGGTTAAACAGAAATATTGAATTTTGACAGTCACCCAAGTCTATTATACAATACGCAGGCACTGTTATTTTACAGCCCGGCGTGTGGGAGCATAGCTCAGCTGGGAGAGCACTTGCCTTACAAGCAAGGGGTCACTGGTTCGAGCCCAGTTGTTCCCACCAATAATAGATAGGCGGCTTTATGATAAGAGCCGCTTATCCATATGGCCCGGTAGTTCAGTTGGTTAGAACGCTAGCCTGTCACGCTAGAGGTCGAGAGTTCGAGTCTCTTCCGGGTCGCCATTGTTTTTTTTATGCGGGAGTGACTCAGTGGTAGAGTGCGACCTTGCCAAGGTCGAAGTCGCGAGTTCGAATCTCGTCTTCCGCTCCAATCTACTTTTTTAAAAAGAAACGCAAAAACTGCGGCGCCATAGCCAAGTGGTAAGGCAAGGGTCTGCAAAATCCTCACGCCCCGGTTCAAATCCGGGTGGCGCCTCCAGAAACGGACTTTCTTTTATAGGGAAGTCCGTACATCTTTTATGCCGAAGTGGCGGAATTGGCAGACGCACGGGACTTAAAATCCCGCGGTGGTTTCCACTGTACCGGTTCAAGTCCGGTCTTCGGCACCAAAGATAATTTCTATCAAGATATATCATCGCTCTTAAAAAGAAAGATGATATCTTTTTTTTAAAATGAAACAGAAAATTCAGAAAGATTATTAATGCTAAATATCAGCGATGCTTTAAAACTAAAAACAGCGCTGTTTTAAACAAAAGCGCCGCAATTAGATTTATACTATGTTAATACTTTATCCATATTATACCTTTATTATCATAGAATTACAATACAGAACATTTTTGCGATTAGTTTATCATAAGCCAAAGTTAATAATCTCTATATCCCTATTTTACTTTCATGCGTGAAGTCCTGATAACTGAAAGCAGGAAGAATATAAGCCCGGAGCCAGCCAGCACAATCAGCATTGCCGCAACGGATATCTCGTTGTCACCTGCTTTGAACAATACTCCGTTAAACTCCATATAATGCAATTTCGCTTCTGCGGGCGCCATAGCGAATACGCTGCCCAAGGGTTTTTCCATAAGTATCTGCCTAAGCAGTACGGCGCCGTGAGATACCGGAACAAACTTAATAACAGTCTGAATGGCATTTGGCAGTATGCCCAGCGGAACGTATATGCCGGCAAGGAATCCTATCATCGTGCCGACTATAGTACTTAGCGTCGCAAAAGCATTTACCGACTTAATAAATGATGTGATAAAGAACATAATAGAAGCAGAGGAGAAGATACACAGCAGCATTATTCCTAAAATTTTAAAAAACTGAGCAAGTGTAACAAGTTCGCCGCCGCTGGCCAAAATATATAGCTCGGCAAGTAATAATGTGAACAGTCCAACGACCAGAGCAATTATCCAAGTCGATATTATATAGCTCGCAACGATGCGGCTTTTCTTTATCGGAGCAACAACAAAATCTCTCAATATCTTTTTATGCTGGTCATCGACCATTGTCCCAAGAGCGCCAAGAGATATGGTGACGCTGCTAATGGCAATGATGCCGGCCATTATCCAGGTGTCCACCAAATATCTTATGCCTTCAACGTTACCTGCAGATTCTTTGATTGAATCCACCTGTATGTTACCAAGAAACAACGCATACAACATTATTATTATAAGTATTGAAAGAAAGGAAAAAAAGACAGATATCTTATCTCTGTAATATACTTTTATATTTCGTTTTATCAAACTGGAGAGTGAACTGTTCATCTATACTTCCTCCTTAATTATATGATGTCCTGCAATGTTGAGGAAAACGTCATCCATATTGCCGCGAACTACCTCGAAGTTTTCGATCATGCTTTGAGTTTTTTTAAGTATCTCCAGAGCATCAATACTGTTCTCTACAGGTATATTCAAAACTCCACGGTCATTATCAAATTCTAGCTGCTGCTTTTTAAGATAGTCTTCATATTCGTCAATGCTCTTTGGCATTACTTTGAGCATATCAGTGCTGAATTTGATCCGGAGCTGAGCAGGCGAGCCCTGAGCAACGATACTGCCGTTGTCTATGATTGCAACGTCATCAGCCTCTGCGGCCTCCTCCATATAATGTGTCGTAAGGAATACCGTTACCTTTTTTTCTTCCTGCAGTTTTTTTACTGTCCTCCATACGCTTTTCCTGGTGTGCGGGTCAAGACCGGTAGTAGGCTCGTCAAGGAACAATACCTTCGGAGTATTGATAAGAGCCCGGGCGATGTCTGCACGTCTGCGCTGCCCGCCAGAGAGCTTGCCGTACCGTCTTTTGATGAAGTCGCTGATTTCAGTAGCTTTTGCGATATCATGCAGCCTTTCATCAAATTCTTTGCCCTTTATACCATAAAAAGCAGCTCTTGTTTCAAGGTTTTCCCTTACCGTTAAAAGCGAATCAAGCACGGATTCCTGAAAAACAACACCTATTTTCTCCCGAACAAGACTGTCATCTTTGCCGATTTCATGCCCGTCAACGGAAGCAAAGCCTGCCGTCTTGTCAAGAAGCGTACATAGGATATTTATCGTTGTAGATTTTCCTGCGCCGTTGGGGCCAAGGAATGCAAAAAATGAACCCTCTTTTATTGAAAAAGAGATATCCTTTACAGCGTTTATGTCTCCGTAATTTTTTGAAAGGGATTTTATAATTATTATATCTTTCATTTTGTCCTCCAAAGCCAAATATGAATCGTTGCAATTTTATCATAGCTCATTTGCATTAGCAACATGTTAACAAACTGTTATATCTGCTTAACTTTAACTTTTGCACGTAATGCAATTGTGCTATAATATAAAAAAGAAAAATAAAGGGGACATGCTTATGATTAATTATACAAAAGTTACAGGTAAAAATTACGGAGACATCAAGCTATACGCATTAAGCACATGCGGTTGGTGTAAAAAAACAAAGAAGTTCCTTGATGATAACGAAGTCGAATATTCATATGTATATGTTGACAAAATTACTGGGCCGGAGCTTGAAGAGTGCCTCGAAGTACAAAAAAGCTATAGCAGCGAAGAGTCTTATCCGATGGTTACTATCGGCACGAACGACTGCATAATCGGATATGATCGTGCACGGCTTGAAAAAATTATAGGATAATGCTATGGACAGCAGCGAAAGATTAAAAAAGCGTCTGGCACAGCTAAAATACGATGCTAATCGCAGCGGCTATATACTTAACAGCGACGAAGATTTCCTTGAGCTCTTAACTCAGGGGCTGATTACCAACGATGACAGATACGGCATGGAAACGTGCCCTTGCCGCCGCTTTAAAGGTGACAAGGAAGACAACATGGATATCGTGTGCCCGTGTGACTACAGAGATGCAGACCTTGCGCAATACGGAGCATGCTACTGTGCACTGTATGTTTCTGCACCAGAGAACTCTGAAAAGCAGATTCAAATACCCGAAAGGCGACTACCTTTGGAAGAGCGCAAAAAACAAAAACAACAGCAACAAGGCAAACCAGCAACTGGTCTGAAATATCCGGTATACAGATGCAAAGTCTGCGGATATCTTTGTGCAGCCGACAATCCGCCCAGAGTATGTCCCATCTGCAAAGCTTCAGCCGAGCGTTTCGAACGTTTCATGTAAGACATTAAAAACTATATAAAAAAAGCACACTTTGTTTCAAGTGTGCTTTATTTTTGTCTACTTGAAGCTGTCTTTTAAAGCTTTTCCCGGTTTAAATGCCGGAGAATCACAAGCAGCTATTCTGATTTTTTCTCCTGTTGCCGGGTTTATTCCCTGTCTTGCTTCCCTGTGTCTTAGTTCAAACGTGCCAAAGCCCGCCCACTGAACCTTTTCGCCGCTTCCAAGTGTTTCAATAACTACGCTTGAAAAAGCCGATAAGCATTTTTCTGCATCCTGCTTGGTTACTCCTGCACTTTTTGCTACTGCATCGATTAGTTCTGATTTATTCATAAAAAAACCTCCTGAGTTTATTTTGAGATACTGTTTATATTAAGGCTGCATGCAATAATTCAATTCACCTTTTTTACTCAACGGCAGTCAATATATAATACCCGTACTTCTGTACGATATCATATTTCTCTTCCGAAACTGTCGGGTTGCCTTCTTCGTCATAGGTTGTAAAGACGGATGACATAATAACGTCTGTGTTTTTATAGTAAGTATAATCATTTTTATAATCTATAGCAAGATCACTGCTCTTGATGAAATCATAGAACTCCTGTCCAGTGCTCATAGAAGACAAATCGCCCAGATATACTATAGAACCGTCAGAAGATGCAAGCTTATACATCGTTTCCGAAACCTGCTTCCCGTCTTCATTTTTTATAAGCATTATATCCATGATCTCTTCAGAACCGTCGTCCATTATCTGAGATCTGACGTCGATTTCCCAGTCCTTTGCTGTATATATGACTATTTTGAATGTTAGCTCTTCTAGCGTTGACGGAAAATATGACAGAGTATAGACAGCTTTGTCGTCGGTATACTCGATTGTGCTTAGGTCTTTTACCCCCACAGCATATCCATAGGAGTTATTTGCAATGTCATAATAATAACGCTGTACCTTGATATTGTTTTTGTCTAACAGTGCGCCGAAATCGTCGGCTATGGGCTGCATATAGGAAGTGCCGTCTTCCTTTTTGATTTCCTCATAATGTTTGTGCAGCTCGAACTTATTTCCATCTGCTGTTTTATAGTCTTCTATATCGTTATACATAAGGAGCGTGCAGTCACCTTCATCACATTTGATAACGCCGACCATGCTGTCATCTTCGTTAACGATAGTATACTCGCCATCTTCAGTTACAAGCCCTTTCAGCATATCCGGTGAAAGAGGAGGGCCCACAAGCACTATAGGAAGAACGATGGCTGCAGCAACAATAACTGCTGCAATGAAAAGCTTTCCTGCTATAGCAAAGTTCTGGTTTCCGTTCTCTACGCTGAACTTTTGCTTTGCAAGCTGTCTGCCTGCCTTTTTATCTATCTTAACAATATCTTTGCAATTCACGCACTCACACTCAAACCTCGTAGAAACAGGAATAAGGTTGACGAAAAAAACTACTATAAATTTTGTTATCCTCTTGAAAATATATTTTTTATCCTTCTTACAGGCTTTGCATTTTTCACTTGTGAACTGACCAAGCTCAGCCGTTTTTTCTCTTAGTCCGAATATCATATTTTTGCTCCCGTTGTTTTTAGTATTGCCTTTTTCTTACATTCGGCATTATCCCAATTCATTTAAACAGTATAACATAAAATATAAGCTATGACTTAACATTTTTTAAACAAATTAAGAAGATTTTGATTAATATGCGATAAAATCAGCATTATGCATTATTTAAGCAGGAGAAACCCTTTTTTAACATTGGAAATCGTCAAAAATCAAACTCGTCTTTCACGCAATTATAAACATCAAGCAGCTCTTTTTCACTTCCAAAGTTGCTGCTGTAAACTTCCAGCATGACCGCACCGTCATAGCCTATATCAGCCAGACTGTTCTTTATGCCTTTATGGTCCATCTGACCTTCGAATGGGAGCACAGGCACGATACTGCCGTCATTTTCTTTTACATAGTCGCAGACGTGTATGTTAGCCAGCGTATTCGCAGTATACTCAAGATACTCCACCGGCTCAAATCCGGATTGCGCTGCCTGCTTAATGTCCAGCGTATAAAAGAGCTTACCGCTGCCAAGATGCTCCTCCAGCAGCCTTGGGAACTGCGGCTGTGCATACCAGCACCAATGAACATTTTCCCAGGCAAGCCTGATACCATAGCTTTTGGCCATTTCACAAAGCGGCAGCGTGCTTTGCGCTATATATTCGTAGTTAAGGTTAAGACTGCATGCGCGTTTAACGTGAGCAGGCCCATGCATTACATAAACACCTGCTCCAAGTTCAGCGCCAGCTGCCAATACCTTTTCAAAAATACAAAGTGCATCCTCTCTGGAACGTTTGTGCATGGAAAAAAGCTGCGGTTCAAACTGAAGCGAAAGCGCATGTACGGAATATATATCTATTCCGCTGCCGTCAGCTATTTTTTTAAGTTCTTTAATGAAGCTGGTTTCGTATTCAGACAGCGTGCTGAAAAAAATCTCAACATTGCTTATTCCCATACTTCCTATTTTGGACGCCGCTTCTTCGCAGTTCAGCTTCGGAAAAAAGCAGGCGGTTGACATCCCGAATTTCATATCAATATCCTATCTGTACCGCTGCCATAAGCAGCGCAACGCTAAGTGCCATGATGATTAGCTGGACAACAATTGTGAATTTAAACCACTTCGTATAGCTGACTGTTGTCAAACCAAGAGCTATTAGAAGCATCGCATTGGTGGGGTAGAGAACATTAAGGAATCCGTCACCCAGCGTATATGCGAGCACTGTTGTCTGTCCGGTTATTCCTGATAGTGCAGCAAGCGGAACGATAAGAGGCAAAACTAGAAAGGCCTTTGCCGACGCCTGTGCAATGAAAAACTCAAGGAGAAGCACAACACCGTAAATTATGATTATATTTATAAACGGACTCATTCCGGAAATCGCTTCGGAAGAATAGAAAAGCAGCGTGTCCATTATTCCACTGTCTCTTATAACAGTAGATACGGCATATGCCAGCGGTATAAGCAGTATTCCGGGTGCGATGTCGAGGAAACCTTTAAAGAACGTCTTTACTGCTGGTTTATACCTCGCAAGCTTTGCGCCTGCGAAAGAAGCAACAAGGAATATCACGGCAATCACTATCATAGAATAATCCGCTAAACCAAGAAAAGGCGCCGAAACGAGAAAGACAAGCATTATTGCAAGGCTGATACCAACAAAAAGTATTGGCGCTTTTTTGAAAACGGCTGCTTCTTTTATTTGCTGCGGAGAAAGCCTGTATTTTTCTCTTCTTGCAGTGTCTTCTTTATACACCTTTGAAGCCATCGGGTTTGCGTCCAGCTTTCTTGCATATCTTAAAAGGAAAATTATAAGTACGATATATATTACGACAAAAAAGATAACTCTCAGCCAGGTACCTGCATAGATCGGTACCCCGGCAATCTGCTGAGCAAGAAGCACGGTGAATGGGTTGTATATAGCCGCTGCAAACCCGAAACTTGTGGAGAGCAGACACATACCAAGACCCATAAGGCTGTCCCAGCCAAGCATAAAGGAAAGCCCGATGATTAAAGGTATAAGAGGTATGATTTCTTCAAGGATACCACAGAATGCTCCAAGGAACATGAACAAGAATGAAATGACTACAACAAGCAGATATTTTCTGCCGATCATCCTTGCTGCTATTTTGGCGATAACTGCTCTGAGTATTCCTGCTTTGTCAAGAAGCGTAAAACTGCCTCCGATGATGAGTATGAACAACATTATTACTATCATTACCGTGTTGACTTCACCGCCGGGTGCAAACGACTTGAAAACTGATAGTATAATGTTGTAAACGGGATAATGTCCGGCATCTCCAGTTTGCTGATATGAACCGGGAACGATTGTTTCGCTGCCGTCGGCGACTACGGCCACGTCATATTGTCCCGGCGGAACAAAAAGTGTAAGGCAGTATGATGCGATTATGAGCACCCCGATTATGATAACTGCGCTAAGAAGACTGCGTTTATTGATTTTCAAACTTGCATCATTATTCATATCATGTTCTCCCTTAAAATATATGTTATAATTATGTATTATTGTTTAAACAGTGTCAATCAAAAATAGAGCCAAGGAGGCGACATCATTGCAGTTATACCCGAAACGTGCCAAACTTTTGCTTCTTTTAAACTTCTTTAGAAGAGATACAGACGAACAGCACCCCAAATCCGTTGCTGATATCATTGAACATCTGTCAGATCAAGGCGTAGAGGTCGAAAGAAAATCAGTATATTCGGATATAAAGCTTTTAAGGGAGCTCGATTACGACATAGTGAAAGTGTCGGGTGGGGGAGAGGTGACATATTTTTTGCCTGATGAGCTGTTCGAACAGGCGGAAGCGGAAATATTCGCCAGCGCTGTAAGCGCCGCAAAGTTCGTGACACAGGAAAAATCTACAGAGCTGCTGGGTAAACTTTCGCAGCTTTTCAGCAAAGAGCAGGCAAAGGTCTTCCATAAACGCCTGGAGCTGGCAAGAACGAAGAAAACAAAAAACAAAGAGGTATACTACAATATAGATAAGATAGTGACTGCGACCAATGAAGCCAGAAGGATATCTTTCCAATACTTCGAGTACCTTCCCGATAAAACACAGCAAATGCGTAAAGAAGGGGAGAAATACCACGCAACCCCGTATGTGCTGATGTGGTTCGAAGACGCTCTTTATATGGTTTGCAACATAGATAAATACGACAATCTGTCCCATTTCAGGGTGGACAGAATGACAAACATACAGGTACTTGAGAAAAAGGCACGTCACATAGACGAAGTTTCTGAATATAAAAACTATCTTGATTTTGACGAATATCACAGCAGCGTGTTCAATATGTTCGGAGGTCAGCGCAAGAATGTGCGGATACGCTTCCACGAATCACTTGCCACTGCTGTTTTCGACCGCTTCGGTTTGGATGTTATGGTGTCAGATATAAAGGACGGGTCCTTCACTATATCTGCAAATGTACGTGTCAGTCCTGGGTTCATTTCATGGCTGACTTTGTTTGGCGACAAAGCAGAAGTTCTTTCTCCCGGCAGCCTTATAAAAGAAATAAAGACGATGATAAGCTCACTTACCATCGTCTATAAGGATTGATTTGTTTACTATCAATAGAAGATGTCGCCACCATAGCTGTATGAACCTCCGCCGAAATCGTATACTTTATCCTGGGGGATATCTCCGTACATTCCGTATACCTCGATATCTAAGGTAACCCTAAGCAGCTCTTCAGAATTTTCTACCATTATCATGCCATCTGTCTTCTCCTGGGAAGGAACAGTGACTGTTGCAATAACGTTTTCGGTAGTTGCGCTTTCACCATCACCAGTTTCACCTTCAACAGTTTCACCATCACCAGTTTCACCTTCACCGTCTACAGTTCCGCCTGTGTCCGCCTGAACATTGCCTTCTTCGGCAGGAGAGGTGATGATAGCTTCGATGCTCGTAATCTTGATTATGTATTCATCGTCCGTAAGATCGCTTATAAGCCCTTTTAGCCCGTCATATGTTGTGACCATAGTTATTTTTACCGGGCTGATTATCATCTGACCAACCTGTTCTGAGATCCCGAATGAAAACATGTTCTTTTGTCCGTGTTCACCAACAGTGTCTTCAAGATAAACCAGCACTGGAGGCTGATCGAATCCGGTAGATATTTCGTTACTGAATTCATCTATCTCGGCTCTCTTCTGGTCAATCTCCATATCGATATTGTCAACATTCGCTTTTAGTTGTGCATATGTCTGTGCCTGCGTTTCGTTGTTGGCAAGCTGAATATTCAGTTCGCTTATCTCAGTAAGGTATGGCTTTAAAAACAACAGATAGTAGGCGCTTATAAGCGCAAGCATCAGCACAACTACAAGCAGTGTTCTTTCTCTTTTTGATACTTTCATTATTGATTGCCCTCCGCATCTGTTGTACTTGTTGCGTCTTCGTCCTCTTCCTGTGCCGGTCTTGTATTGAGCGGCTCTGTAAGGATTGCGGTTATATTGAATACGCAGGTTTTATCACTGGGAGCTGCAGACATGCTGGATACAACAAAAACTTCGTTAAACAATCCGCATTCCCTAAGCTTTAAGGAAAACTCAGCAAGCACTGCATCGTCTACCGCTGCCCCATAGATATTAAGCTCGTCCTTAGCCAGCGTAAGACTGCTTACATTTGCCGCTTTAGGTATGCTCTCTTCTATAGCATTTATATACACAAGAGCGTTAGATTCGGCCGTTGCAAGTATCGTCAGGCTTTCAAGCTGCTCTTCTAAGCTGTTGAGGGTTTTTGACTTTTCGATATACAACGTATCTATGCTGGCTGCGGCTGCCAGGGTGTCTCCATCTGTGCTTTCAGTCGCAGAAAGTGCTATTGCGTTGTACTGCTGCAGTTCGCTGTCAAGCATTGAAACGGCAGCACGTGTCTGTGCAAGGTTTTTCGACGGCAGGGTTATCCCGAGGAATATGCCGACGCCAAGCACTACAACAAGCAGAAGAGTCACTGCAACGCTTTTAGATGAATACTGCTTTCCTTTTCTTTTTTGAATAAGATTTATGTCGTTCTTTATCATGCTTCCTCCCTGTAAGACGCCGCATAAGCGTTAAGCAGAATACCAAAGCCCGTAGTGTCTACATTCTTTTTTACACTGTCACGGCTTATTAGCTCTGAAGCGTAATATACGGGCACACCGATATGCATTTCAAGGTATTCTTTCAAACCCAGCAGCAGGCTTCCGCCTCCGGAAATATATATCTTGTTTATTGAACTCTTCGTCCTGTTTCTGAAATAGTCGAAAACTCTCGATATCTCAAACAGAAGCGAATCAACTTCATATTTAACGGCCTTTGAAAGCTCTTCGTTCTCATGCGTTCCGCTCAAAAAGTCATTCTTTCTCTTAACGGTTTCAGATGTAAGTATATCTTTCTTAGCCACTTTTGCGATAACCTCTGTAATACTCTGGCTGGACCTCTTCAAAACATTGCTGACATAGTAAGCGCCGTTGTTATAAAGATTTGCCCTTGTATACTTTGTGCCAAGGTCAAGCACGCAGATACCGCCTTCGATATTGAAATCCTTGTTTGTCTGGCTATTAAACCTTAGCAGTTTTTCAAAAGCATTCTCGCTTGTGTCGATGATTTTCGGTGCGAATCCCGCAGACTTCAGCGCTTTTCTATAACCATTTATAACACGTTTGCTCGCAGTTGTAACAAGAACTTTATACATTTCGACGCCTTCTTCAACAACAGTATCGGCGATCTTGAAATCAACATAATACTTTTCAGGATCCACCGGGAGATATCCCGACATCTCGTGAAGAACATTATTATAAAGATCGTCTTCGCTGAGCTTTGGCAGCGTAAAGTGACGTATTATAATGTCGCTTCCGCTAAGAACAAGATTGCACTTGCCCTGAGACATGCGTGACTCTTTTTTCGCTTTCTTCAAAGATGCTATAAGCGTCTCTTCAGAAGATATGTTAAGGTCATCAACGCAGCCGTCAGGCATCTTGTGAACAACGAATTTGACTATCTGTCCGTTGCCGCCCGTCTGAACCATTTTCAGATACGAATGTCCTATGTCGATCGAAACCGTAGATGCTTGTTTTATAGGCATATATTACTCCTTAATTGACACGCCCGATAGGCGTTATTTTTTCCATTACGAATATGCTGCTGTCCAGAGTCGGGGGAGTCCCTTCTCCGTCAAATATAGTTCCGTTCACTTCGTCCAATATCTGCTGCACAAACTCAGGATCATACTGCATCTGCATGTTAGCGCCTTCGTTAGAGAAGAAGAAGTCACCTTTGCCAATGATTGCTCCTTTCAAGTGCCAGCTGCCTGTTGTAATGAAGTGACCCGTAGTATATATAACTGCAGTTACCGAACAATTGCCGATCGAAACGTCCTGACTAGCGAATATCAACCCTGCGTTAACTCCGACGCTCTTTATGTTGACATTTCCTTTTGAAACAATATTACATACGCTTGATGCGTTTTCGATGCTAACATTACCACCGGCTATTATGTCGCCTTCACTTTTGCCGCTCTGCCAGTAAATGTTGCCGTCACAATATATATCACCTCTCATTGTTGTACTGGTGATGTAAATATTGCCTCTGCAATAAAGATCTCCATTTATAACAGAACTGTTTATAATCATATTACCGTCTGCATATATATCTGCACCATATTGTCCGTTAATAATTTCAAGATTGCCCTGGCTATACACTATACCGTCATCAATACTGCAAGACAGGTTCAGCTTAACGTCCTGTGCCGAAAGTATCTCTACAGGGTCAACAGGTATCGACTCAATAGTCATCTCCGATGTCGCATATATATCGGGCGATGTTAAAACCGGGTCTTGATATGACTCATATACAAACGGATCGTTTATCATTTCGCCGATGCTCGGGTTTTCATACAGCACTCCGCCGATTATTTTATAAGGAACAGAGTTTTTTTTGAACGATTCGTATGTTATACCGCCGACGATAACATCCCCTCCGATAACTCCGATGCCGCTGTCATAGTCAAGGTCCATAAGACCGCCGGTTATAATCGCTGCATTTGTTGCCGGAATCGAAAGAGAGCCTCCCGGTACGCTTATGTCGATCTTTTTAATATAGACTTCTGCGTCCACACGATATTTAGCATCATCCGGAGTCATAGATATACAGGTGATGTTAAACTCACATATGTCATTTTCAGAATCATATGTGCCGACCGAGAAAGTGGTAATCGTTGTGTTGTTGTCAAGGTCCGGTTCAACGAAAGTCGTCTGTGCGTTATACACGATGCTCGGCGCAAAGCTTGTATACATCATGGAATACTGCGTCGGAGTTGCTTCCTTCATGGCCTGATAATACGATACAACGATATACTTTAAGTGCCCCACAGCGCTTGTTGCCGCAGACTCCGCGCTATAATACGATTCGTTGTTCGAGGAGTCAGCAACGTTATTTTTAAGAGTGCCCATAGACACTACAGTCACTGCGCCTCCAATCATGATCATAACCATCATAACGATCACTACAGTTATGATAGACGAACCCTTTTTACATTTTCTATTTTTTTTATACAGTTTCATATATATCAACCTCACTACTAATTTATTAGCAGCCTCGAGTTTTAAGTACTAGTTGATCCTCCCTATAGTAGTAACCTGTTCTGAAACGAAAACACTTGAATCCAGGTCTTGCGCCTGACCGCTTTCAGGCTGGAAATAACTAAGATCAGTATTCTCCATAATAGATTCTATAATTTCCGGGCTGTAGTTCACCGTAAACCATATGTTCTTCTTGTCGTAATAAACACTTTCCTTTGCAATAACAGCCCCCTGAATTTGAAAACTCTTGTTAATCTCAATGTCGCCGCACGAGTATAGAACAGCCTTAATGCTGCAGTCTCCAACCTCAATATAAGTGGGGGAGAAGACAAGGCCTCCGTTGATACCTGCACGCTTGATGTATACAGGTCCGTTTGATATTACATCACCTATGCCGGATGCGTCCTTTATGTTAACGCTGTTTTCACCGTATACGCTTCCGTTGAGCGCTCCGTTGTGCCAGTCGACAGACGTTTCGCTTACGACTTTACCGTTAATTACGGCATTGTTGCCATAAAAGATTCCTCTGCAGTAAATATCGCCGTTTACTGTACAGTTGTTTATGTGTACGTCTCCGTCCGCATAGAGGTCTACTGTAAACGTTCCGTTGTTCATGTGCAGGTCACCCTGGCTGTAAATAACCCCGTCGTTTATTGTGCAGCTATTCACTTGTATATCGCTGCCCGGAGTAGATATTATGCTTACCGGAGAAGCCGGTATAGAACCCCAGTTGTACGAGGTATCGCCATCAGCAACACCGTTAGGGCTGCTTATCGTAGGGTCGCTGTAAGACTGATAGTTAAGTATATTTTCTACACTGTCTCCTATGTTCGGATCAAGTTCCAGTGTGCCGCCGTTTATAGTGTACGGTACCCAGCTGGTTTCATATGTTAGTTCGCTGACAATAACATCTCCGCCGTTAACAGTAAAACCAGTTTTCTTTGGAAGGTGAAGAAGATCGCCAGATATAATTGCAGCGTTATCAATAAGGTTGAACTCTCCGGAACCGGGTGCTTTTATGTCGAGCTTCTTAATATAGACGCTTGCATTTACCTGATAGCTCGCATTGTCCGGCATAGTCGAAACGCACTGAATTCTGAATTCGCATATATTATCCTGGCTGTCGAAACTACCAGTATAAAACACTGTATCAATCAATGCATCTTCTATTTCAGGCTCAACGAATTTCGTCTGGGCGTTGCTGTTTATCCCGATAAAGAAGTTGTTATATAGGTTACTGTAATCAACTCCGCTAGCTTGTTCCATCTGCTTGTAATAGAATATGACTTCATGCTTTAAGTGGTCAATTGCACTGTTTATACCAGATGTCGATGCATAGTACGCCTCATTGTTTGAAAGATCGGTTGCATTTCTCTGCAGCGTACCTATGCTCATTGTAGAAACAGCGATTCCAAGCATTGCCAAAACAAGCATTACCAAAACGACATATAATATTGCTGAGCCTTTTTTGTTTTTTGCTATTCTGCATATCTTCATCATAAGTTTCACAATCCTTCTCAATCAGACAAATAGATCGCTGTGCTGATCTGTGTGCCTTTTGTATTTTGCAGCCTTATTTCAAGAAGCCCGTCAGCCAGGCTAACATCAAAAAATGATATATTTGTTGCCAGCTCTGAAGAATTCCTTATTATCCTGTTTCCGTCCAGCGAATAAGTGTAATCATTAACAGTAAGCTGATTGGTAGCAACACTAATATCGGCTTCTTCTGCTACTCTGACCTTGTTGGTTATATCCGACAATACCAGCCGCATTTCATCCTGAAGGTCTGCGGATTCTGTTTCAGTCTGGTATAGGCTGAGACCCTGCCCGAACAACGTAAACGCCATAAGGCCGATCACACTGAGAATACCGAGCGTTATTATTACTTCAAGCAGCGTTATGCCCTTTTTATTTTTCATATCATTACTCCCAGTTCTTTAGTGTGAGATAGCTCTCAACACTTGTTACAACGTCACTCGAAAATGAGTCTTCATATATATAAGTCGACACATGAACAAGCGAATCATCCTGTGTCAGGAGGTCTTCAATAACTACATTGCTTCCCGAGAGGACATAGTTGTCTGTATAATACGACTGGCTGTACAGTATTGTCTTATAGTTTGATGCTGTTCCTATACTCACGCTCACAGCATCGGTCTGCTGCATCGCATTTATCGTTACGACACAGTTTGAGTGTTCAAGCGAACCGCTGATAGATGTAGAACCGGCAGAAAACGTATAGCTTGCTCCTGATGTACCGTATGTTATATCACTTGGTACGCTGCTGAAAGTTGCCCACTGCCCGTCCGGCATTACAGCCATCATGCTTCCGTTGCTGTATACGATAATATGAGAATAAGAGTTCTGCGTGGCCGTCTCATTTGCAGCAGATCCGTAAGGCTGTATCTTTGCAGTAAGATAATAGCCGTCCACTTCCTGAAGATAGGGTGCGTTTGCCAACGCCTCACCGTATGTCTGCGTCTCAAGAGTCTCAGTATAGTTCTGGCATATATAGTTCGCATTAAGCATAGCTCTTGCTTTCTCATCAGTTTTCGCCGACTGCACAAAAATGCTAAGCAGGGGTAGCGCTACTGCCGCAAGGATCCCTATTGCAATAATAGTTTCTAAAAGACCAAGTCCTTTTTTACTAAATAACTTTCTCATAATATCAATCCTATATACCAGTTGATTATCTCTGTGCCAAAGAACATGCTTGCAGCAATTCCCAGGCAGAGAAACGGCCCGAATGGTATCTCGTCTCCTCTTTTTTTCTTTCCTGTCGCCAGCAGTATAATACTCGCCAGCGCTCCAATGATTATTCCGATAAAGTAAGCCGGGATGACGAGCTTCCATCCTAGTATTAATCCGGCAAACGCCATAAGTTTTATATCGCCTCCGCCAATAGCATCTTTCTTAAGCACATAGGTGCAAAAAGCTGCTATGATGAAAAGGGGCAGGCCCCCTGCAAAAAAGCCAATCACGTATACCAGCCAGCCTTCAAATATCCCTTTTGTGAATATCGAAGCCGCAAGCTGAGCTGCTCCTATAACCAATCCTGCGATTACAAGCCCGTTCGATATTATCATATGCCTGTAGTCTATGATCGTAATTACTATCAGCAGAGCCGCAAGCGCTGCGTATACAAGTGTTACCCAAGCAAGACCGAACTTTAAATACAAAAGCAGGAATATAACTCCGGTAATGGTTTCTATTATCGGATACTGCGGCGATATCTTCGCCTTACAGTGCCTGCATTTCCCGCCAAGAGCTATATAGCTCAATACCGGTATCAAATCTATGAACGTCAGTTTTGCACCGCAGCTCTGGCATGCAGACCCGCTGGCAGCAATCGACTCTTCTTTGGGTATTCTGTATATGCAGACGTTCAGAAAGCTGCCGATCACTATTCCAAAAAGGAATATAAAAACCATTATCAATATTTCCATGCTGTTATCCTTAAAGTTTTCATTAAATATATATAAACGTTTTTTAGGGATTCAAACAAAATAATTAATGACAGGTCGTATAATTATATAAATATAAAATTGTTCATTGAAGAAGATATAAAGTAAGGGGGAGGGGATATTAGAAAAGCCGCACCATACGGCACGGCTCTTCAGGTTTCATAGAGTTATGTTTTTTAAGTCAATTGATCAAGTTGAGGTTGGTTCTGCAGCAGTAGCAACACCGCCTGAGATAGTAACCCAACTAAAAGCTGTAGTTTCGTCTTTCAGATATACGGGCCATAAATCTCCTACTTTCGTTTTAGCAGCTGTGAGTTCAGCACCATCTGCAACTTTGTCTGTCGGCTCAAGAGCGTTATGAGCATTTATTGCAGAAGCAATACTTGTAGCGTCAGAAAGCATAACAGCCGATTCCGCCTTATCGCTTATTCCTATGAAACTTGGGATTGCAACTGCAGCGAGTATACCGAGTATGGCAATAACAACTATCAGTTCAATAAGCGTAAAGCCCTTTTTGTTTTTCCTAAACATTTTCATCATCTTTTTAATCTCCCTTTATTATAATAAATTTAAGATTGATGCTTATATATAACCGCATTTTACTGTTTGAAACAAAAAATATTATTTTTTTTTAACCCAGCTCAGAATACATCTGGAACATAGGCAGCATTATCGCCAATATTACCATTACTACAATAATTGCCACGAATATAAGCATGATTGGCTGAAGCAGAGAAGTCAGTTTTGTTATTGCGGTGTCAGATTCCTCTTCAAAGTACTCAGCCGACTTTTCAAGCATCTCGTCAAGCATACCGGATTCCTCGCCGATCTTTGTCATATGAGAAGTCATGGGGGGGAACAGCTTCATTTCAACTACCGCCTGATAAAGCGATTTTCCCTCTCTTATCTTTTCTTCAGCCTCAACTATACGATTCTCCGCAAGCTTGTTGCCGACTACCTGTGCAGACATTGTAAGCGCCTGTGTAAGCGATATGCCAGTACTTGTAAGGGTCGCCATTGTTCTTGAAAATCTTGCCGCCAGTATGCGTACCACAGATTTGCCGATTACCGGAGCTCTCAGCTTAAAAGAATCCCATTTTAGTCTGCCATTCTTTGAATTAAGGTAGAACCTTACAAGTATTACGATGCCGATACCTCCGCCCAGTAAAAACATCCACTTTGTTTTAATAAGATCGCTCAGCCCCAGTAGTATTCTTGTTGGCAGGGGCAGCTGCATCGTCGCCTGTTCAAAGAAACCCATAAATCCCGGGAGAACGAAAAGTACCATGAGTATAACAACAAGCACTGTAGTTATTCCTACTATGATAGGATAGCGCATTGCAGATTTGACCTTTTTGTTAATAGCAACATCTTTTTCGAAATGGGTCGCGAGACGTCTTAGAGAAAGGTCAAGAGTACCGCTTATCTCACCGGCTTCGATCATTCTAATCATTATAAGCGGTAGAGATTTCTCGTGCACTGAAAAAGCTTCAGAGAGGCCTTTGCCCTGTTGAAGTTCGTCATGTACTGCCTGCATAATCAGTTTGAGTTTCTTGTCCTCAATCTGGTCGTTCATGATCTGTATAGCCTGTATCAGCGGAACTCCTGCTTTTAGAATGCTTGCAAACTGCGTACAGAAAACCATCAACACTTTTTTTGGAATCTTTCGGCTTCCAAGAGTAATGTCCAGAGGGTTCTTTGGCTTGACTTCAGTAAGTTCAAGCAAAAAGAGCGACTTACTTCGAAGTATCCCTACAACACCCTTTTCGCCGTTTGCTTCAATTATTCCCTCAACAGTCTGTCCTGTTTTATTTGCTGCTCTGTATAAGTATTTAATAACGATCACCCCGTTCTGTTTATATCAACGATTGTATGTAGTTCTTATCAATTGCGTATGCAATTGCTGTTTCTCTTGTAATTTTCTCAACTCTATATAGCTCCGCAAGCGAATCATCCATCAGTATCATTCCCGAAGAAGCAGAAGACTGCATTGCGCTCGCAATCTGGTGGACCTTGTTCTCTCGTATAAGGTTTCTAATGGCAGAAGTAGCCAAAAGCGCCTCAACTGCGCAGACACGCTTCCCGTCAGTGCCCACAATCAGCTGTTGAGATAATATCCCAACAAGTGTCATGGAAAGCTGCATCCTTATCTGCGGCTGCTGATAGGGAGGGAAGACGTCTATAACACGGTCTATCGTCTTCGGAGCTCCGGTAGTATGCAGCGTTGAAAGCACAAGATGGCCTGTTTCAGCAGCAGTCAGCGCTATGCTTATAGTCTCAAGGTCACGCATTTCGCCTACTAGTATGATGTCCGGGTCCTGACGAAGAGCGGCACGCAGTGCCATTGAATAGTTTTCCGAGTCAACGCCTATCTCTCGCTGGTTAACGATACACTTTTTATGCGAATGCAGATATTCTATCGGGTCCTCCAGAGTTATTATATGCCTGTTCTTTGTTTCATTTATCGAGTTGATAAGAGCAGCCAGCGTAGTAGATTTACCGCTTCCCGTAGGTCCTGTAACGAGCACAAGTCCACGATTATAATTTGAGAGTGTGCTGACAACAGGCGGAAGCCCCAGCTCGTTAATATTCGGAGGCGAACTGTTTATATGTCTTAGAGCAATAGCAATGCTCTGCCTTTGTTTATATGCGTTTACCCTAAACCTGTACTTTCCGGGTACAGAGATGGAAAAGTCGCACTCACCGCTCTGAACAAGATGGTTCCACTGCTCATTACTGGTTATGGAACGTGCATATTCTTTTGATACCGCAGGCGTCACCTTTACATTGGTTAGAGGTATAAGCTTGCCATTTTCTCTCACCATTGGCGGCAGGCCTACCGTAATGTGAAGGTCGGAAGCTCCAATAGCTGCTGTCTTTTCCAATAGCTCATTAAGTGTCATTATTCTCCTCCTTTATAGCTGTATGCTGTATGTATAACTTCATCTATTGTAGTAACACCCTGTTTCATAAGTTCAATTCCTTCATCGCTTATAGTGCGCATTCCCTGAGTATCAACTGCATACTCACGTATATCATCTACGTTCACGTTTCTGGTCATCATGTCACGTATCTCTCTGTCGATTACAAGTATCTCGTGAACAGCACGACGTCCCCTATATCCTGAATTGTTACAGAAAGAACAGCCTTTACCACGATAAATAGTTCTGCTGAAGCTTGTCGGGAGTCCTGCGGCTTTAAGTTCAAATTTTGTAGGCTTATATTCTTCTTTACAGTGGGGGCATATCTTTTTTACAAGCCGCTGCGACAGCACACCGACAAGCGCAGCAGCAAGCATATATGAAGGTATACCCATATCGATAAGCCTTGTTATAGTGCTCGGAGCATCGTTCGTATGGATGGTTGACAGTACAAGATGGCCCGTTATAGCGGCACGGATAGCGATATCTACAGTCTCCTGGTCACGTATCTCACCGACCATTATGATATCTGGGTCCTGACGGAGTATAGAACGCAGCCCGGTCGAGAAATCAAGACCGGCTTTTGTGTTCACCTGCACCTGGTTGACCCCTGCCATTGTATACTCGACAGGATCTTCAACAGTGATAATGTTCTCTGTCGACTTGTTAAGTTCACGCAGCATCGCATATAGCGTTGTAGATTTACCACTTCCCGTCGGGCCTGTTACCAATATAACGCCGTGAGGATTTTTAAGAAGCATCTCAAACTTCTCGATGTTTTTCTTAGAAAACCCAAGCTTTTCTTTGCTAATCATAAAATTGTTCTTGTCAAGAAGCCTCATGACTATCTTCTCGCCGTGCACAGTCGGCAAAGAGGAAATACGAACATCGATTTCTCTTCCCGATACGATAAGCCGATACCTGCCGTCCTGAGGTATACGCTTTTCAGCAATATCCATGTTACCTATTATTTTTATTCTTGTAAGGATAGCCGACTGAGCGTTCTTTGGTATCTTTAGCACGCTGATAAGCTGACCGTCTATCCTCATCCTTACACCGACTTCTTTTTCCTCCGGCTCAACGTGAATATCACTGGCCTTAGATTTTACCGCCTGTTCGAATATAGAGTTGACCAGCCTGACTATAGGTGCGTTGGATATATTCGTGTTCACCTGTTGAAGGTTCATTGCAGCTTCCTGAAGCGATGAATCCGCTTCAAGCTCTTTTAATGCATCCTGAGCGTACTCATTACCGTAAATCTTTCCTATAGCGTCCTCTATAGCCTGCTCAGGTGCAATCATAGGGAACACTTCAAGACCGGATACCATCTTAGCGTCATCAATAGCAATGAAGTCAAGAGGGTCGTTCATAGCAAGATAGAGCTTGCCTTCACTAGCCTTGACAGGAACGAAGTTGTGCTTTTTTGCAAGTGTCTCAGGGATAAACTTAGATAAAGCACCGGTCAAATTTATCGACTCCAAATTAACTATGGGAACTCCAAGCTGGAACTCCATAATCTCCATAAGCTGCTGGTCGGTAACATAACCTTTGCTTTTAAGAATCTTACCAAGTCTTTCTTTTGATGTAACCTGTATCTTCAGGCACTCGTCAAGCTGCTCGTTGGTTATCATACCAACTTCTACAAGAAGCTCGCCTAAAAATTTTCTTTTTATCGGCATACTATACCACCTATATATTTAATCCTATTGTAATATAAACATTTTTTACCGCTGCCAAACATAAAACTTGGCTGCTGCGAATAAATATCTAATTTGTTTTTGTCTTTACAGGAGGGCCTATTTTATGTATACTTTCAAGGTAACTAATTTTGAAAAGGTAATAAAAAGAGGTAATATATGAAAAAAGTAAAGATCATTGCTGTGATAATCAGCGTAATTATATTGACGACAGTTCTGGCTGCCTGTGGAAGCGCAACTATACCAAAGCCGACAGTTTCAGGCGAAGTAACTAAAGTAGAAATAACCGGCAGCTGCCAACTGAAAGTAGAGGGATCAAAAGTTACCGTGTCAGGCGAAACGAGCTTTATGACAGGTACTATAATTTATATATCCGTAGTTGCACAGAGCGGAATGGAGCTTAGCTCTGCAAAACTATCTCAGTCGGAGGACGGCAAAGTAGAAGCTGTTTTTGAAATGACAAATGAATACGAAGGCGTCACTTCTATAACGGGTTTTATAACTGTTGCGCCAGCAAAATACGGAAAGCAAACAGATTCGGTGTATACAGAATACGGCAGCAAATTCGAACTTATTTCAAACGATACTGTGTGGAACAAAGACGGCAATATAGTCACTTTTGCATCAGAGCCATACGAATTCTAAATATTATAAATACAGCCGCACAGTTTTATGTGCGGCTTTTTTTATTTTACAGTTCGCCTTTTCTCCAAAGACCGATAAGCAGGGCTACCATCCTGCCATAGCTTTTAACTCCGTCCTGCTGCATGTTTGTTTTAAGATATGAATCGTTGACTTTCTCTGAGACATCGCTTGCTTTTCCCTGATAAGCCTGCCAATACTCACGGTAATTACTAAGGTCTGCTCTCATCCCGTCCGAATACATTTTTTTTACAGCCGAGTAAAGCTCATCGTCTTCGGCATAAAGTTTGCTCATAGAATTTACAAGCGCAAGCATTGTCCCGGAATATGCCGTTGCAGCATCATCAGAAAATGACGTCACATAGTATGCTAGAAAGTTCGCTTCGTCCTCGCGTGCAAAACCACGCTGGTGCGCAGCCTCATGCACTGCAGCCGAAGCAAAGTACAAATCCGGCACATTCACGTTCACATTAGCCTCGGCGGTGAAAGGAAAGTACACGCCGGTTATATTGGCTTGAGAGAGACCTTCAGAATATGTCACAGCTTTAACCATACCGAAAGAACCCGAAAGAAAATCATGCCCGGTCTTCAGCGCCGCCTCATTATAAAGCTTAGTTGTCTGTTCCATCGAAACCTGCTTACTGAATACATAAACGCCGTCCTCGCTTTCGTTGACCTTCTCCCTCAAATCAACGGCTCTTAAAGCAAGCGTTTCGCAAACGCTGTAGAGCTCTTCCGCAGTTGCAGGAGATGTGTTAAGTCCAAGTGAGTCCGCAAGAGGCGCTCTTGCGTAGTTAAACGCCCATAAGCCTATAAAAGAAGCGTATAGAACAGAACATATGCTTGCAAGTATGAACAACCTTTTCAGCAGCGTTTTCCACCAGTCTCTGTTTGCTAATATAGATTTTATTATCATTATCAGTATAAAAACTGCTAAGAATAATATAAAGGCGTAAAGTAAAAATTCACCAAGAGAGAAACTAAACCATCCCGTTGCTGTTGAAAGAGCCTGATTGACGACTCTGAAGATGCTGCGTGAAAATACTTTTTCTACAAACTGCGGATAAGAAAAAGAAATCCGGTACAGCAGATAAAATAAAGGACCCGGTACCAGCCATAAGAGATACAATGCACTAAATTTCTTTTTACACTTCTTCATATCCACAATTCTATAACAGCGTCAATATCCGGTCAATGTTATTTCCCGGCAGTGACAAATGATTTTACATTTCGTATACAATGTATTAATATTTTTGTCAATATTCTTAAAAAGGATATAATTTTCATTTGCCATCAAACCTTTTAATATATGAATATAAGGGCAATAATATAATGAAAAATTATCAAGTCATATCATATACCTAATAATATTACTATATCAAAATAAAACGAACTTTTTTTATTGACCCTGAACCTGTCTGTATATATACTTTGCTGTATGATATCAATTTTTCACGGAGGTTTATCATGACGGAAAGAGAACGACTGCTAACGGTCCTCGGCGGAGGCACGCCGGATGTAGTTCCGTGGTTTCCGGATATTGGACACTGGTACAGGTCAGAAGCATATGATAAGTGGGACTTATACGGTGCATCAAAACTGGACAAGGGTGTGTTCGACCTGCATCGTGAAGTGAAGGGCGGAGCTTACATAGACGCAGGTTCGCTGCATAAAGAAGAATTCATCGACGGCGTTGAGCACACAAGAGAAATGATAGGCGACAAAGCTGTGGAAATGTTCATTACGCCTATCGGAGAAATTCGAATGGAGAGGGAATGGAATGCGACCAGCTTTTCGTGGGATGTAACAAAACTGATGGTTCAAACTCCAAAAGACCTAGAAATACTCACATATGCTGTCGAAAGAAAGAAGATAGTTCCTAACGTAGAATACTGGGAGACAATTGAGAGCTATTATGGTGATATCGGTCTTGGCTTTCCTCATATGGGCTATACAGGCCTTGGTTTCCTCATTTCATATTTTATGGGCGTTGAAAACACTATATATGCAACTATGGACGAGCCGGAGTTGTTAAAGAAATTCATTGATACTCACAATGCAAAGCAAATGGAAATAGTAAAAATATGCGCAGGTTCACCGGCACCGCATCTTTTCTTCGGTGACAACCTCTCCGGCGATGTGCAGCCTCCTCCGTTGTTCCGTGAATATAGTTTCGACCATTATAAAAACATAGCAGACACACTGCACGCTTCTGGAAAAACTGTCTCAGCTCATCTTGACGGTATGCTTAATAAGATAATAGGTGTAGTTGCAGAAGCAGGCATAGACGTAGCTGACGCATGTACACCAGCGCCAACTGGAGATCTTACTCCGCAGCAGATGAGACAGCAGGCGGGAGAAAAAGTGATTCTTATGGGCGGCATCGCTCCAACCAAGTGGCTGCCGGAAACCAGTGATAAAGAATTCGTTGAACACGTAAAGGAATGGCTAGACCTTAAAAAGACCAGTCCAAGATTCGTGCTCTCTGCTGGTGATCAGGTTCCACCAGGAACTAAACTGGAGCGCATCAAGCTTGTAAGAGAGATAGTTGACGAATACGGAAGATATTAAATGAAAAGAGCTTTGCGATCGCAAAGCTCTTTTTTAACGTCTGTTGTGCAGATACTGGTGATCCTGTTTAGATGCTTTTGTGAACTTTCTAAGCATCACCATACCAAGCACCCACAGAAGTATGACTATCGGCACGAAGAAATAAAGATAGTTGTCAAAACCGGCCATAAGAACAAAATCATATGCGCCGTGAAGTACCACCGGTATTATGAGAGCCTTTTTATAGTTGCTTATAGTGTCTGCCTTATTTGGCCCGAAACGTGACAGACCAAGAAAATATCCCATTATTATTCCGAGCAGCATATGCGTCGGCACACTTAGGAAAGCCCGCATCAACCATATGCTCGGCTCAAGGCTGGAAAACTGTATAACGTACAGCACATTCTCTACAGTTGCAAATCCGAGCGAAGCCATAGCACAATAGACGATCCCGTCCAGCTTCTCGTTAAATTCTTTGTGAAATAAAGCGGTTTTAACGACAACAAGACGTTTAAAGAATTCTTCAGTAAACCCGATAACGATAAACGCCTGTATCGCTGCCCCCAAAAGACCGCTGAAAAAGTTATAACGGCTAAGGAGTAGCTCAACGACAAGCACGGGTATTGATGCCAGCATACCGAAAAAAAAGACCTTAGCCAGCATACCGAACGGCTCTTTGTCATATCTGTCATGCAGAAGTATAAAAGCAATGAGTGCGATGCTCGGCGCTACGGCAAGTAATATCATATATAAATTATCCATATTGGATTTATTATACATTGCAGCAGTTTCATACGCAAGAATATTTATTATCCGCTTCGAAATAATATCTTCGTTTAGCGCCATAGACATTGACATAAAGATACAGCTATATTATAATCCAGTAAATGCAGTGAAGAAGAGTAGTACTGCACAGGCGCTTTTTACAGAGAGAGGTTTGAACGGCTGAAAAAACCTTATTGGCAGCATGCAGGAAGTCGCTTTTGAGCTTCGCAGATGAATTGATTAGTCTGCGGCGTAGACCGGGCGTTAACCGTATTCCAGAGTGCAAACAGGAGTTTTTGTTTGAATTAAGGTGGTACCACGGAAATACATCCGTCCTTTTAACAAGGGCGGTTTTTTGTTTTTTCGGGGCGCTTAAAATATTTTGAGAGGTAGATTTCATGCCAAAAGAATTAAGTAAAGTATATGACCCTTCAGAGGTAGAGCAGAGGCTTTATGACGAATGGGAGAAAAACGGATATTTCGGAGCACAGCCGGACGAAACAAAACAGCCGTATACTATTGTGATTCCGCCGCCTAATATCACAGGCCAGCTTCACATGGGCCATGCTCTTGATAATATGATGCAGGATGCAATTATACGCACAAAGCGTATGCAGGGATATGCCGCATTGTGGGTCCCCGGGACGGACCACGCAAGCATTGCTACGGAAGTAAAGATAGTGGACAAGCTTCATGAGGAGGGAACATCCAAAGAAGAGCTCGGAAGAGAAAAGTTCATGGAACGTGCATGGCAGTGGAAAGAGCAATACGGCGGCACTATAGTTAACCAGCTAAAAAAACTCGGTTCATCATGCGACTGGACAAGAGAGCGCTTTACAATGGACGAAGGGTGCTCATTTGCAGTTAACGAGTTCTTCGTGTCTCTTTATGAAAAAGGATTGATTTACCGTGGAGACCGCATTATCAATTGGTGTCCAGACTGTGAGACAGCGCTTTCAGATGCAGAAGTTGAATATGAAGAGCATGAATCCCACTTCTGGTATGTACGCTACCCGGCCCAGGACGGGAGCGAAGGCATAACTGTTGCAACTACAAGACCTGAAACAATGCTCGGCGACACCGCCGTTGCCGTTAATCCGGCTGACGAGCGTTACAGCCACCTTATAGGTAAAAACGTTGTTCTTCCTCTGCTAGACAGAGTTATCCCTGTCATTGCCGACGAGTACGTAGATAAGGATTTCGGCACAGGTGCAGTTAAAATAACACCCGCTCACGACCCTAACGATTTCGAAGTAGGGGAGAGGCACAACCTGCCGGTGATACGTGTTATGGACGATCGCGGCGTTATAAACAGCTTCGGCGGTCAATACGAAGGAATGGACAGATATGATGCAAGAAAGAAGATAATTGCAGACCTTGAACGGCTTGCTCTTCTGGTCAGGATAGAAGACCATACGCACAATGTAGGGCAGTGTTACCGATGCAGCACAGTAGTAGAGCCGATAGTGTCAAAACAGTGGTTCGTTTCAATGAAAAGCCTGGCAGAACCGGCAATCGAAGCAGTGCGATCCGGCGATATAAAATTCGTTCCTAAACGCAGTGAAAATATCTATTTCAACTGGATGGAAAACATACGTGACTGGTGCATATCCCGCCAGCTTTGGTGGGGGCACAGGATACCAGCGTATTACTGTGAAGACTGTGGAAAGATGATAGTTTCTCGAACGGCTCCGGAAAAATGCGAGTGCGGCAGCGGCAAGTTCAGCCAGGACGAAGACGTACTTGATACTTGGTTTTCCAGCGCTCTTTGGCCTTTTTCCACACTCGGGTGGCCAGACAAGACTCAGGACCTTGAATATTTTTATCCGACTAATGTGCTTATAACAGGCTATGATATAATATTCTTCTGGGTGGCACGCATGATTATGGCCGGTTTCGAATGTATGGGTAAAAAACCATTTGAATATGTGAACATACACGGTCTTATACGTGACGACCAGGGCAGGAAGATGAGCAAATCTCTAGGAAACGGGATAGATCCCTTAGAGCTCATAGAAGAGTATGGCGCAGATGCGCTTCGTTTCAGCCTCGCCGTCGGCGTACGTGTAGGCGGAGACATGCGTTTTTCAAACGAGCGAGTCCTAAGCGCTCGTAACTTTGCAAATAAAATATGGAATGCGGCAAGGTTCGTTCTCATGAACACAGGCGAAGAAGTTCTGCCAATAGATGAATCTAAGCTGGATATTGCAGATAAATGGATTTTATCAAGGTTGTCAGCAACGGTTAGTGAAGTAACTGAATTCCTGGAGAAGTTTGAGCTGGGCATGGCAGCCGGAAAAGTTCACGACTTTCTGTGGAACGAATACTGTGACTGGTATATTGAGATGGCAAAACCCAGGCTCTTAGGTGACGATGAGGACGGCAGGAATACCACAGTTTCGGTTCTAAACTGCGTTCTCGCAGATACTCTCAAGCTGCTCCATCCGTTCATGCCATTCATAACAGAAGAGATATATTCGTCTCTGCCTGTTTCAGACGGCAGTATAATGATATCAAACTGGCCGGATGAACGCGGAACATATGAAGTAGAAGAAAAAGCCATGGGCAGTGTAATGGAACTCATACGTGCTATTAGAAACGTAAGAAGTGAAATGAACGTTCCGGCGAACAAAAAAGCAGCGATAAACATACTTGCTTCAGACGAATCTAAGGCAGACTACGAAATGTGCGCAATGTATATAGAGCGTCTAGCGTTCGGTTCGTCCGTTAGTTTCATAGAAAATAAATCGGCTGTGCCGGCAAATGCAGTTGCAGTAGTCGGAGTAGGCGCAGAAGCGTTCATGCCGCTAGACGAGCTAATAGACATAGAGGTTGAGATAGCACGTCTAAAGGATGAAGCAGATAAATTGGAGAATGAGATAAAAAGGGCAAACGGAAAGCTTGCTAACAAAAGCTTTGTAGACAAAGCCCCGGAAAACGTAGTCCAGGCAGAACGTGATAAGCTGCAGGAATATAAAAATAAACTTGAAGCTATGATACAAAGGAGCGAAGAGCTGAAGCAATGAAATTCATCCATATTGCCGGAACAAACGGCAAAGGAAGCGTTGCCGAATACCTGTATAATATAATAATGGCGAGTGGAGCATCCTGCGGGTGCTACACTTCGCCTCATCTTGTTTCGCCTACAGAAAGAATAAGGTTGAACGGCAGCGAAATAAGAGCTGCAGAACTTGATATGCTTATGCAGCGTGTTGCAAATAACGGCCTTGCTGTAAATGAAACGCTTTTCGCTCAATACACTGCTGCAGCTTTTGAATGGTTTGGGGAACACAACCCGCAGTATGTAGTAATAGAAACAGGCCTTGGAGGCAGATTCGACCCAACAAACATTCTGGAAGATAAAACCGTTATACTTACCCCGATAAGCCACGACCATATGCAGTACCTCGGCTATGATATCAAAGACATCGCTGAAGAAAAATGCGGCATAATAAAAAAAAGCAACTATATAATATCGGAAACTCAATCAAATCAAGTCAAGCATGTGATTGGCATCAGGTGTCAAAAGAAAAAGGCGGAACTGCACTATACAGACGATATTAAGATAACTTCAAAATCTCTTCAGAGGCAGACTTTTGTATATCGCAAAAAAAGCTATAAAATAAACTCTTTCGGAAGATACCAGCCACACAACGCAGCGGCAGCCATAGACTGCGCACTCCATCTGGGCATAGATTACGAAAGCATATATAAAGGCCTTGAAAGAACAGTTATGATCGCACGAACTCAGTATGTGCAGGGCGAGCCTCCTATGCTGATCGACGGTGCGCATAATCCTGCTGCTGCAATGATGCTGGCTAAAACACTTGACGATTTCTTTAAAGAAGAAAAAAAAGTACTTCTCTTTGCTTGCATGCACGATAAAGACTACAGCTCAATGGTCAAAATGTTAGCCCCATATTTTGAATATGCAGTTGTTGTCAGTGCAGACATGAAGCGTGGTGCAGATATTCATGAGCTTAAACAGCTTTTCTCAAAACATATTAAAGCGAGAGCAGAGCTTGATATACATTCAGGTCTTGTTATGGCAAAGAAAACAGCTGTGAAAAAAGGCGCAATGCTCGTCGTATGCGGCTCTCTCTACCTTGCCGGCTCAAAATACGTTCAAAATAACTGAAAATTAATAAATATAGGCTCTTTTTTTATGTGTCCATTGTTGACACGCTTCTTTGCTGATGTTAAAATAGAACAAAAGGAATGTTACTTTTTATCACACAGAATGTATATTTTTGCACAAAGCATGAAATATTTTAATAAAACGGAGGTAGAGTATGGCAACTGCAGTAATTATGCCAAGACAAGGGCAGTCAGTGGAAAGCTGTATTATCGAATGGAAAGTAAGCGAAGGCGATAAAGTCAATCCAGGTGATATACTGTTCGGATATGAGACCGACAAGGCCTCTTTTGAAGAGGAAAGCCAGGTTGGTGGAACAGTACTAAAACTGCTTGTAGAAGACGGAGACGACGTCGAGGTTTTAAAGAACGTTTGCGTCATTGGTGAAGAAGGCGAAGACATAAGCGAGTTCTTAACTGACGAAGCGCCTGCAGCACCGGAAGAGAAGACTGAAGCCGCTGAAGTAAAAGAAGAAGTCGTCATTGCAAAAGAGCAGACTGTCGAGTCTGCGGTTTCCGCATCTTCAGCAGCGGATATAGAAAAGATATCTCCAAGGGCAAAAGGCATCGCAAAGCGCCAGAATCTGGACCTTACCAAAGCTCAGCCAACAGGACCAAACGGACGTATAATAGAGCGTGACGTAAATGTACTTGCAGACAAAGGCTATAAAGTCACCGCTGCAGCTGCAGGTGAATATCAGGGCGGAGCACAGGGAAGCGGTATCGGCGGAGCTGTAACCACTTCAGACCTATCGGCAGCTCCAGCAGCAACTGTCACACCTATAGAAGCGAAATACACAGATGTAAAGCTATCCGGTGTAAGAAAAGCAATAGCAAAAGCTATGCACGCTTCACTTTCAGACATGGCACAGCTTACGCATCATTCCAGCTTTGACGCAACTTCAATACTTGCTTTCAGAGCCAAAGTCAAAGCATCAATGGAAACGCTTGGGCTTCCGAACATTACGCTAAACGACATAGTACTATATGCCGTAGTAAAAACGCTGAAAAAGCATCCGGAAGCAAACGCACATTTCCTGGGCGACAAGATGCGTTTGTTCAGCAACGTTAACCTTGGCATGGCCGTAGACACAGACAGAGGACTTCTTGTGCCAACGCTTTTCGGTGCAGACAAGATGAGCCTTAGCGAGCTTAGCGAAAATGCAAAGGCACTTGCTTCCAACGCACAAACCGGCAGCATTTCTCCCGACCTTCTTTCCGGAGGCACTTTCACAGTGTCAAACCTTGGAGCTCTTGGCGTAGAGATGTTCACACCGGTAATAAACCCGCCGCAGACTTGCATTCTAGGCGTTTGCAACATCACATACAGACAGAAGAAAACAGCAGATGGCTTCGTAACATATCCGGCAATGGGTCTGTCACTGACATACGACCACAGAGCTTTAGACGGCGCTCCGGCATCAAGGTTCTTAAAAGACCTGTGCGATGCGCTTGAAAACTTCGACGTACTGCTGGCAGTATAAGGTGACGCAATATGATATATGATTTGATAGTGATAGGCGGAGGGCCGGCAGGATATCTCGGAGCAGAGCGAGCAGGGCATGCCGGACTTAAGACGCTGCTTTTTGAAAAGAGGAGCGTTGGTGGCGTATGCCTTAACGAAGGCTGTATACCAACAAAAACGCTGCTCTATTCTGCAAAAATTAAAGACAGTGCAGAGCATGGAGAGAAATACGGCGTAGTAACGTCTGAAATTAAAATAGACCACAAAGCGGTAGTTGCCCGTAAAAACAAAGTTGTTAAAACACTTGTCGGCGGAGTTTCTGCAACGCTCAAAGGCACTGGAGTAACAGTGATGGACGCAGAAGCAAAGATAACCGGCAAGTCAGCAGACGGATATACGGTAACAGACGGTAAAGAAGTTTATACAGGTAAAAAACTGCTTATAGCGGCAGGAAGCGTTCCGGCAGTTCCGCCTATTCCCGGCTTAAAGGAATCTATAGAAAGCGGCTTTGTGCTCACAAGCAGAGAAATGCTGGATATTGAATCAGTACCGGAGAATCTCGTCGTTATCGGCGGCGGTGTAATTGGCTTGGAGATGGCTAGTTATTTCAAGTCTGCAGGCGCTAACGTAACTGTAGTAGAAATGCTGCCTTCTATCGGAGGTCCTATAGATTCAGACATAGCAGGCATACTCCTTAAGAACTTAAAGAAAAAGGGCATAGATTTTAAGTTGAGCTGCATGGTCACTGGCATATCCAAAGATATTGAATATAAAGATGCAGATGGAAATGCTCAGAAAATTTCAGCAGATAAAGTACTGCTATCAATAGGCAGACGTCCGATGAGCGATGGACTAGGGCTTGAAACTATAGGAGTTATAACAGAGCGTGGTGCTGTAAAAACAGACAAAAACATGCAGACCAATGTTCCGGGCGTTTATGCTGCAGGTGATATAAACGGTAAATCACTCCTTGCGCACACGGCATACCGCGAAGCAGAGGTTGCAGTAACGCACATGACCGGCGGCAAAGATACCATGAGATATTCTGCTATACCGGCTGTTATATATACAAACCCTGAAGTTGCAGGCGTTGGTGTGACTGCAAAAGAAGCTAAGGAAAAGGGCATAGATTTCGTTGAAAAGAGCATATCAATGAACTATGCAGGACGTTATCTTGCCGAGAACGACAGGGGAGACGGAATCATCAAGCTCATTGTAGATAAGAAATGGAACAAGCTCATAGGCGTTCACATGATAGCTAACTATGCATCAGAGATCATCTACGGCGCAGACCTGATGATAGAAAAAGAGATGACGATAGACGAAATCAAACAGCTTGTGTTTCCTCATCCGACGGTGAGCGAAGCCTTAAGGGAAGCAATATTCCAACTGTAGATAAGTTGTTAAGAAATGAACAGTATTAAATGTCAGTGTAAAAGAATACATGGCATGAAGATAAATTTATAAGGAGAAATAAAATGACAAAGTGTTTGGTAGTAGACCCGGCTAAAATAAGAAAACCCGGCGCCATTTCGTTCAGCGATATTCCAATGAACAAATATCAGAAGAAGGTTGCTGACGAAAAAGGCAATTTCACAAAAGAAGAATTCCTGCGTATGTACCACGACATGCTGATTATCCGTGAATTCGAGAGCATGCTCAATCTTATAAAGACGACAGGCGAATATGAAGGTGAAGCATACAACCATCCCGGTCCTGCGCATCTCGGAATAGGGCAGGAGGCTGCTTATGTAGGTCAGGCTTTCGGGCTTGGCATAAATGACTACACATTCGGCTCGCACAGAAGCCACGGTGAGATTCTCGCAAAAGGACTTTCCGCCATTACACAGCTTCCCGACGAAGAGCTGATGAGCATAATGAAAAACTTTTTCGACGGTGAAACTTTTGCAGTTATAGAGAGAACAACAAAAGCGACAGACGTAAAAGACATTGCAAAAGAGTTCCTGCTCTACGGCACTCTGGCAGAGATATGGGCAAGAAAGACTGGCTTCAACCGTGGCCTTGGCGGCTCTATGCACGCTTTCTTCATTCCGTTCGGAATATACCCGAACAACGCTATAGTCGGCGGCAGTGCAGATATAGCGACCGGCGCAGCTCTCTATAAGAGAGTAAATGATAAAGACGGAATAGTTGTCTGCAACATTGGTGATGGCTCAATTGGCTGCGGCCCTGTATACGAAGCAATGAACTTTGCAGCTATGGATCAGCTAAAAGGACTATGGGACGAGAAGCACAACGGCGGCCTGCCGATAGTCTTCAACGTATTCAACAACTCATACGGCATGGGCGGACAGACAAGCGGCGAAACAATGGCGTATCACGAGGTTGCACGCCTTGGCGCTGGCGTAACGCCCAGCCAGATGTTTGCAGAGCGTGTTGACGGCTACAACCCGCTTGCTGTAATTGATGCATACAAGAGAAAAAGAGAGATACTCGAGAAAAGACAAGGCCCCGTTCTTCTCGATGTGCTAACATACCGTATATCCGGCCACAGTCCGTCGGACGCAAGCGCATATCGCTCCAAAGAAGAAATTGAGATGTGGAGAGAAGCCGATTCTATCGTTGCCTTTGGCAAAGAGCTAAAGAGCGCCAAAGTTGCAACCGCTGCAGAACTGACAAAAATAGAGGCTCAGGTAAAGGCAGACATACTAAACGCAGTAAAGCTTGCAAAAGATGATGCTTTATCTCCACGTATGGATTTAAACAAGAATCCTAACGCAATAGCAGACCTGATGTTTTCAGACACAAAAATCAAGTCTATGGACGAGACAAGAAAACCTGAAGTCATCGAGAAGAAGGAAGACAACTCAAGAGTCAAACAGATATCCAAGAAGATAAGAAGCGCTGTGGATGAAAACGGCAAACCGGTTTCGAAGAACAGGATGTACCAGCTTCGAGACGGCATCTTCGAGGCTATAATGGACAAATATTATGAAGACCCGACACTCACTTCATACGGCGAAGAAGTAAGAGAGTGGGGCGGAGCTTTCGCAGTATACCGTGGTCTTGCCGACACACTTCCATACCACCGCCTGTTCAACGCACCAATTTCGGAAGGCGCTATTGTAGGCACTGCGGTCGGATACGCTATGTCCGGCGGCAGAGTCATCGCAGAGCTTATGTACGCAGATTTCCTTGGGCGTGCAGGAGACCAGGTGTTCAATCAGTTAAGTAAATGGCAGTCGATGAGTGCAGGAGTCCTCAAAATGCCTTGCGTGCTGCGCATGTCGGTGGGCAGCAAATACGGAGCACAGCACTCTCAGGATTGGTCGGCGCTATGCACACATGTCCCGGGCCTCAAGGTAGTGTTCCCGGCGACTCCTTATGACGCAAAAGGCCTTATGAACTCAGCTCTAAACGGCACAGACCCGGTCATCTTCCTTGAAAGCCAGAGGATATATGACATTGGCGAGCAGTTCCATGAAGGCGGCGTACCGGAAGGATATTATGAAGTAGAACTCGGTGATCCGGATGTCAAGCGTGAAGGCAGCGATGTAACTATACTCTCTGTCGGCGCAACGCTCTACAGGGCTCTCGAAGCTGCTGATATGTTTGAAGAGCTTGGAATAAGCGCAGAAATAATCGACGCAAGAAGCCTTGTTCCGTTCAACTACGAAAAGGTTATAGAGTCTGTCAAAAAGACTGGCAAGCTTATTGTAACAGGCGACGCTTGCGAGCGTGGTTCGCACCTTAACGACTTCGCACGCAACATGACAGAGCTTGCGTTTGACTACCTCGACGCACCTCCTGTAGTAGTTGGCGCAATGAATTGGATAACACCGGCTCATGAACTTGAAAATTACTTCTTCCCTCAGCCGTTCTGGATGGTAGATGCATATCACGAAAAGATTGCACCAATCGCCGGCTACACTCCGAAGAAGAACTACACGGAGCTTGAACAGCTTGAAAACAATAAAAAAGGTGTATAGAACTAAGTGCTAACATATATTTCAAACATTTTTTCTCAAAATTTCAGCGGAGACACAATAAAGTTTCCGCTGTTTTTTTATAAATATACATATTCGATTGACAATGAAATGACAATATTATAATATTCAAAGTCGGTACGAAATTCATTAAAAAGAGAGGTAAAGATTTGGCGGATGACATAAAAACAATACAGGAAACCTCGGATTATATAATAGAATCCGGGGAAGAGAAGATCAGTAAAAAATTTCATATTCTCATGCTCCAGGGAATATTGGCAAGCGTATTCATTGCACTTGGAGCTATCGGCTACTTTAAAGTTGCAGCCCTCGCATCCGACCCGGGGGTCGGAATATTTCTGGCTTCAGCTATCTTCCCAATGGGAATTATAGCGATAATTTTGCTGGGTTCAGAGCTGTTCACCAGCGATACGATGATGATAATGGGTTTCTATGATAGAAAATATTCACTTCTAAAAGTGCTGAGAATACTCGTTCTAGTGTGGCTTGCAAACTTCATCGGAATGTTGTTCATAAGCTGGATTACAGCTAAAAGCGGCATATTCAACGAAGCTATGACACAAAAAATTGCCCATATGGCGCATATGAAAACTACGATGTCTGTTTCTCAACTGCTGTTCAGTGCGGTCCTTTGCAACATTATAGTATGCACAGGCGTATGGACTGCTTATGCTATGAACAATATTATGGCGAAGCTGACGACACTCTGGTTCATAATAACAGTTTTCGTACTCAGCGGAACAGAGCATATCGTTGCAAACATGTTTTATCTTTTCACTGCAATCATGCTGGGCGCAGACATCACCGTTTCAGGCATTGGATACAACCTCCTTTGGGTCACTATAGGAAACGTTATAGGCGGTGCTGTAATAATAACGGGAATCAACAAACTTTTAAGGATGAATAAAACCAAAAAAGCATAGTGTCATTTATATTGATATATAAAAAAAATATGTTATAATCAAAATATAAAAACCGCATTGATAGTGCGGTTTTTTCAAAATTGAAGGGGAGAATCTGTTATTTATGAAAAACGCATTAGTAGCTCAGTCTGGCGGTCCGTCCCCGGTAATCAACTCTTCGCTTCTCGGTGTTATAGACGCCTGCAGAGACTGTGGCGATATAGGCAATATCTATGCAGCTTGGCACGGAATAGAAGGTGTGTTGAATGAAGAGCTTATAGACATCGACAGACAGGACGATAAAGAACTGCGGCTTCTAAAGACGACTCCTGCGTCCGGGTCCATAGGCACATGCAGATATAAGCTTAAAGAAGGGCAGGAAGAGGATTTCCAGAGGATAGTAGATGTTCTTCTGGCTCACGACATAGGCTATTTCTTCTACATAGGCGGCAACGATTCAATGGACACTGCAGCACAGGTTTCAAAGCTTGCACATGCTGAAGGATACGATCTAATAGTTGCAGGCGTCCCGAAGACTATAGATAACGATGTCGGCGACGAGGAATTCACGATAATAGACCACACGCCCGGCTACGGCAGCGCAGCAAGATACTGGGCAATGAATATGCAGAACATAGAGGAGGAAAATCGTGCAATCGGAATCTCGGAGTGCGTAAGCATACATCAGGCAATGGGGCGTTCGTCAGGCTGGATAACTGCGGCCTCACGTCTTGCGGACCCTGAAAGAAAATTTCCACTTCAGCTATACTTTGCAGAAGCTAAAAAAACCATCGAAGAGCTTGCAGACAATGTCAACGACCAGCTTAAGCGTGATGGAAGGGTGATACTTGTAATTAACGAGGGCTTCGATGCAGGCGAACTTGGCGCACGAAGAGACGGTTTTGGACATATAGAATATGGAGCAAGCGAATCCACCGCCGTGCAGCAGGTAACGAACTACCTGAACCGCCATGGGCTTGCCGTCCGCGGGCAGGCAACATGCCAGCAGGCAGGTGTCATGCAGCGTGACTGCTCGTAATATACGCTTCAAAGGTCGATATTGAGGAAGCGTACGAAGTCGGCAGACACGCCGTTCATATACAACGCCTCTCATAACGGCACAGGCTATATGTCAACTATACTTCGAAAGAAAGGCGAGAGCTACAAGCCTTACTACGATAAAGTAGACCTCGTTACAGTAGCAAAGCCCACGAGCAGAGATCAGTCAGATACCTTCCGCCGTCATGGATAGCAGACAACGGCGTAGACGTGACTGACGACTTTATAAAATACGCTCAGCCGCTTATAGGCGATGGGTGGCCAGACATCCCGATGGAAAACGGTTTGCAGCGCTTTGCACGTCTTGATATCAAATTCATAGATAAAAAATGTCCGGTCTACACAGGAATCCAATACTTACCCGTTGATTCCATGCAGACGTCTTTGCAGTTGTTCGATGCAAGCCAGTCGGCAAACCGTCGCAGATCGCCTGTAAACGTAGAGAATCTGTGACGTTTGTAGGTGGTCACACCTTTATCATTTGTTGAGGCGATACAGGCGACGATAAACGATTTGTGGACATCGATGCCGCAACAGATAGGGTAAACGATTTTAAGTGCCATAGACACCTCCTCAGTTTTTTGAGGAAACCGACAGGGACTGACTGCTCAAGCAAAAAAACGAGTAGCGTCTTTACAAAGATAAGTTTACGGGCTTTTAAATCCCATTTATTTGTGCTTGAAAGAGCGGACGGCACACATAAATATTCAGTCAGTGGGTAACACTGCCTACTCACCTCCACGTGCTGTGTAGTGTGACGGTAACCTCACTGACATAGTATAACGAAACAACGGCGAGAGTGCACGTTTCATAACGTTTTGTGCCTTTCGCAGAAAGGAATGGTCATAAATATGGCAGTAAATCATGTTGTATATTTTAAATTTAAAAAGGAAGCTGCTTATGTTTCAGCAGCTTTCAGAAACCATACCAGGTATAGTAAGTTATTCTGCGGGCAAAGCGTTCAAAGTAAAGTACGAGGGTACCGCCGATTTCGACTGTATGCATTGCGTAACATGTGAATCAGAGAAGGCGCTGGAAGCATATTTTTTCCACGAAGACCACAAAAAATTCATAAAGCAAAATGAGCATATATGGGAAAATGCCATGGTTTTAAATTCAAATATAGAAGTATATTAATAAACAAAAAAGCCCGCTGAAATATACGACAATGCGGGCTTTAATATTATAGTTTTATAACAGCTTTGCAACAAGCTTTCCTTCGCCTGTAAGCTTATAGTACTCCCCGCTGTGGTCCATATCCTCAATAAGCCCTTTATACTCAAGCTCCCTTATCGCCGCTTCCCACCTGATGATGTCCACCATGTCGTTGTTTTGAACGAAGTTCTTTTCATTCGTCTTTATAACCGTATCGCTTATCTTTCGTCTGCGTATTATCAAACCTTTTGCGTCGCTGCTAGCTTCCTTAAGCAGAGTTGCAGCGTTTTCCGATAAAGTCGGCATCTTAACATCGTCTTTAGGCTCTTTTTTCGGAGATGGTATATCTATCTTTGCTACCGGAGGCTCCGCTTTCACTTCAGGTTCTTCAAAGACTTCTTCTTCGGTTTGCTCCTGAACAATGAATTTTTCTTCACCCAATATCCGCTCAAGCCCGCTGTCGAGTTTTTCAAGAAGTTCATTTATGTCATCATATGTTTCGAGCAGATTTTTTTCCTTGCATTTCTTTTTGAAATCTAGAAATTTACTATATTTTTTCGCATCGGCAGACCCGTCCATTACAGGCTGAGTTGAAAAGAACAAAAGTGCAGGCTTGTCGTTTTGCAGATGCCCGTCAAGTATATCAGAGAAGCTTAGCTTTATCTTGCTAGAGGTCTTTTCAGTTCTTGTCCAGAATGCTCCCGCTAATATATCGCACTCGCTAATAATCGTTTCCATCTCTTTTTTCTGTGCCGATTCCTTTTTATCAGAAGTTAAACCTGCGTCAAATTCAGCAGGCTCTAAAACTATCCCACGCTTTTTACTGTTTGTGTCGTTCCAGTTACGGATAGCTTTGAATATTGCTTTAGTTGCGCCCTGCGTGTCGCCAGGCGCTGCGATCATTATACTTAGAACCGTAGCTTGGTAACTCATAATTCACTCCTTGCTTAAATAATTCAGTATATTATACCATTTAGTCGGATAAAATTTCAACTAACTATTGCACTGTAAGCCGAACACATTGTAAACAGTATATCAATTCTTATATAAACTATTGGCAACTATCAGACTATAGGTTATACTGTTGTAAGTAAGAATATTTGTTTGCATAGGCGATGCCTCTAACTAAAGAAGATGCTGCATAAAAAAGGCAGCAATAAATAAGTTTAAATTACGTATATAAATATAGACAATGCAGCCTGTTGTGCTATAATAATTGAGTTTCAAGAGGTGGATAAGTGGATTTTAAGCTTCATTCAAAATATAAACCTGCGGGCAGTCAGCCGCAGGCAATAGATAAATTAGTTGCCGGAATAGAAAGCGGTAAGCGCAATCAGGTGCTCCTCGGTGTAACTGGAAGCGGCAAAACGTTCACAGCCGCCAACGTTATAGAAAGATTGCAGCGCCCGGCTCTTGTTTTGGCGCATAATAAAACGCTTGCAGCACAGCTTTGCAGCGAGTTCAGAGATTATTTTCCGGATAATGCCGTCGAGTTTTTCGTATCCTACTACGACTATTACCAGCCGGAAGCATATATCCCCGGCCGAGACCTATATATTGAAAAAGATTCCAGCATAAACGACGAAATCGACAGGCTGCGTCACAGCGCAACTTCATCGCTGCAGGAACGCAGGGACGTTATCGTAGTGGCTTCAGTTTCATGTATATACTCAATAGGAGACCCCAAGGAATACCGGAACATGACCATATCTCTGCGTCCGGGCATGCTTTTCGACCGTGACCGGCTTATAGAGCGCCTCGTGGACATCAACTACAACAGAAGCGATATTG
>CAXXXL010000001.1:0-1182391 GCA_963666505.2 Christensenellaceae bacterium | reverse complement strand
AGTGCTGACCATTACGATCGGCGAAACCGAAAGCGTGAAATACTGGCTATCCGTACTGAACGAGCTTAAAAACCGCGATGTACAGGACATTTTGGTGCTGTGCGCCGATGGCCTTACCGGCATCAAAGAGGCGATAGAGGCCGCATATCCGCTGACAGAGTACCAGCGGTGCATCGTCCATGTGGTGCGAAATACGCTTAAATACGTATCCTACAAGGACAGAAAAGCGTTTGCTGCAGACCTCAAGACAATCTATCATGCCAGCGACGAGCAGACAGGGCATAACCGCATGTTGACTGTAACAGAAAAATGGCAAGGCAAGTATCCAAACTCAATGCAGCGCTGGTCTGATAACTGGGATGTTATCAGACCCATGTTCATGTTCTCTGCGCAGGTACGAAAGGTGATCTACACCACCAATGCAATAGAGGGTTTGAGTAGCGGATACCGCCGCCTGAACCGGCAGAGGAGTGTTTTACCGAGTAGTAATGCGTTGCTTAAAGCCCTTTATCTGGCGACATTTGAGCTGACCAAAAGATGAGCAGGAACCCTCAGAAACTGGGGTCCCGTCCACGGTGAGCTGTCCATCATGTACCCTGACCGGCTGGCTAAAATAGGCCGCCAGCCTTAACGGGGATTATTTCAAATGCTACTTTTAAGATGCCGACGGTGAAAGGGTGCTGCTTTGAGTTACTGATTTCATGCTCGGCTGACCAGTTTAGCATTTGCTCTAACCCCGGTCAAGGCCGAGCCTGCTCTAGGGCAGATGGCTGGTTCTTTACCTCTGGATCAGAGAGCTGAACCGACAAATTTCGTCATCGTCACAGGGGGACGTTTACAGAAAAATCTTCACACCGCCTCAAAATCATCGTCAACAAT
The DNA here is from genome assembly GCA_963666505.2 of Christensenellaceae bacterium. GTDB lineage: Bacteria > Bacillota > Clostridia > Christensenellales > SZUA-584 > JABGQS01. The sequence goes on along the minus strand of CAXXXL010000001.1, from coordinate 1,181,512 downwards.
ATGCGTATATATCATCGTTGTAGATAGATTTGAATGTCCAAGAGCCTTTTGTACGATTCGAATGTTTTTGGACTCTCGTAATATCTCAGTAGCGAATGTGTGCCGAAGTACATGAGGTGTTACTCTTTTCATTCCGCCTTTCTCGAATATCGTAGTAACATCTAATGAATATCACAATCATCGAGTTTATTGCAGTAGCGATTCGTGAATATATAGTCCGCATTTTCCCACTCTGTACACTGGTGTTCTCGCCACAATGACAATTCAATTATAGTTTTTTCCGAAATGTACACTACCCTGTCTTTGCTGCCTTTGCCGTTTAGTACAATCACTTGTCTAGTCATTAGATTTACATTCTGCCATTTTAGTTCAATCGCTTCCGAAATCCTCAGCCCTGTTTTAAGTAAAAATAAACACAGGGTTTTATTCCTGTGACTGCACACATATCGGATATTAGAAACGTTCAGTAGCTTTTCTTGTTCGTTTCTTGATAAGAATACAGGTAATTTCTTCGACCGCTTCACAAAAACCACTCTATTTGTATAACCCCTGTTTTTTCTATGTTAACACGGGCTTAAGTAGGGTTAAATATTATTAGACATACATTTGCATATTCCAACCGGAAAAACGGGATATACACATTTTATTTATTTAACATGTTCTATTAAGGCTTTCCCGATGTCAGGACTGGTGATTATACTATAATCTGGACATAATAATATGAGAATAGTAAGGAGATTACTTTGCCATATTTAGATTATTTGAAAAATCCTTTGCCATACCCTATAGGGCAAAGACCGGCAGCGGCGCATTCACTTCAAATCCTTCCGATCACAATTCAAAAAAGAGAAGCCACTATAAGCGAAAAAGGACCCCCTGAAAAGCCCAGAGCAATATGCGCCGCAAAACCAAACATCGTGATGAGTACGAAAGATAATCTTTGGCAATTTAATATGGAGGTAAAATATGTAAAGCAATACGCAAGGAGCGGGTATCATGTCAACTGATAAGTCTATTCCCGACATCCTGATGAGGTGATACAGTTTTTGGCAAGGATGAAACTCCCATATAAAATTAAGCAGGGAAGGAAATGGTAAGCTAAATAAAAAATAAAAAGAAAAATTGAAAGAAAAGTGATTGATTAGAACTTGCAGCATTTAACGATATATTCCTAGGCAAATTAATTATTAATCAGTATTCTAGTATTAAAAAATGTCGCAGTTATTTGCAAACTGCGACATTTCTTTTTTTACTATATACTTGCTCTTACGCCATATTATAATATAATATCCATATAAATGCAAGAAAAAAGAGCAGATGCTATAAAAAAATAGTAAAAAAAAGAATAAATAAACATATATGAATCAAAGATTCTTGTAAAAGTGCTGCAAAGATTCTATGCGCCGTCATAAAAACCGTCAAAGGGGAGGTAAAATAATTGAGCAAACGTGGTGAAAACATCTATAAAAGAAAAGACGGACGATGGGAAGGGCGTATTTTTATGGAGACTGGAAGATATCGGTATTTTTATGATAAGAGTTATGCCGGTGTCAAGAAAAAAATGAAAGAATGGTTGAAAACCGACTGCAAACTGGGATTTAGTACAGGTAGCAATTCATTTGTTGCGGAAGCTTTGGAAGAATGGCTGCAATCTTGTTATGGGAGCATAAAAAATTCGACATATGAAAACTATTATTACTGTATTAATAAACACATTAAACCGTTTTTCAGAAATAACAGAATCGGAATGATCAATGAAAACCGTATACAAGAATTTGTGAAGCATATCTGCGCCAATTCAAAGATATCTAAAGCGTATCAAAAAAAAATACTACAGGTTTTTAAAACTTCTTTGAAAGGGATATTGAATAAGGATGAAAAGACTTCAACACTATTAGAAGGACTATCCATGCCCAAAAAGCTTACATCTGGAAGGCCGGTAGAAGTTTTTAGTATGCATGAGCAAAGCCAAATTGAAACAGACTTGCTTATATCAAGGGACAAAAAAGATATTGGCTTACTTTTGTGTTTTTATACCGGTATACGCTTGGGAGAGGTTTGTGCTTTAAAATGGTCTCGGATAGATATTGATTCAAAGACAATTATAATCGATCAAACCCTGACCCGGACAAAAAATTTTAGTGAAGATGGTAACAAAACAAAATTGGAACTTGCTTCCCCAAAAAGCCGGAGCTCTATCCGTAAGATTCCTATTCCAGATTTCTTATGCGAACTGCTAAGTGAGATTATACCCAAAATTGACTGCAAAGAGTTTTTTTTGCTTTCCGGCTCAAGAAAACCACTGGATCCAAGAACTTTCCAAAGATATTATAAAAAAGTATTGGATAACACACAAATAGATTCACGAAAGTTCCATACGATCCGCCACACTTTTGCTACGCGTGCGCTAGAAGTAGGGATAGATATTAGAACGGTCAGCGATCTTTTAGGTCACTCAGGTGTAACGAGCACAATGAATACCTATGCCCATTCGCTATTGGAACAAAAGAAACTGGCAATTGCAAAAATGAATATGTTACATACTCACAAACTCTCAGAGATCAAAAACTCGTCCGTGATTCAGCCGATATACGCCGTCGAGAGAGCCGTCGGTATATAAAATTACTAGCAAAAAAACGAAAAAAAACAGGCGGTGTCGCAGTTTGCAAATAACTGTGACGCCGCCTTAATTATTGTTGTGCACAAATCATCAAATGAATATATATATTATAACAATTTATGAAAGGATAAAGTTCGATCAGAGAAAATAATATAGTTTCGAAAGATCGTATAGCAAATATGTTTGATACTACCTTGCCTCTGGACAACAATCTAACCAATAATTTGAGCTATCTAATTGAAAGGATAGAAAAGCAGGCTTCTCCATTAGCGTGTCTTGCCCGTGAAAATATCGATAATTATATGCAAAAACTATTTTCATTCTGTACTCAATTCAGCTCGGATGCCATAGAGCGTGTTATGTGTGATAAACGGGATAAGTGCGACCTTCACTTCATATACCGTATCAACTTGATGCAGGCGTGGCTGGGAGAGCTTATCATTGAGGATGAAAGCAGAGTATATATGCAAAAGATTATAAACGGACCTTCGTTAGTTGTCAAGCTTCAAAAACTGTATTTAAAACAGGATACAAGCCTTGAACAGGAATACATGCTGATAAAGATGCTGCTTGGATTCAATGAATACTATATGGAAAATGGTAGTGTTTTTCCTGCATATATTAAGGTAATAAACCGAGAATATAACATTCAGAATAGAGAAGGAGCTGCCGCTGCGGCAGTAGAAAAGGCTAAATAACTTTAGGCGTTTACGGGTATGCATATGGGAGGTTGAAATGAAATTTGCGGTTGATTTGAGCGGTGATTTAGATCATAAACCGTGCTTCTTGGGTTCAGATACTCTACAGCATATGTATAGGGTCGGAAAACTTGCGGAAAGGCTGCTGCACATATTCAGCAAACATACTGAGGCGAAGAACGGACTGATTCACTATTTTATCACAGCGGCATTCTATCACGATATTGGCAAAGCATGGGTACCGGCAAACATTTTGACCAAACCCGGTAAGCTGCTCAAAGAGGAATACAGTCAAATACAGATGCACACAGTTTATGCATCCCGGTTTTTATCTGGTCAAGAGATATCATCGCCTGGCACGGGGATGATTTTTCAGGCGGCGGTGTTCCATCATGAACGCTGGGACGGAAAGGGATATCCCTTTGGTTTGCAAAGAGAGCAGATACCGTTTATCGCAAGAGCAGTTGCGGTGTGTGATGGTTATGACGCTATGGTTCACGACCGTCCCTACAGGAGTGCATATTCGCATGATCAGACTTGTGAAGAAATCTCAAGGATGGCTGGGACACAATATGATCCGCAGGTTGCGCAGATGTTTTTAGAAAGCATGGATTTTATGACTGGCGAAAATGTTGCTGTATGAGGTTGCATATGGATGACTTGCTCGAATACTTAACATATAAGATAGGGTGTGAATATATTTCTGATCTGCCGCATAATCGGTGGCGTATTCCCTGCTCTATACGAGACATCCCTGACGATAGATATACCATTATGGATTGGAACGAAGCTATTGATTACATCTTTGATGTAGACATGCAGTTCAGCACAGTGCACGAAGCAAAAGAGTACGTTTTGTGTTGGCGCTGCAAGGCCGAACAAAGAATAATCTTATAAAAAACATGGGTGGTGACATGAAGGATAACAACAAGCAAAACAAAGAAAACGGTACATTCGATAAGAAGATATGGGATGTGCAAATGCGGAAAAACTACGGAGGAATCTACAAGGACTCAGGTGTTGTATTGCCGTGTTATACGAAAAAGCAGATGCAAAGCTTATATCCGGACGGGCAGTTCAAGATTAAAGCGGAATATGCACCGGGAAGCAAGCAAGATAGTGTTGGAGCCTTGCATCATGAAAAGACAGAATTACCGCTTACTGAATATGGATCAAACAGTCGTATTATTTACAGAGAAAAAGGATTTGCTGCCATTGATTCATACGAGGAGAGCTATACGGCTGTACTTAAAAATGTATTGCTACCTCGAATAGCTGCGCTCGTGCTGTGCCTGGTGGTTATCGTATGCGCAATTGTTTTGTTTACTCTGCCTGGCGATGAAAGTGAAGATGTTGTCGCTGATACGGCAAGTACGCCAGTCGCGCCGGAGCTAGAGGAGGGCGCAGTTGACTGGGAAGGAATCAAGACAACTGAAGAGAGCGGTATCCCTGCGGACGGTATCCGTATCCCCGGCTATAAGAGCATAACTATCGAAGCCGATACTGCAGAGGTATCGGTAAATCTGCAAAATCCCGAAAAGAACAACTGCTATTTTGTGATTCGCCTCGTGCTGTTGGATACGGGAGAAACGCTGTACGAATCCAAGATGATAGAGCCGGGTAAAGGGCTTTATGATATCACGCTTTCACATGCGATGGAAGCAGGAACTTATAATGCGCAGCTGCAGTACGAGCCCTACGACATGACAGCGATGACCAGGCTCAACGGCGCTGTAGTGAATCTGGAGCTTATCGTTGAGTGAATATACACTCCTGCTGTTTTATGAGGAGATTATATAAATATCAAATGTAAAAAAAGGAGAAGAATCAATGAAGAAAATTTTAATGACTGCGCTGGTTGCCGTTATGGTGCTGGCGCTGATTCCGACAGTGGCTTTTGCCGCTACAACTGAAGCGGGAAGCGCAAGCGAGCTTGCAACTGCTATTACTAACGCTGGAGAAGGAGATATCATTGAGCTTACGGCTGACATAGACATTGACGGCGTTGCAGAAATGGAGATCACCAAAAATCTTAAGATCGATATGAAAGGCTATAGTATTTCAGGTGTTCCTTCCGATAGCAGAGCTTTCAGGGTTGTTGGAGGGGATTTGACGCTGGATAACACCTCAGTTACACAAAGCAAACTGCTGGTAGGAACAGGAGAAACTGATGAATATTTGTATGAAGGGATCCGGATAGCGGGAAGTGGAAGCGCGACCATCAACGCAAATGTTTCAATCGAAACGGGCTGTCCGGTAGTTGTACAGGGCAATGGAGCAGCGGGCAGTGCGCAGCTTGATGTTTACGGCAGTGTAATTACTTCCGCTTGCCTTCCAACCGGTGATGCTTATTCGGCTATACAGGGCAGAGGAAATACCGGTATGGGCGGCACCATAATCAATATTCATGACGGCGCAGAAGTCCTAAACGAATATAGCATGGCAATGTACATCCCGCAGGATGGCATCGTCAACGTTTACGGCGGTACGATCACGGGCGTTGCAGCCGCAATTGGGATCAAGTCGGGCACGTTGAATATCAGCGGCGGCACGATCAGAGCTACCGGCGAAGCGAATATCCCCACAGAGGGTTGGTCAAGCGGCATCAACGGCTCCGGTTGCGCAATCCAGATCGAGAGCAACGACGGTTATGTAGGCAATGTCATTGTCAACATCACCGGAGGCACGATCTCCAGCGATCACGGTTATGCAGTTTATGAGTATCTTGATTCAGAGAATACGGATACTGAAGTCACCAGCATCAGCATTGCAAACGCCACCCTTCAGTCTGCTACGAGCAGCGGTATGATGATTTCCGAAGAGCTTGATGCGGTAAGCGAAGAGAGAATCACAATAGCCGAGAGCGTTGTTTTCGAGACGGCGTCCGCCTCCGAAGTTACAGCCAACGCAGATGTTTCATACATAGTCGTGATACCGTCCAGTGTGGACTTCGGCACGATCAACAAGGGCATGGATGCACAAAGCAAGGATTTCGTTGTTGCAGTCGAGGATGCGCTGATCGAAGACGGCGCGAGCATTACTGTTCAAAATACGACTTCAGATATGACGATGAAGGACAAGGACGGAGCAGGGAGCGAGACGCTTGCGTTTACGCTTGCGCAGGATGCAGCGCCGGATAACGGCATATTCACGTTCGCTCAGGCTGACCTGACGGACGGTGAAGAAGCCATCGAAAGCTCAGTGAGCTGCGTACCGGCCGATCTTACTGCAGCAGGTTCATATAAGGGCTACATGACCTTTGATGTCAGCTACAATAGCGTAGATTGATTGTATGGGGGTTGGGCGTGCCTGCGCCGCTTAATGGTGGTGCAGGCTCAGCCTGAAGAGTACAGAATGCGAACGGCGATTTCGTTCAATTTATAAAAAGAAAAATATTAAAGGAGAAAAACAATGAAAAAGATTTTTACAATAGCGCTTGCTGCTGCTATGGTGCTGGCGCTGATTCCGGCGACGGCGCTGGCGGCCGACGAGACCATCGGCTCAACAGTTAGCATTACGAGCGACACAGTATATGAAGATAATGTTTATACTGTTAACTCCAGGGTAGCGTTCAGCGTTGCTGAAGGCGCCGACTTAACCTTGAGAAACTGTACTGTCAATATGACGCAGACTGGTACTGCGGATAGCTTAACCGATGCTGCAATAGCCATTCAGGCTGCGGGCGGCGATTCAAACATCACACTGGAAAACACGACGATCAATTTGGGCGACCAGTATAGCCGGGGTATTGCATTCGAGACGACGGGTACCGGTACGGTAACGCTTGACAATTCCAAAATACTCTTTGATTTAACTGACGAAGGAACCAACTCCGTATACAGCCGGGGCGTCAGCACTTATCAACAGGGCACGGATACGATAAACGGTCCTGTGATAGAAAACGGCAGCGAGATATCCGGCTGCTTTTATCCGATGAATATCGCCGGGGATGGATACGCAAATGTTACGATTGACAGCTCAAAGTTATCCGGTTATTGTGCTCTAAATACATGGGGAACAAACAATACCATTAGCGTAAGCGGTTCAACGCTTGTAGGTAACAACTATTATGACGGCACCAGTGATAATTATTCTGTTATACCGCAGAATACAAATGCCGAGTATACACTGAGCATAAGCGATAGTGAGCTTGTTGCGTATCAGCACAGCGATTGTTATGAAGACGGTATCGCACGGTACCTTTCAGATGACAACGCTGCAAATATGACACTGTCCAATGTTGCGATCACGTTGGTGGTTGACGGCGGTTCGGATAGTGTCGCACAGGCATATCCGTCAAACCTTTCTGAGGCAAATAAAGCGCAGATCACTGCGAGAATAACGACTCCGTCCGATGTGACAGCTAATGCAGACGTCACGTACATGGTTGTGATACCGTCCAGCGTGGACTTCGGAACGATCAACAAGGGCATGGATGAACAGACGAAGGACTTTGTGGTCGCGGTCGAAGATGCGCTGATCGATTACGGTGCGAGCATAACCGTTGAAAACACGACGGAGAATATGATTATGAAGGACAAGGACGGTACCGGCGACAAGGAGCTTGCGTTCACGCTTGCTCAGGATGCAGCGCCGGATAACGGGGTGTTCACGTTTACGCAGGAAATGCTGGCGGAAGTAGAAGAGGGAGTAAAAGAATTCGGCGAAGCTTTCTTCGCCAGCTCTGTGAGTTGCGAGCCCTCAGCGCTTACGGCAGCAGGTTCTTACAAAGGCTATATGACCTTCGAGGTCAGTTACAATAGCGCAGATTGACCGAATTAACAAGACGGATTTGACGAACCTGCGCTGCCGTATGGCAGTGCAGGTTTACATAAACCCTCTCTGAAAACTGAGAAAGAGGCAAACGAATGAAGAAAATTATTACAATAGTGCTGGCTGTTGCTATGGTGATGGCGCTGATTCCGGCGACGGTGCTTGCGGATGATGGGACAACGCATAATGTTTCGGACAGCGCCGAGCTTGCAAGCGCAATCGGCAGCGCTGCAGACGGGGATACGATCTGTATTGCCACCGGGACTTACGAATTGGGAATAACAACGATCGACAAAAACCTGACGTTTATTGGAGCAAGTAAGGATGGCGTAGTCATAAATCCAAGTGAAGATACGCTGACTGATGGATCTTGGTTTGCTGTTCAATCTGCGGATAGTATTGAGGTGAGTTTCAGCAGTATATCGTTAAACTGCGATGGTAAAGAAATAGGCTATGTTTTGAAATCGGACGGCAATAGCGTGACGGTGAATACTGAAGATATGCATATAAGTAATGTAAAACATGGCCAAAATAATGGATGCGGGTTTCGTGTTATGAATAATGCGTCTCTCAATATTAAGGATGTTGGTATGGAGCATATCAATTTGAGAGGTATCTCAATCCAGGGCGGAGAGATGACTGTGGATGGATTTGAATATGCCGGCGGCGATAATCCTCATGATGCAAACTGCGGCATTAAGATGAGTGGGCTTTATGCGACAACAGCGGATATAAAAAATGCATCGTTTACAGATTGCCCTTATGGCATTGATATTGATGCGCCGGTGGGAACATCTGGATATGTTAATACGGAGATCGAATATACCAGTTTTACTTCCTGCGAGACCTGTATTCATGCGGGGATAAGCGGCAGCACTACTGAATATAGTGCAACAACGGTAAAAAACTCGAATTTTATCGGGTCTACCGATAGTGATGTTACGTTAATGGATAAATCCGGCCAGAGTAATGCATCCTTTACTGTTAAGAATTGCTTTTTCGGTTCTGATTCGGAGACAGAAAGAGAACCGCTGAAAACAGAAGCAAACAGCGGTCAGATCGAATTCATCGGTGATAACGCCGAAAGTCCGGTCGTAACGCCGGACACGGAAATCACCGCTAATGCGGATGTCACGTATATGGTCGTAATCACGCCGAGCGTAGAATTCGGCAGGATCACCAAGAGCATGGTTACTCAGACCGAAGACTTTATTGTTGCGGTCGAAGATGCGCTGATCGAAGACGGTACAAGCATCACCGTTGAAAACACGACGGTTGACATGACGATGAAGGACAAGGAAGGCACGGGCAGCGAGGAGCTTGCGTTTACGCTTGCGCAGGATGCAGAGCCGAATAACGGCGTATTCACGTTTGAGCAGGCTGATCTGACGGACGGTGCGGAAGGTATTATAAGCTCGGTGAGCTGCGAGCCGTCAGAACTTGTTGCTGCGGGTTCTTACAAGGGCTATATGACCTTTGAAGTCAGCTATGATACAGAATAAAAACTTACTGTGTTAGCGGAAGTAATAAGAAAATTAAAGGAGAATACAAATGAAAAAGTTAATAGCAATTGTTTTGGTCGTTGCGCTTGTACTCGGCCTGAACGCTATAACTGTGCTGGCGGATGATTCGGGGGGCAACGGCGAAGTAGCCGGCGTCCCTCGAGCAAACCGGGGTTAATACTTTCGCCGGAACGCTTACCGGAGATTTAACATTAAATGTTTCCGGCGAGGCAGACATTGAAGTTGGCACCTACACCTATTTTCACGGAACAGTTACCGGCAGTATTAATGGTGACCTGGTAAACGGCGTGATCAAATTCGAACGGGCTGGATACGGTGTATGCAGAAATTACCAATATTCCAGATTACTCTGGAGATCCGGTTCGTATCGTAGGCGTTTTTCTGCAGTCGGGGATCGAGAACGATTTCGTGGGTAATGTGGTCATTGGCCCGCTGCCGGCTGAAGTTGACACTCTTACGATTGGTACCGAGGGTGATGTAACGGAAGTTGGCATAGGCCGCACGCTTCAGATGACCACGACGACAGACCCGGAAGGCGACTATGATATCAACTGGGGTATATATGTGAACGACCGGAACAAGGCGACAATCGACCAGGACGGCGTAGTAACGGGCCTGCAGACCGGAACGGTAACCGTTATAGCGATTAGCGAAGATCCCAGTCTCGCTACCGACACCTTCCAGGTTACGGTCGTAGATCCCGAAACCGAAGTGACCGCAACAGCAGACGTTACGTACATGGTCGTGATCACGCCCAGCGTGGACTTCGGAAGGATCACCAAGAACATGGATACCCAGACCGAGGACTTTGTCGTTGCGGTCGAGGATGCGCTACTCGAGGACGATGCAAGAATAAGCGTTCAAAACACCACTACAGATATGACGATGAAAGATGGTGACGGTACGGGCAACGAGACGCTTTCGTTTGAACTTGCACAGCCGGCCGGGCTCTTCACATTTACAGAGGCAAACCTGACTGACGGCGAAGGTTCTATCGAAAGCTCGCTAACCTGCGAACCGTCCGAGCTTGAGGCGGCAGGCTCTTACAAAGGCTACATGACTTTCGAGGTCAGCTACGTAGAACCGATTATTTAAAGCACATTATATACCGTGCCGCCATTAAACCGGGGCGGCACGGTATATATAACTTACCTGGATCCCCCGATGACGCGCAGCATCGTTGGGGTGGTTTGGACGGAATAGTTTATCCATAAGGATGAAACCACGGTAAATAACGATATAAGGAATTTTGATAAGCAGCGATTGTGATTAGGAGATTGTATTGTGAAAAAGAAGCGATGGCTCATCATAGCAATAACTGTTTTGATTGCCTTTTTAGCACAGCCTGCTTATGCAGCCGTCTATACATCGGAAAAGGGGGTTAATATTGCCGGAACATTAATTCAGGCCGTAGCGGAACCGGTATATTCCTTCACGCTGCCGAAGAATACAACGATAACTTATCCTGATGCAGAGGCGGTAATTGGCGATTTCGTGGTGGGAGACTTGTTTCTTGAAAGCGGGGAATGGCTTACAGTCACGGTTATTCCAGGAACAATGACAAAGACAAATGACTCCAGTTTAGAGCTGGATTATAATATAGACTTCGATCCGCCGGTAGTGTTGGACACATCCAACAACGGGGAAACGTACAGTGTAACGGTAAAGATTAGTACTGATGATTTTGAGGATACCGCAGCAGGCAGATATCCGGCTTCACTGCTGTTTCAGGTTACGTCTTATCCGGAAGATAAGGTCGTATGGGAAGGTACGGTCATTGTGACCGCGAAAATACCGGGAGAAGCAGAAGAAACGGAAGAGCCCAGCGCAACGGAAGAGCCCAGCGTAACAGAAGAGCCCAGCGTAACAGAAGGGCCCAGCGCAACGGAAGGGCCGGAAATGACACCTCCGCCTACAGGAGAAGGTATTACCGACGAAGGTGTGTCTGAGGTGTGGAAAAGCATTTTTCGGTACGGGTTACCCGCCGTCGCTTTAACGCTGTTGATCTTGTTGTTGCTGTTGTGGTTTACTGTGGTACCAATAGCAAATGATGTAATTGAAAACTCAGATGGCACATATACCATCATTTGGGGCTATAACAACAGAAGGCTGCGTAAATATAGGGTCAGCCAAGATGATTCCAGAATATTAGTATTTGCGGGTACGATTCTCAAAACAGAATTAATAAAACCCGGTAAGGACACAACGATTCCCCCTGTAGAATTTGAAAAGGGCAAAGATGAGGCAATTTTTAAGACAGTGGTTCAAGCAGGATCAGTGATTGAGTGGAGAATTAAGCGCAATAAGAAAAAGGTTGATTTGGATAAGCTCATAAGACGGGCATAGATAATGTGACACTTTTGCTCGCTTGTCAATCTGAATCAGCTTGCAGATAATAAGATGCCCAGTATGGTAAGACACTGTTGAGGGGGACTGGTGCGCTCTATTGTGGGACTTAGCAAGCAAGCGGATAGGTTGGCATTATTTGATGACTAAAACAAGATGAGTTGATAAAATCTTGGTTTTTCAGAAGCGCCGGAGAAGTTTGATGTTTAATGCAAATGGACTTTTGAGAATCATAAATATTATGGTATAATTTCTAAGCAGTCAAGCTAATGGTGATAACACAGCCTTGATAGCATTTTGATAACAGATGATCAGCGAACACCGCAGAGGGTGGATAACTGGTATTAAATTGAGTAAAAACCTATCACGAAACCTAAACAGAATTTTTTAGATTTAGCTTTGAATTTGCGAGTGGGAATGATATTAACACAAATTACATTTTTGCATATTTAAACGTTCGTACTTATCACGAACGATTTTTATTATTCAAAATTAATGTTTGTATTTTCGTTGACACAAGCCGTTTGCTTAAAGTAGACTACCTATATAGTAGTTTTTGAATTATGCATACACAATATATACAAAGGAGTATTAAATGAAAGCAGCGGTAATAATGGGCTCAGTGTCAGACCTGCCCGTTCTCGAAAAGACAATAGACACACTCAAGCAGTTTGATATAGAAGTTGAGGCTCATGTTATGAGCGCGCACAGAACACCGGATAAAGCGCACGAATTTGCCTCATCAGCGGAAGAAAACGGAATAGACGTAATAATAGCAGCTGCCGGCAAAGCAGCTCACCTTGCAGGTGTAATTGCAGCATATACGATACTGCCCGTTATTGGGCTGCCTGTCAAGTCTTCCACAATGGACGGACTTGATTCACTTCTGTCCACGGTACAGATGCCTCCGGGCATACCCGTAGCAACGGTTGCAATTAACGGAAGTTTAAATGCTGCGCTTCTAGCTGTTCAGATAATGTCTCTAAAATACGAAGTGTTAAAGAAAAAGCTTCACGAATACAAAAAGGAAATGGCGGCGAAAGTTAATAAAGCCGACGAGGAATTGCAAAAAGAATTCTAAAAGGAGTTTTAATATATGAAAAAGTTAGAACAGATTTATAAAGGCAAAGCGAAGAAGGTGTATTTGACCGATGATCCGGACTGTGTGATCGTTGATTACAAAGACGATGCGACCGCTTTCAACGGTGTAAAGCGTGGTACGATAGTCGGCAAAGGTGTTGTGAACAACAAGGTTTCCAATCACTTATTCAAGCTTCTCGAAAAGCATGGTATCCCGACGCACTTCGTCGAACAGCTTTCAGACAGGGAAACCATAGTAAAGAAGGTCGAGATCGTTCCTGTAGAAGTAATAGTCAGAAATAAAGCCGCCGGAAGTTTCTCCAAGCGTATGGGAGTTCCAGAAGGAACAAAGCTTAAATGTACTATTCTTGAATACAGCTATAAAAACGATGAGCTCGGAGATCCGTTCATAAACGACTATTACGTCAAAGCGCTCGGCCTTGCAACTGATGAAGAACTCGATACGATTGCAAAATATGCACTGAAGGTAAACGATATATTATCTGAATACCTTAGAAACCTCGGAGTTGAACTTATCGACTACAAGCTTGAATTCGGTCGTTTCAAAGGCAAAATAATTCTCGCAGACGAAATATCGCCCGATACCTGCAGGTTCTGGGACTTGGAAACGGGCAAAAAGCTCGATAAAGACAGATTCCGTCAAGATCTCGGAGATGTCGAAGAAGCATATCAGGAAATAATAAGAAGATTGATGGGTTCATAACATGCTGCGAAGACTAACTCTGCCCGAGCCTTATGAGCGGCTCAAACCTTTTGATGACTGCATGCATGAAGAATGCGGCGTATTCGGCATACTCAGCAGCGGAACAAAAACAGACCCCGCAGAAGCCGCATATTACGGTCTGTTTGCTCTGCAGCACAGAGGACAGGAAAGCGCAGGCATCGCAGTTTCAAAAAAAGGTGTTATCGATTACCATAAAGATATGGGGCTTGTCGCCGAAGTTTTCAAAAACGGACTTGATAAACTTTCCGGCGCTCAGTCAGCCATTGGCCATGTACGCTATTCAACTACTGGAGACAGCCACCTTGCGAACGCCCAGCCGCTTGTAATAAATTCGAGAAAGGGCTCGCTGGCTCTTGTGCACAACGGCAATCTTATAAACGCAAAACAGCTTCGTGACGAGCTTGAATCACAAGGCGCGATCTTCCAGACGACAATAGACACAGAGATAATCGCCAGTCTTATTGCAAAGAACTCAGACGACGGTATAATCGACGCTGTCAAGAAAACGATGGAAACAATAAAGGGCAGCTACGCCCTTGTAATAATGACGCCGGATAAGATAATTGGCGTAAGGGACCCGAAAGGCATCCGTCCTATTGCTCTTGGCAAGATCGGCGGCTCTTATGTGCTTGCCTCAGAATCCTGTGCGTTCGATACCATTGGCGCTGAGTTCATCAGAGACCTTCGCCCGGGAGAGATCGTAGAAATAGACAAGAAGGGACTGCGCTCACATCAGGGCCCCCGGGCCGATGAAACGGCTCTCTGCATTTTTGAATATGTATACTTTGCACGACCGGATTCTGATATCGACGGCATCAGCGTTCACCGTGCAAGAGAGATGGCGGGAGCTCAGCTCGCGATATCAAATCCGATAGATGCTGACCTCGTTGCAGGTGTTCCGGATTCCGCCCGGCCGGCAGCCATGGGCTATGCGGAACAGTCCGGTATCCCCTTTAGAAAAGCACTTGCAAAGAACAGATACGTAGGCAGGACGTTTATTCAACCGGCTCAAGGACAGCGCTCTGTCGCAGTTAATTTAAAGCTAAATGCTTTAAAACGCAATGTAAAGGGCTGCCGGATCATACTCGTAGACGATTCTATTGTTCGTGGTACCACTTCAAAACGTATCGTAGAAATGATAAAATCGGCAGGGGCAAAAGAAGTCCATATGCAGATAAGCTCTCCGCCGATAAAATACCCGTGCTATTTCGGTATAGATACCGGAGCTCACGACCAGCTAATAGGAGAAAAGAACTCCGTAGAGGAAATAAGAAAGCTTATCGGAGCAGACTCGCTTTACTACCTCAGCATAGAAGATCTGCTCAAAACCGTTGAAGGCGCCGCATGCAATTTCTGCGTCGGCTGTTTCAACGGATGTTATCCCGAGAACGTAGAGCACCTGCGAAAGCTCGGTAAAAAAAATATACTTGACTAAGAAGGGTTGATATGGGATATACATACAAAGATTCAGGCGTAGATGTTAAGGCAGGCAGCGAAGCTGTCAGACTAATGAAGCAGCACGCCGAATCCACTTTTAATAAACATGTGCTTCAGGGGCTCGGCTCGTTCGGAGCTATGTATGAATATGGTGAAAATGTGCTTGTTTCTGGCACAGACGGTGTTGGAACGAAGCTCAAAGCCGCTTTCGCGCTGAATAAGCACGATACGATTGGCATAGACTGTGTTGCTATGTGCGCCAACGATATAATCTGCCACGGCGCTAAACCAATGTTTTTTCTGGATTATCTTGCAACGGGCAACCTAGACCCCAGCACAGCAGCACAGATAGTCAGCGGCGTTGCGGAAGGCTGCCGTCAGTCGGGCTGCGCACTAATAGGGGGCGAGACTGCTGAAATGCCTGGGTTTTATACCGAAGGAGAATACGACATAGCAGGCTTCTGTGTTGGCAGCGTTGAAAAAACAAAACTGATAACAGGTAAAAATATCAAGCCTGGCGATGTCCTCATCGGGCTTGGTTCATCAGGTCTGCACTCCAATGGTTTTTCTCTTGTCCGCGCGCTTATCAGTATGAGTGCGCAGACGATGTCACAGAACATCCACTCTTTTGGCAAAACAATTGGAGAAGAGCTGCTGACCCCAACAAAGATATATGTTAAAACCATACTCAAGCTTATCGAAAAGTTTGATATAAAAGGCATAGCGCATATAACCGGCGGCGGTTTTTATGAAAACATCCCAAGGATATTTCCTTCGGGTATTGGCGCCAAAATAGAATCCGGAAGCTGGGATATACCGGAGATTTTTAATATACTTCAAAGCAACGGTTCTGTTGCACGTAAAGAAATGTTCTCAACCTTCAACATGGGCATAGGCATGGTGCTTGCTGTCAGTGAAGATATTTCAAACGACGTCTTGTTTGCTGCTCGAGATTTGGGTGAGGATTCTTATATCATAGGCAAAACTATTGAAGGAAGCGGTGTAGAGCTTTGCGGATAGAAAGACTTGTCGTCATGGTGTCGGGGGGAGGTACCAACCTCCAGGCTCTTATTGACGCCTGTAAAAACGCAGATATCCCGGCTAAGATAACCGGCGTAATCTCAAGTAAAAGCGATGTCTACGCCTTAGAAAGGGCAAAAAAGGCAGGGATACCATGCGTTGTAATCAACAGAGCTCATTTTGAAACAGCAGAAGCGCACGAGCAGGCAGTTATGGAATCCATCGAAGGCTTCGAAGGCCAGGCTGTTGTTCTAGCCGGCTACATGTCAATTCTCGGCAGTGGTATCGTCAACAAATATGATATCATCAATGTGCATCCGGCACTTATTCCCTCATTTTGCGGAAAAGGTTACTATGGATTGCATGTGCACAAAGCAGTTCTTGATTATGGTGTTAAGCTCACCGGCGCAACAGTACATTTCGTAGACGAAGGCACAGACACAGGGCCTATCATAATGCAGAAAAGCGTGCCTGTTATTTCAGACGATACACCTAAAACTCTGCAGGCTCGTGTACTTGTTGCAGAGCATGAAATACTGGTGCAGTCTGTAAAGCTTCTCTGTCAGGGAAGATTGTCTTTGAGAGGCCGAACAGTTATTATCAATGATTAATTTTTGGAGGTTTAATATATGAAAAGAGCATTTTTAAGCGTTTTTGACAAGACTGGTATCGTCGATTTCGCAAAAGGTCTAGAATCGAACGATTTCGAGATACTATCGACAGGCGGAACGCAGCGCACTCTCGAAGAAGCGGGCGTAAAAGTAACTAACGTTTCAGATATCACGGGCTTCCCTGAATGTCTGGACGGCAGGGTAAAGACGCTGCACCCTAAAATCCACGCCGGCATACTTGCTATGAGAAACAGCGAATCTCATATGAGTCAAATAGCAGATCTCGGCGTAGAAGTTATCGATATCGTTGCAGTAAACCTATACCCGTTCAAAGAGACCATATCCAAAGAAGATGTCACACTGCCCGAAGCTATAGAAAACATAGACATAGGCGGCCCGACTATGCTGCGGGCTGCGGCCAAGAACTGGCAGGATGTCGCTTCAATAGTTGATCCATCAGATTACTCAAGAATACTCGAAGAGCTCGGCAGCGGCGGTATAACAAAAGAAACAAAGTTTGACCTTTGTGTTAAAGTATTCGAACATACTGCTGCATACGACGCACTTATTTCAAACTATCTGCGTCAGCAGAACGGGGGAGGCTTCCCGGAGCTTTTGACTCTTACATACGAAAAAGCTCAGGATATGCGCTACGGTGAAAATCCTCACCAGTCAGCAGCTTTCTACAAAGAACCTGTCGGCATCGAAGGAACGCTAGCTTCTGCAAAGCAGCTTTGGGGCAAAGAGCTCTCTTTCAACAATATAAACGACACAAACGGTGCTGTAGACTGCCTGCGTGAGTTTGATGAGATAACAGTTGTTGCATCAAAACACGCCAATCCTTGTGGCGTTGGAAGTGCAGGCAACGTTTACGATGCATACATGAAAGCATATGAAGCAGACCCGGTTTCGGTTTACGGCGGTATAGTTGCCGTTAACACTGAAGTTGATAAAAAAACCGCAGAGGAAATGGTAAAGATATTCCTGGAGATAGTAATAGCGCCTTCTTTCTCAAATGGTGCGCTTGAAGTTTTAAAGACGAAGAAAAACTTAAGGCTTCTTGAACTACCCGGAATATCATCTAAAATAAAAGAAACTGCAGTAGATATAAAGAAACCTTTGGGTGGGCTGCTTGTCCAGCAGATCGACACAAAACTGCTTGACGGAGATTTAAAAGTAGTAACAAAAAGACAACCAACAGAAAAAGAAATCGAAGACTGCATATTTGCATGGAAACTTGTAAAACACATCAAATCAAATGGGATTTCAGTTGCAAAGGATAAATCTTCTCTTGGCCTTGGGCCGGGACAGGTCTCACGCATTTGGGCTGCACAGGCAGCGCTGGAACGTGCCGGCGAAAAAGCAAAAGGCGCTGCGCTTGCTTCAGATGCATATTTCCCGTTTGATGACTGTGTAAGGCTGGCAGCTGAGTACGGAATAACAGCAGTAATTCAGCCTGGCGGCAGCATAAGGGATGAAGATTCAATAAAAGCATGTGACGAGCTTGGTATATCCATGATATTCACAGGGATGAGACACTTCAAACACTAGGAGAGCATACATGAAGATATTAGTAGTCGGCGGCGGCGGAAGAGAGCACGCAATAATCTGGAAGCTTCGTCAGAATAAAAACATAGGGGAGATACACTGTGCTCCGGGCAACGGCGGTATAAGCGCTCTTGCCAAATGCATTCCCATTAAAGCGACAGATATAGAAGGTATTACGAAATATGCTAAAAGCGAAAAATTCGATCTCGTTATAGTTGCTCCTGACGACCCTCTCTATATGGGGCTTGTAGATAAGCTTACAGAACAAGGCATCCGTGCTTTTGGTCCTGCGAAGCTTGCAGCAGAGATCGAAGGCAGCAAGGTATACGCAAAAGAGCTTATGAAAAAGTACGATATACCAACCGCCGGTTACGAAGTCTTCAATGATTTTAACAGTGCACAGGCATACATAAAGAAAAGCGGCTTTCCTTTGGTAGTTAAAGCCGACGGGCTTGCTCTGGGCAAAGGCGTTATAATATGCGATAAATACGATCAGGCTGTCGACGCTTTAAAAACCATAATGTTAGAAAAAAAATTCGGTGAAGCAGGAAGCAGAGTAGTTATAGAAGAGTTTATAGAAGGCCCGGAGGTTTCTGTCCTTTCATTCTGCGACGGAAAGACAATACTGCCAATGGCCAGCGCTCAGGATCATAAGCGCGCTTTTGACGGAGACGAAGGCCCGAACACAGGAGGGATGGGCACATTCTCGCCCTCCCCGAAATATACACCAGAGATTCAAAAACAGGTTGAAAAAACAATTATTTATCCGACAGTAAAAGCTCTGCAGACAGAAGGTCGTCCTTTCAAAGGTATCATCTTCTTTGGCTTGATGCTTACAAAAGACGGACCGAAAGTCCTGGAATACAACGCTCGTTTCGGCGACCCTGAAGCTCAGGTAGTTCTTCCGCGACTAAAAAACGACCTTTTAGAGATAATCGAAGCATGCATAGACGGCACTCTTTCTGATATTGAGCTAAAATGGAATGATCAAAGCGCAGTTTGTGTAGTCATGGCATCCGGCGGCTATCCCGGTTCGTATAAAAAGGGTATTGCTATTACGGGACTAAGCGATGTTAAAGATGCTGTCGTGTTTCATGCAGGAACGAAAAAAGAAAACGGTTCTTATTTTACCAGCGGAGGAAGGGTCCTTGGAGTAACCGCTCTTGGCAAAGATATAGAAAGCGCAAGAGAAACTGCCTACAGCGAAATTAAAAAAATAGTTTTTGAAGGCGCTCAATACAGAACTGACATCGGTATAAAATAACATTGCTTTATATTTAATATGTTTTTCTGTTTTGCTTAACAAATCCAAATGCTTTTGATATAATGTAACAGATTATTAATTGTTATTATTTTATATTTTATAGTTTTGGAGATTTTAATATGAGAAAAATCAAGTTCATTACAGACAGCACCTGCGACCTTTCGCCACAGCTAATCGAAGAATATGATATCGATGTTTTGCCACTTCATGTCCTTCTTGGCGAAAAAGACCATCTTGATGACGGACATATAACAAGCAAAGACCTTTTTGATTATGCAGACTCTACCGGCACTCTTCCAAAATCTGCTGCAGTAAACGAGTTCGAAGCCAAAGCGGCTTTTTCAAAATGGCTTGAAGAAGACTATGACGTTTTTTTTATGGGCATTTCAAGCGAACTATCGGCAACTATGCAAAGCGCTATAACGGCTGCAAACATGCTCGACCCTTCAAGGATCTCTGTCGTGGATTCTTTAAGCCTTTCAACAGGAACAGCGCTGATGCTTCTCGAAGCTGCAGACAAAGCGAAAAGCGGCGCTTCCCTAAAAGAAGTAAGCCAATACGCAGAGTCTCTCCAAAGTAAGGTGCACGCTAGCTTCATAGTGGATACGTTGAAATATCTTTACATGGGCGGAAGATGCTCGCGGCTTTCGTCTATAATGGGCACCAGTCTAAAGATAAAGCCTATTCTAGAGTTAAAGGACGGCAAGATCGTACCGGGAGATAAACTGAGAGGAAAGAACTATATCCAAAAGTACTATGACCAAATCATGGTCAATATAGACAAGATCGACCCAAAAAGGATTTTTGTAACGCACTGCATGGCGCCGGAAGCGCCTGCTGTAAAAAAACAGATGGAGGAGGAATTCGGGTTTAAAAACGTATATGTCACAGACGCCTCGGCAACTATATCCACACACTGCGGCCCAGGCACACTCGGCATATTATACCTATATAAGTAATATGTTTTATGTATACATCTTAAGGTGTGCCGACAATACGCTGTATACCGGCTACACAGACGATCTTGAAAACAGAATAAAGCTGCACAACAAAGGACTTGCCAGCAAATACACAAGATCCAGACTGCCTGTATTCCTTAAATACGATGAGGAGCATGACACGAAAAGTGACGCTATGAAACGTGAGTGCGCAATAAAGAAACTTTCAAGGGTCGAAAAAATCAAACTTATAGTAACACGATAATGTTCTTTTTGGCTTATGTTTTAATATTGAAGAAAAAAAGGCTGACAGCGAAAAACTGCTAGTGTCAAGATAAGTTCGCAAATACCATCAGTTCTCCGTTAACGTCTTATTTTCTGAACCAGAGGCATTGAAGCCGCCATCGCCGTAGGCGGCTCGGCCTTGATTGGGCGCAAAGTCAAATGCTAAGCTTTACAGCCGACAATATGGAAAAAACGTCTTATTTCCATCACCGTCGGCTTCTTCAATGGGCATTTGAATTAAGCCCTATCAAGGCTGGCGGAGGTACTACTGCTAATTCAAATCAAGCTGCCATCTGACGTTTTTCCTGTATCAGTGCGATTTGCTCTGAACTGATGTAGGCCTTTGTGGCAGACCAGTCTTCACTGTATTCGATAAGATGGCTTGTTACCAATCGGATGTAAGAATCCATACTGGGGAAAACGCCCACAACATTGGTTCGTCTTCGAATCTCTCGGTTTAGTCTTTCCAGCATGTTGGTAGAGGATATCTTCCGATGATCTATTTGCTTGAACGAATAAAACTGGAGAGAATCCTCAAGACCGTCTTCAAGGGACTGCACCGCTTCTGGATACCGGTTTTCATATTCATCCAGCAGGTTTTCAGCGTACAGTCTGGCGGTATCAATATCCGGCTGCAGCCAAATTTGCTTTAGCCTTGCTCCGAAATCCGCCTTATCCTTGCAAGGGATTCGGGCCAGAATGTTCCGCATAAAATGCACCTTACAGCGTTGCCATGCGCAACCCACAAATGATTCTTTAATTGCGTTGGTCAACCCTTTATGAGCATCTGAAACCACCAGCCATACATCTTTCAAGCCTCGCGCTGTCAGACCTTCAAAAAGGCTTTTATACGTTGCTTCGGATTCTTCCTGCATCGGTTCAATCGCCAATATATCGCGTTTTCCGGTCATATCAATACCAATGACAATCTCTACGGCCATGTTGATCACCCTTTTGTCGTAGCGTATCCTCTCATACAGTGCATCGACCCAAATCACTGGATAGGTCTTCTCAAGTTGACGGTTCCGGAAAGCCTGCACTTGGTCATTGAGTTCACGAGTGACGTTCGATACCTGTCCACGTGAGATGGATTCAATGCCAAGGCTCTGTGCCAGTCTTTTGATTTTTCTCGTCGATACGCCGTTTATATAGGCCTCCTGAATCACATTGATCAGCGCCGCTTCCGACCTTGATTTCTCAGACACAAAGAACGGAATATATCCTCCTTTCCGAAGCTTGGGCACGAACAGATACATCGTACCCATCCGTGTGTCAAAGCGTCTGACACGGAATCCTGAACGATATCCTTGGCGACCCTCTGTCCTTTCGGACTTTTGTGCGTTTATCTTCGCTGCCACTTCAACATCCATCAGCTGCTCACACAGCCATTGTAGCATAGACTGCATTGGGTCTTGTTCGCTTATAAATGACAGTAGCATTTCTTTCAGTGATAGGTTATTATTCTCGTAGGCCATCGGATTATTCTCCTTATTGATTGATGTGACGTTTATCTTTTCGGAGTCCCCGATGGCTTTTCCTCTATTTATTTTTGCGAACTTTATTCGACCTGTTGACAAAAGCACTAATTCATGCCGCACACACATTAAATACCGAGTAACAATTGCAAATTAGTTTATAGAAAGGATATCTAAATGTTTCAGAAAGGCCATTAAACACCGAGTTTGCCATCCTTTTAAGATTTAAGGCAACTGCAGCTAGAAGACTTTCTTCTTTTGCTCTCAGAAGGCCTCTTTTTCTTATGTTATGGAGATTATGTTCTCTCTTCAATACTGAAAACGTACCCTCTGCCCAGATGGCTCGCATCCGCATTATCCAATCATAAGTTTGGGATTCTGTACGTTTATGTCCCCTAGAAAATGCAGGATAGAAACTACTGGCCATAATTCGACGCCTCTTTTCTTTACCTAAGCAAGAATCTCGTTGAGGGCAGGTGTCGCATGCATCATTGGAAGAGATATAACACCTTAGATAGTTTCCAGTTGACCGTACGCAATAAAGCTTATCATAATGAAGAGCGTGTCCCTGTGGACAGATAAAGCAATCGTCCCCCGGCTGATATGTAAATCCATGTTTCTCTGGTCCATTTGAATAAGGTATAGCTGGTATATATCCTTCGATGCCTAGAAGCTCTAATCCACGATGTACTGCACCCATATCATAACCGCCATCAAGTGCCAGCCGCTTTATCTCAAATTCGCTGTTTACCATTTGATCTTTTAAGTGCTTAAGAACAATACTGCTCTCTTTTGTGTTTGCGGGATAAACATCCATTCCTGTTATAATCCCATGCTTACAATCAACAGTTGTTTCCGCTAGATACCCTAGTCCAGCCTTTTTCCTCTTACGTATGTACCCACATTCAGGATCTGTTTTACTCGTATGCTTCGAAATGACTGTTGAGCTAGGTTGTACTGCTTTATAACCCGGCTGCATAGCCAGCTCTTTGTCCAGTTCGTCCAAATAACTTTGCATACTTTTCTGAACTGTCTGTTCAATAATCATGCCGCTCTGCGCCGCTACTTCGGATGGTAAAAAAGAGCCATCACATACAACGCATTGCCCGTCCACCAGTCCATTATCCACACACAGTTTTACGATTTCAATAAAGATAGCTTTGAAAAAACCGTTATCACGAAACCGTCTTCGCCTGTTCTGGCTGAAGGTGCTATGATCCGGAACCCGATCTGACAAATTGAGTCCACAAAACCAACGATATGCGATATTTAAATTGACTTCTTGCTCTAGACGCCTTTCTGACTTTATCCCGTATAAGTACCCAATCAATAGCATCTTTATCAATAAAACAGGATCAATTGATGGGCGCCCCCTTTTTGCATAATAACCAGATGCGATTTCATATATAAAACTAAAATCAACCAGCTTGTTAATCTTTCTAAGTAAATGATTTTCTGGTATCATGGATTCCATATCAATAAAGACCATCTCTTGCTGTCCGCTTTGTTTTCCCATCATATGCAGTACCCTCCGTCATGCTTATTATACCATATAAAGGGTTGCCTGGGTATTTTGTCAACAGGTCGTTTATTATACGTTATCGAAAAACTGACAGCCTTTTTTAAAATCTTGTATTACGCAAACAACTTAAAAATAAAGTAAATTGCAACTGCCGCTGCTGCTATGCCGGCAATCAGCGCCATCACCTTGAGCACACTCTTCGGAGCTCGGCCCTGAACCTCGCCCGTCTGCCCGTTAATATAGAAGTTATACAATTTGTCCCTGTAAGAATATGACGATATCCACACGGGAAGCAGCATATGCTTATACTTAATATCCTTAAAGTTCGTATTGACGTTCAGAGTACCTACAACATCACACCCTCTTTTGATAATAGCTGTTATATCGCCTCTTAAGATGGAATCGATCCTTTGCATAGCTCGCTGCCATACTGCTTTTAATCCGGTTTTATAGCGCTCAGCTTCAAAGCCGGCAAGGAATTTTGGATTATATCTTAAAAGCTCGTTGAGCATAAACGGTTCGATACGCTCTATAATATTTTGGTCAACATTTCCGGAGTCATTAAATATGATGTCATCAAAATTTTTATCATAAGTACCGGATACAAAGCGCCAGCGTATCTTCTCTACCTGCCTTGTTCTAGTCTCTGTCTTGCCGTTTACTGTGACAGTATATGTTTCAGACTCGTAATAATAGTCTCCGGCTTGTCCAGTGTATGAAGATTGTGTGTTGGTATCATATGACCAGTATGGTATATATACGCCTCTTAAATTATCTGTTCTCACAGTCTTTTTAAGCGCAGACGGTGCAAACCTTCTTTTTCTTATCCACTTCACAAAGCGCTGCTTTGCATTGTCATCGTCTATCTTAAACGGTACAAGCGACTCGGGTCTTATTCCGGGCAGCTCTTCAATTGCAAGTACCTTAGGGCTGCCGCAGAAAGAACAGGAAACTGTTCGCTGTTCTGCAGGAACAATGGTGGTTCCACCGCAGTTCTCGCACTGTATCGTCTTTGTCTGCGTGCCCCAGTTGCGTAAAGATTCATCGTTTTCGGCAGAATCGAAGTCATACTCAACTATATCTTCGTTGGTTGCGTCAATAGCTTCCTCCCGTTCGCAATAGTCGCATTTAAGCCTGCCCGAAGCGGGGTCATACCGCATATCCGCACCACATGACGGGCATTTAAAACTCTCATTTACTGCTTGGTTCTCACTCATCTGCCTCACCTACTCCGTTTTTGTTCCGCACTCAGGACAGAACTTAGCACCAGGTTCAAGCTTTGCCCCGCATTTTGTGCAAACAGGATCTTTCTGCTCTGCGCCGCACTCGGGGCAGAACTTAGCACCCATTTTAATATCAGCACCGCATTTTATACACTTTTCTGTCTGCGGTCCCATGTTATTGCCGCATTCGGGGCAGAACTTAGCGTCCTGCTCAACGTTCGCACCGCATTTAGGGCATTTAACAAGCGGAGCCTGAGCCGATGCCGCCTGCTGGCTGAACGCTCCAGCCATAGCATTGCCCATCGTGACTCCTGCACCAAGGCCGACTCCTGCCCCCGCAAGACCGCCGCCCTCGTTGTTTGCTGCGTCCTTGATAGCTTGTGCAGTTTGGAACTGGGTATACTGACCCATGTCTCCAAGCACTCCCATCTGCGTCTTTGTATCTATCATCTGTTCAACTTCTTTCGGAACAGATATGTTGTTTATCTTGAAAGTTTTAAGCTCCAGTCCGAAGCCGGTGAATATTGCAGCGAATTTCTTAAGCCCGAAAGTCGACAATTCATTATACTGTGTTGCCATGTCAAGCATTGCAACTCCGGACTCGGCAAGAAGGTCTGAAAGCTCAGAAACCATAGCGCTCTTCAGATGTTCAGTAATGTCATCTGTTTCATACGTTGCGCAAGTACCGAACACCTCACGAAGAAATGTCGCGGCATCGCTTACTTTAAACGAATAGATGCCAAATGCACGTATGCGTACCATGCCGAAATCCTTGTCACGCATAGCAACCGGATTCTTAGTTCCCCATTTTTGGTTAATGAACTGCCGTGTGTTCACAAAATACACATCAACTTTGAACGGAGACTCAAACCCGTATTTCCATCCCTTTATTGTGGAAAGCAGAGGCATGTTCGCTGTTGCAAGCTCATGCTTGCCAGGTCCGTATACGTCGGCTATCTGTCCTTCGTTAACAAAAACAGCCACCTGAGATTCTCGGACGATAAGCTGCGCCTTGTTCTTAATCTCTTTGTCTTCGTCAGGATATTTATATACTATAATGTCCCCGGCATCGTCATCCGTCCATTCGATAATATCTATAAGTTCCGATTTAATAAAGTCCATTAAGCCCATAACATTCACTCTCCTATTTTAATATATATTCTGATTACTATAATAAACCTTTTTTACTGACCTGAAAAGCATAAATGCAAATATTTGCTCAAATCAGATGGTTATAATTCATTTTTTATACATATTTATATATTGTTAAATAGAAGCAAGTTCTATATAATAAATCCTAAGGGAAATCATCGGAGGTGGTAAAATGTTACCAGGAAGTAAAGATACAGCAAAGGCAGCCGTCCGTCTTGCTCTCACTTCTTCCAGAGAAGAAGAAAAGAAGATAAAAGACCGCTACGCAGAAAAAGGTATGCTGACAGCTGCAGTAGACTTTGGAGGAGAATTCGTACCGTCAACTATGCGCATCGTAGAGTGCACGGTGGTTGCCGCAAAACGTGAAAAAATAATAGGTGAAACGCACCATGAAGAAGGCGTAGTCGCCGGAGCTATCCGCGAAGCAATTTCACAGATACAGTCAAAAGCTATAGGCCTCAATGTCGGCGGTAAAATAGGCATAGCAAGGTACAGCGAACATATTGCAGTAGCCGTTTTCTTCGGCATCGGCCTTCTGCACCTAAACGAAGTCGCCATCGGGCTTGGGCACAGAGTCATATGAAGATAGCTATAGACGGGCCTGCAGGTTCAGGCAAAAGCACAATGGCAAAAGCTGTGGCAAAGCGCCTTGGTATCTATTATCTGGATACAGGCTCAATGTACAGAGGCGCAGCATATGCAGCGATACAGACGGGTACAGACATAACAAATGAAAAACAGGTAGAAACTCTGATGAAGAACATAGACTTTTGCACTGTTTTTGTGGACGGAGAACAGCAAAATCTGTACAACGGCGAAAACGTAATGCCATATATCAGAACACCGCAAATCTCCACAGCCGCATCAGACATTTCAGCTTACCCGTGTGTTCGCTACAAACTCGTGGATATGCAGCGCAAAACTGCAAACGAATACGATATAGTGCTTGACGGACGTGATATCGGGACGTTTGTTCTCCCAGACGCAGATTACAAATTTTACGTAACGGCAGATGTAGAGGAACGTGCTAATCGTCGCTATAAAGAAAACAGTGAAAAAGGGCTCGCTCAGCCATTTGATGAAGTATTAGAAGAAATGAAACAGCGTGACTATAACGACTCAAACAGAAAGCTTGCGCCTCTAAAGCAGGCAGAAGACGCAGTGCTTATAGATACAACTGATTTAAGTATAGAGCAAGCTATAGAAAAGCTATTAAGTTATATTGAGCAGGAGAATAAATGATATATCAGATACTCAAAATTATAGGCGCGCCTATAATCTACCTTCTGTTCCTTCCGAAGGTAATTGGCAGAAAGCATACGAGGATAAAAGGCAAGGCTGTAATAATAAGCAACCACTTGAGCATGTGGGATCCGCTTTTTATAGCCGTTATGTTCCGTCGGCAAATATACTGGATGGGAAAGATAGAGCTTTTCAAAAACAAGTTCCTGAAAATATTCTTCTCCCTTATTAAAACCTTTCCTGTACGAAGGGGAGAGGGAGACCTTCCTGCTATTCGGCATGCTTTCAATGTACTGCGAAACAATAAGCTGCTTGGCATTTTTCCCGAAGGTACACGTGCCAAGGGAGGAAGACTCAGAACTTTTGAGCCCGGAAGCTCAATGATCGCTTTAAAAAACAAAGCTCCGGTAATCCCGATTTACATAAAGGGGGAATACAAGTTTTTCAGACGCATGACAATTATTATCGGTGAACCCTTGCTGCTTTCCGAATATGTCGGCGAGAGCACAAACACAAGCACTGTTGCGCATGCAACTCAGTTCCTTGAACACAAACTAAAAGATATGAAGGAAACGAAATTTATATAGTGATTATTCTTGCAGAGCATGCCGGGTTCTGCTACGGTGTAAAGCGTGCCATAGATTCGGTAGAAAATAACATAGACAAAAAACTAGTAACATTAGGTCCTATTATTCACAATAAAAGCGTTGTAAGCTCCCTCTCAGAGCGCGGCGTCAGATGCATAGACAGCATAGATGAGGCCTATGCAGGTGAAACGGTTGTAATACGCTCGCACGGCATATCTGAAAACGTATATAAACAACTTTGCGATAAAGGCATTAGTTATATCGACGCAACCTGCCCCTTCGTAAGAGCTATCCATGATAGAGTTAAAACTGCAGCCAATGAAGGAATGCCGGTAATTATTGTCGGTGAGTCCGGCCATCCCGAAGTAGCTGGAACACTCGGATGGTCAGGCGAAAATTCTTATGTCGTTTATTCAAAAGAAGATATAGACGCACTTCCGCAAATCAGTGAAGCGGTCGTTGTTGCTCAAACAACTATTACCGAAGATAAATGGGAAGCTGCAGCGAGCGAACTTTCCGCAAAAATAGAGAATCTTCACATATTTTGCAGCATATGCAGCGCCACACGTGAGAGGCAGAACGAAGCAAAGCAGCTGGCACTCAAATGCGATACAATAATCGTCGTCGGTGACAAATTAAGCTCAAACACACGTAAACTTTACGAATTATGTCTAAAATTTTGCAAATGTGTTTATTATATTCAAGAAAAGAATGAAGTATTACTTGAAATAATACATAATGGTGGTATAATAGGCATTGTCGCCGGTGCATCTACGCCGGATACGATGATTAGGGAGGTTTATGACTACATGATTGAAAACGAGAAAGTGCTGCCCATCGAAGGCGAGGAAGAGATAGCTTCGACGGATGCAGCCATCGACACGGCGGATACCGAGTCGCAGGAAGAAGTGACCGCCGAGGTTCAGGAAGAACCTGCAGCAGAGGAAGAAGTTCAGGAAGAGCCGGTTGAAGTAGAAACAGTTGCTTCCGAAGTTCAGGAAGAGCCTGCAGCAGAGGAAGAAGTTCAGGAAGAACCGGTTGAAGAAGTTCAGGAAGAAACAGTTGCAGTAGAAACTGAGGAGCCTGCTCAGGAAGAACCGAAAGAGACAGAAGAGCCTGTTTCACAGGAAGATGAAGAGACAGAGGATGTTGCAGCAAAAAAAGTTGTAACAGAACAGGACGTGTTCCTGGAAGGTCTTGAAAACGTAATCCGTTTAAAAAAGGGTCAGCTTGTTAAGGGCAAAATCGTACAGATAACCGATACGGACATCTGTGTTAATATCGGATACAAATCTGACGGAGTTATGCTTAAGAGCGAATTGTCGGCCGGCGATGAAGAAATTATCGATAATTTCAACGAAGGCGATGAGATCGAAGCGGAAGTCATAAGCTTAAATGACGGTGAAGGCAACGTACTGTTGTCAAGAAAACGAATTGAACGAAGACAAAAATGGCAGAAGATGAAGGAAAACGTTGGGTCAGATAAAGTTTATACCTGCGTTATTCAGAAGGCTGTAAAGGGCGGCGTAACCACTAAAGTCGAAGGTTACAGTGCATTCATCCCTGCTTCTCATATGTCTTTAAAATATATTGAAGACTTAAAACAGTTTGAAGGCCAGGAAGTCGAAGTAGTGCTCATAGATGCAGACAAGCGTCAAGAGCGCCTTGTAGCGTCTCATAAGAACGTGCTTATAAAGCAGAAGCGAGAGAAAGAAGCGCAGCTTTGGGACAACTTCAAAAAGGGCGAGACCATAAAAGGCACTGTTAAGCGCCTGACTGACTTTGGCGCTTTCGTGGATGTAGGCGGAGTAGACGGATTGCTTCATATTTCAGATTTGGCATGGTCCAGGGTCAAACACCCTTCAGATGTTGTCAGCGAAGGTCAGGAGCTAGATCTTCTGATCTTAAACGTCGACAAACCGAAGAAGAAGATAGCGCTTGGATACAAGCAGCTGCTTCCCAAACCGTGGGACCTTGTTCCTGAAAAATATCATGATGGCGACGTCATAAAAGGCAAGATAGTAAGAATAGTACCGTTCGGTGCTTTCGTACAGCTCGAGCCTACAGTAGACGGGCTTATACATATATCTCAGATAACCAACCACAGACTAGAGCGAGTTGAAGACGAACTTCGCGTTGGTGACGAGATAGAAGTCAAAATACTAGAAGTCAATGCTGATAAGCGTAAGATAAGCCTTTCAAGGAAAGCATTGCTAGAGCCCGAAGAAAAGCGGGAAGAAAAGAAAGAG
This sequence comes from Christensenellaceae bacterium, assembly GCA_963666505.2. Taxonomy (GTDB): domain Bacteria; phylum Bacillota; class Clostridia; order Christensenellales; family SZUA-584; genus JABGQS01. The sequence continues at coordinate 1,151,174 of CAXXXL010000001.1, read as the reverse complement.
AAGTATGTGAAGGAAGATCGTTTCAGTTATGAGCTTCCTCCAGTTGAAGAGTCCACGCAGACTCTTGGCGACTTCTTTCCCAAAATCGAAGAATAGCGGCTTCTTGCTATAAGCACAAGTCGTTAAAAGCCTCACAAAATATATTAAGACCCCCTTTACATTGGTCGTGATTCCAAAAATCACGACTTCTTTTTTTACTTATTTATTGTTAATATACTTTGAGATGAGGCGAAACTACAAGCTCATTAAAGTTGCAAATAACGCTGTGATAAATTATACTATCACTAGTATATATAAACAGGAGAAACGATGAAAAAGACACTTATGGCAGTTGACGGCAACAGTCTTATGTACAGGGCGTTTTTCGCCATGCCGCCCTTCACAACAAAAGACGGCAAACCTTCCGGGGCCGTTTACGGTTTTTTTACTATGCTTCTTTCAGCGATAGAGCAGTATTCACCCGATGCTCTAATAGTAGCATTCGATAAAAAAGGCAAGACGTTCAGACATGATATGTTTGATGATTATAAAGGTAAACGAAAACCTATGCCGGACGACCTCGTGCCCCAGTTCCCGGTTCTCAAAGAAGCTCTTGAAGCTATAGGTATAAAAACACTTGAAGCGGAGGGTTACGAAGCCGACGACATCCTTGGAGCAATGGCAAGAAAAGCTTCCGGCAGCGGTATGAGCTCAATACTCGTGACCGGAGACAAGGATATCTTCCAGCTGGTAGATGAAAACAGCAGCGTACTGCTTACAAGAAAAGGCGTAAGTGAGACCGTTTTTGTAAACTCTGAAAAGCTTGACGAGATGTACGGACTTGAACCGGACCAGATAATTGACCTCAAAGGCTTTATGGGCGACCCTTCAGACAACATACCCGGAGTACCCGGAGTGGGTGAGAAGACAGCTCTTAAACTGCTTTACGAATATAAAACCATGGATGGTGTATACGCCAACATAGAAAAAATCAAAGGAAAATTGAAAGAGCGACTGGCAGAGAACCGTGATTCCGCTTATATGAGCAGAGCCCTATCAAAAATCGACACTGAAATAGAACTTGATGTATCTTTTGATGAAATATCATCGCCTGAATTTGCTGAAGAATACACAAAACCCGTATTTGAAAAGCTCGGATTCACTTCGCTTATAAAGCGTCTGGGATTTGAAAAAACAGTCGAATCCCAAGTTTCCGTAACCATCATTGACAGCATGGAATCTCTCAAGGGTTTAATAGGTAAAATAAAAAGTGCAGATACGATAGCCGTTCATTTTAATGAAGATATATACATAGCGCTTGCAGAGCACGAAGAGTACAAAATAGTATGTGAGCATTCCCTGTTGAACATTGATTTTACTCGGGATATCGTTTTGGCAGCGCTAAAACCCGTGCTTGAAGACAGTAAAATAAGTAAGGTGATGTTCTCGGCAAAGAACACATCCCACATGCTTGCAGACAATGATATTACGCTTGCAGGCGTATGTTTTGATATAAACATAGCACAGTACGTAATTAACCCAGCTGATGCGAATGCCGGCTTTGAGCGTGTAATTGAGAAATACAATCTAAGCGGAAACTGCGCAGCAATGCTTGCAATAATGCACCGCCAGGAAAAAATGCTTAAGGATGAAGGGCTCTGGTACGTGTTTAATGATATAGAGATGCCGCTCACGTGCGTACTGCTTGGAATGGAAAACACGGGTTTTCGTATAGACGCATCGTTGCTAAACGAGTTTTCGCAAAAGCTTGGAAATGAAATAGATGAGCTGACAGCAGGTATATATGAAACAAGCGGATACGACGATTTCAACATAAACTCCACAAAGCAACTTGGTCAGGTACTGTTTGAACGCTTAGGGCTGCCTGCGCTGAAAAAGACAAAAACCGGCTACTCAACAAGCAACGATGTGCTCGAAAAGCTGTACGATAAGCATCCTGTAATAGAACTTATCATGCGCTACCGGCAGCTCACAAAGCTAAAGAGCACATATATAGACGGGTTCAAAGAGATCGCAGATAAAAACGGATTTATACACACAACTTTTGTTCAGGTTTCAACAGTTACTGGAAGGATATCCAGCAAAGAGCCGAACCTGCAGAATATACCCATACGCACAGTAGAAGGCAGAGAGATAAGAAGGATGTTCCTTCCTTCGGATGACAGCCGGAAGCTTATAACTTCAGACTATTCGCAGATAGAACTAAGGATACTTGCATCAATATCCGCGGATACTGTAATGAAACAAGCGTTTTCAGACGGAATAGACATACACACAAGGACAGCATCAGAGATCTTCGAAGTGCCGGTTGAGAACGTGACTGAAAGCCTACGTCGTGATGCAAAAGCCGTTAACTTTGGCATAGTATACGGCATAAGTGATTTCGGTCTTTCAAGAAACATGAATATCTCCGTTAAAAGAGCAGGGACATATATAAACAAATACTTCGAGCGTTTCTCGGGTGTAAAGAAATACATGGACGAAATAAAAATTAAAGCAAAAACTGACGGGTATGTTACAACACTGCTGGGCAGAAGAAGATACCTGCCGGAGCTAAAGTCCAGCAACTACAATATACGTTCATTCGGCGAACGTGCGGCGCTGAACACTCCGATACAGGGAACCGCTGCCGACATTATTAAACTTGCTATGATAGACGTATATGACAAGCTAAACGAAGGCGGCTACAAGTCAAAGCTGATTCTGCAGGTACACGACGAACTGATAGTTGACGCTGCCGGCGACGAGATAGAAGCTGTAAAGCTGCTGCTCAAAGAGTGCATGGAGACCGCTTACGAATTAGACGTACCACTGCTCTGTGACATAGGGTGCGGAAACAACTGGCTGGAGGCAAAATAATATGATGATCGGCATCACGGGAGGCATCGGGTCAGGCAAATCTGAAGTGACGAAATATCTGAGAAATAAAGGCGAAATGGTTATTTGTGCAGATGAAGTCGCAAGACAGGTAGTACAGCCGGGAGAAAAGGGAGCAGAAGAGATCAGGCGGGTTTTCGGAGAAGATTTCTTCGACGCTGAAGGCAATCTTAATAGAAAACGTTTGGCTGCCCACATTTTTGCAGATAATGAACTGACGGCAAAGCTTAATGAAATTCTGCACCCAATTATAATCGAAAGAATTTTTACACAGGCAAAAGGAAACGGCGGCAGGGTCTTTATAGACGCCGCTCTGCTTATACAGTCAGGTATGTATATGAACGTAGATTTCGTCTGGCTTGTTTCGGCTGATGAACAAATAAGGTTAGAGCGGGTAATGAAGCGTGACGGCACAGATAAACAAAGTGTAATTCTAAGGATGAACAACCAGATGAGCAGCTCAGATATGAGCCCCTTTGCCGACGAAATAATCGAAAACAACGGCAGCATTTCACAGCTCTATAGAAAAATCGACATGCTGCTGAGCAATCCCATATATAACGAGGAAACAGAATGAAAAAGAATTCAGATAAGACAAGAGCAAAAGCCTGGACAGTGATTTGTATCGTGCTTGCCTTAGCTGCAGCTTTCGTATTAAGGGGTGTCTTTGTTTATAAAGCATTCCCATTAAATTATGAAGAAATGATATCGAAATACAGCGAAGAATACTCAATCGACGAACACCTTGTCTGCGCCGTTATTAGCGCTGAGAGCGGTTTTGACGAGACTGCACTTTCATCTCGCGGCGCTATGGGGCTTATGCAGATAATGCCCGACACGGGTGAATGGATTGCCGGGAAGTTCAGCACAGACGGGTTTGAATCCGGCATGCTTTATGACCCTGAAACAAACATTAAATACGGCTGCTGGTATCTTAACTATCTTAAGGGCATTTTCGACGGTGATGTAAGCAAAGTTCTTGCTGCCTATAACGCAGGCCCTTCAAGAGTAAAAGAGTGGACAGATGCAGACGGCAAACTTCGGGAGATACCTTATGTTGAAACAGAAAACTACATTGTCAAGATCGAGAAAAATTATGAAATATACAAAGCCCTATACCCAGATTTTTAAAAAGATATTATTGATTTCTATTACTGTTGCTGTGCTGGTTTTTTCAGCGTGCAGCAATAATATCGCCGACAGCCAGGGCGCTGTGATAGATGAAATACCTGTCGTTACGCTTCCTCCTGTAGAAAAAGAACCTGTGCCTGCAGTCGGCGGAGAGCTTGTTTTTGCTATTCCCGAAAATCCGGCTACAATTAATCCGCTTCTTATAAATAACGTAGAGCTGTGCAATCTTATGAATCTTATATACGAGCAGCCTGTTCGTATAGACACTGACGGCAAAGCGGTTTCCGAGCTTGCTGAAACATGGCAGGCCGATGTTACCGGGACGATATGGACTTTCGATCTAAGGAAAGGCGTCAACTGGCAGAACGGCTACGGCAGCTTTACATCTGCCGATGTAAAATATACCATCGACCTTATAATGAGCTATACCACCGAAGAATCACGCTATGCTGTATACAACAGCTATATAGCGTCATATGAGGCTACAGACACATACAAAATCACCATAACACTCAATGAGCCCAGCAACGTAGCAATATATTTTATGACAATGCCGATAGTTTGTGAAGCTTATCTGGCTGAGCATGATTTCGACACAGACCTTCCGGTTGGCACCGGTCCTTACACCGCAGATTCGTATGACAAACGTGAAGGCATGGAGCTCTCCGCCAGCGATGTCTGGTGGAAACAGTCCCCGTATATACAAAAGCTGTCCGCGGTTTGTTATTCGGACCACGAGGCAGAGCTATATGCTCTTGATTCAAATTTGCTGGATTTCGTTACGACCTCAATTATAGCTATAGAGCCTTATATAAAATACGGTAAAACTGAATCAATAGATTACATAACACAGTACTATGACTGTTTGATACCAAACGTTGCTGAAGGTATTCTATCCGATGTTAGAACCCGACAGGCAATAGCATTCGCTCTGGACAAGAGAGATATAATATCAGAAGAGCTGCTGGGGCATGCAGTTGCAACCGACTATCCCATACCTTTAAGTTCTTTCCTGTCCGGCGGTTCAACAAATATTTATGAATATAACATACAAAAAGCTATAGATCTTCTTGGCGAAGCGGGATGGAAAAATCGTGATGAAGACCCTGTTTTCGAATCCGTTGAAAACTCTCTTTTAAACGATCTTGAAATAGACCTGCTAATTTATAAAAACGACGAGGATACATACAGAAGAGACGTAGCGGACAATATTGCCGAACAGCTCTTAAGCTGCGGGATCTCAGTCAACGTATTAGAGGTTTCCTACGATGATTACGCTCAAAGGCTGGGAAACCATGATTTCGACCTTGCACTGTGCTCTTTCTATCTTGATAAGAATCCAGACCCAACCTTTTTGATTGGTACCGGAGGCTCGGCAAACTACGGCAAATTCTCAGATAGTGTAATGGACCAGTTGCTCGTAGCATGCAAAACAGCAACAAATGATGAAGATATGGTTACTGCGTATCTTGCCATGGAAGATTATTTTATACAACAAGTGCCTCATATAGGTCTTTATTTCAGGACGCACTCGATGATATTCGACAGCGCTATAACAACAAGCTCAAGTCTCAGGGACCTGAACGTATACGCTACGATACCAAAATGGTATCTGTATGTAGAGGAAGACTGATTTGAAAGAATTGATATCCAGCACTAAAAATGAATACATTAAAATGCTGAAAAGCCTTAAAACGAAAAAGGGCAGAAAAACAGAAGGTTTGTTTCTTGTTGAGGGCGAAAAATGCGTACACGAACTTTTCAATAACTCTCCAGAGCTTTTAAGAAGCCTTATCATACTGGAAAACACAAACGAGGCTCTGGCCGACAGAGCGCTTAATTCGGGTGCCGCCGTCTATCCGGTAAAAGAACACGTTCTTGATGCTCTGGGCGGCCTTAAAACGTCTCAGGGCGTAACTGCAGTGGCAAAGATACCTGCCCATGAAGATGTAAACAGCGGCTTTATACTTGCGCTTGACGACGTTGCAGACCCTCAAAACGTCGGCACGATGATACGAACAGCGGATGCAGCAGGGTGCAGCGGGGTAGTGCTTTCGCAAAACAGTGCCGATTTTCTTTCTCCCAAAGCCGTAAGAGCTTCTATGGGCAGCATTTTTCATATGCCAGTAGTCTACTCTCAACTGACACAGTATTTGGCCGATCTGATAAAAAGCGGCTATAGGATAGCATGTGCAGATATGCACGGCGTCTCAAATTACGACTTTGACTGGCAAAAAACATGTCTGGTTATAGGAAACGAATCAAGAGGAATCTCGCAGTCAGTCATTTCTCTGGCAACTGACAAGATAAGCGTGCCAATGTATGGCAGGGCAGAGAGCTTAAATGCTGCAGTTGCAGCGGGTATCCTCATATATAAAATAAGAAAATAATAAAGCAAGGGGCTAAAGTGCGGGTTTAGTGCCGCACAACAGATTGAAAAGTTTATTCAGGGCTGAAACTGTTACTGAATATACAGGAGGTTTAGCACTTGAAATAGCATGCTGCGCTGTGCTATAATACAACAAATGCAATGAAACCTGTCCAGTATCTATGCAGCAGGCATGCTAAAGAGAGAAGAGTCACCGGCTGAGAGCTCTTCCATGTGTGCATATGAGAATTTTCGCAGGTGGAGCAGCTCCTTTGAAGAGTCGGTTGGCATCGTTATTTGCCTTGTAACGAGGCTCTGTGCATTCTGCAGAGTGAATTTGGGTGGTACAGCGGACTTTCGCCCCAAGGCGAGGGTCTTTTTATTTGCAAGAAGTATAAGGGGGAAGAAACAATGCAAAACACACCTCAGCTGGAAAAGATGCTGGAAGATGCGCTAAAAAGCATTAACGCCTGCAATCAAATCAAAGATCTTGAAGAGATACGAATAAGGCTGCTTGGAAAGAAAGGCGAGCTTACAGCTTCGCTTCGCAGCATGAAAGACTTATCGCCTCAGGAGCGTCCGGTCTTCGGCAAAAGAGTCAACGAGATAAGAGATTCGCTGACTGCCGCTATAGAGCAGAAGTCTGAAGAGCTCGAACAGAGCGCAAAAGAGTTGCAGCTGAAAGAAGAGAGGATAGACGTCACTCTTCCCGGAAAAAAACAGCAGCTTGGCTGCCTGCATCCTTTAACACGCATATATTACGAAATTCGGGATATATTCGTAAGCATGGGTTTCGAGATAATGGACGGACCTGAAGTCGAGTATGACAAATACAACTTCGAGATGCTCAACATCCCTAAAGACCATCCGGCACGTGATATGCAGGATACGTTCTACATCACTAACGATATTGTCCTGCGTACCCATACATCGCCGGTACAAATACGAACAATGCTGCGAAAGGACCCTCCGATACGTATGATAGCGCCCGGCAGGGTCTACCGAAGCGATGACGTCGACTCTACGCACTCACCGATATTCAATCAGGTGGAAGGCCTTGTCGTCGGCAAAGATATCAGCTTTGCGCACCTTAAAGGAACTCTGGATACCTTTCTCAAAGAGTTCTACGGAAAGGACACAAAAACCAAATTCCGACCGGGACACTTCCCGTTCACGGAACCGAGCGCAGAAGTAGACGCAACCTGTGCAAAATGCCATGGCAAAGGCTGCAGGGTCTGCAGCGGTACCGGTATGATAGAGATCCTCGGATGCGGTATGGTTCACCCAAAGGTGCTTTCCGGCTGTGGTATCGACCCGCAGGAATACACAGGCTTTGCTTTTGGAATGGGTCTTGACAGACTTGCATCTATCAAATACGGGATCACAGACATAAGGCTGCTGTTCGAGAACGATATTCGTTTCTTGTCACAGTTCAAATAGGGGGAATATAAAGATGATAGCACCATACAAATGGATGTGTGATTATGTAGATATGGATCTTGATGCCGAGGAGCTCAAGCAGAGCCTTATAATGACAGGCAGCGAGGTCAACGGATACGAAGAACTCGGCGTTCACTTAAAAAAGGTTGTTGTCGGAAAGATAACATCACTTGAAAAGCACGCCGATGCAGACAAGCTTTCTGTATGCATGGTAGACGTAGCAGACAGCGAACAGCTTCAGATAGTCTGCGGCGCCGACAACATTTTTGAAGGTGCCCTTGTTCCTGTCGCTCTTATTGGAGCGCTGCTTCCCGGCGGCTTCGAAATTAAAAAAGGCAAAATACGTGGAGTATATTCATACGGTATGCTTTGCTCCGGTGAAGAACTCGGCCTCACAGAAGACGATTATCCGGGCGCCGGTGTTTACGGAATAATGCTGCTAAGCGGAGATTTAAAGCTTGGTACGCCGCTTCGTGAAGTCTTAGGTCTGACGGATACTGTTTTCGAAGTTGAAGTCGGAGCAAACAGGCCGGACTGCCTGAGCATACTTGGCATGGCAAGGGAATGCGCAGCAGCGACAGGCAAAGATGTTAAACTTCCAGAAACATCATACACGGAATCCGGTGGAGATATAAACGATTATATAAGCGTTACAGTAAAAGATAATGAGCTTTGCGAACGCTATATTGCACGTGCAGTAAAAAATGTTAAGATTGGCCCTTCGCCAAAGTGGATGAGGGAGAGGCTTATTTCAGCCGGAGTACGTTCAATAAACAACATTGTGGATATAACAAACTACGTTATGCTGGAAACGGGGCAGCCAATGCACGCTTTCGACTACGAGAATATAAGCGGCAAACAGATTGTCGTAAGGCGTGCACGATCCGGAGAATCTATAGTAACCCTGGACGACAAGAAAAGAGAGTTAAATGATGATATGCTTCTCATCTGCGACGCCCAAGGGCCGATAGCAATTGCGGGAGTCATGGGAGCCCAGAACTCCGGGATTCAGGACAACACAACAACGATTATTTTCGAGAGCGCTAAATTCATGCAGGGCAGCACAAGGCGCACTTCAAGGGCTCTGGGACTGCCGACCGAGTCCGCTATGCGTTTCTCAAAAGGCGTAGACACTGCCGGAAGCAAGACTGCAATGGACCGTGCGCTAAACCTGATAGAAAAGCTAGGGGCGGGTGAGATAGTTTCCGGTGAAATTGACGTTCTTTCCGCAGATCTTTCGCCAAAAAGTATAACGTCCAGCGCATCAGGCATCAACTCACGTCTTGGAACCGATATTCCGGCGGATGAGATGGCGCACCTACTTGACAGAGTTTTCATTAAAAACCGTGCAGAAGGTGATAAGCTCATAAGCGAGATACCAAGTTTTAGGGGAGATATAACGCTGGAAGAAGATATATCCGAAGAAGTAGCGAGGATGTACGGCTACAACAATATCCCGACCACAAAGATGATGGGAGAAATTGTACGCGGCGTAATACCGGCCGAAGAAATTATCGTAGACAGAACGAAGTGTGTGTTAAACGCGCTTGGCTGTTATGAATGCGTAACATATTCGTTCGCCGCTGTCTCAGAGCTTGAGAAGCTTGGCCTGGAGCAGGGCGACAGGCGAAGAAACATGCTAAGGATATTAAACCCGCTGGGCGATGAACAGGGCTATCTTAGGACTTCTCCGGTGCCGGATATTCTCAAAGTCATATCGACTAATCTGAATATGAAAGTCGGCAACATTCGGCTGTTCGAAAACGGCAGAGTATACTTTCCGGCAGCAGACGACGAGCTGCCCGAAGAGAGCAAATATATATGCATTGCCGTTTGCGGCGAAGAAGACTTTTTCTCTTTGAAAGGCATAGTAGAAAATCTTATCGAATCTTTTGGGATAACTCAGCTTCAGCTTGTACCCAAAGCGTCTGTCTACTATCATCCAGGTCGCTGCGCATCGCTTTATATTAACGGTAACAAAGCGGGGGAGATGGGTGAAATACACCCGGATGTGGCAAATGCTTACGATATCGACAAGAAGGTCTGCGTTGCCGAGCTCTCTCTTGAAACGATAATCGCAGCAGCAGACGATACAAAAAGGTCCGAACCTCTTCCAAGGTTCCCGGCAGCCGAGCGTGACCTTGCGCTTATTCTTGACGAGAATGTTGCCGCTGGCGATGTCGAGTCATGCATACGCAATAACGCCGGCGAGTTCTTCGAGAGCGTGCGCCTTTTCGATGTGTATACCGGCGACCAGCTTGGAGAAGGAAAAAAGAGCCTTGCTTTTTCCATAGTGTTCCGTGCAAAAGACAGAACTCTGCTTGATGAAGAAGCAAATGCAGCAAGAGACGCTATCGTTGCTGCCGCAGAAAATGAATTCGGGGCAAAAATACGCTGATAGCACTACATTTTGTGGACAAAGTTGTTGTGTTATTCTCCATATTGGTATATAATAACTCTATTATATAGTGGGGTGTTGATGTCAGTATGGAAAAAACACGAACATCAGTCAACATTTGCGGCAAAGAATATGTGATGGCGGGCTTCGAGAGCGAAGAGTATATTCACCGTGTCGCTATTTGTGTAGACAGAAAAATGTCGGATCTTAAGGAACAGTATGTCAACCTTAATCCTAACACGCTGTCCGTTCTTACCGCTATCAACATTGCTGATGATCTGTTAAAGCTTCAGGACAGCTACGATGCGCTATGCAAAGATAACGAAGAGCTCATTGAAGATTTAAAGAAACTGAAGCAGGAATTGTCCCTTTCAAAGGACGAACGTCAGAGCAACGTATCCAGCCTAAGCAGTCAGCAGCCTAAGGGTAAACGTTTTGACGGCTATAAGTAAAAATATGCAGACTCAAAATTAAGCGTACCGGTTTGGTGCGCTTATTTTTAAGGCAAAGAAGGCGCTAGTTCACGCAGTATTTATTTTTTGTTTACACTTTGTGTATTACATCTGAGATATTAAGATTTTATAATAGATACGATAGGGGGTATAAATGCTAAGACCAATAAACATGCTTTTCAGCGGAGACATATCAGGTTTTTTATTAAGGATTTTAATGCTGTTGCCGGCTCTTGTTATTGCAGTTTCTTTTCATGAAGCTGCTCATGCATGGATGGCAAACAGAATGGGTGACCCGACTGGTAAAAATGTGGGCAGAATAACTCTGGATCCTACAAAACACTTTTCAATATGGGGAATAGTGATGTTCCTTTTCATTGGCTTTGGCTGGGGCAAGCCCGTTCCGACAAATCCTCGTAACTATTATAATTATAAAAAAGGCAACGCTCTCGTAGCTATCTCCGGTGTTACTACAAACCTTATAATAGCTGTTATTTTTACCGTAGTTCTTTCTTTGCTCACGGTTACTAATGTGTATGATTTTATATTGCCGTATTCGATACAGACAGATGCGTCGTTCTTGAATATTCTTCACAATATAATTTTCTATATTGCGTACCTTAACTTAATACTTCTGTTTTTCAACCTTATCCCGATACCGCCGCTCGACGGACATCATCTGGTTAAGGGGTTCATAGCAAGAAAAATGCCTGGATTTTATATGGCATACATGAGATACGGTTTCATTGTACTGATGTTTCTTCTCTTTTTAGTCCCCGGTGTCAGTTCACTGCTAGGCAGTCTTTGTTTCTGGGTGATGAGGGGAGTAGCATTCATTTTCGGTGCGCCATTTGGACTGTAAGATATGAACGTTATAGAATATAAAATCAGAATAGAACAGTTTCAGGGGCCTCTAGACCTCCTGCTTCACCTTATAAGCAGGGCACGGATTGATATAGAGGAGATTTTCGTTTCCGAAGTTACAGGACAATATCTCGAATACGTAGCGGAAATAAAGAACCTCTCTATGGACATGGCGAGCGAGTTCCTCGAGATGGCAGCAATGCTCGTATATATAAAATCACGCATGATACTTCCTGCAAATGAATTTGACGAAGACCTTGAAGAAGACCCGGAGCAGGAACTTATTGCTAGGCTAAAAGAATACAAAGCATACAAAGACGCTTCGGAAAAACTCAAAGTTTACGAAAGCAAAGCGCAAAATATCTTCTACAAGCTCCCCGAGGAAGTTGCATTACCGGACGAGAAAATAGAGCTTGAAGACGTAACAATGCAGCAGCTCATTGAAGCTTACCGGGAAGTTCTCAGCCGTGTGCCGGACACAGTACCAGAACATATTGAAGCGGTAACATACCACCACGATATGTTTACGACCAAGAACCGCATAACACATATATTGCGAAAGCTCAGCAGACTGGGCAGCGCAACCTTCTTTTCACTTTTTTCGGATGCATGTTCAAGGATGGAGGTGGCGGTAACGTTTATGGCGCTTCTTGAACTTATAAATGAGAGCATAGTACGTATAGACCAAACAGACATGTATGACGATATAGTTATTACAAAGGTAACCGGAGCAGCAGTATGAACGATAATGAAATTAAAAACGCGTTATTAAGCACACTTTTCGTTGCGGGGGATGCAGTCAGCACTGCAGAGCTTGCAGCTTCGCTTGATATAACCGAAAAACAGCTTGATGCAGTTGCGGATGAAATTATAAAAGATAACGAAGAGCAGGCTTCGGGCATACTTCTTAAAAAAGTCGGCAGGAAGCTTCAGCTCAGTTCAAATCCGAAATACATGCAGTACATCGACAAAACTCTTGCGCCGATCAGAAAGTCACGGCTGTCGCAGGCGCTGCTGGAGACTCTAGCAATAATAGCATATAAGCAGCCTATAACCAGAATTGAGATAGAGAACGTAAGAGGGGTTTCGTGTAACTATTCTCTTGCGATGCTTATAGAAACAGGCCTTATTGAGCGCACTGGTCATAAAAAGACTCTCGGGAACCCTATACTATACTCAACCAGTGATGAGTTCCTCAGACACTTTGATATAGAGAGCCTAAAAGAGCTGCCGACCATAACTCTTGTCGAATAAATGCTGTCATACTATATTATGACCATTAAAGCTGTATCTTGGGTTGATGCGGCTTTTTATAACCTGTAGATTTTCTAAACATCCTGTTTGACTGTAACAGAAAATCAGGTATACTTGAATAAGAACTATCTGCGGAGGCTGTTTTGAGACTTAACAAGTACATTGCGTCGTGCGGCGTTTCATCAAGAAGGGGTGCTGACGATCTTATAAATTCAGGAAGGATAAAGGTTAATGATTCTGTCCCTTCCTCAATAGGCATGGATATCAACGAACAAAAAGACGTTGTTCTTTTTGAGGGAAAAATTATAGTTCCGGAAGAAAAAAACGTATACATAATGCTGAACAAGCCTGCAGATGTTGTAAGCACATGCAGCGACAAGCATGGCAGACGCACAGTCATAGACCTGCTCGAAGGTGTTCAAGAGCGTGTTTTTCCTGTCGGCAGACTCGATTACGATACTAAAGGGCTTCTTCTTTTGACGAACGACGGTGAGTTCGCTTTCAAATGTACTCACCCGAAGTACGAACTTGCAAAAAAGTATTATGCAGTCGTTAAGGGTATCCTTAATGACAAAGCTATAGAAACACTTTCCGGCAGTGTAAATATAGACGACCACAGGACTTCCGGAGCAAAGATAGAGATCATTGAAAAAACTGCAAAAAGAACAGAACTTTTCGTTACGATACATGAAGGCCGCAACAGGCACATCAAAAAACTTTTCAAGCTCGCCGGGTGCCGGGTTTCAAATCTGAAGAGAGTCTCAATAGGTTCCTTGCAGCTTGGGAGCCTTCCCGAAGGCAAATGGAGAAGTTTGTCAGAAAGCGAAATTAAAAAACTTATTTTAGGATAAATTATATCAAAACGATAAAAAAAAGAAGTTTTAATTAAAAAATAAAAGGATAAAGGGTAAGTTATGTAGAATTACGAATATGGGTTAGATTAAGGTTTAATTACGCTTTTATTTTTTTAAGTGAATTTAGATACATTTTTAGGAGGTTTACTAGATGAGCGAACTTAATGGTTTTGAGCTACTGACTCAAAAGAGAAAGTCTGTAGCCGCAGCAGGTGGCAAAGAAAAGCAAGACGCTCAGCACTCACAGGGCAAGCAAACCGCTAGGGAGCGAATATCAAAGCTCCTGGATGCGCAAAGCTTTGTTGAGACTGACGCACTGGCGCAACAGTCAAATTCGGCTGATGGTCTAAAAGAAGTCAGCGCTCAGGGTGAGGGTGTTGTAACTGGTCACGGCACGATTGACGGGCGTGGGGTATACATCTTCTCGCAGGATTACACCGTGCTTGGCGGCTCAATGGGAGCTATGCACGCAAGCAAGATACTTAAAATCCTAGACCTTGCCGGAAAGACAGGCTTGCCCGTAGTTGCAATTCTTGACTCTATGGGTGCAAGGCTTGGCGAGGGAGCGGGCGCACTCAACGGATTTGGGCAGGTAATAGCAAAGCTTGTTGCTCTTTCGGGTGTTGTGCCGATAATAGCTGCAGTGGGCGGCACATGTGCAGGTACTGCTTCATACATCGCACCGCTATGCGACTTTGTTTTCGTGACAAAGGACGTAAGCGGACTGTTCACCGAAGCTCCTGCATCATTCAACAAGCCCGGCAAAGACACGGACGTTCAGGCTATAGGCGGCGCTGACATTCACGCCAAAAAAACAGGCCTTGCGCATTTTGTTTGCGACAGCGAAGACGACACTTTCTATTACATAAAACAGCTTATTTCATATCTACCGGACAACAACCTCGAAGAAGCACCTTTCACAGTCGGCTCAGATGATCCGAACAGGCAGATAACCAACTATCAGGGTGCGTACAATATAAGAGAAATGATTAGCGCAACAATGGACAACGGCGTGTTCTTTGAAACGCAAGCGTTCTTTTCTGTGAACATACTGACAGGTTTTGCAAGGATGAACGGCAGAAGCGTCGGAGTCATTGCAAACAACCCGGGAGCTTTGCTTGATGGCGCAGCGTGCAGAAAAGCTGCAAGCTTTATATCGTTCTGTGATGCTTTCGGTATACCACTGATTACCTTTACTGACACGCCCGGGTTCGTTTCCGAAGCGGATTCTCAGGGCTGCATAATAAATTCAGGCGCAAAACTGATGAGTGCATACGCTCAGTCCAGCATTGCTATGATAAACGTGGTAACAGGAAAAGCGATCGGCTCAGGTTATGTTGCAATGTCGCCAAAAGCTCTGGGTACCGACATGGTTTTCGCTTGGCCTAATGCAGTAATATCCTGTCTGCCGGCCGATGCGGCTGCCGACATACTTATGAGAGGCGATATCGCTTCTTCTGACGAGCCTTCAGAGGCACGAAAGCAGGCGGCTGAAACATATGCTAAGACATTTGCGTCTCCTTGGGAAGCTGCCAAGATGGGTTTTGTAGACGAAGTGATTTTCCCTTCGGAAACCAGGCAGCGCATCGCGGGCGCTCTGGAGCTTGCTGTTGGAAAGCGTGAAAGTGCGCTTCCCAAAAAGCACAGCACCAGAATGTTTTAAGGGGGGCTGTTAAATGGGTTTTCTAGGTGATTTTCCAAACAGGCTTCCTTTCGGAGAAGCTCTCGGTCTTGGCGGCAGCGTTGCTCTAATGGGTGTTTCAATAGTTTTCTTAGGGCTTGTGTTCCTTATAATAATTACCACCATATATCCTAAGTTTATAGGCTGGCTGCTTCCAATAACAACAAGATTAAAGGAAAAGAGTGCAGCTAAAAAAGCAGCAAAAAGACTTTTGAAGGCTGAGAAAAAAGCTGCAAAGAAGGCTGTCAGGCAAAACCAGCCGGCGCCTGTGAAAGTTACTGCACCGGCACCAGAAGCTGCCGCAACAGAAGCAGCGACAGACGATGCTCTTGTAGCGGTGCTTACAGCGGCAGTTGCGGCAAGCCTCGGCACTTCTTCAAACGGTATAAAAATCCGTTCATTCAGAAGGTCAGGCACACCTGCGTGGGGCAGAGAAGGCAAATACGAACAATTTAAATTTTAAATAAACGGAGGAAGTAAAATGCGTAAGTTCAAAATAAACGTAAACGGCGTAAGCTATGATGTAGAAGTAGAAGAAATAGGCGGTGGCGCAGCAGCTCCGGCTCCTGCAGCACCTGCACCAATGGCAGCGCCTGCAGCGGCTCCGGCTCCTGCAGCAGCTCCAGCGGCGGCTCCTGCATCTGCAGGCGGTCCGGTTCCGGACGGAACAAAGGTAGAAGCCCCCATGCCGGGAAATATACTCAGTTTAAACGTTGCAACCGGAGACACTGTTTCCGAAGGCGACCTGCTTTTGATACTTGAAGCCATGAAGATGGAAAATGAAATTCTTGCTCCTGTTTCCGGCAAGATAGCCGGCGTGCAAGTTGCGAGCGGAGCAGCTGTTAACTCTGGTGATGTGCTCATAGTTATAGCATAGGAGCGCACACAAAATCTTTTAAAGGAGGGTTAACAATATGGATTTCAATCTACTCGAAGCCCTGAAAAATTTCGTTAACAGTATGGGCTTTACCAGCATAGTATGGCAGCAGCTTGTTATGTTGCTTGTTGCGTGCATATTGCTGTATCTTGCTATTGTCAAGAAATTCGAGCCTTTGCTGCTCGTTCCTATAGCCTTTGGTATGATACTGGCGAACCTGCCAAACACAGGTATTACAGACCATCCGATCGAAGTTATGAACCTGGTCCCGGCGGCACTTGGTGAAGGAGACAACGTAAATGGTTTAAATTATGTTGTAACTCATGCAAACGCATATCAAAACGGCGGACTTTTATACTATCTATATCAGGGAACAAAACTTGGCATATATCCTCCGCTCATATTCATGGGCGTAGGTGCTATGACTGACTTTGGTCCGCTGATAGCTAATCCGAAGAGTCTTATTCTGGGCGCAGCAGCGCAAATAGGCATATTTATAACTTTCATAGGTGCTTTGCTCATCGGCTTTTCAGGACAGGAAGCAAGCTCAATTGGCATAATAGGAGGAGCAGACGGCCCGACTGCAATATATGTTACATCAAAGCTGGCGCCTCATTTGCTTGGCCCGATAGCAGTTGCAGCATATTCGTATATGGCTCTTGTACCTGTTATACAGCCGCCTATTATGAAGCTGCTTACAACTGAACATGAGCGAAAGATAGTAATGGAACAGCTTCGTCCGGTAAGCAAGACTGAAAGAGTCATCTTCCCGATAGTTGTTACCGTATTCATCTCTCTGCTTCTACCGGCAGCAGCTCCTCTTATAGGAATGCTGATGCTAGGCAATCTGTTCAGAGAATGCCTCGTCACAGACAGGCTGAATAAAACGGCTCAGAACGAGCTTATAAACATAGTAACGATATTCCTCGGTGTAACGGTCGGTGCGACAACTGTTGGTGAAACATTCCTTACGCTCAAGACGCTGTTTATAGTGGTCCTTGGTCTTGTCGCCTTTGGTTTTGGCACAGCAGGCGGAGTTCTTCTCGGCAAGCTGATGAACAAGCTCTCAGGCGGAAAGATAAACCCGCTCATTGGAAGCGCCGGTGTTTCCGCAGTTCCAATGGCTGCACGTGTTTCGCAGAAAGTCGGACAGCAGGCCAACCCGAAGAACTTCCTGCTTATGCATGCTATGGGTCCAAACGTCGCTGGGGTTATCGGCTCTGCAGTTGCGGCAGGCGTACTGCTGTCACTGTTCGGCGGCTAAATTAAAACAATAAGGAGGTTTAAATAGATGAGTAAAGTTAATATAACAGATACGATACTTAGAGACGCTCACCAGTCTCAGGCGGCAACCAGAATGAGAACATCAGAAATGCTGCCAGTGGCAGATAAACTCGACAAAGCCGGTTACTGGTCTCTGGAAATGTGGGGCGGTGCAACGTTTGACTCGTGCCTTCGTTTCCTGAATGAAGATCCGTGGGAGAGGCTGAGGCAGATAAAGGCTGCTATACCCAACACTAAGCTGCAGATGCTGCTTCGTGGCCAGAATATACTCGGCTATAAGCATTATGCAGATGACGTTGTAGATCTTTTTGTAAAAAAAGCAATCGAAAACGGAATAGACGTTATTCGTATATTTGATGCACTCAACGACCCAAGGAACATGGAAAAGGCAATGATAGCCACAAAAAAATACGGCGGCATCTGCGAAGCATGTTTCTCATATACGACAAGCCCGGTACATACAAGCGAATATTTCGTAGAGCTTGCTGTAGAGCTTGAAAAGATGGGCGCAGATACAATATGCATTAAAGACATGGCAAATCTGCTTCTTCCGTACGAGGCATATAAACTTGTAAAAGCCCTTAAAAAGGCGGTAAAGTGTCCGATACATCTGCATACGCATAATAAGAGCGGTACAGGAGACATGACATATCTTAAAGCTATAGAAGCCGGAGTAGACATAGTTGACTGTGCTCTTTCTCCGCTTGCAAACGGAACAGCTCAGCCATGTACTGAATCATTGGTAGCAACGCTTCATGGTACAGAGTATGATACCGGTATGGAAATAACACAGCTGAACGAAATCGCACAACACTTCAAAGGCGTTGCACAGCGTTTAAAAGACGATGGTTTCCTAAAGCCCGGTTCACTTGGAGTCGATATTAAAACGCTTATATACCAGATACCAGGCGGAATGTTCTCCAATCTTTTAAGCCAGCTCGAGAAACAAGGCTCTTCCGACAAGCTCGACGATGTTCTTGCAGAGGTTCCAAGAGTGCGTGAAGACTTCGGCTACCCGCCGCTGGTCACACCGACAAGTCAGATAGTCGGTACTCAGGCTGTTTTCAACATACTTTCAGGCGAGCGGTACAAGATGGTAACAAACGAGAGCAAAGCGCTGCTTCGTGGAGAATACGGCAAGCTTCCAGGAGACGTGAACGAGCAAGTACGTAAAAAGTGCATAGGCGATGCAGAGGTTATTACTCACCGCCCAGCAGACGATATTCCGCCGGAGCTCGACAAATACAGAGATGAGATCAAGGAATATATGGAGCAGGAAGAGGATGTCCTCAGCTATGCTCTTTTCCCTCAGGTAGCACTTAAGTTCTTTGAGTTCAGAAGAGCCCAGAAATACGGTGTGGATTCTAATATGCTGGACAGTGAGAACATGATACACCCGGCATAAACATTGAGGCTTATTATTAAGCCAGGCCGGCTAAAAATTTGCGGCTTGGCTTTTTATAAGAGTATTACAGTGCAAATATATGTATTTATATCGTTTTGATATTGTTTTTTTGCATGTAATACATTAAAATAAATTGAAAAAGATTTTAAATATTATATTAGGAGGAAATTTTAATGGCAATAAAAGTAGGTATCAATGGATTTGGCCGTATCGGCAGGTTAGTGTTTCGTGCCGCAATGAGCAACCCTAACGTTGACATCATGGGAATCAACGATCCTTTCATCTCTCCGGACTATATGGTATACATGCTCACATACGATACAGTCCACGGCAGATTTGACGGAACAGCAGAATACAAAGACGGTGCAATCGTCGTAAACGGCAAAGAAATCAAAGTTTACGACAAGATGAACCCGGCGGAGATTCCATGGTCGGCTTGCGGAGCAGAATACATCGTCGAATCCACAGGCGTATTCAAAGACATCGAGAAAGCAAGCACACACTTCCAGGGCGGCGCAAAGAAGGTCGTCATTTCGGCTCCTTCTGGCGATGCTCCGATGTTCGTTATGGGCGTCAACAACAAAGAGTACACAAGCGACATGAACGTTGTTTCAAACGCTTCATGCACAACAAACTGCCTTGCTCCTCTTGCTAAAGTTATCGACGACAACTTCGGCATAGTTGAGGGACTCATGACTACTGTCCACGCAACCACTTCTACGCAGAAGACGGTTGACGGCCCTTCTAAGAAGGACTGGAGAGGCGGCAGGGGCGCTGCTTTCAACATCATCCCAAGCTCCACCGGCGCTGCAAAGGCCGTCGGCAAGGTTATCCCTAAACTCAACGGCAAACTGACAGGCATGGCTTTCCGTGTTCCGACAGCAGACGTTTCTGTTGTAGACTTGACTGTTCGTCTTGAGAAGGCAACAACATACGACGAGATCAAAGCAGCCATGAAGGCAGCATCCGAAGGCGAGCTTAAAGGCATAGTCGGCTATACTGAGGACATGGTCGTTTCCAGCGACTTCATTACAGACGCAAGAACGAGCATCTTTGATGCAAACGCAGGAATTATGCTGAACGAACACTTCGTTAAGCTTATCTCCTGGTATGACAACGAGTGGGGTTATTCAAACAAGATAGTAGACCTTATCGAATACATGGCTTCAGTTGACAAATAAACTTAAATGAGAAAGGGGCGGTCGTAATGCGGCTGCCCTTTTATTTATTAAGAGGCACTAAATATGAATAATGATGATAAACAGAAGATCGAAAGTATAATAGAAGGAAGAGAGAAATCTCACATATTCTTTTCACAAAACTCAAAGGTATATGAGCATTTTACAAAAATGGAGAAGGCGGCTTTCAGTGACAATGCTCTTTCTCGTATGCACAAAGAGCTTATAGCTGTCGGCATCTCTGTTGTAATAGACTGCGAATCATGCATGCAGTGGCATATTAAGCAGGCCTATGATTGCGGCGCTTCAAAAGAACAGCTGCTTGAAGCAATTGAGGTTGGCATTGAAATGGGAGGAGGTCCGGCTACAGTTTCAACCCGCTTTGCGCTTGCAGTACTGGAATATTACAAAATAATTTAACGAGTACTGAATAATTATACCCGATTTATCAAATATAATTGACAAACGGCTTCGTGTTTGTTACTATATATAAAATATTAAACGTTGATGGAGACAGGTTTATTGTCGGGTCCGCTTAAAGAGAGCTGATGGATGGTGAGAATCAGCAGCGTCGCAGTAAACAAATCACTCCGGAGTTGCATGTCGAAGAACAAAGTAGACATAGCCGGCTAATCCCGTTATAGATTTAGGACTTTATAAAGAGTCTGAAGTGGTCTTTTTTAAGACAAGATGAGTGGTACCACGAAGTATAATTATATGCTGCGTCTCTTCAAATAATTATTGTTGAGTGGCAGTTTTTTTATTATAATCAAACAAAAAGGGGGTAGCTTATGCAAAGGGTGATTTCGTTCATAGTAACCAACCAGCCGGGTGTACTTTCAAGAGTAGCCGGTCTAATCAGCAGGCGGGGCTTCAATATCGAGAGTCTTACTGTAGGCGTCACGGACAACCCAGCGCTTTCACGTATAACTATTGTCATGTTTGCGCAGGATGCAATCATAGACCAGGTTATAAAGCAGCTTGACAAGCTCCTTGACGTAAAAGCTATAAAAGAAATTCCGAAAGATGCCGGTTCTCTTCAGGAACTTGCGCTGGTTAAAGTTAACTCGTCAGGCAAAAACAGACGGGAATTCATGAACCTTGTCAACTCAAGATGGGGCAGAGTTCTTGATATAGGCAACGATTCCATAACCCTTCAGCTTACCGGAACTATAGATTTCATAAACGAAAGTATAGATCTCTTCAAGCAGTATGGTATTATGGAAGTGGCAAGAACAGGTATGGTCGCACTTGAAAAAGGCGACGAAAAATTATTATAAATTATCAGGAGGCTATTTAAAATGGCAAAAATGTATTATGAGAAAGATTGTAACCTAGACCTTTTAAAAGACAAGACAGTCGCAGTAGTTGGCTATGGCAGCCAGGGACATGCACATTCCCAGAATCTTCGTGATTCCGGTGTCAATGTTATCGTTTCAGAGCTTAAGGACGGAGCTGCGTGGAAAAGAGCTCAGGCAGCTGGTTTTGAAGTATATGAAGCAGCGGAAGCAACAAAAAAAGCAGATATCATAGTTATACTTGTAAACGACGAACTTCAGCCTGTGCTGTATAAGTCCGCTATAGAGCCAAACCTCTCAGCCGGTAAATACCTTATGTTCGCACACGGCTTCAACATCCACTTTGGTCAGGTCCAGCCGCCAAGCGACGTAAACGTATACATGATCGCTCCAAAAGGCCCCGGACACACAGTTCGTTCGCAGTATGAAGAAGGAAAGGGCGTTCCGTGTCTCATCGCAGTATATCAGGATCCGTCTGGGAACACACATGACATCGGGCTTGCATACGCAGCAGGCGTAGGCGGAGGTCGTGCCGGAATACTTGAAACAACATTCAAAGAAGAGACTGAAACAGACCTTTTCGGTGAACAGGCAGTTCTGTGCGGCGGCGTATCAGAGCTTATGAAAGCCGGTTTCGAAGTTCTCGTTGAAGCTGGATATGCTCCTGAAAGCGCATATTTTGAAGTAGTGCACGAGATGAAACTTATCATAGACATGGTCAACAAAGGCGGACTTGGCTATATGAGATATTCCATCAGCGACACTGCCGAATACGGCGACTATATGGTAGGCAAGAGGATAATCACTGAAGATACCAAAAACGAGATGAGAAAAGTTCTCAAAGAGATACAAACGGGCGAATTCGCACGTGACTGGATCATGGAAAACAAGGCCGGCCGCGCAAGCTTCATGGCCAAGAGAAGAATAGAGCGTGAATCTCAGATTGAAACCGTTGGTAAAGAACTAAGGAAAATGATGCCTTGGCAGGACGAACCAGAGTATTAAAGTTAGGAGTTAACTATGGCAAAAAGGATAGAGATCTTTGATTCAACTCTGCGTGACGGAGCACAGGCAAAGGGGATCAACTATTCGTTGTCTGATAAAATCCATATGCTTAAGCTGCTCGACAGCCTTGGTATAGACTATATAGAGGCAGGAAATCCTGCCTCTAATCCTAAAGAGCGCGAGTTTTTTATCGAAGCTGCTAACGTAGAGCTTAAAAATGCAAAACTCGTAGCTTTTGGCAGCACACGCCGTAAAAACGCCGATGTTAAGACAGACTCAGGTGTTATTTCGTTGATGTCTGCCAATACCAAAGTTGTTGCAATATTCGGCAAAGCTTGGGATCTTCACGCAACACAGGTAATCGGCACAACTCTAGAAGAAAACTTAAACATGATATACGACACTATTAAGTTTTTTAAGGAAAACGGCAGAGAAGTCATATTTGATGCCGAGCATTTCTTTGACGGTTACAAAGCCAACAGCGAATATGCTCTTAAAGTGCTTAAAACTGCTGAAGATGCCGGAGCCGACTGCATCGCACTGTGTGAAACAAACGGCGGAGCGATGATGAACGAGGTCGAGGAAGCTTTTAAAGCTTCACTTGCAGCAGTCAAAACAAAGCTTGGCATTCATACCCACAATGATTCAGAGCTCGCAGTAGCCAATTCACTGCTTTGCGTTTCTCTGGGCGCTCTGCATGTGCAGGGTACGCTTCTTGGAAATGGAGAGAGATGCGGCAATGCACGGCTGTCTTCGATAATACCGAATCTACAACTGAAAATGGGTTATGATTGCATAGGCGAGAACTTGAAAAATTTGTTTAGCATCACTAGAGAAGCCGCAGAGATAACAAATATTGCATTTGATGAATCTCTGCCTTTTGTCGGCAGAAACGCATTTGCTCATAAGGGCGGAATGCATATAGACGGCATAAATAAAGTGCGTCATTCTTTCGAGCATATTGAGCCTTCTTTAGTGGGCAACTCCAGGGAGTTTCTTTTGTCGGAAGTCGCGGGCAGAAGCGCAATGGCTTCCAAACTTGAAGTACAGTTCCCCGGCATGGCTTTAGACAAAGCCAAGATAACCCAGCTTATGACGAAACTTAAGCAGATGGAGAACGAAGGCTATAGTTTTGAAGGCGCCGAGAGCAGTTTTCGTATATTTGCATTAAAAGAACTTGGACTGCATAAATCTTTGTTTTCAGTCGTCCATTTCAAGGTCAACGACGAGCCGACCCATTCTGAAACTTTCGGCGCACATGCGGTGGTGAAAGTCGATGTGAACGGCCAGACTCGCATGACTGCGGCAGAGGGCAACGGACCTGTCAATGCACTCGATAAGGCTCTTCGAGAAGCGCTAAGTCAGTTCTTTCCCAGAGCTTGCGGACATAACTCTTACAGATTATAAAGTGCGTGTCCTTGATACTAATGCAGCAACTGCTGCAAAGGTGCGTGTTGTGATCGAATCTTCTGACGGAGAAAATTTCTGGCGCACTATGGGAGTTTCGACAGATGTTATTGAAGCCAGCCTTTTTGCGCTGATAGACTCTATAGACCATGTACTTTACAAAAAAGAAGTTTAAGGAGAACATATGAAGTATGATATAGCGGTAGTACCGGGAGACGGTATCGGCCCTGAAGTAATAGACGAAACACTCCGTGTACTTGGCGCTGCCACAAATGGTACTGATGTAGAACTTAATTACACAAAATACCTTGCGGGCGGCTGCGCCATAGACGAAGTTGGCAAACCGCTGCCAGAAGAGACGGTTGAAGGCACAAAGAAAAGCGACGCAGTATTGCTAGGGGCAGTCGGCGGGCAGAAATGGGACGGCCTCGGGTCGGATATGCGCCCAGAAAATGCGCTGCTTGGCCTGCGTGCTGCACTAGGGCTGTTTGCTAACCTTCGCCCTGCTGTGCTTTTCCCTCAGCTTAAGGAAGCTTGCCCGCTAAAGCCGGAGCTCGTTGAGAACGGACTTGATATAATGGTGCTGCGAGAGCTTACAGGTGGAATATACTTCGGTGAAAAAGCAAGAACTGAAACAAGCGGCTATGATACAATGAAATACAGCGATTACGAGATAACCCGTATTGCGCATGTCGCTTTCAAGGCCGCTATGAAACGCAACAAGAAAGTCACCAGCGTAGACAAGGCAAATGTTCTTGAATCCTCCCGTGTTTGGAGAAAATATGTAGAGGAAGTCGCAAAAGAGTATCCTGAGGTAACGCTGAGCCACATGTACGTTGACAACGCAGCGATGCAGCTCGTAAGATATCCTAAGCAATTTGACGTTATCGTCACAGGCAACATGTTCGGCGATATCATTTCCGACGAAGCCGCAATGATAACCGGCTCGATAGGAATGCTGCCTTCGGCAAGCCTTGGCGATTCTAGTCTTGGAATGTATGAACCAGTACACGGAAGTGCGCCGGATATCGCAGGGCAGCAGCTTGCCAACCCACTCGCGACTATAATGTCAGCGGCAATGATGCTCAGATATTCCCTCGGTCAGGATGCTCTGGCTGATAAAATAGAAAAAGCAGTAGATAAAGCGCTCTCATCAGGAGCAAGGACAAAGGACATTGCTCTTCACGGTGAAAAGACGCTTTCAACGACACAGATGACAAATGCGGTAATCGCAAATTTGGAGTAGATTATGAATAGTGATAAAGTAACAAAAGGTATAGACAGAGCTCCGCACAGGTCGCTTTTCAAGGCGATGGGCTACACTGACAGTGAGCTTAAACAGCCTATAGTGGCAGTTGTACATGCGGCAAATGAGATAATCCCCGGGCACATACATCTTGACAAAATAGCTAAAGCAGTTGCCGATGGAATACGAATGGCAGGCGGCACACCTGTGCTGATGCCGACTATCGGAGTTTGCGACGGCATAGCTATGGGCCACATAGGAATGAAATATTCTCTTGCGTCAAGAGAGCTGGTTGCCGATTCAGTTGAAACAATAGTGAACGGGCACGCTTTTGACGCAGTGGCGTTCGTACCCAACTGTGACAAGATAGTACCCGGCATGCTTATGGCAGCGGCTCGTATAAACCTTCCTGCAATATTCTGCAGCGGCGGTCCTATGCTGCCCGGCAGAACAAAGCAGGGCGTTGGAAACAGCCTTTCAAACGTATTCGAAGCTGTAGGCTCTGTTAACGCCGGCAACATGAGCGAAGAAGAACTATGCTATCTTGAAGACAACGCTTGTCCGGGCTGCGGTTCGTGTTCTGGCATGTTTACAGCAAACAGCATGAACTGCTTAACAGAAGCGCTGGGTATGGCAAAAGACGGCAACGGTACTATCCCTGCTGTTATGGCAGAACGTATAAGGTTTGCCAAGGAAAGCGGTATGCAGCTTATGAAAGTGCTTGAAGCGGACCTTCGGCCACGTGATATAATGACTCTAAAAGCTTTTGAAAACGGCTTGAAACTGGATATGGCACTTGGCTGCTCTACCAACTCTGTTCTGCATCTTCCGGCCATCGCCAACGAATGCGATATAGACCTCGATCTTGGTCTTATCGACAATATCAGCAAGAAAACTCCGAACCTGTGCAAACTTGCTCCGGCAAGCTCTACGCACATAATCGATTTGTTCTACGCAGGCGGTGTATACGCAGTTCTTAATGAACTCAGAGAAAACGGACTGCTAAACAGCGATGTCAAAACTGTTAACATAAAGAGTATGGGCGAATCTGTCAGCAACTCTATTGTATGTGACAGAAGCGTCATCAAGGATTTCGATGCGCCTTATTCAAAAGAAGGTGGAATAGCAATACTCAAAGGCAACCTTGCTCCGAATGGCGGGGTTGTAAAGCAGTCTGCAGTCGCCCCTGAAATGATGAAGCATTCAGGTCCTGCACGTGTTTTTGACAGCGAGGAAGATACAATAGCCGC
Source organism: Christensenellaceae bacterium (assembly GCA_963666505.2). GTDB lineage: Bacteria > Bacillota > Clostridia > Christensenellales > SZUA-584 > JABGQS01. The sequence goes on along the minus strand of CAXXXL010000001.1, from coordinate 1,124,905 downwards.
AATAAATGCCGGCAAGATAGTCAGCGGCGACGTCGTTGTTATCCGCTACGAAGGCCCTTCCGGCGGCCCTGGAATGAGAGAGATGCTCTCTCCGACGTCCGCTCTTGCAGGCATGGGTCTTGATAAAGAAGTGGCGCTCATAACTGACGGCAGGTTCAGCGGTGCAACAAGAGGCGCTGCAATTGGTCACGTTTCACCAGAAGCTGCGGCAGGCGGTCCCATTGCACTTGTACAAGAAGGCGATATAATAGAGATAGATATACCTGCAAGAAAACTTGCTCTTGCAGTAGACGAAAAAATTCTTGAAGAGAGAAGAAAAAATCTAAAGAGCAGAGAACCAAAAATTACCACCGGTTGGCTTGCAAGATATGCAAGGATGGTAACGTCCGCCGACAAAGGTGCTGTTCTTAAATAACGTGGGGGAGGTAGAGCTATGACAGGCGTACAGATTATAATGGAGTGTCTTAAAAAAGAGAAAGTTGATAAAGTGTTTGGCTATCCGGGAGGAAAGGTCATCAAGCTTTATGATGCTCTTTATCAGGAAGAAGCGATTGACCACGTCTGCACTGCACACGAACAAGGTGCATCACACGCTGCAGACGGCTATGCGAGGGCGACAGGTAAAGTCGGCGTATGTATCTCTACGTCCGGCCCGGGCGCAACAAACCTCGTCACAGGGCTTGCCACAGCTTATATGGACTCCATCCCGGTCGTCGCTATAACCGGCAACGTTCCTGTTGCTCTGCTTGGCAGAGACAGCTTCCAGGAAGTCGATATAATGGGCGTTACCATGCCCGTAACGAAGCATAATTATCAGATAAAGAACATTAATGATATCACGCGAATCTTCCGTGAAGCATTCGCTTTTGCTAAAAGCGGAAGGCCGGGCCCTGTTCTTATCGACATAACGAGCGACGTTTTCGCTGCCGAATGCGACTATGCAGAGCCAGAAGAGCCGCTTGAGAACTTCTGCAAAGTCTCCGACGTTCCGGTATACACAATCAAGGAGATGGTTGAAGTTGCCCAGCGCCCAGTAATTCTGGCAGGCGGCGGCGTTGTTTCTTCCGGCGCAGCAGACGAGCTTTATGAATTCGCAGAGAGGATAGACGCTCCGGTTGCATGTACTCTGATGGGCACAAGCTCTTTTCCCGGCGACCACAAACTCTCTACCGGTCTTGTCGGCATGCACGGAACAAAAGCAAGCAACATGGCTTTTCAGAACTGTGATCTGCTTATTGTGCTTGGAGCAAGGTTCTCCGACAGAGTGACGGGGGATTCAAGCAAGTTTGCATCCCATGCAAAGATAATTCAGATAGATATAGACAAATCTGAGGTAGATAAAAATATTCCTACCGATCTTCATGTTATACAGGACATAAAGTGCGCTCTCGAGAAGCTTAACGAAGTATTAAACAAGAAGACTCACAAGGAATGGACTCACAACGTATACGAGTGGAAGAAGGAAAATGAGGCTCATATACCAAAAGACCATCTGCCAAAACAGATAATGCACATACTCTATGAAAACCTTGGTGAAGATACCATAGTTGCAACAGACGTAGGACAGCATCAGATGTGGACAGCTCAGTACTATCCGTTCAAGAAGCACAACAAGTTTATCACATCCGGCGGGCTTGGAACTATGGGCTACGGACTTGGCGCATCAATAGGTGCACAGGTCGGCGCTCCGGATAAAACAGTTATCCACATAACAGGCGACGGAAGCTTCAGGATGAACCTTAACGAGATGGCAACGACTGTGCGATATAACCTGCCGATTATCACAGTTCTTTTCGACAACAACACTCTTGGGATGGTTCGCCAGTGGCAGACGCTATTCTTCGACAAGCACTATGCCGAAACAAACCTGCCGCCGCTTGATTTCTGCGCTATAGCCAAAGGCTTTGGCTATCATGCCGAAAAGGTTTCGAGCGATGTAGAGTTTGAAAAAGCTTTGAAGACTGCGCTTAAACAAAACGGACCGTGCCTTATACACTGTCTGCTGGACATAGATACGATGGTTCTTCCGATGGTAGCACCCGGTGCATCAATAGACAAGATAACAATGAGCATAAGTTAATTATACAAAAAAGAGCACCCTATTGCGGAGTGCTCTTTTTTATTGCCTATTATTCTTCTTCGACCTTCTGCATCAGGCGCATTTTTCTTTACGGATTCTATACCGTTCATGCAGCCTGCTTTTGATTCATACGCTTCGCTTGAAGCAATAATCTCACCGTTTCCGGCTTTTAGTCTGAAACGATATTTCCCTGATTTGTCTGTAAAAACTTCAAATTTACCTGCCATAATTATTCTCCTTTATTTTTTATTTTAGACGTAATACTTCCAGCAATAAACAACTATTTTTATATCTAAAATAAATATAACACAATTAGGATTTCTAATCAATTGTAAAGCGATTATGTTTTGTGATATAATAGCACAGGCAAAATATAATATTGCATTTATATTGCTTATATGTTACATTAGTGTTAAGTCATGCGTAGGTAGGATACATTTATATGAAAAAGATTGTAAAAAAAGTGTTGAAGTATTCAATAATGTTCGTGCACAATGTATCTGTTTCAATAAAGGACTTCTTCGTCCGCACTTTTTTTGCAGCAGCCGCACTTTTCGGATATAAAAGAAAAACTCGCAGCAGCCGAAAACTTAAAATTTCCAATAACACGGCAAACATAAAAACAAGCGAAGTTAGATATAATAATAATGTTCCGGCTTCTAAAACAGATAAAAAAATCTGGTGGAAGAACAAATTTGTTTTTTTAGGAGCGTCTCTTGTTGTTGCAGTTGCAATAGTGCTTCCTCTAGTTTTAGCGGGGAAGGACGGGCAGGCCGGTGGGCCTGCATCGCTGCAGGATGAGACAGCAGCCGTTGCTTCCGGAAATGCGGCAGACAGCAGCGTAAGTACAGATATAACTTCAGCCTTTCAGGATCAGCAGATTGACAGCAGCATTGACGTCAGTACAAATTTGATACCTACTACTTCGCCGCTGCACACTCCAATCGTCACAACCGAACCTGTTGATGAAAAACTTGCTCCCGGAGTGCACGACTCAAGGATAATCACAATACAGCAGCGGCTAATGGAACTTGGTTACCTTGACTGGGATGAGCCTTCAGATTTTTATGGTTGGGGTACTGAATATGCATTGCAGCTTTTCCAGCGCAAGCACAGCCTTCAGGTTGACGGCATTGCCGGTGAGACAACTCTTGAAAAGCTTTTCGATGACACCGCGTCGCAGTATACAGTTAAACTTGGCGACAGAGGTAGTGATGTTGAGGAGATACAAAAAAGACTGCAGGCTCTTAATTATCTTAAAGCAGGGAGCACCAGCTATTTCGGAACTGATACCGAATCTGCAGTAAAAAGCTTTCAGAAACGAAACGGTTTATATGCTGACGGAAACGTTGGCGAGCAAACGCGTGAAGCTCTATACTCTGAGAGCGCAAGAGCAGCAGCAAAACCATCCAGCGGAGGAAGCTCAAGCGGCAGCTCCGGCAGCTCCGGCAGTTCAACCGGGAATAAACCTGTTGTAGTCGGAGACCCTGACAGTGCTTCTGCAGATGCACTTATTGAATTTGCTCTTACCCAGCTTGGGAAGCCGTATGTACGCGGGGGGAAGGGACCAAGTACGTTTGATTGTTCCGGTTTCGTATATTATTGCTTGAACAGCGTCGGCTTTAAAATTGGATATAGGACATCTACTGCATGGAGAAGTACCAGTTTCCCGACTATCAATAAGTTTAGCGACGTTAAGAAGGGCGATATACTCTGCTTCAACGGACACGTCGGGATATATATGGGCAACGGTAAAATGGTCGATGCTTCATCCAGCAACGGAAAGATAGTAACTAGATCCAACATATTCAATTCTTCATACTGGACAAGGAACTTCAGATGTGCAAAAAGGGTTTTCTGATTTAATATGAAGCAATATAAAACCGAGGCAGAATTTTAACTGACCTCGGTTTTTATTTATCTTCTTATTTAACAATCATGTCATCAGTTATCTCAACACAGTTGTCTCCATCAAGCCACAAGCGCTCAAGGTCATAAAACTCTCTTTCACTCTTATGGAAGATGTGTATTATTATGTCGCCGTAGTCGAGAACGATCCAGCGTCCCTGACGGTAGCCTTCTATACGCAGTCGCTGTTTTCCCGCCTTTTCCATAAGCTCTTCCGCCTCGTCGCTTAGCGACTTTACATGAACATCAGAACGTCCGCTGGCAAGCAGAAAATAATCGGCAACGATAGTCAAATGTTCAACTCTCAGCAGTCTTACATCCTCTGCTTTTTTCATAAACAACTGCTTTGCAATATTCAAAGCTTCTTTATTATAATCCAAGTTTTTCTTCTCCCTCCTTTGTTAGTAGTTTATATGCTTTCTCACTGTTTGGGTGCAAGGTGAACCCCTTGCTTTTAACAAAATCCATAACGCCTTTCAGCGACATTATCATTGCAGAATCGATATCGATTCTGGCAAGTTCTCTTAATTTTCTACATTGTCGAAGTTTCTTCCCGGCTCTGTCAAGTCCGCTATATACACGATTTTTTCGAGCATGCTCATGTTTTCCCTGCCGGTCGTGTGCCAGCAGATAGCATTCAGTATGTCTTCATCATCTATGCCAAGTTCTTTCTCTACCATCTTTGCGCCCAGCTTGCCGTGAATGAGCTCTGGATTGGAGAGCTCGAATTCGTCTATATCTACACAGTATTCCAGCGCTGTTTTTTCAAGTCCGTATCTGCACTTGCCTTTCGCAACGTCGTGCAATAGACCGGCTATATAAGCCTTATTCTCATCTTGACCATATATCTTTGCAAGTTCAACAGCTTGCTTAGCCGTTGCAATGCTGTGCCTTAGCTTTTTTTCATCTATTTGATTTGATAGGAATTCCAGATATCTGTCCATTTAGTCCTCGTTGTAGTAAACTCTGTTATGTTTTATATATCGTGCAACTGCCGGCGGGACAAGGCTGCTGCCAAGTTCATCGTTCGCAGCCATCATCCTTACATGAGTTGAAGATATGCTCGGGCCTTTTTCGTCAGCCATATATATAGTACACGGACTTTTACTGCATATCATCTTTGCATAGTCACGGGTCATTTTTTCATCAATTCCAGGACGCAGTACACATATAAAATCTGCAAGCTGCATCACACGGCTTATATTTCTCCATGTGGGCAGCTCGAACAGCGTGTCCGCTCCTATTATGAAATAATAGTTGCTGTGGGGGTCTTTAGACCTTAAATGCTCTAGCGTATCTACTGTGTATGTTGTGCCTTTGCGATCGATCTCTAGTGTGCTTATAGAGAAACTTTCATACCCTTCTATGGCAAGCCTTAGCATTTCTTCGCGCTGCCGGGCAGGGGCAATCAGTTCTCCCTGCTTGTGCGGCGGCTGGCCTGACGGCAAAAAAACAACTTCGCCGAGCAAAAACTCGCAAAGAGCTATCTGCGCCATTATTATGTGTCCGTTGTGTACAGGATTGAAAGTGCCTCCAAGCAGCCCTATCCTGTTACGGTTCGGCATTTTTCTTTCCGTATATATAGAAGAAATCTGCTGGTATTCCTGCATATGCCTGCCTTTCCGTTACATTATAACAAAGGTTATTACTATCCACAAGACCCACAACGCACAATAGTTATAGTCACCAGTTGGCTTAAAACGGCAAATTCTAATTATTTTTCAGGTGTTAATTTTCATGGTTTATTTTTTTGCAGCGAGCTTAATTTTCTGTTTAGGCATTAAATATCTTTGAATAAAATTAGTGATACGCTATATAATGGTGGAAAAATAAAAATATGCGAAAAAAAGTACTATTATAAGTATATCTTATCTTGACAAAAAACCCGGTTGATAATAGAATTACTATGGTGTTATGTATATAAGTTTTATATCTGTATAAAAACTTTTTGTATATAGAACCTTATGCAAAGACGATTTTACTTGCATTGTTAAATGCAAGATTATTTAAATAGTATATATCATTTTTAGAGAATACTATCTATATTGTTTCTGCATAGCAAAATTTAATAAGGAGGTACTACGTTTAGTGGATTATTTTTGGTACATTGTACTGCCTCTCGCTGGATTATTTTTAGGTGCGTTTATTGGATATATTTATAGAAGAAGCGTTGCTGAAGCAAAAGTGGGAAGAGCAGAAGAGTCCGTAAGAAGGCTCATAACAGATGCACAAAAAAAAGCCGAAGCTGTAAAGAAGGAAACTGTACTTGAAGCTAAGGAAGAAATCCACGTATTGAGAAGCGAATTTGAAAAGGAATCCAAAGATAGGCGAAACGAGTTAACAAGACTGGAAAGAAGAGTAGTACAGCGTGAGGAGATGCTGGACAGGAAGCTGATCAGTGTTGAAAGCAAAGAAGAGCAGGTCTCAAGTAAGCTTTCGGAAATTGCCAAGAAGAAGGAAGCAATCGACAAAACTTTTCACGAGCAAGTTGAGCAGCTTGAAAAGATCTCCGGCATGACTACTGATGAAGCAAAGGATCTGCTGCTTGAAAAGGTAGAGCAGGAAGCAAGACGTGACATGGCTGTCTACGTCCGTGAGATAGAGAACAAGGCAAAGGATGAGGCCGACAAAAAATCACGCGAGATTATAGCAAATGCTATACAGAAGTATGCAGCCGACCTTGTAGCAGAAAATACGGTATCTGTCGTAGCACTGCCCAGTGATGAAATGAAGGGCAGGATAATCGGCAGAGAGGGAAGAAACATCCGTGCGCTTGAGACAGCTACGGGTATCGACCTTATAATCGACGACACACCGGAGGCAGTTATACTATCCGGGTTTGATCCTATAAGAAGAGAGGTCGCAAGGATCGCTCTTGAAAAACTTATAATAGACGGCAGGATACATCCCGCCAGGATCGAAGAGATGGTCAAAAAGGCTAAGAAGGAAGTCGATAAAGAGGTTCGTGACGCCGGTGAAGCAGCCGCTTTCGATGTTGGTATACATAACCTGCATCCAGAAATAATAAAGCTGCTTGGAAGACTCAAGTACCGTACCAGCTATGGTCAGAACGTGCTTAAACACTCTCTCGAGGTTGCTCATCTTTCTGCTGTAATGGCAAGTGAGCTTGGTGCAAACATCAAGCTTGCAAAGCGTGGGGGACTGCTCCACGATATCGGCAAAGCCGTTGACCACGAAGTGGAAGGCCCGCACATACAGATAGGTGCAGACCTTGCCAAGAAATACCGTGAGAACGCAGACGTTATTCACTGTATACAGGCTCACCACGGCGATATCGATGCAACAACGGTTGAGGCTGTACTTGTGCAGTCGGCCGACGCTATCTCTGCCGCAAGGCCGGGAGCAAGGCGTGAAACTCTTGAAAACTATATAAAACGCTTGGAATCTTTGGAAGAAATCGTAAACTCATTCTCGGGTGTTGACAACTGCTATGCAATACAGGCAGGCAGGGAAGTTAGAATCCTTGTAAAACCCGAAGACGTGGATGACGAAGGAATGCATCTGCTGGCGAAAGACATCGTCAAAAAGATCGAACAGGAACTGGATTATCCGGGGCAGATAAAAGTTAGTGTCATAAGAGAGACCAGAACTGTAGATTACGCAAAATAGCATTTAAGGGAAGAGTCAAGAAATTGGCTCTTCTTTCTTATTATGCTATTTAGCAAGGAGGATGCTTGTGTACAAAATTGCTGATTCGCACTGTGATTTGCTGGCTTACAGGACTTTAGGGGGTTGCAAGGGAAGGATACACGATCAGTCGAGCTTCTTTGCACTGCTTGCAGGAGGAGTAAAGCTGCAGAACTTTGCGCTCTGGGTGCCGCCCGAAGACGATGACAGATACGGCGAATGTCTCATGCAGATGGAATTTTTGTATAAATTTCTCTCGGAGAACACCGGAGTCGTTTCGCTGCTTTGCAGCCAGGATGGAATGTCTGAAACTTCTGAGATAAAGCTGGTGCTTTCCGTTGAAAGCGGCGAGAGCATCGACTGCAGCATCGGGCACATTGATGATATGTATGAAAAAGGTGCAAGGATCTTCAGCCTGACATGGAACTATGAAAACGAATTTGCAAGCGGATGTATGTCTGCAGGCGGTATCAAAAAGAAAGGCCTTGATGCAATAGATAGGCTGAACAGCAGCCGAATTGCACTTGACGTTTCACATCTTAACGAAGAAGGCTTCTGGGATGCTGCCAAATCGTATAAACACCCCATATGCGCAACACATTCCTGCGTTTATGACATCTGCGAAAACCCAAGGAATTTGAAAAAAGACCAGATAAGGCATATAATTGAATGTGGCGGATATATTGGAATAAACTTTTATCCGGAGTTTTTGTGCGGTACAAACGCAAAAATCAGCGACGTGCTGCGTCATGTTGAATATGTATTGGCGCTGGGTGGAGAAGACTGTATTGGGTTCGGTTCGGATTTCTGCGGTATTGATGATACTCCTGAAGGTCTGGAGTCTTCAGCTGACTTTCAGAAACTACCGGAGGCAATGCTGCTGCGAGGATATTCAAAGCATCAGATAGATAAAATTTGCTATGGTAATTTTGAAAATTTTATATTAAAATTCTTATAGATAATATAAAAAAGGACGGCAAAAATGAAAGATATTTATGAAAACCCTCTTATAACAAGATATGCCTCAAAAAGCATGGCGCAAAACTTCTCTGACGATAAGAAGTTCAAGACATGGCGCAGGCTCTGGATCGCGCTTGCACAGGCGCAGAAAGAACTTGGGCTTAATATTACAGATGAGCAGATTGAGGAACTTGAAAAATATAAGGACGATATCAATTATGAAGTGGCACAGGAACGCGAAAGTCTCGTTCGTCACGATGTTATGTCACACGTATATGCATATGGCGAGCAGTGTGCAAAAGCAAAACCTATCATACATCTTGGAGCAACGAGCTGTTATGTTGGAGACAACACAGACCTTATAGTGATTTATGACGGACTTTTGCTTGTACGCAGAAAGCTGATAAACGTAATTGCTCACCTTGCCGATTTTGCGCTGCAGTATAAGGATATGCCGACGCTTGGGTTTACGCATTATCAGCCTGCACAGCTGACTACCGTAGGCAAGCGTGCCACTCTTTGGATGCAGGACCTGCTGGGCGACCTTGAGGCAATTGATAGCATACTTGACGGATATAAACTGAGGGGTGCAAAGGGAACTACGGGCACCGGCGCTAGCTTCCTGACGTTGTTTGACGCAGACGCATCCAAAGTTGCAGAACTTGACAGTCTGGTTTGCAAAAAAATGGGCTTTGGTTCTTCATATGCCGTTACCGGTCAGACCTATCCACGCAAATTCGATACTATCGTACTAAATACACTCTCGCTTATTGCGCAGAGCGCTTATAAGTTTTCAAATGATCTTCGCCTGCTTCAGAACCTTAAAGAGATTGAAGAGCCGTTCAACAAAAATCAGATAGGCAGCTCTGCAATGGCGTATAAGCGCAACCCAATGAGGAGCGAGAGAATGGGCGCACTGTGCCGGTTTGTGCTCTGTATGCCGCTGAGCGCTTCTGTAACGGCTTCTACACAGTGGTTCGAGCGAACGCTTGACGATTCAGCAAACAAGCGTCTAATAGTGCCGCAGAGCTTTCTGGCTGTTGACGCAGTGCTAAACCTGTATCTCAACATAACAGACGGCATGGTCGTCTATGAAAACGTTATAAAAAAACACGTCAACGAAGAGCTGCCGTTCATGGCTACTGAAACAATACTTATGGAGGCTGTTAAACGTGGGGGAGACAGGCAGGAGCTGCATGAAAAGATACGTGAGTATTCGATGGCAGCCGGTGCAAGGGTGAAGCAGTCCGGTCTTGACAACAACCTTCTTGACCTCATAAAGCAGGATAAGAGCTTCATGCTGTCACACGCCGATATCGACAACCTTGTTGACCCGGTTAAGTTTACAGGCTGTGCAGCCATCCAGACTGACATCTTTGTTGAAAAACATGTAAAGCCTTTGCTTGAGAAGTATTCAGATGAACTTGGTGAAGAGGGAGAAGTAACTGTATAAATACTTGATTTATAGATGAAATAACTTTATATATAAGTAAAATAAAAACTGCCGGCGGTTATATATTCCGGCAGTTTGTGCAGAAAAATCTGCGTGTGGCAGGGGAGACGCGAATCGAACACGCAACCCTCGGTTTTGGAGACCGATGCTCTACCAGTTGAGCCACTCCCCTTTAACGTAACAAAAGGTATTATAAACAATTTAAAGATTGTAGTCAATAGGAGGTTTTAAAATTGAGAGGGTATATTTTAGGTATTATAGGTGCAGGCAACATGGCGCAGGCTATTTTAAAGGGTGCACTTGACAAAGGCAGCATAGAGCCCGGCATGGTCAACGTTTATGACATCGACACTGCAAAAACAACTGAGCTCAAGAAAGAATACGGTGTGATGGCGTCCGTATCATTAGAAGAACTTTGTCATAACAGCGATATATTGCTGATTGCAGTGAAGCCTAATATACTGCCAGTCCTGCTTGTCGATTTAAAGGAATGTATTGCTGATAAAACAATAGTATCTATTGCTGCAGGATGGAGTGCAGACAAGATAAAATCTATTATTGGTGCCGATAAAAAGGTGCTTAGACTAATGCCTAACACGCCGCTGCTTTCTGGAGAGGGCATGAGCGTATTTGAAACGCCGAGCAGCGCAGACGAAAAAGTCGTTAGTTTTATAGAATCTTTGTTCGTTTCACTAGGCAAAGTCGAGCATGCTCCTGCAAAGCTCATGGACGCTGTTACCGCAGTATCCGGAAGCGGCCCGGCATATGTATTTATGTTTATCGAGGCTCTTGCGGATGCAGGTGTTCTTTGCGGGCTTCCGAGGGATATGTCTATGACGCTTGCGGCACAGACTGTTTTCGGCGCTTCAAAAATGGTTATGGAAACAGGTACACATCCGGGGGCGCTGAAAGACGCTGTATGTTCGCCGGGAGGAACGACCATAGAGGCAGTAAAATCGCTAGAAGAAGACGGCTTTCGGGGCATAGTTATAAAAGCTGTCAAGAAATGTGCAGACAGATCTAAAGAGCTGGCAGAGTGAAAATGAAGAAAGTTAATATATATACTGACGGAGCCTGCTCTTTTAATCCGGGACCCGGGGGATGGGCAGCCGTTCTTATCTACAGAGGCAATGAAAAACGCATCAGCGGATATGAACCCGACACAACAAACAACCGTATGGAACTAACAGCTGTTTTAAAGGCGCTTGAGGCGCTAAGAGAGCCATGCGCTGTTGTTGTGCACACTGACAGCGCTTATATCCATAATGCATTTGAAAAGGGATGGATAGTCACATGGCAGAATAACGGCTGGAGAACCGCAAACAAAAAGGATGTTGAGAACCAGGACCTATGGAAAGGCATACTTGAAGCGATGCACAGGCATAAAGTTACTTATCGGAAAGTAAAAGGACATTCTGACGATAAGTATAACAACATCTGCGACGAAATGGCACGCTGTGAGATAAAGAATAACTCAGTGGAAGAAGAGAAGGCATAGCCAAGAGCTATATTGTACTGTATAAATATAGATTTTTGCCCATCAGGTGTATAGTTAAAATACACGTAACTATGCGTAAAAGACAAGTTTTGCGCATAGTTATTGCTTTTTTCTGCTGTATATGCTATAATTCAGGCAAAATAAGCCGTATTAACGAGGGCTCCGTCTTATGTCTAAACAAAGCAAAAATGAAATCACTATACAAAAAGCAAAGAAACTGCAGAGCGTTCTTGACACCCTTCCAAAGTTCTGTCTTGACTTCTTTCGCGGCATAAAGCAAAACACTTCGCTGCTTACGCAGATAAACTATGCATATGACCTGCGTTTGTTCTTTAAGTTTCTGGACGAAGACCTTGGGCGTAATATAACTTATGCAAGACAGCTTGAAGACGTTTCTATGCGTGATCTGGAAATTTACATGGAGTATCTGTCACTTTATTATAAAAACGACGCTGTTGTACAAAACAGCGAAAAAGGCATCGCGCGAAAATTATCGTCTATAAGGTCTCTTTACAAGTATTACTATAACAAAGAAATAATCGGCTCTAATATCACCACAAAGCTGCAAACCCCGAAAATTCATGAAAAACCTATACTCAGGCTAAGCCAGCAGGAAGCAGCAAAACTTTTGCATGTTGTGTCTACAGGCGCCGGACTTACTGAAAGACAGCAGGCGTATCAAAAAAGAACACTTGTTCGTGACGTTGCTATTTTCACTTTATTGTTAACGACCGGTATTCGTATAAGTGAACTGGCTGCGCTGGATATAAGCGACTTTGATTTTGAAAACAGACAGTTCAAAGCGCTTCGCAAAGGCGGAAACGAAGTGTTTTTATATATTGGCGAAGAAGCAGAGCGGGCATTGATTTCGTATATTGAACAGCGAAAGACGAGACCAGACTACTCCCCCTCCTCCCCCATGTTTTTATCGCTCCAAAACAAACGAATGAGTGTTCGTGCGCTTCAGGAGCTTGTAAAAAAGTATGCAAGGATTGCAGTGCCTCTTAAAGATATTTCGCCTCATAAACTTAGGAGCACATACGGCACGATGCTTTATCAGCAGACTGGTGATATCTATCTTGTTGCGGATGTTCTTGGCCATAAAGATGTTAACACTACAAAAAAACATTACGCTGCAATCGACGAACAGCAGCGTAAAAAGGCCGCTGGCATCGTAAAAATCAACGATAAGGATATGTAGTTTTTATACTGAAACGAATGTTTGCCTTTTCGTTGACACTGTAAATTATTTTTGATATTATATTGACGAGGTGATAAATTATGGTTGAACTGACTCAAAGACAAAAAGATGTATTTGATTATATGAAGGAATATATATCTAAGAATGGTTATGCTCCAAGCGTCAGAGAAGTTTGCGATGCTCTCAATCTTAAATCTACTTCTACTGCACATGCTCATCTTACACAACTTGAAAAGAAGGGCTATATTTTCAGAAACAATGCTAAACCGAGAACTACAAAGATATTGTATGGTACGGATCCAAGAGAAGACGGAAGCAGTGAGCGAATGATTGCTGTTCCTGTCGTCGGAAACGTGGCAGCAGGCGTGCCTATAACAGCAGTTGAGAATATTGAAGAATATATTACACTGCCATTCTCTCTTCTTGGCAGCGAAGATGTTTTCATACTCAACGTTAAAGGTGACAGTATGACCGATGCCGGAATAAAGGACATGGACCGGATAATTGCGAAAAAACAGAAAACAGCCGACAACGGAGATATTGTTGTTGCAATGATGGACGATGAAGCGACTGTAAAAAGATTTTTTGCTGAGAAAGACAGAATTCGTCTGCAGCCTGAAAATGAAAACTATGAACCTATATATGCGAAGGAACTTGATATCCTCGGCAAGGTAATAGGCGTGCTGCGAATGTTCTGATTGCAGCTTAAAAGAATCGTAACCTCTGCTTGTTTTGTCTGGTAGGGGTTATTTTTATGCACTGAGCCTTAGTGCTTCAAGCCTTTTTTAACCAATCATACCCTTTATTTATGAATCCATATTTTTAGTCGGAACTTAAATTTTGTAATTAGTTTTTCATTTTACTATATTCATTCCAAACCAGTCACTCAAAGCAATCATAAGTCCAAGCTTCATATGCGAATAGGAGAGCCCGCCCTGGGCATAAACTATATAAGGCGGTTTTATTGGTGCGTCTGCTGAAAGCTCTATTGAAGAGCCCTGTACGAAAGTACCTGCGGCCATGACTATCTTATCGCTGTAGCCCGGCATATCCCAGGGCTCCGGAACGGCACGGCTGTCTACGGCTGAAGCGCTCTGTATACCTCTTGTGTATGCAAGCAGCAGTTCTTTATCATTTAGCTTTACAGACTGCGTTATATCGCTCCTTAAAGCGTCTGAAGAAGGATAGACATCGTAGCCCAGCATCTCGAACACCTTTGCAGAGAGTATGCTCCCCTTAAGCGCCTCCCCCACCACATGCGGCGCCATGAACATCCCTTGGAAAAACGGTCTGTAGGATGCTTCGTATGAGCCGACTTCGCCCCCAAGGCCGGGGCAAACAAGCCTGTTTTCCACCAGGCTAATCAAATCTTGTCTTCCTGCTATATAACCTCCCGTTGGGGCAAGCCCCCCTCCGGGATTTTTAATGAGCGAGCCGGCAATAAGGTCTGCGCCATGCTGTGTCGGTTCGGTTTTCTCACAGAACTCGCCGTAGCAGTTGTCGACTATTATTATTATATCGGGATAGGCTTCTTTTATAATCTTTGAAAATTGTTCGATTTCGTTCATACTCAGCGCACTGCGCCATTCGTAGCCACGGCTGCGCTGCAGAAAAACGACTTTTGGGCTGCTGCATTGCGACGCAGCTTTCAAAACCTCTTCAATGTCGATTTTCCCTTGCTCATTTAAGTCTACCTGTATATATTCTACGCCTAAATCTATAAGTGATCCTGTATCGCTTTCAGGTTTTCCTATTACTTCGTTAAGAGTATCGTATGGTCTTCCCGTAACGCTTATCAGCGTGTCTGACGGACGCAGCACAGCATACAGCGCAAGCGCTATGGCATGGGTCCCGCACGCTATATGCGGGCTTACAACGGCGCTGCCCGCTCCAAAAATGCGTGCTAAAACACTGGCAAGTGCATCCCTGCCAGCGTCACTGTAGCCGTACCCGTTTGAAGCGGAAAAATGATGGGCGCCGATATTCTCTTTGCGAAACGCATCGATTACTTTAAAAGTGTTATATTCGCTTAGTACATCGACGTATTCAAAACTGCTTGACAGAGAACGCTGCGCATCCTCTACAAGCGAAACGATTTTTTTATCTATACCAAAGCTTTCGAGCAAGCTATTCTTCCTTTGGTTTGTCCGTAAACGGGAACAATACCGATTTTGTCGGGGATATCGTTGAAACAGCGTGTTTGTAGATCATAAGCTGTTTACCTTCACTTTCGAGTATAATTATGAAGTTATCAAAGCCTTTTACGACTCCTTTTATCTGATATCCGTTTGTTAGATGAATCGTAACTGTAACTTTTTCTTTCCGGATCTGGTTTAGGAAAACATCCTGAAGAACGATAACCGATTTCTGCATTGTTAAAACCCCTTTTCTTTTATATACTCTGTGATTTGTCTTAAAACGCTCTCTGCAGAACTGCCGATATTTAAATCAAACCACTTGATCCTGCTGTCTCTATTAAACCACGTAAGCTGACGTTTTGCAAACCTTCTTGTGTTTCTCTTTATCAGTCTTACTGCCTCGTTATAATCATACTCTTCTTTAAAATAACCTATGAATTCTTTATAGCCTATAGCCTTTAATGACGCAACATCGCCATAGTGATTATAAAGCGTTTTTACTTCGTTTTCAAGCCCTGCTTTAAGCATAGTGTCCACACGTTCATCTGTGCGTTTGTATAGGACATCACGTGGCATCTTCAGGCCTATAATCAGTATACCATAGCCTTCTTTTGGCTTTCTGAAGTCATAACTGAGGCTGCCGCCCTGTTCTATTATCTCCAGCCTTCTGATTATCCGTCTTCTGTCTGAAGCCGCAATTATTTCTGCGTATTTGCGATCTTTATCCTTAAGTATATTGTAAAGATAGAGCGTGCCTTTCTCATCCGCAGTTTTCTCATATCTTTCTCTTATGCTGCTGTCTTTGCTTACCTTGCTGAAATCCAGCTCATACACAAGCGAATTTACATATAATCCAGTGCCGCCAGCAACAATCGGTGTTTTTCCTGCTGCGTTTAGCTTGTCGATCACTTCGAACGCCTGCTTTTTGAAAAGCGCTGCGGAGTATTCCTCGTCCGGCTCTGCAATATCTATGAAGTGGTGTACAACGCCTTGCATTTCGCTGCTGTTTGCTTTAGCTGTCCCTATGTCCATTCCTTTGTATATCTGACAGCTGTCCGCAGATATTATCTGAGTGTCCAGGCTCTTTGCCAAGGCAACTGATATCGCTGTCTTTCCAGTTGCTGTCGGGCCTGTTATCACTATAAACCTGTTCATACCGTCCTCTTGAAGCTTTTCTCTATCTGCTTCTTTGTCAGCACTGTGATGATTGGCCGCCCGTGAGGACACGTTGGTATTACGTCCGTCTTCAAAAAGCTGTCTACGAGGCTCTGCAGCTCTTTTTCGTTTAGCTTGTCGTTAGCTTTTACAGCACGTCTGCATGCAGTTCTTACAAGATCATTTTTTCTCAATATCGGGCTTTTTATATCGCCCAGCACGTCGAATATCAACTGATCTGCTTGCGCCTCTTTCAGCAGCGAAGGCACAGCCGAGAGCTTATATTCCAGTGCGCCGAACGGTTCTATATCGAAACCAAGCTGACGGAACACTTCAATATTTTCTTCTATCGTGTTCATCTGATCGTGTGAGAGCTTTAAAACTTTTGGTATCATAAGACGCTGGGACGCTGTCTGCTCTTCGCTGACAAACTTTTCATAAAGCAGCCTCTCGTGCGCTGCGTGCTGGTCTATCAGCAGCAGATTATCTGCCTGCTCTACAAGAATATACGTGTTGGCAAAGCTGCCGATGAGTCTGTAGCTTATAACATCTGCAGGCTCTTGTTTTATCTCCGGCTGTTTATGCGCCGCTGCGTCCTGCTGCTCTATAAAGTTCTCCGGCCTCTGTCCGCTCTGCCGTTGTTGCGCTATGTCATCGTCTACCGTGGTTTCTTCTTTTACAACGCTTCTTGCAAAGCCGGAAAACAAGTCTTCCTGCACAAAAGTTTGCGTAGTCTGCATCTCAACTTTCTGAGCGGGTTCTTCAGTTTCCTCTTGCACTGATAATTTTACCCTGCCGTAGATATTCCCGCATGCACTAGATACCGCTTCTTTTATTACATGTTCTACTGCAGCGTTGTCTGAAAAGCGCACTTGGAGCTTGTTCGGGTGCACGTTCACGTCAACAAGAGACGACGGTAGCTCTATATTGAGAGCAAAGAACGGAAAGTCGCCTTTCACCAGAGTCTGTCCGTAAGCTTCTATCACCATATCGAACAGCAGCCTGTTCCTTACATATCGTCTGTTTACAAACACAGACCCAGTGTTTTTGCTGCGCATTGATGTGCCTGGACGTGCAGCATAGCCCCAAACGCGTATACCGCCGTAAGCTTCGTCTACGTAAGCTATACTATCAGATATCTCTCTGCCGTAAACACAGTATATCGCATCTTTTAAGTCGCCGCTGCCCGGGCTGTGATATATAGTTTTGCCGCCGCTTCGGTAATGAAACGATATTTCCGGAAAACTCAAAATATATCTTGAAACAAGGTCTGAAATATAAGCCGCTTCCTGCCCCGGTTTCTTTAAAAACTTACGCCTTGCAGGCACGTTGAAAAAAAGATTGCTGACAGTTATGCTTGTGCCTCCGGGCAGCCCGGCAGGATTGCAGAAGTCCAGTCTGCCTCCGGAAATACGAATATGTGTTCCTGTTTCTTCATCCTGAGTCTTGGTTCTAAGATCTGTTACGCAGACAGCCGCAATGCTGGATAGTGCTTCGCCGCGAAAACCCTGTGTGATTATGTGCCCAAGGTCGCTCAAAGTCATTATCTTGCTTGTTGCATGCTTCTCGAACGCAAGCGCAACTTCTTCAGACGCTATACCAGAGCCGTTGTCGGTAATGGTTATGCTCTTTATACCGCCTTCTGTAATATCGATGCTGACAGCGCCTGCACCTGCATCGATGGAGTTTTCAACAAGTTCTTTAACGACGCTGACAGGCCGCTCTACAACTTCTCCTGCGGCTATTTTATTCGAAACTGATTTATCTAGTATCCTTATCATTTTATCCTCTGCTATAGTTTGTGTTTGATCTCGCTTAGTATCTTTAATGCATCAAGCGGCGTTGTGTTGTCGAGGTTTATCTCGCCGAGCATTTTTGTTATTTCGTCGCCGTTCGGCGGTTTTTTCTCCTGCTTTGCAGGCTTTAGCCCGAGTATGCTCTCGTCCTTGTCTATTAGAGAGCGCATTATCGTCTTAGCTCTCTGCGTTACTGCTCCGGGCACTCCGGCAAGCTTTGCTACTTCTATGCCGAAGCTTCGGTCCGCTCCTCCACGCACTATCTTGTGAAGGAAAATAACGGTGTCTTCAAGCTCTTTAACGCTTATTGAGTAGTTACTTACGTGTTCTACTATTCCTTCAAGCTCGGAAAGCTCGTGAAAATGCGTTGCGAAAAGCGTCTTTGCCTTTATGTTCTCGCTTATGTATTCCACAACTGACCAGGCGATGGACAGACCGTCGAGCGTGCTTGTCCCCCGCCCTATCTCGTCTAGTATCAGCAGGCTTTTGTGCGTTGCGTTGTTTAGTATATGTGCGACTTCGTTCATCTCTACCATGAACGTACTCTGCCCTGAAGCAAGGTTGTCTGAAGCGCCCACTCTTGTGAATATCCTGTCTACAATACATATTGAAGCATCGCTTGCAGGAACAAAGCTGCCCATATGCGCCATCAGCACTATCAGCGCGACCTGACGCATGTATGTGCTCTTGCCCGCCATATTCGGCCCGGTCAGTATCATTATCTTTTCTTCATCAGTAATATAAGAATCGTTTGCTACGAATGACTGTTTTACGAATGCTTCAACTACCGGATGCCGCCCGCCGTGTATCGTTATATCTGCTCCGTCGCTCATCGTAGGCTTACAATATTTTTTTTCGTAAGCGAGCGCTGCAAAACTCCTTAGGACATCTATCGCTGCAATTATTTTAGCAGCGTTCTGGAAGCGTTTTATATTTTTTGCCAATTCGTCTCTTATCTTAACAAAAGCATCATATTCAAGGGCTATGCATTTATCCTGAGCACCGAGGATTTTTTCCTCCATCTCCTTTAGCTCCGGAGTTATGAACCTTTCGCAGTTCGCTAAAGTCTGTTTCCTTATGTATCTGTAGGGAACCATCTCTTTATATGAGTTGGTGACCTCGATATAATAACCAAAAACCTTGTTGTAGCCGACTTTTAGTTTTTTTATTCCCGTTGCCTGCTGTTCCTTCGTTTCAAGCTCTGCAATCCATTCTTTGCCCTTAGTTGAAGCATGTCTTAACTCGTCTATCTGCGCATTGTAGCCTTCTTTTATAATACCTCCCCCTGTTATGCCTACAGGAGGGTTCTCATGAATTGCGGCTTCCAGCAGGCTGTGTATATCTTTCATCACATCAAGCCCGCCGCTCAGCCTTGAGAGCAGCGCTGTACTGCAGCCGCCGGTAACTTTTTTTAGCTGCGGCAGTTTTGCAAGAGATGCTTTAAGCGAGAGGCAGTTCTTTGCATCCAGCGTGGCGTAGGATATCCTTGAAATCAAACGTTCCAGATCAAAAACGCCGTCTATAGCGGCTTCTATATCATCGCACAGACGCATATCGTTCTTTATTTCCTCGACTGCATCAAGACGGCCGTTTATCTCGGCTATACTCTGCAGAGGCTCGTTAATATATCTCTTCAGCAGCCTTGCGCCCATAGCCGTTTTAGTCTTGTCTATCACGCCAAACAACGAGCCGCGCACCTTGCCTTCACGCAGCGTTTTTGTTAGTTCAAGGTTTGCTCTTGTGAACACGTCAAGAGCCATGAAATGCTGTTTATCGTTTACTTTTATAGTGTTGATATGTGAAAGTGCATTCTTCTGGGTTTCGCGAAGATAGTCTATTAGCGCACCGGCGGCATTTATTCCGGGGTGGTTTTCTTCCAGTCCGAACCCGCCTAGGCCCATAACTTTAAAATGCGATTCGAGTGAATCTGTTGCATTGTCCGTTTCAAAAGTAAACTGAGGATATTCGCTTACGAATATGTTTTGCTCTGCTATCATCGCTGAGAGTCCGTCTATGACCGTTTTATCTTCACTTCGGTATATTATCTCGCTGGGCATTATCCTTGAGACTTCGCTTATTACGGCAGAAGCGTCTTCGCTAAGATCCGCTTTGCCAACAAAGAAATCGCCAGTGGATACATCTGCGTATGCAAGACCTGCGGTGCTTCCGTTAATATATAAACTTAGTATATAGTTATTTTCGTTTTCGCTGAGCATTGCGTTTTCTGTAACAGTGCCAGGCGTTATTATCCGCACAACGTCTCTTTCGACAAGGCCTTTTGATGCTGCAGGGTCGCTTGTCTGCTCACATATAGCGACTTTATAACCCTTCTTTATCAGCTTATCGATATAACTGCCCACCGCATGATAGGGAACTCCGCACATGGGAGCCCTTTGTTCAAGTCCGCAGTCACGACCGGTAAGGGTAATCTCTAACTCTTTTGACGCAAGAAGAGCATCTTCAAAAAAAAGTTCGTAAAAATCTCCCAGCCTGTACAGAAGCAGACAGTCCTTGTGCTTTTCTTTCATTTCTACGTATTGTCTCATCATTGGTGTAAGTGAAGCCATAACATTCTCCTGTACATTTTTAAAAATTATATCATAAATAAGTGTTTTTGTTGAAAGTTTTAAGTTTTTACAATATAATTTTTTTATATTACGAAAACGGAGACACCATGAAAAAAACTCTTTTTATAATACTGCTGTCTGTTATCCTGCTGCTCTGCGCCTGTGCGGACGTTTCTGTAAGCTATAGTCTTGGCGACAGCGACGAGACAGATATTGAATATACTCTTGATATAAAGAGCATAGAGCTCGATGCACGAAATTTTGCAGATTCTGTTTCCGATTACTGGAACAGCCTTGGATTCGACACAGACATCAGCATCGAAAGTGAAAGCGTTACAGTGTCCGGTCACAAAGCCGTCTTGTATGATGACAGGCAGGCTGCTGCTGATTCTTTCTCGAAGGCACTCTGTGGTCAGGAATCCGTTTTCACCAGCGTCGATTTCAGTTACTCGCCGTCTTTTGAAGAGGATCTTTACAGCTTTAACGCAGTCGCTTCTTTAGAGGATATAATAAGGCAGAGTGAGCTTCAGGATATCCCGCAGAGCGAACTGGAAGCGCTTTTTACAATGGCAAATCAAGGAGAATATACTCTCTCTGTCAGCCTGCCGGGAGAAATCACCGAGACTAACGCTGACTTGGTCGACGGCGGCGTCTGCACATGGAAGCTTGATTACGGCAGCCAAAAACAGGTAAGCTTAAGCACTCGTCTTGATAACACTGCAAACTTAGACGAATACGCAGATGTGACCGAAAAGCTCAGTTCAGCCGGAATGCTTTTCAGGCTGATGATAGCCTCCGCCAGTTTGATAGTGTTTGTTGTGATAGTTCTCCTTATAGTACGTGGTGTGAAAAAGTCACGAAATCAAAAATCTGCAAAGTAATAATCTGAAGAAATTATCCTGCCGTCCGGCAGTATCACTATCAGCCTAAAATACCGGTCTTCATCTGGTACGCCGTCCATCCTCGACAATATGGCGTTTCCTTTTATTTTTGCAGCTGTGCCTACTCGGGCTATAGTCTTTTCATTGCCGTTCACCGTTCTTACAGGCAGGTATATCTGTTTATCAGTGTCATAGCAAACCAGAGTGTAGAGCGTATCGGCGTTGTTGTAAATGTTGTCCCAGGTTATTTTATAATAAACATAGTCTAGGTTAGATTTCTTTTCAATCTGTATATTGAATTCATCTTTTGTCAAGCTTTCCAAATCACTTTCATCATTTATGAATGATAAGAAATAGTCTCGCAGACCGCTTACATCGTTTGCCAAGGGCACCTGCATATTTTCCTGCGGGAACACATTTGCTGTGTTCGAATCTGCATATATTTTATATGTTCCATTTCCGCTGCCCAGCGCATCGAACACGTCCATATATTCACGGGTCTGTCGTGTGTTCGGGCTGCCCAGCAGCTGAACATAATCTTCAGCCGCAATTTCGTAAATGCTCCACATATGATTCTCTAAGTATTCCTGCTGGTTGCTGAAGAACAACTTATGGTCGTAGTCTTTAAAGTCACGCAGGCTGTAGTATTGTGATTCTTTGACCTGCTCATCGCCGGACATGAAATAGAATATAGTATAATGATGCCCGTATTCGTGGGATATCGTCCTTGCCGCCTGTTCTATGGTATCATATTCGTCCATGTTATAAAGCTCTATAACACTCATATTTGTTGACAGACCGTATTTTAGCGAAGAGGGAACCAGCGCAGGCATATCAAAAAACACCTGATAATATTCCTGAGTAGTGGAGTGCGTTCCGGCAACGACGCTGTCTTTTGTGCCAATCTCTGAAACACCGCCATTAACGACTATCTTTGAAATATAGTTTATTTCCTCGCCGTGCTTGTTCAGAAGCAATTCGTCATATATTTCTTTGAGTTTATCACCCTGCCAGTTTTTAGAATGGCTTTCTATCGGGAAACCAAGAGGCGTTATGTATATATCCGGATTGAGCGATTCGGAACTTGTCTGGGCGGCCGGATAGCCTTCAGGCTGACGCAGTCCCGAAACCGACACAGAGACAGCGCCCTGGCTGTAGTCATATGTTTCTATCAATCGTTTCTTTATTGCAAGCTCGTCTCTGAGCAGATAGAAATAAACTCCTGCAGCTATGACAAGCAGCAGCAGTATAATCATTAATATAAACGCCGGCTTTGCTTTGTTCCGTTCGTAGTATGCCATTTCTAGTCTTTCCTGTCTGCGTGCAGCGTATGCACTTTGACCTTGTCTATCTTCACTGATATAAGTTTTCCAATATCGTCTTCACTGCCAGAGAAATTGACCGTCTTTGCCGTTCTTGTTCTTCCTGTTACTTCACCGTCGCCGCGTTTGCTTACATCGTCCACCAGCACTTCTACTGTTTTGCCCATATAGTCCTTGTTCTTTTCAACTACGCTTTGTGAAATAACTTTATTTAGCGCTGCCAGCCTTGCGGCTTTAGTCTTTGCGTCTATGTGTCCGCTCATATCTGCAGCTTTGGTCAGCCTTCTCTTTGAATATGCAAATGTGTATGCGGCATCATAGCCTACCTTTTTTGCCAGCTCGACTGTTTCTTCGAATTCTCCTTGGGTTTCTCCCGGAAAACCGACTATTATATCCGTAGTTACGGCGATATCCGGCACACGTTTTCTGAGTTTTTCTATTAGCGACAGATAGTGCTCAATTGTATAACTGCGGTTCATGGCTTCAAGCACCCTGTTGCTGCCGGACTGAACGGGCAGATGTATGTGTTCGCACAGGCTTTCTACATCCCCAAAGCATTCAATAAGCTCGTCAGTCAGGTCTTTTGGATGAGAAGTCATGAATCGTATGCGTTTTATATCAGTCTGGTTGTCTATTTCACGGATAAGCTGCGCAAAAAAGAGGTCGTCGCTTAAATCTTTTCCGTATGAATTAACGTTCTGACCAAGCAGCGTGATTTCTTTTACACCGTTATCGCACAGCGCTTTTATCTCTTCAATTATGTCTGCTGACCTGCGGCTGCGCTCTCTGCCCCGAACGTACGGAACAATACAGTACGTACAGAAGTTGTTACAGCCGTAGATTATGTTCACATAGGCGCTGTGAGCTCTGCTGCGCTTTGCCGGAACGCCTTCGACTATTGTCTCGTCCTCGTCCACAACAACAGCTCTGCTGCCCTCTATGAGCACGTCATGAAGCATCTGCGGCAGAAGGTGCAGCTTGTTGGTGCCGAATATCATATCTACAAAGCCAAACCGGCGCTTTATCTTCTGTGCTGTGTCGTCCTGCTGCATCATGCAGCCGCATACACCTATGACAGAGTTCTTTACCTCTTCCTTGTGCCGCTTTAGTGCACCGAGGTTTCCCATCAGCCGGGCTTCGGCATGTTCTCTTATACAGCATGTGTTGAAAAGAATAAAGCTTGCGTTTTGTTTGTCTTCTGAGCGGCAGTACCCGAGTGATTCGAGTATGCCGGCAATCCTTTCGCTGTCGTGGTCGTTCATCTGGCAGCCGTAAGTTTCTATATGATACGTCAGTGCGTATTCTGCAATGTGTTTTCTTAGTTCCTCGGTCAATATGTACCTCTCTGCGGTTTATTTAAAAATTCTTTATTACCGTTTCCTTTTCCTCAGACTCGTTGACATAGTCTATCATACGAACCATCTGCGAGGCCCAATCTATGTCTACCGCATTGTTGTCCCTGCCTTCAAGATAATCCACAATAGCCCCAAACTGCATCTTATACATTTCGCTGCCGTCATACAGGGGCTGCGCCATCTTGAAAGGCTCGTTATCTATGCTGTATGCGATTCCACTTTGCGGGCAGTTCCCTATCATGACACGGATAACTCCGTTTTCGCAGAAAATGTCGGTAGCGCCGAGAACAGGCCCGCTGTAGCCGGAAAAGCTGAAGTTGTATGTAAAGCCGTCTTTATCGCTTCCGCTTATTGTATAAGCCGAAATGCATTCCTGCTCCGGGATATTATAGCTAAGCTGCGCATACAGCGTTCTTGGCTGCGGCAAACTGCCTTTCAGGAAATATACACGGTCGTACTGGTGCACTCCGTAGTTTATCATCGGACCGTTGCCGGATATCTCTTTACTAAGCATCCAGCTTGCCCGTTCATTATGATAGTAGAATATGCTCATCGAATCGTCAATGTGATATATCCTGCCGAAGTTCATCGTATCCAGCAGGTGCCTGGCTGTTGCCATATTGGGATTGTATCTTTGAGTGTGGCAAACACATGATTTTACATTGTTTCGCTCTGCTGCTTCTTTTATTAGCATACACTCCTCATAGTTCATCGCCAGCGGCTTTTCTATGATTATATCTATACCTTTGTCTGCACAGGCAACAAATGCGTCTAGGTGAAGGTCGTGAGACAGGGTTATGAGCACTGCGTCCAGCTTTTCTTTTTCTATCATTTCTTTATAGTCTGAATAGAATACCGCTTTCTCTATGCCGAGCTTTTGCGCAAGTGCCTGCGCACGGCTGACAGTGCGGTTCGCTATCGCTATGACCTGTACGTCGAAATTAAGTATAGCCTGCGTATTGATGCCCGCAATCATTCCCGCTCCGATAAGCCCAAGTTTTATCATAATCTTACCCTGCCTTTTCAAATTAAATTTATTTTTTTGCGCTTTATGCAGTGACCTTTCTAATTATATAACCAGCCTTATTAATTATCAACCTAAAATCCCCTTTGACAGCACATGTTTTGTACTTTGCCCGGGCAGTAATTTTAGTGTATGATAAATACAGTGTTTAAGGTAAATATCTGTTGACAACACCCACAGAATAATGTATATTATACCTCGTCGCTAAATTCTTTCGGGGTGTAGCGCAGTTTGGTAGCGCACATGGTTTGGGACCATGGGGCCGGAGGTTCGAATCCTCTCACCCCGACCATCGCGCAAAAAACCGTGGCCCCTTGGTCAAGTGGTTAAGACACCGCCCTTTCACGGCGGTAACAGGAGTTCAACTCTCCTAGGGGTCACCATTTTATTTTTTATCTGTGTATGTTTTTTGGGGCCTTAGCTCAGTTGGTTAGAGCAATCGGCTCATAACCGATCGGTCCGGGGTTCGAGTCCCTGAGGCCCCACCAATACACAACATTGGCCCGGTAGTTCAGTTGGTTAGAACGCTAGCCTGTCACGCTAGAGGTCGAGAGTTCGAGTCTCTTCCGGGTCGCCAATCTTATCTGCGGTTGATTTTTTAAGAAAAAACCGCCTTGTATGCCTCGGTAGCTCAGTTGGTAGAGCAATGGACTGAAAATCCATGTGTCGACAGTTCGATTCTGTCCTGAGGCACCAGAAGCCCTGCCGCAGCACGTCGGCAGGGCAAAAAAATGCTGATGTAGCTCAATTGGCAGAGCAGCTGATTTGTAATCAGCAGGTTGCGGGTTCAAGTCCCATCATCAGCTCCACACGCTTTTATGCGTGATTCCTTTGGAGGGATTCCCGAGTGGCCAAAGGGAGCAGACTGTAAATCTGTTGTCTACGACTTCGGTGGTTCGAATCCACCTCCCTCCACCAAAAACAAAACACACCCAAATGGGTGTGTTTTGTTTTTGACTTCGGGAGGCGGATTCGAATCGAACGTTAAAAACGTGCAAGCTCCTTCGACTGCGCTCAGTGTGACCTTATATGGGTGTTTCTTTTTTTGATTACATAAGGTGGCTTTGAAGCGAAAGTTTGGTTAAAAACTTAACATTTCAAAGATTCAAAACTATAATATATATAACTCCTCCAATAATTGAGGCAACAAGATAGAATGTTAAGATATTTTTTATTGTCCTGAGATATGATGTTCGTTTCAGATCCAACAACATTCTTTGTTCCTGGTCTGAAATATCATTTTCTGAATAACTATAAAATGAATTTGAGCCTCTATCATAATAAACATTCGGCGGCAATTGTTGCTTATTCTTTCTAATGGCTTTATATTCTGTAACTATTCCATCAGTAAGTTCAATTTTTCTGGATATTCCGTGTTCAAATTTTAACTCACTAATCGTTTTCTTTATGTCCTCCATTTTTTTCTCCTATCCAATAATTAATTTTTCTTTTAAGTATAGTATATATTACTATTAGTTACAATTGCCAGCACTGTTCTGGCGACCGGAAACGTTATAATTAATGACGATAATAACGTTGATACGCAGAATCTTAAGCACTACATAGAAGAAAAATTAAAAGTAATCATCTACAGGCTTGGCTGAAAAAAGTAATAAAAAGAAAGCGCTTCGCATATTACGGGCGCTTTGCTTTCTTTTATTTAGTCCATCAGTACAAGTTCTGCCTGTACCCTGTTCATATCGTTTAGAGCTTTCTCCAGTTTTCTCATTTCATCGCGTTCACCTGATAGCTGCAGTATAAGCAGCCCTTCTTCACTGCACACATTCTCCGTTTCATGCAGCCCGAGTCTTACTTTGATACTACATCCAAACTTTGAAAGTACTTCCTGTACTTTTGTTGAGTCTTCTCTCCTCGACTCTACTTTAACGACCATAATATTTGCCAGCATAATCTTATCCTCCTTTTAATAATAGTTATTTCATTTCTTTATTAAATGGCTTAAACCGCTTTAGGCTGAGCGAATTTGAAACCACTGAGACTGAACTGAACGCCATTGCTGCACCCGCTATCATTGGATTCAAAAACCCAAGCGCGGCGATAGGAATGCCGATGGTGTTGTAGAAGAACGCCCAGAACAGGTTTTGCTTTATCTTGCGCATAGTCTGCTTAGAGAGCCTTATTGCAGCTGGTATCGCTCTTAAGTCACCGCTCATAAGAGTTATGTCTGCTGCTTCCATAGCAACGTCTGTGCCAGTACCCATAGCCATGCCAGTATCGGCTGAAGCAAGCGCCGGAGCGTCGTTGATACCGTCACCGACCATGGCAACAACCCGGCCGGATTCATGCAGTTTCTTTATCTCATCCGACTTGCTGCCTGGAAGGACTTCAGCAATAACGTGATTTATGCCAACCTGTTTAGCTATTGCCTGTGCTGTCGTTTTATTGTCTCCCGTCAGCATATATACTTCAATTCCAAGGTCGCTGAGCTCTTTTATAGCCTCTTTTGAGCTTGGTTTGATTGTGTCTGCAACCGCTATTATGCCTGCAAGTTTCCCGTTTCTGCTAACTAACATCGTGGTTTTGCCTTCGCTTTCCAGCCTGCGCATTTCCATATCGGCTTTAGCTATATCAACCCCGCTCTCAAAGAGCAGCTTGTCTGTTCCTATCAATATCTCATCTTGGCCTATAGCTGCTTTGACTCCTTTTCCCGGAACAGCTTCAAAGCTGTCTGCGTCATCAATGCTGCCTAGCTGCTCAATACCTTTTTCAAGAATTGCTGCAGCCAGCGGGTGCTCTGAATTCTTTTCGGCAGATGCTGCCATCCCTAATACTTCATTCCCACTTATGCCATCGAAAGCTACGATGTCTGTAAGTTCCGGCTTGCCTTTTGTTATTGTCCCGGTCTTATCGAGCACTACTGTATCTATCTTGAAAGCACGCTCTAGGTGCTCTCCGCCCTTTATCAGAATACCGTTCTCTGCGCCTTTGCCTGTGCCGACCATTATAGCCGTTGGAGTAGCCAAGCCAAGAGCGCACGGGCACGCTATAACAAGAACGGCCACCATGCTCGTAAAACCGCTGCCGGCATCTTTTACAAGGAAGTACCAAATTATAAACGTCAGCGCTGCAATTCCAATTACGACGGGAACGAAAATTCCCGATACTTTATCCGCTATTTTTTGTATCGGTGCTTTTGAGCCCTGTGCGTCTTCCACCATTCTGATTATCTGAGAAAGCATTGTATCTTTACCTATCTTGGTCGCCTTGAACCTGAATGTTCCCAGCTTGTTTATCGAAGCGCCGACGACCGTATCACCTATCGCTTTATCTACGGGTATGCTTTCACCAGTCAGCATAGACTCGTCTATCGAAGAAGCGCCCTTTGATATCACGCCGTCTACCGGTATCTTCTCCCCCGGCCGCACAATAATTATATCGCCAACCTGAACATCTTCTATCGGTATATCTTTCTCCTGTCCGTTAACGATTATCCTAGCCGTTTTAGCCTGCAACCCGAAAAGCTTTTTGATTGCTTCAGATGTTCTTCCCTTTGCGATCGCCTCGAAATATTTACCGAGAAGTATCAACGTTATTATGACAGCAGCTGATTCGAAGTATAGATCTTTCATTGCTCCGTCAGCAACTTTTTGGAAGAACACGTTGTACAGGCTGTAGAAATATGCCGCTGAAGTGCCCATAGCAATAAGAACGTCCATGTTTGCACTCTTTGATTTGAGTGCATAGAAAGCGTTTCGGTAAAACTTAAAGCCTATAACAAACTGTACTGGTGTAGCTACAGCTAGCTGGAAGTATTCGTTGTGCAGCAGCGATACGTCAACATTGAACAACATCAATATCATTCCAAGCAGTAAAGGAGAACTCAGAATGATTGAAGCAATAAGTTCTATCCGCAGTTTTTTTATCTCTTTTCTCTTTCGCTTAGCGTCTTCTTCATACGTTTCATCACCTGTGACTGAAGCTTTATATCCGAGCGAATCGATAAGCTGTGTCATTTGTGACACCCTGATCTTATCTTTATCGAAGCTAACAGTAGCTTTCTCTGTCGTTAGGTTGACCGAAGCTTGTATAACACCCTCCTGCTCGTTGAGCGCTTTGTCGATCTTCGCAGAACAAGCTGCACACGTCATTCCCTCTATATTAATCGTTACTTTATTTTCACTGTTTTCATCTTCAGTACTTTTTTTTACAACGCCATATCCCTGTGCTTCGATTTTTCCGTAGATATCTTCAAGAGAAATAAGGCTGTCGTCGAACTCGACCACAGCTTTTTCCGTTGTCAGATTTACTACTGCGCTCGAAACTCCTTCTTCAGCTCCAAGCACTTTTTCTATTGTCCCGGCACAGACTGCACAAGACATGCCTGTTACCGTAATCAACTCTTTTCTTTTCATTTGAGTCACCCCGCTTATAGCAAAACATCTTAAGCATTATGGTACATTTATATAATATATAAAAACGGAGGAAAAGTCTGTGACCAATGTCACAAATTGATGTCGCTAAATTAGCATTTCCATTTCATCTTTTGATTCGGTAAACCCATATTTCTCGTAAAGCGGACGTCCCATTTTCGTTGCATTTAAAGATATTTTAGAACATCCCCGTCCCTTTGCTTCAGCTATTGTCTTTTCAAGCAGTATTGATGCTATACCCTGTCTTCGGTATTCTTTGAATGTGTACATGTTTTGGATATAGCCAACTTTTCCATTTGGGACTGATTTGCATGGTGCTATACTGAAAATTGAAGCTGCGCATGCAGAAACAATTTTATCTCCGTCAAAAGCCATAAAAGCAATGAAATTGCCGGATGGTATGCTCTGCTTTAAAAAAGCTAAGTTCTCATCCATGAAATTTTGTTTCTCCGCTGGTTCAGACAAACCGTTTACTTCCATAAGAACAGAGCTTCGAAGCTCTGCAAACTCTTTGATATTATCGCTGCCTAATTTTTTGATATCAAACATATTGACCTCCTTATAATTAGTGTTCCTTAGTAGGCATACTAACGTAATTGCTAAGTTATGTCAATTTTTTTTATACGATGTTTATTTTAGCACTGCTGAATATCGAACAGTTAGCAGACTTGTTCCAAGCTTAGATATTTTTTCTGTACCATCGAAAGAAAAACCGAATCTCTTATAGAAATCTATAGCGTTTTTGTTTTGTTCAAGAACCCATATTTTGATTGTGTTATATCCTTTGTTTTTCAGAAAATCAATTGAAAAATCCATCATCTTTTTTCCGTATCCTTTGTGCCAGTATTCCGGCGAAAGATATATACCGCCAATTTCTCCCGTGTCATCCCGGGATTCTCCGCGATATTTACACAGATATAACAGGCCGGCTATAGATTCGTCAATCTTCACAGCAAAGAAAAAATCATTTTTACCAATATCATCGCCAAACTTGTAACTCTTTGCACGAGCTTCGACAGACATACTTTCTAAAAATTCGTCAGGAATTATTCCTTTGTATGCAGTCTGACTTGATTTAATATGCGTTTTTGCAATATTGTATGCCATGCACTTTTCAGCAGGCACTATAACTACTTCTTGATTTGCCATTTTATAACTTCAGCAGCTCTACTGCATTATTAAAGAAGATATCTTCCACTTGTTTATCGCTAAGGCCTGCTTCTATTGCTGCAAATATGAAAGCACGCAGGCTTTCCAACCCGTGACACATAAGTAATAAATTTTCCGGCAATCTGCCGCCCTGAACGGTATTGTTCTGCAGAGAGAATACGCCGTTGCCAAGACCTACAAATCTTCCGTTTCTCACTGATATAGGAAAGTCTGTCCCCCACATAAACTTCTCCTTGGGAAAAAGCCTCAGCATATGTGTCAGCGCAATACTTTCGCATACAGCCGATGTATCAAAGTATAAATTATCTATGTCAGTATAGTGAACGGCGCCTTTTAAGGTGTTGTACACATTGAAGCTGCAGCCGCAGTGCGCAAGAATAAGCTTTAATCTCGGAAAGTCTGCACATATTTCATGAATCTGTTTTATGTTAGCCGGGTCATTAAGCGCAGCATATTTTTGAATATGAAGAGTTACGACAAGCTCATTTTCGTTTGCCAGCTGTAGCGACCATTTCGGCACAAAATCGAATATATCCGAATTTATATCACAGCCAGGGGCAAGATTCATATATGGTTTGAAGCCTGCTACCTGTCCAGTTTTCAGATGCTCTTCGACATCTTCCGGCTGCATCAAAGGCGAAACAAGAAGACTGCAGCGACTTTTTTCTTCGCCGGACGAAGAAAACTCTGACATTAGCGAAGCATTAGCATCAAGGCACGTATTTCTTATATCTGCGTCCTCTGCAAAAAGCGGCAGTGCAAAAAACAACCCGCCTTTTAGTCGCTCTTTGCCCGTCGTCATTGAAGTAAATTCTCTCCATGCGCTGACCCCGATATCTTCCGGGAGTTCTTTTAAAGCAGTTATTCTTTCTGTATCACACATGGACTTTTTGCCCGGATGTGCATGAGCGTCAAAAATATTATCAGGTAGAAAACAGCTAAGTTCCATTGCGGTTTCCCGAGAATACTTACTGAAGTTCCAATCCTGCATTTTACACCTCTATTTTTCCTTTAGAAGGTCTCTTATCTCGGCGAGCAGCAGCTCTTCCTTGGTTGGCTCCGGTTCTTGCGGCGGCTCTTCCTGAGGCTCTTCTTTCTTGCGTCTTGCCCTGTTGACAAGTTTTACAATCATGAATATAACAAAAGCAATTATTATGAAGTCTATAACACCCTGAATGAACAAGCCGTAATTAAGCGCAAGCTCCGGAGTGTCGCCCGAGGCCTCTTTAAGCACGACTTTAAGCGCCGCAATGTTTATATTGCCTATTATAAGAGATATGAACGGCATGAGTATATCCTGTACAAATGAAGTAACTATAGCTTTGAAAGCGCCGCCGATTATTATGCCGACTGCGAGATCCAGCACGCTACCCTTGCTTATGAATTCTTTGAATTCTTTTACTATTTTCATACTACTGCCCCTTTCATTTTATGATTTTAGTATAACACCCTTATTATTGTACAGCAACAATATTTAGACTGTATTATGCCACTAAATGCTCTAATAATGTTGACAAAAGGTCTTATGTGATGCTATAGTATTTCTTTGTAGGAATACTAATGTGTGAGGTCGTTTAAAATGAGAGAAATTGAGCTGCTTATGCAGTTTAATCTGACCAGCAATGAAGCTTCCATATATCATACGCTTTTAACTAACGGCAGTCTTAATGGATATCAGATTGCTAAGATAACCGGAATTTCACGTTCCAATACATATACTTGTCTTTCTTCACTGGTTGACAAAGGGTGTGCATATGTCGTGGACGGTGAATCCAAGCTTTACAGTCCGCTGAGCGTTGGTGAATTTTGTTCTAACAGAATAAGGACGCTGAAAAATGCAGGTGAAGAGCTTGAGTCGCTCATAATATCCGGCAGTGATAATGTACCCGAATATATAACCATTAAAGGCACAGAGCATATTAAAGACAAGATAAGCAATATTATAGAAGGCACAAAAAAGCGTATCTATATCAGCGCAGTTTACGAAGTGCTTGAACGATTTGACGAACAACTTGCTATGCTTGCCTCTGAAAACATCAAAGTGGTGATTATAACAGACAGGAAGACGGGTATAAAGGGCGCTTCCGAATTCATCGCTGACGAGCCGCCGGGACAGATCCGTATCATATCCGATTCTTCAAGGGTGCTGACAGGTGACTTTGAAGGTCCAACATGTCTGTATTCCGAAAAGAAAAACCTCGTTGAACTTATAAAAGATTCTATAAGAAACGAGATGACATTAACAGAGTTAAAAAGCCGTCAAAGCACGGCTGGAAAATAAATTTACGGAGTAATAATATGAAGACTACATTTGTAAGTAAAGAAAAACTTGAAGAAATAATAAAGCAGTTCCCCACCCCGTTTCATATATATGATGAAAAAGGGATACGTGAAAATGCCAGGGAGTTTAAAGAGGCGTTTGCCTGGAACAAAGGCTTTAAGGAGTATTTTGCAGTGAAGGCCTGCCCGAATCCGCATATACTTAAGATACTAAAAGAAGAGGGCTTCGGCGTTGACTGCTCTTCTATGACGGAGCTTATGATGTCGGAGAAGATAGGATTTTCCGGCAGCGATATCATGTTTTCATCCAACGTTACGCCGATGGAAGATTTTGTTTACGCTAGCAAGCTGGGTGCTATCATCAACTTTGACGATATAACGCATATCGACTTTTTTATGAAGAAGCTACCTCTGCCTGAAACTGCAAGCTGCAGGTATAACCCGGGCGGAACTTTTAACATCAACAACGCTATCATGGACACGCCCGAAGAGGCAAAGTATGGACTTACCAAGCGTCAGATGTATGATGCATATAAAAAGATGAAGAAAAACGGAGTAAAGTATTTCGGACTGCACGCATTCCTTGCAAGCAACACTACTACCAACGAGTATTATCCCGAGCTTGCTAAGGTACTATTTAAGCGTGCCGTCAAGCTTAATGAGAAAACTGGCGCTGATATAAAATTCATTAACCTTTCCGGAGGCATTGGCATACCCTACCTTCCTGATCAAGACAAAGCTGATATAACCAAGATAGGTCAGGGTGTCAGAAAGTCTTACGAAGAGATACTAGTACCGGCAGGGATGGGTGACGTTGCGATTTATACCGAGCTTGGCCGATATGTGCTTGCGCCCTTTGGACATCTTGTCAGCACTGTTCTGCACAAGAAAGATATCTACAAGCAGTATGTAGGTCTTGACGCCTGCGCTGTAAACCTGCTTAGGCCGGCTATGTACGGCGCTTACCATCACATCACTGTTATGGGCAAGGAAAACGAGCATCGTGATCATATGTATGATGTTACCGGCGGGCTTTGTGAGAACAACGATAAATTCGCAATAGACCGCATGCTTCCCGAAATCAAAGTAGGCGACATCATCGTCATACACGACACCGGTGCGCATGGGTTTGCGATGGGTTATAATTATAACGGAAAGCTCAGATCTGCGGAAATACTTCTGCACAGTGACGGCAGCTTTTCACAGATAAGACGTGCAGAAACACCGGATGATTACTTTGCAACATTGGATTTCTAAGGTTTTGAAGAAACAAAAAAAGTCCTGCATCTTAGCAGGACTTTTTTGTCTTACATTACTATTATAAATGGTCTATCGCATTTTAAACCGGTTTCGTCAGTATAATATACCTCTATGTGGTCTGTCGTAAGCCCTTCTCCCGTTTCCTCAGTATCAAAATAAACAATAACAGAACCCTTGAGCTGAGACATGTTCGATGAGTTGCTGTTTGTATATGAGTATGTTGAAGTGTTAGTTATGAACACTGCAGGGTCTTCTCCTGTTCCTGAAATAGATGATGACCAGTTGAGTATTACTTCGCTTCCGCTGTATTGGTTTATATATGAGTGGTTATTTGAGCCTTCTTCTCCGGCTTCAAAAAGTTTTTCAAGATAGTTGCTCATAGTTGAGGAAGAATAGTCATATGAGTCGCCGCTGTTTCTTGGTGCGTACCAGTCTTCTTTTTCATATAATGCTGTAAGTCCTATTATTGTGCTGACTGAAGTTCGTGCATTCGATACTGTAGCTGCTTTCTTGGCGCTTTCTCTGACAAATGAAAACTGCGGTATTGCAAGTGCAGCAAGCATGCCGATAATAGCTATTGCGCAGAGCAACTCGATTATCGTGAAACCCTTTTTCTTTTTAAGTTTAGTAATTATTTTCATATATACCTCGATTTTACAATAAAAAGACAGCTATACGATTTAGCCACTTATAAATAAACAGAAAAATTAATAGCGAAACAGAAATCCTGTGTTATTTATCTGTTTATTGCTATTCTTTTTTATACTTTCGCAATTTTCCTTTTTTCTTTGAAATAGGAAGATATCTGCTCTGCGCATTCCTTTTCGAGAACTCCGCCAACTATTATCGGTTTATGGTTTAGTTTGCCTTCCGCAAGGTTGTAGAGCGATCCGAATGCACCTGCCTTTGGGTCGAGTGCACCGAAAACGACTTTATCTATACGTGCGTTTATAATAGCTCCGGCACACATCGGGCACGGCTCCAGAGTTACGACCAACGTGCAGCCATGCAAACGCCAGCCGCCAAGTTTTTTTGCAGCTTTGCTTATTGCATAAATTTCAGCATGCCCAAGCGGATCTTTTTTTGATTCACGCTGGTTATATGCTTTTGCTATGACTTTGCCTCTGTGTACAATAACTGCGCCTACAGGCACTTCGTCTTTAGTTTTAGCTTTCTGAGCCTGTGTAAGAGCAAGCTTCATATAACTTTCATATTCGTTCATGCAATGATTATACACTAAAACTTACAGAATATACACACCATCCTTTGAACAAAATTCACATATAGTGTTATTTATAACCGCTTTGTATTGTAATCTTTGTTACAAAGTGATATATTAATGTAAACGCCCCCGGCTATGACAGCTTGAACGGGATTCCGGGAATAAACTTAAGTTTGGAGTGGCTGATGTGAATATTGAACGAAGAGAGATTATAAAAGAACTGCTTAATACAAAAGGCGAAGTGCTGCTAAAAGACCTTGAGGTTACTTTCCCCGACTGTTCAAGCATGACGCTGCGGCGTGACCTTAAGTATCTTGAGGACACCGGCTATGTAAAGCGTACACGTGGAGGTGCAGTTGCGCTATCCCGGCTTTCCATGTCTGCTGAAGACCTTTATTCAAGAAGAGCACTTGATAATACGTCTGCCAAGAAGGAGATTGCCAAGAAAGCAGCAAAATATATAGAAAGCGGCAGATCGCTTTATCTTGATTCCGGCACGACACTTATGCTTTTTGCCAAGGAGATACCGGACGATTATTTCTCAATACTTACGAGCGGTCCGAATATCGCTCTTGAGCTTATAAAGAACGCAAAGCCTAATGTTACTGTAATCGGCGGACAGCTTGGCAGGAACACACTGTCAGTCTCAGGAATTAACGCAAATATGTTTTTATCCGGCGTAAATATCGACACTGCGTTCATGGCCTCCAGCGGGTTTTCCCTACAGAACGGCTTTACCAGCGGTACGTATTCTGAGTGTGAACTAAAAAAAGAAGTCCTTAAAAGTGCTTCAAATATTATTATGCTTATGGATTCTTCAAAGGTGGACAAGAGCCTTCCGTATACTTTTGGTACGCTCGATGATGTCGACATACTTATTTCTGACGGAAATCTCCCTGAGGATATACTTGCTGCCGCAAAGCAAAGCGGCACAGAAGTCGTCTAGGCTTTTATAACAAGAAGTGCAATGAAACCAACATAGACTGCAAGCATTAATATGCCCTGCAGTCTTTTTAATTTGCCTTTCAGCAAAACAGGGACGATAATCAGCAGGGCAAAAAGAAGCGCTGCAACCGGAGTGTCTACAAACAGCGTCCTTGATATGCTTTTAGCGCCGAAGCTCATCATTTCTTCTCCGATAGACAGACCCTTTGGAGCGATAAGGCCGCATATTGACAGTATCAGTGTGATGTTGAGTATGTTCGCACCTAATATATTCCCTATACCGAGCGAAGTTTCTTTTTTGCGCAGAGCCGTAAGCGTGGTTACAAGCTCTGGCAGGGATGTTCCGATTGCTATGACCGAGACACCTATTATACCTTCGGATACGCCTAGTGCTGCCGCTATCTTTACTCCGTTGTTAACCAGAAGTTGAGCGCCTATCACTATTCCTGCTGTGCCCAGTATAAATTTCACTACATTTATAAGCGAAGATTTTGGCTTGGTATCAATGTGCCTGACCTGCTTCTGCGCTTCTAACATGCTTCGTCTTGCATGTTTGATGTTCATGAATATAAACAAGCCAAGAAGCACAAACAACGGGATAGTCTCTAGACGTGAAAGAGTGCCGTCTAGCCCGAAAACAAACAGCGCTGCAAGCGAAAGCACCATTATTGCCGCTTTTTTAAAGAAAAGTTCTTTTTCTATAGTGGAAGGTCTAATTGAGATAGAAATTGCTAGAATGAGTCCGGTATTGCATATTACAGAACCAACTGCATTGCCGATACCCAGAGCCTGCGAGCCTCCCGTTACGGCAAACAACGATACGAAGAGTTCCGGCAGGGTCGTAGCAAGTGACACTATAGTAGCGCCGATGAGCAGTTTTGGCACACCGGTAATTTCCGCTAGCCAGACTGCGGCTTCAACGAACCAGTCACCGCCCTTAATTATTATCGCCAGACCTATTATGAATAGTACAACTGTCCAAAACATAGCTTCCTCCAGAAAAAAAGACTTTAATGCAAATAAGCATCAAAAGTCTCGCTATTATACGTGTCCGGCTGTATGCTACAGCGTGATGACGGACGTCGCAACCTTTACATCAGGATGCTACTCCCTTTTAACCACATGAGTTTATCATGCTCGTGCATCATGTGTCAAGCAAGCAGTTTGCCCGGCTTTTCAACCAGTCGCTTTTAGCGCAGCCGCAACTTCATCCGCAAACTCTTGCGCTGCGTTTGGACCGTTGCCGGTAATCACTCTGCCGGATATCGTTACATCCTGCGCTGAATCTGTTATGCCAAGTTCGCTCATCCTACTGTTTATATCGTTATCACTATACCAGCATGCAGAACTGCCGCTTTCCAGCACACCGGCCTGCGCAAGTGTAAGAGGCGCCAGGCATATTGCTGCTGCTACTCCCCCGCTGTTGTATATTTCTTTTATCAGTGTCTGCAGTTCCTCGTTATCCCACAGCACTTTGACTCCAGAGCCGCCTATTACTACAATGCCGTTGTAGTCTTCCGCGGAAACGTTTGAAAAGACAGCATCGATCTCTACTGAGTCTGCGCCTGACTTTGCTCTACCTGTCTGGCTTCCGGCCACTGTTATTTTGAAACCTTCTTCCTTAAGAGTATTATATACCGGCCAAAGCTCTTTTTTCTGATAATTATTCATGGCGACCGCAATTATAACCTTTTTCGCTTCATTCTGCACTGACTCCGATATTTCC
This sequence comes from Christensenellaceae bacterium, assembly GCA_963666505.2. Classification (GTDB taxonomy): domain Bacteria; phylum Bacillota; class Clostridia; order Christensenellales; family SZUA-584; genus JABGQS01. The sequence continues at coordinate 1,086,925 of CAXXXL010000001.1, read as the reverse complement.
GTATTTGTGTTTTGATGCTCTGCAGGCTCTGCTGAGCACGCTGGCATAAGCAGAAGCGCAGCTGCAATAAACATAATAGCTATTTTTTTCATATAACAACACCTTACCTCTACACATATTTTATCATAGGATGTCTTTATGAAATTTTCTGAATATATAAAGAAGCACATGCGCTTATGTCATGTGCAAAAATAATGTTTTAATCCGAGTCTTCTTTTTCGCCTGAATCGTCATCGCTTTTCTCTTTGAAGTAATCATAAAGATATGTCGTGTCAGTCATCAGTATCCTCCCTGTATTCCAAGATGTCACCCGGCTGGCAGTCCAGCTGGCGACAAATTTCGCTTAGTGTGGAAAAGCGTACTGCCTTCGCTTTGCCTGTTTTCAGAATGGAAAGATTGGCTTTAGTAATACCGACCCTGTCTGAAAGCTCGTTTAGGGACATCTTACGCTTTGCCATCATTACATCCAGGTTTACGATAATAGCCAAAACACTTCCTCCGTTCTATATCGTAAGATCGTTCTCTTCTTTTATCCTTATAGCTTTGTCAAACACGGCAGCGAGCGTTTGGCAGAACATGCTTGCAAGAAGAGCTAAAACAGCGATAACCGGCGTCAGTATCGAGAAGTCGAGAACTGTCTTAATTATCAAGATAATACCGGCACCCGCAAATAGATAAGATATGTACTTTAAGTATCTTACATTTTTATATATGAATGGAGTGGATTTTATTACAGTGGCTAGAAGCTTATATAGTAAAAGAAGTGCAAACCAGCATATCACACCGCAGGCTTCAAGAAAAACAAGCGTCAGGATCTTGCTGTTTAGCAAGCTTATGTTGGAAACAACGACTTCTTCACTAACAATGCCGAAAAGAAAAGGCATCGTTATCAAAAAAACGGGGCTCAATATTAGAAGAGCAAGTAACATTCCTTTTAAAATCTTTGGAATATTGAATTTTGATGAAAACATAAGCTATAGCCTCCATTCGCAGAGATATTAACATATGCAACCGTCATTGTCAACAATTATTTATTGTTATTCGATAAATTTTTAAATATACTTTCCCGCTTTTTTGTACTTAGGTTATGATATAATCTATAGAGAAAGGGGCTTAATATGAATGAAGTTTTTTATGCAGTATCTGCGGCTACGTTTTTGGCAGCCGTAATAATACTTATAGTCGTCATCAGACTGGGTAAGCAGAAGAGCGACGCTGACACTAAGCTCTCTATGCTTTATCAGAACATTGACAAACAGCTTGGTGACATAGCAAAGGCGAATAACGAGAACGCATATCAACTAAGGCATGAAATGCTGGGAATGTTCAAGACGCTGGGCGACACTTCCGCAAAGACGATCGAGAGCACTGCGAAGATATCCAGCGACAGTATGGAAAAGCTCAGACTTGCTGTTGAAGCAAAGCTAAAAGAGATGTCTGACTCCAACGAGAAACGGCTTGAGCAGATAAGAAAAACAGTTGATGATCAGCTTTCTGACATGCTGCAGAAACGTCTTACAGGCTCTTTCAAACAGGTGAGCGACCAGCTTGAACAGGTTTTCAAAAGCATGGGCGAAGTCAAATCGCTTGCGACCGGCGTCGGTGATCTAAAGCGAGTGCTGACTAACGTCAAGGTGCGCGGCACATGGGGAGAAATGCAGCTTGGCAGCCTTATTTCTGCAATGCTCTCTCCTGTGCAGTACAGAACTAATGCGCAGGTAAAAGACAACAGGGATACTGTTGAGTTTGCTATCGTGCTTCCGGGAAGCGGTGAAGATGCGGTTCTTCTGCCTATAGACTCAAAGTTCCCTATGGAAGACTTTGTTAGAAAAGAAGATATGATAAGCAGTGGTGACAAAGTGCAGGCCGACGCTGCAATGAAAATGCTTGGACAGAGAATCGTATTTGAAGCAAAGCGTATTAGCGATAAGTATTTAAACCCTCCTGTCACTACTGATTTTGCGATTATGTATCTTCCGACAGAAGGGCTTTATGCTGATGCTATTTCACTTGGCATATTCGATGTATGTCAGCGCAAATTCAACGTTACCATCGCAGGCCCTTCCACCCTGACAGCGCTGCTCAACAGCCTTCAGATGGGCTTTCGGACACTGGCAATCGAAAAGCAGAGCAGTGAAGTGCTAAAGCTGCTTGAGTCTACACGTAAGGCTTTCTCTAACTTCAGCGAAGCTATTGACCGCACCAAAAAGAGCCTTAATGCAGCACAGAACAACCTTGAAGACGCTTCAAGAAAATCACGCACGATCGAGCGTCAGCTAAACAAGGTCGATAATTTTGAAGAAAAACTACTGGATGAATAGAATTTTGCAGCATATTAAAAGCCGCAGTTTTAGTTCCTAAGCTGCGGCTCTTTTATTATGCTATGACTGTTGCTGCTCGATTATATCGATCGCCTTCTCTATTGCAGTTATTATATTCTGATAGCCCGTACAGCGGCACAGATGCCCTTTTATCTCTTTTCTAAGCTGCTCTCTTGTATACTTCTTACCCCTACCGACTATTTCTACGCACGTCATTATTATTCCGGGAATACAGAAGCCGCATTGAACAGCTGTTTGGTCTACGAAAGCCTGCTGGACAGGGTGAAGATTGCCAGCTTCGTCCTGCAGCCCTTCAGTCGTAAGTATCTCTCTGCCTTCCGCCCACACCGCAAGATAAAGGCAGGTGTTTGCCGCTCTTCCGTCTATAAGAACTGTGCAGGCTCCGCATTCACCGACCTCGCAGCCTTTTTTTACGCTGGTAAGCCCCAGCCTTTCCCTTAGCATATCCGCAAGCGATTCACGCTCGTCTACTGCAATCTGAATATCTCTTCCGTTCACGCTGCAGTTTATTATTTTCATCATGACTGCTGCACCGCCTTATCTTCTATTATTCCCAGAGCAGCCTTAAGCGTACGCCCGGGGAGTACTTCTACTAGGTGCGTCCTGAACTCTTTCGAGACACGTTTATCTGTTATTACGCTGACGTCTTCCAGACACAGTCTGCCCATGTTATTGCAAAGCTCATCGTCGATTTTTAAACCTATAAGTTTTTTCTCTGCGCTTCTTGTACGAAGAGGCAGCGGTCCTGCGGCTGCAAACGAGATGCGTATATCGTCGATAACTCCGCTGTCCGTTTTGCACAGCACACTGCATCCTATTATCGCTATATCCATGGCATCACGCATCGAATATTTGATATAATGGCCCTTATATCCCTCATAATCACTATGCTTTATTACTATATCAGTCAGCAGTTCCCCGTTTTCCAAATCCATCACTTCAGGTTTTACGTAGAACTCCTCTACGCTTTTTTCTCTGTATGTACGCTCGCCCGTTATGCAGGCAACCGCATTAAGGCCGAGCAGCGTCGGCGGAGCGTCTGCTGTTGTAAAACCGTTGCAGATGTTTCCTCCAAGAGTGGCTACGTTCCTTATCTGAGGCCCGCCGATGTCGATTACAGCAGTGATAAGCGACGGTATGTGCTTTTTTACGATGTCGCTCTCTATTATTTCGCGGAAAGTCGTTGCAGGCCGGATATGGATATTTTTTTCTTCATCCATATAGATGCCTCTTAGCTCTTCTATGTCTTTTATACTGACAAAGTCGCTGCCGGCACGCAAACCGTCACGCAGACCTACGAGGATATCCGTTCCTCCGCTTATTATTACAGCTTTAGGATTCGCTTTGAGAGCTTTCACTGCGTCTTCGATTGACTTTGCTATGTATATACTGTTCAGATCGTACATTAGACGCCCTCCCCGAATTCTTTTTTAAACCGCATCGCAAGCGTTTCTCTGTCGAGCGGAAGCGAATTGAAAGCAACACCCGTTGCATTCAGCACTGCGTTCCTGACCGCCGGAGCTGTTGCGACCGTAGTTGGTTCGCCAAGTGACTTGTTGCCAAACGGCCCGGTCGGGTCTTCTATGTCTACGAACTCGCCGTTGAATTCCGGCGAATCTACAGTTGTCGGTATCTTATAGTCAAGGAAATTGCCGTTAACAAGCTCTCCCCTGCTGTTATATTTCATTTCTTCCATTACACCATAGCCCTGCGACATGCTCATACCGCCGTGCACCTGAGCCATCGCCGTTGCAGGGTTGATTATCCTGCCGCTGTCGTGAACATTTATAATATCGAGTATTTTTATCGTGCCGAGCTGGGTGTCTACTTCAATCTCGATAAATGTTGCGCCGAATGAGAAAGTGTTCTGTTTGCAGTTCACCGTGCTTTCTGCGCTTAGATGAACAGCACTGTCACGGCTGTAGAAAGCGTTTGTCGCAAGTGCAGAAAGGCAAACCAGACTTTCATGGGTGTCTTTGTCAATGATTTCTCCGTTTGAAATGTCGAGCTTGTCCAAAGGATAGTCGATCATATCCCTTGCATATTCAAGTATCTTTTGCTTAAGTATTCCCGCTGTCTGCTTGATCGCTTTGCCGGCAACGTAAGTCTGCCGTGATGCAAAAGCGCCGAGATCGAAAGGAGATACGTCCGTGTCCTGCATAGAAACTATATGAACACTTTCGGTATCAAGACCGAGCACCTCTGCAGCCATCTGTGTGAAAACAGTGTCTGCACCTTGCCCTATCTCGGTTGCGCCCATGAGCAGCTGTACAGAGCCATCCTGATTCAGCACGATCCTGCAGCCTGAAATCTCCAGTCCGAATGGATATACGCCCGTCTTATAGCAGAAAATAGCGCAGCCTACGCCTCTCCTTAAAGTGCCTGTCTGGTTTTCGTAGAGATTTCTCTTTTTATCCCACTCTATGTAATCTCGGCCCTTCTCTAGGCATTCCTTAAGACCCGTAGAGTGGCACGCAAGATCCATGCCAGGCATTTTGTAGTTTATAGTCATCATGTTCTTCATGCGTATTTCGACAGGGTCTATACCTAGCTTTAGCGCTATGTTATCGATATGCGCTTCACTGGCGAAAGCAGCCTGAGGTACGCCGTAAGCACGCATTGCGCCGCTTGTGCCAAGGTTTGAGTAGACTGTATAAGCACGTCCTTTAAAGCCTCCTGTCTGCGAGTATATCTGGGAATAGTTTGTAAGAGTATTCCCGGTTACTGAGTGGCCGTGTGAGGCGTATGCACCCTGGCTGGAAACAAGATTTACATATCTTGAAACAAACCTTCCGGTTTTATCTACACCGGTTTTTAAACTGAACTCCATTGCGTGACGGGAACGTGTGCAGATAAACGTTTCTTCACGTGTAAGCTCCAGTTTCACTTTCCTTCCGCCGAGAATCATTGAAAGATAAGCGTTTAGCGGCTCGTATAGTATGTCTTGCTTATTGCCGAAGCCGCCGCCTATATACGGTTTTATCACCCTTATCCTGCCCCATGGTATGCCAAGAGCCTGCCCGATTATACGCCGCATTATGTGCGGTATCTGCGTCGAACAGACGACGACGATACGCTCTCCCTCCATGTATGCAAATGAAGTTGGGTTTTCAAGGTGGCAGTGCTGAACACGCTGTGTGCTTATTTCGTCTTCAAAGAAAGTTATATCATCACGCTTAACTGCACTGTCATAGTCACCTTCGTTCTGTTGAGTATATTTAACTATGTTGCGCTCGAAGCCTTTGTGAAGCTGCATTGCTCCTTCGCTCATCGCCTGAGCTGAAGTTAAAATCGGCTCGTACTCTTCGTACTCGACTTTTATTGCTCGAAGCGCACGCTTAGCCGTAACCTCGTCAACAGCAACAACAGCTCCGATCTCGTCGCCCCAGAGCCGTACACGGGTGTTAAGCAGTCTTCTGTCTTCAATGTCTTTGTGGTCTTCTTCAAGCGAAAAAGGATGTCCTGCTGTGCCGAATTTAATGTCCGGAACATCGAAACAAGTAATGATTTTTACAACGCCCTTTATTTTAAGCGCATCACTTATATCTATTGACAGCACTTTTCCGTTTGCTATCGTGGCCCGCAGAACCTTTGCAACCAGTGCGTCGCCGCAAAGGTCGTCGGTGTAATTCGCTCTGCCGGTCACCTTATCTATGGCATCTACACGATTTATGCCTTTGCCGACACTCATTGGTTTTCTCCTCGCCTATTGTTTGGTTTCCTTAGCGTCAATATAATTATACAGAGTAAACTTCGATATCCCGAAGAACTTTGAAACCTTGTCACCGGATTTCTTTATTAGGAAAGCCCCCGAATCCTGCAGGAACTTAATCGCCTTAACTTTATCTTCCCTTGTCATTTCGCTAACAGGTTTGTTGACCAGCTTAACTGACTGTCCGATAAGGTCGTTAAGCGTTCCAATTACACTGTTGTGTATACAGTCTAGACTGTTTTTCTGCCCGCCTGTACCGGTTATCTCCTGCAGTGTACTCTCTGCCATCATAAAGCTCGTAATGTCAAGATTTATGGACAGAATGCCCACGACGTCGCCCTGATCGTTCTTAATAAAAAGCGAAGTTGACTTAAGTATTTTTCCGTCCTCTGTCTGCGTTCTGTAGCTTATCCTGTCTTTAATATCCTCAGAATGCGCATGCAGCGTTTCAAGTACGATCCTTGAAGACCCATCACCGACTTTCCTGCCTGTGACATGCCCGTTTACTATATAGACAATAGTATGATTAAGGTCTTGAGACAAATCATGTATTACAACCTCGCAGCTTTTGCCGAATTGTCCTGCTATTCCTTTGGCCAGCTGCTGCCATGTTTTTAGATTCAACGTCTTCTGCATAATCGCTCCTCTCAAAATATTTTAGATAATCATTCATTTAGCCAAAAATATTTTATCATATAATATCTGCTATTAAAAGCAAACTGGCAAAAAATTCATTGAACATTCAAATTTATTGATGTAAAATAGTATTATGAATAATAAATTGAGAATGGGCTGCGTACTTCTTGCAGCCGGAGAAGGAAAACGTTTCGGCGGCAATAAGCTTTTAGCAAAACTTAGAGGCAAACCGCTGCTGGAGCATATACTGACTGCTGTACCCAAGGATGACTTTTGCTGCTGCTGTATTGTAGCAGGAGACGATAAGATTCTTACTCATGCAAAAAACCACGGTATAGACGGCATTATCAACGACAAGCCGGAAGAAGGCCTTGCACGAAGCATACGTCTTGGTATAGAGCAGGTAGGCACGGTTGATGCATGCATGTTCCTTGTCTGTGACCAGCCGATGCTAAAACCCGACACTATAAGCGGTATGATACGCAACTATACAAAAGATACGATGCTTGCGCTTTCTACAAAGGGTAAGCGCGGCAATCCGGTCATATTCCCGTCATGCCTGCTTGGCGAGCTTAAATCTTTAACGCCCGACCAAACCGGTGTTGATGTTATTAACGAGAATGCTGAGATACTTAAGCTTTATGACATTGACGAGGGCATAGAGCTTATGGATGTGGATACTAAAGGCGATCTTATTGCGCTTAACAAAGATATTCTTTGAGTCTGTTCATTGCTTCGCTTTGCGAGGTGATGTCAATATCAATCAAATAAATGTCGTTTCTGGCTCTGATCGATTCTATCAAATCGGAGCTTTTCTTTTTCAAAGTCCCAAGGACGTCTGAAGGAGAATCAAGACAGTCAATTACGCTTTTTTTGAAAAGCGGACAGCCAGCCTCCAGCACGCCCACCTCGTCCATAACTATAAGATCCGGACGGGGCTGTTTCTCAAGTGCCTCGACGCCCAGTGTCTCGAACACTTCCGGGTAGCATACAGGGTTTCTCTCTAAAGTACACGAGCCCGCACGGTTCTTTTTTGTAAAAGCTTCTTTTTTCCTGCTTATATCCAGCAGATATATCCCGCACATTTCGTCTATTTGCGTTTTCGCAAGCACAGTTTTATATCCGCCGACTGTACCGCTGTACTGATCCAGAAACCTTTCTATAAGCCATGTTTTCCCGGCGTTGCTGCCGCCTGTTAAAAATACGTTCATATTCCCAGCGGCAGACATGTGATGTGTCTGCCCCCCTTTTTATCTTCGTTGAATATTATCTGCAGATGAGTTCCGTACGCTTTTTCTGCGTTGTCCTGTGTCATCGTTTCTTCAATAGCGCCGAACACAGCAGTCCCGTCCCGGCTCATCAGCAGCGTTTTGTCAAATTTCTCGTAGTTGTTAATTGCTGTGTGTGTGGACATAATGACTATGCGCCCCCGTTCGGTAAGCAGCCTTGCGGCGCGCTGCACCATGGACTGATTGACAAAATCCAGACTCTGCATGGGTTCGTCCATCATAATTATATCTGCGCCCTGGCATATAGCACGTGCAATGAGCACCAGCTGGCGTTCTCCTCCGCTAAGTCTTGTGTAGTCTTTGTCTGCATACTGCGATATCCCCAGCATTTCAATAGCAGCATGCGCTTTATCGTAATCGGTTTTCTTCGGCGTTTCGAAAAAAGCTATCCGACCGGCTCTGCCCATTACAACGACATCGAGTACGCTGTATTCGAATGCTGCAACGTGCTGCTGCGGTATGTATGACAGTTTCTGTGAACGCTCTTTTATCGAATAGTCTTCAATTAGCCGTCCGCCAATTTTTACTGTTCCGGAAAGAAAGCTCTTATAGCCTATCAGTATGTTGAGCAGAGTCGTTTTCCCGCAACCGTTTGCACCCAGCACATAAACAAGCTCGCCACTCTTGGCTTCGAACGATATACCGTCAAGCACTGTATTTCTGCCGTATCCGCCTTTGAGGTCAGTTACTTTCAGTTCCATCTGCGCCTCCTTCTGCTTATAAGTATAAAGAAGAAAGGTGCTCCAATGAACGCAACCGCAAGACCTATGGGTATCTCCATCATGAACAGCGAGCGTACGATATCGTCCATCAGCAGCAGAAATATCCCGCCGAGCATAGCTGAGACCGGCAACAGTCGTGTGTATTGAGGGCCGGTGAGAGAACGAGACATATGCGGTATCATCAGTCCAACCCAGCCTATAAGCCCGCCGAGGCACACCGAAGCCGAGCTTAACAGCGTTGCGCCGAGTATCACGATACGCATAGAGCTTTTGCTGTTGACACCCAGGCTGACAGTTTCGATATCGTCGAGAGTCAGCACGTTTATACCCCAGCTCATCAGAAACAGTATAAGAAACCCGGCTGCCATGAACGGTACAGAAAAAAGCAGTGATACTGAATCGACTTTCGTCAGGCTTCCCATCAGCCAGTATGTAATCTCTGGGAGCTCCGTTGAAGTGTCGGCAAGGTATTTTAAAAGAGAGGTTATCGAGAAAGCCAGGCTTCCCACAAGTACGCCGGAAAGTATCATGCTTACCCGCCTATCGAAGCGGACTCTCTTTGCAAAGAAATATGCAAGACCGACTGCAAGAATACCTGCACCGAACGCAAAGAATTGTATGTATAGGCTGCCAAGCCCAAGCATTATAGCAACAGCTGCCCCCATGCCTGCCCCGGAAGAGACTCCGAGTATGTCTGGTGAGACTAGCGGGTTCTTGAGCACGCCCTGATAAGCAGCGCCCGAGACTGACAGCGCAGCGCCGATAAGGTATGCCGCCAGTATCCTCGGCAGACGTATTGCTAGGATAGTCCAGCCATTAGGGTCGCTTCCCTTGCCGAAAACTGTTTTGAATACTTCTCCGATGCCTAGGCTATAGTACCCAAAGCCCGTTGAAAGCATTACTAATATAAGGCTGCCTGCTGCAAGCCCTATATACAGATACTTTATGTTCTTTTTGCTAATGGAATGCAGCTTTCTCATATGCTCTCCCAAGGATTGACAATCACCTAAAAGCGTGGTAACATGGCACCGTTGTTGTTTCATAAACATAACGCTTTTTATATAGTTTGTCAATAGAAAGGAAAGACATTATGACGAAAAGAATCCTGTTGATATTTTTAACAATCGTACTGGCCTTTGGACTGCTTGGCTGTGCTGAAAAAGCATCGGAGCCCGAAGTTTCAGTAATCACTGATATGATGGGCAGGCAGATAGAGATGCCCGAAAATGTGGACGTAATATTCTGCATCGATCCTATGAGCTCTATCGCTCTTTATACAGTTGCGCCGGATAAACTTGCTGGCTGGAACTATGAGTTCAACGACTATGAAGCAAAGTATCTGCTTGAAGAATATAGAGACCTGCCTGTTTACGGTATGGGCGGCAGTATCAACTATGAAGCTGTGCTTACCGCAGGCCCGGACGTTGCACTTCTTACGGGCACGCTTGGCGACGGGCTTGCTGAAAAAGCTGATGGATTTGAAGAAAAACTGGGGGTACCGGTAATAATTTTGGATAACAGCCTTACGGAAGCTCCGGCTGTATATACACTTCTTGGTGAGATAACAGGAGAAACTCAGCAGGCGGAAGCTCTTAGTGAATATGCACAGAAAGCGCTTGACAGCGTTGCACAGATCGATAATGAAGTGGCGATATATTATGCGAACGGTATCGATTCGCTTGATACTTCTGCTAAAGGCACGGCGGCTTCGCAGCTTTTTGATATGGTGCACGCCGACAACGTCTGTAAATTGGATTCCGAAAGCGGTGACAGGATAAGCGTTACTAAAGAGCATATTATCGAATGGGATCCGCAGTATATATTTGTTAACGGCGAGCCGACGGAAGGTCTTGCGGGCTCTAGTGCAGCGCAGGCTATACTCGACGACCCGCAGTATGCAAACGTTAAAGCTGTAGCTGAGGGCAATGTTATCAGCATACCGAAATCTCCGTTCGCATGGGTGGACAGACCGCGAAGCACAAATTTGCTTATCGGTATAGGCTGGCTGGGAAGCATACTTTACCCCGATAAGTACTCTTTTACAGATGACGATATAAAAGAGTTTTACTCATTGTTCTATCATATGGAACTGACAAAAGACCAGATAGATGAACTGCTGACGCAATAAGGTTATTTCTATGGAAAACATGCATTACTCTGCAAAACTGGTAATATGTACGAATGAAAAATTTTTTGGGCCCGGAACCGTCGAGCTTCTTGAGCGCGTAATGGAAACTCACTCTCTCCACAAAGCGAGCAAACAAATGTCTCTTGCCTATACCAAGGCTCTCAAGATGATAAGGACTGCTGAATCAAACCTTAATTTCAAATTGATAGAGCCAAAGGTAGGCGGCATAGGAGGCGGCGGTTCCGAGCTTACAAAAGAAGCTCTTGAGGCAATTGAAGCCTATAAGCAGTTCTTTGAAAAAGTAAAAAGTTCTGCTGATGAAGGGTTTGAACAATATAAACGTAAGATAGAAAAAATGCGCTGACAGCAGCGCATTTTCAGTTTCTTTCACAGTCTGCTTATACTGTCTGATATTTCTGCAAATTATCAATATATAATTATCACATTTTATTACTTTATAAGCTTTGAACTCGTTTGTTGAAATCAACAATAAGCTCGTCTATCTGCGGCGAAAGCTTTTGAATATCCGTCCAGTAAGAATCGTCATCCCACTGTGCAAGAATCTCTTCGTATGTCTTGCCCTGTTGTTCTACCCAAGTGTAGTATTTAAGATTGTGCACGGCTTTTCTGTCGTAATAGTTTAGCTCTTTAATATAATCAGTTGCTAATCCTTCAAAATATCTTGCGTTGACTTCATGTGCGTTGTAGTCTGTAAACTCTCTCCGTTCCTTTTTCAGCTCTTCGAGTCTGCTTGTATACATCTCCATAGAATCTGTAAGCATAGTCACTACTATATCATTGTCTTTTAATTCGAAGTACTTTGCATATTTTACTGCTGCAATTATATTAGCGGCGCCCGAAATGCCCACAAGGTTCAGTTTATCAATCATATCTGCGCTTACGCCTTTTTGCTCAAGCAGCTTCCTGCCTTCTGATTCACCGAACATTCTAATCCACTGTATCGAAGCTTCGTCGTCTACGGCGATAGCTACGTCTGTGTTTTTAACGTTATGTATCCACGGTATGTGCTTGTCCCCTATGCCTTCAATCCTGTGAGCGCCGAAGCCGTTTTGGTAGATAGTCGGGCACTGAAGAGCTTCTGCTGCAGCTATTTTGCTTTTCGGGAATTTCTGCTTTAAGTAGTCCCCCGCCGCTATAGTACCGCCGCTGCCTGTGCAGCTGACAAGGCCGTGGTAATTTGAATCATCGTTCATTATCTGCCCCAGCACTTCTTCTATTGCGGCTCCTGTTATATCGTAGTGCCACAGGTAGTTGCCGAACTCGTCGAACTGGTTGAATATCATAAGGACTTCTCCGGAATTGCGAAGCTCCCAGCACTTGTCGAATATCTCTTTTACATTGCTCTCGCTGCCCGGCGTTTTTATAGTTTCTCCGGCAACATTTGAGAGCCATTCGAATCGTTCCTGACTCATGCCTTCCGGCAGTATTGCAATCGATTCGCACGCAAGAAGGCTGGAATCGTATGCGCCGCCACGGCAGTAGTTGCCCGTTGACGGCCACACCGCCTTTTGCGTGGTCGGGTCGAACTGGCCTGTGACAAGGCGCGGTGCAAGGCAGCCAAATGCAGCGCCGACTTTATGCGCACCGGTCGGGAACCATTTGCCTACAAGAACTACTATTTTTGCCTTAACGCCCGTAATCTCTTCCGGCAGTAACATATAGTTTACACCGCCGTAAGTGCCGCCTGATTCTTTAGGTTCGTTTTTCCAAGTTATCCTGAAAAGGTTTAAAGGATTTACATCCCAAAGACCAACAGCTTTAAGCTTTTCTTTTATATCATCACTGATAAGCTCTGGATTTTTCATCTGCTTCAATGTCGGAATTATTATATTTCTTTCTTTTGCTCTCTTTACTGCTCTTTCTCTGCGATCCTCCATAACGGTAAGATCTATAGCTTTGTATTTGCTCATATAAGCTCCTTATTTTTATTTATATATTTACAGGCAGGTGTCGTTTTATAAACAGGCCTCTTGACTTACTTCCTACGAATTCGTTATTTCTAACTATCACTTCGCCCCTTGATATCACACAATCTATACTGCAATTTAGCTCTAGACCTTCATACGGTGTATAGTCTACGTTTTCGTGCAGGCATTCATGCTTCACAACGCTTTTCTTTTCTGAGTTTATTATAACTATATCTGCGTCGCTTCCAGACTTTATAACGCCCTTTTTCGGATACATCCCAAAAAGCTTTGCAGGATTCGACGCTGTTATCTCGGCAAAGCGCTCCAGCGAAATATGGTTTTTCATAACGCCTTCGCTGAACATTATCGGTATTCTTGTCTCTACATCCGGCATGCCGTTCGGGCATTTTGTAAAGTCGTTTCCGCCCATCTTTGATTTCAGCGTATAGTCAAACGGACAATGGTCAGTTCCAATGGTATCTATCCTGCCGTTTTCTATATCTTCCCACAACAGTGCGTTGTTAGCTCTGTTACGCAGAGGCGGGCTGAGTATATACTTTATTCCGTCTTCGTCGTAGTATCTCTCGTCACTGAGCATAAGGTATTGAGGGCATGTTTCAACAAAAACCTCATCAGCACCGTTTTGCTTTGCAAGCTCTATGTACTGCATGCCAAGATGACTGGACAGATGCACGATATAAAGTTTTGCACCGCCTGCCATTTTGTTTATCTGAAGCACACGGTTTATAGCTTCAGCCTCGCATTCTTCCGGACGGCTAAGCGCATGATATATCGGCTCAGTTTTGCCTTCTGACACAAGCTTACCACGCAGCATGTTAACGATTCCATCGTTCTCCGGATGAACTGCTATTATCAGCCCAAGCTCCTTTGCGCGACTGAGTACCTTGTATATATCCTCATCCGGCAGCTTAAAATCGTATGTCGTGTATATTTTATAGCTCGTTATACCTTCAGCTATCTGCTTTTCCATCATGGTGAGCACATCGCTGTCTACATGCTGGATTACTCCGTGGAAGCTGTAATCTATCACGGCTTTGCCATCTGCAAGCCCGTGGTAACGCTTTATCTGGTGATCTAGAGCGCATCCATTTAGACCGAAAGCCACGTGGTCTACAATAGTAGTTGTTCCTCCGCATGCTGCTGCTACCGTACCTGTGTAGAAATCGTCCTGCGCTACAGCAATGCCGACGTCAAGGTCGAAGTGGGTATGAACGTCTATGCCACCGGGCAGCACGTATCGGTCTGAAGCGTCTATTGCATTATCGCCTGTGAAGTTATTTCCTATATCCTCGATTACGCCGTTTTTAATGCTTATGTCGGCCTTTATACAGCCGTCTGGCATTACGACATTTCCGTTTTTAATTATCATTTTTACTTGTCCTTATATAAGCTGTGTTCTCCAGAGGCAGCTTTGTTCTCATAATGCCGTCACGATTATAATATGCCGCCGCGACTGCAGGCGCTGTAGGGATAGCTGAAATCTCGCCAACGCCTTTAGCACCGTATGCAACACTTAGAAGCTCTTCGCTGCTTACGAACTTTACGCTCATCTTCGGCATAGAGATGCTGCGCAGCAATCCGAGCGTTCCCATCTTTACCATAGGAATGCACTCTTTCAGCGGAAAATCTTCCGTCAGTGCATAGCCAAGACCCATTACTATGCCGCCGTGCAGTTGTCCTTCAGCGTTCTTCTTGTTTATTACCTGTCCTATGTCGTATACTGCATGCACCTGCGACACCCTGCCGTCATTATCAAGCACTACAAGCTGCACTCCGTATGAATACGCAAGGTGGCTGTAGGGATGCTCTTTGTCGGTAGTGATAGGATCGGTGATGCACGTGTATTCACCAAGGTATTCTTTACCCTCAAGCTCTGACAGCGGCTTGCCATTGTCTATTTCTTTTTTCAGCTTCCGGCATGCCAGCGTTACAGCTTCTCCGGTAAATGCCGTCTGTCTTGATGCAGTCGTCGTTCCTGAATTCGGTGTTCTTTTCGAATCCGGCGCTTCTATTACAACAAGCTCCGGCTCAATATCCAGCGTTTGGCAAGCTATCTGCAATGCAACGCAATCAAGCCCCTGCCCCACTCGTGCGGCACCTGTGCGTATATGTACTTTGCCGCCTTCGACAGACACTATCGCACGTCCCGTATCGGTTACGCCGACGCCCAGCCCTGTGTTCTTTATCGACGCAGCAAGCCCTGCGCCAGGATACTTATCGTATAATTCTTTGATCTCTTCTAGACACTTTCGTATAGCAGTCGTTTTATCAGCTATCTGTCCATTCGCAAGAAAATCTCCCGGTTTTACTGCGTTTCTGTAGCGGATCTCCCAGGCTGACAAACCGGCTTTCTTAGCAAGCAGCGTCATATTGTTTTCTATAGCAAAACAGCTCTGCGTTACTCCGAAGCCTCTGAAAGCCCCTCCCGGCGGATTGTTAGTGTACACTGCCTTGCTCCTTATGTCGGCGTTCGGGAAGCTGTACGGACCTCCTGAATGGGTACATGCACGCTGTGATACCGGGCCGCCCAGTGAAGCGTATGCGCCGGTGTCTGCAACTATCCTCGATTTGATGCCCGTAAGCATGCCTCTTTCGTCGCACGTTGTTGTCAGCGTTATCTTCATAGCGTGGCGCTTTGTGGATATATTGAAGCTTTCCTGACGTGAAAGCTTAACCTTTACGGTGCGTTTGGTAAGATAGGACGCAAGCGCCGCATGGTGCTGTACACTCATATCTTCTTTGCCGCCGAAAGCGCCGCCCACGAGCTTTGTTATAACGTGTATCTTTTCCGGCGAAAGCCCAAGTATATGCGCAATCTCTCGTTGTTCGTCGAATATATTCTGGCTGCCGGAATAAAGCGTGATGCCATCATCATCGCACTTGCACACAGCGCATTCCGGCTCAAGGTATGCATGCTCTGTAAACGGTGTTTCATAGGTGTTTGTTACAACGTGTTTTGAGCGTGCGATCACTTCGTCGATATCCTCGCCACGTTTTATCTTGTCTTCACGAAGTATGTTTCCCGAAGGATGGATAAACGGCGCATCTGTTTTGAGCGCCTGTTCCGGGTCGCAAACTGGCTCAAGTACTTTGTATTTTATATCGACAAGAGACTTTATCTCTTCGAGCGTTTCGCTTTTTTGCGAGACAACCAGTACAATAGAGTCGCCAATATATCTTGTCGTTTCTCCCTTTGCTATAAGCGTATCCCAGTCTTTAATGATATGACCGGCTTTTACACTGCCCGGTATATCGTCTGCAGTTATTACTGCAACCGCATCTTTATGCCGCAGAGCTTTTGAGATGTCTATATCTTCTACTACAGCACGTGGATAGGCGCTGCGCACAGCGCTTGCCCAGACCATGTCCGGAAGTTCGATATCGTCTGCATACTCACCGAGGCCAAGCACCTTTTGGTATGCCGTCGGGCGGAAGACTTCGGACAATATCTTTGCATCTGTTTCATGCTTTGGCACTTGCCGCTTTTCCCTGAAGAAATCAGCAGCATTTTCTACTGCTTCGATTATGTTTTTGTAGCCTGTGCAGCGGCATATGTTGCCTTTGAGCGCTTTTGCAATCTCATCTTCGTTCGGACTTCTGTTTTTATCCAGCAGCGCTTTTGCACTTATTATCATACCCGGAGTGCAGAAACCGCACTGGACCGCGCCTGCTTTTGAGAAGCAATATACATAGACCTGTTTCTCATAGTCGCTAAGGCCTTCTATAGTCGTTATGTGTTTTCCTGAGAGTTTATTTAGCTTTAGTATGCATGAACGGCGTGAAACACCGTCTACAAGAACACTGCACGTACCGCAAACGCCCTCGCTGCACCCGTCTTTAACAGACTTTATGTGCATATCATCCCGCAGGAAACGCAGAAGCGTTTTATCAAAGCTAGTTTCTATTAAGTTTTCATTTAGCCAGAACTGCGTCATATCACTGCCTCAGTAAATATAGTTCTTTTCGTTTTCTGCTGTGTTTATTATCTTTTTTAACATCGGAGAGATTATATCACTATCCATGCTGCACTCATACACTTTGCCATTTATATCACGGACAAGAACGTTGTCTTCTTCGAGATACATCCAGCCCTTATTTTCGCTGGCTTCAAATGCCTGCCTGCTCCAGAAGAGGGTCGGCTTATCCTTAGCAGGGTCTCCGATATGCGGGCAGAACACACTGCAGTTGCCGCAGTGGTTGCACATGCCGTCTATATGGACTATCTGGGGCGCTCCGTCTATGTCTATTCTTATATTGGCTCTGTTCGGGCAGACTTCGCAGCATATCTCGCATACCTGTCCGCAGGATAGGCACCTCTCTGCGTCATCATGCCCTTCTGATGCGTCTTTCAGCACTGCTTTGCGGCTGCGGATCTCTTCATTGCCAAGCGAAGTCTCAACTGATATGAAATCACTGTCAAGTCCGCATTTTCCGAGTATATCCTTAGCTATCACTTTAGCATCTGCGACTGCCTCGACTATCGTCGCTGCTCCTCTTCTGCAGTCTCCTGCAATATATACGTTTTCTATGTTTGTTTCCAGATTGTTGTTCGTCATCTTTATATCAATTGCGTTGTTTTCCATCACTGTACAGTCTACACGTGCACCTACTGCACTTATGACTGTATCGTAGTACATCACACTGGTCTCGTCCGTCTTTAGAGTCTTTCTTCTGCCGTCCACGTCGAGGTCGCCAAGACGCATTGAGCATACTTTTAATTTATCTCTGGAGCAGCTTATCGGAGAAAGCAGTTCCTTAAAGACTACACCTTCGGCAAGCGCTGCGTCTATCTCTTCTTTCTGCGCCGGCATGAACTGCCGTGTGCGCCTGTACACTATGTGAACGTTCTCTGCGCCGTCTGCACGTGCCGCTGCACGTGCGCAGTCCATTGCAACGTCTCCGCCGCCGATGACAGCAACGTTCTTACCCAAACTAAGTTTACAGTCGGCCTGCCTTGACTCCTTAAGGAAATCCAGCGCATCAATCATATATTCTTCGCCCTCTTCTACCGGGCAGTGCCCCTTCATCCATGCTCCTGTAGCTATTATAACGAAGTTGTAGTTTTCTTTCAGCTTTTTGATATCATAATTTTCATCGGCGCCGAAAACGAACTCTACACCTGTCTTTTTTGCTATATCGACATCATGCTCTATTATTTCATCTTTTATGCGGAATTTCGGTATTATATGTGAAACAACGCCCATCGGCTGCTCGAGCCTTTCGAAAACAGTAACATCTATGCCGTTTCTTCTCAGGAACACAGCCGCGCTTATGCCTGCAGGTCCTGCGCCTATTATCGCTGCCCTCTTCTCTGTTCTTAGCCGGGAAGGTTTTATCATCCTTGTCAGCTTTTTGTTTGCCTTTTCTGCGGCAATCTTCTTTGCCTGCCTTATCTGAAGTGACTTTTCATAATCCAGCCTTGTGCATTTGTCCTGGCAAAAATGCGTACATATCTCTCCCAAGGTTCCCGGAAGAGGATTGTCTATGGTTATTATGCGCAGTGCCTGCTCATATTTACCTTTACTTACCATGTCAAGATATGCCGGAATCTGTTGATTTATCGGACAGCCGCCCTCTTGGCAAGGTGATATAAAGCAGTTGAACATTCGAAGTTTTGAGCTGACTTTGCGTGAATCAGTTTCTCTTGCATCCTTTATAAGGTGTTCGTCATATGCAGCAGCTTCAGCGATTTTGCGCAGAGCTTGTATATCTATTCTTTCAATAGCTTTTACATCCCTTAGTTTTTCACATAACTGTTTGGCACGTGAATAACCACCCGGCTTCAGCAGCGTTGTTGCTGCAGTTACAGGTTTTATACCTGCGCTTATCAGCGTGTCTGCATTGAAATAGTCCGCTCCGCCTGAATACGATATATTGATTTTGCCGTTAAAGTGTTCTGCAAGTTGTTTTGCGACGTTGACTGTGAGTGCAAACAACGCTCTGCCGGACATGTACATATATTCGCCGGGAAGCTCGTTCCGCTTTATTTGCACAGGAAACGTATTCGACACCTTTGCGCCAAACTGCAACTGCTCATTCTGCGCTGTTTTCTGAAGGCGCTCTATAAGCGCGAGCGCATCGTCCATCTTCAAATCCTGGTCAAAGTGAACCGTATCAAAACTGATATAGCCATAACCCATTTTGTCGAGAGTGTTCCTAACAAAATCGTACCCAAGAAGTGTGGGGTTTAGCTTAACATATGTGTGCAGTTTCTTGTCCGTAAGGAAATAGTACGCTATTCTCTCTATCTCGTGAGGCGGGCAGCCGTGCAAAGTTGACAGGGTTATAGAGTTTGATATATTCGGAGAAATATCCTCTATATACTCTGCTGTAACATTCCTGAACATCCTTACGTTTTCAAGCAGAAACGATTTGCATTCTGTCCATATCTCTGTCTGGTCTGCATCCATCATTCTGTTTATGAAATTATCTATTTTCGGCGAGGTTATTCCTTCGTAGTCGTAGCCGACGCTCATATTGAATATGAAATCCGGCTGCTCTGAAAGACCGTATTCCTTTGAAGCTATGTGCAGAAGAATCCATGCTTTTACGTATTCTTCATATGCCTGCTGCACTGTAAGCTCGGTAGACCATTCGCAGTTGTAACCTTCGTCCTGTGCGTTAATACACGGACGGGGTATCAGCTTTGCCAGATCTTCACCATCGAGAGTCTGCACCGTCTTTAGTTCGAAAAACCTCATGCCGCACAGATATGCCGACAGTATGTTCTGAGCAAGTTGAGTATTCGGGCCAGCTGCTGGCCCTGCAAGAGACCCGAGCCTGCTCGAAAACATAGTGTGTTTCTGCTTGTCTTTGGCTTCATAGAACTTCGATTTATCTATACCAAAAATGCTGCCGCTGCTTTCGTATTCGCTGCGCATCCAGTAAATCAGTTTATCAAAAGAAATTGGTGTCATCTTCTCGTTCATCTGCAGCTCCTTAATTTATGCACGATTCCAAAACTCTTCTGCTGTTTGTCTTGAATCTGCGTATATCTTTTGCTCATCGATATCTTGCATGACCCTGTCTTTCATAATGAACTTACCGTCTACCATCGTAGAGATGACTGACTTGCCGCAAAGACCAAAGTGCATATGCGAATCTATATTATCCTGTGTTATTGGCGTCGGCGAGAAATACTCGAGAACTATAATGTCTGCAAGAGCATCTTTCTCGATTACACCAATCCTATTGTTAAAAAATCTTGCGCATATTTCGCTGTTGTTTTGGAAAAGCATATTCGGCGGCTCTGACCAAGCAACGCTGGGGTCACCCTTAACATGCTTTTGTATAAGGTTAGCCGCTTTTAGTGACTCGAACATGTCTGTTGTATATCCGTCAGTCCCCAGTCCGACAAGTATTCCTTCTTCCATCATCTTGAGAATATCCGCACAGCCTACAGCATTACCCATGTTAGACTCCGGATTGTGGATTACTATGCTGCCAGAATCCTTTATGAGTTGTATCTCATTTTTATTTACATGTATGCAGTGAACTGCAAGAGTGTTTGGTTTGAGTATCCCGAACTTATCAAGCCTCTCTGCGACACGCATGCCGTACTTCTCTAGGCTGTCATTCAAGTCATCTATCCCTTCGGCTACATGAACATGAAAACCGCAGTCTGCTGCTGTTTCTACACATTTCTCAAGCGTTTCATCTGACAGTGTGAATGAAGCGTGCAGACCGAACATAGCTTTTATCATGTCGCTTTGCTCATCCTCTGCCCAGCCTATGAAGTCCGCATTCTCCTTTATTCCGGCATCGCTGATTTGCTTACCGTCCCTATCGGAGACTTCGTAGCACAGAGAAGTACGTATGCCTATATCCCGGGCAACACCTGCTATTGTGAACAGGCTGCCTGCCACGCTGCCTGCGCTTGCATGGTGGTCAAATACTGTCGTGACACCGTTTCTGATGCCATCAAGATATGTAACATAAGCGCTGGCCTCTATTTCCTTTGTAGAGAGTGCACGGTCTACACGCCACCACAGGTTTTCAAGTATCTGTGTGAAGTTCTTTGAAACTCCTGGATTTTCAAGCGACATTCCCCGTGCAAGGGCACTGTATATATGACCGTGGGCATTTATAAGCCCCGGCATTATAATCCCGCCTTTTGAATCATAGAACGAAGCGCCCGGATATGAGGCTTTCATGTCTTTTGTTATACCGTAGTCAACTATCTTATTTTTTTCAACAGCAACACAACCGTCTTTTATGAGTGGTTTATTTGCGTTTCTGGTTATTAATGTTCCGTTTCCTATAAGCTGTATCATTTAAAGCTACTCCGTTATGCAGTTATTCTTGTACCGGTTTTGCCTTGTAAGCCTTCTGTAACCTTCTCTAGCGATGTTATTAGTGCTGTACACTTTGGATTCTCTGTTACGACTTGCATGGACGCTTCGATTTTCGGAAGCATAGAACCTTCACCGAAGTGTCCTTCTTCAATATACTTTTTTGCCTGTCTGCAGGTGATAATATCAAGCGGTTTTTCATCAGGTTTACCAAAGTTTAAATATACTTTCTCTACTGCTGTAAGTATAACAAAATAGTCAGCGTGAATCAATTTTGCAAGCTTTGCACTTGAGAAGTCTTTGTCTATAACAGCCTGGACGCCTTTTAGGTGGTTTCCCTGCTCAATTACCGGTATTCCTCCGCCTCCACAGGCTATTACCAGCTGCCCTGAATCGAGAAGGCTTTTTATCGTTTCGCTCTCGACAATATGGCGCGGCTTTGGTGACGCAACAACCTGTCGCCAGCCTTTGCCTTCAATAAATATAAGGCTTTCTCCTTTAGCCCTGGCGGCATTTGCCTGCTCTTCGTTCATGTAGAGGCCTATTGGTTTTGTAGGTTCTTTGAAAGCATGATCGTTCTCGTCTACTATGACTTGTGTTATCACTGTTGATGCAGGTATATCGAGATCGAGATTGAGCATAGCTTCACGCATAAAGTTTTGCAGATCGTAACCTATATAGCCTTGTGTAATGCTGACACACACAGACATAGTGAACGTGTCAATATTATGGTGCAGTTTGTAGCTGTCGAAAATATCCAGCATCAAACCTACCTGCGGACCGTTGCCGTGGGTTAGCACTATCTCGTGCCCCTGCTTCGCCAGCTTTGCTATTTCCTTGGTAGTTTTCCTTACAGCTATCATCTGGTCATGCAGGCTTTCCCCAAGTGCGTTTCCGCCAAGGGCTATCACCATTCTGCTCATATTCTATCCTCTGTATCTGCTAATATTATTATTTAATGCGCGTTTGAAGAACTCTGCCGGATCTTTAACTTTTGAGAGAAATATCATAGCAGCTATGATATAAGGCTTGTACCCTGCTTCTTTATAGAGCGGAACTCTGTATCTGTCGAAAACGCTCGCAGCAACTTCACCCTGCTTACATGAAACACCTGTGATATCTGCAGGCAGGCAATGCATGTATAATGCGCTTTTGTCTTTTGTCAGCGCCATCAGTTCCTCTGTGCATTCCCAGTCTATATGCTTCTCGTTTTCTTTTAGAAGCTGCTTTTCAAGCCTGTGTATTCCATGTGTGTCTCCTTCGCCATAGAGCTTTGTGCGCTCTTCCATGGCAGCGTATGAGGCCCAGCTCTTAGGATAGACGATATCTGCGTCTTTGAAGGCTTCTTTCATGCTGTTTGTCTTAGTGAAGCTGCCACCGCTCGCTTTTGCGTTATCTGCTGCTACAATTTCTACATCTGACATAATCTCATAGCCTTCAGGATGGGCCAGCGTTACGTCCATTCCGAAGCGTGTCATCAACCCGACTATTCCCTGCGGAACAGAAAGCGGCTTGCCGTATGACGGAGAATATGCCCATGACATAGCTATCTTCTTGCCTTTAAGATTCTCTACTCCACCAAAATGATTAATAAGATGCGCCATATCTGCCATTGCCTGTGTTGGATGGTCTATGTCGCACTGCAGGTTAACAAGCGTCGGGCGCTGCTCTAAAACTCCGTCTTCGTATCCTTCCTGTACAGCCTGCGATACGTTGCGCATATATGTGTTTCCCTTGCCTATGTACATATCGTCACGTATCCCTATAACGTCAGCCATGAACGATATCATGTTAGCTGTTTCACGCACAGTTTCACCGTGCGCTATCTGCGACTTTCCTTCGTCAAGATCCTGCACAGTAAGCCCCAGCATATTACATGCACTTGCAAAACTGAACCTTGTTCTTGTTGAGTTGTCTCTGAAAAGAGATACCGCCAGTCCGCTGTCGAATATTTTCGGGGAAATGTTGTCTTCACGCAGTTTCCGAAGTATCTGCGCTGTTTCGAAAACTCCCATCAGCTCGTCTTGTGTCTTTTCCCACGTCAGCAGAAAATCGTTGTTGTACATTTCTTTTAGACTTAACTGCTCTAGCTTTTTGATTGCGTTATTTATATCTTTCATATGTGCTCCTTAAGCTTGTTTTTCGTATTCTGAAGGCAGCGCTGCGTATACTGCTGCGCATCTTACAAGGTCTTCTTTCCATGTTTTCTCGTTTGGTGCATGCGCCTGCGCTTCTTTGCCAGGTCCAAGACCAATACATGGAATTCCGTATCTTCCCATGATTGAAACGCCGTTTGTCGAGAACGTCCACTTGTCGACTTTTGGCGCACCGTAGAGCGATGAATACGCTTCTTCCATAGCTTTAGCCGCAGTGTGGTCTTCAGGCAGCACCCAAGTCGGGAAATAGCAGTCTGTCGGATATACAAGGCCGGTATACGACGGGCGCTCATATTTATACATGCTGACCTGTGCATTGTATTTCTGCACAGATTCA
This sequence comes from Christensenellaceae bacterium, assembly GCA_963666505.2. Lineage (GTDB taxonomy): Bacteria > Bacillota > Clostridia > Christensenellales > SZUA-584 > JABGQS01. The sequence goes on along the minus strand of CAXXXL010000001.1, from coordinate 1,063,363 downwards.
AGCTGCTTTATTTCATCTATGGCCGAAATGTATGTCTCTCCGTCTGTAAGCCGCCTGTCTATAGATATTGCGCAGCTGTCTGCAACAGCGCACCTTGAAGGCGATGTATAGAAGACCTGTGACACTGCAAGTGTTCCTTTACCAAGAAAATCGTCATTCTTTAGCCTATCGTTCAAATCTTTGACTTGCGTTATTATCTCTGCCATCTTGTATATAGCATTGTCTCCGCGCTCTGGTGCTGACCCATGGCATGAAACGCCAGACACTTCTACTTTTATCTCCATCCTGCCACGCTGACCTCTGTAAACATTGCCGTCTGTAGGTTCGGTAATCACAACAAACTCCGGCTTTATTCCATCTTCATTTATAATATACTGCCAGCAAAGGCCGTCGCAGTCTTCTTCCTGTACAGTGCCGGTTACTAGAACTGTATAGCCTGAAAGCAAGTCTAAATCTTTCATGATCTTTGCACCGTAAACTGCGCTGACGATGCCGCCTAGCTGGTCGGATGCGCCTCTGCCGCCTATCTCTTCATCACTCTCATATCCTTTATACGGATCGAAGCTCCAGTTGTCCTTGTTGCCGATGCCTACTGTGTCTATGTGTGCATCGTATGCAATTATCTTTTCACCGTCTCCCATGAATCCTAAGATATTGCCCATAGGGTCTATCTCGATCTGATCAAAATCCAGATCCAGCATTTCTTTTTTTATTCGTCTAATCACTTCTTTTTCTTCAGCGCTTTCGCCCGGTATAGCGATTAGGTCTCTTAAAAATTCGCTCATCTGCGGCAGGTATTCTCTTGCTTTTTTATCTAGTTGTTCCGGTTTCATAGTGTCTCCCTTGCGTATTGTTTTGATGTAAACATATTAACACAGTGCAAAGTTTTTTTAAACATCTAAATTTCTTTTTGGTTGAGTTTTTGACTGTGTTAATTCTTTTATAATTTATCACATTGAGCAAATTTGTACAATTATTGCGCTATATTTACATTAATTTTCTCTTCTGCTGTGATATCATCGTAGAAAGCAAATCTAAGGGAGCGAAAAATGAAAGATAAAATTAAACTGTATATTATCTCCGGTTTTCTTGGTTCCGGAAAAACAACTTTTCTTCGGCGGCTTCTTACAGACATGAGCAACCGCAGGGTCGGCGTTCTTTTAAACGAGTTTGGCGTGATTGGAATAGACGGCAGGACTATTGATAAGAACGGGCTTGAGTACGTAGAGGTAAACAACGGCTCTATATTTTGCAGCTGCATAAAAGCCAACTTCCTAAAAACCATGATCGAGCTTCAAAAGCTCGACATTGACACACTTGTTATAGAGAATTCAGGGCTTGCCGATCCTTCATCCATGAACTCGATACTGGAAGAGCTCTCTGCGCACATGCAGCGTGGGTATGAATACTTAGGTTCAGTATGCATCGTTGACGCAACACTATTCTTGAAATATTACAAAATGCTGCCTCAGCTTGTAAACCAGGTAGTTTCAAGCAGCTTTGTTATTATAAATAAGACTGACCTTGCAGATAAAAAAACTGTGGACGATATCGAAAATGAAATCATGTCGCTCAATCCTAATGCTTTTATTAAAAGGGCTGTGCAGGCAGATGTGCCTATAAGTGGAATAGAGAAGCATCTAGTCAACAGCGGTGTAATTGAAGAATCTTATAACACGCCCGGCAATAGGACTGCTACTTACACCATCAAGCTTAAAAAGGTGTATAAAAAAAGCAGCATTATAGCTTTTACAAAAGGACTATCAAAGTATGCGCTGCGCATAAAAGGCTTTGTTCATACTGATGAAGGGTGGATACACGTAGATATCGTCGAAAACGATTACAGATTCAAACAAATCCAAAAAGCCGACGACGAGCTTAAAGCCAAACAGGGACTTGTCATAATCGGTAAAGACCAGACAGAGTTCGATGAGCTTGTAACATCAGTCTGGGAGCAATACACCGGCGAGCTTCCGGATTATATAGAGGAATAAGCTATTCTATTCCCAGATAATCGCAGAGCAGAGCAACGCCGTCTTCGACTAGCTTTAAACAGGGGTTATCTTTGTACGGCTCGCTCTTTGGCGGATTCTTCTCAAAGTCGTCAAGAAGCTCTGAACAGATAACCGTCTCGTTCTTTGCGGTGAACTTACTTATCAGCTCCTGTGCTTTTCCATACATATCAGCTTTAGCGTCCTCATCTGTAACATCAAGACATGGGCTACTCAGCCCGAAAATAAATGCAATACCGCTGACAACGCCGCATACGTTTCGCAGTCTTGCGACGCCGCCTCCGAAAGCGCAACTTGCTTTTATCAGCGTATCTTCATCTACGCCAACGATGTCATTAAACGGAGCGGTTGTAGACTGTGCGCAGTTATAGCCTTCAATGAACATATCACCTGCTCTTTTGATTAGTTTTTGTTTTTCAGTCATGTTTTACCTCTGCTGCCTAGAAAAGTTTTTTGATTGACCCTATGGCATCTGAAGCGCTGTCAATTGACAATTTTGATTTTACGCCGTCTATTATGCTGTTTATCTGGTCGTCCGGAAGGTCTATTCCTAAGACTGATTCAACAGCTTTAACAGGATTTTCCTTGAACTTCTGTCCAAAATTCTTATCACTCTTCACTTTTTCAACTATCTCTTCTATCTTCGCTTTGATATCCATGTTTTTTCCTCCATATCAGTTTTACTGATTATACCATTGATTTATTTTTTATCCAACCTGTTATCATTTTTATTCTTAGATTTGTTTTTCTTTGCCGCCATAATTATTAGAGGTATCAATGCACCTATGAGCAATGCTATTGCAGCAATCAAAATCACGTTGAGCAGGTTGATCCCGTCTTCAGGTTTTTGGTTTTGTTCATCTTCCTCTGCCTGCTCCTGCTCCTGCGCTGCTGCAAGTTCAAGCTCTCTGAGTTCTTCTTCCGTAAGTTCTTTTTCCGTATGTTCTTCTTCCGCAAGTTCTTCCTGAGGCGAAACTTTGATATTTAGGGTGTTGGAGTCAAAAGTATATGTGCCGCCGTTCTTGTCTTTTGCAGTAACAGTAAACTTATAGCTTGATGAAGAGTTCAGTTTAAGCATTACTGTTTTGTCATTACTCGTTCCTGAGTCAAGGCTTCCCCAGCCTCCATACTGCATCCCAAGATTATCTTTGATGCTAATATCTACAAAATCGACATCGCCTGTGTTTTTCACCGTCAGCTCAACTGCCACTGCCTGGCCTGGTTCTATTTCCGCTGCACTCGCAGAAGCTGTAACAGACATTCCTGCATTTGCGGATTTCGCCACAGTTATTCGGATATCAACAGTTTTTCCGCTTGAAATCGGAATATTGCCTCCCGCCCCTTCATACAAGTGATGATAACCGAATTTCTCGGTTGTATCCGAAGTGTATATTTTTTTGTAAACAAAGCTTTTATCTTTCCCGGGATCCAGGTCGAAAGTTTCTATATCAGTTCCGTTCAGAGTCACGGTAAAGTCAAGGAATTTTACGTTGCCTGTATTCTTTACATAGACATTGAACTTGACCTGCCCTCCGTTGTTTACAGTTGTTTTGTCTGGCGTAACTGTGAAAGTTTTCCTTGTATCGATAGGCGGATTCACTGTAACTTCTTCATGAAAGTTCAGCTGGTTTGAAAACTCCGGCTGGTCGCCGCTGTACCTTATCATCACCGGAAAACTGTAATCTAGATTGTCTCCGAACTGAACGGTATAGTCAAAGAAAAAATACAGTGATGCTCCGTTAGCGATAAATACATCCAGGCCTTTGTAGTTTTCATATATACTGTCGCAGTAAATTTCTTCGAGCACTATCTGTGCGCCTGTGTTATTTGTTATCTCGATTTGAATGTTAACTGTTGTTCCGTCCGGTACTGTAATATCAGTTTTGGAATCTACGCTTGCCGAAACAGCAACACCGGCTGCCGATGCTGATACAGGTATAAAACAAAACAAAAAAGTGAGCACGAGCAAAGTTGAAATGACTTTAATCTTCATAATTACATTATCCTTTGCTGATATTTTTGCATCTAAAATGCATATTAAATTATTTCTTTCCTTCTGTCACTTAAAAATATTAGTTGAGAGCTTTCTTTTAAAAATATTATACCATAATCAATATATCAAGGACAGTCTCAAGCTATTCATAAGTAACATTCTTTAGAAATGCTTGGAGCTTATCCGTTTTTGGCTCATCAAGTATATTAACCGCTCCGTGCTCTATTATGTTCCCTTCGTCTATGAATATAACATAGTCTGCAAAAGATTTTACAAAAGCTATCTCGTGAGTTACGAATATAAAATCTTTTCCGAGCGATTTAAGCTCTTGTATGGCAGTCAGAACTTCGTGCGTCAGTACAGGGTCGAGAGAAGCCGTAGGTTCGTCAAGAAGCAGTAATTCCGGGTCTGTGCTAAGCGCACGTGCTATCGAGGCACGCTGTGCTTGTCCGCCCGAAACCTTTGCCGGGAGTTTATTTTTTTGCTCTGAAAGATGGAGCAGGCTTAAAAGTGCGTCTGCTTTTTTTACTGCTTCGCTTTTGCTCATGCCGCGTAACTTTTCGAGAATTATCGTAATATTCTTTTCAAGTGAAAGATGCGGAAAAAGGTTGTGATCCTGAAAAACTACTCCTATGGTCTTCTGGTACTGCTGTATAGAAGCCGGCGTTATCTTTTTTCCGTTTATCTCGATTTCTCCCTTCTGGGGGAATTCTATGCCGGCGATAAGACGCAGCAGAGTAGATTTACCACAGCCGGAAGGACCGATTACAGCAAAAGCCGAGCGTTCTTCAATTTCAATAGATATATCGTTCAGCACACGCTTGTCGTAGTCTTTCACGACGCCGCTTATTTTCAGTTTCATATGTTGTACCGCCTCTCAAGTGTTTTTGATATGAGAGTCAGCGGGAGCGTAATTGCAAGATAGGCAAACCAAAGCAGCAGATAGCCTTCGGTGTAAGCAAAGTTCTTTGACTGAATGAGCTTAATTGAGTAAGCAATCTCGGTTACTGCGACCACATATAATAATGAACTGCCTTTAATTGCATAAGTAAAGTTGTTCATAAGAGTGGGCAGCATGCGACGGAAAATCTGTGGCAGTATTATGTATCTGTATCTCTTATAAGCCGAAAAACCATAGAGATCCATCACGACAAACTGAGCTTTATCTATGCTGTTTATAGAACTTTTGAACATGTTCGCCATATACGGGCCTATATATACAGTTATCGAGATGATCCCCAGAACATAATCGTCCCTATAACCAAACGCTGGTCCTATAAAATATGCTGCGATGAAAACTAATACTAAAAGCGGAGTTCCCATCATAACTTCAATGAATATGTTTGCAAGACTTTTGACAAAGTACACATTGCTCTCTCTGCCAAGATAGAGAAAAAAGCCAAGTATCAGCCCGAACAAAAGTGAATATCCGCTTAGTATAAGCGTATTCAATATTCCTTCTTTTAGCAGCCACGAATATTCGAAGATGCGGCTGAAGCTGAAGTTATCCTGAGCCATCCTTAGCGTTACGAAAACTATAAGCGCTATATAAACAAGCGCAGCTCCGAAGAACTGCAGCATGTTAAATATTCTTGTCTTTGCGCTTTTATCATTCATAGATATAGAAATCCATCGTAACAGCGTCTCCGTAGAGCTCTTTGAGCGGCTCCGAATACTTATCTCTTAACTGGTCGTATACACCGCCTTCAGAATCCATCAGCGCTATGAACTCGTCCGCAAGTTCGAGAAGCTCTTTATTGCCTTCGTCTACCGCCATGCCTATCGGGCTGACGTCCAGCGACGTCCAGAACACAGCCGTTGAATTGGGATTAGCGTTGTGTGCGCCTACCACGACTTCCGGGCTTATTACGAGTATGTCAGCTTCGCCGTTGACAATCTCTGTTATTGCGGCCGACTTGTCTACCGACATCTGCACATTAAAGCCGTGCTCCTCAGGTATTGAAACGGAAATCTGGCCAGCAAGACCGATGAATCTTGTATCTTTAATAGCCCAAAGGTCATCCGCAGTTGATTCGTCATCTAGAGAATTAACATCTGCGTAATTTTTATTCATAAGACCTATTATCTTGAAATAGAAATATGGAGCGGTAAAATCAACTTTTTCCTCACGTTCCTGCGTTATGGACATAGAAGCTATCACTATATCGATATCACCCGTCTCAAGAGCAGGTATCAGCGTTGAAAAGTCCATGTTTACAACTTCGAGCTCGAGCTCCAGCTTGTCTGCAAGAGCCTGGGCAACGTCTACGCTTATGCCGGTCGGGTCACCCGAATCGTCAAACGTTTCGAAAGGCGGGTACTGAAGATCCATACCAACACGCAGCACTCCTTCTTCTACTGTCAATGAATCCTCTTGAGTGTTCTGAAATTCTTTGACTGTTAGATCCCCCATTTGTGTTTCACTTGTCTGTACCCAATCACCTTTTTGTGTGCTGCACCCAGTTAAGGCTGTAAACAATACTAATGCCAACATAAGTATTAATACTTTTTTCATGATTCCTCCAATAAAAATTTACTTGGCTTCTCAATCGCTTCTACAGGGCAGAATTCGAAACAGCGTCCGCACTCCAGACAAGAAGCGCTGTCTATCACTAATCTTTCATCCTTTTCAATTATAGCGCCTACAGGGCAGCTTACCACACATACCCTGCATTTTATACATGCATCGTTATTTATGCTATATCCCGGCTCTATTTGTTCAGCACCGCCGAATGCAAATCTTGTGCGCTTGGGATGCGTGTCTGAAAGGTCGAATATCTCACCGATACCTTCGCATATACAGAAAGCTTCAAGTATGTCTCTGGTGTTGGGAGCATAGATATCGCCAAGTGACGGATTTTCTTCAAATATCTTGTCAATATATGTACAGTCGGCCAGAACAGCTTTCCCGCTCACCCTGACCGAGACATAGTTCTCATCCATGCCCACGAGAGCAACATTCTTGTTTTCCATCAGTTGGCGATAGAACGATTTGCCTCTGTCCGTTAGAAAATATATCTTGTCTTCTTCTATGAGCATAACGTCCGCTATCCTTACGGAAGGCATGCCGTTTTCAAGTGTGGCAAACGCTACAGATTTTAATTTCCTTAATAAATCCAGTTCTTTCATAAAAACCCCGTATGTCATTTCCCAAATGTTTTACATTACTATTCTATAACTTTTGCCGTCGTTGTCAACTAAATGAGCCAAATTACATCCTTTTTATATAAAATAATATATCTTATTAAAAGGTGGAGAAAGAGGCAACATCTTGACTGGAATTTTTTTAAGAACAATTTTTAAAATTCTAATTTTTCTTTTTTTTGCAGCTTCCATAATTTTTGTAACTTTCAATTCAATCGTAATATGCTGCTCTGCGAACAATATCTATGACATTAAAAACATCGATAAGCTTGAAAAAGCGCAATGCGTGCTGGTGCTGGGTTCACGGGTTTATTCTGATGAGCGGCTTTCCGCCGTCTTACAGGACAGGGTGGATTATGCTATTGAGATATACAGAGCCGGCAAGGCCGAGCGACTGCTGTTCAGCGGAGACCACGGCAGAAATGATTATGATGAAGTGAATGCAATGCTCAGCTATGCCATTTCAAAAGGTGTGCCGAAGGAAGATATATTCCTTGACCACGCCGGGTTTTCGACGTATGAGAGCTTGTACCGGGCAAGAGATGTGTTCTGCGTTGACAGTGTTATCATTGTAACTCAGAAGTTTCATATCTCCAGAGCAGTATACATCGCAAACCGGATGGGGCTTAGTACACAGGGAGTAAACTCTGACCCGAGACGCTACCTTTACGCAGATTTTGATTCACTTCGAGAAAGCTTTGCCCGTGTTAAGGATTTGATTTACGTAAACATATTAAAACCAGAGCCAAAGTATCTCGGCAAAGAAATACCCATCACTGGGGACAGCAGCTTTACGCATGATAAATAAATTACAGCGGGACAATTAGCTGGTCTATCCCCCACACGGTCACTTCCGGTACTACTATATGTTTTGGCAGATAAAAAGTGTCGTATATAACCTGTGCGAAGTCTTCTGCCTGCATTTTGAAGCCGCCTTTGTTTATATTAGAGTTCTTGCAGAAGTTGGTCTCGCCCTGCAGGTATAAGGCAGGACACACGCACACCATGCGGCTGAAGCTCTACTATCATGGACTTCGTAAAGCTGACCATGCCGGCTTTTGCTGCAGCGTATACGCTGTAGCCCGGCCATGACTGTTCAGCACAGATGCTGGAAACGTTCATAACAGTGCCGCCCTTCTGCTTTTTGAACAATGGCATGAACACCCTGCAGCCGTATATAGCTCCCTTGAGGTTAAGATCGACGCACTTATCGATCTGCTCGAATGACTGTTTATCTAGCGGGCTTACCGTTATAGCTGCGCCTGCGTTGTTAATGAGCAGGTCTACTCTTCCGTATTTTTCAATCACATAATCAAAAAGAGCGTTCCAGTCCTGCGTTTTTGTAACGTCAGCAGAAAATGCATCGACTCCAAGCTCATCACTGGTCTGCTGCAGGCTCTGCTTGTTTCTGCTGACAACAACTACCTTCTCGCCTTTGGCTGCAAATTTCTGTGCTGCTGCTTTGCCGTAACCGCTTGTTCCTCCGGTGATCACAATAACATTGCTCATAAAAAGTGTCTCCATTCTTTGTTTGTTACAATTTTTATCTATTTACGTCTGCTTCGTTGGAATATCCATTAGATTCCCAGTAACCTTTGTAATCCTGGTCGTCTGATAGCTCAATCTCATTTACCCAGCGTGCCCACTTATAGCCGAGCTTGTCTTCTGCCAATACTATGAACGGAAAACCCATCTCGGGAGGGATGTCTATCCCGTTTGACATATAGGCAAGCAGCATGTCCTTTTGTATTATTTCCGCAATCGGCAGCGAAGTCGTATAACCGTCAACCGCTTTGAATATAACGGTTTTTGCAGAGTCTGAAACACCTGCTGCATCTATTAAGTCTGTTATCTTTACGCCTTTCCACAGTATCGTAGCGTCCCATCCTTCAACACAGTACAGAGTAATAAGCCGCTCGTATGACGGGAAATCCAAAACTTCGTCATATTTGAGTTCAAGTTCCTCATCTACAAGACCTGTTATCTTAAGACTGTACTGAGTAAGTTTTACGTACCGGGTGCCTTTTATCGAGTTGTCACGCGGGCCAACTGCAGGGTCAAGCCGTACGCCTTCATATCCTCTTATCTCCCTCGTGGCGTATCTTGCTTCAGTCGCTTCTGAAACAGCATCCAAACTAACGTCGTCCCCTGTCGACTGTTCTTGTTCGGCTGTGCAGCCAAACAGCACTGCCGCGCACATTACAACAGCAACACAGACAGCAATAACTCTTCTTATCAGCATAATATCCGCCTCGTTTCTTGTCGAATTGGTCTTATGTCAGCTTTTAGTTAGGTATCTTCTTATATTGTTGAAATAGTAACCTGTGATTCTTGAGAATAAAAAGTCGTAAATGATGAAAGCCGCTTCGGCAATTATTATAATTATCCATATGGCCAGGCCGGTGCCCTGCGTTGTGCTGAACAAAAGCTCTCTTGCAACAAGATAGGCAAGCGCCAGCGCAATGTTGAAATAGATCAGCTTCAACACATATCTTAATATTTTGTCTTTAACATTTTTTTCTATGAGGTATTTGCCTATGCCGTAGTGTCCAAAGAAGAGAACGTATGGAAGCGCCATTGTAAAAGGCATCAGAAGCATCGAAAGCCCAGAAACCGCACCGAACATCATAAACGAGAGCATTACTTCGTCTTCCAGAAGAAGCCCCATGACAAAGACGGAGCTTAAAAAGTAGAATGTTATGCGCAGCACAGGTATTATCGAAGCAAGATACATAAAAAGCAGCGACATCGCAATGAACATCGCAGTAAGGCTTACCCTGTGGGCTGTGTGTTTGAATCTTGACATATATCTCCTCCGCCCTGCTTCTTATTTATCAACATCCGCCGCAGCAGTTGCATAAGCAGTCTGCACACATTAGCCCGGCGCAGACATCGCAGCAGCTGCACGATGAGTTCTGGTATTGGTTACCGTAGTTAGTTTGTCCGTAGCTGCTGGCGTTTGCATTTACTGTGGTGTATGCGCTTTCATACTCAGGATTTCCCGGCTGCATGTTCCTGGCGTTTGCAAAATGCTGCCTTGCGCCGTCGTACCAGCCTTTGCGTTGAAGTATAACTCCTTTAAGATAGTGCCATTCAGCATCGTGATTGCTCATGTTGTCGAGCATCGCTTCTGCCCGTGAAATGTTCCCGAGCTGTATCATTCGCCTTATTTCGGAATAAGTTGCGCTTCCGCCGTAGCTTGAGCCTGTGCTTCCTGTATAACCTGAACCGGACCCGCGGCTGTAGCTTCCCGACGCCTTGCGTTCTTTTTGAATAATGTCGTACGCTTCATTTATCTGCTTTAGTTTATCGCTTGCCAATTCTTCAAGGTCGTGCCCCCTGTATTTATCAGGATGGTACTGCTTTGCCAGCTTGCGGTATGCTGCTTTTATTGTTTCGTCTGAATCGGAGCGGCTGACTCCAAGCACTTTATACGGATCCATCAACATCCCCCTTTAAGTATATCTTCTGTCTTTTTAGCAAGGCCTTCATACATAATATTATCTATCAATCCTTTATCTCTTTTTATATCCAGCAGTTCGTATGCTTTGCACGCTTCGTACAGAGTATAGTTCATATTGAACTGCGCTTCTTCCCGTATTCTCTGCCGGTGCCCGTTTATATCGTCAAAAGAGCGCTGCAGATATACGTTGTATCTGTCTTTTTTATAGTCCTTCTCCAAATCGTCGACAGCGTCGACAACATATATCCATCTGCCGAGGTTGTAGCCAAGGTGATACATCGCTTTTTTAGTGCCTTCGTCCATGAAAGGAAAGGGAGCGAGTGAAAACACCTCTGCAAGCAGCTCACCGAACTGTGATGATACTTCGTCTATATTGTCGCACTTTTGCTCTTCTAGCTGCGCAAGACTGCCAAGGTGAAGCGCAAACTTGCCAGAGAGTTCTTCATAGTCTCTTGATGCGTGCCTGAACTGGCGACTGAACAGTAACAGCAACATATGCGCAGAAAGTTTTTTGTCGTCCGCTGCGTTGTCCTTTACTTTACCGTAACCAAGCAGCACATTTACACCTGCTGCATACTTTGCCTGCTCGGAGCGAATTATGGTTTTTTTCTTGAGAGGGCTGGCGACACAGCGCTCTTCCGTGACAGTAGGCATATCTTCGCTTAGCGAAGAAAGCAGTAAAGATAATACAGCACAATCGTAGCTTAACATAAATCGAGCTGTATTTGAATAATTTTCTTTTATTGTCTTGCAAAGGCCGCAGTAGTAGCCTTTGAAAGCCTCGTGTTCCTTTACTTTGAGCTCTGGAATAAGAGGCGCTATGTATCCGAACATACGTTATTTCACCTTTTCATATATTAACATGCTGTATGTATTTTCACAAATATATCATTGCATTTTTACGCTCTGTTCACAAACTTATCAACGTTCACAGAAGTTTCACATTTTTATATCTCATTTATACTATATAATTTAACTTATTAAACTTTGGAGGAAAAGCATGACTTATATTATTCTATCGGTAATTGTAGTTATCGTTATATTCGTAGCCGCAGGCGTAAAGCGTGTTAGCGGCAATACTGGCTGGAAGCCAAACTCAAAGCAGTGGCTCAGCCTTCTTGGCCTTATCATTATGATACCGGCTTTTTTCACACTTGTCCCTGCGAACAACGTAGGCGTTATTTATTCTCCGTTCTCGGGCGGCGTGCAGAAAGACGTGCTCGGCGAAGGTATCAAGACAAAAGGTCCTTTTGACACGGTATATACGCTGTCTACGGAAGTGCAGACCAACACAATAGACAGTCTTTATGGACAGACTAAGGATGCGCAGTACCTTACTATAGCTATTGACGTTAAGTATCAAGTGGACCCAGCAAAAGCCGTGGATGTTTTCAAGAAGTTCCGCACCGTGCCTGTGATCAACTCTACACTTGTAAAACCTGTTGCGCAACGGGCGATCGATACGGCTATGGTCAATTATAACATTATTGAGATACTGGGCAGCAAACGCTCTCAAGTATATATGGAGATAGAAAGCTACCTTACGCAAAGATTTGATGACAACGGGCTTTATCTGCATTCTATCACCTTCCTTGATACCGATGGCGGCGAGGAGATCGAGCAGGCCATAAGGGACGAGGCTGTTGCCAAAAAAGCTGTTGAAACTGCTCAGCAAAAGAGGACTCAGGCAGAGGTTGACGCGGAGACACGCATCATTCAGGCCGAAGCCGAGGCTAAGGAGAAAACAATACTTGCAGCAGCTATATCACAAAACCCTGAAATACTCGAACTTGAATGGATAAAAAAATGGAACGGAACGCTGCCGACTTTCCTATCCGACGGTTCCAGCAGCGTTATGCTGGACATGAGCGACTTAAAAGGCATGAGCGTAGAAACTGATCCACCGTCAACACCTTCGGGGGAATAGCAGAAATAAAAAGGATATCATATACCTTTTGTCGAATACAGAAAATAATATGAATATATGCGGATGAAGGATATGGGAGAGTATAATCACCGACGAGGCAAACGGACAGCGTGTCAGGCTGTTTTGCGAAACTTTCAGGTAAATGGACTGTATCCGGACGCTGCTCTGGAAAGCCGTATAAGACGGCACCTAAGGTGCAATACTGGCAGACAATGTTGGTAGAATCTCTCGGGTAACTATACAGGGAAAACGACACTTAGTGTTGTTTTCCCTTTTTACTGTGAAAATACACTAGGGAAAAATCACTGTAAAGGAGAGAAATTTTGAAACGAACACCACTTTATCAAAAACATCTTCAACATGGCGGAAAAATCATTGACTTCGGCGGATGGGAGCTTCCCGTTCAGTATACGAGCATAATTGAAGAGCACCGGCAGGTCAGAAGCGCTGCGGGGCTTTTCGATGTTTCACACATGGGTGAGATAGCCATAAAGGGAAGCGGCGCTCTTGATTTTGTACAGCGCCTTGTTACAAACGACGTATCCACAGCAGTTCCCGGACAGGCCGTGTACTCCCCTATGTGCTACCCTGGCGGCGGTGTAGTTGACGATCTGCTTATCTATAAGAAAAGTGATGAAGAACTGCTTCTAGTCGTAAACGCTGCAAACACAGATAAGGACTTCGACTGGATTCAACAGAATATTGGCAGCGATACAGAAGCGGAAAACATATCTGACAGCATCGCACAGCTTGCCGTTCAGGGACCGCTTGCTCAGGAGATACTTCAGAACGTCTGTGACCATGACCTTGACATAATGAAGTTCTATCATTTCGCCGAAGACGTAACAGTCGGTGGAGCAAATTCGCTTGTGTCAAGAACGGGATATACCGGCGAAGACGGTTTTGAGATCTATACCTCTGCCAAAGACGCACAAACCGTTTGGGACGCACTGATAGAAGCAGGCAGCAGCAAACTGAAACCGGCAGGCCTTGGCGCACGTGACACTCTTAGATTTGAAGCTGCTCTGCCGCTTTACGGAAACGAGCTTAGCAGCGACATCACCCCCGTCGAAGCAGGCCTTGGAATGTTTGTTAAACCGGACAAAGGCGAGTTTGTCGGCAGAGACGTGCTTGCAGCACAGAAGCAACAGGGCGCAGAAAGAAAGCTTGTCGGCTTTGAGATGGCAGAGCGGGGAGTGCCGAGAAGCCATTTTGATGTAGAGAAGGGCGGACTGAAAATAGGTTTCGTAACCAGCGGCAGCTTTTCCCCTACCCTTAACAAAACGCTTGGAATGGCCCTTATTGAGAAACAGTTTGCCGACATCGGCACAAACATAGATGTGATTATCAGAAACAAAGCTGTGAAGGCTATGATAGTAAAGAAGCCTTTTTACAGCAAGAAATACGCTAAATAATTATTTTTTATAAAGGAGGATTTTTCTTATGAAAGTTGTAGAGGGACTTAAGTATTCAGAGGAGCACGAATGGGTTAATGTTGACGGAGACATGGCTTACATCGGCATTACCGACTATGCGCAGGACAACCTTGGTGATATCGTTTTCTTCGAACTCCCCGAGGTGGGGACTGTTCTTGAAGCCGGAGATATGCTGAGCACTGTAGACTCTGTCAAGGCTGCTTCTGAGATATATTCGCCGATTTCCGGTACTGTTGTAAAGGTGAATGAAAAGCTGACTGACAGCCCTGAATCTGCGAACGAAAATCCGTATGAAGCCTGGATAGCTGCAGTTAGCATCAAAAGCAAGGCGGAGGTTGATTCGCTTATGGATATGGGTCAATATGAAAAGTACTGCGAATCGGAGGCAGAATAATGCATAAATACATACCCGGTACGCAGAGCGGAAAGCAGGAAATGCTGGACGTTATAGGCGTTTCGGATGTAGATGAGCTTTTCAGTAGCATACCTGATGAGGTAAAACTCAAAAGAAAGCTCAACTTAGACACGGGTAAATCTGAGCTTGAATTAGATAAAAAACTAAGAACGATTGCAAAGAAGAACAAAAACACAATTGACAACGTCTGTTTCCTTGGCGCCGGCGCATATGACCATTACTGTCCCAGCGCCGTTGACCAGCTTTTGCTTAGGCAAGAGTTCTTTACGGCATACACTCCATATCAGGCGGAGATAAGCCAGGGTACGCTGCAGGCGGCTTTTGAGTATCAGTCTTATATTTGCATGCTGACAGCAATGGATGTGACGAATGCTTCAATGTATGACGGCGCTACGGCACTGGCGGAAGCGGCTTTCATGGCATGCAGCATTAACGGCAAAAACGAAGTTCTGATATCAAGAAGCGTCAACCCGCAGAGCAGACGTGTGCTTAAAACGTATGCTAAATTTCGCAGCATCGAAATTAAAGAAGTCGATATTGTAGACGGAACCACTGATGACGAGAGCTTAAAAGAGCTTATAAGCAAAGACACCGCTGCACTCATACTGCAGTCTCCAAATTTCTTTGGCTCAATTGAAGACATACCGCTGCTTGCTCAAACTGCGCAGGAAAAGGGCGCCTTGGTTATTCAGAGCTGCGACCCTATGTCTCTTGCGCTGCTGGAAGCTCCCGGTGAGATGGGCGTTGATATCGCTGTCGGAGACGGGCAGTCGCTTGGCCTTCCGCTCAGCTTCGGCGGTCCGTATCTTGGATTTCTTGCAACCAGGCACAAGCACGTTAGAAAGATGCCAGGACGTATAATCGGCCAAACTGTTGATACGCAGGGCAGAACTGGCTATGTAATGACTATGCAGGCAAGGGAACAGCATATAAGGCGACAGAAAGCAACTTCAAACATTTGTTCTAACCATGCGCTTAATGCGCTTGCTGTTACTATGTACCTTTCATTGCTCGGCAAATCCGGTCTGGAAGAGGCTGCCCGCCAGAGCATGAGTAAGGCTCATTATGCTTACGCTAAGCTTATCGAAACGAACAGATTCGAGCCTGCCTTCAGCGCTCCTTTCTTTTTAGAGTTTGCAGTAAGCTATAAAGGAAACTTTGCAGAGCTTAACAAAAAGCTTCTTGATCATGGCATTATCGGCGGCTATGACGTTTCCAAGGATTATCCAGAACTGAGCAGTACGTTGCTATTGGCCGTAACAGAAAAGAGGACTAAAGCAGAGATCGACGATATGGTGAAAAAGGCGGTGAGCAAATGAAGACGGATCTTATTTTTGAACTGAGTCGAAAAGGCCGTTTTGGATATTCGCTGCCGGAATGTGATGTGCCAGTGCTTGAAGCAAAGGATGCGCTTCCTGGTGGTATGGTCAGAAAGCAGCAGGCGCAGCTGCCGGAGATAAGCGAATCTCAAGCAGTGCGACACTTTACGAATCTTTCCAAGCTTAACTATGGTGTTGACGCTGGATTCTATCCTTTAGGTTCGTGCACCATGAAATATAATCCTAAATTCAACGAAGCGATAGCACGTCTGGAAGGCTTTGCGAACGTTCACCCGCTTCAGCCTGCCGAAACCGTGCAAGGCTGCCTTGAGGTAATGTATGAGCTTGAGCAACAGCTTTGCGAGATAACCGGTATGGATCGGTTTACCCTCTCCCCTGCTGCCGGCGCTCATGGAGAGATGTGCGGGCTGATGATTATAAAGCAGCACCATATCAAAACCGGACAGGCACACAGGAACAAGATAATCGTACCTGACTCTGCACACGGTACTAACCCGGCTTCAGCATCTGTAGTCGGTTTCGACGTTATCGAAGTGAAGTCTAACAAGAACGGGACTGTAGATATTGCAGCGCTTTCTGATATGGTTGATGAGAATACAGCAGGACTTATGCTTACAAACCCGAACACGCTTGGACTGTTTGAGGAGGATATCGTTGAGATAGCAAGGATAGTCCACGACAAGGGTGGATTGCTGTATTATGACGGAGCTAACGCCAATCCTATTGTTGGTATGGCAAGACCGGGAGACATGGGTTTTGATGTGCTGCATCTTAACCTTCACAAGACATTCAGCACACCGCACGGCGGAGGCGGACCGGGAGCCGGTCCTGTCGGCGTAACAAAGGAGCTTATACCGTACCTTCCCGATCCCATAGTGGAGAAAACTGAAGATGGCTATGTCTTTTCCTGCTGCGATAACGACACCATCGGGCAGATACGCTCATTTTACACTAATTTCGCCGTGATACTTCGTGCTTACAGCTATATTCTTACTATGGGCTGTGAGGGCTTGGAAGAAGTCTCAAAGACAGCTGTTATAAATGCGAACTACATCTCTGCAAGTCTTAAAGACTATTACGATATACCTTACGGCAGTGCATGTATGCACGAAGTCGTCCTATCTGCATCCAGGCAGAAAGAGCAGGGAGTAAGTGCGCTTGACATCGCAAAACGGCTAATTGACTTTGGGTTCCATCCGCCTACTGTATACTTTCCGCTGGTCGTAAAGGAAGCGCTGATGGTTGAGCCGACCGAAACTGAAAGCAGGGAAACGCTTGACGCCTTCATAGATGCTATGATACAAATAGCTAAAGAGTCTGCAAGCGGCAATGACGTATTCCACGATGCGCCGAAAACTACGCCTGTTTCAAGACTGGATGAAGTAAGAGCTGCACGCAAGATGATATTGAAGTATCCTTATGAAGAGAAATAGTTGACATTTAGAAGAGCGCATCTTGCGCTCTTTTTTAATGCACCCCGCTTAACTACTAACACTCAAATTTGCTTTTTCGGGATTCGCTCCGTTCGCTTCGCTCTCTTTCACGCCGCCTCGCCTGCCTTGCTCCGCCACCGGCGGTGGCAGGCTCGCGTTCGAATCCCTCCAAGGAAAAACAAAAGCACCCCGCTGTACTACTAACACTCAAATTTGCTGTTTTGGGATTCGCTCCGTTCGCTTCGCTCTCTTTCACGCCGCCTCGCCTGCCTTGCTCCGCCACCGGCAGCGGCAGGCTCGCGTTCGAATCCCTCCAAGACCAAACAAAAGCACCCCAAACGGGGTGCTTTTGTTTTGGTGTACCTGGAGGGATTCGAACCCCCGTCCTTTCGGTTCGTAGCCGAACGCTATATCCAGCTTAGCTACAGGTACATATCCGCGACTTTTTAAGACGCTAGACCATTCTAATATAAACGCATTAAGATGTCAATAATATTGCGGTAAGTCCTGCTATAAATACTCAAGCAGCTTTTTTTACTCATCATAAAGACGCTCGAACTCTTCGAACACAACCTCTAGCTGCTGTTCGTTTTCCAACGGCAGGTAACAATCTTGTCCGTCTTCGTCCTCGCGAATTTCCAGCAATATCACTTCGCCGTTTTGTATACCTTCGAATTCTTTTACAGGCGTAAGCGCTACAAAAACACTTCCGTCAAAATCGAACGTAAGAAGTCTTTCGAAGTCTACCGGGTTTTCATTCTCGTCTAACAACTCAACGTATTGTTTATCTTCCATATTCCTATCCTCCGTTATGTACTGTGCGAATCCAGGTATGCCTGAAGTATGTAGACAGCAGCTACTTTGTCTATAACTTTTCTGCGCTTTTCACGTGACATATCCGCTTCAATCAGCGTTCGCTCTGCGCTCATCGTTGTCATGCGTTCGTCCTGATACTCAACTTTGTTCCCCAGAGCCTCTACCCCGCTCATAAACTGTACTACCTTGTCTACAGCAGGACCCCTGGACCCGTTCATGTTGAGCGGCAGCCCAGCAACAATAAGCGATGCTCCAAGCTCTTTAGCCTTGTCAGCGATGTATTGCTCGTCGCCTTCGCCTTTTCTGTTATATGTCTCTATACCTTGTGCCGTCAGGCCAAGTAGGTCTGATACGGCGATTCCTATTCTCTTTTCGCCTATATCGACGCACATTATTCTTTGCATTTTTATACCACCTTAATCACGAAATCTTTGCATGCTGCGCCGCAGTAGCCGCAAAACACGCATTTTGACTGTTCAACAACCGCTTTACCGTTTATAACCGATATCGCTCCGCTTTTGCAGACTCCTACACATGTGCCGCAGCCCGTGCACCAGTCGTGTATCATTATCTTTCTATCTATTGAAGTATGAAACTCTACGTCACTGTTTCCTGAAAAATATTCTATGTTGCCGGCAAGCTCCTGCTTGCTCTGTATGCCTACTGCAACTGCATCTATAAAGCTGCTGTCAAGTACAAAGTCAAACGCTTCTTTCGGGGTTTTGCACATGTGTCCGCCGCCCAGCGGTTTCATTGCAAAGATACCTATACCAGCCTCGTGCGCTTTTTTAACAGCCGCAGTCATTCTCTCTATGCTGCCGTCAGCAATACCCAGGCCGCGTTTGTTGTATATTGGGTGGATAACTTCTATCTCATCATGATCAAGTGCGGCTTCTACACATGCTATATGGTGAGTTGAAACACCAAAAGCCCGTATCACTCCACTTTGTTTCATCTTAAGGAAGTAATCTATCGCTTTTTTATGCCCTTTAAGCGTTAGTTCACTCTCCTGCTCGTGCAGCATGAATATGTCTATTACATCTCTGCCCAGGCCCTGCCTTGCAAGCTCTATACTTTCTTTTGCTGTTTTCTCATCATAAGCATAACACTTTGTAGATATAACTGCATCCGGGTTGTTTTTAAAGGCACTCTTTAGATGAGGATAAGTACCGTATATCTGCGCTGTATCAAAAAAAGTCACGCCCATATCGAAAGCTGACTTTAATAAATCTGCCCCTTTATCTATGCTGAAGTTCTTTTGCAGAGGGCTTATAGTAAGCGTGCCAAAACACAGCTTCGACACGCTTATATTGCTTTTACCCAAGCGGACTTTCTTCAATACTATTCGTCTACCTTCGCCATGTTGTCTATGTAGACCTTTACGAATTCTTCAAGCAGTTCGTCTCGCTCCACACGTTTCACAAGAGACCTTGCGTTTTTATAGCTTGTAATGTAGGTCGGGTCTCCTGACAGTATATAGCCGACGAGCTGATTGACAGGGTCGTATCCCTTGTCTTTGAGCGCATCATATATAAGCCAGATGACTTCCCTTGCAGGATTATCAAGCTCTTTTTCCAAGGAGAATTTCATTGTCTCGTCAATTTTAGCCAATTACAGCACCCCCGCCAATAAATTAATACTATTATATACCATACAATTACAATTATCAAACAAACTATTTACAATTATAGTTCTTTTAAACTGTTGATAACATATTCCGGACTAAGACCCTCCAGGTCTTCGCTTTGCCCGTATCCGTACTTCGCTGCGCACACATCCACTCCGGCGTTTTTTGCATAATTTATGTCCGTCGTCGTGTCTCCTATCATCAAGGCATCGCCATTATTTATGCCGTGCTTCTCTAGCAGCTTGAAAAAGCTCTCCGGGTCGGGCTTTCTCTTTTCTACATCGTCGAAGGCAATTACATCATCGAACAGTTCGAAAAGGCCGTGCCACTTTAGTATCTTGTGGGTAGGCACACGAGCTTTCATTGTTATTACCGCAAGCAGTTTCCCTTCGCTCTTAAGCCGTTTTATAAGTTCATCGCCGCCTTCGTATACCGTTGTGTTTTCACTGCACAACTCATCGTACTTCTTCTCGAATATACCGACATAATACTCCAGCTTTTCGCCTTCGAAGCCGGTAAGGCGCTGAACGGCTTTTTTCGCTCCTCCGCCTATGGATGCACGTATATCATCATCTGTGGCATCGGTCAGCCCTGCATCTTTCATTACTTCTTTCATACTGAGCGCAATATCTGTACGTGTGTCTATGAGCGTACCATCAAGGTCAAAAGCAAACAGTTTGTAATCCTTCTTCAGCATTTCTTATCCTCTCGGTACAAAGCCGACTTTTTTATAGACCTTGCGCAATATCTTAAGAGAGCTTCTGCCGGCCTTCTGAGCTCCTTCACTCATCACCTTGTTTAGATATTCTTTATCCGCCCTAATCTTTTCATAGCGGCTTTGAAGCGGCTCAAGCTCGCTGCACACTGCATTCGCTACAGATTCCTTAAGTTCGCCATAGCCTTTACCGGCAAACGATTTCTCCGTTTCCTCTATCGAATTGCCCGTAATTGCTGAAAGAATCGACAAAAGGTTTGAAACGCCCGGCTTGTCTTCAGAAAACCTTATCTCGCCGTCCGAATCCGTCACGGCACGCTTTATCTTGCGACGGATAACTTCCGGCTTGTCAAGAAGTGAAATATATGCATTCTCGTTTTCGTCGGATTTACTCATCTTAGCCGTCGGGTCTGCAAGACTCATTATCCTTGCTCCTGATTTTCCAATATACGGCTCTGGTATCGTAAACACATCTCCGTGAGCATTATTGAACCGTATAGCTATGTCCCTTGTAATCTCGAGATGCTGTTTCTGGTCCGCGCCGATAGGAACAAGGTCTGTGTTGTATAGCAGTATATCTGCTGCCATAAGTACAGGGTATGTAAACAGACCGGCGTTTATATTGTCCTCATTCTTTGCGCTTTTGTCTTTGAACTGCGTCATCCGTCCAAGTTCTCCGAAATAGGTATAGCACCCAAGCACCCAGGCAAGCTCTGCATGTGACGACACATGCGACTGGATATATATATTATTTCTTTCCGGATCCAGACCTGCCGCAAGGAGCAGAGCAAGCGTATCGAGGCACCTGCTGCGAAACTCTGAAGCTTTCTGCCTTACCGTAACTGCGTGAAGGTCTACAACGCAGTAATAGCAGTTGTAATCATCCTGCAGCTTCACCCAATTCTTTATTGCTCCCAGATAGTTGCCTATTGTCAAAATGCCTGAAGGCTGAATCCCTGAAAATATCGTTTTCTTTTCCTGCATGTTTTCCCTCCGTTAATCTATACTTTCCAGCACGGCTTGCCGCATCTGCGACTTTTCTATAACGTTCGTGTGGATCTCCTCTTTAGTCATGAGCCCTTCTATTTGTTTCGGTATCTGCGTTCCGCTGATATCTCTTAGCTTTTGAGCCATCTCGAATATTCCCAAGCCGGATGTGTCTAGGCCAAGCGAAGCAAGAACGTCCGCAGGGAACTTATAAGGCGAAGCTGTCGAGACTATTACGGTCTTTGTGCGCTCAGTGCTCCTTTTATATTTGTCGTAGACTCCGGCCGCAACAGCCGTATGCGTATCTAACAGATATCCTTTATCTTCAAATGTGCTTTTAATAGCCGCCATCGTTTCTTCTTCACTGCACCAGTCAGCATAAAAATCTTCCTCCGGCTCGTTCTTTACGGCATCGTCAATAGCATAGCTGCCGTCGGTTTTGAGTCTGGCCATCATACCGGCAACTTTTTCTGCGTCTCTGTCCGAAAGCTCGAACAGCAAGCGCTCTAAATTGCTGGATATCAGTATATCCATTGAGGGTGACATCGTCTTGTAAAACTGCCTATCAAGCGTATATTTCCCCTGCCTGAAGAAGTCTGTAAGCACGTTGTTTTTGTTTGATGCACATATCAGCTTTCCCACCGGAAGCCCCATCTTCTTTGCGTAGTATGCCGCAAGTATATTGCCGAAGTTGCCCGTAGGTACAACGAAATTTATCTTCTCGCCCTTTTCTATCTCACCTCTGCCAAGCAGCTGCACATACGCCCAGACGTAATATGCTATCTGAGGTGCAAGCCGCCCGAAGTTAATCGAGTTGGCAGAAGAGAGCCTGAAGCTGTGTTTATCAATCGTGTCTGCAAACTCTTTGTCTGCGAAAATCTCTTTAACCCCGTTCTGTGCGTCATCGAAGTTGCCCTTTATTCCAATTACTTTTGTGTTGCTGCCGCCCTGAGTAACCATCTGGAGCCTCTGCATTTCCGAGACGCCGTCGTTTGGATAGAACACTACAATTTTTGTGCCCGCCACATCACAGAAACCCTCCAGAGCCGCCTTTCCTGTGTCTCCGGAAGTTGCAACAAGTATGAGTACGTCTCTTCCTGAGTCGTCCTTTAGCGCTGAAGTCATCAGCCTTGGCAATACGCTTAGCGCCATATCTTTGAATGCAAGTGTCGGGCCGTGCCACAGCTCCATCACGTATTCACTTTCGCCGATTTTTACTACCGGCGCTATGTCGGGGTGGTCAAAGCTTTTATATGCTTCTTGAGTCAGCGTTCCCAGGTTTTCAATATCTTCGAAAAAAAGCCCAAGTATCTTCGCAGTAAGTTCGGGGTAGCCAAGAGCTGCGTAATCTGCTGCGTCTATTTTCGGAAAAAATGAGGGCACATAAAGTCCGCCGTCCGGCGCAATACCGGAAAGCGTTGCCTTTGAGGCTTCCAAAGCCTTTCCTTTCCCCCTTGTGCTTATTAGTTCCATCTATTGTCCTCCATTAAAAAACAATCCTGCTTTGCACGCAGCACCGCCCCCTTTTAAATAAAGGAAACCAGCACAATTGCAAAATAAGCAGGAAAGTTCGTTTACCAGCTTGTATCGATATACTTTTCAAGGCTTTTAGGAATATCTACTTCCGAGCTGTATATCATAAACGCTTGCTTGTCTTTCAGAACACCATCAAGCTTTGAGAGCAGATGCTCTATATCAGCGTCTTCTTTGTAAAGTATCTTTTTTAATCCGTCAATGTACAGAGAGTGAATGTCAAAATTTCCGGAAATAATACCGCAAATGAACCCGTATAGACTATCAACGCTGTTTATACCGTATTCGTTTATGTTGATCAGCCTTATTTCATGTCTTAAATCGAACATGCAGCGATTGTTGTCATCAATATAGATTATATCGCCCTTTGCCTCCACTGCTTCAGCATTTGCCATATCGAGAAGCCGCTTTGATTTGCCGCTCCCCTTCTTTCCGTAAATTAATCTTATCATTTTGGCATCACTCCTTTTCGTTGTTTATTATACATTATTTTCTACCATTATTCTATAACAAATCGCCTAACGTATTTTACATTTGTGTTAAAGTACATTATCAACTGCAAGCTGCTTCTACTGTTCTATTAGCGTTCTTCCAGTCATTTCCGGCGGTTCTTTCAACCCGATAAGTCCTAGCAGTGTAGGCGCTACGTCAGCCAGCTTGCCATCATCACGCAGCCGGGCGTTTTTAAACCTTTCGCTTACTAGAATCAGCGGCACTCTTCCCGTCGTGTGCGCCGTAAAAGGCTTACCCTCATCGTCCAGCATCTTTTCTGCATTGCCGTGGTCTGCAGTTATGATCGCTTCTCCGCCGATTTTCTGTATTGCACCCATAACCTTGGCAACGCACTCATCGACAGCTGTAACTGCAGCCACTGCCGCTTCAAGTATGCCGGTGTGACCTACCATATCCGGATTTGCAAAATTGAGTATCATAACGTCATATTTGCCCGATTCTATCTGCTCTACAGCTTTGTCTGCAACTTCATAAGCGCTCATCTGCGGCTGCATATCGTAAGTTGCAACTTTCGGAGAAGGTATCAGGTATCTGTCCTCGCCTTCGTTTGGCTTTTCCACACCGCCATTGAAGAAGAACGTTACGTGTGCATACTTCTCTGTCTCGGCTATCCGGAACTGCTTAAGATTGTTCTTTGCAAGGTATTCTCCCAGCGTGTTTTCCAGTGACTGTGGTTTGTAAGCAACCTTTACATTTTTAAAAGTCGCGTCATACTGCGTCATGCAAACATAATCAAGGTTAAGATCGCCACGCTCAAAGCCGTCAAAATCCGGCTCGGCGAGCGCCTTCGTTATCTCCCTTGCCCTGTCCGGTCTGAAATTGAAGAATATACATGAATCGCCCTTTTCGATTTTTGCAACGGGCTTGCCGTTTTCGATCACTACAGTAGGCATTACAAACTCGTCGAATTCTTTTTTATCATAGCTTTGCTGCATTGCCTGCTCGGCATTTTCTGCAGTAACGCCTTGTCCATAAACCATTGCGTCATAAGCCTTTTCGACACGTTCAAAACGGTTGTCTCTATCCATGCCGTAATATCTGCCCATGACAGTTGCGATCTTGCCTATGCCGAGCTGCTTCATTTTCTCTTCAAGCGTTATTATATAGCCTTTGCCGCTGTCCGGCGGAACATCACGCCCGTCCATAAAGCAGTGAATATAAACCTGTTCCAGCCCTCGCTGTTTCGCCATTGTCAGAACGGCATAAAGGTGTTCTATATGGCTGTGCACGCCGCCGTCCGATATCAGCCCGAAAGCATGAAGCTTTTTATCGTTATTCTTTGCATGGTCCATTACTTCGATAAATTCTTGTTTTTTAAAGAAATCGCCGTCTTTTATATCTTTGGTTATTCTTGTCAGTTCCTGATAAACAACCCTGCCTGCGCCCATATTCAGGTGCCCAACTTCAGAGTTGCCCATCTGCCCGTCCGGTAGACCCACAAACATTCCCGATGATCCTATTGTGGTACAAGGATATTTTTCTCTCAGCGCAGTGATGTTCGGAACTCCGGCTATTTTTATGGCGTTGCCTCTTGTTTCCGGCGACTCGCCGAAACCGTCGAGTATCATAAGCGCAGTAAATTTCTTTGTCATTTTGTCTCCTTAGTATTTAACTACCTTTGAAAAATCTTCAGCTTTCAGAGATGCACCGCCGATAAGTCCGCCGTCTATGTCCGGCTTCGCCATAAGTTCTGCCGCGTTAGCCGGTTTCATGCTGCCGCCGTACTGTATGCGTATCTTTTCTGCAGTATCTGAGCTGAACGCTTCCTTTACTGCTGCACGTATAGCCGCTATCGTCTCGTTTGCATCTTCTGCCGTTGCAGTTTTTCCTGTTCCTATGGCCCATATCGGCTCGTATGCAAGCACAACTCCTGCAGCTTCGTCTTCGGATAGTCCGAGCAGCGCAAGCTTTGTCTGTTTGCATACTACTTCGCTCGTTATTGCTGCTTCACGCTCTTCAAGAGTTTCGCCCACACATACGATCGGCTTTAAACCGTTTTTAAGCGCTGTCTTGACTTTTTTGTTTACTCCCTCGTCAGTCTCTGCAAAATACTGCCTTCTCTCTGAATGGCCAAGTATAACGTATTCGACTCCGATTTCTTTGAGCATAGCAGGAGCGATCTCTCCCGTATATGCGCCGCTTTCTTCAAAGTGCATGTTTTGTGCGCCAAGCTTTATGTTACAGCCTTTCAGCGCATCAGCTGCCGTCTCAAGATTTACAAACGGCGGACATATAACTATGTCCACGTTTGAAACACCGCTGACAAGCGGTTTTAGCTCTTCGATAAGTGTTTTTGTTTCGCCTGCTGTTTTGTTCATCTTCCAGTTTCCTGCTATTATTGGTTTTCTCATATTCCCTCCGATAAAAATTTATTTATGGCTTCAACAGCCGTATTTACTCTGTTTTCTATACTTCCCTTGCTAATATACACTTGCTCTTAAAATAAAATAGGGTCGCTCAAAACAGGAGCAACCCTTAAATATCTCAATGGTTTCTACTTATCAAGCAGGGCTGCTACACCCGGAAGCTCTTTACCTTCCAGGAACTCTAGACTTGCACCGCCGCCTGTAGAAATGTGTGTCATAGCATCGGTATATCCGAATTTCTTGACTGCAGCTGCACTGTCTCCACCACCTATTATAGTAGTCCCTTCACACTCTGCAAGCGCTTTTGCGACAACTCTCGTGCCTTCCAAAAACGGTTCCCATTCAAACACGCCCATCGGACCGTTCCAAACTACCGTTTTTGCAGTTCTTATCTTATCGATGTAAAGCATGCGTGAAGCAGGGCCTATATCCAGGCCGAGCCAGCCAAGCATCATATGTTCTGAAGCAACGACTTGCGTCTTTGCGTCTTTGTCGAATTTGTCTGCAACGATAGAGTCTACCGGAAGCAATATGTCTACGCTCTTCTCTGCCGCTTTCTTTAGCAGCTCCATCGCAAGGCCGAGCCTCTCTTCGTCTACAAGCGATGCTCCAACTTCCATTCCCTTTGCCTTAAGGAATGTATACGCCATTCCGCCGCCAATTATTATTGCATCAACTTTGTTTAAAAGATTGTCTATAACGCCTATCTTGTCGCTTACTTTTGCGCCGCCGAGTATTGCCAGGAACGGACGCTCTGGGTTGTTGAGTGCGCCGCCGAGGAAATCGAGTTCTTTTCCGATAAGAAAACCTGCAACCGCAGGAATGAACTCTGCTACAACTGCAGTTGAAGCGTGAGCCCTGTGAGACGTACCAAAAGCATCGTTTACGAACACATCAGCATATGAAGCAAGCTTCTTTGCAAACTCTTTATCTCCCTGAGTTTCTTCTTTATGAAAGCGTACGTTCTCTAAAAGAACAATCTCGCCTTCCTGAATCGCATCGACTGCTGCTTTTGCACTCTCACCGATAACATCTGTTGCGAATGTGACTTTACAGTCCATGAGTTCGCTCAGTCTTTTTGCAACAGGAGCAAGCGAAAACTCTTCTTTGAATTCGCCTTTCGGCCTTCCAAGGTGAGAACAAACAATGACTTTAGCTTCCTGAGCTATAAGATAATTAAGTGTCGGCAAAGCCGCATCTATTCTTGTCTCGTCAGTGATTTCTCTTTTATCGTTTAAGGGCACATTGAAGTCTACCCGTACCAAAACCCTTTTGCCCTTAACATCGATGTCTTTTACTGTCTTTTTGTTCATTGTTTCTCCTTTATGTAAAACAAATAATAAATCCAACGTCACGTTTATGCTTCTGAAGCATTTTATTCACTAGGATATTCTATTCTATCGGCATCAAAAAAGCAAGCCAAAATAATATTATCCGAGTTAATTTTTTCCTTCTTGAGCCTTGTTTACAGCGTCGTCACAACTCATCAATGCCCACTTTTTTGCTGCTTTCTCTACCTGTATTTTGATTTCGATACGTAGTAAGCTATATTGGTAGCGTGGTCGGACACCCTCTCTAAATCTGTTACAAGGTCTGTGAATATCATGCCTGACCTTGGCTCGCAAGCACCAGTGGATACACGCCTTATATGGCTGTTTTTAAGGTCTTGCTCATACTGGTCTACTATCTTCTCTATCTGAATTACTTCTTCTGCACTCTGTTTATCATTCTGCTCGAATGCTATGACGCTCTTCTCTATTGCCTTTGAGACTTCCGAGCTCATCATCTTTATCTCTTCTATAGCATCATCCGAGAACGGTATTTTTTCATCAATACGCAGATTCGTATACTCTGTAATGTTCTCAGCATGGTCGGATATACGCTCTATATCGTTGACTATATGAAATAAGTCCGCAATCATTAGAGCATCGTTTGTTGAGAGTTCAAGTGCTGAAAGTTTTGCAAGGTAGCCTGTGATTGCATGGTTTAAGAAGTTCACGACCTGTTCCTGGTTTACTACCTGCGTAACGTTCTTTTCGTTCAGTTCGAGCAGCGCTTGCATGGAAAGGTTGAAATTTTCCTGCGCCAGCTCTGCCATTCTTCCGACTTCTCTTACAGCCTGCCCGACCGCAATTGAAGGCGTATCAAGTATCTTATCTCCAATATATTTAAAGCGTTTCTGTACGTTTATTTCATCTTCGCCGCGAATTAACAATCTACTCATCTTTATCAAAATCTGCGGATACCAAATCATTACAATAAGTGCGAACATGTTGAATATTGTATGGAACAGAGCTATCTGCGTTTGGACATGCAGCCCTGTATTGACCAGCCAGTTTACTATCGGAATAAATTGTATAACTATAGCAAAAAGTATTACTCCAAAAACGTTGAACAGCAGATGAATGACTGAAGCACGTTTTGCTGTTTTACTTGCACCTATGCTTGCAAGGATCGCCGTTACACACGTTCCTATGTTGGAGCCGAAAATAACATATACTGCCTGCGGTAAAGAAATAGCTCCTGCAATCGCCATTGAAACAAGTATGGCTGTTGTTGCCGAGGAGCTTTGTATCGCTAAAGTTATTACGAGGCCTATCAGTATTCCGATTATCGGGTTTTCAAAGGTAGCCACGAGAGTGCTGAATGCTTCAAGTTCCCGCAGCGGCCTCATCGCGTCTGACATAAGCGACATTCCTACGAACAATATACCGAAGCCAAGAATGATTCCGCCTATCCGTTTGATTGTCCTTCTTTTTACGAAGAACATCATTATAACGCCTGCGAACACGAATATCGGAGCGATGTCTTTTATATCTATCGAGATTATCCATGCAGTTACAGTTGTACCTATGTTAGCGCCCATTATGACACCCGACGCCTGCATCAGCGTCATCAGCCCAGCGTTTACAAAACCGACTACCATTACTGTCGTTGCTGAAGAGCTTTGTATGAGCGCTGTTACACCAAAACCTACGCCTGCTCCTGCAAAACGGTTAGTCGTTAAGACCTCGAGTCCTCTCCTCATCTTGCTGCCAGCTGTCCTTTCCAGACTTTCTGACATAAGTTTCATTCCGTAAAGAAACAATCCAAGGCCGCCAATCAGCTGGACAAACATCCATATATCCATTTATTACCTCCAGTGAGAAATTTTAAATATATATAACATCTATGTTATTTCAAAGTCACCAATCTGATTTTATTTTAAATTAAACGAAACCAGATGTAAAGGTAATATTGCTCTCTGTTTGTGGATTTAACATTATTGTTAACTTGTTTTAATTGGACTAACTGTACTTTCAGGGTTATACTTAGAAAATCAATATAAAAATAATTGTTAAAGGATTTAATATGCGTATAGTTAAAGTCAAAACAAAAAAACAGATGCAGGCGTTTGTACGACTTCCGCAGATATTGCACGGGCAGTCCTGCTGCTTTGCGCCTCCGCTTTGGATGGATGAAAAGAAGGCTTACTACGGCAAGAACAACCCTATACTCTCCAACTCGGATTACGAGCTGTTTCTGCTTGTCGATGACAGCGGCCGGGCGGTTGGCAGGACGATAGCTTATATTGATTTTAACCACAACAGCTTTTACAATTCTGACATCGGCTTTTTTGGAGCATTTGAATGCATCGATGACAAAGATGCGGGTTCACTTCTTGTAAAAGCTGCCGAAGAGTGGCTGTATGAAAAAGGCATGAAGACCATACGAGGGCCTATTCACCCTGTCGCTGAAAACTGGGGGTTTTTATCCGACGACTATGAAACGCCGCCGGTTTATATGTCGCCGTGGAACCCTGAATATTACCATAGTTTTTTTACATGCTGCGGCTATTCGAAGGCTAAGGATCTTCTAGTCTATGAAGCTAATACCGGAAGCGGGTATACTCTGCCCAAACGGTTTGACGGATTTCTTGCGAAGTATTTGAAGCGCAACCCAAGAATAAAGATAAGGCGGCTTGACATGCACAATATTAAAGATGACGCAAAAGCCATACTTGAGATAAGCAACGCAGCTCTTGCAGATAATTGGGGCTTTGTGCCGCTGGATCTTCCGGTTATGGAGGATATGCTTAAAAAACTTAAGCTGATCGTAGACATCGACGCCGTCTGGATAGTAGAAGACGATGGCAAGCCGGTCGGGTACTGCCTCGGGTTTCCGGACATAAACATAATCCTTAAGAAAATAGACGGAAAGCTTCTTCCGTTCGGGTTCTTAAGGCTGCTGTTTGGACTGAAAAAACTTAAGGACTACAGGCTGTTCGGGCTGGCTGTTCATCCTGATTATCATGGCAGAGCACTGGATGCTCTTATGTATATCAAGATGCATGAAAAGCTTGCGCCAAAAAACATCCGTATGGAAGCGAACTATATTCTTGAAGATAATCTCAATATTAAAAATGCGCTCGAAAGGCTGGGCATGAAATATATAAAGTCTTACAGGATATATGATAAGCCGCTTATTGATATCAGCACTGTTTAGAACATACCATCAAAATTTCTTTGCCGCAGCGCTTCATAAACTATTATGCTGACAGCGTTTGAAAGATTAAGTGAACGCAGACCATTTCTCATAGGGATTTTTATAGCATTCTGCGGGTTATCAAATATCAACGGTTCCGGCAAGCCTTTTGTCTCTTTACCGAAAAGAAGATAGCATCCGTCTTCATATTCTATATCGGTATAGTATTTTTTAGCTTTTGTAGAACAGTAATAATATTTGCCATTGGTGCTCTTAAAAAAATCATCCAGGCTTTTATGTACCTGCACGTTCAAATGAGGCCAGTAGTCAAGACCGGCACGCTTTACCCGCTTATCTGATATAGAGAAGCCAAGCGGCTCTACAAGATGAAGCTGTGCACCCGTAACAGCGCATGTTCTTGCTATGTTGCCTGTGTTTGCAGGTATTTCCGGTTCAACCAAAACTATGTTAATTCCCATCGCTTCTCCCTTTGTGTTCTATCATTGCAATTTCTGTTAGAATTATTTAACATCCCTTTATCCATTTACAGTGTTGATTATAAGCAAATAATCATTTATAATCAATAAATATCGTAGTGAATGTTTTTTAAACCTCGAAATTTGGTAGCGGTATGACTGGTTTGAGAATGGAGATAAAATGACTAAAAAGAGC
This sequence comes from Christensenellaceae bacterium, assembly GCA_963666505.2. GTDB lineage: Bacteria > Bacillota > Clostridia > Christensenellales > SZUA-584 > JABGQS01. The sequence goes on along the minus strand of CAXXXL010000001.1, from coordinate 1,032,507 downwards.
TTTGTAAAGGGTGCAGCTATTCTTGCAGGAGCGGGAATTTTAGTTAAGATACTAGGTGCATTTTTTAGAATTCCGCTTGCTAATTTCGTTGGTTCAGAGGGAATGGCCGATTACGGCGTAGCCTACCCTATATATGCCTTTCTCGTTGTCTTTGCAACTGCCGGGCTGCCTGTAGCCGTTTCAAGAATGGTTTCTGCACGGGTGACTGTCGGGGACTACAGAAGTGCACATAAAGTTTTTAAAAGAGCGCTGAAGCTTCTTCTTATCGTCGGACTTATCTCAACTGTGATCCTTCTTAGTTTTGCGGACGTTATAGCAAACCTTGCAGGCAGACCAACGGCAGCACTTGGCCTTCGCATGATTGCGCCAGCGCTATTCTTTGTCGCAATGCTTTCTTCATACAGAGGATATTTTCAGGGACTTCAGCAAATGGTGCCAACTGCCGCCACACAGATAACAGAGCAGCTTATCAAACTTGGCGCAGGCCTTTTACTTGCTTACTTTTGGGTGCAGAAAGGACCGCAGTACGGAGCTGCGGGTGCGCTGCTTGGCGTTTCACTGTCTGAAATTGCCGCACTTGTTATTATGCTTGTTTTCTATAACAGAAAAAAAGGCGGTATTAAAACGCTTCGTCGTGAAACTCATGTTGAACCTTATGTCTCAAAACATAAAAGCATACTTGGAGAGCTGTTATTCATCGCTTTCCCAATAATACTCGGCGCAAGCATAATGCCGCTTATTATGTCGCTTGACTCATTTTTAGTTAACAATATACTAGATAATATAGACTTCAGTGCCTATAGTTCACTAAACGCAGGACAAAACTTTGGTGTATTAGTCGGTATTGCAAATCCCCTTGTTAATATGCCGGCTGTTTTGTCACTTGCTCTTAGCATGAGCCTTGTACCAGCTATATCTGAAGCTGCAGCTAATAAAGACCTTTCTGCAGTCAGCACAAGGTCTGCTCTGGGCTTTAAACTTGCGATACTCATCGGCCTTCCTTGTGCTCTTGGGATGTTCCTTCTATCGGACAACATCGTCACCATTTTGTATTCATCAGGGTTTACACCGGACGAGCTTGCTGTTGGCGGCGGATTGCTCAGATATTTAGCTATTGGAGTTTTATTCTTAACCGTTCTCCAGACAACTACAGGCATCATACAGGGAGCAGGGAAACCATACCTTCCGCTTCGCAATCTTGCTATCGGTGCTGCCATTAAGGTTGTATTATCGATCTTGCTCATTCGACAGCCTCAGTTTAATATTTACGGTGCTGCTATTGGTACAGCTGCGTGTTATACTATTACAGCCCTTCTAAATATAATTTCTATGACAAGAATAACAAAGCCGAATATAAAACCGCTCTCAGGAATAATTATGCCTGTGCTATCGACTGCAATAATGGGCGTACTCGTTTATTTCCTCAGCGGATTTATGATAGAAAGATACAGCAATACTGTGACTACTGTTGTTGTTATTATCGCTGCCGTGTTCGTGTACGGATTGGCACTCCTGATAACAAAGTCTCTTTCCAAACAAGACCTTCAGAATATACCGGGCGGCGGGCTGATAACAAAGATAATGTTCAAATTAAGGCTATGGAGAGCTTGATATGCATATAACTATTGGCAGCATGAATAGAAACGGTGAAGTTTCGGCAGAAGTATTGAAAGCCGCCGGCAGTGCTGAGCGTGTCGTTCTGCAGACTTCAAAAGGACTTGAAAAACTACCGGATATATCATTCAGTACTCTTGACGATATCTATGAGAATGCCGTGGATTTTGATGAGCTTGCGTCTTGCTCTGTTGAGTTTCTTATGAGTGACGGCACTCTTTTTATTTGCCTCGGGGACGCTTGCCACAGCAGCATTGCGGTTAAACTGGCCGCCAAAGTCACCGAGAACGGCGGAACTGTTAAAGTTATACCATACGGCAGTGAAGCATCAGCCCTGGCTCTTCAAAGCGGTATCATTAAAAAAGCCTCCGGTATAACATTTTATACCGCAAGCAGCTTTGACTTCGTAACCAATACGGACAACGTGCTTGTTATAGAAGAGGTTGACAGCAGTATGCTTGCATCTGATTTGAAACTTAATCTTGCAAAGTATTATGATGACGAACACAAGGTGCTTTTTATAAACACCAGCACACATACTTATAATATAATCCCGCTTTATAAGCTTGACACCGCTGACTATTACGGACATTATTGCGCCGTTGTTATTGCACCTGTACAGTTCGAAGAAAAAAAGCGGTATACTTTTTCAGATCTTGTTTCAGTGATGGACAAGCTGCGCAGCAGAAACGGCTGCCCCTGGGACAAGGAGCAGACTCATTTCAGCCTTAAAAGGTATCTTGTTGAAGAGAGCTATGAAGTGCTTGAAGCTATTGACGAGGGTGATATGAATGCGTTGTATGATGAGCTGGGCGACGTTATTCTTCAGGTGGTGTTTCATGCAAAGATAGCGCAGCAAAACAGTGAGTTTGACATCTCTGATGTAACGAGCGCTATATGCGAAAAGATGATAAGCCGTCATTCGCACATATTCGGCAGTGCAGTGGCACATACTCCCGGTGACGTTATAGATAACTGGGAGGTCATCAAGAAACAGGAGAAAAGCCATCAGACTCAGACTGACGTGCTAAAGGCTGTACCCAAATCTATGCCCGCACTTTTCAGAAGCGGCAAAATTCAGCATAAAGCGGCTCATATCGGCTTTGATTTTGAGCAGCCCGGTCAGGCTGTTGAGAAATTAAGAGAAGAGATCTTAGAAATCGAACAGGATTTAGCTGCCGGGAAAGACCCTGCTGAGGAATGCGGAGATATGCTGTTCAGTGCTGTAAATGTCGTAAGACTGCTGGGTATTGAACCTGAAATTACACTGCAGAACGCAACGGACAAATTTATTAGGCGATTTGAATACGTTGAAAAGCTTGCCCTGAAAAGGAATATTGACATGAAAAAGAGCAGCCTTGAAACGCTGGATGTTCTTTGGGAAGAAGCTAAAACAGCAGCAGACTAGACAGGCGCTTTTTTATTATATATTCTTGTAACATTTCTTCCGTCATTTTTAGCGCAATATAGTGCTTTGTCGGCATTGCCTATATAATCCAGCAGCATAGATGTTTCATCTGCAGGCATTCCTGTATATACACCGAGGCTTAGCGTTATATGGTCTGCGACTTCTTTGTATTCTCTTTCAATTTTTATAGCCTCAACATTTTTTCGAATACTTTCCGCCAAACTAAGTGCCTTTTCTTCTGACATTCCGCAGGTCATCAATATGAATTCCTCACCACCGTATCTTGCAAGCATTGAATCTTTAGTGCCATTGAAATCCTTAAGAGTCTTAGTTAATGAGTTAACAAGCTTTATCAAACATTCATCACCTGACTGATGCCCAAAATTATCGTTGTATTCCCTGAAATGATCTATGTCCATCATAATAACTGACAACGAAACATTATTTTGCTTGCATTTGATCCAGTAGTTTTTTGAGAGCTTATCGAACATTCTTCTGTTATGTATACCCGTAAGACCGTCGGTCTGCGAAAGATACTCCAGCGTTTTGTTAGTCTCTTTCAATCTCTTATTCAGGTGGTTTAGCTGCTTATTCTTCTGCTCTATTATTTTACGTTGTACAAAGTTGTTAGCTTTGTTCTGATAAAGTATATAACCAAGAAAAATAGATACAGTTGCCGCTATCGTTGAGTTTACATATTCTGCGAATGGCGATTCTCCTGCCGGCAAAAAGAAAGGCAGCAATATTATGAATGATATCTGTATGCTTGAAAAAGCTATTACAAGCACTTTGGGTTTTATGTATACTATCACACTTGCCGCAATGATCGTCGTAAAATATGATAGAAGTGAACCTGACGATCTTTGATCCATCAGTGTTATAAACATATTCCAAACTATTATGAATATAAGGAAAGTATATGTTACAGTCATTGCCTTTTTTACGCTGTAGTTTTCGTTTCTTGAAATGAAATTTATTATTATCAAGACAATCGTTGTAGATAGTATAAAAATAATGTACATCACATGATAGTATAATTTCGGAGCAATTAAGACATCGGCCGGGTCTTTGATAATTGATGCAGTTATAACGATAAGCTCTATTAATATAAGCAAAACCGAAATGATCTTGCCTCTCATAATATTGGAATCTGCAAGCTCTCTGTAAAATTCTTGCTTAGCGCTTTCGCTAATTTCAGCAGTTTTCATTATGTTCAGGAATCTTTTTATTGCTTCTTTTATCACATCAAATTCCTTTCTCACTCAAAATAATAGATACCCAAATTTGCATTATTTAAACCTTCCTGCATTAAAAACGTTACGCTAAACACGACTTTAACAGCCAAAATAGGGCTTTCACACTGCTTTTGATACTGTTAAGTGTGGTTTATCTATAATATAACGTTTAATATCATGGTTCACCTTTGTCGCATGGTATACCTTATGTCTTAGATACTTTAGATTTCTTCGATGTTAGAGCAAGAACAAGTTGTGTCGCTATATGATGTCATCTGCAGTATCTTTCGGCTGGCAGCCAGTAAAAACACCAACTACCACAATCACTGCAATGACCGGTATAAATAATTTTTTCATTAAAACAACATGCATTATAACACGCAGTTAATACTTTTACAATATTTTGTCATACTAGTTAAAAAAACATCATCAGTATAATAGTAAATATATAGTTGTATTTTTCTTTCTTGATACAACATATTGTATACGTACTATGTAAATGCTATAATTTTTTATAGAATATGTTTTGGAGGAACCTTTATGGCAAAACTTTTTTTGAGATATGCTGTTATGAATGCAGGAAAATCTACCCAGCTTCTTCAGATAGCTTATGATTATGAGAAAAACAATAATAAGCGTGTACTTTGTTTAAAGCCACAAATTGATACCAAGGCCGATATGCATATAATCAGCAGGCTGGAAAACGGAATTATAAAAAGAAAAGCAGATTTTCTTACGCAGCCTCTGGACGGATGGGTATATGATCGTATTTATGACGAGGCTCTATCAGCAAAGAAAAGCGGCAAGCCAATATCATTGGTACTTATAGACGAAGCGCAGTTTATGAGTAAAGAGAACGTTTTTGACCTTGCAAGAGTCGTTTCCTATCTTGACATACCTGTAATATGCTTTGCGCTCAAAGTTGATGCGCTCGGTATGCCTTTCGAGGGGAGCGCTTATCTTTTTGCACTGGCTCAGGATATTGAAGAGGTTACTACAAGAGCTATATGCAGGTATTCTGAAAAACCAAAAAAGGCGACGATCCAAATCAGAAACGTGGACGGCAAGCCTGTGTTTGAAGGTGAGCAGGTCGCTATTGAAGATGAACGAGTTACAGTATACGAACCTGTCTGCCTTAATGAATATATGAAACGTTATGATGAAGCAAAAGGAATAGTGAGAAGAAAGCTATAACATTTGCTCGAGCTTTTTATATAGCTGCGGAAGAAGTTTCTTTAGCGAGTGCGGCCTTGAATTATTGTCTACAAACACACTGCTTGACCTCGCCGTAGCTATAAGCACAGAGTCTTTCTCTCTGATTACTTCATATGAAAAAGCAAGTTTTATTGTGCTGATATCTTCAACCTTTATTCTTACTATAAGCTCGTCGCCGTAATATGCGGCGTTTTTAAATTCGCACGATTCGGACAACGTAACAAATACATAGCCAAGTTCTTCAATGTCTTTATAGCTCATTTCGCACTTATTTATAAGAGCTTCCAACGCAATATCGAACCATGTGTAATATGCATAGTGCTGTGCCAAGCCTCTGCGTCCGGTTTCCGAATATCTGACGGTAATATTGCAGTCGATCGCTTTCATATTCCCTCCAAAACTAAAACCCTTTTTCCAGAAGTACTTCCCTAGCTAAGTCCGCCTCCGATTCAAGCACTAATATCTCAAATGTGCTTCTCTGCTGCTTTGCCCGCACGGATGCGTTGCGGATCTTTACAAGTATGCCTTCTTCTTCCAAGGCACTTTTCATCCGGTCCGCTAAAGATTGTTTGCTTGCTACACCCACAATCATCCACATATACTGCTCCTTATTTACCTGATTTGACAACTCCGTGTGCCGTGTAAATCTCTGCCCTTCCCCTTATCTTTATAGCGGAAGTGTTTTCCGTGAACTGAGCAACTATAACTTCGCCGTTGTCGAGTTTTTCCGTATGATGGAACTTAGTGTCTCTGCCACGTGTCAACCCAATAAAATTGACTCCGTCTTCCATAGCCTTTACTACAATATATTCTTCGTATGCTTTCTCTATTTCCATAAATATTATCTCCAATTTTATTTGATTTTATTCTATCATAATAACTTTCTTTGTTCAATAATAGCAACATGCTATTTTACTACTACATTTTCTCTTCCAAAGGTGTTTTGCAGGCTGTATATCAGTGATTTTGTAACCGTGACTTTCAGCTTACCGTTTGTCTTGAATCTCTCTGATGTCGATTCTACTAATACGCCTACGCTGCTCTGACCCGGAGAAGTCTTCAGTATGCGTATGAGCCGTTCTTTATCTGCCCCCATGTCTTTCGGTATACGCACATAGACAGACTTGCCCTCAAAGCTCTTGTCTTCTTTTACAAAGGCCGCTATTCCTTCTACTAGTATCATTGGGTCTTCGTCTTCCCGAATATCTACTTTGCCTGTAATCGTTACTATAGAGTCGTTTACCAGCATATGTTCTACTCGCTGGTAGACGCTTGGGAATATCACGAGCTCTATGGAGCCCTGCAAGTCTTCCAGAACAGCGTTCGCCATCATTTTTTTCTGTTTGGTGGAGCGCTTTCTTATTGAGCTTATTATGCCGGATATCTCTACTACCTTTGACTCGAAGAACTTAGCGGAGTTAGCATCCTCTTTTGCTGACAATATCTTATATATGTTTACTGGTCTGTCTTTTAAATCGTCCATATATTCGTCAAGCGGGTGCCCGGACAGATAGACTCCCGTCGCAATTTTCTCCATTGCAAGCAGCTTTTCTTTTGTGTATTCGCTGGTATCTTCGAAGTCGTCCGTTTCGATTTCCTGTAAGGAAGGCTCTATCTCGAACAGCGAGAGCTGCCCCGCAACGTTGTTCTTTCTTGCATCCTGAGCAGCTTTTAGCACTCTGTCTGACACTGTGCTGAGCTGGGAGCGTTTTAGCCCGAGACTGTCGAAGCAGCCGGCAAGTATAAGGCCTTCCAGCATCTTCTTGTTTATGCAATCAACCGTCCTGTTAATGAAGCCACGGAACGATTTGTATTCGCCGCCTTCAGACCTCTCTTTCACTATATCCTCTGCCGCACGCCCAACGTCACGGATTGCTGCAAATCCAAAGCGTATGCCCTCTCCCTCGACCGAGAAAAGGAACTCCGATCTATTTATATCCGGTTTGTATACGGGAACGCACGACCCGGTACAGTATTGTATATATGCTGATATCTTATCCGGCGTTCCGATGAAACTGTTCAGCAGCGCCGTCATATATTCCACTTTATAATAAGTCTTCAAATACGCTGTCTGGTAGGCAATCATAGCGTATGCGCAGGCGTGCGATTTGTTGAAGGCGTATTCCGCAAAGTCCATCATCTGTGAGAATATATCCTCTGCTACTTTAGCCGGTACTCCACGGTTTATAGCTCCGTCTACGCCTATCTCCTTATCTCCGTATATGAAAATGCGCCGTTCGTTCTCCATAACTGCTTTTTTCTTTTTAGCCATTGCACGTCGAACGATATCGCTGCGTCCAAGCGAATAACCCGCCATGTCACGCACAATCTCCATTACCTGTTCCTGATAGACCATGCTGCCGTATGTTTCGTGCAGTATCTTTTCCAGCTTAGGGTGCGCATATGTGTGCTTTTCCGGGTGAGCTCGCGCTTCAAGATATGCCGGGATAGATTCCATCGGTCCCGGACGGAACAGTGAGATACCTACCATTATATCACCGAGGTTGACCGGCCGCAGTTTCTGCATCAGGTTGCGCATGCCTCCGCTTTCCAGCTGGAAAACGCCGTCTGTATCTCCGGAAGAAATAAGTTCAAACACTTTCGGGTCGTCATATTCGAGTTTGTCCATATCGACATCTTTGCCACGGTGTTTTTTTATAAGATTAACCGCATTTTTGATGACCGTAAGGTTTCGCAACCCAAGAAAGTCCATTTTCAGCAGTCCGAGGCTCTCCAGTGTGTTCATGGGCAGCTGTGTTATAACGCTGCCGTCACGCGGGTTGGTAGCCAGAGGAACATATTCGGTTATGGGCAGCTTTGATATAACAACGCCTGCTGCGTGGGTGGAAGCGTGACGCGGGATGCCCTCCAGCTTCATTGCAGTGTCCAGCAGCTTCCTTGTCTGTTCGTTGTTTTCATACTCAGCTTTCAGCCTTGAGTTCTGTTCCATAGCTTTGGCTATCGTCATTTTAAGAGCAAACGGTATCATTTTAGCAATGCGGTCTGCGTCGCTGAGCGGAACTCTTTGGGCACGGGCGACATCGCGGATAACCTGCTTTGCACCCAGCGTTCCAAAAGTTATTATCTGGGCTACTTTATCTTCACCGTATTTTCCAACGACATAATCAATTACTTCTCCCCTTCTGTCTATGCCGAAGTCTATGTCTATATCCGGCATGCTCACCCTGTCGGGGTTCAGGAAGCGCTCAAAAAGCAAGGTGTACTTAATAGGGTCTACATCCGTTATCCGCAGCGAATATGCGACGAGGCTGCCTGCTGCGCTGCCACGTCCAGGCCCTACCATGATTTTGTTGTCTCGTGCGAATTTAATGAAATCCCAAACTATTAGAAAATAGTCTGTAAAGCCCATGTTGTCTATGACCGACAGTTCGTAATCCAGGCGTTCTTTGAGCTCGTCCGTTGTATGCCCGAATCTTTCTTCAAGCCCATCGTATGTTATTTTTCTAAGATAGTCACTATGAGTATACCCTTCCGGCACAGTGAACTGCGGCAGGTGTGTGGTATCAAAATCCATCTGGACATTGCACTGCTGCGCAATCTTTTCCGTGTTCTCAATTGCTGAGGGTGCGTGCCTGAACAGCGCAGCCATCTCTTCTGCACTCTTTATATAGAACTCGTCAGTTTCGAAGCGCATCCTGTCTGCATCGTCCACAAAGGAGCGTGTCTGTATGCAAAGAAGAACATCCTGCGCCTGTGCATCTTCTTTCAGAGTATAGTGAACATCGTTGGTTGCAGCCAGAGGTATGCCCAGACGGCTGCTCATCTCGATCAATTTTACGTTGACCTGCTTCTGCTCCGATAAATTGTGGTCCATTAGTTCAAGGTAAAAATCTTCACCGAACAGATCACGCAGCCGCGCTGCAAGCTCGTCTGCGGATTTCTGGTCACCGCTCATTATGTATCTTGGTATATCGCCGGCAAGGCATGCTGACATACATATCAGCCCTTCTTTATGCTGCTCGAGGACATCATAGTCTATCCTCGGTTTGTGATAAAAGCCCTGCATGAAACCTATTGAGGAGAGTCTCATGAGATTCTTATAGCCTTCGTTGTTCTTTGCAAGCAGCACAAGGTGAGAATATTCTTTCATCGCCTTCGTTTTGTCTGAAAGGCTGCCTGGAGCAACATAAACTTCACTGCCAATTATCGGCTTTATACCTTCTTCTACGGCTTTTCTGTAAAAGTCTACAACTCCGTACATTGCACCATGGTCAGTTATAGCAATCGAGTGCATACCGAGTTCTTTTGCACGCTTAATAACGTCGCCGATGCGCGCTGTACCGTCGAGAAGGCTGTATTCTGTGTGTAGGTGAAGGTGTGTGAACTGCATATTTTCTCTCCTGTTGATACTATTCTACTCTAAATCAGTTTTTCAGGCAAACGTTATTTGACACTGCTTTAACATTTTTGCAGGACAAAGCAAACAGTCTATGATATAATTCTGCATAAGACTTTGCGGAGACATTAAAATGGAGAACAAAAAGTTCAAAAAGCTAAAAAAAGCGCTTATAACTGCCGGTGTCATCGTATTATGGATGGCTATATGGCAGATTGCTTCGCTTATCGTTAACCAGCCGCTATATGTCCCTTCTCCTTATGATACATTCGTCTCTCTGTTTGGGCTGGTGGTCACATCCGGGTTCTGGCTGAGCATAGCCTCAACATTCTATAGAGTGGCTTTTGGGCTTGCAGTATCTTTTGTTCTGGGGTGCTCTATCGCCTACATTTCGGCGCACGCCAAAGCCATCGAGAGTTTCCTGAGTCCATTCGTTACGGCAGTAAAATCTACGCCTGTTATGTCAATAATAATACTGGCGCTGGTTTGGTTCAAGGCATCGTTCGTTCCGGTTTTTTCGTGTATTCTTCTTTGCTTTCCGATATTCTATACCAATACGCTTTCAGGCATAAAAGCAGTAGATAAGGGATTCCTTGAGCTCGCAAAAGTCTATAGCATACGAAAAGCACGAGTTATACGTGAGGTAACGCTTCCTTCCGTCATGCCGCATATATACTCTGCGCTGTCAATAAGCCTTGGGTTTTCGTGGAAATCTGTAGTTGCCGCAGAGGTACTTTCCAGCCCAAAATATTCTATGGGCTTTAATCTTTATGAAACAAAGCTTTATCTTAACACATCAGAGCTCTTTGCCTGGACGATAGCTATCATCATAGTCAGCATAATATTCGAGAAGGGTCTCAAAAGCCTGCTTCCGCAGAAAGGAAACAAGCTATGAGCATAAGGATAGAGTCGCTTTCGAAACATTTTAAAAATCAGATAGTGCTTGATGATTTCAGCGCCGAGATACCTTATGGCGAACCTACTCTTATAACCGGGCCTTCGGGCTGCGGCAAAACTACACTCCTGCGTATAATCTGCGGGCTTGAGAAAAAGTATCACGGCAGCGTCTCCGGAGTGCCCGAAAAGATATCGTACCTGTTTCAGGAAGACAGGCTGATGCCCTGGATGACGCTGAGGCAGAACGTTGAGTTTGTGTTAAAGGATGTCTTTGACCAAAAAGAGGCAGCCAAAACTGCGCTTGAAATGATTGACGCTGTGCAGCTTAATGGCCATGAGAACAAATACCCCAGTGACCTCTCAGGCGGCATGCAGCGGCGAACTGCTCTTGCGAGGACGTTTATCTACCCGTGCGGCCTTCTTATACTCGACGAGCCGTTTAAAGGGCTGGACGCTAAGCTGAAAACCGATATTATCGATCTATTTGAAGAGCTTTTTGTGAAAACGAATAAAACAGTCATCATCGTCTCACACGATGAAAATATGCTCAAAAGGTTTGGCAAAAACCTTATCGAAATGTAATTTCGCTTATTCTATATTTTCGTTCAAAAGAACATAGTGTATATGGTCTTCCCATACTTCGTTTATCTTTAGATACTTATTTGCTTTGCCCTCTTTTTTAAACCCAAGCTTTTTTACGACTTTTCGTGAGGCTTTATTCCTGGGCATAATGTTTGCTTCGATACGGTGCAGACCGTATTCTTCAAACGCTATCCTCACAACTTCTCTTAGTGCCTCTGTCATATAACCTTTGCCTAGCTCATCTTTGTCTAGCTTGTAGCCAGCAAAGCATGATAGGAATATACCGTATACAATGCTGCTTAGTTTCACGTTGCCTATTAATTTTCCGTCATCTTTTTTAAATATATATAGGCTTAACGCATTTCTCTCGTTTGCAGCTTGCTTTTCAAACTTTAGCATTTTTTCTATGGAGTCTATCTCAAAATAGTCTGCCTCACGCTTTGGTTCCCACTGTTCTAAGAAGCTTTTATTGCTAAGTAGATATTCTCTAAGCAAGGGTGAGTCACTTTTGTCTAGCGGTTTTAATAACAGCCTTTTTGTTTCATATATCATCTTTTCCTTCTCCCGCTTTTAATAGAATAGTATTAGTGATTGAGCTTAATAAAAAAATACAGCCCCCTGCCGACAAAGGCAAGGGGCAGTTTTCTTTCTTTATTCTGTTGCCGGCGGAGTGAATGTTCTTACTGCGGCTTCTTTATCAAGCTCGTACAATCCCATACCGTCTCCGACCAGCTTTAATTTGCCTATCATCGTATTGAAGGACTCTTCCTCCTCTACCTGCTCGTCTACATACCAGTTAAGGAAATTGACTGCAGCATAGTCTTTATCTTCGTGTGCTATACTCATAAGCAAGTTTATCCTGCCAGTTACTATCTTTTCGTGCGCCAGTCCCTTTTCGACCGCATCCAGCATTGATGAAAATTCTACAGGAGGATCTTCGAATCCGAATATCACTACCTTTTCATTACGCTGGTTAAGATAGTTATAAAACTTCATAGCATGGAAGTTTTCTTCATCTCCTTGTACTAGAAACCAGTTTTCAAAACCGGGCAGATCGTTTGCTGCTGCATATGCTGCCATTGAAAGGTAAAAATGCTTTGAATAGAATTCCAGGCTTATTTGTTTGTTTATCTCGTCAACTAATTTTTTATTCATGGTTTTCTCCTTCCCGGATCTTTAATCCATATTAAAATAAGTTTATCTATATATATTATATAGCTATTAACTGTTAGATTCAACCGGGGTTCTGCATTTATAATGCGTTTTTTATAGTATTGTTTGTCTTATAAGCAAGTAGAAATTCTATTTTTTCTTAACTATGTACATATAAAACGCCGAATTGTGTTCTGGATAAACTGTATAATTATCAATTATAACCTCATAAGATTTTATCGTCTCCTGAATCGTACTTTTTAACACTTTCTCTCTTTTAATCCCTTTCTGCATAAAATTTCATAACATTCCTTCTCTCTTAAGTTCGTCAATTATTCTTTTTAGTAACTTTTTCTCTTTAACTAAATCATTCTTAAACATTTCCTCACTCTTCTTTTTCACTTTTATATCACAATTTTTATAATTATCACCGCAATAATAGCCAACCAGAAAACAATTATCGGCACTGCAAAGTACCACTTTATTGGTTTGCCGTCTTCCCAGAGGCCAGCCGCTTCCTGCCGGCACTGCTCCAAAAGCTCTTTTGGTATCAGCTTTATGGCTGTCATAACCAGCAGCGGCAGTATTAAAATATCGTCGAGGTAGCCAAGTACTGGTATAAAATCTGGTATTAAGTCTATAGGCGAAAGCGCATATGCAACCGCTACGCCTGCAACAACTTTTGCGTACCACGGCGTCTCCTTCTTTTTCAGCGCTATGAACAGTGCGGATACATTCCGTGTTATTTCCTTTACTTTTTCTTTAAGCTTCACTATTATTGTCCCTGTGGCGGCGGTTTTTGAAGTGATGTTCTTCAGTATTTCTTTAGAAGCACTACACTCTCTACATGTGTTGTCTGCGGGAACATGTCTACCCCACGTACTTCAACAAGAGAATATCCAAGCTCCCTAAACAGTGCAATGTCTCTTGCCAGCGTCGACGGGCTGCACGAAACGTACACTACCCTTCGCGGCGCTGCTTTGCAGATGTCTTTTATCAGTCCCGCTTCGCAACCCTTCCGGGGCGGGTCGATTATCACTACATCCGGTCTGCCGGCAGTCTCTGCCGCCTCGCTAAGCTTTTCTACAGCGTCTCCGCAAATAAAATGAGCATTGGTGATACCGTTCATTTCAGCGTTATCTGCGGCGTTGTCTGCTGCCGCCTGCACGTACTCTATTCCGACTAATCTCTTTGCTTTTTGTGCTGCAAGAAGTGATATCGTACCTATACCGCTGAAAAGATCGTACACCACATCGGTTTGCTTTATATCCGCAAACGCAAGGGCAGTTTCATAAAGTTGCTCAGTTTGGCTGTGATTTACCTGAAGGAAGCTGTTAAGCGAAGCTTTGAACTTCAGTCCGCCGTAAGTTTCAGTGATATATCCGCTTCCGTATACAGCCGTGCTTTGTGCCCCCAGTATGTTGTTTCCTTTTGAGCTGTTTATGTTTTCCACTATGCTATTTAAGCCTTTTATCTCTTTAAGTTTAGAAATCAGTTCGTCATCTATGATTTTTTCTGTTGTAACTATACCCGCCATTACTTCGCCCAAAGAACTGCAGCGAACAACGATATGCCTTAAGTTTCCCTTACCTGTGTTTTCATCATAAACCGATACCCCTTCCTCATTAGCCCATTTCTTTACCGCTTCCTTAACTTCGTTCACCACCGGCTGCTGTATTTCGCAGTATGACGGCACGATACGGTGGCTGTAAGGTGCATAGAAACCTGCCTGCACTATGCTGTTTATATTTCCAACAGGGAACGAGGCTTTGTTGCGGTACGCTTTTGTTTCTTTAGAAGCAAGTATCGCAGGCGTTTCAATATCGACACCGCCGATGCGTTTTAGGCACTGTTTTATATAATTCGCTTTATAGCTTAGCTGTGCTTCGTATCCGAGGTGCTGGAGCGTACAGCCGCCGCACTTTGAGAAAACAGGACAGAAAGGCTGCCTTCGTTCCTCTGATGCGTTTATTATATCCGTCAGCAGCCCTGCAGCATAGCTCTTGGCCGCTTTTATAATTTTTGCGCATACTCTCTCTCCGCTCAGCGCTCCACGCACAAAAACGACCTGGCCTTCAAACCTGCCTATGCCTGCACCCTCAACAGAGATGTCTTCAATATCCAGTTCAATCATATCGTTCTTCTTAAGCATTCGTTTCATCGACTCCCCAGCTCATCGTCTATCTATTCCCTATATCAATAATGATTATATATGTTTTTGCATATGTTTACAACGAAGCTTCACGTGTTTTCGGGCAAAATAAAAGTGCGGCAGACATGTTCGCCTTCCGCACTTTAAATATGTGTTTTTAGTTTATCTCGTATACCACCGTTACTGTTGCTGAAATCTCCAACTCCCCGGCCGTTATCGGAGTCGGAGCGCTTGCTGCATCGTCCATTGCCATGTCTGCCGTAGCTTCATACTTGTCATAGGCCGTATAGCCGTATGAGTTCTCCTGTATGCTCAGCGTATCTATGATTTCGTTTCCGCTTGCCGAGATGATAGCCTGAGCTTTTCCTGAAGCAGTCGTCATGGCAAGCTCCAGTGCCTGGTTATACGGACTGCTTTGGTCTAGCAGCGAAAAGTTTACCGGGTACGCAGTGTTTGCGCCGTTCTCTGCTGCTATGTCGATGTATTTACCCACGTTGTCAATGTCCGTTATGGTCAGCTCAACCATGTTCGTTACTTCGTATGAGGTAACCTTGTTCGTATCGTAGTTGTACCTTGGGTACGTAGAGTAGTTCGTTGTCCTCATATCGTCTTCGGTGAGCCCTTCCTTTTTCAGAGCTTCGAAAATTTTATTCATTGTTTCCCTGTTGCTCTGCTGTGCCTTCGCTGCGTCGGTATCGTTAGTGACAACACCTATCGTTACATATGCCACATCCGGCATTATCTTTATCGTACCGGTGCCCGTCACCGTCAGCTTATTCTGGTTTTGTATGTTTTCGCCGAGTTCGACAACAACGCTGCCTTTATCTGCCGGAACGCTTAAAGATGGCGCACACCCTGCGAATATAAGCACTATTGCCAGCGCTAATCCTAATATTGCTACCCTCTTGTTCATGTGTTACATCCCCTTTTTATCCTCATTCTGTTTTCTTTCACGCTTCCTCTTTGCTGCGCGAACTGACAGAAGCACTATTACGAGTATCACTGCGAGTATAGCGAGCACCGGCGAGATCGCCACTATTGCTACGAGCAGCCATCTTCCGAACACTGCAACACCGTTGAGGACATTGAAGAACCCATTCTTCATACTTTCGCCTACTGATTCCTGGGGTGCGACTATCTCTGCCTGGTCCGCAACTTCCTGCAGCGAAACCGTAATCTGCGAGAAATCGATAAGGCTATCATAGTTGCGCTTTTCTATTTCGTATGACTGTATCTCGTAGGATACGTTTGAAAGCTCTCGTTCAAGCTCTATTATGTCTTCGAGTGAAGCTGCCTTTTCCAAAAGTTCCTGCAGCCTCTCTTCACGTATACGCAGGGTCTCGAGCCGTGTTTCTACATCGAAATACTGTAGAGAGATATCTCTTCCGCTTACGGAGCTGTTGGTCGTCTCTCCGACTCCTTTGAGCATGTCTATGAACTCGTCGAACTTTTCGCTGGGTACACGAAGCGTGATCTCGGCATATCTTCCTTCGTCCTGCCATTCTTCCGGCTCAGTGCCGTAGACATAAGCATTCTCGATATATCCGCCAGCCTTTGTTACGCTGTCCATTATCATGTTGTAATCTTCATCGAATTTCTTTGTTCTTGCTGTTATACTACCTGTGTAGATTATCTTTCTGTCAACGGTTGGCTCCAGTACAGACGAATTTCCGTTTATATCTATACCTGAACCAGTGTCGGCATCCTCGGGATACGCTTGTTCCATATCAGGAGCTGCCATATCGTCCATATCATATGACCCGGCAGTATCCATGTTTTGAGTGTCTGCCTCCATTTTTTCGTATGCAGGCTCTTCTGCATAATATTCCGCCGAATCGCTTGTCGTCGCTGAGCGCTGAGCCGAACATCCAGCAAATAGCATCACCGCTGCCATAACCAAAGCAAGTACTATAAATAAACCTTTTTTCATAATTTCCTCCTTTAATAAACGTCGTTACTAACTTAAGACGCTCTCAAAAATGATTTTGTTCCGCTTTTATGCTAAATTTCAATTAGAATTTCTTTAAGTCGCTGCCTTGCCCTGCTTATCCTTGATTTAACCGTTCCTACGCTTACTGATAAAAGCACTGCCACTTCTTCATATGAAAGTCCGTTGATATCCCGAAGTATTATTACGCTCTTATGGTCTGCCGACAGTGTGTTTATCGCCTGCTGAATCTTGCCTCGCAGTTCTTTTCTAACAACGGATTCTTCTGGTGTATCGTTTTTTTCGTCGCTGTAGGAAGCGCCTGCTTCAATAGTGCTTTCCAGAGAAACAACGTTCTTTTTTCTGCGGCGAAGTCCGTCGAGGCATGTGTTTACTGTTATTCTGTATACCCACGATGAAAATGAGGAGTCGCCCTTGAAAGCTTTGATCCTCTTGTAAATCTTTATCAGCGCTTCCTGCGCCATGTCGTATGCATCCGCTTCGTTTCCCATATAACGCATCGCAATGTTATATACTCTTTTTTCATATGCAAAAAGCAGCTTTTCTAAAGCTGTACCGTCACCTTTTTGAGCACGTTTTACAAGCAGCTCTAAGGCTTCCTGCATATCTTCCCTCCGTTTAAGCAATTATCTTTCTGCATGATACTAGAATTATACATTATTATGAATGACGTTGCAAAGCATATTATTATATAAATTGAGCAAGGAGGGCTGCTGGGCAGCTGACTGCGCTGTTGAAATGTTGCATGTCATGTAGTATATTAACTTTGTAAGAATACATGCTGTTTCGGAGGATCAAAAAGTTGGATCATTACCTGCACCTTGCAAAAGTCTATGATGAGATGATGGTGGATGTCGACTATGGAAAGTGGGCAAAATACCTGCATGATTTTCTTGTACAGAACGGCGCACACAAGCTGTTTGAGGCTGCCTGCGGCACGGGCAATATTACTTTTGAGCTTAGCCGCTATGGATATGATATCACTGCGGGCGATCTTTCGGCGGCAATGCTGAGCGCTGCTAAGGAAAAGAACGTAAAGCTATGTGCGCAAATCAGGTTTGTGCTTCAGGATATGCGAAGGATAGAGACTGCAGGTAATGCAGACGCTGTAATAAGCGCCTGCGACGGGCCAAATTATCTTGACAGCGCAGGGCTTGAAATGTTTGCCAAAAGCGCTTATGTAGCTCTGAAAAGCGGCGGAGTTTTGCTGTTTGACGTAAGCAGCAGGTATAAGCTTGAAAACACTTTGGGCGGCAATGTATACTTTGACGAAACGGACGATACTGTATGCATATGGAAAAACACATACGAGAGTGCTGAAAACGCTCTTGAAATGGATGTTACGATATTTGCGAGGCAGGGTGAGCTTTTTGAGAGGCAGCAAGAGTCGCACAAACAGTATGCCCACAGCCGCAGCGATATCGAAGCAGCTTTGAAAAGCGCCGGATTTGATGAAATTGCTGTATATGACTGCTTTACATTTAACGAGCCAAAGGCAGACTGCCAGCGCCTGCAGTTCGTCTGCCGCAAAGATTGAGCGCTAGG
The DNA here is from genome assembly GCA_963666505.2 of Christensenellaceae bacterium. Classification (GTDB taxonomy): domain Bacteria; phylum Bacillota; class Clostridia; order Christensenellales; family SZUA-584; genus JABGQS01. Next base: position 1,014,402 of record CAXXXL010000001.1, on the reverse strand, counting down.
CAGCTTGTGTGATATAATAAAGACAGAGGTATATATGAAAAAAACAACAAACAAAGTGCTCAGCTTCAGACAACCAGCCGAGTTCTATATAAAAAAAGCGGAAAAGCATTTAGAACAGGGCAAATTTCTTGAAGCTCTGCAGCTGTATAGAAAGCTCATCGGTATGGAGCCAGACAACGCCCAGTACCTATTATACATTGCGCAGATTTATTCGGAGATCGGTCTTTACGAGGAATCTAACGATATAGTCCATAAAATAATGAGGCAGGGTGACGCACCTTCTGAATGCCTTTTTGCTCTTGGGTGCAACTACCTTGGTCTAAACAGGCACGAGATTGCCGACAGTTATTTCTATGAGTATCTTAAGCGTGATCCTGAAGGCGAGTTTGCAGACGATATCGACGAAATTTGGGATGTCTATTACGACGAGCCTGGTGAAGAGCCTTTCATATTACTTAAAGACGAAAGCGCAGAGCAGAGCGCAAAAAAAGGTAAAGAGCTGCTTGACAAGTGTGAATATAAAAAAGCTATATTGTATCTGGAAAAGGCTATTGAGCAGTCTCCCGGACTCGTTCATGCCGCCAACAACCTTGCGCTGTGCTATTACTTTGAAGGCAGCTACGACGCAGCTATCAGCACTTCCCTGAAGGCATTGGAACAAAACCCGGGGAACATTCATGCGCACTGCAACCTTTCCATGATATACTACAAAACCTGTGATCCTAAGCTTTCCGACCACCTTAAAGCTATAGAGAATATAAAAGTCTCTGAGCCGCAGGACATGCATAAGATTGCTCTTATGTACTGTGAAATAAACTATCACGAGAAGGCGTATAAATGGTTCCAAGACCTGCTGTCGTTCCAGCCGTATGACATCAGGATACTGCATTTCTGCGGACTGGCGGCATATAATTACGGTCTTTATTCAAAAGCGCATGAATGCTTTATGAAGATACTATTGATTGATCCTTCGAACAACATTGCGCTGTACTATAAAAAGATTATTCAGATTGCAAAGAACACCGGCGCCGGCAAAACGCTTGACTATGTTTACCAGGTGCCGTTTGATGAGATTAAACGCAGGATGAAGTATTTAAGGGAAACCCTTAAGGAAAGTGACATTAACCTTAAAGACAAGTGGGAAAACGACGAGCATTTTGTTTCACTGCTACTATGGGGGTTAAAATACGGTGATGACTATATCAAGCGTATTTCACTTGAAATAATAAGCGTTTTTTCTGACGAGCGTGCTGAGGAATTGTTCCGTGATTTTATAATAAAGAGCAGCGAGTCTGATGAGCTGAAAAACGAAGTGTTCCTCTACCTTAACAATATGGGAGCAAAAGAGCCTTACATTGCGTTTGTGAAGGGTGAGTTTGCCGAAGTGAGAATAGACACCGCAACCAGCAAGATAAACGAGCTGGCCAACAAGTATATTGACACTCTCAACCTGTTCATGAGAAGCTGCATGCACAGGCTGGACGAAAAAATCATTACGGCGGGGATTGAACTGTTTGTTTCGTTTGCGGCAAAGAAATCTACTGACGCCAGCTGGATAAAAAGCACTCAGGCGCTTGCGGCTGCACTGGAGATATTAACATGCGAGAAGACAGCGACGCAGCTTGGGGTGAGCAGAACAAAGCTTGCCAGAATCTACGGCACTACCGTTGTCTCGATTAGAAAGTATTATCAGATTATAAATGAGACTTTAAAGCCGGGTGATGATGATGATTGATTTTGAAGCAAAGTTTGCTGCATATCTTAAAGACTATGAAAAAAAGCATTCCTTAGACGACAAACAGCTTGATGAGGTCGTCCCTAAGCTTTATCTTGAGTGGCTGGATTCGCCCAAAGACTGGCTGAAAGGCAAGTCCCCCATCAGTTATTTTGCGGGATTCAGCGCACCCGAGCTTATAGAGTTGCTTGGCAAATATATTATAGGCAGCGTTACTCTTCCGGGAGCTCTGCTGAACAGAATAGCCGATACAAAAAAAGAAACATATCCTTATCTCATTAACCTTCTTAAAAAATATGAGGGCGAAAAGCAGGATAGCATTAAACATATAATCGTAAGGCTGATAGAAGAAATGGATTTTGCGCATCCGTACGATTATTATATCGAAGCGATCTCTCAGGCAGATGAAAAGAGTGAATTTACTGAAAGCGCCGCCGAGGAGCTTAAAAACTCTGGCGGCAAATTCCAGGAAAAGATAATAGATGCTTTCGAGCAAGCAAAAAACAATTATGTCAGCGACTGTTTTCTAGATATACTGTGCGACATAAGCAAAGACAGGCGGGTCTATCAGTTTGCTCTTGATAAGTTCCTGTACAGCGATACTGGCAGAGCTTTTTATGCGAGCTGTCTTGGCAAGCTCGGATACGCCGAAGCTATGCCGTATCTTGAAGAAGCGCTGCGTGAGGACAACATAGGATATTTTAACTATACTGCGATAAAGAACGCTGTCGAAGAGCTCGGCGGCGAGGTCACCATAGACCGGGATTTCTCCGGCGACAGTGACTTTGAAGCGCTGAAAAAACCGGAGGAATGATGCAGGAGATAACTTTCGAAGACGTCAAGAATGACGAGAATATACGTGTACTTGTTGACCAGGCAAACCACTGCCTTGAAATGATAGGCTATACCGACCACGGTCCCAGGCACGTTGGCTATGTCAGCCGCATTGCAGGAGAGATACTCGAAAAGCTCAATATGCCAGAGAGACGTGTCGAGCTGGCTAAGATAGCTGGATGGGTGCATGATATCGGCAATATGATTAACAGGAAACACCACGGTCTGAATGGTGCAGTGATGCTTTTCCCTATTCTCTGCGAAATGGGCTTGACTGTCTCTGAAGCAAGCGAGATATGCTCTGCAGTGGGCTCTCACGAAGAAGAAACGGGCAGCCCTGTCAGCGACATATCGGCCGCCCTTATAATAGCCGACAAAGTGGACGCCCACAGGGCAAGGGTGCGGCTTAAAAAGTATGATATGAACGATATACACGACCGTGTCAACTACTCTATCAAGGCTACCAATCTTTCTGTGCTTGATAATACCATTTCTATTAAATATAACATGGATCCCATCGCTTCGCCGATGGATTTCCTCAGCATATATCTTACCCGTATGCAGATGTGCGAGCAGAGCTCAGATTTTCTCGGGTGCAAGTTTGCACTGTACATCAACAACGTAAAACTGAACCGATGGGAACAAGAAAATGGAGTATAAATGCTTTGCATCATGCTCCTTCGGCCTTGAAGGCGTGACTGCCCAAGAGCTTAAAAGAATGAAGTTCCCGGACGTTAAGGCAAGCGATGCAAGAGTCTATTTCAGAACTGACGGGGCTGGTATCGCAAAGGCAAACCTATGGCTTCGCACCGCAGACAGGGTGTATATCGAACTTGCGCAGTTTAAGGCAGTTACTTTCGATGAACTTTTTGAGGGTGTTAAGCGGGTTTCGCTTGAAGATTATATTCCCAAAGACGCAAAGTTCCCTGTAGATGCAGATTCGGTAAACAGCGCACTCAAGAGCGTTTCGGACATACAGTCTATATGTAAAAAAGCTTCTGTAGACAGACTTATGCAAAAGCATTCGGTAACCAGGCTTCCCGAAACGGGCAATAGATATAATATACATATAAAGATACTCAGAGACACAGTTAGTGTTTGTCTTAATACAAGCGGAGCGGGACTTAACCGCCGCGGATATAGGCAGGCAAACGTCGCAGCACCGATTCGTGAAACGCTTGCTGCGGGCATAGTCCTGCTGAGCGGGTATAAAGAAGGCCCTTTCTGCGACCCTATGTGCGGCTCTGGCACTATTGCTATTGAAGCGGCCATGATAGCGGCAGGCATTGCACCCGGAGCCAAGCGCGACTTTGATGCAATGAAGTGGGACGGATTTGAAAAAAGCTTCGGTGAGGAACGCAGGTCTGCTATTGATGCTCCTTTGCCTGAATATGAAATATATGCTTCGGATGCGGATAAAAAGGCGCTTAGAGCAGTTTCAAGAAATGCAGAGGCGGCAGGTGTCGAGCTTAAAATTTACCACGCAGATATAAGCGAATTTTCACGCAGCGGGTGCACTGTAGTCACCAATCCACCATATGCGCAGCGGCTTGGGCAAAAAGAGCAGGTTCACAGACTATACAATGCTATGGGCAGCGCACTTTTGGACGTAAGACATAAATGCATAATTACAGCGGACAACGATTTTGAAAGGTATTTCGGCAGGCGTGCCGACAGAAAGCGCAAGTTGTATAACGGCAGCATAAGATGCACGCTTTACCAGTATTTCAAATAGAGGGGGTTTATTATGAGCTATAAGGACTTAATGACGGATGTACTTAAAGGCGAAGCGGCAGCTCATCTTCCTTTTGCACCACGTCTTGACATATGGTACCGCAGCAACAAACTTAGAGGAACATTGCCCGGAAAGTATAAAAACGCATCGCTAATTGATATAATAGAAGAGCTGGGCGTTGGTTATAACACCATGATACCGGATTTTCTGGAGTATGATGATGAAAGCGATTATGTGCACAGAGGTCTTGGGCTGCTTACAAGCTCGACATCCACCGTCCACAAAATAAAGCTTCACAATGTTAGCTTTACAGCTGAAGATACCCATGAAGGACTCAAGGTAACATATAAAACTCCGTACGGTGAAGTCTATAACATAACCCGGCTTGATGAAGATATGATGTCTCAGGGCATCACATCTGCCGCTGTTGTTAAGAAGACCATTACAAAAATAGAAGATTATAAACCAGTAAAGTTCATATTTGAAAATGCGCAAGTCGTCCCTTCTTACGAACGGTTTGAACGGTTTCAGCAGAGAGTCGGCGAGCGTGGGCTTGCAGTGTGCCTGGGGTGTCTGCGTGAATCCGGCATACGGTTTATGAACATGGAGCTTATGAAATATGAGCAGGCTGTTTATGACCAACTGGATTATCCCGACGAGTTCATGCAGCTTCAACAGACTCTGGACGGATTTCTTGACAGGCTGTTTGAGGTCGCTATAGACTCTCCTGCTGTTTTGATAAACGTCGGAGCCCACTTTGACGCAACTCTTACCCCTCCCCCGTTTTTCAAGCGCTACACACTGCCGAGGCTTAAAAGGTACAGCAGCATGATTCACGAGAAGGGAAAGTTCATGGCATCTCATACTGACAGCGAAAATAACGGGCTGCTAAGATATTACATAGACGGCGGAATGGACGTAGCAGATTCTGTGTGCACAAAGCCGCTTACGTCCCTCACATACAGAGATATTAGACATGTAACGGACGGCAACCTGACGCTTTATGGAGTCGTTCCATCCATAGCAACGCTGGAAAATTCCCTTAGCGATTACGAATTCGACAGCTTTATAGATGAGCTTTTAGGACAGATACAGGACGACGGAGCACGAAACATAATACTTGCAATTGCCGACACTACACCTCCGGACGCAAAATTGGAGCGGGTCGAGAGGATAGCAAAACTGGCAAGGCAGGTAAAACCGGTATAGTTTGGAGGCAGTCGTGATCAAAAAAATCTTCTTTGCAGTTCTCGCTTTATTAATATTGTTGCTTGCAGCTTGTGCAGCACCGCCGGAAACGGCAGTATACACAGCAGAAACATACGCGCCTTCGCCGACCGTTAGCGCCGCTATACAGACGCCTTCTGTCTCTCTTTCGCCTACGCCGGAAGCTGTGTTTATTGAGCCTAAGGCAAAGTATATATTCTTTCTTATCGGAGATGGTATGGGAGAAGCGCATAAGCAGCTCTCGGAAGAATATTTAAAATACGTTTCTGGTGACAGCACTGCTAAACTTAATCTTAACAGCATGGACGTAAATACAATGGTGACAACAAGTTCTGCAAATGCTGATATTACTGACTCTGCGGCAGCGGCAACGGCGCTTGCTACCGGTGTGAAAACAAACAACTCAATGGTTTCGCAAACGCCTGACGACCAGCCGCTTACGACACTGATTGAAGCAGCTATGTCCAAAGGATATGCAACAGGTATTGTCACGACAACGGGTGTGACCCACGCTACACCAGCTTGTTTTTATGCACACAATGACTATCGGATTCATGAAGCGGACATTGCTCTTCAGCTTCTTGAAAGCGATATAGATTTCATAGCCGGCGGAGGTCTTTCGTTCTTTCTGCCTGCGCAGATACCGGACAGTATGCTGGCTCTGGGGCCCGACGCACGTGGCATGGACATATTCACCGAACGAAGCGACGGTATAAATCTTGTCGAAAGCTTTGCTGAAAAGGGCTATGAAATGTTTGTTGGCCCGGACGTAGTAGACGAGTTTCTCGATTTTGATCCCAAAGCAGGCGACAGGGTTTTTGCGGCGCTAACTTATAATTATTTTCCGTACGAAATCGACCGAGTATCTGAAAGCGCTGATCTTCCTGCCCTCTGCGATATTACAAAGCAGGCGCTGCGGCTGCTCTGCCTTGACGAAGACGGTTTTTTCCTTATGGTTGAAGGCGGCAGGATTGACTATGCAGCGCATAACAACGATGCACTGGGAGTTGTATATGAGACTCTTGCTTTCGACAACGTTGTAAAGGTAGCTCTGGAATTTTATAAAGCACACCCTTACGAGACTCTTATAATTACGACAGCCGACCACGAAACAGGCGGCCTGACCGTGCAGGATGCGGATTTTGAAAGCATCAGCGGAGTATCCGCAAGCTACGGCGATGGTTTTGCTCTTCTCTATGACCCTCAAAAAACTTTTGACGAGTTCATAGCCGGCGTAAACTCTCTTGGTTTTTACCCTGATGAAGACGAGCTTTCAGCGTTGCGTGAAGTTTACGCCAGGACGCTGCTTACAGAATATGCTGAGGGAACTCTCGACACTGCCATTGCTCTTGAATTGAATGATATTCTCAATGAGAGGCTTGGTGTTAGGTGGGCTACCGATTATCATACTTCGGCGCAGGTGGCGCTTGGCGTTACCGGTGTATTTGCCGAACGTTTTTCTAATGCGCAGGACAACACGGACATTGCTAATATACTCGCAGATATACTCAGTGTTGAAATTGGATTACAGTAATAGCGGTTGACTATAAAGGCGCTCTGATGTTATACTCTTGGCAAAGAGAATACCAATACAGTTTGAGGTGCGGTGTTCATTAGTATACTATGCTTAGGTATCGGGTTACCAGTTAGGCTTAGTGAAAGGGAACGCTGCCGAAGGCAACTCTTTACCGAGAAGGGTTCGTCTGGGTGCATCGGTAAACAACCATGCAACTGTCGTCCTTATATCGGACGGAGCGCTGCTGTTGAACAGATGTTATTTGTAAGTTTACGGCACGCTTTTAATGATATTGCGTGCTGTTTTTGCGTATTAAACTACCCTTGGGAGGATATATTGAAGTGAGAAGATTCAAAGTCGGAATCGTAGGAGCCACGGGAATGGTCGGCCAGCGTTTTGTTATGTTGCTGGAAAACCACCCGTGGTTTGAAACCGTGCTGCTGAGCGCAAGCAGTAAATCGGCAGGAAAAACGTATAAAGAAGCTGTCGGTAGCAGATGGGCGATGGAAAAACCAATACCGCAGAGCGCAGCAGGCATGACAGTGCTTGACGCTTCAGATATTGGGGCAGCAAAGAAACTCGTAGATTTTGTTTTCTGTGCCATAAGCCTGGATAAAAAAGAAACAAAGCTGCTTGAAGAAGCATATGCTGCAGCTGAAATACCTGTTGTTTCAAATAACAGCGCACACAGGCTGACTCCGGACGTTCCAATGATGATGCCGGAAGTCAACCCGGAGCATACGGACATCATAGCCGCACAGCGCAAGAGGCTGGGCACTGAAAAAGGTTTTATTGCAGTTAAGCCGAACTGCTCTATACAGACGTATGTACCGGCATTAGAGCCTCTTAAGGACTTTGGGATTAAAGAAATCGTTGCCTGTACTTATCAGGCTATTTCGGGCGCTGGGAAAACATTCGACACCTGGCCGGAGATGATCGACAACGTTATACCGTATATCGGCGGCGAAGAGCAGAAAAGCGAGCAGGAGCCTCTTAAAATTTGGGGTAAAGTTGAGAGTGGTGAAATAGTTAGTACGAACAAACCCGTTATTACTACACAGTGCATAAGAGTTCCTGTGTCGGACGGGCACATGGCAGCAACGTTCGTCAAGTTTGACAGGAAACCTGAAAAAGAAGAGATATTGAAAAGATGGAATCAGTTCAGAGGTGTCCCCCAGCAGCTTGGACTGCCCAGCGCACCGAAGCAGTTCCTAATGTATTTCGAGGATGATTCGAGACCGCAAACGAAGCTTGACCGTGACAACGAGAACGGAATGGCCGTTTCTATCGGACGGCTTCGTGAAGACGTGCTCTATGACTATAAGTTTGTGTGCCTTAGCCACAATACTTTAAGAGGGGCAGCGGGAGGCGCTGTCCTTACTGCAGAACTGCTGGCGGCTAAGGGGTTTTTCGATTAACAAAACTGAAGCGGAATATGACCCTCAGTATCGATAATATTAAGGAGTGTGTATTATGAGTATATTTACAGGAGCAGGCACAGCGCTTGTTACCCCATTCAACGAGAGCGGAATTGATTTTACTGCGTTTGAAGTGCTGCTTGACTATCAAATTAAAGGCGGTATTGATGCGCTTATAGTTTGCGGCACTACCGGCGAATCTTCCACAATGAGTCACGAAGAAGACATCGCAGCTATAGATTTCGTTGTAAAGCATTCAGCAGGGCGTGTGCCTGTCATCGCAGGAGCAGGCAGCAATGATACCAAAAGCGCCGTAGAGGCCGCTAAGAGGGCTTCAGGCCTTGGAGCGGACGGTATTTTGATAGTAACGCCGTATTATAATAAATGCAGTGACACCGGGCTAATAAGGCATTATCACGCCATTGCAGACGCTTCCGGTGCACCTATCATCGCATATAACGTTCCTTCAAGAACGGGAGTCAATATAAAGCCTGAGGTAATGAAGCAGATTGCTGTCCATGACAACATCGTAGGTTTAAAGGAAGCGAGCGCAGATATCAGCCAAATAGCAGAAGTTATAAGGCTGTGCCCGGATATAGACGTTTATTCCGGTAACGATGACCATGTGGTACCGCTGATGTCTCTGGGAGGCAAGGGCGTTATTTCAGTCGTTTCAAACGTTGCGCCCAGGATGACTCACGATATGGCAGCAAGCTATCTAAACGGAGATGTTGACAAGGCTCGTGACTTGCAGCACAAGCTTAACCCGCTTGTAAAAGCTCTGTTCAGCGAAGTTAACCCAATACCGGTAAAAACTGCGCTTAATATGATCGGGATTAATGCAGGTCTGCTGCGAATGCCGCTTTGCGAAATGGGCCGTGAGAACGCAGAGAAGCTAAAGAAGGAACTTTTAGCCCTTGGGTTTGAGTTGATGGCTGTGGATTGAAAGGTTTGGATATGATAAAAATATTGATAGTCGGCGCAGGCGGTAAGATGGGTCAGGTGCTGGCAGCAGCGGTTGAAAACACTGACGGAATGCAAGTCGCATGCGGAGTAGACATCTTTGCGAACGCAGAAGATAACAAATTTCCTGTCTATAAAAATATCGAAGAATGTGAGCAGACACCGGATGTTATAATAGATTTTTCAAGGCCTGAAGCACTTGAAAACAGCCTTAGGTATGCTGCTGATAAATGCGTGCCTATTGTTATTGCAACGACAGGTTTGTCAGAGCAGCAGGAAATTTTGATAAGTGAGACTGCAAAGACCATACCGGTTTTCTATACTGCAAACATGTCTCTGGGCGTAAGCCTTCAAATGGAGCTTGCTAAAAAAGCTGCACAGTTTTTGGGAGATACATATGACATTGAGATAGTCGAAAAGCATCACAATCAGAAAGTTGACTCACCCAGCGGAACCGCACTTGCTATAGCAAACAAGATAAACGAAGCTTTCGAAGATAAAAAAGAATATGTTTACGGCAGGCATTCTAATAATGACAGGCGCAGCCGTGAGATCGGCTTACACGCAGTACGCGGCGGCACTATAGTCGGCGAGCATACTGTCATTTTTGCAGGAACTGACGAAGTGATTGAAATCAAGCACAGCGCACAATCTAGGCAGGTGTTTGCCTTTGGCGCTCTTAAAGCGGCGGGGTTCATTGTTATGCAGCCTGCCGGGTTATACAACATGAGCAGTATGCTGTAGGAATAAAGATTATGCAAAATAACTCCTTATATCCGTGGTTGTTTTAAGTTTATTTGCAGCATCGGATTAAAAGCAGTTTTATCCGCTGTATAAAAAAGAATATTAGTGTCTTTTTTCATTGACATTGAATATCGTTTCTAATATAATGAATGACGCTGATATTTTTGGAGAAGTACCCAAGTACGGCTGAAGGGGCTCCCCTGCTAAGGGAGTAGGCTGAGGTAATCGGTGCGAGGGTTCAAATCCCTCCTTCTCCGCCATAATTTCGGATAGGACAGAATAATTACTCCTGTTCGATATAGTTTTAAAGCACGTCTTGTCTGACGTGCTTTTATCTTATCATATATCGCACTGACACAGTGGTTTGCTCTATCACACAAGCATCGTCTCAGCATAACAGCAGCGGGGGCTGTACCGGATTCTCACCGGTTTCCCTATTATTAATCCGCATTAACCGATAGCGCTTTATTCAATTTATGTATATAATCACTGCATTGAATTTTAATTTCAAGGTAAATTAGCGCATTCATTTGTAAAATATCGCCTAAGTAAAAACTCAAGTGTTATTTATATTTTATTGTATTTTGCTTATTTAAGATACAGCTTCTTTTTTTGTCTGGACCTTAAACACCTTTTTGACCAGAGGAAGGATGACTACGGCAAGAATAACATTGACTGTCGCAGCGATCGTAAGCGGCAGTATCATAGATACGAAAAACGCCCAGCCAAATATGAACCCGAAAGGAACCAACGCAACCGGTCCGTTAATTACTACCGCTGCGATAGCCGCAATAATTTTGTTTTTACGGTAAAGCAACCCGAATACCAGCATAGCAATAAACATCATCGCCGCAACGATCAGATGTGACAAGATTCCAAGCGGAAAGCCGCTAATGAGTGCGCTTATTAAATGTCCCGCAGCGCCCACGCATCCTCCTATCCACGGCACAAACAGCCCTGCTGCCACAAATCCGGGCAGCGAATCAAAGGATACTGTCGCAATCGGCGAAGGGATTTTTATAAATGCTCCAACAGCACTCATAGCTATAAGCATAGCAATAATAATCAGTTTCTTGAGTTTCATATAATATCTCCTTTAATTAAAAAATAAAAAATCACACTAACATAAGTGCGATTTTTCCATCATCTCACACGGTCTTTTCCATCGAAGACCGATCAGCCGAATTAGGCAGGTCTACTGACTTTGGGCTCAAACGCTTTGCACCGCCTTCCCCCTTGTCGGAGTGGCATCAAGGCACATTACTAACCCATTACAGTGGCGGGACCGTCCGGGATTCTCACCCGATTCCCTATTCTCTCCTTTACGGAGCACCTAAAACCCAGTATTATATTAATACGATTATATTGTTACATACTCAATTAGTCAAGGCTATATTTACATATGTGATATATCGCCAAAGCAGAACGGAGAGATTTATGAACAGAGATATCATTGTGCTGCCGGGTGAAGACGAATACTCAACTGTTATTACTACAGACTGCAGCGGCGCCTGCGGTCAAAAAAAGCTGGACGTTGTCAATGTATCCACACAGATACTCGCATACTATACCGCACGTGTTGCGTTCATGGAGATTTTGAGCGTTCGTGCGCAGCCCACGGCATACACGATAGCAAACTTCGTTAAGGACGGATACGGTGAAATAATGCAGGGCATAGTAAAGCTGCTTAAAGAACTGCGCCTTGATGATCTGCCGTTTATAGCAAGCACCGAAACCAACTTCGATATGCTCCAATCAGCTGTTGCAGTAAGCATAGTTGGTAAACTAAAAGGCAATATAGACGACCAGGCTGACGGACTATGCTTTGCGTGTGTCGGCTCTCCTCTGGTCGGCAGCGAAGTTGTGGAGTCCACAGACAAGATGCTCAGCATAGATATGTTCCTCAGTCTTGTTGATGACCCAAAAGCGCTGCAGCTTGCTCCTGTCGGCTCTAAAGGCATTGCAAATAAGCTAAACAGAGTCTTTGGCAAAACAGCCGTCTCCTGCGATGTAGACCTAAATAAATCTGCCGGCCCATCCACCTGCATTATATTAGGATACAATAAAAAAGACGAAGAATACTTCGCCTCAAAACTGCAAAATCAATTTTATCCTATAGCCGAACTGTAGCACTGCTACAGCTCCAGATATGCATATCCGTTTGTTTTGTGTATCTTTATAATTGAACCATTAGCTGCCATGAAGCGCCATTTGGAAGTTAAGTCAAGCTTAAGCAGATAACATAACAGCGATGTGATAACGCCGCCGTGTGTAATTACTGCTACATTCTCTTTCTCCCCCATGCTGTCAAGTTCTTTTGCGAAAACGCTGACTCTCGCTTCGAAGGCATCTATGCTTTCGCCCTGCGGCAATACATAAGTGCCGTCACACTTTTCCCACTGCGTCCATTCGCTTGGATAACGCTCCTTTGCCTGAATATATGTCAGCAGTTCAAAAATACCGAAGTCTATCTCTGCAATACGCTCATCCAGTTGTGAGCATATCCCAAGCTCCGCCGCAAGCGTATCCGCCAAAGCGGTACATCTTTTTCGAGGACTGGTGAAAATACAATCCAGTTTAATGCCGCTGAGATCTTTTAAAACCTCTTCGTGCTGCTTCAGTCCTGTTTCATTCAGAGGCGATTCTTTTTTCCCTAGATACTGACCTCGCTCATTCGCTTTTGTTTGTCCATGCCTCACAAGATAAATCATACTTTTATCACCTGTGCTGCTATTAGATTTGTTATATAGGTAAACAGAAGAAATAATACGGTTGTTGATTCAATGCTAAAACCGATCAGGTCACCTGTAATACCGCCTATCTTTTTGCACATGCCATGCACTATCGCCCATATAATAACAACGCTTAAAACAAAAGGAATTAGCGCTATCAGGATATTTACTGCATCAATTCGTCCTAAAGCTAAATAAGCAAACCCTGCATATAAGACTATGCTGACACCTATATACCAAAGTTTTGTCCCTTCAACAAACGACTTGCCCAGCCCCGTTTCCCTTGCGTAAGTATGCGTTTTAGCGCACACCAGAGCGGCAGTGCGGCCTACCAGCGGAAACAACAGCAGGCTGAACGGCAGAACTTTTGTTATCAGAACAAACATACTCAGGCAGTATATAGCTATTGACAGTACGCCGAACGTCCCTATGTGCGAGTCACTAAGTATCTCGAGCTTGCGCTGTCTGCTTCTATTGCTTCCGAAAGCGTCCATAGTATCAGCCAGCCCGTCTAAATGCAGGCCTCCGCTGATAAGCAGATACAGCGCCAATATACAAACGGATAGTATATATGGGTCTATATATAAGCTGAGCTTTTGCAGAAAGTATAGCGGTGCACCGATTATTAGAGCAATAATTGGTGTCCAGAAAACTGCCGACACATAATCTTCGTATTCGACATCGAAGTGTATAGGCACAGGTATTCTCGTTAGAAAAGTCAGCATAACAGCAAATCGTTTCATCTTATACCTCTATTTCAGCTTCAGCGGCAAACCGGATATCATGCATATTACTTCGTCCGCCGCTGCGGCAATGTGCTGGTTCATACGTCCGGCTATATCCCGGAATATGCTTCCGAGCCGGTATGCAGGCACGATACCCATTCCCACTTCATTTGTCACTAAAACAAGCGTCAGGCTGCTGTTTAAAAATTGATCCAGCAGTATATCAATATGTTTTTTAACATCATACTCAATGCGCTCGATAGTATCTGTTCCGCACGTATCATAGTCGATTTTTTCATCAAACATTATGTTGGCTATCATTGTGGTAACGCAATCAAGTAAATATACTTCGCTTTCGCATGACTGAGTAAGATCCTCAAAGTTTTTATACTGCTCAACAGTATTCCACTTATCCGGGCGCTGCCTTCGGTGGTGCTTTACACGCTCAGACATATCGTCATCTGTAATTTTAGCGCATGCAATATACGTAACGCTATCGTTTTTGCTCTTGCACAGCTCTTCTGCATATGAGCTCTTACCGCTTCGCGCTCCACCGGTTACCATTATCACAGACATACTCTTCCCCCCCTACTTGCTTTATAGTACTTCAGATTTGTTTTACCATCTTCCGACTTCTTACATTGTGATAAGAAATACCAAACCGCTAATTAGGCATAGTACCGCAAACGCTAAACATACTGTCGTATACATCAGTCTGTTCATACGCCGAATATCCGCTCTCTCCGTATTTCTCTTTCGATCACCGATAGTCTTTTTTTCAACTATTCTCCCGAAATATTCGTGCGAACCGCCAAGGCTCAGCCCAAGCGCACCGGCCGCAGCCGCTTCTGTCCAAGCGCAGTTCGGGCTTAAATGATTCGCATGGTCACGCTTTAGTATTCTAAACGCATTGTTCCCATCCAGCCCCATCAGGTATGCAGACAATACCATTAAAACTCCGCTTATTCTGGCGGGTATATAGTTGAGTATATCATCCAGCTTAGCTGATGCCCAGCCGATATCTTTATACTTTTCGTTTCTGTACCCAATCATAGAATCAAGCGTGCTGACAGCTTTAAAGAAATATGCCAGCACAGGTCCGCCAGCAAATAGATAAAATAGCACAGATACACTGCCGTCAGTCGTGTTTTCAGCCACTGTTTCAACTGTTGCTTTGATTATTTCTTCTTCGCTTAGTTTCGCAGTGTCCCTTCCCACGATATAAGAAAGCTGCTTTCTTCCCTCTTCTAAATCCTTTTCAAGCGCTTTTTCTACTTTTTTCGCTTCTCTGGCAAGACAGGATGTTCCAAGCGCTGTATACGAAAAATACACCATTCCTGCAAACAGCCATATCTCACCCAATAATGACAGCCCATATATTATACCAAAGCACAATGCCGCCGTCACGAACGATATTACGATGAGCAGTTTTACCGCACCGGCTCTAAGCTGTTTTACCGCACCTGCGTTTCTCCTTATGCGTTTTTCAAGCTTCGTTATCATCCAGCCAATAAAGCGCACAGGATGCGGCAGCCAGTAAGGGTCTCCGAATATCAGATCCATCACGAATCCGACAGCCACAGCCAGCCAGCAGTCAAATACTATCGAGCCCGTCATATCTGTCTCCGCATTATTTTATATACCATTTCCATGTCAATTGAATTGCGTACATCGTCTGCGAGCCTGTCGTACTGGGACTGTTTGTACTGCTCGAATGTCATTGTCCTGCTGTTGTCTTGAGTCAGTCCTTTTGACTTTCGTATGTTGTTTACGATACCCCGCAAAAAACCTGTATTGTCAAAGATACCATGGATGTATGTGCCAAACACATTGCCCTGAGCATTGGAAACGCCGTCTAGTATATTGACGTCTTCTTTGTTGGATTGAGTAATATTTACGCAAGGCACAGCTTCTGAGCCGAATTCGCTTTTACCCATGTGAATTTCATAGCCTTCCACCTGAGCGTCCGACATACCGTCAAGCAGTCCTTTTGAGCCTTTGCTCACCTGCCCCAATACTCTCGTCGTGACTTTTTCCTGTTCAAATGTAACATCCATATCGATAAGACCGAGGCCCGTCATATGCTCTATACGAGACTCCGTGTGATATGGGTCATGCAGCGAGTTAGCCAGCATCTGGTATCCTCCGCATACGCCGATGACAGCCTTGCCCGCTCGTGCGTGACGAACTATATATTCGCAAAGACCGGCAGATTTTAAATACATCAGGTCTTCTATAGTATTCTTTGTACCCGGCAGTATGATAAGATCAGGGTCGCCCATATCAGAAACACTTTCTACATAACGCATAGTGACCGTTTTTTCCAGCGAAAACACGTTATAGTCGGTATAGTTTGATAAGTGCGGAAGCTTAATGACAGCGACTTTTACTTCTCCGCTGTTTACAACACGTGAAAAGCGCTCGGAAACGGAATCTTCGTCTTCTATATCTACATCAAGGTACGGCACAACACCAAGCACAGGAACGCCTGTAATGTCTTCGAGCTGCTCTAGCCCCGGCTTCAAAATCTCTACATCTCCACGAAATTTGTTGATAATAATGCCTTTAACTCTTTTTCTGTGTTTTTCGTCAAGCAGCTGGAGCGTACCTGCAATAAAAGCAAACACACCACCTTTATCTATATCTCCTATCAATATAACGGGAGCGTCCGCAATATCTGCCATCCCCATATTTACTATATCACCGTCTGTCAAGTTGATTTCGGCGGGAGACCCGGCTCCCTCAAGCACCACATACTCGTACTGATGCGCCAGCGTATCGTAAGCTTCTTCTACCTTCGCTTTCAGCTGCGGTTTTATACTATGATAATCTCGAAAATCCATGTTCGCATAAACTTTCCCGTTTAGAATCACCTGGCTTTTCTTGTCCGAAGTCGGTTTTAACAGTACTGGGTTCATAAGAACGTCCGGCTCTATGCCCGCCGCCTCCGCCTGAACCACCTGCGCTCTTCCCATCTCGTCGCCTTTCAGAGTTATATAGGAATTGAGCGCCATGTTCTGGGACTTAAACGGAGCTACAGAATACCCGTCCTGTTTGATAATACGGCACAGGGCAGCAGTCAGCAGACTCTTGCCCACCGATGACGCACATCCCTGCATCATTACGCAGTTCGCTGTTTTACTCACTTAGGCTTCCTCCGGTCTTTTTATTACAACTACATGTATTCCTCTTTCAATCGCAGGCACTACCTTTGCTTCTACTCTGCCCTGCACTCCGCTGTCCTTAGTCACCATGTGTTTTATATTGTAGTCTTCATATATGCTGCTATTGAGCGCAGTTGAAAACGGCCCCTGCATCGCTATGATCTGATTTGGCACAAACCCCAGTTTTTCACACTCCGCAAGCACATTGCTAGTCGGCAGCACACGAATAATCATGCGTTCTAGATTGATATGTTGAACAAACGGTTTATGCCTTCTGCTTCCTATAGTCAGTCGTCCTAATATTTATTTCGCTGTCGCACATACACCCCAGAGTAGTCAGTTCGACTTCCTGACTCGATCTGTATGCGTTTCGTACTATTAGTGTCATCCCTGCGCTGCATATTACGTGAGTGCCTTATTTTTGACTTGCAGCAACAGCTTGGGGCACAAGCGAATCGGCATATATAATGACATCGCTTACGTATATGATTCGTTTTGCCTTTATCGTAAGAAGCTCCGGGTATCCAGGGCCTGCTCCGACAAAATATACCTTACTCATGGTTTCCCTTTTTCTTGCAATATGCATTTAAGTTCGCATATAAGCTTGTCGTTACATTCGTGGTTTTTTACCGCTATACGCATATGGTATTTATCAAGCCCGTGATAGTTTTCGCAGCTACGCACAAGTATCCTTTCGTCTCTAAGCAACTCCGACACCTGAGCTGCTGTGACTCCAGCTGGTTTAAGATCTACCAGCAGATAGTTTGCGCAAGACTCATATATATACAGCGAGAAAGCTTCAAGCTCTTCTTTTAGCTTTGCTCGTGTTTGCATCAAATTTTCTTTTGTCTTCAAAATATACTCGGTAGATTCCGGAGCGGCCTCTGCTGCGCATGTTGCAAATGCAGACAGCACCCAAGGCGTTTGATACTCACTCAGATCGGCTATCCTATCTTTCTGTGCAAGAATATAACCGATCCTAACGCCCGGCATCGCAAATATTTTAGTCAGCGAACCTGCAATGAGTACTTCAGAATTACTTTGCACCCAATCTGCAATGCTTAAACCATCACAGAAAAGCGTAAACGCCTCATCAACGAGCAGAGTTGCCTGTCGGCTTTTAACAAGCTCTAAAGCCTGTTGCATCACATCTCTGCTTATGCCAAAGCCGACGGGATTAACCGGGTTACACACGACAAGCATATCTCCGCTTTGCAGCTCTTTTCTAAGCTCATCCATCGGAAACTGTAAATAATGCCTTTCACTCAGCATACTAACGCCAACAAATTCTATTCTGTGTTGAAGAGATATCCTCTCATATTCCACAAAAGACGGCATGAGCGCAATCACACGCTTCGGTCTTAATTTGGCTATTACAAGGTCAAGTGCGCCTATCCCTCCGTTAGTTGGCAATATACATTCTTCCGGCATACCAAGCAGCCTGCTTATCCCTTGAGCGGCTCTGGTCATACTAACCTGCGGATAAAGCGACACTTCATCCATCGCTTTTATAAATGCTCGTTGCATAAAATCCGGGCAGCCGTAAGCATTAATATTAGAAGAATAATCAAGCCATTCCTTGGGGTCGCCGTGCCAAACATCACCGCCGTGTTCAAATCTCTTCATCGGCTGCGCTCTCCAAATATTATAAACATTGCAAAAAGTGCTGTAGGCGCATTAACTATAGCAAAAATCTTTATTTGGCTGTCACTGCACGCTTTTTCCATTGAAACGATTGAACGTGTCACGCCTCTTTTTTTCGCTCGTTCTCTTACATCTTCATCATATACAAAGTTTGCTATCTCGCAGCCAAGACGTTTTGTCATAGTGCATTCCATATCAAACCGGACGGCTTCTTGCATGATTCGACCTCAATTCATAAATATCGACCATTATACCACAAGAGATCCAGTTTTTGTGGAAGATACGATGAAAAGGACGTTTGTTACCTGCCCCTACCATATGGAACAAAGGCACAAATATGTTAATTATAATGTGACAAAGTTACATACATTAATTCCAGTTTTTTATATAGTAATTTAATCTTATATAAAAACGGGGTAGATATTTTGTGGAAAATTTTGAGCGTAATTAAAAAACATCTTGCAGTCAGTATTCTTATATCAATGGTTTTAGGTCTAATCGTCGGATATTTTGCCGATACCGGCTATTTGAATAATTTCATTATTCCATTGACGGTCGTTATGGTTTTCCCAATGATGGTGAACATCAACTTAAAGCAGCTTTTCAGCCGTGGTGATGAAAAGATTCTCGTTCTGACGCAGGTGGTCAACTTTATTATCATACCGCTTGTGGCTTTCGGTATAGGTTCGCTTTTCTTCCGTGAACAGCCGCTGGTGTTCATCGGGCTTATGCTCATGGCTGTTCTGCCGACATCCGGTATGACGATATCCTGGACAGGCTTTACAAAGGGAAACATAAATGCGGCTATAAAGATAACCATTATTGGATTGATTCTGAGCGCAATTTTAGCTCCGCTGATACTGAATCTTGTTTTCAGCCAAACGATAACCATACCCGCGCTTAAGATAGTTAAGCAGATATTGATTGTTGTGCTGGTTCCGCTTGTGCTGGGGATAATCGTTAAGAAAATAATGCTAAAGAAAATCAGTCAAGAAAAGTATGATGAAAAATGGAAGAAGCGCTTTCCGCTGCTTTCAAGCATCGGTATAATACTCGTTATCTTTATCGCTACTTCGCTTAAGTCAAAAGCAATAATACAGAACCCTATGATGGTCGTCTGGCTCATCATGCCTGTAGTGATATTCTATTTGGTAAATTTCATTATCACGACTGTAATGGGACGGTATCTGTGCAAGCAAAACAATAAATCTGCACTTGTTTACGGAACAGTGATGAGGAATCTGAGTGTTGCTCTTGCGATAGCTATGACTGTGTTTGACAGTACAGGCTCCAACATTGCCCTGATAATAGCGATATCCTACATTTTTCAGGTGCAGTTTGCAGCGCTTTATATACGTATATTCAAAAGAATCACAAGCCATGCACAAACAGAGGCGGCATAGCTTCCGCCGAAATCTTAATCTTCCTGAATCAGCACCGCTCTTGCGGGCGCAGCTTCCGCCCCTTTAAAAAGCACAGGCGCTGCAAGGAGAAGGTACTCTGCTTCACTAACGCCGTCAAGCCGCAGCCCTTCGAGTATTATTATCCCCGAGCCGAGAAGAAGCTTATGCGTCTCGTGCCCGGGCTGGCTGCGCTCTATGCCGAGTGCGTCGATTCCAACACCCGAGACCTCTTTTTCTTTCAAATATTCGGCGCCCGATTTGTCTAGAAACACGAATTCCCCTTCCAGTATATCGGAAGCGGAATTCTTTGTTTTTAACAGTACAAAATCACCCTTCTCTATCGTTTTAGTTTCAAGAAGCTCTCTCGAAATGCTATTTTCTGCATTTTGAAAATCCAGCACCCTGCTTCTTGTTATAACTTTGGAAAGATCCAGCTTCTCTATTGTGCCGCCGTCCTCGAATATATGCATAGGAGCGTCGATATGCGTTCCTGTGTGCATGTTCATATCTATTCTTGATTCATACACCGACGCATCCGAAAAACTGCTCTGCACGCTTATATGAGGTCGTTTCTCTTCCCTCGCTTTATAAACCGGCATATCATGTGATACCGGCATGGAAATGTCTATTATCTTCATTTCT
This sequence comes from Christensenellaceae bacterium, assembly GCA_963666505.2. Classification (GTDB taxonomy): domain Bacteria; phylum Bacillota; class Clostridia; order Christensenellales; family SZUA-584; genus JABGQS01. The sequence continues at coordinate 993,920 of CAXXXL010000001.1, read as the reverse complement.
GCTCCTCCGTAATATTCCACCACTGCCTGCCGTCACGTGCAAGCAGTTCAAACGCTTTGACAGGGCCAAATGAGCCCGCATCATAGTTCGGGAATTTGAATTTCTTTTGTTCTTTATAATCGATTATCCTGTCTGCAAACGTCCAAGACGCTTCGACCTCGTCCCATCTTGAAAACAGAGTAGAGTCGCTTCTCAGTATGTCATATATGAGCCTCTCATAAGCTTCCGGGGTGTTGCCCATCGTTGTGCTTAAGTGGCCCGTATTCATTTTTGAAGTCACTATATCGTTGTGTGTTCTGAAGTCCTTAGTGTTAAACTGGAAAAACACGCCGACGGAAGGCTTTATCTTTATTACAAGCAGGTTGGGTTCCTGTATATGTTTGTCCTTGAAATAAAGCACATTTGGCAGAGATTTGAACTGTATTACGATCTCTGCTGAAGTGGCGCCCATACGCTTTCCCGTTCTTATATAGAAAGGCGTTCCTGCCCATCTGAAGTTGTCTACCTGAAGCTTAAGCGCAAGAAAAGTCTCGGTGGTCGAATCCGGCGAGACCTTCTCTTCCTCCCGATATGCTTTTACGGGTTTTCCGTCAATCAAGCCTTCCCCGTATTGGCCGCATACGACGTTGTCCCTTAAAAGCTCTGGTGTGAACAGCTCTATCGCCTGAAGCACTTTCACCTTTTCGGTACGAATGGCGTCAGTATCAAGATTGACCGGCGGCTCCATTGCGACCAGCGAAAGTATCTGCAGTATGTGGTTCTGTACCATGTCACGCATAGCGCCCGATTTCTCGTAGTAGCCGCCCCGTGTTCCAATGCCGTTCTTTTCTGACAGGGTTATCTGTATGTTGTCAATATATTTGTTGCTCCAGAGCGACTCGAAAACAATGTTGCAGAACCTTAAGACCATTATATTTTGTATCATATCCTTTCCAAGATAGTGGTCTATCCTGTATATGCTGTTTTCGGTAAAAGCATCGAGCAGTTTTTCATTGAGCCGCTTTGCCGTATATAGATCTTTACCAAACGGCTTCTCTATAACAAGCTTGCTGCAGTTGCCGCGGCATACAGCAAGGTTGTTGACCTGAAGACCGCTTACAATTGTTTCAAAATAGTCCGGTGAGACGGCAAGATAGAAGACCCTATTGCCTTGCGTGCGAGTCTCTTTCTCAAGCTCCTCTATATATTCTTTAAGCCTGCTATAACTGCTGTGGTCGGTAAAATCAAATTTATAGTAATATATCAGCCTGCGTAGTTTTTCCCAGTCTTGGTTCTTTACTGTGTTCCTTGAATATCTGTTTATAGACTCAAAAACCTCGTCCCTGTACTGCTCTGTAGTCTTGTCACGTCTCCCGATGACAACAATTGAAAAGTTCTCTGGCATCAAAGAATCGAAAACCAGATTATATAAAGCAGGCATAAGTTTTCTATGGGTCAAGTCGCCGGTTCCGCCGAATATTACGAACATTGTTGACATACTTGAATTAACACTCTCTGTATTCTGCATTTCGTTTTTCTCCTTTTTTCTTCCTGCTCTATAACCGTACATCTTGAAACGCTCAGTTTTTTTCCCGTATTCGCTTAAAGATGTTTTTATGCTTTTTCAAAGCATCGTTGATCCGTCTGCATATTATCTGGATATTGCCTTTATGATATATTATATCAAATTGCTTCCCAATCCACAATTTACATAAGTACAGATAAGCTCGCCTTTGTGTAAAATATATGTTAATAAAAAACGGCCTTAAGCCGCTTTTCATTTATATTATGCAGGCATATATACTCATCTTCTTACTTTTACACCGGCTATCTTTTCATAGTATTGTATAAGACCGCCGTGATCTTCCTTTGCCCTGCCTTCTGCTTTAAGCGACTGCATTATCTCCATAACACCAGCCGTTAGCGGCACGGGCACACCTTTTTCATGAGCCGTGTCAAGAGCGTTTTGGAGATCTTTAATGTGCAGATCTATGCGGAAACCCGGCTTGAAATCTCCGTCGAGTATCAGCGGAACTTTTGCATTCATCACTGTGCTTCCGGCAAGCCCTCCCTTGATGGCATCAAACACTTTCTGCGAGTCTACACCGGCTTTCTGTGCAAGTACGAACGCTTCGCTTACCGCTGCAATGTTGAGCGCTACGATTATCTGGTTTGCAAGTTTGGTCGTGTTCCCGCTTCCGCTTTCGCCGCAGTAAACTGCGCTGGAACCCAACACAAGGAGTATGTCTTCTACCATCTCGAAGACTTCTTCGTCGCCGCCGGCCATGATTGCCAGTGTTCCGTCTTTTGCTTTCGGTTCGCCTCCCGAAACAGGTGCGTCAATATATCTTACCCCGGCTTGTTTTGCGGCACTGTAAACCTCCTGTGCTGCCAGCGGAGTTATTGAGCTGTTATCAATAACTATCAGCCCTTTACCGGCCCCTTCAAGTACACCACCGCTGCCAAGCATCACTTCCTTAACGTCCGGACTGTTCGGCAACATTGTAAACAGCAGCCCGTTGCATTTCTGCGCTGTCTCACTGCACGACTGAGCTCTTTGCGCTCCAAGACTTACGAGTTCTTCTACTGCTTCGCTGCTTCTGTTGTATACCACAAGACCATAGCCCGCTTTGAGAAGATTCTTAGCCATAGGTTTGCCCATTATTCCAAGGCCTATAAAGCCTATATTGCCATTTTTGAACATATCTTAGCCTCCCTGTTTTGTAACAACAATATTTATCTTTTTGTTCATTATAGACTTCTCTGACGTATCGTGTCCAGTAATCAGCTCAAAAACAAAGACACGCCGTTATCAGCGTGCCTCAAGTAGTTTATCTTATCTTAGCGCTCGCCTAACTCTTTCTGCGATTCGCTTTGCGCTAAGCCCGAATTTGTCAAGCAGCTCTTCATAGTCGCCCGATTCTCCGAATGAATCACTAATGCCGATCCTTATCATCTTTGACGGATGCTTTTCGGCCAAGACCTCTGCGACTGCTCCGCCAAGACCGCCGATGATGCTGTGTTCTTCAACCGTTGCTATAAGACCTGTTTTTGCTGCGCTGTCCAGTATGATGTCTTCGTTTATCGGTTTTATGGTATGAATGTTTACAACGCGTGCGCTTATTCCTTCCTTTTCCAACAGCTTTGCAGCTTCAAGCGATTTTTGCAGCATATATCCCGTTGCAATCAGTGTTACGTCCGTGCCCTCAAGCAAAAGTTCTCCTTTCCCGAACCTGAACTCATAGTTTTCGTCAAACACTTGAGGAACAGCTGCCCTGCTCAGCCGCAGGTATACCGGCCCGTCTGTCTTCGCAACCGCCTTAGTCGCCCTGGCGGTCTGCACAGCGTCCGATACACAGACGACACTCAGGTTGGGTATCGACCTTGAAACTGCAATATCTGAAACAGAGTTGTGTGTTGCGCCATCATAAGAATCTGACAAGCCAGCATATGAACCGGCGAGCTTAACGTTTAAGTTCGGGTATGCTATAAGACTTGTTACCGGGTCGAGCGCACGAGTTGTCAGGAACACCGCAAATGTATTTACGAACGCTACCTTGCCTGCCGAAGCAAGCCCTGCAGCTACAGCGCACATATTCGCTTCGGCTATACCAACGTTGAAATAACGCTCTGGATAAGCCTGCCCGAACAGTATGCTTCTGGTAGAGCTGCCCACATCCGAATCGAGCACAACAAGCTGTTTAATCTCTGCGCCAAGTTCACGAAGCGCTATTCCGTAAGCTTCTTTTACAGCTATATTATTCATCTGCCGCTCCTCCGAGTTCCTTCATTGCCAGCAGGAAGTGTTCTTCGTCAATCGGCTTGCCGTGCCACTCACTTTTTCCCTCCATGAACGAAACTCCCCTGCCTTTGATTGTCTCTGCGATAATTATCGTCGGCTTTCCCATTACAGATTTCGCTTCGTCTACAGCGCCGGATATAGCGCAGGCGTCGTGCCCGTCTATTGTTATTGTGTGCCATCCGAAGCTCTGCCACTTCGCCTGCACATCTCCAAGCGGCATAACTTCGTCCGTTGCGCCGTCAAGCTGAACTCCGTTTTTATCAAGTATGGCAATAATATTGTCAGTTTTGAACTTTGACGCCGCCATAGCAGCCTCCCATATCATGCCTTCCTGCGTTTCACCGTCGCCCATAACGACATATGTAGTATATTTCTTTCCGTCGAGTTTGGCCGCAAGCGCAATCCCCAGGGCGTATGACAGCCCCTGCCCCAGCGGCGCAGACGAATAGTCTATTCCCGGCGTTTTAGCAACACAAGGATGACCTTGAAGATGACAGCCAAGACTTCTTAACCCGGGCAGGTCGTCTTTAGGGAAAAACCCCAGTTCTGCAAGGACTATGTAGAGCGTGGGCGCTGCATGCCCTTTGCTTAGAACAAACCTGTCACGCCCGGGATTGCATGCATCCGTAGGGTCAACACCGTTCATCTTAAAATAGTAAAGTGTCGTTATTAATTCCATCGCAGACAGCGAAGCGCCGGGGTGCCCTGTTTGCGTACCGTACAGCAGCTTTATAAGGTCTTGCCTGAATCTACGGCATAAAGGGTTTATTATCTTGTTTATTTCAGCTGTTTTGATCACTAAATTTCCTCGCAATTTATTGTTATTCGATATTTATATATTGATTATAGCTGTTTTAGTGCAATTACACAATAGTAAATCATTATTTATTATTTGTAAAGATATTTTATACTGCTGCTTTGAATCTTTACATTATTTTAAAATTTAACACAATGCATGCTCATGAAAAAAGCTCCGCTATAGCGCCTATCATTATAATGATCGTCCTAGATAGTCTGATAGAAATGCGTATTAAAAAAGCCGGCCTTTTTTTGACCGGCTCGTTTGCTGATTAGAAGCTGTATTTTTCTTTCAAAACATCGTCTGCCTTTGAAAAAACCAGTTTGAACGCTTTCGCTGCAGTATCCATCTGTTCTTTTGTGTGGGTCGCCGTAAAGCTTGTCCTTAGCATACACTCTCCGTCATTTACTGCCGGCGGTATTACAGGGTTTACGTATACGCCTTGTTCGAACAACATCTTGGTTATAAGGAACGTACGGTGCATTTCATAAGTGAAAACTGGGATTATCGCCGTTTCGCCTTCTATTATAGGTATACCGGCTTCTTTCAGCCTTGCACGCATATAGTTGCTTATCTCGATGAGGTTCTTCTGACGCTGCGGCTCGCTCTTCATTATCTTAAGCGCTTCCATTGCTGCTGCTGCATTGCCCGGCGGTATAGACGCGCTGAATATGAACGGACGAGATTTGTGCTTTACATAGTTAATTACCTCTTTGCTGGCAGCTATACAGCCCCCGAGTGACGCAAGAGATTTTGAGAACGTCGTCATGATTATATCGACCTCGTCCTCCAGCCCGAAGTGGCTTGCTGTACCTCTGCCGCAGACGCCTATCATACCGACTCCGTGTGCATCATCTACCATCAGCCTTGCATTATACTTTTTTTTCAGCGCTACGAGCTCTGGCAGCTTTGCGATATCCCCGCTCATGCTGAACACTCCATCTGTTATAATAAGCTTTCCTGCATCTTCCGGCACCCTTTTCAGCTTATCCTCCAGGCTGTCCATATCGTTGTGTTCATATCTTAAATTCTTTTTAGCAAAGCTCAGCCTGCAGGCATCTATTATGCTTGCGTGGTTCTCTGAGTCGTTGAATATATAGTCATGCCTACCTACCAAAGATGATACTATACCAAGATTGGTCTGGAAGCCTGTGCTGAAAGTCAGCGTATCTTCTTTGCCAAAGAACTCCGCAAGCTCCTTTTCCAGCTGTTCGTGAAGCACCAGCGTTCCATTAAGAAACCTGGAGCCGGAACACCCTGTTCCGTATTTATCTATGGCATCTTTTGCAGCCTGCGCAGTACGTTTGTCGTTCGTAAGACCCATATAGTTGTTTGAGCCGATCATTATGATACGTTTGCCGTCCATTGTGACTTCGGTGTCCTGCGGTGTTTCCAGTGCATGAAAATACGGATAAAGCCCCGTAGCCTTAGCTTCGGCGACATCGGTATAATCATAACACTTTTTAAATATATCCATTAATTACTCTCCTGAAATTGAATTCTATATAATAATACAGCATGAGTATACATACCGCAATGCCCTCTAACAAGCATTTTTTAATAAGCTTCATACAATCTTAATTGTTTGGAAGCACAAATTACTTTTGTATTACACCATTTCTGCTGCAAATAAAAAAAGTGTACATCAATAATATATTGAAAATTCAGATTACTCTATATCTTTTACAGCTCTGAAGCCAAGGTATCCATAACTCGAATCCGTCCGCCGTTCGAACACTCCGCCGTCATAAACTATTATATATGCTTTGCCTTCTGACGCTTCGTCAGCTGTCCAGTAATATATTATCTGGGAATGGACATCCCACAACGGGCTTTCCTTGTCTGGAGCTATTTCATAGTCCGCTTTCTTTTCTTCCTTGTCCCAAACTCCGCCGCTGTTTTCACCGTGAAGGCTCATCAGCCGAACTGCTTCATCCACACTCGGCAGCCGCCATATGTTCTGCCTGCTCTCCATAAGCGTTGTGCCGTCTTCAGAGAGGTGTGCGCATATATCCTGAGCTTTGTACCAGCTCACTCCACCTTCCGGCCAGCCCGGCCCTCTGGGCGCTGCAGCAAGAGTTATACCGTTGCCTTCAATTATTCTTATCCCGTAGTCACCATCGTCTATCCGCCGGGAGACACGTGCATAGTTTATGCCGCCGAACACAGCTATTATAAGAAGCGGCACGCAGATTATAAGCAGATAGGCAAGTTTTCTTGGCTTTGGACGCCCGAATAAATATAGCAGCCCTAAGAGTATCAGCGGCAGTGCTATAAGCAGGTATACCACCTGGAATGAAGAACCCGAAAAGAAAAACACGGTAAACACGCCAAGAGCAATGTGCGCAGTGAGTCCAATTCTCGGAAAGCGCAGCGAAAGACACCCAAGCCCGCTGAATATGAAAGTAAACAGCAGATATTGCAGAAAGAGCATACCAATGTTTTGCCATACGGACTGCGCATACCAGCCCTCGTGAAAGTTTTCTGTTATGCCCCAGAAAGACCAGACACCTGTGAGTACAACAGTAATGCTAACACCTATCCAGCCAATTACCTCTCTTGCTTTTGAAGTTTTATTCAGGTTCTGCATACTTGGCTCTCCCTGCATGACGTATATTTCTATTACAGCATCTCTTATTGTGATTTTACATTTTTGAAGCAGTAAATACAAGTTCTTCCTTTTCACGCTAAAATTAAAACTGCCTGCAGCGATGTGCAGACAGCTTGTTTTATACTCCTAATTGTTCTCTGGCAGAGGGAACTCTATGCTTATGCTGGTGCCCTGTCCGAGCTTGCTCTCAATTGAAATGTGTCCGTGGTGCAAGAGCGTAAGATGCTTTACTATGGAAAGACCAAGGCCTGTGCCTCCCGTCTCTCTCGAGCGATGTTTGTCCACCCTGTAGAAGCGCTCGAACAGCCTGTCATGATGCTTCTCTTCTATGCCTACTCCTGTGTCCTGCACATTCATTGTCAGCGTCTTATCGTTCTTCGAGAACTCGACTGCTATAAACCCCTCGGATGTATGCTTTATCGAATTGTCCACAAGGTTTATGATTATCTGCTTTAGCTTATGCTTGTCGCCTAATATCTCATAAGGTTCTTTTCCGTCAGTAACTATGCGCATTTCAACACCGGATTTCGAAGGGTATTTCTGTTTCATGAGCTCCAGCACATCGTCTGAAATCTCTACAAGATCAACCTTTGTATCATAGCTTATATTCTTCTTGTTCTCTATCTCTGAAAGCGTCAGTATATCGTCTATAAGGAGATTAAGACGCTGCGCTTCTTCGTCGATTATATGCAGGAACTTGTTTGCATTCTCCTTGTCATACACAGCGCCGTTTAAAAGCGTTTGTGTATAGCCGGATATGCAGGTTATGGGCGTTTTTAATTCGTGCGTTACATTTGACACAAAAGTGCTCCTCATACGTTCAAGCTTTCGCACGTTAGTAACATCCTCGACCATCAGCAGTATTCCCTTCCGAACACCGGTATAGTCTTTTATACGGTAGCCGCTGTAGCTCCTGAAAGTGCCATCCGAAAATTGTACGCTGTTCCTGGTCACGGAGTTCTCGTCGCTCTTAAGTATTTCTTCCAGTATGCTGTATATATTCTCGTCGAACATGAATTTATATATGTTTTTATTTTCCAGATCCTCTTCTATCCCTAGTATCCGCGAGAAGTTCTCGTTTGAATACTGCACGTTGCCGTCGTTGTCGCACACCATTATGCCGTGGCTGAAGCTCTGTAATATTGCTTCAAGCTGGGCGTTGCGCACTGACATGTTGTCGAATGAGACTTTCAGGCTATTTGAAAGATTGTTTAGAGCGCCCGACAGCTTTTCCACTTCCTTATATGAGGTTATGTATGCGTTTTTACCATAACCGCCTTCGGATATCTCCAGCGCAAGGTCTGTTATCTCGCTTATCGGTTTTGCAACCCTGTTGTTGAAACCGTATGATATTAGAAACGCTATCATTGCAGCAGCGAAAACAGCAATCAGCATCGAAACGCCGATAGAATTGTATGCGTCTTTGATTATACTTAGCTGCGTTGCAGTCCTTACGACGAGCTCCTTGCCATTGTGTTCAACATACTTGGCATAATAGAGAAAATCGATCTTCTGGGTATTAGAATGACGCTTTGAAGTGCCTTCTCCCGTTTTAATGGCCTGCGAGACTTCTTCCCTATACAGATGATTATCCATCGCTGTAATATCGTTGTCGCTGTCTCCGAGGACCTGCCCGGTCTGTGCATCTATAACAGTCACCCTTATACCGGTATATTCTCCGAAGTCTTTGCAGCTCTGGTTTATATCATCCGGACTTTCTTTTTCCAGCATATAAATGTATCCGTCAAGGTTTTCTTCTGTATCGTCGTACGCTTTGCTGATCAGCGTATTTTTCATAATTATGTATGAAGAAACGCCTGTTATCAAAACAAGTATCACCAGCGCTATCAGGCTGTTTCTAATTAATGCTCTTTTCAAATTTGTACCCCACACCTATAATAGTCGTTATTTTATACTCGTTCTCGTCCTGAAAAAGCTTCTTGCGCAGGCTTCTGATGTGGACGTCGACCGTCCTAGTGCCGCCTATATATTCATATCCCCATATCTGCGAGAGTATGTTTTCTCTTGTGCAGACTTTGCCCTGCCTTGATACCAAATATCTGAAAAGCTCATATTCTTTGTTAGTCAGCGCAACTTCCTGTCCGTTCTTTGTCACTTTGTAACTTGCATTGTCGACGACTATGGACCCAAGTTCTGTTGTTTCTTCCTTCTCGGAAGGCGTTTTCTCATTTTTACGAAGTTGAACTTTAACCCTTGCCACAAGCTCGTTTATCTTGAACGGTTTTACCATATAGTCGTCTGCACCGATCTCCAGCCCCAGCACTATATCTGATTCCGAAGCCTTTGCTGTCAGCATTATGACCGGTATATCCGCTATCTTTTCACTGGAACGGATGTAGCGCAGTATGCTGAATCCGTCTATTTCAGGCAGCATAATATCGAGAATGACAAGGTCGTACTCCCCTGTTTTTACGGTATCTACGGCGCTTTTCCCATCGTGTACCATCGTCGTTTCATAGCCCGCTATCTCAAGGTTGTATTTTATTAGTTCCGCTACGTTTTTTTCATCATCAACAATTAATATCTTGCTCATATATTCCTTCTCTAATGCGAACCCGTCACATTATATATTATCCATCCGGAGATGTTGGTAGCGTGGTCGGCTATCTTCTCCAAATACTTTATTATCAATATCAGATACGTTAGCTGCTGGACATATTCTTTGTTGCTTTTCATAAGTCCGATTAGCTCTTCACGTATATTTTCAAAATAATCATCAACAATATTATCCATTAAAAGGACATCTTTTGCAATCTTTAAATCTTTGGTTATGAAGCTGCGTATCGAAAGATTTATCATCTTTTCACATTCGATTGCCATTTCCGGAATATCTTCAAGCGGCTTTATATATTCTTTGCCTTCCATCATGATGATGTATTCACAGATATCTGCGCACTGGTCGCCTATCCTTTCAAGGTCGGATATGACTCGAAATACGCTCGTCACGTCGCGAAGGTCTGAAGCTATCGGCTGGTGGCGTGCAAGCACGAGCACACAGTCTTTCTCTATCTTCAGCTCCATGGCGTCTATCTGTTCGTCGTTTTCTATAACCTGTTTCGCCAGCTCTATGTTCTGGTCTTTGAGCGCAATTATCATCTGATTGAGCGATTTGCTGATAAGCGCCGTCATCTTGGCAAGCGACCTATGAATAACATCGAGCTGAGCTGTCATTAATATTCTTTTTGGCATACTACCCTCCTAAAGCTAATTGGTTTAGCTGTACTTTCCTGTAATATATTCTTCTGTTTTCTGGTTGGACGGGTTGGAGAAAATCGTATCTGTATCGTCCACCTCTATCACTTCACCAAGCAGGAAGAACGCAGTCTTGTCGGAAACCCTTGCACCCTGCTGCATGTTATGCGTTACTATCGCTATCGTATAATCCTGCTTGAGTTCCGCTATCAAGTCTTCTATCTTCAGTGTCGATATCGGGTCGAGCGCAGACGTAGGCTCGTCCATAAGCAGAACTTCCGGTGAAACAGCCAGCGCTCTTGATATGCACAGACGCTGCTGCTGACCTCCCGAAAGGCTTAGTGCGTTTCGGTGCAGTATATCTTTGACTTCATCCCAAAGCGCAGCTGCCCTGATGCTCTTTTCTACTATTTCATTAAGCTGTGATTTGTGCTTTATACCGTTGAGCCTCGGCCCGTATGCAACATTATCATATATACTCATCGGGAACGGGTTGGGCTTCTGAAACACCATACCTATCTTCGTCCGCAAGCCTATTATGTCGTAGTCCTTTCGGTAGATATCTTCACCGTCAAGCAGCACTTTGCCCTCTATCTTGGTTCCTTCTATAAGGTCGTTTATGCGGTTAAGCGTCCGAAGTATCGTAGATTTACCGCAGCCCGAAGGGCCGATGAATGCCGTGACTTCCTTTTCGTAAATGTTTAGGTCGATATTCTTCAGTGCAAGAAAATCTCCGTAATAGAAGTTCAGGTCTTTTATTTCTATTTTTGGTTTTTTTACAATTAAATCTTCCATTTCTACCTCTTATTCATAATTCTTCATTTTATCAAACTTATTTGCCAGCCCGACTGATGCGTTTACTATTACTATCAGCAGTATAGCTATTATTCCCATTGCGCATGCGAGCCTGATATCGCCCGTTTCTTTAGCCACTGTATACGCTTTTACTGTCAGAGTCGAAGCGCTCTCCAGTGCAGTGCCAGGTATGCTGGCTACTGTTCCCGCTGTTAGTATCAGCGCCGCAGATTCTGCAACTATTCTTCCGATAGAAAGCAGTACGCCTACGAGTATTCCCGAAAGACCGTTAGGCAGTATAACTTTGAATATTGTCTGTATCTTGTTTGCGCCAAGAGCAAACGAGCCTTCCCTGAACGTCTGCGGCACCCTTCTTATCGCCTCTTCCGTCTGCCCTATAATGGTAGGCAGAAGCACGATAGACAGAGTGAATGAACCCGCTAGCAGCGAGAACCCAAACTTTATTGTCGATACGAACACCAGCATGCCAAACAAGCCAAATACAATCGACGGTATGCCTGCAAGGCAGCTGGTTGTAAAACGTATTAAGTTCAGCAGCCTGCCCTCCTTTGCGTATTCAGCAAGGTATATCGCCGAAGCTATCGATATCGGAAGTGCAAACAACAGTGAGAGCCCTATCATAAGCACAGTATTTACAAGGAGCGGAAATATCCCTCTTCCCGGTCTTGTTATTCTAAGGGTAGTGCTTTGCCCAAGCTCTTCGCTAAGTGTATAAAATTCGCCGGCACTCATCTCGTTAGTATCACTGTCGTCAACTTTTTTTATGATATCGCCGACTTTTAGCTTATATTCCTCACCGTTTGAGAGGCTGCCTTCGATAAATGATCCGCCTTCAATATCTATTACTTTAAGATAGTCCTTTGAGTCATATTCTACCTGCTCAACTTGTATGTCCAAGCCTTCTGAGGTGTTAATGTCTATATATACCGTCTTCGCATCAAAATCTCCGAAGAGGAATTGTTTGTTTATTTCGCCTGCGCCTTTTATTATGACAAACCCAAGTATGAGGACCAGCATAGAAATCACAAGGACGCTGCTGAATATCATAATGCCTTTAAAAACCTTATCTTGTCTCTTTGCCTTCATCTCTAGTACTGTCCCATCCTTTTGATTATTCTGTTCATCAGCAGGTTTATCCCTATAATAAACAGCATGAGTACTGAGCCAGTTGCAAACAGCATTTCGTTGTGCAATCCCGTTGCATAGCTCATCTCTAGCACAACATTAGTGGTAAGCGGACGGATAAGGCTGAATATGCTTGTAGGCAATCCGCCGGACACATTACCGGCGACAAGTATGACTGCCATAGTTTCGCCAATCGCTCTGCCCACACCCAGTATGACGCCGACCAGTATGCCCCGCCTTGCAGCCGGTATCAGCACATGTATCGTAGTGTAGACCTTTGAAGCACCCAGCGCATACGAAGCATTCCTGTATTCTTTCGGAACGCTGGCTATTGCGCTTTCCGCAATAACTATCATTGTCGGCAGTATCATAATAGTCAGCACTATGATAACAGCAAGCAGTGACTGTCCTTGACTGAATGGTGAAACCTTCATTATCATCGGCACTAAAAACCCAAGACCGAATATTCCGTATATAACGGACGGTATGCCTGCCATCAGCATTATCCCTGATCTTACAACGCTTTTTACTTTCTTCGGAGCAAGCTCTGAAAGGTATGCTGCAGTAAATATACTTATCGGAACTCCAATGATTATCGCCCCTCCCGTTGCGAGAACAGAGCCAACTATCATATAGAGTATTCCGTATTTTGCGACGCTTAAATCGTCATTCGGGCGCCATTCAAGACCTGTTATAAAATCAATGAAAGAGTACGTTCCTTCTTTGTTACCCGGCAAGAACGGCTGAACTCCTTTACTCAATATAAATATTACAATTGCGAAAACAGCAAATATAGTAATTCCAGAGGATATCCTGAATGTGTTTTCAACCAACGGTTCGTATAATTTTTTCTTTCTTGTGTTTTTTATTATTTTCATTTAGCTTTTTCCTGCAATTATTTTATACAGCTTAAGGCATGCAGGCAGAGCCTGCATGCCCACTGTAAGTCTAATGCCTCTTGATTAGTTCAGTGGAATAGCTCCCTCTTCAGCGATAATCTCTTTTGCTTTGTCAGTAGCTATGAAGTCAAGGAAATCTTTAGCTGCATCAGACAGGTTGTCTTCGTGATACACTATCATAAACGGTCTTGACACCGGGTAAGTACCTGATAGCACGTTGTCTATTGTCGGCTCTGCTCCTTCTATCAGCAGCGGCTTTACGGTGTCGTCAACATATGTGAACGATACATAACCGATTGCCTGCGGATTTCCTACGACAGTTTCTTTAACTGCTCCGTTGCCTTCAGCTATAGTTGCGCTTGCTACGAGCATATCTTCGAATCCTACTATCTCTTCGAATGCTCCTCTTGTGCCAGAGCCCGCTTCACGTGATACAACCACGATATCCTGGTCGTCTCCGCCTACCTGGCTCCAGTTTGTTATCTCACCGAGGTATATCTTCTGTACCTGCTCTACTGTCAGGTCACTCATTGCTGCATTTGCTGTGTTAGCTATAACTGCGATGCCGTCATACGCAAGTACAACTTCCGTCATTCCGTATTCTTTTTCGGAGTCTTTGATCTGCCTTGAAGCCGTTCCGAGCATCGTAACGCCGTCGTTAGCATTTGTAACGCCTGCAGATGAGCCTATGCCCTGGTAAGTGAATTTCACGTTTGGGTTGAGTGCCATGAACTCGTCACCCAGTGCTATACCAACCGGCTCTACTGACGTCGAACCTGATACTGTAACTTCGCCAGCTGCAGCAGCTGTATCGTCCTGTGTGTCGTCTGTTGTCTGATCCTGAGTGTCGTCTGTCATATCAGCATCTTCTGTCTTTGCGCAACCTGCAAATAGCGCAAGTGCCATGGCAAGCGCCAAGACTATTATTAATAACTTCTTCATGTTTCCTCCTAATTTTTTTAAAATTAATTTACAATCTGATAGTATCAGCGGTGCGTTATGGAAGTATATTTTGTGTGTTAAATCCATGTAAAAAAAAATATTCTTTTATTTCCTTTATTTTGCAACAAAAAAGCACCGGCAAACACCGATGCTTTCAGTATCTTTTGCTATGCTTGTGTAACGGTAACCAGTTTGTTGTCTGAATGCTTCGCAGTAAAAAACTCGAGTTCTCCGTTTACCCACTGTACGAGCACATTTTCATCTGCTTTGGTAACGGTTCCTTTAATTCTGTATACTTTTTTGGGCGAAGCATCCAATTGTATTTTCTTAATGAATGCCGCAATCTCATTTTCGTCTGAAAACACCGGTGTTTCTATATATGTGCTTGAAAAATGCGGTTCCGCATCATGATGTGCATGGTTTTCATCATGCCCTGCCGTACTTGGATATAATGATGGAGTATTCTCCTGAATTTTTATTTCAGTAATATTAGTTACAATATCACATTCGCAGCTGCTTTGTTTTATACTTTTGATGACTTCATCCAGTATCTTTTCGTCTGTACTCTGTGCTCTGCTTATATAAACAGTTCCGGCTGATTCGATTTGGTCGTTGTAAAAAGCGCCAAGAGAGCTGCCAAAGCTCTTGTGGAATGCCGGGTTTACTACCGTGATACAGGCTGCCGGGTATGCGACATCTGCCAATGAAGCATTTTTTACTGCTGATATAACATCTGATAGCTTCGCAACCCCTGTTGTTTCAATTACTATCCTGTCCGGGATGCAGCGCTCTGCAAGAAGCCTTATCCCCTCAATCAGGCTTATCTTGAGCGTACAGCAGACACAGCCGCCGGTTATCTTAGTTATCTCCAGGTCTTCCGGCAGCAGAGCGGAGTCAACATCTATCTTCCCAAATTCGTTTTCTATAACTGCAATCCGGATGCCATTATATTGGTCAGCTAAAAGTGCATTAATAAGCGTTGTTTTGCCTGAGCCAAGAAAGCCCGAAATTATGTCAACTGGTATCTTACCACCCATTTTATGTCTCCTCTAGCAACCTTAATCCGTTTGTTACCCCGATAAAAATGCAAAATTGTTTATACATTATATCATCCGGTCTTTTATGCTTCAAATAAAACTTTCATTATGTTTGAATAACCTATTTTGTATGTTATACTTAATATAAATTACTTTGGAGGCAGCTATGAGATTCAAGAAAACACTGATAATCTGGCATTTTTTCGGCGCTCTTGTAATCATTTCGCTTGCCGCACTATGGCACTTCGTTTACGCTTGGACACCTAATGTTGTTGCGGCGGCTATTTTTCCGGTCAACGAGAGTGTTTGGGAACATATGAAGCTCTTTTTAGTCCCGTCAATTTTGTTTTACATTATAGAATACCTTGCCATTGGATACAGGTTCAGAAACTATATATTTGCTGGCGGTATATCCTTAGTGGCAATGCCTGTTGCTACGCTGGCTATGTTCTATTTCTACCGTAATATCGCAGGCATTAAAGAGAGCCTTATTATAGATATTATCATAACTTTCATAAGTATATGTATAGGGCTTTATATCGGATTTAAGCTGACAGTGCATAAAAGGAAAATCGGCAGCTCTGTGATAGCTATTTTCATAGCATCGATACTGGCGGTCGTATACGGGGTATTTACATTTATACCGCCGAAAGTCCCTATGTTCCAGGACTCTAACACCCGGGGCTACGGCATTGAAGGCAGCGAGCACTCGCCGGGTTATGTACCTTTGCCTACGCCCGAGCCGACGGAAGAAAGCCCGGAGCAAGATGAACCTGGAACAACAGACAGCGGTACATTATCAAACACTGATGAAACCTGATTAGTTATTTTTCGTTTGCAATACCGGGCAGAGCAAAAGCTGTCTGCGCCATCGCTTCTATGTTTTCTCCCTTTATATCAGTCATGCAGGTATGGCTGTTCGTTACCACATAACCGCCGCATTTTTCAAAAGCACGATAGTTCCTTATCACTTCGTTTTTTACGTCTTCCGGGCTGCCGAAAGTCAGAAGCTGCTGTGCATCGATCGCTCCGTAGAAAACCAGCTTTCCGCCGAATTCCTTTGCTAGTTCTTCAATTACCATATCGTGTGCGCTCGTCTGTATGACAACAAGGGCATCAACGCCCATGTCTATCAAGTCCGGAATAACTTCACGCACTGCACCGCACGAGTGAAACAACACCTTAAATCCGTTATCTTTCAGATAGCGAACCGTTTTTTTATGATAAGGCGCTATAAACTCTCTCCACATTTCCGGGCTTAGCAGCAGTCCCCTCTCCCCTGCGAAGTCGTCGCCTATCCACGCATAGTCACAGTAATCCCTTGCGCCCTTTTTCACGTTTGCTTCGAACACCCCAACGGAATAATCTGATTGTATCTGTGCATAGGCTTTGAATACCTCTGGTTCGAGGTGCATCTTTACCATGGCTTCCTGCATACCAAACGTTTCACATGCTCCCGAGAACACGGGCATCCAGAACGGCGTTAGTATGATTGGCTTATCGGGATTTTTTTGCTTTACAGCTTCAAAGTCGGGAACTACTGTTTTAGATGCATCCGGTGCAAAAAGCCTGCCTACGTCGCTTACGCTGTGGACGTCCGATAGCGGCCTTTTGATATCGTCCGAATAAGAGCCGGAAATATCAGTTCCGTCAACGTCGAATTCGTGTGTGTTCATCTTCTCCGGCGGGCCTGTCAGCACCCATCTGAAATCTGAGTGAAGGTATCTTAGTATCTGCTCATCTTCGCTAAGTCCGTGTTCCTTTGTGAAGTAATCCCGAAGAGCAGGCCAAATATTGTTCTCCATAAGGTCTATGGGAGGTCTGTCTGTCAGTTTGAATGCGAATGTCTTTTTTACTCTCTCAATACTTGTCATCATACTAATCTCTGCCTCCGGTATTATTTTATATCAGTCGGATCCCAATATTCAGGATTCCAGTATATCATCATCAACCCCTGCTGCTCTAGCTCTTCAAGGATTCTGTTCACTTCGTATTGTGCAAGCTCGCCGTTTATCAGCACACACTTGCCTGCGCTCTGCACCATCTTGCAGCAATCTATAACCTTTTCAATACTCCAGTCCGGCGCTGCTTCTCGGTCTAGGTTGATTTGTATGCAGCCTAAGTTTTCAATGCTGCATAGGCTCTGTGCTATGTGCAGCCCAGTATAGTGGATATGACAGAGCGAATATTCGAATTCGTTTATTACCATTTCATCAAATCCAATAAATATATCTTCATACATGCTTCTTGAAAAGAGGTTTGAAGCGTCAATCTGATAGCTAAGAAGCTCTCCCGAAGCATATACGCCCCACGAGACTGCCTGACCGCCTTTCCACATACCACGCTTGCTAATATCGTTCTTTGCCACAGTAATATACAGCTTTGCGAACTTATGCGCGAGCGTCTTTATTGCTTCTGGAAAATCGTATGCTGCAATGCACAATTCGTCTTCTTTGAAATATGCCGCAAGCATATCTATTATACCACGAAGATGCATTTGAGAGACCGCAATTTTAGAACCAGCGTACTCTATCAACGCATCTGTACACATCTGCAGCAGTGCGTACCATTCAGAACCGAGCGCTTCATCAATGCTGAATTGTTCCGCTGCTTCAACCGCGCTGCCGAAGCTGCCACCAACGGCTGTACAGCTTACATCAGAAGCGCAGATATCACAGCCTATTATTCCACTCATCCAAGACTGCGGATATCTCGGCATAACGGTATTTATACGGTTCCCGGTGTTTGGGTCGGGAAGAGACTCGCCAAGGCCCAGAAATCTTTCTATGTCAATATCGTTCGGATTTATACACTCCGGATCTGCGATATTCCTTCCCTTAACAGGATACGGCTTTGTGTGCCACTTAACAAACGGCACTCTTTGAAGCACAGCCTGTCCGTTTTTTCGCTTCCAGAAATCGCTGTGCCTTTGCAAAATTGTTTCCAGCTTTAAGTCTTCGTTGTTATAATTCATACGAAACTCCGCTTTCTAGAAAAATCTACTGACTGTGTCTCTTGCTATCTTTACCCACTCTATCAATTTGCCTGTTTCGTTGTTTACCGTTTCAAGGTCACTAAGATTAAGGTCGAACACTGCCCCGTTTTCCTTGCATTGTCTGCAAAGGCGCTCTATGTCCTTTTCTATCTCACTTCTGCTGTATGCAAAAAGGTGGTTGGCGGGGTGAACGTGCACTTCATATATAAACTTATCGCCCAGCTCTTCAGTAATCTTTTCTGCATCCGACCACGGCGAGATGTGAAAACGCCGCAGGTTAGGCAGCTTTTGAATATACTTCGCTTTCTGCGTTAAGTTTTCACAGCCGTGGTAATACACCTTGCCAAAGAGCTTTGCTATCCTCTCGTGATACGGATAAACGAACTCTCTGTACATCTGCGGCGAAACTACTCCGGCGCTCTGGTCAGAAATATACAACCAGCAGTTCTTGAGGCTGTTTGCATTTTCTTCGTCGTCTATTCTGTCTGCGTGTATACGGAAATCCCACGTCTGTTCCGGGTCAATGCCGCGTGAGTTTTCCAGTTCATTAAACCGGTTCACAATAAACCTGGTGAACAAATCCATCATTGAATGTACAAACTGCGGCGAATCCAAGAAATCCAGAAACAGATCGTCCATACTGCGGAACATCGCTGCATATTCGAACGGGTTTGCCTGAAGATACTGCGTCTTAACCTTCACCGGTACTTTGCCTTCGACCAGTGCCGATATCATGTTTTTCTTTTGCTTTGTCTTTTCTTGGTCAACAACAAATACCGGCTGTGAGAAACGCTTCAAATCATCTTCGCTTTTTATTACCGTAGAGTATTTTATACTGACGCCGTCCAGCGCCTGCTTTTTCTCTATACCGAACATCCGGCTTTGAGGCGACATTACCGGGTCTATCCATATAGTCGGCAGCAGAACGTCATCGTCATCTATGTTTTTGAATTTATATATACGCTGAAGAAGAGTTCTCTCAACAAAATACTCTGTTGGAGTTGCGCTCTCTATCTCATTGTCTGGTACAAGCTCTCTCCACATCTGGTTTATAGTATTCCTCCAGAAATGAACGTTTATTAATATATCTCCCTGGCTTTCGAAGTTCTGGTGCTTTATCCACTTTTCTATCCTGTCTGTGTTTTTCTTTGAAGCACACAGCTCTAGCGTCTTGTCAGCTAGCTCCAGTATCCTGTTATTCATAACATCCTCCCGTTCCAGAAAGGTCTATTCAATTGCATTTTATATGTGTATATAAACAGATAATAGATATAAAAGTTGATTTTTAGGTAATTTCTTTCACAATTCTAAAATATATTCTTGATTTATACTTCCTTGAAAGTGTAACATGTAAACGTAGAACATATTGGAGGAAAGATATGAGTATTATATTCGATCAGGAAAAGCTTGAGAAAATAATAAACAGCTTCTACGTTACTATGGGTATAAGGGTAGCTATCTTCGACTCAAGTTTCAAGGAAGTATACTCTGCCCCAAAAAACAGTTATTTCTGCTCTGAGATACAAAAAACGCAGTGCGGCATCGACAAATGCAAAGATAGCGGAGCCGAAGCTTTCAACATAGCCAAAAAACGAGGCGATATTTACATTCACCGATGCCATGCCGGGCTAATAGAAGGAACGGCCCCAATCACTGAAAACGGAGAAGTCATAGCATATGTCGCATTCGGACAGATGCTTGACGCAACGCCCAGAGAAAAACAGTGGCAGGAAACAAAAAAAATGTGCAGCTGGCATCAAGATATGCCGGCACTTGAAAGAAAGTTTGAATTCCTCCAGCAGATTGAAAGAGAAAAGCTGACTGCCTACAACGACATTATCTGTGCATGCGCTTCATATTTCCTGCTCAAGAAAGTTATCACAGCTTCACAGCAAACAGATGCTCAAAGACTCCTCTCATACATAGAAAGCAATTATCAAAGCAAGATATGTCTTGACGACATCGCAAAGCAGCTTGGAATAAGCAAAACCAAGCTGTGCGTTATAGCACAGAAACAGCTTGGCTCGACCGTAGGTAAAATGCTTACAAATAAAAGAATGGAAGTTGCAAAGAGCAAGCTTGAATCTACAAGCCTTCCTATTACTGCGATATCTTCGCTTGTCGGTATCGATGATTATAATTATTTCGGCAAAAAATTCAAAAGCATTGTTAGGCTTTCGCCCACGCAGTACCGCAAAGCAAGGCAGGCGCAAGGCAGACATTAAAAAACAGCCCTTCATCAGGCTGTTTTCTTTTCTCTATTCAGATATGCAGTAGTTTGCAAAAACTGCCGCACCCACAGGAAGTATGTCCTCATCAATCTTATATTTCGAGCTGTGCAGAGGGTGTATGCACCCCTTTGCTTCGTTGTAAGTCCCTAGGAAGAACATACACGCAGGCACTTTCTCTCCAAAACATGAGAAGTCTTCCGAGAACATATGTGGTTTTTCCATAATTAAAACGTTTTCTTCAGGCAGTATTTTCCCTGAACGTTCTATCAACTTTTCAGTGACTCTTTCATCGTTAACTGTCGGCGGAACAGATTCAGGATTGGTCAGCTCAAAAGTTGTACCGAAAGCTTTGCATATTCCGTCCGCTATCTGTTCTATCTGTTTAAATATCATCTTGCGCACTTCTCTATCTTGCGTCCTAATAGTACCGCTTAAATATGCTTCATCAGGAATAACGTTATATCTTGTACCGGCTTTTAAGCAGCATACGTTTATAATGACAGGATCTAGTGCGTTTATCTTTTTATTGGCTATAGTCTGGATCGCAGAAATTATATGCGTCATTGCTATTATCGGGTCCGTACAAGAGTGCGGAGCAGAACCATGCCCGCCTTTGCCAAAAACTTTTATCTCATACATATCGCTGGAGGCAAGAGCTGCCCCCGGTTTTATTTCGATGCTTCCCGCTTTAAGAGTCGGCACGACGTGCAGTCCTATAATCTCATCTACATCATCAAGTACTCCTGCAGCTATCATCTTTACAGCGCCGGACACAAGCTCTTCCGCTTGCTGGAAAATAAATTTGACCCTGCCGCTCAGCCTGTCTTTGTTTTGACACAGCAGCTTTGCAGTCCCCAGCAGCATGGTCATATGAGAATCATGCCCGCACGCATGCATCAGACCTTCGTTTACCGAACAGTACTCATGTCCCGTTTCTTCAGTAACTGGCAGTGCGTCAATATCCGACCTGATGCCTATGGTTTTTCCATCTTTGCCGCTGTCAAGAACAGCCCAAAGCCCTGCACCTTTTGGACCGCGAACGACTTTCAGCCCAAGGCCAGCAAGATACCCTTCGATGAAATCCATAGTTTCATGCTCTTCGAAACTAAGCTCTGGGTGCATATGCCTTTCCCTGTATATCGATATAAGCTCGTCCTTTATCTCTAAGGCTGATTCTAGCATTGTTTTGTGCATTAATAGCTCTCCTTTTCCTGCTGTTTCATCCTATAACACTATACCGCTGCCGCTGTTATAAATCAAACCGGAATCATTCTATATGTTCTTCTATAGCTTAGTTCCGCTGAAAACGGCCAGCTCGTAGCTTTTAAAATATATATCAACTCTTTTAAAGCCTATCTGCCTTAACCATTCAGTCTGTTTTTCAACAGTCATCAGTATATTATCTTTCTTATCTGGCCTTAAGTGATATTCCCTGCTTATCTCTTCTCTGTCTCTCTTATCTCCGTTTTTTTCAGCAAACGCTTCCATAGAATCTATGAACGCTTCATCGTTTAGTATTTCGCCCCAATCCGACGAAGAAGAAACATGTTCAAGATTTATGAAAATACCGTTGTCTGACAGCCTGTCGTATATCTCACTGTATAGTTCAAATTTACGTTCATGTGATAGATGATGTATACAATATCCCGAAACAATAGCGTCAACTTTTGCTGAATCATTTTTGAAAACACTCCTCTGCCATTCTGGAGAAGATATATCACCATATATTATCTCAACACTTGATTTGTAATCAGCCATTCTTATCTTAGCTTCCTGTAGCATAGCATCAGAGAAATCTATTAAATAACCAAAAGCATCTTTATGTTGTTCCAGAATAAGCTGCCCCAGCAGCCCGTCACCTGTTCCAAGGTCAATAAAGCTTTTGATGTCTTTCTCATTATATTTTAACAACCTTAACATGACCACTATATGGTCAATAGAATACGGGAATGATGCCCGGCCTCCTTCGACATAACGTTTTACGACCTCTGTTTCTTTCCAGGAAGACTGAGTATTCATACTTCACGCTCCTTAAAATGTAAATATTAACATTTAAAATTACACCTACTTTAACATAAAAGAATTTGTTTATCAATTAAATAAAGATCTAGCGATAGCTGCCATACTCCTTTACAGCCGCCGCAAACTCATACAAAAGCTGCGGCTGCACATCCGGTGATATTGCTTCACCTACGCCCAGTATAAGGCCACCGCCCTGCGCTCCTTCATCTATGGCTTTTTTCGTTTCTCTTCGTACAGTCTGTTTGTCACCTAAATCAAATGTATAGCACGGGTCGATCCCGCCCATGAATGCCAACTTGTCTCCATACAGCTCTTTGGCCTGCGCTAGTGTGATATCGCCGCCAGCGTCAGTCGGCTGCATGCCAGAAACGCAGTCTACACCAGCGACAGCAAGCATGCTAAGCACGTCTTTCATCCTTCCGTCATCGTGTATAATATAAAGCCCGCCGAAGCTATGCGTTAAGTCAACTACTTCTTTGATGAGCGGCAGAAAGATGTTTCTATACGTATCTATGCTCCAGCCTGTAGACATGCTGCATTGAAACCAGCTGTCGAAAACGACACGTATTCCTTTATCAAGAAAAACTTTTAGGTTCCGCAGATGTGCATCGTTCTGTATTCGGCACACAGCCTTTAACAGCTCTGGCTGCTCGACCGATGCTATCAGCATCTGCTGCGGCAGAAAAACCTCCGTGCCCCAGCTGCCGAAGTTGACACAAT
Source organism: Christensenellaceae bacterium (assembly GCA_963666505.2). Lineage (GTDB taxonomy): Bacteria > Bacillota > Clostridia > Christensenellales > SZUA-584 > JABGQS01. The sequence goes on along the minus strand of CAXXXL010000001.1, from coordinate 970,729 downwards.
CAAGTGCGGCAAGTACAGCGTTTTCTCCAAGGTCTTCGATGATTATCGATATTTCCGCTGTCAGGTCTGCCCTTGGCTCCGGATACAAAAACTTTAGCGCTTCAACGTCTTTCATGGATTTTATAAGCGGCTCTTCCCTGTGCGGATTCGGGCCGTCTCCAAATCCCATATCCGGCCTTGCCCATCTTATAACATCTCTTAGCTCGCCGGCGGGAGTCGAAAACCTGCGTTCGTACGTCACCCACTCCTTTTCGTTGGTCACTTTTATCTGCGCATTGACGCTGCTAATGTCGCCTAGAAACCCATTCACACTATAGTTAAAACCTCCTGATGGAGAATATACATAGTCGTTTGCTATCGTCTGCCAAGTGTATTGGTAAAATGGCAGGAAAGAATCGAACCCGAATTTCTTTTGTGCCCTGTAGATATGTCGGATACATGAGCATCCTTCGTTGCCGCGCACCCATCTTGTAAGGTTAGGGTATACCGGCACCCTGTCCGGCACGCCGCCGCCAAAGGCACACATCAGCCTTTCTTTTGAACTCATTTGCTCCATAATGCAAACCTCCCTAAAGCATATCTTTTCAATAATTCTATCCCTGTTTATTCTGCTCTGCAATACGCACTACCGACTAAAAGCAGCTTTATGATGTCCGCCCTGCAATAGCTGCAAGCAAAAAGAGAGCCGTTAAGCCCTCTTGTTGCTTTATCTATTTGAATTTTATTATCTGCAGCTCTATGCCGCCGCCTTTTTTACATGCTGTGAGCGGTCCGGCAAAATCCTGCGACTTATCCGGATAGTCCATCCTGTAGTGCGGGCCGCGGCTCTCTTTGCGATAGTCCATTATCGTGAGCAGCAGTTTAGACACCTCTATATATGAACGCAGCTTTGTAACCTGTTTGATATCCGCTCCTTCACTCAAGTGCACTATTGGGTTGAATCTTGAGTTGATGCGTTCTATTTTATCTATACCTAGTTTGCAGCGCTCGTGCGTTCTGACTATGGCTGCACAGTCCCACATTATATCTCTTATATTCTTAATCGATTCTTCTATATCAACTATGCCGCCCCTGCCCGAATCAAGCAGCTCTTTAGTATATTCCAGCGCATAATCAGCAGAAACATCTGTCGCTTTGTTTGCAATTGAATAACGTGCTGCGCTGTCCCCTGCTCGCCTGCCGAAGACCTGTGTTGCAGTAATAGCAGCTCCTCCCATCCTGTCGGCGCCATGCGGCCCTCCTGCAGTCTCGCCCGCTGCAAACAAGCCTTCAACTCCGCTACCTGCGTTTTCGTCTATGTAGATACCACCATTGAACCCTTGAGCATGAGGTATCATGTCAATCCCTTCGTTTACAACATCAAGACCTCTGTCCATCATCCATTTTAGCCACTTTTTAGTAGTGTTCCTTATGTCGTTCATTGTCTCTTTTGGGTATTTCATATGTAACCCGCCCGAATCATATGCACGCCCCGCCCGCTCCTCTTCATACATCGCAATATCGAAATATCGGCTATGATCCATGTTGGTAAACGGCCCGTGCTTTGCCCTCTCCATAAGGCAGTCTTCATATGATATACCTTTTGGCAGATAGTCGTATATGAATTCTTTTCCGTATTTATTAGTTATGGCCGGAAAATAATCCAGAGTCTTTTCATGGAACAGCATCTTCTTTATAGGCGCTGTTGAGCCGGGTATGAACTGGAGAAACTCCATGTTTATAAGTCTTGCGCCGCTTTCAAGGCCCATAAGATAACCGTCGCCCGTTTGTTCTGAGGTAGCAAGGCTGTGTTTATATATGTTGCACGCACCTCCGGTGGCAAGCACAACTGCGCCCGCTCTTATAAAGAAAAAGTTGTCCGTTTCATCTATAGCAACGGCTCCTGCGCATACACCATTCTTTATAACCAGATTGGTTACAGTTACTCCGCTGCGTACAAGTACTCCGCTGGTCATTAAATTGCGCCAAAGCACTCTTCTTATCTTGTCCATGTCCATTATAGCGCCGCCACGCTTTCTCTTGCCAAAGCACGGTATTACCGCTATATGCTCGCCTTTTTCGTTCTTCTCGTGCTTGAGGCCGATCTGCTCCAGTTCGCTAAAGCAAAGCGAAGAATCTTCTACAAGTATATGTGCAAGCCTGGGGTCCGCCGTACTGTCAGCCGCCTGCATTATTTCATCGAAGAAGTGTTGCTTTGAATCTCCTTCAAAGTTAACGGTAAGGCAGCCCCAACCGGGAGTCCCCGGATAGAATGTCGAGCCGCTGTGCCCGAACTTCTTCTCTGACACCAGCAGCACCTGCGCCCCGTTTTTTCTTGCCTGCAGTGCTGCTTTAATGCCCGCATTGCCCGATCCGATTATCAAAACCTGCGTGTCCACAGTATAATCCAGTTTCATTTTTATGCCCCTTTATTGTTTTTTCTATATGCACCAGGCGATATTCCTGTTTGTTTCTTGAAAGCCGCTGAAAAACTTGCCGGTGAGTTATACCCGAGTTTCTCTGATATTTTTGCCGCAGAAAGCCCGGTCGTTTCGAGCAGGTCTTTAGCTAGTTCTGTTTTTGTCTGTGCCAGCTTTGATGAAAAAGACATAGAGAAAAGCTGCTTCAATATCCTGTCGAGCTGCCTTGTGCTGACGCAAAGCTGCTGTGCAAGCTCTGACGGTGCAGGAAAAGAATCGTAATGGCTCTCGAAGAACGCTTCTATCTCATTCGCTTTGCTGTCGAATTCCGGCGCAGCCGCTTCTTTATCCTCACCAGGCTTTTCAATAACCATATGCCTTAGTATATTTATCATCAGCAGCGTAAACAGGCTTTTTATTTCCTGCTTTGATGCGAACTCTTCAGAACCGTAAACGTTATGAATATCTTCTATTATACTTATTATCTTCCCAGCATCTTCTATACATATAAATTTAAAATCTTCAAAAAGACCTGAGACACAATAGCTCTCGTCTGGCTTGAATTTAAAATTGTATTTATGCGAGCATTCCTCTGCATCATTATCCGGCTTATATGAGTGATAAACTTTCGGAGCAATTATCATCATTGAGTCTGCCCCGAACTCCTGCTTTGTGTTTTCTACCAGCATCCTGCCGCTGCAGTCTTTATTTAAGAACACTTCGAAGTGTGCGTGGTTGTGCTTTTTTGCATAAAGTTCTTCTTCATATGCAAAAAAAGTCTTAGTTATACTTATCTCGAATTTTACACCCGAGATTTCTACTCCGACAATATCAACAATTGTTTCTTCTTTATCTGAAACAAAATACATCCGTATCACCTTATAAGCCAACAAACAGCGTATATCTTCAGTATAATTATGTGCTTTAATAAACACTCTAAGTTATATGAGTATCAAACTTCAGGTATGAAAAGCGCTTTTATTCCTTTGCCGGATGAAAGGTCTTCAAAAACCTGTTCCCAGTTTTCTAATGGTTCCTTATGGGTTATCAACTGGCTAAGATCGAACCTTGTATTTTTAAGAAGCTTAAGAGCTCTGTCCCACGCAGTATAACTTGAGCTGAAGTTGAAATATACATCCAACATCCTTAGCTGAGCTGTATTCCATGGAATTGCCGTTTCATCAGTCGGTGTAAGGCCCACAGCGCAAACTCTTGAACGTATCCCTGCCATTTTGAAAGTCGTGATCACACCCTGTCTGCTGCCAGAAGCTTCTATCACGACATCGGCCATCTTGCCGCCGGTCATTTCTGATACGATATCGAATGCATCTTCTTTAACGACGTTTATGACTCTGTCTGCGCCAAGCTGCAGCGCAGCTTTAAAACGCAAAGACTCGTCTGAGTCTACGCCCAATACTACTACATTTGAAGCACCGTTCTCTTTTGCAACCAATGCAGATAATATCCCCACTGGTCCGGAACCTACTACAACAACAAAATCTGAAAGAAATATCTTTACACGTTCCGAAATATTCGATACTGCTACCGCAAGCGGTTCTGTCAGCGCTGCAATATCATCTGGTACACCTTCGGGTATCTTGTGCAGCAGCCTTGCAGGCATTACAAGATGACTGGCAAAAGCACCGTCTATTCCCCATCCCGGCGAGCGTTTATGCGGACATATCTGCCAGTGCCCCTTGCGGCATACGTCGCATACCATACACGACTTAGCCTGTGGCTCTGCAACTATCCTGTCGCCCGGCTTGAATCCTTCAACTCCCGGCCCTGTTTCTTCAACAACGCCGGAAAATTCGTGGCCTAGCGTTACAGGAGGATAGTACTTAAACTCGTCGTTAAGTATGTGGATATCAGTACCGCATACTCCGGCGGCCATTACACGAATAAGCACATCGTCGTCATTTGTGACTGTCGGTTTTGGCACTTCCACGAGCTCAACATTGCCCGCTCCGTATCCAAGCTTTCTTAGTGCAAGCATGGTTATCCTCCTTAAATTACTATCTCTGAACTCTTCCCGAAGCGTCTCCTCCCATGAGCTTTTCAACTTCAGGCACGCTTACTCTGTTGAAGTCTCCGATTATCGAATGTTTAAGGCAGCTTGCCGCAACGGCAAACTCCAGCGCTTCTTCACTCGTTTGGTATGTGTTTAGAGCGTATATCAGGCCTGCCGCAAAAGAATCGCCGCCGCCGACTCTGTCTATTATGTCATTTATTGCATATCGTTTCGAATGATAGAACCCTTTTCTGTCATTAAGACACGCTGACCAGCCGTTCGAGTCTGCCGACATGCTCTCCCTCAGTGTTATTGCTATCATCATAAGCTCAGGGAACTGCTCCAGCACCTTTTGTGAAAGCGCCTTGTATTTATCCAGGCTGAGTTTTCCTTTCTCAACTTGCGCATCAGCCTTTATACCTAATGACTTCTGGCAGTCTTCTTCGTTGGCTATTCCTACGTCAACGTACTTCACAAGCTCCGGCATCACATCAGTTGCCGCCTGCCCATATTTCCATAGCTTGCCACGGAAGTTAAAGTCGCAGGAGATCGTGATACCTCTTTTCTTTGCTTCCTTTACCGCTTCAAAGGACAACTTTTTCGCACTCTTTGAAATTGCAGGCGTTATGCCTGTGATGTGGAACCAGTCCGCATCACTGAAAGCTGTGTCCCAGTCTATCTTTTCTGCAAGCGCTATAGCAGAATCACTTCTGTCGTAAACTACGTTGGACGGGCGCTGGTTTGCGCCTGCTTCAAGAAAATATATACCCATCCTGCCTTTGCCACGCTGTATCTTCGATGTATCTATTCCAAAGCGCCGCAGCTCTTTTACGCATTCGTCACCTATCAAGTTTTCGGGCAGCACTGTTACAAAAGCAGCATCCATGCCAAAGTTGGCAAGTGAAACTGCAACATTAGCCTCTCCGCCCCCGAAAGTAGCTTCAAGCATAGGACTTTGGAAAAACCGTTCGTGTCCGGGGCTCTTGAGCCTTAGCATTATCTCGCCAAATGTTACTATCTTCATTCTCTGTCTCCTATTTTAATTTAATATTGATCGTTTTTCCGTTAACACTGGTGTACTGGTTTTCCGATACCGCTTTACACCCTTTTGCCTCGAGGTAGTAAGCCGCACGTGAAGGCTGTTCGTTTCCACGTCTGCGCCGAACTTGACAGCATCGTCAAGGCTGAAACCAAGCAGCACATCTATAGACTCTTTGACAGTGTTTACTATAGCATCGAAGTTTCCTGCACTGATATCCGATGTTTTACAAAGCCATCCGCCGCCTATGGCATGAATAAATTCCTTGTCCGCAAACTCCGAAAGATTATCAAGATTGACTCCTCCGGTAGGTATGAATTTTACCATTCTGTATGGACCGTAGAGCGCTTTGCACCCCTTTATACCGCCGTACACGCTGGCCGGAAAAAACTTGAGTATATTTAGTCCGAAGGACAGAGCATGCTCTATTTCCGTTGGCGTAACGCAGCCGGGCGTTACTGCAATATTATTATCTATGCACCATTTTACAAGCTGATCGTTGAACCCTGGGGCAACAATAAACTCTGCACCGGCGTCCACCGCTTCCTTTGCCTTGTCGATGCTCAACACCGTCCCTGCACCAAGCAGTATTTCAGGATACTCCCTTTTGATTTTCGCTATTGAAGGTATGCCTGCCTGTGTTCGCAGAGTAATCTCCATTACAGGCAGTCCTGCGTCTATCATCGCTTTTGCAGTTTGCAGAGCGTCTTTTTCATCTTCGATCACTACGACAGGCACAAGTCCGCCCATGCCAATTCTGTCCATCACTTCTTTCATCAAATTATCTCCTCTTATTATATAATTATATATATTCTATTACCATAGTTTTCAGCGTACAAGCAATAATTAAATGAGCAATATGTTGAGAATAATGGTAAATGTTATCATGCATATCAGCGCTATAGGATAAGTCGCCCCATAACCAACAGCAGGGTCGTTTGAGTCTATCGAGTCTACAGCGATACTGAGACCGGGCGTGGACGTCATCCCGCCGCACAGAGCCCCTGAAAGCAATATCCAGTTTATCTTAAATATAAAATGTCCGATAAGAAACCCTGTGGTTATTGAAACAAGCGCTACCACAACTGCAACAAGTGCAACGTATATCCCGCCTGACGAGAGCGATTCGACAACATGGAAACCGAACCGCAGACCAATTACTGTGAAGATGAAAGAAACGCTAAGGCGCTGCAAAGCAACCAGTACTTTTTCTTCCATATTAAAATTCAAAAAGCCGATTTTGCCGAACGAACCAAAGAGCAGCGACATTATGAGTATACCGCCGACTGAACCGAGGCTGAAGCTGCCAAGGAAAGGCAGAGGTATCACTATAAGGCCGATAAGCCTTCCTGTCATCAGTATGAAACCGAATGCAATAACATCGAACGGCACAGTCTCTACGATTCGTTTCTGCGGCATTGTATTTTTAGCATGCTGCATTTCCTTTGCAAATTTCTTTTTTTCATCATCTATGTTTATCCTGAATATCTTTGGCAAGAATATAATCGCAAGCAGAACGATACAGACACCAAAAGGATAAGAAACCGTATGACTGACTCCAACTGCGATTTCTACCTTCCTTTTATAATCCTGCGCCTGTGTATCAGATATCTGCGCCGGAACCTCACAGCTTCCTGACGCTTTCATGATATCTTGCCTGTCGGTATAATCAAGGTCTTCGTATATTTGTATATTGTCGTCAGTCTGCGTATCTGCAGTATCAAGCGCTGAAGCAAGACCGGGGTTGCTTGTAAGCGCTCCCGGATATGCACCAACCAGCTCATATGCCTGATACCTCTTTGAAAGACTTATCATTCCGAAGGCTGATACTGCACCGACCAGCGTTATTACGACGCCTAATATAATGAATTTAGCGCCGTATTTTTTCAATATAAACCGGAGATTTTTTGATGCAAGCAGCCCGACGCTGCATATAAACAGTGACAGGAATAAAATAAAATATTCGTTTGGTACAACGTCACTTGAAATAAGCGTCTGCGCAATATCGTAGTGCTCACTTGTCTCCGGGATGCTTTTTGCAATAGTGATTATCAGCCAGCCTACGCCTATACCCACAAAAAGAGGCCCTGAAGCGCCAAAACCTACTTTGCCGATTTTAAGCTTGCCAAGAAGAGTGCCGAGAAACAACACCAGGAATACTAGAAATAGTCTATTAAATATTATCGACAATGCCAAAATAACTGCTCCTTAAAGCTTGTCTCGCTTAATATAATTTAGTATATTCGAAGTCTTCAGGAATACCAAGGTCTTTATATGCTTTATTTAAGTTGCTCTGAACATTTTTGTCCAAGATTTCAAACAATCTGCCGCCCTGAGTGTCCATATCCACTACAAAAGGCCCAAGCTCATTTATGCTTAGCTGCCACGGTGCTTCTATTGAGCCCATCTCATCAAACAGGTCTACCCCTTCTATCTCTATGGAATCTACCCACAGATTCGGGCTGACGCTTCTTGGAGAAAGGTGCACACATCCAAAACGCTGCATCGCTTTTGCGGTCTCGTCGCCCATAGTAGTTTTTCCTACGATTACTTTGAGCCCCCACTTTTCAATGGACAGCGCCCCCCACTTTTCGAACCTTACGCTGGAAGTCGGCATGAATGAAATAAGCTTGTATCTTCCTTCACGTTTTCTAATTACTGGACCGACGTGTATCAGTATATCGTTTTCGAGTAGGTTTTCCGGCAGCTTTAATCCTTCGTCGAAAACAGACCTTTGCAGCTTCGATCGGCAGGTGAATGCCTTTCCAGACAGATAAACAATATCGCCTATCCTCAGATTTTTTATATCGCTTTGCTTCAGTGGTGCATTAAGATGATATTCGTTCATTCTAGCGTCCTCCAAACCAGTCCGGGTCGCTCAGGTATTCCATACTTCCGTCTGCATGCACAAGGTATGTGCCCCGCCGCGCTACAAAACAATTACTGCTGATAGCTACGGCAATACCCGCTATATGAGTGTATGCATATTCTACGTTTACTTTCAGTACGCTCGTGCTGCCGCCCGAGCCCATAGTTCCTATTCCGAGTGAATTTATAGCTTTCTCCAGCTCAACCTCCAAGGCTCGAAACTCGCTTTCTGGATTGTGGGTACCAATCGTGCGCAGACATGCCGCTTCTTTGGCTAGGTCTGCTGCAATGTTTGCCGTTCCTCCAATGCCTACACCAAGTATCGAAGGCGGGCATATAGCTCCGGCATACGTTGCTGCTTTGAACGCATCAATAACGAATTTCTTTATTCCGGCAGTGCCGTCAGCAAAAGCAACCATGCGTGACTGCGTTCCTCCAAACACCTCACTCCCGCCGCCCTTTGCGACATATGTGACCTGCAGTTTATCTCCCGGCACAAATTTATATGTGAACCATGGTATATTGTTGCCTATATTGTTTCCCGGATCATAGCCGGTAAGCGGGTGTTTCATAGTTTTGCGCAAGTATCCGTCTTCAGTAGCTTTTTGCACCATCTGCCGGGCGCTGTCTTCCAACGCAAGTATACCGCCTTCTATCTGCGCTTCATTGCCTATTTTAAAGAAAAAAAGCGGCCATCCGGTATCCGGGCATGCAGGTGCTCCCGTTTCTCTCGAGACCAAAAGGCTGTCTATAGAGCTTTTAAGCCCCATCTTAGTTGAATCGTTCGTTTCCGTTTCATATGCTTTTTGGAGCGCTTCTAATACGTCATCGCTTATATAACTTGAACCCTTTTCGATAGCTTTATAAATCGCCTTTTTTAGTGTTCCCTGTGTAAGCATATTCTCCCCCATTATATCTCGACATGTGAAAGCTTCACATGCTGCTGACAGCCGTATATATCATCGTCGCCTATTTCGCCGCTTATAAAATCTCTCGGTATGGTTATCTTCATGGAATTCACAACGTCATAAGGTATTATCGATACGTCCTTTTCATCTACGCAGTAGAGTGTCGATATCAGCTTTTCATCTATAACCGCAGAAGCACGATGCAGGTCTTGCTTTGAATCGAACATTATATCAAAAGTCACATACAGCGGCCCGGCGTTCTTGGACCGAACTATCCTTGCTACATCAATAAGCTTCGCCATCTGCGTAACCTCCGCATACTATTTTTGCGCACTCCATCTCATCGTCAACTTCGCACAGATGATAGAGGCTGAAAGTGTACACCTCGCCCATCTTGACATCTGAAGGTGAATATGGGAATGCAAGGTTGCCTGCTGTAGATTTTCTTCCGGGATAGTCGAAGTGCAGCATTCTTGCACGCATCACAGCGCAAACTGCCTCTGAAATTTCACTCGTTTTCCCGACCACTTCCAGTATTATACCGAAGCTAGTCTCCCTGCTCCCGTATTTTTTAAGCGAAATGCTGTAATCATCTGCAGGAATGTCAGAAAAGTTCTCTGCCGCAAATTCCATTGCGCTGTTAAAAATGAGGTCAATGTTATCTATAGTTACCGGGTCGTTTATGCTGGCAATGCTGATAGTGCGGTATCCGGCTATCATTGTTCCCTCAAGCTTCAGCGTTTTCTTCTGCGCTTCTTTTATAACGCTGCCTGAAACCCTTACGCTTCGCTCGCTTATCTGGCTGTAGCTGCTGTTTTCAAGATCTATCTCGCCGTCCGGCTCATATATCTTGTAAGGGTTGGTCTGCTCATACATGGTGTGCGCCGCAACCCGCTGTATAGTGCATTTTCTTGTATCGTTCATTGGAGTAAGCACAAAGCTGTCGCCGACAATCTCGCCCATCATAACGTCTGATGCGCTAAGCGGCTCGCTGCACATGCTGCCGCACTCCATTATCTTCGCCATATGGAACGCAAGACCATGGTCCAGTCCCTCTCTTATTGCAGGTGCTGCATATATCGCCGTGTCACAGAGCCTGCCTGCAATAATGACATCTGCGCAGTTGTCGAGCGCCTCTATGACAGGTTTTGCAGACAACTGGGCTACAATCCTGTTACTCTGCTCTATGCTCTGCTGAGTTGCCTCCAGCTTTCCCATGGGCTCTAGTTTGCCTTCGCTCTGCTTCTTTAATACATAGTCTTTTTCGACATCCGCATATATAACCGCTGTTTTAAAAGACAGTTTATTTTCCTTTGCGATCTCATCTATTATTTCGCACAGCCAGTCTACGTGAGGTTTTGCGCCGCTGCCGCCCGCCGTGCCAATAATAAACGGTATTTTGTTTTTCACTGCTCTTGGCAGTGAGAGCGCAAGGTCTCGCTTGACTGCGCTGCGGTTTGTGAACGATTTGCCGCTGCCGAGATAGTATGGGCCCGGGTCTGTTGAGCCTGCGTCAACGCCGATGTAGTCGGGATTCTGCCCGAAAGCATTTTCAAGAGCTTTTAGCGTATAGCCGTAACCAAGCATTCCTGTTAGTGCTATAATCTTCATGATATCCTCCAAACAGATTGTTAAATTACATCTGCATTATAGCATATATATAATGAATGTTTATACAAAACTCCAAAAAAAGAACAATGTTTGTGCTAGACGTAAATTTTGTGCACGACATGTTTCAAATCGGCAAAGGAATTGATCAAGTGTCCGTCATAATCTGTGATTTTATCACGATTATAAAGAACTGTGTTTATACCGAGCTTCGCAGCAGCTTTTAAATTTTCTATGCTGTCATCTACAAAAATGCAGTTTCCCGGAAGTGCTCCTGTGCGCTGCAGCAGCAGTTTGTATATCTGCTCCGAAGGCTTGCGCAGCCCGACGTCGGCGCTTATTATAACTTCATCGAAAAGCTCATCAAGACCGTGTCTTTTACGCAAATGATTTGACCACTCACCCAGGTCGTTTGAAAGCATTGCGAGTCTGTAGCTTTCAGCCATTTCTTTCGCCACAGGTTTGAACAGCTCGTCTAAAGTAAGGTATTGGTCAAGATAAGCATTTTGGATCTGCGGGTAGTCTTCGCCAAGGCCAAGCCTTTGCCAAAAATCAAACGCAGATAAATTGCCAAGGCTTGCCTCTATGTATGCTGCATAGATCTGCTCTTTAGTTAGAGCTGGCACAAGCTCCCTGAGCATTGGTATAAGCAAACGGCCAGTGTCGTCGCCCACCTTAAAAATAACACCCATAGCGTCAAACACTATCCATCTGACTTTATTCTTCATAGGCTCTTTCCCCTGTCTTTATATGTCCTTTATTTAAGTAAGTATACATCAATATTAAAAGAAGCCTGCAGTTTATACAAGCTTCCTTAAGTATCAGTATTTTATTCTGCAACAATCTTTCTTGTTCCTTCAATGTGAAAGAAGTCGCTTATAAGCCACTTAACACGTTCGTAGCATTCCTTCTGGCCGCCTTCAACGCTTCCAGTAGATTTAACACCTTGTTCGTATGCCTGGCGGATCTCAGTACCTACGTTTATCTTTGCAATGCCGTTCTTTACTGCTTCAAGAATGTCCGCCTGTCTTATCCCGGAACCGCCGTGCAGAACCAGCGGTATGCCCGTTGCGTCACGCAGCTTTTTAAGATGCTCTATGTTTATCCTGGCTTCAGGCTTTTTCTTGTCTCTTGAAGCTGCGGATATTGCACCGTGGATGTTTCCTACAGCAACCGAGAGCCAGTCACAGTCTGATTCAGACACAAACTTGACCGCTTCGTCTACACGTGTGAAGCCGGCGCCAGATGCGAAAAGCTCCTCATACGGCGGCAACGGCCCTTCTTCGTGGCCAAGCACTGCTCCTAGCTCCGCTTCGCACACTATCCCTGCTGCGTGCGAAATGCCTGCAACTTTCTTCGTCGCTTCAATGTTCTCTTCAAGGCTTAGCCTTGAGCCGTCCACCATCACAGATTTGTAGCCAAGCGATATAGCATCTTTTATTATTGAAACATAATCAACTTCAAGCTGGTCTTCGTCTATTACCGGCACATGATCTAGATGCAGTCTTACGTTTTTGGGGTTGTCATACTTCTCAAATTCGTCCCGAACTGCTTTTAAGCTCTTCGATTCAAACTTTTCCCACTCCAGCCTTGCTACCTGGATAAGCGCAAACGAATCAAGGTCGCTTACCGCCTTCATAACATATTCCAGCATCGGTAAATGGGGTATGTTAAACGCTGGAATAACTACTCCGGCGTTAAGAGCGTTCTTTACGATTTCTCCTGTTTTAATCACTTCGTTTTCTCCATTCAATTTTTATTTTAACACTGTATTTTTATATAAACAGCATCAAATTTCATTCGATTTTCGGTTTAATTGTATCGTTATTTATAATCCTTGTCAATTGAAGTAAACTGCTGATAATACCAGTTTTTAGACCGATTCCGATGTAAAGAAAGAAGCATATCTGCAATATGCTTCTTTCTCTATTTTATTATCTGCTTTTGTCTTCGTCGTATACAACGCCCCACATTTTTCTAAGTTTATCTATTGTAGCCGAAATCTTTATCGAATCTTCCCAAGTCATTTCCTCTGCCTGCTGCGCTCCGGCAAGGAAATAATCCTGAACTGCTTTTGCTTCATATTGAAAACCGATCGTCTCATAGGGCTGCTTAAAAGTTTCTTTTAAGGCATACTCTGCAACTTCGTCTTTCTTTTCCAAAAGACTGGCTCTGTCCGGATGCCACCAGTCGCAATTCTCACCGATTCTTATGCCGCCTTCAGAACCGGATATAAGCACCTTGTTATTCATAATTGCATTGAACGAGCTCCCAATCACGGCAATTTTACCATCCGGATATTTAAGCGTAACCGTGTTCGTTACATCAACTCCGTTTTCGAGAACTGCCGTGGAATAGATATCGCTGTAATTTGTACCAAAAGCTGCAAAAGCCAACGCCAGCGGATATATCCCTACGTCCATCATAGCGCCTCCCGCCATTTTTCTACTGTATCGCCATGCCTCTTTGTTCTCGGAAGTATCTATTCCGAAGTTTGCGAACAGCGTTCTTGGCTGCCCTATCGATCCGTCTTTTACCCACTCCAGCGCTTTTTTGATAGCAGGGAAAAACCTTGTCCACATTCCTTCCATAAAGAAAACTCCGCTCTTCTCGGCTTTTTCTATCATCGCCCTTACTTGAGCTTCGTTGGCGGCCAAAGGTTTCTCACAAAGAACGCTCTTGCCCTGCTCCATGAACATCAGTGCATTCTCATAGTGAAGGTTGTTTGGAGTGCCGATATATACTATATCTATTTCAGGGTCTGTGCTCATCTGCTCATAGCTTGAATAATATTTATTTGCACCGTACTTTTGCGCAAAAGCTTTTGCTTTCTCATCGTTTCTGGAGGCAACTGCCTCAATTACTGCGCCATCGACAAACCTCAAACTATTAGAAAATTTATCTGCTATATTTCCCGTTGAAACTATGCCCCATTTTACTGTTTTCATCTTCTATCCTTTCTTTTATGCAAAACAAAATAATTTCTCGTATGCTTTGCCGTTTTATTGCCTTTGTCCATTTATACAGTATTATATCTCTGTTTTTTTATCGGTCACCACTATCGCATACGGCACGTTTTGAGTATCGCTTCCGTCAGCGACTGCTCTTAGCGTAATATACCTTATATTATTTATCGTCCTGTCACCGCCCTTGTGGTCGTGCCCCTGGAAAACTGTTATGCTCTTTCCGCTTCTTTGCAGCGCTTCTCTGACAACTGCATCGTTTTTCACAACATGCGGATCCGGTCTTCCCTCGATCAGACGCTCGTCAAGGTTCTGATGGATAAATATAAAAACCCTGCTTATCTGCTCGTTGTTCAGCTGCTGCCTCAGCCATATTAGCTGTTCTTGGTCGACGTACGCTGTCGTCCAGTCGAAGTTGCCGTTCCTGTATTCCGAGTCGATCCTGTTGTTTGCATCCACGAACACAAACAGCACGTTTTCAGATATAAACGAGTAATATGGTGTTTTGTTTGTTGAATGGACGGTTTCTAGGAAAGTCTGTTTATCCATCGCTTCAAGGTCGTGGTTGCCAAGGCAGAAGTGAATCGGTGATTTCAGATTACGCAGCGCATCATTAACTTCTTGCAGATTAGCAATGTCTTCGGCGCTGTCGTGAGAAGAGTCTATAGTGTCGCCGAGACATACGCAGAAATCTACTTCTTCGCTGTTGAAAATATCTATCAGAACAGTCAGTTTCTCTAGCGAAAGGCTGCAATACCTGTTGCCGTACTGTTTATCTTTAGCATAGTGCAGGTCGCCGAATATACCTATCTTCAACTTTCTTCCTCCCTTACTAAATCAAGGATAGTATATCACTTTCTGAAGGTCTGTGCTACCGCAAATGCTCCGCAGCATACTGAAATGTTCAGAAAGGTCGCATACTTCAAACAAGCTGTGGGCATCGCTTCCCATCGATATCTTTACGCCGTTTTCGACGCACATCTTGAAAAATTCTTCTTCAGGATTGTTATAATGAAAATTCAGCTCTGCCGCCATACCACACTTTTTAAGTATCTCTACGACCTCTTTATATGCATGTCTTGGTGGGTTCACACCCTCTCTTAGAAATATCCTGAAGGGATGCGCAATGACATCGACTCCACAGTCCGCAAACGCCTCAAGCGACCAGAGCAGCCCCTGTGTAAGGTCATCTTCGAAGCGCTTTGGAATGAAGTGTACGGCTCCCAGCAATATGTCCCATAACTCCTTGTGTTCCTCTCTGAGAGTAAGGCTGCCATCCGAGAAGACTTCTACTTCCAGCCCCAGCCTGACGCTTTCTGATGCAAACTGCTTTACATATTCTATATAATCTTCCATTCTGTCGTGTTTGTTGTCGAAAATAGACTGCGGCATTTCTATAAAGTCTCCGGTTTGATATACTTCGTTTGCAATATATAAATGGGCTGCGTGCTCAACAAGGCTGATTCCGCAGCCCTTTGCTTTGGCTATCGCCGTAGTAGCCTGCGGCAGCATATCATCGTCCGAGCAGTATGCAAAGTGAGTATGTACGTGGTTGTCGTATGGTATCAAAACATTACCTCCGCTTGTTACATTACCGGCTCAAGGTCACGTTCAGGCACATACCTGCTGGCAATTTTATTAAGATCGCCTGTCAGGGTTGATTGAGGATATCGCACATGGTTGTTTTCGAACAGCCCTTTAACCTTAAGTATCGTATGATATACTGTCCAGTATCCATCCGGTATCTCGAAGCTTGCCCGCATTATAGGTTCCTCGTATTCCTTTATAATATCACTCGCTGTTTTAAGGTCCCCGGCTTTTATCGCTTCATAGCACTTTAGTGAAACCTTGGGGCTGTACATCGCCACAACGTCGCCGTACAGGCGCTGTCCAAAATTGTATCCCATCATGAACGACGTTATTGTACCACCGGTTATTATCATAAAGTCTTCTCTGAGCTGCCTTGCTATCCTTAAGTATTGGAAGTTCTGATAGAAGTCTCCCGCATCGTTTTTAAGCCCGATATACTCCGGAATCTTTATCAGCTCTCTTAGTGCATCATAGCTTAGCATATCCGGCGCCAGTGAATAGGCAAGCAGCGGCAGCGCCGAGTCTTTAGCTATCTGCACATAGCAGTCGATTATCGATTTCTCCTTTGGATGAA
This sequence comes from Christensenellaceae bacterium, assembly GCA_963666505.2. Classification (GTDB taxonomy): domain Bacteria; phylum Bacillota; class Clostridia; order Christensenellales; family SZUA-584; genus JABGQS01. The sequence goes on along the minus strand of CAXXXL010000001.1, from coordinate 954,769 downwards.
AACGTGCGTCCAGCATTACTTTTACAACATCGATTCCGCAGCCGGCGGCAAAATCAATGAACTTTTTTATCATAGGAGCCGGCCAGTGCCAGTTTACTGAAGCTATGAATGTTGCTCGCCCTGCTATGCACCCGGCAATCTCTTTGTTTAGCATATATATATCTTCGTCAGTAAGGCAGAAATAGTGCGTTGTACCTCCCGTTGTCCAGAAGTTTTTTATACCGTTTTCTATCAGCCAGTTTATCCACCTGGATGTGGATTCTATATCCAGGCTGCCGTCATCTTTAAAAGCTGGGTTTATCGGCACCAATGGACCATGCATCTTGTCCCGGGTTCTTATAAACTTATTATTCATAATAACCTCCGCTATTTTAAACAAAAGGCATGCAGGAAAACCCGCACACCCTTGCTCGTATTATATATTTGTTATACTGCTTTTTATTCTTCTGACAGAATACATCGTACAAACCTTATTTGAGCTTGTCGATCTGCTCAATTATGTCTTCGAAATACTGCCAGAGGCCGACTACGTCTGCTCCTACGTTTATGAAATCATAGCCCATGTCAACAAGCTGTCGGTAGTTGCCAGGCCCGCCGACTGTGCCGGCAAACTTACCATACTGCTTTGCTTTTTTTGCAACGAGCTCTCTGGTTTCTGCAATGCGCTTGTCGCTGAAGTCGCCAGGACACCCTATCGACTGTGAGAAATCTCCCGGCCCGAACAGTATCATGTCTATACCGTCCACCTGGCATATCTCGTCTAACTCTTTAAGCGGCTCGTGGTCTTCGATCTGGACTATCACGAAGCGCTCACTGTTGGACTTGCTCAAATATACGTCATTTTCTACGAGGCAGTATTTACCATCTGCATTGCCGCCGTCCCATGGGCGCAGCCCGACCGGATGAAACCTCGTTGTTTTAACAACTTTTCTTGCATCCTCAGCGCTCATGATGTGGGGAACCATTATCCCCGTAGCACCCAGTTCGAGCGGCTTTATATAGTCGCTGTAGCCGCCACGCTGTACTCGTACAAGCAGGTCTACATCATAAAGAGAGCACGCATACCTCTGCATCTCTACTACGTTATAGTCGTTTGGGACGTGCTCCATATCCGACCACACGCAGTCGAACCCCGTCATAGCGGCAATCTCGCATACCCTTACGTCGCTTGAATTAAGCTTGACAGAGAGGGCTGTTTCTCCCGCCCTCATTTTCCTTAATATCCTGCTGTCTCTCATACCGTATTTAGCCATATTAACTCCTTTTTACGCAGCTTTTCACTGCATTATTTTCTATTCATTTGACCCTTTTAACTGGGTTAAAATATTTCTCTTTGATATGACCTGATGTTTAAACAAGTATGACTATATTCCCATAGCATATCTTTGTCAAGGATTTAGACAGACACTTTGACAACCGGTCATTTCACATCCGAAGATGTCCGTTTTAACAAACTATATCGCTAGCAACGGCACTATTGTTTTCTTGATGTTCAAATCACAGCAGCCTTTTGAAACCGAAATATGCTGTATTGCCGTCTATAGCATCAAGTACAGACCCGTTCTTTAAATGACCTGCTATTTCATAAAACACCTCGTCCATCGCCTGCGCATATTTTTCAACTATCTGCGGCGTATGAGCCAGAGTTACGTAAGTTGACGGACCGGATAAAAAGCCTCTGTCCAGCATAAGACGAATATAAAGCGTTATAAGCGGCTGCGAAAGAGAATGGTCGAACTCGAAATGTGCAAGGCAAGGCATGCCTTGCGACACCTTTACAGGCAGCCCGTGCTTTTCACCAAGGTGCTTTATATTTCCCAGTATCAATGTGCCGATCTCTCTTGTATGCTGAGACACGTTGGTTTTTATCATCTTGTCTATAGTAGCAAGTGCGGCGACCGGTCCAACGGCTTCCGTCCAGTACGTGCTGCTAATAAAAGCACCGCTTGCAGCTTCCATGACTTGCCTTGTCCCTATAACGGCTCCTATGGGGTGTCCGTTTCCAAGAGCCTTAGAGAATATCGCAATGTCTGGGTTTACACCGAAAGCAAGGTGCGCTCCGCCAAGGTTGCGCCGCCATCCTATTGATATCTCATCGAATATCAGCACAATCCCGTGTTTCTTCGTTTCTTTTCTTACGTGCTCTAAATAGCCCGGCTCCGGGTCTTTTCCTCTGCAAGGTTCCATTACTATCGCAGCAAGGCTGCCTGCATGCTGTGACATCATGCCGTCAAAATCTTTGACGGACGGATGCTGATTTATCATTCCGCCCTGGGCAAACGGTATGTTGGTACCCCGCAGCTCTATCGGTACTCCGTCAGTATAAAAGCCGGGCAGTATGCTGCCCCTTTCTTCATCGTCTTTACCGAGATTTGCTGCTATGTACCAGTCGTGCCAGCCGTTATAGCCTGAAACCGCCACCTTTGATTTGCCGGTGGCAGCTCTTGCTATCCTTACGGCAATTGAAGCAGTTTCTCCGCCCGTTCGTGCAAACCTTGCCATCTGCGCCCAAGGATGGATCTCGAAGAGCTTTTCGGCAAGCCAGACGTCCTCCGGAGCATTTAGTGTGCTGATGCTGCCTTTGTTTATCCTTTCAGTTACTGCCTTAGTAACATCCGGATCTGCGTAACCTAAAAGACATGCCCCGACACTATTAGTCGACATGTCATAATAATGTTTTCCGTCAATATCCCAGACCTCGCAGCCTCTCGCCTCGCTGAAATATGCGGGCCAGTAATCGGGCGCCATCATTTCGGGGCGTTTGCTTAAAAGCTGCGTGCCACCCGGGATTATGGTTTTTGCGTAGTTATAAAGTTTCTGCGTTTTGCTTAATGAAGCATCATCGTCCCTACTCATGATTGTACCCCCGCACCGCCTATTAAATTTGTTTTGTAGAATTCTTCTTTTATATGCTCTAGGTTATATTATCATGTAGGCTGAATTTGTCAACCATATATGAAAAATTTAATGGTTTTTTTCTATAAAGCTGTTGACTGTACCTCATCATCAGTTTATCCTATAAGCAGATTGTCACAATAAATGCAAGGAGCCATACTTATCATGAGCAAAGCAAGTTTATCGAAACTCACCCTTGGGACTGTGCAGCTTGGTCTTAGCTATGGAGTTGCCAACAAGACCGGCAAACCTTCTCTGGAGAAAGCATTCGGTATGCTGAACACCGCAGTTAGAAACGGGATAACCTCATTCGATACCGCAGCATTCTACGGCGACTCTGAAGTGGTACTCGGCAAATACTTCAGCCAAAACAATCCAGCTGCCAAAACAGCGCAGATAACTACCAAGATCCGTATCGACCTCCCTAAAGACACCCCCGCAAAAGAGATAGAAAACGCAGTCTCTGAACAGGTGCAGACATGTCTTGAACGCCTCCAGATGAGCAGCGTAAGAAACATAATGCTGCACAGTCCAGATGACCTCTTTACACACGAAGACACTCTGGCAGCCGCACTTGCAAAAGTAAAGTCGCAGGGTCTTGCAGAAAATATCGGTGTATCTGTCAACTACCCCAAGGAAATACGCAAGATGCTAGAATATGATCTTTTCACATGCATACAGATGCCTTTTAATATCTTTGACACACGCAACATAGTCAATGGTTTGCTGGACGAACTCAATCAGCGTGGAATATACGTGTATACACGCTCAGTATTTATGCAGGGGCTTTATTTCCTTGATATTAATGAGCTTATAGGCAACCTTAATGACGCAAAACCTTTCCTTGAAAAACTCCATCAGGTGTGCGCAGACACCGGAATGAGCATGGCGGAGCTGACTTTCGGTTATGCACGTGACACGGATGAGATAGACAGCCTTGTGGTTGGAGCCGACAACAGTGAACAAATAGAACAGAACATAAATCTGTTGAATGGTCCGTCTCTGCCCCTGGAGCTTAAAAAGGAGCTGTTTGAGTATTTCAAACAAGTCCCTGAATTTCTGCTGTTTCCAAGGCTGTGGGACACCGACCCTTCTAAGAGTAAAAAATAAAAAAGAGCATTATAAAAGCCGGCTGCAGAAAACGCTCCGGCTTTTCAAAAGTCTTTTTTTATAAACTTGCCGTCTTTAATGACGCCGAATACCTTCAAATCACTGTCACAGAGAACAATATCCGCACAATATCCTCTTTTGATGCTGCCGGTACAATTTAGCCCCAGAGCCTCGGCCGCCGTTGTTGACGCAGCCCGGAAAACCTCCGGCATACTAGCACCCGTGTGCTTTGCAAAGTTGCGGCATGCAACATCCATCGTCAGTTTGCTGCCGTACAGTTCGCCGTTTATGATGTTGACGTCGCTGCCGAGTGTCTCGCCGCCGGCGCAGTAGTCTGTAACCAGCATAATCCGCCCGGCGCCTTTGCACTTATACGTTATGACTATGTTTTCGTGCCTTACGTGAGCTCCCATAGAGTCGCATATCAGTTCCGCATACATATCATCGTTTGCGAGCACGTATTCGTCCGAGCCCGCCTCGATAGTCCCGGCAAATTTCGTCTCCGGCTTGCCGCTGCCGCACTTAATGTGATTGCCTATTTTAAGCCCGTATCTTTTATACCGTTCTATATCTTCCGGCGCTGCTTTTGAATAACAGATGCCCAAAGCTATTGAGTTGTCGCAGCAAGCAGCCGAAAACTCCTCTGCTCCGTTCTGCAAAGGATCTAACGTCCACTGCTTTATCAGGCCGTCAGCAGCACTTATTATAGAGCAATACTCTTCAGGGTCTATCGGATAGCTGCTGCCACCCTCACTACCGTAGTCTTCGTCTATGTACGGGCCTTCCATGTGTATGCCGATAAGGTTGAGGGCGCTTCCGCTGTTTATAACTTCTTTTACTCTGTTTACTGCGCTCTCATAGCCGCCATTTCCAGCGTTTCTCCAGAGAGATGCCAGCATCGTTGTCGTGCCGTGCTGAAGGTGAAAATCCGCAGCTTTCGCCGGGTCTTCGAAAAACCAGACGTCATCCCCTCCGTGGCAGTGGGTGTCGATAAACCCGGGTCCTGCAAAAAGCCCACCACAGTCTATACCGTCGGCAAAAGAATCTGATACCAGCTCGATTTTACTGCCGTTTATATGCAGCGAGCCTTCCAAGACTCTGCCATGTAAAACGATTTTCACATTCGTCAGTATCATTTTATCCCCAAAAGTTCTTTTGCGTTACCAGAAAAGATGTCCTCGATATCTTTCTTTTCCAATCCTGCATACCTGCATGCGCTGCTCAGTGCACGCAAAGATTCCAGCCCGACTACCGAAGGTCTGCATTTTGTAAAGAGGTTCTCCCAATTTACCGTTTCATCCTGCAGCCAAATAAAATCCAGCCCCATCGTTACAGCTCTGCCCCGTGTGCAGCACACCGGATAGTCGCTGCCCCATACTAACCTCTCCGGCCCAAACCGCAGGAGTATCTCGAGCAGCGGTTCAACCTCGCATATAGCAGATGAATCGAACCACACATTTTCAAGCCCATCCAGTGCAGGCAGTCCTTTTGCGGCGTTAGGCGCATGGAAGCATCTTGCGGCATGTGCAAGTATCAGCTTTGCATTCGGATACTTTTCGCACATGTTTCTTATCGTTCTTTGGTTTCCCGGGTCTGCGATTGCGTCGTCTTTGACCATATGCAGCGTTATAAGCAGCTTCTGCTCATCCGCCAGCTTGAAGGCCCATTCCGGCAGATATTCATCTATCTGCGCATCCCATGTCACCTTCCTGTCTGCAAAAAGATGATACGGCTTGAGGCCGATAATATTCGGGTTCTCTTCGACCAGCTTCCTTGCAGACGCCTCGTTTGAAGGGTCTATGCATATTGAACCTTTGAATGCTGAACTATCTTTCACTTCGCTGGCAACAAAACTGTTTACAGCATCTTTATTGCAACTGGCAGTCGGGAAACCTATTGCAAGGCCTCCTTCCAGCGTAGTCTCGGGAATCATTTTTGTGTAATACTGTTTAACACTTGATATGCCCTCAACTTCGCCGCCTTTCTTCAGCGGACTGTTTTCCGGCAGAGCCAGATCAGCCGAGCGGTATATGTGCATGTGCATATCATATACTCTTTCAGGAACGAAATCCCCCAGCTCTTTTGCCAGCGCCCTGTCATTCTCGTTAACTGTATACATTCATTTGCCTGCTTTCTATTTTGCAGTTAGACCGCCGTCAACAGGTATATTAGTCCCTGTAATATACTGAGAAGCGTCTGAAGCTAGGAAAACTATGATTCCTTTTAAGTCTTCATCGTTCGCCATTCTGCCAAGGAACGTTTTGTTGTTATATCTTTCGAGGAATTTCTTGTTCGTCTGCTCTGTATAATAACCGCCTGGGCTTATGCAGTTTACCCTTATGTTGTTTTTGCCGAGGTAGCTTCCCAGGAACTTTGTAAGCATTACCATGCCGCCTTTTTCAACGTAGTAAGCCGGATGAGGATCTGAGCTTACCATATCTGTGCCGATATAAAGGCTGGGGTCGTAGCCTACCATGCCGTATATACTGCCGATGTTTATTATCGAGCCGCTGTTCTGCTTCTTCATTATGTCTCCGAAAGCGCGGCACATAGAAAAGACACCCGCCGCATTTATATTAAGGCTTTCCATAAATACTTCACGGTCGTTGTCCCATGAATTGACCAGCCTTGCAACGGAGTTATTCACAAGAATATCTATCCTGCCGCTTTCTTCCACTATGTGGTCTCTGAGTGCAAGAATAGTTTCTTCTTTGCCCTGGTCGTACTGACAAGCACGTACGTCAAAGCCGCGCTCATTCAGTTCATCCGCAACCTCCTGCAACGCTTTTAAGTTCCTTGCAGCTACATATGTAACTGCCCCGGCTTCCGCTACAGCTTCAAGTATCTGCCTGCCGTACTTTCCTGCTCCGCCTGTTACCAGCGCAACCTTGCCCTTTAGTGAAAAACTGTCTAAAACATTCATTTTCGACAAACCTCTTTTCTGATTGTTATATTGATTAGCTAAGCGCTAAAATTATGACGATATTTAGATTGATTTACTGCTTAAAACCCTTTTTCTCTATCAGCATACACGCTATACAAAGTGCAGTCAATATTTTGTGACGAAAAAATAGAAAAAGTCTATTTTGTATGTCTAAACAATTAAAAAAGGCTGCACTTTTCACTGTACAACCCTTCTTTTTTATTTCTATTGTTCAGCTTTCATCTGCTCTAAAACAGCCTCAAATCTGTTTACCATTACACCCAGCAGTTCTTCGCTCATTATGACAGGAAGTTTTATAAGTGCAGCAGGCGGACAGTTTGGTTTATATGTCTGTGCGCTTATATCTATGCAGTGCGCATTGACACGCTTTGCGAATTCACCTGCCTGCTCCAATGATTTGAAATGAAGCGCCAGAAGATGCCCTTTGCCTTCGATCTTTTCAATCATATCGCTGTGTCTGTTTCTCAGCCCTTCCAGCAGTTCTTCGATTTTATTACCAAGCGCCCCTATCTGCTCTGCATTATCCTTAAAGAATTTCATAGTGATAAGATATGCAAGGCTGGAAAGCTCCTGCTGTCCATTGGTCACAAGTGCGCCGAACTGGCTCATGCTATCCATCTCATAAGTCGTCACTATCTTTGAGGAAGGATATTCTCCCCCGGAAAAACCTTTACCGAGTATAACAAAATCCGGCTTTAGTCCGTATATCTTATAAAGGAACATGCCCGGGTACCACATGCACGACTGGATCTCATCACACATAGTCGGGGTGTCGTACTGTCCGCACAGCTCGTAAACCTGTTTTATATACTCCTCATCCAGTTTTACTGCACCATAGTTCATCAGAACCAGCTCGTGCAGAAAGCCTGCCGTCTTATACTTGCCCCTGTTATACTTCTGAATCTTTGTCTTGAAATCTTCAATGTCGTTTATAGCAACGCTGACTATCTTGTATATATCGTTCTTCTCGTTTTCCTGATAGAGCTTCGGCCACAGCCCACGCATAGTCTGTGCAATTATAGTAGTACCATGATAGTTCGCTTCAAATCCGCCGCTGCTGTCCGCCATAACGAAAAACACCGGAACTTTTCCTTTGTGGACCGCAGGCTTTGTAAGGTTGTCCTGTGCATAAAACCTCGTCATCATCATCTTTATTCCTGCCTCGCACGCAAGGCTGCCAGTCTCTATATTCAGAATCCGGTTGAGTACCTTTGGCTGTTTTGACTTAAGGATGTCTTCAAGTTCACTGCCGCACTCTTTTATATCATTTATTTCGCAGATGAGCTTTGTTTCAAGGCTTCTTGCTATAAAGCCCCTTGTGTTGTTATGAGTTGCGTTGGGTATTCCAAGCTCTCTTGCATAGTTTATTAGCTTATAGCCGGGAAAGTTGTGCCCGACTGGAATATGATAGTGTTCACTCTTTGCGGCAAGGTATAGCCGCCCGTCTTCGCCAACTCTATATGGCCCTATGCAGCCTATCGGTGAAGCCTTTGTGTTTGTTACCTTATTGTAACCTTGTGTTGATGCACCTTTGTTGTCATTCTCGAAAGCATCAAAAATCTGCTCCCCTATTTTGCCGGAAAGCGCCATTATCCGTTCTTTGTAATCATCCGGAAAAAAATCTACCTTGGCCGAGATGAGTTCCTTTGCTCTTTTCTCTGAAATGCCGTGTAGTGCTGTTGCCGTATTTGCAATTGTTTCGCAGTATTCTTTGCCCAGAAGGTCAATAAGTGAATTGCTCGTATTCTTTACCACGCCATGCCTCCTATAAAAATATATTCAACAGTATATTACAATTGACACACATAGTAAAGCGAATGGTATTAATCGTCTAAATTACATATTTTTCAAAAGCGAACGTACGAAAAACATTTATTTTGCATGCTTTTTTCAAATGAACTTGCCCAAAAATCGTTTCTATTCTATTCTATATGTGTAAGCCAAGAATTCAGCGGAGGTTATTATGAGCACTCAGCAAATCGAAAGCCTAAGTAAATCATTCTATGAGCAAAGAGTCTCTCCATATCTTCCGGACAAGGTCCTCGATTTCCACGCCCACATATGGGAAGCTGACCAGTGGCTGGGCAGCGAAAACTCCGGCGATGTAACATCCAGTGACTCTTTTGGTAAATTCGAGGCGGCAAAATACATGGTGACTAAAACGCAGTATACCATGCAGCAGCTAAAGAGCGACCTTGCAGATATTTTTCCTGACAAGGAATGCAGCGCAGTGTGTTTCGGGCAGCCTACTCCTGCGGTACACATAGATAAAACTAACGAGTACGTTAAAAACAGCGCCGAAGACGGCAGATACTTTCCGCTTCTTGTATGCGGCGGCGGTTGTGTGCCTGTAGACACGATATACAGCAGCGTTACTGCCGGCGGCTTCTACGGCTATAAAGTGTTCCTCAACTGGGTCGGGAACGATTACGGCAAAGTAACAGTAGATGACATGCTTCTGCCCGACGAAATGGACATTGCAAACGAGCTTGGCCTTATAGTCCTGCTGCACGTTCCACGCTCTCTGAGGCTGGCAGACCCGGAAATCGGCGCAGGTGTCAGAAAGCTTGCAAAACAGTATCCCAAAGCAAAGATAGTGCTTGCGCACTGCGGCAGATGTTATGACCCGTATCACATGAGACAGGCTATATCAAGCGTTGCAGACCTTGAAAACGTAAGCATGGACACTTCAATGGTAATGGATGCCGTTTCTATCACTCTGGCTCTTCGGGAAATGGGAGCCGGACGCTTTGTTTATGCTACCGACCTTCCGGTTGCAGCTATGAAAGGCAGACGTGTCACCGTCAAAGACCACTGGGTAGACCTCGTTCTTGACGAATATGAAAAAAGTGATTTTCGTGTACCGTCAAATAACATGAACGCTACTTATATGGCGCACGAAATTGCTATAGCTGTTGAGCACGCCGCAAATCTGGCGGGGCTCTCTGAAACGCAGCTTAATGATATATTCTATGACAATGGTCTTAGGCTGCTTCAGAGCGTAAAACGATAATCACTTATATTTTCATCTATTGATTGTTTATCACTGTTCTTAAGTTTTGTATAGTTTTAACTGTTAATTTCAATAAAGGAGCTGCTTATGTTTATTGAACCTTTTGAGACATCAAGGCTTATTATCAGAGAATTTAACACAAGTGACTTTGTACCTGTTCATGCATATGCTTCAAGTGACACAGTAACAAAGTATATGCTCTTTGAACCTAGCAGCGAAGAACAAACCCTCAATTTCTTACATGAATCTATTGAATTCCAAAGTCAAGACCCAAGAAACGACTATGACTTTGCCATTGTCCTGAAAAAGGATGATGTTTTAATTGGCGGAGGCGAAGTCCATATAACAAACCCAAGCGTGAAAGAAGGCTTTATCGGTTATTGTCTTAACGATAGATTTTGGGGGAACGGCTATGCTACAGAAGCAGCCAATGCTTTTATCCGGTTCGGCTTCGAACGGTTAAGCTTACATAGGATATTTGCAACATGCCACACTGACAATATCGGTTCGATAAAGGTCTTAGAAAAAACCGGTATGAAAAAAGAAGGACGTTTAAGGGATAATAGATTTAAGCAGGGAAAATGGCATGATTCCTTTATTTTCTCAATCCTGGAGCATGAAAATATAAAGTCGTAAAAAATAACCTGCCATATTTATGGCAGGAGAAATATAAAACGAAATTATAGTATTAGCATATATATCATAACGTAAATCCGTGTTTATTACCAGCTATATTTATTTACCCTATTTTTTTCAGTCAAGCAGTGCGTTTTATTTTCGCATACCTTTTGTTCTGGTCATTCCAAGTTTCTCATAATACCCCTGAACATCCTCGTCGCACATTAGGTCTATTATAGGCATCTGCCTCAGGTCTTCAAACAAGATTCTCATGAGCCGTTTGCCTATCCCTTTTCTCTTTTACTCCGGTTTCACTTCAAGCATAGGTATGAAAGCAAAATAAAGCCCGTCAGAAAGTGCGTTGACAAATCCGGTAATACAGTTTTTATCCTCATCAATAGCAAGCATAAATGCATAGCTGCTTTTAAGTATACTGTACAGTTTTTCTTTCACTATCGGAGCTTTCCATCCTACACAAAAGCCGTCCGTCATATCTGAAGATATATTGTCTAAATCGGTCTGAAATTTTATACCTTTTATGTATACTGTACATCACTGATATTTGTCTATCCTCATCTTTGCGGTAAGGCCGTGGGCAAGCATGCGCTCTATCTCGCACTGGCGCTGCGTCACTTTGCCTATCCTCACACTGGCCGCTTTAGTCATCCTCTGATATGTCACCGTCTTGAGGAACTTGCCTACCCAAACGCCGCCTGTGTATCTTGCTGCCCTGCTTGTCGGCAGAATGTGATTCGTGCCAATAGACTTATCGCCGTATGCAACGGTAGTCTCTTCCCCTACAAATAGTGAACCATAGTTACGAAGGTTCTCAAGATAGTAATCATCGTCCTCTGTCTGCACTTCCAGGTGCTCCGGCGCATAATCGTCCGCAATCCTTACAGCTTCTTCTTTATCATCAGCTATATATATTATCCCGTTGTTGGCCCAAGAAACCTGGGCCACCTCTTTCGTAGGCAGCACGTCAAGCTGGTCCTCAAGCTCCTGCATCGTTTCTGCGGCAAATCCTTCCGAGAAACAGACTAGCGCTATACCGCTGTTCGGGTCGTGCTCTGCCTGCCCCAGAAGGTCACACGCTACCATCTTCGGGTCTGCGTTGTCGTCCGCTATTACCATAATCTCTGTCGGACCGGCAAGCAGGTCTATTCCGCACCTGCCGAAAAGCTGGCGTTTTGCTTCAGCAACGAACTTGTTGCCTGCACCGCAGAGTATATCAACCGGATCGACTTCGCCCATCCCGAAAGCCATAAGCGCAAAAGCCTGAACTCCTCCAAGTATAAATATCCTATCCGCTCCCGCTTTTTTCATTGCGTTGACTGTAGCTGCATAATACCCCTGCCCTTTCACCGGCGGCGTGCATGCAACGACTGTATCCACACCTGCGACCTTTGCCGGTATTATGCTCATCTGCGCCGATCCGAACATCGGGTATCTGCCTCCCGGTATATAGCTGCCCACGTTTTTTACCGGTATGTGTTTGTGGCCTAGCGTTACACCTCCGCCCGGATTATATTCCAGTTCCTTCATCGTAGCAAGCTGCGCCTGCGCAAACTTTCTTACGTTGTTCTGGCAGAAATCCGTATCCTCGATTACCTGCCTGTCCAGCGTTGCTATAGATTCGCTAATCTGTTTTTCTGTAAGCTCAAAGCTTTCCGGGTTCCAGTCATCGAACTTGCTGCTGTATTTTCTTACTGCATCCATACCATCTCGTTCTAGTTCCAGCAGCAGCTCTGAAACGATCCTGCTCGTTTCCGGGTCGCTCTCGAAGAGCCTGTGTCCGCCGTCCTTATAGATCCTCATGAGTTTCCTCCTTTAAAACCTTCTGTAGTTATAGTTGACCGCTAAAAGCAAAAGCGGCTCATCCGCATTGTTTATAAAAACGTGCTTAATACGTGAGTCGAGATAAGCACCGCTTCGCTCTGGCAGAGTATAACTCTCTCCCTCATATTCGAGCACCGCAGAGCCTTTAACAACGAAAACAAACTCCTCGCCATCGTGTTTTAAGTCACCCGTCCTGCCAGGCTCTATCTGCATAAGCAGTGGCGACATATATTTATTGTCATAGCTCGTAACCATCTTCTGGTATGAATAACCACCTATGGACTGCATGATATCGTCATCGTCACCCGCTACTATTATATCCAGATTGCTGCTCACCTGCTTTTTATCTTTGCTCTTTATAAATTGCGTCAGCTCTTCGCCCAGCGCATTGGCTATCTTCTGCATTGTCGGAAAAGGAGGCAAGCTCCCAGCATTCTCTATCTTGGAAAGATACCCTTTAGAAAAGCCCGTCTTTTTTGCAAGCTGCTCCAAAGTTATATTTTTCTGCTGCCTTATCTGTCTTATTAGTTCTGTATTCATATCAACTCCATAGGTTTTCTTTTATGAAATCTTTTTATACTTTTGTTTCCTTTTATGCAACTTTATTATAACGCAGAATAAACTCCTGCGCAACATTTATTTATTTGTTATCTTAAAAATCAGATGTTAGATATTTTGACGTTTTTATATATATCAGAAAGTGTTGATGTATCGGTAAGTCCTGTGCCCTCCTGCGTTATGCTGCAAGTCGCAGCTGCCGCCGCCTGCCGAAGCACTTGACGAGCATCGCCTCCGCCAAGCAGCCCCTTTACTGCGCCAGAGACCATCGTATCGCCTGCGCCTACAGTATTCTTTACAGCTACCTTCATTCCCTGCGCAAACCAGGCTTCATCTTTTGTTGCTATCATTGCACCGTCCCCGCCAAGCGAAACAAGCACTATTTGCACACCGCTTTTTATTATTTCCTGAACCGCCGCCTTTATTTCGCCAGTGCTGTCAAGCTTTTTTCTCGTCAGCATCTGCAGCTCAAACAGGTTCGGTTTTATCATAAACGGTTTTGCTTCTATTCCTTTTTTTAGAAGCTCACCTTCTGCATCCAAGATGCACTTGCAGCCGCAAGCTTCGGCAGACTCTATCAACTTTTGATAGGTATCGTCTCCCAACCCGGGAGCAACGCTGCCTCCGAAAACCATATATTCTGAAATCCTTGCCAGCTCTTCTATCTTTGAAAAAAGCCTCTCCTGCATATCCGCCCCGATAGGCTCACCCTTGCTGTTCACTTCAGTAACTACCTGTGTTTTTGTATCATATACCTTAAGGTTGACCCTGACACTGCCCGGAATACTCAGCGTCTGATTGTCCACATCCTCCGCTTCAAGAGAGCGCAGTATTATCCCTCCGTTTTCATCAAAAATAAAGCCGGCAGCTGCAGACTTAAGACCGAGCTTTCTGGCCGCTATTGCAACGTTAAAGCCCTTGCCTCCAGCATAATCTACTGAACTGAGAACACGATTTGTTCCTCCGTATTCAAAGCCTTCTATCGTCAGAGCTCTGTCTATACTGGGGTTCAGGCAAACACCTGTAACGTCAATTTTTCTCATATCAGCCTCCGTTAATTTTTTCAGAGATACAATATCATAACAAAGGCGGCAGCTGCAAGGCTTAAAAAAGTCTAAACTGTTAATAAACAGTAACTATTACTGATTAGCCATATTCAATTTTCTCGCAACGTTATACAATATAATTACATATAAAGGGGGATGATGCTATGAAAAAAGTTTTTATGATGTTTTTTGCATCCGTTATGTTTCTTGCCGGGTGCACAGCTACTGGAGCGCAGGATGTGCCCTGGACTGATGAAAGCCTTAAAGACGTAAACGCAAATGAGTTCATACTTTCGGACCTTAAAGGCAAGCCTACGGTCATTAAAGTTTGGGCTTCTTGGTGCTCAATATGTCTTTCAGGACTAAGGCAGTATAACGAACTCTCAGCAATGGATATTGATGCTAATGTCATCTCTATCGTCGAGCCGGGCAGAGGCGGAGAAATGAACGAAGAGGATTTTTCGAAGTGGTTTTTATCGCTTGATGATTACAAAGATATGACCGTACTTCTTGACACCATAGATCTAATTAAAAATGAATTCGGAGTAAGGGCCTATCCCACGTATTTTTATCTGGATGCTGATGCTAATATAGTTAAAATTCATCCGGGTCATCAGGATAATGATGAAATAATTCAAGCGCTCGAAAGTATCCGGGAAGGATAGTATAATGAAAAGGGGTCTGATATTATTAATGGTGGTGGCTGTGTTGACTGCAACACTAGCAGCATGCAGCGCCGGAGTACCTGCTGGTTCGGATACACAGAACACACAGGACGTTACGGAGGATAATGAAATGGATACAAACAACGAAATAGCACAAGAAGCTACAAACGAGATATATCTTGCAGGCGGCTGTTTCTGGGGGCTGGAAGAATACATGTCCCGTATAGACGGCGTCGTCAATGCAACGGTTGGTTATGCAAACGGAAACACAGAAAACCCAACATACGAAGATGTTTGCTATAGAAATACTGGACATGCAGAAACTGTCCATGTGTTGTATAATGCAGATGAGATTAGTCTTACGGATATTCTTGAGTATTTTTTCAAGGTAGTTGACCCGACAACGCTGAACAAGCAGGGCAATGACAGAGGCACGCAATATAGAAGCGGTATATACTACACTGACGAGGCTGATTTACCGGTCATAGAACAAGCTATCAAGAACCAGGAAGTAAAGTACGCAGCGCCTATTGTTACCGAAGTGCTGCCGCTCGACGGCTACTACCTTGCCGAAGAATATCATCAGGACTACTTGAAGAAAAATCCGAACGGTTACTGTCATATCGACGTAACGCTTGCGGATGAGCCGTTGGAGAAACCAACTATAAAAACGCAAGGTTTTGTGATAGACCCTCAGGATTACCCAAAGCCGGACGATTCAGCAATTAAAGAAATGCTGACGGAAGAGCAGTATCGTGTGACGCAGCTTGGAGACACTGAGTTTTCTTTCTCGAACGAGTATTATGACAATCACGATGAAGGAATTTATGTGGACATCGTAACGGGAGAGCCGCTTTTCTCTTCGGCAGACAAATATGACTCCGGCTGCGGCTGGCCAAGCTTTGTAAAACCTATAAGCCCGGATGTTGTAGTCGAATATGAAGACACATCTTTTAACATGGTAAGGACGGAAGTTAGAAGCCGGTCGGGCGATTCGCACCTTGGGCACGTCTTCAACGACGGACCGGCAGACAGAGGAGGCCTGCGATACTGCATCAACAGCGCTTCACTGCGGTTTATACCGCTTGCATCAATGGAAACTGAAGGATATGGATATCTTTTAGAATAAAAACATCAAGGAGCAGCCCGTATGAACAAACCAGAGCGTGTAATTGCCGCACTCAATGGCAAACCCTTGGACGTTGTCCCTTATATGTACAATACTATGATGAAGGGCATACAGGAACGGATAGTTGGACACAGCATCGCCGAACCAACCGTCACAGGGATGAACATTACAGGATGGCTGGGTGGTATGGAAGAGCAGCCGGAAGTCGAGCCAGTGTTAACAGCGGTGCCTGAAACTGCTAAGTTGCTGGATATGGACGCAATACAGATACAGGTCCTGCCCCCGCTCTTCGTAGACAAGGTCGTCTCTGGCGGCGAGGCGTGTGTGGCGGGCGGACGGCTTACAAGCCATGAAGCGCTGAAAAAAGCGAAGCTTCCCGACCCTGATGACGAAACGCTTATAAGTAAAATAAGCGGAATGATAGACAAATATAAGGGCGATTTTGCTATGGGTGCAAGGGTGCGCTTGGGCGCTTCGTCCACCATAATGAGCATGGGCATGGAAGCTATTGCATATTCGTTGGCTGACGAGGACGGACTGCTGCAAAGCGTTATAGAGATGTATACAAGCTGGAGCAGGCGTCTGCTCAGAAACTTATGCGAGCTTGATTTTGATTTCGTGTGGGCGTTCGATGACATTTCATATACGACAGGGCTGATGTTTTCACCAGAAGTTTTCAGAAACTTCTTCAAGCAGCCCATGAAAAAAGCCGCTTCAGCAATCAGCGTGCCGTGGATATTCCACAGCGACGGTGACTACAGCGCAGTCTTAGATGATATAATTGACATCGGAGCAAACGCAATTCACCCTATAGAGAAAGAGTCTATGGACTACCTGTGGCTTAAAGAAAAGTACGGCCAAAGGCTCTGCCTGGTTGGTAACATAGACATCGATTACACGCTGTCCAAAGGCACGCCGCAGGAAGTCGATGCGGAAGTCAGGCAGCGTATAAACGAACTGGGCCCTGGCGGCGGATACATAATATGCGACTCCAACAGCATACCCGATTTTTGCAAAGCGGAGAATATAATAGCAATGTCTAGAGCGGTACATAAATACAGAAACATATACTAGGAAGCTTTACATTATTATTGAACAAGATATAAAAAGCACCCTGCAAGCGTTAAGCAAACAGGGTGCTCTTTCTTGTCCCCGGAACTTTCCCAAAGCGGAAAAGCCGTCACCGGAAATCCGGAAATCTAAATTTTAGTACCCTACCTTCTCCCAGCAATCAAACGGTGCAGCGATCTCTTCGCTTATGTATACATTTGTGTCCAGAAGCTGGAATATCGAGCTTGGCACCAGCGGAGTTACCGGGCCGTGAAGTATCAGCCTCGATGTCATCCTCTGCCATGAAGAGAACGTGAAGTTCGTCTGCAGTGCGTGAATCTCTATACGCTGTTTTGCACGGACTATATCTGCAGGTCCGATAGTTGCGGCTTTCGGCGGTACGTTGCCGATATCGCCGGACTGTCCAAAACAGCCGTGCAGAGAGTTCTGAGCTATCGTCAGCGGATGAAGGTTGACGACCTTTGCATCCTGCTTTAAGTAATCGTCGATGTTGTCCGTCATCCAGTCGTCTATCGGGTCGATAAACGCAATATGTCCAGCCCATCCCGGGCTTGTGTATATGATATCCGCTCCGCCCTGGCCTCTGTCTGTTATAAGCTTTGAGTAGTCGGCTATGTTCTCATTCGTTGGTGTGATGATGTTCTCCATAGGCATGCGCAGCTCTTCATCTATCTGCATAACGAAATATTTAATCAGAGAATATGCAAAGCCCGCTCTGTATGTTATCGGGGCTATATTCCCGTCCTGGTCTGCCCATTCGTCCTGCGCAAACAGATATACGTTGCGGCAGTTCACACGGTGCAGGTTTATAAGCTCTGCTACTGGCATATAAGTATCCGGCTCCGGGTTCGGCAGTACCATAACTACGTTTTGATCCTTTTCGTCCGACTCTTTAATCTTAGTAAACATATCTGCAACAAAGATTGGATGCGGATTTACGAGCACCTTAATTTTGAAATTCTTGTTGGGATGTTTTTCCAGATCCTTGCCGGACATCTTTCGTACCCTGTCCATGACTTCCTTGTCACGAAACGGCACAAAAGGTGCAGGATCGAATGTAAATTCTTTCATTTCAAGCCTCCTGTATATAATTAATTTTTTATTAAACCAGTTCTCCTTCAAACATTACCTTTTTGACGTCTATCATGTCGTCCACGATTATTATGTTTGCTTTACCGCCCTTTCTTATGCGGCCAATGTCATCTCTTCCCAAAAGCTCCGCCGGGTTTAGCGATGCAAACCTGAATAGGTCGCACATTCCCGAACCCGTGTGCTTTTTCATGTTGCGGCAGGCGACATCCAGCGTCAGCTTCGAGCCTGCTATCTGCCCCTCAAAATCGAAATTTATATCGAACACATCATCATAGCCTTCTGGTTTAGGACCGTCTATAACAAACGCATCGGATATCAGTATTATCCTGTCCTTACCCTTTATTTTAAGTACAAGGCGCTGCATGAACGGGTCAACGTGTATGCCTCTTGAATCCACTATCAATTCGGCATATATATCATCGCAGAAGTTGACCGCTTCATCTACGCACACTCCCCTGCACTCCGGGTATTTTGGCAGGTCGCCCGTAGCGTTGGTGTGATGTGTTGCAAGGCGCAGGCCTTTTGGCACTAAATTCAGCACCTGATACGGCGTCGCTTCACTGTGAGCAACCGAAAACACAGCGTTTTCATCCATCTGCCTTACGTCGTCTACAAACTGCTCTATTCCCTCGACCTCCGGAGCAATACACCAGACAGCAGCAAACTTGCCTGCAGCGTCTATTAGCGGTTGATAGCGCTCCTTTACTACGCCCTCTTTCCATTTATAGTTTGAAGCCTCGCAGCCGTATTTCGGGTTTAGGTATGGGCCTTCCATGTATATCCCCTGTATAATACGCCCGGCGCCTGTCTTTGAAGCTGTTTTAAGTGTTTCGATTCCTTTAAGGAAATCCGCCTGGTCCATGTTGTAATAAAGCGCTGGAAACACACTTGTTATCCCGTGCTTTAATATGTTTTCACTCGCCTGCTGCGGCTCTTCAAAAAAGAATGAGCTTCCGCCTGCGTGAGTGTGCAGGTCTACTAGCCCCGGAGCTGCATAGTCTCCTTCGGCGTTTATGATTTGAGCATCAAACGGAATAGCCACGTCTCTTTTTTCGCCAAAGTTTACGACTTTATCGTCTTCAATAAGTATAACCCCGTCGTATATAATGCTTTCTTTCAATACTATTTGTGCGTTTACTATAGCTTTCATGTCAGTCTCCTATCAGTCCTCAAATCCGTAGAAGTTCTCATATTCTTCGCCGAGATAGAGTATGCAGTTCTTTATCTTCATATACTCTCTTAGGCCATGTGCACCGTATTCTCTGCCAAGGCCGCTGTTCTTGTTTCCGCCATATGGCGCTTCCATCTTTGACATAATATTCGTGTTCATCCACACCGTGCCGGAATCTAGCTTCTTAGCTGTTTTGAAAAGCGTTCGTGTGTTCTCGCTCCACACAGCAGCGCCAAGCCCAAGCGGACTCTCGTTTGCCATATTCACGGCTTCGTCGATATCCTTATATTTCAGAACGACCAGCACCGGGCCGAATATCTCTTCCTGTACGCACTTAGCGTCATTTTTCACGTTATCCAGAACCGTCGGCTTATAGAAGAAGCCTTTTTCGCACGGAGGCTTAGTATAACGTTCACCACCGCAGACCAGCCTTGCGCCCTCTTCAACCGCATTCTTCACATATGAATCCACTACTTCATACTGATGCTCGTCTATAAGTGCGCCCATCTGAGTCTTTGGGTCAAGTATATCTCCATACACTATCCTGTCGAGTCTGTCTTTAAGCAGTTCTAAAAACTCGTCATATATCTTCTCATTGAGATACAGCCTTGTTGAAGCACAGCATACCTCGCCCTGATTCAGACAGAACCCGGTTATTACTGAGTTTACAGCAGAACTCAACTCACAGTCTGCTTCTGCTATGAATGGCCCTTTGCCTCCAAGCTCAAGTATCGTTTTCTTGATTATAGGCGATTTCGATGAAAGCTCTAGTATCCGCCTGCCTACGCTCTCCGAGCCGGTGAAAGATATCATAGAAACGTCCTTGTGCGACGCTATAGCCTCGCCTGCCACCCTGCCCGAGCCGCTGATAATATTCACGACTCCCGGCGGGAAACCCGCTTCAAGGAAAACTTCGCCCATCAGCGATGTCGTTATCGGAGCAAGCGAAGATGCTTTTATAACTACAGTATTTCCTGCCGCCATCGCCGGGCACATCGCCCTTGTGGCAAGGTGCAGTGGAAAGTTCCACGGCGTTATGCCGCCTACTACTCCAAACGGTTCATACGTCAGATAGTCAAATCCGTCTATACCTGGCAGCGGGATAACGCTTCCCTGCACTTCTCTTGCTATATTCGCAAAGTATTCCATAGCACGTATGGCGTACGGTATATCTACCTCTATCGTCTCTTTGATCGGCTTGCCCGAATCCATAGCTTCCAGCCTTGCGAACTCATCTGTGCGGCGCTTCATGATATCTGCGGCCCTGAGCATATACTCGGCACGCTCGTCGCCGTTAAGCCCGCTCCATACGCCGCTTTCAAAAGCAGCCTTTGCTGCAGCTACAGCTCTATCTACGTCCTGCTCCTGCGCAGCGGCGATCTCACATATCTTTTCGCCTGTAGCAGGGCAGAAAACGTCCATTCGTTTATTATCCGCAGCATCCTGCCATTCGTTGTTAATAAACAGCCGTAAGTAATCCATGTAAGCACCTCCATTTAGTCTAAACTTTGGTCTTGTGAATTCCTCGTTTCATCTTTCATAATGCATTTTTCAAGGCAAAGCGTTGCGGCTCCTATTGCCGTAGCCATGACGCCGATATCAGATTCTACTACTTTGGTATCACTGTATATTTGCGGCATAGTTTGCTTGTTGACTGTTTGCCGAATTGACTCTTTCAGCACTGGGTTGTTATTATAAAGTTTGCCGTTGATAATAACAAGCGATGGGTTGAACAAGTCGATTATATTTGCCAGTCCGATACCGATATACTCTCCGGCATTTTTAAGAAGACCTATGCAAAACTCGTCGCCTTTCTCGGCTGCAAGGCTAATATCTTCGGTTGTCGGAGCGCTCCCGTGTCCCTTTATCTCATTCAGATTGGTGTCCACACCTTTTTTCATGGCTTCCTGCGCCTGCATGACAAGCGCCCAGCCGGAAGCAAGCGACTCAATACAGCCATGCCTACCGCATGTGCACAGCGGTCCGTCCACTTCAACAATGGTATGCCCGACTTCGCCGGATTTACCGCTGGCGCCTGCATAGATACGATGGTCTATTACAATGCCGCAGCCTATGCCCAGTCCAAGGTCGAACGATATGAAGTCTTTCACTTCACGGCCTTTGCCATACCACAGTTCGGCCAGAGCCATAAGCCGGGAGTTGTTGTCTATGTATACCTCTTTATTATATTTCTTATGGAATAGCTCTTGCAGGGGCACGTTTATCCACTCCGGAATATTCTCTGATAAAACGCAAAGCCCTGTATCTTTATCTATAAAGCCGGGGATAGAGATCCCGATACCACTTACATCCTCTATACTTATATCCGCTTCTTCCAGCAAGGTATCGATAAGATCATAACTTATATCCAGCAGCATTTCCGGTTCCATCTCGCTGAATATATCCACGTTTTGCGAACACACAACTTCACCCTTAAAATTGATGATAACTCCGGATATATATGTACCGCCAAGATCGAGCCCTAAGCATTTGCAATAGTCGCCCCTTAGACCAAGCATAGCTTTTGGCCTACCCATGCCTTCATACCGCAGCTCAACGACTTCTATCTGTTTGTCCTCAAGGAGCTTTTTTGTGATATTTGTTATCGTTTTTTTATCAAGACTGCTGATTGCCGATAGCTCAATGCGTGACAAAAGCTCATATTTTCTTAAAATACTTAGTATTTTCTTGATATTGTAATTCTTTAAGAACGACTGGTCAGTTTTTGTGTAACCACTGTCATCCACATATATACCCATTTTTCACCTGCCATTTTCCGAATTGGTCTAAAGATGAAGTTAGAAAATAAATATACCCCAGACAAATTCTATATTAATTGTTTTTTTCTATTATGTCAAGATTTTTAGAACTTAATCTTGTATATAAACGGTATTCTATAGTATAAAAAGCGTCTAAACTGATAAAACAGCCTAAAGTATTCAAAAAAAGGTCTTCACTGGAAAAATAATCCTTGTTTTTAAATAACCGGATATGATCTATACTGTTGCTGGCGGGGATATTTGCTTTAAGCAA
The DNA here is from genome assembly GCA_963666505.2 of Christensenellaceae bacterium. Classification (GTDB taxonomy): domain Bacteria; phylum Bacillota; class Clostridia; order Christensenellales; family SZUA-584; genus JABGQS01. Next base: position 932,585 of record CAXXXL010000001.1, on the reverse strand, counting down.
AGCAGGATGCAGCTCTATGCTTCCCGCCTTGCATTTTTCTAGTGAAAGAATGCTCCCAAAACTATTTAAGTTCTCTCTCGACCTTTTCTCTGAATGCATCCGCCTGCTCCCTTACCGATTCAAGTATCAGGCTGTGCTGAACAAAATCGTATGTATTTAGTATGTTGACTCCGATTTTCTCATATATATCCACCTTGCAGCCTTTCATCTTCTCCGCAATAACAGTCCGTTTTGCAGCATCATAGGCGCCTTTGAAAGCTGGAAAAACATTCAGAGAAAGCTCTACTTCGTCTTCACCTTCCTTCACAGAAGAATTTTCAATAACAGGATCTATAGCTGCAAGAACATCGCACTGATCTCTTATGATATCGAAAGGTACTGCGTTTACGCAGGTCCCGTCAATATATACCATCCCATCTTTTTCATGGGGAGAGAATATACCTGGTACAGAAACGCTTGCCCTTACCGCAGTGCCCATATCTCCGTCGGAGAAAACTACTTCGCTTCCATCCGAATAGTTAGCAGCAACGATTTTCAGTGGGAAGTAAAGCCTGTCGAAAACCTTTACAGGAACGACTATCTTAAAATAGTCCTCCAGTCCCATGTCATCAAGTATCCCGTATTTTGCGTCTTTTACTTTGTTTTCGTTTATTGGCCTTTTTGCGCCGGGAAAATTTACGTCTTCCAGAAAGGCGATCATATCAGCGCTCTTCATGCCGGCTGCATACATTGCAGCTACTGCACCGCCTATCCCAGTGCCCGAAACTATCGCCGGCTCAATACCGAGCTCTTCAAGTGCACGTATGTACGCTATGCCTGCAATGCCCTCTGCACCGCTTCCGCCAAAAGCTATTCCTAATGTCTTGCTCATTTTATATCCCCTTTATAGTAACTTTTCGAGCTTGCGTTTAAAACCGGGCACAAGCTCTTCTGCCCGTTTGTATACATCCATTGATTTGCTGAAATCCATAGTTCCGGTAGTGTTAAAGCTTGGCCGTTCAAATATATCTATGGGACTGTATTTTTCTTTCAGCGATATAAGAGCATGCTGAGCCGCCGCCCAGTCTGCCCTCTGTGCCGTCTTCATGTCGTGTCCAGAGCTAATAGGCCTTACCAGTGAAACATCTATAGCTATCAGTATATCACACTGCTCTCTGATGATATCGAACGGCACGATATTCGTTGCTCCGCCGTCTATGTAGTACTGTTCGTCGTATTTCTGCGGAAGTATAGACCCTGGAAGCGCTATGCTGCACATTACTGCATCAAGCAATCGTCCTGTTTCAAAAACCCTTTCCTCAAACGTGTTCACGTTGGTCGCAACCACTTTGAGCGGTATGGACAGCTCTTCAAAAGTCTTCACAGGCAGCATATCACCAATCACCTTTCGTGCCGCAGAAGACACGAGGACGCTGCTTTTTTTTGCAATTTTTGCAAACATACCGTCTTTCTTTTTATTTCTGCCGAACATGCCTGCCATCATGTCAGCAATATCAGCTGGCGCTGCTCCGGAACAGTAAAGCGACCCGACGATAGCTCCGCTTGATGTGCCCGATACTATGACTGGTTTTTTCCCCAGCTCTTCGATTGCCTTAAGATAAGCTATATGCGCTACTCCTCTTGCTCCGCCTCCGCCAAGCGCTATGCCAATTTTCTTCAATGCTCCGCTCCTTGTGTTATGCCCATGGCTGTTTTGTATATCTTCTTACGCTTATTTCATCTATTACAGAGTTGTTCCTGTTTTTTATAAGAAACAGCACAATATCCGCTATCTCCTGCGGAGTGGAAAGATCGTTCATATCAAGATCCGGCCTCGTCTCACGGATAAGCTCTGTGCCAACTCCGCCGGGAAGCAGCGCATGCACACGGATGTCTTTATCGAACAATTCCCGGGCAAGCACCTTTGTGTATCCCAACAGCGCATGCTTGGAAGCTGTGTATGCACCCTGAGTTTCATATCCCTTGACTGCCACGACCGAGCAGATATTTACAACAGCTGCATGACCGGACTTTTCAAGCCACGGCATCGCTGCGTTTACAAGCAGCAGCGGCGCCCGCACATTCACAGCCATATGCATGTCGAACTCCTGAGCGCTCGTGTCGCTCAGCAGCATCTTTTTTGCATATCCTGCGTTGTTAATTATAACATCTACACCGCCGAAAGTGCAAACACACTTTTCTATAATGTTGGCAGGAGCTCCTGTATCTGTAAGGTCGGCTGAAAACGCATTAATGCTGTCGCTTTCGATACTTTCCAACCTGCTTATATCCCTTGAAGTCGCAAAAACTTTCATACCTTCTTCAAGCATCTTCTGCGCTATTGCAAAGCCTATACCTCTTCCGGCTCCTGTTATTACTGCAATCTTTCCTTTCAGACTTTTCACTTCACACCCTCCTTTTTTTCTTCCGGCGCCAGAACAGCTTTAGCGTTCTTTAACTCGTCGATTATCTTTATTCCCTGCGGACATTTGCGCTCGCACAGCCCGCACTCTATACATAACGACGCTTCTCCCTTTGCTCCCAGCATCCCGGAAGTCATCAGAAAATACCATCGTTTCCCTCTGGCTTCGTTTAGAATATAATACAGGTTATAGCTTTCGAAGATGACAGGAATGTTTACGCCTTGCGGGCACGGCATGCAGTAGCTGCACTGCGTACAGGGCACCTTGATTTTGCTTTTGAACCCAGCTTTTGCCTCCTCTAATACCTCACTGTCGTCATCTGTAAAGCTGTCTGGTTCAGCGTTGCATGCTGATTCGATGTTCTGCGCAAGCTGCTCCATATTGGACATACCGCTCAAAACAGTCAATATCCCGTCGTGATCCCACACCCACCTCAAAGCCCACTGCGCAGGCGTTTTTTTATCCTTCGCCTTGCTGAATATGCTTTTTATTTCTTCATTTATCGTAGTAAGAAGCCCGCCTCTAATTGGCTCCATAACTATTACCGGCACTCCTTTTCTTCGGGCATAATCAAGGCCCTTGCTTCCGGTCTGTATATCCTCGTCAATATAATTATATTGTATCTGGGTAAAATCCCAGTCATAATCGTCCAAGACATCGATAAAATCTGTGCAGGTCATATGTGACGAGAACCCTATCTGTCTTATTGCTCCGGATCGTTTATGCTTTTTTATGAAGTCGACTACTCCAAGATCTTTAAGGCGATACCATTGCTTTTTGGTTATAAAGCCATGAAACAAATAGTAGTCGATATGATCCGTGCGCAGTTTTTCAAGCTGCCCCGCAAACATCTCTTCCATTTCTTCATAGCTGTTTATCTCTCTCTGCAGCATTTTTGTCGCTATATATACTTTGTCCCTTATTCCCGCAAGCGCTTCCCCCAGAAATGATTCGCTTTCACCGCCGTGATATGGCACTGCTGTATCAAAATAGTTTATACCGTTTGCTATGCTGTAATCGATCATTTCCTTTGCTTTTGGCTTGTTAATATGCCCTTCTTCTGTAAGAGGCAGGCGCATTATTCCAAAACCGAGTATTGAAATCTCCTGTCCGTTCTTTATGTTTTTGCGATAGAGCATCTAATCCCCCGTATGAAAAAGTTATTATCATTCTATCATATCGTACAGCTAAAAAACAATTATTTGTGTTGAGTTAACAAGCATTCTTTGATACAATCACAGGGCGAACTAATGTAGTCAATTTATATCCGGCGGTAAACTAATGGACAACCTTAAGCGAATAAAAAGCTATGTGTTTGATATGGACGGAACCATTTATCTTGGCAGCAATGTCCTTCCCGGGGCAAAAGAGCTGCTCAAGTTGTTTGACGAGCGTAATATATCCTATTTCTTTTTTACCAACAACTCCTCGAAATCTCCACAAGCATACACAGACAAACTTAAGGCTCTGGGCTTTGGCAGCTATAAGAGAGAGAAAATAATAACTTCGGGAGATGTTACTATTAAATATATTAAAGATACTTTCGGCGAGTCGCCGTCAGTTTATCTCGTCGGCACTCCGTTATTGAAAGAACAATTTCAGTCGGCAGGTATAACTTGCCTTGAACAAGGCTTGCCACACTGCGTTGTCGTCGGTTTTGATACGACCTACAGCTTCGAGAAAGCAAGCAGGGCTACGGATCTGTTGAGAGAAGGCATACCGTTCCTCGCCACCAACATCGATGCTGTGTGCCCGCTGGAAGGCGGAAAAGTTCTGCCGGACTGCGCAAGTATGTGCGCTATGCTGACACACGCCACCGGGGTAAAACCAAAGTTCCTTGGAAAGCCTTCGCATGAAACAGCTGCTTATATAAAGAAGAAGACAGCCGTTGATTTTAATGAGATAGCCGTTATTGGAGACAGGTTGTATACTGATATGCACCTTGCTATAGACAACGGCATGTGTTCAATAGGAGTTTTGTCCGGAGAGATGACAAAGGAAGATATAGAAAACAGCACGGATAAACCCGACTATCTTTTTTCGGGTGTAGACGAACTACTTAATAGACTGATTTAGGGGAGGAAATAAAAATGAAAGCTATTGCGGTAAACACCAGCCCCCGCTCAAAGGGCAATACATTCATTCTGCTAAGCACTGTATTAAGAGAACTCGAAAAACGCAACATTGAGACGGAACTTATCCAGGCGGGCGGGCGTGATATCCACGGCTGTATCGCGTGTGGCAAATGCGCAAACAGCAGCACACCAAGATGTGCATTTAATGATGATATCGTAAACGAAAGCATTGAGAAAATAGCAAAAGCCGATGCGCTTATAATCGGTTCTCCCGTCTACTTCGGCAGCCTCACTGCTCAGGCAAAGGCGTTCATAGACCGTGTAGGCTATGCAACAAGACCTCACAAGCTGCTCAAGGGCATGGTCTGCGCCAGTGTAGTTGCGGTTAGAAGGAACGGCGCACTCAATGCCTTTAACGATATAAACAATCTGTTTACCATAAGCGAAGGTATCGTTGTCGGATCAAGCTATTGGAATCAGGGAATTGGAAGGCAGATTGGAGACGTTCTTGAAGATGCGGAGGGCATTGAAACGATGAAAACATTGGGACAAAACATGGCAGATTTGCTCCATTCTCTTAGTAAGTAGAACAATAAAGTAAAAAATAGTCATTTTTATATGTCTTTCTTGTAAAAAATATTGTATAATATATTTATCTTTGAAAGGAGTTTTCAATATGAAAAGAATTCTTATTGTTTTGTTGGTTGTATTCCTTATATTTGGTCTTATGGGCTGCAGAAAAGCGCAGGAGAACGCAGTTGAAAATATGATCGAAGGCATGATGGAATCTCAGAGCGGCGAAGATGTCGATGTCGACATTGATGACGACGGCGGTAATATAACTATTTCCGGTGATGACGGCGAAGTGAATATACAAGGCGACGAAGATGGTATGCCATGGCCTAGTGATAAGCTTCCCAACAACGTGCCTAGGGTTAAAGGTGTTAAAGTCGTCAGCATTATGGATGTCGGAACGGGTATTTATGTGGTGTTTGAAAATTGCACTGGAGCTATCGCTGAAGACTATATAAAAGATGTAGAGAATAACGGCTGGGAAATTACCATGAATATGGATTCCGAAGGAACACATATAATAATGGCAACTAACAGCAACGAAGAAATGTTGCAATTCGCCTGGGATGAAGAAGACGGCGGCGGAGAAATAACATACGGACAGCAGTAATAGTGAAGAGTAACCTCAAGCCGCTTTAACAAGCGGCTTTTATTTGTTTATATCTTTTTAATTTATAGTTGTTATTTTACTACCCATATGCTAGAATAGTGTCTGCGTTTTGTATGGAGAGATGGCTGAGTTCGGCTGAAGGCGCACGACTGGAACTCGTGTTTACGGGTTACCGTAACGAGGGTTCGAATCCCTCTCTCTCCGCCACTTACAGACGGCACTCAATGTGTCGTTTTTCTTTTTCTCTGATATTCAGGTCATATAACCTGTGTCATTTGTGTTTGGTTTTCTTGTTCCTGCTGCCCGATATAATCCTTCAGCTCTTGAAATTGTTCAATTGATATCTGTCCAACAAAGTTAAAGTGGAGATCAACTCTCTGCATATATTCTGTTCCAACCTTTTCTTTCTTGAATACTTCAATGTAATCAATTAGCTCTACAATCGTTTCACGGTCAAGGTCTTCAATATACATCCGTTCTTTGAAGCAATCAACTAAGTGCTGTATATTGCCTATATCATCTTTGATTCTCGACAATTCAGCTTTCTGCTCTGCCAGCTTTTCAGACAAATCATTCTGCTTCTGCTCGTACTGGCTCATCAGCTTCTTAAACATCTGCTCTGAAATATTACTGTTTGCCATCTGGTCAATCAACACATCAATCTTCGGCGCTATCCCCTGAAGATCTCTGTTCGTCCTGCGAATCTGCTTTTCTAGAAAACTGTTATTCTTTAACTTAATGTTACTGTTAATATCTATCAGCTTTTTCAGCAGTTCATCTTCATAGCATGAAGCAATCTTAGAAAACTTCTGAATCTCCGCCAGCACGATGGCTTTCAGCTCATCATCTAATATCGCATGATAGCTGCAAGCTGTTTTGCCCTGATTGCTGTATGTGCTGCAGCGATACTTATAATACGACTTATATACGGTGTTCTTAGAATAAGTATACGTCATCACCGCCTGACAGTCCGCACAACGTACTTTACCGGAGAACAGAGCAACAGTCTTGTCATCCCTTAATCTTGGCTTAGCACTCCTTTTGTTGCGTTTGAGAATAGTCTGCACACGATTCCAAGTAATCTCATCGATTATCGGCTCATGTGTGTTTTCAACAACAATCCATTCATCTTTTGGAATAACATCTCTGCGCTTCATTTTGAATGATTTCTTCTGGCGTTTACCTTGGCACATGTGACCAATATACACTTGATTGCCTAACATACGAATAATGGTTGAGCTGCCCCAGGTTATAGCATCGCCTGTATAAGGATTCGGCTTCCCGATACGATTGAAGAAGTATTCTCTTGGTGTTGGAACGCCTTCATGGTTAAACGTATCCGCTATGTGCCTTGCACTATCGCCAATGGAATATCTGTGAAACATTCGCCTGATAATCTCTGCTGCTTCTTCGTCAATTATCAGCTTATGCTTATCGTTCGGGTCACGCTTGTATCCCATTGCCGTTTGGCTGCCGATAAACAATCCCTGTTTCATCTGAGCCTTCTTAACCGATTTGATCTTCTTGGAAGTATCCTTCGCATAATGTTCATTGAAAATATTTCGAAATGCTACGAAGTCATCTTCTTTGTCATTGTCATAGTTATCATTAACCGCTATGTACCTGACATTGTGCTTCGGGAAGAAATAATCCGTATATTCGCCGACTTTTAAATAGTTACGTCCCAGTCGTGACAAGTCTTTTGTAACAACCATATTGATACGTTCGTTTTCAATATCTTTTATCAAACGGTTAAACGCCGGGCGGTCAAAGGTTACGCCTGATATACCATCATCAATATAGATTTCTTCTACTTCCCATCCCCTTTCTTTAACATAGTCCGTGAGCATGCTCCTTTGATTAGATATGCTCATGCTTTCACTATCCGAATTATTATCGTCACGTGAAAGCCTTAAATATAATCCTACTTTGTAATTCTTCTGCATATTGTTCCTTTCCAATGAAAACAGCGCAGATTACGAAGTAGTTCAGCCTACGCTAAGTATACTCCGCAATCCGTGCTAAGTCCACTCAAGATGCTTTGATTTTGTGCTCTATAACCTTTTCCATTGCATCTGAGAATGATTTCTCTTTGTCAAAATAGCTGGACACAATAAATGTTGTTTTCCCTATTTTAATTTGTGATATCATAAAATCCTTGCCGATTCCATATGTGTTTTCTTGCTTGATTTTTATATTGCAGTTTTTATCCAATTTTCTTTTACCTTTCCAATAAATTTCTCGCCATTTCTTTGGCGGTCAGTCTCGGTTGCTTATTGTTATTATCCTGTTCTTCAAGCTCAAGAGTTTTTTTTTCAATATGATTATTCAGTTCAAGAGCGGTATTACATATGCGGATTTCTTTTCTAAAACTTCGTATTTCTTCATCGTTTGCTGACAACCGATCCTCAATACTACTCTTGATTTCCTCCAAAGATTCAATCTCATCTGTAGTCCCATATCCCATTCCTTTGAGTTGGTTATATGCTTTCATGTATGAATCGTGTTCATCCTGCATCTCGATATAGCCACCAATATACATTTGATATGGTTTCTCTAGCATCTTGACTTTTCTAAGCAAATCGAATGCCTGTTTATGTTTGTCTTTCTCAGATTGCAGCTCTGTCTTTGTCGCTTTCAACCCGTTGATTTTCTTATAGCATTGATCTTTATATTTCAGAACTTGTTCAATCGTTTCAATATCCCTGTCATGAATAAAATCAAATGTTTTAGTCATTTTCTCAAACTTGATTAAATCCTCTTTCAAAATATTAGCTGTTCTATCCGGCACTTGGTTTTTCTTTACTTGTCCCATTAAATACATGTAATGCAAACACAATGCCTTAAAGCTGCCCGGCTTTACTTTTGGATATGGTTTGAACTCATGTTTTTTCTGCATATGGTACTCTACATCTTTGAACTCCAATGTCAGATTTTTGCCTTCGATTCTGTTTTTGATATTAACAAACGAATACTCATTTCCCAGCTTATATCCTCTGGAGAAATGTTCTCTTCCCATAGGCTTAAATGAAATGTATTTACCTTGCTTTATTTCATAACCTTTATGCTCCATCAGCATAATGAAGTTGCCAAAATTAAAGGCTTGTTTAATGCAGTCATCTATATCGTTTCTGATAATAGTCTGCCATGACGTTTTGCCTTTATTTCTGGCAAGCCATTCTATATAGCTGACCGATTTCTTTTCTTTATTTTCTTCTATGATGGACAACCCATATTCCTTGCATAGCGCATCAGATATGCCTCGAATATCTCCATAGTAGTCTTTAAAATTGTTGCGATATTTCCTTCCGTCTATAAAAGACACAGAATTTACCACCACATGATTATGAATATGGTTTTTGTCTAGGTGAGTTCCGACAACGGCTTCGTATTTACCAAAACATTTCTGCGCAAACTCGACTCCGATCTGGTGAGCTTTCTCCGGCGTTACCTCATCCGGTTTAAAGGATTGGATAATATGATACCCCTGCACTTTATCCGTTTTACCAAAATGCTTTTTAGTTTGCATCATATCCTGAAAAGCAGATTCTTTATCACAGTTAACAGCGCTCTCGTACAATTTTTGTTCTCCTTGAATTTTATCTTTGTCCATTGCATATTCCAGAACATTGCCAAGCCCCGTCTTATCCTCATTCAGCACATAGCTTACACGCTTGTCCAATCTTTCTCGTATAACGATGATTTTTGTAATTGCCATTATCTAAGCTCCCTCATCTGCTGCCAGCATTTACGAATAAGAAGGATTACAGTTTCGAGCTTTTCTGCATTTACATATCCATCTGTATTCGCTTGCCTTGCGATCTGGTTTAGGTTATTCGTGGCATTGGATAACAAACTACAGATTTTCCTATATTCATCTACCGGAGCGGGATTGATTGCTAATCCGCCAATCAGCTTCCTTAGCAAGGTTGATTTATTTACCCCGCTTGCTTCAACCTGCTTATTGAGATACTCCAGCTCTTTATTGTTGAGCATAACCTTTACCATGTTGCTTCGTGTTCTCATATAGTTTTCCTTTCCAAGTTCTAAGCGGGTTACCGCTATTTAAGAGGGTTATAGGGAGTGAGCACTCCCTGTCAAGCGGGCATTTGTGGGCACATGTGCCGTGCTTGCCGGTACAGTATTTGCTATAGTTCTAGGGTAATAAGACTGACCCAGCCAATGTTATATAATGAATCACAGGATGATGATATGGAACTCGTGCTTGCTGGGTTTTCAGTTTGTTAGAAATTACCCTAGGTTCAGACTTTCCACTCATTCTAATAGGAACTCATTGATTCAGTTGGTTGGGTTCAGTTTTATTGATTACCCGTGTAACAAGCCAGCATATTGATCCTAATTGAGAATGACTGAGTATCATCCAAAACAAATAAAGGAGTCGATATGAATAATAAGCTTGTAGCGGGTGTTGACGTAAGTAAATATTTTAGTGACATGTGCATCTTGGCACCGGATAATACCATTTATGCTCGTGTTAAAATCTATCACGATATAACGAGCATGAAGAGGTCTCTAACTTTCTTAGAAGAAGCGAATCACACCTATAATGATAAACCTGTCATTGTTATGGAATCCACAGCACATTACCATCGCTTACTTGAACAGTTCTATAAAAAGAACGGTTATGATGTGATCGTAATAAATCCAATGCAGTCTCATGCTATCAATAACTTCAAAATCCGCAAGGTCAAAAATGACAAGGCAGATGCATTAAAGATTGCTCAGCTTTACCGGCTTCAAAGCATAAACCCCACCAAAACCATATGTGCTGAGTTGCTGGATATACGAGATTTATGCAGGGAACGCAGAAAACTGATTAAGCTTCGCAGCAGCTATGTTAATAAACTTACTGCCTTTCTAGACCAAGCCTTTCCGGGATATGCTAAGCTTTTCAGCCGCATATACGGCGGCTCTTCTCTAGCACTGTTATCCCTATATCCAACGCCTAAAGACGTTCTATCGGTACAGAGAGGACAGCTGAGCAAGGTTATAGGGATTGGTGCAAAACGTGGTAAAAAGTCCACATACGGCCTCAAAAAGGCTATTTCGCTCATTGATATCGCCAATCAGGCTATAGAAATATGCATTGATCGTCCTTCTTTTGATATCCTCATTAAAGCACAAGCTAATATGCTGCAATCTCTCATTGAGAACATTAAAGCTTTAGAAAAAGTGATTGATCATCTTTCTTCAAGTAATGAATTTATTAATCACAACGTAGAGCTTCTCACAACAATACCTGGCATTGGTAGATACTCTGCAACCGTTATACTATCTGAAATAGGCGATTTCACGTCCTTTAAGGGAGCTAAGCAAATGGTTGCTTTTTGCGGTCTTGATCCCGGCACAAGTCAATCAGGGTTATTCACATCAACTGGTAACAAGATAAGTAAAAGAGGTTCATCCCATATTAGAGCTATTCTCGATATGTGCACTCATGTTGCTGTTCATCCTATGAGAACCGTTGATCCAATTAATCCTGTACTCGCTCAATACTACAACAAGAAAAAGGAATCCAAACCGCCGAAAGTTGCAAGATGTGCTGCTATGCGCAAGATGGTTTCTTATATCTTCTCTGTGCTTAAGCACCAGAAGCCGTTTGAAATACGGCTGCCGCAACAACACCGTGAATCTATGCGTTTTACTACAAGTAAACCAGCAGCATAATACGCTTTTGCATTAGATTTTGTTGTATTTAATTAGTTTCTTTGCTTTTTCTCTATAGCTTACTAATCAACTCAACTCGTAACTTTTGAGACTTTGTTTAAGAATGATTGTTTTCCGATGCCTTTTATCGCCTCCTCTGATATTAAGCGTTTTATATTAGATAATTTACTGGATGAACCCAGACAAATGCAAAAGATACTGATTATCATCTAATATTTTATTTTTTTTGATTTTCTCTTGACAAATGCTTAGTTGGTCTGGTACAGGCTGGAAAAATAAATGCCTCGGTGATCTATACTCAAAATTAGTTTCCATTCGTAGCGAATACTCTTTAAAATACAGTGTTATTTCGTTAAGGCACCCACTGTGTATGACGCAGTTCATATGTTGCTGTAGACTGTGTAATACAGTTTCGCAGTATTTGGATTCAACCCTTCTTATCTCGGTGTACAATATGGGTGGCAGTGACTTTTTGTGTAGAACATAGTGTATTATTTCGCTTAATTCTTTACAGTGATTTAAGATAATCATTAGAACTTCCGTTTTCATCGTTCTTCTTTCAGCCTGTTTGGCTTCTCTTTCGTCCAACGCTTCCAGCAATGCTTGTTTCATCAGCACAATCAAGCAATCGAAATCGTTATATGCAATAATTACGTTTCTGATGTATTCACTCTTTCTTCTAGTCGGTAATGCCGATAGAATTTCGCTTGCTTTTTTGTCTGCCAGCTTTTCCGGATTAAGCCGCATACTGATTAATTTGCTTTTCATACACTCACCTCTTAGTTAATAATTGTAGAGATTTTGTGTATATTTTAGGTAATACAAAAAAAGCCCTACACTATAAAGCCGTGGCAGAGCCTGTTTTGCACCCCCCTAAGCGGATTGTTTATTATTTGTTTACAATAAAGAAATTCTTATTATTAATTCGAACTTTAATATTTGTTATTATTTCTTTCTAACAATCATCAAATTATCAATTCATCATTTAGCTCCACTAAATGATTTGCAAACTTATAACAAAATCAATCCTAAATGCTATAATAAATATTTGACAGTTATTAAATTTATCTTCAATCATTATAAGTAAAGCACCGCCGCAGCAATGCTTTACTTACTGTCTCTCTCCATATATTTATACTATGTATATTTTAAGGTTGCATTGCTCCAAACAATACGAGCCATGCAAGAATCGATTTAGCCACAAGGCTCAATACTATATATGTTCGCTCTCCATAAAGATAATCCTTCCATTTTCCAACCTTCTTGTATTGCAGTATCATGTTTATCGGGAAGGTGTTGAACGCTACGAAGTAAGTTCCAACTATAGCCCACACGAACCACGGTACCATGTCATAATTGCCTGTGCCAAGCATGTAAGTTATTATTACTGCCCATGGAGCTAAACCTGCAAGAGAGCCCCAAACAAACGGCCCCCAATTGACTTTGCCGTCGTTACGCTTTGAGTTTAACTGTTCCATAACTAACCCGAAAAGGTTCATTGAAGCGTTGACTACGAAAATCAATACAAGCGTGCCAATATCATAGATGCCAAACAACGTAGAGATAAGCAAGATCATAATTGACGAACTAAGCGCATACTCAAACCAGCGGAATTTATTTATGCCCTTTTCAAGATCAGAATTGTAAATTGCGTTTAGCTTGGTAGGCAAGGAAATCAATGCGTGTGCTGCTGCAGATATCAGCAGGAAAACTGCAACCAATATACCGAATGGAAGTTCAAATAGCGTGCGGCCGGCGGTTTCCAATGACTGAGTACTTACATTATAAGTTATGTAGAACTGCTTGATTTGCGGAGCAAATTCTGATATTTTTTGAATTACACTTGTTGCGAGTATTAGCATTATTATGCCCTGTACAAGATGAAGTGCCCCCATAATCATATTAAATCTTCTTAATTTACTTAAAACTTTTTCCATTTTAGTTTCCCTCCACTATTAATAATCATTATTGATAATATCATTATATATAATGCGTGAATGTAAACTGTGACAAAGTCACATATATTAATATTGCTCAATAGAATTAAGTCAAATTATTTATTTTTTTAAGCTCTTCCCTACGCTTTCTGTATTCTATGATTGGAAGATCGCCCTGAACAAGTTTTTCTTTCATAGCGTAGCTTGTCTTTTTTGGTATTTGAGTCAATACAACATGTTTGTCTTGTTTTAGAATAACGTTGCTGAATACTTTGCCAAAAAAGTTGACTATATGGGATAGGACAGGCAGCTTCACAAACCTCTGATAGAATCTTAGATAAATAACGCTTTTTTCTTCATCTATTGGAACAAAAGCAGCAAATACCCTTACTTTATCAGATATCATATTCTGCCATATGTTAGGGAAACGGAATTTTAAACTGAATAGTTTCTCAGGCTCTTCAATCTCCTCCGGTTTAAGAGGAATCGTATTGCCGTTATCAAGCTCGTTAAACACGTAAAATGTCATCGTTTCTTTATCCCAATGCACAACAGGCCCGTTAACCAGAGTCTTCTTATCTGCCCCTATTGTGTTATAGTGAACGAACGGCAAGTGCATCACATCCAGCTGATTTTCAATGCATCTGGAATAATGTACATTCCAATAATCTGTTATTTGAGAGTATCTGAACTCTTCCAGCTCTTCAAAAAACGGTATCGGTGGCAGCGACTCTGTTTTTTCTGCCCACCATAACCAAACAAGCCCGCCTTTTTCTCTTGCTTCATAATGCGCTACTTCATATCTCTGGGGTACCAGTGCATTCTTGCCGTTGGCAGGTATCAGCATAACTTTGCCCGCTTCATTATATTCAAAGCCATGAAATGGACACTGTATATGGCCGTTGCAAACCTTTCCTGCACTAAGCTTAGCTCCCCGATGGCAGCATTGGTCTGCTATGCAAGCGACACAGCCATCCTCCCGGCGCCAGAAAACGAGTTTCTCCCCTAACCGCACAACCCCAACAGGCTGATTCTTTTTAACTTCTTTTGAGTCAAGAACTGCATACCACTGATTCCTTATCATTTTTCCCACCCCGTTATGACATCCTTATCAACAATTTAAATATTACTATGTTTCGTGTATGTAAACTGATTAACTGCATGATCTATATCTTATTCCCAGATTTTAGCTTTTTATTTATCTTATCAGCAGCAAGCTTCCCGGTTAATATTGAAATCGGCAGCCCGGAAGGGCTGTAAGTCCATTGCCCTGACTGTACGATATTAGGCAAAGGTGTCTTTACTGAGCTAGCTATTTTAGGCATACTTTTCACGGCTGGCATAGTATCATTTGTGAAAGCCCATCCGGTAATAGCCCCATCAGTATTTCCTGTTCGTTCAAAAATCGTAAGAGGTGTTGAAACAAATCCGTCTAATACTTTATCTTTCAGTTCCGGGTATACTGAGACTGTTAAAGCCTCAATGGTGGTTTTCTCGCATATATTCTTAAACTCATCATACCAGCCTTTTTCTTCTATGTGCTTTACTAAATCATAATCAATTAGCACGCTTATTATAAGTCCTGTTTTTCCTTTCGGCGCAAGCGTTTCATCCCTTATTACCGGAATAGAAATTTCAAAAGTGTTCAGCCTTATATATTTTGCAATCCAGTCTAAAACTGTTTCTTTATCTTCAACAAAGTTACCATTGAAATCAATTATATTTTTGATCGACGCTTTACTTAAGCCCTTAAGCTCAGGTGTATAGAAAAAGTGAGCTCCGTGCTTCTTCTCAAAATACTCTTTATCCAGATCAACGGTCAGGTATGTTGTGAGTACGGAATCGCCGCCTTTTTTATCTGACAGTAGAGTTTTCTTCTCGCTTATCGCTTTTTTAGTTTTTTGATCAACGCTACCTTCAATTGTTACTATGTCGTATAACGTTTTTAAATCAGCGGCCCATACAAGAGTCTTATATCCATAAGTGTTACCGTCTTGATCCTCTACTTTCTGATTTGATATATCTATTATCTTTATTGAAGTATTTGTTTGCAAATTGCCGCCATGAGCTTCTATATAATCTGTAAGAGCTGAAATAAGGCTCCCAGTACCGCCCCTAGGATATTTATAATCCAGGTATAAGCTAAAATAGCTAAGAGCAAAGAAAGAAGGCGTACTCTTGAAAAAATGCTGAGCGATAATATCTATCAAGACTTTGTTATCAGTTATTGTCTCAAGATACTCCTCTACAGACATATCGTATTTTTTAATCTTTCCTACTGTCGATATATATTTAAACAACCAGGGCACTATTGTTTTTATAAGGTATTCTCGATCCTTTTTAAAATCAAGAAAAAGCGGATTATCGATTCCGTACAATATGTCCATATAATCCATTATTTTTCTAATTGTTTCAATTATCTTGCTGATAGCCTCTTTGTTTTCTTCAAATTTAGCTTCCAGCATTTCCTGATAATCATTAACTGATGTTTTTGAAACTATATCAATAATATAGTCCTCTAACCCCATAGATACTTTATTATCTAAGAACTCGATTTCAATACCCAGACTTTTCAGCATAGGGAACAAAACGCCGGAGTCTTCTGTTGCACGTATCCCTGCGTCAAAAGTAAACCCTTTATAATCAAAAGAACCTATCAAGCCGCCAAGCCTGTCTTCTTTTTCGCATAGAAGGACGTTATGCCCGGATTTACATAAAAAAGCGGCTGAAGTTAATCCTGCAATGCCGCCGCCAACTATTATTGTATCATAGTGCATTCAACACACCCCGCATCTTTTCTTGTTTTTCGAATATTAGTCAAAATTATAAATAAGTAAAAAACTATTGTCAATTATTGAACACAAAATATTACATTAAGTTCATAGAATATCCAATTATACGTTATTTGGTATTCTAGGAATATATAATTATCCCTTTATACGTATAAGTTAATATAAGTAATTTTACATTTAAAAGCTTATTTATTCATTATAAAATCAAGTATAGCATTGACTGTTTGCTCCTGCTGTTTTTCTCGTGTAATTAATGCTGTGCCGTCTCCTTTTTGTTCGCCATAGTATCCAAAATACGCATGGTTACCGCCGAAAATTTCAAGTTTGTTTTGGACACCTGCGAGTTCGGTTAAATCCAGCTTAACATCTTTACTCCCATAGATCGCCAGCGTAGGTAAACTTGAGTCATTCACCGGATATGCCCCAAGAAGAATAAGGCCATTTATTTTGTCACTGCTATTACCCATATAACTGCTTGCCATAGCACCGCCCAGTGAATGTCCGCAGATATACCAATCGCTTATTTCGGGGAGCTTGCCGTATATTTTATCTGCCGCATTTATATTGAACACTGCAAGATTAAAAGGCATCTTAACAAGAATGCAAGTAATCCCATGATTCGACAGCTCTTTTAATAAAGGCGCATATGCATCGTCCTCAACCTTGCCGCCAGGGTAGAATATAAGGCCGGTATTAGACTTTGCTTCAGGATAGAAAACGGTGATGTTCCCATCTGTTTCTATATTATCTCCAGATTCAACTATATCTTTTGCTGCCGGGTCTGCTCTGTAATAGTCAAGAGTGTAAATATAAAAGCCGCCCAGAACCACCGCAACAAAAGCAGCAATGATGATTACCGCAAGCCTTGCTTTTTTATGTGCTTTTTTCATTATAAAAACCGCCCAACTGTATTTTTCATGCTCCTCTAATCATTAATATAGTTGCAAATCTCAGAAACTGCAACTTTTGCCTCCGGAATGGGGAGCAGCATCCAGATATGCTGCATGTTTTCATGTTCGAAGTATGTGAAATCGTGTTCATCTCTAGTTAACTTATCTCTAAGTTCTCTTGACTGTATATTTAACAAATCATTTGTTCCGGTAAATATTGCAATTTTACCCACATCGTTTAAATCACCATAAAGGGGAGAACACCGATAATCTTTAATATCCAATTCGCCTGCATATAATCTTCCGGTTTCCTTTAAAACTCCTTCGTCCAATATGACATCTTTATCTGAATAACACGAATAGTCCTTGCCTTCCATTGATACATCCAGCCAAGCAGACAGTAAGATGGTCTTTGCAGGTTTTGGGCCAATATCCTCTTTGCTGGTTGCAATAGATAACGCCAGTGCTATTCCGCCGCCCGCAGAGTCGCCCATTAATATTATCTCGTGTTCTACTTTTGTTAGAATATGCTTATATGCTTTTTTTACTGTTTCCAGAGTAATTGATACAACAACTTCCCGGAGCAAGCGGATAGTCAACAAATGTTACTGTTGTGTTTGTATTCTTTATAATCGAGTCTATAAGTTTCCAATGAATATTAGAAGCTTGAAGAGAATATGCTCCTCCGTGAAAATACAGTATGTGTTTATTTGTGTTCTCTGTAGAGTGAATTGTAAAAAAAAGCGCTAGTGTCAAATAAAGTTCGCAAAAACCATCAGTTACTACGTAGAGATTATGCTGCCATCTGCCGTTCCTCCTGAATAAGCGATATTTTCTCTTGATTGACATATGCTTTTCCAGCACACCAGTCTTCGCCGTATTCTATCAAGTGACTTGTAACCAGACGGATGTAGGATTCCATGTTTGGGAATACGCCTACAACATTGGTTCGCCCTCGGATCTCTCGATTCAGTCTCTCCAGCATATTAGTTAAAGATATTTTTCTATGGTCCATATGCTTGCAAGTATAAAACTGAATCGAATCCTCAAGCCCTTCCTCTAAAATTCTTGCAGCCTCTGGATAACGGCTCTCGTAATCATCCATGAAATTATCAGCATTAACCCTGGCTGAATCAATATCAGGCTGCAGCCAGATTTGTTTTAGCTTTGATGCAAAAACTGCTTTGTCTTTGCTGGGTGTCCTGGCCAGGATATTGCGCATGAAATGCACTTTGCACCGCTGCCATGTACATCCGACAAAAGATTCCCTGATTGCTTTAGTCAAGCCTTTATGGGCATCTGATACGACAAGCCATACATCTTCCAGCCCTCTGGACTTTAGGCTGTCAAACAGGCTCTTATAGGTCGATTCTGATTCCTCCTGCATCGGTTCTACCGCCAAAATGTCCCGTTTTCCGTCAGTATCAATGCCTATTACGACTTCTACAGCCATATTAATGACTTTATTGTCGTATCGTATCTTTTCGTACAGTGCGTCTACCCACAGTACAGGATATTTCTTCTTCAACCTTCGATTCCGAAAAGCCTGAACCTGTTCGTTAAGTTCTTTGGTGATGTTCGATACCTGCCCACGTGAGATGGACTCTATACCAAGGCTCTGAGCAAGTCTTCTGATCTTTCGAGTCGATACTCCGCTGATATACGCTTCCTGGATTACGTTGATCAATGCAGCTTCTGACCTTGATTTTTCTGACACAAAGAATGGTATATACCCGCCTTGCCTCAGCTTCGGAACCAACAGGTAGATTGTACCCATCCTTGAGTCAAACCTCCTGACACGATACCCTGAACGGTATCCTTTGCGTTCGTCAGTTCGTTCAGATTTGTTCGCTTGTATCTTCGTTGCCAATTCAACATCCATCATTTGTTCACACAGCCATTGCAGCATTGACTGCATCGGATCCTGCTCCGCCATAAATGACAGTAGCATTTTTTCCAGCGATAAAGTATTATTTTCATAGACCATCGGTTTACACTCCTTTGATTTGTTTTGTCACTTATCTTTTCGGAGTCCCCGATGGTCTTTCCTTTATTCACTTTTGCGAATTTTATTCGACCTGTTGACAAAAGCACTATTTCATGCCGCACACACATTAAATACCGAATAACAATTGCAAATTAGTTTATAGAAAGGATATCTCAATGTCTCAGAAAGGCCATTAAACACCGAGTTTGCCATCCTTTTAAGATTTAAGGCAACTGCAGCTAGAAGACTTTCTTCTTTTGCTCTCAGAAGGCCTCTTTTTCGTATATTATGGAGATTGTGCTCTCTCTTCAATACTGAAAACGTACCCTCTGCCCAGATGGCTCGCATCCGCATTATCCAATCATAAGTTTGGGATTCTGTACGTTTATGTCCCCTGGAAAATGCAGGATAGAAACTACTAGCCATAATTCGACGCCTCTTTTCTTTACCTAAGCAAGAATCTCGTTGAGGGCAGGTGTCGCATGCATCTTTGGAAGAGACATAACACCTTAGATAGTTTCCAGTTGACCGTACACAATAAAGCTTATCATAATGAAGAGCGTGTCCCTGTTGACAAATAAAGCAATCATCACCCGGCTGATATGTAAATCCATGTTTCTCTGGTCCATTTGAATAAGGTATAGCTGGTATATATCCTTCGATGCCTAGAAGCTCTAATCCACGATGTACTGCACCCATATCATAACCGCCATCAAGTGCCAGCCGCTTTATCTCAAATTCGCTGTTTACCATTTGATCTTTTAAGTGCTTAAGAACAATACTGCTCTCTTTTGTGTTCGCGGGATAAACATCCATTCCCGTTATAATCCCATGCTTACAATCAACAGTTGTTTCCGCTAGATACCCTAGTCCTGCCTTTTTTCTCTTACGTATGTACCCACATTCAGGATCTGTTTTACTCGTATGCTTCGAAATGACTGTTGAGCTAGGTTGTACTGCTTTATAACCCGGCTGCATAGCCAGCTCTTTGTCCAGTTCGTCCAAATAACTTTGCATACTTTTCTGTACTGTCTGTTCAATAATCATGCCGTTCTGCGCCGCTACTTCTGATGGTAAAAAAGAGCCATCACATACAACGCATTACCCGTCCACAAGTCCATTATCCACACAAAGTTTTACGATTTCAATAAGATAGCTTTGAAAAAACCGTTATCACGAAACCGTCTTCGCCTGTTCTGGCTGAAGGTGCTATGATTCGGAACCCGATCTGACAAATTGAGTCCACAAAACAACGAAATGCGATATTTAAATTGACTTCTTGCTCTAGACGCCTTTCTGACTTTATCCGTATAAGTACCCAATCAATAGCATCTTTATCAATAAAACAGGATCAATTGATGGGCGCCCCTTTTTTGCATAATAACCAGATGCGATTTCATATATGAAGCTAAAATCAACCAGCTTGTTAATCTTTCTAAGTAAATGATTTTCTGGTATCATGGATTCCATATCAATAAAGACCATCTCTTGCTGTCCGCTTTGTTTTCCCATCATATGCAGTACCCTCCGTCATGCTTATTATACCATATAAAGGATTGCTCGGGTATTTTGTCAACAGGTCGTTTATTATACGTTATCTACCCCCATATTCCAAATAACATTATTTATAATTATTTAACTTGATTATTAAAGCTCAGATATACTATTCACGATAATAATATCTGTTCATAGCACAATTTAAATTACATTAATCAAAAAAATGCATCTTTTTTAAAAAATGCCATTCTTTTAAATATGAATTCCCATACTTTCAGCAACATGAGATGCTTCCATGATTGCCTCGCTCATCGTTGGATGCGGATGAATAATATTTGAGAGCTCATCTAACGTGCATTCTAACGAAAGAAGCCCTGAAGCACTTGCAATCATTTCTGTAACGTGTGCGCCAACCATATGTACACCCAGTATCTCACCATATTTTTTTTCAGCAATAACCTTTATGAATCCTTCTGTTGCTCCATATGCGATCGCTTTACCGTTTGCGATAAATGGAAATTTCCCTATCTTAATATCCAGTCCTCGCTCGTTCGCCTGTCGCTCCGTTAGCCCTGCACTAGCAGTTTCAAGATGTCCGTATGTGCACTTTGGAATATTTTCATATATGATTGGTTCAGTTTGTTTACCTGCAATACCTTTAGCCGCTATAATGCCCTGAGCACTTGCGGCATGTGCCAATGCCAATTTACCAGTTATATCCCCAATGGCGTATATGCCACTTACATTGGTGCGCATTTTATAATCTACAATAATATAACCACGTTCATTTAATTTTATGCCCGCTTTTTCAATGCCTAGCTTATCACTGTTTGGTCTTATTCCTACCGATGCTAGAAGATACTCACACTCAAGTGTTTTCTCAACTTCGGTAGATACAATAGTAATTTTAGTGGAATCACCTTGGCTTTCTACATTGCGAACCTTTGTATCGGTTAATATTTTAATACCAGCTTTCACATAGCCTTTATATGCCTCTTCTGAAACATCCTCATCTTCATTGGGTAGCACACGGGGCAGCATCTCAACAACTGTCACATCTGCCCCATATGCCCTCCAGACTGTCGCGAATTCCATACCGATTGCTCCTGCGCCAATTATTACTACATTTTTCGGCGCTTTGTTTAACTGCAGTGCTTTTTTTGAATCTAAATAATAATCGGAGGAAGTTTCAACGTTGTTTAAATGATTTGGTCTTGCACCTGCAGCTATTATGATATAATCCGCATCTATCTGTTCTCCTGTATTCTTTAGTTGAACCGATTTTTGTGATATAAATGTTGCTTCATCGTTAATTACAGTAATCCCATTCTTTTTCATTAAATACTCAATACCGCGAACAAGTTGTGCACTAACTTCACGGCTTCTTTTCTGTGCTTTTTTATAACTTAGTCTTATAGTTGTAGTATCAAGCTCAAAACCAAAATTATCACCATCATATAGATGTGAGATAATCTCAGCATTTCTTAATAGAGACTTTGTCGGAATACACCCCCAGTTGAGACAAGTGCCTCCCAAGTTCTCTTTCTCAATTATAGTAACTTTTTTTCCAAGCTTTGCTGCTTTAATTGCAGCTACATACCCTCCTGGTCCGCCACCGATAACTAATAATTCTGCTTTCTTCATATTATTAACCTCTTATTTACCTCGATCAAATCAATAATTCAGGGCACTCAACATACTGTTTGATGCGCTGTAAAAATTTTGCTGCAGGAGCACCATCCACAATACGATGGTCAAATACAAGCGTCATCTTCATTGTGGCAACTAGCTTAGGCTGCATATCATCATCTGGAACAAACTCCTTCTTCATTGCCCCTATCGCTAAAATACAGCATTCAGGGGGATTAATGATTGGTACAAAATGTTCGATTCCAAACATCCCCAGGTTAGTAATTGTAAACGTACCTCCAGTCAAATCGTCTGTAGCAATAGAGCTGTTTTTAATCGATTCCAACTTTGCAGCAAAATCCTCTGCAGTCTGCTGAATGCTTTTTTTATCTGCGTCTTTAATTACAGGAACAAGTAATCCTCGTTCGCTATCCACCGCAACGCCAATATTGATTTGTCGTAAATACTGAATTTCTTCTCCGCTTAAAACAGAATTAATATTCTGATGCTCACTCAATGCCTGTGCTACAATGCGCACAAATATGTCGTTATAGCTTACTTTGATATCACGCTGTTTAAACCTTCCCCTCAGTGCAATAATCTCATCAGCTCTAGCGGTGAGAGTTAGTGCTGCGCACGGTTTCTCCAGATTGCTTTCACTCATGCGGTTGGCAATCACTTTTCTCATATTGCTCATGGGAATTGATTCAAGTACATCTTCTTTATCAAACGTAATCTGAGCGCTCTTAATTGCCGTTTTAACACTTGATACTGTTTTCTCAAAAGCAAGCACATCTTTTTTAACAATACGCTTACCTGGCGTACCCGGTGTAAGATCTGCAATATCGATCCCGCGTTCTTTCGCAAGTTTCTTTGCAAGCGGCGAGATAAAGATGCGTCCTTCTGTTGGTTTAGGTGCCGAAACAAGCAGCTTTGTTGTCAACGGTTCTTTACTTTGAACCGGCGCTTTAGGAACTTCTTCTGCCAGGTTCTCTGTTTCCATATCCTCGATTGCTTTATCCATCAGTTCTTCACCTTCCTCAAGCAATGTCATAATGGGTTCATGAATCTCAACTTTCTGACCTTCTTCTGCCAGCAGCTTCCCAACGATTCCCGAATCCGTTGCATAAATATCCTGAGTCGCTTTGTCTGTTTCGGCTAAAAATATTGCATCGCCTTCTTTGATCTTGTCACCTGGTTTTACAAACCACTGGTCAACGATAGCTTCTGTCATATTTACCCCTATTTTGGGTAATGTCATGGTTTTAGACATATCATTCTTCCTTTTCTTTTAGTCGTTGTTTATAACTTTTAGAACCGCTTCTTTAATGTTGTACTCGTCTGGTATGCAGATTGCTTCAAGCCCTGCGTTATATGGCATCGGAACATTTGGCGCACCCACACGAACAGGAGGAGCATCAAGAAGGTCAAACCCTCTGTCGATAATCTCTGCAACGATATCGCCTGCAAGACCTCCCCTAAGGTTAGCTTCCTGGCACACAACCACACGGTTTGTTTTTGCTATCGAGTTCATAACAGTTTCATAATCTAGTGGCAGTATAGACCTTAGGTCTATAACTTCGCACGAAACTCCTTGCTTTGCCAACTCTGCTGCAACGTTCTGTGCTCTTATTGCCATCATCGAATAGCTGACGATGGTTACATCTGTGCCTTCTCTGCGAACTGCTGCTTTGCCAAACGGCACTATATAATCTTCATTATCAGGCACGTCGCCCTTTATCTGATAGCTTCTTTTGTGCTCAAAGAACATAACAGGGTTGTCGTCTCTAATCGCCGCTTTTAGCATTCCTTTAACGTCGTAAGGAGTAATCGGCGCAACTACCTTCAGACCTGGAATATGGTTAAACCATGCTTCAAAGCTCTGGCTGTGCTGTGCTGCAACTCCGCCGCCTGCTCCAAACGGTGCTCTAACAACCATCGGCATGTTGACTTTGCCACCAAACATATATCTCATCTTTGCTGCCATGTTTACAATCTGATCCGTACACAAAGTCAGCCAATCGGAGTATAGTATTTCGATAACCGGTCTGAGACCTGTAGCTGCCGCCCCAACGGCTGCCCCTGTAAATCCTGGTTCTGATATTGGTGTGTCTTTAACCCGCTTGTTTCCAAACTGCTTTTGCAGCCCGAGAGTTACGCCAAACGGGCCTCCTCGAACACCTATATCGCAACCCATGAGCATTACCGTTGGGTCTAGCTCCATCTCTTCTCTTAGCGCATCGTTTAGCGCTTGTCTTACATTTATTTCACTCATATTTGGCTCCCTATATAATAACTTCGCCGTTTGCATAGATATCATTGTACAGCGTATCTACAGGCGGTTCGGTGCATTCGTTTCTTGCATATTCGATAGCAGCTTCAACTTCGTCTTTTGCAGCCTGCTCGATTTTATTAACCTTGTCTTCACTGAAAGTCTCGCTATCTATTAAGTATTCTTTCATACGCTCGACAGGATCGGCAGTCCAGCAGTCTTCTATCTCGACTTGGTCTCTATAATACTGATCGTCTGCAACAAAGTGTCCAAGGATCCGAAGGTATCTTGCTTCAATAAGCGTTGGTCCGCCGCCTTTTCTTGCTTTATCTACCGCTTTTTTAACAGATTTGTATACGTCGTATACGTTGAACCCGTCTACCTGTACACCTTCGATACCATAGCCTACTGCACGTTTATATAGGTCTTGCTCTTTTGTTACCCATTCCGATTTTGTAGCTATAGCGTACTGGTTGTTCTCTATCAGGAAAACTACAGGAAGATCCCAAGCTGCTGCCATGTTTATCGTCTCGTGCCATACTCCCTGGTTGCTGCCCCCGTCTCCGTGGAAACATATCGCTACCGTATTGTTCTCTAAGATATCGCTGCTCATTGCTGCTCCGAGAGCTAATGGCATTCCGCTGCCAACGATTCCTGTTGCACCAAGCATCCCGATTTCTGTATCGGCTATGTGCATGCTGCCGCCTTTGCCTCGGTTTAGGCCCTCATATTTTCCAAACAGCTCTGCCATCATGGCTTTTATATCGGCTCCCTTAGCCAGAGTATGCCCGTGACCACGATGCGTACTCGATATATAGTCTTCTTTTGTTATTGCAGCGCATGCGCCAACCGCAATTGCTTCTGCGCCGATGTAAGCGTGTGCAAGACCGTATATTTCGCTGTCCATCCATAAGTCTTTTACTCTTGAGTCAAAAGCTCTGATAGCGCACATCTTGTAGAGCATATCTTCCTGTGCTTTTTTGCTAAGACCTTTTGGCGCTTCAAGAGGTTTTAGGCTTGGCAAAAGTTGTCTCATGTTTTTACATATGTTTTTCATTTTACTTTCCTCACTAAGTTTATTTTCTTACCTCTACTCCGGCGAGCTTCTCATAATACTGAATTATTCCGCCGTGATCATCTGTTGCTTTTCCATCAACTTTTAGAGCCTGCATTATTTCCATAACACCTGCTGAAAGCGGTACTGGAACGCCAATGTCGTGCGCTGTGTCTAGAGCATTCTGCAAGTCTTTTATATGCAGCTCTATTCTGAATCCCGGTTTGAAGTTGCCTTCAAGAGCAAGCGGAACTTTTGCGTTCATGACCGTGCTTCCGGCAAGTCCGCCTTTGATTGCGTTGAAAACTTTTTCCGGATCTACACCAGCTTTTTCTGCAAGCACGAATGCTTCGCTAACTGCTGCTATGTTTAGCGCGACAATGATCTGGTTTGCTAGTTTTGTTGTGTTGCCACTGCCACTTTCTCCGCAGTATACTGCGCTTGCGCCAACTATGAGCAGTATGTCTTTTACCAATTCAAATTTGTCTTCATCTCCGCCTACCATAATAGCCAGAGTTCCGTCGATTGCTTTTGGTTCTCCGCCCGATACCGGAGCGTCTATGTAAAAAACGCCTTTTTCTTTTGCTGCAGAGTACGCTTCCTGAGCTGCAAGAGGTGCGATAGATGAGTTGTCTACCACTATCAGGCCTTCGCTTGCTCCGTCAAGAACACTTTTGTCGCCAGTCATGACTTCTTTAACATGAGGGCTGTTTGGCAACATTGTAAACAATAGTCCGTTACATTTTTCTGCTACGTCTTTTGGGCAGCACGCTGCTTCTGCTCCCATTGCTGTAAGCTCATCTACAGGTGCTTTAACTACATCGAATACAACCAGGTCGTATCCGGCTTTTATTAAGTTTTTAGCCATGGGTTTTCCCATTATTCCAAGTCCAATAAATCCTACTTTGCCTTCTTTAAACATAATTACCTCCAAAAATCGTATTATTTATATCAAAGTTTTTTTAATATATATGAGATATTTTTTCTTTGCTAAACTAATATATAAATCACATTGATTAATGTTTTATTCTGTAAAACTTCATAAGTGACTCTATTAGTGATCCCAGGTCTTCTTTGCTGGTTTTTTTTGCGATTTCAAAAGGTACCGAATCCTTTATTGTAGAAAAAACTGCTTCTATTCCATAACTATAAATATCATTAATATCTCCAGCAATCGATCCAGCAATCGCAATTACAGGAACATTTAGTTTTTTACAATAGCTTGCCACTCCAAAAGGTACTTTACCGAAAAGGCTTTGACCATCGATTTTGCCTTCACCAGTCAACACTAAATCTGCATCTCTAATGATTTCATTAAAATTAACAGTGTCTAGTATGATTTCTATGCCTGGAGTCAAACTTGCATTTGTAAAATATAATAGTGATATACCTATACCACCAGCAGCTCCAGTTCCAGCTCTTTTCGAATAGTCTACCTTAAAATGATCAATTAATTTTTTTGAATAATTCTTTAAGTTCTTATCAAGTAGCTTAACCTCTTCTTTTGACGCTCCTTTCTGAGGTGCAAAAACATAAGAGGCTCCATTCTTTCCATACAGTACATTTTTTACATCACAAGCCACTAATATTTCTGTGTCTTTTAACCTTGCATCAAGTTTTCTTGCATCAATTCGATTTAATTCCTCAAGCCCCCTACCCGTAAGTCTAATATCTTTATTTTGCTTGTTTAAAAACCTGACTCCTAAAGCGCCTAGAGCGCCAATCCCACCATCACATGTTGCGCTTCCACCTATACCTAAAATTATTTTTTTGCAACCCCTATCGAGAGCATCTTTTATAAGTTCTCCCGTACCATATGATGTTGCTTCCAAAACATTTTTTTTCTTTCCAGTAATCATTAAACCTGATGCTTGAGCCATCTCGATTACCGCTGTTTTCTGATCCTTTAAAACACCATAATATGCTTTAACATCTCTAAAGTAAGGTCCCGTAACTGTTAAATACGCTTTTTCTCCTCCTAAAGCATATAAAAAGGAATCAACTGTACCTTCCCCTCCATCTGCAATTGGGACTTTTACAATATCAATATATGAAAATATTTTTTTTATAGAAGATTCGACTATCTCGCAGACCTCCATTGATCTCATAGTACCTTTAAAAGAATCTGGTGCAATTACTACCTTTTTAATCATAAGCTTAAATTCCTATATGTTAAATATCACTTTCATATTTTTACTACAAATCTCTATGTACAAATTCTTTCCCATCGCAAGAAGTAGATTTATAGTATAGCAATATTATAATTAAATATAATTATTCCATATCCTTAGGTTCAGGCAATCCGTTTATACTCCATCCTCCGTCAACAAATAATGTCTGCCCTGTTATACCCGATGCCTCATCGGAAGCTAGAAAACATACTGAGCTTGCTATTTCCTCGGGGAGAATAAAGCGCTTTAAAGGTGTAACTGAAATAGCAGTTTCCTCAGACATCAAATTCGCTTTCATAGCAGACACAGCCATATCGGTGAGAACGTAGCCGGGTGCTACGCCGTTGACTCTAATACCAAATCTTCCAAGTTCGTTACCAAGCGCCGCGACTAGTCCATTGATAGCAGCTTTCGATATACAATAAGGTGTACGTTTTGAGGTGAATCTTTTTGCATTTGTAGAAGAAATGCATACTATAGATCCTTTTCCATTTTTCTTCATTATTCGAGCGACTGAGCGTGATGCAAAATAGTATGATTTTAAATTTATGTCCATCAATTTATCCCAATCAGTTTCTTTGAATTCGGTTGCCCAGTCCCTTATCTGAACACCAACATTATTAACTAAAATATCAAGCTTACCATATTTTTTATATACAGTATCTACCATATCATCTATTGCTGATATTTCCCTAACATCTATAATATATTTTTCTGCTTTAAAGCCATTTTCAGTAAGTTCTAGAACCGTATTTGAAAGTTCTTTTTCCAAAATATCAGCCAAAATAACAATAGCTCCCTCTTTAAGCAAGCGTAACGCGATAGCTCTACCCAAGCCTTTTGCTG
Source organism: Christensenellaceae bacterium (assembly GCA_963666505.2). GTDB lineage: Bacteria > Bacillota > Clostridia > Christensenellales > SZUA-584 > JABGQS01. The sequence continues at coordinate 904,162 of CAXXXL010000001.1, read as the reverse complement.
CTCCTGTTACGATTGCAACCTTATCATTAATTCCTTGCATCTTATCTTCGCGGTAAGACCGCGCCTCCTTTTACTGTATTTTAATTTACAGATACTCGCTGCTCATTCTTATGACTAGGCTTATTCTCTGTGATAAATATAACCGTTTAATACTATAATAATAGCTATGCGTTAATGAATTTAAAATTTGAATTAAAAATCAAATATACTTCATTAATATTGGAATCAAGCTTCAAGTAAAATCTTAATCCTTGAATTGCTTCCTTCTTTAAGTGTATCTAACGCTTTTTTCGCATCCTTCAAAGGCATTATTGTAGTTATCATAGACGTAAAATCGACTTTTTTGCTTTCCATCATTTTTATAACGACAGATCCTAAATTTGGACTTCCCATAACAGGTTTAAGTTGTATTTCGCGAACAATAATTTGGTCAATATTTAAATTATTAAGTAATTTTTCATAAAAGGCTACAAGTGATATTCTACAACCATAATTTGCTAAACTAAAGGATTCATGAAGCATCCTCTCGGATCCTGAAGCTTCAATTATTACATCCGCGCCATTGCCCTCTGTTAGTTCCATAATACGTGTATGGTAATCTTCTATTGTTGTATTAATAGTAATATCAGCGCCCAGTTTTTTACCTATATCGAGTTTAAATTCCTTTCTACCTAAAAGTATTATCTGCCTGGCACCAGACATTTTTGCAAACGGTATAGATCCTAATCCAATTGGTCCTGTACCAATAATAACTACCGTATCGCCTATTTCTATATTGCAAACATTAATTGCATTCAATCCAGTAGCAACAGGCTCAACTAGTGCACCTTGTTTAAAAGATACGCTTTCTGGTAAGTGAAATAAATGTCGCTCAGGCATAACAGTATACTCTGCATAGCCTCCGTCATATGCATTAACCGTACCAACACATTGTACAACTTTGCACGACATATAATTACCTTTTCGGCAATTTTCACATACCCCGCATGACACCGCCATATCGGCTACAACTCTGTCCCCTCTTTTAAATGTTTTTACTTCGCTACCAACATCTTCAATAACTCCGCAATATTCATGCCCTAATGTCATAGGAACTTTAATCAAGCCATCATCCCAAAAACTGCTTGCTCCACTATAGATTGCATAGTCAGTACCACATACTCCGCAGTATTTAACTTTAATTAAAACATCATTTTTTTCCAATTTCGGTAAATCAGTTTCAGTCCAGCGTAAATCTTTTGGACCGTAAAGTCTATGAGCCATCATTTTATTCATCTCATCCTCTCCTAATTAATTTTAATGTTAAGCCATAATTGCATTATATGCTTCTGCTTTTGCTATATTCATTATTCATATTAACCATAAATATATTTAAAATATAATATAATTATAAGTGTAGTATCTGTTCTAATTCAAGTTGTTATATTACTTATAAATTATCCATAATTATTATTTTTATATTTTCTAAGTTTGATTAGAAGTAATATTTGATATATAATAATACTCAAATAAATAATTAAAAATAAATACTTCTATGTGATATTCAATAAAGGAGGGATGATAAAATGACAAGCAGCTGTGAAGTTCTTTATATTTCAAAAAATGATTATAAGAATGGCTGGGGATTCAAAAAACATTCTCATCCATTCTATCAAATAATGCTTATTATTTCTGGGAGTGCTGAATTTATAATATCCGAAAATTCTTTTCTTGCCCATCCTGGGGATTGTTTATTTTTTAAACCTAAAGAGGAACATGAGATGACGGCAATTCGGAAAGAGAAAATTGTAATGATAGATTTAAAATTTAATTCAACTAAAAGCCAAATCGTAAAAATGTTAAGCACAGCTCCAAGTACATTTATTGCTTCTGAAATTATATTAAGTTTACTTGAACAAATGTTAAAAGAAAGCAAGGAAATTTTATATGGATACAAAAATATTATTGACTATTACTTAAATGTTATAATCATATTTTTATCTCGCCTTTCAAACACAAATGAATTATCTAATGATATGCAAATTCCAATCATAGATAAGGATCTTAACAAAATTAATTTGAAAATTGTTCAATATATTCAAGAACACTACAAATATAAATTTACTCTTGAAGATATGGCAAAAGAACTCAATTATAGCAAAAATTATCTCTGTCAAATTTTTAAGAAGCAAACATCAATGACTATTTATGATTTTCTTCGCAAAATAAGACTTCAAAAATCTTGTAATCTTCTAATTTACTCAGATTATAATATTAGCTACATAAGTGAAAAAGTAGGCTTTTCAACAATAAATCACTTTAATAGATTGTTTAAACTAGCTTATAATACTACTCCAAGACGATATCGCGAAACAATGACCAATGATTTTTGGCATCCAGGTTTTGCAAGTAGTGATAACATGTTATTAAATGATAATCTTTTAACATCAGAAAGTAAGAAATAAGCGTCAAATTAAAACTATAATTCCAGTAAATCTTATAATACATTAATCTACAACTCTTCTAATCGCGTCTTTTACTTGTACTATATCAGGAACTACATAGTCTTCCAGAACTTTGCTATAGGGCATTGGTACGTTTAATCCGCCTATACGTTCAATTGGCGCGTCTAAGTAATCAAAGCTCCTACTAATAATTTCTGCTGTAATATCACTGGCAATACCACCACGTAAAGAAGATTCCTGAGCAATAACAACTCTCCCTGTTTTCATAATAGAATTAATAACTGTATCATAATCTATCGGCAAGAGACTACGTAAATCAATAACATCGCAGGTGACACCTTCATGAACCATCTCTATTGCAGCTTGTTGTGCTTTGAGAGACATCATGCCATAAGAAATAATTGTTACATCAGAGCCTTGTCTTAACAATTTAGCTTTACCAATTGGCACTATATAATCTTCGTTAGGCACATTGCCTCTAAGCTTATAGGAAGGCCTGTTCTCTACAAATACAACCGGATTATCATCTCTTATCGCTGCTTTTAAAAGACCTTTTGCATCATAGGCTGTTATCGGCGCAACTACTTTTATGCCCGGGACAGAATTGAGCCAATTTATAAAACATTGTGCGTGCTGTGCTGCCATTCCCTCACCTGTACCACATGTCGTTCTTACAACCAACGGTATACTAACTTTACCCGCAAACATATATCTCATTTTTGCCGCCATATTTACAATCTGGTCCAACGCCTGTGTTATCCAATCCATGTACTGAATTTCAATTATTGGCCTCAACCCCGTTGCTGCAGCTCCAATCGCAATGCCGGTAAAACCACTCTCTGATATCGGAGTGTCATACATCCTTTTTAAACCAAACTCTTTTACTAAATCCTTTGTTATACCAAAAGGATTTCCTTTAAGAGCGACATCGCATCCCATATTAATTATCGTTGAGTCGCGTCTCATTTCTTCTCTTAAAGCATCATTTATAGCTTGTCTAATTGTTATTTCACTCATTTTATATCTCCATATAGCTATATAAGCTCATTTTTCGCATAAAGATGATTATAAATCTTTTCACATCTTGGATCTGTACATTGATTCTCGGCAAATTCTATAGCATTTTGTACCTTGTCGTAAGCATCTTTCTCAATCTCTTTAATTTGCTCTTCTGTAACAACATTTTCTCTTATCCAATAGTTGCGCATTCGATTAATAGGACACAACTCATAATATTTTTTTAGATGGCTTGTGTCTCTGTACCACTGATCATCACCTGAAAAATGTCCTAATATACGCATATAACGGCACTCAATCAGTGTTGGCCCAAATCCATTGTTTGCACTTTCAATAGCACTTTTTACAGAGTTGTATACAGAAAACACGTTGAACCCATCTGCCAAAACTCCCTTTATTCCATACGCTGCTGCCTTCTTATAGATATTAATTTCCTTAGTTGTTCTATTTTGTTCGGTCCCAACAGCCATCTGATTGTTTTCGGTAATAAAAATTACAGGCAAATTCCAAACTGCCGCCATATTAAGAGTCTCATGCCAAACTCCTTGATTTACACTTCCATCGCCGTGAAAAGATACCGCGACCCCTTTTTTACCCAGGACAACGTTTGATAATGCGGCTCCGGCAGCTAACGGGATTCCACTGCCAACAATTCCTGTAGCTCCAAGGATTCCAATATTCATATCAGCGATATGCATGGAACCTCCACGTCCCTCATTTAAACCTTCAGCCTTACCAAAAAGTTCAGCCATCATTGCATTAACGTCCGCGCCCTTAGCTATTGCATGTCCATGTCCACGATGTGTGCTTGTGATAACATCATTTTCACGCAATGCAGCGCACGCACCGGCTGCAATAGCCTCAGCATATATATAATTGTGGGCAATACCCCTAATTTTCCCTTGCATCCATAAATCTTTAACTTCTACCTCAAAATAACGAATTAGATTCATATTATAATATAATTTTTTTTGAGTAGGTATATCAATGTTTTCAGGACATTTTATTTCTTCCAAACTTGGTAATTCGCTTTTTAGTTTTTTAAAATTATTATCTCCCATATGTCCTATCCCTTCTACTTATTATGTATGCACTATTCTTTAAATCAAGAAACAATGCTTTTATACTTAACTTCGTTTATCATATTCTATATAGATTAATGCAATTAATATAGTAATGATATATACGTATTATTATCTAGTATTATTATTTTTTATTGTAAATTAGTTAATGAATAGCAACCCGCCATTTTCAAAGTGAATTTTATTTGTAATTATTGTTCGTTTGACCTTGCCCCACAGAATTGTACAAATTGAAAGTGGTGAATAGCAGCTGATGAGGGTCCCCCGAAAACTGGTCAGATCATAATGTTAGTAATTTCGGCAATCAGCTGGTAGTAAATGGATACCGGATTTCATCTCCAAAGCGTAATCTCTTGGAGTTAAGTTTCCTAGGGAACTGTGGGGTCTAAATTTGTTGCAATCCGTTCTCCATGCTTCCAGTTTACTTCTTGCATCGTCAATTGACAAGAACCAATTGATATTTAAACACTCATCCCTAAGACTACCATTAAAAGACTCAATATGAGCATTGTCGGTGGGTTTGCCGGGTCTGGAGAAATCAAGCTTAATGTTAGCGGAATACGCCCACTCATCCATTGTTTTCGATATAAACTCAGGGCCATTATCAACTCGGATTCTTTCCGGAACACCTCTGTCGCAGCAAATCGATTCTAAAGTTTCAAAAACCTTCTCGCCGTTAATTCTTTGGTCTGCATAGATTGCCAAGCATTCTCTGCTATGTATATCAATAATCGTTAACGCCCTGAAGCGTTTGCTGTTAAATAAGCAATCTGACACGAAATCCATCGCCCAGCATTCGTTTATTCCTGTTGTATCTTGTCTCGGTATTCTAGCACCGCTTATCCGTTTTCTTTTGGTCTTGCATCTTAGATTCAGTCCTTCTTCACGATACAGTCGGTAAACTCGCTTATGATTTATCTTCCAGCCTTCTCTTTGAAGCAATATATGTATTCGCTTATATCCATACCTGACCCGTGTAGTGGCTATATCTTTTATTCGCATTCTAAGCAGCTCTTGCTTGTCTGCTTTGCTTTCATATCGAAATGTAGATCTGTACATTTGAACGGCTTTACACCCTCTACATTCGCTAATTCCATAATGCGCCTGAAGCCATCTGACAGCCTCTCGCTTGACTTCAGGCTTTAAAGCTTTTTTGACAATACATCCTGCAGCATCTGTTTATCAAGACTTAAATCCGCAACAAGCTTCTTCAATTGCCTGTTCTCTTCCTCGAGTTGTTTTAGCTTTCTTAAATAGCGGCATCATACTGCCGTACTTCTTCTTCCACCGGTAAAATGTCTGCTCCGTTATACCCATCTTCCTAACAACTTCTTTTACTGGTGTTCCTGTCTCTGCCTGCTTTAAAGCAAAAGCAATCTGCTCCTCTGTAAACTTACTGGTCTTCATCGTTTCTTCCTCCCTTTGTTAGCTTATTTTATTTCAAAAACTAACATTTTGCATAGACCATTTTTTTGGGAGAAGGTCAAAGAGGTGAAGTAATATGGCAAAAAGGAATTATACGGCTGAACAAATAATTAGCAAGTTAAAAGAAGTCGAAGTAAAGATCAGCCAAGGCATTACGGAAGCTGAGGCTATTAGAAGCATAGGAGTAAGTGACCAAACGTACTATCGCTGGCGCAAGGAATACGGCGGGATGCGCACTGATCAGGCTAAACGTTTGAAAGCAGTAGAGAAAGAGAACATACACTTGAAAAAATTGGTTGCAAAGCTATCTCTGGATAATGCTATTTTGAAGGAAGTATCTCGGGGAAACTTCACAATGCCTTCCTGCTCCATTGAATGCTGCATACGCCTATATCCATAGACGCATTTCGCTTTCTCAAAAACCTCTCGTATATGTTCTATAAGTATTTTCTCTTTTTCTTTCTTTTGCTCTTTTGCTTCTCTTCTGCGTAACCATTGGTAATACGCACCTTCAGCCAGGTTTAAAGCTTTGCACATCTTCCTCACAGAATATTCCCGGCTGTATTCTCGAATTGCTTCATACTTAATTCTGGGAGTTGCATAAAGATGTGCAGGGATTTTTTTAAAATTTCAACCTTCTCTTTCTCTTCAGCCAAAAGTTTCTCTTTTTTCTTAATCTCTCTCTCAATCTCCTTGTTCTTTTGGATGAGCTCTCGGTCCGAAACAGGATGCTTTGGACTTATACCTTTCGACTCCGCATATGAAGGCAGATTATGCTTTCGCCGATATTCTCGAACTCACCGACAAACTGTGTTAATGTCGATTCCTGTCTCCTCAGTAAAGCTCGTTGCTGACCTCCCTGAATCTATAATTAGCTTTGCGGTCTGTTCTCTCATCTCCTGTGTATATTTTGAATTGTTACTTGGCATAGAGCCCTCCTTTCTCTACGCATATAGTAAGAGAACTCACTGCACATTTTTCGCCGCACTGCAATTCCCGTATAACAAAAATACGTCCTCCCTGTTTTAAAATTTTAATATTTAGCCGTTATTTACGGAACTTCTTCATCTCGCCCTGCGCAAAAAATACTGCCTGGCTATCCGGAGCAGTTTCCTTCATCTCGTCGTCGAACTTCTGCGGGTCGCCTCCGTGCACAGCAAAAGTCCAGAAATGGCAGGGAATCGCATACTTTGCGCCGGTGTCTTTAACCAGCTTTGCAGCCTCTACCGAATCGAGGTTGCCGTATGCACCGTTTATCGGCAGTATGATAATGTCGGGCTTAGCTTCAATTGCCTGCTTCATTTCCTCCGGCCTGTATGCAGTGTCGCCTGTGTAATATACGCTTATACCGCTGGTCTCTATTAGCACACCTACGGCATCGGGTGCCAAGTCTCCGTGGTCTGCATAAACGCCTGTGAATTTAACCCAACCAAGGTCTACGCTTTTTCCTTCATCGATTTCTATAAGCCTTGTTTCGTCCAGCCCCATCTGCCTGTATATTTCTGATGATGGTTTGGAGCCTACAAATCTTGTTTTTTTATTTGCCATGAGTTCCGGCAGTGAGTCTATATCAAAGTGGTCAAGGTGTTCGTGCGTAGAAAAAATGATGTCGGCATCAAGCTCTTTTGGTAATATCAGCTTTGCCGATAATCTCTTGAACCCAAACTCACGCTCGCAACAGTCCGAGAGGTAAGGATCTATCACTATCGTTCTTCCCTCGCTGTCCTTAATCAAAAAGCCCGCCTGACCCAGCCAGAATACTGCTATTTCATTATCGGCAACTTGTGTTTTTCTAATATCTTCGGCAAGTTTCATGGTCCCCCCCTTGTTTTATACTAATATCTCTTCACAATCAAAATCATCCAGCGGCGAATAATTCTCTATCGGGTTATCTCTTAAATACAGCTTCTTCAGGTTTTCCAAATTCAATATCGGTGTTATATCAGTTATGTTATTGCCGTCCAAATACAAAAACTCAAGTTTCTGCAGTTCCTGCAGAGGTGACAGATCCTCTATTGCATTCGCAGTAGCTCCGAACTCAACCATATTAACGAAGTTTGACACCACCGAAATATCTCTTACGTTGTTTAACTGCAGAGTAAAATGTTCGATATTTGTCAGGTTCGCAATCGGGCCTAAATCTTCGACAGCAGTTCCCCAAATTGTTAAAGAAGTAATTGATGTTATGTCTTTTATGGGGGTAAGATCTGACACCGGGGTCATGATTATCCCTAAATCCGTTATATTCTTCAGTTCTGAAACTGCTGAAATGTCATCAACGTCCGTCTGCCAAAGAGTTAGATCCCTGAGCATCGACAGCTTGCTTACCGCTGAAAAGTCCTTGACCTTCGCACCGTAAATAAACAGCTCTTCAATGTTTGGGAAATACTTCAAATCGCTCAGCGACAGCGGCAGTTCATAGAAACAGTCCAATGTAACCAAAGTTTTTGCTTCTCCAATGGTGATTGCTTCATCTCCATAAATTTCCAGACTGTCCCTGACGCACTGTTCAAACACATCATCGCTGAATTCAATTTCTTTTTCATCTTCGTTTTGGCATCCAACAGGGATAAGCATCAGTACAACAACAAGAAGTATTATGAAAACGTTTCTTGTTTGTTTTTTTATCATATCCATGCTCCTTTTTGTTTATACTTGTTTTTCATTATGAACGCACTTTTCTTTTGCTCCTGAGAATATCAAGATAGACCGCCAAAAGCATAACTACGCCTATCACAACTGTCTGAAGGAAGGTGTTAACACCGATTATAACAAGCCCGTTGTTAAGTACGTTCATTATTAGCACACCTATAAGAGTGCCTACTACTGATCCTGAGCCGCCTGTCAGACTGATACCGCCAATCGCAGTAGCTGCTATAATCTGCAGCTCCCACCCTTGGCCTATAGGCGGATAGCCTTGTCTTGTAAATGCTGCAACCAGCATACCGGAGAGTCCCGCCATCATGCTGAGTATAACAAAGTTCATATATCTTACTTTGTTTGTGTTTATTCCAGCAAGTTTCGCCACGCTTATATTGCTTCCTGTTGCATATATGTTTCGTCCGAATCTCGTCCTTCTGAGCAGAAACTCAAACCCAATTACAAATAGTATAAAGAATATAAACGGCAGCGATATTCCTCCAAGCTCGCTCAGCGGAATGTTGAACCTCCCGATTCCATCCATGAAGAACAGCGGAAGAGGGTATATCGGATTGCCGTTGGTGACAACCATAATCGCACCCCTCACGGAATAAAGCGTCGCTATCGTTGCAATGAACCCAGGCAGCCTTAAGTTTACTACAAGACCTGCATTTATAAACCCGACAACCGAGCACACAACTAACGTTATCAGCATGCAAAGAAGCACGCCTATCCACTCATATGGAGTTCCGAGCATTCCAAAGCAGTTGAATTCCATCATTAAAAATGCACTGAATACTCCGCCGAAGCCTGCGGTTGAACCGACTGAAATGTCGATATCGCCGCCTATTATCACCAGCGTTTCGCCAACTGCTACAATTCCATAAAAGGCAAGGGTTTTCATCAACGAAAAAACGTTTGCCTGGGAGACAAACTGAGCGTTTATACCGGTGAAAATCGCAATCAACCCAATCAGCGCAATTACGATTGTAGTGTTTTTACCCTGCAATACTTTTCTAATAAAGGACCTTTGATCAAGATTATTAGTTTTCAAATTATTTGGATTATTCTGCGTCAACGTAGTCTTCCTCCTTTTAGGTAGCAATCAATTTTGCTAATCATTATTTCCAAGCAGTTTGTTTTTACGTCTGATGTCAATTATTACCGACAGTATCATTATTATTCCCGTTAAGACAGCTTGGAAATGCTGATTTACTTCCAGCAATATTAGTATGTTTGCTATAGTGGCAAACAGTATTATACCTATCAGCGTACCTATCATTGAGCCGGAACCGCCTGTCAGGCTTATACCTCCTATTGCCGTAGCAGCTATGATCATAAGCTCCCAACCTTGTCCGAAATTGGGGCCTGCAGTGCCCTGTTTAGCAAGGAGCATAACACAAGCCAAGCCTACCATTACTCCGCTGATAAAAAACGTTGACAGTTTTATTCTATCAGTATTTATTCCGGCCATTCTGGCGACATTGTCATTGTCTCCGGTAGCATATATTTTTCTGCCGTATGAAGTTTTGCGCAAAACGAATTGTCCGATAAATATAAACGCAATAAAGAAGAAGAATATCCAGTTGAGACCAAACGGCTCTGCCATTCCAAAGTTCGTATACCCCTCTGTTCCTTCCATGCCGTATATGGTTATCGGGCGTGCATATGTCAGCACTCTAGACAAGCCATTACATATGTTGAGCATTGCTATTGTCGTTATAAAAGCGTGTATTTTTAGTTTGACTATACAGAAACCATTGACCATTGACAGCCCTATAGTCAGTAAAAAAACAATTATTATTGCCAAAAACAAAGGCAATCCGGCTACAGCCACAAGATAGGCGAGAAACATCGTGCCGAACGAAACCATGGAACCAACTGAAATATCTATCTCACCAACCATTATTATAAACGTTTCGCCTATTGCCAACAGCCCCCAGGATGCAAATCCCCTCGCCAGTGCCCCAAGGTTATATGGATCTAAAAAAACCGGATTTATTGCTGTTACTATACCAACGAGCACAAGCAGCGGAATAAGCACGCTCACTTCGTGTATTGCCATTATACGTCTGAAAAAAGTGCCAACCCCGTTCTTCACTTGAATGCCGGATTCACCGTATCTGTCTTTGTTCAAAATCTTCCCACCCTTCCATTGCAAATCTATTTATTTGACTTACAAGCAGCATTTCATCATTATAGATTCTTGCGTTGCGTCTTCTTTGCTGATCTCACCGGTAATGCGTCCGCCTGCCAGCACCACAAACCGGTCGCACATTGCCATCAGTTCCGGCAGCTCGCTTGAAACCATGATAATCGAGATGCCCTTTTTGATAAGCTCATTTATCAACACATAAATCTCGTTCTTTGAGCCGACATCTATTCCTTTTGTAGGTTCATCCAGCAATAATATTTTTGGATCGCTGTTCAGCACCTTTGCAAGCACAACCTTTTGCTGGTTGCCTCCCGAAAGATTTACAACCATTACTTGTTCATTGTTTGCTTTGATCTTTAAAGTCTCCATATATTCGCCGGCGACTTTCTTCTCCAACCTTTTATTTATATAGAAAGTTTTAATAACTTTTTGAAGGTTGGATATCATTATATTATGCTTGATATTTGCAAGCATAAGCAGCCCGTCGCCTTTTCTGTCTTCCGTTACCATTGCTATACCATTTTTTATCGCATCGCTGCTGTCCGAAATCGTCACTTCTTCTTTATTAATAAATATTTTGCCTGTTTTCTTTTTATATTGGCCAAATATCGTACTTAAAGTCTCGGAACGCCCCGAACCGACAAGCCCGGCAATCCCGAGTACCTCGCCTTTATTTAAATGAAAACTAAGTTTTTCTATTAAATTTCTGTCCTGAATTTTAGGATGTTCGACAGTTAAATTCTCTACACGCAATATCTCATCGCCGATTTGCGTGCTGCGCTTTGGATACATATCTGAGATTTCTCTGCCGACCATATCCTTAACTATCTTGTTTTTATCATATTGTTCTTTTTCATAAGTTGAGATTTTTTTGCCGTCTCGCAGTATGGTAACCGAATCCGTCAACATCATTATCTCTTCAAGCTTGTGAGTCACAAATACTATACTCGTGCCTCTGCTTTTCAGATCTCTAACTATGTGGAACAGGTTCTCAACATCTTCAAGTGAAAGAGCTGTTGTCGGTTCGTCTAGAATAAGAACATTCGGTTTCCAAGAAAGAGCACGTGCAATCATCATTAACTGCTTTTGTCCTATGCTCAGAACACGGGCATGAGCATTTGGTTTTAGATCTATTTTGTTTTCCTCAAGTAACCTTACCGCCCTCTTATTTATGGTACTAGGATTTAAGATTACTTTATCTTTGATATTTAAATGGCCGACAAATATATTTTCAGCAACAGTCAAATCATCCATTACGTTGATTTCCTGCGGAACAAAACCAATGCCGCTTTTAAGTGCATCGTGCGGCGAAGAAAACTTAACCTTTTTACCATTAACTAATACGTCTCCATGATAAGAATCAGCTTTATAGATGCCATTAATAACTTTTAATATAGTGGATTTACCTGCCCCGTTTTCACCTATCAGGCCCATTATCTCACCTTTTTTCACCTGCAGGTTAACTTTATCCACGGCCTTGACACCAGGAAACTGCTTTTCAATGTTTTTTGTTTCTAGAACGAATTCTGACATCACAAATCTTTCTCCTCCCTGTTTGCAGGAAAGGGCGGGCCATAAAATGGCCTGCCCACAAACCTGCGTTTTTGCCAATCAATACTTAGCTGTTTAGTTTCTCAAAAGCTTCTTCAACCTTTTCAAGAATTCCATAATATTCATCAATATTTTCCTTTGTTACCAGAGGAGCTTCGAGCAGATTGTTGTACTCAACTGTTCCGCCCCTCAGCAGTGTGTCAAGCATCTCTGCACATTTTGCAAACTCTGCATACAGAGGCTGTGCAACTACTGCATAGATTTTTCCTTCTTTTACAAGGTCAAGGTTAACACGGCTGTAATCCATAGCTATAGCTACGATTGATTTGCCTGTGTTCTCCTGTGCTCCTGCCCATGTGGACGGACCTGCACCAGTCGTTGAGAAAGCGCCTGCCAAGTCTGGGTTCGACTGCATGATAGCAGTTGCTCTGTCTATAGCTGTCGGAGTGTCGAATCCTTCTTCGATTGGATCAAGCACCACGACATCTGGGTAGTTCTTTGCCATTTCATCTGCAAAACCAGCTGCCGCTGCGTTTTCAGTCGGATTGAAGCTACCCACGGTTACTGCAACAGTACCTGTGCCGCCGATTTCCTCTCCAATTGCGTTTGCAGATGCTCTTCCGTAAGCATCGGCGTCACATGCTGCCCATGCTAGCAATCCTGGTACAGTTCCTTCTTCAACCTTTGTATGCCCTGTTACAACATAGATACCTTTATCAGCTAGTTTTTTGATGTAAGGATATGATGATTCATCAAAGATATACACTACCATACCTTCTATCTTATGCTGTGCAACTCCTGCTTCCGATAGCGCAAAAGCTGCCGGTGCATCAGCCGCATCCGGTGCATATAAGTGAGGTTCGTATCCAAGTTCTTCCGCTCTGTTCAGGAAACCTGCAATCATAATCTGGACTACCGGATGACTCTTCAAGAACATTGTAAACCCAATCGGGTGCTCTAATGGATCATACTCTTCCTCAGTGCTCATTTCATCGGATGTTTCACCAGATGTGTCATCTGCCATGTCGCCGGATGTGTCCGTTGAATCATCAGTCGCATCCGTCGCATCAGTTGTTGTGTCTTTGCAGCCCGCAAAAAGTGCAACAACCATTAGTAGTGCTAGCATAACCAAAATAGTTTTTTTCAATTTTCCTACCTCCATTTATTTTTTATTCAGCCAGTAATACCAGGTTCTCCCCATAAGTAACCAACCGAAATCAGTTTAAAATTTGTTGCTAAATCTCCAACATAATCTTTATTCTTTTATCGCTGCTGGTTTTCAGTTCATTCAAAGCGTCCTCTGCCTGTGCTAAAGGATATATTTTCGTGATCATATGGCTGAAATCAATCTTTCCCGTTTCCATCATCTTGATTACCACAGGCCCCATGTTCGGGCTTCCTGAGACAGCTGTTATCTTAGCATCTTTTAGTACAAACAAATCAAGGTCGACTCCGTTTATCAACTGCTCGTAAAATGCCACTACCGCTATCCTGCCTCCCGACGCTACGAGCTTCATTGATTGTATAAACATATCCGCATTTCCGGAAGAATCTACGATAACCTCTACGCCTTTACCGTCTGTAATCTCCATCACACGTTCGTATAAATCTTCTTTAACTGTATTTATCGTGATGTCCGCACCCATCTTTTTGCCCACTTCAAGCTTAAAATCTTTTCTGGCTGCGAGTATCACGTTTTTAGCCCCTGAGAACCGTGCAAACGGAACAGCGCCCAGGCCAATCGCCCCGCTTCCTATTATCAATACATTGTCTCCGACCTGTACATCACCTTGCTTGATTGAATAGAACCTCTATCGTTCGAAGTTTTACTATTATCTGCTCCGCCGTATAGTTCTTCCTTGCCATTTCCTTAACTCCTTTTTAGTATTTTTTTATTCTATACTAACTTTGGAGTTGGTACAATTCTCGGGGGGCACGCCAGTATATCAATGTTTTCAGAACATTTTATTTCTTTTAAACTTGGTAATTCGCTTTTTAGTTTTTTAAAATTATTATCTCCCATATGTCCTATCCCTTCTACTTATTATGTATGCACTATTCTTTAAATCAAGAAACAATGCTTTTATACTTAACTTCATTTATCATATTCTATATAGATTAATGCAATTAATATAGTAATGATATATACATATTATTATCTAGGATTATTTTTTTCTTGTAGATCAGTTAATGAATGAAGACTATTATTTCCCATGACGAATTATATTTGTAATTAATTTACAATAATTACGCTTCATCTTTTTGTTGTTTTAATCAAAATTCTTGAACTAAAAGATATTATATTTAACTAAACGTTAATTTAAAAAAAATAGTAATTGGCTAAACTACTTCTCTTCTACACTTTCCATTTGAGTGCATTGTTCGGGTGGCTTCTCTCTCTCCGCCATAATTTAGGATAGGTCAAAATAGTTACTCCTGTTCGATAAAGTCTTAAGGCACGTCGTTTCTGGCGTGCTTTTATCTTATCATCAAATGCGATACTACGGTTAGCAACAAGCGTAAGAACTCCAATACAACCATGGTTCAAAGCTCCAAACTCAACCATCGTTATGTCCGCTGCATAATATGCACTTTCGCTATATCCTGCATTTCATTCCATAGCATTAGATGGACTTTGTAACCTTATTGTAAGAGTATTTCTCTTCACTTCGTTTTTATTATATCAGCTGCTTTTCACCATTTTGAATTTGTTCAAATCTGTGGGACAAGGTCAATAATTGGTGCCCTCCTTTATATTTCAAATGGTGGCAGACCAGATTAATAAAGTGCGTCATCTTTGATAGCTGTAAATCTATAATTGCAGCATTCATTTTTTATTTAAGCCTCAAACACCATATATTAACAGCTCAGATATATACTTAACTCTTTATCAGACGATTGGATAGCTTCCGTATTTTCTCGCCGTTTCGAGCATCGCCATGTAGTTTTCATACTTTACATCGCTGTGTATAGTGTTGCTGGAAGACAATATATGCCCTCCCCCCGGAGAAGCAGCTCTAATAACATCTTTTGTCGCTTTCACGCTGTCTTCCACAGTGCCAAGATGAAGTACCTGACCGCAATCGACATTACCCATCAGCAAAACTTTATCTCCGTATTTTTTCTTTATTTCGGAAATATCCATGCCTGCACTCGGGTCAACCGACTGATATCCGTCAAAGCCTGACTTCAACAGAAATTCATCAGCAAACTGCATTATGTTTCCGTCGGTATGCCTTATATAAAGCATGTTGTTTTTATGTATCTCTTTTGACAGAATGTTAAACCTTACTGCATAATAGTCCATATAAGTTCTTGGAGAAAACAATGGTCCGTTGTTGCCCGCAAGGTCTTCACCGTCGAATACGCAGTCAACGCCCATAGACGCATACTTTTCTATAAACTTCAAGCCCTTCCTGACTCTGTAGTTCAAATATTCCTGGCACAGCTCGGGCTTAAACGCAAGCGCTTCCATGAATATGCCTCCAAGCGCACCCATGCTCATGGGAGGAAAGTCTATCTCTACTACTGCCATTATAAACATGTCTTTGCAGTTATCAACTATATACTGCGCCTGATCCCACGACCACGTGTCCATGTCAATAGGTTCACTGTTCAACAAGTCTATGTATCTTCTGAACTCGTCAAGACCGCATCTATGAAAATTAGAATCAGCCGTATGAAAAAGGTCAGTATCAGGATCGTAGTGCTCTATGCTCCATAATCCGTTCTCTTTATCTTCAAACTTCCATGTGGTTTCATCAATTGCCGTTGGAATTATTCTTTTTTTCAAAGGAGGTCTTTCTATCATTATCGTGTCGAGCTCAAGCTTTTTATACAATTCCACAAGATCCTGAACCTCTCTGTAGTAGAATTCGTCACCACGCCCTTCGATAAGCATACTGTTTTTGACCTTGCATCTTATATGCCCGCTCCATCCTGTAAACGCAGTTCTGCCCAACACTTTTGAAGCAACCGGCGAATTTATATAAAGCTCCGACACGGGAACCCTGTCAGGCTCTTTATGTTCAAATGCTAGTTTAACCCTTTGCTTGCTGGTCACGTTCATCCCTCCTTTGGCAGTATCATATATTTCTATACTTTTTTGCTGCTCTGTACATAAAAACTATTTTTTCTGCAGCCGTATCGGCCTGAAAGTTGTGTCCCGGTCCAAACACGTAACCACCGTCTTTGCCCATGACCGACATAAGTCTTCGGGCCTCTTCTTCTATTTCTTCCGGTGAACCGAACGGGAGTATTTCCTGTTCGTCCATCCCTCCCCAGAACGATATCCTGCCGCCGTATTTTTCCTTTAAGATCTCTATATCCATTCCTTTTGCAGCAGTCTGCAGCGGGTTTAAAACGTCAACTCCCGCATCAATCAAATCCTCGATTATCGGCTCTATAGCGCCGCAGCTGTGAAGAAGTATCTTAACGTCAGCAATTTGGTGTATATATGAAAATATCTCTTTGTGATATGGCTTTATAACTTCCCTGTACACTTCCGGGGATATTTGCAGTCTGTCCTGCATGCCTAAATCGTCCGCATAGCCTATTACCTCTACATACGCCCCCACACATTCGAGATAGTTTTTGAACCATCGTTTCTGCAGAACGAGCAGCTTTTCATATAGCTCTTTAACGAAATCCGGGTCTATCATCAAGTCGCATGCTATATTTTCGTATCCCCTTAGCTTCTGAGATGTTTCGTAAAATCCAGGGACTCCAAAATCAGCTGCTAATGCGTAATCGGTATTATTGAAAAGCTCCTTTGCTTTTTTCTTAAGTCCTGTATACATCTTCTCGTTGTCCGGGTCGGGCATCTGCATATCCTTAATGTCGCTCTGCTTTGCGTCTTTTAGCGGGCTGTCTACTACGTCGAAATATTCATGCGGTTCTGCCTTTTTAAATGTTATACCGAACCCGTCTTTATATGTGTTATTGTTCATGTCAGGTCTGCTGATATTCAGCCCAACTCTGTATATATCAGTTTCAAATTCTTTTCTAAGCTCATCCGCAGGCTCGACCGTTCCCATCGTGTAGTCTATGATAGGCCCTGCATCTTTAACTATCCCAAAATAGCTGAGCAGGTTTTCATGCGCTTTCAAATCCATACATGAAACTATCGTCCCTCCAAAATCAATCGGAACCTTATCGGTTTTTTCAAAGTTGAGCGCTTTTCTTACTCTTTCTCGACTTGTCAATGTAATGCTCCTTGTTATTAAATATATCGATACTAATTGAAATCCGGTACTTTTGTAAAAGGATAAGTTATAGTTATCCCGCCGTCCGCTACGAGCAGCGCGCCGTTCATATATGATGCCTCATCGGAAGCTAAAAACAAAGCGATCTGTGCGATTTCTTCCGGACTGCCCCACCGCCTAAGCGGCGTCCCTGTTTCCAAAAATCGTTTCTCGTCAAAAGAGTCGTCATCCATATTGCTCTGCATGATCATCGGGGTTTTTATTGCTGTCGGAGCAATGCAGTTCACCCTTATATTTTTTGGCCCGTATTCAACAGCCATCGATCTTGTAAGCGCTGCTGCTGCTCCTTTTGTTGCGGTGTATGCATCGCACCTTGGTACACCCTGGATTGCGGCGCTCGAAGCCGTGTTTATAACGCACCCGCCGCCGCTCTTAAGCATTATGGGCAGACCGTATTTGCAGCAGTAGAACATACCGTTAAGATTGATGCCGAGCACTTTATCCCACGTCTCAAGCGAAATCTCGCTTATTGCGTTATCCTGTCCTCCGAGGAACACAGACGCATTGTTATAAAGTACATGCAGACCCCTGTCTTCAGATTTTATGTGATCAAAAGCCTTAGCCACATCCTGTGCGGATGATACGTCTGTCTTTATAAACTCTGCCTTGCCGCCAAAAGACAGTATCTCTTTTTCAACTTCCCGCCCTGTAGCTTTGTTGATTTCAAGCAAGTATACAAAAGCCCCGTTTTTTGCAAAAAGCAATGCTGCGCTTTTACCTATTCCGCTACCCGCTCCGGTGATGACACATACTTTATCTTTTAATCTCATTTCTTTTAACCCTTAAACAAAATTTATAAGTATAAGACGCTTTTGATGAATCCTTCGCCTCGGTTGCAGGATTCCTCCATTGCACGTTTTATATCCTCCGCTTTATACCGATGTGTGATAAGCGGCTTCAAATCTATTTTCCCACGTTTAAAAAGCTCAATCGTCGTCGGCCAGTGACGTTCATAAGCTTTTCCGACATCGATGCCCGGTGAAGTTTGTATAATATGCTGTCCATGCAGGAAGGAGAATTTAAAGTCCACAGTCCTCGGTTGTCTGTGCCAGCCAAAGCAATAGATAAACCCTGCATCACCGCAAAGCCGAATGGCAGTACTTAGTCCATTTTGAGAGCCCGAACACTCTATTACTACATCAAAATGTCCGTCATTATATCCGGCAAGCCTTTCCTGCCCCTCTTCATCAGACAGGTTTATTGTTTCATAAGCGCCGAACTGTTTTGCCAAAACGAGGTTTTCTTCTTTAATATCGGCAGCCGTGAATTCGGCCATCGGATAACCGGATATAAGCTGAACCATCATCATTCCCATAAAACCGATGCCGATTACCAGTACCCGTGCCCCCGGCTTAATATCCATATAACTGACAGCGTTAACGATTGATGCTGCCGGCTCTATTATCCAATATGCCGGGTCTTCCAGTTTATCCGGCAAGAGGTATGCTGTTTTTGCAGGTCCTATAACCTTTTTCGCCCATTGCCCATGATACCAGCAGCAGCTTACATAATCGCCTTCCTTGACATGGTCAACACTCGCTCCCACTCTTGTAACACGGTGCACTGCTTCGTGCCCCATCACGCCAGGGTAATGCGGGAACGTTAAGTCACCTTTATACAGGGACACCTCGTGTGTGCAGAATGCGCCGCATATTGCTTCGACCTCTATCTCACCCTCAAGCGGGTTTCCGTGATAACTCGAAACAAAATTGCAGAAATGAAAGGCCTCTTCCTCTTGAGTAGGCATATAGTATTCTTCAGGTGCAAATTCTCTATAAGATACACTGCCTATACCTTCCAGCACAATTGCTTTTGCCATTCTATCTCCTTATAAAATGTATCAGGCTTATTTTATGTCTTTTACAGCTCCGTATATCTTCTTATACTGTTCAAACTTACCGCTGTACATTTCGTTTTTTTCCTCACAGGACTCGAATATCCGGCCTGTATTAACCGTATTGCTGACAGCATCTTCGTAGTCCTTATAGACCCCGACCGCCATACCTGCAAACATAGCTGCCCCGAGGCAAACCGTTTCGACAGTATTTACTCTTGTAAAAGACCTGCCGCATATATCGGCTCTTAACTGCACGCTAAAATCTAGTCTAGAGTTGCCTCCGCTTATCCTTATATCTTTGATATCACCGATTATGTTTTGCAACTCTCTAAGATTCCAATTGAGCTCAAACGCTATTCCCTCAAATATTGATTTAAATACATCGTACCTGCTTGTGCTTGGACTTAGACCCAGCAGCGCACCGCTTACATCCGCATCCCAGTGCGGGGTACCTGAGCCTACTAAGTAAGGCAGGAAGTAATGTGCGCTGAAATTCGCCTTGTCCAGTCTTGAATCAATATATTCGTAAACGCTCAAACCCTCTTTTTGCGCATTTACTTTATCCTCATAGCAAAACTCATCTATAAACCATGATGTTGCAAACCCCGCCGGGAAAAACCCAAGATTGATGTATTTGCCTTCGACGACGTGCGGATATGAATTGAACTTATATCTATACGCTTCGTCGTTGTTCTTTGGCTCATCGGTTATTATATTTAAGCTTTCATATGTACCCGCCGACACCGCTGCATCTTTATTCCTGTATGCTCCGGCTCCAAAAGCGCCGCAAGGCTGGTCGTGCCCTCCCACAGCTATCACTACGTTATCTTTCAGCCCAAGCTCCTTTGCTGCTTGTTTTGAAATGCTTCCGCAGGTTTTGCCGGATGCCACAGCTTCTGCAAACAAGTCCTTTTTAAGCCCCGCTGCCAACAGTATCTCGTCAGACCATTCGAGCTTATTAATATCAAAGCACATGGTCCTGTCAGCCAGCGAATAGTCCGTATAAAACCCTGCACCGAGTTTTGATATTATGAAATCTCCGACGCTCAGAAACTTAGCTGTTTTACCGAAAGCATCCGGTTTGTTTTCTTTCAGCCACATTATCTTGAGCAAAGAAAACATAGTATGCATGGGAACTCCGGTTATGCCATAAAGACGCCTTTTGTCTATTATCTTTTCCATCATTTCAAGTTCTTTGTGGGCACGGTTATCCGAGTTCATTATGGCGTTGCCGACAGCTTTGCCCTCTCTGTCCACGGGTATAATGGTCTCGCCGTGAGAGCTTATCGCCAGCGCTTCGATATCGCCAGCACTTTTGTCTTCCGAAAGCGACTTTATTGTCTTTTTTACCGCTGTCCAGATCTCGTCCGGGTCGGCCTCTGCTCTGTTTTGTTTTCTCAGCGTAGTATAGCCGCATGAAGCCGATGCCAGCTGCTTTCCGCTGTAGTCAAAAACGACTCCTTTAACGCTGCTTGAACCTAAATCAATACCGAGTAAACTCATACATCATCCGCCTGATCATCCACTTTAAATATTACTTTGAAATACTTCTCGGATTTATTCTCTACAAGGTCTTTGAATACTTCTTTAATGTCTTTTAAATCAAACCAGTGTGTGATTATACCCTCTGTACTGATTTTTTTGCTGCCCATAAGGTCTATCATTTCTTTGTAATCGCTGGGCGTATACATAGTCGTGCCAAAAAGCGTCAACTCATGCTGCACAAAATCGGGAAGGTTTGGTATATCGTACTCGTTCTGCAGCACACCTACCATAACGACCCTGCTTCCCCTTGCAGCAAGCTGCAGTATCTGGTTCAGTACCTGCCCTTTGCTCCCTACACAGTCGAAGTATACGCTTATCTTTTTAGCGCTGTCCTCAAACTGTTTTATACCGTCTTCAAGGCTCTGTTCGCTGACATTTATAACACCTTCAGCTCCAAGCGTTAATGCGAGCTCAAGCCTGCTTTGGTCTACGTCCGCTACGTAGACCTTTTCAGCGCCCAGAGTCTTTACGCTCTGCATACAAAAGTTCCCGATCGGGCCTGCACCGATTATCAGTACTTTATCATCCGGCTTTATAGCCGGGCGCTTAGCGGCATGATAAGCTACACATGCCGGCTCGATCATCGCTGCATCGTCATAGGATACGGTATCGGGAATCGGTAAAACCATCTCAGATGGCATTACCATATACTCTCTGTGTGCGCCGTCGGCCTCTGCTCCGGTGCATCTTAACTCCTCGCAGAAGTTGTAAATTTCATTCTTGCACGCATCACATTCTCCGCATACCAGATGGGGTATAACAGCGACCCGCTGACCTTCATGCAGACCTTCTACCCCATCGCCAAGCCTAACTATTTCGGCAGAAAACTCGTGCCCCATTATTAACGGATAGCTGACATACGGATGAAGCCCGTAATAGATCGTCGAATCGGAACCGCACAAACCTATTCTCTTTATCTTAAGCAGTACCTGGCCTTTGCCAGGGACCGGAATATCGACATATTCTATTTGGATATTCTGCGGTTCTTTGAGCGTCGCACACAGCATTTTGCCCTGCATTATTACGCCCCCCTGACAGCCTTTATTCCAAGGAACTTGCAGAACATCTCAAGAACATCAGCAACCTTCTTGTCGTATATCAGCGTCCCGTGGTGGATAACGCCGTTTTCAACCATCTTCGTTTCCCAATCTTCAAGGTCGTTAACTTTGACCCATCCGTAGGTGCCTCTGACAAACGGCTCTATGTCTATAACTTCGCCGTTTCCAAAGAACATGGTGTACTCCCCGTCATACTCAACCATTCTGGCGCAGGTTACGTCGCCGTCCTTTAATTTGAACTCCTTTGCTCCGTGACAGGTAGCGCACCACTGAATAAGTCTTTCGTTTCTTACGAGTATCGTTTTGCAGCCCGGTTGGCACAAGCTTGGCGCAGCATTTCCGCAATGCCATGCGAGCCATACGTTTTCCTGCGTGGGGTGCAGATCCGTCCAGTCTATGAAATCCGGCACGTTTTCGCCAAGCGCTGCGCAGTATACGATCCACATCGTGGCTGCGCCAAGCAAATCGACCTCGCATGCGGTGATTATCCCCTGGTCGTTCAGCCTTCCGAACGTTGAGCAGGCTGATATCCCGTATCTCTCCTGTATCTGCGTCCAGCAGCTTACCGCCATAGCGTCAACATCGAGCTCTTCCTTTATCCGTACCAGCGAAAGCTCGAATCTTGCCTGGTTCGTCAGCGCCTCTTCGCTTACCTCGTCGTATATTTCATCTGCACTCGACTTTATTTCTCCGACTATCCTCTTTACATCCGGGTCGTCCGGCGAAATTGCATCCATCCTTGAAAAAGCCGTAGCTAAATCCATCGGTACGACCATCTGTGAAAACTGCCTTTGCAGGTTTTCTTCGCTGTAATACTGCGATTCAAACAGCTGCGGTCTTGTGCCGACCTGCCCGAATCTTGCGCCTTTGAACATGCTAACGGCGCATATAGCCCGTACAAAAACTTCCATTTTGTATTTGAAAACCTCGTCTTCCGGATTGCATGTATTTATATGTACATATTTAAAACCTCTGCGCTTTATCGCAGATACCGTCATGAACTGTCCGCACCATGTATCTGTTGCCCGCACTCCTTCGCTGTCTATGGGCGCACTCCTTGTGCAAAAATGCATAATGGGCATGTCTTTGTTTAATCCGCTCAAGATTGCTCCAACAGCCACTTCCATTCCGAAAGTCATGTTGCCGATTATCAGCCCCTGTATCTCCTCTTTTTTAAAGAGCTCCAGAGTCTTTTTGGCATCATCCATATCGCTTACGCAGCCATCAGCAGTCATCTCTTTTGACGGCACAATAAGATCGATCCCCGGCATGCTTTCAAGCACGGCAACACACCTGTCTCTCATCTTTCCGGCCCATTTACCCGTAAACTCACTTCCGTCCCAGGATTCCCAGTTGGATGGAATAAAGCCTATTTTGGTTTTAAACATAATGATTACTCCTTTATTTTGATTTAGTTTTATTTGCTGCAAGCCTTTGTTAACACATCTACTAAGCTCTGCGTATCCAAGTTTTGTTTTTTATAATTATACTCAGGTGATGCCGAGTATCCGATTTTCTTAACTCCCATTTTTATGAATCTACAATGCAGACCTTTTTCCATAAGATATGATGCAATGATATTGCCAAGCCCGGTGTTTTGGTTGTGGTCCTCGTATATAACGATCACACCGGTATCTGCGGCTTCTTTTATTTTTTGTTCATCCAGCTTAAGCGGGAACGAAATATTCAAGACTGATATGCTCAAGCCGCTTTTCTTTAATATCTCAGACGCTTTGAGCGCATAGGGCACCATGTTGCCGTATGTAATAATCGCTGCATCCCCGCCCTGTCGTAAGAGGTCGCCTTTCCCGTACTCAAAGCTGTATCCGCCGGCAAAAAACTCTTTGCCGTTCTCATCTGTAACAGCGTTCATTTTTGACCTTCCCATGATTACAGCTGCCGCCGTGTCCTGCGCTGCTGCATACCTTATCGCTCTGTCCGTCTGGTTTGGGTCTGCCGGTATTATTATCTTCATCTCTTTTAAGTTTGAAAGCAGGCTTATGTAATCGGTGCACTGATGCGTTTTGCCGTCTTCCCCAACGTCCAGCCCGCAATGAGTGCAGATAAGCTTTACCTTGCTGTTATGCATGTCTCCTATTCGTATCTGGCTGTACACTTCATCAATTACGAAAACTGCGAAACCTGCCTGAAATGTTACGATGCCCTCTCTGGACATCGCCGCAGCAACCGTTGCCGCATTGTGTTCCGCTATACCGCACTCCACAAAATTGTCGCTGAACTCCTGTGCAAAATCCGTCAGCTTTGTTGACGCAGTCAAATCGCAGTCTACTGCAGCAATATAATTTGCCTCACCCTTATTCTCTTTCGCTATATCTAGGAGCGCATTCCCGAATGCCGACCTGTTATCGACCATTTGGTCTTTTGAATACTCCCTTGGCTTTCCGGTTTTTATTGATAAGGAGGTTTTTTTGACAGGTCTAAACTTTTCAAATTCTATTACTGGGCCCTTACAGCCCGAAAGCTTTTCCTCTTCTCTTTTTATTATCGCTTCGTCCAGCATCTTACCGTGGTATTCATAGTTGCCTTCGATTTCGCAGAAGCCCTTGCCCATGACAGTGTTCGCAAGTATCAAGGTCGGTCTTTCCTTTTCAAAGTAGGCTTCTCTTAATGCTTTATATATCTCAACATAATCGTGTCCGTCGATCTCCAGCGTTTTCCATCCGCTTGCCGCATACTTTTCTTTTATATTTTGCGGCATCACG
Source organism: Christensenellaceae bacterium (assembly GCA_963666505.2). Lineage (GTDB taxonomy): Bacteria > Bacillota > Clostridia > Christensenellales > SZUA-584 > JABGQS01. Next base: position 879,421 of record CAXXXL010000001.1, on the reverse strand, counting down.
TCACTAAGGTCGCCGCTCGATTGCTTTTTGTTATAATCAACAATAGCAGTTAATCTGTTAAGTTTATATTTGTTCGCAAACTCTCTTGCTTCCTGAAGCTGACCTTTTGCCTGTTCTCCATCGCCCAGCACTACAAAGACATGATAGTCTAGGCCTTTCAGCTTTGCTGCCATTGCCGAGCCGCAGCCCTGCGAAAGCCCCTGTCCTAAAACGCCGTTGCACCACTCTACGCCGGGAACTTTTATCGACGCCAGCCCTTCATATATGCTGCCCTTGCCCCTGAAGTTATCAATAGCATCCTTTATATCAAAATAACCAAGGTTTCCAAGAACCGAGTAAATAGCCGCTGCCGAATGACCGTGGCTGGCTATTATCCTATCCCGCTGCTCAAAGCCAACTTTATCCGGGGATATATTGGCACAGAGCCATAGCATCAGATATAAATCTATAGACGAACACGCTCCGCCGATGTGACCGGAGCCTGCGTTGTTAATCATCTGGGCCGCATTAAGTCTCAACTTCTGCGAAAAGCTTTTTAACTCGTCCGCATCTTTCTTTTCAAATATCTGGCTTGTAAACTTTCTGTACTTTTCAATTAGCATTAATCCTGTTCCCTCGCCTGTTTTTTATCTAAAGTCGCCAATTCGCTTTTCTAACTGCTCAATCTCATAATCATCTTTTAAAACGCCTATTTCCAAATCAACAATCTTTTTCTCATTAGGTTCCAAGTATTGCAATATACCGCTCTTTTTATTCTCTACCCTGCCTGTCGGCAGGCAGTTTCCCGGCTCAAGACCCAGTACGTATTCCTGCTCGCCGCACATCTTCCACTGTGTAAACTGCGGCAGCTGGTTTTTATTGAATTTGACATATACTCCAAGCTCCAGCTCATCATTTATAATGGCAGCTACTGTGTTGCCTTGATCATCCGTCTTCAGGTCATGGAAATAGAGGTTTTCTTTTTCAAGGTAGCCCGGCTTTGTAAAACGATCATATTCCCCTGCCCCTTTCTTTGAATACTCATCGTTTGGTTTTACAGAGTTTGTGCTGACAAGCAGCCGGCTGTTCTCGTTTAGAACAGGGTATCCTATGTTGATGTGGTAGAGTATCATACACGGCGTTTCGTACTGCGCTTTGTTTTCAATGCAGTCGTGAATTATCAGCTTGTTTTCACCGAGCCTGCTTTCGTACTCCCGTTTAAGCTCTAAACACTCGCCGTGCAGCTGTGCCTCCCTTACCTTTCCGTTCACACGTATGACAAAGTCTTCTTCGCTCTCCCATTCCTCCTGCACTCCCACGTTGTAGGCGGCGCTGTTGCTTATCCTGCCGTGCAGCCCGTATCGCTGTTTCCCAAACAAATGGTGCTCGTCTTCGCAAGGTCCGCCGACATTCGATAGCCCGCAGGTTGTAAGCATCCCTGCAAAAAAGCTTCTCAGCCAATCCATGCCGTTATCATCGAAGTATGACGGTGACACGATCTTTGTCTTTGAGATATAGCTAAGTGGTATCCCCTTAAAGCTGCAGTGGGCTATATCCATGCCCCTTCCGGGAAGAACGGTGTACTCAAACCCCGAACCTGTTTTTATATCTACAGCTTCGACGCCCTTGGCTTTTCCGTCCAAAAACTCGTAGCGTTTCGCTCCCGCAAGCTGGCTTATATCGCCCATATACTTCAATACTGATTTGTCTTTCGGAATAGAAAAATCTTTCAAGAATAGTCCCTCCGCCGCTTTAGCCTTTCAGTTTGTTTTCAACACATTTGCGCACTGATCTGACAATATCATTTGCCGCCTTTGTAGGGTCTCTATCTGTTTTTACTGCACCACCGCCGACACCTGAAGCTACGTTATCGAGTACAAACGTCGCTATCATTATTCCCCTTAAGTCGTCTATATTGCTAAAAAGATCCGTGTAATATTCTTCTATATCGGCAGGTGCGATCTCTTGTATCTGTATCGCCAATTTGCCGCAGCCTATTTTACTGGCCATCTTTCCGAATGTAACCGGGTCGCCCATCGGTGAATTGTTGACTACACGAATGTTCTCTATGGATAATATATTTTCAGATTGGTGAAGGCCGTTGCCGCAGAAATGAAGGCTTCCTCCCCCAAATTCTTTGAAAATCCTAGAGTAATACGGGACTATGAATTCTTTATATTGCTCTGCTCCTACAGTGACGAGGTCGTCATCCGAAAGCCATATGCCGAGGCCTTTAGGCGCCCACACTCCCTGAAGTCCGCTGCTCGAATCCAGCGGCTCGCCCGCATGCTGTTTCTGCACCTTCACCCAGTCAATAAGGGAATCTGTAATGATGTGCATCAAATCCTTAACAGCCTGTGGTTCTTCATACATCCAGTAAAAGAAGGTTTCATATCCGCAGAGCTGCGTTGCCGTGGAAAACGGGCTGTTCATATCCGTAAGTCCTATCGGAAGGTCGCTGTTCTCTCTTGCGTAGTCGATAAAAGAAAGCACTTTGGGCATGAGTCCGTCTTTATATGGGTCAATTGTCTTTAGCTTAGCTATGTCTGCCGGGCTGTTTATAATCGTACCCGCAACAGCCGGGTCGTCGCCCTTCCCCGTTGCCGGATGAATCTTGCTTCCAAAGGCAGAAGCCTGCACTCCTGTACCAAACCAAGGCATAAAATATGGCACTGTGTCGTCGTCGATATTTGACAGATGATGCTCAAAAGCTTTCTCCTGAAACTCGACCATGACTTTTGGGTCTTCCCAGTACTCCTTCGGTCGCTCGTTATTGCCGAACCCGAAATAACACGGAGTATTAGCGACTATAGCAATGTCATCAGCCGATTTTACAGGATTCCTATTAAAAGCATTCAGTATCCTTCTCTTTTTGGGGGTTAAATCAAAATCACGCCAGCTATCCATATAAACTCCTTAATCTAAACTTCTAACTAATTGACGTTTTTTAAAGACCTATAAGTTGTGTTTTATTCTTATGTGTAGTATTTTGAGAAATTGCTGCTTAAAACCAGACCAGGATTTACAAGCACTCTATCTTTACAGCTCACTCTTTCCGAAAGACTTCTATATATATTCAGCACAGCAAGCTCACCTTGCTTTATCGGATTCTGATAGACTACGCCTTTTATGATTCCCTTGTCCATGAATTCTTTTATTTCCGGAAATACGTCAGTAGCAATTACTTTGATTTTGTTGTCTAATCCAAGCTCTTTGATTGCTTTACATATATTAACCGAGTTGATCGTTGCAATGTATATTCCACCCACATTCGGTACCTTTTCCAAAATGCTTTTTGCAAGTATATATGCGAGTTCGGGATCGTCCTGAGTCTCATAAACGCTGTGTACTTTAAGCCCCTGCCTTTTTAACTCTTCCCGGAAACCGATAAGCTTATTTTTGTGCTCCTCCATGTCTTTGTTACCGACGAAAGCCAATATGTTTTCATCTTTTTTCATTATCAAGCTTAAAAACTCGCCTGCGATTTTTCCTGCCAAAACAGCATCCAGCTCTACACTGCAGATCTTTTCCGGTATTTCGAGGTCCGTTCCAAGCAGTAGAATCGGTATGTTTTTTTCTTTATAATAAGAAGTGTATGCACCAAGTTTTGTTACAGACGCCGGGCAGAGAATCACTCCGTCGACCTCCTCCTCAGCAAACTCATCAAGCGCTTTTACGATACCGTCACTAGAGAATAGACCGCTGACATATTTGTATTTGCCTGTAACATTATACACATTTAAATTTTTTAGGCTTTTATTTATTCCCTTTATAAATTCGTCGTAATACTCTTTCCAAACGTCAGGCATTATTATGCCTATTGTTATGACACGTCTTGAAAGACCTTGCGCCAGCGTGTTGACCTCATATCCCATTTCTTTGGCAGTTTCTATTACCAGCTGTCTAGTTTGTTCACTTACGCCTTTCTTCCCGCCCAGCGCTTTGCTTACTGCGCCCTGTGAAAGACCTGCCTTTTTTGCGATGTCGATAACAGTTACTTTACTCATTAAAAAGTCCTTTTTATAATCGATAATGGTATAACGTTTTCTTTAATATTTATAATTAAACCACGTTTTTAAAAGTATATCAAGCATTTTTTATATATTTTGTTAGTATTCAATATATTTTTATGAGAATTAGAGAATACGTATTCTCCTTTTGGGTGTTTTTTTATAAACTTATCTAGATATTACTATTTAGATTTTTAAATATATGGTATTTCCCGCTCCATTCTTCAAAGTCTTGCGGGTTGTATTCTCTTATTTCAAAGGACTTTGCTACGATTTCAGGAATATCCCTGCCTTATATTTCGCCGATAGATGCCATCTGCAGCACAATGTTGCCTATTTCGGTTGCCTCTATGGGACCTGCAGCCACCTTAACGCCGGTCAGATTCGCCGTACATTGACAAAGCATTCTGTTTTGAGCGCTCCAACGATATGCAGCATATCTAATTTCTCTCCATGAAGCTTTTCCAATTTATCAAAAGTCTCTTTGAACTTCATAGCCATACTTTCAACTATTACCCTAATCGTTTCGCTTTTGGTCTGCGGTGCAGTTTGATTTCGCTTTTCACAATACTCGCTTACCTTTTCCGGTATATCGATACCGCTGAAAAACATTTCATCGTTAACGTCAATATAAGCCTCAAAATCTTTTGCACGCTCTGCCAGAGAAATAAGCTCATCCCAGTTATAAGTTTCTCCTTTTGCTTCCCATTGCTTTTTGCATGACTCCAGCATCCATGTCCCCATTATGTTTTTGAGTATCAGAAATTTATTGTTGAATGTATATATGTTTGAAAATAAATTTTCATACGTGTAATCGTTGACTATCGGTTTATCCGTTTTTATACCCATCAAGGACCATGTCACTACAGAAATAAACGCAAACATTTCACTCTTAGAGGGTATTGCTTCCACAGCAGAAGCAGTATCATGTATGGCAAAAGATACATCGACTTCACTGCCGTCTCCCAAGACGCTGTGAAGCAGCTTTCCTTTATACGCCCCGCATTCATGCATCTTCGGGAACAAGCTGGTGTCAATACCAAGCAGATTTATTATGTCTTTATTCCAGTTCATATTCCCCGGAGCCATGATCTGACCCGGGGAAACAATTGATGCATCGCTGAAAAGCTCACCCGTCAAAAACAAGGCGAGCTAGTCAGGTATAAACAGCATTTCTTCGCTATGCTCAGCACATGTTCTTGTATTGCCGCCATCCTATACAATTGAAACGAGGTGTTTATCTCGTTGTTTGCTATTCCCGTCAAGTCGAACAGTTTTCTTTGCCCGTGGATGCTGAAAAACTCCTCCATACCCTCTCTTCCGACAGGACTTCTGTATGAGTTTAGATTTGATATTAAATGATCGTTTTTATCGAGCAGGCCAAAATCCATGCCGAAGTATCGATGCCAACAGACGCTATTTGTTTTTTATATTTACTATTGCAGATGCGGATGCTTTCCCGAACCGAATCATATATATGCAGGATGTTCAATAATTGCTGATTATTCAGTATTGTTTATTTGTGGCTAAACCTGCAGACCTCCTCAGTTTTAAGCAGACCCTTGTCGAATCTGCCCGCTATTGTCCTGCCGCTGCTTGCTCCTACGTCAACCGCAATCAGTTTTAAATCCATATAGAAGACTCCTGAATTAAATAATAGCTTTCAGAAAATGCTGTTTATGTCTTTATAGTAGCCCGGTTTGCCGGGAAGACCTATTCCCCTTTTTTCATATAACCCGACCAGTCTGTTTAAGTCTTATTCACTTATCGGGTGCGTTTCACCAAGCATTTTTGCGACGAATACCGAATACGCCGTTGCCTCAAGCAGCTCCAGCAGTTCGAGCGCTCTCTCCACGCTTTCATTGCTCACGACTATAACGCCATGGTTCTCCATAATGACTGTATTCGTCTTGCACAGCGCTTCACTGACGATTTTTGCAAGCTCGTCGCTGCCGGGGTCCACATACGGGGTGGAGAGCACCGGCCCTAATTCCATGCACGCTTCAGGTAGCACCGCCTTTTCAAGCTCTCTGCACCGGGAAATCGCAAACCCTGTCGTGACCGGAGGATGTGCGTGTATGATAGCTTTAACGTCATCATGGGTCTTGTATATCGTAAGATGCATTGGATACTCCGAGGTTGCCTCCCTACCTTTTTTTGAATAGACCGGACTGCCCGATTTATCCACAACGCATATATCACCTTTTGTAATAAGCCTTTTGTTGCGTTTTTTAGGCGTCAGCAATACCATCCCGTCATCAGTAATGCACGAAATATTACCTCCCTGTGATGCAACATAACCAAGCTCACCGATCCTCCTGCTTGACTGTGCAATTGACTCAGCTATTTTTTTATATGGCTATTAAGATGAGTCATCAGTGACAAGTCCATAAAAACGGTCAATACAGGGTATAGAATGTTGTCATAGTAACGGAAAAGGTGGAAAAAAGCTATGTCAAAGAAAAAACGAGTAGGGTTAGAGGACATACAAAGGCGATTTGATACAGAAGATTCTTGCAGAGACTATCTGTTTAAGCTACGATGGCCGGACGGATTTATATGCCCCGTCTGCGGTTGCCGCGAGTATTATCATATTACGACGCGGCATAAATACGCGTGTAAAAGTTGTCGATATCAGGCATCTGTGACAGCCGGTACTGTGATGGACAGGATTCATTTAAGCCTGAGAACATGGATTTGGGCGATATACTTAGTGTCTCGCGATAAGCGTGGGTATTCGGCCATGCAGCTATCTCGGGTACTGAATCTGCCGTACAATACAGCATGGTTTTTGCTCCATCGTATCCGCAATGCAATGGCTGAACGAGACAATCGTTATTTGCTTAAAGGTATTATAGAATTGGATGACACGTACTTAGGCAAAACCAAAAAAGGTGGTAAAAGAGCCCGTGGGGCCACGAAAAACAAGGTCGTGGTGGCTATATCAAAAGACGAAGATGGCAAACCCCAGTACGTGAAAATGCAGGTTGTGACCGACCTGAAGGGAAAGACAATTTCCAAGTTTGCTAAGAGTAGAATTGCCGAAGGCGCATCAGTGCAGACGTACGCTTACCATAGTTACCGAAAGCCTTTGGCTGAAAAGTATCTGCACGAATATCAGGTCTTTGATGCGGATTCAGATATGATCAAATGGCTGCATACCATTATCAGCAACGCAAAGGCTTTCGTTTCGGGAACTTTTCACGTTTTAGGCAAAAAGCACTTGCAGAGCTACTTAGATTAGTACTGTTATCGGTTCAATCGCAGAAGCATGGGCAGTGAGATCTTCAACAGATTGCTTTTCGCCGTGACACAGTCTCCGCCTCTACGATTTGCTGACTTAACTTAATAGCCATATTTTTTTATATCTGTATATCATATTTGTTAAAAATATACTCGAAGTATACTTCCCCTTATCCTCCTAGTCTAAAGTTAGAATTCTATTCTGTATTTGATACCAAGGAACGTTTCTACAACCAGCTCAATGTCTTTTTTCTCACCAGTGTATAAAAATTGCACCAAGTCAGAAGCCTGTTGTGTCCTGCCCGTTTCCTTGCCTATGGTCAGCCCGCTGTTCTCAAGCTCAGTAAAACCGCCGTTTCCTCTAAAGTCTTTGTAGATATAAAGTGAGCATCCGTTTCGCCCTTCTTTGTCCGAAGGCTCGCAGCAATAAGGGTTAGAAGGATCGTTGTAATAGCCCCTTAACAGAGCGTAGTACAGCCCATCCTACAGAACGTTGACATAAGCGACACGTCCGATAGTTTTTATCGCCTTATAAGCAACTTTATATTTCCTGTCGCCTGTAGATTTAAGCTCTACAAAGCCGTCGTGTACTATCTGATAATCGTCTGTGATCGGGTCATAATAGTCCACGAAATCGAACTCACCTATTATCGGCACCAGTATCCTTCCTCCCAGGTTGAGCTGCGATAATATCCACGGTTCCAAATACATTTTGTCGTCTGGGCTTTTGTCCTCGATTGTGAATGTCTGTTTGTAACCGCAGCTTTCAAGCGACGGCGATTTTTCTTTTAACTCCTTAAGCTACTTTATTTCTTCAGCGCTTTCAATGCTTCTTCGCATGTATATCCGCTTCGTATCAAAAGACAATTCATAGGCATCGAGTTGTATGCTTTGTTCTAAAACAACCGTGTTATCCGTGCGTTAAAGCTTAAACTTACCCGGGTCAAGCTCGGTCTGGATAACATATGTTTCATCGAAGTCCTTTCTTCTCTTGACAAAGAAAGCTAATTCCGGCGCTATCCAAAAACGCTCCCCGCCTATGTTCCAATTTTTATCTGCCAGCAGCGCCGAAAATTTCTCTTCATCCAAAAACGCTGCATTTAACCACAGCACGCTTTCACCCTTGTCTTTGAACGGGCCGAACAGCCTGCCCCCCGAAGCACATGCAATAATGCTAAAACTGTCGCAAAGGCTTATTGTTTCATACTGAACATCGTTTTCCTCAAGCATTCTGACTACTCTTGAATAGTCGACTCTGTTATTCATATCAAATCTCCTGCAACGCTAAAAGGAAAAGACTTCATTGCGGACAACCCGCAACACCTCTGTGAAATCTCCTGCATCTATGAGCTTTTTCAGTTCATCAAAACCGATTCTATTTACGATTTCGTTGTACTTTTTCATGTACAATATGCTTTCACGGGTGGCTGCGATTCCTTTGTCTCTAAACGGGAATATATCTACAGAAAGATATTTATTGTAACCTATTTTTTCTAAGGTATAGAACATTTCGATATTCTCAATGAACCTTACGGAACCAAGCATCATATCGTCGTCCAACGAGCCGTAGTTGTCGTTTACATGGAAATTGAATATCTTGTTGTATTTAGCCGCTATCTCGATATTCTGTGAAACGTTCATGCCCGCCTGATACACGTGACCGACATCTATGGTTATTCCAAGATCATCTCTGTCCGCTTCAAGGCACATAAGCAGCGCAGAGCTCGTTGTATCCACCAAAGACCTTTTTCTTGGTTCTCTCTGTTTAGGCTCGATTGCAATGTTCATATGAGGCTTGTAATCAGCAAGTTACTTTAGCGTACTCGTTAGATTTTCCCACTGCTGTTTATAATCTGTTTGCAGCGGATAGTCGTGTCCATCCTGCCCCAGCCATAGGCTGACGCCCGCTGCCCCTATTTTTTCATCAAAATCCATTGTTTTTTTAGTAAAATCAATTGCTTGTTTTCTTGTTTGTTTGTCCGAACATCTAAGAGTGCCGTCCTGCCATTGCCTCTGGCAGTGTAGCGCAGGGAACACAAAGGAAACGTCATAGCCATACTTTTTCATAAGGGAGGATATGTATCCCGAATCAGACTCCATACCTTCGCCGGAATAGCATAACTCAAGCGCCTCTATCAGATTTAACTCTGCAAGTTCTTTGATTATTGTTTCAAAATCCAGACCTTTTTCATCTTTATAACCGCCTGCCATAAATCTATCACCCAGTTGCCCGAGAGTACCTAGAATTGCGCTAATCTTAATTGACTCCATAGCTTACCATCTCCTTATATTTATTTTAAAATCTATGCAGTTTCATTAACAGTCTATGTGTAACCCTTGAGCCTTAATTACCTTATACTATTGAGCGTTGCCTCCACCGTCAATAAATATCAGGATTCCTGTTACAAATTTTGCGTTGTCCGAAGCAAGGTAAATAAATATCCCGACAATCTCTTCCAGCTCGCCAAACCTGCCGATGGGATGTTTTTTCATAATGGTGTCTGCATAGTCCGGCTGTTGGGCAATACATTCTTCTAATAGAGGTGTTTTAAACGTACCAGGCATAACGGCGTTTACCCTTATGCCCTGCTGCGCCCATTCGATCGCCGCTGCCTTTGTAAGCATAGAGACTCCGCCTTTGCTTGCGCAGTATGTGATGCTGTCAGCCATTCCGTTTTGCCCTGCGCCTGAGCCGACGTTTATTATGCTTCCGCCTCCCGTTTTCAGCATCTCGATGCCTGCGTATTTGTTGCATAAAAACGTTCCCCGCATGTTCAAATCGACTACCCGGTCCTACTGCTCTTCGTCGAAATCAACTATCGAGCTTCGCCATGTCGTACCGGCATTATTTACGAGAACATCTATTTGAGAAAACTTATCAACGGCTGCTTTAACTGCCGCCTGAACGTCTTTGCTTTTGGAGACATCAGCACTGTATGCATAAGCAGTATAACCGTTTGAATTAAATTCATCTGCAAGCTCCTGCAAGGGCTGTATCCTGCTCCCCACCAGAAACACGCTCGCCCCCGCCATATCAAAGCCTTTTGCCACTTCTTTACCAAGGCCGCTGCTTGCTCCCGTTATAAAAGCGCTCTTGCCATCAAGACTAAATATCCTTAAAGAAGGGAGTTCGTCGCCCTCTTTTTTTACTATCCTCATTTTCTTTCTCTCTGTTTCAATCTATTTCTACGTAAGTCTTGCCCCACTCTTTTATCCTCATGTCATAAAGCGGGTTTATCCCTTCTTTCGGCACGCCGGCCCATATTGTGAGCAGCTCTAAATCTTCCTCACCGTCGGTGTTATCAAGCCCGTGATAAACGCCGCCCGGGATAAACACTATATCTCCAGCCTGGATGTCCATAACACCCCCGTCTATCTCCAGCTTACACTTGCCCTTGATTATCACATATGTTTCATCAAAGCCTTCGCCGGGCTTGCCGTGTGCACTCGGCGGCAGAAGGTTCCCGCCTTTTTTTACAATTCCGTGATTGATATGAGTTTTTTGCGACTCAGAATTGGTGTGATCGAGCAGCATCCTTGACGTGTAATAGTCGTTGTAAACCAAGGGCTTAACCTTTGATGGCCTCACTAAAGTTCCTCTTCCCATAATCAGTATTCCTTTCTATAACCCTTTTTTTATTTAACCCGGAAATATTTCAAGCGCAACCTTATTCCACAAGTTTATCTTCTGCATCGTATACTCAATCGAGTTATATATTGCGAACCCGTCTGCTCTTACCTGGTATTTAACTTTGCCGTCGCATGCGTTTTTGATTTTGAGCAGCTTTTCTCTCATCTGGTCTTCTTCCTTTTCATATATGTCATCAACCGAATTCAAGCAGATCTCCAGAGATATATTTGTCTTGCTGAAAACCTCAGCTGCTTTTGCCACATCCGACCACGGGCCGATGTGCACCATCTGCAGCCCCGGCAGGCTTGCAACCGACTCATAGAACTCTTCTGTTTTACCGCAGCTGTGCCAGTAGCTGACACCTCCCGAAAACTCTGCAAGCTCTTTCTCATATGGATAAATCAGTTCATCATAAATGCGCTTTGAAACCATAGGCGTCGAAATCTCATCGTTGAAGAGTTTAAACTTCTCTACAGGTGTGCCTAAGAAATCCGCCCTCATCTGCGCATACTCTTTTAGCCTGTCGGTAATCACCCTCATCAAATCGTTGAAAAATCCCGGGTCTTCTATCGAGTCTATGAGCACCTCTGAAAAGCCTCTTAGCATGAGCGCCAGCGAGAAAGGCGACCTAAGCGAAACCGGATACATGACTTGTATATCGTAGCCTTCTGTCATTTTTGTCAGCGCTTCAAAGAGCTCATATGCCTTTTCGCAGAAACCGCTCTTATAAAAATCTAACGGTTTTACTTTTAACAAATCCGCTTTGTCATGCAATATGTGCTCCGTCTCATCAAACCACGGCGCCTGCCCGGGCAGCAGGTCTATTTTTGCTCCGAAAGTTGATGCCATGAATGCAGCCCCAAAAGATATGAATACCGTTTTGTCAAAAGCCCTCTGGCATTTCAGATTTTCGAATTCCCATATTGCGTACTTGAGCTGGTAATATAGCTGCTCTTCCGGTTTTGAATAGTAGTCGATACAGTTTATATCCATGACCTTGGAGTAGCCCGATATATCCATAGCCATTGTGAACGGCGTGTTTGTTTTGACAGCCGATCTTCCTCTCCATCTTTCGGCTAAAAAAGGCTCGTCTGCGTTTTCCCAGTATTTCTTATTGTTCTGGTTCTGCTCGGAATCCACTATTTCCAAATACTTTTCCAGCAGCGGTTTGATATCGTTCATATCTTTCATGATTTAAATCTCCTTTATTATTGTTCAATATCCAAAGTGTATCCGGCTGTCCAGCCTCCGTCTACATTGAGCGCTGCACCAGTAACATAACCGGCTTCGTCCGACACAAAGTAAAGCACAGCGTTTGCAATATCGTTTGGATCGCCTATCCTGCCAAACGGAATATGCGCCATCATGCTTTTAGTGCTCGCATCGTCTTTATAAACTGCACTTTTGACCTGCTCGTTAAGTATGGACCCAGGAACGACAACGTTTACGTTGATATTGTGCCGGGCATACTCCATAGCCAGGGATTTTGTGATGTTTATTATGGCAGACTTTGCGATGCAGTACGGGCTTTGCAGCCTAAGCGGTATATTCCATCCGGCTACTGAACCAACGTTCACTATCTTTCCGCAGCCCTGCTCTTTCATGATTTTGGCAGCATGCTTTGTGCAATAATATACACTGTCGAGGCACACATCAAGCACAAGATCCCAAGCTTTTTTATCGTACTTCGGCATTACTTTCCTGTGTTCGCCACCGACGTTTACACCGGCGTTATTCACGAGTATGTCGATGCGCCCAAATTCATTCATCGCCGCCTTAACAAAGCTCTCCATCTCCGTTTCGCTTGTTACGTCGCCTTGTATAAACTTTGCAAACCCGCCTTTTTTATTGATATCGGCGGCATTCGCTTCCCCTGCCTCGGCGTTTATATCGTTGATAAAAACTCTCGCTCCGTTTTCCGCAAGCTTTTTTACTACCGCTCCGCCGATTGAACCTCCGGCCCCGGTAACCAGAGAAACTTTATTTAACAAATCTATTTTCATATAAACGTTCCTCTCTTCTCGAATACTACCATTCTCTTATATATGCGCTTGTCAGCCCGCCGTCTAAAGGTATCACTGTCCCTGTTAAATAATCAGGCGCACCGGTTAGCAGATATTCAATAACGTTCAAAATTTCTTCTGTGAATATCGGTCTTTTTAAAGGTATGTGCTCTTTTAGTCTGCTATCAAATGGCATGTTTTTATCCTGGTCTTCAGCACCAAGCGCAAGAGCATTGACTATTATGTTGTATTGGGCAAGCTCGGCAGCCAGTATCTTTGCCGCCATGAACGCACCCGAATTAACTGCACAGGAGATATCCTGTCCACGGATCGGCATCATACCTTTGACGGAGCCTACTATCAAAACTCTGCCTCGCTTATTCTCTACCATCTCATCTATAAAAGTCTTTGATATCCTGTATAAAAGGCTAAGACTCTCGTCCTTAGCCTTCAGCCACAATTTTGTTTCCGTCTCCGGTAATGAGCCGTCTCCTTGCACATTCTGGAACGTAACAAATTTTATAAGGTAGTCGATGCTGCCATACTCTTTTAGCACAGCCTCTTTTATCGCTCTTAGCTCTTCTTCAGAATCGGCGTGCACTTTTTTATACGCAATGTCCTCTTCATTCATCACATTTGGATCGTTGACTACCAAAACAACGTTGATACCCGAGCCGCCAAGAGCTGAAGCTGCCTTTTTGCACAGCACACTTTCGCTCCCGATAATGACGAGTGTTTTTCTGTTAACATCCATATTCATATACTCTTTTCATATAATACTTAACTTGTTCTAGTGTCAAATAAAGTTCGCAAAAACCATCAGTTGCTCCGTAGAGATTATGCTGCCATCTGCCGTTCCTCCTGAATAAGCGATATTTTCTCTGGGTTAACATATGATTTACCAGCGCACCAATCTTCGCTGTATTCTATCAAGTGGCTTGTGACCAGACGGATATAGGAATCCATATTTGGGAATACGCCTACAACATTGGTTCGCCCTCGGATCTCTCGGTTCAGTCTCTCCAGCATATTGGTTGAAGATATTTTTCTATGGTCCATATGCTTGAAAGTATAAAACTGAATCGAATCTTCAAGCCCTTCCTCCAAGATTCTTGCGGCCTCTGGATAACGGCTCTCGTAACCATCCATGAAATTATCAGCATTAACCCTGGCTGAATCAATATCAGGCTGCAGCCAGATTTGTTTTAGCTTTGATGCAAAAACTGCTTTGTCTTTGCTGGGTGTCCTGGCCAGGATATTGCGCATGAAATGCACTTTGCACCGCTGCCATGTACATCCGACAAAAGATTCCCTGATTGCTTTAGTCAAGCCTTTGTGCGCATCTGATACGACAAGCCATACATCTTCCAGCCCTCTGGACTTTAGGCTGTCAAACAGGCTCTTATAGGTCGATTCTGATTCCTCCTGCATCGGTTCTACCGCCAAAATGTCCCGTTTTCCGTCAGTATCAATGCCTATTACGACTTCTACAGCCATGTTAATGACTTTATTGTCGTATCGTATCTTTTCGTACAGGGCATCTACCCACAGGACAGGATATATCTTCTTCAGCCTTCGATTCCGAAAAGCCTGAACTTGTTCGTTCAGTTCTTTGGTGATGTTCGATACCTGTCCACGTGAGATGGACTCTATACCAAGGCTCTGAGCAAGTCTTCTGATCTTTCGAGTCGATACTCCTTTGATATCCGCTTCCTGGATTACGTTGATCAATGCCTCTTCTGACCTTGATTTTTCTGACACAAAGAACGGTATATACCCGCCTTGCCTCAGCTTCGGAACCAACAGGTAGATTGTACCCATCCTTGAGTCAAACCTCCTGACACGATACCCTGAACGGTATCCTTTGCATTCGTCAGTTAGTTCAGATTTGTTCGCTTGTATCTTTGTTGCTAATTCAACATCCATCATTTGCTCACACAGCCATTGCAGCATTGACTGCATCGGATCCTGCTCCGCCATAAATGACAGTAGCATTTTTTCCAGCGATAAAGTATTATTTTCATAGACCATCGGTTTCCACTCATTTGATTTGTTTTGTCACTTATCTTTTCGGAGTTACCGATGGTCTTTCCTTTATTCACTTTTGCGAACTTTATTCGACCTGTTGACAAAAGCACTAATTCATGCCGCACACACATTAAATACCGAGTAACAATTGCAAATTAGTTTATAGAAAGGATATCTAAATGTTTCAGAAAGGCCATTAAACACCGAGTTTGCCATCCTTTTAAGATTTAAGGCAACTGCAGCTAGAAGACTTTCTTCTTTTGCTCTCAGAAGGCCTCTTTTTCTTATGTTATGGAGATTATGTTCTCTCTTCAATACTGAAAACGTACCCTCTGCCCAGATGGCTCGCATCCGCATTATCCAATCATAAGTTTGGGATTCTGTACGTTTATGTCCCCTAGAAAATGCAGGATAGAAACTACTGGCCATAATTCGACGCCTCTTTTCTTTACCTAAGCAAGAATCTCGTTGAGGGCAGGTGTCGCATGCATCATTGGAAGAGATATAACACCTTAGATAGTTTCCAGTTGACCGTACGCAATAAAGCTTATCATAATGAAGAGCGTGTCCCTGTGGACAGATAAAGCAATCGTCCCCCGGCTGATATGTAAATCCATGTTTCTCTGGTCCATTTGAATAAGGTATAGCTGGTATATATCCTTCGATGCCTAGAAGCTCTAATCCACGATGTACTGCACCCATATCATAACCGCCATCAAGTGCCAGCCGCTTTATCTCAAATTCGCTGTTTACCATTTGATCTTTTAAGTGCTTAAGAACAATACTGCTCTCTTTTGTGTTTGCGGGATAAACATCCATTCCTGTTATAATCCCATGCTTACAATCAACAGTTGTTTCCGCTAGATACCCTAGTCCAGCCTTTTTCCTCTTACGTATGTACCCACATTCAGGATCTGTTTTACTCGTATGCTTCGAAATGACTGTTGAGCTAGGTTGTACTGCTTTATAACCCGGCTGCATAGCCAGCTCTTTGTCCAGTTCGTCCAAATAACTTTGCATACTTTTCTGAACTGTCTGTTCAATAATCATGCCGCTCTGCGCCGCTACTTCGGATGGTAAAAAAGAGCCATCACATACAACGCATTGCCCGTCCACCAGTCCATTATCCACACACAGTTTTACGATTTCAATAAAGATAGCTTTGAAAAAACCGTTATCACGAAACCGTCTTCGCCTGTTCTGGCTGAAGGTGCTATGATCCGGAACCCGATCTGACAAATTGAGTCCACAAAACCAACGATATGCGATATTTAAATTGACTTCTTGCTCTAGACGCCTTTCTGACTTTATCCCGTATAAGTACCCAATCAATAGCATCTTTATCAATAAAACAGGATCAATTGATGGGCGCCCCCTTTTTGCATAATAACCAGATGCGATTTCATATATAAAACTAAAATCAACCAGCTTGTTAATCTTTCTAAGTAAATGATTTTCTGGTATCATGGATTCCATATCAATAAAGACCATCTCTTGCTGTCCGCTTTGTTTTCCCATCATATGCAGTACCCTCCGTCATGCTTATTATACCATATAAAGGGTTGCCTGGGTATTTTGTCAACAGGTCGTTTATTATACGTTATCTAACTTGCTCAGGCTTATACGCCATCTGTATACATTACGTCACAGAGACTAAATTATGAACGGCGAACCTGTTTCTGCAGCCGTATTTTTTTAGGTTGCTTTTCTATACATAGATATATATTTATTACACACAACCTATCCCTTGAAGAGGTTAATTGCAATATTTAAGATATATCTTCTACAAGTGCCTTTTATCTTAGCTGCTGAAGTGCTTCGGTAAGTTCTTATAACCGAATGCAGCATATTGTGTTATTTTAAAACTAACAAACCAGTTATATTCTCCCTTTGCGCAAAGTACGCTGTTTTGTTTATGCTCCTCTGCCATGTCCGGGCGATCAAATGAACCGGTACAGGGCTCAAGTGCTATGTTATGATAGCCTTTGAAGCCACCTTCATTTACCCACAGGCCAAGGTAAGGAACTGTATCTGTAGGGAAACTCAGCATAAGCTGTGTGCCGTCAGTGTATTTATATCCGCACCAGCCCTGAGGCGGGGTTTCGTCAAAGTATATTTTATAGTTATTGCCGTCATTTCTTTCTTCAGTTGTTTTGCTGATGTCAATTGTTCTTTTATCACTTCTAGTGACAACAGGCCATTTCATAGGCATGCCATACTTCCCGAAGCCTTCGTCTGTTGAAAAGACGCAGGTCACATCAGCACAATTCGGATATGAGGTCACAACCCTTGCATCCTTTTCTGCGTTTATCATTATATGCCCTGCCCATATGAAATCCATATCAAAAGCAGAAAGATTCTGAACCTCGTATTCAATTATCAGCTCACCTTCGCCGTCGGTCCTTATCCATTTGTCAAGCCTGTAAGCAAACCTTACGCCGTATACCCAGCAGTGAAGGCATTGTTCGTCTTCGGTTATCTCGTAGTCCCATTCGAGACCGCACACCTCGCCGTGATCGGGCATGACTGCGCCCTTCCAGGGGAATTTTTCATAAGTGAATTTATCTATTGTCGGGAACATATCGTCAAAACCGCTGCATTCCGCAGCTACATAATCGCCGTCGTAGGCAAGCTGGTTGTAAACTTCATTCGGCGCCTGCACTAAAAATTCCCTTCCTGTTTTTTTGCATGTCAGCGATGCCATTTTGCCGCCGCAGCCGGGGAGGAAAACTGCCTTCAGCAGACTATTTTCTATTGCAACCGCTTCTAAATCCTTATATTTTGTTTGATATATTTTTGTTTTCATAGCACTATCCTCAACAAGTCTTATACAAAGTATTTTTACAAATATGTTTTTTACATCATTTGTTATCTATGTTTATTACATCCAAAGCCTTTCAACGCATATGTTTCGTCTTAGTCCGCTGACAGGATATCCAGCCGTGCCGTAGGACAACAATCCTATTCAAACCGATAATAAATCCTCGGACAAACCTAAATACATTGGTCAGGAGACTGCACTAAACGAAATCGAACACTTGTAAAGAATTCACAGGCCAATGCGAAGGATAATCTTGCCACGAGTATGTCCGGTCTGACTGTACGCCTGCCCCTTAGCAGCTTGCTCAAGCGGAAACTCAGCACTGATATAGGGCTTCAGTTTTCCAGCCTGAAAAAGTGCAGCGGCATGCAACAACGCCTGCGGACAGTTTTCAGCCATCGCATACGCAGATCGTACGCAGTACTCTTCGGCCATAGCGGCTTCTGGTGTTTCTGTGATAGAAACGAGTATCCCTCCTCTTTTCAGTACTCGCCACGACCGAAAACGTATATCCTGAGACTGATTGTCAATTTCCAGCTGTGCATCGCATACTACAGTATCGAGCACCAAATCAGCTTCCTCTATCACGTCCTCAAACCGCTCGGTCTCATAATTAACCGGTTCGTCCACTCCAATTTTCCGAAGGAAAATTTGATTCCGGCCTGACGCAGTACCAACTACATGCGCACCTGCGGACTTGGCTAACTGCACTGCAATGTGACCTACTCCCCCTGCAGCAGCGTGGATTAATGCCGTTTGTCCGGCGGACAGCCCACCAACTGTAAAAAGAGCATTCCAAGCGGTAAGCACAGCAACCGGGAGCGCAGCAGCCTCTTCATAAGACATCCCGTCCGGCATCGGACTCGCCGACGCAGCTGAAACGGCAACTAATTCAGCATAGCTGCCTCGCCCTTCCGTATCAAGTGCGAGCGGAGCCATGCCAAACACGGACATGCCGGGCTGAAGACAATCAACGCTCTCTCCCACCCGTTCAACCACACCTGAAAAGTCAATCCCTGGTATGTAACAGAATGGTTCGGACAGGCGGTTACGCTTCCCCGAACGGATCTGCCAGTCAGCAGGGTTAACAGACGCAGCCATTACCCGAACCAGAATACAGTCAGGCTTTACTATCGGATCCGGTAGCTCCCCCAACTTAAGCACTTCAGGTTCTCCATAACGATGGTAAACAATAGCTTTCATATGGTATTCCTTTTTGCGAATTGATTAAAATGCTCTGTTACACTTTTAGTTTGGGTAATCGAAACTATGCAGGTAATTTCTTTTGCTTCGTAAAAAGGCAGTATCATAACATGTTAAAGCGACCGGTCTCTCTTTATCATCCTCTCATATAAGCTAGTAA
This sequence comes from Christensenellaceae bacterium, assembly GCA_963666505.2. Lineage (GTDB taxonomy): Bacteria > Bacillota > Clostridia > Christensenellales > SZUA-584 > JABGQS01. Next base: position 860,343 of record CAXXXL010000001.1, on the reverse strand, counting down.
AGTTTACCGGAAAATCCACGCGAATATGTTCGCCAAAAAGCTTTTCCGGCAGCCCCGGATCTAATTTACCGAAATAAAACCTAGCGTCGCTCTCAGGCACTTTGAAACACAAATGACACATATCAACCTTCCATGTTATCTATATATACAGCGCCTTTTTAGCAGCTTTTGCTATCCTCTCGGGTGTAGGAACGTTTGCGTCCTCGAGCTTTCTTGAATACGGCATCGGCACCTGAGATGTGCACACCCTCTCTATCGGTGCATCAAGATATTTGAACACTGCATTCTGAACCTCAAAAGCTATCTCTGCGCCGAACCCGCTGAATTCGTTGGTTTCGTGCACGATGACCAGCCGCCCGGTCTTTTTCACAGACTCACAGATGGTATCTATGTCGAGCGGCACTATCGTCCTTGGGTCTATGACCTCTGCGTCAACACCCTCAGTTTCAAGCATTTTCGCCGCATCAAGCGCTTTTTGCACCATAAACGAAGTCGCTATGATGGTAACGTCTTTACCCTGACGCCTGATATCTGCTTCACCAAACGGGATAAGGTATTCTTCGTCGGGCACTTCGCCACGTGTTGCGTAGAGCATTTTATGCTCGCAGAAAACGACCGGATTGTCATCTCGTATCGCCGTCTTTAAAAGTCCTTTTGCATCCGCAGGCGTTGCCGGACAGACTACTTTTAGCCCCGGTACGTTTGAGAACAGCGACTCAAAGTTCTGGGCATGCTGTGCGCCGTTGCCTCTGCCGCAGCCCTGCTGTACACGAAGAGTGTACGGAACCTTTACTCTGCCGTTGCTCATGTAATGTATCTTTGCTGTCTGGTTGATAAGCTGATCCATTGCGCACAGTATGAAGTCCACATACTGCAGCTCTACCACAGCCCTTGCTCCCGATATGCTTGCTCCAAGGCCTGCGCCTACGAAAGCGGCTTCGCTTATCGGCGTGTTGCGTATCCTCTTTCCTCCAAACTCTTCCGTAAGACCAATCGAGCAGCCGAAAACTCCGCCGAAATCCGCTACGTCCTCGCCCATCATGAACACCATAGGGTCTCTTCTCATCTCTTCCGCCAGTGCATCTCTTATTGCGATTGAGTATTTTATCTTTGCCATCAGTAAGTTTTCTCCTATTTATACAAACAAGTTGTTCATCAGTTCTGATACGTCCGGATCCGGGCTGTCTCCTGCAAAATCTATAGATTTCTGTACTGCCTTATCGGTTTTTTCCTTTATCGTTTCAAGCTGCTGCTGCGTTGCGATTTTCTTTTCAACAAGGTATTCCCCGAATCCGTTAATACAGCATTTTTCCTTCCATGCATCCACTTCTTCTTCGCTGCGGTATCCGCCGTAAGAATGTGTGTCGCCCGGCCAGTGCCCTGTCCATCTGTACGTCTTGCACTCCACAAACGACGGGCCTTCTCCCTTTCGGGCACGCTTTATTGCATCTTCGAAGGCTTTCCCCATTTCGAATATATCATTGCCGTCCACGGTGACTCCCGGCATGTTATATCCCTTGGCACGAACAGCTATGTCCTGCACACTGCAGCTTTCTTCTGATGTTGTAAACACCTGATACATGTTGTTTTCGCACACAAATATTACAGGAAGATCCCAAACAGATGCTAAGTTCATGCTCTCGTGAGTAACGCCCTCGTTTGATGCACCTTCCCCAAAGAAGCAGAAAACAACGTTATCCGTTTCTTTCATCTCTTTGAGTGTGAACGCTGCTCCCACAGCAAGGCTCGTGCCGCCGGCAACTATGCCGTTAGTGCCCAATAGCCCGTTCTCTATATCGAATATGTGCATAGAGCCGCCCTTGCCGCCGCAGATTCCTGTTGCTTTGCCATAAAGCTCCGCCATCAGTTTGTTAAGGTCAAGCCCCAGCGCAACGCAGTGCCCTAGGCCACGGTGCGTGCTGGCTGCCAGGTCGCCCTTTTTCATCAGCTGCGCTGCCGTGGCCGCTATAGCTTCCTGCCCTATATACGGATGAAGCGAGCCTGTTACCAGCCCTTCGCTATAAAGACGTACCGTCGCTTCTTCGAAAGTGCGCATCCGCATCATTTTTTCATATATTTTTATCAGTTCTTCGTTGTTAAACAATTTCCCCTCCACTTTAGCATCAGTCCATGAACAGTCCGCCGTTTATATCGAGTATCTCTCCTGTGATATAACGTGCTTTAACTTTCGATGCCAAAAACATAGCTCCGTATGCGATATCTTCAGCGTACCCCAGACCAAGCGGGACAGCGGCAACTACAGTCGCTTTGCCGTCGCCTTTAGCGCCCGTCAGCTCCATTTGTGCGTCCATCATCGGCGTGTCTATCGGCCCCGGGCAGATTGCATTGACACGTATGCCGTATGAAGCGAGCTGAACAGCAAAGTGGAATGTAAGGCTGTTCATGCCGCCTTTTGATGCGATATAGCTTGGCGACGGGTTAATGCCGCCTGTTTTAGCTGCGCCTGCTGATATATTAACGATTGCTCCGCTTTTCTGCGGTTTCATTATTCTTGCCGCTTCCCGGCTGCAGAAGAAAGTACCACGCATATTGACGTTTACGACCTTATCCCACGTTGCAGCATCCAGATCATCCATTTTCACGAAAGTAATGATACCGGCGCTGTTTACAAGCACGTCTAAGTGTCCGTATCTCTCGGCTATCGAAGCAAAGCAGGCTGCCGTATTATCCTCATCCGTTATGTCCACCAGCATCACAGTTATGTCTTCATCGGATAATTCGTCCGCAAGCTCGTCCAAGCGCTGTTTGTTTATATCAAGCGCAATGACTTTGGCGCCTGCCAAAGCAAACTTCCTGGCCATTTCCCGGCCGATACCGCTTCCCGCTCCGGTTACTGCTACGACCTGCCCTTCAAACTCTCTTTCCATAATATCTCCTTTAGATACTTTTCTATTCCGTCTTTAAATACTCTTTGGTTTTATCTATAAGCTCAGGATATTTCCCATAAGGAACAAACGCAGGTGTGAATATACACAGCAGCTGCAGATTCTGCGTCTTGCTTGTATTCACACACTCGTGCTTAACACCCCTCGGCGCATATACAAACCCGTTCTGGGGTACATCGTATTCGACTCCGTCCATTACTGCTTTGCCTGCGATATTAAAATGGATTATCTCTTCGCAGTCATCGTGTATATGCCCTTCCGAAATGCCGCCCGGAGGCACAGTCGCAGTAACGATGTTAACTCCTTTAGCATTGCCGATATCGGGTGAAAACACGAGGCGTATCTGCCGCTTTATCTCATCGCCGAATTCCACGTAGGGGAACTCGTTTGAATCGTATATGTACATTTGCCTCTCCTTCAGCTCTTTTCCACCAGTCCTAAGGCTGCGTTTACAACACTTTCACTCGTCAGCCCGTACTTTTCAAACAGTTCTGCAATTGTTCCCGACTCGCCGAAGCTGTCCATTATACCCACCATTTTTATAGGTACCGGATACTTGTCGCTCAGAGCCTCCAGTACTGCGCTCCCGACACCGCCAATTACAGAATGGTTTTCTGCTGTTACTGCTCTGCCTGTCTTCTTCACAGATTCAAGTACCGTCTGCGTATCAAACGGCTTAATAGCAGTAAGGTTTATCACTTCTGCATCGATTCCCTTTTCTTTAAGTACCTCGGCAGCTTTGAGACACCTTGGCACCATGAGCCCTGAACCTATAAGTGTAATATCGCTGCCGCTTCTCAGTACACTCGATTTACCGACCTCGAATTCATGGTTATCCGGAACGCATTGTATGTCATACTCTGCGATGTCCCCCCTTATCATGCGTATGTAAACCGGGCCTTCAATCTCCATCATGGCAATAAGCGCCTGCTTTAATTCACTCGGGTCTGCTGTCTCGATAACCGTAATATTCGGGATAGAGCGCATTATTGCAATATCGTTTACCGACTGATGTGTTGCCCCCGTGTTCGGCGTCGTGAGCCCGGAATAACACCCGATAAGTTTTATATTTGCTTCAGCGTATCCGACCTGAATGAATATCTGGTCGCAAGCTCTTCTTGTCAGGAAAGAACTGAAAAGCGGAACGATTGGTATAAACCCTGATCTTGCAACGCCGAAAGCGAAGCTTATACCGCTCTGCTCTGCTACTCCCGTCGTTACAAACCTGTCCGGAAAAGTATCCCTGAAATCAAGAATATTAGTCGCAGTTCCCGTTTCGCAGTCTATCACGACCGCCTTCTCATTCTTGTGCCCGATCTCAACGAGCGTCTCTCCAAGCGTAGCCCTCATGCCCTTAAGAGAAGCCCCGTACATTTTCTTTTCACTCATAGTCCCAGCTCCTTCATGCACTTTTTATACAAGTCGTCGTCAAGATGCCCAGCGTGCCAGTTTATAGCATCTTTCATCATAAAGGATATGGGTTTGCCCTTCAAAGTATCGGCGATTATGACCCTTGGTTTTCCCGGTGCAGTTTCGATTTTTTTCGCTGTGTCAATAGCATCAATTATCTGTCCTATATCATGCCCGTCTATCCTCTGAACATGCCATCCGAAAGACTCCCATTTGTCTGTGAACGGTTCTAAGTCCATGACTTCGTATGTCGAAGCGGATATTATGTATTTGTTGTAATCGACTATTGCGATCAGGTTGTCAAGGTGTTGCTGGTGAGCAAGCATCGCACCTTCCCAGGTCTGGCCTTCTGTGCACTCGCCGTCCCCGAGAATAACGTAAATATAATAAGGAGGAATCTTATGTTTGTTCACCAGCCTTGACGCCCATGCCATTCCGCACCCGTTCGAAAGCCCCATCCCAAGAGACCCCGTCGGCGCTTCTATACCCTCAAGTTCCATATTGCAGTGTTCCTGCAGGCACCCGTTTACCCTGTTAAACTCATTAAACAGCTTGTCACGCTCAAAGAAACCTCTCCACGCCATTGCACAATACTGCAGCGCAGAGCAGTGCCCCTTTGAGAGTATCAATCTGTCCCTGTCTTCCCATTGCGGTTCCTCCGGCTTTAGATTCAGCACGTGTGCAAACAGCACCGCCATGATGTCGGCGCTTGAAAGCTCTCCGCCGACGTGGCTCGACTGCGTACCGGAGTAGTAAGTCAACTCAATAACATCACGCCGCAGCTGCAACGCAAACTCTTCTATCTCTGCCTTTGTCATTTGCGGCTTGTACTCGCTTATGACAGGCAGCTTGCTCTTGTTCCCGTATAACAAAAATACGTCCTCCCTGTTTTAAAATTTTAATATTTAGCCGTTATTTACGGAACTTCTTCATCTCGCCCTGCGCAAAAAATACTGCCTGGCTATCCGGAGCAGTTTCCTTCATCTCGTCGTCGAACTTCTGCGGGTCGCCTCCGTGCACAGCAAAAGTCCAGAAATGGCAGGGAATCGCATACTTTGCGCCGGTGTCTTTAACCAGCTTTGCAGCCTCTACCGAATCGAGGTTGCCGTATGCACCGTTTATCGGCAGTATGATAATGTCGGGCTTAGCTTCAATTGCCTGCTTCATTTCCTCCGGCCTGTATGCAGTGTCGCCTGTGTAATATACGCTTATACCGCTGGTCTCTATTAGCACACCTACGGCATCGGGTGCCAAGTCTCCGTGGTCTGCATAAACGCCTGTGAATTTAACCCAACCAAGGTCTACGCTTTTTCCTTCATCGATTTCTATAAGCCTTGTTTCGTCCAGCCCCATCTGCCTGTATATTTCTGATGATGGTTTGGAGCCTACAAATCTTGTTTTTTTATTTGCCATGAGTTCCGGCAGTGAGTCTATATCAAAGTGGTCAAGGTGTTCGTGCGTAGAAAAAATGATGTCGGCATCAAGCTCTTTTGGTAATATCAGCTTTGCCGATAATCTCTTGAACCCAAACTCACGCTCGCAACAGTCCGAGAGGTAAGGATCTATCACTATCGTTCTTCCCTCGCTGTCCTTAATCAAAAAGCCCGCCTGACCCAGCCAGAATACTGCTATTTCATTATCGGCAACTTGTGTTTTTCTAATATCTTCGGCAAGTTTCATGGTCCCCCCCTTGTTTTATACTAATATCTCTTCACAATCAAAATCATCCAGCGGCGAATAATTCTCTATCGGGTTATCTCTTAAATACAGCTTCTTCAGGTTTTCCAAATTCAATATCGGTGTTATATCAGTTATGTTATTGCCGTCCAAATACAAAAACTCAAGTTTCTGCAGTTCCTGCAGAGGTGACAGATCCTCTATTGCATTCGCAGTAGCTCCGAACTCAACCATATTAACGAAGTTTGACACCACCGAAATATCTCTTACGTTGTTTAACTGCAGAGTAAAATGTTCGATATTTGTCAGGTTCGCAATCGGGCCTAAATCTTCGACAGCAGTTCCCCAAATTGTTAAAGAAGTAATTGATGTTATGTCTTTTATGGGGGTAAGATCTGACACCGGGGTCATGATTATCCCTAAATCCGTTATATTCTTCAGTTCTGAAACTGCTGAAATGTCATCAACGTCCGTCTGCCAAAGAGTTAGATCCCTGAGCATCGACAGCTTGCTTACCGCTGAAAAGTCCTTGACCTTCGCACCGTAAATAAACAGCTCTTCAATGTTTGGGAAATACTTCAAATCGCTCAGCGACAGCGGCAGTTCATAGAAACAGTCCAATGTAACCAAAGTTTTTGCTTCTCCAATGGTGATTGCTTCATCTCCATAAATTTCCAGACTGTCCCTGACGCACTGTTCAAACACATCATCGCTGAATTCAATTTCTTTTTCATCTTCGTTTTGGCATCCAACAGGGATAAGCATCAGTACAACAACAAGAAGTATTATGAAAACGTTTCTTGTTTGTTTTTTTATCATATCCATGCTCCTTTTTGTTTATACTTGTTTTTCATTATGAACGCACTTTTCTTTTGCTCCTGAGAATATCAAGATAGACCGCCAAAAGCATAACTACGCCTATCACAACTGTCTGAAGGAAGGTGTTAACACCGATTATAACAAGCCCGTTGTTAAGTACGTTCATTATTAGCACACCTATAAGAGTGCCTACTACTGATCCTGAGCCGCCTGTCAGACTGATACCGCCAATCGCAGTAGCTGCTATAATCTGCAGCTCCCACCCTTGGCCTATAGGCGGATAGCCTTGTCTTGTAAATGCTGCAACCAGCATACCGGAGAGTCCCGCCATCATGCTGAGTATAACAAAGTTCATATATCTTACTTTGTTTGTGTTTATTCCAGCAAGTTTCGCCACGCTTATATTGCTTCCTGTTGCATATATGTTTCGTCCGAATCTCGTCCTTCTGAGCAGAAACTCAAACCCAATTACAAATAGTATAAAGAATATAAACGGCAGCGATATTCCTCCAAGCTCGCTCAGCGGAATGTTGAACCTCCCGATTCCATCCATGAAGAACAGCGGAAGAGGGTATATCGGATTGCCGTTGGTGACAACCATAATCGCACCCCTCACGGAATAAAGCGTCGCTATCGTTGCAATGAACCCAGGCAGCCTTAAGTTTACTACAAGACCTGCATTTATAAACCCGACAACCGAGCACACAACTAACGTTATCAGCATGCAAAGAAGCACGCCTATCCACTCATATGGAGTTCCGAGCATTCCAAAGCAGTTGAATTCCATCATTAAAAATGCACTGAATACTCCGCCGAAGCCTGCGGTTGAACCGACTGAAATGTCGATATCGCCGCCTATTATCACCAGCGTTTCGCCAACTGCTACAATTCCATAAAAGGCAAGGGTTTTCATCAACGAAAAAACGTTTGCCTGGGAGACAAACTGAGCGTTTATACCGGTGAAAATCGCAATCAACCCAATCAGCGCAATTACGATTGTAGTGTTTTTACCCTGCAATACTTTTCTAATAAAGGACCTTTGATCAAGATTATTAGTTTTCAAATTATTTGGATTATTCTGCGTCAACGTAGTCTTCCTCCTTTTAGGTAGCAATCAATTTTGCTAATCATTATTTCCAAGCAGTTTGTTTTTACGTCTGATGTCAATTATTACCGACAGTATCATTATTATTCCCGTTAAGACAGCTTGGAAATGCTGATTTACTTCCAGCAATATTAGTATGTTTGCTATAGTGGCAAACAGTATTATACCTATCAGCGTACCTATCATTGAGCCGGAACCGCCTGTCAGGCTTATACCTCCTATTGCCGTAGCAGCTATGATCATAAGCTCCCAACCTTGTCCGAAATTGGGGCCTGCAGTGCCCTGTTTAGCAAGGAGCATAACACAAGCCAAGCCTACCATTACTCCGCTGATAAAAAACGTTGACAGTTTTATTCTATCAGTATTTATTCCGGCCATTCTGGCGACATTGTCATTGTCTCCGGTAGCATATATTTTTCTGCCGTATGAAGTTTTGCGCAAAACGAATTGTCCGATAAATATAAACGCAATAAAGAAGAAGAATATCCAGTTGAGACCAAACGGCTCTGCCATTCCAAAGTTCGTATACCCCTCTGTTCCTTCCATGCCGTATATGGTTATCGGGCGTGCATATGTCAGCACTCTAGACAAGCCATTACATATGTTGAGCATTGCTATTGTCGTTATAAAAGCGTGTATTTTTAGTTTGACTATACAGAAACCATTGACCATTGACAGCCCTATAGTCAGTAAAAAAACAATTATTATTGCCAAAAACAAAGGCAATCCGGCTACAGCCACAAGATAGGCGAGAAACATCGTGCCGAACGAAACCATGGAACCAACTGAAATATCTATCTCACCAACCATTATTATAAACGTTTCGCCTATTGCCAACAGCCCCCAGGATGCAAATCCCCTCGCCAGTGCCCCAAGGTTATATGGATCTAAAAAAACCGGATTTATTGCTGTTACTATACCAACGAGCACAAGCAGCGGAATAAGCACGCTCACTTCGTGTATTGCCATTATACGTCTGAAAAAAGTGCCAACCCCGTTCTTCACTTGAATGCCGGATTCACCGTATCTGTCTTTGTTCAAAATCTTCCCACCCTTCCATTGCAAATCTATTTATTTGACTTACAAGCAGCATTTCATCATTATAGATTCTTGCGTTGCGTCTTCTTTGCTGATCTCACCGGTAATGCGTCCGCCTGCCAGCACCACAAACCGGTCGCACATTGCCATCAGTTCCGGCAGCTCGCTTGAAACCATGATAATCGAGATGCCCTTTTTGATAAGCTCATTTATCAACACATAAATCTCGTTCTTTGAGCCGACATCTATTCCTTTTGTAGGTTCATCCAGCAATAATATTTTTGGATCGCTGTTCAGCACCTTTGCAAGCACAACCTTTTGCTGGTTGCCTCCCGAAAGATTTACAACCATTACTTGTTCATTGTTTGCTTTGATCTTTAAAGTCTCCATATATTCGCCGGCGACTTTCTTCTCCAACCTTTTATTTATATAGAAAGTTTTAATAACTTTTTGAAGGTTGGATATCATTATATTATGCTTGATATTTGCAAGCATAAGCAGCCCGTCGCCTTTTCTGTCTTCCGTTACCATTGCTATACCATTTTTTATCGCATCGCTGCTGTCCGAAATCGTCACTTCTTCTTTATTAATAAATATTTTGCCTGTTTTCTTTTTATATTGGCCAAATATCGTACTTAAAGTCTCGGAACGCCCCGAACCGACAAGCCCGGCAATCCCGAGTACCTCGCCTTTATTTAAATGAAAACTAAGTTTTTCTATTAAATTTCTGTCCTGAATTTTAGGATGTTCGACAGTTAAATTCTCTACACGCAATATCTCATCGCCGATTTGCGTGCTGCGCTTTGGATACATATCTGAGATTTCTCTGCCGACCATATCCTTAACTATCTTGTTTTTATCATATTGTTCTTTTTCATAAGTTGAGATTTTTTTGCCGTCTCGCAGTATGGTAACCGAATCCGTCAACATCATTATCTCTTCAAGCTTGTGAGTCACAAATACTATACTCGTGCCTCTGCTTTTCAGATCTCTAACTATGTGGAACAGGTTCTCAACATCTTCAAGTGAAAGAGCTGTTGTCGGTTCGTCTAGAATAAGAACATTCGGTTTCCAAGAAAGAGCACGTGCAATCATCATTAACTGCTTTTGTCCTATGCTCAGAACACGGGCATGAGCATTTGGTTTTAGATCTATTTTGTTTTCCTCAAGTAACCTTACCGCCCTCTTATTTATGGTACTAGGATTTAAGATTACTTTATCTTTGATATTTAAATGGCCGACAAATATATTTTCAGCAACAGTCAAATCATCCATTACGTTGATTTCCTGCGGAACAAAACCAATGCCGCTTTTAAGTGCATCGTGCGGCGAAGAAAACTTAACCTTTTTACCATTAACTAATACGTCTCCATGATAAGAATCAGCTTTATAGATGCCATTAATAACTTTTAATATAGTGGATTTACCTGCCCCGTTTTCACCTATCAGGCCCATTATCTCACCTTTTTTCACCTGCAGGTTAACTTTATCCACGGCCTTGACACCAGGAAACTGCTTTTCAATGTTTTTTGTTTCTAGAACGAATTCTGACATCACAAATCTTTCTCCTCCCTGTTTGCAGGAAAGGGCGGGCCATAAAATGGCCTGCCCACAAACCTGCGTTTTTGCCAATCAATACTTAGCTGTTTAGTTTCTCAAAAGCTTCTTCAACCTTTTCAAGAATTCCATAATATTCATCAATATTTTCCTTTGTTACCAGAGGAGCTTCGAGCAGATTGTTGTACTCAACTGTTCCGCCCCTCAGCAGTGTGTCAAGCATCTCTGCACATTTTGCAAACTCTGCATACAGAGGCTGTGCAACTACTGCATAGATTTTTCCTTCTTTTACAAGGTCAAGGTTAACACGGCTGTAATCCATAGCTATAGCTACGATTGATTTGCCTGTGTTCTCCTGTGCTCCTGCCCATGTGGACGGACCTGCACCAGTCGTTGAGAAAGCGCCTGCCAAGTCTGGGTTCGACTGCATGATAGCAGTTGCTCTGTCTATAGCTGTCGGAGTGTCGAATCCTTCTTCGATTGGATCAAGCACCACGACATCTGGGTAGTTCTTTGCCATTTCATCTGCAAAACCAGCTGCCGCTGCGTTTTCAGTCGGATTGAAGCTACCCACGGTTACTGCAACAGTACCTGTGCCGCCGATTTCCTCTCCAATTGCGTTTGCAGATGCTCTTCCGTAAGCATCGGCGTCACATGCTGCCCATGCTAGCAATCCTGGTACAGTTCCTTCTTCAACCTTTGTATGCCCTGTTACAACATAGATACCTTTATCAGCTAGTTTTTTGATGTAAGGATATGATGATTCATCAAAGATATACACTACCATACCTTCTATCTTATGCTGTGCAACTCCTGCTTCCGATAGCGCAAAAGCTGCCGGTGCATCAGCCGCATCCGGTGCATATAAGTGAGGTTCGTATCCAAGTTCTTCCGCTCTGTTCAGGAAACCTGCAATCATAATCTGGACTACCGGATGACTCTTCAAGAACATTGTAAACCCAATCGGGTGCTCTAATGGATCATACTCTTCCTCAGTGCTCATTTCATCGGATGTTTCACCAGATGTGTCATCTGCCATGTCGCCGGATGTGTCCGTTGAATCATCAGTCGCATCCGTCGCATCAGTTGTTGTGTCTTTGCAGCCCGCAAAAAGTGCAACAACCATTAGTAGTGCTAGCATAACCAAAATAGTTTTTTTCAATTTTCCTACCTCCATTTATTTTTTATTCAGCCAGTAATACCAGGTTCTCCCCATAAGTAACCAACCGAAATCAGTTTAAAATTTGTTGCTAAATCTCCAACATAATCTTTATTCTTTTATCGCTGCTGGTTTTCAGTTCATTCAAAGCGTCCTCTGCCTGTGCTAAAGGATATATTTTCGTGATCATATGGCTGAAATCAATCTTTCCCGTTTCCATCATCTTGATTACCACAGGCCCCATGTTCGGGCTTCCTGAGACAGCTGTTATCTTAGCATCTTTTAGTACAAACAAATCAAGGTCGACTCCGTTTATCAACTGCTCGTAAAATGCCACTACCGCTATCCTGCCTCCCGACGCTACGAGCTTCATTGATTGTATAAACATATCCGCATTTCCGGAAGAATCTACGATAACCTCTACGCCTTTACCGTCTGTAATCTCCATCACACGTTCGTATAAATCTTCTTTAACTGTATTTATCGTGATGTCCGCACCCATCTTTTTGCCCACTTCAAGCTTAAAATCTTTTCTGGCTGCGAGTATCACGTTTTTAGCCCCTGAGAACCGTGCAAACGGAACAGCGCCCAGGCCAATCGCCCCGCTTCCTATTATCAATACATTGTCTCCGACCTGTACATCACCTTGCTTGATTGAATAGAACCCCGTTGCTACCGGCTCTACCAGTGCGCCAATCTCAAGAGGTATGTTTTCCGGCAGATTAAATACATGGCGCTCCGGCATGGAAGTATATTGCGCATAACCGCCATCCTTTGCGTTTATCGTACCCACAGCCTGCATCTTTTCGCAGCGAAGATAATTGCCTTCTCTGCATGCATCGCATATCCCGCAGGAAATTCCAGTATCCGAAACAACTCTGTCTCCGACTTTGAATCGGGTCACTTTGCTCCCGACAGCTTCGACTACGCCGGAGTATTCATGCCCGAGTGTCATCGGGAATTTAACAAGCCCTGCGTCTATAAAGCTACTTTCACCCGAATAAATCGAATAATCCGTCGCACACACACCACAATACTTCACCTTTATCAAAACATCATGGTCTCCTACTTCGGGCACGGGCATTTCTATATAGCGTATGTCTTTCGGACCAAAAAGCCTTGCAACTTTCATCATAATATTTGTCTTCCTCCATAAGTAAAATAATATATAATAACTCGATTCAGTTAATATCTAAAATGCTATACATCCGCCGTCAACATAAAGCAGATGCCCTGCTACATAAGAAGAAGCATCTGAGGCAAGGAATATGCACGCCCCAACGATCTCTTCCGGTTTCCCAAACCTCCCTATAGGAAATCTTTGCAGCATTTCCTTTTCATACGCAGGGTTTTGTTCTATACATTGTTTCAAGAGTGCAGTTTCGAATGTACCCGGTATTATCGCATTTACACGCACGCCTCTTTTTGCCCATTCCACAGCTGCCGTTTTCGTCAGCATGGCCACTCCGCCCTTGCTTGCGCAATAGGCTGCACTGTTCGGTATTGCAACTATGGAACCAAGTGAACCGAAATTGATAATGCTTCCACATTTATTCTCCAGCATCTTCTTGCCCACATACTTATTTGTTAAAAAGCTGCCCTTCAGATTAACATCCAATACCAGCTCCCAATCTGTTTCCTCGAATTCCTCCAGAGGCATTCTTCTTGTTATGCCTGCGCAGTTTACTAAAATATCAATCTTGTTAAATTCACTTAAAGTTTTATTTACTGCTTCCTGAACTTCTTCCTGTTTAGTTACGTTTGCTTTTATTGCAATAGCTTTAAGCCCTTTTGAATTGATTCCGTCAACAAGCTCTTGGATTTTTTGCATATTTACATCTATTAAAGAAACGTCCGCTCCCGACATTGCCATGCCTTTGGCGACCTCTAGTCCAAGGCCGCTTCCGGCTCCTGTGATAACTGCTGTTTTGCCTTTAAGGCTGAATTGTTTAAGTCCGATTGGTGCATTAAAAGTTTTATTTTCCACTTTCATATCAGCTATAATCTCCTCCCGATCTGGGGTTAACGTTCATCCTAACAGCATATTAATATTCTCTATTTTATACTCTGATGTTATATTTATTTATGTTTATCGCTATCAAATCAATTTGTTTTTAGTATAAGCCTTCATAGCATTCCAGATTACTGAGCATAACCAGCTCCGGCCTCAAATATTCGATCTCAACAGGTCTCTTCCCTGATGTTAAATATTTGACCATGTTCTTTACTGCCACACTGGACTGCAGCGCCTGATTCTGAAACAGTGTTGCGATGAGGCTGCCGTGTCTTATGCATTCAGCCAGTTCCGGATATAAGTCGTGCCCTACAACCTTAACATCCATTCTGTCGTTGTCTTCAAGATACTTGCATACACCCAGCGCATTATTTGAAGCTACATATATCCCGCCAAGGTTTTTGTTGTTAGTAATGACTTCCTGAGTAATTTCGTAGTTAATAGCATCTCCAGTCAGTTTTGTCTTGTATAAAACTGCAGAGCTCCTCCCCTGCAAAATGCTTTCATTTAAAAAACTCTCGTAGCATTCTTTATGTATTACAGCATTTTCATTCGGAAGAAATATTGCAACCTGTTTAGACTTGTCAACGCACATATTAAGATATTGTGCTGCCATTCTTCCAAGAATGTACCCATTCGATCTAGCCATGCCCAGAGCCGGGGTACCGTCTTCTGTCTCCGAAACAATTGTGATTACCGGCATATCCTCTGCACCTGTTTCTTCAAGTGCCCGTTTTACTCCCGGAACCGACTCGTTTGGGAGTATTATAAACCCATCAACTTTCTTTCTTATGAGCTCCATTGCCATTTCATGCGTTTCTTCAGGGTCTTTCGGTTTTCTTATGATCCCGTGAATATTATGGTAATTCAGTTCTTGTATGGTTTTTTCAGCCCCGCTTTCAACGTACCTGACAAAGTTTACAGGATCGTGGGGTATCAATATGCCAACCGTTTTAACGTTTCTTGCCAGCCCTTGAGCTAAGGGGTTCGGCCTATAGTTTAGTTCCTCAGCTTTTGCCAGTATCCTCTTCCTCATGCTTTCACTGACTTTAGGTTTATTGTTTAACGCTTTATAGACTGTAGTAACAGAAACACCGATTTCCTGAGATATGTCTTTTATTGTCGCCCGTTTTATAGTCAGCACCTCCATTCGTGTTCTTATCACTACTTCTTTGTCTTTTGCTGTTTATATTACTTTTTACTTCTTTATTGTTTCAAATTGGGTAATTTCCATCGTTTATTACTGCATTTATCATTGCTTCGACATTTTTCGGAGGTACACCATACTGCAGATTATGTACGGGTGTAAATATAAAGCCCCCCGACGGTGCAAAAATCTTCATTCGCTCATTCGCCTGAGCTTCGACCTCTTCTGGAGTACCGTATGGCAGTACTGTCTGAGTGTCAACTCCGCCGCCCCAGAATACGACCCTTCCGCCAAACTCGTCCTTTATCTTCTTTGGATCCATGTTGGCTGTATTTACATGCAGCGGATTAAGTATATCTATTCCGGCATCTATGATATGCTCTATTATATTATAAATAGACCCGCAGCTATGCATCGCTATTTTAACATCAAAATTCTTGTGGATGTAGTCAGTGATCAATTTGTAGTTTGGTCTATGCAGCTCTTTGAAAATATCAGGATTGAACATTTCCGCCTTCTGAGAACCGTAATCCGTCCCTGATAAAAGCATTATATCAATGTAATCTCCGAGTGCCTGCAGGTAAAGCTCGCTGTTCTCAATGGCTTTTTCTGCAGTAGCTCTCAGTATCTCATTAGCGTATTCCGGTTCTGCTGATAAAATGCAATACCAGTTACACACTGTCTGGCCAGCAAAGATAGCGTTTGTGCCAAGTCCTCCTTTTAGAAACGAACCGCAGAGAGAGAAATCAGTATTCTCGTAAAGCTCTTTTGCGTTGCTTTGCATTATCTTTAAGTCTTCGTCTTTATAGAGAGGTATCGACTTCTTCCACTCGTCCGGGTCCATAAGTGTCCATTCGGCAGTCATTGCTGTCGGGTCTGTCAAATCGTAATACAAACCATCCGGAGCCATCCTGGCAATCTTTTTCCCATCAGCATTAACAATAGTGCAGTATCCTTTATCGTCTATTATCGGATCGTAGTCTCCCGACATTAGGATGTCATTGCCTGAAGTTGTTTTAAAAGGCTTCCAGTCCTTCCCCCTGAAACCGAAAGTCTGGGTATAGTTTTCAACGACCATAATATCGCTGTGAAGACGCTCCAGCATCAATTTATCGGGTATAGCGAGCATCTGCCATGGGTCGTATACTTTTGGAGGCAGTACATCCAAATCATAGAATCTAGCCAGCTCACAATATTCGTCAACGTGTATTCCTGTAACCTGAGAACCTCCAATGTCTAAAGGTACTCTATCCGGCTCTTTATGGTTGATGGCTAGCCTGACTCTTTCTCTGGATTTCATACACTCTCCTTGGGTAAACGTTAATCCTTATTTTCTAATAATTCTACAAAGAATCAAAAAATCCTTTTTTTATTTTGAAAATTAATAAATTTAAATTCCGGTGCAGGCAGTGACCTACCCCCAGCAATGCTACAGAGCTGAAAGTGAATTTTTGCAGCATTGATATTCTGTTGGTAGTATTGCCACCGGCGCCGGTGGCCGGTATCCTAGTGAGCTGTGAGGCCTGATTGTATTGTATTCGTGCCTCCATTGCTCAATAATGATTCTTGCTTCAAACATCGTATCAAATAATTCTCCATTTAACAACTCATCACGCATTTTACCGTTAAATGATTCTATATATCCGTTTTCCCAAGGGCTGCCCGGTTCGATGAAGGTGGTATTCACCTCTAATCGGTCAAGCCATTCTCTAAGCTTCTTAGCAGTAAATTCACTGCCGTTATCTGATCGTATATATTCCGGTACTCCTCTGGAGCAGAAAGCTTCTGCCAGTTGTTCCTGTACTTCTGCCCATTTTATCTTTCTTGCTGCATATGTGCAGATACATTCTCTTGTATATTCGTCTATTATATTTAAAATCTTATATGTTTTATGATCTGTGGTTTTATCAAATACAAGATCGTAACTCCATACGTGGTTCTTGTACTCTGGTTTTAGTCTTATACATGAACCGTCATTCAACCAGAGCCTGCCTCTCTTCTTCTGCCTTTGAGGCACTTTTAGCCCTTGTTCACGCCATATTCGCTCTATACGCTTATGATTGACATGGAATCCTTCAGCTTGTAATAATGCTGTTATTCTCATATATCCATAGCGTCCATATTTGCAGGCAAGTTCGATTATCCTGGATGTTAATATATCTTCGTCAGGCAGCTTCTTGAGTTCATATCGCTGTGTACTTCTATACTGTCCTATAACCCTGCATGCTTTAGATTCGGATACGGCAAGCTTTTCCTGTACGCATACAATAGCTGCCCTGCGATTGGCAGGGCTTAGAAGTTTCCCCGTGATACTTCCTTCAAAATCGCGTTGTCCAGCGATAACTCTGCTACAAGTTTCTTTAACCGTATATTCTCCTATCTCTTTCATGCGTTTAGCCTGATCGGTACGCATACCGCCATATTCCTTGCGCCAGCGGTAATATGTCTGGTCGCTTACGCCTATGCTTCTGATAGCTTCGGCTGCCGATATGCCCTGACTGATTTTTACCTCTACTTCTCTTAACTTGCTAATAATCTGTTCAGCTGTATAATACCTTTTCGACATCTCTCTTCACCTCGTGTTTTATTATATCAGCTGCTATTCACCACTTTCAATTTGTATAATTCTGTGGGGTGGGGTCAATATTGCATTGATCCCCATCCCTTTTCACTCTCACCAATATAAATCAACGATTATTTTTTTATTAGCTGATTTTCTCCGCAAAACTGATTTATGCAATATGTATTTTATTATATCAAATAATGGGCCATTAACTTTATTCATATGATTCATGAACAGATCCCCTATAATATAATGCTGCTCTTCAATAATAATACTGCGTTGAATTTAGCCGGGTTATCAAATATATAATATTTGGTTCTAATACTCGCAATTATTTCTCATAAGCCATCATTCGAAAGTAATATATGTATTTTCTTCAATGCGCTCTTTTAGTATCTAGCAATATTTACTTATACACCTCTGTAATATTAGGGCTAAACTACTATTTAACTAGCTTGTTCCAAATTCAAGTGCTGGAGCTCTGCGGTCTCTCTCTCCGCCACCTACAGACGGCACTCAATGTGTCGTTTTTCTTTTTCTCTGATATTTAGGTCATAAGACCTGTGTCATTTGGGTTTGGTTTTCTTGTGCTTGCTGTTGGATATAATTCTTCAGCTCTTGAAAATGTTCAGCTGATACCTGTCCAACAAAGTTGAAATGGATATCAACTCTTTGCAGATATTCTTCGCCTACTTTTTCCTTCTTAAAAACTTCAATGTAGTCGATTAGTTCTACAACTGTTTCTCGGTCAAGGTCTTCAATGTACACTCGATTTTTGAAGCAATTAACCAAGTGCTGTATATTCTTAATGTCATCCTTTATACGAGACAATTCCGCTTTCTGCTCCTCTAGCTTTTCAGACAAATCATTCTGCTTCTGCTCGTACTGGTTCATCAGCTTCTTGAACATCTGCTCTGAAATATTACTGTTTGCCATCTGCTCAATCAGCACATCAATCTTTGGCGCTATCCCCTGAAGCTCTCGGTTTGTCCTGCGTATCTGCTTCTCAAGAAAACTGTTGTTTTTTAGCTTTATGTTACTGTTAATATCAATCAGCTTTTTCAACAGTTCTTCTTCATAACATGAAGCAATCTTTGAAAACTTCTGAATCTCTGAGAGTACGATGGCTTTCAGCTCATCATCTAATATTGCATGATAGCTGCAGGCTATTTTGCCCTGATTGCTGTATGTGCTGCAGCGATACTTGTAATACGACTTATACACAGTATTCTTTGAATATGTATACGTCATCAC
The DNA here is from genome assembly GCA_963666505.2 of Christensenellaceae bacterium. Lineage (GTDB taxonomy): Bacteria > Bacillota > Clostridia > Christensenellales > SZUA-584 > JABGQS01. The sequence goes on along the minus strand of CAXXXL010000001.1, from coordinate 841,694 downwards.
CGCCTGACAGTCCGCACAGCGTACTTTGCCGGAGAACAGAGCAACTGTCTTGTCATCCCGCAATCTCGGCTTAGCGCTTCTTTTATTGCGTTTGAGAATGGTCTGTACACGGTTCCATGTTATCTCATCAATTATCGACTCATGGGTGTTTTCAACAACAATCCATTCATCCTGTGGTATCACATCCCGGCGTTTCATCTTGAAAGATTTCTTCTGACGTTTACCTTGGCACATGTGCCCGATGTATACCTGGTTGCTCAGCATCCTGATTATTGTCGCACTTCCCCAAGTAACTGCATCGCCTGTATAAGGATTCGGCTTACCGATACGATTGAAGAAATACTCTCTCGGCGTCGGAATCCCTTCATTGTTAAACGTATCCGCTATGTGTCTTGCGCTGTCGCCTATGGAATATCTATGAAACATTCGCCTGATGATCTCTGCAGCTTCCTCATCAATAATCAGCTTGTGCTTATCGTTCGGGTCACGCTTGTATCCCATTGCGGTCTGGCTTCCGATAAACAACCCCTGTTTCATCTGAGTTTTTTTAACGGCTTTGATCTTTTTTGAAGTATCCTTTGCATAATGCTCGTTAAATATATTCCTGAACGCTACGAAGTCATCTTCCTTGTCATTATCATAGTTATCATTCACAGCTATATATCTGACATTATGCTTCGGGAAGAAATAATCAGTATATTCTCCCACCTTCAAGTAATTTCGTCCAAGTCGTGATAAGTCTTTGGTAACTACCATATTGATACGTCCGTATTCAATATCCTTTATCAAGCGGTTAAATGCAGGACGGTCAAAGGTTACGCCTGATATGCCATCGTCGATATAGATTTCTTCTACTTCCCAGCCCCTTTCTTTAACATAGTCTGTGAGCATACTCCTTTGATTAGAGATGCTCATGCTTTCACTGTCCGGATTGTTATCGTCCCGTGAAAGTCTTAAATATAATCCTACTTTGTAATTCTTCTGCATATTGTTCCTTTCCAATGAAAACAGCGCAGATTACGAAGTAGTTCAGCCTACGCTAAGTATACTCCGCAATCCTTGCTAAGTCCACTCAAGATGATTTGATTTTATGCTCTATAACCTTTTCCATTGCTTCTGAGAATGATTTCTCCTTGTCAAAATAGCTGGACACAATAAATGTTGTTTTCCCTATTTTAATTTGTGATATCATATAATCATCGCCGATTCCGAATGTGTCCTCTGCTTTAACTGCAGGAAATGCCTTATTTCGATTCAATCTCTTATTATCACCTTTCATTTTCATCTCTTCCTTTTAGAAGTTATCTCAATTCCTTTATATGCTTCCAACAATTTTCGATCAATATTTCCAGTTGAGTTTGCATGCCGAGCAATTTTGTTAATATTATTTGCCAGGTTTTATCAAGCCATATACTTTAAAATATCATCCGGCAGGCGGCTTTTGATTTCTACTTCTTTTATAATACCTAAAAAAAGTCTGCTTTCGTCAATCCTGATAGCTTTACCTGTTTTTTAAAAAGAGTTAATTCTTTGTCATTCATATAAAACATCAACGGGTGATTTCCACTTCGCATACCTGCCTCCTTTCTATTAAATCTAAGCGGCGGAGCCGCAACCAAGAGGGTGCAAGGGAGTGAAAACTCCTTTGTTTAACGGCGTTTGTAATAACAGACGCCACGCTTGCCAAACCAGAATCTCCAGTTTTTTACGCGTTGCTCTGATATCAATTTGAATATTGCTTTTACAGGCTGGAAAAATAAATGCCTCGGTGATATATACTCAGGATTAGATTCCATTCGCAGCAAATACATTTGAAAATGCAGTGCTATTTCGTGAAGACACCCACTGTGTCCGACACCGTTTATGAGTTGCTGTAAACTGTGTAATATAGTTTCACAGTATTTGGATACATTACTTATTTCCTTGGTGTACAATATGGGTGACATTGACTTTTTGTGTAGAACATGATGTATTGTTTCGCTGGAATCTTTACAGCGATTTAAGATAATCATTAAAAACTCCGTCTATTTCGTTCTTTTTTTCAGCCTGTACGGTTTCCCTTTCATCCATCGCTTCCAGAAATGCCTGTTTCATCAGTACAACCAAACGCTCGCTATCGTTGTATGCAACAATAGCGTTTCTGATGTATTCACTCTTTCTTCTAGTCGGTAATGCCGATAGAATTTCGATTACTTTTTTGTCTGCCAGCTTTTCCGGATTAAGCCGCATACTGATTAATTTGCTTTTCATACACTCACCTCTTAGTTAATAATTGTAGAGATTTTGTGTATATTTTAGGTAATACAAAAAAAGCCCTACACTATAAAGCCGTGGTAGAGCCTATTTCTAACCCCTTATTGAGGATTGTTTATAGATTGTTTACAAAGTAGGAGGAATCCGAATCGGCCTATAAGAGCCTTTTTGACAGTCTAAAGTCCAGAGGGCTGGAGGTGTATGGCTTGTCGTATCAGACGCCCATAAAGGCTTAATTAAGGCAATCAGGGAGTCTTTTGTCGGATGTACATGGCAGCGGTGCAAAGTGCATTTCATGCGCAATATCCTGGCCAGGATACCCAGCAAAGACAAGGCTGTTTTTGCATCAAAGCTAAAACAAATCTGGCTGTAGCCTGATATTGATTCAGCCAGAGTTTATGCTGATATCTTGATGGATAATTACGATAGCCGTTATCCAGAGGCCGCAAAAATCTTAGAGGAAGGGCTTGAGGATTCGATTCAGTTTTATACTTTCAAACATATTGTCAACGGCGGATTCATTTTGTAAGAAAGCGGGGAAAAATGTTTGAAAGTAAAAGTTCAGTTTATATATATATTAGTAAAAAGAGGGTAATAAGATATGCGTATTCAAATATCTAAAAAGAAGGCTGGATTTACACTGATTGAGCTTATTGTAGTTTTGGCGGTACTTGGCATACTGGCTCTTATTGCTATCCCGCGCTTTTTTGGACTCACGGATAACGCAGAAGTTGCAGCAGATACTGCAAGTCTAAAAATATTGAATACAGCTACTTCAATTTATGATGCCGAGAAATCGAGATTAGGCGTAGATGTATTTGATGGAATATCGACCGATCAAGCAAGGATGCAGATATTGGTAGACAAAGGATTGTTGGTCGAAGAACTTGAACCACAAAAGGAAGAAGCCTCGTTTTATTGGAATGTGGACACTCAGATCTGGTGTTATAGTGAAGATCAGCAAACTTCAGAGCCCAGATATAATGTATTGCTTACTAAAAGTGATTTGGATGGTACCATTAAGGAGACATATGTTTCATTTGAAGACTATATGAAGATTTGGATGGGACAAGAAAGCGGAATGCCAATTGTAAATTCAACAAACGGATCTCTTTCTTGGAGTGCTGCCAATTATACAGGTGAATATAAAACAAACCTATTCCAAGCAAAGTTTTGGAACGAATATTTTGAATATGTAGGAGTTCCAAATTTTAACGCAACAAATAGCGATATATCAGATTTTAAAGTATTTTTTAAACGTGACAATTTGGGCAACATAACTTCAGATGTCGCCGGAGTTTATATGCAGATTGGTTCTGCGAGAAGTATTTACTTTTCAAATGGTGAACTCGTTTCAAATCAGCACTACAGTAGTTTTATTGATTCCACTTCCCGACAACTAGTTTATCATTAATAAACTTCGCTTGATTGCAGAGTAACTGTTATCGAATTTTGATGTATTCTTTTATTGATTAATTTCAGAAAAAAGTACTGAGCTTTTCCAACAATAAAACCTTCAATAATAATGACCATTAAATATACTAGCATGTTACCGTTTAATGCTTTTAAGGTTATCTTTAGCATATTTGTTCCAAAAATATAATCAGTAAGTAATATTGCTGAATAAAAGCATAAACAAATAACTATCGATAAAATAAAGATAAAAAAGACAGCATTTACTCTTTTATACAACAGCAAAAGTAAAATAGATATCCCGCAATAAAACATCATTAAAAATACTTGGGAAATAAATAAAAAGGCGCACAGCAAGATTGCAGCAATATAGGTTATAAATATTTCGCTTTTATTCTTAATTAATGAGAAAGTGTAAAGTGTTATTGGCACCAACAATGCATTAAGTATATTTGTTGCGCCTTTAAAAATTAGAAACAACACACTAATTATAGCTAATGCCAAAGCTCCTTGTACTATCGCCGAGGTTGTAATTTTCTTGAATCGATTATTTGTTTTCATTTTTTCTCCTTTTAGCAATATCGTATTCGAGTTTATTAAATTTACTTAAACAATTTTTCACTTTACGCTTTGCTGTATACATAGCAAAGTCTGCAAATTCTATCAATTCATAATCTCCTTGGTAGCAACTCCATAAATTGAAGCTCCTGTGCTAATAGAAATTGGTAAGCTTAATCCATCTACCTTAATATTTTCCGAAAGAACAAACTCCTTCATGATATTCCAATAATTATTTATCTTGTCCGAGTTGATTTCATTTAAATCATAGATAAAAAGTCCGAACTCATCGCCGGAGATTCAAAGTTTGATTGATTTTTCGGACGGTAACCTTTTTAATCGTTCTGCGAACTCTATCAAATATTTATCTCCAATAGAATGACCGTAGCTATCATTTACAGATTTAAAATTGTCAATATCAATGAAAACAAATACACCTTTTTTATTCGGATCATTTTTAATTAGCTTATCAATCTCTGAACAATATTGATATCTACTTACAAAACCAGTTAACTCATCTTTAACAAGCCGGTTATTCAAATCTTGATTAAAAAACCTAATTGCAAATTAGCTTTCTCCAGCAACCTTTTTGTATTAATAAGCTCATTGTTTAGCATTTGTATCTTTTCGAATTATGAGCCTATAGATTTAGTGCTGTGAAAAAGATTGCTTTCAGAGTAGCTATTTATTGACTGCATAAATTTGTGTGAAATTATTTGCAGCGACCTTTGGCATTCATCCCTTTCAAGCATCCGATCATCTATAAAATGCACACCCCTTGTCTAAATTTTAACTATTCTAAGCAGGGGGTGTGCATTTTCTTTAGGGGTGTGCATTTTGTGAATATTAATAAGGAGACCTTTTAAATTTGCAGAAAAAAACGAAAAACAGGCAGTAGAATAAATTTTGATAGCATTTGATTGTAAAAAAAGCATATTTAATGTATCATAATATCAAATCAATGCTAAAAATGATACTACCATAAATCAATTTTGAGTCGCAACAATATTAACAACACTAGCATATGATTAATCAATAGAACATTATTTATAAAAAAACTCAATTACAGGAGAATATTGATATGAGAAAACCTGGTAAAGCATTACTTGCAGTTGGCATATCATTAGCGTTGGCTCTGACTTTATGCTTATCTGTGTTAACCGCTTTTGCTGCCGATCTTTCAGAAACTCTGGATTTCATCACTAGTGTATCCCTAACAGACAGAGATGGGAATCCTTTTGAATCAGACATACCAAGAAATTCTGACTTAAAGCTTACATACGAATTTGCGATACCAAACAGTGCTGACGTATTTGAAGGAGACACATTCACTCTGCACATACCGGAGGAGATTGCAATTTCGGCACCCGGAAGTTTCGAAATTATCGATAACGGTTCAGGGCAGATTATCGGCAACGGAACGATAGCTGTTGACGGAATGCTTGTTATAACTTTTACGAGTTTTGTTGAGGATTATTCAAATATTCAAGGAAGCTTCTGGTTCGATCTTGCTTTCGACGACAACAAAATAGGTTACGATGATCCATATGTAATCACATTTGAAGTCGGTGCAACTACCGATCCGTATACGATAGAGATTGACTTCGACCAGCCTGCGCCGCCGGAAGCGACTATAGAAAAGACAGGATCATTTAATGCAGCTACGAAAGAGATAACCTGGACTGTCACAATCAATCCCGAGAACGTTGTTGTAGCAAATGCAGTTGTCACTGATGACATAGATGCGGGTCAGACATTCGTACCCGGGTCAGTGACTATTAACGGAAACCCCGCGGACTCCGGGAACTATGACTACACTGCTCCGATGCTAACATATACATTCCCAGCAACAATAAGCTCGGAACAGGTGATCACTTTCAAAACAACTGTTGATGATTCAGAGTTTGCAGGCAGTAGTGAAGGTGCAACAATAACCGAGCGCAATACCGCAGAACTTACCCGCGATGGTGGCGGAGCTGTATCCAATGATGCTACAGTTTCAACTACTGTCGATTATATAAGGAAATCGGGATCTTACAGCAGCAGCGAAAAAAGAATAAACTGGACGATTGTAATAAACAGCAACTATGTAACGATACCAAATGCAGTCATAACGGACACCCTGCCCGCGGGATTGATACTGGATTCATCTACATTAAAATATGATGAGGGTGCGTTTCCAGTCGGCACGACAATTGATTATTTGTCTCCGACTCTTACTTTTACACTTGGTCAATCCATCAGTGAGCTGCATACGATAACGTTCAGTACCGATGTCGACCCGGATTATTATGAACAGAACCAGTCACAAACTTTTACGAACAGTGCGGTAATAAGCGGCACCAATGTGCCCGCTAACGCTGCTGCCAGTCGTGGAATAGGTGTAACCTCAACGGTATTAGACAAGCGAGGGCATGCTTACGACCGTTCAACCGGCCAGATAACATGGTGGATATACGTCAATACAAACGCCATTGACATTGATAACTGTATCGTCACGGATGATATACGCAACGGGCAGGAATTTGTTGCTGGTTCGCTTACAATAGACAGTTCTCCTGCATCTGACGGAGTGGATTATACTTACACAGCGCCGCACCCAACTGATGCATCAAATTATACAGGGCTTCTAACAATACCGCTCGGGGACATAGGAGAGCAGCATCTGATATCGTTTAAAACGCAGGTTACCGATCTGTCTGTGTTCATGAGTAATGCAACTATAAATTATTACAACACGGCAAAAGTTAATGGAGACAACATACCAGAATCGTCAGATACCGCAAGCAGGCAGGTGTACAGCCGCGTAAACGAGAAGTATGGTAATGGTTATAATTATGAGACGCGCGAAATATCTTGGCGCATAGTGGTCGATGGAAACAACATGGGCCTCGAAAACGTTGTATTAACTGATTACATAAGTAATGGGCAGGAGTATGTTGCGGATTCAATAATGTTTGACGGGAACCCTGCGGACCCCGGGGATTTCACGTATACGCCACTTTCAGGAGATCCAAATTATTCGGGAGTCATTGTTTATAATCTGGGCGACATCGACGCACAGCAAGTAATAACATTAAAAACGGTTGTAACCGACTTATCGGTCTTTCAGACCAACGGTGATAAGGTGTTTTACAACAACTCGCGCATTGATCATCTTGATCTTCCGGGAGGTGTCAGTACATCGGGGAATCAGACGGTCCAAAATACGGTTATATCAAAGACGGGTGAATATACCGCCGGTAATAAATACATTGACTGGACAGTCATCATAAACACAAACACTATACCTCTCTCGGATGCCGTAATCACGGATACATTTCAAGAAGGCCTTGCTCTTGATACAAACACGCTGCAGTTGTACCAAATGAACATCGAGCCTGACGGCAGTCTAACAGAGGGCGATGAGATATCACTCGGTTCGGAAAACGTGGAATACGATATTAGCACGCGCACGCTAACATTTACAATACCGGCACCTGTTTCGGGCGCATATAGACTTACATTCCGAACAAACGTAACCGATAAAAGCAAATCTCCTTTCACAAACTCTGCCTATTTTGCAGGAACAGGAACGGAACAAACGGGCACTTCAACACCAATTAGTGTTTCCTGGGCCGGTTCTGGCAGCAGCGGTACGGGCGAAACCGGCAGCATTCGCGTTTATAAAGTCGATAGCAGAGATGACAATGTTACGCTTGAGGGCTGTATTTTTGAACTTGTCGACAGGTATGGCAACGTCGTTCAAACGGGCACAACAGGACAAGATGGATCTATTCTTTTTGAAATGCTCAAGTTTGACGTGGACTATACGGTGCGCGAATTGACTCCGCCAGAAGGATACCTATTAAGCGATGAGTCGTATACCTTCCAGATAGACGGAGAAGGAGACGAGTACGATATAGAATACCGCTATGCTGATGATGTGATGATGGGCAAAATTAGTCTAACTAAGTACGATTACAATATGGAACCTGTTCCTGGTGCTGAGTTTACCCTGTACGATGCGGATGATACAGATCATTCAGATCCTCTGATGACTGCGCTTAGCGGAGAAGACGGAGCTGTTGTTTTTGAAGACGTTGATTATGGGAGCTATGTAATACTTGAAACAACTCCGGCACCTGGTTATTACGGATCGAGTACGGTTATAACAGCAACGATTGACGAAGATGGTGAAGAGATCACAGCCGATCCATCGTATATTCAGAACGAAGCTTATCTTGCGAGTGTGAGAATATTAAAGACAAAAGAGGACGGCGAAACTCCTCTTGCCGGTGCAGTTATGGGGCTTTATCTCATAAGCGACACCAATTTTTCTGACCCTGTTGCACAAGCGACTTCAGGTGAAAACGGATTAGTTCTGTTTGAAAACATAAAATATGGGGATTATGTAATACGAGAGATTTTGGCTCCTACGGGATATGCACGCTCATCTGAGACAATCTCCGTTATGTTGAGACAGGACGGAGAGATGGTAGACGCAGGAATCTTTGAGAACAGAAAGCCTGGGTCACCAGGCACAGGCGACAGCTTATTCGTGTATATCAGCATTTTCGCTACAAGCGCACTTGGGCTTGCAGCGCTTGTGATAACCAAAAAAAAGAAAATTTCAAGGCGATAGATGTGTTACATAAAAACTATAGCTTTAATGGTGCGAATAAGAAAAAAAATATTAGTTTCTTAAGACTTGCCGCCGGATGCATTCTCTTGGCCGCACTTTTTTTCAGCGGGTATATGATAGTCGATTACATGATTACCGGAGCACAAAATGTTCAGTCGGTGAATAGTGTGCGCACCGTATACTATGATGCATTCACGGATGTTGATACTCAACAGACATCGCCGGAAGCAGGGATTGTATCAGAAGCGGCATCCGAGGTGTACGATAATTCATCTACTCAAGCATATATGGCTTTACTCGCTGTAAATTCCGAGGCCGTAGGATGGCTATCTATTCCTGGCACGGATATTGACTACCCCGTTGCGCAGGCTGCAGACAACGATTACTACTTAAATCATAGCTTTCTTCAAAAAAGCTCGAGCCACGGGTGTATTTTCATGGACAGCCAAAACGATACGGGTGACCTACATATTATTTTATATGGGCACAACATGAAGGATGGTACATTTTTTGGACAACTATCCCGTTTTCAAGATGAAGCATATTGTATGGGAAACTCCCTTATTGAATTAAACCTTTGGGGGCAGATTACGCAATGGAAGGTATTCTCGGTACATAGAGCGGGAAGCAAAGCACTGCCCGTGAAGTTCGACGGTTCAACGCAATTTATTAGTTTCTTGGAATCATTAAAAGCAGCAGCGGAATTCGATACCAGCTGTCAAATCGACGGTGGAGATTCTATCCTAACATTGTCAACATGCGAGACTGGGGGGAGGCTTCTCATTCATGCAGTAAGAATTGAAGATTAGCATTGTTTTCAAAGCTATAAAAAAATACGACAATGCTGCAATTAGCCGTATTTTTATACCTCTTCAAAGTTGTGCTATAATTTATCAATCCAAGAGTGAATTCATCTTTTTGGGTGTTTTTTTAAGGAAGCTACAACTGAACACAAATTATTGAAGCCAGTTGTAGCCATTATAAATACTGAATACTATTAATTATAAAGTTCACCAGATTTCGATTTTATTATGGCTGCATTGCACCAAACAAAACCAACCAAGCTAATAAGGATTTGGCTACTAGGCTCAGTACAATATAAGTTCTTTCTCCATATAGATAATCGTTCCATTTTCCAACCTTTTTATATTGTAGGATCATATTAATCGGGAATGTATTAAAATGTGGCTATACTAACTTTCGTTTTGGACCAATTTGTGGGGGCAGGTCACTTCCACTTTGATTTATTTTATAATTTGTAAAAACCCAAAATGGGAACCATTTGGTTCCCATTTTCTTAGATAAATTTTAGTACAGACTCTAAATGTCAATATTCTAGATTTTCAAAATGGCTGAGCACTTCAATATTCTCAACCGGATTTCCCGTCAAGGCCAGCCTTTCAAATGACGCAAAATCTTTAAGAGGGCTCACGTCCGTAATCTGGTTATCAGTCAGCTCCACAGATGTAAGGTTCGGTAAATCCGCCAATACGGATATATCGGATATTTGGTTCATGTAAAATCCAATCCTTTCCAGTTCCGTAAGGTTTGAAAGCACCGAAATGTCGGAAATATTGTTTTCGTAAAAAGAAATGTCTTTCATTTCGGGCATGTTCGCCAAAACGCTGATATCGCTGATATCGTCAAAATTGCAGGAAAGGAATTTTAGTTTCGTGCAATTGGCCAGATCGCTTATATCCGTAATATCATTGTGGCCGATCGTAAGATAAACTAAATTCGTGGCGCCAGTTAAAAAACCAATGTCGGATATCGAGTCATGGGACAGGTTCAATTGAACAAAATTCTCAACTTCGGGTATGGTCGTATAGTCGATTCCCGGCTGTAAGTAAACTTTGAGGGTATCAAGGTTTGAAAAATATTTCAGGTCATCCAGCGTCGTCATGGTTCCGAATCCCGTATATTTTTGCTCGTTATACTCGAAAGTGTCATCACCTAAGAGTATAATGCTTTTCTCCGGATGATCGGGCCCATGCAAAAAAACAAATTGATCGGAAATAACCATAACGCCCGTATACGGGTCCAAATCAGACGGATAAATTTCGTCCTTGCCCAGTTCCGCCTGCACCATGCGCTCAAAGACAGGGTCGGCAAACGTGATTGCCGTCTCATTTTTCATCGACGCTGGCGGCGGCTGCGCGGTCCCACTTTCACTGCCGCTTTCCGTCCCTGAAGAGCATGCCGCCATACAAAGCAGCAAACCGGACAGCAGCGCTGCCAATACAATCATTTTAATATTCTTTTTCATATACGCTTCACCTTTCTAACTGTCCCTTTATTACGGAACACCATATAATACCTAAATTCCACGTGCATTTTTTATTAGCTTCAAAAAACACGTTTTCACGAAGAATTTAGCCTTTTATTTTAATATTTTAACATTTCTGTCACCGACTTTCAAGATAGTGCCATTTTGTAACTGATATACTAAAAAGGCTACCTTAAGATATGCTTTATTAATTTGTATATAAAAAGAGCCGCCTACCGATATGGTAAGCAGCTCGCATTGTATAGGGGGTGGGCTCGTAACGTCAGTATTCTTAGCCTTATGTACTCATCATAGCACCCATTAAATAGATCAAATATCGATTTTGCTTGGCAATCTTCCTTAGTTGAGTAATGAATCGCTAATAATATAAATAAACCATATAATAAAAATTTTATAAACAGTTTTATGCTCTTAAAACCACTTTTTTCTTTTAAATAATAAAAGCATAATAATGACGATGGAAACACAAAATGCCATGAAAATTATGAATGAAAATTTATACGTCAACAAAGGCATGTGTAAAAAATTCATTCCGAAAACTCCAGCTAAAAATGATAGTGGTATGAATATGACCGATATTATTGTCAGTGTCATTATCTTTTTATTAATTTCGTCGTTTCTATATGCAACATTAGCTTCATATAAACTGTTCATCATTTCACGATAAGATGTTATTGAATCAAAAATATGACTAGCATCGTCTTGTGCATCAATAAAATATTTATTAACAGTATCTGTAATAAAACTATTTTTTGTTTTTATTAAACTGCTAAGTATATCTTTTATTGGCTCTGCCCCCTTCTTGAGATAATGCAGATCTTTTCGCAATTGATATAGATCATCTAATTTCACGTTTTTTTGTTCAATAAGATTTGTTTCTATTTCTGCGAAACGATAATCGACAAATTCTAAACTATTAAAATACTGATCGATAAATTTATCAATTAGACTGAAAAAAAGATAATCAACACCCATTTTACGAATTTGACCTTTGTTATTCTCGATTCTTTCTCTAATTGAGTTAAATATATCGCCGGATATTCTTGAAACGTTATTAAAAGATTGTTTGATATTAAAATTGATACATGTTCCGAAACTATCCTGTTTTTTTCAAGATAAAACATTTTAAAAACTGAAAACACATAGTTGTTGTTAAATTCAATTTTGCTTCTCTGTGACACATCAACAATGTCTTCTAAATTAACTTTGTGTATATCAAGTTTATTGCCAAGTTTCTCAATTAAAGGCGTGTGATTTAAACCGGCGAAATTAATCCACTGAATATAATTGTTATCGCTAACAATTTCATCAACATCTTTAACACTAAATTTTATATACTCATCTTTGTTGAATTTAATTACATCTATTAATGGTTTTTCTAATATATTTTCCCCTGCATATTGAAGTGTTCCCGGTGGTAAGTTTATATTTTTTTTATTAAAATTTATTAACATAATAAATATTCCTTCTAAGCGCTTTACAAGCTAGTAATTGCTTATATAATTTTTATTCTACATATAAGTATAATTAACCTTTATAAATTAAATTCGAATATTACCTAAGCTTTACTGTAGATCATATAAAAATAGATACTTGCTTATACAGACTTTTTTTAATTATAACTGAATACTATCTTTGTATTTTTAAGCCGTTTTAAATGTCTAATGCGATTTGAAAGGCTGTTGACTTTAAAAAACCAAATCGAGAATACCTCCCAAATCATAACCCATGCACCAATAACAAGTCCTTCTGATAAAAGCTTATTAAGAAAGCTGTTTGCAATATTACTCCCAGTGAAATTTGCGACTATTAACAATACAGTGCCAACAATAAGAAAAGATATCGTGTTTCTAATTAACCGTATCCTGTCATTTTTTATTTTTCTAATTCGATATTCAAAAAAGTTATATATACCCTCTAAGGTTTTTTGTTCCCTATTAATATCACATTGCTGATTGAGCAAGTGAAATTGGATAATCATATTTTTTTGTCTTGGGATTTCATAAGAGCAGGATATCAAGTAATCAAATAGGTCGTCGTCAAGGTCCCGATTTGAGAAAGGCGAATAATCCCAGTTGCTATATGCATCACGATAGTCGTCTAGCTGTATATCAACATAATAAGAGTTTTCTTGCTTTGAAAATCTATATAGTTTTTTTAACTCTCGCTCTTTCATAATACCTCAATCAGCAATAAATTTTTTAACCGGCTATATTATCTAGTATTTATTGAGATTATATCATAGTAATATCCGAAGTAAAGAATATCAGTAGAACTAGTCCTTTTTATTTGAGTCTAGGTCATACTTAATTAGGTACATTAACGATATTATGTTTTTTATAAGAGAGATAATTAATATAACTCTCTCTAGAAACAAAAAATACCGCATGAACAGTGAACATTACGGCACCTATTAATCTTTATTTAGCTGGTTTACCCCTATACGAGTCCCTTACACCTTCATTATCCCTTGATATTTTGGATGAATGCCTCAATTCTGGCCGCTGAATCCTTCTTCATCTTCTCACTTACATGACCTTATACGTCCAGCGTAAACGACGCTGTAGCATGCCCCAGTTTGGTCTGTACAGTCTTAACGTCATCGCCTTCCTGCAATGCTGTGACAGCGTATGTGTGCCTTAAGTCAGAAACCTCGTTTCCGGTTTGCCAATGCTCTTAACTATCTTCTTGAAGTGTGTCCAGACAGTTTGCTGCACCATAGGGACGTCAACCTTTTTGTATAACTAGATAGATACATTCGAAGACTGTACTTCAGACAATGGCAATCGCTCCCACCGAAGCTGGGTTTGGGATAAGGTCTCCTAGCATTGTGAGCAATATGGAACGATCGCACGGGCAATATTGTAGGCGGTCACCAGAGGTTCAAGGCGCTGATGGCACAGGGCGGTGGGCAGCCTTAATTGGGCAGTTGCAATGTGTGACATCATAAGTGGGCAATGCTGTTAAGCTTATATCTTCCTCCGTGACATCCAATACCAGGGATGGCTTCTCAGACTCAACTATCTGCCTGTCAATTTCGCCTTTCTGAATCTCTAACTTCGAACTACGCGCCCGTCTTCAGGGCACTTGTGCACGTACGCTGGCGCATACCTAAAGTCAGCTTTTTTTCGCGTTCTCTGCCGCAATTTCACCTATTTAGGTCTGTATATTTGATAGAGAGCGGTATATATGATGCTGCCCGTAACAGTTGTTGAAGGCGTTATATCCCATCGCATAAAGATCCAGCCGTGGTTTGCCGTTACCGTCGGCACGACAATCGTATCGCCGTAGTACACCGGATCAAATGTCAGCGTATCCGTCGATGTCCCGCATCCTGCCAGATCAAACGTCACCTCATATGGGATGTGCGTATATTGAGCTGTGTAAACTAAACTGCCTGTCACCGTTGTACTTGGAGTTGTATCCCAGCCTGAAAACTCCCAGCCGGGGTTTCCTGTTACCGTCGGCACGACAATCGCATCGCCGTAGTACACCGGATCAAATGTCAGCGTATCCGTCGATGTCCCGCATCCTGCCAGATCAAACGTCACCTCATATGGGATGTGCGTATATTGAGCTGTGTAAACTAAACTGCCTGTCACCGTTGTACTTGGAGTTGTATCCCAGCCTGAAAACTCCCAGCCGGGGTTTCCTGTTACCGTCGGCACGACAATCGTATCGCCGTAGTACACCGGATCAAATGTCAGCGTATCCGTCGATGTCCCGCATCCTGCCAGATCAAACGTCACCTCATATGGGATTTGCGTATATTGAGCCGTGTAAACTTCGCTGCCTGTCACCGTTGTACTTGGAGTTGTATCCCAGCCTGCAAACTCCCAGCCGGGGTTTCCTGTTACCGTCGGCACGACAATCGTATCGCCGTAGTACACCGGATCAAATGTCAGCGTATCCGTCGATGTCCCATAAGCAGAAAGTTCAAATAACACATTGTACCGAATATGCTTGTAAACTGCTGTGTAAGCCGCATTGCCCTTCACTGTTGTGGAGGGCGTTGTATCCCAGCCGATGAATTTCCAGCCGCGATTTGAATCAACCGTTGGCAACGTGATAAGATCGCCATAATATACTGAGGAAAATGTCAGAGTATCATCCGACCTCCCATGGCTCGCAAGATCGAATGTCACCATGTATGGAACATGTGTATACTGTGCCGTAAAAGTCGTATCAGCCTGTATTGTCGAACCAGATGCTTCAGAGCTATTTAGCAGTGTCGTGCCACCGTCCTTATACCATCCGGTGAATGTATATCCATCTTCTGCATTTACGAAAGGAACTGAAGCAGGAGTCTTCCCTTTTGCAACCGATTCGGTTTTTTGGCTAAGTTTATCTCCAGAAAGCGTACCATGCTGACCTGCAAGGTACGTTACAGTATAAGATACCATTTGCATGACTACGGATTGATCGGACAAGTTCACGCTTTGTCCGTCACGCATATTCTGGTTTGCTGATTTCAATGCAAATGAATCTCCGCTGATCTCACTTATTATTTCGCCATCGGTGTCTGCTAACCCCGAAATAATTCTAACTCCAAAAAATATGGCAAGAAAAATAATTAAGGCACCCAGCAGAACATATATAAATACCCTCAACTTTAATGCATTCTTTTTATCTTTATCCTTTTTCATTTTAGTACTCCAGTCAGTTTTAACTGTGTTTTCATAAGTATTATCTCTCAGGCTACGTTACCGCTAAACAATACAGTTGCAGTCCGCTTCAATCTCCAGTCAGTGGCCCCGCTTCATATTCCGAAACAGCGTAATTCTGAGCCATTGCCGGATTCGAAATATTATTAGTCAATTAGCTTGCGCCGTTCGCGTTGGGATTGGCGTTACTGACCATTGAGAAGTTGTTAGAGGCATTAGCACTACCGACACTAAACCCCGCACATAGCTATAATCAAATGACAACTGCTGGGTACCGAGGCATTCTGATCCGCATTCACAGGGCTCTCGCCTCTGTGAAGAATACGCCATTATGGCTTAAATTGATTACACTGCCTGCGAGCGTTAATCCAGGCAGAAAAATAGTTATTATCGGTGCCATTGACACAACCAGCGCAACAATCGTTTTTGTTTTATTATCATTTTGTTTTCTGCCCACACAAATAGTAAAATAAACAATCTATGTATATATAACCAAAATGTAAAAAATTAAACGAAATAATTGTATTTTATTCCAATAATATTGTCTATTGATGATAATTGTACTAATTATAAAATAAGCATGTATGGTGGCCCTTATCTATGAATTTCGGATGTAAACTTTGATTTAGTTTAAACTTCCTCCACAGCTTCTCTGACGTCATCAGTGCGCTAATCCATAACGCCATCATTCACGGGTTATGGAATGAGCGCACGGGTAATATAGTAGACGGGCACCAGAGATTCAAGGTACTGATGGCACAGCCCGATAGACAGGCTTAATTCGGCAGCGGCCAATGTACATGTACACAGCAGAGATGTCAATCAGCAGGCAGTACGGGGCAACAGCTGCGCCTGTGGGCAATGCTGTAACGATTAATATACGAACCACGCTTGATAAAGGATGGATTAACAGGTTGGTGAACGCGGGCAACCGCAAACTGGGTATGGCTTACTAGAATAACTTTTCACAACAAGCATGAGAAAACGATTTCAATGTTGTTTGAGAGCATTTATGCCGTATAATTAGGCAAATAAATATAACCGGAGGTGTTCAATGTTTTGCAGCCAATGCGGTAACCAGCTAGATTCACAAAGTATATTTTGTACGCAATGCGGATACAGGTTAACAACTAACCAGCAACAAGTCCAACCACCCAAACAATCTTACGCAGCGCAGCCGCAAGAAAACGTTGTATGGGTATTCGCTACACAGCGAAAGATATCTATGTTTAAAATGATTCCTTGTAATATTGTATTCATGCAAGACAGAGCGGTACTGGCATACCTTACTCCGGAACTACAGAAGGCAGAATGCGCTAAAGTATCACAGGATATAAAAACGGACGGGCTTGGATTTTTTAAAGGCAGTGCGGTCATGATGCGTTATTGGGCAGAGTACAACAATAAATATTACGCAATGAGGACGGACGCTATCCTTGCCGAGGATCCTTCCAACGTAGCCCTATACTACCAGAATATCACCGAAGTGCTGTTCAAAGGTTTTTCGGAAACGGTCAGCACGGACGATTCAACTTCGAGCGCGACTCAAGGCAAGCTGCACTTTTCTGTGACTGGTGGAGAGACCGTTAAGTTTACACACTCAATGTCATCTGGCAGGGAAGTTAAGGAAACGCTTGCAAAGCTCTTTGGCGCAAAACTGAAATATAAATGGTAAATGCAAGAAGACGGTATATATTGGTAAAATAGAGATTGTAGTGAAAATTCTTTTAAGGAGCTTAAAATTATGTTTTGCCAAAAATGTGGTCAGCAGAATAGCGATGAAAGTGTTTTTTGTTCGAACTGTGGAAACGCACTGAAAACTGTGAATACACCACCTCAAGGCTATGTAACACCCAAAGGTCAATATCCGCCACCGCAAAACCAGCAGAAGCCAAAAAAGAGCAGAAAAGGTCTTGCTATAGGGTTGAGTGTCGGTGGGGTTGTTCTTGTCGCAGCCGTGGTTGTGCTGGTTATTTTGCTGATGGGTGGTACCCCGGTTGTCGGTATATGGTACAGTGATTCACTTGGCGAAGCTATGGATTTTAAGGACAGCGGAAGGGTTTATACTTATTCGGCTGATGCGTACCTTTTTATCACTAGTTGCCCACTTTAATTATGATCTTCCCGCGAGTATGTCCCTGCTGGCTAAGCTCATGAGCCTCCTTTGCTTGTTCCAACGGGAACGTTCTAAATATATAGGGCCTAAGGTAACCTCCATCATATATTTTTGCAGCCTGCTCCAAAACCGTTGCACAGTCTCCCATTTTTGCATGAGCTGCGCGAACGCCATAATTATTTGCTTTAAAAATATCTGGTTCTCCTGTTATAGAAACCAAAATTCCACCCTTTTTAAGAACATGCCAAGAACGTTCACGCGTATCTAATACGGCCGTATCAATATTCTCGTTTGCATCGCAAACAACAGTGTCAAGTACTAAATCAACGTTCTGTACAATATTTTCAAATACATAGTTTCATAATCTATTGGTATATCCACACCAATCTCTCGGAGAAATTCCTGATTTCGACCCGATGCCGTGCCAAAAACTTTTACCCCCTTCCATTTGGCTAGTTGAACTGCAAAGTGACCAACCCCTCCTGCGGCAGCATGAATAAGTATTGTATGATTCGAAGAAAGGCCACCTATTTTAAAAAGAGCATTACAAGCCGTTTGTACTGCTACCAGAAGTGCTGCTGCATGGTCGAAACTCATTTCAGTAGACATCTTGGCTATCCTCCCATCAGGCACTTCAATAAACTCAGCATAACTTCCGCGTCCCTCTTTATCTAAATCAAAAGGAGCCAAACCAAATACACAATCTCCGACACTAAATCCTGATACACATGCTCCTGTTTGCTCAACAGGCTGCAGCCAGGTCTTATGCTGATAGTCTGATGGATAATTACGAGAGCCGTTATCCAGAGGCTGCAAGAATCTTAGAGGAAGGGATTAAAGATTCGATTCAGTTTTATACTTTAAACATATGGACCATAGAAAAATATCTTCAACCAATATGTTGGAGAGACTGAACCGAGAAATTCGAAAGCGAACCAATGTTGTAGGCGTATTCCCAAACATGGAATCCTACATCCGTCTGGTTACAAGCCGCTTGATAGAATACAGCGAAGACTGGTGTTCTGGGAAATCATATGTCAATCCAGAGAAAATATCGCTTATTCAAGAGGAACGGCAGATGGCAGCATAATCACTACGGAGTAACTGATGGTTTTTGCGAACTTTATTTGACACTAACTCAGTTAATAATTGTAGAGATTTGGTGTATATTTTAGTTAATACAAAAAAGCCCTACACTATAAAGCCGTGGCAGAGCCTATTTCTAACCCCTTTTTTATTATTGTTTATGAATTGTTTACAAAACAAATTGAAATTCTTGCTTTGTAGTAACTCAATTCTTTAAATATTATTAAATATAAACTCAGGGTATCTTTTATTTAATTTCCCTTCTCCTGGACTATCTGAAATTTATCACGCACCTGGAGAAGATTCGGAATTTATGTTAACAAGTCTTTTATATAAAGAGTCTGAGACAACAATCAAAATTAAGCCCGAGAAAAATCCTTCTGCTATCAATAGAGCAATATATAGTAATATATTCCCATTTAGAATTGTTAACATGAATTGATTTATTCTGAGACCAAAAATTAAATCAGTGAACACAATAGCACCCCAGAAAGCTATAGAGTTAAATATTGTCAAAGCTAATATGGAAATGATTTTGTGCCATTTCAGTCTCTTTAATAAAACCAATATTTGCGATATTAGAAAATACAACGTTAGAAAAATAATTTGAGTACTAAAAAATAAAATACAAACCACAAATAAAGCGCTTAGAAAAACAATAATTCCTCTAGCAGGCTTATTTAAGGAAAAGAAGTATATTGCTAAAGTTACAAGTACCGAGTTTAATATATTGATTACTCCTCTAATAAATAAAAAGCACAAAATTATAAAAGTAATTATTAGTGCCCCTTGAGCAATCGTGCGCACAGTAATTTTTATTGAATTGCTATTATTCTCCATTAGCTTTTTCCTTAGCTTCAATGTATTCTTCTAGATTAAAAATATTCATTTTATTTTTCCCGCTTCTCTTTGCCCTATACATTGCAAAATCAGCATATTCTATTAATCTATATATTTCGTCTGTATGCACACCGTATATAGCTGCACCAGCGCTTATTGATAAAGGTATGCTGTTATTATCAATAATAACAGGTTTTGATAAAACTTTGCTTTCTATCTTCTCCCATAAATCATTTATATCTGTTTTTCTTATACAGTCATATCCATAAATAAAAATTCCAAATTCATCTCCAGAAATCCTCATTAATACTGAATTATTTACAGATAAGTTTTTAAGACGCTCCGAAAATTCTATCAAATATCGGTCTCCGAACGCATGCCCATAGCTATCATTAACCCGCTTGAAATCATCAATATCAATGAAAAAGAATACTCCTTTCTTATCCTGAGCGCTTGATATAGTCAGCTGCATTTCTTCTCTGTATTGATATCTGCTAACTAGTCCGGTGAGTGCATCCTTAACAAGACGATTATTCAAATCTTCATTTAAAACCTTTAGTTTCGCATTTGATTTTTCTAATAGCCTTTTTGTGTTTATTAATTCATTATTCAGCTTCTGGATCCTTTCAAATTGCATACTAACTGATTCTTGAATATTGACTCTGCTACTGGATGAGTAATTTTTTATTGTTTTCATAAAGTCGTAAATTATTTGCTTTATATCACTACTTAAAATTTTATTTCTAATTTGATCCGACATTGCAAATACAAGAATATTATCTCCCATATTCATGAAACATAATGAAATTCTTTTATTTAAACCTGATAATGTTAGATTTAGTGGGCGTTGAAAAATATCTCCCGCTTCTTTTTTCTGCATTGTTATACTTTTTAATTTAGAATGATCAGCATCAATAAATAAATTAAGAAAAGAGTTATTCTGCCTTGACACTAGAAAAACCGGCTCGCTCCACAGGACATCAAGCACCTTAAAATTTCTATTAATAATAACTAAGAAATTCTCCATTTTTTATCCTTGCTATTCAATATTAACAAAACTAAACAAAAAACTAATTATCTTATCAATTATTATTTTCACATGGTAAATCAACTTCGAATTTGGTTGATTGCCCCTCTTTAGACTCAACAGTCATTTCACCATTATGTTCTTTTACAATACCATAGCTTATAGAAAGGCCAAGACCCGTTCCTTCAGTTCTCCCCTTGGTTGTAAAGAATGGGTCAAAGATTTTATCAATATTATCTTTTGAAATACCCTTGCCAAAATCTTCTATGATAATTCTAACCCAATTTTTCCCTCCAATCATGTATTTCTTACATCTTAAATTTATCTTTTTATTCTCGTTATACTCAGGATATTTTTCGTTTAAAGCGTCTCTGGCATTTGTAATCAAATTCATAATTACCTGCTGTATCTGTTGACTGTTACATTTTATTTGCGGAATATTATCCTCTATATCTAAATTCAGTATAATCTGATCATGTTTAAAAACGGTGTTTACGAGCGATAATGTTTTTGAAATAATATCATCGATTTTTGCATAGCTGTGCTCCTCTTTATTTTGTCTTGAAAACTCTAATAGGTTTTTGACGATATTAGAAACACGTTCTGTTTCACTTATTATTTCTCTGGCATATTCCTTAATACTTTTATCTTCAATGTCGGAATCAAGAATTATCTGACCGTAGTTAAGTATACCGTTTATTGGATTGTTAATTTCGTGGGCAACTCCGCTTGCCAGCGTCCCAATTGATTCTAGCTTTTGTTGGTTCCTTAAATGTGATTCTAATAAATCTTTTTCTATTTCAAGGTTCCTTTTTTCTGTTATATTTTGTACAGTCAATTGGACACCTAAGGCCTCTCCGTTTTCATCTGATACCCTACTATAAATACTTGAATACCATTTCGAACTATTCTTTTCTTTGTATTCATCAATATATTCTTGAGGTTCTTCGCTTGATGTCGCACTTTTAATTCTTTTCATAAACAAATCAGCATTTGTTTGCGAAACAACATTAAATATAGACTTACCTCCAAAACTTTTTACAGCAATACCGATAATTTCTAGAGCTTTACTGTTATAGGATAAAATTTTACCATCAGGCCTAAAATATACCCTTCCAAGTCCTGATGCCTGCAGCTCAATATTCGCCTTTTCAAGAAGTCTCTTAGTATTTATAAGTTCATTATTTATTAAATTAATATTTTCAAAATGAGTGCTAATTGTTTCCTTATTGTTTATGCTTATACTGGATGAATATTTATTAATCGTCTTCATTAAATTATTAATTATTTTTTTTGCATTACTTTCAAGAATGCTTTTCCTGTAATCTTCTGATAAACCTAATACAAGAATACTATCTTCCATTTGCGCGAAATAAAGCGATATTTCCTTATTTAAGCCTGTCAATGTTAGTTTCACTGATCTTTGAAAAATGTCATCTTGTTCTTCTTCATGCAGCATTACTTCTTTTAGTCTATTGTTATCCATATCTTTAAATAAAGTATACAAAGAGACATTCTGCTTAGAAACAAGATATACAGGTTCGCTCCATAGTACGTTAAGTATTCTTAGTTTTTTATCAATTATAATTAAGAAACTTTCCATTTCTATCCTTGCTTTTCAATATTATTTTTAGTCCAATCAATAAAAACTGCTGCGTTTTCGGCATATACATCAATATCCCATTTCTCCCAAAGTCTATTTGTAGTTGCAAATGCCCTCCCGCCTACAGCAATTTTCACGTTTGGGAATTCTTTTCTTGTCTTGTTTACATACTCCAAGCATAAAGGAAGGTGCTGCGGCATGGTAACAGAAAAACCAACCAAATCAGGCTTGTTTTCTTTTATTGATGTAATTACTGCATTTATCGGCACTCCTGCGCCTAAATATATGCTGTCCCAACCGTTAAGCTCAAATAAATCAGACACCATACGCATCCCCATCTCATGGAGTTCACTGCCTACACAACAAGCTACTATTTTATATCCTTTTCTTCCTTTACTGAATATAATAGGATAAAACTGGGATAGAGCCATTTGAGTAGTTGATGTACAATAATGCTCCTTATCAACCGTAATTAAATTCTTATGCCATAACTCCCCTACCTGATACATAACTTCCTGCAGTATATTTATATAAATTTCTTCTAGATCTACTCCTTTTTCAATGGCTTCTTGAACAACTTCTATCGCTCCTCTTGTATCTGTCTTCAATAACTTTTCAAGATATTTCTTTTTATACTTCATATGCTTCTCAGTAAAAACTTGTTCTTCATATTCCTCAGATTCTGCTGTTTTTTCAGTCGCAAGTATTGCATTTTCTATATGCTCTTTTGCCTTTGCTGTGTCATCGGCTGATGAGTATTCTGACAGTGTTTCATATAAAACTTCATAATGCATGATCATCTGTTCTTTTATTCTGTTCTTATCAATGTCTTTCATCAAAGAAACCAATAATCTGTAAATCCAGCGAGCATAATCAACAAATAGTCTCTCATCATTCAATAAGACAGCTGCATTAAGATATCCTATATTGACTAGTATATCATCATACATTATCCTTTTTCTTCTTTCATCATACTCTTTTTCTAATTCGGGATCTCTAGTAAAATGCTTTTGATAAACAGCTCTAGCAATTTCAATTGTTCTTTCATCTGTTTCAGAAAATAATAGGCTCATAAATATCCTCCTTATATTACAATATTACTTATTGCAATATTATTTAATCTAAAAGGTTATTCTCGTTTCTTATAATATAATTACTCCAGTTCCCAACCATTATCGCACGGCAGGTTTACAATAAATCTAGTATACTCTCCTACTTCGCTTTCAACAGTCATTTCTCCATGATGTTCTTTTACAATACCATAGCTTATTGAAAGACCTAGGCCCGTTCCCTCACTCATTCTCTTAGTAGTAAAGAATGGATCAAAAATACTATCTATGGAATCCTTTGGTACTCCTGTTCCGTAATCTTCGATGATTATCTTTATCCACTTACGTCCATCTGAATTATACTTCGTACAGCTAATATTTATCTTCTTGTTTTCATCATACCCAGGATATTTTTCGTTTAAAGCGTCTTTTGCGTTTGTAACTAAATTCATTATTACCTGCTGAATCTGCTGACTTCTGCATTTAATTTTTGGTATATCCTTTTCAATATCCAAACTAAGCGCAACTTGGTCATGCCTCATAACAGTTTTTATCAGCGAAAGTGTTTTATTGATTATATCTTCTATGTTTGCATAACTATGTTGTTCTTTGTTTTGTCTGGAGAACTCTAAAAGATTTTTAACAATTTCCGAAACTCTTTGTGTTTCGTGGATTATTTCACCAGCGTATTCTTTTATGTTATTATCATCGACCTCTGAGTCTAGAATAATCTGACCGTAATTCAATATACCGTTGATAGGATTGTTGATTTCATGAGCTACGCCGCTCGCAAGTGTTCCGATAGACTCCAATCTTTGCTGTTTTCTTATTTGGGATTCTAAAACTGCCTTCTCTTTTTCTGCCATCATACGTTTTGTGGTATTGACAGAAACCACCATCATGTAATCTATTTCTCCAGCTTCATCTATTATCGGAACTATTATTGAATGCAGTGAAACTTCTTCCCCGTTGATATCGCATGCTGTGCCATCTAACGATATAACTTCTTTCTTAGTTTTTGATAGCTCGATATGTTCCGTCATCGTAGACTTAAATGATTCTGGGAAAAAGTAAAAAGGATAAGGACGGTTATAGTGCTCGTTAACATCGTCAATTTTCAGCATCGCAACACCTGCATCACTCATATAGGTTAGGTTGAAGTTTTTATCGAGGATTTTTGTGCAGACAGGTGAATTCTCTACTAATTTACGATAACGCTGCTCAGATCGTTTAAGCTTGTCCTCTGCGATCTTTATTTTAGTTATATCTATTGCAGCGATTATCACACCTAAAACGTTTTCATCTTCATCCTTTACTCGGCAGTATGTACTCGAAAGCCATTTCTGTCCATCAGGTAATTTTACTAAGGATTCATATGTTTGCTGCCGTCCAGTTTTTATGGTTTTATTAATCCTCTCTATAATTTTATCTGCGAATTTTTTTGGATGAATATCATAAATTGATTTTCCTGCAATGTCCTCATCAACTTTATTAATATCTTGTAAAGCTGTTTTATTTAAAGCTATTATAGTTCCATCCTGTTTAAAATAACCTACCCCCACGCCTGACTCATCAAACAATACTCTGTATCTTGCTTCGCTTTCCTTTAGCTTTCTTTCTGCCAACAGTCTATCGGTAATGTCATTTATCACAGTAATGAAGTATAAGGGGTTGCCTTCTTCATCTCTATAAAGTGTTACGTGGACTTCAGCCCATATAATACTCCCATCTTTTTTTATATATCTCTTCTGGAAGTTTGTACTGTCACTTTCCCCGTTTATTAGATTATTAACTGCTTTGTTGCTTATTTCTAAATCATCGGGATGTGTAATTTCATGAAATTTTCTGCCTTTAAGCTCTTTTTTCGTATATCCTGTCATCTCGCAAAAAGCTTTGTTTACGTACAATTCACCCGATATTTTAGTAATAGATTTTGCTATTGGAGAATTCTCAAAAACAACTCTAAATCTATTTTCACTCTCTATCAGCGTTTTTTCTGATTCTATTTGTTCAGTTATGTCTATTCCAGCGCTAATTATGAAACTTATTTCACCAGACTCATCCCTAATAGTGTTATTATACCAGGATATAATTTTCTCTTCGCCATCTGCGTTGACAATAGGATTTTCATAATTCTCAACGTTATCTATCTCTCCAAAAATTACTTTATTGAAAACATTTTTAACTTCTTCAGTATTTAGTTGTGGAATATAATTATCAAACCAATTCTCTCCAATAATATCTTTTTTGCTGTGCCCAAGTTTTTCACAACCCTTTTTATTTATATCATTGACACAGCCGTCTTTATCAAGAACAACAAATATTGTATTTGCACTTTCGAAATATTTTTCTGCTCTTTCTTTTTCCTGTTTAATCTTTTTTTCGAGATTCTTTTGTTTTGTAGTATCGTAGATGTAGTTTAAATATCGGTCCCCATTTATTCTTACCGTATTGATATACATATATCTAATTTCGCTGTTTCCGTTTATATACTTTCTTTCACCATTAACAAATCCTGTTCTAACTAACATATCGACTACTTTTTTTGAAGCTTCTTTTTTATCCTCTGGAATAAGGTCCTCGAAATTCATATCTCTAAGTCTACTTTTACTGTATCCTGTTACATCACAGAATTTATCGTTGAACTCTAAAAAGTTGCCTTCTAAATCTGTAACAAAAACACCATACGTTGAATTATCAAAAATATCTTTGTATAAGTTATATTCCATTATGTTAATCCCCTTAAAAAGTTCTGATACTCCATAACAACAATTATTTGCTAAACCCGAAATGCATAAAAACCGTTTAGTCTATCATTTATTTATAATTACAAATATAGAAATCGATAGACTTAGCGAAGATTTTCATTAGTTCCCCCATAATCAAATATCGCATGGTAAGCTTACAATAAAGCGAGCGAACAGTCCTTCCTCTGACTCTATTCTGATTTCGCCATTATGTTCTTTTATTATATCATAGCTAATTGCTAATCCAAGGCCTGTTCCTTTACCAATATCTTTAGTTGTGAAAAATTGTTTAAATATTTTTGATTGTATCGACATTGGAATACCTTTACCATGGTCTTCAACTATTATCTGTAACCATTCCTTATTATTCGAATTGCTTTTTTTGGCACTAATTATTATGACCTTATCTTCATTATATTCAACATATTTGTCATTTAATGAATCACGAGCATTTATTAGAAGATTCATTAATACTTGTTGAATTTCCTGGCTCCTGCATTTTATGTCTGGTAAATTATCATCAACTTTTGATTGCAATTCTATTTGATCCTTTTTTAGGATAGTTCTAACCAAACTTACTGACCTGCCTATAATATCTTCAATCCTAGCGTTGCTAAAGTTCTCTTTGCCCTGCCTTGAAAATTGAAGAATATTTGATACTAAATCTGAAATTCTTTTCGTTTCTGATATTATTTCCTTAGAATATAATATATTTTCACTATCCGCTTCTGAGGCATCCATTATCAGCTGGCTATAATTCATTACACCATTAATAGGGTTGTTTATTTCGTGCGCAACCCCACTTGCTAATGTACCTATAGATTCTAATTTTTGCTGATTCCTAATTTGTTTTTGCAAAACTTTATTTTTTGTTTCAAGTTCATTTTTTTTAGATAACAATTCTTTTTGAGCTTTTACAAGAAGACTTGATTTAAACTTCAATCTTATTGAAATCCACATAACAATAGCAATAATTAACGAAAACAAGCTGCCAAAAATCAAAATTAAACTAATATGCCGAGTATTCATATCTACAAATTCGATTGTAGGCTTTATAGATAACTCATACATACTTGAATCTTTTAAGTTTATACTTATACTTTGCGTAAAATTATCTTTCAGCATTTCCCAATTATCAGACATATAAATTGTATTATTGTCGTTTACAATTATAATCTCATAATTTAATTGCTCTTCTCTTGAGATAGATTGAATCATTTTAATAATGTTTATTCGGCCGAAAACAAATCCATTTAACTCATTATCAATATAAAATGGTGCGAATACGTAATCGTTCTCGGAATATGTATCAATGTCTTTTATACTTTTATTTATATATTTATTACCACTTTCATTAGAAATAACGCTTTTTATTATGAAATCATTATCCGTTATTATTATTTCATCCAACCCGTCATAGTTTTGAATATAAAATTCTATGTCTTCTTTTATTTTTGGATCAGCATTATCTAATTCCAAATCATAGCTCGTAGCAAGCTGCTCTATTCCAAATTCTAATCGATTACTTCTTATCTCTATTTCATTTGCATAGTACTCGGCTTTCGACAAGCTGTTTTCTGATATTTGATCAAAAGCTTTTGATCTTGTAGTGTACCATAAAACAAAACTCGCAAACAAAAATAGTGCAAAAACCAATATTACAATCACAACTGATGATACTAGTTTATTCTTTTTTAAATTTGAAGCTTCCTTTTTGTTAAGTAACATCATTAATTAATCTCCAAGAGCCTAACAGTACAAATATTTTATTTAATATCTACATTGTTTTGTTGCGCCCATGCTTCATTCCAAATGCTTTCTATAGTCTTATATCCTAATAATTCTAATTGATTTATGTATTCTTCCCAGCTACTTTCAATATCCATTTCTCCGGTAATAAACTTCACACTTGTTTCGTTAGTATAAGCTAGTAACTTCTCTTCTATTGATTTGATTATTTCTGAATCCTGTGAGCTAAGTTTCAACTTTGGCGGGGCTTTTAAAGTATCCCCGTTCTCTTTTGATCTATTTAAAAACTCAACTATATAGTCTGGTTTTTTGTAATCTTCAAACTCTTCATTCTCAATTATATCAAATATTGAATTTAGCCCATATTCACTAGCCATGTCAATTGTTCCCTGATCATTCTTGGGCGAAATAATTTGAGGTAATAAGATTTTCCCTTCTTCTGTTTCTTCATATGTAACACCTTCTACTCCCCATGAAGTTAAGTCGCTTCCCTCGTCTGAATAAATTGCCCAATCTAGAAATTTAATCAATTCTTCGAAACATGGTTTTTCAACAACATCAGCCATAATAGCTAAACCTTTATTAAATATATCTACCGGTGGTAACGCTTTAATACCTATTGTGCTTTCCATTACAGGCAGCGGCTCCCAGTCTCCGCCTTCGATACCATTCGTATTAAGCTCTGCATCCCATATGTCTAATCCTGAAGAAATCCAAGTGACTGTAAGTATCGCTTTACCGTTCTCGATTTTTTCTATAAAATCTTCATTGCTTTGTTCAAATATATCTGGATCCAAAAGTCCGGCTTCAAAACATTTATTTAAAAACTTGTACATTTCTTTATAATTATTTGTTGCGGGTGCATATAGCCACTCATCCTTTTCAGAACAGTAATATTTTTCACCTGCCCAACCAGCAGATATCCCATAATTTGCGCCCATCATCGCAAAGAGATGTGCTCCTCCCCATGAAGCAGTAATTGGAGTTGTGTCTGGATACAAATCTTTTAATATTAATAACGAGTCGTATAATTCATCATAATTTTCCGGTTGTTTAAGATTATTCTCCTCAAACAAGTCTTTTCGATAAATCCACTGCTGAACCTGTATTTCTCTTTTGTACCCAGGAAGTATATAATATTTTTCATTTTGTAGTCTTAATTTATCTATCTCGTCTCTTAGATTGTGTTTTTCTATATAAGACTGATAGTAGGGCATTAAGTCCTCATAATCGCTAACAGGTAAAAGAAGCCCTTGATTGGCATATTCAGTTATTGTATCGGGCCAGCATTTTAGAATAATATCTGGTGCGCTATCAGAATATATATACTGAGCAATCGAGTTTTCAAAGTCTTCATCATCTCCCAGTAACATGTCTAAATCCACATTCTTACGATCATGATATTCCTTAAGTATAAGCCAGTCTCTGTTGACTGGGGCTTCATCTCTTTCGTTAAACAGCACAGAAATGGCCATTTGATCTTGTCCGTTCATTTTATTTTGACTGCATCCAGTGAGTGTCAGCATTGCTAAAACAATTATAAATATTTTTTTAACCATTTTTATTCTCCTATACTTACTATTAGTAAACATGTATAATCGTTGTTAATCATTTAATCCCCAGCCGTTATCGCACGACAGCAGCAAGTTTGTTCTATTTACTGTAAATGATCACTGTGTTTCTTCCTGACTCTTTTGCTTTATATAGAGCAATATCAGCCCTTTCAATTATTAAATTTAACAAGTCATCTTTCTCGTATGTACTGATACCGGCAGAAAAAGTTACCTTTCCGGCTTCCGCAAATTCATAATTCTCTATATTTTTACGCAATCGTTCTAGCAGCAAATATGCATCCTCTTCCTTACAATTTGGCATCAGGATTACAAATTCTTCTCCACCCCACCTGCCAAAAACATCTGTAGATCGTAACATAAATCTAATATTATTTGATAATTCGTATAATACAGAATCACCAACGTTATGTCCGAAATTATCATTAACCATTTTAAAGTTGTCTATATCAATCATAGCAATGCAAAAGCAACTGCTATATCTTTTCGATAAAGCAATATATTCATTTATTACTTCAGAAATTTTTCTGCGATTATAGATACCAGTTAATTCGTCAGTATTTGAAATCGCCTTTAATCTTTTGTTTATCTTTTTTATCTCTTTCTCGTGCAAAAATAGTTTTATATGTCTGTTATAATTTAGTATATTCCCCATATGCAGTGATATTAAAAATACAACCGCGATTAGCAATTCACCTGTCCAGTTTGATATAGGTAAAACAAAAATCATTAAATATAATGTAAGCCCAACAAAAAACAGAACTATAATTCCTCCTGAATAATAAGGATTGCGAACGCAAGTTAGCGATGCTATTAGCGAAACAAGTAAAAATGTGCTGTAACTGTATATACCATCGTTAAACATATATATTACAAAATAACACCCAACAAAAATTGTAATTAATTGAATAAAAGCAGTTAGAACCGCTAATATTAAAATCGACCTTTTTCTATCCTTTCTACTAGTAAGGAAATATATCAGTCCAAAAATTATTGAAGATATTATCAGAACTAACACCCTTAAAATAAATACGTTGTTCTTCCACTCTAGAATCCTAAAGCTCTCTAGTACAATAAACACAATCTGTGATAGTATCACAAGCCCCAGCAAAAACATATAACGCCTGCTATTTTCGATAATCAGTTTTTTTCTGAACTGTTCAGATAATTCTTTGCTGGTCCTAATTACTTTAAATATGCCCATTTTTTCACCCTATTAAATCTAACTTTTCGACTGTTTAATTGGCAACTCAATATTGAGTAAAGTATATTCTCCTTCTTTTGTTTCAAAACTCAATTCACCGTTGTGTTCCTTAATATTGCCACAGCTTATTGAAAGACCTAGTACTTTGCCTTCATACATGCTTATTGCATAAACTCAAACTATCTGATTATTTATCTATATCCCATCCGTTATCACATGGCAAATTAATTGTAAACTTTGTATATTCTCCTTCAACTGAATCAAAAAGCATTTCACCATGATGTTCTTTTATTATTCCGTAGCTTATTGACAAGCCAAGGCCTGTTCCTTTATCTTTTCCCTTTGTTGTAAAGAAAGGGTCGAAAATCCGATTCTGTATTTCTTTTGGTATGCCGACACCAAAATCTTCTACGACTATCCGAATCCAGTTTCTCGAATCCTTTCTGTAACTAGTACAGTCCAAATTAATTATTTTTTCATCATCAAAGCCAGGATACTTTTGATTTAACGAATCTCTTGCATTGGTTAGAAGGTTCATAATAACTTGTTGAATCTGCTGACTTCTGCATTTTAATTTTGGAATGTCTTCTTCTATATCCACATCAATCTTTATATTATCATGCTTAAAAATTGTGTTAGTCAAAGATAGTGTTTTTTCAATAATATCTTCAACATTGGCATAGCTATGCTGCTTTCCGGACTGTCTGGAAAATTCCAAAAGATTGCTTACAATAACAGATACACGGTTTGTCTCTTCAATAATTTCATTTGCATATTTATTG
This sequence comes from Christensenellaceae bacterium, assembly GCA_963666505.2. Classification (GTDB taxonomy): domain Bacteria; phylum Bacillota; class Clostridia; order Christensenellales; family SZUA-584; genus JABGQS01. Next base: position 810,121 of record CAXXXL010000001.1, on the reverse strand, counting down.
ATATCCGAACCTGGCTCTGTTGAATCCAGAATGACTTGGCCATAGTTCAATATCCCATTTACAGGATTGTTTATTTCATGAGCTACACCGCTTGCTAAAGTTCCTATTGATTCTAATTTTTGCTGATTTCTTATATGCGCTTCTAATTCAGCCTTCTGTTCTTCAAGTTTTCTTCTTTCAGTAATGTCTTCAAGTATACAATGAGTTTGTTTGAAGTTCCCATCTTGATCATAGGCAATCCTGCCGTTGAAATTGACAGTTATAACATCCTTGTTCTTTTTAACCATTTTGAATATAATAATGGTCTTCCCTTTGGCTTTAAATTTAGGAAAATTAGTTTTAAAATCTTCAACTTGGTCTGCTATTATAAAATCTCCAAACCATTTACCTATTACATCATTTTTGCTATAGCCCAACATATCAAGCCAAGCCCGGTTTACTTCTATAAAAAAACCATTTTCATCAAGTGACTGATACCCCAGTGGAGCGTCTTCGAATAACAATCTGTATCTACTTTCTCTTTCTTCCAAGGCTTTCTGCGCTTTTCTAAGTTCCGTAATGTTATAAGATATTATTTCAATTCCCAACAGTTTGTTTTCAGAATCAAATATATTATTATAAATGCTTTTAAACCAAACTTCGCCGATCGGAAGATTCAGGTAGTCTTCATACTCTACAGGCGCTTTTGATCCTATTGTTTTCTTCAGACGCCTCATATATTTCACTGCATCTTCTTTCGGGAACAGCTCCAGCATGCTTTTTCCGTTAAATTCACTTGGTACTCCACCCATGTTTTTAGCAGCAACTTCATTAAACCAAATAACTATGCCTTCTTTATCAAAATAACCAATACCTACTCCAGCATGGTCAAACAGAGACTTTGTTTCTTCTCTTAATTTTCTTATCCCATTTTGCTCTCTTATTCTATCTGTTATATCTTCTGTAAAGCCTAGAAACCTTCTATCTGAAAGCTTTACAGCCCTTACTCTCCAATACCTTCCTTCGCCTTTTTTATTAACAAACTTAATTTCAACTATATCTCGTCCTTTTTCTCTCACATTTTCAAAGCTTGAAATTGCTTTATTTTTGTCTTCATCGGGTATAAGGTCTGTCAAACTCATACCCAGCAGTTCTTTTTTACAATAACCAGTTATCACAGTTGCTTCTTCGTTAACCTCAATGTATACGCCATTTTCATCTGCAATAAAAACACCATATGGAGCTTCTGAGATGTATTTTTCTAATTTGTTCAGATTTTCTTCCAGTTCGATCTGATTGACCATAAAATCTGTAACATCATTATAAAGTGCTACAATGTTATTTTCGCTTATCTTAAACACACGGTTTTCATAATAATTGCTATATTTATCATCAATGTATATTTTTGAAGGATAGTTTATAGATTCTCCTGTTTGCCACACCTTCCTGAATATATCTATCAAACCATAGTCATCGATATTCGGCCTTAGATCATACAAGCTTTTGCCCACAACCTGCTCTTCTGTCATATTCTCAATTTCCAGGCTCTTTTTATTAAAGGCTTCAATGATATAATCTTTCCCATACTTTCCTTCATTTATAACTCTGTACACTGCACATCCACTTGTTAAATTTGCAAACAGTTTTTCGTATTTTATCTCTGTTTTTGTTTTTTCAATCGCATTTTTACACATTTTTGTAGAATCACAAAAGCTCGTAACAAAATATCCCTTTTTCGGAGAAAAAACTCTTATTCTAAAATACTTTTTAAATATTTCAGAATACTCCTCAAATTCTTTTTCGCCCCCATTAAGCGCAACTTCTCCAAATTCCTTTATCCAGTTTATTGAGCCATTTTTTATATTTGGAAGAATCTCAGTAATTCTTTTCCCTAAAAAATCACTGGCTTTCAAGCCTAGAAACTGCTCATACGTTGGGTTAATATCAATTATTGTAAAGTCAACTGGATTACCTTTCTTATCACAAATCACTTCATGATATGCGTACCCGAATTGAGATTGCATTATGATGTTTTTGTAATCAACGTCCATTTGAATAACCCTCTCTACTATATTTTCAGAGATTCTTTCACATTCGAAAAGTCATATTTATCCTTCTCAAAAAGCTCAATAGCGGCTTCCGAAACTTTTTTGTCATACAGCTTTCCGGCGTTGTTTTTAATTTCTTCAAGTGCGATATCTATGCCAAATCCCGGTCTGTAAGGTCTGTGGGCTGTCATCGCTTCTATTACATCGGATACAGCTAGTATCCTAGCCTCAAGCTGTATCTCTTCACCCTTTACTCCATTTGGATATCCGCTTCCGTCCATCCTTTCATGGTGTTGTAGTATTATATCTGATATAGGCCATGATAACTCTATATCCTTAGTTAGTTCATATCCGCTGCTTACATGCTCCTTAATAACCCCAAATTCGCCTTTTGTTATTTTGCCGGGCTTTGAAAGGATTTCTGAAGGAACCGATAGTTTTCCAATGTCATGTAGATACCCTGCAAAGTAAATTTGTTTTTGCTTTTCCTCATCCAAGTTCATTTTTTTTGCAATCGCCAAGGCAAGGGCTCCCACTCTTCTTTCGTGCCCTGCTGTGTACGGATCCTTTTGTTCCAATATCTTTGCAATAGTCTGCACAGTGCCATTGACCGCCTTTTGCAATGCTTCAGTTCTTTTTTTGACCAATTTCTCAAGATTGTCCCTATACTTTTTATTTTCAATTTCCAGCTGTTTCTTTTCATCAGTTAACCTTTTTTTATCCAATGCATAGCTTACCGTTTTTAAAAGACTTTCTTTTGTTACAGGCTTGATCAAATAATCTTGAGCGTCACTTTTTACTGCTTCTTTTGCGGTATCAACAGTTGGTTCACCAGTCATTATAATAACTGGTATTTCGTTGTTTTCAGATTTTATTGCATTTAGCAATTCAAGTCCAGTAGATTTTGGCATAATTATATCCGTAACAATCAAATCTAAATCCTCTTCTTTTGCAATTTTTCTAGCCGAGATAACATCCTCAGCTAAGAAAACTTCATGCCCCTCTTTTGTAAGGAATATTTCAAAAGTGCTCCTGATACTTTTTTCATCATCAACAATGAGAATTTTTGACATGTTATGTCCCCCCTATATTTGACTGTAAACGGTAAATCATAAACTTATTTTTATTCTACCAATACTGCTTCACCATCTTTTATTTTATATATCAAATAATCTCTTGAGCAATCACCAAATTCATCAATATTAAATGTACTTTGAAGTCCATATACAATACTGGTATCAATAATAGTTTCCTTAATCGTATTGGCTTTTGTACTCTTACTGTCTAAAATAGCCTGATAAAGCGTCATCATCGTATCATAGGCAAAAACCGATACAAATGTTGGATCCGAACCATAGTAGTTATTGAATTTATTAGAAAAATCAACATAGTCTTTTTTTGTTGATGTAGTATCAATCAGACCTAGGATAGTGATTCCTTCAGCATAGTCCCCAACAAGACGATAGAAATCCGGCATGTTCGCCCAAGATGATACACAAATATCTGTATTGTAACCGTTATCCCTGATAATTCGAATAATCTGTGGTGCGCTAGTAGCGTTTGATAAAAGAATTATCTGATCTATTTTACCTTCTGACTCTTCTAATGCGTTGAGAATAATATCCGGTTCTATCGTTTGCATCCCGTTATAGTAAACTTGTTTGAAAAGTTCAATTCCATCTGAATTTTCCTCCAAAGATGCGCAAATTGAATCGACCAAGCCTTTATTGGTTTCATCTTTAAAAACTAACAATTTCTTTCTTTGATTCATATTCGCTTGGCGTACAATGGCACTTGCTTGATTTGAAGTTGTAGATGTAAATCTAATCAGATTATCATCTTTTCCTAAAAACATATCCGCTGAAGCAGACGGGCTAAGATAGAGTATGTTTTCATTGTTAATTTTATCGAGAATACTGCCTGTCAATGTACTCGTAAAATCACCAATTACTAATTCTATATTCTCATCTACAAACTCGTCTACAATACTGTTTGCTACCTCTGTATCGTTCAATGAATCCTTTATTACAAGCTCAATCATTCTACCATTAATACCGCCTGACGCATTGATTTCTTCAACCGCCAACTCAATGCCTCGTCTCCCATTTATCGCCAAATCAGCAGACGGGCCTGTCATTGTCCCAACAACACCAATCTTTATAGGTTGATTAGAATTGCACCCCGCAATTGTGATTAAAAGTGCGAATGTAAGCGCTAATAAGATTTTAATTTTAAGTTTCATTCCTTCATCCTCCAATATTTAATCAATAATTATTGATTATTATTTACTCATAAGGAAGGGGAACACGGCAGTTCGATAAAGAACTTCGTGTACTCGCCCTCTTCAGTCTCAAAATATAGTTCGCCTTTGTGTTCTGTAATAATACCATGGCTAATAGAAAGGCCAAGACCAGTCCCTTCGCATCTACTCCTAGTAGTAAAGAAAGGATCAAATATTTTTTCTTGTAATTCTTTTGGGATACCACTTCCATGATCTTCAACAATAATTCTAACCCACTTCTCGTGCTCTTTAATAAATTCGTAACAGCCAACCTCTATTATTTTGTTATCGTCATACCTCTCATATTTTTCGTTTAAAGCACTCCTTGCGTTTGTTAGGATGTTCATCACAACTTGTTGAATTTGCTGTGGTCTACAATAAACTTCTATAGAGTCCTCATAATTAAATTCCATTTTAATTTGTTCTTTAGAAATTAAAGTATTAACTAGAGATATTGTTTTACTTAAAATATCACCAATCATTATTTTTTCATATGCTGTACTTTCAAATCGAGAAAACTGTAATAAATTCTTTGTAATTTTTGATATTCGAATTGACTCATCAATAATTTCTTTAGCATAATTGTTGATTTCCGAGTTGTATTCAGTAAGATCAACTATTAACTGGCCATAATTCATGATGCCGTTAATAGGGTTATTGATTTCGTGTGCTACTCCACTTGCTAAAGTACCGATTGATTCAAGTTTCTGCTGATTTCTAATATTGGCCTCTAAAAGCTTTTTCTTTTCTCCTAGCTCCTTATTTTCTGTTATGTCATCAAAAACAGTTATAAAATTATTGGGTTCGGTCGAATATGCTATGACATTAAAATATTTATTCATGCTTTCATAGTATGTTTCGAAATTAATGGTTGCTCCTTCTCTCGCGACTTTTTCGTATTGCTCTAAATGTGGCGCTTTTTCATCCTTAAATATCTGAAGCGCTGTTTTACCGATCATTTCTTTTTTTTCTTCTGAGAATATTTTAGCCGCCTGCTTATTCATATCCAAAATTTTATAATCTACCGCTACACCGTCTTTGTCAAAAATCATTTCATGTATAATCACACCAAGCTGCATGTTTTCAAAAAGCAACTTGTATTTTCTTTCATTTTCTTTGATCTGATTTTGCATCAAATCAATTTGCTTTTGCTTTTTGTAATTATCATATGATGTTTCAACGGCGTGCATGACACGATCAATATTATCTTTTAATAGGTAATCAGTTATGCCTGCTTTAAAAAGACCTGCTGTCTTTTCCTCACCTACCATTCCTGTAACACAAATTACAGGGTAGTCCTTATTATGCGACCTCAGAATTTCAATCACATCAAGAGCAGTATACGAAACTAAATTATAATCAGTTATAACCAAAGAGAAAACAGAAGCTTCTATCTGTTTAATTAGATCTTCCTTTTCAACAACATGGCATATTTTATCTCTGTTTATCCCGCCAGCAACTAAAGTCTCAATCAACAGCTCGGCGTCTAGCATAGAGTCTTCAACTAATAAAATTTTTAAATCGTTCATAACATGCTCCTGGTTAATTGATAAACCAAACAAGAACAACGATGATTATATTTCAGATGGCAGTTCATTTACGACCGCCCAAAACAAACCAATTTGTTTGACCATGTCTACAAAGCTAATATGATTTACTGGTTTTACAACATATGAGTTTGCGCCAAGATTGTACCCCGTATAAAGATCTTTCTCTTCTTTAGATGAGGTTAGAATTACGACAGGTATAAGCCTTAACTTCTCATCCTCTTTAATTTCTGCCAGTACTTCAAGCCCGGTTTTCCTTGGCATTTTTATATCGAGTAAAATTACCATTGGATTCCCTGATTTTCGGGTTTCAAATTCGCCTTCTTTTCTTAAGTATTCTAAAGCTTCCACCCCATCTTTTACCCAATCTACACGATTGGCTAAGTTGCTTGCGCCAAGCGCCTCAATTGTTAGCTCAGCATCTAACTCGCTGTCTTCAACCATCAATATTCTTCTTAAACCTTTACTCATTTTTCTTCCCTCCTCAATTTGAAATAAAACTCAGTTCCTTTACCCACTTCACTTTCTGCCCAAAGTTCTCCTTCATGCATCAATATTATCCGCTGTGCGTTTGCTAGCCCAATGCCAATCCCTTGAAAATCCGAATCAGCATGCAATCTTTGAAACACTGCGAAAATTTTATCATAATATTTCATATCGAACCCAACGCCATTGTCCTTAACATAATAGACATTGTATTCTTTTTCTTCATATTTTCCGATTTCAACAATCGCTACTTCTTCCTTCGAAGTATACTTAATTGCATTGCTAATCAAATTCTGCCATACCAGTGTTATAAGTGAAGAATCCGCAAAACCTTCACCCAATTCTCCAATTTTCCAAGTTATTTTCCTGTCTCCTATGACTTCTTTCATTGTTTCAATAACATTGTTTACAATTTCATTATTATCAAACCTTTGTTTAACGATTTCTTTTCTTCCAGTCCTAGAAAATTCGAGAAGACCGTTTATAAGAAGATTCATCTTGTTCGCTGAATCTTCAATTATATCTAGATACCTCCTAGCTCCTTCCGATACTTCTTTTCCATATTTGCTTATTAATAGACTTATATATCCGGAAACATGTCTAAGCGGTGCGCGCAGGTCATGAGACACCGAGTAACTGAAGGATTCAAGTTCTCTATTTGAGTTCTCAAGTTGACGTGTCCTGAATTTGACCTTATCTTCGAGAGATTTGTTCAAATCTCTAATTGTTTTTTCAGACTTCTTTCTTTCAGTTATATCATCGAATAAAACCATGATTTCATCTTTAACCGTTGGAAATGCATTAATGAATAAGGTTTTATTTAGTTCCTTAACATACTTCTCTTCTGCAACAAGCACATCTTCAGTTTTAGCCCTAAAAACTAAATCTATAAACACATCCTTGTGATAAGTTGAGAAACTCTTTGCCTTTGTTTCTGTTTCAGGAGTCTCTGCATCTAGTATTTTATAACTACTTGCATTTGCATCTTTTATGTGAAAATCAACCGGTTCGTTGTTTTCGTTCAATATAACCTCATTCAAAAATACGCCACTGCTGATATTTTCGAAAAGGTTTTGAAACATTTCTTTTTGCAAGTTTATCTGATCTTTCTCTCTTTGTCGAGAATGCTCGATCATTTCTACAAAAGACTTAGAAACGCTGCCTATCTCATCATTTCTGATAGTATCCAGTTTGATAATTGAATCGGGCGATTTCGAAATTTCAATAGCTTTGATAAGCTTTTTCAGTGGATTTGAAATACTTCTTGATAGTATATATGCTATGCCAATCAAACCTACGCTTGAAAATATGATAATATAAGTCAATGTGGTTTTCTGAGCTTCATTTGTGCTTTCAGCTTTTTTAATAAAACTTTCAGCTTTATAGTTTGCGACCAACAAAAGCTCTTCCGCTAGAGAATCTATTTCTGTTTCCAAACTATTACCATGCGTTGCGCGAAGCTCATCAACTTTCTCATAGTTACCATCAATTATATAATTTATAAGTTCAGTATGTAGCTCACTCGATTTTTTTAGAGCTTCCCTTAAAGCAACAACCTTTTGTTTGTCTCCTAAAAATCTTATTTCAACTTCCCTCAACTCATCAAATATCTTAGCATCCAGTTGAGTGAATTCAATTTGTTTTTCAGTGATTAATTTCTCATCGGTTTCTTTATACATTTCATCAATAATTTCATGTGCGCTATTGATTTCAATTATTATTTGCTTAACGGCGTTAGAAACGAAAAATGGGTGTTCATAGAAATCGTTAATTGTATTATTAATATTATTAACAACCCTAGTACTTAATAATCCGGATAATATAAATAGCGACAGTATTAAGACAAAAGCTATTAATAATTTATAAAATACTTTTAAGTTTTTTAGCAAAATATTTCCCTCGCAATGCTGTTACTACTTCAGCTATATATTTTTTTATATAGTACTAACTTCCCGTCTCTTTACAATACACTTATTCAACAAGCTTCAAACATTATCAAGTTTTAAATTTACATCTTTTACTTTGTTACTAACTGTGAAAGGGTGCTCATTAAAGTTATTTAAGTTCGAAGATATCTCATTAGAAGTTGATATGTTATATATAGTTGAAAAAATAAATAAAGCAAAAACAATTAAAAATGAAATAAGTATCTTAAATAAAACACGCATGTGCTTAAACATTTTTCAACCCCGCAATCAAAATATTTGATACCATTCTTCAAAAAATATATGTGATCTACTTACAATTGAAATCTTTTTGCTTTTCTCCGGAAGTATGTATAAATATAATACTAATATAATTATTTAAAATCTTATTTATGATACCACAATATATAGCATATAACAATAACTTATACATAATATATATCGTATCTCTTCATTGGAAAGTGATTTCTTATTTGTATTTCTTTGTATACTGACACATATTTATTCTATATCCATTTCTTTGTATGTAGTTTCTACTCCCCAAGACCTAAACCCCGTATAATTGTTTTCACTTTCAGTGTTGCTCTCAAAATACCAATCATCTAAAATCGAATCGTTATCAATCCAGACGCTCAACTCTTTATTGCCAGAATCCGTATCGATATTGTTCACTTGCAAGGTTATTTCATGTTCTTGGCTCCACCAATCATCTTCTTTGTTTTCAGGAATCAAGGGGCAATCGCTGTTTCTTAATACGAGTACAGGGCTTTCTTCATTTCCGTTATTTCTTGGCCTTATGATTATAGCATTGTACCCTCTATCGAATTGAAGTACATAACCTGAGTCATGATCTTCATCAACTAGAGAAGTTTCAAATAAGATCCCGTATCCACCATATGTACCTTCAGCAAGCTGTGCTTTAGTTGAAATAGTATATTCATCCTTATTGTTATCCATAAAAAGCAATCCATACCTTGAAGAGAACCCTTCTTTACTATTATCCCAATTACCAGTATACAAATAATTCTCATAATCGAGTCCGCTAAAAAGATAACTTGGAAGCGGTGTTTCTGTTAATTCTAGTAAGCTATATAACCATTTCTGGGAAGCAACGTTCCAATAAAAAAAGGTGTCGTTTTTTTGTGTTTCAATTTCTTCTGCCAAGTATCCCTCATTAATGAGTTTTATTATCCTATCTAAATCAGAACCTATTCCATTGAAAATATCTTCGCTTTTTATATTTTTTGTTATTTTATAATACTGTGTTGCATTATTTAAAATCCTTAAGTTCGCAATGTCAGTTGTAATAGCAGCTTTGCTAGATATAAAAACGAAGTTTGGTATAGCTACACTTGCAAGGATAACTAAAACCGCTACAACTACTATAAGCTCCACCAAAGTGAATCCTTTTCTTGTTCTGTTCTTATTCATAAATACAACCTCATTAAATATATAGGGTCTGCTGATCTACGCAACAATCTGAGCACAACCAATATCCCAAGTGCCCGTATTACAAAAGCTCTGTAGGAACAGCAACTTAAAAAATGTCGCAAAAGAAGACTTCATCTTCTTCCACAGGTTCATTGTCAGCACGATCATGTGAATTTGTGTCTCGCTTGTGTCTTTTAAACGCGCAGTTAACCGATCCAACCCGTAGCAACGCTTACCCGTTCCGAACTTTCCCTCAACTTCGTTACGTTCCCCGGCTTCTTTGCGCTCATCTCTGCACTGCTCCGCGTATAGCACCTTATCCTTTGGCGGTCTGCCGAGCTTCGGACCGCTCATGCGGATGCCGTGCTTTGCGCAATACTTTAGATTGTCTCTTGTCCTATAAATCTTGTCGGCGAGGATTCGTTGTGGATAAAATCCCGTCTGCTCTCTATATCGCTCAACCGTATCCTTTAACGTTGTACTCTCGTTGTATGCGTCCCAGCAAAGATGCTCGATCCGAAAGTATCCATCTAATACGCTTACCGAAACCTTTGCCCCAAACTCAACGTCTGCCGTCGCTTTGCCACGGACGATGGGGCGTACCCACGGTTGATGGATGCTCACTATACGGTCTGGTACTTGGTGCGATTTGGTTTCATACATCTGATTTTGCTGCTTATACAGTTTGCGTACTACTGCGAGCCTCTGTTGTGATTTTGGCGACAGATTTTCTGTTCCTAAGTCATCAATCGCCGCGAGATCACGGCGGATGTATCCGAGCTGCTTTCGTATTGCTTTGCGTATTATCTTCCGGCTTGGCTTTCGGTTTCTCACAAAACGCATGTAGTCTTTACGCGCCACCTGTCTGTAGGTTCTTGGTTTCTGTCCGTTCGTCAAGCCCATCCCATGCTGTTCGTCAATGATACCTTCAAGGCATTCCCTGCCTTCATTCAACAGCGATACGTCTGTCGGATATCGAATATCCGACGGTACACAGGTGGCATCCAAAATTAATGAACCTTCGTTTGTTTTTTCCTCCGAATCAACACTTTCATCGCCAGTTGTCGACCCGCGCGGCGGATCATTTTCATCATCGTCCTCTTTCTTTTTGCGGTCAATGATGTAGTCGTTAATCTCCGCCAGCATCTACGGCGTGATTTTTTTGCGAAACAGCGTTAGTACGCTCGCCTCCATCGGTGCCTGATTCGTGAAATACTCCAGCCCAATGAAGTACTGAAGATACGGATTTTCGGTTATCATTTCGACTGTCTCATCATCTGACAGCACGTACTTTTCTTTAATAATCTGTGTGCCAATCGCCATACGCGCCGATTTTGCCGGATGGCTAAACGGTGTTTCCTTAAAATTCTTTGCGTATTTCTCTTCTACCAAATCCCACGGTATCAGCTTCGACATCCTGACCCAGCGGTTGTTCGGGTCAAGGCCTGATAGCATCATGAAGTTTCCCGGCGTTTCGAACATAGATGTCTGCGGTGACTTTTTCTTATACATAGCGGCTCCCAAGTGCAAGGCTTTTGCGTTGTTTTGGCTGTTTTGCTTGCACTTATTATACCATGAATCACCTTAATTTGCCTTCGTTGCTGGGTTCTTGTGTTGTTCAGTAAACCCTATATAAACACATATTTCAATTCTTAATCGGAATTGGATAAAAACTAAAGATTTTGACTTTTCGTTTTCCTTTATTAAGATATTTTAGTAATAACAATTATATTTAGCTACATTTCAATTCATAAATTTTAATTGGCTGAACTACTTCTCTTCAACACTTTCCATTTAGAGTGCATCGTTCAGGTGGCCTCTATCCGCCAAAATAAACGCTGAAAAATCCCTTTAAACCGGGGTTTTTTGCTTTTTCAATTAAGACTCTACCCCTTAACTGACCCCTTACAAGATTTAACTCTTTTTATTGTATTTGATACAGATTGTATAAAAGGCATAATACGGATTATTTTATTTCTGAGTCGCTACAATAAAAGTTGTTGGAAAGATATTTACATAATATCAACAATGTAAAGCTTAGCTTGCGAAACAGTCGAATTATTGTGTTATGATCCCCTTGCGCTACTGGCTAAAGTACTACAAATTGATAAAATGCACACCCCCTGGTCTAATATTCAACGATTCTAAGTAAGGGGTGTGCATTTTCTTTAGGGGGTGTGCATTTTGTTATTTTCTAGCGTGCCTACCAATCACTTCTACTTCATATGTTTTCTACAACAAGTTGCGTTGAGATTAGTCAACTGCTGTTTATGTTTCCGCACAAAAGGAGCGTCGTATGTGAAATTACATGACAATTATCTTCATACAAGTCCGCTTAAAGCGAGTCCTCTTAATTTATCTTTGTAGCTGTAAGCGTGCAGCGTACCAAGAGACGTCTGTTTCCGTGACTTGTGCATGTCATCAGCGTAAGCGCTATGTCTCCTTGATATTCAGCAAGTTCAGAAAAATCGTCCGGTTTGATGATCTTTGTCTCGTATACCTCATATGTGTAATCTTTCAACGGTGTCGACAACACTACAGTATCACCTGGTTTTACTTCATTTAGCCTGCCGAATATAGCTCCGCTTGCGTAATCGTGACCTGTGATAACCATGTTGCCCTGCTCACCAGGCATCGCACCCTTATAGTAGCAGCAGGAGACTTCCAGAGCGGTTGTGCTCGTCTCCGATATTACGGGCAGCTCTGCGCCGATTTCATCAATCATCAGCTTGCCTATCACCTTATAGCCTTCGTAATTTTTGAGAGTTGGCACTGGAGTCAGGGATGCTTCTTGCTCGATCAATGAAGATGTAACACAAGGAGTCTCCACAACTTTTGGCAAAGATGTTGTATTTAATTCGTGCTCATATTCGCTGAGTAATTTATTTGCGTTTTCTGTTGCAATATTGCCTTTGTTATAGAAAATAAAAAAAGCGACAACGGCGGCTAAAAGCAACGCACCGGACAAAATAAGCAGCGCTTTTCCGAGGCGCTTGCTCCACATGTTTTCGAAAACACTTTTTATATTGCGCAGGAAAATTCCTATACGAATCTTCACAATTTATGTTCACTCCTGTATCCAGGTAAAAATTGATTTTTTACACTTGAGCATTCTTATTACATTTTAAGCTTTTCTTCTTTTTTAGAAATGGCGACTTTTAGGCTTACCGAAAACGAAAGCAATGCAGCTACTGCCAAAAACCAAACGATTGAAAAATCCTGCCCAGTCTGAGGAAGATCGCTCTGCTCAATGGTCACATCGTACGTCGTGCTCACTCCGCTCACGGTGTAGGTGATGGTAGATTTGCCCGCCTTCATTGCGGTGAACGTCGCCGGGCTATTGAATGTTGCTGAGAAAAACTCATCATCCCAGTCCCATTCGCCGCCCTCCACACTAGGGGTCAGCGTAATGCGCCCTCCGGTGTATATCTTTCCACTTGAGACAGATGATGCAAGTTTCAGTTCAGTCCATTTTGCGTACAGCGTTATATCCGTTGTGACGGTATCGTTATCGAAATCCCATGCATTCGTGCAGGCGGCTTCTTTATACCAGCCGCCGAATACGTAACCCGTACGGGTTGGTTCTATTGCGGTCGCTGTCAGCTTGCTACTGGCAGCTACCGTAGCAGGGTCTGAATCCGTATCGCCCCCGTTTTTGTCGAATGTGACAGTACAGGAAAAATTCGCATTCAGATTGTATTCAGTATCGGCTGAAAGATTATATTTGGGGTTCGTGGACACTATGGTGCCCGACTCGTCTGTCCAGTTAAAAAAAGTCTTACCGGTGCAGGCAACGGCGTTCGCATAATACTCACCTGTGAAATACCTATATAGCTCCACATAGCCGTCGCCTCTTGCGGTCAGGGAGACGTCATTACCACAAATTGTGGCATTGATGGCAGGCATACGGTTGTCCGTGAATGTGAGAAAATTCAGCCATGTGCTGGCGGCCAGATCCAGCGAAGTCAGTTCGTTGCCGTCGCAAAAGAGCGCTAATAAATTGAGAGACGAAATATCAAGTGACGAGGTGCCGGTTGATATGCAGCCCAGTAAGTTAATATTGGTGTTATGGGAAATATCGACGGAAGGTAGATCATTGTTGCTGTAATCCAGACTCGAGAGCTCGGTATTCGCAGATACATCCAACGCTGTGAGATTGTTTACAGCGCACCAGAGTGCCGTAAGTGCCGTGTTCGTGCTCACGTCCAGCGCCGATATGTTGTTTACACTGCAATTAAGCTGATCGAGCGCGGCTAAACCAGCGCAGTCTAACGCCGTCAGTTGGTTAGCATAACAATGCAAATAAACAAGATTGGAATCTCCTGAAACATTGATTGAAGAAATTTGATTTTGACCAACGTACACCCTCTCCAGAAAGTCAAACCCGCTAAGGTCCAAACTGCCCGCGAGTGACATATCAGTCCATTCATCGTGGTATCCAATATACATGACTCCTTTATACGTGTCCCCGTCTTGGTTCCAGTCCACACCTGTCCACGTCGCAGGGTCGTCCGGGTCGTATCCGCCGGGGTTAATCTTCTCCCCATTTTTCACACCGGCTTCGGCCGATTCCGTTTCCAGAAACGCGCGCAGCTTGTTGTAATCGTTGTTGTTGTAGGTATAACCGCCGTAATCATAGGCCAACGCCGTTACGGGAAGGGCCATAATAATAAGCATGATGCATATAATAATAGTTAAGATTCTTTTTTGCATTCTTTCTATTCCTCCGCTTTATTAAGTAAACCATATTAATTCAGGTATTGGTATTTTCTCATCACTATACTTGGCAGACTCTATGCACCCAGATCCACCGCTACGATATACTGGTTGAGGGTCCTCCGAAAACTGGTCAGATCATAATGTTAGTAATTTGGGGCGTTATGATATCAGTAATAATTAAATCCAGTTCGTTCCTCTCAATTATATCTATAGCTGAATTTACCGAATCAGCAGTAAGCACCTCGTGTCCACTTTGTCTTAAAAATAACTCAAAGGTAGTTCTTATGCTTTTTTCATCGTCTACTACTAATATCTTCGCCAAATCTTTCCCTATTATAAGGTCTCCATGATGTTGACCTAACTCTTTCTGATAAATAATTTATCCAAGTTCCCAACCATTATCAATTGGTAAATCTACATAGAACTTAGTATAAATGCCTTCCTCCGTTTCAAAAGTTAATTCGCCATGATGGTCTTTCACTATTACATAACTAATGTACAATCCCAAACCAGTTCCCCTATCTCTGCTTTTTGAAGAGAAAAATGGTTCGAATATTCTCCCCTTACTAGCTTCCGGAATGCCATTGCCATGATCCTCAATAGTTATTCTGACCCATCTGCGGTTTTCTTTATTAAACTGAGTACAATACAATTTAATTATCTTATCTTCGTTATACCCTTCATACTTTTCAATAAGTGCGTCTCGTGCATTTGTCAATAGATTCATTATTACCTGCTGAATCTGCTGGCTTCTGCACTTTAGATCAGGCATATCTTCAGGAACATCGATCTGCAAATCTATTTGATCACTCTTTATTACCGTTTTAATAAGTGATAACGTGCTCTCGATTATATCCTTTATATTTGCGTAACTATGCTCTTGTTTCTCGTCCCTTGAGAACTGCAATAGATCTTTTACAATGACTGCAATTCTATTTGTTTCACGAACTATCTCTTTAGCATATTCGGAGTTTTCTCCATCTGAGCTGTCTAATATCAATTGACCATAGTTCATAATACCGTTTAAAGGGTTATTAATTTCATGAGCGACCCCACCCGCTAATGTTCCGATTGATTCAAGGCGTTGCTGTTGATTCAAATGAGCAAACATGTTTATTTTCTCTTCTTCAAGTTTCTTTTGTTCTGTAATGTCCCGAGCGGCTCCCCAAAGAGAAATGATGTTTCCTTCCGAATCTTTTTCGGCCTCGCCTCGTACCCACATCCATCCATTCGAGCCGTCTAATTTTACAGTTTCAAGTTCAAGTTCATAAGGGATTCCTAAAGTTGCTGTACGCTCAAGAGCGGTCGATAAACTATTCCAACTATCAGAAGTGAACAGCTTCATATGCTCAGTATATGGCGGTGGTGGAAGTTTTGGGTCAAACCCATACATTTTGTAAAGCTCCTCTGTCCAAGACACCTCATTAGTTGCTAATTTTAGCCTCCATGTTCCTAATCCCGCTATTCGTTGTGACTCCAATAAATCTTTCATATTCTGCTCAAACAGCTCTTCATCCTTTTTTTTCTTGGTAATGTCTTTAAAAATAGTAGCAAATTGTTTAGGTTTTGGAGAATAAGCAATTATCTCAAAGTGTTTGTTCATTTCTATTGCGTAATCTTCAAAAGTCAGAGGTTCCCCAGTCAGGGCAACATGCCCATATTTTTCTATCCATGTATGCTCTGTTCCCGGCAGTACTTCCAGCACAGTTTTCCCGATAACGTCTTCACGCTTAAGTCCAGTTAAATTCTCAAACCCTTGATTCACATCAAGGAATCGGTAGTCGACCGGATTCCCTGCGGCATCTACTATAATTTCATGCAAAGCCATACCTTGTTTCATTTGCGTTATGAGCAACCTGTATTTCAATTCGCTTTCTATTAGTTCTTTTTCTGAAACTTTTTTATCCGTGATATCTATAAAGCTTATAATAACTTTTTCAATTTGGCCATTTTCAATTATTGGGTGTCCATTAACTGCTACCCACCTAATAGAATCGGAATGAGAAGATTTTATTCCTATTACATAATCATCTATGGATTTTTTACTGTTTATTATAATAGATATTGGATATTCGTCTAATCGTAGTTGCTTTCCCTCTTCATTGTAAAATTTCCAAGCAGGGTCTGAAGCAACTTTCCCTTTTAATTGTTCGGATGAAAAACCTAATATTTTCTCAGCTAATGGATTGCAGAAAATAACAGAGGAGTCTGCTGCATGAACCGCAATGCCTACTTGAAGCTGTTCCAGCACTGATCTTTGTTCTTCTTCTATTCTCTTGCGCTCTGTAATATCATCCAGGGTAAATCTGCATGTTTTTAATTCTTCGCTTATTTCAACACTTGCTTTAATTCTTCCCCAAAATGTTGTGCCATCATTTTTTACAATTCGAAGCTCACACTCCTGAGGGAGCAAGGACTCAAAAATCTTTTTTCTATGAAGATAATAAATGTCCTCATCCTCTTTTTGAACATATTGAGAAAATCTTGTTTTAATTAAATCTGCCCGACTGGTTCCAAGCATCGTTGATGCAGTTAGATTCGACTCTAAAATTATACCTCGCTCAGAGATGATCAAGTATCCTACCGGAGCTAAATCGTAAATATCAAAATAGCGAGCTTTGGTAGAGTCAAGCTCTCTTTGGATTCTTTTAAGTTCTTCATTCTGCATTTCAAGCTCGACTTGATGAACTTTAAGGTCGTGAATAATTAAGCTCACTTCTTCAGGCGTGAGTTTTTCTATGTCTACACCATTAAGTTTGTTTTCCTTTATAATCAACGCTTCTGCGGCGGAACGAAGATCATTGTTCGCTCCAGAGACATCAGATGATTTAGCCTTATTTCTTTTAGAATTATCTTCTTTGCTCATAATGCACCTCTTTAAATTGGCGTTAAGCTTTAGGTTGCAGTTGTTTTTTTATCTTAAGTCTTGTCTGATTCGTTCTGAGAGCTTGTTTTTCTGATATTGCACTGAATAATTTTGTGCTGGTCTATCTCATATGCGTTACTTATAAACTCAACGTCAATCTTGCGCCCGTCAGCAGTTTCAAGAGGTAAATTCTCATAACGAATATTTTTTTCATTGTTTACCTCAAAGAATTTTTCCTTGTTTGCTGCAATGTCTTTAAATATCCCAATACTCCAAATCTCTTTCCCCAGAAATTGTTCTTTAGAATATCCAAGAAGCTCAATTAAAAATGGATTTACATTATTAATCTTTCCAGTTACACCATCAAGAATCAGAATCCCTTCCCCTGCTGTTTCAAATAAAGTCCTGTAGCTAATTTCCGAAATAGCAAGCATGTCCTTGGCATTTTTGGCTTCAGTAATATCAACAAAGGTTAATACAGCTCCCTCTATTACATTTTCAATGGTGCGATAAGGCTGTATGATCATGTTATACCACTTGCCCTCAATTGTCTGAACCTGAATATTTTTGGGGACAAGAGTATCTAAAACATTATTAACATCGTTGGTCAGTTGATCATAATTAATCAAATTAGATACAATGTGAGCCACCGGACGGCCAACATCGCTTAATATAAGGTTTATGATTTTATTGGCAGTTGGTGTGAATCTAAGTATTTTTTGCTGATAATCAAGAAAAATCGTGGCTATATTTGTACCTGCCAACAGGTTGTTCATGTCATTATTAACCTGGGATAAGTCATGTACTTTGGCTTGAAGTTCTGAATTTACTGTAGAAAGCTCCTCGTTGATTGATTGCATTTCTTCTTTGGATGTTTCAAGCTCTTCATTTGTAGACTGTAACTCTTCGTTTACAGCCTGCAATTCTTCATTAGATGATTTGAGTTCCTCGTTTGAGGTTTCAAGCTCTTCATTTGCTGCTTGTAAGTATTCTTCATTTATACGAAGCTCTGATTCTAAATCTATCAGATGAGTCTTTAAATCATTTTCTGAACCAGCGTCTTTAGTTTTTGGTTTTATAATGTGTTCTTGGGGGTTAATTTCTTTAATCAAAATAATATACAAAGGCTGTTCATTATTTGAAACAAACCCAGTCACCAACTGTTTCACAACCAAGTTGACTTTTGTGAAATGACCGTTTGTTTTTACGTTGATTTCTGATAAGTGAATGGTCTCCTTCTTTATAGCTGCGTTTTTAAGGGCCAATGTTAATTTCGGCTTTAAGCCTTCACGCGCCATCTTTAACACATTGCTTGTTCCGACTTCTCCTTGCCCCGGTTCTAAATACATCCCAGTTCGTCCATGAATATACAAAATATCCCCATTCTCATTGACTAAAATACCAGCAACTGAGCACTCTCTAAGTATGTATTGTTCGACGATTTCCTTAAATGGTTTTTTTGTTTGGATGGCTTTTTTAAGCATTTTTTTATTATTAGTACGCTCAACTTTTGTCGCAGGAGGCAGTATCTGAGGACGTAAATATGCTTGGTCTGCCTGAAAGTCTTCTGTGCGTTGATAAAATTTTAGTTTCCGATCGAGTGTTTTAAACAACGATTCGAAGCCGCCAACTGTCTCTGCACTCCCTAAAAATAAAATACCGCGGGGGTTTAGAGCATAGTGGAATAGCGGGATTATTTTTTTCTGGAGATCATTACTCAGATAAATCATAAGGTTTCTGCATGAGATAAGATCAAGTTTTGAGAAAGGTGGGTCTTTGATAACGCTAAGCACTGAAAATATAAGCAAATCTCTTATTGACTTGTTAATACGATAGGTATTGTTCCCGGGCTCTAATGTAAAAAATCTTTCAATCCTATCTTTTGTTAAATCTGTTATGATACTGCTAGGATAAAGACCTGCCCTGGATATGTTTATAGCATGTTCATCAATATCCGTAGCAAAAACTTGTATTTGGTAGTTCTCTTTAATTTTCTCAAGATGCTCTTGAAGCAAGATCGCAATAGAGTATGCTTCTTCTCCGGTAGAACACCCGGCGCACCAAACTCTTATGGTTGAACCTGCAGGTTTGCCCTCGAAGAGTTTTGGGATTATTACTTCTTCAAGCTTATTAAAAGCATCTTCATCTCTGAAAAAACTTGTAACTCCAATCAAGAGATCCTGGAATAATGCATGGATCTCGGCAGGCGTCACCTGTAAGTATTTTATATAATCGGCCATTGTTTCAACCCGATGAACAGCCATTCTCCTTTCAATCCGTCTGTCTATTGTGCTTGTCTTATATTTGGAAAAATCGTGCCCTGTATGATTGCGAATAAGTAGGAATATTTTCTTATGAGTATTCTCATTGTCCGTTAACCCCGGTTCTTTTCGCTTATTTGAAATTACACTGATATGTGTTACAAAAGAAATAAGCTGTTTTGCCATTTCATTTGGCGGAAGTTGATAATCTACTAATCCAGTTGCAATCGCACTTTCAGGCATACCATCATATTCTGTTGTGTCTGGGCTCTGGACAATTGCTAGGCCGCCTTCTCCCTTAACAGCTCTAAGTCCTAATGTGCCATCACTGCCGGTTCCTGAAAGTATAATACAAACAGCTTTTGCATGTTGGTCCTTTGCCAATGATTTAAAGAAAAAATCGATTGGCATGTTTAGTCCTTTACTTTGAGGGATATCAAAAAGCTGAAGGATTCCATTAAATAAAGCCATATTCTGATTAGGCGGAATAATATATACGCAACTAGGCTTTACGGTCATTCCATCTTCAACTTCAAAGACTTTCATTTTGGTATATCTTCGGATTATTTCTGTTAATATACTCTTATAATCTGGAGCTAAATGTTGTACAATCACGAAAGCTATATCAGGATCTTTCCCCTCAGGCATACCGGTAAAAAAAGCTTCGAATGCTGCCAAACCTCCGGCGGAAGCTCCAATTCCTACAACAGGAAATTTTAAAGGTATTATTTGACTCTCGTCCTCTGACACCTTCTTAGTTGTCGTATCTGTAATCCCACTAATTTCTATTGGCTCGCTTTTATTTTCTTTTATCTTCGCCCCAGCTTTTTTTCGAGTAGCCATGAACACCTCTTATTTTTATATTGTACTATAGTGTATTGCTATATATTTGAAGAACCTCTTTTTGAAATGTATGTTGCTTTGCAATAATGCCGTTATATGAAGTGAATTGTAGCAGATCAGTTTTGTGAAGAAATAAATATATGTTTTATTATACCACAATCAAGAATATAATAATATACTTATAGCATATACTCTTTTCTCATTGTTATAAAAATGACTTTCTCCCAAAAAACTGGTCTTGGCTAACTATCGTCAGGTATTTAATCTCTTTTCTGGTAACATAAAAGACAGCCGTAGCCGCCTATAATATACCGTATTAATTTGCAATATTAAATAAGCCAAATATGATAACGGTATGTAACTATTATGGGTTAAAGGTGGGCTCAGAAGTCATCGGTTCTTTTTGTATTTAATTTATCATAGTACCCTCTAAAGAATTCAGTTTTCAATTTCGCTTGGGATATTTCTGTAGGCTGATTCTTTGAAAACCATTTTTTAATCAAAAATACCCTTAAATAGTTTTTTTGACATACCAAACCAGCAGTACTATAATATTAATTAAAGATCATTTAAACATTTGTAGCAATATATATACTACCAATCATTGATTAGCAGGTAAAAATGTTGGAAATATTTAATTCTGATAAGCCTAGCGAAGAACTATCTATGGAATTTAGAGAAAAGTTGATTTATGAGAACGCAAAAAGACTGATTCTTTTTCTCGGGCTCATAGGTTTTTCACAAATTGCATTTATTATCTTCGAAGTGTTTAACGGTCTTCCATGGGACTATGGACTCTTTATCATAAGAATTGCGCTAATTGTTTTTTGCTCGCTTTCGGTTTCGGCAATATATTTTCTTAGCAGATTAAAGGAGAACCGAAAAGCAACTTCAGCTTTAAGTGTTCTGACAGCGGTTATTCATGTTATATCAATCTTAACCAGCTGTTATTTTGTCACCTATATGTTTAACGCTGGGATATATAGTTATAGCGCATTCTACCTAGTTACATTTATAATTTCGCTAACATATATAAGACATCCATATTCTTCAGGTGTTGTTATAATAATTTTATTAATTTGCACAACTATTTATCTGAGCATATTTTATTCGCCAATTTCAATTTGGTTAGGCGAATTTCTAATCGCACTAGTAATCGTGCCCCTATTATGTGTTTTTAACATCATAAACTATAAACGATACTTAAAACAATTTCTGCAAGAAAAAGAAGTGGAAAAAAGAGTTTCTTTGCTAGCATCACAATTAAGCCAAAAGCATAAATTGGAATCAATCGGAACGTTGGCAAGCGGAGTAGCTCATGAAATAAACAATCCAATCAATGGTGTATTAAACTATGCACAGATTATTCAAGACTCGGATCCTGATGATAAGAGTATCAAAGACTATGCTAAAGAAATAATTACTGAAACTGAGCGTGTCGCTGTAATTGTTAAAAATCTTTTAGATTATTCCAGAGAAAACCATCTGGAAAAAGAATATACTAGAATTGAGGATATTATTTCAGGAACATTAACATTGATCAACACAGTTGTTAAACGTGACCAAATTATTTTGAACGTGAATATAAATAAAAATCTGCCATTAATAAAGTGTAAGAGTCAGCAGATACAGCAAGTACTTATGAATTTGGTTACTAACTCGAGAGATGCTTTGAATGAAAAATATCCACAATATAATGATAACAAGATTATTAATATTAACTGTATGCAACATAATTTGGATAGACGAAAATGGTTAAGGTTAGTTGTCGAGGATTTCGGGGGAGGAATTTCAAATGACTCGATGACAAAGATTTTTGATCCGTTCTTTTCTACAAAGGGAAGGTTTAAAGGAACGGGGTTAGGACTTTCGATAAGTTATGGTATAGTTAAGGAACATAATGGTGATATGATTGTAGAATCCGAAGAAGATAAATTTACTCGATTTATTATAAACCTTCCATGCGATAATAGTTGAGAAACCAAGGAATTGACCAATTTTAGGGTTTTCTAACCTTTTAAAGGCAGGTGCAAAATATAATAAAATGGGTACCAGTTAAAAAGGGGAAATTTGGATGAATATCAGAGTCCGATAGAACTCAAAAATTTAATTATGAATTCTACCTATTTAGAAATCTATATAAAGGTTTACAGTTCTAATATTATTAGAACGACTACACTACCTTGAATTAATATTTTTATGTCTCATCCACACATTACTTGCAGCAAATAATTAGAGGATGTTACTTCTTAAAGAATTTATAGGCTGAACTATTCTTTTTTCACTATTCCCATTTTGAGTGCATCGTTCGGCCGGTCTCTCTCTCCGCCATCGTCACAAGGTACATACGTGCCTTGTGATTTTTCTTTTTGACGGTTATCCTGCCTGCCCCTCATGTGAAGTGTCTTTTGATACTTTGTCCGACATGTAATCCCTGAGATTCTCAAAGTCGGTATCGTCAATCTTTCCAATGAAGTTGAAGTAGATATCAATACGCTGGATGTAACCAATATCCGCTTTCTCCTTCTTGTAAACTTCAATGTGGTCTATCAGCTCGACCACCGTTTCTCTATCAAGAGATTCAATATAGTTTCTTGCTTTGAACTTCTCAACGATGTCCTGTATGTGCCCGGTATCATCCCTGACTGAGTAGGTCGTACCCCAGCAATGCGAGGGTATATTCCTTGCGCCAACTGTAATATGTCTGGTCACTTACTCCTATGTTCCTGATAGCTTTTGCCTCTGTTATGCTCTGATTGATTTTCACTTCAACTTCTGTTAATTTGCTAATGATCTGTTCAGCCGTAGTAATACCCTCTGTAACGATACGGGTTGTTTTCCACACTTTTCATCCTTATAGATTGTTTAAACTTTTAATAAGTACTTAAAAATGTATGATTTATCTACATATTTAAATGTTTTTCAGAAATAACCATATCAATATATCTCTTCCTTTTTAAATATTTGGCTAAACATCTTATTTATATTTTAATCAGAAAACTGTCAAATTATCAATGTTATCGTATAGCCAATTATAACGGCGAATATTGAAAAAGCAGTGTTCTCTATTCCTGCCCGTAATAAGCATTCTCACCGTGCTTTCTTTCAAAATGCTTTTCAAGCAGTTCTCCTTGCATTTTTGCATCAGGATTGATCGATAACGATATATATGCCATTTCTGCAGCGTATTCCATCACGGCTGCATTCTCTACCGCCTTTGCGGAAGAGGCACCCCAACTAAATGGTCCATGGTTTGCAACGACAACTGCGCCTAAGCCTAGCGGATCTATCTGGCTTTCCATAAATGTCTCTACAATAACTTTGCCTGTATTTTTCTCATAGTCTTGCTTTATCTCTTCAGCAGTCATGTTTCTGGTGCAGGGGATATCGCCATAAAAATTATCAGCATGCGTAGTCCCCAGCGCAGGAATGCTTCTGCATGCCTGTGCCCACGATGTCGCCCATTTCGAATGCGTATGCACTATCGATCTTACTCCATTAAATGCTTTATAGAGCTCCACGTGAGTAGCTGTATCTGAAGAAGGATTCCTGTCACCCTCAACTGTATTTCCTTCAATATCAACTATAACGATATCGTCTGCGCTCATAGAATCATATGAGACTCCGCTTGGTTTTATTGCAATCAAACCCGTCTTTTCATCCAATACACTTACGTTGCCCCAAGTAAACAGTACAAGCCCGTGTTCTACAAGATCTAGATTCGCCTGCAGAGTTTCTCCTTTTAATTCTTCCAGCATAGTGACTTACCCCCACACAACGTCGCCGAGAGCTAGCATGTTTCTAAGCTCGGGTATAGACGTGTTTTTGTTTATGTGTATAAACTCGATTCCCATTATTTCCGCAAAGTCCCTCATGTGCTCTGCACTGAGGTCATACGATATCACGCTGTGGTGTGTTCCTCCGCAGAGTATCCATGCTTCGTTTCCAGTTATCATGTCCGGCTGCGGTTTCCACATCACGCTTGCCACAGGCAGGTTCGGCATCTTCTTCATAGGCGCTATTGCATAAACATCATGCACTATCATCCTGAATCTTGCTCCCATATCCACTAGTGTAATAAGTATAGCGCTGCCCTGTTTGCCTTCAAATACCAGCCTTGCAGGGTCATCCTTCCCGCCTATACCAAGAGGATAAGCCTCTATCTTCGGCTTGCCGGAAGCAATTGCCGGCGAAATCTCCAGCATGTGCGCCCCGAGCACTGCTTCACTGCCCGGTTCAAAGTGGTACGTATAATCCTCTATGAACGAGTAGCTTTTACTAAGCCCTTCAGACATTGCCCCAACTACAGCACCCAATGCAGCTGTTTTCCAGTCACCCTCCGCACCAAAACCATAACCCTTGGCCATCAGGTTCTGGGAAGCAAGACCGGGTAGCTGCTCCAGTCCGTAAAGGTCTTCAAATGTGTCTGTATATGCGCCAAAGCCGCCTTCTTTTAGCATCTGCTCCAACGCTATCTCCAGTTTTGCCTGATAGCTTACTGCGGCCATATTATCTGTACTTGTCTCATATTTGCTGCTGTATTCTTCTATCTTGGTCTGAGTTTCTTTTTCGGTCACCGCAGCTACACGCTGCGCAAAACCGCCTGTAGCATATGTATTGACGCTCCACCCAAGGTCTTTCTCCGCCTGCACTTTATCGCCCTCTGTTACTGCAACATATCTCATGTTGTCGCCAAGACGCATGACTTTAAGCCTGCGGCTCGCCATTGCACCAGCTGCACTGCGCATCCAGCCGCCCATACGGCTTCTGAACAAGTCATCCTCCCAGTGCCCGCAAATAACCTTGCGCTTCATCCTCAGCCTTGCAGTGATAAATCCGTGCTCCCTGTCACCGTGTGCAGACTGGTTCGTATTCATAAAATCCATGTCTATAGTATCAAAAGGCAGCGCTGCGTTGAACTGTGTGTTTATATGCAGATACGGCTTGTTCAATATGCTTAGCCCGCCTATCCACATCTTACTTGGCGAAAAAGTGTGCATCCATGTTATTACTCCGGCGCAATCGCTGGCTCCGTTTGCCGCAACGCATACATCTTTTATCTCTTCCGGAGTCGTCACCACTCCTTTGCAGACAACCTCGAATGGTATAGCCTCGTCCTCATTGAACCCTTCTGTCATTATCTCTGCGTGCTGAGCAACTTCTTTTAAAACCTCTGGGCCATAAAGATGCTGACTTCCTACCACAAACCAAAATTTATTTTCCATAATCTTGACTCCTTGTTTTTTAGTTGTCGTTCACTTGGTCGAATCCACTGCTGCACGCTCGATGCTCAGTCCAGCTTCATAGCGCTTCATAAACTCTTCAAACCCCGCTTCGTCCGCAGCGTCCGGCTGCACTGAAATATATTCAGCATCTGCAAATACCTGCTCTGAAAGATAGTCTGAAAGCTGTCTGCCTTGTTTATTGTTCATATATGCCGCAAGTACCGCCATTCCCCACGGGCCGCCTTCGGCTGCTGTAGACATTACATTGACCGGAGTGTTTATAGCTGCTGCCATTATCCTCTGCCCGACCCCCGGCACCTTGAAGAAACCACCGTGCCCAGTCATAGAGTCAAGTTCTACCTTTTCTTCGTCCAATATCTTCATGCCGATTTTCAGCGAAGCGCATGCAGAGCAAAGATGTGTCCTCATAAAGTTTTCAAGGCTGAAGTTTGCATCCGGTGTGCGCATGAAAAGCGGCCGGCCTTCCGCAAAGCCTGTAATTTGTTCTCCCGAAATATAGTTATATGATAGAAGGCCTCCGCAGTTTGCATCGCCTTCCAAAGCTTTGTTATAGAGCGTTATATACAGTTTGTCCATGTCAAACTGTGCACCCAGCGCTTTTGCCGCATCTCCAAGCAGCCTTACCCATGCGTCCACATCGCCTGTGAAGTTGTTGCAGTGTACCATTGCTACAGGTGCGCCGGACGGAGTTGTCACCATGTCTATCTCCTCATAGACATTCGAAAGAGGCCCTTCCAGCACAGCCATTGCAAAAACGCTTGTACCCGCGCTTATGTTGCCTGTACGTTTGCGTACGCTGTTCGTCGCTACCATGCCCGTTCCCGCATCACCTTCCGGAGGGCACATCGGTATCCCGGCTTTAAGCGTTCCCGACGGATCCAGCAGCTTTGCGCCTTCCTGCGTCAGCGTGCCTGCATTCTCACCGGCCGGCAATATCTTCGGTATGATACCCGAAAGCTTCCATGGAAAACCTTTGTCTTTGGTAAGCTCGTCAAACTGTTTCATCATGGCGCTGTCATAGTTCTGCGTTTCATCGTTTATAGGGAACATTCCAGACGCATCGCCTATCCCCAGCACCTTCTGCCCTGTCAGCTTCCAGTGGATATAACCCGCAAGCGTCGTCAGATAATCTATTTGCGACACGTGTTCTTCCCTGTCAAGTATCGCCTGGTAAAGGTGCGCTATGCTCCATCTTTGCGGTATGTTGAATCCAAGCAGTTTTGTCAGCTGTTTAGCCGATTCTTCCGTATTGGTATTGCGCCATGTCCTGAACGGCACAAGCAGCCCGCCAGCACCGTCAAACGCCATATAACCGTGCATCATTGCGGATATACCGATGGCTCCAACTCTCTCAAGTTTAACACCGTATTTCTCAAGCACGTCCTCAGCCAGATGCTTATAGCAGTCAATGATACCGTTCCATATATCATCCTGCGAATATGTCCATAAGCCATCCACAAGCTTGTTCTCCCAAGTATGGCTGCCGGAAGCAAGCTGATTATGGTCTTTGTCAATAAGCACAGCTTTTATACGAGTCGAACCAAGCTCTATCCCAAGATATATTTCACTGCATATGATCTCATTTTTGCTGTTCTGCATATATAAGAGCCTCCAATCAAATAATCATATTATAAATATAAAACACTACATCCGTTTTTCAATATTTACTAAATCCCTTTTTACTTTATTACCCGGCTGGATTTTCTGTCAATAGTAAGAGTAACTACTATTACAAATATTATGCCCTTCACGAGCTGTTGAACTGCACTATCAAGGCCCATCATTACCAGTCCGTTGTTTAGTACGCTGTATATAAGCGTGCCTATAACTATGTTCGAGAATCTAACCTTTGAACCGCCGGAAATAGGCAGCCCCCCAAGTACAAGTGCTATAAGGACTTGAATTTCCAGCATGTTGCCTGCAGTGGCTGTTATAGAGCCGACCTTTATTACATTTATAAAAGACGCAAAACCCGTTATTGCACCTGCCGCCATAAACACGAGGAATTTCGTCCTATTCGTGCGCACACCCGAAAGGCGTGCCGCCGTTTCGCCTGAACCTATCGCTCTTAATGATATCCCTAGTCTTGTGTATCTGAAAAGTAAAAATACTACTATGAGAATGAAAAGCGTAAGTATTATCTTGAGCCATGTCAAATTCAGCGAGGTTATGCTCGTTACTGACCTGCCCCCACAAATTGGTCCAAAACGAAAGTTAGTATATGCCACATTTTAACAGTGATAGTTTGCGAGCAAACTATCAAGCGCTTACTGAAATGCTCTGAGGTGCTGGGGGTCTTCCGCCCAGAGCGCTATGCGGTCTTACCGTATTATAGTATTGCACCCATCTCTGTGTCAAAACCTTTGCTTCAAATAGATTGCCGAATATCTCTCCGTTTAGAAACTCATCTCTCATCCTGGAATTGAAGCTCTCACAATATCCGTTTTCCCACGGGCTTCCAGGCTCGATGAATGTCGTGATCACTCCGACATCTGCTAACCAGCTCATAAGCTTCTTTGCTGTAAACTCACTGCCGTTATCGCTTCTAATATATTCTGGTGTTCCTCTTTGTATCATTATTTCGGACAGTATTTCAATTATGTCTGTGTTCCTGAACTTCCTTCTTACTACTGATGCCAGGCACTCTCGAGTATATTCGTCTATTATGTTTAATATTCTCAGTTTCTTACCGTCTACAGTCTTGTCAGCTACAAAGTCATAGCTCCATACATGGTTCCTGTGTTCTGGACGCAGCCTTACACAGCTGCCGTCGTTAAGCCATAATCTACGTCTTTTTATTTGTTTCTTAGGCAGTTTAAGCCCTTCTTCACGCCAGATACGCTCTACACGCTTATGGTTTATTATGGTGCCTTGGTTATTCATCATATTGGTAACCATACGGTAGCCTACTCTTCCGTAATTACAGGCTTTATATATTATATCTTGCCGTATATCGTCTTCGTCATCACGTTTTACAGGTTCGTACCTGTATGCAGTTCTGTTTATATCAAGCACCGTACATGCCCGTCGCTCTGATACTTTATGTTCGTTAACTACGTATTCGACGGCTGCATTACGCTTGTACGGGCTTAGAAGTTTTTTGAGTTCACATCCTTTAGTATTTCTATATCAAGCGCCTGGTTCGCTATGATACGCTTAAGCCGTATGTTTTCTTTCTCAAGAAGCTTCAGCTTCTTTGCATCGTCACGGTTCATACCGCCGTACTGTTTCCTCCAGCGGTAATACGTTTGTTCTGTGATCTCCTCCTGTCGTACCGCCTCAGCTACTGTCTTGCCCTGTCCGCATAAAACCTCTATCGTTCGAAGTTTCACTATGATCTGCTCCGCCGTGTAGTTCTTTCTTGCCAGGGCCTGCCCCAGCTTAGCGAGGGTATTTCCTTAACTCCTTTTTAGTATTTTTTTATTCTATACTAACTTTGGAGTTGGTACAATTCTCGGGGGGCATGCCATCTTTTTTTCATGTCTTCGCTCCCATTATTTTATTTTTGTTCATTCTGGATTTATATAAATTTTATGTTTTATTTATAACATATGACTTTTTAATTATACCGCATATTGTAATTATTTCAATACCAGTTAAAATCCTTTATAATGGCATATTTATACATAAATGCTTTGTTAGGTACATTGACAATATTATGTTTTTTATAAAAACGATAATTCAAATCTCTCTCTCTCTCTGAAAATTAAAAATATCGCATGAACAGTGAACATTACGGCTCCTATTTATATTTATTTGGCTGGTTTACTCCTATACGAGTCCCTTACGCCTTCATTATCCCTTGATGTTCTGCATAAATGCTTCCATTCTGGCAGCTAAGTCCTTCTTCATCTTCTCGCTTACATGACCGTACACGTCTAGCGTAAACGACGCTGTAGCATGCCCCAGGTTGGTCGTCTGAACGGTCTTTACATCATCGCCCTCCTGCAGCGCTGCAACTGCGTACGTGTGCCTTAAATCATGAAACCTCGTTTCAGGTTTACCGATGCTTTTAACTATCTTCTTGAAGTGTGTCCAGACTGTCTGCTGAACCATGTAATTGCCTATCTCGTTTGCGAAGACCAGATCCCAGTCGTTTTCCCATGCTTTACCAGCCCTAATCTTGTTCTCAGCCTGCTCTCGCTTAACTTCTTTAAGAGCGGTCCTAACAAACGGTGCTGGTGATATGGCCCTTGTCTTGTTGTTCTTAGTAGTCGCTATATAGTATTTACCTCCTTTACCCCTTTCCTTTGATAGCTGCTGGCGTATGCATTTTGTACCTCTCTTGAAGTCCACTGCGCTCCATGACAGCCCGCATATTTCTCTAAGTCGTACGCCCGTAAACAATGTTACAATACACAGGTTCTTATTGTTACTGTCAAAAAAAATCCCTTGCTTTTTGGCAAATAAGATTCCCTACTTTTTAGTTAGTATTTTCTGACCTTCTCCCAAAAAACTGGTCTATGCAAAATGTTATTTTTTGAAATAAAATAAGCTAACAAAGGGAGGATAGAAAAATGAATGTTTTCCCGATAACTCGTGTAGCAAACGAGAAAGAGCTTATTTCTAATATTGGAGCTCTTGATATTGTACTCACTGAAAATGAATTAAAATGGCTGAATCTTGAAACAGAAACAAGATAGACATCTAATGATATGGCCAATATGTCTCGGCCATAAATCGAACTTTGAGGAAAATTTTCCTGTTATATTCAAAATAATAGATAGTAAATTGTACTTCGAGGACCGTTATATGCTTTGCTTGTTTTTTCAACTCTTGTGCCAGATGAATACGCTTTTGCTAGTTTCGTCTTAAAATTATTGTGCATTTCACTTACATTAATCCCTCACATTCAATAAAAAAACGCCAAAAGTGAAGCAGATACATATAATTAGATATAACTTCACTTTTGTCGTTTTTTTTATTTTATACTACAGAATAACTAAAACGATTCCCAGATAATAGAAAACTCTCCAGTATCCCAGTCTATTGTTAGTATGACTCCACCGTTCTGACCTGTATAAACCTCTCTGTCGCTATCGTTAGTATGTGCAAGCATTGTCCAGTCGCCGTTCTCTAAATATGTAGAAATAAGATCAGCAGCTTCTGTGCGTCCAACATTTACATAGGTTATTGCAGTACCGGTTGCCGATGCTATAATACCGGTTATTTCAGCCTCTATAAACTCAGGCTCTTCTATAACATCAGGTGCATCTTCCGGCCATTCGCCTCCGCCAAGCTGAACGCTGTTCTCTCCGTCTTCAACGTACGTTTCGCCTTCTCTATCATAATTTCCGTCACCATCATCGACACCTGCTTGTTCGTTCTGATAGTCTTCATCAAACCCATCGTCATTAGGCTCCATATCATCTTCCCAGTCTTGCATCACATCAGAATCTGCATATTCATCCTGACCGGTCATATCCTCAAAATCCTGCATAGCTTGTTCCATCATTTTTTGTTCCTGAGATTTGCAGCCTGCAAAACTGAATATCAAGAGAACAACGATTAATACGATTAGTGTTTTTTTCATTTGAGTAACCTCCCTTAAATTTGTTTTGAATAATTACCTTTTTTATATTTCTCAACTGCCTGCTCTTCACTTAGCACAGAGCTGTCATAAAAAACGCAGATCTCACCATCTTCGTCTATATACGCTTCTGTAATATCTGCTCCTTGTTCTTCTCCCATCAAATCTTCAAGTCTGTAAAATGACTGCTCACTTGCCGCATCTTCTTCGTCAAACAAAAATACTCCGCCGTTTTTAAAGAATTCCAACATAATCTATACTTCCTTTCATCTTAGTGATTAGATATGAAAAACATTTGTAAGACTAACTCCTGTAACTATGTTAAACAAAATAAAGAGAACATTAAATGTTCACTTCGTTATTATGTATTCAATTTGGCACAATTTCTAAAGATAAGGCTACCTATATAGGTTTCTGAAGTGTCCCGGTGTCATGCCCGAGAATTTTTTGAACGTTCTGACAAAAGTCGAGATACTAACGTATCCACAGGACGAAGATATTTTTTTTATGCTTAAATCAGTTGTAATGAGTTTGTTTTTTGCACCCTCAATTCTTTTCATGTTAATAAAATCCCATAATGTAATTCCATTTTGTTCTTTAAAGAACCGTCTCAGATAAGCTGAATTAATATTCATCGCTTCAGCAATCATATCTGATGAAAGTTGAGAATCTGATATCGTGTTTTCAATATATTTAACAATATTTGCGTTAAGGTTTTTGTTTGAGCTGCTCTTTTTTTCTCTATAATGCTCTGTAACATATTGAGTTGAATCAATTAAGGCTCTTGAAATGCTTTGATAATCTTCCTGTTTAAACACCAACTTGAAATCTTCAAGAAGCTCTTTGATTGTATCTTCATTCAATATATTTTCAGCACACCTAATTATTATATTTGATATATTATATAGATAAGTTTTAAATGAAAAATAATCCAAGTTATTTAGGCTGTGCTCCTCGGTTAGTTCATTGAGCATTGACAATGCTTTTTGCGTATCTCCTGATTGTATATAGCCTCCTAAACGTATTTCGATTTCTGTTGATATTGTAATAGCTCCCGCTTCCCTGCTGCTTAGCGGCGGTATAACGCTAGGAGTGTCAGGAAGTATTTTTCTGCTTAAACCTAGAAGCGCATGATCATAACTCGATTTAATCCCATCCTGCCCGACACCCTCCATTCCAACTGCGATCGTACCAACCATGTTATCCTCAGCTATTTGCTTTTTTAGCATAGCAACAACATCTTCATCTTTTGACTCAAATATTATTACAACTCGTCCGCCCTTGGAAACAACATGCTTTGCTTTTAATATAAACTGTTGTTCTTTCAGATGGGTTTTAAAATATTTCTCATCATCTACTACTGCAACACAATAAACACCGCTATGGTCGATATCAATTAGCGATTTTACATGCTCTGTTATATCCTGATAGCGAATATCTCCATCAAGAAGCATTTTTATAGCATTTTCTCTTATGTAAATATTATGTTCATCAAGAACAGCCTTCGTCTGCTGTTTCTGTTTATATATAAACTCTATCGCTCCCTTGATCTGTTCTAGCTCATTATCATTGCTGGCAAATATATAGCTCGGTGTAATGGCTTTTGAAACATTGATAACCGTTTCTACAGGTTTGTATTTGTATCTTGTTATATAGTACGAGATCCCTGCACCCAATAATATCGAAGCGGTCAGTATAATAATGGCTATACGTTGAATACGAAACTGTCCTGCAAAGTAATTCTCTTCATCTATCAAAGAAACGTACTTAACACGATTTTCTTCAGAAGACATATAGAAATATTTCATGCTCCCAGTCTTTATTATTTGGAATTGATCAATCTCTTCTAACCCGGCAATTTCATATAATTCACTTGTAATATCACTACTGGAAGTATACAAAAGTTCGCTTCCCGATAACACACAGAAAACACTGTTATGGCTCTGAAGATTTGCGTGTAAAACATCTTCTATCTGTACAGAGTCTATCACTGCACTTACAAAAAGATTATTAACAGCCTCTTCAGTATAAGCAGCTGTATTCGTGCCGTTTCTCCCGTTATAAACAGGAACTATTTTGCCCACTAGTGATCCATCCGATATTGCTTCGATTATCGAAATTCTTTCATCTTCCAAAGATGAAGAATATACTTCACTAAATATATTCCTGTCCATCACTCCCGCTGAACTTATAAATATATCTTGATTTTTGAAGTATATTATTATTTCAGATACACCCTTTGCCGTTGAGTTTGTCTGTTTAATATCGTCTATCAGCCTCGCCACATCTCTTTCGCTATCTCTTAAGTCCAGTCCTGATAGTGTCCTGACTCTTGGCTGAATAATATATTCGTTTACAGTTGCAGATACATAATCAAAAATGGAATTCACTTCCGCTTCAGTTCTCTTTAAATTGCTAAGATATAGCTCATCAAGCTGCTTTTTTATATGATGATTTGTATAGAAATAAATCCCTGCCGTAACTGCTGTCATGAACGCAAGAAAACAAAACTGTAGAAGCAGCCATTTTCGAAACAATTTATTGCTTTTTGATTTAGGCTTCATCTACAACCTCTTGATAAATCCCTATGACCTCTTCAATACCCAGCTCCTGCAGTTTCTCTCTTAGTGCCTTCACCGTTGTAGCGTTGTCAGCAAGGCAATAATCTTTAAGCCAGTTGAGAAGCGTATCCCTATATACACTGTTAAAAGCTGATACGATTTCAGCCTGCTCCTGAGTTAAGACTATTGGCGGAATCTGATGATCGTTTGCCTGAGTATCCGACCAAACAGTTGCTGCTTCCTTTTGACAATCTAGTATAAGCATTTGTTTGAACTGTCTTTCGTCTCTGATATAAGCTCCCGACGCCAAATATCTTTTAACGGCATTTGAAAAACCGGTTCCATCATTTATTATACCTTCAGTATAATAAGGCTCGCCGTCTATCAATTCATAACTCTCGCCAAGAATTCCAAAGTTAAAAAGCAGCCCTCCTTCTTCTGAATAGGCATAATCAAGTAGCTTTGCTGTTTTTTCAATATCCTTGTTACTGCTGGAAATATAACAGCTTGAGTAAGGAACAAACACTGGAGCTATATGTCCTGAAAATGCAGTGTCTCCTTCTTCAAGCACTGGATAGCTAAGTGGTTCAAACTCTGCCCCTTCAATCTCGTTCTGATACGTTGCCATAGATGATATGTAATCTATATATATACCGATTTCGCCTCTCTTGGCTTTTGCTACATAAGTTTTCTGTGAATCAGTAAAAATTCCCGACGATATTAATCCCTCGTTATACCACTTTTTGAACTCAATCATAAAATCAACAAATTCATCTTCCATTGGGCCGAACTTAACCTGCTCGTTTTCTTGATAAAAATCCCAGCTAATGCCGTATGCACCAATGAGAAAATTCGTATCGATAATTTTCCCCCCGTAGAAAGAAAGGGGAGTTATTTCCAGTTCAACTTTAAAAGCTGTCATTACCTTATAACAGTCATCTACCGTTATAGGCTGGCTTAGTCCAAGTTTATCTAAAAAGTCTATCCTAATAAATGGACCCATATATGTTCTGATTTCTCTTTCCTGTTGAATGGAAGGGAAACAGAAAATACGTCCATCTTTAGTGCTAATAAGTTCTTTAACTTCCGGATTCTCGATTAGATATTTATTTAAATTCGGACAGTATTGTTCTATAATATCATTAAGCGGAATTATTACCCCGTCATTCAATGCTTTTTCGACACCTCCTGCATAATCATTAACAAAGTCGTGCGTAATAATATCGGGAAGTGTTTGTTCATTTATTAGAGCCAAAAAACGCTCTCTATGCTCACCTTTTGGTGGATGAATAAAAATAACTTCTACACCGGTTTTACTCATCAGTACTTCGTATACTTGAGAATCACCTGTGTTGTTTACATGTGAATATTTATTCTCACACCACCATGTAAGGCTATCTGTTTCATTAAGTATTGCCGGTGTTTGGTTAACACAACCTACGGATATAACTAAAGTTATCGCCAATAAAAGAATCGTTATTATTCTCATTCATATACCTCTGAACTATTTTAACACAAACTTAGCGATGAATGATATACAATTCCTTATTGATGATTTGTGTGCTTTATGATAATTACTCCTTTTTTACAAGAATTTTCTAATTTGACACTTAATAATCCCGTTTTTTGAAATAACTATTCTGTTTTTATCGTTTATTGAATTTGTGTATTATTAAAACTCTCCGCCAAAAAAACCTTTATATGAGGGCACTGAAAAAGTCCAATTGTGAATAACGAAAGGACTTTTTATCATATTTATGGTATAATTATGCATATAAACAGGAAGCAAGGATGTGATAAAATGCTCAGGAATGAAGTTCAGATCAAGCTATCACTATATCGTGGATTGTATAATATCATTGTACCCAAAAACCATTTACTGCGAAAGATCAAAGATAACATAGACTTCAGCTTTGTAAACCCGATGTTGAGGGAAAGCTACTGTGAACACTACGGGCGTCCGGCAAAGGAGCCGGAGATGATGTTCAAACTGCTATTTTTGAAAAGGCTGTATGATTTGTCGGATGAGGCATTGATACAAAATGCGGCAGTCAATATGGCATACAAATACTTTCTGGATTTAGACCCGGAAGATGGCATGATTGACTCAAGCCTGCTGACAAAATTCCGTAAAACGAGGATCACAGAAGATATACTGGAGGAAATGCTTAAAGAGACGATCACCCAGGCGATACAAAAAGGGCTGATCAAATCCACGGCAATAATCGTGGATTCTACCCATACCAAAGCTTCCGCAAGGCCATCCACACCTACTCAGATATTACGGGGGCTAAGCAAACAACTGCGCAAGGAAATATATAAGAGCATGTATGATCTGTCCGTGAAATTCCCAGAGAAACCATTGGAAACAGCAGATTTGGAAGAAGAGATTAAATATACGCAACAGCTTCTCGAGAATATTGGCGAAGATATCCTAGGCAGTGGTCAGCCAAAAATCCAAAAGCTCTACGCCCATATCAAGGAATTGTTAGAAAGCGATCGTATCCGGGGAATCCAGTCAAAGCATGATGAGGATGCCAGATTCGGCCACAAGAGCGCCACATCTACCTTCTTTGGATACAAGAATCATATCGCCATGACAGAAGAGAGTTTGATTACAGGCATAGGCGTTACAAGCGGAGAAGTATCCGACGGTTATATGCTAAAATCTCTGCTTGAGCAGTCAAAAAGCAATGGCATTGAAGTCAAGGAAATACTCGGCGATACAGCATATTCAAGTATAGATAACATTAAATATTGTGACGGGGAGAAAATTACTCTGATTGCAAAATCCAATCCCGTTATCGCAAATGCGGCTGAACCTAAAAATGACGGTTTTGAATACAATAAGGATGCAGGACTGATGCAATGTCCAGCGGGAGAGCTGGCCAAGAAGGTGCATAAACGTCAGGGCAAATACGATAATAAATATTTCATTTACGACTTCAACAGAAACACATGTCAACAGTGTCCATATGCGGACAAATGTAGAGTTGGCCAATCAAAGACCAAGACTTACTGTGTCACCATCACAAGTCAACGGAACCGGGAACGTTTAGATTTTGAGAAGAGCGAATATTTCAACGAACGTTTAAGAATCCGATACCGAATTGAGGAGAAGAACGGAGAACTTAAACAGGCTCACGGTCTCAGAACAGCTGAATCCACGGGTCTTTCCGCCATGCGATTACAAGCTTACTTTACAGCTTTTGCAGTGAATATCAAGAGAATCATTAAATTGATGGGTAAAGATGAGCTTTTGGGCCCAACCCATCCGGCTTATCATGAAAAGTACGGAGATTTTTATAATTCATATCTTTTCTGTTACGCATAAATATACGAAAAAATCACTGGCCCGTCTGGAAACAGTGATTTTTCAGTGCCCTCTATATAGGGCTTTCTTGATGCTTTTCTTTAATTCGGACGAGCTAATCATACGTAACTCAGTGATAAAAATACAATAGACAACAATTTGGCTACAAAGAATGTTAATAAATATTTTGGCTAAACTACTTACTTGCTAAATTTTAAAATGCTGGGATTTATCGGCCACTTTTTCCGCCACACTTTGTCTGAAAAGCCCGGTTTTGGCGGGTTTTCCACTGCCGATTTTATTTAACACTTGACAATAGATTTTTTATTCAATTGTCTTTTATAATATGAAGGAAATTTAGCAGACGTATCACGAAAGATTTAAGGATGCTCATTATGATGCGGGTTATAAATGGGGCAAACTGCTTTTGGGCCACAGAAAAACGCTCGAACATTGTCCGGCTTTCACTCCGGACGATGAAATGCGAAAAACGCGCTTGTTCCTGCACTTATTTTTCCGGTATGCTTTTCCACGCTGTTCGTTACCACCACTCCCGTATCTGCACCCCCTTCGGGAGGACACATCGGTATGCCCGGCATAAGAACGCCGGAAGGATCAAGCAGCTTTGCCCCCTGCTGTGTAAGCTCTCCCGCATCTGCTCCGGTAAGCAGAACTTTCGGCAATATTTTAACAATTCCTGAACCAAATCCATTGCCGGAAATGAGTTCGTCAAACTCCTTTAGTATACGGCTGTCGTACTGTCTCGTGTATTCGTTGATGGGGAACATACCCGAAGCGTCTCCTATACCAAGCACCTTCTGACCCGTCAGCTGTCAGTGAATATAACCGGCAAGCGTTGTAAGGAAGCTGATATTCCGCACGTGTTCTTCTCCGTCTAGTATTGCCTGATACAGATACGTTATGCTCCAGCGCTGCGGTATATTGAATCCGAAAAGCTCGGTAAGCTCTGAAGCAGCCTTTCCTGTAATTGAGTTTCGCCATGTTCGAAACGGTACAAGTTGTTTGCCGTTTTCATCAAATGCCATATATCCATGCATCATTGCAGATATTCCGATAGCACCGACACTTTTCAGCTTAACGCCGAATTTTTCCTTTACCTCTTGGACCAGACTTGCAAAACAACTACGTATACCGCTCCAGATATCTTCCTGAGAATATATTTCTGCGCCATTTTCAAGCCTGTTTTCCCAAGTGTGGCTGCTTGAAGCTATCGGATATTGCTCCTTGTTAACCAACACAGCTTTGATGCGTGTTGAACCTAGCTCTATCCCCAGCGCTGTTTTACTTAAGTCGATTGTGTTACTATACATTTGCTCACTTTCCCGGGCAATTTTTCCTTTGCCATTTTCTTTCAATATATCGTGTCATTTAAACTTATTCTTACAGTATTATTCCAAGATATACAAGATTGTATCGATCTGCCGGCCGGCAGACGCAAATGATTAATATTTATACGATACATCATAATAACTATTTCTATTTTTAAAATCACTTTTTTTCTCTCGTACTGCCCGGCTTCATCCACTCGGGCAGCGAAAGTTTAAAGCCGCCCTTTTCCCTAATCGCAAGGATTACGCTCTGAAGCAAAATAAAGAAGGTTAGCATAAGCCCGGTAGTAATACTCTGCCAATATGGCTCTCTAAGTCCGGAAGCGATTACAATATTGCTTATCGTCTTTAAAGAAAGTACCCCGAAAAGCGTACCGATTACGTTGCCTACGCCTCCGGTCAATAACGTTCCGCCAATAATGGCAGATGCAATAGCCTGCATTTCTGCTGTGGTGGCATTTGAAGCGTTTCCTGCTCCTGTATGCAGCAGATAGACATATCCGCCAATTCCAGATAAAAATCCGCTTAACAAATAGGCAAAGAACTTTGTGCGCTTTACATTGATACCAAGCATCCTTGCACTTTGGCCGTTGCCGCCCACCGCATAGAGGTTACGCCCGAATCTCGTCCATCTCAAAACAACCCATATAGCCAATACTATAGCTATTGCAATTATTACACCCAGCTCAACTCTCGCAGGGATGAAATTGCCTGTTTTTCCGTAAGAACCGATACCCGGAATCACTATGCGAAATTTCTTTATGGCGATAAAGGCTTCATGTACCGCTGTACGTGGAACACCGCTGACTATTGTCGTCATGCCCTTTGCAAAAAACATACCCGCCAATGTAACAATGAAGGGCTGTATTTCCAAATATGATATCAAAGTTCCCTGGATTAGACCAAACGCTATACCTATGCCCAGAGCCAGCCCCATCGAACCTATCACACTGCTGCCGCTGCCCTCCAGATAGACAACACAAGCCATAGTCACAAGCGCAGTTATTCCACCCACAGAAATATCTATACCGCCCGTTATCATAACTACGGTCAGCCCGCAAGAAATAACGATCAAAAACGCATTGTTATTGAAAAGATCAAGGAACTGTTGAGGGTTAAGGAAACCGCCGCCCCAGACAAGCATAGCAAGTATGTACATTCCAAAGAAAATGCAAATAGTTATGGTCAAGAGCAAATTGGTGTTGGAAATTGGCTCTCTGCGTTTTCTACCCGGCGTTCCGGTAAATAAACCTCTGTTACTTTTCATATTGTTAACTCTCCGTTTTCTTCTGTTTGCTTATCTTTTTTTGCTTTCTTAAACAGCTTGTCACGCAGCTGAAGAACATATGCTTTTACAACCGGAGAACCAAGCACAACAATGGCTATAATAACAATCGCCTTATAGGCTTTTATAGCTGTTGAAGGAACTTTCATGGCATAAAGAGTAATCGTCAGTGCCTGAATCACGTATGCCCCTATAACTGAACCAGTCAAGCTGAACTTGCCGCCGCTTAGAGCGTTTCCGCCTATTGCAACTGCTAAAATAGCATCCATTTCAATGTCCAGCAGAATAGTTTCATGGTTGATAAGCCCTATCCTGCTGACAGCGATAGAACCCGAAATCGCACAGCAAACGCCCAGTATCATGAATGATAACAGTTTGATCAAAATAGAATTGATCCCGTTTAGCCGGGCAGACTTTTCATTTATTCCAACGGCTTGTGTATATAACCCAAGGTTAGTAAACCTCAGAACAAGTGAAACCAGTATCCCGAATATTATTACTATAATAATAGGTGTTGGTATTGGTATTCCCGGAATAAAACTGCCAATATGGCTTATCAGCGAACTTTCAACAGTTGGCGTTGCTCCCCCGTTTATCCAATACGCAATAGAGCGCCCAGCAGAAAACAAAATCAATGATGCGATCATTGGCTGAATCTTGAATACTGAGACCAGCGTACCATTGAACGAACCAAAAATAATTGCGATAAAACAACTTGCTAAAAATGCGGCAATTATAATTGGTATTGTTATTTCATTGCCTCGCAGTACACTGACAAAAACGCTTCCCGCTATTGCGGATGCTGCGCCAACGCTGATATCCTGTCCTTTTGACGCTGCTGTCACAATCGTCATACCGATTGCCAGAATAACAAGTTCTGACGCGCCGTTTAATATACTGATTATATTTCCTGAAAGTACTGGGTTCCCTTCGTTGTTGGTTGTAACAATTAAAGAGAAAAAATCGATATCCCTGATTAAGTTAAAAACAATTATCAAAAAAAGCGCAATCAACGGGATTATCAATTGAGACTTTGCAAATTTCTTTAGAACTTTAACCATTTTGTGCCGCCTCCCCCGCTATTGTGTGCATAATATTCGCTTGCGTCATATCCTTGCCTTCAAGCTCGCCTACTATTTTACGATCGCGCATGACGATGAGTCGTGAACAAGTCCTGACCATCTCTTCTATTTCGGATGAGATGAATGTAACACTAACGCCGTTTTCGGCAAGTTTTAAGACAAGCTTTTGTATTTCAACCTTTGTACCAACGTCAATTCCACGTGTCGGTTCATCCAAAATCAAATACTGCGGGTTTGTGAGCAGCCACCTTGCGAGAATCACCTTTTGCTGATTGCCACCCGAAAGCGATCTTATGGGGGTATCCGTCGAAGGTGTTTTTATACCTAATATTTTAATGTACTCATCTGCAAAAGCTTCCGCTTCAGTTTTAGAAAACGGTCGGAAAAAGCCCTTCATTACCTGCAGAGCAAATATAATGTTTTCACGTACTGACAAATCCTCGACGATACCGTCCTGTTTTCTGTCTTCCGGCAGATAACCGATACCATGCTTCATTGCGTCTTTTGGCTTTGATATCTTTACGTTTTTCCCGTTAACTTTAACTTTACCGCTGGTGATTCTGTCAGCTCCGAATATAGCCCTGACACTCTCACTGCGTCCCGAGCCGAGAAGCCCGGTAAATCCGTTTACTTCTCCTTTGAATATCTTGAAGTCAAACGCATTTGTAACCTCTGTACTTGACAAACCCGCAGCTTCAAAAACGGGCGTAGTCACTGTCTTGGCCTGAGATGTCTTTCGATTTTGCAGCTCTGAGATGTCGTCGAGCTCTTTACCCATCATCTTTGAAATAAGCTTCACCTGCGGCAGATCCTTTACTTCGTATGCGCCTACAAGCTTGCCGTCTCTCAACACAGTTATTCTGTCGCATACTTCATACACCTGCTCAAGAAAATGTGTTATAAATATAATACCGACGCCTCTGGACTTAAGCTCACGCATCAGCGAAAAAAGTTTTTCGACCTCATGTTCGTCCAGCGATGAAGTCGGCTCATCCAGAATAAGCACTTTACAGTCCATGTCCACAGAGCGTGCAATAGCAACCATTTGCTGCACAGCCAGCGAGCAAGTGTCAAGTTGTTGGGTAGCTCTTGTAGGTATATTAAGCTTAGCCAGTATCTGAGTCGTCTTCTTTTCTATAGAACGCCAATTTATGAAACCGTAATGACCCCGTCCGATAAACATATTCTCGGCAACGGTAAGATTTGGACAGAGAGTTATCTCCTGATAAACCGTGCTGATACCTAAGT
Source organism: Christensenellaceae bacterium (assembly GCA_963666505.2). GTDB lineage: Bacteria > Bacillota > Clostridia > Christensenellales > SZUA-584 > JABGQS01. The sequence goes on along the minus strand of CAXXXL010000001.1, from coordinate 768,121 downwards.
TTTGGGCCTCTTGAGGAGATTTTATAGTTATTTCTTTGTCTATACCCGCAATATGAATATGGCCTGCATCTTTTGTGTATACGCCTGTTAAAACTTTGATTAATGTTGACTTGCCGGCTCCATTCTCACCCATTAGAGCGTGAATCTCGCCTTTGTGCAGATTAAAATCCACATCTTGCAAAGCCTGCACGCCTGGAAATGCCTTGCTTATTTTTTGCATTGATAAAGCGATGTCGTTTTGCATAAGTAACTAACCATCCTTTTTGCCTTAGAGTTTCTTTAAGATAGCGATGCGTGTATGAGTAGAACATCACATACTACGCACCGCATATACTTAATACCAGTTACCTGTTAATAATGGGAGAACTGTTTGTCAATTATTCGCCAAGACCGTAAGTGTCTATGTCCTCCTGTGTAATAGTCGCTGCATCGAATCCCTTCTCTTCAGAGATAACTTTCTTTTCCGCAAGCGTTCCGCCGGACTCAAGAGTCTTTATCATCTCGTCGATTACAGATGCCTGGAAGGGGCTGCACTGACCGTCATAGTTCCAGTTTCCTGCGAGCAGTTCCCGAAGAGCCCACTTGTTACAATCGAAGCCCATTACTACTACGTCACCGTCTATGCCGTGGGTGATGCCAGCTTCATCAAGCGCTGCAACAGCGCCCTTTGCCATGCCGTCATTTTCAGCATATATAACATTAAATTCATCAGCAGCATTTATAACAGCTTCAACGATTTTCTTTGCTTCGGCTTCATCCCAGGTAGCCGTCTGTTGGGCGACCTTTACCATTGTGCCTGCCTCAAATTCAGCATCCAACGCAGCAGTTCGGCCAATCTGTGCGTCGCTGCCCATTGCGCCCTGGATGTGGATAACATTGTAGGCGTCAAGGCTCTGCGCTTTCAGCCACTCTACAGCCGTGTTGCCTTCCTGCGCCATGTCAGAAACAACAGCAGCTTCATACAGGCTCTCGTCGGCGTTTAGCATCCGGTCGAAGAGGAACACTTTAATGCCAGCTTCCTGCGCATTGGTAAGGACTGTATCCCAGCCGTCTGTAGCAGCGGCGGAGACGAGCAGATAATCTACTCCATCAGTTATAAACTGCCCAGCTGCATTGAGCTGTTCATCATTCTTGAGGCTGTAGAATGTTGATACCTCATATCCGTTTGCTTCTGTGAAAACTTTTTCAAAGTCTGCCACGTTCGCTGCACGATACCCTGATTCGGACGGCGGATTATTGACGATTCCAACTTTAATCATCTCGTCGCCAGCCGGAGCAGTGTCATCACCTGTACTCTGATCCGTTTCGTTGCCGGAATCCTGAGCCGCTTCATCGTTTGTGGTCGTATCAGCCGGTTGGCTGCATGCCACAAGCCCAATCGACAGAACAACAACAAAAAGAATAACCAATAGTTTTTTCATAATTTACCTACCTTTCAAAATTAAATATATTGAGGATTGCATTCGCATAGTTGCGTCTGCATATTTCTTATATCATTTTGGAAAATCAAAAACAACAACCTCAGAAGAACCAAAGAAAATATCAAACTAACTTGGTTAGATTGCCAATCAGCGGAAAATTTTCAACTTTTATAAAATTTTAATTAGAGTAATTTATTAATCTTTTATCGTAAATAATTGCCTTTTTATATCTATTTGTTTAAAATTATCTGTTAGATGTGAAAGAAAAACCGATATGTAAAAAAGAGTCCCGTATAAACCAGAACTCCTCAGGGCTCTTTTATCGCTGCTTTGCTTTCAGGGATCAGTATTCTCTGTTGTCTATAATTTCCCGAGTTATTGTAAAACTGTCAAACTGGGTCTCTTTTATATACTTTAGCTTCTCAATAGATCTGCCGGCCGCCAGTTTCTTTATAATTTCATCTACATACGGGCCTTGTAGCGGATTGCACTCCACATTCAACGCAATCTTGCCCTGCAGACAATATTCAAGGCCAAGCCTTGTGGCATCGAACGAAATAACTATAACGCCTCCCTCTACATTGCATCGCAAACCCGCCTCCTCCATTGCGTCTATTGCACCGAGCGCTTCTCCGTCGTTCTCACAGTAGACTACATCTATGTCTGCTGTCTGCTTCAATATCTCGATCATAACCTCGTATGCCTTTGCCCTTGTGAAATCGCCGGGCTCCTGCGCAGCAAGCTTCCAGTTTGGATTGCGGACCAGAGCATCCATAAGAGCCGCTGTTCTGCCAACCTGCGCAGAGGAATCAATCGTTCCCTGAATGTGAACAATATTGACAGGCTCTTGTGTCCTTTCCTGACTTTCCAGCAGTTCCTCCAGCCACTCTACCGCTTTATCGCCTTCTTCACGAAAATCCGAGCCTATATATGCCGTGAAAAGCTCCCTATCTTCAACTTTTATGTCCCGGTCTATTACTATTACCGGTATACCTGCATCTTTGGCTTCAAGCAGTATGGAATCCCAGCCTGTTTCCGTTCTTGGAGAAAACACAATATAGTCTACGTCTTGCTGTATGAAGTTTCGTATCGCTCGAATCTGGTTTTCCTGCATATTGCGTGCATCATCGAAGTAAAGCTCATATCCGTTTTCTTCACTGAGCGAAGCCTTCATACTCTCTGTGTTGGCTACACGCCATTCCGACTCGGCACCGACCTGTGAAAACCCGACTACTATCAGATTTCCTTCCGAAACATCTGTATCCGGCAAATCTTGTTTTGCACAGCCGCAAAGCAAAAGCGCTATACATAAGGCAATTGCAAGAATACTTTTCATCATGCTTCCATCTCCTTGTCCATTATCTTCATGGGAATTATCACTGTGACCCTTGTGCCGATATCCGCTGTGCTTTCTACTGTTAAGCCGTATTTTTTACCGAACAATAATTGTATCCTTTGATTAACAGTCCTAAGCCCAAATCCTTCACGGCCGCCGTCTTTCAGTGATACCTGCACCTCTTCAAGACGTTGTTTCGTCATTCCTGAGCCGTCGTCCGATACTTCAAGCACTAGGCAGTCATCCTGTGCTCTGCATGTCACTATTATATAGCCTTTACGACGGCTTATTTTAATGCCGTGATATAGTGCATTTTCCACGAGCGGCTGAAGTGTCAGCTTTGGCAATATATATTTTTTCAGCTGCTTAGGAATATCAATTTCATACTCCATCAGATCCCTGTATCGCATCTGTTGGATCTCCAGATAGCTCTTTATATGCTGTTCTTCCTCTGCCAGAGTAATTACGTTCTGACCACGGCTGAGTGAAAAACGGAAAAAGTTCGACAAGCTTCCCACCATATTGACGGCTTCTTTAATTTCACCGGACTCAATAAGCCATATTATAGTATCAAGCGTATTATAGAGAAAATGCGGGTTAATCTGTGCCTGAAGCAACGCAAGTTCTGTGCGCCGGCGCTGCTTCTCCTGCTGCGTATTCTTATCTATCTGGCGTTTTAACCGCCCGACCATGTTTTCAATACCGTCCGAGAGCAGCTGCACTTCCTCAACGTCTGCCTGTACCGGTTCGCATACAAGCAGGTGCCCCTTGCCTATCGCTTCCAGGCGTTCGCACAAAACATCTATAGGATCAACTATCCTTCGGCTAAGCTTCCTTGATTTGGTCAAAAGTATAAAAAGCAGCACTAATGAAAGAAACACAACAGCAATCATTAAGACGACCGTGTTCCTCAACATAGTAGACTGCAGGGCATCAAGGTGAGCCGCTTCATAATATAGATAGGTATACATGTATTCCTCAACCAGGCCGGTCGTAATGTAGATATTGTTTTCGAGCTGCTCTACACGGGAATCGTATTCCTTCGTTTCAGCGATCTGCTGCATCTTGTCTTCGAGGTTATGACACAGGTTCAGCACACTGTTTATGGCCCGCAGGCTGTCTTTTTCTGTCGTTGTGTCCGTAAGTGTTCTTGCTATCGTCTTTGCGGAATGTACTTCTTCTATTGGAAGACCTTCTGAGTACTGACTGTTTATTACATAATAGTACATTTTTAAGTCTACATCGTCTTTAAAATTTTGATTGAAGTCAGAAGCTGTGGTTACATTGTTTAAAATAGAATTATATTGCAGCGCATATCCTATCCCTAATGCCGCCAGTATTATAATGACTATCATCAACGGCAGCGCAACGATAAGTATCATCCTCCAGAGCTTGCTCTGCATGGTGATCTTTCCGTTTATAAACTTCCGCCTGTTGTTAACCTTCACTGCTTATCTCCTCGGCGATATTCGCTGGGCGTACATCCCAAAACTTTCTTGAACACGAAGCTAAAATAATGCGGGTCTTTATAGCCTACTGCAAATGCTATTTCACTGGAGCGCTTTTCAGTTTTACGCAGCATTTGTTTGGCTTCACTTATACGTTTACCAGTAAGATACTCCACAAAGGTCTGACCGACTTCCTGGCTGAACATCGCCGAAAAATAATTCGGGCTGATGTTCACTTCTCTTGCTACCGCATCAAGTGAAACTGACTCCTCGGAGTAATTCTCGTTGATGAAACCTATTGCCTGAGTCAGCAGGTCTCTTTGCTGTTTTTTGCTTTCGCTGTCCCGCAGTTCTATAGCCTGCTCCATCACCCGTCGAGCGTATTGGCGCACCTCATCCGGTGTTGAAAGATTATTGTTCGGGCGAAACTCCAACGGTCCGAAGCTTTCCGATCTGCAGCCTATAGAGTCCAAATACTCCGTTGCTGCAAAATAGACCGTCATCGTTAGATATCTGCAAAACAGGTGCGACGGAACAGATTCTTCCTTCGAATTCTGCAGCAGTTGGTCGATAAAGCTGTCAATTTCTTCCACAGCTCCGCTGCTTAAAAAGTTTATAATACGCTCCTGGCATATCTCTTTATTGTCAATGTCCTCTTTTGAACAACTGCTTTTTCGAATACTCCGAATACTTTCTTCAGATAATATATGCTCATCAGGGCACAAATAGCGATATGATAGTATGCGGCTTGCTTCAGCAAAGCAGGAAGGAATAGTACTAAGGCGGGATACCGCCGTACCCCGAGCTATATACCAGTCAACATCTCCGCCGGATGTTGCACAGCGGTTTTGAATATTTTCAATGCAGCCTTGTGTCCTTTTATCAATATCGTCCTTAGCTCCGTTTACCAGAACAGCATACGTTGTAACATTCCAGCGAAACAGATTGAATTCAGGCCGGCTTACGATATACTGCCTTACATTATCCTGAACTGCCGCAACCAATAGAGTATAACTCTCTGGTGTGCTTCCGTTATATCCCGTACTGTTAAGTGAAAAAAGCACTACATTATAGAATGGAGAGTTTATGTCTATGCCCATATTCTTCGCAGTTTCGGAAATCTCCAGTACACTCAAGCCACCGATTACGATTTTCTCAAAGAACCTTCTGCGAGCAAAAGTTTCGTACTCCCGGGCCTCCTTCTCAAACTTTTCGAGATATTGCTGCTGCTGCCGCTCTGTTTGTATTTTATTATTTAACGCTATCAGCGTCTCTACCATTTTTTCCTTTGCTATAGGTTTTAGAAGATATTGTTCTACCCCCATGCGAATAGCTTGCTGCGCATATGAAAAATCGTCGTATCCACTGATTATGACGATTTTTGTAGCCGGAAGCTCTTTGCGAACTAGCTCTATCAACGCTAATCCATCCATGAAAGGCATTTTTATATCCGTGATAAGAAGATCAGGCTTTATCTTGCGAATCATTGGCAGCGCCAGTTCTCCATCCGAAGCGTCACCGGAATAAATAAACCCATACTTCTCCCAATTGATATTGTTGCGTATACCTTCACGTACTACGATCTCGTCCTCGACAAGAAAAACCTTTAGCATAATAAACTTCCCTTATTTTAAACGTTTTGTATTATTAGATATGCAAATCCCCATTCATTATGCATTATTTTTTAGTAACCAACAATAGATTTTCTTATAATAATAGTTTATTTTTCTATGGAATGTATTCTTCTGTACTCAGTTATTGTATGCCTGCAAATATAATTACTTTCAATTAATACGCCATTTGGTCAATTTAGTATAACCCCAGTTATAACGTTCTGCCAGTATACATCAACACCCGTCATGTTAAGATCGCTGATTATTATCGCCATAAGCAGTAATCTAAGGAAAGCACGGAGAACTGTTTCTTCTCCGCCATCATTTCCAGCAAATTCATATAACTGATAAGGTATTTAAGATAAAATCTCACACATAATCAAATTATTTTTTTCTAAAATTTTCAACATTTAAATAGACTCTCTGTTAAATTAATAACTCCGCATGGTATTTTGCACAATTATACCATACGGAGCATGCATTTTAGCCTGAATCGCTCTTTCAAGTCTTGACAAGTAACCATTAACATACGAGATTGTTTAAAAGTTCGTGTAAACCTGCCTAATTAATTATCTTGAGCCCATCCATTATCACATGGTAAATCAATTATAAACCTGGTATACTCTCCTTCAACTGACTCAACAACCATTTCGCCGAGATGTTCTTGTATTATTCCGTAGCTTATGGATAGACCAAGCCCTGTGCCTTTATCCTTACCCTTTGTAGTAAAGAATGGATCGAAAATCCTGTTCTGAACATTTTTCGGTATGCCAATTCCAAAATCTTCGACTTCTATTCGAACCATATTGCGTTTTTCCTTCTCAAGTTTCCGACAACTTAGATTGACTATTTTTTTCTCGTCAAACCCAGAGTATTTTTGATTGAGCGAGTCTCTTGCATTAGTCAGAAGATTCATAATGACTTGTTGGATCTGCTGACTCCTGCATTTCATTTTTGGAATTTTCTTCTCAATATCAATATTTAAATTTATATTATCATGTTTGAAGATAGTGTTTATCAAAGTTAATGTTTTAGCGATGATGTCTTCAATATGTGCATAGCTATGCTGCTTGCCTGATTGTCTTGAGAAGTCTAAAAGGTTTCTTACAATCTCAGATACACGTTTAGTTTCATTAATAATTTCATTTGCGTATTTGCTTATATCAGAGTCAGAATCAGTTGAGTCCAGAATAACTTGTCCATAATTCAATATCCCATTAATCGGATTATTTATCTCATGCGCAACTCCGCTTGCCAATGTGCCAATAGACTCTAATTTTTGCTGGTTTCTTATTTGCGCCTCTAATGTTGCCCTCTCTTCTTCGAGTTTTATTCTTTCAGTTATATCCTGAAATACAACTATGCCGGCAATTATATTGTTATCCGAATCCTTTATTGGTGCGGCATCAGCCAATACATATCTGTCTTCTAAATTATCTCGTCTTATAATATGTTCTTCTCTAGCAACCTCGCCATAAAGAATAGCTCGCACTATTGAAACCTCATCTTCTTTATATGGCGTACCGTCTAAATGCAATATATTCCAATGCTCAACATAATTTTTATAAGTAACATCCTTAACCAGGTAATCCTCTGATCCATTTCTTATTTCCAACGCCGCTTTATTAACATATCGGAGTTTGCAATCCGGCGCTTCTGCTATCCCTATGCCTGCCTGGCTGTTGTCAAATGCCGCCTGTAGAAATGCCTGTGTTTTAAATAAAGCTATTGCCGCTTTTTTCTGGTCAGTTATATCTATTACAACTCCAAGTATCTTAGTCATTTTGCCTTGTTCATCATACTGTTTTTCAGCTATTGAACGAACATAGCGATATTCTGAAACGCCTTTAGGTTTAATACGATACTCAACGTCATATCCTGGTTTGTCAGCTAAGAATTCCATCAGAGTGTTATGAACCATCTCTCTGTCATCTTCATGTATCATTTTTTCTATATCTTTTAAGCTTAATAAATTAGTGTTTGTCGATATACCAAACAACTTAAAAGATTGGTCAGATGCCCAAACCATATTACTTCCAGTTTCCATTTCCCACGAACCAGCATTTGCAATTTCCTGAGAATGACGCAGCCTTTCTTCACTTGACTTTAATGCGATATCTTTATTTGTTTTCTCTGTTACATCTTCGAGTATACAGTGCGATTGCTTGAAGCTGCCATCATTGTTATAAGCCCCTCTTCCGTTTATACGTACCAATATCACTTCCCCATTTTTTTTATGAAACTTGTAGACCTTTTCTCCAGCACCCAAAGTTTTAAAATCAGTGAAATTCTCCGCAAATACTTGTTTCTGCTCTGGTATCAAAAAATCGCCAAAAAACCTGCCTTTCACCTCTTCGTTCTTGTACCCCAGCATATCAAGCCAAGCTTGGTTTACTTCAACTATATTCCCCTTTTCATCCAGAGACTGATAACCAAGCGGAGCATCTTCAAACAACAGTTTGTACCTTGTCTTCTCTTTTTCTAAGTCGTTTTGTACAAGCTTTATATCTGTTATATCGTGTGAAATTATTTCCACACCCAGAAGCTTTTTCTCTTTACTGAAAATGTTGTTATAAGTGCTTTTATACCATAAATCTGCATTTGGAAGCTCAACTTTATCTTCATATTCAAGCGATCTGCTCGACTTTATTGCTTTTTTTAATCGCTTCATATATTTTTTAGCTTCATCCGGTGAAAACAAATCATTTATAAATTTGCCGTTGAAATCCTCAGGTTTTCCGCCCAGATTTTTGGCCGCAACTTCGTTATACCAAATAACCCTTCCATTCGGGTCATAATAGCCTATTCCAACACCTGCATGGTCAAATAAAGCTTTTGTTTCTTCTCTTGTTTTTTTGGCTTTCGCTTCCTCAACAACGCTTTGAGTAATATCTTCTGCGAACCCCAAAAAACGTGTTTCGGAAAGTTTTATCGCTTTAATTCTCCAATGCCTTTGCGCTCCATCTTTTGAAATATATTTTATTTCAGTTGTGTCTGCACCAAAACTTTTAACTCTTGCAAAGCTTTCTATTGCTTTCTGCTTTTCATCATCAGGGATAAGTTGTATTAAGTTCATGCCTGTCAGTTCACACTCGCTATATCCCGTTATCATACTTGCTTCTTTATTTACCTCTAAATAATTCCCTTTTTCATCGGCAACAAAGACTCCATACGGAGCTTCTGAAATATACTTCTCCAGTTTCTCCATGTTTTCTTTCAGTTTTTCTTGGGTTGTCATTAAATCAGTCACATCATTATAAATTGCCACGATCTTATCATCACTTAATTTGAATACGCGGTTTTCATAATAATTGCTATAATTATCGTCCATATAGATTTTAGAAGGAAAATGCTTTGATTCTCCCGTAGCCCATACTTTTCTAAATATATCGATCAGGCCATATTCATCAATATTCGGCCTTAAATCAAACAAACTTTTCCCCACCACTTCTTCTGCAGTCTTGTCCTCAATCTCAAGGCTTTCTTTATTAAAGGCTTCTATGATATAGTCTTTTCCGTATTTGCCATCATTAATAACTCTATAGATTGCACAACCGCTGGTTAGATTCTCAAACAGTTTTTGATATTGTTCTTTGGCTTTTATTCTTTCAGCGTCACTTTCGTATTCTTTAGTCACATCATAAAAACGTGTAACAAAAAAACCTTCTTTAGGAGAGTATGCTTTTATATGGTAATGCCGGTTTAACGTATCAGCATAACTTTCAAATTCTTTTTCTTTCCCGCTAAGAGCGACTTGACCATATTCGGCAATCCAATCAACACTATCACTCTTAATTTCCGGAAGAACTTCAGTAATTTTTTTCCAATTATTTTACGGCTTTCCAAACCAGTGTATCTTTCAAATGCAGTATTGACCTCAAGAAAAATATAATCTATAGGGCTGCCATTTTTATCACATATAATTTTGTGTAAAGCATACCCATCCATAGATTGCATTACAAAATCCCTATAATTAATATCCATCGTTAAACCCCTTATTAAATTATCAAACCATGTCCTATATTTGAGAAATCATATCCATCTTTCTCAAACAGCTCTACTGCAGCTTCTGACACTTTTTTATCATATAACTCTCCGGCATTGCTTTTTATTTCGTCTAGAGCTGTTTCGATACCAAATCCCGGTCGATATGGCCTGTGAGAAGTCATCGCTTCTATTACATCTGAGACAGCCAGTATCTTTGCTTCAAGTTTTATCTCATCACCACTTATTCCGTTTGGGTATCCACTGCCATTCATTCTCTCATGGTGCTGAAGGATTATATCGGCTATAGGCCAGGTCAACTCCATATCTTTTGTAAGATCATAGCCGCTTCTTACATGCTCTTTAATAACCCCGAACTCACCTTGTGTAATTTTACCTGGTTTTGAGAGAATCTCTGAGGGCACTGATAGTTTCCCAATATCATGTAAATAACCCGCATAATATATCTGTTTCTGTTTTTCTTCATCCAAGTTCATTTTTTTTGCAATCTCCAAAGCAAGAGCGCCAACCCTTCTTTCGTGACCCGCAGTATAAGGGTCCTTTTGCTCTAATATCTTTGCAATAGTTTCAACTGTCCCATTAACAGCTTTCTGCAAAGCCTCAGTTCTCTTTTTCACCAGCTCTTCGAGGTTATCTCTGTATTTTTTATTTTCAATTTCTAAATTCTTTTTTGCATCAATTAACCTCTTTTTTTCAAGAGCATACCCAACTGTTTTAATTAAGCTTTCTTTTGCAACTGGCTTAATTAAATAATCATGTGCATCGTTTTTCACTGCTTCTTTTGCAGTGTCAACAGTAGGCTCACCCGTCATTATGATTACTGGAATCTCATTCTTTTCAGCGTTTACAGCATTTAGCAATTCCAGCCCAGTCGATTTTGGCATAATTATATCCGTAACAATTAAATCTAAATCGTGCTTCTTGAAAATCTTTATTGCTGTGTCTACATCCTCCGCCAGGAACACTTCATGACCCTCTTTAGTAAGAAATATTTCGAATGTGTTTCTTATGCTTTTCTCGTCATCTACTATAAGAATTTTTGACATATTTATACCTTTCTTGTTCTTATATACACAGATAGACCATTCTTTGAAACAAAAATATCTGGTTTTTATACAGCTTATCTTCAATTTGCAAAATCTTAGCTAACTAATAACTAATTCTTATATGCCAAAATATATGAAGCTCACCTGTTGTTAAAAATCAGATATATTATTAATATAATTATATCACTTAGTATAGCTCATTGCTACAATTTAATTGAATAAGCTTAACTTCCTAGCCTTCCTTAGATGTGAAGCTAAAAAGGATGGATCTTCTCCGGCGAAACAAGAAAATAGGTTTTAAAATATCAATTGGTTCTTGTCAATTTACCGTGTGGGAAGTAAACTAGAAGTATAGAGAACAGACCATAATGAATCTGGGCCGTACAGTTACCCAAGGGTCTTAACTACAAAAGAACTATGCTTTTGGGATGGATTCCTGCATCAATTTGCTTCCTGCCGATAACCGAAATCACTAACATTAGGACCTGTATGCGGGGAGGCTTTACGGCTGCAGAACCATACCGATACTAACTAAAACAAATTGCATTGCACCAATTTTAGTTGGATTAAATTTAAATTAAACTATTTTTCAGGAGGTAGCAAATTGAAAATCATAGTACTGGACGGATATACTGAAAACCCCGGAGACCTTAGCTGGGCCGGACTGGAAGCACTTGGCGAGCTGATTGTTTATGATCGCACATCTTTAAACGACGAGGCAGAAATCATCAGTCGTATAGACGATGCACAGGCAGTTTATACTAATAAAACGCCCATCAGCCGAAGTACGATCGAAGCTCGCCCGAATCTGCGCTTTATTGGCGTGCTTGCTACAGGTTATAACGTTGTGGACACACAGGCCGCCAAAGAAAAAGGCATTCTGGTCACCAATGTCCCAACCTACGGAACGATAGCCGTTGCCCAAATGGCTATAGCGCTGCTGCTTGAAATATGTCACCACGTCGGTCACCACGACAAAGCCGTGCACGAAGGCCGCTGGGAGAGCAATGCCGACTGGTGTTTCTGGGACTATCCGCTTATCGAGCTTGCTGAAAAGACTATGGGCATAATCGGGCTTGGCCGTATCGGTCAGAAGACTGCGGCAATGGCCTCAGCTTTCGGCATGAAAGTAATAGCATATGACGAGACAGTCACAGAGCAGGGCGAGGCAGTTGCAGAATACGTTTCACTCGAAGAGCTGCTTGCAGCTTCAGACGTTATAGTGCTCCACTGTCCTCTGTTTCCTTCTACGCAGGGAATAATAGGCAAGGACAACATAGCGAAGATGAAGGATGGGGTTATCATAATCAACAACAGCCGCGGACCGCTTATCGTAGAGCAGGAACTTGCCGATGCGCTAAACTCCGGCAAGGTTTACGCCGCAGCTGTAGACGTTGCTTCAACTGAGCCTATAAAAGGTGACAATCCTCTTCTAAAAGCAAAAAATTGTATAATCACACCGCATATATCATGGGCTCCAAAGGAATGTCGTAAGCGTCTGATGGATGTAGCAGTCCACAACCTTGAAGCGTTTATCGCAGGCAAGCCCGTAAATGTGGTTAACAAATAGTATAAGAGAGGAATATATTATGCAGGAATCAATTCACAAGTATTTTCAACTCGGCACTGTCCAGTGGATGAGCCACCCGAATAAGGACGTGCTCGATTCTATACACGAGATAGCGTGCGACGACTTTTTTGATGCTATTGAAGTCACTAAGTTTGCTGATGACGAAACACGCAGTAAAGCAAAGCGTATGCTGGATCAGAGCCATCTCAAGGTCTGCTATGGCGCACAGCCTCAACTGCTTGGTCCAAAGCTCAATCCGAATGCGATCGACGAGACCGAACGCCTTAAAGCTGAAAAGACGCTTATAGAGGCAGTTGACGAGGCAGAATACCTAGGTGCAGGCGCAATAGCTTTTCTCGCAGGCAAATGGAAAGAAGAAACAAAAGAGCAGGCATATGCCCAGCTCATAAAGACAACGGAAGCTGTGTGCAAATATGCTGAAACAAAGTGCATGGGCGTTAACCTCGAGGTTTTCGACTACGATATGGACAAAGCTGCGCTTATAGGCCCGGCTCCGCTTGCTGCGAAATTCGCCGCCGATATGCGCACACGCTGTGACAACTTCGGCATTATGGTAGACCTGTCGCATTTCCCTACTACATATGAAACAAGTAAATTCGTGATACAAACCCTTCGCCCTTATATCACTCATTTTCACATCGGAAATGCGGTAGTAAAGCCGGGCTGCAAAGCATACGGCGATCAGCACCCCTGCTTTGGGTTCCCCGAAAGCGCAAATGATGTTGAAGAACTCGCCGATTTCTTCCGTGTACTCAAAGATGAAGATTTCTTCTGTGGAAAAGACCCGTACGTACTCTCTTTCGAGGTTAAACCGCGGGATGATCAAGACGAAGACATCATCATGGCGAATACAAAGAGAGTAATACGCAGAGCCTGGGTTATTGCATAAACTCAAATAAATATAGTTAAAATCTTGTTATATGATTATAGCCTAAGTATATTTACAGAATCATCACTGCTGCCTAAAGCGCCGCTGTCTTGATTTTCACGTTTACTTACATATCGACAGCGATAAGCTCGCCAAGATATATTAAGTCCTGCTTGTTTGACTTTGCCATGCCCGTTGCTTTGATGAAGAGTATCTTTACCATTTAGTCTTGATAGAATCCCTTCTTACTCACTGCCTTGCACGATAATAGGCAACCCTGGGTCCGGGAACGTAGCCACGGTCTTAGAGCCGTCATGTGCCTCAAACGTCACCGACCTCTCCCCAAGCCCGAAGAAAGTGACATTTATCTTCCATACTTTAACACCGTCCTCGCTTGACTCAAACTCATCGTATTTGATATTCTGGTTAACTCCGTCTACTACAACATAGATAGAATCGATCGATTCCGGGGTTTTAAGCGTAAACGTTACTGTTTTGCCTTTTGTTATAGTCTTTGATGTAGATTCCGCACTATAGTCAAAAGTCACGTCTATCTTAAGCGGACTTTTTGGAATCATTACAGTGCTCCCAGTCGCCATCGTACATTTATACTGAACTTTACGGGTTCCGCCGGATGTAAAGAAAATCCTCGTCTGCCAAATTCGCACACCGGAGACGGTTTCGTATTCCGTATATATCTTTCCGGTTTCCCTATCGATCACGGTTTGTATACTGGTAACATTTTCAGATGTTATGATCTTGAAATAAACAGGCTCTCCGGTCATAGCGCTTTGTTTATCCGTTACGACTTGTGGATAGATATAATTACCCTCGTCGTCCTTCTCCACTTCGGGAAACACCGGCGCCGGAGTAGGCTCGGGCGTAGGTGTGGGCGTTATTTCGGGTGTAGGCGTTATTTCAACAGTGGGCACAGGCGACGGCGACGGTGAGGCCGCTAAAGTTGGCGTCGGCGTAGGTGTTTGCGCCGGCTCCTCCTGCTCTCCGGAACAGCCTGAAACTGCTAAAAGCAATGCGGTAAGAATTAAAGCCGTGCATATGCGCAAAATATTCAGTGAAAAGAACGGTGATTTTTTTATCATACCCATTATCCCTTTCTTGATTTGTATATCAGCGATGCTAAACAGATGAGATTTGCAGTGAATGTATTATATCACTTTTTTTTGCTGTAATCAAAGCGTTTAGCTGATATTCGAGACTTCCCCTTCAATTAAAACACCGCTGATTTAGGTATGAGTATCAGAGAAAATAGAGCAGTCTGCATTACCATGCATCAGTTTTGAAGTGGTTTTTTATTGTTATATATGGCTATTAAGATGAGTCATCAGTGACAAGTCCATAAAACCGCACAATACGAAGTATAGAATGTTGTCATAGTAACGGAAAAGGTGGAAAAAAGCTATGGCAACGAAAAAACGAGTAGGGTTAGAGGACATACAAAGGCGATTTGATACAGAAGATGCTTGCAGAGACTATCTGTTTAAGCTGCGATGGCCGGACGGATTTATATGCCCCGTCTGCGGTTGCCGCGAGTATTGTCATATTACGACGCGGCATAAATACGCGTGTAAAAGTTGTCGATATCAGGCATCTGTGACAGCCGGTACTGTGATGGACAGGAGTCATTTAAGCCTGAGAACATGGATTTGGGCGATATACTTAGTGTCTCGCGATAAGCGTGGGTATTCGGCCATGCAGCTATCTCGGGTACTGAATCTGCCGTACAATACAGCATGGTTTTTGCTCCATCGTATCCGCAATGCAATGGCTGAACGAGACAATCGTTATTTGCTTAAAGGTATTATAGAATTGGATGACACGTACTTAGGCAAAACCAAAAAAGGTGGTAAAAGAGGCCGTGGAACCACGAAAAACAAGGTCGTGGTGGCTATATCAAAAGACGAAGATGGCAAACCCCAGTACGTGAAAATGCAGGTTGTGACCGACCTAAAGGGAAAGACAATTGCCAAGTTTGCTAAGAGTAGCATTGCCGAAGGCGCATCAGTGCAGACAGATGCTTACCATAGTTACCGAAAGCCTTTGGCTGAAAAGTATCTGCACGAATATCAGGTCTTTGATGCGGATTCAGATATGCTCAAATGGCTGCATACCATTATCAGCAACGCAAAGGCCTTCGTTTCGGGAACTTTTCACGGCTTAGGAAAAAAGCACTTGCAGAGCTACTTGGATGAGTACTGTTATCGGTTCAATCGCAGAAGCATGGGCAGTGAGATCTTCAACAGATTGCTTTTCGCCGTGACACAGTCTCCGCCTCTACGATTTGCTGACTTAACTTAATAGCCATATTGTTATATTACTGTAACTTGAACATATCTACAATTTTTGTTATTATGAATTGATTTATTCATACTCTATTTAGGAGTTTTTAAAGGGAACTGCAAGTCTTTTTATGCAATTATAAATATCTTTTTATATTCACAACTTGCTTTTCCTTATAAAACTGAATATTGCATCCGTTGTCAGCCGAAGCGCTGCGTATGTTTTGTTTGCGTGGAAATGTTTATTTGATTGCTCGTTTTTCTTATACCGGGTAATTTATTATTCATTACACCGCCTGCAGATCAGTTTTTGCAGCCGCAATGCCCAAAAAACTATACAAACCATGTTTCGACTAAGCAGGAGTATCAACTATGGATAAAACGGAACAAGTTGAAAAGTTCGGTCAGCTTATTCAAAAAGCTGTATTGGAAAACCCACTCAAAGCACGCAAAACTCTTGTTGCTGCCTGCCGTATCCAGCAGGCCGGCACTGTATTGCCTGTCAGCAAAGTTTCACCCTGCCACCGTTATGCTTCAAAATGCATTACTGCAACTATGGTAGACGCACTTTCCTCACCGGAAAAATCTGCAATGATCAGTATATTCATACCCAGCGAGCCGTTAGTCGCCGCCGGGATAACGCCGTTTTCAGTGGAAGCCCTTTCCGGTTTTTTGGGCGGAGTGCACGCCGAACAGGTTTTTTTGAACCAGGCGGAAGAAGACGGCGCATCAAAAACGCTCTGCTCCTTCCACCGCATATTTCACGGTTCGATGAGCAGCGGGGTCGTGCCAAGTCCGAAAATGCTTATCTATACAAACCTTGCCTGCGACGCAAACATGACCAGTTTCCCTTATCTTATCGAGCGTTTCAAGATCCCCAGTTTCTTTGTAGAAGTGCCATATGAACGAAATGAGGATGCAGTTGTTCATGTTGCCGAACAGCTTCGTGAAATGGTAAAATTCATTTCCGACATATCAGGCAAAAAAATCTCTGAAAGTATGCTGCAAAAGGCCGTACAGCGCAGCTGCCGCACCAGTGAATACTATCTGGAACATTTAAAATACCAAGCTGACCATGCACTGAAAAGCGATATCGCAAGCGAGCTTTACGGGGTTTTTACTGGTCATATCATGATGGGAACAAAAAAGGCAGAGACATATTGCCGCCGTATGCTCTCCGATATAAAAAAAGCAAAGGGCAACGACGCTATCCGGCTTGTCTGGCTGCATGCGCTCCCTTTCCTGCAGCCCTCAATAAATAAATATCTAAGCCTTACCGACAAAGCAAGGGTGACTGCCTGCGATCTAGTTTATGACAGCATGATGCACACAGACCCCGCAGACCCTTATGATGCGATGGCACGCAGGATGGTCTATTCCTGTTATAACGGCGACTATAAATGGCGGGCACAGCGTGCGCTGGAAGCTGCGAAGCTTACAAAAGCAGACGGCATGGTGGTGTTCGCACACTGGGGCTGCAAGGGTACAATAGGCGCATCTGCACTTTTCAAGCGAACATTTGAAGCGGAGGGTTATCCGACCCTTATTCTGGACGGTGACATAGGAGACCCGACCAACTGCAGTGACGGTCAGATGGCTACACGCTTCGGCGCTTTTATTGAAATGCTGGAGGACAGACGCAAATGATAAGATATATATGTAAATACACACCTTTAGAGCTTTTCAGTGGCTTTCACCGGGAATGGTCTTTGCTGGACGATATGGCAGAAAACTTCGAGCTTTCCGACCGTCTTTCCCACATCAACCTGTGCGGCTTTGGCAAGTCGCTGATGCAGTCCGTCCTCTCTGAAGATGAGCAAGAGCTTGTTCTCGTCAATTGCTGTGACACCATATGCAGAGCCTATGATGTAATCAGGGATGAGAAAGCATGCCGTTTTCTGTTCATGCTGGACCTCCCCCACCGAAACAGCTCTATGGCCGCCGTAGAGCTTGGTAAAAAGCTGATCCGCCTGAAAAATGATTACGAAGAGTATTTCGAAACTCCGTTTGACACTGAAGCGTTTTTAAACGCCTTTTCCCCCGTTGAACCGGATGAAGAAAGCCCGTATGTGGGCATTTTGGGTGTACGGGCCGGTCACGAGCTGGAAGAGAAGATAAGCTCCCTTATGCCTTTCCCGGTAAAGAATCTTACCTGTGTGCGCAACCGCGAACTCGTTTGTGACACAAAAGCCATGGCCGATATGTCCGAAAAAGATATGTTCTCTGCCTACGCTTCCGCTTTACTCGGCCAGTTCCCCTGCGGGCGGATGGGTCTGCCAGAAATGCGCCGCAATTTGTTTGCCGACCCGAATTTACAGGGAATCATCTTCCACACTATAAAATTCTGCGATTATTATGAATTCGAATATTTCAGTATCAAACAGGATACAGATATTCCTATTCTAAAACTGGAAACCGACTACACCCGGCAGAGCGCAGAACAGCTGAAAACCCGCATTGAAGCGTTTGCAGAAACGCTCTGCCGCACTACCACAGGAAACCTCGGCCCCGTAAAAGTATCAGCATCAAAAAACAATGTTTATGTTGCAGGAATCGACAGTGGCTCTACCAGCACCGACGCTGTGATTATGGATACTGAAAAACGTATTGTTTCCACCGTTATTATCCCGACAGGCGGCGGTGCAAATGTAAGCGCCGAGCTGGCTCTAAACGATGCTCTCAAAAAGGCCGGGCTTGCCCGAAGCGATGTTTCAGCTATAATCAAGACCGGCTATGGCCGCGACTACATTGCCGACGGCGATAAAAGCATAACCGAGATCTCCTGCCATGCAAAGGGAGCGCACTTTCTTTATCCGCAGTCACGTACCGTCATAGACATCGGCGGGCAGGACAGCAAAGCCATCAAAATCGATGAGACAGGTGCAGTTCTTAATTTTGTGATGAATGATAAGTGCGCAGCCGGAACCGGCCGTTTTCTGGAAATGATGGCCCGGGCCCTTGGCATCACACTCAAGCAGATCAGCGAGATTGGTCTTGATTGGAAAGAGGAGATCACCATTTCCAGCATGTGTACTGTTTTCGCAGAGTCAGAAGTCGTTTCCCTTGTTGCACAGAACAGGGCATTGGAAGATATCGTACACGGGCTCAACCGGTCTGTTGCATCAAAAGTTGCAGCGCTTGTTAACCGTGTTTCGCCCGAGCAAGGTTATATAATCACCGGCGGCGTAGCCAAAAACCTCGGGGTTGTCAAAGCGTTGGAGGAAAGGCTCGGGGCAACACTTTTTGTGTGTGAAAATGCGCAGCTTTGCGGCGCCCTGGGCGCAGCGCTTTTTGCACTTGAACAAGTATAGAAAAAGCTAAAGCATCTGCTTGCCTCTTAGCTTTTTTAACATACTAACAACTACCAAATATTTCTCTTTTCCCTCTGAAGAAAGCTTAATCGTAACTACCACGCTTATAATTATCCTGTGCATGCAATCGTGTTTATGAAGCACATTGGCAATCATTTCGAGCGCCTCATCATTCGTTGGTTTTAATGCCTTTTACGCGTCTCGCGCGGTACATTGCTAATCAGTTTGCAACGTCTGGTCTCATACTCTCAGTTATCTTTTTACGCGTTTTGACTCCTTGTTTTCATACATCCTTTTATCTGCCAGTTCGATGACTTCTTTTGGTGTTTTGCACTCGCTTCTTTCTGCGTATCCACGGCTGACTGTTATATTGAAATCCAGCAGACTTCTGCACTTCTGCTCATTTTCCACACGCTCGAATATGTGTTTAGCGTTTTCGGTCGAGGCGCCAAGCAGCACTACCAAAAACTCATCTCCCCCATATCTTATAACAAAGTCTTCTTCTCGCATATGTTCTCTTATACACTCTGCTGTGTTGCGCAGCACTATATCACCGACGACATGACCGTACTCATCGTTGAGCTTTTTGAAATTGTCAACGTCGATCATTATCATCACATAGTCCATTTGCTTTGACTGGTAAAAAGTTTCAACATATTCGATTACAACATCAAGAACACTGCGGTTCAGCATTCTTGTAAGCTCGTCTCTAATGGAGCCGTTCAAAAACATATTGTGCATTTGGTCATATTTTTTCAGCATAAACATCATATAAAATGCAATCAATAATATTGAAACAAAGAACGCAACAGATTTATAGATAATTAATAGCATATCGGCAAGAACAGGCGTGGTGATTGCTGAGTAGACAAGCAGTATGAAAAGCATAGCAAGGTAAATGATGTGTATTATCTTTAAAGTTTTGCCTGTAAAAACAATCATTATCGCCAGCATAATAATTACAGCGATATATGGAGTTGCGCCTATAAGTCCATCAGTAAAATACCAGTTTACCGGAATAAAAATAAAGCACAAATAAATAAAATAAATAAGGGTGGCAGTGTTAAGCGAAACAACTTTAAAAAACTGGAGTAAGTAAGCAGCAATAATGCAGACAACAACGCTTGCGAACAAATACATCGATACTGGTTCTGAAAGTAGCACTGCCGATAATACTGCGCCAATCAACATGCCTCCGGCGCTTGAATATATAACCAGTTTCTGGATATTGTTACGTGTCGAATCATATTGCTGTTTTTTATACAAACCAAGCAGCATGTTTTCACTGTTCATAAAAAGCACCTCCAAGAAAATAATCGAAAAAACAGTATATATCAACTGCTTTTGTTCATCCTGTGCTTTATGTATCACTTCTGTTGAGAAAAATGGGGTTTATTATTCATTCTATATGGACATTGCGTATTCCTGCAAGCCTTCGCTGAAGCTGCAATTTTTTTGAAAATCGGTTTGTGTATAAAAAGAGCAAAGCTGTTCTGTCGTTTGCTGTTTTGGCGTAAGGTTTTATTGTGCGCTGTCTATTATTGCCACCTCTCCTTTGTTTCCGTCGACGCATATCATGCTTCCTGTCTTGATAAGCTTTGTAGCATAAGCTATGTTTGAAACAAGAGGCAGCGAATACTCCCTTGCTACGACTGCACCGTGTGAAAGCACAGAGCCGACTTCCGTTATCAGTGCTCCCGCCACGCTGTAGTAGGGCGACCAGCCGATATCAGTAAACGCCGCTACCATAATCTCGCCTTTCTCCAGCTTGTTTGCATCCTCTACGCTTGATATCACTCTTGCCTTTCCAATAGCCTTGCCCCTGCTGATTGCAGAGCCCGAGAAGACTTTGCTTCCCTCAAGCTCGGAATAGTCTATCTCTATCGGCACGGGTTTGCCTACATTCATTTCATTGAACTTCAGGCTCTTCTGCTCTTCAAAAACCCTTCTTCTTGCAACAGCTTTCTTCACCAGCGCCCTTTGTCCTCCTATTAGCTGACCAATCTCTTTATGTTTAAGGAAATATACCAGTTCATCTTCAGGTATTATATCCTCCTCAACCATCAGATTACCAAGCCGCTGGTATGCCGCTTTGAAGCCATCAAGCAATTTTATACAATATGACTTTGTAAACTCTCTGTTTACTACGCCTTTTCTGGCCTGTCCTATTATAAATTTCAGTGCTTTTTGCGTGCCGCCCTTGTAGCGCTTCAGAATACCATCTATATATTCCTGCACGTTCGCAGGTTTATCTTCCGTTATACCGGCTGTCATTATCGACTTTAAGAACCCGCTGAGGCTGACATCGTCCATGTGCCACGATCTGCTCATCATTTCAGCTTCCCTTATAGCTCTATGCCCGTGCCGCTTTATAAAGTGCTCAAGCATATAGGCGCTCTGGCCTTCGCTCACCTTTAAATATTCTGCAAGCGCTGTCGCATCATGACCTGCAGCTTCCGGTTTTTCCTTCAATATCTCCGCCGCGATCTTCTTGAGCGACTTTAATATGTCAACGCTCTCCACACCCTCAATATTCTCAAGCACACCGGCTATTATTGCGTTAGCTTCCTCCGGTTCTTCTCCCTCGCCAACCAGAGTATGGTACAGTGCAGCGCTCATAGCTCCTGCCTGTGACGAAGTGATATAGTGATACCAGAAAGCATCGTTGTTCTTGTAGAGGTTTTTGTCTATCGCATCAAACTGTTCTTTTGCTATACCGCACACGGGAATCTCCAGCCCGTCCGCTAATTCTTTAATATCTCTGCATGCTTTTTTTGTGCTAAATAGTATTATGAAATATTTTATAGCGTTATACGCCCTTATAAGCTTGCTTACCTTTTTCTTTTTCCTTTCCGGGAACCCTTCAAGCACACGTCCGCACAACGCTATCTCAAGGTTGGTATCATCAGACATTGCAACATAGTCTGCGATATTCTTCATCGTGTTTAGGTTCAGGAACATAGTGCCGCCCACGTGCGGAAAACAACTTTCCGGCGGATACTCGTCAATGCTCTTCGACGTACCGGATTTATACATCAGCCGCCTCACACCGTGGTCGATCGCATACATGCTGGTAGACATTGTAAGCGGAGTTACAGCGCCCGGCATCATCTCGCCTATGTTGCATGTGGTCACAACGTCATTTTTCCCGATGCACGTTGAATCAAGCTCAAAGGCGTCTGTCTGCTCCGTCACGGTTATCGGCCTTGCTTGCAGCCAGTAAAGCTCGCTGCCGCAGAGCGCCCATTCTGTATCCAGCGCAAATCCTATTTTTTCGCCGGCAAGGCATGCCTCCTCAGCGATCCTGCGTAACATATCTGCGTTTAAAAGTTCGTCGCCCCGAGGTTGCATGCTGCCCTTATCTATCAAATATTCTTTTGCTTCCGCCCTGCCGGAAACCAAGTCTTCCCCCAGCCCTTTTACCGCTTCTATGTGGACCGTATTTTCATCGCCTGCGTATTGAGTAAAGCATACTCCAGACACATCAGCATCGATCATCTGCTGCACCACAACACTCATCTTATCGCTTTTAGCATCACTGAAATAATCCGTATAGCTCTTTGCCACATCACGACTCAGCGACTCAAGGCATTTCACCACTGCATTTTTCAACTGCGCTTTGCCTTCCACATTCAGCACAGTAACATACTGCCCTGCGCTTGAATATACGGCGCCGTCCTCTGAAGAAGCGCTTGAACGCACAGCCACAGTACTATATCCGCTGTTTTCATAGTAATCAGCTACTGCCTGCAGGGCTATTTCACTGTTTATATTCACCGCTACGAACCCTTTTGCAACCTGCAAACCGCATTTGCCAAGTTCATAAAGCCCCTTTGCTTTTCCGCCGACGCTTTCCATAGCAGCACCGGGTATTTCGTATAAATCATATATCTTCATATGCCTAACCCAGCTTCCCTATTCTGGTTTCATCACCGTTGAAACCAAACTCTAAGTTGCCTCTGCCTTTTTTGCCGTCCATATCGAATTTGCCAACACCTTCGTATATAACATAGTTGCCGCTGTCAAGCGGGAATACGAATACGCTTTCAAGCTCGCAGTCTACTTTGAACGTCCTGCCGCCGAGAAACTCGCCTGTGTATGAGAACTTCTCCGGCACAGAATAATTTTTTATCGGCCTGTCTACAGACGCCCTGCACAGCCCAAGAGCTTCACTGCCGTCCTCGATATATCCGGTTGCAAGCGAGCGTATTGCAGGCACGCTTACAACGTTGGCGTTGAACGATGTTCCGTCGTCAAACAGACACGTAAGCCAAAAATGATTGTTCATACAATTCCAGTCTCGCCTTCCATATGAGTGGTCTCTCATGGCGTTAAGTTTTAGCTGGATTTTTTTTCTGCCTATCTGAAGGCTTCCGGCAAGCTTTCCTGGCTGTTCATAGTGAACCTGGTTCTGTTTTTGCAGCGCTTTGAAGTAGTCCTTTGTCCACTTTTCTTTCGCTATCGCCCCTCCAAGCACCCTTGAATCAAGATGGTGGCTGAACTCAAAAAGTGTTCTTGCAGCGTCAAATGTTCCTTCAAATTTTGCATCCAGCAGCTTGTCTTTTTTCTGGTCTCTCACTTTCCCTTCAAAAGAAAAGAGCCACTTTTTGTCCGTTTCTAGGCACTTTACAGACGTTGCAGGCGGCTCATTCTCATAGTATTGCTTTTCATTTATATACTCATTTCCCTTCTCGTCACGATATGCAAACCAGACTTCCGTCACACCAGTGCCCCTTTCGGCATGGCGCAACATCAGGCTTCTTCCCTCCATATCGTGGCAAGAGAAAAAATAGCTGTTTATGTCGTATATATCTGATCCTGGAGGCAATTCATAATGTTCTGCGAAGTGAATGTCAAGAGGGTTTCTCTTTTTGCGCTTATCTAAAATTCTGCGCACAATACCAAGCTTAGCGTTTTCCACGATGCCCATAATAAAAACTCCTAATAAATAAAATAATAAATATAATAACTAAAAACCAGTATATATTATATAGCGCAAACAGATTTTTTTCAATTGAATCGTATTTTTTGCTTCAAACTTAATAAAGCGGTAACACTGTCTTTATAAAACCGGCTTGCCTTATCATTTTGGTCTTTCAAAGCATTAATTTTACGTACAAATGTATGATGCAGCATATCGATAAGTCCTCGCTTTGTTTGCAAATATTTTCAAATTGTGTTATCGTTAATATACGAAAATGAAGTAGGCACTGTGATTAGCACGGATGCGAGCATGATAATGAACACAAGGCTGGCATAAGTTCAGTATCAGTGTAAGCTTTCGAAAAAGGCGAAAACAGCGCTAAAAAATTAAGACTAGAACTGAGGCCTATCCAGGGTCTTTTATAACAAGGCAATGGATTACACTACTGCTGGCAGTGGTATATTACGAGCTTTTTCAAGTGAAGTTTGGGCACCCTAACTCTATCAAGATTACTAGGGTGTCTTTTTATTTTCTGCAAAAAAGAAAGGAAGTTTGATTTTATATGGATAATGTTACTAGTGCGTCTTTTTTTAACGGAATCTCTAAAAAGAACTGGAACGATTGGAGATGGCAGATAGAAAACAGGATCGAAAATATTGAAGATGCCGAACGATATTTGTCAATAAAAATGAAGGAGAAAAACTGCGATTCAAAGCTTCGTATGGCCGTAACGCCATACTATTTCTCGCTGATTGACCCAGACGACCCGGAGGACCCGATAAGGAAACAGGCTATACCCACTATAAGCGAAATGAAATATTCCGTATCAGAGCAGCGAGACCCGTTATGCGAGGAGGCGGACTCCCCGGTGCCGGGGCTGGTTCACAGGTATCCCGACCGGGTGCTTTTGCTTATAACTGATATGTGTGCGATGTACTGTCGTCACTGTACACGAAGACGTTTTGCCGGGCAATGTGACAGCCACCTGTCTTCACAGCAGGTCGAAGCTGGTATAGAATATATACGCAGTCATGAGCAGATAAGAGACGTTATTATATCCGGCGGTGACCCTCTGCTTTTTTCCACAGACCGGCTGGAGAGCATTCTTAAAAAGCTTAGGAGCATTGAGCACGTTGAGATAATACGAATAGGAACAAGGATACCCGTCGTTCTTCCCCAGAGGATAGATGACAGGCTTGTGAAAATGCTCAAAAAATATCATCCTGTTTGGATAAACACACATTTTAACCACTACAGGGAAATTACTCCCGAATCTGCAAAGGCGTGCGCTATGCTCGCAGACGCCGGCATACCGCTCGGTAACCAGACGGTGCTTTTAAAGGGAGTTAACGACTGCGTACATGTAATGACAAAGCTGGTTCGAAAGCTGCTTACGATAAGGGTTCGGCCATATTACATATATCAGTGCGACCTTGCAAGGGGAATAGAGCACTTCCGCACCCCGATATCAAAGGGAATCGAGATAATCGAAGGGCTGCGAGGGCATACTTCCGGGCTGGGCGTTCCAACATATGTTATTGATGCACCTGGCGGCGGCGGTAAGATACCGATGCTTCCCAATTATGTCATATCAAGAAGCCACAACAAAATCGTTCTAAGAAACTATGAAGGCAAGCTTTATACTTACATCGAACCCGCAAAATATGAAGCCACCTGCAGCTGCGAGGTCTGCTCCAGCCGCAAAGAAAGAAACAGCGAAGGCGTTCTTGGTCTGCTGAATAATCAAAAAACCTTAGACAATGCATAAAATTCCGGAGGGACATTTGAAAACTATAACCGTAATGGGCGGAGGCAGCAGCGCACACGTGCTCATACCTCTGCTGTCAGAAACCAGCCTTAATGTCAACCTGCTTACAAGAAGACCCCAGAGCTGGAAAAACGCTGTCAGCCTCGATTACCGTCTGCCCGGCGGCGAACACATCCGCACATTCAAAGGCAGTATAGCCACGATTTCATCAGCTCCTTCAGAGGTTGTTCCGGAGGCGGATATTATAATACTCTGTATGCCCGTACATGCCTATAGAACGGTGCTTCACAGCATTGCCGGCTATATAAACAAGAAGAAAAAAGTTTTCATAGGAACAGTTTTCGGACAGGCGGGCTTTAACTGGATGACCAAAGAGATATCTTATGAATTCGGCCTTGATAACATCACAACATTTGCTATCGGCCTTATACCTTGGATATGCCGCACCGAAAAATACGGCAGCGCTGGCATCGTGTATGGTGCAAAACCGGTGAATGTTGCGGCTGTTTCGCCGAAAGAGGACTTCTCTTTACTAAACGAAGTACTTCTTGAAAGGATAGTGTTCGGCTGTTTTGGGCACGGTAAATTTAAACAGGCTGACAACTTCATATCTCTCACTATGTCTCTGGACAACCAAATAATCCACACCTCACGTTTATACGGTCTTTTTCTTGAGGCGGGCGGCAAATGGGATAATATAGAGGATGTTCCATACTTCTACAGAGATTTTTCCGAAAAGTCTGCACAGATACTTTCAGGGCTCGACGGTGATTATTCGCTGATACGCAATAGGATAAAAGAGCTGTATCCGGATAAGGATTTTACGTTCATGCTGGATTATATTGAGCTGGATAATAAAACAAACCTGCGCAATAACAAGACGGTGCTTGAAACATTCGGAAACTCTAGCACGCTGGGCGCTATCCGCACTCCCGTCGTACAGGAAGACTCAAAGTGGGTAATCGATAAATCGCACAGGTTCTTTTATGATGACGTTTACTATGGGCTTTGTATCGCCAAATGGATTGCACAGAAACTTGATATTGATGTTGTGAATATAGACAACTTGCTTAGCTGGGCTCAGGACGTTCTTGGCGAGCGGATAATAGACGGAGGCAGGCTGATGATTTCCGGACAGATAAAACGAGACAGGTACAAATACGGAGTTCCCGAAGCTTACGGATATACAAAAATTGATGAAATAATAGACTAAACCTCAAGTGTTTTATCAGCGTACGCTATTGCTTTCTTTTAACTGGGATTGTATAGCTTACAGGCCCGGTATAGTCTCCCGTGACTACATCAAAATCTTCGACATCATCAGAGTATATAGATATGTCGTTTCCTCTTCAAGATGATAGCACTTTACTCCCGAACGCAAATGGATATTATCATAAACATTAGCTTCGATATACTGGCTGACCGTCGGTTAGGGTTTTAAATCTGCCTTATGGCTTGACTTGGCAGTTTGCGACTCCTGCTTAGTATCCGTGCTGCTGCAGGCAAAAAGCGAAAAAACATAAACTAGCCCCGTCAACAAAACTCTTCATATACCCCATGTTTTCCCTCCCCCGTAAACACATGTCTAGGTTATGCACAACTAACCGCAGTTACAACTACAGTAAACAACTTGCTTCTCCCCAATTTAATAATATTATGATAAAATTGAAATATAGCAAACAGGAGAAACTGATATGAACGATAAGAAAACAGACGTGGTCTGCCTTGGTGTAGCTGTAGTCGATATTACTGTCTACCCGGTTGACCGCAGCATTTTTAACCGTGACCACACACCTGTTGACGAGGTGATGCTTAACCCGGGCGGAGACGCCGTCAACCAGTCACTTTGCCTTGCCGGTCTTGGCAGAAGCGTCAGCCTAAGCTGCCGTCTTGGCGACGACTCATTGGGGCGGTTCCTTGTCAGCGAACTGTCTGACTCCGGAATCGGTATGGATAACGTGACTCTTTCGCCTATCTCCGCAACGAGCGGTTCCTTGGTACTGGTTTCAAAAACCGGGGATCGTAATCTTGTCTGCAAGCGGGGTAGCAACTACGACTTTTGTTTTGACGATGTTGACCTATCTTCAATAGAGAATGCACGTGCGCTGTCCATCGGCAGTATCTTCGGTTTCCCAAAGTTGGAGGAAGACGGTTTAGAGCAAGTTCTGAACCACGCAAAGGTACACGGTGCTTTAACATTTGCTGACATGGGGTCGGACAAGAAAGACCTTCGCCTTGGCGGAGTAAAACCCTTCCTTCCGTTTATCGACTTCTTTATGCCAAGCGAAACTGAGAGCATACATCTTACAGGAGAGAGTGATCCGGAAAAAGCAGCTGCCATATTCAAAGACTGCGGTGCGGGCGGAGTTATAATCAAACTTGGCAGCAGGGGCGCATACGCAGACATCCCTGGCTTCTGCGGCTATGTTGAACCCTTCGACATCTGCCCTGTAGACACCACCGGCAGCGGAGACGCTTTCTGCGCCGGCTTTATACACAGTTCTCTGTCGTCGCAAAGCGCTGCGCAGGCGCTCCGGTTCGCAAGCGCTTGCGGTGCATACACCGCTCTTCAACACGCACGGCCGGCTTTCAGCATGCCCGACATGCTTTCATTTATTGAAAGAACGCCTTTTAAAAAAATCTACTGATATAAAGAAAGAGCCTCTTTTCACAGAGGCTCTTTTTTATTTTATTACCATTCGCTCTTTTTGTTTTCTTCTTCCGTCTCAGGCTCCGAAACCTCTTCCGGCGTCTGCTCTAAGTCTTCTTCCTGGGCTGGTTCAGAATACTCCTGCTGTTCCGGTGCTGGCTGGGGCTCAGGTTCCTGTACAGGCTCTGGCGCCGGTTCAAATACAGGTTCCGGCACAGCTTTTCGTCGATATCCTGCCTCAGCCTTTTCAGATCGTTTGAACAGACCGGACCTCGTAATAAGCATAGTCAGCAGAATGGAGAGCATCACAGCCGCAGCAACGGCAGCAATAAGCACCGCCAGTGAAAAACCTGTTTCCTGTGTCTCCGGCTCGGCAAGCGCTTTTTCCGCCATATCTTCGAATTCTTTCGCCTCTTCCTGCGCCGCCAGAAGGTCTTCACCAAGAACCGTATTCTCTTCTTCAAGGCTTGCTATCTGAGTATTGGCTTCTTCCAGCTCCGTCTGCTTCTCTTCGAACGACACGGTAAGTTCGTCCAGCTTTGCCTGCGTTTCGGTATCGAAGTTGCTCATTGTGCCTTCAAGAACCTCAGACGTCACAAAATAGCTGGAGCAGTGATATATCTCAAAAGTCAGCATGCCGTCCTCATCAACAACAGCCTTAGCTTTGCCTTCGATAACGTTCGCCTCACCATAGTAATAATACAAGTAAACAACATCTCCAGGCTGGTTCTCCGTTGCCTTGAAAGTATAAGTTATCTTGCCCGGAAGCTCGCCTACGTGCCCGAAATGAAGCTGATAGACATCCTTGCCCTCTGCGATCTCGGTAAGCCCTGCCACCTTCTCAAAATCGAGCTTCAGGCTTAAGTTGCCAATGTCTTCAAAATCCGTCAGGTTCGACGGGTCAATCGTGCAGGTATACGTCCCGAAATCAATCTTGAGCGTATTGCCGTTCTTGACAAGCTTGTTCAAGAGGTCTTCGGGTATATCGTAATCGTCTTCCATAACACACTCTACTACGGCGCTCTGCTGCGCTTCGTCAACAGCCGCTTCGACTATTTCCCAGCCTTCCAGCGGCTTTGGCGTAGCGTTCGGGTCTTTGGTTGCGGGCGGCGCCTTTTCAACAACCTTTATTGTCAACGTTTTTGAATAACTTTTACTTGTAGAGTCTCCACTTCCATCAGCTGCCATAACTGAATAATAACCACTGAACTTTATTGCATATGTATCGCCTGGCTTTGCACTTGATGGGATAGTAACCGTAATAGAGGCGCTTCCAGACAATGATTCATTTGTAAGTCCACCTGCCATAACCCCAAATGAGTCTGTTTTACCTAAGCCTTCAATTTTGCCAATTAAATCTCCTGCTGAATAGCTTGCAGTACCTTCATAAGTATAAGATTTCCCTGCAAAAACCGAACTCCTTCCACTTATTGAAGCATCTGCAAAAGCAGTTGTTATTCCGAAAATCGAAACAACAAGAATAATTACTATCAATATCGGTAAAAATCTCTTCATCTTTTCCCCTTTTCTTTTTAAGTGTGTGTTCTACACTTTTGTCCCGGCAGCCCTCACTGCTACCAGTTTATCCTTCTTCCATATCTGAACCACTCCGCATACCATCCTTCGAACCGGCTTATTATGACCTGACCGTAGGTGGATGAAGCGTGTATATGATATCCGTTGCCAAGATATATCCCAACGTGTCCGATGGGCTTTGCTTCATATGCGCTGATGTCGTCGGTGTCCTTCTCGTAAAACATAAGGTCGCCGGGCTGCAGGTCCTCCGCCGAAACAAATGTCCACGGCCAGCGCCAGTTTTTGTCCGGGGCGCTGTTGACTGCGTCGAGGTCGTCTATCCAGCCCCAGTCATACGGCCCGTCGGCAATTCTGAAAAAGTCGGAATACGTAGTCGCAGTAGCCCTGTATACCGAGGTATATCCCGAAGTCACCAGGCAGTAATATACAAGCCCTGAACAGTCGTAAGCGTTCGGCCCTTCTGCTCCGCTTACGTACGGGTCGCCCTGCTGAGCCAGCGCTATTTCGATAAAGTGCCTTATCCGGGGGTTGCTTATGGTGTTAAGATAGCCTGGGTCGTTGGGGTTAGTCGGGTCCACCGAATCCCCCGGGTCAACGGGTGTATAAGATTCCGTTATCTGCATTAAATCGAGTATGTGCAGGCGAGTAACCGTATAATCCGTAATTGTTAGAGTACCGTTCAAATTTAAGTCTGCAGCCATCAAATATGGACCTACAAGATATTTCAATTCAAGAATGTGAAGTCTTATCATAGTGTAATCAGATATACCGACAACACCATCTCCGTTTGCGTCTCCCCTAGTAAGTATTGTTACTTCCTGCCTCGTCTGCCCTCCGACTGTAAGCCGCAGAGTCATTCCTGTCCCGACAGCGTCCCCTGTATATTCGCCGCCCTGTGTATTGTGTACGCTTAGGTACGCAGGGTCATTGTATATTTCCGAAATCAGCTCGGCGGCAGAGGTGTTCTCGTAAGCAAACCAGAGCTTGTCGTTATATATCGCATATTTGCTGGAGGTTATCTCATCCGGCACCACCTTTATCTGACACTGTGCGGTATAGCCGCCGTCCTGCGTCGTCACCGTGATGAGCGCACTGCCCATCGCCTGCGCCGTAACCGTACCGCCGCTCACCTTCGCCACGCCGGTGTTGCTCGATTCCCAGCTGACGCCCTGGTCTGCAGCATCCTCCGGCAGCACAGTCGCCGTCAGCGCAAATGTATCTGACGGGCACATGTCCACGCTCTCGTCAAGCGTCACGTCCAAAACGGGTATAACCTTCTGCGGGTCGTACGAAACGGCACACCCTGCACCCTGCAGCGTGGCGATGTCCGCCATATCGTCGCTTCCGTCTGTAATGTCGAGGTAGTTGAGCGTAACGTCAAGCGAGGTAAGGGTAAGCCCTTTCAGCGGCCCTAAGTCACGCACGGTATTGTCAGACAGAACGATGCTCTCAAGGCCGGTGGCATACTCCAGTCCGGCTAGCTCGCTGATGCTCCCAGAGCTAAGGTCAAGACTGCCCGTAAGCGCAGACATTTCGTCTTCGGATATCTCGCCGTCGGGAGCGCCTTCCTCCCCGTCTCCGGTATCAGCACCGAGACCGATAAGCGCCTGTTTTAAGTTTTCGTCTGCGAACGATACAGCATCCGGCCCTGCCGCAAACCCCGTCGGGACCACCAGCAGTACCATCAAAGCAGCTATTGAAGCAAGTATCATTCTTTTAAAACTGCGAATCTTTCTCACGCCTTTCTTTGCCACGATTTAACATTACAGTACGATTATATATTATATGTAATTACAAGTCTATCCAAATTTTGAAGCACTTTATGTTTCGGGCGGCGGCTCCAGCGGCGTCAGCGGAGGTTTCTCGATATTCATTGTGTCTATCGAAGTGTTCGGGTAATAGAACTCCAGTATCTCCATGCCGTTGTACACTCTGCCTTCAGGATTTTCCGCTGTAATCGTTTCGGGATTGATGGTCTGCGCCATCTGCTGTGCGCCACGCTGGCTCATTCCTATGCCGTGCCCGAACCTGCGATGATATATATTCCAGCCCGTTTCGGTCTCCTCTACGACAAACAGCCGCAGGCTGGCGCTGAAGAACGCCCTGTACAGCCCGTCCGCTTTGTCAAATTCGTGCATGTCTATCTCGAACTGCACCGTTACCTCTTCCTGTACAAGTGTGCCAGGGTCGTCCTGCGGTATCATTGAAAGCTCAAGAATGTGCAGCCTTACCATAGTATAGTCTGCTATAGAGACAGAGCCGTCCCCGTTGACATCAGCTGCAAGTATCTGTTCCTGCGAAAGCTGTGAAAGCTCAAGAATGTGCAGCCTTATCATAGTATAGTCAGCTATGGAGACAGAGCCGTCCCCGTTGACGTCGCCAAGCATTATATAATCTTCGTTCTGCACATACTTGTATGCGAGCACGGTCATGTCTATCGTCGCTTCTTCAAAGCACACGCAGTTGTTCTCATGATTGTAATCGTTACCGTCATAGAGAACTGTATCGCCGTCATATACACCGCCGTGGTTGCCTTCATAGGTGTGCGGAGTTATGCTGTTTACTCCGACTATCTCAATATCTCCCGTAACCTGCGCAATATACCCTGCGGCAGCGACGCTCGTCAGGCTGCTTATCTTTATATACCTTAGTGCGTTGGCTGCATAAACTTCCGGGTCAAGATCCTCTTTTACTTCATATATCTGGTATGTGTCGCTGGTATATTCTACGCTCTGCGTTTCCGAAAACACTTTGGGGAATATAAGAGTTTCCTCTTTGCTGTAGGGGTTTGCAACGTCGTAAGGGTCATCCTTGATAACGTGGTACGGCTTTAATGTGTTGTCCCATACCCAGATGTGCTGGGTTATGTCTATCTGCCCCCCGTTGGAAGCGGCATAAAACGTAGCTACATACTCGCCGCCCGACATAAGCACCTGTTTTGCAGTTGCATCAACAGCAGCTATGGCGTTGGTATAGGCTGCGTTGTAGCCGTGATAAGTCTGGTTTGCCGGCGTGTCTACCACATCGTAGTCTCCGCTGCCGCCCATATATCTTTCCACATATGTTCTTGCCGTTATTGCCTGCGCCTGAAGCGCCTCCTGGGGCCATGAATTGCTCATCTCGTACGGCACGACACCGTAGAGGTATTCCTCGATGTAGATACAATTTATTACTCTGATATAGCCATTGTATATTGAAAAGCGAAGGTCACCGAGGTATGCACAAGTGCCATGCCTCTCGTTCTCCAGATACACGACATTATTAAGCCCCTCTGTTCCGAGATGCTGCTTAATAGTAAAATAATCATTATTTGGGTCCGTATCTCCTAGATTAATCGCCTTAGTATAAATGCGTGTGCCTGAATCGTATAGAGAAAGGTTCGATCCTTCGATCTTAACAGTGTATATCTTTCTTGAAAGTACGACTGAAGGGTCATCGGCTATGGAATAATTGCCGTCAATAACAACGGGCGTAGACTTAATATTGCCCATAGTCAATTTAACTCTGACGGTATCATAAGAATCTACTGCTTTTGCTTCACTTACTACAAACAATGAAGCCGCCAGCAGCATAAAACATATTATTACCCCACAAAACCTACGACACATCTCTTATCCCCTCATATCCTGCAATGGCAAAAAGCGTTTTTGGGACGCTTCAAAGTGTTCCACCACTACCAACAAGATATGTACAAATATACTTATACCATATATACGACAAAATGTGTAGATTGAAACGCAATTTTTACAAAAAATATCTTTGGATTTGTCTCTTGTACAGCTTTTTTACATTGCCGCACACCTGCCCGCTGCATTTTTATTCACCTTTCATCCGGGCAGGCCGCTCTTCGAAACCCTTTTTTTATACGTCCTTTTGTATATTTCCGGGCATTCGAAATTGCTTTTGCTTTCCCCATAGTATATACTAATCGCATAAAAAAGATACCACGAGGTGCCAGCCAGTGCTGTTTACGCTTTTCCTGCCGCTCATACTCCAGATCATACTCATCGCCATAAACGCCTTCTTTGCCTGCACGGAAATTGCCGTGATATCCTTAAACGAAGAGAAGTACCGGCGCAGGGCGCTGGAGGGCGACAAGCGTGCGGCCTATCTTTCAAAGCTGATGGAGCGCCCGGCAAGGTTTCTTGCCACCATACAGGTCGGCATAACTCTTGCAGGTTTCCTTGCCAGTGCATTTGCGGCCAACAGCTTTTCCGACCCGCTGGTAAAATGGTTTATTTCCCTCGGTTCACGCATACCCGCAGACACGCTCGACACCATCTGTGTCATCGTTATAACGCTTATACTCTCCTACTTCACTCTGGTGTTCGGAGAGCTCGTGCCCAAGCGCATAGCGATGCACCGCAGCGAAAAAATAGCCCGTCGTTTCGGGCGCCCAATATACTACATATCAAAAATAACTGCCCCCATAGTCTGGCTGCTCACAGCCTCGACGAACGGCGTACTGCGCTTGTTCGGCATCGACCCCCACGACAACACCCAGAACGTCACCGAGGAAGAAATAAAGATCCTCGTAGACCTCGGCGAGCAGAAAGGCGCAATAGAGCCGCAGGAAGGGCAGTTTATTGATAATATACTGGAGCTCGGCGACACTACCGTCGTAGAGATAATGACCCCCCGCACCGGCCTTGAAGTACTCTACAAGAAAGACAGTAAAGCCTCATGGCACGAAAGTATATGTAAGAACGGCTTTTCAAGATACCCTGTCTGCGGTGAAGACATAGACGATATCTCCGGCATACTGCATGTGCGTGACCTTCTTTGCAGTCCGGATGAAAAAGTGCTGCTTCATAAAGCGCACTTTGTGCCCGAGACAACAAAAGCTTATGTAGTGCTTCGTGAGATGCTGCGAAATAAAAGCCATATGTATATAGTCGTGGATGAATACGGCGGCGTCAGCGGTGTTGTTACACTCGAAGATATACTTGAAGAAATAATAGGCGAGATTGAAGACGAGCATGACAGCGAGCTTCCATTCATAACCGAAACTCAGCCCGGAGTGTTCACCGTCAGAGGCGATACCGATATCGACGATTTGAGCGAAGCAGTCGGCGTAAAGCTGCCCCTCGGCGACTACGACACGCTCGGCGGTTTCATCTTTTCAAAGATGAGCTATGTCCCTGCCGACGGCACCACTCCGGAGCTCGACATCGAAGGGCTTCATATAAAAGTGACCCGCATCAAAAACCGCCGGATATTATCTGCGGATATCACGCTTAATAAGGAATAGCCCGCACACCAAAAAAACTTTACACACACTTAACAAATGCTATATTGACAAAACCTTCACATTCTCATATAATTCATATAGATAATCTTCTATATCATAGAAATCTATCTATATTAGGAGCGATGTTATGAAATATAAAAAATATGTGCCTGTGCTAAAGGCGCTGTCAGATGAAACAAGGATAGAGATAGTCGATATGCTCACAGGCGGCGAGCTGTGCGCCTGCATGATTCTCGAGAAGTTCAGCATAACCCAGCCTACTCTGTCCTACCATATGAAAGTGCTGGTCAATAGCGGTCTTGTGAACGCACGCAGAGACGGCGCATGGATGCACTACAGCCTTAATGAGGCTTTGAGCAAAGAACTATCCGGCTTTTTCTCGGCGCTTGGTTCGGCAGCAGTCAAGACCGCTGCAGAATGCAGCTGCGCAAGCTAGGAGACAGACAATGAGCAAAGAAAAAAACACAGGCGGTATAAGCTTTTTTGAAAAATACCTTACCTTATGGGTAATACTATGCATGGGGCTGGGGATAGCCATAAGCCTTTGGCTTCCGGCCATTCCGGACTTCCTTGGCAGGTTCGAGTACTATAACGTATCCATCCCGGTTGCAATACTTATATGGTTGATGATATACCCTATGATGCTTAAAGTGGACTTTGCCAGCATAAAAAACGTAGGTAAAAACCCAAAAGGCCTTGTTGTAACGTGGACTGTCAACTGGGTCATCAAGCCGTTTACGATGTTTGCAATCTCGTACTTGTTCTTCTTTATTTTTTTCAAAGCGTTCATACCTGCATCGCTTGCAAAAGATTATCTTGCGGGTGCGATACTGCTTGGCGCAGCGCCGTGTACGGCTATGGTGTTTGTATGGAGCCACCTTACGAAAGGCAATCCGGCACACACGCTCGTTCAGGTCGCCACAAATGACCTTATAATACTGCCGGCGTTTGCTCCAATTGTAGGCCTGCTCTTCATGCTGGGCGGCATCAGCGTCAGCGGTATCGGCGTGCCGTGGGCAACCCTGTTTTTATCGGTAGCGCTTTTCGTTGTCATTCCTCTGGTTCTCGGATGGCTTTCTAGAGTTCTCATTACAAAGCACAGAGGCAAGGATTACTTCGAAAATAGATTTATACCAAAGTTCAACAACATAACTATAGCAGGGCTGCTGCTGACACTCGTGATCATATTCTCTTTCCAGGGCTCGAAGATAGTGAACCAGCCTTCGGATATTCTTCTGATAGCCGTGCCGCTGGTCTTGCAGACTGTTCTGATATTCTTCATTGCATATATTTGGGCTAAAGTATGGAAACTTCCGCATAATATCGCAGCCCCCGGCGCAATGATAGGCGCCAGCAACTTTTTTGAGCTTGCTGTTGCAGTTGCTATATCCGTGTTCGGACTGCAGTCCGCTGCGGCGCTTACTACGATAGTCGGTGTTCTGGTGGAAGTGCCTCTGATGCTGGCACTTGTACGGTTCGCCAACAAGACAAGACACTGGTTCCCTGCCAAGCAGCGAATCTGACATAATAACACACAGGAGGAAACACCTTGGTAGTATTCAACTGGCTGAACGACCAGCTTCTAAAAATGAACTGGCTCAGCGAACTGGTAAGAAAATTAATTGAAGACGTATTTGGGCTCTCGACTGCTGAGCGGGTAGGCGGCAGCATACACTTTTTCATATATGACACCATAAAGATATTCATACTGCTGTCCGTGCTGATATTCGCTATATCATACGTACAGAGCTATTTCCCGCCGGAACGCACAAAACGGATCCTAGGGCGGCATAAAGGCATAGGATCGAATATACTCGGGGCGCTCCTTGGCACCATCACACCGTTTTGTTCATGCTCTTCCATCCCGCTGTTCATAGGTTTCACAAGAGCGGGGCTGCCGATAGGCGTAACGTTCTCGTTCCTTATAAGCTCGCCTCTGGTAGACCTTGCATCCGTGTTGCTGCTTGCAAGTATATTCAACTGGAAAATAGCGCTTGCATACGTTATATTCGGACTGATACTGGCAATCACCGGCGGCACAATAATGGGACGTATGAAGCTCGAAAAATACGTTGAACCATATGTTTTCGGGCAACAGACTGAAACAGCGTATGGTCCCAAAATGCGACGACGTGACAGACTGGTGTTTGGAAAAGATCAGGTCGCCATGATAATTAAAAAAGTATGGCTTTATATACTAATTGGCGTCGGCATAGGCGCAGCGATACACAACTGGGTACCCGAAAACATAATCTCTGCGATACTAGGTCAGCAGAACTGGTACTCTGTCCCACTCGCAACTGTAGTCGGTGTGCCCATGTATGCAGACATCTTCGGGACTCTGCCGATAGCCGAAGCGCTCGTCGGCAAAGGAGTGGGCATAGGCACCGTGCTCTCATTCATGATGGCCGTAACTGCACTTTCGCTGCCTTCTATGATATTATTGAAGAAAGTGGTAAAAACAAAGCTGCTTCTAATATTTGCAGGGATCGTAGTGGTTGGAATATTGATAATGGGATTTGCATTCAATGCAGTGTCATTCTGGTTTGTTTAATAGGAGGAAATTATGGCTAAGCCCAAGGTGGCATTCATATGCACGCACAACTCGTGCCGCTCTCAGATGGCAGAGGCGATATCAAAGCTGAAAGCAGCAGACGTTTTTGAAGCTTACTCTGCCGGTACTGACATCAAGTCTGCAATCAACTCGGATGCAGTCGAGGTCATAAACGAACTGTACGGCGTTGATATGACGCAAACTCAGTACAACAAAGTGCTGACCGAGCTTCCCCCCATCGACGTCGTGATAACTATGGGATGCGGAGTGGAGTGCCCGTTCCTGCCCTGTCGTTACCGTGAGGACTGGGGTCTTGAGGACCCGACCGGCAAGGAAAAAGAAGAGTTCATAAAAACAGCGAAAACGATAGAGCAAAAAGTGCTTTTTTTTAAAGAAAATATCCACAAATTATTAGGAGAGTGATTATGTCTAAAAACTGGTATCCGATGATCAATTATGAAAACTGCACAGAATGCGGTTCGTGCGCAGAGTTTTGCAGCCACGGCGTATACGATGAGGCAAAAGCCCCCACCCCGAAAGTCTTTAATCCCGAAGGGTGTATAGAAGGCTGCATAGGATGTGCAGGGATATGCCCTGCCGATGCTATCACTTACTTTGGTGATAGCGAGCAAAGAAAGACAGACGGAGGATGCTGTAGCGGTGACTGCGACTGCGATGACGAGAGCAGCGACGACAAATGCGGCTGCGAAAAAGGCAGTGGCTGCGGCTGCGGTGATGGTTCCTGCTGCTGATATAAACAAAACTATGGAGGTTTAATTATGGAGATAAAAGTATTAGGGGGCGGATGCAAATCCTGCGATAAGCTGCTTGCGAATGTAAAGGAAGCTGTAAGCGAGCTTGGCATAGAAGCCGATATAAAGTATATCACCGATATGGAAGAGATAATGAAAGCCGGGATAATAAGCACACCCGGCCTCATAGTAGACGGAATAGTAAAAACGACCGGCAGAGTTCCTAAGACAAAAGAGATAAAGAAGATACTGGGGTGATGCTATGTCTGAAATAAAATGCCCGGGTGACTGCACTGATACCGGCTGCTGTGCCCCCAAAAAACCAAAGCCGGTGATAATAGAATATTTGTATCTCGACCTTGACACGTGCGATAGGTGTCAGAATACACTCCGTGCTCTTGACGAAGCCATAGAAGCTCTTTCGGGTATGATGAATGCAGCCGGTCTTTATATCGAAGTCAACAAAATACTTATTGATACAAAGCAAAAAGCGATTGAAAATAGACTGGAGTGCTCCCCCACCGTGCGTATAAACGGAGTGGATATAGACGGCGATATGGAAGAAACCAGCTGCGCATGCTGCAGCGATATCTGTGGAGACGATGTTGACTGCCGTGTCTGGAACTATGAGGGCAAGCAGTATAGTGCAGCACCGAAGAAGCTGCTAATGAGCGCTATATTAAAAGCGATATACGGCGAGCAGCCGCCGCCGACAGATAACAAATACGTGATGCCGGACAACCTTGAAAAGTTTTTTTCAGCAAAAGAAGCAAAGGACGCAGAATAAACCCTGCGTCTTTTTTCTTGCCAATAATATAAGTCAATAGTTTAAAACTGCACAGCCAAAAGCCGGTTTATAAATATAAGGCATCAGTGTGGATAGAACAGGCTAGCGCCTGTTTGCATGTATCCCCATCTTCTTATATACTAGGCTAAAAAAGGAGTGATGTTTTGAAGCATATTGATAAAGAGTACTGCCTGCCTTTCGACAGCTCTAATCCGGAATTTTGGATGAAGCTGGAGCACTTGGGCAGATATATATACGCATCAGATTTTATAAGAAAGCGCAATGCAGCAAGCGTGCTGGACGTTGCATGCGCTGACGGCTACGGCTGCATCGAAATGGCACAGACCGGCGCAGCAATACATGGGCTGGATTACAATGCAGAACTTATTAAAAAAGCAAAATCAAAAAGTATATCTTTAGCTAATGTAGACTTTACCAAAACTAACCTTAACGAAGATGACCTTTCATGCTTTACCGGTGCCGATCTCGTGACGTGCTTTGATACGCTTGAGCATCTAAAAAGCCCGGCAGAGTTCCTTTCCAAAATAAACAGAACACTTAAAAGGTTCGGTACGCTGCTGCTCTCTGTTCCCAAAGCTGACTTTGAGCCGGTGGACGAGCACGGTCAGCCAACAAACGAATTTCATCTTCACAGATTCAACCGCACAGAGATAGTATCCCTGCTTGAAACAGCAGGCTTTTCGGTGACAAAGGTGCTTCACCAGCCTTTTACAAACCTGTGCATGTCTCTTGAAAAAAGTGCGATTCGAGACACCAGTGTTTCAATAGAAAAAGCTCGCTCCTTCTATTGCGATTCTAAAGAAGCGCTCCGCTTCTTTGCAAGGGCTTATGCACTGCCCATGCCCACGCTGGAAGAGCACTCCTACAGCATTTTCATAATCGCCGAGAAAAAGTAAGTGTGATTGAAGCACACACAGGCAGTGTGTTATAATTATCTTCATAAATATAAACGAGGTATATCCCATGAAAAAAAGCATAGCAGTAATAGGCGCAGGAGCTATAGGCGGC
Organism: Christensenellaceae bacterium; assembly: GCA_963666505.2. Taxonomy (GTDB): domain Bacteria; phylum Bacillota; class Clostridia; order Christensenellales; family SZUA-584; genus JABGQS01. The sequence goes on along the minus strand of CAXXXL010000001.1, from coordinate 727,934 downwards.
ATAACAGCAGCGTTTCTTGCAAAAGCAGGGCACGATGTGCAAATAGTATGCAAATATGAAGATAAAGCAAAGCTGGCACGGGAAGAAGGCCTTTTTGTAGCCGGCATCCGTGGAGAACACCACATAAAGATGAACGCTGTTGCCAAAATCGAGCAACTATCTGGTAAAAAGGACTATATACTCATCGTCACAAAAGCATACGACATGCCGGACGCAGCAAACCGCTCGCTCGCATTCGCACATGAAGACACCATATTTGTATCTATGCAAAACGGTATCTGTGTTGACGCTATGAAAGAGATCGTCGGCAAAAACACAGCGGGCTGCGTAATCGGCTGGGGTGCGAATATGCTGCCGGACGGGACACTGCGCATGACATCGGAAGGCGAGTTTGTCATCGGAGCAGAAGGCCTTGACCTTTCTGATCTAAAGAAGATTTTTTCTGACTTTATGCCCACACGTATCAGCGATAATATAATAAACGAGCTTTATTCAAAAATGATAGTTAATGCATGCATAACATCTATGGGCGTTGTCAGCGGACTACGGCTGGGAGTGATGCTTAAAAAACGCAAGGCACGAAATATATTCATAGCTATTATGAAGGAAGCGATGCAGGTTGCCGATGCTATGAAACTTGAAGTGCCGCCTTTTGCAGAAAAGCTCGACTACTACTCGTTCATAAAGGGAAACAGCATATTTGCAAAGATTAAGCGTCATGCCCTTATAAGGATAATCGGTTTTAAATATCGCAGGCTGACAAGCTCCAGTCTTATGTCGCTGCGTCGGGGCAAACCAACGGAGATAGACTATTTCAATGGCTATATTGCAGACAAAGGCAGGCAGTACGGCGTGGATACTCCGCTTAACAGACATATCGTTGAAATGGTAAAAGAGATAGAACGAAAAGAACGTGACAGTGTTCCTGAAAATTTTGACGAACTGATATAGGCGAGGTTTACTATGATCTATAAAACGATTGATTTGAAATTTGACTATGAAGCTCTTGGTCTTGATGACAGCGGGTTTATACCTACGCTTACGCTGTATGCACCGGACAACTCTGACGAAATAGACCACCATCGCAAACGCAGAAGCGTTATAATCTGCCCTGGCGGCGGCTATGAGTTCCTCTCCGACAGAGAAGCGGAACCGATAGCCCTGCGTTTCCTCGCAGAGGATATGAACTGTTTTGTGCTGCGTTATAGCACGAACGGCGCTCTTTTCCCCACCCAGCTTTTCGAACTGTGTGCCGCATTCGCATTGATAAGGGCAAACGCACAAATGCTCAACGTTGATATAGAGCACATATTCGTCTGCGGCTTTTCAGCAGGCGGACACCTGGCAGCCAGCCTTGCAGTTTTCTGGAATGCTGACTTTGTAAAGAACGTCTTTGGCGACGTTAAACCGGCCGGCGCAATCCTCTCCTATGCTGTTTTAAACTCAGCTGAGCATTCGCACGGAGGCTCGTTCAAAAATATATTAGGTCCGGACTACGGAAAAAAAGAAAAGATGGACCTTGTATCTCTCGAAAAACAGGTAACTTCGGATACACCTCCGTGTTTTTTGTGGCATACTGCTAACGACGAGCTTGTACCTGTTGAAAACTCTCTTCTTTTTGCAAATCAGCTTTCAAAAAACGGTGTGCCTTTCGAACTGCACGTCTTCCCTGACGGCGCACACGGGCTTTCTCTTGCGAACAACACAGTCTATGGCGAGCCTTTCAATAGCAGATGTGATATCTGGACAAAACACGCAGCCGACTGGATGAAAGAGCTGTAGTTTTATCTGCTTTTTATCAGTATCTTATAGAATAGTGAATTTCAAAAATATAACACGGCAGCCACCACAAGCAGCTCTCACTCTTTATAAAAATACAAATTACAAGGATGAATGCATGAATATAATAAAACTCGAAGAAAACCTTATACAGTATACAGTCCCGTCGGAAAACGAAGAAAAACTTGGGCAAAACTTCTATGTCCTGCTTAACGGCAGCGAAGCGCTTCTGATAGACGCAGGATACAAACCGCAGTGCGAACAGGTCCTAAAAGACCTTGAAGCAAAAGGTGTGAAAGTAACTGCCGCAGTGCCGTCTCACTATCACCCCGACCACGTTGAGGGTATTTTTTTAATGGACTCCCCTGATGTTTACGGAAACAGTTTCGCTGTAGAAACGCTGAAAGTTTTCTATACTGACAGCGAAGTTGGTGTGATGGCACCAACAAAGCTGCTAAAAAGCGGTTCAGTTCTGGAGTTCGGAGACCATAGGCTACGCTTTACAACAGCGCCCGGTCACTCCGACTGCACAATGCTTATAGATATAAACGGTAGATTTTTGCATATTGCCGACTTATATATAAGAAATGATGCCGGAAAAGATGTTCTGCCGTACGTTAAGTGGAACGGTGTAAAAAAACATATAGAATCACTTCGCAGCGTGCTTAAATATAAAGACTATACTTTTCTTATATCTCACGGCTTGTCTCCCCTTTCATATCCACAGATTGCGGAAGGTATAAATAACAGGATATTATATTTGCAGGAATTGCTGGATTCGGACAACACTGCAACTGCAGATGAAGCTGTAGCAAAGTGTTCAAAGCCGTTTCTTTTCATGAAGTGGAGAGCTTTTGTGAAGTAGTAAACATATAATTGTCTGGCATATCATCGCCGATATTTCTCTTATTATATAAAAAACTATGGTTTATGACAGCAATATGTTTGTTTATTGTTTTCATAAGTTGCATTTTTATGCGACAGAATGTAAAATTATAAAATATGAAAAGTTTTGATATTTATTTTAAGGAGGATTTACTTTGAGCAAAACGTTAGCAGAAAAAATTCTAAAAGACCATTTAGTATCGGGAGAAATGGTTCCCGGTCAGGAGATATCTATTAAGATAGATTACACACTTACGCAGGACTCGACAGGCACAATGGCTTATCTTCAGTTCGAGGCTATGGATGTACCGAGAGTCAAGACAAAAAAGTCACTCGCATACATAGACCATAACATGCTGCAGTCCGGCTTCGAGAACGCTGACGACCATAAGTATATAGAAACCGTTGCAAAGAAACACGGCGTATTCTTCAGCCGCCCGGGCAACGGTATATGCCACCAGGTCAACCTAGAGCGCTTTGGCATCCCCGGCGCTACTCTGCTTGGAAGCGACAGCCACACCCCGACAGGCGGCGGTATAGGCATGATAGCAATAGGCGCAGGCGGGCTTGATGTTGCAGTCGCAATGGCAGGCGGAGCGTACTACATACCCATGCCGAAAATATTGGGCGTAGAGCTGACTGGAGAGCTTCCGTTCGGAGTTGCTGCAAAAGACGTTATACTTGAAGTGCTGCGTGTGCTGTCCGTCAAAGGCGGCGTAGGCAAAATAGTCGAATACTTCGGGACGGGTGTCTCATCGCTTTCTGTACCCGAGCGTGCGACCATAACCAACATGGGCGCGGAGCTCGGCGCAACAACATCTATCTTCCCGAGCGACGAAGTTACCAGGCAGTTCCTGGCAGCCCAGGGACGTGAAGAGGACTACAAACCGCTCAGCGCAGATGAAGGTGCACAGTATGAGCAAATCATTACTATAGATTTATCTAAACTCGAGCCTATGGCAGCTATGCCGCACAGCCCGGACAAAGTAAAATCTGTACACGACATTGGCAAGATAAATGTTGACCAGGTCTGCATAGGCAGCTGCACGAACTCATCTTATATGGATATGATGCGTGTCGCAGCTATGCTAAAGGGCAAGTCTATCGCCGACAACGTCAGCCTTACCATCTCCCCCGGTTCCAAGCAGGTGCTTACTATGCTTGCAGCCAACGGAGCTCTTACCGACATCATAGCAGCCGGCGGACGTATACTCGAATCCGGCTGCGGTCCTTGCATAGGCATGGGACAATCACCGAAAACCGATGCTGTGTCTGTCCGTACGTTTAACCGCAACTTCTACGGACGTTCGGGAACATTCAGTGCAGACGTATATCTGGTTAGCCCGGAAGTCGCAGCAGCAACAGCGCTTACCGGAGTTCTTAGCGACCCTCGTGACCTTGGGCTCGATACTGATATGCTCGACATCGAAATGCCGAAAGCATTTACAATAAACGACAACCTCGTTATGGCTCCGGACTCTGGCGGCGAGACGGAAGTGGTTCGCGGGCCAAATATAAAGCCTTTCCCGCTTGGAAAAGCGCTTGCCGATACTGTTGAAGGAGAGGCTCTGCTTAAGATGGAAGACAATATCACAACAGACCATATAATGCCGTCTAACGCAAAACTGCTTCCATACAGGTCTAATATACCGCACCTTTCAGACTTCTGCCTGACGCCGGTGGACGAAACATTCCCGGCTCGTGCAAAAGAGAAGAACGGCGGTTTCCTGATAGCCGGGCACAACTACGGGCAGGGTTCTTCAAGAGAGCATGCCGCGCTCGTTCCGCTATATCTTGGCATCAAGGGCGTTATAGCAAAATCGTTCGCACGCATACATCAGGCAAACCTCGTAAACTCCGGCATACTGCCGCTCGTATTCGCTGACGAATCTGTCTATGACAAAATAGACATGGGTGATGAACTGGTAATAACAGATGCTATAAATAAACTTGACGGCAAAACAGCCTTCACCGTCACAGATAAAACGAAAGGCTTCGATTTCGAAGTTATGGTTGATGTATCAGCAAGGCTAAAAGCCGTCCTAAAAGACGGCGGTCTGCTTAACCACACAAAAAAGAATGGCTGAAAAAATAAGCAGTAAAAAACAGTGTCTGATAATATTCTTAACAATGCTCAAGCTCGGCGCAGTCACTTTTGGCGGCGGATATGTTATGGTTTCATACATAGAGGATGAGTTCGTAAGAAAGCGCAGCTGGTTTTCGGAAGAGGAGATGGTCAACATGGTTGCCCTCTCCCAGTCCGTACCCGGCGTGATCGCTGTAAACTGCTCTATACTTCTTGGATACAAGCTCCAGAAGCTCAAGGGTGCACTACTCGCCGTCCTCGGCGTGATACTGCCCTCAATAATAGTCCTCACTGCGCTCACTTTCGTATACGAAAACGTTAAGGACAATGTATACGTTGCAGGCGCACTTCGAGGCGTGCGTGCTGCAGTGGTCGCACTTCTCGTTTCTGCGTTCCTGCGGTTCACCAAACCGTTCAGAAAAGACATCGTAAGCATAGCTGTTTTTGTTATAGCTTTCCTGCTTTCTATAATACTCGGAGTCAACAGCATATACATAATACTCGGAGCAATAGTCTTTGGCGTCACTGCGGGTATCTGGCGCATCAAGAATGAGCCTCCTCAGCCAAAGGAGGACAAGTCATGATAATACAGTATTTAAAGCTGGCATGGATTTTCATAAAAATAGGTGTTTTTACCATCGGCGGTGGATACGCAATGCTTCCTCTGATAAACTCAGAGCTTATCTCAAACGGGCTCATGAGTGCAACAGAAGTTGCAGATATGATAGCGCTTGCACAGATGACTCCCGGACCGTTCGCTATAAACGCAGCAACGTTCTCTGGTGTAAGGACTCTTGGACTGTTCGGCGGTATAATCCCAAGTTTAGCAGTTGTACTGCCGTCACTTATAATAACAACGCTGCTGGCAAAGTATTTCTTTAAATTTTCTGACAATGTAATCGTCCGGCGTGCTATGTGGGGCCTGCGCCCTGCGGTCACCGGGCTCATTGCTGCCGCAGCTGCAATAATGGCGGTGCCTTCGCTCTTTGGCGTAGACACACTTTCAGGAATGAACTTTTCAGACATCGCAAAGAGTCTCGATCTTGCATCACTCACGATTGCCATAGCAGCCGGAGTAACAATGATAAAATTCAAAGTTTCACCTATCTGGGTCGTTCTTGCTTCGGGTGTAGTCGGCCTTGTCGTTTTCGGAGTTCTTGGTATATAAAAAGCAGGCCGCTTCTTTAAGGCGGCCCGCCCTCTATGTAACAGATATGACAACCCTCAGCCATACCTGAAATGCCGATAAATATTAGTATATAGTGTATATATTATATATCTTATGCATAAAAAAAGCAAATTTCAGGAAATAATCAGGTCCAGTCTGATTATTTCGCACCTTGGCTAAAAACTTACGTAGTTTTTTACAGTAAGCATACATTTAGAAAAAAGGAGTATAGAATGAACGAGAAATATGCTATGGAAAAACGTCGTGTCAAAATTACTGTTGTAAAAAAGATATTCAACAAAGAGCTTGCTGACAAGTATACATACGAGCCCTCGCAGTGGCACGAGTGTACACATTTCAACGTAGGAGATGTTTTTTATACCAGTAAGGACGCTCCCTGGGATATGCCGGAAGGCTTCTGCGGCTGGGCATGGGCCGACATACAAAAGCTGGTATACGGCATTGCCCGTAATGGCCAGCCCTGCTTTGTCACCTGCTGTACAGACGGATACCGGCCTGTGTTTTTCCAGCTGGAAAAGATGGATGATTGAGCAGAATAATGGGCTCCCGGTCAGCACCGCTCCTTGCACTTTCCAAAAGCCCTCTGTTAATATCGGAGAAATAAAGTTAGTATTCTTGATGCCTTTTTTAGCTGCTGAAAAAGTTTTTTATTATTTCAACGATTTCCTGCCCTATCCTTTGCTGCGCCTGTTTTGAAAAGCCTGCTATATGCGGCGATAGGCTTATCCTCTCGTGCTCCAGTATACGCTCATTCACATTCGGTTCGCTGGTGAAAACATCAAGCGCTGCTGCCATGACCTTCCCTGAATCGAGCGCTTCAAGCAGTGCTGTCTCGTCAATTACTTTCCCCCTTGACGTGTTAACAATATATACCCCGTCCTGCATCATATCAAAATCCTCTTTTTTCAATATAGCACCGTCTTTTTCAACATACGGCGTGTGCATTGCAATAAAATCGCTTTTCTGTAATAGTTCTGTCTTTTCCATGAATCTATACTGCCCGTACTCCGGTCTTGGACCTCTTCTCTGGTAATAGATTACATTCATTCCCATGCATGCCGCAAGCTTTGCTGTTTCAATCCCTATCCTGCCAAAACCTATTATCCCAAGTGTCTTGCCGTATAGCTCTGTTCCGATGTACTTCTTCTTGTTCCACTGACCCTTCCTCATAGTAACGTTAGAGATATGAAGGAAGCGTGCGATGCACAGCATATGCCCCACCGTTAGCTCTGCGACCGCCCTGCTGCTCGCATTAGGAGTGTTCTTAACAGTTATACCGTTTTCTTTTGCAAATATAAGGTCGATGTTATCAAGCCCTACTCCGGCACGAATAACAAGCTTTAACCTGCCCGTTTCAAGCGAGCTGTTTAAGATATCTTTCGTGATTTTAGTGGCAGAACGCACTATAACTGCGTCATAGTTTTTAATCTCTACTTGTAGTGCTTCCGGTTCCAGGTGCTTTTCCACCGCTTCGAATCCAAGCGCTGCCAGTTTGTCAAATGCGCCTCTGTCCATACCGTCACTTACCAGTATTCTTTTCATGCCGCAGCCTCCCCTAATGCTTTTATATTCTTTGCCGTATTTCTTTAAATTAAAAAGAGAAAGACAAATTACTTCGCCTTTCTCTGTTCGTTTACCTGAGAGATTCCGCCTCTGCGGCGTTGCTCCTTCGGTGCTGCTATGCTTTGCAGCTTTCCAGAGTTCCGTTAAGACACGATCTTCTTTACCTGAAAGTTTCACAAGCGGCTCGACATTTCCGCCGTTTACATCTTCGGTGCTTCCCTGCCTTGGGAAGTCTCTCTCGCATCCATCGTCCTTTAATATTCTTTTTTATTCCATATACACATTATCTCATATACAAAATCTTTTTGTCAACCTAATTATTTTTTTAACTCGACAATTACCAGCACATTGCCGTATATGCCTTCATGTAATCAGTTTTTTCTTACCTCTTGCGGTAATTCTGTTTGCCGCCGAAGCTTTTTCTGCCGCCGTAACTATTGCCGCTGCCATATTTCCTGCCGCTGCCTCCGCTGCTTTTGTATCGGTCATGCTTCTCCGGCTTCATCGGAGCATCATCCCGCACGATTATAGTCTTCTTGGCAAGCATCTTTAGCAAAGCTGCGGCAACATCAAGCGTCGTTATCTGCGCATCCTGTGAGCTCTGCTCTTCAATTATCTGCTCGATATACCCAATATATTCACTGTCAACGCCTTTTACCGCTTTTTGCGCTACCTTCTTTAGCATATCATTCATCTTACCGTCTTTGATGTCATACTTGGTCGGCGCTTTTATCATCTTTATGTTTGCTTTTGTATAGCGCTGGATATCCTTTATCTTCATCCATTCTCTGCCGCTGATGAACGTATACGACCTTCCGTCTCTGCCTGCTCTTCCCGTTCTGCCTATCCGATGTACGTAATACTCCTCGTCGCTGGGTATATCATAGTTGAACACAGCGTCTATGTTCTCTACGTCTATCCCCCTTGCAGCAACGTCTGTAGCAACGAGTATCGTAACTTCACCATTTTTGAACTTGTTGAGCACGTTGATCCGCTCGTTCTGGCGTATATCGCCGTGAAGAGCCGCCGCTAAGTACCCCCATGTCCTCAGCCTCATCGTAAGCTCGTCCACCTTGCGCTTTGTGTTGCAGAAAACCAGCGCCATGCCTATGTTGTGCCCGTCGATCACCCGTGAGAGTATATCTATCTTAGAGCTTTCACGCACTTCGATGCAGTACTGCTCGATGTTGGGCACAGTAAGCTGCTGATGAGCTATCTTTATATGCACCGGGTCTTTTTGATATTTCTTTGTTATCGCCAGTATCGATTTTGACATGGTTGCCGAAAACAGCACTGTCTGTTTTTCTTCCGGCGTGCTTGCCAAAATAACGTCCAGATCTTCCTGAAAACCCATACTGAGCATTTCATCAGCTTCGTCCAGGATAAGCATCTTTAGCCCGCCCAGCTTGAGCGTTCTCCTTCGCATATGGTCCATCACACGTCCCGGCGTTCCGATTATTATCTGCGGCCTTTTTTTAAGCGCAGTTATCTGCCTCTCTATTGAATGACCGCCGTATATCGGCAGTACCCTTAGCTTTTCGGTAAACTTCGCCACGCTCTCGAACTCTTCTGCAGTTTGAATTGCGAGTTCTCTTGTCGGGCATAATACCAGGACCTGAACTGATTCGTCCTCTTTATTCAGCATTTCAATTGCCGGTATCGCAAACGCACATGTTTTCCCTGTACCGGTCTGTGCCTGCCCAATCACATCCTGCCCGTCCATTATTACGGGCATAGCCTCCGCCTGTATCGGCGTAGTCTCTTCGAATCCCATCGCCGTTATAGCTTTTGCTACCTGCGGTGAAAGGTCAAATTCTTCAAATTTTCTTCTACTCATACTTCTCCTGTCTGTTTGTTTGGCGTGCCCATCTCTTTCATCGGGCACAAACGCTAATACTACTACACTTATCCCCCCGTGTCCACCTATTTATTTTCATACGCAGTCTGTTTTACCCGCACTCTGTCTTCATAAAGATTTTGCAGGGCAGTTACTGCGTAGTTGACCTGCAACAAATTTTACTGTTATCTTCACGTTCCCCTGCCAAATATATATCTCAAATCGTTTTACGCTCATTGAATCGCCCTGCCTTGTGTGTTATACTGTGTTCCGTGTAAGTTAATTTTTACAGCCAATATAAGGAGAACTATTACATGAGAATGTCAAAAATGCTGTTCGGCACCCAAAGGGAAGCGCCCTCAGAGGCAGAGGCAACAAGCCATGTACTGCTGATTAAAGCGGGCATGATACGCCGCCTTGCCGCTGGTGTATACTCGCTTATGCCATTAGGGTTCAGGGTTTATAAGAAAATCGAGGAAATCATCCGGCAGGAAATGGACGCCGCAGGTGCGGAAGAGCTTATAATGCCGGCTATCCTTCCGGCTGAATATTATAAAGAGTCTGGCCGCTGGGAAGTTTTCGGGACCGAGATGATAAAGTTCAAAGACCGCAACGGCAGGGACTTCTGCCTTGGACCGACGCACGAGGAGATCTTTGCGCACGTGCTCAAACAAGAGATGCAGTCGTATAAATCCATGCCGAAAACGGTGTATCAGATACAGCACAAATACAGGGACGAGCGTCGTCCACGTTTTGGAATGATAAGAAGCCGTGAGTTCGTAATGAAGGACGCTTACTCTTTCGATATAGACGAAGCCGGGCTTAACACCTCATACAATGCAATGCACGATGCATACTGCAAGGTTTTCGACCGCTGCGGTCTTGAATATGTCGTAGTGCACGCAGACAGCGGTGCGATGGGCGGCTCAGGTTCTCAGGAGTTCATGGTAAAGTCGGACATAGGCGACGATACAATAGCTTTCTGTTCTGCTTGCGGATATGCAGCCAACAGCGAAATGGCTCCCTGTCCAAAGCCGGATGCGGCGGATATAACAGAAAAGCAGCCGCTTAAGAAGGTTCACACACCAAACGTCGGGACAATAGAAGACCTTACAGGTTTCTTTGACTGTTCGGCAGACAGCTTTGCCAAAACGCTTATATATACAGCTGACGAAAAGATTATCGCCGTCATGGTACGCGGCGATCGTGATATTAATGAAACAAAGCTTTCCAACTACCTTGGCTGCAATGAGCTGGATCTTGCAGGCGCAGCCGACGTAGAAGAAGCCACCGGCGCAGCAGTTGGCTTTGCAGGCCCTGTCGGCATAAAAGCTGACCGTTTGATAGTTGACCAGGAGGTGCTTTCCATGAGCAACTTCCTTATCGGTGCAAACGAGACCGACTACCACTATAGCGGTGCGAATTACGGTAGAGACTTTGAAAGCAAAGACGTAGCAGATATTCGTCTGGTTGTTCAGGGAGACCCCTGCCCGCAGTGCGGTGCAGGCCTGGAGCTTGCCAGCGCAATCGAAGTCGGGCATATATTCAAACTGGGAACAAAATACAGCGTGGCTATGGGCTGCAGTTTTCTTGACCAGAACGGCAAAGAAAAACCGTGCATTATGGGCAGCTACGGTATAGGGCTCAACCGCACTATGCAGGCAATCATAGAACACAGCTGCGACGACGACGGGATCATCTGGCCGGACAGCGTGGCACCTTATAACGCTATAGTCATACCTGTCAACGCTGATAACGAAGAACAGAATGCTATTGCAGAGCAAGTATACGGCAAACTCTGTGCAGCAGGTATAGAAACACTGATAGACGACCGGGCAGAGCGTGCAGGCGTTAAGTTCAAGGATGCTGACCTCATCGGTATACCCCACCGCATAACAGTAGGGCGGCGTGCCGGCGAAGGCATAGTTGAATATAAACCCAGAAGCGCTGCAGAGCGTGAAGACCTGACTGTTGACGAGGCCATCGAAAAAATAATAAAAGCTGTAAAAGGATAAAGCTCCGTAACATTCGCCATGGTTTCCAAAACAGCAGAAAGGTGAATAATATGAATCTATCTGCAGAAAAAAGCGCAGAACTGCTGGAGGCATTGAAAACCCGATTTGAGGCAAACCTAGAGCGTCATAAAAGCGTAAGCTGGGCTGAAGTCGAAAAAAGGCTTGCTTCAAATAAGGAAAAGCTCTGGTCTCTCTTTGAAATGGAGAGAACAGGCGGTGATCCGGACGTAGTCGGTTTTGACGATGATACGAAAGAATATATCTTTATTGACTGTTCAAAGCAAAGTCCGGAAGGCCGCAGAAGCCTGTGCTATGACCGGAAGGCACTTGAAGCAAGGAAAAAATTCAAGCCGGAAGACAGCGCTACAGACATGGCGGCGGCAATGGGAATCACCATGCTTACGGAAGAAGATTACAGGTTTCTTCAAACACTTGGCGAATACGATACCAAAACCTCCAGCTGGATACTGACCCCCTCGGATATAAGGGAATTAGGCGGCGCTCTATTCGCAGATTACCGTTATGGAAAAGTCTTCGTATACCACAACAGCGCCGATTCATATTATTCTGCAAGAGGTTTCAGAGGATCTTTGAGAGTGTAAATCAGCATTTCCATTATTGCTCGTTTGTTTAAAAAATAATCGGGAGTTTTTCATGAAACAATATAAAACCATACTGTTCGATGCAGACGGAACACTTTTCGATTTCGACAAAGCAGAGACTTTTGCGCTGCAAAATGCGCTTAGCGAAAGCTCTATCGAATGCACGGACGATATACTAAAAACCTATAAAAGCATCAACGCTTCGCTTTGGGTTCTGCTTGAACAGGGAAAAACCACGCAAAATGACATACGCAAAGACAGGTTCACAATGTTGTTTGAACATTTTGGATTTGACGGAAGCTCCGATGAGACAGGAACTGCTTTTGTAAAATATCTGTCGAAGGGAGCTTTCTTTCTTGACGGAGCAATAGATATACTTGAATATCTCTACGAGAAGTATCCTCTTTATCTAGTCACAAACGGCATAACCCAGGTGCAGGATTCACGCTATGAGCGGTCCGGGCTTGGCAAGTATTTTAAAGCAATGTTCATTTCCGAAGCATTAGGAGTAGCAAAACCGCATATAGAATATTTCAATAAAGTATTTAGCGAATTAGAAAATGTCAACAAAGATGAAGTTCTTATCATAGGCGATTCGCTCTCTTCCGACATTAAGGGCGGCAACAACGCAGGAATTGATACCTGCTGGTATAACCCCGACGGAAAAACGAATGACAAAGGCGTAATCTGCACGTATGAGATAGCGCATCTAAATGAGCTTCGCAATATACTCTAATATTATGCGGATGTAAACAGGCAAACGTCTGCATCATCAATAACACAAGGTCATCACATTCAATTTTGCAAACACATAGAGGCTATTTTCAAATAAAGCAGTTATGCGGATATAAACAGGCTAACGCCTGCGTCATCAATAGCACAATGTTATCACATGCAGTTGCGCAACCACATAGAGGCTATTTTCAAATAAAGCAGTTATGCGGATGTAAACAGGCTAACGCCTGCATTTACATCGAATACTAATATATGATATACTAATCCACCGAAGAGTTTTCTTCGGTATTTTTTAGCTTTGGAGGCAACAGTTTGTTAAAAGCAATACTATTCGATATGGACGGCGTGCTGATAGACAGCGAAAAAGAGTATTTAGGCCAGCAGATGCGTATAGGCAAAGAGCTGGGTGTAGAATTTGAAGAGCACGTACTGAAAAAATATATGGGTGAGTCTACCCCCGACACCTGGGCCGGGCTAAAGAGAGATTATGACCTTAAGGAAGATTCGCAGGTGCTTGCTCAGCGTGAACTTAATCGTATGGACGAACACTACGAAAGCGGAGAGCTTAATCCGATAGAAGACTCTGTGGAGCTCCTCAAAAAGTGCAGAGACTACGGTCTTAAAACGGCTATAGCCACCTCTACTTTCAAGCAGAACGCACACAGCGTCGCAAAGCGCCTTGGACTTAATCCGTTTGTCGGCGCAATAGCAACAAGCTGTATGGCCGGAGCAAGCAAACCAGAGCCGGATATATTCCTGCTGGCGGCAAATATGCTTAGCACTCCGCCCGGCGAATGCCTCGTTATAGAAGACTCACACAGCGGGCTGATCGCAGCAAAGAGAGCAGGTATGGCGGCAGTTGTGCTGGCGCCCGAAGGCGAGAAGTTCGACACCGCAAGCGCAGATAAGGTCGTAAAATCCTGCATAGAGCTAGACCTTAGAACGCTTGAAGAGATACACAGCAATAGCAGCAGGGAGTAACGAAAGGAAATCAAAAAAGAGTGACGATACTTACTCTTAAAAACATAAGCAAAAGCTTCGGAGTAGACGAGGTTTTAAAAGACGTCAGCTTTACAGTTACCGACAAAAGCATTTTAGGGCTGGTTGGGGCTAACGGAGCAGGCAAGACGACTCTTCTTCGCATAATCACCAAAGAGCAGCCGTGCGACTCTGGCAGCGTTGCTATACCTTCTTCTGTGGAAGTATCTTATCTTGAGCAGGAGGCTAACGAGCACACCGACCTTAACGTTTGGGAGCTTATGCTGAGCGTGTTTGACGGGCTTTTTGCGCTTGAAGACAAAATGCGCAGTCTGGAGCACCGCATGCAGGACGCAGCGAACGACTCGGCGCTGTGGGACAAAATATCGCACGAGTATGACCTCGCAACGACGGCGTTCGAGGATGCTGGCGGCTACGGATATGAAAGCGCCATCAAAGGCGTTCTTACCGGTCTTGGGCTGTATGCTGATGTTTATCAGCAGAAAGTGGATACACTTTCCGGAGGTCAGCGCTCCCGGCTGTATCTTGCAAAGATGCTGCTGGAAAAACCGGAGCTTCTGCTGCTGGACGAACCTACCAACCACCTTGACATTGATGCGCTTTCATGGCTGGAGAGCTATCTTAAGCAATGGCAGGGTGCAGTAATAATAGTATCGCATGACCGCTATTTTCTTGACCAGCTGTGCACAGACATCGTCGAGATAGACCAGGGCGTATCTACATCTTATAAAGGCAACTATACGGACTATATAAACGAGCGCGAAGCACAGCGTGAGCTGCAGATGAAAGCTTATGAGAAAAACCAGCTTGATATAAAGCGCTATAAGCAGATGATAGAACGATATAAATCATGGGGCAGGCAGGGTGCACACAAGAGCTTCGTTAAAGCAAGGGCAAAGCAGCGTGAGCTTGACAGACTAGAGCGTATTGATAAAGTAACAAACAAAACCAGCATGAAGCTCAGCCTCTCTACGGAGCACCGGGGCGGCAACGATGTGCTCAGCGCCGAAAACCTATCTATGGGCTTTGATGGAACAGAGCTTTTCAGCGGGCTGGACCTTAACCTGCACAGAGGCGACAAGGCTGCGCTCATCGGAGCAAACGGCATCGGCAAGACTACTCTGCTGCGCATAATATCATCGCAGCTTGCGCCTAAAAGCGGCACTGTAACGCTTGGTTCGAATATAACGCTTTCATATTACGACCAGCTTCAGCAGAACCTTGACCCCTCCCTTACCGTGATAGAACAGATGCGCGAAGAGTTCCCAAGAATGGACGACAGCGAGATAAGGAACTGCCTTGCGGGTTTTCTCTTTTTCGGCGACGACATAGACAAAAAGATAAACACACTCTCCGGGGGCGAAAAAGGGCGGCTTTCGTTGCTGATGCTTATGCTTGGCAAAGGCAACTTGCTGCTGCTGGACGAGCCTACCAACCACCTCGACATGGACAGCCGTGAGGTTCTTGAAGATGCGCTTTCCGACTTCGACGGAACAGTGCTGTTCGTCAGCCACGACAGATATTTCATAAACAAGCTGGCGACTCGCATGCTGGAAATGAAGAGCGACGAGGTCATCCAGTACAAAGGCAACTGGAGCGACTACATAGAGTTTCTGGAAAAGCAAAAGCAAAGCGAGCTTGAAGAAGAATCCGACCCCACCCTCACCAAGACCGCAGCATATAAGCAAAAAAAAGAGCAGCGCATTGCGGCGCTTAACGAGCGTGAGCAGCAAAAGAAGCTGCAGGAGCTGGAAGACGCTATAGCGCAAGCAGAAGAAGAGCTTGCCGGCATAGAGCAGAGTTTATCGCAGCCTGAAACCCTTGAAGACATCGCCTCACTTTCCAAACAGCACGAACAGGTACAGATAAAGATAGATGAGCTTATGAACGAGTGGGAAGGAATGCAGAGGTAGTTTTTTGAATTACAAAACATCTGGTCCTTTTGTCCATTTGATAACTTCATAAAAATTATTTTTTAGCTTTTTCATTAAATTATTAGACGGTTTAGGATTTACAACTATTATTTTAGTATTTTCGGATAATAAGCTTAGTAAATAGTCTATTTCTGGACGGTCACATTCCCAATATTAAAGTCCAAAAATTATACAGTGCGAATAACTAGAAGCATTTTCCTTAAAATAATCATATCCATCGCTTACCCAAGAAAGTTCCCACAAAGTTGGATACTCTAAAGGTAAAACTATATCTGCCTCGGCTCTCGGGTTAGTAAGCTCTGATTTATCAAGACTTTTCAAGCACCCAGTTCCATCGTTTCTTGAAAGAGCAGCTTTCATTGGATATCCTTTTGTCAATTTAATAGCTCGTTCTGAAAGATCAAAGTCAATGGATCCATGCGGTTTTAAAATTGGAATCCCTTGTTTTTCCGTTACAACTCCAAACCTTCGAATATATAATCCTGAGTGTTTCAATGCTGTCTCAATAAGTAAATCGTAATTAAACGATACAACGCCTTGAATATAATCACCATAAGTTTTTAACCATTTTAACCAATACCAGGAGCTTAAATCTCTTTTATCAACTTCTGATTGGAAGTATGAATAAGCAATAGCTAAAAAATGTTGCATCTCAGCTTTTAGAAAACTTATATCAGAACATGACCATGCGTTGTCTTTCGCAAATTGTATGCTTTTTTTAAAAATTTCAAAGTCTGTAATATCAGGCTCGACTTTTCGTAATAGAGGTATTATTTCATTAAATTTCGGAAGCGATTGCAACCAAGGCACAGTTAAGTTATCTGGTGTATACAGATCCCATTGCAATGGCCTCGAGGTGTCCCATTTTTCTAATCGTGGAAATGTATAGTCTCTTAAATCAATTGAAAGCCCATTCCCAATTATAAACAATATTCTTTTCATATGATATATTCTATTTCGACGAATCCTCCCAATTCCTCTTTTACTTTCGCTGTCTTTTTCTGGTACAATTAATAAAAATGTCCAGAGGAGTTCTTCATGAAATCAAAGCATATTATATCTTCTGCTTTAATCGTGGTGTTGCCTTTTATAATCATCTTCGGGTTCGGCGCTCTTTCGGACTACCTTAATCAATTGGCAAACCATACTTTCTTGTTCGGTTATCGGATATCTCCCTTCCCTGCTATTAATTTAATTTTGTCACCGGAAGCTTTAGCCTGTATTATCGCTAACCTTTTTACAGGGTTTTATATTTTATATAAGTTGAGAATAAATAATACTGTTTGATTTCTCTTTCAAACTACTTCCCCCATCAAAATCCACTATTCAAAATTCCCTGCCACAAAGCTTGACAACTATATCACGCTGCGATATAATCGCATTATGATATATCACGCCGTGATATACTAAAACATCAAGCCCGGAGGCAATTATGAAAAACCGGCTGAAAGAAAAATACATACCGATGACAGAAACGGCATACTATATACTACTTGCGCTCTCGCAAGAGCGCCACGGCTACGGCATAAAGGGCTATGTAGACTCTCTTACCGGCGGCAGGCTGGTTCTTGGCGCAGGCACGATATACGGCACTCTCTCAAAAATGGAGAAAGACGGGCTGATACGTGCTGTCAGTGAATATGACAGGAGACGCACTTATTTAAGGACGCAGACCGGAACGCAGATACTCAGTATGGAGATAGAGCGGCTGCACGAGCTGGTTGAAAACGCAGGAAAGGAAGGCGTATTTCAATGAAGAAAGTTTTCAAACTGTGGTGGGGCTGGAACCCCGGCAAAATAGAGAAATACCTTGAGACAATGGCTGCAGACGGCTGGCGGCTTGTTACTGTAGAGTTTGCACAGATGCTGTTTGGTTTTGTAAAGGACGAGCCAGCAAAAACAAGCTACTGCGTAGATTATAACAGCAGCCCAAGCGAAGAATATTTGACTATTCTGAGCGACGACGGCTGGGAGCTTGTAAATAAATACTCAGGCTGGATAATATGGCGCAAAGACTATGAAGGGGCAAGACCGAAAATATATACAGACAACCAGTCCCTCATCGACCGCAACAAACGTGTGCTTCTTATACTGATAATTGCAACATTGCTTCAGATACCGTTGCTGACTATGATCTTTATAGATATTGGTTATTCAGAGCACCTTGCCTTGGCAATAATGATTTTTGCGGTATATATTCCTCTGATAATGCTGATGCTGTTTGGCATTATAAAGATAATAATAGCCAACCGCATCTTGAAAAACGAAAAGCGCTGAGGATATTGGCGCAAAAAAGCCTCCCGATTCTGGAGGCTTTTATATATATTTTTAAGAAGTCGGCTTTTTTAAACTTTCGAGCGTTTCATTACAACTGCTGCAGCAATCACCGCAAGAATAAGTGCAGTTATTGCCGCCCAAATCAACCATTCGGGGCTTCCGCCGGTATCCGGGTTGTCCAGTATGGTAACATCCTCTACCGTCGCTTCTTCACCATCAAAGGATATATCTAGCTGGACGCTCACGGTATGTCCGGTATACGATACGTCTATCTCGCTTCCGTTTATAACATATCCGCTTGCCGTTCCTTTGCTCATCTTAAGAGCGAACGTTGCTAAGACCGTACCACCACTGTCCTTTATTATGAGCGTATGGTCTACGAACAAAACATTTGAGAAAGTAACTTTACCGGCCGAATCCGTTACTTTGGTCAGCACAACTGAATGGAGCTCTATAGTATTTCCGGGAATCGGACTGCCATTGCCATCTGTTAAAACAGTGCTTATCGTCCCTCTCTGTCCTCCTGGGTCTTCCTCCCAAACTGCAAAGAGCGTTATATCTTCAAGCGGCATCTGCATCTTTGCGCCGCCGTTATATCCTGTTCCGCCTCCGTCTGACTGCGTATTCCAGCCTGCAAACACATAGCCGCTGTTGGTAAAGCCGGTACCGTCGTCCAGCGTTATTTCAGGACCACCGGCTGCTGTCATCTCATAGCTGCCGCTGCCGCCGTTCGCATCATATTCAAGAGTATACAGCCTGAAGTAGCCGCCTGTCGCATCCGTCCATGCTGTCTCAACCGCTATCCCGTATACAGTACTATCCACAAAGACCAGCGGATCTGTTGAATCTGATGATGTTTTGTGTGCATGCCCGTCCGGAAGTGCAGGAGGGTCTATGCTAATAAGGTCGTTCTTTAAAAACACAGCACTGCTTCCAGAAATCTCGATCGTTGCCCCGGGGCCGATATCCCCTTCCGGGCCGCCCGCATACACAACGCCGCCAAATATTCTCACAAGACCGCTCGAATCCCTTGCAGCTGCAAAACCTTCTAATGCCTCCTTGATAATAGCGCCGTTGCCGATACCTGCTGCCGCCTCAGGCTCTAAATCAATTTGCACTTCAAATATGCTGCTGCCAGAACGTTGGGGAGCGCTTTGTGCGTTGAAGTCGCCTCCTGCTTTCACATATTCTTCGCTAAGTGCAAATACCGTGCCGTCGTAAATCGTAATTATACCGCCGTAGCCTTCTTCACCGCCGCCGATGCCTGCGCCGAGACCCTCGCTGACTGCGTTGACCGTGCCGCCCGATATAGTAATCAAGCCGCCGCTGCCCATCACGCCGCCGCCGATGCCTGCGCCGCTTTCTCCGCCGATTGCATTTATCGTGCCGCCGGATATTGTAATATTGCCGCTGTCACTGTAGTAGCCGCCGCCGATGCCTGCTCCTGTATATCCGCCGGTCGCATTTACAGTACCGCCTGTTATCGATATTACACCGCCGCTTAGGAGATAACCCGAGGTCTCTTCCAAAGGATACCCGTCGCCGCTGCCGATGCCTGCTCCGTATTCAGTGCTCAGTGCCGTTATCTCTCCGCCGGTTATCGTTATTACGCCGCCGTCTCCGCCGATGCCTCCGCCAATACCGGCTGCACCGCAGTCCTCTTCAAAAATATCGTCATATACGGTAACGCCTGTTGCCTTAACGGTACCGCCTTGTATTCCAACACTGCCGGCGCTTCTTCCGTAACCGCCGCCGATGCCCGCTCCGCCGTTGCCTATCGCAGTGACATCTGCCGTGCCTTTAATAATTATATTTCCGCCGTACGCACTGTCTCCGCCACCGATGCCGGCCGCATACATGCCGCCTTCTGCTTCAACAATTCCGCCAGATATTTTAATTGTTCCGCCGTTTATTGAGCCAGAACCTTCATAATTATATGCATTGCCGCTGCCGATGCCCGCACCATAGTCGCCGCCCGTAGATGTAACTTGACCGCCGGTTATCTCTATAGTGCCTCCGCTTGTTTGATCTCCGCTGCCGATGCCTGCCGCATTTTCACCGCCTTGCACAGACAATATGTCTGTTTCTCCGCCGGTAATTTCCAAATCCGATCCGACCAATATTTTTATTGCCGGTTCGCCGTGTCCCGCCATCAGATTCGATGTGTTCTTTAATATCAGCGTGTTACCTGCGCCGTCAAATGTTATCGGGCAGGCAGTCTCTGTAGCGCTGACGTCGATATTCAGATTATCTATCGTCAACGTTGTGCCGGCACTGCAAAATACAGTTACTTTTTTTGTTCCTGTTAGCGTTACCGCACCGCTTACGCCGATTGTATCGCTGTCCGAAGCAGTTGATATATCAAACGTTTCACCATCACTAACAACGTGGTCATAAAGCGCCGCCGAAGCTACGGCCGGCATCAGCGCAAAAACCATTAAAGCAGCAACCAATACACTTAATACTTTTTTCATTAAATAAATTCCCTTCTATATAAACAAAAATAATGATCAGGCTGGCGAAGCTTTCCATGCTAGCCAAGCGTCTGATATTGGATATGGGTTCTAAAAAACCAAGATATTTCTTTATATAGAGTATACCTTATCTACCGCTATTTTTCCAATAAAAAAAAGATTTTTTTAAATTCATAAATTTTAAGATTAATTAACATTAATTGGTATACACCCCTTGATTGTAAATGATTTAACAGTTATTATTCACCTGGTTATATTTATTATTATATTGTTCTGTCATCATGTGACCTCTATGAGTATAAAAATAAAGCGCTTTGCAAATCCGCCGGTGTAAACATCCGGCGAAGCGATTTCGCAGTATTAATAAATATAAATCTTACTACTTAGATTTGTAATTTTTTATTGCAGCTTTGAGCGCATCCTCTGCAAGAAGAGAACAGTGTATCTTTTTATCTGGAAGTCCGCCGAGTTCTTCGACTATGTCGGCTTTTGTCATTGCCTCGGCATCTTCTATGGTTTTGCCTTTCGCCATATCCGTAGCTATGCTGGAAGAAGCAATAGCGGCGCAGCAGCCGTAGGTCTTATATTTTATATCTGTTATCTTGTTGTCGTCCACCTTGATATACATCTTCATGGTATCTCCGCATTCGCTGCTGCCGACCTCGGCATAGCCGTCCGGGTTTTCCATCTCCCCAACGTTGTGCGGATCTTTAAAATGTTCCAATACTTTTTCGTTATACATACTATCTCTCTCCTTTATCTGCAAACAGCGGCGAGATTGATCTTAACCTTACCACTATGTCCTTCGTTTTTTCAATTACTTCGTCTATCTGCGAAGCTGTGTTCCGGCGCCCTATAGTGAACCTTACGGCTGCTCGTGCCTGTTCGTTCGTCAGCCCCATCTTTCTGAGCACATACGACGGGTTGGTCGAGCCCGACGAGCATGCTGAGCCCGTCGAAACTGATATGCCTTCAAGGTCCAGATGAAGCATGAGCGCCTCTGCCTCTATGCCCTCGAACGAGATGTTCACGTTGCCCGGCAGCCTGTCCGTTTTATGTCCGTTCAGAAAGACTTTCGGGAGCTCGAGCAAGCCTTCACTTAGTCTTTTTGCAAGTTTCGCTTCTCGTTCGTACTCTTTGTCCATATCTTGAACAGCAAGTTCTATTGCAGCACCCAGGCCTACTATACCGGGAGTATCCAGAGTACCTGCTCTTTGTTCCCTCTCCTGTGCGCCTCCGTGCATAAACTTTTCTATCTTAGTTCCCGTCCTTATATACAGCGCTCCCACTCCTTTGGGCCCGTAAAACTTATGCGCAGAGATCGAAAGCAGGTCTACATTCATATCATTAACATCTAAAGGGATATGTCCGGCTGCCTGTACAGCATCCGTATGAAAGGGTATCCCATTTTCTTTTGCAACAGCGCCTATTTGCTTTATCGGCATTATCGTGCCTACTTCGTTGTTCGCCGTCATAACGCTTATCAGTACGGTATCACTTCTCAGAGCCGCTCTGACTGCTTCAGGGCTTACCCTGCCGTCTTTATCAACAGTCAGATATGTCACTTCGAAGCCTGCCTTTTCAAGGCTTTCGCACGTTTCAAGAACCGCATGATGCTCTACCGAGGTCGTTATTATATGTCCTTTTCCGGCAAGCAGCGCTGCTCCCTTTATTGCCCAGTTGTCGCTTTCCGTGCCTCCGGATGTAAAATATATCTCAGCCGGCTTTGCCCCTATAGCATCGGCAACCTGTGAACGTGCCTTTGCTACGCCCTTCTGTGCTTCTCTGCCGAAGCCGTGCAGGCTGGAAGCGTTTCCGAAA
The DNA here is from genome assembly GCA_963666505.2 of Christensenellaceae bacterium. GTDB lineage: Bacteria > Bacillota > Clostridia > Christensenellales > SZUA-584 > JABGQS01. Next base: position 705,738 of record CAXXXL010000001.1, on the reverse strand, counting down.
GTTTCTGAAAAATACGGCATCATAACCTTCAAAACTTTTTTGTCTGTATAAGTCGTAGCTGCGTGGTCCAGATATATCTCCATATTAACACCTTACGTCCTTTGCCTGAGGTCTTTCGTCAACAGTCTTGTTGTGATCGTCTACCATATCTTTAAGAGTTATTGAATTAATAACATCGTTGAATCCGTCGTATATCCTCTGCCAAATTATATGTGTGGTACAAAGCTCAACATGTTCGCAGTGCGATTCTTCACCAACGCACTCCGCTGGCGTTAGCTCTCCCTCTAGAACCGTCAACACTCTGCCTACACTGATGCTTTCGGGTTCCTGCGACAATCTGTAGCCTCCGCTTGGTCCACGGGTGCTCTCAACAAGCCTTGCAGATTTAAGCTTCGAAAAAAGCTGCTCTAAATACTGCTCGCTAAGGCCCTGTATCTCCGCTATATTTTTTATACTCATTGTGCCCTGTCCATAGCCTTTTGCAAGCTCGAACATGGCACGAAGGCCGTATCTGCCTTTGGTGGAAATTATCAACCTTCCAGTTCCCTTCCATTTTCGAATAATCTAATTCATAGTATTTTGGTCAAGATTATGATAGTATACCCTACTAATTTTGTCAAGATTAATTTTCCTATAAAAAAAGAGCCGCAGATGAGCGGCGTTTTCTTAGCTTTTATTAGGTTTAATCTTAAATGCTCTTCCGCCGGTTAGCAGACTGAGAAAAGCTTGTTTGGCAGTAAAAAAACACTACCAGCCGCTGTTTGACGGCCATGTAATGTTTCCTTTTAAAAGACTGTTCTTCATCTTATACAATTAACTGTTCGGCGCAAGAAAATAGGTTTTCACCCTTATTGCGCCGTTGTCATCGACCTCTAGTATACCGTACGACGGCCTCATACCGGAAAGTGCGCCCGGGTTGTAGAGCAGGACTTCGCCGCTAAAAACTTCCTTTGGTATATGTGTGTGCCCATATAGCACAGCATCCGCATTTTTCTCCTGAGCATATAAGCCAAGACGGAGCAGCCCCTGCTTTACCCTTTGCTTATGACCGTGCACCATCAATATGCGTCTGCCCCCGAATGAAACCAGCCTTTCCTCTTTGTTAACAGATCCCATATCGCAGTTACCGCGCACAGAGTATACCCTTGTCCTGCCGCGAAGGCATGCTGTGTCTCTGTCGAGGTCTCCAAGATGAACTACAGCATCTATATCACCTGCAGCTTCAAGCGCTCTTATTATCCCTTTTTTATTCCCATGGCTGTCGCTTATTATCAGAAGTCTTTTCATTTCTATCTCCGGTTTTTCTTTGTATGCTCTTTGATCTTAGGCTGCTTTTCTGCGAATCTATCCAGATATATGTTCAGCACAAACAGGAAAACAGATATGCCGATAAAGAAAAGTATCTCTACCACGCCGTTTAGCCCCATAAAAAACAGTGAAACTATAGATATCCCGACACATGCAATAAGCAGAAAAAACGACTTTTTTGAAAGATCTGTATTGCTCCGTGACAGATACTGCAGAAACAGAAGTATGGATGCCACGAAAAACAGCGCAAACAGCGTCGAGAACGTTACGTGGATGAAGTGCCATACCGGAAAAACATCCTTTAGCGCTGGTGTAAGCACTGTAAGCACAAGGCAGGCCTGTGAACCGTATAAGAACCTTCGAGCAGCTTTGTTCTGATATCCTATCTTTGAAAACATATAAAGCGTATAGTAAGCTATCGCCAACCCCGTAAGACTGCCCCAGAATATGAAACTGAGTTTGTGGTCGAATGCGTTGCCTATCCCAGACAGTGTGTTTTCAAACGGATTTTCTTTTGTTCCGAATATAAACGTGTATATAGGTATTAGGCCGATCGACAACGTCGCAAAAAGTGCCTGTGCCGTTATTCTCTTTGTTCTCTTTATTTTATCTTTTTTGTCCAGCGCCATCTATTCCTTTTCCTGTTCCAGCTTCTCTTTTAGCGCACCCAGTGCCCTTGCTCTATGGCTGACGGTGTTTTTCTCTTCCGCCGAAGCTTGAGCAAACGTCTTGTTGAGTTCTGTTGAAAAAAACAAAGGATCGTACCCAAAGCCCTGCTCTCCCAGCAGCTCTTTTGTGATAACGCCTGGCACTTCACCCTTTGCAGTGATTACTCCGCCATCCCGTGCAAGCGCCATTACGCACACAAACTTTGCGCTCCTGTCATCTATTCCGTCAAGCTCTTTTAAAAGCTTTGTATTGTTATCTTCGTAGCTGACATCTTCTCCGGCATAACGCGCAGAATAAACGCCCGGTGCGCCACCAAGTGCGTCCACCATAAGGCCGGTATCATCGGCCAGAGTATCACAGCCGGCTATTTTTGCAGCTTCCGCAGCCTTTTTTACTGCGTTCTCTTCAAGAGTATCGCCGTCTTCCTCAACTTCAAGCTCTATACCAGCTTCTTTGAGCGAGACTATCTCGTCATAGAAGCTGCCGAGTATCTGTTTTATCTCCCGTGCTTTATGCTTGTTGTTCGTTCCGATTACTAATCTCTTCATCTCTTCCCCCCGGTAGTATATATCTGATGGTTTTTATTATAACGTTAGGCAGGCGGCATTTCAACACCGCAAAGGCTTCAAATATAAAACAAAAAGCCCCCTCTTTCAGGGGGCACGTCCACATCAGTCAGTCTTCACATGCTTCCTGTTGCATCAGCTTTATCGTTTCTATCCCCGACTTTGCATACTCTATGAGAAGATCAAGCTCCTGCGGTTCGATAGGCCGCTTCTCACCAGTTGCCTGTATCTCTATTATTCCGCCGTCATGAGACATCACTATGTTTGCGTCGGCCTGCGCCATGCTGTCTTCCACATAGCATAAATCCAGCATCGCAGTGTCGTTTACAACTCCGCAGCTAACCGCAGCCACGCCGCTCTTCAAAGGCGAAGAGTCTATTATCTCCATCTTGAGCATCTTATCTATACAAAGATACAGCGCAACGTAAGCACCGGTGATGCTTGCCGTCCTCGTGCCTCCATCAGCTTCTATAACATCACAGTCTACGTGTATTGTATAGCCAGGAATAGCTTCGAAATCGAATACGCTCCTCAGCGCCCTGCCGATGAGCCTGCTTATCTCTGTGCTTCTGCCGTCCGGCTTTAATAGCGGCCTTCTTTTCCTATGGGGCGTGGAAGCTGGCAGCATGTTGTATTCTGCTGTCAACCAACCCTTGCTTTCTTCGTCTACGAATGCAGGCACCCCAACTTCATACATTGCAGTACACAACACCCGTGTGTTTCCCCATTCTATCAGCACGCTGCCGTGCGCATTCTTCATGAAATCTCTTGTTATGCTAATTTCCCGCAGTTCCTGCGGCTCTCTTTCATCCGTTCTTCTCATATATTCTCCTGTCTTTTAGCCCTCATTCTTTTCTTTTGGGTTGATATGTATTATAACGTCCAGTACTTCCGGGTATCTTGCCATGACCGCAAACTTTGCTTCGTCTCCTATATCATGCCCCGTGCTTACCTTAAGACTGCCGTCAACTTCGATAGCTGCATCCACAAGCAGACCCCTGCCCATCTTGCGGCATTTTACCCAGTTGATGAACTCTACACCTTCTACTTCGTCGATAGCACTTCGCATTCCTTCAACCGTATCTTTATCCGGAGCAGCATCCAACAGCATTTTACTGGACTCGGTTATTATCTCTACCGCCGTCTTTACTATAAACAGTGCGATTATGAACGCCATTACAGGTTCTGAATACACTTCAAGTACATTAGCACCGGCTGCTTTTCCGAAAATAGCAAGAGCAATCGCAACAACTGCACCCGATGTAGCAATAATATCGTTACGATAGTCTTTTGCGCTTGTAAGAATAGCTATAGAATTCAGCTTCTTTCCGACTGAATAAGTCATCCGATACATAACTACCTTTACTGCTATCGAAACGACCGCCGCCACCAGTCCAATGAAACTAGGCTCCAGCGCTTCTTTGTTTATCAGGTTTATTATTATGCTCCTGATAAGAAAGCCGGTACCGACCAGTATGAATATTCCAACGAACAGCGAAACGAGCGCCTCCATCTTGCCATGTCCGTAATGGTGATCTTCATCGTGCGGTTTTATGGCATAGCGCAAACCAAGCAACACAACGAAAGTTGTCATCACATCGCCTGCTGAATTAACAGCATCCGCTGTCAGCACCTGACTTGCGAATATAAGCCCGACCGAACCTTTGAGCATAGCAAGAAAGACGTTGCCGATAAGACCGTACGTTACTATCTTTACGCCTTCGTCTCTGGCACCTTTTCTCTTCATCCAAACACCTTCTCTAATTATGTTTTGGCAAGAACGGGATCAGCTTTTTTGCAACTCCCGGCAGCGTCATAGTCTGCATCCAGACCTTCCCCGGTCCCGTCAGAGTCGTAAGGAAGAGGCCTTCGCCCCCGAACAATATGTTTTTAAAGCCCTTTACCATCTCTGCCTGATAATTCACGCTTTCTTCAAAAGCCGCAACGTTTCCTGTGTCAACCTTTATCGTCTCTCCCTGCGCAAGGGTGCGCTCCACCATGCTGCCGTCTATCTCGAGAAACACCTTGCCAAAGCCGGAAATCCGCTGCAGTACAAAGCCTTCGCCCCCGAACAGCCCTGCGCCGATATTCCTTGTTACATATGCGCTGAGCGATACGTTCGGTTCTGCACACAGGAAGGCCGATTTCTGAGCTATTATACCGTTTCCGTTCATCGTCAGGTCAAGTATACTTCCGGGGAACGAGCTTGCAACGGCTATCTCCTGCCCGGGCGCATTTGCTGTATACGTCGCCATAAAAAGCGAATCGCCTGAAAGCATGCGTCCAAGTCCTTTGCCAAGACCGCCTTTCATGTTCGTTTCCATACCTATACCGCCGGTCATCCAAAGCATGCCGCCCGACTGAGTGTATATACTTTGACCTGAATCCAGCTTTATTGAAACGGCAGGCAAGTTGCCTCCGAAAATCTCATATCTCAGGCCGGCTGGCTGAGCAGGCTGGACAGGCGCACCGCATGCGTTGCAGAAACGCATCCCTTCGGCAATCTGGCTTCCGCAGTTTTGACAAATCATATTTATGACCATTCCTTTCTGCGAAAGGCACAAAACGTTATGAAACGTGCACTCTCGCCGTTGTTTCGTTATACTATGTCAGTGAGGTTACCGTCACACTACACAGCACGTGGAGGTGAGTAGGCAGTGTTACCCACTGACTGAATATTTATGTGTGCCGTCCGCTCTTTCAAGCACAAATAAATGGGATTTAAAAGCCCGTAAACTTATCTTTGTAAAGACGCTACTCGTTTTTTGCTTGAGCAGTCAGTCCCTGTCGGTTTCCTCAAAAAACTGAGGAGGTGTCTATGGCACTTAAAATCGTTTACCCTATCTGTTGCGGCATCGATGTCCACAAATCGTTTATCGTCGCCTGTATCGCCTCAACAAATGATAAAGGTGTGACCACCTACAAACGTCACAGATTCTCTACGTTTACAGGCGATCTGCGACGGTTTGCCGACTGGCTTGCATCGAACAACTGCAAAGACGTCTGCATGGAATCAACGGGTAAGTATTGGATTCCTGTGTTCAACACCTTAGAGCAAACGTGCGATGTTGTTCTTGCGCATCCCAAATACGTCAAAGCCATTCGCGGTAAGAAAACCGACAAAAGGGATGCTCAGTGGATTGCCGACATTTTCAAGCATGATCTTGTATCCGGCAGCTTTATCCCGCCGTTTGAAATCCGACAGCTTCGCGACCTGATGCGGTATCGTTCAAAACTCACCAGCTTTTGTGTTGGAGAGAAAAACCGTGCGCAAAACTGTCTGACCGTTTCCAACATCAAGCTTGACGATGTGTTCTCCGACGTATTCGGCAAAAGCGCTTCCGCCATTACCGAGCAGCTTCTCTCTTGCCCCGACGGTTCTTTTGATGTCACTGGGTTCATCGACCGTCGCTGCAAAGCTTCGCCTGAAAATGTGCAAGCTGCCATTGACGGCTTGATGTGCTCCGAGCAAGTGCAAAAGCTCAAAATTATCCGCTCACACATGGATAGCTTAGCGCTGTGCAAAGCAAATCTTGAATCTTCTATCCTCAAACTCTCAGAACGGTTCAGCTCGCAAATTGACCTTGTTATGACTGTTCCGGGTATCCAGCAGTTTTCCGCTATCGCTATCATATCGGAAATCGGCGTGGATATGTCCGTGTTCCCAACAGCCAAACATCTCTGCTCGTGGGCTGGTCTCGTTCCTCAAAACAACGAGAGTGCCGGAAAGAAGAAAACCACACGTATTACACGTGCCGGAGCTTACATCAAACCGCTTTTGGTTCAGAATGCGCTTACCGTCTGTAAATCAGACAAGAACCCTGAGATCAAAAGACGCTACCTTGCGCTCAAAAAGCGTCGTGGGCACAAGAAAGCAATTATCGCTGTCTGCAGAATGCTGCTTACCGCCATCTATGCCATGCTCAAAAAGTCTGAGCCTTATAATTCTGACCTTTATAAGAAGGAGGATGCTATTCCAACTAATTGCACTTTATCTGTGGATCAGGCGATTGCTGCCGTTAAGCGTATTGGGTACATCGTCGTTGACCAGGATGGCGTTGTAGCCTGATTTTTTGTACCATATTCTTTTTTCAATGTACTGTAAGTTCCTTATGGTTTATTTTTTATGCCTCTATGTTGTATTACAATGTTTTTGTTTCAAACTTGTTCCTCCTTAAGTCTCATTTCCACTATTATATATTTTTCATCTGGATAAATCTACAAACTTATGTATATTGATAGTTTTATGGCAAAAAAAAAGACTCCTTTTTAAGCAGGAGTCTTATCATACTATCTGAAATCGATATATATCTCGTTATCTTCCTCTTCGTAGTTCACATCCCAATCGGGCAGTTTTATGCTGAACATGCTGCACAGCTTTTCAACATCCTTTTTAAACTGCGTATTCGCAGCAGCTAATTTATCTACTATCTCATCAGAGAGATCTCTGTCGCTCACGTCAAGGTCCCAAGTCAGCAGAGCGAAATATTCTTCTTCTGCAGTGCTATAGAACTCATGTACAGAATCTTCATACTGCCTGTATCCTCCCGGCGGTACTGTCGGCGTGGGAGTAGGCGCTATCGTCGGCGTCGGTGATACACTCGGATCCGGCGTAACTGACGGGTCTGGCGTCGGCGTAGGTGTTGGAGGAGGCTCCGGTTCGGGCTCTTTTGGTCTTAGTGCATCCTCGTCCATTATTGCTTTTACCTGTGTCATAACAGGTTCACTTTCTTCCAGGATTACCTCCAGCTGCATTCTCTCCCAAAGCCATGTTGCCGACTCCGAATCATAATCGCTTCTCTTCGGAGCTTTGAATCCGTAGACTTCCTGAATAATATCTCTTCGTTTATTCTGGTCGGTAATTACAAAATTCCAGTTGAAAATTCCGTAGTTATACTTTCCGCTCATAGAATACATGCCTATGTCGTCAGGATCGATATTGTATGCAAATGCAACCAAACCTGCCGTTTCCATAGTCGAAAGATTTGTGTAGAGCCCGCCTTCGAAGGCTTCAATTATTTTGGGGATATTGGCCAGAAGATTGCCTTCCTTGATTTTATTGAATATCGCAATCAGCATCCTCTTCTGTCTGTCGATCCTTTTAAGGTCTCCTGACTGGCCGCTTTCCTTTATGTGCCCCGGTTTTCTAACCCTGAGATAGTCAAGCACAGCCTGTCCGTCCATATGCTGGAAGCCTGCTTCATACTCCCTTCCCTGGTTATCGAAAGATATATCAAGGTCGAAATCAAGGCCTCCTATTGCATCTACCAGGCCTTTTACCGCAGCCATATCAACTGCGTAATAGTAGTCTATCGGCACTCCTCCTATCATCCATTCAGCAGCTTCGCACACTTTATTGAAGCCGCCTTCAGTAGGCCAGCCTCCGCCACAGTTTATAGATGCGTTCAGCTTGTATATGCCGTCTATGCCTGGTATCTTCGCATATGTATCACGAGGCAGAGATATCATATTTACAGCATTAGTCTCCGTGTTTATAGAAAGCACTATCATAACGTCTGCATGATATTCGTGCTTGCCTGTCCATGTTTCCCTTTCTTCCGCATAGTCAGTCCCTATCAGCATGATGTTTATTGTGTTTTCAAGAAGGCTCATATCAGCATATGCCATGAGCTCTTCGTATGGGTTCAATGTCGGTTCCGGTGTGGCTTCTGTACCGTCAGGCATATCCGGAAGCCCTGTTTCCTCAGGGGTTGGTGTCGGAACGACCTGCATCTGATCCGCTACAGTATCAAGACTACCAAGTGGGTTGCTAAAGAACGTCAGCAGCAGCACTCCGCCGATTATGAATACTCCAAGCACAGAGCACAGCACAATAAAAAGCACCTTGCTCTTTTTGCTCCACTTTGCTCTGGCCTTTACCGGTCTGTCGCCTTCTATCCCCTGCTTGGCAGATTTCTTCTTCTTTGCCTTGCTTTCTTTTTTCTCCTGCTTTTCTTTCTTGCGCCATTTCTTGAATTCTTCGCTGAAAAGACCTGCTTTTTTGCCGCCGTCAGAGCTGCTCTCTATATTTTTATCATCTTTGTTCATCTTTTTTACCATACCAAACTTTCAGTTCTATTTATTTTCAACTACAGAGGTGAATCGAAATCACTTCTGTTTGTCTTTAACTTCTTTTATACATGCAAAAACAACAAGCTGCGTATCTCACTCGCTTTTCTAGAAGCATACCACAAGCCTATCGCAGTTTCAATCCGCTGTTGCTCTCTAAATGTTAAAATAAGGTTGAGTACCGCCGCTAATGCATCTTATCTGTATGCTTTCTATAATGAATACGTGCAAATGCGGCAAATCCTTTAAGAAATTTCTGAAGTCTTCTCGTCATTTCCGGCCTTTTTCGTTACCACTATCATGATAATTACTATTGCCGCCCCAGCTATCGCAGTTACCACAGTCAGAATCTCGTTAAGTCCAAACTGCGCAGGTATCGCATTGCTAAGATACACGGTTTCGCTGCCCACCAAAGCGCTTGCTTTGAACGGCCAGGTAACATAGAGCGAACCTATGACCAGACCCGTAAGGAATGCCAATACAGTATTGTGGAACTTCTTGAACAGAAACTCCATGAATTTTGCAAAAAGTTTGATTCCGGCTATCGCACCTACGATGTATATCAGCAGAACTACTATGTTCCCGGTGGCGATGGCTGCAAGCAGGAAGAAATACTGTCCGAGCAGAAGTGAAACGAAAGAACCGCTTATCCCCGGCAGTATCATTGCGGACGTAGCGAGCATCCCGGCAACAAAAACCATCAGTATCCTGCCTATGTCTAGCTGGGATGTCATCGTGCCAGATGCCTGCGCCGCTTCCTGAGCCTTCTGCGCACTGGCTATCTTATCTGCATCGCTCTGTATTAGAGCAAGCGCAACTACTATCGCTATTCCTATTGCCCCGGCAAGCACCACCTTTATATCATACTTCTTTATCATAGAAAGCGGAACCTTTACAGAAGCCAGTATAAGCCCGAAGAAAAACCCGTATGTTATGTCGTGATGGTTCTCTATCAAATATGTCATAAAGCTGGAGAATGCAACCAACGCCGCCCCCAGGCCTATGAATATAAGCAGAAGAAACAGCGCATCTATACGTTTCATTTCATCTTTGAACTCTTCGTAGCGTTTGCGTTTGAAAGAAAGAAGCATCACTATTGTTTTTAAAGAGTGAAGTGAGAAATTCGAGAGTGACTTTATGAACCTCTCATATATCCCGAGTATAAGCGCCAGCGTTCCGCCGGAGACTCCTGGAATTATATTTGCTATACCTATAACAAAACCCTTAAAGACTAGAACCAATTTATTTTTCATAACTGCCTTTCAGCCCTCTAGTTGAAGATTATGCGCTTTTGTATAAAAAAGCTGCAAGCGAAGAGTACGGCTTGAGTGACTATCTGGGCTATAAATACATTCAATCCGGCCGATATCAAACCTGTTATTATCAGGTTGTTGAGTATCAGAATAATTACTACCAGAAGGTAGTAACTTAAAGCATGTTTGATTATGCCGTCGCCTTTTTTACCAAACACAATATTGCGGTTTATTATGAAATTAACAGTGGAACTCACCGTTCTTGCGACTATCGTTGCTATAAGAACGGGAGGATAATACTTAAAACTCAACCCTAAAACACTTGCTATCTGATCCTGAGGCACTCGAGCAAAAAACGTCGGTGCAACCAATATAATAAGTGAAAACAGAGCATAATCTATTCCGAAAGCCAACAGTGATGACCCGCCGAACATAATGATGTGCCTGTATATCGTTGCGCCGCTGAACATAAATATCAGTTTGTATATCTTCCATGAATCGGTCAGTGCATTGAAGTGAGAGCTTGCGTTATCATCTATATAAACGGTCTCGATCTCTATCTCTTTGATCCTCAGTCCCAGCCGCTTTGCCTCAAGCAGCATGTTCATTTCGAACTCATAGCGTTCTCCGTGAAGCCTAGATATCTTTTCAAGCGCGCCGATTGGTATTCCCCTAAGACCTGTCTGTGTATCGTGCACTTTCTGTCCGGTGACAAAGTTGTAAATACCTCTCGTTATCGTGTTCCCGAGCCTGCTCCTCAGCGGCACTTTGCCAGAGAACACCCTTCCTCCGATTACAAGCGCATCACTTGTCTCAAGCGTCTTTTCGCCCACTCTTATTATATCTTTAATAAGATGCTGTCCGTCTGCATCCGCAGTAACTACAGCACTGATATCTGGGGTGTGCTTAAGAATATATTCGAATGCTGTCTTTAGCGCCCTGCCTTTGCCTTTGTTTACCTCGTGCACCAGCAGCTTGCAGCCTGCAGCTTTCACAGTCTCGAATATACCAGAATAATCATTGCCGCCACCATCATCCACGACTATTATTTCACCGAAGCCTTTTTCGATAAGCTCCTGTGAAAAGCTTTCAAGTTCTTTCCCTGGTTTATACGCCGGTATGACTACGGCCAGATTCTTTAAGTCTTTATCCAAATACAACTCCTTATGCTTCTGGTTTCGCGTCCGCTGTTATAGCTGTAGTATACAACCTTATACACGGGGCGCCCCCGAGCCTGCAAAGCGAACTGGACTACGGCATCTGCTTGAATATATGCCGCAAAAAAGCACACAGCATTGCACATGCCGTCATGCTTTGTCAAACTAATAATATATGAAACCGTGCAAAATTACAAGCTGAATAACTTTTAAAAGCCGGCTGTGCACTTGATATCAACACTCCACACATACCGGCTTTGCAAAATTATTATTACTCCTGAACTTCCTTTTCGGCAGACATATAATCCTCATAGGTCATAGTATACTCATCAAGGTCTAGCGGCACCAGGTCTGACGACCCGAAATAGAGAATGTCGGGTATGTTGCGGTAATGCGTACTCAGCTTCATCATGTTGCCAAGGAAAACAGCAGATATCGTACCGCCGCCATCGAGATTATAAGCCACCTTGCAGCCTTCGTCAGCAAACAGCTCGCCAAGCGCAACTGTTGTCAGCCCTCGGCTCTTTGAGCTTCTGCCATCCACCACGATGCTCACGTAGTGCCCCGGTTCCACCATACCTATTGCGCTTCTGGGATTTCTAACAGCCACCTTGCTGTTGGTTGAGCTGGATGAAAGAAAGCCGTCCTCAACCAATACCGGGCCGAACGAAAACGTATTCATGACCCCGTCTTCTATCAGCCTGTCAGCGCTTATCGTGTCTGCTTTTTCATACGTCTCAAATCTGCCGTCCGGGTATATCGCAAGCATGCTGTTATATATATGGTCTCTGAAGACCTCTCCGTTCCGTATAACTATTCCTCTTCTCGTATCGTTGTTATAATTGAAGAAATCAGTGCTCTGTCCGTATATAACGCCATACTTTGCCGCCACGTCTTCCGGATCTGCAGTAGATTTCGAATCTGCAGAATCTCCCCAGCTGCCCGTTGATATCCGGCTGAAGTCATTTGTACGGATATGTGTAATATATGCGATGCATTCGGTTTCTTCAAGAAATCTCTTTTCCATTACTATATTTATACTAGCGTCGCTGTAATACCAAAGCAGTTCGTCGCTTACTACGACCACTTCCGGCTCTTCCGGAGAATAAAGCTCGGCATCTCCGATATGACGCAGAAGCGCCATGTTAGCCGTAAGCTTGTCGGTATCCACAGAGGGCAGTTCAAAAGTCTGTATCTCATCAAAACCTGCTTTGGCAGCATAAACTCCGTCCCTGTTAACAAGGAAAATCCGCTCTGTTTCATATGATATGCCTGCAATGTAATACAGCGGCAGCTCTCCTTTACCTGTATAGCTCTGGGTGTCAGAGCTGGTGATATCATAGTCCTTGAGTCTTTCCTGCGCATCGTTGCCGGGTGTTGAATATATGACCCTTCCGCCCACCAGACCGTAGACCTTTAGTATATCCGTCGCTGCAATCTTCTCGCCGTCCAGATAAAGTGCCTCGTTCTTGCTACCGGTGCTTTCGAGCGTCAACACATTCTGAGAACACGTATAGTAATGCATAAAGCTTCCGCTGTCCACCTTTACGCTTTCCTGTCCGTCATAGAAATACACAGTGTTATCACTGCTGCTGCCAAGCGAGCCCTGAACTGTGTAATATATCCCTTCCGTTGTTACGCTTGCTTCTATAACGTGTCCAGAAGCGATTACCGTTTCGTTTTTAAAATCTTTATCCATCTGCACAAGCCCTTTTGTATATGAGAGCGCATAGACCTGTGAGTCGTGAATCGTCAAGTCAAAATAGTCGCCCTGAGCAACCTGAGCCAGCCCGCTTCCATCCGTTTTCATCTCATAGATGCAGTACGGATCCTCAAACATAAGCCCCCGGCCAACATCCTCTCCTGCAATAAAGTATAAATAGTCGCCTATTACATTTATTCCGGCAATTACATTACTGCCTTTGTCCGAAAGCGGTATAAACTCTGTATATGTGCTGTTTGCATCGGCTTTGAGTATACCGAAAACGCCGTCAAGCTCGTAGGGAACATATACAAACTCAGAATCGTATGCCAAGGCGTACGTGCCCTGGTCCCTGCCATACTTTGCGGTCTGCCACGCCTTTTCTCTGTTTGTTATTTCTGCAAGACACTTCTGTGCAGAATCATATCCGGAATAATCCGGATCCACCTCCCCAAGTTTCTCCTTAGCAGTCTCGAAATCGCGCCCGTTGTAAGCTATCTTGCCTTCCTTATAAAGCAACTCAGAGGCTATAAGGCGCTCTATTAGGCTGATCCCGTCTGTAAGTACGATGCCGCTGTATCCGGTTTCCCTAAACTGTTCAAGGCGTTTTGTTGACAGCGTTTCCTTTGCCTCGTCGATATAGAGCATCGCATAGCCTTCCAGATGATCCTTTATTATCTGTTTATCTTCCCCGATCGCTTCTTCATAGATTGTCCTGACACCGGCATAATCCTGCTCGTCCAAAAGACCGTCAATGATTGCAAGCCTGTCTTCGACGGGTATAGGTACGACTACAATCTCTCTCTGGTTTTTTGAGCAACCGGTAATCACGGATGTAATAAGCATCAATGCTAAAAAGTATATGACAAGTTTTTTCATTCGTTCTCCAATGTAAGTTTAAATAGTAGATACTATTTTATTTTATATAGTGGTGTTAGTCAACTGCTACACGCCAAAATTAACAACTTTGGTCTTTATCAACTAAGGCACAGTAAAATCTTAGAATATTGTATTATCCTTTCAGTGAATTGCTCTTTCGTGAATATATTCCCGTCCAGCCTTACGGAAGAAAGCATGCTTTCAAAAATACGTGTCAGCATATCCGCTTTTTCCTTAAGGTTCTCAGCAGCAATCAGCCCGCCTTGCGCTAGCCCTTCGAGTAATATAGTATGCCTTTTTACAAGGTCTGGAAGCGTTATGAAAGAGAATATCTTCTGAGGCGGGATATCGTCGTATTTTACGTCAAATATTTCTATATATCTGTAGAATGTCTTGAATATCTTGTCTTTGTGTTTGGAAAAAAAGAGCTGATAGAATACTTTCGGATGCTCATAACATTCTGATGAAAACAATGTCCATGTTGTAAAGTAGATTTCTTTCGGGCTTTCAAGACTCGCTATGCTCTTCAACAGTTTTTTCTGATATCTTATAAGATATTCCACGCATGCAAACTGCAGAAGATGCTCCAAATCTTCATAATAATTGTATATGGTTGCGCTGTTATATCCGGCTTCCTGCGATATCTTTCTTATAGTGACGTTGTCAAACCCGTCTCTGTCGATTATATGCTGTGCCGCTTCAATAAAGTATTGCAGCATGCGCTTTTGCTTAAGTGATAATTTTTCCAAAACGCCACCTCTTTCTTTGCAAGAATAACACAAAAAGAACTTCATTTCAATATTGATATAATCATGTTTATTTTATAATCATGTTTGACAAACACTGGACAGTTAAAGTATTATAAGTCATATAATACTATGGACTTTACACATTCAATTCCTTTTATTCGGAGGTATTTTTTATGAAAAAACCAGTAATAGTTGCAGCCAAACGAACAGCTATCGGCAGCTACGGCGGCACGCTTTCTTCCGTTAGTGCTGCAGCGCTTGGAAAGATTGTCACACAGCAGGTTATAGACGACATCGGTATTGATAAATTAACAATAAACGAGGTCTTCCTTGGCTGTATACTTCAGGGCGGCCTTGGTCAGAACGTTGCCCGTCAGGTTTCGGTTAATGCCGGAATCCCAGTCGAAGTACCGGCAATGACGATCAACCAGGTGTGCGGCTCTGGTCTTAGAAGCGTTTCACTTGCTGCACAAACGATTATCTGCGGTGATAACAAGATAGTCCTGGCAGGCGGTACTGAGAATATGAGCCGTGCTGCGTATGTTTCTGACAGCGTTCGGTTCGGCGCAAAGATGGGTGATGTATCGCTGCGTGATATGATGGTCTCAGATGCTTTGACGGACGTGTTCTCTAACGTACACATGGGTATAACCGCAGAAAATATAGCTGATAAGTACGAAATATCCCGCCAAGAGCAGAACGAGTTCGCTGCAATCAGCCAGCAAAAGGCTCAGGCGGCAATCGAAGCCGGAAAATTCAAAGAAGAGATAGTTCCTGTTGCTATCCCCCAGCGCAAGAAGGATGATTTGATTTTTGACACGGACGAGCATCCAAGGTTCGGCACTACCAAGGAAACCCTCGCAAAGCTGCGTCCGGCGTTTAAAAAGGACGGTACAGTAACGGCCGGCAACGCTTCGGGAATAAACGACGGCGCATGCTCACTTATTGTGATGGCTGCTCAAAAAGCCAAAGATCTTGGATTAAAACCGCTCGCGGAGATAGTGAGCTATTCTAGCGCTGGTGTTGAACCGTCTGTAATGGGTCTGGGACCTATTCCGGCAAGCAGACAGGCGCTGCAAAAAGCTGGTTTGCAAACTGGTGACATCGACCTTTTTGAGCTGAACGAAGCCTTTGCAGCTCAGTCTATAGCCGTACTACGAGACCTTGAAATACCTATGGATAAAGTAAATGTTAACGGAGGCGCAATTGCACTTGGGCATCCCGTAGGCGCTTCAGGCGCAAGGATACTGACTACGCTAATTTATGAGCTTAGACGAAGAAAGCAGGAGCTAGGCTTAGCTTCTCTGTGTGTAGGCGGCGGCATGGGTGTAACAGTAATAATCAGGAACGTATAAAGGAGGAGAGAGATGTTTGAAGCAAAGAAAGCAGCTGTCATCGGCGCAGGTTTCATGGGAAGCAGAATAGCGCTCCTGTGTGCCCAGAACGGCATTGAAACGCTTAACACTGACATTTCGCAGGAGCAGCTTGATAAAGCTAAAGCGGCATGCAGCAAGGCTTTATCAAAACTTGTTGAGAAAGGCAAAATGAGCGCAGAAGAAAGTGAATCAGCGCTTTCACGGCTAACATATAATACCGACATTAGCGCAATAAGCGATGCTGATGTTGTTATCGAAGCTGTGAGCGAGAACCTTGAGCTTAAGAAAAAACTGCTTGTGCAGATAGAAGCTTATGCGAAGCAGGATGCTCTGGTACTGAGCAACACATCCGGCCTCAGCATAACAAAAATCGTTAAAGATGCTAAGAAACCGGAACGCATAATGTGCGCACACTTTTTCAGTCCGCCTACTGTAATGAAGCTTATAGAGCTGATACGCAGCGAGCAGACCTCGGACGAAACATACCAGAAGACACTCGACTTTACAAAGCAGATAGGCAAACAGGCGGTAGACTCACCGGAGCTTCCGGGGTTCATAGTCAACCGGCTGCTTATACCTATGATAAACGACGCCGCTTACCTGCTTATGCAAGGTGCGCAAAAAGAAGATATAGACACAGCTATGAAGCTGGGTGCGAACCATCCTATGGGACCGCTGGAGCTGGGTGATTATGTTGGTCTTGATGTCGTGCTGGCAATAATGCAGACGCTTCACAAGGGACTTGGCAAAGAAAAGTACTGTCCGTGTCCGCTCATAGAACAGATGGTTGGCGAAGGAAGGCTGGGCAGAAAAACAGGCCGCGGATTCTATACATATTGATAAGAGGGATAGATTATGGAAAAACTATTTTTAACAGCAGCACAGGCAGCTCAGCTTATTGAGGACGGAGACACCGTAGCAACTGACGGCTTCATCGGAGCGGCTTTTCCCGAAGAGCTCGCTTACGCTATCGAGCAGCGTTTTTTGTCTACCGGTAATCCAAAAGACCTCACCGTCGTTTACGGCGCGGGACAGGGCGATACCAAGACAAGAGGCGTTAACCACTTCGGGCACGAAGGGCTCGTTGCAAAAGTCATAGGCGGACACTGGGGTCTTGTACCTATGGTGCAAAAACTAGCTTTTGAGAACAAAATTGAAGCTTATAACATACCACAAGGCGTTGTTTCACACCTGTTTCGTGACATCGCCGCAAAGAAGCCGGGTACGATAACGCACATAGGCCTCAATACATTCGTAGACCCAAGGCTGGAGGGCGGCAAGCTGAATGAAATAACCACACAAGATATCGTCGAGTTAATTGAGCTTGACGGCAGAGAGTATCTTTTCTATAAGTCCTTCCCCATCGACGTTGCACTGATACGTGGTACAACAGCGGACAAGAACGGTAACGTAACCATGGAGAAAGAAGCAGTAACGGCAGAAATGCTCTCGGCAGCACAGGCGGCAAAAAACAGCGGCGGTAAGGTCATCGTTCAGGTAGAGCGAGTAGTTGAAGCAGGAACGCTTGACCCAAAACAAGTTGTTATTCCGGGTATCTTTATCGATGCTGTTGTTGTGGCTTCCGAACCGAAATTCCATATGCAGACATTCAGTGTAGATTTCAATCCGGCATATATCGGCAAGGACGGCGAAATGCCTCCAAAAGGCGATGAGCTTAGCCTTGAGCGCCGAATAATCAGCAAACGGGCCGCCAAAGAGCTTATGCCCGGTGCAATAATAAACCTTGGCATAGGCATGCCGGAGGGTGTGGCTCAGGTAGCTAAAAAGGGCAGCTATACCATAACCGTAGAAGCGGGCCCCATTGGCGGAACTCCCGCAGGCGGAGTTGATTTTGGGTGCTCCAGCAACCCTGAAGCTATAATAGACCAGCCTTATCAGTTCGACTTCTATCAGGGCGGCGGGCTTGACCTTGCGTTCCTTGGGCTTGCGCAGACCGACAAACACGGAAACGTAAACGTTTCGAAGTTCGGCCCTAAGATCGCCGGATGCGGCGGCTTTATCGATATAACACAAACAGCAAAAATGGTCGTATACTGCGGCACTTTCACAACAAAAGGACTTAAGATATCGTGCAGTGACGCAAAGCTCGTTATAGACAGCGAAGGCAGTATTAAAAAGTTCATAGACCACGTACAGCAGATCACCTTCAGCGGAAAGTTCGCCGTCAAGAAGAAGCAGCCGGTGCTTTATGTAACGGAACGCGCTGTGTTTGAGCTTACCGAAAAGGGCATGACGCTCATCGAGATCGCCCCCGGGATCGATCTTGAAAAAGACGTTCTTGAACATATGCAGTTCAAACCGATTATATCGGAAAACTTAAAACTGATGGACGCAGAGCTATTTGTATAAAAGAAAGGAACCAAAGATATGAAACTTAAAAACAAAACGGCAGTGGTCACGGGCGCTGCCAGAGGCCTTGGAAGGGCTATAGCGCAGCGGCTGCTTGAAGAAGGCGCAAGAGTAATAATAACGGACATAAACGAAGAGAGCCTTGGCAAAGCAGTTAATGAGCTCAAAGTTTATGGCGAAGCTTCTTCGGTAATAATGGACGTTACTGATTTTGTAGAAGTGCAGAGCAGCTTTGCAGAGATAATAAAGCAGTACGGGAGAATAGACATACTCGTGAACAACGCAGGTATAACAGCTGATGCACAGCTAAAAAACATGAGCGAGCAGCAGTTTGACAGCGTGGTAGCCGTGAACATGAAGGGTGTGTTTGCATGTACACGTGCTGTTGTCAATCACATGATAGAAAACGGATACGGCAAGATAATAAGCATAGCTTCGGTGACTGCGCACAACGGCAACTTTGGGCAGACGAACTATGCAGCAACCAAAGCCGCAGTAGTTTCCATGACGCAAACATGGGCAAAGGAGCTTGCAAAGTACGGCATAAACGCAAACGCAGTCGCACCGGGATACACTGCAACCGAGATGGTGCAGAAGGTGCCGGAAAAGGTCCTTGATTCCATTACCGCAAAAACGCCGGCCAAGAGGCTAGGCAAACCCGAAGAGATCGCCGCTGCGTGTGCATACCTCGCAAGCGATGAAGCAGCATTTGTGAACGGAGCTGTGCTGAAGATAGACGGCGGGTTGGCGCTGTAAACATTATACTCAAAAAAGGGCAAAGGATGAGACACCCTGCCCTTTTTGTGTGCTTTGTTTCTTCTAGACTATCTGCCTCACAGGACGTGCCTCAATATAACCACGAGAGCCGACAGGCGCATACTGGAACCTCGGCGCATCATCGTCCGCCCATTCGAACCCGAAGTCTTTCGGGTCATATTCGTCTATAGCGCGCATTACCTTCAATATCTCTTCTTCAAAATTGTCGTCATCGTACTTCGTGCCTTGGAACACCATCATCTTGCACGGCTCTAGGCTAATCAGTTCATATCCTTCCGGTAGTTCCAGTGAATAATCTTGCGGCACTTCGACCCCCTGTACGTATTGTGACGTACCGGGTTTTATCAGCTTGCCCGGCAGCCACATCCCTATCGGCTCGTAAAGAGCGCCTTTGACAGAACATAGCACTCCCCAGACATCACAGCCTACTTCCTCGCAGTATTCGAAGTATTCCGTCGCTTTGATGCCTCTCTTTATTATCGCAGCCCGGGCAGGCCGCTCTATCACCTGTGAAAAAATGATATTCGTTTTTTCTTCTTTCATCGCTTTGTCTCCCCTCTCAATATTATAGTCGGAAACAGGATATGGCATAAACAGCTTTATCGGCGGTGTTCGCATAGAATACTGCTTTGGATTTATGCCGAACTGCCTGGAAAACGCACGTGTGAAGCCTTCGTGCGTATCGAATATAAACTCCAGTGCAACGTCGATAACCTGAGTCTGCGTATCGCGGAGCATAAGCGCAGCTTTTGACAAACGAAGCGAGCGAAGATACTCAAATATAGTCTTGTCGGTATATTCCCGGAACAGCCTTGAGATATGCCATGGCGAATATCCTGAATGCTGTGCAATCTCGAAAAGCGTCAATCGCTTTGTAAGATTGTCTTCGATATATTTCTGCACTTTTTTGACCGCTTCGATCCTGTCGTCCATTTCCCGCCTCCCTTCTGATAATATACTGTTTGCCGGAGAAAATTTCTTGACCTTGATTGTTATTATATCATCTTTCTTTCTGGATCTGACTAAACAAACACTTAGTGCTGTAATTATTATAAGTATTACACAAACCTCAGATATCGTGACAAATATCACATACTCATCGCACCCTAAGTATATACTTATAGATATAAAGTAAATTTTAGGAGGATGATCATGGACAATATGTTTTGTTATCAATGTCAGGAAACAGCAGGCGGAAAAGGCTGCACACGGATCGGCGTATGCGGCAAAGTTCCCGAGGTTGCTCAGAACCTCGATTCACTCAAATATCTGGTTAGAGAGCTGGCCGCAAAAACAAACGAAGCAAATCCAAGCAGTGAAACCTTAAAGCAGATCGATTTATTTATAATGAATACGCTTTTTAAGTGCATCACTAATGCAAATTTTGACCCGCAGGCACTTTCAGAAACAGTAAGCGAAGGAAGGGCGCTTTACAATAAAGTGAGCATCGACGACCTTGATTTCGCCGCCGAACATGCAAAAGGCAACGCACTTGTAACAGAAGACGAAGACTTAAGAAGCGCAAGAGAAACAATATTGTACGGCCTTATGGGCATAGCAGCCTATCATTCTCATGCATACAACCTTGGCAAATCGTCTCAGGCTGTGTTCGATTTCACCAGGAAGGCTCTTGCAGCGCTGCTTGACGATTCTATAGACCTTGGCGGCTATGTTTCTTTGATCGATGAGACGGGCAAATAAGGTGTGGAAGCAATGGCTCTTCTTGATGAAGCCAACACTAGCTCGTATGGCAATCCGGAGATAACAACGGTGGATATCGGCACAAGAAACAACCCCGGTATACTCGTTTCAGGACACGATCTGCATGATATCAAAGAGCTGCTCGAGCAGACAGCAGGCAGCGGAGTTGATGTGTATACCCACGGTGAGATGCTGCCGGCTCATTATTATCCCGAGCTTAAGAAGTATCCTCACCTTGCCGGAAACTACGGCGGCTCATGGTGGGCTCAAAAGCAGGAGTTCGAGACGTTCAACGGCCCAATTCTTTTCACAACAAACTGTCTCGTGCCGCCCGCAAAAGATGCAGGCTACAACGACAAAGTTTATATGACAGGCAACACCGGTATGCCCGGCTGGAAAAAGATTAAAACGGTTGAGAATGGGAAAAAAGACTTTTCTGAATTAATTGAACATGCTAAAAAATGTGCACCCCCAACGCAGATCGAGACAGGAAGCATAACCGGCGGGTTCGCACACAAACAGGTGCTTGCTCTTGCTGATAAAGTCGTCGATGCCGTCAAAAGCGGAGCTATAAAGAAGTTTGTCGTAATGGCGGGATGCGACGGACGTTTCAAGCAGCGCAGCTATTATACGGAATTTGCGCAGGCGCTGCCAAAAGACACAGTGATACTCACCGCAGGCTGTGCAAAATACCGATATAATAAACTCGATCTTGGCGACATAGGCGGCATCCCAAGGGTACTGGACGCCGGGCAGTGCAACGACTCATACTCGCTTGCAGTTATAGCTATGAAACTGGCGGAAGTTTTCGGCTGCGATATTAACGAGCTGCCGATAGCTTACAACATAGCGTGGTATGAACAGAAAGCTGTTATAGTGCTTCTGGCGCTGCTGCACCTTGGTGTTAAGAACATACATGTCGGACCTACTCTGCCCGCTTTCCTTTCGGACAACGTTGCAAAGTTCCTTATCGACACATTCGGGCTCGGTACTATTTCGACCGTCGAAGAAGATATAGCAAAAATGATATAGAGGAGGCAGCAAAAATGATCGAAAAAGTTTATAAATATACACTGGGGAATGAAAAAACTATTGAGAGAATCGTGGCTGACGAGAATGTTAACATCAACCACATGATACTGGGTAACGGAGAATGTCTGCCGGAGCACTATTCCAACTCTAACGTTTACATGAGCGTAGTGCGTGGTGCTGTTACGCTGCAGCTTGACGATTCGCAAGAAGAAACTTTTAGCACAGGCAGTATAATCAACATCGCATACAACACAAAGATGAACGTATGTAATAAAAACGACGAGACGCTGGAGATATTCGTCGTCAAGGCGCCTGCACCGCAGAACTATACGGCTTAGAATTCATCAGGCATCAGAACTGTGAAGGTATTCTTTTCAAAATCGAGGATACCTTCTTTTTTCATCTTTGAAAGCTCCCTTGAAAGTACGCTCCTGTCTACACCGAGGTATTCCGCAAGGTCGTTGCGGCTGTATGGTATCTTGACAGTAGCGCTTTTTTTACGGCTCATAACATCACCGAGATACATAGATATCTTTTCTCTGGTGTTCTTTGCGGTAAGATAGTCTATTTTCTGGTTTAGAAACATGTTCTTTTCCGCCAGTATAGAAACAAGGTTGTGTATAAGCTTGCTGTGGAAGCTGCACGAATTAGAGCAGGTGTAGAGAAACTTGTCGATTGGTATGAAAAGCACAGAACATTCGCTCTTTGCTATTACGCTGACGGGAGACTCTTTAACGTCTGCAGCGGCGATGCTCTCTGCAAAGAACTGCCCCTTGCCAGCGCTCATCATAATGCGCCGCTGACCGGTTATGCTTTCTTTTACAATATTGACTGTGCCTGAAAGCACTACCCCTATCGTGTTTATCTTATCGCCTGCAAGGAATATGAACTCGTTTTTGTCGTACGATTTCGAATATGCACCCATGCACTTTAGCATATCATGCAGATCATCAAAATCTATCCCCTCGAACAGCTTTATATTCTGATACATTTTTTCCCCTTATTCGTGACAATAATCACATCCGTCCTGCCGTCAGTATACTATAATACAATTGTAAAATCAAGAAAGAGAGTGCATTTATGAAAAGAAATGTTATAGAGATTGACAGAGAGAAATGCACGGGCTGCGGCGCCTGTGCGGATGCGTGCCACCAGGGAGCAATAGCGATGGTTGACGGCAAAGCACAGCTTGTTCGTGAAGACCACTGTGACGGCCTTGGCATGTGCCTGCCCCAGTGCCCAGTGGATGCTATCAAGATGGTTGAAAAGGAAGTAAGTGCTGCTCCGCAGTTCGTATGCCCCTCTACCGTGGCAAAGGACGTTAAGCATACAGAGCAGGCTGCTGATGGTCCGGAAGGCGAAATAGGCTCTCAGCTGAGGCAGTGGCCGGTGCAGATAAAGCTGGTTAATCCTATCGCACCGTATTTTAACGGAGCTGACCTGCTTATCGCCGCAGACTGCTGCGGTTTTGCATACGGAGACTTCCACCGCAGGTTCATGAAAGACAAGATCACGTTGGTCGGGTGCCCCAAGCTGGACGCCGTGGACTACAGCGATAAACTTGCCGATATTATCGCCAATAACGACATTCGCAGCATTACGCTCACAAGGATGACCGTGCCGTGCTGCGGAGGACTGACAAGAGCAGTTGAGACGGCGATGCAAAGAAGTGGCAAGGATATACCAATTAACGTACACGTCATATCCCCTGAAGGGGAGATTGTGTAGCCACCCCGGCGGCGCTAAGCGTAACCTGGGGCCTCGCTAAATAGAGAGAGGGTGTAGGAAGAGGCACACCGATATGGTGTGTCTTTTCCTTATCAATATTTAGCACACTGCTAAAAACACAGAATGCATACAATATGTTATAATACTAAAAACCAATTAACTGAAAAGGAAGCAGCCTATATGCAGCTGGACATGGAAAAAATAATCTCATCCCAGCTTAAAACAAACGCTCTTAAAAGCCTGTTCTGGAGTCAGAATTTCTTTGGCAGCTCGGAGTTCTCTTTCGAGTGCTCGCAGTATACTATAGACACGCTTTTGAGCGACAAGCAAGGTATACTTTCTTTTATTGAGTCTTTGGATAAAAGCGGCAATAAAGAAAAGTTTGCCGAGGCTATGGGCGCTCTTATAATCGAGACTCTGCAGGACATAAACCAGTTTCTTGTTTTTGATGAAAACGGGCGGAAGGCAATAGCAGATGTTTACCTGGAGTTCATGGAAAACATAGAAGCGCTTTGCCTGCAGGAGAATCTTGACGCTGCTGCGATAACGCAGGCTTTCCGGCAGCATTATCTTAACATAAAGGATTCGCTTGTCTCGACCAACGGTACAAAGGTATTTGAAGAATACAGCGCTTCACCGGTGATAAGTAAAAAAGTGTGCAGTGAATATACTCCGCAGTTTCAGCTGGAGATACTTCATATTAACCCGTACAGGCTAAATGAGCCCGTGCTGGACCTTGGCTGCGGAAGAAGCGGCAGCTTGGTCAAGTATCTGCTTAGCTTGGGAATAGACGCCTATGGCGCAGACAGGAACGCAGAAGACCATTCTAACCTAATAAGGCGGGACTGGCTGGGCATGGAGTTTAAACCGGACTCCTGGGGCACAGTCATTTCGCACATGGCATTTTCCAACCACTTCAGGCATGCCGCCGGCAACGGCAGGAAGAGCTTGTACCTAGATAAATATCACGACATATTAAAGAGTCTTAAACCGGGTGGAGAGTTCATATATGCGCCCGGACTGGAAGAAGCTGAAAACGATATAAAGAACACCGGTCGGTATGCGCTGCGCAGATATGCAACAGGCGAAGATGCGAAACTATTCAGCACAAAGATAAAGAAACTGAATGGAGATGAAAAATGAGTAATGAACAATGCATTATATGCAGCAAACACGAAGACACAACTTTTGAGATATACCACAGCGATAACTTTGTTATCAACCACTTTGTACCCCGCCCGGGCACTGACGAGAATTATCTTGGCTATAATATGATTGAGAGCAGACGGCATTTTAAAGGCTTTTACGAAGCCACCGAAGATGAAGCAAAAGCGCTTGGTCTTGCCCAGCGTGCGCTTTCTAAAGCAATAAAAAAGGCGCTTGACTGTGAACACGTTTACTTTTTTGTGCTGGGTGATGGTGTACCGCATCTGCACATACACGTAATTGCAAAATATCCGGATGCACCTAGGGAATATTGGGGACTTAAGGTTGATGAGTGGCCGGATGCGCCTCGAGGGGGTGCCGACGAGATACTGAAAATAAATGAGGCTGTTAAAAGCAAACTTGAGAAGGAACTATAATTTACTATTGTCAAAGATTTGTCATGCATCTTTTTATTGCTTAAATTTTGATATAAACACTAAAAGAATAATCCTGCTTTTCTGATTTGATTACTCGGTCGATGAATTGTTATCGGCATATGCCTCTGATATGAAGCGTCTAAGCGCTTTTCTGCCCGAAATTATAAGAAAGTTCGTATTTTTATATTCTTCATGCGTTCTGAATATTTCTGGCTCAACGTCTCGTTTAAATCTCCATATCCACTTTACGAACTTTGCGTCTATCTTGTTTTCAATATAATCCGGCATATCCGGTCTCTTTTTCTTCAGCCTGCTTATTACGCCGTGTGTGCATATAAGCCGGTTGACATCAAGATATATGGCCAAATCTGCAGCTTTCATTCTTATGTCCAAGGAGCTTGCGTAGTTGCCGTCAATGATCCATCTGTCGCCGCTAATAAATTCTTTTTGAAGTCTTACAAGTTCTTCACGGGATATGTGCTCCCACCCGGGCAGCCAAAATATTTTATCGAGGTGCAGAACAGGATACTCTAAGATATCTGCAAGGCTCCTGGTTAAAAAGCTTTTACCGCTTCCCCCGTTTCCGATTATAACTATTCTTTTGTAATCAAAAATTCTTTTTTCCATATTCCCGTATCATTTTTGTAAATAAATTCAAAAAGATTATACCATATTTTTGATCAGCATATCTGAATTTTTAGAATATAGTTGTGTTATAATACTTATATATTGTTAAGGAGTTGCTATGCGTCTATTTGTTGCGATAAACTTTGATAAAAACACAAAGAAAAGAATCCAGCAGGTACAGCGCCGCCTAGAGGCCAGTGCAGACGGCAGCTTCACTCATCTTGAAAACATGCACCTTACTCTCGTTTTTATAGGCGAAGTTGAGGAATCCAGACTCGACGGATTGAAAGCCACTTTGGAGAAAATCAGAGCACCTAAGATGACTCTTGAATTTAGCAGTACCGGTTTTTTCAAAAGAAGCGGCGGCGATATATGGTGGATAGGCATAAATAAAAACGAAGAGTTGAGCCGTCTGCAGAGCATTGTTTATGAAAAAATAAAACAGTCTGGATTTTCGCTTCAGCCAAACAATTTCAAAGCGCACATCACGCTTGCACGAAGAGTGAGAACGAAGACTCGGATAGATAAGCTGGGGCTTCTTGGAGACTCTTTTTCAGCGAGAGTTGACTCATTCAGCCTGATGCTGTCACACAGAGTAGACGGCAGGCTTGTTTATACCGAGCTTGAAAACTACCCAAAACATTAAGCCCACACGCCAAGGTGCTGCAGGAGTATCCGTGTACCTATCAGTATCAGCACTATACCTCCGGCAAGCTCTGCTTTAGATTTGAACCTTGCTCCGAACTTGTGGCCTATAATGACGCCGCCGAAAGAAATTATAAAAGTAATTACGCCGATCAGCGCAACTGCGGGAGCTATCGAAGTTTGAAGAAAAGCAAACGTTATTCCAACTGCCAGTGCGTCGATACTTGTTGCAACAGAGAGCACAAGAAGCTCTTTTATATCAAGAACATCTGCACTTTTAGCAGGGCATGTGTCTTTTTTTAAAACTTCGTATATCATCTTGCCGCCGATTAGTACAAGCAGCCCAAACGCTATCCAATGGTCGAAGCTTACTATATAGCTCTCGAACTGTTTGCCAAGCAGCCAGCCGACAAGTGGCATTAGCGCCTGGAAACCGCCGAAAAAAAGAGCTATAACAGCAGCATTCTTTAGTTTTAGCCTGCTCATGCTCAGCCCCTTGCAAAGAGACACCGCAAAGGCATCCATCGCAAGACTGACGGCTATCAGGACAAGCTCTACAAACCCCATTCATTCCACCTCATAAAAAAAATTAAGCGCCCGTGCAGCACCTAATCACAACTCTATTCGAGAGCTTCGGTACAGCAACAGCCGTACACGAGTCTCGTTATTTAATGCAAGCCAGGCCGCTATATAGCCAGTATGTTGACTTGCAGCGCTATAATGCGCCAACTACTCCCCCATGGACTAAAAGAATTTTATATAATTTACGGGGTTTTGTCAAGGCAAAGCGAACTATAGCGGGTTCTCATAAGCACCATACTGCCAAGGACCATCTTACAGCGTCAGCGACATAAAACCTTCCGCATCTTTAAACCCAGTTTTTATGTATAATGATCTTCCCATATTTGAAGCGTGCAGCAGCACCTTGTTGTTTCTCTGTGCAGCTTCATCCGTCACTAGCTCCAGCAGTTTTGAAGCTATGCCTTTTCGCCGGTATTCCGGCTTTGTGTACATGTTCGTGATGTATGAAATGTGCCCTGCAGGGTTAGTGAACGTCGGCGGAAGCTGGAAGAAGCACAACCCTCCCGTTGCAACGATTTCACCCTTTTCTTCTGCAACCCAGCAGATAAGAGTTCCGCCTTCTAGAGCCGAATCAAAATAATATTTCAGTTCACCGCTGATATCTCTTGAAGCCAAAGAGCCTTCATCGATAAGCTGTTTCTTTCGAAGCTTCGATAACTGCGTGATATCCTCTTTCCCCGCCTTTCTATAGTTCATTTGACCGCCGCTCCTAAAAATGAATATATTTGATAAACCTTTTCAATTACATACAAAAGTTAGTTGGATATAAAGCACCTGCATAAGACTTATGTTTTGTATTGAAAAACACGATGTTTTTTTTACTGTTTGCAATAGTGTTCCATTTACTGACTGTAAAGGTAAGTTTTAAATAGTTCTCGCTTTCATTCTCGTCCGGAAGAAGATAGTTAGAAGCGTCAATATACCCTGAATATTCAATATCGCATTCGGTTGTAACACCGGCTTTTATAAAACTATAGTCCTTAAATGATTTGCTGTATATTTCATCAGTGATCTGTTTTGGTATTTTTGAAAACAGGCCGACCTCTGGCTGTGCGCTTGTAAAGGCAAGTGAAACGAGCGTCATATATGAATCGTATGAGCTTACCCACTCAATGTTGTCTGTTTCTTCAACTGTAAACGAAACGCTTGTTATTTTGCCGTCTTCAATATCAAATAAATATTCCGGTTTATCTTCATATGTAGTTATAATAATATAAGAATCATCATAATCATTTTCTTTCCAGCTCCCGTCGGCATCAAGATATTCATTGCCAAAATCATAACCCATAAGTTTTGCATAGTAGTTATGGTTCTCTACAAATTCAGACACTGTCAGGCTGCCACGGTTGGGCGCAATATACTGCGCTGCTATTACTAATACCAAAACAGCTATAGCTGCTGTATACGCAAAAACATATACTACGACACGGAATGCTTTCGTATCTTTGAGAGTATATGATACTTCTTCATCCCACGGCAGAGTTTCTTTGTCGCTACATGCTTTATAACTCTTCCACATCCTGTATAGGTTGTAAAAAGGAATACCGAACCCAATACCGTATCTTATTACACCCCAAGTTCTCTGTATGCCCTCATCGTATGAAAGGATACTTCCATCTGCGGATCTTATCTTCAGTCCGAAGACCGCTTTGCCAGCGGTTGTGCCAAACACACGAAGCAGCAGCGGTTCTATGAACAACATCAAAACGAGCATTACAATAATGTCAAGAATGTTTCCCCAGATGCTTCTTGTCATTAAATTTGTATGAAACAATAGCGCGAGAACTGACAACCAAACCAAACTGTATATGAACATATCCAAAGATCTGGCGAAGAACCTTCTCCACGGACTGTATACCTGCGCAAGCTCGTCTCCCTCTACCGAAAAATAGGAGCTTTTTTCAGCTCCTTGCGCTTCGTAGATATCATTAAGATATTTTTCTGCATTAAGGTTTGTAAAGGTGACGCTTTCTTCTTTTATCGTGCGGCAAATATTTTTTGCATATGAAGAGTCGTCAATTTGCGTCTCGAGGACTTTCATCTGTTTAGCGAGTATGTCCTCCAAATTGCTGCTCTCGTCCTTTAATGCTTTGATCTCGTCGATGGACACGTGAAGGCCTCTAAGCAGCTTTATGCGCATAAGTATCTGTAAATCGCACTCAGAATAATCCCTGTATCCGTTGCTCATACGTTTAGGCTCGATAAGACCCTCATGCTCGTAGTACCTTATGTTTGAGCGCTGCATCCCGCTCCTAGTTTCAATATCTTTTATCGTCATTAATGTTTTCCCTTTCGCTTTGCTGGTTTAATCATAAACTATACAGCCGGTTTACAGTCAAGCGTTTTTATAGATATACATTCTAATTCATATAAAAATACAATTTCAGCAGCCTTTTTGCTATCCATTCTTTTTATCAAGCATTCAATATCGACGTTGACCATCGCAGCAGCAAATCTAAATAGACATCTGGCTCTGTTTTTATTTTTTCGCCGTGTTTATTCAAGTACATACTCACATCAAGTATAGCTCGTTCATCGTCATGCAGCTTTTCTGACAGTTCTTTTTTTTACTGATATAGTCGCCGCTGCGCAAATAATGCAGCGCCTGCAATATGAAAAATGCACCTTTATACATACTTTTTATGACATCAATATTTGAGGGCTCGCGAACTGCTGTGTGCCCGCATAAATGGTAAATACCCGGCGCGCTTATTTCTATGCTGTCCGCCACATCTTTGTCTTCAATATCGGGAAGCAATTCATGAAGAGTTCCGTAGAATGGACGGGTATCTTGTTTAAACTGAAACAGCTCATGCTTTGGCCAGTTTATCAATTCCTGTTTTCCGGATATGAAGCCGCAAGCCTTATCGTTTTCTGGCATCGTTAAGAGCGCTTCCCTGTATTCGGTCAGATCATCGAAAGACAGCGTATCAAGTATGACCACGGCATCGATATCGCTTTCGTTATGCTGCTCCCCTCTTCGATAGCTTCCTTGAAGCCCGATAAACATTAGCCTGTCTTCATATAGAGCTTTTAATTTATCAGTTAGTTCAGTCATCCATGTATCAATTTGTATCACTATTATGCCTCCTGATGCAGTTTGTCGCCAATATTTCCCCTAGTGGATTATAACATGCTGAAACTTCTATTACCATAAATAAACATTATAGCGCCAAAGAGCACCAGCCATGCAAGCCGCGATTTGACAACAAGACTTAAACTATGTAAGTCCTCTCTCCATATAGATAGTCTTTCCATTTGCCTGCCTTTTTATTTGGAATTGAAATCAATGCATGTGCTGCAGCTGATATCAGCAGAAATACTGCTGCCAATATGCCAAAAGGAAGTTCGAAAAGTAATCTGCTTGCCGTCTCCAATGAATGTTTCGGTATGATACTGTAAAAAAATCGTATCTTATTTTGTCATATTACAAAGTAAAAGCAAACTCAGTCAATCAGATATTTCATTGAAACATATTTTGATTTAACTGGAACAAACCCAAGCTTATTATATAATGCTGAGCCAGCCTCTGTTGCTTTCAATTCCAAATAAGATAATCCCATATCCTTTGCATAGTTCATCGCCCTTTTCATCAATTTCCCTGCAATGCCACGTTTACGATACTTTGGTAATGTATATACATTCATTATCATACCTGTCGTTCCATTCATAAAACTTGGATTCGCGGGGTATTTCATAATTAATAAGAATACCGTCGATATAACCAATTCATTATCCTCACAGACATACACAAATAAATCGTTATTTAAATGGTCTTTGAAGTAGCCCGGCAGTTGTGCTGAGATTGCGGAAGTTTGTTTTAATGTAAGTTCATTATAGTCTTCCGACAAATACGCCAGCCGAATATCAATTAGCTGAGAAATATCTTTTTCGTCCGCTTGCCTGAATTTCATAAATAAGTATCTCTTTCTAAAACTCTACAAAATAAAAAAACATGAGAATTTTTACTGAATTTATTATTTATATGATCTATGAAACTATATTACCACATTCCCATAATAAAGAAAGACTTACATCCGCCACTGGCGGCGGCATACTCCGGTTCAAGTCCCTTCTCCGCTCCAACCAAAAGAACAGCTCACCTTCTTCACCTGTTATTTGCCGCCTCTTATTTTTTCTGGACTTGCTCCGTCCAGCACATATTTTTTATTATACATTCAATTTTCTGCTCAATTGTTTTATGTGCTGGACTATCACGCCTCTTCGTATGCCTTGCTCCGCCACTGGCGGCGGCATACTCCGGTTCAAGTCCCTTCTCCGCTCCAACCAAAAGAACAGCTCACCTTCTTCACCTGTTATTTGCCGCCTCTTATTTTTTCTGGACTTGCTCCGTCCAGCACATATTTTTTATTATACATTCAATTTTCTGCTCAATTGTTTTATGTGCTGGACTATCACGCCTCTTCGTATGCCTTGCTCCGCCACTGGCGGCGGCATACTCCGGTTCAAGTCCCTTCTCCGCTCCAACCAAAAGAACAGCTCACCTTCTTCACCTGTTATTTGCCGCCTCTTATTTTTTCTGGACTTGCTCCGTCCAGCACATATTTTTTATTATACATTCAATTTTCTGCTCAATTGTTTTATGTGCTGGACTATCACGCCTCTTCGTATGCCTTGCTCCGCCACTGGCGGCGGCATACTCCGGTTCAAGTCCCTTCTCCGCTCCAACCAAAAGAACAGCTCACCTGAAGGTGAGCTGTTCTTTTGGTGCGGATGAAGGGACTTGAACCCCCACGATGTTGCCACCACTAGGTCCTGAACC
This sequence comes from Christensenellaceae bacterium, assembly GCA_963666505.2. Lineage (GTDB taxonomy): Bacteria > Bacillota > Clostridia > Christensenellales > SZUA-584 > JABGQS01. The sequence continues at coordinate 674,182 of CAXXXL010000001.1, read as the reverse complement.
TAGCGCGTCTGCCAATTCCGCCACATCCGCAAAACGTATAGTAATGTTATTCTAATAGATAAACCATTCTTACAGGTTCAAGTCCTTTGTTTTTATCTGAAAAAAAACTTTGAACGTACACACCTTTTTTCTAGTTTTATCTGGTGCGGGCAGTGGGACTTGAACCCACACGTCGTTTCCAACACACGGCCCTCAACCGTGCCTGTCTGCCAATTCCAGCACGCCCGCATAGCGCCCGTATTGTCTGTCCGGTAAACAGCCCCGGAAAACAAATCAGCGAAGGTTATTATACACTATGACAAATATAATTACAAGACAAGATTTAGTCTTAATGCGATTTTTTTATCGCATATAAAAGCCGCTCTATATTTAGGGCTGTCTGCTGACTTTTCTATATTAATTTAGAACTGTGTTAGTTTAACTCGTTGCACGAGACCTTTGTTTGGATTATAATAAATCTATAAATAGAAAAAGGATAAAATTATGCGCATTATAAAAAGCAGTGAAGTTACGGAGATCGTACGGATGCTCTTCCTTCGTGCAGCAAGGATGCCCGGGAAAGACGCACTTCGCGCCGTAAAAGAAGCGTATGAAATCGAGCCCACACCAATAGCCAAAGAGGCTCTGCATCAGCTTGTAAAGAACGCAGAAATCTCTGATGAAACAGGCATGCCGTATTGCCAGGATACTGGCATGGCAGTCGTCTTTGTAGAGATAGGTCAGCAGGTCTTCATCGAGGGCGGCTTGACTGAGGCAATAAACAAAGGTGTCCATCAGGCATACAGAGAAGGCTTTTTCCGCAAATCAGTGCTAGACCCTATAACGAGACAAAACACACAGGACAACACTCCTGCAGTGATACATTACGACATCGTACCGGGAGAGCTGCTTAAAATATATGCTGCTCCCAAAGGCTTTGGCAGCGAAAACATGAGCCGTCTTATTATGCTAAACCCAAGCGACGGTATTGACGGAATAAAACAGTTTGTGCTCGACAGCGTTATAAAAGCTGGCGGGAGCCCCTGCCCTCCAGTTATACTTGGAATAGGCATAGGCGGCACCTTTGAGAAGTGCGCTCTTATTGCTAAGAAAGAGCTCCTGAGGGAAATCGGCATCAGAAGCGAAGACGCTGAGCTAGCCGCTCTTGAGATGGAGCTTAAAGATAGTATAAATGCGCTCGGCATTGGCGCTCTCGGTTTCGGCGGTCCTAATTACTGCCTTGATGTTCATATTGCAAAATACCCAACGCACATTGCTGGCCTTCCGGTGGCAGTCAACTTCCAATGCCACGCGTCAAGACACGCATATGCAGTTATATAAGGAGCATTTATGATACAGATTACCTCGCCTTTTTCAAAACAGGATATAAAAGACCTTAAAGCCGGAGACATCGTTGAGCTTTCCGGCAGAGCATATACAGCAAGAGACGCTGCTCACGCACGGCTTTTTGATATGATGGCAAACGGGCTGCCTCTTCCTTTTAAAATCAGCGGCAGCGGTATATTCTATGCGGGACCATGCCCTGATATGCCCGGTCGTGTTATTAACTCGTGCGGGCCCACAACTTCTTCACGAATGAATGCCTATGCTCCAAAGCTTTATGATACGGGGCTTTGCTTCGTTATCGGCAAAGGGCCTGTTTCAGAAAAGACCAGGCAGGCTATAATGAATAACGGCGCTGTCTATTTCGCAGCCGTCGGTGGAGCAGGTGCACTTATAGCCTCCCGTATCACGCAATCAAAAATAATAGCCTTCGACGACCTTGGCGCCGAGGCTATCCGTGAACTGTATTTTGACAAAGTACCGCTTATAGTGGCGATCGACCCAAGAGGCAGCAGCTTATTCAAGAGCAAAGATTAATATCCACCGTCAGGGAAAAGTTCTGCCATGCGCTCATCCGACAGGTCAAAATATTTCTGGAAGCTTTTCATACACTGTTCTGTCCTCGTCGTTAATGTTTTCCTTAGCTTCTTGACTTCTTTTTCCCAGCTGCTATAAGACCTTGGCGCACGCCACCGTTTTATATGCCTTGCCATCTCATTCTCAATTTCGGCTACAGTACTGTCAAAAAGCGGGGCTATAGTCTCGGATGCAAGGTTCGTTTTAAGTATATATGCATATCTTTCTATAAACTCTTGTTTCCAGCCTTCGTTTTTTAAAAGAGCATACGGTATATCCATATTAGTCTTTGATTGATCTCCGCCCGTCCATGTTACGCCATATCTGCTGAAGTATGAGCTAAGATAGCACCTCCCCGAAAACCTGAATGCATAATCTAAGTCAAAAAGCATCGGGCGCCACTCGTGCTCGTAATCTACTGTGCGCCAATACTTCTGGTTATACATATCCCAATTGCATAAATACGTCTGCACCGTTATATAGTCCATGAAAGCCTGTTCATCTACCATGGCAGTAAACTCATTATAGTTTTCTTCGTTTGACATATTATGAGACCTGGCAAACTTGCGCACTGCAAGAAACTCTTTGCTGCTGCCTGCTACGACCGTATTGTTCCTGCGGATCACTTCGATATCGTTGCGGTCAAAATCATAAACAGATGCAAAATGATCTTCGTTTTGATTTTCGCACAGCCAGTACATACCCCAATACCTGCCGTTGATATACACCGCTAAAGGCTTCTGTTGTGTATTATCAATATTCAGCCCCTCTACCGCCATTTCAAAGAACGCAGTTTTCATGTGTGTATAATACAGATCCTGCCCGGAGTTCCTTATTGTCAACGACTGATAATCCACAACCGGATACCCGTCAAAAAACGGATATACTACGCTGCTCTGTCCGTACTTTCCACGCAGATATATCTTGAGTGACTTTTGGGGATAGCTGCGGCTTATAAGCCCGGAAACTCTTATCCCAGCCGGAAAAGCCGTACCCATCTTTCCGTCCTGTTCGAAATATTCTATGTATGCACCGACTTCCCTGTTCCTTCTTGATGAAGAATAGGTATAGTTAATATCATCTCTGTCTCCGGTGATACAGATAACATCGATATCGTGCATATCTTCAACAAGATAATTAGCCGTTACAACCGGGCTTGGAAGGCAGCCGGGTGATATCGCAACCGCTCTGAGCGGTGTTGATTTACTTATTGTAATCTGCTCTGTATACACCCTAGACGAAGCATCCGGCGTGTCTCCGTTGGTTGTATAATAAATAATCGCCTTCTCATCTCTGCAGGATATCTGCACTGAAGTATCTTCTTCAAGGTATCCCGCTGATTCTGAGAAAACTGGCTGTGAAGTATATGCACTGAATGAATCACCTTCGTTCGCTTTGCCCTTTGTACTGGATGTAAAAAAGACTCTGCAGCCGGTCTCGTCCCCGCACAGTCGCCCCACACTTTTCCCCGGGCAAACCACACCTGTTTCAAAACTATCGATAAGCGTACCACTTGGCGATGAGAGCAGCAGCATCTCACCGGAAGCCGAAATGCCAAAGGGCGCAGTAAACTCATCCTGTTCTAAAACATCGGACGAAGCATATATGACTGCAAAACCATGAGCAGGTACAGTTACGTCCGGAACCTGCCACTTATATGGCTCGTCTTGGCTGTCGCTTAGATAATATCCTTGGAGCTTTATTTCGCTGTCTTCACCGTTTGCAATTTCTATCCAGTCTCGGCCGCTTCCGGCTGCGAGCACCTCATTAATTGACAAGCCGTTCAAGTCAAACCTGAATGCGTCTGTTGATCGAGCAAAGCTGGCTGTTGTATTTTCTGCGCCGGGCGTTGGGCTGCCAAAATATGTCCATTCGCCTGTATCTGCAATTCCGAACGATACATCTTCTCTTATGTCCATATTAAGTTTAAACAAGGTTTGCTGCATATTTTCTTTGTCGGTAATAACCAGTACATTCTCACCACTGCCGATTTTGAACCCAGTATGCAGCTCGCTGCCTGTTTTATTCTTGCCGGACAGGTAAACTAGTTTATACTCGCCCGGTTTGACTGCAACTTCGGGAAAACGCCATTTATATGGGTTCTCTTCGTCATCACTTAAGTAGTGCTGTCCAAGCATCAATGTCTGCCCTGAGGTGTTATAGAACTCGACCCACGCCGGTCTTTCGCTGTCCTCATCCATAATAGTGTACTCATTTTCGAGCAATATCTCGTTTACAATAAAATCGTACATTTGCGTTTTCTCAGAGCTGCCAAACGCTTTTGTATTATTCTGTGCGCCCGGCGTAGGCAGACCATAATACTTAATATCGCCATTTCCATCAAGACCGATAGATATATCCGTCGGAATATCACTGCTCCAGCTCGTTTCGCTGGTAGCGCCGGTTTTCCCGTCTGTTAAATATATAGATGTTTCAGATTCGCTGATCCTAAAACTTGTGTGGAGCTCCTGTCCTTTACTGTCTCTGCCGGATAAATACACTAAAATACATTCGTTTGGCGAAATATTCTTTTGGGGAAAGCGCCATTTATTCAAATTATATTTTTCGTCGGAAAGAAAAAAATCGGAAAGGTCTTTATCTTCGCTTCCGGTGTTGCATACTTCGACCCAGCCGCACTCCTGCTGTTTGCCATTTAAAACTGATGATGTTTTTGGCATTATTTCATTTATCCGCAATACAGACAAATCATGTTCCTCTCTTGACTCTAATAACGAGTCTAAAACAAAATCACTGTTTGCGTATCCTATTGTCGGGTTCTCTAAATATTTATATCCTTTGTCCTGCGTTCTGCCCCATGCGATATCCTCATTTAACTCCGGGACATCAAGTATCTGTACTACACTGCCGTTTGGGTCTGAAAGCGCTATGGATTCACCTTCTTTTGATAAAGAAAAACCGAGACATATCTTTTCAGAGTCTGCCTCTGGCATAGCGTATAATACCAGATACTCTCCCGCCTCTATTGATACATCATCAAACGTGTATTTATATGGAACTGAAGTATCATCGCTTATTCCATATCCTTTAAGAGATATATCAAAGTTTGAAGTATTATACAGCTCGATCCAGTCAGGACTGCCTAGGTTATCGTCTATATATGAAAAAGTATTGGATGACATGACCTCATTAATAATAACACCTGCCGGTTCAGCCGATGCTCTTGCATGAACCATAGAATACAATGTGATTATAAGTAATACTATTGCGAGTAAAGCAAGACACAGAACTATCTTATTACGTTTGTTATAATGTGTTGTCCTTTTGTTTTCAATATAAACTGATTCGTTTAATTCTTCTGTCAAAATCATATCACCATTGCTGTAAGATTAATTAACTTTTATTCCCTTAATAGTTATTTAACGCTATTTTAACATTATTAATTCATTTTATCAATTTATTAACATGCATCTGCAGTTATTAATGTTAAAAATTGTTATATGACAGCGAAGCAATGTATCATCAAGATCAATTTGTTTTATGAAAAATAACCGAGTTCGCAAAAAAAAGAACCGCATATGCGGTTCTTCATCTAATTATTATTGTTGAAGTAACTACCCTATCTCTTAATACCCGCCATCCGGGAAAAGCTCGCTCATCCTTTCATCAGACAGATGGAAGAAATTCTGAAGGTTTCTCTTGCTTGCATCCGTCCTTGCTGCAAGTATCGATCTTGCGCTTTTAACAGCGCTCTGCCAGCTTGAATATGAGCGCGGGTATGGAAATCTATCAACTTGCCTTGGTATTTCAGAGTCTATCATATCAACCATGCTGTCGAACAGCGTCAGTACCGAATCCTGAGAAAGAGTAGTATTCAGCAGATATGCATACCTCTCTATGAACTGCTCTTTCCATCCGTCGTTTTGCAGCAGTGCGCATTGAATATCCATATTCGTAAGCGAGCCGTTCGCCGAAGGTACACCTGCACTTCTAAAATAGCTGTAAAGATGGTTTGCCGTTTTGCTGTAAAGCGCTCCGTCAAGATCATAGAATATCAGCCGCCACTCGACCTCGTAATTTACTTCTCTCCAGTATTTCTGGTTGAACATATCACCGTTTCCAAAAAATGTCTGTGCGGCTATATAGTCCATTATCTCTTCTTCGTCTACCCGCTTTATAAACTCCTGATAATAATCTTCATTTGCGAGGTTATGTCTTCTTGCATAAGAGCGCACATCAAGTATCTCATACTTTGTTCCGGACAGCGCATATGAGTTTCGCTTTATCATCTCTACGTTGTCTCTGTCGAGGTTGTGTCGTGCAGCGTAAAAATCTTCGTTTTGATTCTCGCAAAGCCAATACAGCCCCCAGTATTCGCCGTTGATGTAGACCGCTACAGGTTTTTGCTGCGGATTATCAAGCCTCATACCGTTCACAGCCATTTCAGCAAAAGCCGTACGCAGACATGTTGAACCAACATCCTGTCCTGAGTTTCTTATTGAAAGTGATTTGAACTCTGTAATGCCGTAGTTGTCGAAGAAAGGATATGTCACACTGCTTTGTCCATAGCCGCCACGCAGATATATATTCAGAGATTTTTGCGGATATGAGCGGGTCCCTGCACCAGCGACCCTTATCGCTCCGGGAAACTCCACACCTTCCTTGCCGTCCTCTTCATAGTATTCGAAGTGTGCTTCGCCTTCCCTTTTTACAAAAATCTCGCTTACACGATAAGCATAGTTTATATCGTCCTGGTCTCCGGATATACAAAGCACTGAAATATCATGTCGCTTTTCGACAAGGTAGCTGTTTGTCTGTATAAGGCTGGGAAGCTTATCGGGAGCAACGGCTATCGCCCGTAAAGGCGTTGAACTTGTTATCTTAATACCGTCCTGGTAGAGTTTTGAAGATGTTGTAGGCTTGTCACCATTGGTAGTGTAATATATCGTAGCATCGGGGTCTTGGCACGAAAGCTCGACAACTGTGTTCTTTTCCGTGTATCCGCCGGGCTGTGAAAACTCTGGCTGGGCTGTATAAGCATTATAATATACATCTGCGTTAGCTTTGCCTTTTGTGCTTGAAGTAAAAAAAACACGGCTGCCCATCTCATCACCGCTAAGTCTTCCAACACTGTTTCCTGTTTGCAGCACTCCTGTATCGAAGCAGTCTATCAGCACGCCGCTTGAATTCGATAACAGCAGCGTCTCCCCCGACGCTGAAATGCTAAAAGGCGCTGTCTTACTCGACTGTTCCGAGGGTGTTGATGAGGCGTAGATTACCAGATATCCACCGGAACTGACCGTCATCTCGGGTATTTGCCACTTGAGCGGTTCGTTAAAGCTGTCGGAGAGATAATACCCCCCGAGGTTAACACTGCCGCCGCTGCCGTTCCTTATCTCAATCCAGTCAAGGTCTCCGGATTTGGGCTTCCCCACTGTGGAAACCTCGTTTATGTATACTCCGTTTGTATCAAAAAAACGGGCGCTGGCTATCTCGTCAAAACTGCTGGTGCTGTTTTCAGCTCCCGGCGTTGGTTTGCCGAAATACTTCCACTCGTCTTCGCCTGCACGTCCGTAGGATATGTTTTCTTTAATGATGAAATCCAGTGAAAAAGCTGTTTGTTCTGCATCGGTACGATTTGTTATATACAGCGTTGATTCATCTTCGCCAATTTTAAAGTTGGTATGCAGTCCTGTATCCGTCTTGTCTTTGCCAGACAGGAATACAACTATGTATTGACCGGATTCAAGCTCTATATCCGGGAAGCGCCACTTATAATAGTTACTGTCGGTATCGCTTAGGAAATAGTCTTCTAGTTGTATTGTTTTTATCGAGTCATTATAAAGCTCTACCCATGCCGGCCTGTCTCCGTCCTCGTCCAATATCGAGAACGCATTGTCAAGCAGTATCTCGTTTACCTTAAGACCAGTGCCTATTTCCCTATAGCCGAAGCTGTCGAGAGCATTTGCGGTGTTTGCAGCTCCCGGCGTCGGTACGCTGAAATATTTCATGTCGCCATTTGAATCAAGGCCGATGGAGAATCCGTCGCTTAGGTCTTCATCCCAGCCGATATCCATCGTTATACCTACGCTGCCGTCCGAGAAATACACGGTATGCTCGTCGCTGCCGAGTGAGAAGTTTGTGTGCAGTTCTCCGTCCGTACTTTCCTCACCAGACATGTAGACGACCATGTATCCGTTCGCTTCCAGCTGGGCTTCAGGGAAACGCCATTTTTTGACGTTGTCCGGATTGTCTGACAGGAAGAAATCATTAAGGTTGACCGCTTCGCTGGAGGTGTTATATAGCTCTACCCATGTGTACTGAGCAGCTGCCCCTGGCAGCAGTTCGCTCTCTGTGGGCATTACCTCGTTTAAAACTAACTTAGACATCTCAGTAAGCCACTCGAAACCGTCTATTGTATCTGAAGTGATGTCGCTGTTCTGTGTGCCCGGCGTCGGCTGGGCAATGTATTTATATTCTCCTGAGTCCGTAAGGCCCCACGACATATCCTGCCGCAGCTCCGGAACGTACAGCATCTGCATCGGTTCGCCGCTTGGGTTTGTAATGTAAATATTTTCTCCGTCTTTTGAGAGCCCAAAACCTATACAGATATCATCGGTGCCCCTGTCCGGTGTTGCGTAAACCACAAGATATTCTCCAGCTTTGATCGTCACATCGCCGAACTCGTATCTGAATGGCAGTACTGCAACGTCGCTGATACCGTAATCTTTTAGCGATACATCAAAACTAGATGCGTTATATAGCTCTATCCAGTCCGGGCTTCCAAGCGTATCGTCTACGTATGACAAGCTGTTGCTTGTTACCACCTCTGAAATAACTATCTGAGCCTTCTCCTGCGCTGTCGGCGCAAAAATAAGGAAATAAACAAGAATCGACGCCGTTACAACCACTGCAAGAACAACGGCTAAAATTATTCTTGTTCTTTTACTGTTGTCCTCCTGCTGCTCTTCTATTTTGTCTACATCAATAAGCTTATATTTATCGTTTGTCAAACTATGCACCTCAGTTTGTTATTGCAGTCTAAAATATCTTACATATAATGTCGTATACTATCATATTTCTGTAATAATATCAATTGTACAAATACCAATTTTGCTCTTGAACAATATTATATGCTTTTTGAAACTCGCTTTGTCCTCAATAATCTATCTAAACTCCTGGTCTTTTCAGATTCTCATATATGTTTTATATGTTGTACCTTGCAATGTTTGGTAGCTTGTGTTATTATGTATGCATTATAGCATTGTAGCCTGTATTAATTTTACAGATGAATATAAAGAAACGGAGTAGAATGATTAAAAAATGAGCAGGGATAAGCAAGCATCTATAAATTCTGATAATTTAGTATCACCTAAAGTCACCAGAATCGTACGTTTATTTCTTGGTATCATACTTATTACCAGTCTTTTTTACAGAATACTGCATTCTTGGAACAGTGATATACCTGCAATACTTTACTTCACTGTTTTGATAAATATGTTTGTTGGTGTTTATTATGTAATTACTTCTTTTTTCCAAAAGCTGCGCAGTAATACAGTAACCCATGCTTTAACTACTTATATTCTGATTGTTGGGAGCGTTTTTATGATTTTTCTTAATAACGGCTTTGTTCACAGCATATATGCAAAACTTAGCGAAAAATCAATAAACCCGTCTATCCATTATATATCCATGACAAATTCTATATTGACCCATTATATTATGCCCTTTATTGCTGGTCTGGATTATTTTGTATTGACCGACATGAGAAACACGAAAATTGATTATAAGATTCTTATTCTGCCGGTTATGTATCTTATCGCCTCATTGATATACGGGTTGGTAACAGGTCAATATCCTTACCCGTTCCTTGATGTTGAGTATGTTGGTGGATGGGTTGTTTTCGCTTTGATGATCATAGTGTTTACTCTGATATTCTTGGTGGTTTCCTTCATTATCAAGAAGTTGAACTGTAAAATTCAAAACAGAATTGAGAGTTATTTCAGCAGGATTGTTTAAGCAATGATCATTCTATAATATTTTTGAAAAAAGTATATCTAAGCAAAGGAAACAAAACACTTGAAAACATATAGTATATGCATTATAATATCATTCGCAGTTCAAAAACCAAATAAGCCACTATAGCTCAGTAGGTAGAGCACATCCATGGTAAGGATGAGGTCGTCAGTTCGAATCTGACTAGTGGCTCCACAGTAATTTGCTCGAAAAACACGATAAATACTGGTTTTTCGAGCTTTTTTTGTTTTCCCTTTTAATTTATCATTTCTGGCTAAAATGTTAAATCGTTTTATATAATTCTGCTTCATATCGTACCGTTTATCGGTTGAAGAGTCGGGTTTAAAAAGACGAAATAGTTACCATCTCTGCGACTTCTTTCATTTTTTCTTTAGACGGATGTACATAATTGTTAAGCGTTGTTGTGACATCCTTATGCCCTAATATTTCTGAAACCGTCTTGCACTCTGCCCCACGCGCTATTGCGGTGCTCGCAAAGGTATGACGTGTCACGTTTGCAGAAATCCGTTTAATGCCGGCTTTCTTACAAATGCTCTCGAGGTCTCGGTTGAAGTTGCGTGGATGCATGCGCTTTCCTTTTGTTGAGCAAAACACAATACCATTATCATAGAACCCTTTTGTGAGACGCTTTCTTTTCAACTTTTTCAGTAGTTCTACATTCTCTCTGCTCAATGGAACAGTTCGCAAACCACACTCGGTCTTTGGAATAAACTGCACCTTCAAAATTTCCTTGTTATTGTCATCCTTTAATCGCACGAGAGTCTTGTGTACAGTTACTTCTGCTCTTTTCAAATCAATATCGGCCCAATCAAGCGCAAGCATTTCACCGATTCTCATTCCGGTGCCTAGCCCCGTTGCAACCACCTCGTAGACATTATGTCCTTTCGCCGCTTTAATCAGTTTGCTTACATCTTTTTCAGGCACTATTTCTATTTGAGGCTTTAGTAGCTTTGGCAGCTTCAACCCTCTCATAGGGTCTTTAATAATAAGCTCATTGTCCAATGCCTTGCGTAGTGCCATACGCAGTATACTCTTGACCTTTTGAAGCGTTGCAGGTGAATACTGCTTAGCGAGTTCATTGAATGCTTGCTGAACCATCAGCGGAGTAAGATTTTGAATCTTTACATGACCAATCAACGGCACAATTTTAGTACGAATCATCAACTCGTAGGTTACATACGTTTGTTGCTTGATGCTGTCTCGCATATATGCTTCCATCCAGTCGTACATCCAAATTCGAAGCGGCGTATTTGAAGGTTCAAAATATATGCCTTTGTCCAACTGCGCTTTGATTTGAATTAATTCTTTTTGCACATCCGTTTTGCGTTTTTTAGTAACAAATCTAAATATCGGTTTACCGTTATACTTTCTTCCGACTTGTATCCTGCCTTCATAAACCTTTCGGTCTTCGCGATAATAGATATTACCAGTTCCTTTATTCCTCTTTGGCATAGTTTTCACTTCCTTTGATATTTTTGTTTTTGAAGCCAACCTATCAAATCGTCCTTGCATATCCGAAATTGTCCTGCAATTTTTATCGTTGGAAACTCTGTGCTATTAAAAAGATTATACGTACTGTTTCTTCCGATATTAAAGACCAGTGAAACATCTTCTACACTCAAGAATAAAGGCATTTCATCAAAACTCTTTATTAAGTTGTCAAGGTTCTTTGACTCCATTTTACCATATTCTTGTGTTATATCAATTCCTTTTTTTACGATTTCAGACCTTTCTGTCATATAATTATTACCTCCATATTAAGTTGTCAAGGTTCTTTTAGCGGCTCATACCGCGATACTGCTTTTATTCATTTTCCTTCCGCTACCTCGCCTCTTTCGCCTTATGTAAGATTTCTGAAAATACCTCCTTTTCTCTTTGCGCTGTTAACCGATCAGCTTCAGTGTAATCCTTCGAACTTATCAATATTCAGCTTGTTCAAAACAAGCGAAGATGGTCTCCAAAATGAAATAGAGCTATGTAGGTTAATGAGTACAAAGTTTTGAAAATAAGCAGAAGCTAAGCTGAGCAATTTTAACCAAAAAAAATTGCTAAATGATTATCATCTTTTAATTCCAAGCTATTAAAAGGCAAAAGAATAGACCGCCCATATCTTTTCAGACGGTCTTGTTTGATTTGTTATATCTCAGTTTTCTAAGAAATCTTTAAGCTTGAGTATCTCTTCTTCTAAATTAACCGGTAGAATAATTGCCATATCTTTATAATTTCTGCTTTTGTAATCCTGCGGATATGTGAACTTCTTTAGTGCTGAACTGTCCATATCAATTATTGACGCACCTATGCTTATCATCTTTGTAAGTGGAATATCTGTCCTAACATACTGCGATAGCGCTTCTATCAAATATGGCAACCGCCCTACACTCAAAGAAGTTGCCTTGTCAAACAGCGCGTTGAGCACCGTTTGCTGCCTTCCAACCCTTTCGGCATCTCCACCAAGCTTTCTTATTCTCATATACGCAACTGCCTGTCTTCCGTTAAGGTGCTGTAAACCCGACGATTTTACGTGTGAGACTTTCCCACTCCTATCTAATGCATTCACTTCGTCAATGTTTAAATTCATAAAGTATAACTCTTTACTTTGCAGTTCTATATCAACCCCATCCATAGCATCAATTATGTCTTCCATGCCAAAGAAGTTGACCACCATATAGTAGTCGGGTGCAATGCCGTAATTTTGCTCCATTGTAAGATATATAAGGTCAGTACTCCCAAAACGGTATGCCGTATTTATCCGGTTTTTGTTATGTCCTTCTATCGCTACAAGCGTATCGCGCATGAATGAAGCGAGCTTAATCTCGCCACTGGATTTATCTATTCTCAAAACCATGAGAACGTCTGACCGTCCTGTAAACTTCTCACTGTCTCTATTATCAACACCAATAAGCAATATGTCTACCACTTCATTATCTTTTTCTATAACTTCAATATCACCGCCTAAAAACTCAACTTCGTCTAAACTTACTGCTTCAGGTTCGGTTTCATATTCATCAATAACTTCATATTCATCAATAACTTCATACTCATCAATAACTTCATTTTCATCAAATCCAAGATCACTCCATACCTTTTGCAATGAATCCAGGTTGAAATAATCTATCAGTAAATACACTCCAAAGCCAAACAGCAGCACAATAAGTATTATTAGTGCGGTTAAACGCACCTTGAACTTCGGTGATTTTGTTATTTTTTTCTTATTCTCTAAATCTTCTATTTTCATAAACTAATCTTCCGTTATTACAATATTATTTTACATCCTAAATTTTACTATACCACATTTAGACAAAAATACAAATATCGAGTATCATATTAAATCGCATTCAAATATGTTTTAGATAAGCAAAAGCTTTTCTCAGAAGGATAAGGACCGCCCTAGTGCGGTTATTCTTTGAAACAACAATAGAGCAGTCCTCATATTTTATGATATAAATTAAGCTTCATTTTGTGCTATTCCCCAAGCTCGTGGGCAAGAGTTGTAAACTAAGCGTAGTCAGCGCTTATCATGGGAATCTCACCCCTTCGAGGATTTCTCGAAGCTGCCCTCATTGCGTATAAGCTGTGACTGGACAGAAGTATCATTATCCCTGTTCTTTTCATTGCGATACAATCCACCATAGATTGTTTTAAAGCCGGCATTTGTCGCTATGCACCTTTGATACAATCAGTTTTATATGCTACCAAATCATACAGGTGGTCTTGGCGGTGCCGCTTTTGTCGCTGCCCTTCATCGGGGCGGAGCAGTTAGTGTATTTACACTCTTTCTCTATGACGGCTATATCAGCCGTATTTATCAAGGTTCACATCAATACAGATTTACCTGCATAAGTGAGGAGTAAAAATACCCCCTCACTATATAGGACACTCAGACCCCCTTTTGATTACCCTAATCCGCAAAACTTCATAAAATGTTCACATTTTATTTCTCCCAATCTTTGTATTTGAATATATGTGGCTCCATTGCTGGCTCCACATCGCTGCTAATGAGCCAACATTGGAGCCATGTTGATGTATTTGTTGAGCCACTTCAGGAGCCTTGAGCGATGTTACTCTCTTTCTTTCGCTGTCTTGTCTTTATTCTTAGCCTGGTTTTCAATTAAAGTTTCTTTTTCTTTCATGTGTTCAATTGTATCCTCAATGTTTCTGCAAATCCTAAGCTCACTTCGCACACCTCGTACTCCCTTCTTGATTTCCTCTTTGAGCTTGTACAAATAGATTTTCTTCTGCCGAATTTCATTGATCGGCTGCTTGTTCAGCTTGGTTTTTGCGTTTACGTATAGCTCGTGTTCATCTTTTAATGTACCGTATCCATCCAGATACATATTGTATGAGTGTTCATATTTACTTATATCAGCAAGTGCTTTGAATACCGTCTTGTTCTTTTTTTGTTCGGTATTAATCGGAATGAGTAACAGCTTGTGTTCTTCAAGCATATCTTTCAATTTTGTTTTGTAATTATAAAATTCGTTCGTTGTCCCTATTCCATGCGTTTTGAGGAACTTTTGCTGCTCCTTATATCGTTCTAACTTTTCTAGTTCAGCCTTTAAATACTTTGTCATTCTTGGTTGTGCCTGTCGCTTTTTCACCAAGCCGAGCATGAACATCCATCGCCAATATTTACGTTCAACATTGGGCATATACTTGCTTCTTTCAAATTGTTGTTTCTGGTGTGTCGTCAGCTCAGGGTATGTACCAATCGGCGGCAGCGGACTCTTTTCTATTTTCACTCTTATTTCTTCCTTGCTGTAACCCTCTCCTAGATTATGTCCTCTTGAAAACCGCTCTTTGCCCGGCGGTCTAAACGCTAAGTATTTCCCTGTCTTTACGTCGTATCCCATCTCCTCCATAGTTGCTAAAAACTCGCCATATGAAAACGGTTCGGAAACAGCTTGGTCGATGTCTTCTTTTATCCTCTGTCTATATGTCTTATTACCGTTTTGTACGCTGTCCCAGTCAGAATACGATAGTGTTCTATTTTGCTTTGACGGTACTATTACTGACAATCCGTATTCTGCGCATATCTCATCGCTTATTCTCTGAATCTCTGCATATGTTTTTCTGTTACTAACGTACTTCTTACCGTCCGTGTATGATACCGAGTTAAACACAATGTGACTATGGGTATGGTTTCTGTCCACGTGCGTTGACCAAACCGCTTCATATTTCAAAGCTAAGTATCTGTACACAAACTCACTTGATATTTCAAATGCCTGCTCTGGCGTCACTTCGTTTGGAGCAAACGATTGTATTATGTGATACCCTAGTACTCCTCCTTTCTTTCCGTACCTATCCTTCGTTTCTTTCATTTGCAAATGAGCATTGTCTATACTGCATCCGCTTGAGCCTTCTAAAACTCTTCCCATGTTTTTATCCGGATTAACCGCATATGCTACTGCGTTTCTAAGTACAGCCTTTTCTTTATTTGTTACATAGTTTATTGCAGCATCCATCCTTGCTTTCAGCGCTATTATCTTTGTTATTGCCAACTTATCACCTCATTTCCCTCATTAGCTCTATACACTTTTCCAGCAAAGCCAATGCTGTTTTACTGTCCTGTGTAAATCCTGCTATGTTTGCTCGATATGCTATTCTGTTTATATCACTGCCGATCTTTGAAATCTCGCATACCAACTCGTTATACCCATCATGTATTTTTGATTTAATATTTTGTCCTCGTATCAGCTTTCTAAAATATGCTGCTTTAGTTAAGCCGCTTGTATCAATCTGTTTTATTAAGTGGTCATAGTCTATATCGTTTAAATGAAAGACTACCTGGTTATTGTTATTTCTCATGTTTGTCCTAGTATATTGTATTTAGGTTATATTCGTAGGCTAACCCATAAGCCTGATGTAGTATAATCTGGTTGTTAAATTGTAGACTATTATGTGTTTTCCTACAGCTTTTAAGACTGATTCGGAAAGGATATAGCTACAATAATAATTAATATGGTTATGAGTTGGTTACTGCAGATCGATTGATCCTGACAGGTTATAAAGAACTAGGTTACATGTGATTATTATTTGTTAGCGTTCGCTACAATTTATCAAATTCAATTTAGGGGTATGAATATGATTTATGTAGGTATTGATGTCGCAAGCAATAAACATGACTGTTACATCGTCAGCAACGCAAATTTGCAATCTGGACAGCTTCTTACTATTAACAATGACAGCAAAGGATTCGAAGAATTGAAAACGCTCATCCTTGATTTGATGAATAAGCTAGGTGATGATAATGTGCGTATAGGGCTTGAATCCACTGGACATTACAGCCATAATATCCTGTGTTACCTTGTCGTTAATGGCTTTGATACCATGCTGATCAACCCACTGCTCACCAATATGGAGCGTAAGGCATCTTCTGTTCGTAAAACAAAAACCGATACAATTGACGCCAAGTCCATTTGTATGTTTCTCATGCGAAATCAAGAGTTCAAACCCTATACCCTTGCATCATACCACAGCCGTTCTCTAAAATCATTATCAAGGTGTAGGATTTCTCTGGTTAAGCAATTGACCAAGCATAAGCAGGAGCTGCATGTTCTTATTACAACGGTGTTTCCTGAGTATTTATCAGTGTTTTCTTCACTTCATATCAATGTTTCACTTGAAATACTGCACAAGTACGGCACTCCATCTAATATCGCTAAAGCGAGAATTGATGGTCTGACAAACACAATTAGAAAGCACTCGAATGGGCAACACGGGCAGCAAACAGCCGCTTTGATCAAGGAACTGGTCAAGACTACAATCGGCGATAAAGACGAACTCTACGCCATCCAGATTAAGCTGTGTGTAGAGATTATTCGCACTTTGCGCAAACACATCAAGGTCTACGAAGCTGAAATCCGCAAAATCATGGATGTACATTGCCCGGTCATTTTATCCATCCCAGGTATCAGCTATGTGACTGGCGCCATCATCGTCGGAGAAATAGGTGACATTTTGCGCTTCAAATCTGCGGACAAGCTGCTTGCGTTCGCCGGTCTTGATCCCGGTGTCTACCAGTCGGGTAACTATAACGCAAACAAGATTACTTTATCCAAACGTGGATCATCATATTTGAGGTGGGCTTTTCATATTGCTTCATCACTTATTATTCATAATGACAGCACTTTTGCCGATTATTACGCTAGAAAACGCAAGGAGGGAAAGCATCATCTTGTCGCCCTTGGCCATGTTTATAAGAAGCTCGTCAGGGTCGTTTTTTCGGTTCTTAAATATAACCGCGCCTTCGTTCCTCAAAATTAAGCTCTAACCATATTAATTTTTCAAGGTTCTTTTGAGGTTTTTACCTCTTTTTATCGTGCAACTATTTATTCGTCAATTTTTACTTGACTTTTATATAGTTGGCTTTCAAATTTATCCCGCATTGTGCGGTGTTATTAGGGGTTTGGGTACTCCCAACAATACGAGGTTGCAGTTGCAAACTCTATGCTTGCTGCATCAATATCCGCTTTTTGTTTGTTATATACACGGTACGCAAATATACCTCTTTTTACGGGGCCTTATAAGGTCAATAATTGTTTGTAGATCGCTTTGTTTCTTATAAATTCACTAATTTTTTACTCCAGTTCTTTTGAACAAGCCAACTTTGTAAAACAACATAGTAATTTGTATACTCAATAGCAGAACCGTGAATAACGAAACTATATATATAACTAATGAGCCCCTAACAGACTCAACCACTACAGACACTTCTTTAGCTTCTTTCTCTTTTACTTGAGGTTCATCCTGCACATCTGTAAGCTCTTCTCTAAGCCTTCTTGCCTGCGCCACCGAATCATCAATCTCCCCCTGTATATGCAGAATTGTAGCTTGTGCCTATTCCAGTGAATTGCTTAAGGTTTCTAATTTTTCGGCTGATTTGAAATCAAAATTGCAAAATGTTAGTTTTTGAAATAAAATAAGCTAACAAAGGGAGGAAGAGACGATGAAGACCAGTAAATTTACAGAGGAGCAGATTGCCTTTGCATTAGGGAACCCCAGTAAAAGAAGTTGTTAGGAAGATGGGTATAACAGAACAGACCTTTTACCGTTGGAAGAAGAAATACGGCGGCATGATGCCAAGCGATTTACGAAAGCTAAAACAACTTGAGGAAGAGAACAGGCAGCTAAAAAAGCTGGTGGCGGATTTAAACCTTGATAAGCAGATGCTTCAGGATGTACTGTCAAAAAAGCTTTAAAGCCTGAAGTTAAGCGAGAGGCTGTCAAATGGCTTCAGGCGCATTACGGAATCAGCGAGTGTAGAGGATGCAATGCTGTTCAGATGTACAGATCGACATTCCGGTATAAAAGCAAGGCAGATAGACAAGAGTTGCTTAGGATGAGAATTAAAGATATAGCCGCATCACGAGTCAGATATGGATATAAGAGGATTCATATATTGCTTCGTAGGGAAGGTTGGAAGATAAATCACAAGCGGGTTTACCGGCTTTATCGTGACGAAGGGCTGAATCTACGATGCAAGACCAAAAGAAAACGCATAAGCGGTGCTAGAATACCGAGACAAGACACAACAGGGATAAACGAATGCTGGGCGATGGATTTCGTATCCGATTGCCTGTTTAACAGCAAACGCTTCAGAGCATTAACGATTATTGATATACATAGCAGAGAATGCTTGGCAATTTACGCAGTCCAAATAATTAACGGCGAAAAGGTTGTTGGGACTCTAGAATCCATTTGCTGCGACAGAGGTGTTCCGGAAAGAATCCGAGTTGATAATGGGCCTTAGTTTATATCGAAAAAACTGGATGAGTGGGTGTATTCTGCTAACATTAAGCTTGATTTCTCCAGACCCGTCAAGCCTACCGATAATGCGCATATCGAGCCTTTTAATGGTAGTCTGTGAGATGAGTGTTTAAATATCAATTGGTTCTTGTCAATTGACGATGCAAGAAGTAAACTGGAAGCATGGAGAACAGATTACAACGAATTTAGACCACACAGTTCCCTAGGGAACTTAAGGTAGTGTAGAAACTTTTGTGTAAAGTCGATTGGGAGACTCATTCAAAGTTCGTGTAAACCTCCAAAATGGTGTAAAATAAAACACCATAATGGAGGTTTAATATTATGGCCAAAAGAAAAGCAACAACGGCAGAAGAGAAAAGGCGTAAAAAACTAATACGAGAACTACTTCAGGAAAGGCCACTCAAGGACGGACAAGATCTAAACAACATCATGAAAGAGTTTATAGCAGAAATGGTGAACGGCAGCCTAGAAGGTGAACTGGATGACGAGCTGGGCTAGGAGAAGTACGACATCCAGAACAAAGAAACTGACAACTCCAGAAACGGCTATGGGCAAAAAACGCTGCAAACGAGTTACGGCGAAGTAGACGTTAATATCCCACGTGACAGGCAAGGAGAATACGAGCCTAAGCTGATAGGCAAGCACAAGAGAATGCTCGATGAAGAAATCGAGCGAAAGATTATATCCATGTACGCCAAAGGAATGACAACTGGAGACATGGAAGCGCATATACAAGATTTATACGGGCTGGACATCTCCGACAGCACCATCAGCAGAATAACTGATAAAGTACTGCCTATAGCGAAGGAATGGCAGTCGAGAGCGCTTGAGAGCGTATATGCGGTTGTTTATTTGGATGCGATACACTATCACGTCCGACATGAAGGGCGCATCGTTAAAAAGGCCGTATACATTGCCATAGGTATCAATTTAGACGGCATAAAGGACGTATTAGGGCTTTGGGTAGGAGAAAACGAATCATCTAAGTTCTGGTTATCAGTAATAAACGAGATGAATAATAGAGGTGTACAAGACATCCTGATTGCCAGTGTTGACGGTCTGAGCGGCTTTTCCGAAGCAATAAGTGCAGTATTCCCAAAGACAGAGATACAGCGCTGTGTAATTTATCAGATTCGCAACAGCACAAGATATGTGTCATATAAAGATCTAAAGCCGCTTATGGCGGATTTAAAAAGAGTATATACAGCTGCAAGTGAAGAATCAGCGTTTTCTGAGCTTGAAAAATTCGATGAGAGCTGGGGCAAAAAATATCCTAAAATCGCAATTTCCTGGCGTAAAAACTGGGCTGAATTATCAACGTATTTTAAGTATCCCGATGAGGTCAGGAAACTGATTTATACGACTAACACCATTGAGGGCTATAACCGTCAGCTCCGAAAGGTCACCAAAAACAAGGGTGTTTTCCCTACGGATGACAGTCTGTTTAAAATGCTGTATTTAGCCACTGTGGATATCACTAAAAAGTGGACTGGACGGCGCAGGGACTGGGGGCAGATTTATGTAACTGGTAAACTAAAATGGATGGTTTTTGGCAAACAATTTTCCCTACTTAATGAATAAAACAGCTTGTCCATTTATACTCGAAGGAGAGTATAAATGGAGGCAAGCAGAAATGGTAGGGATAACGATGTATGCAGAAATACAGAAGCTAAAAGCAATGGGTTACAAAAAACAAAGAGCGGCGCGAGAACTGCGGCTCGATGCAAAAACAGTAAGGAAGTATTGGGACATGACAGAAGATGAATATCTGTCATACATGCTTGAAACCAAAGAACGAACAAAAATCATGGATCCGTATTACGGTTACGTGCTGGACAAGCTGAAAACATATCCGGAAATCTCGGGAGCCATACTGTACGATCATATTCGGGATGATTTTGTAGACTTCAAACCTTCATATCGTACAGTTCGGTTGTTTGTGAGCAATCTACGAGAGAAAGAAGGTATTCCAGCCCCATTAAAAATTCGTCAGTATGTTGAAAACCCGGAATTACCTTTTGGCTATCAGGCTCAGGTGGATTTAGGGCAAAAGGTAATGAAAGACAGCTACGGGAAAACTGTTAGAATATACGTATTTGCAATGGTCTTAAGCTGCTCCCGATATAAATTCGTATATTTTCAGTTAGAACCTTTTACTGCACAAACGTTTATACAAGCTCATGACAGAGCCTTTCGCTTTTATGGCGGTAGGCCAACAGAGATTGTCTATGATCAAGATAGAGTTATGGTTGTCAGTGAAAATAGCGGAGATATTATATATACAGAAACATTTGAAAACTACAAAAATTATGCTGGATTCTCTGTTCACCTATGCCGTGGCAGTGACCCGGAAAGCAAAGGAAAAATTGAAGCAGTCGTAAAGTATGTAAAAAACAATTTTTTAACTTGCCGAATCTATCATGGAATAGCAAGGCTGAATAGTGATGGGCTGGCATGGTTAGACAGAACCGGAAATGGATTAGTACATGAGACAACAAAAATGGTTCCAGCAATTGTATTTGCACAAGAACAGAAACATTTGAAATCCGTTCCTGAATTAGGAGAATCCGTTTCTGTTCCGCTGACTGCCATTGTTCGTAAAAACAATGTGGTTATGTACCGACAGAACCGTTACTGTATGCCTAAAGGAACCTATGCGCCGGGCAGAAAAGTACGGATTGAAGCCTATGAAGCATCAAAGAAAGTACGGTTTTACGATTTTGAAGACAATGCCCTAATTGATGAACATACTTTAGCTGACGGTGTAGGAAAATGTATCCGTAATGAACATCCGGAACGAGATAAATTCTCTAAACTGGAAAGCATTAAAAATAGAGTGTTTGCTGGATTTGCTTCACCTGAAGGAGCACTTTTTGTACAAATGATAATAGAGGCGAAACCGAGATATGTGCGTGATCAGCTAGGGATACTGCTGAAACTCACAGAGTTGTATTCATCAGATGAACTTCAACGTGCTGTAATGTATTGTTTGGGAAGGCAGATTGTATCGGCAAATGATTTCAGGGATACATTAGAGTATTTTAAGCAACAAAAACCTTTGCCTGTTAAATGCATCGGTACTATTCCTGTTAAGTATAGTGTGGTTGTAGCCCAAACGAGACCTATTGATGTTTACGCCAGTCTCTGTAAAGGCGGTGGACAGTCATGACAGATGTTGAACGCATCCGTTCATATGCAAAGCAGCTTGGTCTTGCGAATATGTCCAGGAGAACATTCCCTTTTTTAAATGAACAAATATCCAATGAAGCTTTTTTAGCAAACTGCTTGTATGATGAAGTTATATACCGTGAAGAAAACAAAAAGAAACGAAGAATCAAACAAGCCTGTCTGCCGACGTACAAGGACTTCGAGACATTTGATACAGAGTTCCAGAAAGGAATTACCTCGTGGCAGATTAATCAGTTGTCTGCTCTCACATGGATTGATGGAATATACAACTTAATCTTAATTGGCCCTCCAGGCACAGGAAAAACACATATCGCTCTTGCTATTGGAAACAAGGCTGTTGAAATTGGGTACAAAGTTTTCTTTTCTTCTATGGATACGCTTGTTCATATTTTGAAAACCCAAGAGATATCCAGAAATTCAGCAGTACGCTTGAAATGGATTAAGGAATCAGATTTACTGATTATTGACGAGTTAGGATATCTTCCTGTTGTGAAAACAGAAGCCAATATGTTCTTCCAGCTGATATCTCATTTATATGAGAATACATCTGTCGTGATTACTTCAAACAAGGGTTTTGACGGTTGGGCTGATGTTCTTGGAGATTCGATTTTAGCAACTGCTTTGCTGGATAGATTAACTCATAGATGCCAGGTGTTGTCGTTTACCGATGACAGTTATCGCTTAGCGCACAGAAAACAG
Source organism: Christensenellaceae bacterium (assembly GCA_963666505.2). Lineage (GTDB taxonomy): Bacteria > Bacillota > Clostridia > Christensenellales > SZUA-584 > JABGQS01. The sequence continues at coordinate 651,634 of CAXXXL010000001.1, read as the reverse complement.
ATTTTTGTGGATAAAAATAGCTAAAAAGTAGGGAATTTTATTTGCCAAAAAGCGGGGAAAAATGTTTGACAGTAACAGATTATCCTGTATAAATCTATATTTTATTTTTGATGACTTGCGAAGTAGGCCGCTGCTTTTTTTAGCATATTACGCTCCATTTTAACCTCGGCAAGCTGCCTTTGCAGGTCTTTATTTTCATCTTCAAGCGTTGCATACTTGGTTTTATCGCCGTCTGCTGTATACTTTCGCCTCCAGTTATACAACAAGTTTTCGTGAATGCCTAAATCTTCTGCTATTTCTTTTACAGACTTGGGACTTGCATACGACAATTTGACCGCATTTTTCTTGAAATCCACATCATACTTCGTTCTAGTTTCTCCCATTTTCTGCCTCCGATTTCTGGGCTGTTTACTCGCCCTTTCCATCTTAGCAGATTGTATATAATTTTAACACGCTCCCCAAATGATGGATGTTGAATTGGCAACAAAGATACAAGCTAACAAGTCTGAAAGAACTGGCGAACGCAAAGGATATCGCTCAGGGTATCGTGTCAGGCGATTTGACACGCGGATGGGTACCATGTACCTGTTTGTTCCGAAGCTGAGGCAAGGCGGGTATATCCCGTTCTTTGTATCCGAAAAATCAAGGTCTGAAACAGCGTTGATCAACGTTATCCAGGAAGCTTATATCAACGGCGTATCGACCCGAAAGATTAAAAGGCTTGCTCAGAGTCTTGGAATAGAGTCCATCTCACGCGGGCAGGTATCGAACATAACCAAGGAGCTGAACGAGCAGGTTCAAGCTTTTCGAAATCGCAGGCTTGAGAAGATATATCCTGTCCTATGGGTGGATGCCTGTGTACGAAAAGATTAGATACGACAATAAAGTCATTAACATGGCCGTTGAGGTCGTTATCGGCATCAATATCGAAGGAAAGCGCGATATACTGGCCATAGAGCCGATGCATGAGGAATCCGAAGCGACCTATAAGAGCCTGTTTGACAGCCTTAAATCCAGGGGGCTTGAAGATGTGTGGCTGGTCGTTTCAGACGCTCATAAGGGCTTAACAAAGGCAATCAGAGAGTCGTTTATCGGATGTGCATGGCAACGGTGCAAAGTGCATTTCATGCGTAATATCTTAGCTCGAATACCCAGCAAAGACAAGGCCGCTTTTGCATCAAGACTCAAGCAAATATGGCTGCAGCCGGATATTGACACAGCCAGAACTTACGCTGATAGTTTGATGGATGATTACGAGGACCGATACCCTGAAGCTGCAAAGATCTTAGAGGAAGGACTTGAGGATTCGATCCAGTTTTATTCATTCAAACACATGGATCACCGGAAAATATCCTCTACTAATATGCTGGAAAGACTGAACCGAGGGATCCGAAGACGAACCAATGTCGTAGGCGTCTTCCCAAACATGGATTCATACATTCGTCTGGTGACAAGCCACTTGATCGAATATAGCGAAGACTGGGGTGCGGGGAAAGCATATGTTAACCCAGAGAAAATATCACTTATTCAGGAGGAACGGCAAATGGCGGCATAATCACTACGGAGTAACTGATGGTTTTTGCGAACTTTATTTGACACTAGCATAATAACTACGGAGTAACTGATGGTTTTTGCGAACTATTATTTGACACTAGCAATATCGCGCTTTTGAACATATGAGATTAACGATTATAAATGTACTTACTTGACAATAGTTGCAAACAACTTCATTAACTATTTTGCCTCACTAACGTTGAATTGTAAGTTTTCAAAAGACCTTGTCTAATATCAAATTGGGCAACCCAACCAAGTTCTTCAAGTTTGGATGCTTTGAGAATAGCGTTTGGATTTTTAGAATAACCTTGAGCTTCCGTTGTGGTAGGAATATCATAAACAACGGTTACATGACCTAAATCTGCAAGGGTCTGTGCATATTCCTTTATAGTAACAACAGAATTTTTATTCGCAATATTATAAGCTTCACCACTCAAACCTAGGAGCAATATATTTAACAAAGCAGAAACACAATCTGAAATATAACAATAAGAACGCTTCTGCGTGCCGGTCGATTTTAATACAATGTCCTCATGGTTTATGACTTTTCTTAAAAATTGAGCATCTGCACGGCTATTGTCGCTAGTTACACCTGCACCATATATATGACTCGGGCGTGCAATTACTACATCAACACCGAATTGCGCTTTATAAGAAACGCAAAGGTTCTCTGAAGCTCGTTTCGCTTCCGGATAACATGCTCTTGTATCTAAAAAGTTTAAAAGCCCAAGATAATCTTCATCCATTCCTTCGTTATCAGTTGAACGCTCACCATAAACTTCTCCACTTGAAATGTACATTATTCTCGCCTGATTTTCACGTGCGAAATCAAGTGTGTTCAGCACCCCTAATATGTTTGCTTTAATAACATCAACAGGGTATTCTGCATATGCAATAGGATGTGACGGGCTTGCAGCATGAATAATATAATCCACCTTTTTTCTCAATGACATAGCATCGCAAACATCCTGAATTAATAGAGTAAAACGATTAGAGTCCATGTAGTCTGCAAATCTATTTTCTGCCTTACTTAAATTTCTAGATAACGCAACTACAGACACGTTTAGTTCTTCAAATTTTTTACAGTTCATAAGAGTATCAACCATAGCTGATCCGATAAGTCCATTTGCACCCGTAATCAAAATGCATTTATTCTCTAATTTGGCATAGGGCAAGGACATTGATGAAAGCATTTCAATATCCTGTCTATCAATACAGCAACTCATAATATTTCACACTTCCTGAACATTTATTTTTTCATGCTAAGCATTGCTTTAAATAACTCCATATCCTCCATGGTTGTAATCTTGATATTTTTTTCTGATCCAGCTGCAAAATATAAACGCTCCCCAAGATCCACCATCATAGTATTTGTATATGCGGAGCCAAAAATGCCAATGTTCTTTTTAAAGGCCTCCTTATAAGCCCATAGGAGTTTGCCATATTTATATCCTTGAGGCGTTTGAACTCTTTGAAGTGTTTCCCTGGGTATATACTCTTTAGTGCTATTTTCATCAAGCTTAACAAAAATCTGCTCATTATACGGCAAAGAAGTCACGGCATTCCCATATTGCACACATTTAACAATTATATCTGAAATAACACTTTCTTCTGTAACCGGTCTTATTCCATCATGAATAATGACAACGTCATCTTCAGAACAATGTTGTTCAAGATTAAACACCCCGTTTCGGATTGACTCCTGGCCACTATTTCCACCATTAACAATCCAATTCAACTTATCTATACCGAACTGCTTTGCATATGCTCTTAAAACAGCTTCCCATCCTTCTAAACAAACCACTTCAATCGCATCTATTTGTGGATGCCTCTGGAATGCCTCCATGGTATATATAATAAGTGGTTTATCGTTTATACTGATAAATTGTTTTGGAATATCCTGCTTAGTTCTGGCGCCACTTCCACCAGCAATAATTATAGCTACATTCATGTCCATCTCCTCCAATCAAATATGTTTAATCCGTTTTTTTATTTTTCAATACTTATATAATAGATACTTTACCATTTTATGCTTCTTGGAACTCTTTCAACATGGCTCAGCAGTTTTATGTCACTTTTTTTTCAAAATTCGTTTCACTTTTTGAAGTTCAGCATATTCCTTGCGTCGCCGTGTTCCCCATTCTCGCAGAACATCCTTCATAACGTCATGCCTCCATATCATTAAATCCTTATCTGTTGAAAACTTTTTATAATTTCCCAGATAGCTCAGCTCGTTGACTTCTGAAACAAAAGTTTTAGCGGTTTCAATTAACTTCTCCCTGTAAGAAATATGCGTGCCTTTGTTTGCCGTCGGGTTTAGAAAATCAAAACTCGTGTTGCCGGAAATAATATCACTAGGCGAAATAACGTGAAGAAAATCATAAAAGGGAACGAAACGGTGCCCATCTTGTTTTTCAGCAACCAGTACTACCGGGACCCCCATCGCCAGGCATGGCAATGCGCAATGCAGCCGTGTTGTCACAACACATTTTGCGTTTTGATAGATGGTTAATAGCTCTTCGGCTCTTTTCTTTCTTCTTTCCCATTTATCCTTAAAATACTTGTTTGGCACATTATGAGTAAACTTCTTAACATGTACCCTTGATGATGTCGCTACCACAGCCTCAACTGCCTTTTCTACTCCTGCATTTTTCACGTCCACTAAACAAATATATTTCCCCTTATCTTTTGTTTCGGGCATTTTGGGAAGTGTGGTCGTAATACAACTTGAAAAATAAGAATTAATCCCCAATCGTTTCAACCAATTTTGAGTATAATAATCACGAGCACCTATTGGGCCATATGCATTCATGTAGTCTTTTCCAAGCCCTGTTAAAAAGAGCTCTTCAAAAGGTTCATCTGTACGTCTCCCATTGGTTCTGTTTGAATAATGAAAGCTGATAAACTTAGGAATGATATACTCTGATGGCGGCCAATTCCACTTATTCCACAAATACCAGCCTGGCATTAGGACTGCAACTGGTTCCTCTTGATCGCTAACAAACGTATCCAATCGCTCACGATTAATTATATAATCAACCTGTGGTAAGTAATAGGAGGTTGCAAGTGATTGAATATCATCGCCAATATTCCTTGTAGACTGATGAACAATTAATCCAAATTTCATAATTAAGCTCCTTTTATTTTCTCATTATTTCGTGTATTTTTTCTACCGTTCGTTCGCTTGCGTGTCCGTCTTCTGCGCAGCCTCTAGCAATAAGGAATTTCCCCAATTTCTCATTATAAATATCTATATCGAAATTCACAACATTATTAACCAGTTCAGCTCCGCTCGCCGCTATTAGAAAAGGGGTCTCTTCCAAAGGATAATAAAACCCTCTGCTATTATTGTATTCATTAATATCAGTTGCATAAATAAAGCCTTTTCTCTTTGTAAGAATATAATCAAAAATCCAACTCGAGTAATCAGTAACTGCAATATCTGCCACAATCATTAACTCCTGCATGTCTGGGTAATCAGTAGCATCAATACATTTAACCTCCTTATTTCTGTAACTGTATCTCGTTCCATATTTTTTCAAAATAGGATGCATTCTTTTAAATATAGCCCATTTACCGCTGAACTTGCTAACTAACGCTTCTGTAAGTTCTTTATCAGGAAGTTGATAGCAATCAAATGTATGAGCATCACGAATAGTTGGTGCATAAAGTAGAATATTATAGTCCTCATCAAGGTTATAATTCTGCAAAATTCTGTGTTTTATTTGTAAACAATGTTCTTTAGTCGAATTGATTAGCAAATCATTTCTAGGGTGCCCGTACTTAAGCATTTCGCTTTTGGGCCAAAATGAATTGTGAAATATCTCGTTTTCGTATGTACTGTTTGAAAGCATGTAGTTCGTGGCCTTAGCAGTTTTCATTGTCATACTAATCCAGAACTTTTTATCCTTGCCTTGGTATGTCTCAGGGTCAATCCTCTTAATTCCCATTGAACCATGCCATGTCTGCATTAAAACCTGCCCTTTCTTATTATAGAAAGGTCTACCCAAGCAGGCTCCTGAGTTCGCAATACATAACCTTGAAGAGTATAATAAACGATAAAATTCGAAAGTATATTTGCGTACAATTTGAATACGATTATCTATTTCATTCTCTGCTCTTTCGAGATATCCTTTGCTAATCCCCCAGATAATTTTATAATCTTTTGGATCCTTTAATAATTCCTGAGTTATATATTTTGGATTACAGGTATAATCACCTTGAAATGTTGTGATAAATATTTGTTTTTTATCTATTTTACTAAAATGCGCTAGGCAGAAGCGAGCTAGCAGACCCATACCTCGATCTACCAATCTCCGTGGATTTATTTTAAAGAATATTTTTTTCAACAATCTATATTCGGTCATATACTTAGCCGTCATATAAATACCTCTATTAATTATGCCCATTTTAACCGCCTTCATATTATTATCGTCATATAAAACTGACTATTGTTACGCCATTTACGATATTTATTTCATACCATATGTTAATAAAACACTAAAATTTATTATATAATATTGAAGCAACTGTTGCAATATTATATATACTACTTATTACATTTATGGCATACTTGTTTTGCTTCTCAGTTATGTTATCTTTAAAAAATTCAAAATAATCCGAGTTGATTCACCTTTGCAAGCGTCAACATATTTTTCTAAAAACACGTCAATTTCAGAATGTCTTAGTGGCCGAGATTTTATTATTGCATCTTGTAATTCTTTAACAGTTTTTGTATGTATCCCGGGAATGCTGTCATAAGGGATATATAATCCTCTTTCCGACCTGTATCGATCTAAATCAGGTGCATATAGTATTAATTTTTTTGCACAATATTGCAAAAGATATTCAAACAATATTGATGAGTAATCTGTAATGAATATATCCGTTATTGGTAAGAGTTGCTCAATAAGGATCTTGCTATCATACTTTGTACTCTCTTTAAGATGTGGATGCAACTTTACAATCGGAAAATATTCATTTGGCAATACTGCCAAGCAATCAATAACTTCATCTATAAAATCTATTTTTGGAGTTGCGGCATCTTCTCTAAAAGTTGGTGCCCAAATAACCAATTTTTTCCCTTTTGCATCTGGGTTAAGCTTTAAAAATTCTTTCATGCATTGCTCTTTGAATTTTCTGTCAAAATAGTAATCAGTTCGGCTTACGCCTATAGCTTGTGCCGTACCTGACTTCAGGTTCATCGCCTTTTGAAATACTGGTATGCATTCTTTCGAACTAACCGTTACAAGGTCATAGTTCTTATATGGATTCAAAGGCATTATTTTTGATTGAGTATTGATAAGATCAAAACCAATTTTCTTTAAGAGACCACATCCGTGCCATAATTGTACAACAATTGTATCAGTTTTTTTACTACACGCAGCAATAGGAAGAAATGTGTCTTGAATAAACACATACTTAGCGCGAACATAATCTTTTATAAAAGCTCTAATAAAATTAAGATTTTTAAATAATCCATTATTACGAAAATCGTGACAATGGTCAATTACAGTAAAATTCAAATTCTTCATTTTATCATATAGCAACTTCATGCTAAACGGTATCATGTCATTATGTGCATCTGCAAACAATACTATTTCTTTGTCAATTCTATTTCCCTTATACCTAGAATACATTAACGGAATTAAAATATAATAAAGTATTGCTTTTAAAAACTGCTTTGTCTTTAGTTTGATTTTTAACAATCTATCCACCCGTCATTTTTATTATGAATATTCAGGCCTCTTTGCGTTCGCAATTCTTTTTGCTTTTCTCGCAATTCTTTTTCTTTTTATACTTTCTAAAATAGCATTATATTTTTTTAAAATGCGTGTTGTTTCGCCGTCCATAATAAGCTTCCCTCTTTCTAAAAGTAAAGCTCGGCTGCAAAACTTCTTTAAAGACCCCTTTGCATGACTAACGTACATTACAGTTAAACCCGTACTAATAAGGTCCGCAATGGTAATGCGACATTTTTCAGCAAATGCAGCATCTCCAACAGATAAAGCTTCGTCAATTACCAAGATATCCGGCTTAACTGAAATGTTTATAGCAAAACCTAATCTCGCCTTCATTCCAGAAGAATATGTTCGAACTGGTTGGTCAATATATTCCCCCAGTTCAGCAAACTCAATAACGTCATCTTCAATTTCTCTTATACTATCTTTATCAAGCCCCAAAATACACCCTTTTAAATCTATATTTTCGCGACCTGACATTTCAGAGTCGAATCCTGCGGATAGCTCTAATAATGCGGCAACTTGCCCATTTATCTTAACTTCTCCGCTCGTCGGGTATGTAACGCCAGTAATAAGTTTTAGTACTGTTGATTTTCCGGCACCGTTTCGCCCAACAATCCCAACGCTTTCGCCCCTATGAACTTCAAAAGAAACATCATTTAAAGCATTATATGTAACTAAATCTTTTTTGTCACCAAATAATGCGCGAATCAGATGCTGCTTTTCAGTATTGTATAATTTATACGATTTATATACGTTTTTAAAAGATATTACTACATCATCTCGCATTTACTTTTACTCCTCATAAAACATCCGGAATCACTTTGCGCAACCTTTTGTATATTAAGATACCTAGAACAAAAATCGCAAGCATCCATATCCAAAAAACCAGCATCTCAGAAGGCTGTTCAAAAAACCATTTGTTATACAAAAAAGTATTTCGATAACCGTATGCGATATAGCAAATAGGTGATGAAGTAATTAGCTTGCGAAGAAACTCATTTTCGATCCCATAAGCATTATAGATAATCCCTGAAAACCAAAAAAGTGCTGGAACAATAGATCTGACCGCGTTGAATACATCCTTACTCAAAGCACTAAGTGGTGATAATGACCAACTTAAAAAAAGTGTTAAAAAATACATTATTGTTGAGTAATAGAAGAATTGTATATAGTACAGCGTTGGATAATAATGATATAGTTGTAGTAGTATTATAATGATTACCATTAGCCCAAGATGTATAAAGAAATTTGAAAGCAAATTATATGTCATTATAGTTGATACGGGAAATTTTGTTTTTGTTATAAATGAACTGTTTTTGCGCAAACAAGCTGCGCCTTCCTTTATTGAATCTCGCATGTAGAACCAAGGAACGATTCCAACGATAAGAAACAATAAAAACGGCACACCGTCAATTTCCCTATCAGCATTACGCAACCCTACCGAAAAAGCAAACCAATAGACAAAGATTGTAAATGAAGGACTTAATATAGCCCAAAACTGTCCTAATAATGCACCTTTATACTTTGATTTTATTCCCAACATCGCAAGCCGAACTATCTGTTTTCTGAACAATTTATGTTCATTGAAAATCTCTCGTAACATATGTACTCTCATTTCCTTTTAAAATTATCCAGCTACGCTACGCATAAATATTTTATTTATATTTATACCCTGAATACACAAGCTAGTTTGCAGTTTGTGGAAAAAAATTACCATCTAGGATTTTATCACAGTGGTACTGAAAAATCAATGTAATTAACCTTGCATTTCTCTTGAATTTCATATATCGATTTAAAAAATCTATTTAATATTGAATTTCAATTAGAAATTAATTTGTGGTGTTTTGTTTTGTTATTTTTTTCTTAAAAATTCTCTATAAAACCACTTTCTTATCCTCAGCGGTAAAAAAGAAATAACCACTTGAGTGAAACATGTAATAAGGAAATCATAAAAACTATTATATCCGCTTTTATATATCTTCCATCTAACAGAAATAAAACTCTTAGTATTTTTAAACGAAGCACGCTTTTTAAAAGAATCAGAAGTAAGTCTATAGCTAACGAGAGGCTTATTGATATTCATGGTTTTGAATCCGGAACTAATTACTCTGACGAAAAGATCATAGTCTTCGCACCTTGCATAAGAAGAATAACCACCTGCGACCAGAATGTCTTGCTTTTTATACATAATAGTTTGGTTGTTAAATGGGCTTCTACGTTTTGCAAAGGTACAAATCTTTTCATGGTTTGCAGGAAGACTTCTTACTGAAACAATATTATTGATTTCGTCTTCAAACTCACTAATATCAGTACCAACAATTGATAGATCGGTGTGCTTATTAAAAAAATCGAGTTGAATTGCACATCTGTCTTTGTGAGAAATATCGTCCGAATCCATTTTTGCAATCAAGTCGTTTTTACAGTGCTTCAGTCCAATATTTGTTGCATTTCCTATGCCGACATTTCTTTCTAACTTTAACACATTAAAAACAGTTGGGTGGTTATTCTTAAACTCGCAAATAACATCGTCGAGGGCTTTGGTTAACTCGCCGTCACAAACTAAGACAAAGTCATCTGTTTTTACAGTTTGATTAATAATGCTCTGTATGCTTTGATATAGAAACTCAGGTTTTTCTTTATTATAAACAGCCATTAATACTGAATAATTACTATAATTCCCTTTTTCCATAATAAATCCCCTCACAAGTCTCGTATCTTATTATATTGATTTTTTATATATTTGCAACCTTTCCATTAGCATCTGAAAATGTACTCATTCTAATTTGATATTTTTTTACCTGTAAATAGCATATTGTGCCTTCTTGCTTCAACTTATTAGTCTATTGCTTTTCTTTCTCATATTAATAGGTCCGTTTAGGAATAAAATACCACCAATATTCATTCTTATCAATAAAACTATATACTAAATATAAAAAAAGTGATATTATATTTGATATTGTGATTTGATATTTTAAACACTTAAGTATTATTAATATAGTATATTATAAATTAATTCTATTTTGTTATCTACAACATCAATCTAATACGTTATAATCAGTAAATGTTTAATGGAGGAATTTATGAGGATATTAATCATTTGTGTAATTGCGATAATATTGGTTTTTGCTCTTGTTTCATGTGGAAAAGACGGCGCAGTCGTAGACTCTACGCCTTCACCTGAGCCAACACCTACTATAACATTGACACCTACGCCAACACCAACCCCAATGCCTACGACAACGCCTAAGCCCATACCTACTTCATATACAACAGGTTTACCGTTTGATGGCGACTATTTGCCGATTATTGTCTCAATAGATAACTCTTCTGCTGCACGTCCACAATTTGGTTTACAAAAGGCCGATATTGTATACGAAGTACCTGTAGAAGGTTCGGCAACAAGGTTTGTATGTGTGTTTTCGGATATATTACCAGAAAAAGTTAAGCCGGTAAGAAGCGCTAGAGTTCCGTTTCTATATATCGTACACGAGTATAACGCACCGTTTATGCACTGGGGAGGTGCTGGAAGCAACAATAAAAGCGGCGGCCAAGTATATAATGTATATAGCCATCATTTGAGAGATAAAACATACGATATAGATGGAATGTCCGGGAAATGGCCAAATACTTGCTATAAAGAAAAGGGCACAAGCGGATATCACAATGTTGTTGGAAATGTTTTGCTTGCTCAAGAGATATACGACTATAAACCAGAGCCGCTAGGATGGTTATTCGACGAGAATGTAGAGTATAGTGGCGATACTGTAAAAGAAATAGAACTAAAGCTTTGCACCAAAGTCAAAAACTATGTCTCCTATACCTATGATGAATTGAATGAAGAGTATCTGCGATCCATGCAGGGAAAAGAATTTATTTCGGCGGAGACTGGCGAGCAAATAAGTGTCACAAACCTGATATTGCAATACTGTTCCTTCTCCATTGAATCTGGCAAGTATAAGATGTGGAAATTAACAGGTTCTGGTAAAGCGGAGTTTTATATAGGCGGAAAATTTATTACAGGCACATGGCAGAGAAAAAGCGAAGATGCTTTAACTGTTTTTTATAATAACATTGGCGAGCAAATAGTGCTGAAACCCGGCAACACATGGGTACATATTTGCCCAGAAGAATAGTTTGCTTAAACCCACAGAGCTTGTTTCCACACATTTTCAATGAGAAGAATACTAAATTTTAGACAATCTGCCTTTATGGATGAGGGATGAAACATTCAGAAATCGGTAATAATAGTCTCTCCATGCACAACCATCTATAGATACTAACCAATGTTCTGCGTATCAGTCAACCGGGTAAATATCTGTGCATTACCATCTATTGTCAGCGAAAGTGTATCTGGATCCTTAAAGCTGTATGACATCTCAGCAATAGCCTCATCATCTTCAAACAAGGTTATTACTCCGTTTGCCATCGTGTAAGAGTAGATATATGCATTTCCATCTTCATAGTAATAGAACGAACCGTCTGCAAGAAACTCAAATACGACATATGCGCCTTCTATTTCAGCTTCCCATATGTCGATTATCAACTGGGGTTCAGGCATTATCTGTTGGTCGGGATCTGTAGCTGCGGATATGCGAACAAACAAATAAGTCTCACCCTCCATAGTCAGTATAAGCGTATCATCACCGTCAAAGCTATATGGCATCTTAGCAATAGCTTCACCATCTTCGATCAGCGTTATTTCTCCGTTTGCAATCGAGTAAGAATATATATATGCGTCTCCATCTTCATAGTAATAGAGCGAACCGTCTGCAAAAAACTCAAATGCGATATATACACCTTCAGTATCAACTTCCCATATGCCGATTATCAGTTGAGGTACAGGTGCTGTCTGCTGGATTGGCTCAGCAACGAATTCGACCGAGTTTGCCAATAGTGTGTAATTTTCATTTAGCACTGTGTCTTTTGAAATAAAAATTTCATCATCCCAGACGAAAGTCTGCCCCGCGGGTTTCGGAGCGAACCATTGAGAATAAGAAAACACCGCTAAAGCAACGACCGCCGCTGTCAGTGTACAGAAAAACGCTACTTTAAGACCTTTACTCACTTTTTTTGACGGTTGGAAAGACTGCTGTGTGAGCGACGGCTGCACAGACGGGTTTTGTACAAACTGGGACTGACTTATGGACTGCCTTGCACCGCAATTATCGCAAAAAGCCGAATTATCTTTGATTTGTTTTCCGCAGTTGTTACAATACATTAAACACTCCTAATTCTTTGTACTTTTTTTTGATTTGCAGTAATAACTAATATTTTGAAGGATTTACTCCTTAATATAACTTCCATCGTCGAACGAAATAATCTCTTCTCCGGATATTTCAGTTGAATATACAGTATGGTTTGAACCATTAGAGATCATTATAACACACGCAACTTCCGAATCTGAATAGCCGTAATATAAAGTGAAAGTGCCTTGCCGTGTCAGTTCCGGTTCGGAGTCGTTCTCTTTACGATAACACTCATATGTACCATTTTCCGAGAATTCAAATATGAAGTACAATACATCATCTTCGGAATAATAATTACTTTCAATAAATCTACCTTCTAAAATATACATGTTTGACATCTGCCCCGACGGTTGGGTCGTGGGCGTCGGAACGGGCAACAAAACCGGTTCGTCGCCTGAAACATTAACCGTTAACTGCGTACTGCCAACATGGATGCGATCGCCGGAGTCCGTATATCGGTATGCTATTACAGTTACCGTATATTGCCCCGGAGCATCATACCAATATTGATAAGTGTCGAAATACCCGGCATCGGTATATCCGTCACCAAAGTCCCATTCTGTCTCTGCATCCGCTATAGACACCGTGTCGCTAAATACTTGCAGCGTAATCTTCTCACCCACTGCTGGTGTGCCGTTGCTGCACGCTAGGGTGATTTCGCTGACATTTATAAAGACATCAACAGAAAGTGCTGCGACCTGAGTCCCGCCCGTGTCATATACGTCCACCTTAACAGTGTGCATACCAGGACTATCGAACTGAACCTCTATCTGACTGCCAATACTGTCTGATAAACCCCAGACATACATATAATCCTCACTTGCTGGAATCACTCTGAACGCTACCGTCTCACCGACAAATGCTTCGACAGCGCTTGATTGGAGTATAAACTCCTCTCCTGCAGCACCAAGTTTTATGTCTATGCTGTATTTTGTCGTATCAAATACAAAACTGATCGTTTCAAACGCGTCTCCCTTAGCTAATGCTGCCTGAGAAAGATAGATATGAGCTGTGGTCGGCATACCATAATTAATATAATCGATAACTTGAAAAGAATCAGACACAGAGCCGAGATCGTTTAGCTGCAAAATCCAGTCCTGTTTGCATTCCGGGCTGACATCGATCTTGACAATACAGTCTGCGTAAATATAATCGCCGCCGTCAAAGTTTTGTATTTCTTCGATATTAAGCGTGCAAAACTTGCTGAGTTCTTTGCGCTGTTCTTCAAGTGCACGTAGAGCATCCATCTCTGCATCGTAAATGATCTTTCTGCGCACCTCTACAAAAACAGTCTTCATGGTGGTTTCCATTAACTCTTTGTACGCATTGTCAGTTATCTGTTTTTGCAGCGCAGGCGTTAATCCACGCTCATTTGCCGCATCGAATTGCTCAATCGAATCTTCAATCCATATTATGCTGCAATAATCATACACCAGATCCCTAACCGCCTGCTTCATAGGCTCTGCAGCATCCACCCCGTAGTCCGCATTATTCAAATAGATATCGTAAACGTCCTGATACATGCGCGCTTTAAACTCGATTCTTTGGTTCTGTTCATATTCCTCGTAATAAGCTTTATATCCATCCCGATATTTCTGCTGCTCCTTCTGAAGCGCCTTGCCCATCTTTTCCAAAGAATAGTCGATCGTAAAACATGCTGCGCCTGCCAGCGGATTAATCAGCCCTGCGCCATAACCTGTAAGGTTTTTCATAAGGTTTGTGTTTAACTGTTTGACGTCACCCTTCATAATGTCGATACCAAGCTGCGCAACTATTAGCGCTTTGCCAGCTTCGGCAAAACCATCATTTAGCTTCCCGATATACTCGTTTGTATAAACAACTGTACTGAAGAACGTAGCTGTATTGCTGGCTATTCCGTAATACAGATTTGCCGTTGCAAACCCAACTTCGACTGCATCAAGGTCTGATATTTCGGCATTGCCTTGAAGTTTATTTACGACATTATCATAAGCATCTCTTGCCCCGGCTTGCAGCACGTTTGAAAGCATGCTTGGCTGAGGGAAGCCACCACACTGAGCATATCTTGTATGTAGGTTTGGAAATGCAACTGCAGCGTAGGTTGATAGATGGTCGGTCGTGATTACGACCTGGCTGTTTTCTTCGTCGATGTCGTATAACACTGGCTCTAGCTGTCCGGTCGTTTTGTTATAATAACCCGCAACCACACATTCCTCAGCGCTTTGTCCGGTCTCAATCACACCATCGTTATACGGTACTCTGACCTCTATCAACGTATCAAAACTCGCCTTTGAACCTGCGTTGAAATTATATGCAGTTATTGAAGCATCATAATTAAGATCCGGATTGCTGCTTTGTGAAATGCTAATATCCGGATTGCTCATACCTTCTAATGAGGATATTCGAATCGCAGCACCTCCGCTGCTTGCAGCGATGTCGCCGTTGTCCAGCACCTCTGTTGCAACTTTTTCTTCAATTGTGAATTGCAATACTGTAATTATAGAAAAAACTAAAAATATAATCGAAAAAGCGATTAGGCCTACAACAAAACCTGCTTTATTCATAACCACCTCATTTTGTGAATTGTATATTGTTTATCAACATTATAATATTAATTAACATCTTTTTCAATAAAATATACATTCTCCACTTTTCTGGGGCGATAAAGAGCATTGGCTACTTTTCGGTAATATTTTCGGTTAAGCATGTGGGTTCAATAATTAGCTGACTAAAATTTACATGCTCTAAATACTTATGTGTTTCATGCGCTTCCGATTTTGCGAGCGCTTTTTATTTTAGCACTGGGAAGGAGGATAAAATGATCAACCTAGCTGTATGTGGGTCGTGCCCTCCACGCAGAAGTAATGTAAGCGTCAAATGACCGTATCTGCCGCCCGAAACATTGATGGCAACAAGCGATCCACCAGCTCTGGATTCTGAGAAAGATCCATATCCGGCACAGCTTTGAGCACCCAAACCAAATAATTGTACGGACTGATCCCGCTTTCCTTCGCTGTCTCGATTAGACTGTACATAACAGCGCTGGCCTTTGCGCCGCGGGCAGTGTTTGCAAAGAGAAAATTCTTACGTCCAATCACAAACGGCTTTATACTGCGTTCCGCACGGTTGTTGCTGATCTCCAGCCGCCCATCCAGAAGATAGCGAGTCAGGTATTTCTGCTGGTTTATGGCGTATTGCACCGCTTTGCCATAAGCCGATTTCCCGGAAGCGTTCGCTAGCATCCATTGGAAGAACTCCTTTACGATGGGAACAGCTTTCTTCTGCCGTTTCAGATAGCGTTCTTCCTCGGAAAGGTCAGTAAAATCGCTCTCCAACGCAAACAGCTGATCGCGGTACTGCTTTGCACGCAACGCCAAAGAGCCCGCTCGTGCCTTTTCAGTCAAGCCTTTCTGTGCTTCGTCAAATTTTCGTCGGGAATGCGCCCAGCAGCCAACTACCGTGATTGTGATGGTTTCCATGCATAAATTATAACATATTTCGGGCTGGAAAGCTATCTAAAACGCCGATAAACAGTGGGATTCCGGCGCTTTTTTTGCTTATCCAAACGCCATGCTTTTACACTGCTTTACTGCCTTTGGCTGGGCAATCGAGAGCCCCTCCATGAGCCATCTGTACTGCTGCTGTGTAACGTGTTTTGCCTGCTCAGTTGACCTCGGCCATTGGAAGCTGCCGCGCTCCAATCGCTTGTACAACAACACGAATCCATCGCCTTCCCAATAAAGCGCATTGATTCGGTCGTATCGTCTGCCACAAAACAAAAACAAGCTTTTGCTGAAGGATTAAGTTCAAAGTCCTTCTGCACGATCAGCGCCAGTCCGTCAATCGACTTTCTCAGATCCGTATATCCGCAGGCAATGTAGATATGTTCCGCACCGGTGAAGTCGCTTAGCATATCTTCGAAAGCGCTCGGAGCGCCACCTCGATTGTTTCGGCATCTGCGCCGTTGCAGATTTGTATTTCAGCACCGTTAAATTGCACAGTGATTGCGGCGTTTGCGTTTCAGCGAATCGGCGCAACTTCGGCAAATACAGGCTTTTCTGTTTATTGGGGCATCGGTAATTTGCCTGGTTTCACTTCCTTCGGTATGGCTTCGCAAACGCGTTTGAGTCGATAGTAGTATGTCTTTGGGTTTATTCCGTTTTCAGCGCACCATGCTGATACGGTCATTCCGCTGTTCCGGCATTGTCTAACCATCTGCGCCCATTCGTTTAGCCGTACTGATTTGTTCAGTTTCTGTATATTCACTGTTTTCACACTCCAGTTCTGTCTTGAGGCTCCTAAAGTCTTCTTTGGAGTTATTCTCTCATGTCGGATATTGCATTGTACAGGTGACAGTTCATTTGACGCTTACCCTGTTCCAAAGAATATATTGGGTATTGCCTTGACGAATATACTTTTCGCTTTAACAGGCGCAAGTCAAAAAGTAGATGTATGCTGTTTTATCGACTTTTGCAGAATGCCGTTCAAGTAGTACCCGTTACTTATGAAGATATCATAGCAAATTAACCGTTACCTTAGTCAAGTGCATACCCATATATTATATTTAGGTTCTTTCTTTTAGTAATAAACAGTTTCCTTAACGCTACCATCTTCATTGTAATAGATTTTCTTAGTTATATCTCCATCTGTGTTATAGTAACTTTTTGCATATTTATTCCCTGTTATTGAGCTGTACCAGTAAATTATCTTTCTTACACCACTTGAATTAAGATACGTTTTCTTAGTTATATCTCCGTCTGTATCATATTCGCTGATTGCATATCTAAGCCCTGTTGTTGAACTGTACCAGTAGACCTTCTTTCTTATACCGCTCGAGTATAGATAAGTCTTTTTGGTTATTACTCCGCTCGTATTGTATTCACTTGTCGCATACTTTATACCGGCAGCGTAGAACCACGCTTCTTCTTTAACCCCGTTACTACGTATGAATGTTTTCTTCGTGATTGTTCCACTCGTATTGTATTCACTTATCGCATACTTTATACCGGCAGCGTAGAACCACGCTTCTTCTTTAACCCCGTTACTACGTATGAATGTTTTCTTCGTGATTGTACCACTCGTATTGTATTCACTTATCGCATACTTTATACCGGCAGCGTAGAACCACGCTTCTTCTTTAACCCCGTCACTACGTATGAATGTTTTCTTCGTGATTGTACCACTCGTATTGTATTCACTTATCGCATACTTTATACCGGCAGCGTAGAACCACGCTTCTTCTTTAACCCCGTCACTACGTATGAATGTTTTCTCCGTGATTGTACCACTCGTATTGTATTCACTTATCGCATACTTTATACCGGCAGCGTAGAACCACGCTTCTTCTTTAACCCCGTCACTACGTATGAAAGTTTTCTTCGTGATTGTACCACTCGTGTTGTATTCACTTATCGCATACTTTATACCGGCAGCGTAGAACCACGCTTCTTCTTTAACCCCGTCACTACGTATGAATGTTTTCTCCGTGATTGTACCACTCGTATTGTATTCACTTATCGCATACTTTATACCGGCAGCGTAGAACCACGCTTCTTCTTTAACCCCGTCACTACGTATGAAAGTTTTCTTCGTGATTGTACCACTCGTGTTGTATTCACTTATCGCATACTTTATACCGGCAGCGTAGAACCACGCTTCCTTTTTTACTCCGCTAGTGTATAAAATCGTCTTCTTTGTTATTGTTCCGCTTGCATTATATTCACTGTAAGATGTCCTGATACCATTCGTATAATAGTTTATCTTTTGGATAATGGACGAATCATCTGCACCATAGTATATTTCGATTCTATCTATTGACTCGTCATCATTATAATAGGTGCGATTCAGTTGGCCTTCAATAATCTCATCGCTATAGTTTTTATCCATGACAATTGATGCCGTGGGTTCATCGACCTCAATACTGGCTGCATTGCTATCAGACAATAGTATTCTAGTATTGTCTCCATCTACAGACAATGTCTGTGTCTGCGAATTGATGACTCCAATGTCCCATGAGGTGTCAGCCTGATTCAACGCTGTACATTCTATGGTTATCAGCGTTTTTCTTTCTGATATATCAATGCCGTTGACATCGCCCGTTAGCGACCAAGCATACGACATCGTTCCTGCTTCATTGTCTATGTCCGATACAAGCTCACTTACAGTCTCCCCGCCAAACACTTCAGCGAGTAATACATCATCTATTCGGACCACCTCCGGGTCATACACCATATCAATTGAAGTTCCATATAGGTCTCTTATATCGAAAACTTTAAACTCTACCGAAAAGCAACTTCCACTCGAAACTTCATCCGGTGCAGAAATTGACAAACTCGTCATTTCGTCATCACTGCTGATAATAAATGTCGAGTTATGTTCAACGTTAAATTTACACCAATCGTCATATCCGTTAACAAAATAGTCAACATCACTATCCTCTGGGGTCGGCGTACCGTCTTCGAGGTAAAATAGATACATTTCCCCCGTAACGTCATTTACATCTGAAATATCATCCGACTGCAGCCTTATGCTCACTGGCCCTGGCAGTTCTCCGTTAGCATAGAACACAACTTTCAGCACATCTGTATCAAATCCATATTCGTCCCCAGGTTCACGTTCGATCTCAACGGTTAAATGAACATCCTTTGTTTCGTTCACAATGTCAAGCCCGTTGAAAGCCCATTGTATACCGTTGTAGTAAAAAACGATAGTCTTGTCCTTCCCATTTATTGCGTCCAGCATTTCTTTTGTACATGTATCATGCGACGCAAAGTCCACAAATACCATTGCCGCTTTTCCTTCTTCCATATCGTTGATTTGTTGTATTAGATCCGAGTCAGAATCCTCTGCCACAACGTCCACATCGTAATCGTATTCTACCGATATTCTCCCTTCGTTATTGACAACACACCTTATATCGTGGTTAGAATAGAGCGGTATATAATTGCTCTCTCCATCATTCAAATAGCCATCTTGAATAGCGCTATTTGCATAATAATTTTGATTGCCGGCTTGGTCTGCTATATTTATTGAACCAATAAAATAAGATCCTGCAAACGCATTTAGCGGTACTTCAATATCTACTGTAAGCGTTCCGCTAAACTGCGGTTCTGTGTATCTAATAATGTTTGAACTTATATATCTCTGTGCATCTCCATTAAAGGCGTAAAGCACTATTTCAAGTTCAGCAATACCCGAACCTTCTTCGGTCACGTCCAGAGAAACGCTTATTGTTCCAGGTTTACCCACCCTATCAGTAAGCACAGTAACGTTGTTTGCTAGGGGCAGCGTAATATCCTCGTCCCCCGTGGATATAACCGATGTTCTCCCTGCGCCAGTAACAACACACCTTATATCGTGGTTAGAATAGAGCGGTATATAATTGCTCTCTCCATCATTCAAATAGCCATCTTGAATAGCGCTATTTGCATAATAATTTTGATTGCCGGCTTGGTCTGCTATATTTATTGAACCAATAAAATAAGATCCTGCAAACGCATTTAGCGGTACTTCAATATCTACTGTAAGCGTTCCGCTAAACTGCGGTTCTGTGTATCTAATAATGTTTGAACTTATATATCTCTGTGCATCTCCATTAAAGGCGTAAAGCACTATTTCAAGTTCAGCAATACCCGAACCTTCTTCGGTCACGTCCAGAGAAACGCTTATTGTTCCTCCTTTTTCCACGCTTTCGGTCAATACCGTAGCACTGTTTGCTAGGGGCAGCGTAATATCCTCGTCCCCCGTGGATATAACCGATGTTCTCCCTGCACCAGTAACAACACACCTTATATCGTGGTTAGAATAGAGCGGTATATAATTGCTCTCTCCATCATTCAAATATCCGTCTTGAATAGCGCTATTTGCATAATAATTTTGATTGCCGGCTTGGTCTGCTATATTTATTGAACCAATAAAATAAGATCCTGCAAACGCATTTAGCGGTACTTCAATATCTACTGTAAGCGTTCCGCTAAACTGCGGTTCTGTGTATCTAATAATGTTTGAACTTATATATCTCTGTGCATCTCCATTAAAGGCGTAAAGCACTATTTCAAGTTCAGCAATACCCGAACCTTCTTCGGTCACGTCCAGAGAAACGCTTATTGTTCCTCCTTTTTCCACGCTTTCGGTCAATACCGTAGCACTGTTTGCTAGGGGCAACGTAATATCCTCGTCCTCTGCAAGCGCAACGCTCGGCAGCATAACCAGTAGCATCATAACTACTATCATTATTTGTATTGCTCGTTTCATTGTTTTCCCTCCGTCTATTTGTGATTATTCATTTAACTATATTTGTTTTGCAATTAGTATCAAATCCGTAAAACAACAATGCTTTCTTCCACTTGTGTTATTGACTTACATATCGTGCCGATATGACCAAATCAAATAAATTAATAGTATTATCAAATTTCAAGTCATACCATGAAACAAACCCCGAATCATCTAACCTCTTGTTATACTGTTGTGCAATACAAATCACATTTAGCATATCAATCACACTGTCCTCGTTAGAATCCAAGCTAACCATTTCCAACTGATATGTATTTAATACATATCCGCTGCTTACCGTAATATTAACTATAGATTTTTTTGTATATAAAAATGTAATCGCATCCGTTTCTGTCATTGTTTCTCCATCGACTTCTATTACAGCTTGGGGATATTCTGTTAATACGAAAATCTGAATTCCACGATTGCTACAAATATAATAGTTTGTCTTTTCTGGCGAAAACTTTGTATCACTTGAAATTTCGTTTCCATCAAAAGCACTCCAGCCTATCTCCTTTACCCCATCTGGTATTGCTAAATTTGTTAAAGAATTTAAATAAAAGGCATGGCTTCTTATATATAACATGCTATTTGGAATAATGGCTTCAGTAAGAGCATTGCGGCTAAATGTGTATTCTTTAATTTCCGTAACACCATCTGGAATTGTAACGCTTGTCAGCTCATTACTATCAAAAGCCCATTCACCAATTTCCGTAACAGTGTCAGGAATCGTAACAATTGCTAAAGACTTAGAAGTAAATACATTGGGACCAATTATTGTTACAGTTTGATCATTAAGCTTGTTTGCATTGTTATATTTTTATCATAACCATTATACGCTGTTATAGTACAAGTACCGTCACCGTTAAAAGAAAATTCATAATCGCCGCTTGAATCGGCTCGCGCTGTTCTTACATCAGCTATCTCAATTATTGTGCACGTAATAGTTATTAAAAGTATGAATACTATTAACCCTATTGAAAATTTTCATTATAAACTCCTTGCTGTTCATTTACCTATATTGCTAGTATTCTTAAAAACCTAACTAGATAAATTATATCATATAACACATACTTTTTATTGAACAATATTAGTAATGTTGTATATTGTATTATTATTTTCTGTATAAGAATATAAGCTCTGTCGTAATATGATATATAATACTGCCCCAACATCATAACCAGCATCCAAAGCGATGTTCTTTATAGTTAGTCCAGTTTTTTCAACTTGATTTTTTACATGTTTTAATATTATCTCACTTTCAGATTGATTTGCAATCGATTCCTGTGATTATTCCGTTCTTCGTATCAACTGTAGTTTCACACAAGTAGCCTAGACCTTTTTTGCTCTTTTGATGGATGTATCCACTATCTAAATCGTTTGATGATGTAATCTTCATTTTCTCAATTTCGACAATCTCAGGCGCTTTATACCCTTTTAAAGATTTAAGTTCCATATCAATTTCATCTAAGTAATTAGTTATGCTTTTTTCTACCTCTTCGATTACTATAATTTTACTTGATACGCTTACATTCCCGGGTATATAGCTTCCATCAGATACAACATTCTCTCCTTTTACTATACCGTTTTCAATACAATCAACAACTAGTTAATTAAAGATTTCTTCATACAATTTATTATCTTTAAATCGTCTAATGCGATTTTTGCTGAATATCGAAAGGTCTGGTATTTTTTCGTCAAAGTCAAATCCTGAAAACCGTCTATATGCTAGGTTCAATTTTATCTCTTCAATAAGTCTTCGTTCAAAATTAATCCCATATAGATACCCTATAAGCAGTATTTCAACCAAACTTACTGGATCTATCGCCGGGTCGCCCATGTTCGCTATAATATGGTTTCATTAAGTCGTAAATATAATCTAAGTCAATATATTTTTCTATCTTCTTTAATAGATGTTTTTCTGGTACAAAATCCTCTATATTTAATATCATCATTTTTGTCTGTCGGCTGGAGATCAGCAACAACCGTGCGGAACGCAGTATAAAGCCGTTTGTGATTGGACGCAAGAACTTTCTCTTTTCAAACACTGCTCTCGGCGCAAAGGCCAGCGCTGTTATGTACAGTCTAATCGAGACAGCGAAGGAAAGCGGGATCAGTACGTACAGTTATTTGGTTTGGGTGCTCAAAGCTGTGCCGGATATGGCTTTTTCTCAGAATCCAAAGCTGGTGGATCGGTTGTTGCCATCAATGTTTCGGGCGGCAGATACGGTCATTTGACGCTTACGCAACTACCGTCGTTAAGCCATAATCTACGCCTTTTTATTTGTTTCTTAGGCAGTTTGAGCCCTTCTTCACGCCAGATACGCTCTACCCGCTTGTGGTTGATTCTTATTCCTTGGTTATTCATCATATCAGTCACCATGCGGTATCCTACTCTTCCATAATTGCAAGCTTTATAAATGATTTTTTCTCTTATTTCGTCTTCATCTTCTCGTTTTACAGGTTCATATCTATATGCAGTTCTGTTTATATCAAGCACCGTACATACCCGTCGCTCTGATACCTCATATTCTTTCAATACGTATTCGACGGCTGCATTTCGCTTGTACGGGCTTAGAAGTTTTTTGAGTTGACATCCTTAAGTATTTCTATATCCAGCGCCTGATTCGCTATGATCCTCTTAAGCCTTACATTTTCTTTCTCCAGAAGCTTTAACTTCTTTGCATCGCTCGTGTTCATTCCGCCGTACTGCTTCCTCCAACGGTAATATGTTTGCTCTGTTATCCCCATCTTTCGGGTAACTTCTTTCACCAGTGTGCCTTTTTCAGCTTGCTTCAATGCAAAAGCTATCTGCTCCTCTGTAAACTTACTGGTCTTCATTTTTCAATCCTCCCTTTGTTAGCTTATTATATTTTCAAGACTAACATTTTTCATAGACCAGTTTTGTGGGAGAACGTCACCCTTCAGCAAGATTATTTGTACAGTCCTTATATTTAATCAATGAAATGTATATTAAGAAAAATTATAATGTATCTTTCGATTCCAGCCTTCGTTGGCATAACCCTTTTTTTAGAGTATAAGCGGATAAAACAAGAATGATACAGCCAATAATAATACTGCCTAGAATATACTGTTTATAGATAAATATAAAAATTCCTGCAGCACTAAATATAACCTGAGCTAGTGCAAGAATAATTACAACCACTGTATGGTTAGAAAATCGTTTATTGAGTTGGTGATGAAAATGCATTTTGTCTGGCTTCATAATTGATTTTTTTGTTATCAATCGACGTAAAATAGACATTATCATGTCTATAATTGGTATGAATATTAAATATACCGGGACAATCATTGCATAAAGTGTAGTTTCAAGCCGAATGCATGCAATAGATAGCAAACTTAGCATAAATCCAATAAACATGCTGCCAGTATCTCCCATAAATATTTGTGAAGGATTTCTATTGTATGGTATAAAGCCTGCAATTGCACCAGCAAGTGTTAGCGCGAAGGGTAATGCCAATGAGGATCTGTCTTGATAAGCAAATATTATCGCAAAGGACATTACAGAGACAATTGATAAGTAACTTGCTAACCCATCTAGACCATCTGAAAAATTAATTGCATTCGTCACACCAACAACCCAAAATATAATAAATAATGAAAATGCGAGTATCGGAAAAAGTCTCCGTGCTAGAAGACTTTGTGTGTCAAGATAGAATTGGAAACAAACAATATAGGTCAATATCGCTATGATAAAAAGAATAACTAACCTTTTTTTAGCGCTTATTGATATTATATCATCTATCAGCCCCATAATTGCAACGCATAAAGCACCAAAAACTAGAATGAGCATTAGAATAGCGGAAGAAAACTCCGTAAATAATATAACACCCAAAATAGTTGCAATAAATATCCCAACACCACCTAGTAACGGCTTAGGTACAGCATGCTCTTTTCTTACTGATGGCTGATCGAGTATATTTTTCTTTTTTGCAATATATATCATCAATGGAGTGATAAAAATAACCATTAAAAACGATACAAAAAAACTAAGAATTAAATTAAGCATAATTTCCCCTAAATGATATTATTTCTATCTTTCCCTCACTAATCTTACATTATTTTTACAAATAAAACAATGGTTTTTAGCATGTTTTATTTCAACGCTTTTAGCGTGTTTATCTAGATTTTAAATAGTGTTAACTTAATTTCTCAAGGTTTTTTATTCATCCTCTCCATAAGACGTGCATCCCTCTTCAGAATTGTAAAAATTTTGGATTTCAACCTTAAGGTTAGCACCGAAATAAAGATGGTGTTACAATCGAAGCATCGTCGCAAATAATGGGGCTCTTCAAAGCAACCAAAATTCACTTTCTGCACCATAAGGTTTCTAAAAGTGAAAAACAGTTTTGGAGCCGTGTCTATAGTAATAGACTAAGAAATCAAAATTTATCTAATAAATGCTTGAAATAAATGCTTATTAATGCGTTTTATTTTATCATGCATAGTATTAAATCATTTTAAATAGTAAGTCGCTTTTATTGTCGGTTTTTATTGATGAAAGGCCTAAATTCCCCAGTTTAAAAGCGTTTTTTAACAATTTGCTTATCCATGGTAAATGCTTTGTCCGTTTTCCATCAATGTAATATTGTAACTTGTGCTTTTTAAGATTTCAACAGTTTATCCAAAGACCCGTTGTCAATACCGTATACGCGAAAATCAACCTTCGTATTCTTAAATATCGAATCGAGCGGCTTTTCAATATATAGCTCGTCATTATGCGTGGCGACCGAAAAGTTTCCTTTGTTCCAATCATAATTGACCTTATTCTTTCGTATTCTAATATTTATTATAGTAATCCATATATGCTCCGCTACGCACACCACTCAACCATTCTTTATTGTCAAGATACCATTCAATAGTCTCCGACATGCCCTGCTCAAATGTATAAGCCGGCTTCCATCCAAGTTCTGTTGTAATCTTTGTGTTATCAATAGCATATCGTCTATCATGTCCAAGTCTGTCTTCAACATACATTATTAAATCAGTCGTTTTACCTAACTTCTCAATAATAATGTTAACGATTTCAATATTTGCTTTTTCATTATTTCCACCTATATTATATACTTCTCCGTCTTTACCGTTTAATAGTACGGTATTAATTGCGCTGCAGTGATCGATGACATGCAGCCAATCTCTTACTTGCATACCATCGCCATAAACAGGAAGCTGCTTTCCTTCAAGCGCATTTCCAATCATCAGCGGTATCAACTTTTCTGGGAACTGATAAGGCCCGTAGTTGTTTGAGCATCTTGTTATATTAGTAGGCATTTTGAACGTTTTATTGTAAGCCCTAACAAGCAAGTCAGCAGATGCTTTACATGCTGAATATGGACTATTTGGCGCTAAAGGAGTTTTTTCTGTAAACAGACCGGTTTTGCCAAGCGTACCATATACCTCATCGGTTGAAATTTGCAGAAATTTCACGCCTTCTATAAATGTCGGATACCCAAATTCATTTGTACCAGTTTGCCATGCTTTTTTTGCATTGTCAAGCAAACACTGTGTACCAAAAACATTGGTTTTCAAAAACAGTTCAGGCTCTCCTATGCTTCTATCAACATGACTTTCTGACGCAAAGTTGATTACATAATCAAACCTGAACTTTTCAAATAACGATGCAACTAAATCTCTGTCTATAATATCGCCCCTAATGAAAACATGCTTACTGTTACCTTCAATTTCTTTCAAGTTTTCAAGGTTTCCTGCATATGTTAACGCATCAAGATTAACCAACATCCATTCCGGATGTTCAAGTAACATAAACTTTATAAAGTTGGAGCCGATAAACCCCGCTCCTCCGGTTACTAATACATTTTTCAATTTTAAACTCCTAAAAAGATATTTTCAAATCACTAAATTTTCAAGGTTTTTGTTTTTCTCCGACAGCTTAAATTCTCCAACTCCATCCGTTGGTCAATCAATAGCTAACTTTGGAGTTGGTACAAGTTTCGGAGTGAGCATTCCAACAACCTCTACTAGAAAATAAATTTGTCGTTGACATTTAATCTTTTTTCTCCAAATCATTTGCAATTAGTAATTCAGGATTTCTCCAATACTGACCTGCCCCCACGATTTGGTCCAAAACGAAAGTTAGTATATGCCACATTTTAACAGTGATAGTTTGCGAGCAAACTATCAAGCGCTTACTGAAATACTCTGAGGAGCTGGGGGCCTGCCGCCCAGAGCGCTATGGGGTCTTACCGTATTATAGTATTGTACCCATCTTTGTGTCAAAACCTTTGCTTCAAATAGATTCCCGAATAGTTCTCCGTTTAGAAACTCATCTCTCATCCTGGAATTGAAACTCTCACAATATCCGTTTTCCCATGGGCTGCCAGGTTCTATAAAAGTCGTGATCACACCTACACCTGCTAACCAGTTCATAAGCTTTTTTGCTGTAAACTCGCTACCGTTATCACTTCTGATATATTCTGGAGTTCCTTTGTTTATCATTATTTCGGATAGTATTTCAATGATGTCTGTATTCCTAAACTTCCTTCTTACCACAGATGCTAAGCACTCTCGGGTATATTCATCTATTATGTTTAATAATCTTATATTCTTGCCGTCTACAGTCTTGTCAGCTACAAAATCATAGCTCCATACATGGTTCCTGTGTTCTGGACGTAGCCTTACGCAACTGCCGTCGTTTAACCATAATCTACGCCTTTTTATTTGTTTCTTAGGCAGTTTGAGCCCTTCTTCACGCCAGATACGCTCTACACGCTTGTGGTTGATTCTTATGCCTTGGTTATTCATCATATCAGTCACCATGCGGTATCCTACTCTTCCATAATTGCAAGCTTTATAAATGATTTTTTCTCTTATTTCGTCTTCATCTTCTCGTTTTACAGGTTCATATCTATATGCAGTTCTGTTTATATCAAGCACCGTACATACCCGTCGCTCTGATACCTCATATTCTTTCAATACGTATTCGACGGCTGCATTTCGCTTGTACGGGCTTAGAAGTTTTTTGAGTTGACATCCTTTAGTATTTCTATATCCAGCGCCTGATTCGCTATGATCCTCTTAAGCCTTAAGTTTTCTTTCTCTAGAGGTTTTAGCTTCTTTGCATCGCTCGTGTTCATACCGCCGTACTGATTCCTCCAACGGTAATAAGTCTGTTCTGTAATTTCCTCCTGACGTACTGCCTCTGCTATCGTCTTACCTTGTCCGCATAAAACCTCAATCGTTCGAAGCTTCACTATGATCTGTTCTGCTGTATAGTTCTTTCTTCCCATCTTGCTATTACTCCTTTTTAGTATTTTTTTATTCTATATGGCTATTAAGTTAAGTCATCAAATCGTATAGGCGGAGACTGTGTCACGGCGAAAATCAATCTGTTGAAGATCTCACTGCCCATGCTTCTGCGATTGAACCGATAACAGTACTCATCCAAATAGCTCTGCAAGTGCTTTTGTTACTGTCAAACATTTTCCCCGCTTTTTGGCAAATAAAATTCCCTACTTTTTAGCTATTTTTATCCACAAAAATCTGTTTTCTGTGCGCTAAGCGATAACTGTCATCGGTAAACGACAACACCTGGCATCTATGAGTTAATCTGTCTAGCAAAGCAGTTGCTAAAATAGAATCTCCAAGAACATCAGCCCAACCGTCAAAACCCTTGTTTGAAGTAATCACGACTGATGTATTCTCATACAAATGAGATATCAGCTGGAAGAACATATTGGCTTCTGTTTTCCCAACAGGAAGATATCCTAACTCGTCAATAATCAGTAAATCTGATTCCTTAATCCATTTCAAGCGTACTGCTGAATTTCTGGATATCTCTTGGGTTTTCAAAATATGAACAAGCGTATCCATAGAAGAAAAGAAAACTTTGTACCCAATTTCAACAGCCTTGTTTCCAATAGCAAGAGCGATATGTGTTTTTCCTGTGCCTGGAGGGCCAATTAAGATTAAGTTGTATATTCCATCAATCCATGTGAGAGCAGACAACTGATTAATCTGCCACGAGGTAATTCCTTTCTGGAACTCTGTATCAAACGTCTCAAAGTCCTTATACGTCGGCAGACAGGCTTGTTTGATTCTTCGTTTCTTTTTGTTTTCTTCACGGTATATAACTTCATCATACAAGCAGTTTGCTAAAAAAGCTTCATTGGATATTTGTTCATTTAAAAAAGGGAATGTTCTCCTGGACATATTCGCAAGACCAAGCTGCTTTGCATATGAACGGATGCGTTCAACATCTGTCATGACTGTCCACCGCCTTTACAGAGACTGGCGTAAACATCAATAGGTCTCGTTTGGGCTACAACCACACTATACTTAACAGGAATAGTACCGATGCATTTAACAGGCAAAGGTTTTTGTTGCTTAAAATACTCTAATGTATCCCTGAAATCATTTGCCGATACAATCTGCCTTCCCAAACAATACATTACAGCACGTTGAAGTTCATCTGATGAATACAACTCTGTGAGTTTCAGCAGTATCCCTAGCTGATCACGCACATATCTCGGTTTCGCCTCTATTATCATTTGTACAAAAAGTGCTCCTTCAGGTGAAGCAAATCCAGCAAACACTCTATTTTTAATGCTTTCCAGTTTAGAGAATTTATCTCGTTCCGGATGTTCATTACGGATACATTTTCCTACACCGTCAGCTAAAGTATGTTCATCAATTAGGGCATTGTCTTCAAAATCGTAAAACCGTACTTTCTTTGATGCTTCATAGGCTTCAATCCGTACTTTTCTGCCCGGCGCATAGGTTCCTTTAGGCATACAGTAACGGTTCTGTCGGTACATAACCACATTGTTTTTACGAACAATGGCAGTCAGCGGAACAGAAACGGATTCTCCTAATTCAGGAACGGATTTCAAATGTTTCTGTTCTTGTGCAAATACAATTGCTGGAACCATTTTTGTTGTCTCATGTACTAATCCATTTCCGGTTCTGTCTAACCATGCCAGCCCATCACTATTCAGCCTTGCTATTCCATGATAGATTCGGCAAGTTAAAAAATTGTTTTTTACATACTTTACGACTGCTTCAATTTTTCCTTTGCTTTCCGGGTCACTGCCACGGCATAGGTGAACAGAGAATCCAGCATAATTTTTGTAGTTTTCAAATGTTTCTGTATATATAATATCTCCGCTATTTTCACTGACAACCATAACTCTATCTTGATCATAGACAATCTCTGTTGGCCTACCGCCATAAAAGCGAAAGGCTCTGTCATGAGCTTGTATAAACGTTTGTGCAGTAAAAGGTTCTAACTGAAAATATACGAATTTATATCGGGAGCAGCTTAAGACCATTGCAAATACGTATATTCTAACAGTTTTCCCGTAGCTGTCTTTCATTACCTTTTGCCCTAAATCCACCTGAGCCTGATAGCCAAAAGGTGATTCCGGGTTTTCAACATACTGACGAATTTTTAATGGGGCTGGAATACCTTCTTTCTCTCGTAGATTGCTCACAAACAACCGAACTGTACGATATGAAGGTTTGAAGTCTACAAAATCATCCCGAATATGATCGTACAGTATGGCTCCCGAGATTTCCGGATATGTTTTCAGCTTGTCCAGCACGTAACCGTAATACGGATCCATGATTTTTGTTCGTTCTTTGGTTTCAAGCATGTATGACAGATATTCATCTTCTGTCATGTCCCAATACTTCCTTACTGTTTTTGCATCGAGTCGCAGTTCTCGCGCCGCTCTTTGTTTTTTGTAACCCATTGCTTTTAGCTTCTGTATTTCTGCATACAGCGTTATCCCTACCATTTCTGCTTGCCTCCATTTATACTCTCCTTCGAGTATAAATGGACAAGCTGTTTTATTCATTAAGTAGGGAAAATTGTTTGCCAAAAAGGGGGTGCGGACAAAAACTTAGACTCTGAAAGAGAAGGAGGGATGTCCGTATGTATTCAAGAGAGAAACGCATGAAAGCAATTGAGCTGTACATCAAGTATGATAAAAGCATGGCAGATGTGATTCGAGAACTTGGTTATCCAAGCCCTAACCTATTGCCGAAATGGTATAAAGCATATCTAAAAGAAAAAGAAACAGGTGTCTTGTGTGATAATTATTCACGCCCATCCCAATATAGTTTAGATCAGAAAAAGATGGCTGTTGAACATTTTCTTACACATGGTCAAAATATCTCAAGAACTATAAGAATGTTGGGATATCCCTGCAGAGAAACACTTAGAAACTGGTGTGAGGAATTGACGCCTTGGACTCGCAAAAAGTACGTTAGTGGTGTACAATATTCTCAAGAACAAAAGAAAGAAGCAGTAATAGATTTATGCACCAGAACAGACAGCGCCAAGAATGTTGCCGATGATTATGGCACTGCACGGGGAACTTTATATAAGTGGAAGAATAACCTGCTTATCAAGGAGGTTGACAAGCCGGTGAAAAAGAAAAAGAGCAACCCACTTCCAACCGACAAGGATACCCTTTTGTCCGAAATTGAAACCTTAAAACAACAGATTAGAAGACTTAGGCTTGAGAAAGATATTCTTGAAGGGACTGCAGAAATAATAAAAAAAGACATGGACGTCGATCCGAAGAATCTGACAAACAAAGAAAAGACAAGTCTGATCGGCGTCCTGAGAAATGATTATTCCTTAAATGAGTTGCTCAAGAGCTTGGGTATAGTACGTAGCAGTTACTTCTACCATCGTAAGATATCGTCAATGCCGGACAAGTATGAAGGGCTACGAAACTGCATCATAGACTTGTTTGAGAAGAATAACAGACGATATGGCTACCGTCGGATTCATGCATTGCTTTCGAGAGCAGAAATACGTATTTCAGAAAAGGTTGTACGACGTATAATGTCTGAAGCCAACCTTATCATTGTCGGTAAAAGGAAACGTAAATTCAGCTCTTACCAAGGATAAGATAACCCAGCAGCAGCAAATTTGATTGAACGTAACTTTCATGCTGATACACCAAATGCCAAATGGCTTACCGATATTACAGAGTTTAGAATTCCGACCGGAAAGGTATACCTTTCACTAATAGTTGATTGTTTCGATGGTCTTTTACCAAGCTGGACAATAGGCACGAGCCCGAATGCAGAGTTGGTTAACAGTATGCTTGATGGTGCAACAGCAACACTTAAACCATGTGAACATCCAATAATCCATTCAGACAGAGGTGCCCATTACCGTTGGCCGGGCTGGATAAATAGGATGGAAGAGGCTGGGCTAAGAAGGTCAATGTCCCAAAAGGGATGTCCCCCTGACAACGCCGCTTGTGAGGGCGTATTCGGAAGAATCAAAAACGAAATGTTTTACAACAGATCATGGACAGGAGTCGGTATAGATGATTTCATGAATATTCTAAACAACTATTTAAACTGGTATAATGAGAAGAGAATAAAGATGTCACTGGGTGCGATGAGCCCATTGGAGTACAGGAAAAGCCTTGGATTGGCTGTTTATAGACTCATTCAAAGTTCGTGTAAACCTCCAAAATGGTGTAAAATAAAACACCATAATGGAGGTTTAATATTATGGCCAAAAGAAAAGCAACAACGGCAGAAGAGAAAAGGCGTAAAGAACTAATACGAGAACTACTTCAGGAAAGGCCACTCAAGGACGGACAAGATCTAAACAACATCATGAAAGAGTTTATAGCAGAAATGGTGAACGGCAGCCTAGAAGGTGAACTGGATGACGAGCTGGGCTATGAGAAGTACGACATCCAGAACAAAGAAACTGACAACTCCAGAAACGGCTATGGGCAAAAAACGCTGCAAACGAGTTACGGCGAAGTAGACGTTAATATCCCACGTGACAGGCAAGGAGAATACGAGCCTAAGCTGATAGGCAAGCACAAGAGAATGCTCGATGAAGAAATCGAGCGAAAGATTATATCCATGTACGCCAAAGGAATGACAACTGGAGACATGGAAGCGCATATACAAGATTTATACGGGCTGGACATCTCCGACAGCACCATCAGCAGAATAACTGATAAAGTACTGCCTATAGCGAAGGAATGGCAGTCGAGAGCGCTTGAGAGCGTATATGCGGTTGTTTATTTGGATGCGATACACTATCACGTCCGACATGAAGGGCGCATCGTTAAAAAGGCCGTATACATTGCCATAGGTATCAATTTAGACGGCATAAAGGACGTATTAGGGCTTTGGGTAGGAGAAAACGAATCATCTAAGTTCTGGTTATCAGTAATAAACGAGATGAATAATAGAGGTGTACAAGACATCCTGATTGCCAGTGTTGACGGTCTGAGCGGCTTTTCCGAAGCAATAAGTGCAGTATTCCCAAAGACAGAGATACAGCGCTGTGTAATTTATCAGATTCGCAACAGCACAAGATATGTGTCATATAAAGATCTAAAGCCGCTTATGGCGGATTTAAAAAGAGTATATACAGCTGCAAGTGAAGAATCAGCGTTTTCTGAGCTTGAAAAATTCGATGAGAGCTGGGGCAAAAAATATCCTAAAATCGCAATTTCCTGGCGTAAAAACTGGGCTGAATTATCAACGTATTTTAAGTATCCCGATGAGGTCAGGAAACTGATTTATACGACTAACACCATTGAGGGCTATAACCGTCAGCTCCGAAAGGTCACCAAAAACAAGGGTGTTTTCCCTACGGATGACAGTCTGTTTAAAATGCTGTATTTAGCGACCTTGGATATCACTAAAAAGTGGACTGGACGGCGCAGGGACTGGGGGCAGATTTATTCCCAGCTATCCATTTATTTTGAAGAACGTATCCCTGAATAACGAACACACCAATTAATACAGACAAATCAAGGATCGGGCTGCGCCCTTTCCTCCTTGACATGCCAGTCTTAATTGGTGTACTGTAGCGAAGAGGGTTAAGAGTGAAAATACCCTTAACCCTCATGATTTTAACTGCTAAAGATTACATCCATTTTGGAGAATACACGAAGTTTGAAACATACCCGCTGTTTAACTAGTTCAAAAAAACATCCGCACCCCCAAACCATCCATTTTAGTTTACCAGTTACAATACGATGGAGCAAAAACCATGCTGTATTGTACGGCAGATTCAGTACCCGAGATAGCTGCATGGCCGAATACCCACGCTTATCGCGAGACACTAAGTATATCGCCCAAATCCATGTTCTCAGGCTTAAATGACTCCTGTCCATCACAGTACCGGCTGTCACAGATGCCTGATATCGACAACTTTTACACGCGTATTTATGCCGCGTCGTAATATGATAATGCTCGCGGCAACCGCAGACGGGGCATATAAATCCGTCCGGCCATCGCAGCTTAAACAGATAGTCTCTGCAAGCATATTCTGTATCAAATCGCCTTTGTATGTCCTCTAACCCTACTCGTTTTTCGTTGCCATAGCTTTTTTCCACCTTTTCCGTTACTATGACAACATTCTATACCCTGTATTGACCGTTTTTATGGACTTGTCACTGATGACTCATCTTAATAGCCGTATTATTCTATACTAACTTTGGAGTTGGTACAACTTTCGGGGGGCATTCCATATGCTCTACGCTTATTTCAAATATTGAAATTTTATGCAGAATGCTTGATATTGAGGTTTCAAATTGTGATTCGTTTTGGCGGATAAACTATCAAATTCCTGGCAAAGAGCCTTTCAGCAATGAGGTTTTCGTCGACTTCAGATAAAGTGTTAATTAAGATTAAGCTGTCCAAGAATTGTTAAGTCGCAGCATATCCTTTGAACGTATTCATGAACGAGTTATATACTTATAGTTGCACAAGAAAAACCAATACTAACCCTAGAAAGAAAATGCAAACCTCATATTATAGTATCTGAAATAGGCTATCAACAATCCCTCTAGAGATTAGAGTGTTTAACTAGTTTTTGAGCTCCTGTATTTAAAAATAGATGAATTAATCAAATTCTATTGAAAGCTTAGAGACCCCTTCTTGCTAATTCGTTTTAATTTATCACTTTTGCTATTAGATTATGCTTAATAATAAGTCGGTTTTATTGTCGGTTTCGATTGATGAAAGGCCTAAATTCCCCATTTTAAAGGCGTTTTTTAGCAATTTGCTTATCCATGGTAAGGATGGGGTCATCAGTTCAAATCTGATTAGTGGCTCCAAGAAAAGCCTGAAAAGCCTTTAACAAGAGGGCACTGAAAAAGTCCAATTGTGAATAACGAAAGGACTTTTTATCATATTTATGGTATAATTATGCATATAAACAGGAAGCAAGGATGTGATAAAATGCTCAGGAATGAAGTTCAGATCAAGCTATCACTATATCGTGGATTGTATAATATCATTGTACCCAAAAACCATTTACTGCGAAAGATCAAAGATAACATAGACTTCAGCTTTGTAAACCCGATGTTGAGGGAAAGCTACTGTGAACACTACGGGCGTCCGGCAAAGGAGCCGGAGATGATGTTCAAACTGCTATTTTTGAAAAGGCTGTATGATTTGTCGGATGAGGCATTGATACAAAATGCGGCAGTCAATATGGCATACAAATACTTTCTGGATTTAGACCCGGAAGATGGCATGATTGACTCAAGCCTGCTGACAAAATTCCGTAAAACGAGGATCACAGAAGATATACTGGAGGAAATGCTTAAAGAGACGATCACCCAGGCGATACAAAAAGGGCTGATCAAATCCACGGCAATAATCGTGGATTCTACCCATACCAAAGCTTCCGCAAGGCCATCCACACCTACTCAGATATTACGGGGGCTAAGCAAACAACTGCGCAAGGAAATATATAAGAGCATGTATGATCTGTCCGTGAAATTCCCAGAGAAACCATTGGAAACAGCAGATTTGGAAGAAGAGATTAAATATACGCAACAGCTTCTCGAGAATATTGGCGAAGATATCCTAGGCAGTGGTCAGCCAAAAATCCAAAAGCTCTACGCCCATATCAAGGAATTGTTAGAAAGCGATCGTATCCGGGGAATCCAGTCAAAGCATGATGAGGATGCCAGATTCGGCCACAAGAGCGCCACATCTACCTTCTTTGGATACAAGAATCATATCGCCATGACAGAAGAGAGTTTGATTACAGGCATAGGCGTTACAAGCGGAGAAGTATCCGACGGTTATATGCTAAAATCTCTGCTTGAGCAGTCAAAAAGCAATGGCATTGAAGTCAAGGAAATACTCGGCGATACAGCATATTCAAGTATAGATAACATTAAATATTGTGACGGGGAGAAAATTACTCTGATTGCAAAATCCAATCCCGTTATCGCAAATGCGGCTGAACCTAAAAATGACGGTTTTGAATACAATAAGGATGCAGGACTGATGCAATGTCCAGCGGGAGAGCTGGCCAAGAAGGTGCATAAACGTCAGGGCAAATACGATAATAAATATTTCATTTACGACTTCAACAGAAACACATGTCAACAGTGTCCATATGCGGACAAATGTAGAGTTGGCCAATCAAAGACCAAGACTTACTGTGTCACCATCACAAGTCAACGGAACCGGGAACGTTTAGATTTTGAGAAGAGCGAATATTTCAACGAACGTTTAAGAATCCGATACCGAATTGAGGAGAAGAACGGAGAACTTAAACAGGCTCACGGTCTCAGAACAGCTGAATCCACGGGTCTTTCCGCCATGCGATTACAAGCTTACTTTACAGCTTTTGCAGTGAATATCAAGAGAATCATTAAATTGATGGGTAAAGATGAGCTTTTGGGCCCAACCCATCCGGCTTATCATGAAAAGTACGGAGATTTTTATAATTCATATCTTTTCTGTTACGCATAAATATACGAAAAAATCACTGGCCCGTCTGGAAACAGTGATTTTTCAGTGCCCTCTAACAAAGGGGCTTTCGGGCTTTTTTGTTTTGTCGGCTTAATGGCGAGATGAAACATAAACAGTGATGTTGGTACTGCACGCATATAGAGATTAATGAGGATAGGTTGCTCTGCTGATTTTAAGGTTTGAATCTAGAAAGTTATCAGCGATTTATCCATGAACAGAACTTTCATTCTTGACCAGTTTTGTAGTGTGATGCCAATGCTGCAATTCATCACTTTCAGCACTGTAGCATTATTGGGAATAGGTCAGCACTGTTTTGACGAAACACCCAAATTATGTTATTATTAAGATACTTTCTAATACATACTTTTTGCTCCGCATCTAGCGAAAAACACACGCAATACAGATTTGGGAGAATTAAAATGAAAAAAAGACTTTTTAGAACCATTGCAACAGTCTTTATTTTTGCTGTTCTTTTATCGTTATTCTTGCCAGGTGCGCTTGCAGATGATATCGAATTTTTATTAACCCTTTCGATTAAAGACACAGAGCCTTTTTATGTGGGCGAAAAGGTAGTATTCGAGATTAAAATAATTAATAATGATGCTTTAATGGTAGAAGAAATTATTGTCTCTAACATACTCGGCAGGGATGTAATTGGGTCTTACGGTTCTATAGATCCTGGTGAAACAGTATATATTAAGGTAACAAAAACTTTTAGTACTGCGGGCGAATACTCTGTAAAATTTAATGTAACTGGTTTAAGAGGCAGGCAGGAGCAAACTATAGAAACCAATGAAGTAACAATTACTGTAAGCACTCCGCCTACCCCAACTCCGGCGCCTACCCCAACTCCGGCACCAACCTCAGCACCGACACCAACACCAACAGCTGCGCCAACACAAGAGCAGACAAGCGAGCCAACAGCTTTTCCTACTCCCAAACCGACGCTGGAGCTTACACCTCAGCCAATGCCTATGCTGACACCGACACAAGAAAAGGCAGCCGCAGCAAATGACGACGAAAACGGACAATCTGGGCCGCCGGATGCCAATGCCGAAGCGGTTGGTGCAGAAGCACAGCCCAAAAGCAACAGCAGCAATACAGTACTATATATTATACTGGCTGTTGTAGGAGCAATTTCCCTTTCGGCAGTAGCTCTATTAATAGCATTATTGCGCAAAATCAAGTTAAATAAGAAAAAAGAATAGAAAGACTTGACCTTGCCCACAGAATTGTACAAATTGAAAGTGCCAATCTAAAATAATAATTACGATCAATGGAATATTTCCACTCCCCCATCAAAACCTTGAGAGAACCACGCACAACAGGCGACAGGGGTATTGTAAATAGATTGATAACATTTATAATATAAATATAGATTATCACACGTAAGCTACTTTAGATAGAATTCGCTTTTAACCAAGGAAGGGGAATTAATGATATATTTAATACCAGCAGCACTTTTGTTTATTATTGGGTGGTTCGTAAAGTATAAGAAAACAACATGGCTCATCTCCGGGTACAATACAGCCAATAAAGAAAAAAAAGAAACATACGATATAGATAAGCTTACTCGACTTGTTGGTAATTTTATATTTGTTCTCGCTGTTATATTCGTTATTATGGCAGTTACCACTATTATTATTGGCGGATATAAGGATATTGTAACATACATTGGCTTCGGTGTTCTTGCAGTTACAATAGTAATAGGGATCATTTTTCTAAATACGAAAGGGCGAGTAAAAAAAGACAAATAATATTCATCATAATTTCTCTCTAATTCCATATATTATTTAATTAAATGGGGGTACAAATGGGGGTACTCTCAAATCAGACCTCGAAAAAGGCCAGTAAACAAAGGGGTTTTAACGTTTGACCACCTATATGGTAAGGATGAGGTCAACGGTTCAAATCCGTTTAGCGGCTCCACCTAAAGTCTGAGAAAGCCTTTAGCAAAGAGTTGCTCGGGCTTTTTTATTTTTAAATGCAGCTCAAAGTAATAGAATTGAAGTGCCCTTTTTCATGTTGATATTTATATTCCTTTATTCTGCAAAATTAATTATGCATAGCTCATTAAAATTCTTTGTTAAACCAGACTAAGGAAATCCCGTTCGATCATGCTCTGCAGTTCGTCGATTTCTTTGAAGCTTTCCCTCAGCAAAACCTTTTCCATGCTGCCGAGCCTGTCCGGGTCGATATAATTATCAAGCCGCTCGTTGTGCTGTGTTTCCAGCACCTGGTTCCACAGACGCAGCCTAAGTAGCATCTCATAGGCTGTAACTGTGTCTCTGTGCCTGGCGTCCGAAATGATACCAAGGCTTTTAATTCTATCGAGCTGAAGAAGCGTATTAGATTCACTGACAGAGTGCCTTATCGAATAAAGTCTGGAAAAGCAGATAATTGCAATTGCAGGAGTTTTTACGTCAATCCCTGCCCCGCTTGAAGACTTTATATTTCCGAACAAACGCAGCGGTGTTTTGAAAGTCACGGCGTTCTGCGCAACTTGCTTGGAAAAGTATTTTTCACCGTTTATTTCTGAAAAGATATAATCCCTCAGCTCAGCAGAAAGCTCATTATCTCCGTATACCGTCCTGTAATCAAACATGATGCTGAACTCTACTATTTGCTGCGGCTCGGTTTCCTTTATCCACTTTTTAAAATATGATTTCCACACCTTTAGCGGCTTGCACCATTTGGGGTTGCTTGCAGTCATGCCGCCTTCGCATTTGGGATAGCCGGCAAGCTCGAGGTTATCACAGACTATCGATGCCAGCTTTAAAAAATAGTCCCGTACCGTTTCTTCATCTTTCTCACTATCCGGCAGATATATAAGTGCATTGTCCTGGTCGCTTAGCAGTGTCTGAGCCTGCCTTCCCTGGCTTCCAAGCGCCAAGAAAGCAAACGGAGCGGGTGCAGTGCCTATCTCATCGATGCCCAGTTCAATAAACCTCTGTGTCGCCAAATCCGTTATTGTTGAAATCATATGGGCTATAGCTATGGAAGAAGTCCCGTTTTCCAGCAGCGATGCCACTGTCCCTGAAGTTTTTTTACATATAACAACGACTTCACTCGCTTTGGAAGCCTTTTTTATAGAATCCGCAAGATCAATAGCAATGCTTCCCGGTATATTAAGCAGCCTGCCAAGCGCTGCCTGCGTTCCTGTATGCCTGCCGACGTCTTCAGAACGTTTAATAAGTATCATCATGCCTGAATCCTGTTCTCCTGCAGATTTTTTCACCGTTAACTCACAGCTCAACAGGTCTCCGCTGCAACGTCTAATAACGCCTTTTATTATATCTGTTCCGTCGCTGCCTACCCCTTCGGACACGTAAGCCAGCCACTCCTTGTTTTCTTTGACTTCCGGGAAAACGTCGTTTAAGTACAGCAGATCTATCCTGTTCGAGTTGCATCCGAGCAGCTCATACATTACCGCATTAGCATACCTGCAGCGACCGCCCGATACGAACAATGCGCCTTCCGTTGCCGCTTCGCTAAGCGCCTTATATCGCTGCGTCGATTCTTTTAGCAGTCTCGAAGCTTCCCTCTTCGATTTTTCGAGCAGAAGACCCTGCCTTATCATGTAAACCAGCAGAAGCAGGACTACTCCTATTACAGCCGAAGATATTATCACTATATAGCGCTGCAGCTTTAGTATCTCTGCATGAACATCGCTTGTATAAACACCCGTTCCTATCACCCATCCCCATGGTTTGAAATACCGAATGTACGATTCCTTTGGCTCTAATCTGTCCGGGTCGTCCATCCACTGCCATATATAGTTGACATAACCTTCGCCCTTTTCCAAGGCAAGGTTAGAGAATTCAACAAATATCCTTGTGCCCTGCTCATCTTTGAAATCCGTCACATCATGATTGTTAAGATCAGTCCTGTACGGGTGCATCAGTATTCGTGGAGTTGTATCCTGCAGCCAAAAATAATCTTTGTTATCGACGCCGTAACGCAGGGCCGAAATACGTTCTTTAGCAAGATCCTGCGCTTGTTCAAGCGTCATCTGGCCGCTCTGTTCTTCTTCGTAAGCTTCGTTGAGCACACCCCAAGCAACCTGGGTAAGTTGTCTAATTTCCTCACGTTTTTTGTCCATCAAAGTGCTCTCAAAATAAGGCAGCAGGAATATAAACAGGGCTCCTGTAAACAGAACCAGTGATAAAAATGCAGGCAGAAATATATTTATTGCAAATGAAAACCATCTGTTCTTTTTTTTCTTTGGCTCGGGGCGCAGGGATGCTGCTTCTTTTGCCAAAGGTGTCTTTATCAAAGCATCCCTGAATGCTTTCCAGTGCTCCATATCTATAACCATCCCGGGCTTTTGCTCTGCAGGGTCGTGATAGTCAGTTCCTGCAGTCGGGACAAGGTCTCTTTGAAGTGCTGCCTTAACGAGTTTTTGGTTGAGCTCATCAGTGTTTTGCCCGTAAATCGCCTCTATACCGTCGATCTGCTTCTTTTTAAGCTCATCGACAAGCACAAGCATTCTTTCAAAATCCGGCTCAGTAAGATGCGGGTGGGCAAGGATGGCAACCCCCCCTGCCCTGTGTATCAGTGAAATGATCTCGGATGAAGTCAGATATACCTTTAGCTCCATAAACTCTTCAGCAGTTGTATTCACCTTTTTTTCGAAAAGAGTTCCAAGCTCCGGGCTTTCCGGGTCGAAGCCATACGCCAGCATATGCAGCACATAATCGTTATGCTTTGTCGTTATCTCCACTCCAGAAATATACCCTATATCGTATTTTTCAAGTTCACTGCTGAACTCCTTTTGACCTGCAAGAGTATTATGATCTGTCAGTGCTGCAAACTTTGCTCCGGCTTCGGATAGGTTCTTCGCTATCTGGGCAGGAGACAGCACTCCGTCGCTGTAGGAAGAGTGGCAGTGCATATCGACACATATCGTATGAGTTTGCGTTCCAGCAGATGTTGTGAATTTGTTTATCATTTCCTTCTTCAGTTCCGTTAACCTTCCTCGGATAATTTTTTACAGCAGCAGCCCTTTAGAGCTTTTATATGTACGTATGAAATATTATAACATTGACTACCCCCAAATACACTAAAATGCTGAAAATGATTTTCTGCAGCTTTGTTATTTTATTGGCAGCTTGACCACCGGCGCCGGTGGGCAGTCTACTGATGATCTGTTCATCTGTATAATTCCTTTTCGCCAGGGTCCGGGTATAGATAGGTCGAAGCGAGGGTGTTTTTATTAACTCTTAATTTATTATACCAGCTGCTAATCGCCACTTTCAAATCGTACAATCCTGTGGAACAAGGTCAAGTTTATATTCACGAGGAAACAATAATTTTATTATCAACATTGAAATATAGAGAGTATGCCGAGTGTGAAAATGTTATATTTAAAAAATGTGGTTCCAATTATATCCCAAACTTATTCGTTACTTTACTATTAGAACATACGGTTGGAAAAATGCGTTAAGGCGTGCTGATTCATACTGATATAGTAATGATTGTTATCAGGTGAATGCATTGCAGTATAATCTTAATTAGTAATCTTTAAGATTATGTGTTATTCATTATGTATTATACTCAGAAGAAGTGCAATAAACTATACCGGGTTCTGACCAATGCTCCCTGAACATTAAACGTATAAAAAGCAAACATATTATTTCTATTAATTTGCGTTTTTCAGTGCCCCAACCACAGGCAGCTCCTCACCGGAGAGGAACCTCACAAGCGCTCCGCCTCCGGTGCATATGTAGCTTATCTTATCGTTGACTTTAAAAAGGTTGGCTGCGGCTACGCTGTCTCCGCCGCCCACTACGCTGAACCCTGTTGAGTCTGCTGTTGCTTCCCATACCTTCTTTGTACCGTTTGCTGAAAGCTCCTTTTCGAATACTCCCATAGGACCGTTTATGAATATCGTTCCGGCAGATTTGAGTATCTGCGAATACTTATCTATCGTCGCCTCCCCTATATCAATGAGCATCTCGTCCTGCGGCAGCTCTTCTATACCAGCTTCATATCGTTTACCGTCTTTGACATACGCAAGATCATCCGGCGCAACTATCTTGCCTGAATATGTCTCTAGTATCTCCTGTGCCTGCTCAATGAACCCATCAAGGTTTTTAGTATAGATGAAGTCTTCGCTCGCCCTGCCAATGTCCACTCCGCCCGCAATCAGCATTATGTTTGCAAGCAGTCCTCCGCACAGCACCTTGTCGGCGATGCCTTCAACAAGCACCTTGTCCATCATAAGAAAAGCATCCTGTATCTTGGCACCGCCCAGCACGAACACGCACGGACGTTTCGGGGCTTCGAGTATATCTGACAGCACTTCATATTCCTTCTCGAACAGCCTGCCCATCGCTGACGGGAGAATCTGCTCGAACCCGATGAGTGTCGGCTGGGCACGGTGCGCTGCCGCAAAAGCGTCGCATACATA
The DNA here is from genome assembly GCA_963666505.2 of Christensenellaceae bacterium. Lineage (GTDB taxonomy): Bacteria > Bacillota > Clostridia > Christensenellales > SZUA-584 > JABGQS01. Next base: position 608,675 of record CAXXXL010000001.1, on the reverse strand, counting down.
TATATCTGCAAGCGGCGAGAGCTTGCTCACCACCTGCGTCTTTGCCATCTGCTCCGGCGTTAGGTTTAGCTTTGTTTCAAACAGCGTCATCTCTTCCGCCATGAACCGCACGTTGTCGAGCAGCAGTATCTCGCCGCTGCTGAGCTGCTGTATCTTATTCTGTGCATACGGTCCGCACACGTCCGGCACGAACTGCACTTCTTTGCCTGCAAGTTCGCTTATCACCTTTGCGTGCGGCGAAAGGTTCCAGTAGTTCTGATACTCTATGTCGCTGCCCTGATGCGCCAGTATGACCAGCTTTGCGCCCTTGTCGGAAAGCTCTTTGATTGTAGGCACACAGCCCTTTATTCTCGTCGTGTCTTTAAGCGTGTTCGTTTCCTTATCCACCGGCTGGTTTATGTCTACTCTTAAAAGAACAGTCTTGCCGTTTACATCAAAGTCGTCTATCGTCTTAATACCATACTTCATTTGCTTATTTCATCCCAAGGTATTTGTTAGTTTCCGCTGTGCCTTCTTCTCTAGTCAGCTGCATCTTCATTGCTGCACGGATAGCGTCTATGTTTTCAGGAATAACTACAGCTTCCTGCGGTATGTTTATAGCAAACATTATGTCGTCGCCCGACTTGACTATCGATTCTTCCCACAGCGCAACTTCATACATATCACCGCGATTGTTGCCTATGTCTCTTGCCCAGCGGAACATCGATGCATTACCAAGGAATCCGTCTTCCAGCCGTACCGGCATTATCCTCGGGTGCTCGTTTGCCATCTCCCAGAGGTCATCCTTCTCTATCTTCTTCTTAGGCGTTGCGATCACTGTTATGATATGCCCGTGCGTCACAGGCGTATGCACCAGTATGCCCGTGCACGGCACATGCGGCATTATAGTCATAAGGTCTTCTGCCTGGTGGCTGGGCGCTTTGGCTACCTGCAGTGCGTTTGTAAGGCCCCTGTGATAGTCGCCCGGGTCTGCTACCCTTCTGATTATCGTTATCGCTACCTTGTCCAGGCCTACTGCTCTGTCCAGCATGTCTACCGCACGTATCAGCCCTGTGGTGTTGCAGCTTGTCAGCTTTAGGTAATCTGCTCCCACGCCAGCTTCGTAGTTGGCGTATCCGTGAAAGAACACGTCAGCTACTTCGTTCTTCTCGCCGCCCTGGAACACTGCTTTGGTGTTATGCTTAACGTACAGCTCTTTGTTCTTTGCTCCTATGCCGCCTGGGCTGCTGTCCAGCATTATATCGCACTCCTGCACCAGCTCTTCAAAGCTGCCCGATACTGGTATGCCTGCCTGCTCCATAGCTTTATTGCTCGGGTCTACGTTGAACATTTTGTAAGGCATACCTTTGTGCTTTAATGCTCTTACCGATATCGTTGGGGCAATGTCCGCCACGCCCACCAGCTCCATGTCGCCCTGGCATGCTACTCCGTCCGCCAGCCGCTGCCCTATTACTCCGTATCCTGCTACGCCTACTTTAACTTTCGCCATTGCTTTTCCTCCTGAAAATAAAATCAAATCATGTTTTCGTCAATCAATATCTGTGTTGCCCAGCTGCATGTATAACCAACAACCGAAGGGCATTTATCTCCGTCCGAACCAGGACACTTTTTGTGCTCCTGTTCGTCTCTTAAGTTATATACTCTGCCTATTACTCTTTTTTGCACTTCTTTGCAGCATACTCCGCCATAGCATTTCATGAACCTATCGTGCAGCTTCTGCCCCATCTCATATGCTTTGTCACGTTCTTCGTTGTCGCCGTATGCGACCATGCCTTCAAAACTTCTGCCTATATTGCTTCCTATTGCTAAAAGCCCTCCGCCATAGGCACCGCACGAGCCGTTTGTACATAGCGCCCCTCCGCCTGCAAGCGTAGTTGCTGCCTGGAAAAGCATGCCCTTTTCTTTTCCCATTGTCTCATACATAGCAGCAATAGTACACTGCGCACAGCCGCCGTGTTCCTGCTCATAGTGAAAGCCTGTTTCGTATGCTTTCTTTATCAGTTCAACTTCGTCTTCGCTGTATGCCTTTTCGCTCAATATCCGCACATATTGCTCTTCTATGAGCCCCGCTATCTGCGTTTCGTTTTTTATGCCTAATAACTCGTTTATAGCCTTCCGTATTCCCTTTGTTCTTATAAGTATGTCAAGACTTTTATCCCTACGTTCAAAATATATTATTCCATACGCCGCAATCTTTGTAAGATAAAACGGCAATACGCCGCTTGTACTGCAATATATTATATGACTGGTAAGGCACGAATCTCTGCCCAGCGCTTCTGCCGCAGTTCTCGTATATTCTTTTGCATCGCTTATTATCTTAGATATATCCGGTTCCTCACCGGAGTTGTATATTCCGTATACTTCTGCCAGCGCTCCGCTCAGCAATTGTGTTGATATTGCGTTTTTTTCAAATTCATTTGCTAAGCCAAGCCCCAGCCACGCAAAAGCATTTTGTACGATTTCTTTTATACAGTCGGTCGGGTTTCCTTCTCTCTTCGTCATTTTTCGACCTCCTACTTTCAGTTGTCAGACCATTGTTCCTTCAAAGCCCCAGTTATCAAACTCAGATATCGTTATGAAAACATCTTTACTGTCAATCCCAAGCTGTTCTCTGAAAAGCTCGAATACGCTTTCTATGAGCTGTTTCTTCTGTTCCTGTGTTGCGCTTCCGTGGATTTTTATATCCACATAAGCCACTTTTGCCTTTGCAGTTCCCGAGTAGTACATACAAGAGCTATCATCGAATTTTATCATAAGCACGCTCTCCGACTTACCGGGCACTATGCTTATAAGCTCACCTAGTCTTTTCTTTATAGATTCTCTTGTATTGTCCTGCAGTTTTTGTGTTGTGTTAACATTGATAAACGGCATTGATATCCCTTCTTTCTTATATAAGTCCTTCGTCGTACAATATGCCGACAGCCCATGCGCTTGCCGCTGCTACTACACTAGGGCACCTGTCTTCGTGTGCCCCTGCCGCCCTGAATCCTTCCAGCTCACTCTGGTCGCTAAGCAGGAATGCCTTGCCAAAAACGCTCTTCTGTACGTCCTTGCATGTCACTCCGCCGTATGTATCTATATATTTTTTATGCAATTTCTGTCCAAGCTCGTTCGCCTTTGCGTAATCATCGTCATCACTGCCGCTCAGCATACCGCCAAAACTCCGCCCAATAAAGCTGCCAATCATAATAGCAGCACCGCTGTATGAACCGCACGAACCGTCTATACAAACAGCACAGCCGCCCGAAAGCACTGTAGCAGGCTGAAAAATCGGCTCTAGATCTTTGCCTAATGTCTCACAGCATGCAGCTATAGAACACTGTGCACAGCCGCCAAACTCCCGCTCGAAAGCAAAGCCTTTTTTATAAGCTTTTTTGATAAGGTCAACATACTGTTTACCCTTCGTTACTCCTTTTTCATTTTGCTCATAACTCTCAGCTATCTGTGTTATAAGCTGTATTTCTTTATCTATGCTGCAAACGTCTTTAATCAAGCTTCGCAGTCCTATCTTTTTTATAACATTGCTGTAATCTTCGTTGTTTATTTCTTTTGTTTTTATAGCAAATGCAATAAGCGTGCAAGTATGATAAGCAAGCACGCTTACGTGCCATGCTTTCTTTGCATAGCTGCACAAGATTTTCTGTACATCATCATGATTTATTAAGTCATCTGTTTTTATATTCTTGAATATCTCTTCCAATGAGGGAAGCTTAAGATGTGACCCCGACAATTTTTCCGTTTCAGATATTTCCTCAAGTACGCCAGACAGCATGTTTTCTATATCAACACTGTCCAGCATTTCCGAAATACTGCCAAGGTTTTTTTGCTGCTCTAAATATTTATAAGCTGCAAGTACCACCGATTTCCCTAATGTTATACCGTCGCCTGTCATGTCGGTCTCCTTTCGCTATAAAGGGTATCAAAATATCGTTTTTACGGGAGAGGAGCAGGCAAAGACGCAATGTCTTTAGAGCACAGCCTGCTCCGCATTTCAAAGCGCTGCCGGCAACGGCTGCCGTAGCGCTAACCCAAGTTATTAACTAAGATTTAGACTTCAGGGTCTGTACTGCCCTGTCAAGGCTGACTGCACCAAGCAGCGCAAAGCCTTGGATTACCTGCTGTACATATGTATCCACGTTCAGCATTATCATACCGTTGGTCAACACACCCATAAACAAAACGCCGATTATAACAAAGCCTATCTTGCCTTCTCCGCCGGATATCGAAACGCCTCCCAAAACAACTGCCGTGATTACGTTCATCTCATAACCGTCGCCTGCTTTTGGCTGTCCTGAATTTACCCTTGCCAGAAGAACTACCCCCGCAAGCCCTGAAAGGAACCCCGAAATAGCATATACTATATATTTGATTTTCTTGACGTTTACTCCCGAAAGCCTTGTCGCTTCTTCGTTACCGCCCACGCCGTATATATATCTGCCGAATCGTGTTTTATCAAGGAACAGCCACCCAAGGATGAATATTGCCACCATTATTACCATCTGTACAGGTATGACACCGAATATCATACCCTTGCCAAGCACCAGTATGTCCGACTCAAATCCGAATATCGGCAGCCCTCCAGTAATAAGGTATGCCGTACCACGAAGGGATGTCATCATACCAAGCGTTGTTATAAGCGGCGGAATCTTCAAAACGTTTATAAAGAAGCCGTTAAGCATACCTATCGCCGTACATGCTATCAGGGAAATAATAACCGCAAGTATAGCGTTCACACCTGCTAGAAGCAGAGTCGCTGTCAGTACGCATGCAACGCCTATGGTCGAGCCGACCGAAAGGTCTATTCCGCCTGTCAGCAGCACCATCGTCATACCGACCGATACTATACCGACGACTGCAACCTGTTTGAATATATTGAATATATTGTTCTCGGTAAAGAACGTATCTGACGACGACCAAAATACTATAACCAACAACACCAAAGCCAGTATAATTGCGTATCTGGCTAATATATTGAGTACGTTTACTTTCTTTTTCATGCTCCCACTCCTCCAATTTCCTGCCCGGATGCCATCTCCAGTATTCTTTCCTGTGAATATTCTGATGAGCTGAGCTCCCCGTTGATAACTCCCTCATGCATTACAAGTATTCTGTCCGACATACCTATAAGTTCAGGCATTTCCGAAGATATCATTATTATACTTTTACCTTCTTTCGTAAGCTCGTGCATCAGATGATATATTTCTTGTTTCGCACCAACGTCAATTCCCCTTGTCGGCTCGTCAAATATCAGAACATCACACCGTGTTGCCAGCCATTTTGCAAGAACCACCTTCTGCTGATTCCCGCCCGAAAGGTTTCTTGCCCGTTGTTTGAGCGTCGGTGTTTTGATCCGCAGTTCATCCTTCAGTTTTTCCGACAGCTGTATTTCTTTTTTCTTGTCAACAAACAGCCATTTTTTAATTTTAGTCAGAATACTGAAAGTTATGTTTTCCTTAACCTGCATAGACAGAACAAGACCGTGCCGTTTCCTGTCTTCAGGGATAAGCCCGATTCCATGGTATCGCCTGCTTAGGAGATTTAATTTTTACATTCTTGCCGTTCACTAAAACAGTGCCGCTTTCAAGTGCGTCAACGCCGAACAAAGCCATTGCCGTTTCCGTCCTGCCGGCACCCACAAGGCCTCCAAAACCTAAGATTTCACCTTTTTTCAGTTTAAAAGAAATATCCTTGATTTTACCTGTTGTAATCCCTTGTGCTTCAAGGATAATATCATCTCTTCCGCCGGCGCCGCCCGGGAAACTCTCGCCGAGCTCTCTGCCGACCATATGTGAAATTATCTCTTTTTTGCTTATCTCGTCAGTCTTTGCTGTGGTGATATACTGACCGTCACGCATAATCGAAACACGGTCGCATATCTCGAAGATCTCTTCAAGACGATGCGATATGTAGATCACTGTAACTCCCTTTGCTTTCAGTTTACGCACCACATTGAACATAGCTTCAATTTCGTTTGTCGTCAGCGGAGCCGACGGCTCGTCCATAACTAGTATCTTTGCGTTCTGAGATACCGCTTTTACTATTTCAACTATCTGCTGATATGCTACACCAAGGTCCATAACCCGGGCTCTCGGGTTGACATCTACGCCCATCTCTTTGCACAGCTCACGGGTCTGCCTGTTCATTTCCTTTTTGTTCAGAAGCCCGCCCTTTGTCTCTTCTCTTCCAAAGAAAATGTTCTCTGCAACCGTAAGATAAGGCACCAGTATAAATTCCTGATAAATGGCCGCTATACCTTTTCCCATGGCTTCGTGAGGCGTAAGATAATCATACTCTTTACCGAAAATCTCCATAGATCCTTTTGTCGGTCTGTGTGCACCGGTGAGTATTTTAATAAGTGTAGATTTGCCTGCGCCGTTCTCGCCCACTATTGCGTGCACTTCACCTTCTTCAAAATCCAGATAAACGTTATCGAGCGCCACGACGCCGGGGAATACCTTGGTGATATTCTTCATCTTTAATATCGTGCTCATACTCTCTCCCCCCGTATAGGGAGCGCAACAGGAATTAACCTGCTGCGCTTATTTGTGACCCTATTAGATTCTGTTGTTTTTACCACCCAAGGCTTGTCTGCCACTGCGGAACGATGTCGAAGTAGAATGTTTCGCCCTTAGATCCGTTCATTACATAGTCGTACATAACGTCAGCAATGTCGATGCCTGTCTGGTATGGCTGTATGTCTGAACTTACTCTGAAGTAGCTGCCTGCTTCTTCCATAGCTGCAATAGCTTCATCCGTGTAGTCTGCTCCGCCGATATAGAAGTTCTCGTCTTCGATACCGAGGTTCTGCACTGCCTGCATAGCTCCAAGTGCCAGCTGGTCGTTGACGCAAGAGATAACGTTGATGTCCGGATTAGCTGTCAGAACTGTCTCAGTAACTTCCATTGCCTGTTCTATAGACTCAGCGCTCTGCCTTGCTACTATCTCAGCATTTGTCTTCTCGGTTATCGTATCTTCCATACCATTACCACGAAGTGTAACAGCTTCAACGTGGTCGAGGCACAGTAGAAGGACTTTTGCTTCGCCGCCGAGCTTTTCATTGATCCACTTTGATGCAGCTTCGCCGTTTGCTACGCCGTATGCATAGTCATCAACTATAACGTTTGCATCAGCATTTGCGATACCCTGAGCTTCGCCAACAACTATTATGCCGGCTTCCTGAGCTTTAGCAGTAACCTCTTCAAGGCTCCTTGTGTCAACCGGACATGCAGACATGGCGTCAACACCCATTGCGATCCAGTTTTCAAACTGTCCATACTGCTTTTCAGCGTCGTATGCAGGGTCTGCTACCAGAGGCTCAACTCCGAGCTCTTTGCATCTTGCTTCGAAACCTTCCGTAACTGTGATGAAATACGGATTGTCCAACGTTGCAGGTGACCATGCAAACACGAGCTGGTCTTCCGCTGCCGTATCATCAGCAGTTTCTTCTTCAGCAGCCTTTTCTGCACATCCTAGGAAAGCTGCTGCCACCATTATTAATGCCAGCATCAGAACCAGAATCTTTACGCTCTTTTTCATTTTCGTTCCTCCTCATATTTTTGTTTACATCCTTTATAGAATGCAAATTCTTTGCAGCGTCGATCTATAAGAGTAACGCTGTTGATATTCTTTTATATAGTCAGTACAACTTTTCCAAGGCCCTTTTCAGCCGAATGCAGCCTGTCAAACATCTCTTGCCCACGTTCTATAGGTACGACCTTGGATATAACGTCCTCTACATTCACTTTTCCCTGAGCCATAAGCTTTAAACTTCGTTCATACTCTGTTGACACTGCACAAGATGATATCAGGCAAAGCTCTTTCATGACTGTTTTTTGCAGTGGAAAATCTATTTTCGGGCTGACTATGCCAAGCATAGTTAGGGTTCCGCACTTTTTAAGTGCATCGATCGCCGCGTTTATCGTTGGCGCTATGCCTACTGCTTCAAAAGCAAGGTCCGCACCTTCACCTTCTGTTATCTCCAAAACTCTGTCCGTTACATTTTCTTTTGCTGAGTTGATACAGAAGTCCGCTCCCATTTTTTTTGCATTCTCAAGCTTTATTTCGTCAATGTCTACCATAATCACTTTAGAGCAGCTCGATATCTTAAGTAGTTTAAGAAGCATGCTGCCAATCGTCCCAGCACCGAATATAAGCGCAGTATCGCCTAGCTTTATATTCGTAAGGTTAACCGCATGCAATGCAACAGACAAAGGTTCTGCCAATGAAGCCTGCACGAATGAAACTGCTTTGGGCATCTTGTATGCAATATAGTCAGGTACGGATATATATTCCGCCATCGCTCCGTCTTTATGATAATCATCACATGAAACACCGAATATCTTAACGTATTTACACAAGTTGGGCTTGCCCATAGCGCAATAGCTGCATTTGCCGCAATACTCAGAAGAATTAAATGTCACCCTGTCGCCCGGCTTGAAACCTTCCGCCAGCGGACCCGTTTCTTCGACGACACCCGCTGCTTCGTGACCCATTATAAGCGGCGGCTGCCGTCTTCCGGAGCTTCCGTCATAGCCGTGCACGTCGCTTCCGCAGATAGATACCGCTTCAACCTTTATCAGAATCCTGTTGCCTTCTGCTTTCGGCTTTGGCACGTCCTTTATTTTCAGTTTCCCGTATGCCTCAAGAACCAGTGCTTTCATTTTTCTATCCTTTAAACTTATAAGTCGGCTGTCCCTTAACGTCCATCTTTACCCTGAAAACCCCGCCGGCGTCAGGATATTTGTTAAGGTCTGTGTTCATCTTTGCCGTATTTATAAACATCTCGTCCATATCTTTGCCGCCAAACACCATTGTCGTAACAAACGGTGCGGGAACTTCTATCTTCTCCAGCATCTCTGCTGTTTCAGGGTCATATTTGACAACAGCTTGGCATGCCCCCCGAGAATTGTACCAACTCCAAAGTTAGTATAGAATAAAAAAATACTAAAAAGGAGTTAAGGAAATACCCTCGCTAAGCTGGGGCAGGCCCTGGCAAGAAAGAACTACACGGCGGAGCAGATCATAGTGAAACTTCGAACGATAGAGGTTTTATGCGGACAGGGCAAGACAGTAGCTGAGGCGGTACGACAGGAGGAGATCACAGAACAAACGTATTACCGCTGGAGGAAACAGTACGGCGGTATGAACCGTGACGATGCAAAGAAGCTGAAGCTTCTTGAGAAAGAAAACATACGGCTTAAGCGTATCATAGCGAACCAGGCGCTTGATATAGAAATACTAAAGGATGTGAACTCAAAAAACTTCTAAGCCCGTACAAGCGTAATGCAGCCGTCGAATACGTAGTTAACGAACATAAAGTATCAGAGCGACGGGCATGTACGGTGCTTGATATAAACAGAACTGCATACAGGTACGAACCTGTAAAACGTGATGACGAAGACGATATACGGCAAGATATAATATATAAAGCCTGTAATTACGGAAGAGTAGGCTACCGTATGGTTACCAATATGATGAATAACCAAGGCACCATAATAAACCATAAGCGTGTAGAGCGTATCTGGCGTGAAGAAGGGCTTAAACTGCCTAAGAAACAAATAAAAAGACGTAGATTATGGCTTAACGACGGCAGCTGTGTAAGGCTGCGTCCAGAACACAGGAACCATGTATGGAGCTATGACTTTGTAGCTGACAAGACTGTAGACGGTAAGAAACTGAGAATATTAAACATAATAGACGAATATACTCGAGAGTGCCTGGCATCAGTAGTAAGAAGGAAGTTCAGGAACACAGACATAATTGAAATACTGTCCGAAATAATGATACAAAGAGGAACACCAGAATATATTAGAAGCGATAACGGCAGTGAGTTTACAGCAAAGAAGCTTATGAGCTGGTTAGCAGATGTCGGAGTGATCACGACATTCATCGAGCCTGGAAGCCCGTGGAAAAACGGATATTGTGAGAGCTTCAATTCCAGGATGAGAGATGAGTTTCTAAACGGAGAGATATTCGGCAATCTATTTGAAGCAAAGGTTTTGACACAGAGATGGGTGCAATACTATAATACGGTAAGACCGCATAGCGCTCTGGGCGGAAGACCCCCAGCACCTCAGAGCATTTCAGTAAGCGCTTGATAGTTTGCTCGCAAACTATCACTGTTAAAATGTGGCATATACTAACTTTCGTTTTGGACCAATTTGTGGGGGCAGGTCATGCCGAAAGCGGTTTTTTGCTGCCTTTTAAAATTTGCTCATCTTCCTCTTCTTTGGCAAGCCATTAAAATACATAGATACTCTTTATTATCATTAAAAGGCCACATCTCATACATACTGTCCAAAACAACTGTTTTGCTCTCTAAGTCTTCACACCCTGTTTGCGCAAGCTCCAACCCGTTTTCAGATATAAACTTTTCTATTTGTACACTCTTCTTCTCCTGTCCATCCACAAGTTCCCTGATATATTTGAGTTTACTATCAGCTCCAGATATCTCTGCAATGTCAGTTATCAGCACAATAACCGAGTCTTCCTCTGCGTTTTCAATAAGCAAATCATTATATTTTTCTATAACAACGGGCATGCTCCTGTATGCAGCATTTAAAATAACGTTCAGTTCGTCGTACTCATAGCGTCTGCAGTCGTGCAGTATCCTCAAAAAACTCTCTATCTGCGAAAAAACTATCTGTGTATACACAGGACATGAAACTATCAAATCAAATGTCCCGAGTTCTCCTATTGCTTCTGTCTGCGGCTTAAGATCCGGCAGCGCTTCCGCTATATATTCCGCTATTTTCTCGGCTGATACTGACTTGTCAGCAAGGTCTTCTATACTTCTAAAAAACCCCTCTTTTTCTGCTCCTGAATAATCTATCTGCAGCGTTTTTATTCTGCTTTCAAGGCTTTTGCCAAGCTTCTGCCTTGCTATCCCGTCAAGCATACTCTTTTCATCAACGTCAGACAATACTACTTCCGAAAAAGCGCTGCAGAGAAAATTCAAATCAACGTCGTTAAGTGCACCTGCGCCAAATACAGCCGCCCTTCCCCTGCTGTTTATGTTCTTTGCCGCTTTTGCAATAAACCCTTTAACACTTTGTCTGTATCCCGACCATTTTGAATATTTATCTTCCGGGTCGATGCTGGAGTTTACATCGTTATTGAAACAGTCTACAGAAAAGTTTTTCAGCTTGAACGCCATATACCCTGCCCTCCACATATATATTATCACAAAGTAAATGATGAAAAAAGAAGAGGACTTAAAAGTCCTCTTGCCCATCTTTATGTTATACTATTTTTTTGAACTTAAGTACTCGTCGATACCAACGGCGGCTTTGTGTCCATCAGCCACACCGTTGATGATATCCATACCTCGGATAATATCACCGCCGGCATACAACCAGGGCAATCCTTCGACTTGGCCGTTTTCGCTAACGACCACCTTGCCACGCTCTATCTTAACCTGCTCCATAATTTCGTCCGGCACATAAGAGAAGTCCGGCATTTGCCCGATGGCAAGATAGACCTGCTTTGAAGCTATGCTTACCTCAGAGTTATAATCAAATTCCGGATTGAAACGCTTCTGGTCGTCGAACAGCCTTGTGCAGACATATCCCTGTATACCGGTGACAACGCCCGATTGCGCATCGATATCAATCTTCTGAGGTCCGCATCCAAGGTTCATTACGATGCCTTCCTCTACACCTTCCTCTATCTCTTCCTGGTCGGCCGGTATCTGGTCACGCTGCTCCAGAGCCATCATCTTAACATTTACATGCCCAAACTTTTCGTTCTGCAGCCGCACGAGTGTTCTTGCCACGTCAAACGCAACGTTGCCAGAGCCAATCACAGTTACGTCGTCTTTAACGTCCGGCATCTCTCCGTTGCCACGAGCGTACTCAGTAGCCTCAGCCAAAAACTCCATTGCCAGCACGACATCCCGATGCTCTACCCCTTCGATTTTGAGCGGGCGTGTATACGGATAACCCGACGCCATGAAAACGGCGTCATACTTTTCTTTAAGGTCGTTGAAGGAGATATCTTTACCGACCTCTGTGTTTGTGTGTATCTTTGCACCAAGCTTCTGTATCATTGCTATATCGTGGTCAACGATTTCATCCGGCAGCCTGTATCTGGGGACGCCGTATCTCATCGGCCCGCCCGCCTTCTCACTCTTCTCGAAAACATCTACGCTGTAGCCGAGCGTCGTAAGATAATAGGCAGCTGAAAGTCCGGATGCGCCCGAACCGACTATTGCGACTTTTCCTTCGCCCTTCTTTGACACCTGAGACAAAACCACCTTCTCATACTGTTCGTCCGGCATGTTGTCAACTATATAGCGCTTGAGCCACCTTATTGCGATAGCTTCTCCTCGGTTGGAAATCGCACATGCCGTCTCACACTTGTGAGTACATATGCGCCCACAGACGGCAGGCAGCGGGTTTGTTTTATACAAATAATCCACGCCTTCGGCAAGGTCGCCCGTCCATACCGATTTGATATATTCGGGTATGTTCATGTTCGCTGGACATGTCTTTGTACATATCCCGCACTCTACACATCTTGCAGATTCCGCTTTCGCCTGCTCTTTAGAATAGCCTCTCACTATCTCGATAAAAGAGCCTTTTCTTTCGTCAAACGTAATCTCTCCCATATCTACTCGCTGCAGGTCAAGCAGATCGCTGTCGTCCGTTTTAACGTATCCCGGTTCAGCTTCCCTTCCCGTAATGTCAATGTCACGAGGCATAAATATGAAGTCCTCCGGGTTGGGAGAGTTGAACAGATACTCCTTTGTAAGGTTCAATGAACCAGACGCGCATATATCCACGCACAGTCCGCAGAAACAGCAGCGTCCGTAATCCACTACGGGGCGTTCCGGCTTCGAGCCGTCAACGTCGGGCAGCTCACTGCGTTCCACCATGCTTATTGCAGCCGTTGGGCAAACGTCAGCACACGTTCCGCAGCCTATACATTTATCCCAGTCGTTGGTATGAAAACCACGGTAGTTGTCCGGCGACTTCCTCGGGTTTTTGAATATGTCGTCCATCGGCACGGTGACCGGTTTCTTGAACAGATATTTCCACCCTTTAAAGGGAGCAAAAATGCTATTTTTCTTCATATTCTCATCTCCTATCTGTCAATTTCCGGCGAGCAGATACCCATAGTATCAAACCACAACGCCGCATCGTCTATCCTGTGCCCCGGCAGGTATTTCTCTATACCGAGCAGTCCCTGAGGGAACGAAGCGCCTCTAACAGCCACACGGTATGGCATGGTGCCGCCCGTCGATACAGTGTAATATCCGTACTCCCCACGGCTTGCTTCCACTGCAGAATAAACCTGGCCTGCCGGCACTTCCCACCTGAGCGCGCTGCCGTCAAGCGCCTTTACACGCACTTTACCTTCCGGCATCATATCAAGCACCTGGCGGATTATCCTTATAATCTGATACATTTCTAAGTACTTAAAGCGTATCCTTGTGTATGCATCAGAGTAGTTTGCCGTCGGTACGTCGAATTCAACTTTGTCGTATCTTGCGTACGGCGTAACTTTTCTAAGGTCATACGCTTCTCCCGTTGAAGAACGCATGCCTATTCCCGTTACGCCAAGCTCCCAAACGACCTCCGCCGGAAGCATTATCTGGTCTTTTACCCTTGCAAGTATCGTCGGGTTGTTCAGCACCAGGTCTTCATAATCGGGCAGTCTTGCCTCAAGATCGTCAACATAAGCCAGAATCTTTTTCTCTATACCTTTGGGCAGATCTTTTCTGACTCCGCCGACAGTAATGTACATATGATATATTCTCTGCCCCGTTATCTCTTCGAACAGCGATAGTATGCCGTCTCTGTCTGCCTGAGCCCAGTACATTGCCGTATAAAGCCCTGTCGGGCCGCCGCAGCCACCGAATGCCATCAAGTGTGCAGCAAGCCTTGCAAGTTCCAGTATCAGCATACGGATCCAGTGCGCCCTCTCAGGCACTTCGATATTAGCAAGAGCTTCAACATTCTGTGCAAAGACCATCTCATTCGGGTCGGGCTCGGGCACGCATATCCTCGGTATAAGTCCTATGTTGTTCATCCACGTTCTTCGCTCCATAGATTTCTCGAAACCTCGGTGAAGCATGCCGGGAAGCAGGTATGAACGCTCAATTATATCTCCGTCCACATACATGTGTATGCTGGCGTTGCCGTGCATGCCGGGATGCTGCGGTCCTAAGAACAGCTTTACTTGTTTCATTCCCCGTCACCTTCTTTCGTGCTGAAGTCCGCTTTGTACTTGCGTGCAGGATACATCTTATCCGAGTATGCCTGCGGGTCAAAATCTTTCCTCATCGGCGGTATCTCTTTCCAGTTCTCAAGGAACAAGTGCTTGAAAGAATCCGGGTTGCCCTCAAACTCCACTCCGAAAAACTCGTGCACGTCACGCTCATAATACTTTGCACCCGGATATATGTTGGTTGCGGTCGTAAACTTCGGGTTCTTCCTGTCCAGCAGCGTCCTTATCTGCATACGTAAGCCAATATCCCAGTTGAACACGAGGTAAACCAGCTGGAATTTTCCCGAATCTATCCAGTCAACGCACGTAATCATCGACAGCTGCCGAAATCCTTTCGACTTCACAAATGCAAGGACGGAGATAACATCCCGGGAATTCAAATCGACGGATGCCTGATTGTCTTTGGGGAAATCCGTGCCCAGCACTTCGTACTTCGCCTCTAAATCCTTCACAATATCAATCATCATCTTATTCATGGAACTCATCCTTTATACGCAATTCTCCGAGAGACTGTATCTGGTTTTTCTTATACCAGTCATAGTTGTCCCGGTATCTCTTCCAGCCGTCCGCCGTCTTGTTCTTTATCATGTCGATAAGGTCCTGAAAGCCGTTCATCACAGCTTCGGGCTTCGGCATGCACCCTGCGATATAAACATCTATCGGCAGATATTGGTCAAGGCTGTTAATGACCGCCGCAGCGTCATAATATATGCCGCCGTTTATGGTACACGGACCAAACGCTACCAAATATTTCGGCGTAGACATCTGCTCATATGCATATATGACACGCCTTAAAGTCTTTACGCTAAGATATCCCGTTACAAGAATAACGTCCGCCTGCCTCGGCGTTGCCATTGGCCCCATACCAAGCCGCTCCATGTCATAACGAGATGTCATCGCCTGCGGCAGCTCTATTGCGCAGCAGCCCGTGCAGTACATAAGCATCCACAGCGAGTTGGCTCTAAAGAACCTCGATATGCCTTCCCAGCTTTCTTTAAGTTTCTTTTCTTTATCTGCAGCTACTAAAGCTTTATCTTCTGCCATGCGCTACACCCCCCATCCCAAGAATACTATAAGCACTGCCTGCAAAAGCGCAAGCGCTATAGGTACTCTATAGAAGAATTTTATTACCTGGTCTATCTTGAAGCGTCCTAGCGCCTGCGAGATAAGCGACGCAAGCACGTATACTCCAACATACTTCAATACGAATCCTATTATCGTTGTCGCTCCTCCAAGGAACAGATTAACGAACAGACTGACCTCGATGAATATCGAAAACTCATGCAATATCATAAGCATACCAAGCTGTTTTCCGCCATACTCAACCATCGGCCCTGAAGCTATTTCCGCCGGGGCTATAAAAGTCTCAAACGGCTTTTTACCAAGCATACCCAGCAAACATATGAAACCGACTATCGTTCCGATAGGCATCTTTACAAGATTCCAGCTTAGGAACCCCGACTGCTGCTGAATAGCCGCAAGCCCTGTGATAGAGCTTGTTCCGTGCCCGTTTATCATGGCTAAGATTACTATCATAAACGGAACTTCATAGCCAACCATCTGCGTAAGAGCACGCATAACGCCTATACCCGCAAGCGGATTACCGCTGCCAACTGCGCTCATCGCCATACCAAGCATACCTACAGCAAACAGATATATGTAGATAAAGAAATTATCAAGCCCTGGAAAAGCCACAAAGTGCAGTACCGGCATGAATATCACCGTACCCATTATGCCGCCCAGAGCCATCATTACTCCGAAATCATATACCCAGCCATGCGACACACCTGTTTTGGTCATCAGCTTAAAGATATCCCTGAACTCCTGATACCATTTCGGTCCATACCGCTTTTGGAATCTGCCGACAATCTTTCTCGTTACGCCTGACAGCGAAGTCTGCCAGACGAATGCGAAAACCAGTATCAGCAGCCCTGTCAGTATTCCCATCAAAATATAGTTTATATTCATAGCAAGCCACCCCACAATAACATCGACACGACAATTGCTATCCATAAGATAACTGTGCCGGGTTTAAAACTGAAGAACGCATAGCTGACGAATCTGCCCAGCTCTTCGATTTTCTTAACCACCGCATTATAGAACGTTTCCGTTTTCGGTGCTTTTGCATACAGTCTCTCAAACGGCGCATAGAAGCTGTGCGAATAGTGCAGCAGCTCCGGCGTATAGATAAACTCAGACGCCGTATACGTGTCCATCAGATCCACCTTCCTCGATTTCGGATGGATCAGGAACAATATCAGCGCTATCAGGAACCCAAGTCCGAATATCATAACTATTATCGTCGGGTCTATAACGCCGTTGCTGCCCTGTATCTGCGTACCGTTAAGAGTCAGCCCTTCAAGACCAGCGGAAGTCTGCACGCCGCTTATTACTTTCAGCACTATGTTCGGCAATATTCCGAAGCCAATAGTTATAAGCGACAGTATTATCATCGGTATCTGCATAAGCACTGGAGCTTCTTTAACTTCTTTATGCTTTGGTGAAAGCTGCCCCAGGAACACTGCCGAAAGTGGGCGGAACACGTACAGGAATGAGCCAATGCTGCCAAAGAACGCAGCAGCTGCCACAAACATCATTCCGTTCTTTATCATCGACTGGAACAGCATCCACTTGGATATAAACCCTGCCATAGGCGGAATGCCTGCCATCGATATAATTGCAATAAGGTAAACAAGATACGTCAGCGGCATCCTGTGAATCAGTCCCCCAAGCTCGCTCATCTTTGTAGTCCCTGTCCTGTAGGAAACCGCAGCAGCCGCAAGGAACGCAGCAGCCGAAGCAAACGCATGAGCGAATATGTGCATCAGCGCTCCGCCGACGCTCAGGGCACTCAGCATCCCAAGACCGATGAGTATGTATCCGCCGTTTGCTACAGACGAATAAGCAATCAGTTTTTTAAAGTCCTCCTGTTTGATCGCCATCAGCGTACCTATAACGATGCTTATCGCACCAAGCACTACCAAAGCATAGTTAGGAAGAGGCATACCAAGCGGTTTCCCAAATATCTCTAAGTTGGCGGCAAACGCTTTAAAAGACGGCATAACAGCCACTATAAGGAAGACTGCAAATCCGCCTACTTTCACTAGCCCGCCCGAAAGTATTGGCGAGAAAGTATCAGGTGCATTCCCATGCGCTTTTGGCAGCCACAGATGGAACGGGAACACGCCGATCTTCACAAGCCCCGCAATACCGATCGTTATAAAAGTTACTATTGCAAGCGTAGGGTCAAGAGCCGCCTGCTGCAATCCTGCTTCGATTTCAAATGTTCCTGTCTTGCTGTAGAGGAAAAGTATTCCGAACAGCATAGCCAGCGAGCCAAACACAGAGAATGCGTAATATACCACAGACGCTTTTCTCGATTTGCCGAACGGTATTATGAACATCGAAGACCAGACTATCATTTCCCAGAATATGAACAGCCCAATAAAGTCTTTTGAAGCAAAAACGCCTATCGTCCCAAGCAGCGCCAGCAGGTAAAGCATATTATATGCCGACGGGTGTATTATCTTCTTCATCCAATAGATGTTGAAGAACGACACACATGCAAACACTGCAAGCATTATTATCGAAAAGAACCACCCAAGCTGAGTTAATTTAAACTCCATAAAGAACAGTCGGTATGTCGTCCCGATATCGTTTTTCAGCAGGAACATTGCAGCAAATGCAGCGATCGAAGCCACAACAGTAACCCATGCTCCCAGGGGTTTGCTGATCTTTGTAAATAAGTATGCCAGCAGAGAACATATTAACAGTCCTGCAATAATCCAGCTTACATCAAGTTGAATACCCATTTACATACCTCCCATACTTTGTTTTATAAACGTCAGGAAGTCGGTCCCAACGGGTGCGTTTAGGTTTGATAGAGCAATTACACCGGCAGCGATTATCACAAGTGCGATTATCACCGTAGTTATGCCAACTCTTGCGCAGCCCTGAAGCGAGTATTCCTTCAGCATTTCTTTCGTAGGCTTTTCGCCTTCTTCTCCGGGGTTCCAAAGCTTCGTAATCATTCTTATGAAGTATGCTCCCTCTACCACCGCCATCAGCAGTATAACTATCGGCATCCATATGTTCCCGACGTTAAACAACGCTATAAGCGCATTTGCTTTGGCAGCAAAACCGAAGAACAGAGGCATACCTATAAGTGACATCGAAGCCACCGTAAAGCCTATACCTATCATCGGATATTTAGTGAAAACACCTCGCATTTCGTTTATCTCGTCAGTACCAAGGTCGTTTGCAAGCTTGCCCGCTATTGTGAACAGCACGAGCTTTGATGCCACGTTGCTGACCAAAACCAGCACCGCCGGAAGTACCAGACCATAGAGGAACAATACGACCGCAAGGCCGGACTGAGCGATACTGGAGAACAACAGCACTTCACGCATGTTCTTCTTAGAGAATGCCGAAGCTTCTGCGAACACCAGCGTTATCGCCGCTATCACAGAGAAAGCTATCAGCAGTCCGTCACTGATAACAAACACAGTTCCGAACAACCTGCCGAACAGCATAAGCATCGCAAACGCATAAGCTGAAAGCATCGTCGTCCCAACGAGCGGATTGGCATTTTTCAGCACACCTCTCACCCATCCGCCAAACGGTATCAGCTTAGTCTCCACCGACAGCCCTGCAAACATAAGCACCAGCGGCAGTATCAATGCGCTCTGCACGTTAACCGTTGAAGCAGCCATCTTGCTTTGAATGTCCATCAGGTTCAGAGAACCGAACATGTTGTAGAGAAGCACTATGCCGAACAAGAAAAGCCCGGATGCCAGCGTGCCTATAACAAGGTAATTGAACGTGTGTTTAAAGCCTTTGCTCTGCGTTGTCAATATATATGCCGCAATCGCAGCAATTTCCATAAATACGAACATGTTGAACAAATCGTTCGTCAGTATTACTCCGTTAAGCGCCGCCATAGCAATGGACATAACCACAGCATATTTGCCGACGTGCTTGAACGACATGAGTATTATCAGCGCAAACACCACATTCAGCAGCAATACGCCGGCAAGAGAATATCCGTCCAGCAGCAGGCTGATACCAAACGGAGGCTTAAAACCGCCGATGATAATTGTCTGTGGCCCAGAGTAAAGCGCCGCAACTACTATGCCGGCAGCTACGTTCAATACAGCAGCAATACCGAGCAGCACTTTGTCTATTCTTTTCAGGAAAACGGCAAGCAGCGCCGCAAGCAATGGAATGGCTATCAAGAATACAGGATTCATATTATTTGCCCTCCATTTCGTCTAAATTATAAGTTCCGTACTTCTGATGCATCTTTCTTGCAAGCACAAGAGCAAATGCCGTTATTCCGACTCCGATGACGATGGATGTCAACACCAGCGCCTGCGGAAGCGGGTCTACGTATAAAAGTGCGGAAGTATTGTTCTGAGATGTCAGTATAGGCGCCAGACCTTCTTTGACAAATCCGATCGAGATGATAAAAACATTCAACCCAATCTCAAATATGTTCAGCGACACTATAAGCTTTATTGCGTTCTTCTGTGTCAGCAGCCCGTATATTCCAACAAGCAGCAGTGCAATTGAGAAATATTGAATCATTCTTCCACCTCCTCGGTTGCAAAACCTGAAATCACACCGGATATCTCACTGCCGACTTTGAGTCCGATCAGTATGTAAACAATCGGTATGAGCCCGGCGCTGAGAAGGTCTCCCACAGTACCGGTCGGCAGGAAGTTCACAAGGAAATATCCTCCTATGGCAATCCCCAGCAAGCCTATGATGACGTAAAGCGACCCTGCAATGCCTTCGGTCACCTTGAATGCATTGAGCTTTGCCTTAAATTCGTTATCAGCGATGTAAAGCAGCAGTACTGCCGCAGCGATTATAGTACCGCCCGGGAAACCGCCGCCAGGCGTCAAGTGCCCATGCGTTATCATATATATGCCGAACACCATCATTATTCCGAACACTACACGAGCGCCGTGCTTTAGTATAAAGCTGGGATTGTGTGCAAATGTTTGGCGCTTTCTTCTGCCGCTAAGCAGGAGTCCTACGCCGAATGCGGATATGAACAGCACCGTGACTTCGCCCAGGGTATCGAACGAGCGGTAGTTGACTACCACCGAAGTCACCATGTTTGCAGAGCCCGTCTCTTCACTCGTCGATTCGCCGTATACCACAGTTTCGTTTTCACCGGTCACGTTCTTATCTACAAACGACTGAGAAACCCTGTCGCCAAGGTTTACATCTCCGTAAGCGTTAAATGTCAGCGGACCGTTGTCCGTAAAGTACAATGCCATAAAGATGAAAACACCGATGGCAGCAATCAAAAGACTAGAAACTACCTTCTTCATTTGTTCTCACCCTCTTTCTTCTTTGCAAAAAGCGTAAATACAAACAATGCGGTAACCAGCCCGGAGCCTATTACAGCCTCTGTGATCGCTACATCAGGAGCCTTCATAATCACAAAAGCGACAACGGCAAGCAAGCTGAGTATCGAAAGGAATATTATCGCAGTAATGCTTTTCTTAGAGTGGATCGCGATTATCGCAAACGCCACCATCAAAACACCGATAACGATTTCAAGGATATCAATTATTGTCACTTTTCTCACCCGCCTTCCCCTGTTTGCTTATCTTCTCATAAGGTATGACTCCGGTTTTGTACGCTGCCCGTGCCAATACAGAGCTTCCGACCGGATTTGTAACAGCGATAAATACTATTATCAGCGCAATCTTAACGAGCCATCCGGGATAAGCAATTCCAACGCCTAGTACTAGCGAGAACGCTCCCAGTGTTGTTGCTTTGGTCCCTGCCTGTATCCTGTTATATACATCCGGCATCCGGAAAACACCGAATCCGCCAAGTGCAAGGAATACGCCGCCTACTATCATTAATATACTAGATACTATACTCATTTTTTACCCTCCAGAAAACGTGCAAACACGATCGTCTCAAGGAAAGACAGTATGCCGTATGCAAGTGCAATGTCTAGGTATAGTTCACTCTTGAAGAAGAATGCGAGGAATACTATTACAGCGGTGATAATAACGTTCATAGTGTCGAGTGCTACCACCCTGTCAAAGGCAGTCCGTCCTATTATCATCCGTAGTGCCGCAAAGAATACCCCTATACCGACCAGCGAAAAAACAACGATATTAACTATCATTTCTCTTTGCCTCCCAATATATTCTCAAAGCTCTGTGAAATCTGCTCTTTATATTCCTGTCCGGTTTCTCCTTTTGCGTTTACCCAGTGCACCAGAACACCGTCTTCCTCCACATCAAGCGAAAGCGTACCCGGCGTCAGCGTTATTGAGTTTGCAAGTATCAGCTTGGAAAAATCGTTTTTTAAGTTTGTCGGCACTTTCACAACTCTGGGATTGATAGGCATCTTGGGGTTTAGCACCCTGTATGCCATGTCAAGATTGGCAAGCACAAGCTTGTATATAAACACGGGTATGTATATAAACACAAACTTTATTAGCAGCCAGACTATTTTGAAGCCGAACGAGTAGTTTACATATTTTGAGATTATGATCGAAAGTATCAGTGCCACAGCTGCTCCCAGCACCACTTCCGTCCACTCAAATCCTGCAATCAGCACCCATATCAGCAGCAAAACAAGAAATGTTGAGATTACTTTTTTCATTTGCACTCCCTCTTTCTTCTTTTATCAAATACTAATGTCCAACGGTTTAAATAAGACAATTAACAATGTTCTTTACCTCTTCATTAACAACATAATAGTTTACCTCAAGGCCGTTTCTTCTTCCTTCAACAACGCCTGCGCTTTTCAGTTTTGCTAAATGCTGAGAAATAGTTGACTGCGGCATGTCAAGACAGCTGTTCATCTTACTAACGTTGCAGCCCGGTGATTGTATCAACCCTCTGATAATGCAGAGCCGTATAGGATGTGAGATAGCTTTGAGCATTTCCGATTTGCTTTCGGCCCATTTTATTCTTTCCCTAATTGTTTCTATTTTGATCACCTCATAATGAAAATAATTGAGAAGCTTATACAAAAACTAAAAATAGTATATCTATATATTCATATATTACGTTATTGTGATTAGTTTGTCAATGTCTTTTCAACGCTTTTATTATAAAAAATATAAGTTTTATAATTCAGATAATATTGAAGTTTCGTACAGAAACTATTATATTTCAGTACCCCTTATTTAATAGAAACTTGACCTGCCGCATAAAAATAAAAAGACCGGATTGCAGCCGGCCTAAAATATGATTTAGAAACAGGAGGAATTGAAAGCTATACTATATTGAAAAACCATTCTACAATTTTTTTACCTTATATCGCTCTACTCCCACTCGACAGCAACCACACGTGACAGCGCTCCGCTGGTTCCTTGCATTTTCAACGGAAGCGCAATAAGCTGCCAAACTTTTTTTGTCAGCAGCTCTCTTGGAAGGTAGAGCCCTTCTATTATAAGCGTCTGAGAGCCAAGCAAAATATCATGCGGTATCTCAACATTGTTCGGGTCAGCGCCGCCGATGCTGAAGTGGTCTATCCCCACTGCATTTACGCCCTTGTCAACCAAATACTGCGCTGCTTTCGCACCCAGCCACGGCGAATGATAAAGATATTCATCCTTGGTTTCCGGCTTTTTCTTTTCCGCCCAGCCGGTACACAACAGCACGTTAATACCCGGCTTTATATACCCGTCATACGCAAAAACATCCTCAAACGTTATCTCTTCGTCTGCTCCCTTACTGTAGAGGTCAATGGCAACAGCATCACCGATAAACCTTTCAAGCGCATACTTGTCAATAGATATTCCGCCCTTTATCTTATGCAGTGCAGCGTCGATATGTGAGCCGGTATGTGTCGATGTCGTTATTATCTCTGCATGCCATCCTTCAGTCTCATGACGCATGCACACTTCGATTCTTCCGTCATCGAAAGCAGGGTTGTTATACCCTCCTTCTGCAAACGACTGTGAAAGATCAATTATCCTTTTAACTTTCATTTCAAAGCTCCTCCGTTAATATCCCAGAGTAATGCCCCCGTCAAGATTAAGCGTTATTCCGGTCACGAAATCAGAATCACTGCTCGCAAGATAAAGCGCAGCATAGCCGCAGTCCTCAATTGTACCAATACGACCAATCGGGTGCTGAGCAAAAATATATTTTTTTGCAGCTTCTTCGTCTTCCTGCTGCGAAAACCAGTCGTCTACCAGAGGAGTCTGTATCCAGCCGGGGCATATCGCATTCACACGGATCTTATACTCCGCAAGATCTATAGCCATGCTCTTGGTCATCGCAATCTGTCCGCCCTTAGTGGCCGAATATGCCACCGAGTTCGGCTGTCCGACCAAACCTACCATGCTGCTTATATGTATTATGTTGCCCTGTGTTTTTTTAAGATGAGGCACCGCATATTTACTGCAGCGGAATGTACTGTAAAGATTGGTCTTCTGAAGAAAATCCCAGTCCTCTTCCGAAGTCTGCTCTATATTTTTAGAAATGTGGTATCCGGCGTTGTTTACAAGTATATCTATCTGTCCAAACTCTTTGACCGTAGTGTCGATAAGGTTTTGTATCGCTTTGCTGTCCGAAACATCAGTCTTTACGAATATGGCTCTGCCCTGCTCGCTGCCAAGCTGCTTTGCCATCGTCGTTCCTTCTTCTTCGTTGCGGCAAACCACCACTACCTTTGCGCCTTCATTTGAAAAAACCTGGGCGATACCTCTGCCGATTCCCTTGCTGGAACCGGTAACTATTGCAACTTTATCCTTAAGTTTCATATCTTCCTCCCTGTGTTGTTTTTTTATATCTCTTTTATCGGGCCTACCCCATGTACATCCCGCCGTTGACGTTAATACACTGCCCGGTTATATAGCTCGACATGTCCGACGCAAGGAACAGAGCACACTTAGCAACCTCTTCCGGTGTCCCGACCCGTTTCATCGGCACCTCTTCCACGCTATAGTGGAAATCCTGAGCCTGTGTTATCTGCGTATCTATTATCCCCGGCGCAATTGCATTGACAGTTATATTGTCCGTTGCCCCAAGCTTTGCAAACGACTTTGTTACGCTCAGTATCCCCGCCTTAGACGCAGCATATGCAGGGCTGGTGCGTATGCCGCCCACCTGCCCGGATATTGAAGACACACTGATGACCTTGCCGTATTTTTGTTCCTGCATCATCAAGAAGGCGTTGCGCATAAATAAAAATGTACCCTTAAGATTAATATCCATCATCTTGTCCCAGCCGCCCATAGTTTCAATGAATATAGTATTCGTAGAGCATATGCCTGCAACATTCATCAAAATATCCAGCCTGCCGTATTCAGCTTTTACAACGTCAAACACCGCTTTTACGTCGTCTTCGTTCGAAACGTCAGCCTTAACGAATATGCCGGACGAATAATCGTTTATGTTTGCGATCGTTTCCTTTGCGCTTTCTTCATCAATGTCAACGATTACCACCTTCGCACCGCTCTTCGCAAAAGCTAATGCACAGCCTGCGCCAATGCCCTTTGCACCGCCCGTTACCAGCGCTGTCTTATTTTCAAGAAGCATGATCATTCTCCTTTATTTATTACACCGGCTTAAAACCGGCAAAGTTATCATTTTCATCAAACCCCGGCAGATACTTTTCCGAAGTGAAGCTAAGCTCGTCGTTTCCCCCGGCTTCTTTCAGAAGAGCCTCGGATATGTAAAACTCACTCAGCGAAAGCGTGTCTTTTATCCAAACTATCTTTATATTGTCCTTGTCTGCTTTCAGACAAGTCTCAATACAGAAATAGAAACACAGCTTGTCACTGTCCATAACCGAAGGTATCTTCACTGCCAGCGGTTCACATGCCGTTATGGTGTTGGGATACGTGTCCCTGAACGATATCTTATCATACAGCCGCCTGCTGACAGTGTCCGCAAGTGCTATGCCGTTAAAATTGCCATGCGACTTATTTGTTAGATCAAACACCCCTATACGCTCTGCAAACGGTTTTGACGTTCCGAGTGATATCGAGCGCCCTATAACGTTGCTGTCCATGCCGGTACCGCTGATGTCTTTGCCCATCTGCTCACATATGATAACGTCCACCTTTTCAAAAGGCACCACAGGGACCAGTGCTTTTGCTGTATCCAGCAGTTGTATCTCTTCTTCTATTATATCCTCCGAAGGTATCGCTGTTATGCTGTACGTTCCGTGCATAGCATTCTCAATAATTCCTATACCGAAAGGTATTCTGCATTTTTCAAGCATTACGCTCGCAAATGCCAGTATATTTGACGGCATATTCTCCATCCCGAACTGATGGCACATATTCGCACCATGCTGTTTTCCGATACCTATAGCCATCATTTTAAGCAGTCCGCTTTCGTGCTTTCCTCTAAACTCCGGGTGGGGCTTTATCCTGCCTATCGGGATCATATAATCGGCTTCAAAAGCCGCCTTGTCCGCATGCACCGGCAGGCCTTCAGGTGTTATTCCAACCTCGACCGTCTCCATGCTGCTTATTATCTGCACTCCCATCGCCTGCTCTGTGATACCGTAACCAGCAAGTATATCCTGCTGCCCTTCAGCCGTTGCGCCGCCGTGGCTGCCCATAGCGGGGATGATAAAAGGCTGCGCTCCGATTTTCTTAAGCTCGCTGATAACGGCAAGCAGTATCTGCGAAATATGATTTATCTCCCTGCTTCCCGCCGTCAGTGCAACTCTTGCACCTTTTTCAATGCGCGCCAGTGTCCGCTCCCGTTTAAGAGCATCCTTCACACATTTATTTATATCTTTTATTTCATCTTTGCACAGGCTAAACTGCGTTTTATAGAAATACGGCACTTTAGCATTGCTGAGCATGCTTGAAATTTCGTCCATCACAATCCCCTAAAGCACTTTGTCATACTCGTTGCACAACGGGTACAATATCTCTTCGTCTTCCTCGATTTCGGAAAAACGGCTGGCTTCTTCCTGTGCAAACCTGTTATCCGTGTTGTCGTCGTTTATTTTCGATACTTCTCCGACGATAATATCACCGGCTCCTTCTTTTGCAATAAAATTATGATAGATATACGGAGTCAGCGTCATGCTGTTTCCCGGCAATATCTCTACCCCGTTGCCTGCTTTGACTATCCTTTTGATTCCATCACAATATATCTCAACATCAGATTCATAATCGACACTTCCGTCTTCTTTAGACTTATAAAGCTCTATCACAAGTACACCGCCGCCCCTGTTGATAATATCCTCCATCTTGTTGAAATGGAAGTGCAGCGGCAGCTTCTGTCCCTGTTTCATCAATATCACTTTCTCAGCATAAGGCGTACCGCAGCCTTGCTCGTGTACATTACCGTTTCTGATAGTGAAGAGTACCGCACCCACGCTGTCAAAGTCGCCGCCGCCGAAATCCGTAACATCCCATCCGAGCATCGTCTTTTTTATCCGTTCGATTTCGTCCTTTTTTTCTTTCCATTCGTCCAGCTTCCAATACCCGAACATCGGCAGTTTAAAGCTGTTTGTCGCCAGAAGGTCAAGTGACCATCTCTGCATTTCGTTTATGAATGATCTTTTCATTGTTTTTCCTCTCTAGTCAAGGTGATAAACTTGCTCCATATCTGCCCACCATTCACCTTCCTTTCGTGTTTCCAAAGGAACCTGACAGGGGTCCGTCTCTTTCCACCATCTCTGTGTTTCGGGGTCGGCGCTCATTTTTTTCATATCCTTTTCATAATCGTCTCCAACGTATTCAAAATATGAAAACAGATACCCGTCTTTGTAATATATCGAGAAGTTTTGTATGTTGCACTCCTTAATCATCTTGTTAACTCCCGGCCACGGGTTTGCGTGCAGATGCTTATAATATTCAAGTTTGGCCGGATTCACCTTTATAACCTGCCCAAATCTTTTCATGTGAAATTACTCCCTGCCGCCTTTGCGGCAAATCTCTTATAACCGAATAAAATTTCTGCAATAGAACAAACTATGAAAACATATGTTGATAGCAGTTAAGTTCTGTATTAAAATAGACTATATATGCGCTGATAAGCATATATGAACTTGCTGTTCTATTGCGCAGGCTGCTGTCAGTTAGCAGCAGTATGCAGCCCGCAATTTTTCAGATGCTCTTTTGGGGAGAGCCTTCTTTCACAAGGCTCCCCCAAAGAGTCTTTTCATTAGGCCGGAGGATTGAACCTGTCAAGCCAGGTGCTTAATATCTCCTCAGTTACAGCCTTTATTGTCTCGTCCATGCTGTCAATGTTCTCTGATGTTATCAGGAATGATCCGGAGTCGATAACTTCAGGCTGGTCATCCTTATAGGTATAGCCATCAATAAGCATCTTCAATGTATATGTTGCTATATATGACTGTCCCCAAGGGTTCTGAGACATAGTTCCGTAAAGAACTCCTGCTCTTATTGCGTCAAGAACAGAGGCGTCTGTGTCGATGCCTACGCCGATTATATGGCTGTATTCTTCCTGTTCCAAGTATTTAGCCATTGCTACCGACGGGTAGTAAGCTGTGCTTATCATACCGTTGATCTCGGCTCCGCTTGCAGCAAGCAGGTCGCCTATTGCTGTCATAGAACCTTCAGCGTTATCGATGTCGCCGATTGTCTGAAACAGCGTTACATTCGGATACTCATCACAAGCGTCCTGAATAGCCTGGAATCTCTTCTGTGTGTTTGTATCGTTGATAGCGCCCGAGAGCCCGACTATGTTTCCTTCGCCGCCCAGCTTCTCAATAACAGCTATCGTGCCCTGGTATGCAGATGCGTAAACGTCTGTTGCCAGTGTAAGAGTAGCGTCCGAAGGAAGTTCCGGCGGTCCGCCCATGCATACTACAGGTATGCCGGCATTAACCATCTTGGTGATCTGCTCGTTGCTTGCAGTAGCTTCCGAAGGCATCATCTGAATACCTTTGCAGCCGCCGGCGATAAGAGCGTCAAGAAGCTGGTTCTGGTCGTTCTGCACCCAGTCCTGAGGTGTAGAGATTATCAGGTGTTTTTTGATACCTAGTTCTTTTTCCGCCTGAGTCGCAGCCGGCTCTACCGGGTCAGCATACGGATTGATTCCGCCGAAAGAAAAACCAAACTGATAATCGTCGTCTGTCTTGCCATCCGCCGGGCCGTATGGAATGTTAATAACCGGCTCATACTCCATATCCGCCGTGTCGCCGGACGTATCGGATGTATCGTCTGCCACATCCGTCGAACCTGAGTCACCTGTGTCCGAGCCGGCCGTGTCATCCTGAGTCGCACCTGAATCAGTCGCTTCCTGCTGGCATGCGGCAAATGAAAACACCATTGCCAATGCGAGCAGCATAACTACTATTCTTTTCATAATTTTCCTCCTCATTATTTTTTGCAGGTCCCCCTGCTTTATTAAACAAAAGCGTTTCGCTTTAGTTTCCCAAAATCGTGTTCATTACCTTTGTACTTGTCGAATCGTAATCCTTGTCGTTCTCTATCTCTCCCACTATCTCTCCGTCACGGAACACCTGTATGCGCTCGGCTATCTGTATAAGCTCCGGAAGGTCGGAAGATATGAATATTATAGACTTGCCCTGCTGCGAAAGCTCATATATCAGCTTGTGAATCTCTGCCTTCGTCTTAACGTCTATCCCAACTGTAGGCTCATCTGCTATGATTATCTCCGGCTCTGTGACAAGGCACTTTGCTATGCACACCTTCTGCTGGTTACCGCCCGAAAGACTGGAGACAACATCGTCCGGGTCGCCCATCTTTATCTGTATCTTGCCCGCATACTCCTTTGCAAGCGCTCTTTCTTTTTTAGGTGAATTCAGCCTCGCTTTGTTTTTGATGCGCTTTAAGGCGACTGCGGATATATTCGTTGCAATAGAATGGATAAGGAACAGTCCTTCTTCCTTCCGGTTCTCGCTTAAATAATATATGCCATATTTCTCAAATGCGTCTTTATACGAGCGTATCTGCGCCTTCTTGTCATTTATCCTTATTTGCCCGCTGCGGATAGGATCTATGCCGATCACTTCCCGGGCAAGCTCCGTCCTTCCGGCGCCTACCAGTCCGTACCAGCCAAGTATCTCGCCTTTCTTTAGCTCAAACGACGCAGGCTTTTCATTAAGCTTTGAAGTAATCTGTTTCACTTCCAGCACCACCGGAGCTTTCGAACGGTCGTGTGATGGAAATGCTCTCGTCATCTCACGGCTGCCCACCATCATTTCAACCAGTTTGTCTCTCGTAAGCTGACCTACAGGCACAGCGTCACCCACTCCCTTACCGTCCCTTATTACCTTGACCCTGTCGGCGACTTCGAATATCTCCTCCAGCTTGTGGCTGACGTATATTATCGAAACGCCCTTGCTTCTAAGGTCCTTTAGAAGGTCGATAAGCATATCAGCTTCTTTTATGGATATGGATGCCGTCGGTTCGTCCAGCAGCAATATCTTTGAGTTTATAGACAATGCACGTGCAATCTCAATAAGCTGCTTCTGTGCAGATGACAGATCATCAACTTCCGCCGCAGGATCGATATCCAGCCGCACAAGATCAAGATACGGCTTTACGTTTTCGTGCATCCACTTGCGGTTTACCGTCTTTGCACCACTTCCGCTTATCTTGTCAAAGAATATATTCTCCGCTACGTCGAACGTTGGAATAAGATTCCTCTCCTGATGGACTACGCTTATACCGTGCTGCGAAGACACCAGCGGATTCTTCATATCGACAGCCTCGCCGTTTATGCGTATCTCCCCTTCTTCAGGCTTTAAGACTCCTGTGATACAGTTTATAAGGGTAGATTTACCTGCTCCGTTTTCGCCGACAAGCGCCAGCACTTCGCCCGGCTTTAGGTCCAGACTTACTCTATCCAGCGCCTTTACACCAGGGAATACCTTCGTTATACTATCTATTTCCATTACATATTTGCTAACAGTGTTGTTTTCGCTCATATTCTCCCCCTATTTCCTGATATAACGGAGTCTGTCTATCGTAACTGCAAGCAGTATTATCATTCCGTAAATAAGCTGGTTCCAATATATATCTACCTTCAGATGCACAAGTGCATTACTTATTATCGTCAGCGAGAACGCACCAAGGATAGCGCCGATAACATTCACCTTGCCGCCTGCCTGCCTAGTTCCGCCGATAAGCGGTGCTGCAAAAGACATCAGCATCCAGTCAGCGCCCATGTTCGGCTGCGCCGCCTCAATCCTTATCATGGCAAGTATTCCGGCGATCGCCGCCAGCAAGCTTGCGATTATGTTTGCGGAAAGCACCACTTTAAACTTTGATACGCCGTAAAGCTGCGCCGCTTTGTTGCTTGCTCCAAAGGCCAGTATCTGCCGTCCAAGCGTCATTTTGCTATACAGGAATATAAGCGCCACCGCTATAACCAGCATTATGAAGAACGATGCCGGCAGCCCGAGTATCTTTGTGTTCCCCATCGCAAGGAAAGCGGAAGCCATCTTGCCGTCAGGCCCATAAAACGGGTTGCCCTTCGTTATTGTATAATTAAGACCCTGGAATACACTTGCTGTAGCCAGCGTTATAAGGAAGAACGCAACGCCTACACCGCCCGCACGGTATATCAGCAGGCCGTTCACCACACCACACAATATTCCAACGCCCAGGCCCATCAGCACACCCAGCCACCATGGCAGGCCTTGCGCTGTCATCGCCCAGCCAGCTATCACAGCAGAGAGCGCTCCCGTAGCTCCTATCGAAAGGTTAAGCCCGCCGCTCGATATTACTATCATCTGTGAGAAGCCTATAACAGCCGTCACCGTCAGTACTTTAGCAAGCACATATATGTTAGTCGGCGAAAGGTATGTCGGCTTTATTATCAGCATTACTCCCAGCAGAACGATAACAATTATAAGTGCACCAAAGAGGCTGGATTTTGTAAGCTTGCTCCAAAGGCTCCTTGCGCCCGAAGTTTTTGCACTATTCATCTTTTGCCTCCCCGTCCTGCGTCTCTGCGATCCAAGTGCTGCGTTTTCTGATGTATGATAGTCTCGCTCTGTCGATCTCATATGCCCCCAGCAATACCAGTCCCATAATTGTCTGGAACATATATGTGTTTACTCTCCAAAGCCCCAGTGCATTGATTATGAATACCATCAGCAGGCTGCCAAGCAGTGTGCCGATTACGGATATCTTGCCGCCTGAAAGCAGCGTTCCGCCAAGGACTGCGACGACGAATGAAGTCATCATCCAGTCGCTGCCAATGGCAAGCTGCGCCGAGTTGAACTTACATATCTGTATGAAAGCTGCTAGCCCTGCAAACAGACCGGATATCGCATGCCCCATGATAACTGTGCTTGGCACGCTTATTCCGGAAAACTGTGCAGCACGCGGGTTTGCCCCCACAGCCTTCAGTCGCCGGCCTATATCTGTATATTTGAATACTATAAATGCAACTGCGCATATCGCTATCGATATAAGAAATGTCAGCGGAACAGATCCGAATTGCATTCTGCTTATCGTTTTAATAATGTCCGGCAGGTCATTGTATGAGTCCCCCATCGTTATAACTGTTGCAATCCCCGTAAATACGCTCAGCAAAGCAAGCGTTATTATAAATGGGCTGATACCGCTCTTTGCAATTATCAAACCTTGAATTGCTCCTGCCAGCATCGCTACGCCAAGACCGAGTATAACAGCCACTATCAATGGCAGTCCAAGCACCTGCATAAACAGCCCCAGCATAATCGCTGAAAGGCATCCCATAGCCCCCACCGCCAGGTTGAACTGCCCCAGCGACAGCGCCGACATCTGCGCCAGTCCTATCAGCACAAAAATAGCAACGCTCTGCAATAACGACAATATATTGTACGCAGACAGAAAACCTTTTGAACCTATAAGCAGAACAATGAATAGTACGGCCAACGGCAGCACCACGCTTGTAAGGTCCATTCTCAATAGTTTCTTAACCTTGTTCACTGCTTCCCTCCACTAAAATTAATTTTTGCAATTTATTTAAACAACAGCTCTCCAACTTTTTCCTGCGCTTTTTTAAGCGCCTCTTCCGCAGACTGCTGAGACCTCAGCGCTTTTATCAATTCCTGCGAAACCAGTTCCTCAAACTGGAACTGATCGACGACATTGCCTTTATTATCCCTGATAACTTCTCTTAATTCTTTAGAGAAGTTATCTATGTTCATCATTTTAAGGCCGGGATAATAATTGTTGAGTATAGTGCTTTCATAAGTAGCTTTAACGGGCACAAGATGCCCCAGCATGCCCTTTGCTACCACCATATCTTCACGCAGCACCCAGTTTAAAAACTCAAAAGCTTCGGCCTGCATCCTGGTTGCCGAGTTCACACCCATCACCCATCCTCCAAGCAGCGGCTTGCCCCCCGGCAACGGAGCAACGTCAATCTGCGCCTCAAGGCTGTCTTTAGACTCGGCATACCTAAACGGCTGATAATGCGTCGGAAAGCCCTGCACCATAGGTGTTTCGCCTTTTAAAAGGCATGCAAACGTCTCTTCAAAGAAATAATCCAGCGAATCGGGCGGAGAAAACTTATATGATGTTATAAGGTTCTCAAGCGCTCTAACGTTCTCGATAGAAATAATACTCAGCTTCCCCCATTTGTCCACCATCCTGCCGTTGAAAGCCCATTGTCGCACATAAAACTCTTCCATAATCGCAGTCGGGCCGGTAAGTGAAAGCACTGTGCCGCTCTTGAACTTCGATTTCTTGTTTACAGACGGGTCAAAGAACTCTGCTATATAGTTGAACTCCGTCCACGATATCGGCGGTTTTAGCTCAAACCCGTATTTATTGAAGAAGCTCCACTGCACAGCCGGATCGTTGAAAACATCTTTGCGGTAATACAGCAGCCCTTCGTCCATAAGCAGCGGCAGACCGTAAATCTGTTTTTCTTTGTTGGAAACGCACTTTAAAACTCCGCTCGGAAACCTCTCTAATATTTTTCTCTCGTCGCTGTCCAGCCACGGCCGAAGGTCCATCAGCCTTCCCATCCTCGTCATAGTGTCAACGAGCGGTACGTCCACCCACAATACATCGTGTTCCGGCACCTTGTCCGGGTCGCCGGCCAGCATGTGAGTAAGCTTATAGAAAGGAACAAAAGTAAACTGTGTTTTTATCCCTGTCTCTTTTGTAAAGTTCGGCGAAAGCTTGAACAGAACGTCCATAGCGTTCGACTGAAGGAGCAGAACCTTAAGAGCAGCTCCTTTTTTTATCTGGACAGTTTTTATATCCTTTGTTTCCCTATAGTCGTAAGAAGTCTCGACAAGAACATCCCTCTTCTCGGTAACCCTGTTGTTTTTAACGAAACGCATCAATAACTCTGCAGCTTTCTGACCGAGTTTGTTGGACTCTCTTGGAAGAAGCTTTACCATTGCTTTTTGCTTCTTTGCGCTTAGCCAAACGTCGCCGCTCAGTGCGTATATACGTGGCTCACGTTTCATGATTACCTGTATCTCAGCCAACATGTCAGCGCTCTCAATATCGGTCAGCAGATAACATTTAATGCTGCATTCGTCCTGCCCATATCGCTTTAGCAGATCATACATCTTTCTTGTTCGCTTTAGGCTCGTCTCAGTTATCTCCAGCTTGTCAAGTTCCTCATCCGGATAAACTTCCGAGACGGCATCCCTGAACGCAAGAACACACTCGCTCTCGTTAGAATGCTTGAAAGAGCCCGTTATAAGCGCCATCTCCCCGGGCTTGAACTCACGCAGCAGCTCCTTTGTTTTGTTATAAATAATTTTCTGGTTATCATAAATAACGTTAGAAAAATTGACGTCCTCCAGCCTGCGCTCAATAAAGACTATCGCCATCCCTGTTTCTATCCACTTTTTATACTTATCAACGTTTTCGGTATCGCAGGGAACGGATATTACGCCCGATGCCCCCATGGAAATGAATTCTTCGAATATGTCCTCTTCCTTCTGTATATCGTCCCCCGTCAGGCTTACGATTATATGATATTTCTTCTCGCTCAGAACGCTGTGTATGCCTTTCAATATCTGCGAATAGTGTCCGTCGGTCGAAGGAAGCACGACACCTATGATATGAAATTTCTGCTTCTTTAGGTTTTGTGCTATTATACTGGGTCTGTAATTGAGTTCTTTCATGGCCGCAAGAATAGCATGATATTTTTCCGTGCTTATGTTTCTTTTTCCATTTATAACAAGTGAAACTGTTGATATGGAAACCCCTGCTTTACTTGCTACATCTTTGATAGTTGCCAAAATGTACACCCCGTTGTGCAAATTTTTTCTTATGCCCAGTGCTTTTCAGTAATTATTGTTTTAAATGTTCTTTAACACATTCTGAATTTATATTAAACATAGCACGGCTGTTTTTCATTTGCAATACCAATAAATGCATTATTACTGCTACCGTTTTACTAAAACGTTTCGATTGTTATTTTCGTAACAATTCATTTTTGCAATTTTCTTCAGTATCCAAGGTCTTTTTTCGTTGGCCATCGCCGCAGCCGTATTATAAAACTCCGGAAAATAAGCTTGATATTCCGCTTATATAAACACCCCTCATTTTTAACACTATATCGGTTCTCTACCGGGAAATATCCAGAGCTTCCCCCCTCCTCGTTATAATAAACCTTAAGAATCTGAATCAGTATTTCAAATGTCCTCCATACCGCTGCTTCGTTTTCCGGGCTCAATACCAGGCAGCCGCCTTTTTGCAGCAAACTAAAAAGACTCCAGCCGATAGCGCTATTTTTCAGCTAGAGTCCTGTTCTTTTTCTACACACCGCTGCTTTGTTTTTTAAATTGAAATCGTTTCCGTTTTCCTGCCTATAAAATCTGCTACAGCATCCACAATGATCTGATGGTCCAGATAATGCTCCAGCCCCGAAACGGCAATGTAAGCATAAGGCTCGCCTTCCTTCATTTGCACCGGCCAGCATCCGCCGCACACCGCAAAAGAATCCGGCCTGCTCTTTAACTCCCACCGTTTTCCTGAATACCGCTCTTCAACGCATGCAAGCAGAGAGCTTGTTTTGGTAATTTTGCTCACGTTTATCTTCCTGTGCATCCACAGTTTATTCTCCAATGTCGTGCCCTGCATCATATATGAAAACACGACATTATTGTCTACTTCGATGCAGATTGCCACGGCGCCCTTATACTTATCCCTTGCCAGCGCGGCTATCCTTTGCCCGACCTGCGCTGCATCGTCATTGTCAAAAGACTCGAATGCCAATTCCGCTTCCTGCTTCTTGATCAGCTTCAGCCACTCTTCTTTAACTTCAAACTCTATCAATCTATTCCCGCCTCCTCATTCGCCTATAACACAGCTTAGGTTTTTAAGCCATTCACCTTTCTTATGTTTCGCCCTGCCGATATCTGCTTTATTAGTTGACATGATGTTTTTTAAGAAGTTGATTTTTGTATCTCGCTTTTTCTATATTCTGAAGGCGACATATTAGTGCATGTTTTAAACGCCCTGCAGAAATATTTTGAAGAATTATACCCTATTACGCTTGATATCTCTTCTATGCTGTTGTCCGTTGAAACGAGCAGCCTTTTTGCTGCGTTTATCCTTATTAGCCGCAGATATTCTATCAGCGACATACCTGTCTTCTGTTTGAAATACCTGCTCAGATACGACTTGCTTACATAAATAGATTCGGCCAGTTCCTCAACAGTGATAGGTTTAGACATGTTGCTTTGCATATATACTATCACCCTGCTAAGAGGGTCAGATTCTCCTGCGTTCTCGAACCGCGCCTTCGCGATAAGCATTATAACCAGTCTAATATAGTGCTCCATCAATATTCCCGAGGGAGCCTCGCTTTTATATTCTTCATGCAGCTTTTCCAGCGCCCACTTTATGCTCGAATCCTTGTCCTGTATGTGTATTACGTCACTGAGTTTAAGCCCGGGTATGTCCACCCATATACAGAAAACCTCCTGATGATGATTTATCTGCAGATGTTCGGTATGATACACGCCACGCGGATAAATAACGATGTCATAGAAAGATGCCTGAACTATCTTCTCCTTTGCAGTCACCTCCGCATTACCATACAGAAAATACAACAGTTCAATACAGTCGTGCTTGTGTTCTTCAAAGTTCCATATGCTGCTTTTCTCATCAAACTGTTCACAAAAAAGGATTCTCGGCTTCACTTTAGATAAGGCTATGCAAAAACTTTCAAAGTCATTCGAACAATACTCAAGACCGCTGAAATCGTCCATGCTTATCCCCTCCCGTCCAAACTCACTATATCTTTATTTCACATATCAGCTCTGCCGCTCCAATTATGCCAAAATCACAGCCAAGCTCTGCAAACTTAAACTCGACCGGGTACGGTATATGATTATATCTGTCAAACTCTTCCCTTATTCTTGAAAACAGTGTATCGCCGAAATTTATAAGCCCTCCGCCGAAAACAAACAGATTGATGTTGAGCATCTGATAGATGTTGAAAACACATACGGCGAAATAGTGAGCCATCCTTTCTACCGTTTCTATGGCAAGGCTGTCATTGTTTTCGCACGCTTTCAATATGTGTTCACCACAAACCTGCCCGCACTCAGACAGTTCGCTCTGCGCTCCTTCTTCAAGCCGCTGTTCCACATATTTCGGAATATACCTGCCCGAGGCATAAGACATAAAACAGCCTCTGTTTCCGCACCCGCAGTATATCCCTTCGTCCGGCGTCGCTATCATATGTCCGCTCTCTCCAGCCCAACCGTAGCTTCCTCTGAAAAGTTCTCCGTTTATTATTATACCACTGCCTATCCCTGTGCTCGATGCCATATATATCATATGTTTGCTGCCCCGTCCTGCACCGTGCCGCCACTCTGCAAGTGCCGCCACATTGCTGTCGTTATCCAGCACAACAGGCACGTGTATACGGCTGTATATATAGTCCTTCATATAGAAATCTTTTATATTTACCATCGCCGAGGTTATGCATATCTTCCCCTGCTCAAAATAAATAAACGAAGGCATGCAGATACCGATGCCTTTTAAATCCTTATGCTTAAGATCGTTTTTTTCAAGTATCAGCCCAATAGATTCTATCAGACTGTCGGTGAATTTCGGGCCGTCCGCCAGGATATCAGTTGGATGTTGATACCTGTCCACCAGTCTGCCGCCGCACGCAAAAAGTCCGTAAGCGACCTTTGTACCCCCAGCATCAATTCCTATAACGTACTTTTCCATAGAAACTCCAGTCTTCAATCTGTAATATAGACCTGCAATGTACAAACTGCCCTAAATCATCCACCAATTTTTACATTAAGGCCTTTGCTTCTCAATTTCTCCGCCAGTGCAGTCATCTGCTCGTCGCTCGGAGGTGCAGCGCCGCTAAAGCTGTAGTCCATCCCCATCATATCATACTTAGACTCGCCAAGCTGATGAAACGCAAGAAGGTTCACTTCGCCTATATTATATTCAGACAGCAATCTAGCGTACCCGTCAATAGTCTCATCATCCACATTCACACCCGGAACAACAGGTATTCTTACGATGACCTTCTTGCCCAGCTTCAATATCTTCTTCAAATTATCAAGTATCAGTTTGTTACCAACGCCGGTATAAAATAAATGTTTTTCATTATCAACGTGTTTTATATCGTACAATACAAGATCCGTGTTATCCACCACGCTCGCCAGGTTGTCCCATAAAGCATAACCGCTCGTTTCGATAGCCGTGTGTATGCCATGTTCTCTGGCTTTTTCAAGCAGTCCGGAAGCAAATCCGCTCTGCTGTAAAGCTTCTCCTCCCGAAAGCGTAAGCCCCCCTACGGAGTTTTTATAAAACATCTCGTCCTTCAGAACTATGTCCATTACCTCATCAACAGTATACCACTTGCCCATCAGCCGCATCGCTCCGGTCGGGCATGCTTTTACACATTCAAAACAGCGACGGCATTTCTGTCTGTCTATCTCTATTCCGTTTTCTGTCATGTTGAGTGCGCCGTTCTTGCAAGCAGCCACGCATTTTCCACATAAAATGCAGTCGTTTCTGCCATAGCCGATTTCCTGATATGCATTGAGCGATTCCGGGTTAGCGCACCATTTGCACCTCAACGGGCACCCCTTAAAGAAAACGACCGTCCTAATCCCCGGCCCGTCGTGTATGCAATACCTCTGTATGTCAAAAATCAATCCTTTATCATTGTCCAAACTTTTCACCATAAACGTTTTTTTATATTGATTATCTGCCGTAAAACATCAAATAACACTATCATATTAATATAAAATACTAATAATTTCAAGAATTTTTATTTTCTTTTACAAAATTATTGACTTTCATTCGTAAGTTTGGTATGTTTTCATTGTAAGATTATATATAAAAATAGGTGGTAATGATGAATAAACGCCAGTTGTCGATCATACGCAAAATATCAGGTACAGCGCAAATAAACGTAAAGCAGCTAGCTCTGGAATACGGCGTTTCTCAGGTCACTATACGCAGCGACTTAAAAACCCTCGAACAGAGCGGTATGCTAGAGCGCTATCACGGCGGCGCACGAGCCGTTTCAGACGACGATATCATGAAACGTATGTCGGTTTACTACGATATAAAATCAAGGATAGCAAAAAGGGCAGCGTCATATATCAGCGACGGTGAAACTGTCATGATAGAGTCCGGCTCCACCAACGCACTGCTGGCAAAAGAACTAACAAAAAAGAAGGATATCACCATTATTACCAACTCTGCCTTTATAGCAAGATACGTACGCACGAGTCCAGCCATCAAAATTACGCTCATAGGCGGCGACTACCAGCATGAATCAGAAGTCATGGTCGGTCCCCTTGCAAGGCTTTGCCTCAGCCAGTTCAACGTAGACAAGCTGTTCGTCGGAGTAGACGGCTTCAGCCAAAGCACCGGCTTTACCTGCATAAATCTTATGCGTGCAGAAATCGCACGTTCAATGGCAGAGCGTGCAAATAAACTGTTTGTTTTAACGGAGTCCGGCAAGTTTAGTACTGTCGGCGTAGCCGCTCAGTTTGCCGCCGGCGATGTAAACGTTGTAATCACCGACAGCGGCATCCCTAACCAAAGCAAATCGTTTCTAGAAAAAAACGATGTCGAAATAGATATCGTTGAATAATTTACCGGAAGAAGGATAATTATGTTTGGAAAAATTGAAAGCCCCAGAATCCAGAAATTAAGAGAACAGGTACTGGATGCCCAGCCCTCTGTATGCACCGAACGTGCAAAGATAATTACGCAGGCATACAAAAAATATCAGGACCAGCCCATCGTATTAAGACGTGCGCTTGCGCTGAAAGAAATACTTCAGGATATGTCCATACATATTCTCGAAGGCGAGCTTATAGTCGGCAACCATTCAAGCGCTCTTCGTGCAGCCCCGATATTCCCGGAATATTCTATGGACTGGGTAATAAAAGAGCTCGACGAGTTTGAAAAACGCCCGGGCGACAAATACACCATTTCCCGGCAGGCAAAGGAAGATCTTCGTTCCATCTACCCATTCTGGGAGAACAGTACGCTCATCAAATACGGTCTAGCAATGTTCCCTGAAGAATCTCTAAGTGCCTATGAAAACGGTGTTATCCGAGCGGAGGGCAACCTTACCTCCGGCGACGGGCACCTCGCCCCAGATTATAATAAGCTCTTAACTCTCGGTATGAGCGGTGTTAAGGCAGCAGCTCTAAAGAAACTTGCTTCTCTCGATGTTTCGGACGCAGACCAGCTCAGGCAGTCTGCATTCCTGCGGGCAGTTGTGATAACTCTCGATGCCGTCATCGCCTTTGCAGGGCGCTTTTCAGCTCTCGCAAAGCAGACCGCAATGCAGGAGAAAGACGCAGCCAGAAGGCAGGAGCTGCTGGATATCTCTAAAATCTGCGCTAACGTACCCGAGCACCCCGCACGCAGCTTTCGCGAGGGTGTGCAGTTCATCTGGTTTGTCCAGCTCGTTCTTCAGATCGAAAGCAACGGCCATTCGGTGTCATTCGGCAGACTGGACCAGTTCCTTTACCCGCTGTATAAGCAAGACATTGATAATGGCGTTCTTACACAAAACGATGCAAGGGAACTGCTCGAAAACCTTTGGATAAAACTGTATTCCGTCGTGAAAATCCGCTCCTGGTCACACACACGCTACAGCGCAGGCGGTCCGCTCTACCAGAACGTCACCATAGGCGGTCAGACTACAGACGGTAAAGACGCTGTTAATGAGCTGAGCTTCAGGGTTCTGGAATCCGTTGCAGCCACACGGCTGACCCAGCCCAATTTGACTGTCAGATACCACAAAAACCTTTCTGACGAGTTTTTAAACCAGTGTATTGAAGTAATAAAGCTCGGCTTTGGCATGCCGGCGTTCAACAGCGACGAGATAATTATACCGACCATGATATCTCTCGGCATAAAAAAAGAAGATGCATACAACTTCAGTGCAGTCGGATGTGTCGAGGTAGCCGTCCCCGGAAAATGGGGATACCGCTGCACCGGCATGAGCTTCCTCAACTTCATGAAAGTGCTCAAAATCGCACTCAATTACGGAACAGACCCGGATACCGGTGTGAAATACCTTGATTCCGATAAAGGACTTGGCAGCTTCGATTCTTTTGAAGACTTGTTTGAAACCTGGTCAAAAACCGTGCGCTATTTTGCAAAACAGACAGTGGTCATAGA
The DNA here is from genome assembly GCA_963666505.2 of Christensenellaceae bacterium. GTDB lineage: Bacteria > Bacillota > Clostridia > Christensenellales > SZUA-584 > JABGQS01. The sequence continues at coordinate 567,898 of CAXXXL010000001.1, read as the reverse complement.
CACGGTGGTCGACTGCGCACTCGAAGCTCACACCCCCGACATCTTCTGCTCTGCTTTGACGGATGACTGCATAGGCCGTGGCAAACACATCAAAGAAGGCGGCGCAGTTTACGATTATATCAGCGGGCTGCAGGTCGGCATTGCGAATCTCGGCAACTCACTGCTTGCACTAAAAGAGCTCGTTTTCGATAAAAAAGCCCTCTCTCAGGAGACTCTAAAGGAAGCCCTGGACAACGACTTTGCAGGAGAAGAAGGCGAAGCCATCCGTCAGATGCTTCTGAACATACCGGCAAAATACGGTCAGGACAACGACGATGCCGATATGATGGTCAGAAGTGCCTACATGGAATTTATAGACGAGTTGTCAAAATACCATAACACACGCTTCGGCAGGGGTCCGATAGGCGGAAAATATTATGCCGGGACTTCTTCGATATCCTCCAACGTACCAAGCGGGGCCGTCGTCGGCGCAACACCGGACGGACGAAAAGCCCATGCCCCGTTGGCTGAAGGTTGTTCCCCTTCTGCGGGCACAGATATCTACGGTCCTACAGCGGTACTGAAATCCGTTTCAAAGCTGCCCACAGAGAAGATACTCGGCGGTGTACTGCTAAACCAGAAAATATCGCCCGGTTCTTTGAAAACACCCGAGTCAAAAGAGAAGCTCAAAGCGCTCCTGCGCACCTTCTTTAACGACCTTAAGGGCTTTCACATTCAGTATAACGTCGTAGACAGAGCAACGCTTGAAGACGCAGTGGTCCATCCCGAAGCCCATAAGAACCTTATCGTGCGGGTCGCCGGCTACAGTGCTTTCTTCACCGTGCTCAGCCCCGACACCCAGCAGGATATAATCAACAGAACAGAGCACGTTATCTAAACTTTATAAATACAGCAATGAAAAAGCACCCTTTCCTGAGTGCTTTTTTTGCCGTCTGATAAATATCCGGAATACTGATGCACAGCCTCACCGAGTGTTCTGCAGCCAAACAATAAACCTGTCCGCCGGTCTTTTCCATACAGCCCTTTTATACTCTTAGCCTTATTTATTCAGGTTTGTTCTGCTCTCTGTCCGCTTTCTTTGTCAGCGATTTTTCAAGGCGCTTCATCTTTAAATTCCTGAAAAAAATCTTTATCTTCTTCCAGAATATACCAACCGCAACACCTCCAGCGATAACCACACCGGCAACTATCTGCACAATGTAAGAAGTTGCCGCCGGGTCGATGTACGCCAGCGCCGTGGAAGAAAGCATTAATGTAGTCAATAACAAGTATGCTGCGAAAACCCCTGTGTTACGTAAAATTTTTTTCATATTGTCCCTCCGTATCTATAGAATGTTTTTCAAAACTTTTTTAACTGAATCAATATCCATTGGCGCCGGGTTGTTGTCCATCCTTCCCAGCGTAAAAGCTCCTTTTGCAATTGCCTCTATACCGTCTTCATCTATCCCGAAAGCCGAAAGTCTAAGCTCCTGTATGCCCTGCGAGACCTCCTTCAGCCATCCTTCAAAACTTTCGACGCCGCCGAAAATCCTTAATACTTTTTCAAGCTCCGGAACAGCGGCAGCGTTTATCTTCATCATCTGCGAAAGTGTCAGCGCCGCTGCAAACCCGTGTTCTACGCCATAGTCCATTGTCAGCGGATACGATATGCTGTGGCATGCCGTCGTCTTAGTCGTCGAAAATGAAAGCCCTGCCAGCAAAGACCCAAGGCACATCTGCTCTCTTGCGCCGATACCATCGGGGCGCTCAAGTACAGCAGGAAGCGCTTCCTTTATCCGCTCTATCGAATCAAGCGCCAATGCCTGTGAAAGCGGATTGCGCCCTTTTGCCCAATAGCCCTCCATCGCATGGCTAAGTGCATCAAGCCCCGTTGCAAGAGACAGCCTCTGCCCCATGCTCTTCGTCAGCTCCGGCACCATCACCGCAAGCTTCGGATAGCATCCTAAGTGCTCAACGGAAAGCTTCCTTGTATTTTCAAAATCCCAGACCGTCGCCCACCTTGTAACCTCAGAGCCGGTTCCTGCCGTCGTAGGCACCGCTATAATATCCGCAGGCTCACAGCCGTCAAAGAACGTCTTATCAGAAATAGCCCGAACGATTTCTTCATAGCTTGCTTCATGCGTCTTCGCCAGGCCCTGCAGCGCGCTTACAGCCTTTGCAAGGTCAATACTGCTTCCTCCGCCAATCGCTATTATACGCCCGAATACCTCTTCGTTCTTCAGCAAGTTCACTTGCCTGCGAACGTCATCCACCGAAGGGTTGGGCGTTATATCGCTGATAAGACAGCTGCTCTGCGCGTTTATAAGTGCGCCAAGTGCCTTAACTGCTTTCAACCTGCCCAACGTGCCGCTGCTTGCAACAATTAGTGTGCGTTTTTCCGTAAGAGAAGATAGCAGCTCGTTAAAAGCCTGCACAGTGGCAAAACGTATATCTACCGGCGAAAAAGGCATAAACTGCATTCTGCGTCTCCTTACTGGTCGGGTATAAGCGTTAGTATCTGCTTTATAGGCATGCAGTCTTCACTTGCCTCAAGCGACCTTCCGTTTAAAAGTATCTGTTCTGCTGTTTTCTGCATGGCCGGAAACATGCTTCTTATAAGATGGTTCGCATGTATAACTATGTTCACACCATTCTCCGCAAGCTCTTCCTCCGTGATGCTGTTATACGTCGTCGGTACCGCCACTATAGGAATGCTCTTATTGTTCTGGCGGAACCTTGCGCAGAATTCCAGCACTTCGTCCGGCTGCTTGCTGCGTGAATGTATCATTATCCCGTCCGCCCCCGCTTTGACGTAGGCGTTGCAGCGCTCAAGGGCGTCATCCAGACCTTTTTCTAGTATCAAGCTCTCACAGCGTGCTATTATCATAAAATCCTTTGTTTTAAGCGCATTCTTTCCTGCATGGACCTTTTCGCAGAATTCCTCAACGCTTGCCTGCGTCTGCTCCACCTGCGTTCCAAACAGCGAGTTCTTTTTAAGTCCGTTCTTGTCCTCTATTATTATAGCAGAAACGCCCATACGTTCCAGCGTTCTTATATTGAATACAAAGTGCTCTACCAGCCCTCCGGTGTCTCCATCCAGTATGATAGGCTTTGTAGTTACGTCCATTATCTCTTCTATGGTGTGTATTCGTGACGTCATGTCAACCAGCTCAATATCCGGTTTCCCTTTAACAGTAGAATCACAAAGGCTGGACACCCATATCGCATCAAACTCTTTTATGCCTTTTGCCGTCTGTACCCTGGTTTTCTCGGCGATAAGCCCGCTCAGTCCGCTGTGTGCCTCTATAACAGACAAGCACGGCTTATAACTAAGCAGCTTCTTTAATCTGCATCTCCTGTTTTCCGGCATTGAAAGCACCTTGTCAAGCCTTGTTATTATATCCTCTGTTGGCGTCTGCGTATACGGAAACTCTACAAGCTCGCCGCCCCATTTCTCCAGCTGCTCTATTATCCTCTCCCTTATCTCCGCCTGATAACCAGTTCTCCAATTGTCACCGTGCACAACGATATCGGGGCGCAGTTCTTCAAGTATGTCGTCATATTCAAGAGCGTCCTGAACCACTACTCGTGAAACACTGCGTATGCTGCCAAACATCTCGATACGCTCAGCAAGAGGAATAAGCGGATACCTCTTATACGATGCAATGACTTCATCTGTCAGCACCCCCACGGTAAGCTCCCCGAGTTCCGCAGCTTTTCTCAATATGTTCAGATGCCCGCAGTGAATTATGTCGGTACTGAAACAGACATATACACTTTTCATTTCTATATCCTTTCCGATTCAACCATTTTCATAAATCGTGATGAAATCACTTTCAAGTCGTCTTCATTATCTATCTCGCTGCACAACCTGCCGGCTTGCTCTGCCGCACAAAGCTCAAGTCTGTCCGTAATGCCGTTCAGCGCTTCTTCAGCGTATACTCCCCGCCGCCCGCTCTTGCAGAAAAGCGTTATCTCATCAAGCCACATCAGCATATCCTCTTTACGGATATTGTAAAACGGCTGACAAGCTGCGCAGTCTTCACCGAATATCTTTGTGCTCACTTCTAATACCCTGCTTCCCTTAAGCCTTGCTTTGAAGTCCTTTTCCGGAAGAGGAAGCGTGGAGTCGACAACAACGCAGCTTTCTTTGCTGCCAACTATATCCCGAGCCACTGCAGTTTCAAAAACCAAATCACCGTGGAGCAATATTATATCGTCCTCTAAGATGTCTTTTGCACAGTAAATCGAATATATATAGTTCGTGCTGTCATATTCCGGGTTTGCAACAAACTCAAAATCCATACCGGTATCAAGCGATAATACATATTCCTCAAGCGCTTTCGCAAACGGACCGGTGGTGATAACCACCTGCTCAACACCAGCTTTTTTCAGCACGTCAAGCTGCCAGCTGATTATAGTAAACCCTGTGCCGATCTGCGTCATGCATTTTGGTCTGTTCTTTGTTATGTCCCCCATGCGTTTGCCTATGCCGGAGTTTAATATCAATGCCTTCATCGGTTATTTCCTTTCGCTGAGATATTCCATCAATGCCTGTTTGTTCTCTTTTGGCGTGGTCGTCGGCCGCCCCAGGTCTTTCCTTGACCCAATCGCAACTTTTACCTCAACAAGAACCGTGCCTTTACCGGCTTTGATCTGCTCTATACAGCTCTTCAAGCCGTCTTCATCAGACACGCATCTGTAATAATCATATCCAAGCGCCTTCGCAATTGCGCAGAAATCCGCTCTGCCCATAGCGACCGGCATTCCGCCCACAGATTCATGAGCTTCGTTGTTTAGCACTATATGAACAAGGTTTTCGCACTTCTGCTGCGCTTCTATAAGCGCACTTCCAAGGTGCATCACCATTGCACCGTCTCCGTCTAAGCACCACACCCTTGTGCCTTTTTTCTCCATTGCAATGCCTAGCGCGATCATCGACGAATGCCCCATAGAACCTACAGTTAAAAAGTCATGAGCATGTCCTTTGCCCTGCGCTTCACGTATCTCAAATAGCTCTCTAGAGGCCTTGCCCGTTGTAGATACGAATACATCTTCTTCGTCCGCATTTTGCGCAATAACGCGTATAGCATCCTCACGACTCATCTTATTATCATTTTTGTATGCAGCTTTCCCATCATAGCTCAGCGCTCCTTTTTTTATAACGAACGCACAGCTTTTACCGTTTGCAACGTACTCCGCCGCATTCTTTATAAGCAAACTGAACTCTTCCTCTGTTGTCTCGCCGTTAATAACTGAATGTGTGATATCCAGCACATCAAGCATCGGCAGTGTGGCCTTCCCCTGAAATGCGTGCTGGGGTTCATCTTTCCTGCCCGGCTCTCCCCTCCATCCAATAACGAATATGCAGGGTATCGCATAAACATCATCGCTGAGAAGCGAAGCTATAGGATTAACAGAGTTGCCTATCCCGCTGTTCTGCATATACACCAAAGCAGGCTTGCCTGTAGCAAGGTAATGTCCTGCCGCGAGGCCGACGGCCGCTCCTTCGTTTGCCGTCACAATATGTTCTTTGCCCACTCCGTACTTCTCGTACAGCAAATCACATAAGGCTTTTAGCTGCGAATCCGGGACGCCATAAAAACTTTCAACCCCTATACTCTTTATACCTTCCAGAAACAATTTTACATCCATATCAATTTCCCTTGTCAGTTAATTTATCTATAATATATTGTCCGCCTATCTGCGCACTCTTTCCGAAGTTAGCAATACACTTGTCCCTTATCTCTTCTATCCTTACAGCATACTTTTCTCCGGAGGCAAGAAGCTCTTCTATAGCCGGACACAGTTCTTCCATTCTGTCCGGTTCCACCTGAATACCGATTTCATCCCGCAGTACCATCTCCAGCGGCTGTGCTTCTATAGCATCATATTCAGGATTGTTTATCTTGGGCGGTGTGTTTATGAATATGACCGGTTTTTTCGTCACGAACGCAGCTTCATATGCAGTGCCCGACCAGTCGCTTATCACGAGGTCAGAGTTGAATATAGAGCTGCTGTCGCTGAAATCCAGCTCGAAGCACAAATCATTGCCTTCATAATCCCCGTATCGCTCCACGATAGAGTTCATATTTGCGGCATATCTTTTTACATACTCAGGATGCGGCCTTACTACCACCTCATACCCTTTGCCGAGCAGTTCACCTAATATTTCGTGTATGCAGCTGTCCAGTATGTTATCCTCCTGCCACGAGGGAGCAATGAGTATCTTCTTGTTCTCCCGCACTGTTTTTTCCATTGCGTCATATCTTTCCTGCAGTTCCTCCAGCATAGAATAGCCGCATAGCACAAGATTCTTTTCTGGCAGTTTGTAATGTTTCTCCGTCTGCCTTATTTCGTCAAACTGGAACTCACCAACACAGAATATTGTATTGTAATGGTCGAGCGCACCTTTGCGAAGCACCATCGTTGTGCTCAGCGGATAATGGAACATATAGACATACTCCATGTTCTTCTTTACAAGCGAGCGCTTTAAGTGAAACTGCTGTATGTCAGACATCGTCATCACGAACATATCCGCCTCTATCTTCATAAACAGCACGATAAGCCTGTTGTCATCAATGTAATATGGCACAATCTGCGGGTTGTCCATATCAAAGACCTGATCGTTAGGGTCGCTTGTTACATAGTGGATAACTATATCCGAGTTGTTCGTTATATACTCTATAACACCCTTGAAATATTTATAAAAGCCGCTTTTTTCGGAATAGAACACAAGCCTCTTAACGTTTTTTTCATCCAAAAACCGCTTATAATCTGCTTTCGCCTTTGCTTTTTGTTCAGCAGTCGGTTTTAGTTTCTTTTCGAGTTCTTTGCTCTTCTCCAGCGCTTCTTTGCTCTTCTCCAGCGCTTCATAGTCGATATACTTCTTCGGAGGATAAATCATGTTTACGACCAACATAAGCAGTAGTGAAATAATGTTGCTCAATATCCAGTATAAGCCGACGCCTGCAGGCACTATGAAAGCAAAATAGAGCGAGAACAGCGTTAGGAATATAGCCATCCCCCATCTTCCGAACCACCCTGCTTCACGCTGCAGAACGTTGACTTTGTTCTGTACTACAGAAAGCAGGAATGCACTGCCGCCCGAAAGCAGCGGTATCAGCAGCAGTTTGTTCCACACAGTAATGCTCGGTGTGCTTGAAAGGTTAAACCCAAGAAAATCAAGATTCAGCGCCCTTATCTTTTCAATAGCCTCTGCCATACCTGGTATATTTATGCTCGAAAATGCATTGATATACGCCGGGTCGTTGACCATCTCGACTATCTTCATATGAGCGCCGGAACCAAGCTCGGTCACTCCACTCAGCTCCATAGCCTTGTTTGTCAGAGCTTCTATTATATTTGAATCTATATGCAGAAGGTGCTGCAGCGGGTTGTAAACCACCGCTATAAGCCCGAGTATGATGGGTATCTGTATAAGCAGCGGCAGGGTTCCGGCAAGCGGCCGGTATTTTTCCTGCTTATATAAAGCCATCTGCTTTTCGGCGACCATGTCTTTGCTCCCAACGCAGGACGCAGCTATCTCATTAAGCCGGGGCTTAAGCTTTACCATCTTTATCGAATTCTTCTGTACCCAAATGTTCAGCGGAAACATAAGCGCCTTTGTAAGCAAAGTAAACAGCACTATAGCGATCCCGTAGTTTTTGAACAGTATATAGCACAGCCACATTATATAGCCAAGCGGTATGCCGATGATTTTGTTGATTAGTTCCATATGTCTTTCACCCTGTGCACTCTATGTTTTCTTTATTAAAGCCGATATTCCGACCTTGTTTTTATATAGTCCGAACTTTTAGCATGCAAAGTTCAATTCCCCGGAACTGCTGTCATATCAAGTTCAAACCCAAATTCTTTGTTCATGACCGTCCTTAAAACATTCGCTCCGCAAAGACCGCTTATATCCCCAAGATCGTCCCGGCCTCCTGTATAAACTGCAAAGAAAGTATCTGTAGACTGCTCATACGTAGTCTGTGGTCCGTCCCAAAGATGTTTGTTCGCCTTCACCCCATGATCTGAAAGTACTAATATTACAGCATCAGGGTCGTTTTCTACAATGCCGTCCATCGCTTGTGTTATACGCTTGCACATATATTCATACTGCTCAAGGAAATACTTAGAGTCTGTCCAGTCCATACTGTGCTCTTTGTCGACCGGGCTGCCGTTTATATCATATATGAACGGTGCATGCGGGCAGCATATATAAGTAAACGTCAGTGCGTTTTCATATGTATAGCTCTCCGGCAGAGTATAATATGTCAATATCTCATCATACAGTTTATATGTATCCGGGAAGATTCCCAGCGCATCAGCCGCAGGCCCAAAAAGTGTGCGGTCCGCAATAACTTCAACTGTTGTGCTCCCGTCCTCTGTAGTATGATACTTCCTGTTTTTACCGTACTGCATTCTAGGCTCAAAATCTACAAAGCCCGAAACTTCAGTTTCATACAAATCGTAATCTATATCCTCCATAATATGAAAGAACCTCGCATCTTCAAACCGCTCACGACACGCAAACGCCCCATAAGTATCGTAGTCGAATGCATATTCAAGGCTGAACAGTCCAGACAGCGTTTCCATCGTGAACTGTTCATGGTTTGTACAGTCGTCTGACACACTGAACCCAAGCTCCCTCATATCGTTATAGAACCATGTGTTATCATATCCAAACACCTCGTCCATGCACTGCGAGCCTGCAAGCTCGTCGAATATGAAAATATATATATTTGACAGATCGCTTTGTTTACTGCTGTACTGCGCAGGAATCTCTATTTGTTCTAGCGATGCGGCTTTATCCGCCGCTTCACCTGAAAGCTTCTTGTTTTCAATTAGCTGCGGAACGCTAATAATCGTATTAAAAAGTATTAGACCAGCGAGCACACCAGCTGCAATATACTCTATCTTTGCTGCCACTCCCGGTTTTAAAAACCGCAAAACAACTACAAAAACAGCAGCAATAAATACTGTGCTTATAATCAAAACCAGAACATATCCCAGTTTGTCATAAAGCATGCCGGCGTTTGTAACTACAGCCATCACGATGCCAGAAAGAATAGCTGCTTTTCTTGGTTTCTTCAGTATAAGCCGAAGTATTATATAAACCAGCCAGCCTATCGCTGAAAAAATAAGAAGCGGCAATACGATCTCTCTAAACTCAAGCTCCGTAGTGTTCCCTGTAAAAAGATAAAACATTGACAACCCAGCGCAAAAAGCGATAAATGCAAGGTCTATCAATGTTTTAAATTTATCGCTGTATGAGCCTTTGTCAGGCCTATTCGTTTGGTTTTCGCTGCTCATGTCTGTACTCCATTCTGTTATCACTTCTGCTGCTATTTGATGCTAGCGACCAAATTCTGTTGTATCACTCCTGCTGATACATCTATATTCTGCTATCTTGGTTTTGGTATGATTCCCTTTAATCTGTCAGGAGAATCTGACGTTATCGGGTCTTCAATAGGCGAATAATCTACACCGTCGTAAAGGCTTAGAACATATCGCAGAGTGTTAATTGCGGAAAGCCCTTCCATATCGTACTGTTCGCCCTTTATATATACCGCATTCATAATCCGGCAGGAGTCCTTGTCTGTTATATAAAAAGTATGCTTTTTCCCGCAGTCTGCATGATACCGTATGCCGTGGTCAGACATAATGATTATTATGCTGTCCGGGTCGTTCTCAATTATTGTAGATATACTTGCTGTCATATGCTTGGTAATAAACTTATACTGTCCGAGATACACGTCGGTGTTTTCCCAGTTGCGGCTCTGATTATATGATAGTACGCTCCCGTACTTATTAAACACAAATGGCACATGAGCCGCCGTCATATAAGTATAGGTTACCTTTGGCTTCGTAGTTACGTAATTATCCGGGTTTTCGTAAAATTCAAAAACTTTAAGTAGGGTGTTGATATAAGTTTTATACTTATGGTCATCATACCTGTCGGTCTCCCGGATAACGTCAGACGGATAGAATCCCCATTCGTTTATACCGTCCGGATCCTCATACATAATTGCATCAGCGTCAGACTCAAACAAACCGCTAAAAGCTTCAGAGATCGAACTTTCGGAAACTATATCACCAGCTTCTTCATCTCCGAACATATTGACTATTTCCTCTAAAGCTTCCTCACCTTCGTCAGACCTTAAGCTTACGATACCCCTGAAATATTTGTTGCTGGTAGACATCTGGAACTGCGAATAACCAAGCTCGGAAAGCGCTGTAAAAAGCGTTGCATCATAAATGCTCTTGAGACACTCACTCGACGAAAGATGCCTTGATATGTATTCAAGGTTCAGCGTATCAGCGATGCTGTGTCCTGTCTGTGTATCGGTCGAATACGACTCCCTTATCACATTAAAACCGTTTGTGGTAAGAAATGTATTAAAAGCTTTGTTTCCATAACCATAATATTTCTCCATCATATCGAACGAGCTGTATTCGTCCAGCATAAAGAAATATATGTTCGGAAGTCCAAAAGCCTCGGGCGTTGCCTCAACGGTCGGCTCCGGCGTCGCCTGCGGCACAGCCACCGCTTCGGTCGGCTCCGGCGTTACTTCTTCAACCGTCTGCTGCGGTGTTGCGATCACAACCTCTTGCTCTTCCTGCGCAGATGCGACTTTATTCATCGCTACTGTCGCCATAATCACATTGAAAAGTACAAGGCCTGCGAAAGTTACTGCCAGTATCTTTGTAATAACACTAACAGATAGTTTCTTTTTATATATAAACCTGATAAGGAATATAAACCCTATGACCAGCACTGCAAATATTATTATACCGCCTATAGAAGCGTTAAGGTACTTATTCACAAACAAGCGCATAAAATCTATAAGCAAGTTAAAGTTCACTGCAAAGAAAGTTGCAAATGCCGTAATCAGACATGCAAAATACGGTTTTCTAAGAAATATACGGAGTATCGCAAAAACAACTATGCTTACACCCATAAAAATCCATAAGTCTTTGCCAAGATCTGAAAACTTGACCAGTTCTACATTGTTAGCAAACAAATGCACTGTGCGCAGCGCACATATCGAAACCAGCAGCAGCACAGAAAACACAAGTTCAACTATCAGTGCACTAATACCGTTTTTCTTATTTTCCTCTTTGTCCTGGTTAATGCTTTTTTCTTTCTGCATCAATTCAGGCTCGTCGGTTGTCATTTCTTTTTCATCAGATTTAACGCCGATGTTCGAATCCTGTTCAGATACAGTTACCTTGTCCCTTTTGCTGAATAACTTGAGCCATTTCTTCATGTTTTCACCTTGTCGAGTCATTTTCGTACATTATATCACAATCTATTTATCGACTACAAGACTAGAAACAGTCTGATTTATACTTAAACTCTTTAAAATAGTACTATATGCATAAAAATCAATATTCAGGTATAATTTACCTTCTACACCTCTACACCAAAGCCAATGTAGTGGTAAAACTGCATTAAGCTACGATTGCCCATATCCGTTTCTTTATCATATTTTAAAAAGCTATAGTCCAGCAGAGATAACGAACTGCGGGTCTATAGCTTACTTTTAAAATCAGTTAATCTGCTAATTCAATACCAGATATGCAAAGACGGGATAATGGTCAGAAAGTTTTGTTATTACTATTCTCGAATTTATTACATCGATATTATTTGTAACAACGATATTGTCTATCTTGCTGACATCGATAATATTCTTTGAATAATCATAATACTTCGTCTCCTCAGTGTTAACTACAGTATAGTCGCTGAATACAGAAAACTCCGAAATTTTAGCATTAAAGTCTCCTGTAAGGATTATATAATCATTTTCATCTTCATCAAGTATATCGACTATCTGCGCAAACTGCTTTTTTCTGACTGCTGTCGAGTTGTGCGTCAAGTGAGTATTGTAGACAGACACAGTCTTTCCGTCTATATTAACGACTATCTTCTGCATCAGCCGCTTTTCATATCCGCCTGTATAAAGCTTATAAGTCTCGTGTTCCGCTAAACTTATAGCTAGACATTAAACCGTTGCCGTATTTTGCACCGCTTGAATAATTGATAGTTGCCGAAAATGTAGTGTACGGCATCCCTCTTGTTTTAAGGCTTGCGATGTTGTCTATTATATTGCTCGCAGTAAGGTCTTGGTACGCTTCCTGTATCCCCATAATGTCAGGCTGCTGGTCATAGACCATGCGCCCCTGCATCAGCAGGTTCCCGTCACCACGCTTAATGTTCCATGTCCCAACGGTAACAACATCTCTGGATATATACACGGAATACAGTATCTTTCCGTCCAGCGCAATACGAACCGTTCTCATCCCGGCTGCCGGAATATCGATAGTATAGCTGCTTTTGCCGCTGCCCCCTATGTCTATATCAACGCCGTCGTTAGCCTTTGCCTTAATGGTAACACTGGCTGCGCTCGCTTTTACGACATAGCCATATTCGTTCGGTGAAAATGCAGGGTATGCACTCCCGCCATTTATAGTCAGATCAGAAAGCTGATCATCTTCAACAATAGCTGAAACGTCAAGATAGTTTGCATGTATATATGCGATCTCTCCGTTGAACTCTACCTGATACCAGTCTTCAATATATATATCCTGCGGCAGTATGGTTAGATTGCTTCCTTTGTTGGCAACACCGATTATCTCAGAGTCGGTGCTCGGCCCGCTTCTCACGTTAACATCATTCTGACAGTTGATTATCGTGCCGACAAAATCCAGCTTATACCCGTCCATTGAAGCGTCCAGCGTTACGTACATCCTGTTGATATATCCGGTTTTCCCGTTATATTTAACCTGATGCCACTGTGCATCAACGTTGGTTCCCTGAAAGCCACTTTTAAAATCTGTACTACAGTTCCGTGATCCAATCTCTCTATAAGCCCGGAGTCAACACTTGGGCCTTCCCTGAAAGCCACTCCAGTACCAATTATCTCTCCGCTGTTACGCACTACTCCGACAGGCCTCTCCGTCTGCGGAGTACTTGTCTGCACTTCCTGAGTTGGCAGCGGCGTCTGGCTCTCAAACGGCTGTGTTGTTGCTATCGGTGTTTTTACCGGTGTGGAATCCGGCCCTTCTATACTCTGGAAAGTGGGCGTGCCTGCCACATCGTCTGCGTTTGCCTCCTGCTGTCCATCTTCCGCCGAGCATGAGCACAGCAAATGCTATAGCAAGCATCAGCGTCATTATTATTGTAATAAACTTATGCATTCTTAGACCTCAAATAATAAATTATTTCTTCCACCAAAAATAATATATTCACATGATTATAACACATTTTTTTTATAATACCAGTCAGAATGAAAATGTATGCAATAAGCATGCCCCCCCTCCATAGCTTCGCAGTATATTTATCAGCTATCCCCAGGCTGCCTTGTGCCAAGCCCAAGGATTTGATGTTTCTTTCTGATTGCAGTATAATTTTCATAGGAAACATCACAGCTTCGTTAAATTAAGATATTCTTTGTTTACGGAGAAAGGTCATGAAAAGCCTTAACGATTTTTGGGAATATAAAAGCAAACTTAGTGCAAATGCTTCAGGCTCACTTGGCCTGCGCTATATCTTCACTCTAATTATACTTATTATCCTTTTTGCTGCACTTGTTTTCCTCTACCGTAAAGCAAGCAAAAAACTCCGCCGAGGGTTCATGATTACTGTCGCCTCCCTTATGCCCCTGTTTGCAATCTCAAGGATAATATGGCTGCTGGAATACAGCAGCTTCAGCATCTCAGAAGACCTCCCCCTCCAGCTTTGCAGGTTGATGCTGTTCATAGAGCCGATTGCAGTTTTCAGCGGCAGCTCTAAATTAAAGACGTTCTGTTACGCAGCAGGCCTGCCCGGCGCACTTCTGGCTTTTGTTTTTCCGGACATCGGAAGATATGCCACCTTCAGCTTCGAATACCTGCGCTATGTTTCAAGCCACTTTCTGCTTGCGCTCGTTCCGCTGCTCTGGGTCTTTGGAGATAGATTCCGCCCTCATGCAAATCTAAAAGTGCTGCTCGGCATAATATTCTCAATGTCACTGGTTATGCTGGGCATTAATTCGCTGTTGGCAAGCAACTATTTCTACGTTACAAAAATACCCGGCCACGTCAAAATAAGCATCGCTCAGCCATGGTATTTTATAGCGTTCACAGCGTTTATGATGGTTATCGTTACGCTGATGATGGCTCCGTTTGCTAATCAAAGGGCAAATCGCAAGTCACATCAGCACGTTTAGCCGCCAGCGCCGCCGAATATCTAATCCATTTGCCCGGCGCTCTTTGTTATGATAAACTGTTTATAGCAAATTTTCAGGAGGTAGTTTTGAAAGTTTTTTTTGATACTGTGTTTTGGAACAATACGATGCTTGACTATATCATTTTTCTTGGAGCGCTGGCATTATGCATCCTTATCTTGATAGTGCTTAGAATTGTCGTTATAAAGCGCCTTGCGGCATGGGCCAAAAAAACGCCCACTACGCTCGACGATATGCTTGTCCGCACCTTCAAGAGATACATGATGCCTATTCTCTTTGCAGCCGCTTTATATTTCAACCTTTACTGGCTGACTGTCAGCGACGGGTTGCAGAAAGTCGCCAATTACACCATGCTTGCTTTCGTTGCAGTCTTCGGCGCAATGGTGGTCTCCTCCATCTTCATCTTTATCTTCAACAAGTTTCTTGAAAAGAAGACTGAAAAAAAGCAGTCTATAAAATGGATAGCTGTTGTTATCAAAATATTGATATGGACTGTCGCCTTGCTGCTGTTCCTAGACAACATCGGCGTAAAGATAACGACTATTGTAGCCAGCCTCGGGATAGGCGGCATAGCAATAGCTTTTGCCGCACAAGCAATACTTGAAGACCTTTTCAGCTTCGTAACGATATTCTTCGACCGCCCGTTCGAGATTGACGATTTCATAGTCGTCGGCGAGCAAATGGGTACAGTCGAGCATATCGGTATAAAAACGACACGTGTGCGCAGCCTTAGCGGCGAGCAGCTTATATTCTCCAATAAAGACCTTACCAACTCACGTATTAGAAACTATAAGCGGATGGAAAGCCGCAGGATACTTTTCACAATAGGAGTCACATACAACACGCCGGCAGAACGCCTGCGGGAAATCCCCGGTATAATAAAAGATATAATACTCAGCGTCGAAAAAACAACCTTTGACAGAGCGCACTTCAAAGAATTTGCAGACTTCAGTCTCAATTTCGAGGTAGTATATTACGTTCTCAGCCAGGACTACAACGTATATATGGATATCCATCACCAGATCAACGTCAAGTTAAAAGAAAAGTTCGACAGCCTCGGCCTAGAGTTCGCATTCCCAACCCAGACGCTCTATCTGGAGAAATAACTACGAAGGTATAAAGGGCATGGATGTATTCAATATAATAGCTCCGGTATACGGCAGGTTTTATGAAAATCAGAAGAAAAGATTCGTTGCCGTGCTCGACGATATGAAGGGCGTCCTCAGCATCGGGCGCTACAAGAGCGTGCTCGATGTCGGCTGCGGAACAGGCGCTCTCTGCGACGTGCTCGAGCAGCGCGGTTTTGCTCCCACCTGCGTGGACCCCGCCAAAAAAATGCTTGATACCGCTATAAAAAAGCAGGGCATGCGCAACATCACATACATAAATGCAGATGTTCTTAGAGGCTTGCCCTTTGAAGACAACAGCTTCGACGTTTCAATATCGTCATACGTTGCCCACGGTCTGAAAGAAGACGAGCGAAAGAAAATGTACACCGAGATGAGCCGTGTCACAAAAGAGCTCGTTATTATATACGACTATAACGAAAAAAGGGCGCTATTCACGGATATAATCGAGTTTATGGAGGGCGGTAACTACTTCGGCTTTGTCAAAAACGCAAAAAAAGAACTCAAAGAGTTCGCAAAAGACCTGCAGATATATAACGTTGGGCCAAAAGCTTCGTGGTACGTGTTCAAGCCAACTCTTGGCGCCTGAAATAACTGCGCCGCAATGCGGCGTTTTTTATACTGCGGGAAATACCTTTAAAGGCTCAAATATACCTTAGCAGATCAGACAATTCTCCAAGCGAATACGTTGATGCTTCATAGCCGGCGGCGCTGCCTATAGCTGCGCTGTCCATTCCAGCGTTTACGGCTGCGTCTATCCCCGCAACTGCGTCCTCGACCACTATACATTCCTTTGCCGGCACGCCGATGAATTTTGCCGCCTTTATAAACACTTCAGGGTCCGGCTTTGGTCTGCTGATGTTCGTGCCGTCCGAAACCGCATCGAAATACTTTCTCAGCCCTGTTTTTTTAAGTATCAGCTTTGCGTTGCGGCTGGAAGAACCAACAGCCGTTTTGATACCGTAGTTTCGCAGCGTCGTCAGCGTAAGTCGGACGTCGCCGTCCACGTCATCTGGCGACATGTCTTTGAGCATATGCACATACATGCTGTTCTTTTTACTGATATAATAACGTTTCTGTTTTTCCGTCATTTCTCTTCGGTTCACTTCGAGTATGATCTCAAAGCTCTCCATCCTTCCCACACCGCGCAGCCTGTTGTTGATATCCTTGTTAAACTGCATCCCAAGGTCTGCCGCTATTTTGCGCCATGCGGTGTAGTGAAACTTATCTGTGCTGCAAAGCACACCGTCCAGGTCAAATATAACTGCCCTGTAATTCATCAGCCCGTTCTCCCATTCAGTTTTACCGTAAGCGTGTTCTCAAGTATGTAATCCTTATCATATACCGTTATTTTTTTAGGCAGCCCATATTCAAGAAAGAACGTACATTTTTCCTTGTCCACTCCGACTATTATCCTCGAGCCGCCGTAACTTATCCTAAACCTATAGCTTGTCCATTTCTTTGGCAGCATAGGCGCAAAATGTATACCGCTCTCTTTCAGCCTGAACCCGCCGAAACCGTATACGATAGACATATAGTTGCCGCCCATATTGGCAGTATGTATGCCATCTTTAGTATTAGAGTGAAGATTAAGGATATCAAGCTTTGTCGAGTTGCCAAAATACCTGACCGCCTTGTCCTTCAAGCCAAGCTTAGCAGCAACGATTCCATATATGCACTCCGAAAGCGAAGAATCGTGCGTAGTTATTTTCTCGTAATACTCGAACGATTTGCGAATAGTCTCAATCGGCTGCACATCCTCCAACACAAAATGCGCCAGCACGGTGTCCGCCTGCTTGCACACCTGATGTCTGTATAGATGAAGCGGGTGATAGTGCAGAAGAAGCGGAAAATCTTTTTTTGGTATTGTCGATAAGTCCCACCGCTTTTTACCTAAAAACGCATCGTCCTGCGGATTGATACCAAGCGCCTTGTCATACGGCAGAAGCATCCTCTTTGCAGCCTTTTTAAACTCATTGATCTCTTCGTGTTTGAAGTGTATATCCCTCATCATCCTTCTGAAATCCGGGTTCTTCCTAAATTCGTAATAAAGCTTCACGGCCCATCTCAAATGATACTGCGCAATAGCGTTAGTATAATAGTTATTATTTACTATACACGAATACTCGTCCGGCCCAGTCACATCGTTGATATGGAACTCGCCGTCATAGAAGTTGCCGACGTCTATCCAAAGCCTTGCGGTCTCGAATATTATCTCTGCCCCTTTGTTTATGATAAGCTCTTCGTCATCCGAAGCAAGGTAATAAGCGACTATAGCGTATGCGATGTCACCATTGATGTGATACTGTGCAGAGCCTGCCGGGAAATAACCGGAGCACTCCTTGCCCATTATAGTTCTCCAGGGATACAGAGCGCCCTTTTTGTGCCCGAGTATCTTAGCATTCTGCCTTGCGTATTCCAGAGCTTTATACCTGTTTTCGATAAGGTTCTTTGTAATGTCTGGGTTTGTCACGGTGAAGAACGGCTGTATATACATCTCCGAATCCCAGAAATAGTGCCCCTCATACCCTTCACCGCTAAGGCCTTTAGGCGAAATATTCCCGTGTTCGTCCTTGCTGACAGATTGAATAAGCTGGAACTGATTATATTTCAGAGCTGTTCCCAGCTCGTCATCCCCCTCTATCTCAACATAACAATTATCCCAATAGTCCGTCAGATAATCCTCCTGATACTGATACAGCTCCTGCAGTGAAACAGACAGCGCTTTTTTCATCTCTGCCGCAGCGTGCGCTTTACAGTCAGGGACACGCAGTGAATCTGCAAAAATGCTGTACTTTATAAACTTTGCCGTCTCTGCCGGCTCGATGTTAGTGACCATCTGACACTGTGCGTTGTTGTCGTCAACTATGAACTGTCTCTCGGTTTCACCCGACAGAAAATTCTTTACGCAGCTGCACACGGTAAGCCCGGAGAGTGTCGTCTTCGACGTAATAAACGAAGAACCGTATTGTATATTACACTCCGTCGGAACAAGATGCTGGATTCCTATATCCGCTGTTCTTGGGTCAAACGGATCAAAAAAGTTCGTAACGTTTCCATTGTGTACCGATTGTATCATCACATCCCCGGCAAAATTCTTCGAGGTTATATGATATTCTATCGTAAACAGTGAAAGCTGATGAAAAGACGCCATCCTGATGATCTCAATTTCGACCTCTTTGCCAAGCGGAGAGCGCCACAAAACCTTCCGGCCCGTGATGCCTTTATCCATATCCACCCATCGTCTGCCCTCCAGTACGGTGCCCGAAAACATGCTGAACTGCTCATCATCAAAGTAGATCGTGACCGACTGCGTGTCCGCCACGTTCAGCATCGTCTGCTTCTCCTGCACCAGCCCGTAAAGGTTCTCAGCCTGCTTGGCTATAACAAAGTTATAAAAGCCGTTTATATACTGTCCGCGGACAGTTTTATACTCCTTCGGGTATCCCTCTTCAAACGCCGATCTAACCCCGATATACCCGTTGGCATTGTGAAAAAGAGCTTCGTTAAGTAAAAGCTCTTCATTATCAAGCTTGATCTCGTTTTTTTCAAAAACCGAAAATTTTGTCATTACACCCTCTCACCTTTTATACATCCTTTGGTTTTGTAAGCCTGTCAAGCAATACCCTCATAGACTTCCACGACTTCAGTCTGTACTTCGCCTTTGTGTTGCCTATCCCAATTTTAATGGAAAAAGCATTCTGCGGCAAAACAGCAAACAGATCTTCATCAGTATGGTCATCTCCTACACCCAGTATAAAGTCATAGTCCTTGTTATAGAAGAACGAAGATGCGCTGTGCCCTTTGTCTACCCTGCTGTCCTTAACCTCAAGCACCTTGTTGCCCTCCTGAATACTCAGGCTCATTGAATTTATGACCGACGAAAGCGCCGCCCTCACTTCTCCAAGCTTTACGGCGACCATGTCCGGTTCACACTGACGGTAGTGGAAAGCCAGAGAATAATCCTTTTCCTCAATGAGTGCGCCCGGCATCCTGTCCACATACATCTGCATAATATTCGCTACGGTATCCTTCCAGCTGTTGTCCAGCGCTGCTGTCATCACCCATTCCCCGTCTGGGGTACGGTGCCATAGTCCATGGGCGGCGAGCATGTGCATACGCAAATCTCCCAGCCATTCTTCAAGAGTATACCTGTCCCTGCCCGAAACGATAACTACCGTATTCTCAGGGTCTTCTATAAGCCTGTAAAGCAGCTTCTTTAGCTCAGTATCCGGCTTTGCCTGCTGCGGTATGGATTTAAAGCCCACCAGCGTTCCGTCGTAATCAAGGAATATAATGCGCTTCTTCGCTTTTTTATATGCATCCACTACAAGGCTGTTCTTTTTTTCTATGCTCTTTGTAACGACACGGTTTGTACTGGTCACGCTCTGGTCGATCGCTTTAATAAACTCATCCGCCCAGAAATCCACATTATATCTTTTCAGCCTCTTGTGAAGAACGTTGTTTATAGCTTTCTTTTCTTCCGGCGTCATCTCCAGCGCTTTTTTTATACCCTGGGATATAGCACACAAGTCGTTTGCGTTTACGACCACCGCTTCGCCTATCTCGCTTGCTGCGCCGGCAGTCTCGCTTATCACCACCATGCCTTCCATATCCGTCCTTGCGGCAATATATTCCTTCGCAACAAGGTTCATGCCGTCCCTCAGCGGAGTTACCAGCAGCACGTCGGAATACTTATACAGCGCAATGAGGCTCTCCTGAGAGAACGCCTGGAAATAATACCACACTGGCATCCAGTCAACCGTACCGTATTTACCGTTTATCTCACTGACAATCTCGGCAATCTCGCTTCTAAGGTCGTCATACGAGTCCACTTCCACCCTTGACGGAGCAACTATCAGATGGAACCTTACCTTGCCCCTATATTCCGGGAAGCTGCGCAGGAACTCTTCAAAAGCCATCAGCCTCTCAGGTATGCCTTTTGTATAGTCCAGCCTGTCTATAGACAGTATAACCTTTTCACCGCTGGTGCTATCCACGATCTTTTTAACTTCATCCCTGAACTGCTGTGTATCATACACCTTAGAGAACCTGTCATAATCTATGCCCATCGGGAATGCGTCCACCTGAACATACCTGTCCTCATATGTAATGCGGTTAAGGTTGTTTTCATACCCAAGGAGCCTGCGTACGCTGCTGAGAAAATGACGCACATAATCGTATGTATGAAAACCGATGAGGTCGGCTCCCAGCAGTCCGTTCAATATCTCTTCGCGCCATACCATAAGGCGGAAAATCTCGAATGACGGGAACGGTATATGAAGGAAGAATCCTATCTTCGTTTTAGGAAATCTTTCCTTTATCATCCCCGGAAGCAGCATAAGCTGATAATCATGAATCCAGATAGTGTCGTTGTTTTCTATTATCGGCTCAACTTTGTTGAAGAAAAGCGTATTCACATTTTTATAAGACTCCCAAAGCTCTTCGTCATATTCAGTTTTATTTGTAAAGTAATGAAAAAGCGGCCATATCGTCTTGTTGCAGAAGCCATGATAAAACTGCTCTACATCACATTCGCTCATAAAAACAGGCAAACACTTGTAGTCATCCATCAACGTTTTTTCAACCCTTGCCTCCTCTTCGCCCGAAATCTCGTCGATAGTAAGCCCAGGCCAGCCGGCCCATATGCTGTTTTTATGTTCATGATAGCTTTTCAGCCCCGTCGCAAGGCCTCCGATGCTTTTCTGATATTCAAAATCGTTTCCCCTCTTTTTAATTGTAACCGGCAGGCGGTTCGATATAAAAATAAGCTTGCTCATTGTATTCTCCTTTTTCCGCTTATGTGCCATAAAGTATATAACCTATTATAGCTTTGTTCCCATTATTTCTCAACTTTAAAGCTCAATCGTTTTCTTTTAATTCACTTTTTGTTCTCCTCAGAAAAAATAAAAAAGCACCCCCTTTTCACTTTTAGAGTCAGAGTGCCCTAAAGTCCGTAATTAACAGCTTGTTTCATGCCGCAAAGCCGGCATAAAAATTATCTCTTTAATAGACCTTTAACAAACCGCAGTTCTAAAGCTCGTTTTTCAGCCGGGTTTTCGCTCTTAAAAGCTTTTCCCTCCGGCTTTCTCCACGCTGAGATTTTCATATAATATACTATAAGAGCTTCGCCGCCTTGTCAAGTTAGTGCAAAAAAGCGCTCTTTTTTAAAAGAGCGCCAAGCTGCTGTATTAAAATCTGCTTTTCTAATTTTGCTGTCCGCCGCTGCCGGCTCCGTTGCCGCCGCCCCTTGGCCCCTTTTCAAAGGCCGCAAGATGGTTCTGAGATGCGTCACGAAGCTCTATGAAAACATCCATGATATCATCCGGCAAGTCTTCTTCCATAAACTTCTCATACATAGCGATATTGTTTATCTCTGCCTGAACACCAACCTCCATCGCCTCTTCTATGCTTGCGGGGAGCACAACGTACTGCGCAGCAGTATCTTCCGGGATACTGTATCCATATTTATCAAAAAGCTCTTTTAGCCACTGTATGTGTGTAACTTCGGCATTAATTATATTGCTGAACGGTCTTTGCTCTCCGAACTCATCCATAATAGATTCATACTCCTGCCTGGCCATGTACTCATCCTGAATAGCATAAACGAGCATCTGCTCTATTGTTAGACCGTCCTTTTCAAGCGCTGCCAGCGCTCCGAATCCATCTTCCTGCTCTGTCTGCATATCCTCGCTGCCTAAAACGTCTTCCGCTATTGCTTCGTCTGCCGCTTCACTGCTATCCTGCATTATTTCGCTGTTTGCCGCACAGCCAGCAAACACGAGCATAGCCAGCATCAGCGCTGTTGCCATTATAATAATATTCCTTTTCATTTTTATCACCTCATTCATATTTATCATATCAATCCAGCAGAGAATTCAGTTCGTCTTTGACAACACCAAACTGCAAACCTCTCTGCGATACAATATCCTTTATTTTCATGCCGTCATCAGCCTGCGATATCTCTCCTTCAAGAACCTCACTAAGCTGCTCATACGTTAGCCCAAGGCTCACTGCATCTGCCACAGTAGTACTCCCGGCTACGCTTGATGTAACATGATCTTCTTCCATTTCCCCAGTCTCTTCTACGCTCTCACTTTCGCTTCTTCTACCGCCTGTTTCACCAAGAGGCGTACTTCTTCCTTCTGTTTGCCACCAGTCGGTCTGCATTCCTGCAAGCAGGGCGCCAGCGAATATTATAAGAGTCAGTATTGATATATAAACCGGCTTTAAGTGTTTCATTGCTGCGCCTCCTTGCTTTTTTTCAGTTTAGGGATGCCGTTATAGCACGTTTCACCAACGGGGCATCCTCCCTCCTGTGTCGTGCACTTCATGCACCTGTTGCAAAGCGTGTCGCTCACTTTTCTTTTTGCCGATACATCAATCAGCATCGGGCACACGTCATCGCATTTTCCGCATGCTATGCAGCTTGTGTCCTCTCGCCTTATCTTGAATATGCTTATCTTGGATATCAGTCCCAACAGTCCTCCGTACGGACACGCATATTTACACCACGGACGCTCCACGAACAGCGAAAGCAGCAACGTTGCTGCCAGTATGGATATCGCAGCAATCGTTGCACCGCCCATCCAGAAATGATACAGTGCATAATAAGGATCTACGTTTGCAAACAAAAGTGTTGCCGACTGGTATGTCTGCCACACTATAAGCGCCAGCACAACATACCTTAAGTATTTGAGCACTGCATGCACTTCCTTCGGGATGAATTTATTGTA
This sequence comes from Christensenellaceae bacterium, assembly GCA_963666505.2. Lineage (GTDB taxonomy): Bacteria > Bacillota > Clostridia > Christensenellales > SZUA-584 > JABGQS01. The sequence goes on along the minus strand of CAXXXL010000001.1, from coordinate 544,822 downwards.
GCGTTTCTTGAATATCTTTCTTCCCAGTTTGCCAAACCACTCCTGTATTGAACCCAGCGGACAAATATGGCTGCAGAATACGGGCCCAAGCAGCAAAGTTAATATAAGCACCACTGCTCCCAGCACCATTACCGAGGCATGCAGCTGTCTTATAAGTCCAGCGCCTGTCACCAGCGATGCGAATGTCTCTACCGCTCCGAAAGGGCAAATAGCATGAAGACTTGCGCTGGAGAAAAACGAAAACCCTCCGCCCGACTCAGCAAGCGTGTTATTCACCGTTATGGCTCCCACGAAAACGAAAAAAAAGATCTGCGCCGCCAGTCTGATATGTTTAGATTTCATTAAATTACTCCTATAAAGTTTGACTTTATTGCTTAAATATAAGTCTATCATGCAAATATGAACGATATTTAAAGTAATTGTGGCAGATATTTGGCAGAAATTCCGCTTATCAGCAGTTTCCTTCATAAACAAATTCAAGGTGCTGTCTTGCAGTCTTTGCCAGAGAATATATTTCTTTAATCGCAGTTGGCGGTCTGTCTGTCATCCTGTACTGCGGGAAAAACCTCGAAATATGCAGCGGGATCTTTTTGTCTATCCCTGCAATCCAGCTTGCCATGCGCTCTGTTTCTTCTTCACTGTCATTCATCCCCGGTATGACAAGCGTCGTTATTTCAACGTGTACACTTTTTGCTGATGCCTCTATCGTTCTTTTCACAGTTTCCAAATCTCCGCCGATTTCTCTATAGAACTTATCGTCAAAAGCCTTTAGGTCTATGTTCATCGCATCAACGAACGGCAGCAGTTCTCCAAGCGGCTCTTTGTTCACGTAACCGTTTGTCACCAGCACTATTTTTTGCCCCTTCTGTTTTGCAAGTTTCGCACAGTCAAGTATATATTCGAACCCTATCAGCGGCTCATTATAAGTAAAAGCAATGCCTATATTCCCGTCACCTGCAAGCCCGCATGACTTTTCCACCAGCTCTTCCGGGCTTAAATACACAGTATCTATATCAGAGCCGCACATGGAAATACGATGGTTCTGGCAAAACGAACACCGCAGATTGCAGCCAAAGCTGCCCACAGAAAGTATATAGCTGCCGGGGTAAAACCTCCTCAGCGGTTTTTTTTCGATAGGATCAAGCGCTATAGATGTCAGTCTTCCATAACTGTCAGAGACTACCCTGCCATCCCTGCAGCTGCGGGCCCTGCAAAAACCCGTCTGCCCTTCATCCAGCTCGCAGCCCCTTGGGCATATCCCGCATTTTGCTTTCATTTGTGCCTCACCACTTCAAATCTTTGCATCTGATATTTTGCATCCGGCGCAATACCTGCCTTTTGCAGCGCGATCTCGACCTGCCTGTCAACGGTATCAACACCTTCCAGGTTCGGAAGCAGCAGCCCCCTCTTATAACCTTTGCTTACTATCACGCCGTATTTCACAACGTCCAGCTCTTCCTTGCTGGATATATCCTCCGGTTCGCCCAGCACATCAACGCTGTACACAAGCTCGCCAAGCTCTTCCTCGCTTACAGGGTCGAATCTCGGGTCGCCTGTTCCTGCGCTGACTGCATTGGCTATTATCTCCTGCGCAACACAGTCCTTGGTCGGGCTTATGGTTCCAATGCATCCACGCAGCCTGCCGTGCATTTTCAGCGACACGAACACCCCGGCTCTCATACCGGTAAGCTCCGCCGAGGCATCTGCCGGCACTTCAATATACCTGCGCTGTTTAACGTAAGTCTCCAGCGTTTCACGGGCAAGCTTTACATACTCGTCTTCATCATCTTTAATCTGCGAAAGCTGCAGCTTTAGATGCTTTTCATACTCGTCACCGAAATGCCTTGTTTCATCTGTTCCGTCTGCGGTATACTCACAAACAGCATAGCCAACGCCGAACGGCCCTTCATACGAAAGAAAATCCGTCTTCACGTTTTTGCCGTCCAGTGCACCAGCCATCATTATAAAACTTCTAAGACCGCATTCCCCGGCAGCTTCACAGAAGCTTTCGTCCATCTGCATCAGCCCAAGAAAATCCGCTTTTTTAAGCGCATCGGTAACTTGTTTATCAAACTGCGGCCCTTCCGGCGCATACTCATACGGTCCGTCACTGGTCAGTCTGTGGGAAAGATCCCCGCTGGCTACGATTACGACCTTCCTGCCAAGCTCATCAGCGGCTCTTTCTATACACTGCCCCAGCCTGTAATGGTCGATATACGGCAGCCCCGAAAGACCGATCCTAACCAGCTTATAGCCCGTGTAATACTTGTCAATGAAATACAGAGGCACCATCGTTGCGTGGTCAAGCGCAGCGTTCCTCTCGCCCAGCGTTCCGGCGGGAATCTCTTCAGCCGCTGCCTGACCTGAAAGCTCGCTAACGAATCTCGTGTCGTAATCCTTGTAAAAGCTCTCCTGCTTAGCGCCGAAACAGCAGAAATCTCCACTTGCGCCAATCCCCGGTGAAATGTGAATATAATCACCGTACATAACCGAATGCGGCGTTATTACCACGATTGTCTCCGGTTTTTCATCGACAATGCGTTTTGCTATATCTTCATAAGCATCTATAGTTTTCTGTATGCGTTTTTCCTGCCCTCTTCCCACCTGCGGTACAATAAGCGGCGGATGAGGAACAACATACGTTTTTTTAATAGCCATGATATCACTTCCTTCTGTTACGATTATACCACCTGAATAAACATATTGCTAAAAAAATGCAGCAAAAAAGCCTCTGATGCTGCTAGAGGCTTTAGATTCTTTAAATAATTTATTCGCCAGGTTTAAGGTTGAGCTTCTCCCTTACCTCTTCATCGGTATCAAGCACGACCATGAAAGCATCAACTACTTTGGCGTCAAACTGCGATCCGGCTCCCTGGCTCAACTGCTTCTTCGTCTCGATCAATGACAGTCTTCTCCTGTAGTGCCTGTCGCTCATCATGGCATCGAATGCGTCTGCAACAGAGATAATCCTTGCGAAAAACTCTATGTTCTCTCCCTTTATTCCGTCTGGATATCCCTTGCCATTGTAATACTCATGGTGATGCCTTACTATCGGCACGATATCTTGAAACATCGAAACCGCCGAGAGTATCATTGCGCCCTTTATCGGATGCCGTTTGACCTCTTCATATTCGCCCTTCTCCAATTTCTGATTCTTAAGCAATATATCGTCTGCCGTTCCAATCTTGCCAATGTCATGGAATATACCCGCTATTCTCAGTTTCTCCAAGTCTTTGTTCGGCAGCTCGAACTTTTCGCCTATCTTGCTTGCATAATATGCTACCCTGTCGCTGTGCCCACGTGTATATTCATCCTTGGCATCAACAGCCAGCCTGAGCACTTCTATAGTATCCATATACCGAATCTTGAGCTGTGCATATGTATTGTTAAGCTCTTCGTTCTTGGTGTTGACAAGTGAGTGCAGGAATGCGTTGCTTATCGAAGAAGCAACCTGCCTTGCGTATATCTGAAGCAGCTTTATGCCCTCGTCAGCGTCTATGCTGTTCACATATATAGCGCCTATCGATGCATTAGTCTCGTCCCAAAGCGGGAAGATTATGCCGTCCGACCGCTTGACGATCTCCATCGTAGTCCTTGCCACACCTATAGATTCCATAAGCTCCGGGTCAAGCAGTTCCATAAACTCTTCAATATCGACATCGTAATCGCCGATCCCTCTGTATATACTCTTTTTAGCGCCGAAATCGGCAGACTGCTCTATCCCCGGGATATCATCAACAAGTATGAACGCATCTTCGCTCTTCACCATTGGAAGCAGCTGCATTAATATCTCTTCCAAAATGTTGCCTATCGGCTGCAGCTGATATATCCTCGGTACAGCTCCGAGTATACTCTGCAGCCCGTCCCTGAACTGCTGTATTGTCCTCATCTGTGATATTGATTTTATTCCGGATTCTATCAATAGCTGAAGCTGGTCGAGTCGGTCGCTCTTCTCGCAATAAGCCTGAATATCCAGCGATTTTATAGTGCTTATAGGCGGTGCTAAGTCCTTATGACCTGTCAGCAGCAGTATATATAGATCGGTGTTGGTTTTCCTGATCTCTTCGACGACCTGCTCCCCGTGTATAGGCTGCATGAAATAGTCGAGTATCAAGAGGTCGTAATGATTGTTCCGAATCTCTTCAAGCCCGTCCATTGGGTCCGTAAAGCCGACACACATATACCCGTTGCGGTTAAGCAAAGATTGTATACTGTCGAGTATACCCTGCTCATCATCAATTGCAATAATCTTATACTCTTCAGACAGTTGTACCCTGCGGCTCTTACGCATTTTCGTTTACCTCCACTGCCGACTCATCACTAAATGCCTGAGCTGACTCGTTTGCGTTTTCTTCTGTCATTTCTTCTGCCTCTTCTTCTTTCCTTTCGTCATATAATAAAACTTTTATATGGAAATCCGTTCCTTCTCCGAACGTCGATTCAACCCACATATCTCCTCTGAACATTCCTTTTATTGTGCTGTACGACATATACAGCCCAAGTCCCGTTCCGTTCTTGCCTTTTGTTGTTATCATCTCCTTGAACAGCCGGTTTTTTACATCCTCTTTAATCCCCTTGCCATAGTCGCTGATAACAAAATGCAGCTTTTCTTCTTCCTTCGAGACCTGCATTATTATGTCTCCGCCCTTTTTACCGTATGCCTGAACTGCGTTGACAATAATGTTGTCGAGTATCTGCACCATGCTGTTCACGCCGCCCTCGATCCGCAGATTCCTGTCTACTCTTATATCTTCAATATAATGACAGCGATTTTTGGTTATCTCATGCTGCATCAATATCTTTACACGCTTTAGCACTTCATCAAGAGTGAACCATTCCTGCCCCGCATTCGCAAAGTTTGTCGCCTGGTCTTTAACCGTCGAGATGATGTCCGACATATACGCCATATGCCCTTTCATCTTCGCAAGCCAGCCCTTTATCTCACCGGCGATCTCCTTGTGGTCTTCGTCAGTGACTTCAGGATCGTCCACCGATGACTCATATTCCTCTGCTAAAAACTTTATCTGGTCTATACCCCCGGCAACGGACATTATAGGAGTCTTCAAGTTGTGTGCTATCCCGCCTATAAGCTGTCCCAGTGACGCCAGCCGCTCACGCTCCAGCATTATCGACTGGTTGTCCTGTATCTGCTGCATATCCTTGATATGCTGGGTCACGTTTTTAACAAGAACAACAACTGCAGTGTTTCTGCTGCGCTGCTGTATAGGTGTAAACTCTGCGGTATAATATTGGCGGTTATCATCAACCGAAAGCTCAAAATCCGTTATCAGCGTATCGTTCTCACGTGCTGCACTGAATATCATATCACGGAACTGCTCAGCCTCTATACTGCACATATCGTTGTTGTCTATAGCATCATGCTGTGCCTCCGCTAACATTTTATAAAAGTTTGACCCTTTTTGCAAGCCTTGAAGTATCTTAAAGTTGTTCTCAAACGGCTTATTAAAGTCAATAATATTCATATCCGTGTCAACAACTATGAAACTATCCGAAATCCTGTTAATTACCGTCTGGAGCGCAACCGGAGTAATCCTCAAAAGGCTGAATCTGAACATGCCGAGCAGATAAAGCCCAAGCGTAGAAGAAAAGGCTATCGGGGATGCATAAGCGTTTATTCCTATATCCACTATCCCCATGTTTTCCAGAGTGTAAAGCACGTTAGTCACCAGCGGAATTATGCTGCCAATAATTATAAGCAGTGCCTGCGCTGACCAAACACCCGAATTTTTTATAGCAAAATAACTAAGATACCCAATTCCTGTCACAATGCATATATATGAATATGCAATATGGACATATGCATAGATCCCGTAGGATAAAGGTACAAACTCACCGTTGCGCATCACAAAGTCACCTGTGAATAAATGATGGCTGTCATTCGTCCAAAGTATTATCTGCGTAACAACCGGCACTACAAACAAAAGATAGTGCCATTTCCGGACGCCTTTCTCAGGCTGTGCGTATGCTATACCTATAAGGATCAACATTACGGGCACCAGAGCCGAGCCAATATACGTTATGTTTTCAAAAATGATATATAATTGAAGATCGCTTTGAAAAACTCCCCTCAGTATCATTGCACCGTTCCAAATAAACATAGCAAGTATACTTATCAGCAGCAGATAGTGCAGTATCCTCTTGTTCTTTGCGGTCGCAATATAAATTACCATTAATAAAAGAAGTACTATCGTCCCGCATGTAATGTAAAACGAGGCAGTATTCATGCTTCCTTATCTCCTTTTTCCTGTTTTGCTTCAATGCTCTGCAAGAAAAGATTCATATATGCTGCATCTATAACAGGCCAGCTAAATTCGATTTTAGACAGCGCCTGTGTTGTTTTGTTGGCCGTTATGGTTATCTGCGGTGGTTTTGTATAACTCAGCAGATCATCAAGCAGGCTGGCAAGGTGAGTATACTCTCCCTTGCGGCTAAGTTCCTGCATCTTATCTATAAATTCTTCATCAGAGATTATCTCAATGCTCTGTCCATTCTGCTTAAGCAGTGAAACAAGCATGCTCAGCGACATAGTATTCGTATTGAACACATGGTATATCGCATTTTTCGGCTCTTTCTCTTCCGCAAGCGCAAGCACCGCCTTTGCACACATATCAACGGGCGTCATCTCTATAATAGTAGACAGCATCCCGACCGGCACACTGCCAATCGAGCACAGCGCCAGTATCCTGTTAGCAAATGCATTGCGTTGAGTATTTCGCTGAAAGGTGCCCTTCATAGTGGAGGTCAGCACACCTACACGCATTATTCTTGCGTTAAGACCGTTTTCTATCTCATCAAGCACTATCTCTTCTGCAAGCAGTTTGCTCTTGGCATATACGTTGTCTGCATAGTTCTGGCCGATATAAAAACTGTTTTCGTCAAACTTCCCGCTGTGCTGCTTACTCTCGTCAGCAAAATGTGTCCCTGAAACGCTGACGGTCGATATATGTATCAGCGAAGCTCCTGTTTTCACAGCAAACCCGGTAACATTCTTTGTTCCGGTCACATTAGCTTTTTCAAACTCTTCTTCTTGCCCGATATGGTCTGTCAGTGCAGCGCTGTGTATTATAGTTTTAGCTGCTTTTGCAATTTTTATTTGTTCAGCGTCAAGCCCTAAATTCTTCTGCGTAATATCCGAGCATAAAACCTTTGTTTTCGCCATTATTTCAGACGCCCTCGGAGCGCCGAAATAATACGCAAGATTATCCCTTAAGCGCTTTTCAGCGTCCTCTTCGCCCTCTCTCCGGACGAGACAGCAGACCTTTGTTTTCTGCCTTGCTGTCAGTCCATACAGCAAATAAGCTCCAAGATACCCTGTAGCTCCCGTCAGCAGCACGTTTGAAAGCTCTGTCGGTGAAAAGTGTGAATACTCCGGTACAGGCACGTCAAGCTTAGAATCAAGCGTTCCTTCCGTCCTGCGCTGCTGTTTTGCATTTATACAGCGGCATATCCGCCGCAGAGTCTTTTCATCGTAAAAATCTTTGGTGCTTATCGTCCAGCCGTACTGAAGAAGTGCTGCCTGAACGTTTATTACAGCAAGCGAGTCTCCTCCAAGCTCAAAGAAGTCATCGTCCGGGCCTATTCCCCCAATACCGAGTATCTCAGACCAGACCTTACTCATCCTGCGTTCCGTCATGTTCATAGACTTGTCCGAAGCATCCTTGTGGGATATCTTTGTCCAGTCCGGCTCACCCAGCGCTTTTCTGTCCACTTTTACGTTTATAGTTTTCGGAAGTGACTGCATGCTTACGAAATAGGAGGGTATCATATACGCCGGCAGCTTTTCTGCAAGAATTCCCCTTAAGCTGTGTTCGCTTATATCCTGCGGAGAATAATATGCACAGAGATACTTTTCTGCTCCCTCTCCCCAGTCTTTTACAACCGCTTCTTCCACTCCGTCTATTTCACGCATCGCTGCCTCAATCTCGCCAAGCTCAATACGCAGTCCCCTAATTTTCACCTGATGGTCTACACGCCCGCCGATCTCCATCTCGCCGTCTTCCAAAAAGGCACAGATATCGCCCGACTGATACATCATCTGGCCCGGCCAGTAAGGATCGGGTGCGAATTTTTCTTTGTTAAGCTGGTCTCTGTTTATATATCCCGTAGCCACGCACGCTCCGCTTATGTAAGCTTCACCCATAACGCCTATCGGCACAGGACGCCTGTCCTTATCGAGTATATACATTCGTGTGTTCACTATAGGCCGTCCGATAGTTATATGCGAAGTGTGCGATAAGTCCTTAAACGTACAGTAGACCGTAGTTTCTGTCGGTCCATAACCGCTGATTATTCGTGCTTTCGTATGCTTTTTAAGCAGTTTTAACAGCGAGAGCGGAAACTCTTCTCCGCCCAGCACTATCTTTTCAATATGCCTTGAAGCCGCCTGCCTGAACTTATCATTATCCATCATCAGCTTCATGCGTGTTGGCGTTGTCTGTATGAACTTAACGTCTGCATACTCTATAAGTGCTGCGGTAAGGTGTGGCTGTCTTAGCTCCTCCTCTGTGCAAAGTGCTACGGTACAGCCAAACAACAGCGGCATCAAGCAATCGATAACGAAAATATCAAAAGATACCGTTGTCACTGAAATGCTCGTCTGCTCCTTGTCATACTCTATCGTGTCTTTTGTACCCTCATATAAATTATAAAGCGCCAGCCTCGGCAGAGTAGCCCCTTTGGGCACTCCGGTCGAACCGGATGTATATATCACATAAGCAGCGTCAGCACTAGAATCTATCCTTTCAAGATTGCCGCTCTGCCCCCTGTCCAATATGTCGTATATGCTTATCGTTTTGCCTTCAAAGGCATTTTCGCTGGTACCGTCTGTCAGCAATATCTTAGTATCACTGTCTTCCAGCATGAACTCAACACGGTCTGACGGATAGGTCGGGTCCAGCGGCAGATAACCTCCGCCTGCCTTTAGTATCCCGAACAATCCTGCAACCATATCAAAGCTGCGGCGGATGTTGAGCGCAACTATGGTATTCCTGCCTACGCCGTTCTCTCGCAGCACATGTGCAATTTGATTAGCACGGTTATTTAGCTGCGCAAAACTCATACGCTTTTTATCGCATATCAGCGCCGTTTTCTCTGGCTGTACTTGTGCATGCTCTTCCAGCAGCGACTGTACGCTTCGTTCATCAAGCGGTTTGTCAGTCTGGTTGAAGCCTCGCGTCACCTGCCACAGCTCATCCTGCGTCAGCATCGCAACGTCCCTTATTCTTGTCTCGGGTGCGCCTGCCAAAATGTCGAACAGCCTTGCTAAATGCCTGCTTATCTGTTTTATAGTACGCTCTTTAAACAAATCGGTATTATATTCAAACAAACACTTCATACCGTCTTCAGATTCATACACCTCTAAAGTCAGATCAAGCTTTGCGATTTTCGGGTCGAACGGATAGAATCTGCACGTCGTTTCTCCCAGCTTGAAATCTGCCGGAAGCTCCGAGAATACAAGTATAGTATCAAAAAGCGGGTTTCTGCTTGCATCCCTTGGCAGCGCTATATCAGATATTATCCTTTCAAGCGGATAATCGGAATGCGCAAATGCAGCTACGGTATTCTGTATAAGCTCTTCAAAAAATAACTCAAAGCTTATCTCCGCCCGGGGTGCGTTGCGCAGCGGCAAGGTGTTGATGAAAACCCCGGCGATGTCCTGAACCTCCTGCCTGCTCCTGCCCGATACGGGCGTTCCGACTATTATATCCTCCTGCCCTGTATATTTTGCCAGCAGCACGTTATATACCGCCAGAACGCTCATGAACAGCGTCGCCCCTTTGCTCTGGGCAAAGCTCCTCAGTTTATTCTGCGTCTGTTTGCTTATATCAAATGTCAGCCGCCTGCCTCTGAACCTCTGCTCTGCAGGCCTTGGCTTGTCCGTATGCATATTAAGCAGCGGCAGCTCGCCTGAGAGCGCATTCTGCCAAAATCCCTGCTGCAATGCAGCGCTCTCGGAATCCAGGAAATCCTGCTGCCAAACTGCATAGTCTTTATATTCAAAATCTTTGCGCACCAGCGGCAGACCGCCGTATATCGCAGTCAAGTCTCTCAAAAAAACTTCAGCTGTTCTGCGATCGGATATGCTGTGGTGCATGTCTATCAACAACACTTTTCTTGCCGGAGTTTCTATTACTGCTGCCCTCATCAGCGGTGCCTTCGCCATATCATACGGCTTAATCAGCGAGCGTAGAGTTTTATCAAGCTCGCTGTCACTGCACTGTACAACATCTATCCTGGCTTCCGCCGATTCAAGCACTTTCTGCCTCAGCTTGCCGTCCCGTACTATAAACAGGCTCCTCAGCGCATCGTGCCGCTCTATCAGCTTTCCAAGCGCATCAGAAAGTTTTCCCATGTCCGGGTCACCCAAAAGCTCAAACCCCATCGGTATGTTGTAAGCGGTGCTGTCGCTGTCACTCTGCTGCAATATCCACATTCGCTGCTGCGCAGACGACACCGGATAGTCCTGCTGTTCCTGAACCTTTATGATGGGCTTGCTAGCACACTTCTCTGCGGCGTCAATAAGCGCAGCAAAGCTCTTGAGCTGAGGGTTCTTATACACGTCCTCCAGCATTATTTCCACCTGGAACTGCTGAGGTATCCTTGCCATTACCATGACTATTGAAAGCGAATCGCCGCCAATATCGAAAAAGCTGTCGCTGCGGTCTATCTGCTCTACTCCCAATACGTTTTTCCATAATTCGGCCAGCGCTTTTTCCGTCGCCGTTTTCGGCGGTGTGAAAGCCTCCCTTTCCGCTTCAATGCTTTCGAGCGGATCGGGCAGCCTCGACCTATCTACCTTGCCGCTCGCACTGAATGGAAGGCTGTCTATCGTCATAAAATACGACGGAACCATATAGTTTGGAAGAACACGCAGAAGAAATGCCTTTATATCCAGCACCTTTGGCGGCTCACCCACCAAAAATGCAGTAAGAAACTTCCTTCCGGCGGCGTCTTCATAGTCCGCCACAGCGCACGAAACGACGCCCGGCAGCTGAAGAAGCCTGTTCTCTATCTCCGCAAGCTCTATCCTATAACCGCGAATCTTGACCTGCTTGTCTATACGCCCCAAAAACTCCATTTCTCCCAGCGGATACCAACGAGTCAAATCGCCTGTTCGATACAGCTTTGTACCCGGGTTATACGGATTGTCTATAAACCGCTCCGCATTAAGCTCCGGCTTGTTTATATAGCCTCTCGACACACCTTTGCCGCCCACATAAAGTTCTCCCGGAACGCCTATGGGCACCGGGTTGCGGTGCGTGTCGAGTATATATGCTTTAACGTCCTGCATAGGGCTTCCTATGTTCGGTACTTTTGCGTCAGTAACATCTGCACAGGTTGCGCATACCGTTATCTCCGTCGGGCCGTAAAAGTTGGTTATGCGTGCCGAGGTGCACTGCTGCACCTTTGCCAGCAGCTTTTCGGGAAGCACATCGCCGCCCATGCCTATCTCCCTGAAGTCCTTAAGGCTGGCTGCGCCCTGAGTGTCCGAAAGCAAAAGCTCCATACGCCCGGGCGTCACCATCATTATATTCGCCTGAGACTTTCTAATCAGCCTTACCATGTTCCGGGGAATGTTCGCCTCATCCTCCGCTGCAAGAATCAGTTCAGCGCCGAATACAAGTGCCGGCAGCGCTTCCATTATGCTCATGTCAAAGCAGAACGAAGCAGCACACAGCATCTTTGCGCCCGGCGAATAGTCCCAGGACTCCTTCATCATATACATGAAATGTACTATCGAATGGTGTTCTATCTGTACGCCTTTCGGCATTCCTGTCGATCCGGAAGTGTAAATAACGTATGCCAGATTTTCCGGTCTGCAGGTGCTTTCAATATAAGGATCGTCGGCAAGCGCTACAGGAGCCGATGTGCTTATATGCGGTATATCAATCTCGCTGCATCTGTCCATCATTCCGGGAGAAGCTATCAGCGCTTTGCTGCTGCTGTCTTGCAGCATATACGATATCCTCTCGTCGGGAAGCACTGTGTCTATCGGAAGAAAAGCTGCCCCGGCTTTGAGCACCGCAAGCATGCTAACGAAATATTCGGGAGTTCTTGTTATTAGCAGACCGACAGTGTCCTCCGGCCCCACCTCATGCCGTTTAAGCAGAAGCGCAAGTGCGCTGGAGCGTGCATCCAGCTCGCCGTAAGACATCGTCCTGTCCCTGAAAACGACTGCTGTCTTTTCATTAGGTGTTTGCTCCATAAGCCTGTGCCACATATCAACAAGCGTCTCGCACTCGGGAAAGTCACTGTCGGTATCATTGAAGCGGTAAAGTATCCTTTCACGCTCTTCGTCTGCCAGAAGCTCTAAGTTATACAGCTTCTTGTCCGGATTGCTGATGATATCTTTAACTATATTTATAAGGTGCGCATGGAAATACTCGATTTCCTTGTCAGAGAAGAACGGTACGTGATGATCATAGTCAACTATGAGCCTGCCTTCCTGCTCCCTGTCGTTAACGTGAATATTCAGCGAGTTTGCCTGATAACCGCTGAAATGCCACCTGCCCTCATAAGTGAACTGCTCAACATCCTTCTCCAGCGTTCCTATCTGATACGACAGCGTAATGTCATAAAGAGACTCGAGACCCTTATGCTTCCTGCGAAGCTCCTGTATCAGCATATCGTAAGGATATTTCTGGTGCTTAAGGGCGGCAAACCAGTCCCCTGAAATAACCTGCGCAAATTCAGTGAAGGTAAGCTCGTCCTTTATTTTTATTCGTATCGGAACAGTCGAAACAAACATCCCGAAAGCGCCTTTAATGTTGTTGGATGTGCGGTTTGCAACCGGGGCGCCGATTATGATATCGTCCTTACCGGAAATTCTGTTGATGTAAATGGCAAGTGCTGCCAGGAAAAGCGAGAAAGGCGATATCTCGTTCTTTTGGCAGTAGTCCCTTATCCTGCCCGATACCTCTTTGCCTATAAGATTTACTTTGCGTTCTGCCTTAACGCTGAAATAATTTGTTTTCTTCTGTTTAACTACAGTGGGTTCGGGAAGCTCATCGAATCTCTGCGTCCAGTATTTATGGTCATATTCAAACCTTCTGGATTCAAGATACTGCTTCTCCTGCTCAATATATTCTATGTAAGAACGTGTCGGAGTCGGGGTGATCTCTTCGCCGTTCAGCAGCTTTTCATAACTGTTCATGACCTGGTTAGAGAATTCGACTATTGACAAAGCATCAGAGATAAGATGATGGAACTTTGCATAAAGCCCGCCTTCGTTATCATCCAGCTTAATAAGTGCGCAATAGTAAAGGTCGCTCTGCACGATAGGCATAGGCGCCTGAGTCTGCATGCTGTCCCATTCATAAAGCTGCTCTGCTCCACGTACACTGAAATCGAAAACGTCAAACTGACGCTGCCTGAATTCGGACACATACTGGTAAGGCCTCTCACCCTCCAGCCCGATACGCAGCCTTATAGATTCGTTCTCTTTGATGAATAAATTGACCGCCTCATTTAATAAAGCGTAATCTAACTTACCCTTCAGCTTAAGGGTTCCTGCGTTATTCCACATTCCGGTGCCCGGGTATAGTTTTTCCGTATACCATACCCGCTGCTGCGGATGTGTCAGGGCATAGCGAATCTTTCGCTCACTCATAATGAATACCTGCTTATTCAGTTAGATTTAGCATTGATGCAATAGGCCAATGGTACTCTCACAAGAAGTGATATACTAACACTCCCCCCCAATAAACCGTACAGCGCTCTGCCTGCCTAAAATCCCGGCTTTTGGATCCGGACCGGCGGCTTTGTCTTCCATACGGTCAATATATAAAATCAATGCAATTCGTAAATAACTCGTTCATTCCGTAAAAACAATAATCTTTACTATATATTATTTCTCTAAATAGTCTATAATGTCCTGCACACGAGAGAATTTTCTCATATCTTTTTCGGGCACTTCGATGCTAAAAGCCACTTCAAAAGCGCATACAAGCTCAACTAGGTCAAGAGAGTTGATGCGAAGGTCTTTCAGCAAAACTGTGTCCGGCGTCAATACTACTCCGGTGCAGTCAATGTTATCCTCAATAATCTTTTTGACTCTCTCAAACATATCACTCTTTGCCTACCTTATATCGTTGTATTTTCTTCGTTGTCGTCTTCGGGAACTCATTCTCTCTAATCAGGAAATTGTTTATCCTCTTATAGTATACGAGAGACTGGTTTATCCCGTCCACATCTTTTTGTATCTCGCTCAATATTTTGCTAGTATTCATGCCTTTTGTTGCCGCAGGGTCGGGATATATAATCGCCATTATACTCTCAGATCCGTTCTCGTCTCCGATAGATTCCTTTACCATACACTCTGCAATCAAAGGGGTCTGGATAAGAAGCGACTCTATTTCATCTGGCATTATGTTTTTGCCATTCTTTAAAACAATAAGGTTTTTGCACCTGCCCGCAAAATACAGATAACCGTCTTTGCCCTTATATCCAAGGTCCCCGGTCTTGAACCACTCCCCGTCAAAAGCTTCCTTAGTACCCTGTTCGTCGTCAAGATATCCAAGCATCACATTTTCGCCTTTCACGAGTATCTGCCCCTGTTTATCGAACCTAACTTCGTTGCACGAGAATATCCATCCCACAGACTTTGCTTTGATATGCTTGTTGCGGTTGGATGATATTATCGGAGAACACTCCGTTATTCCATATCCCTGTATTATAGTTACTCCAAAGCTCTTATACCGCTTTATATAGTCTGGATTCAAGTATGCTCCGCCGCACACTATAGACTTAAGCCTGCCCCCGAACGCCTTCCTGACGTCAGCAAGCAGTGAATCCCGGATATCTATTCCGACTGCCGCAAGAGCGTTGCCTATCTTTATACCCATCCTAAGCTTGCTCTCCTGTCCGCTCTCCGCCGCAGCGTTCCATATCTTTCTGTAGAATGTCTCCACATAAAGCGGTACAAGCACCATAATTGTCGGTTTGAACAGTGCAAGTGCATCAGGCAGACGTTTGATCTCTTCGCAGAAAGCAATACACGAGCCATAGTTCATTGGCCCAAAAATGCCGCACATATCTTCATAGGAGTGGTGTATCGGCAGTATTGAAACCAGAACATCGTCAGCTTCAAACTTAACATTCTCACATGCAGACACGACGTTTGCTGCCAAATTTCTGTGGCACAGCATAACGCCTTTGCTTTTTCCGGTCGTCCCCGAGGTGAAGAGTATCGAACACACCTTTTCCCGGTCAAGCTCAATACCTGAGTATTTGTCTGTACCTGCGCTTAAAATGTCTTTCCCCTGGTCAAGAAGCACTGTCAGTGTAGTATCGGCGCTTTTCTTTTTACCAAGAGAAACTCTCCTTAAACCTTTGACTTTCTGTGCTGCAAACTCCGCTTCTTCGTCATAATTCTCCGAGTGTATCAATACAGAAGAACCGGACCTTTTTATCAGCTCTACTATCTCATCTTCGTCAAGTTCTTTGTCCAGCGGAACCACAGTTGCGCCTATGTTCACCACTGCAAAATAAGAAAGCAGCCAGTGGTATGAATTTTCGCCTATCAAAGCGATTCGCTTGTCCTGCCATCCGTTTTCAATCAAAGCGTTCGCAAGCTCGCAGAGTTCACTGCCGAACTGCTCATAAGTCTTTGTCTCGTATTCTGTCTTGCCAAGCATCGTCCTGAAAGCCGGTGCTTTTCCGTATACTCTGACGCTTCTGTCTGTTAAGGCTTTTAAATCTGAAATTTTTTCAATGGGATTCAACGGATAACTCTTTGTAACTGCCTTCATATGATACCCTCATTCCATATTAAATATTTTACTTTTTAATTTAAACATATATTAGCATATGAGCGAAAAGTTTTCAACAAAAACGTCAAAGGAGCCCTTGCTATGCTTGTTTTGCCAGGTTATGAAAGTCTAAAGCTGAATCGGGTGATGTTCCTTGCGGCGCTTCTGCTATTCTTTGCCTTAAACGGCATGGTGACAAGCGCTTTTATTAGCAGCACAGGCATCAGTATTATATCACCCAGCATCACACAGAGTTCTTTAGCCAAGCTGCTGTTTTTCTCAGGCTTGCCTTTCAGTCTGTTTTTCAGCGCACCGGCGATATTCCCCTGTGCGTTGCCCACCATTATAGCCCTTATAAAAGCAGTGATGTCCTGTGCAGTCTGCTCGTCATAACGCTTCTCAAACTCCTTCTTCACCAGCTCTTCCGGACGCCCTGTCGTTTCGGCATAGTGCTGTGCATACAAAACTGCAGGCAGCTCATATTCCGGCACACCAAGGTACTCCCCGCCAAGGACGCTGTCTATCTCTTCCTTGCTCATCCCAAGTTTGAGCGACTCGCCTGTATGATAATAGCTGCACATCTCGCAGCCGTTAACGCTGGTAACGCCCATCATTATTCTTTCCTGAAACTCTTTGCTTACTTTGCCTCGTCTCGAAGCACGCCGAAGGTCTTGAATATTCGACAACATATCGTTAAGAAGCCTTGCATTTGTCGCAAAGCCATATATTCTTTTTGTATTTACGCTCTTTTCCATAAGTAAGAGTATATATCCACATATCTTCAGCGGCAACACCCATCGCTGTAAGTTCATCCATTATTCACTTTTTATACAAATAACAGCAAAAAGCGCCGGCGTTCCGGCGCACAAAATTTTGCAGCCCGCTTTCAATACAACAGCAGCTGCTCATTTCCGATTTTTATATATCCTGTGTTTCTTCCCCTGGGTCTTTCTTGTCTTTCCTTACGGTCTTTATCATATTCACTATTATCCCTGTGATGGGTATAAGCAGGAATATTATCCAGGCAAAGCTCCAAAGGCTGCCCAAAATCCCCATCAGCAGAAACCCTACAACGCAAAGTATCGCCACAGCGCCGGTTATATGGCTAATCTTATCCTTTTTGGTAAATATAATATTCGTTACTATTGCAACAAATGGGATGGAAAGAAATACTATCCATGCGTAAGGCCAACCATCACTAGCAAAACTGATTATGAAGAAAGCCCCCACTGCAAGCAGTGCTGTAAGCCCTGTTATCAACCCCGAAAGCTGTTTGTTTTTCGACATTTTACTACTCTCCTTTACTCTTTTTGCCGTTTCAAAGGCCGCCCTGCGTCTTCTAGAATATATCAAGTTCTATAGGGCAGTGGTCAGATCCCATCACGGCCGTGTGCATCTTTGATTCCTTTATTTCTTCCTTCAGCGCCTGTTCCACGCAGGTATAATCTATCCTCCACCCTGCGTTGCGTCCTCGTGCGCCAAATCTGTATGACCAATATGAATACATTTGAGTAACATCCGGGTAAAGGTATCTGAACGCATCAATAAACCCGGCTTCAAGAAGCTGCGAAAACTTCCGACGCTCTTCGTCGGTAAACCCGGCGTTCCTGCGGTTGGTGTCCGGGTTCTTCAAGTCTATCTCTTCGTGCGCCACGTTCAGATCGCCGCATATTATAACAGGCTTTTTTTCTTTGAGCCGCTCTGCATATTCCCTAAAGTCATCCTCCCACTTCATCCGATACTCAAGGCGCCTCAGCTCTTCCTGCGAGTTCGGCGCATACACGTTTACAAGATAGAATCCATCATACTCCAGATTGAGCAAACGCCCCTCGTGATCGTGTTCATCAATGCCCATGCCCTCTGAAACGCTTATCGGCTGCTGCTTAGCAAAAACAGCAGTACCTGAATATCCTTTTTTGTCCGCATGGCTCCAAAACTGTTCATATCCCGGCAATTCAAGAGATATGTCCCCATCCTGCAGCTTCGTTTCCTGAACGCAGAATATATCTGCGTCAACGCTGCCGAAAAAATCTTTGAACCCTTTCTTCACACATGCCCTCAGTCCGTTAACGTTCCATGAAATTATCTTCATATCAGCACCTTTTCTGTTTCTTATGTCACAATTGTATCATAATCCCAGCATATATAAAAAGTTTTTTGATAAAATAAACCGCCTGTTTATCAGACGGTTTTGGCATTGTTATAACTCATTATTCTGTATAAAATTAAACTTCTTTTTACGCGCACAAATTTGTTAGTTAAGAATGCGCTCCTGCTGTCTCAAATCCTGATCTCTTCTTTTTTTATTGTTCGAAACAATGCTTGTAACCACTATAAATATCGTCACTGCCCCGCAGCCTATCAGCGCTACTAGCGAGAAAACGGATATTGATTCCGGTGGAAACTCCGACGCAGCTTCTTCAGCCGTATCACTTCCGGTTGCAAAAGCTGTTGCCGCAGTTAAAAAAGAAACCAAAAGAAATAATATAACTGTCAGTATACAGAATGCTCTCCTACCACCCGTTCTCATTTTGCCTCCTAAATAAAGATTCCATATATTAAAACGTCTCAGCCTAAAAAAAGGTTACAAAATAATGTGTATTTATGCCTTTTTTTATTTTCAGAATTATAAATATACTTAATTATAACCAGCAGCGCAGTGTTACTGAAAAAAACGGCCCTCCAGAAGAAATATACCTTTTCTGCATCACGTTTTTTACATGCGCCAGCACAATAACCTCGACACTTTTTTACGCTATAATGACTGATACAAGCCCGCTGTTTGTTCCATACCATGCAAAGATTTCTACAAAAAGCGTCGCTACAACCGCTAGCCGGGGGTATTATAAAGATTTTCTTACCGCTTGCTACCATGTCGCCTCCTAAATAATAACTAAAAAGCCCCGTTGTTACTGGTTATAAAAATATTCGATTTATCAACGCAGAAAAAGTTACAAAATAACTTAAATTTTCCTGTATCTCTTTAAAACAAACTTCGCCTTTACATCATCTTAGTAGTAAGTCAATACCGTACTTTAATTCTCCCCTCATTTCCTATCTCCGCATTTACAAATACTTTTATACTATTGTGAAGCGGATTACCCATCTCTTTGCACTTTTT
The DNA here is from genome assembly GCA_963666505.2 of Christensenellaceae bacterium. GTDB lineage: Bacteria > Bacillota > Clostridia > Christensenellales > SZUA-584 > JABGQS01. The sequence continues at coordinate 525,931 of CAXXXL010000001.1, read as the reverse complement.
TTTATCAAAAGTTCCCTGTTTAGCAAAATCAACACAAAAAAAAGCGGCTTGCCTCTGCCGCTCTGTTCATCTTTCATTTTTTATTCCACGAGCTCACCCGGCCGGTTTCCCGTCATTTTCGGCGGCTTGTCTTTCCCTGCAAGCTCTGCTTCAAATACGAACGATGCTGCATTCATACCTGCCGATTCAAGACTCTTTCTCGAAAGAGTGTTGTAATACCAGCAGCCTGCAACCGGCTTTTTGCCTATTTTATACACATGTTCTTTAAGACTCAGCAGTATTGTCCTTGCGGTGCCTTTGCGCCTGAACTCCGGGTTTGTGAACATCCCGATAGATACACATTCTGTGCACACTCTGCCGTATTCGATTATCCCTCCGCCAAGCAATGAGCCGTCCTTTCGCTCCAAAACGAATATCGTACCGGCTTCAATGCGTTCTTCAAGACTGTTATAGCCGCAGCTCTCTTCATCAAAGAAATCCCCGGATATCCGCCTTAACCTGTCGCAGTCGTCCGCTTCCGCTTTGCGAAACACAGTGTCTTTTGTCTTCTGCTTCGTCTTTCTTGCGCTGTCACAGAATATCCATGCGTCCCTTTTTATCTCAAAATCCCATTCGCCCAGCAATGCACATAATGCACTGTCCTGTGTTATGCCCATTATCTTTTTTATTCCAAGCTCTTCAACGACTTTCTCCAAAAAATCGGCCGCATTGCTAAAATAGTCGCCGGCAACATAAAAGAACTTGAGCGTCTCATCCTTGGCCGCACAATAACCTACTGTTTCTTCGCCAAGCAACAACTTATATATATCACTCCCGAGCAGTGCTTCCTCCAGCCAGGAATCAAGCGGACTATACAGCGAAGAAGCGTGCTCTGCTGTCAGCGCCCGGCACTCTTCAAAGCTCGATTTTATAATTTGAGTATCTTTCACTCCATTACCCTCCAGCTCCTGTCGGCGGCTATCTGCCTAAGCCCGCTGTCCGGGCAGACTGCGACAGGCGTTCCGACCATTTCAAGCAGCCCAAGGTCAGAGATGCTGTCTGCGTACGCACAGCTCTGTGTAAAGTCAGCATCGCCAAACTCTTCAAGTATCCGCTCCACCTTGTCCTGCCCTGTCCTTATCGTCAGTTTCTTTTTCGCATCGACCTGCGAACCGTTATAATACAGTTTTGTGCCGAGTACGCTCTCTATGCCTACATTCTGCGCTATCAGCTCCAGCAGCTCATGATAGAATCCCGAAAGCAAAACGGTGTGGTAACCTTCCCTTTTCACCTTTGCAATTTCGCCAATCACCTGTTCGTTAAGCTCCGGCATTATCCTTTGTGCAGCTGCTTTAAAATATCCGTGTATCTGCTGTCTGTTCATTCCGGAAAATATCCGTGTGAACTTCTGAAACGCTGTCTTCTTCATCATCTCTTTAGACATACGTCCGTTCATCCCCAGTTTATACCTTATATACAGCCCGCCTATGCGTATATACATCAGCCATTGTTTGTAACGTGGATATCCCAGGCTTCCCCATATCTTAAGCAGGAAAGGCAGCGAATCCGTCTTCATCAACGTTCCGTCAAAATCAAATACAGCTAGTTTCATATCTCTCCTTTAGTCTGTGTCCTTCATGCTCAGTGATATGCGTTTCTTTTCAAGATCCACACTCAACACTTTTACTTTAACTATATCGCCAACGGAAACCACATCCATAGGATGTTTCACATAGCTGTTGCTCAGCTGCGATATGTGCACAAGCCCGTCCTGATGCACTCCTATGTCCACAAAAGCACCGAAGTCTATTACGTTTCTAACTGTGCCCGTCAACACCATGCCTTCCTTTAAATCCTCCATGCTAAGAACATCCACCCTGAGTTCCGGCCCGTCAAGGCTCTCCCTCGGGTCACGTCCCGGCTTTTTAAGTTCGGCGATGATGTCCTTGAGTGTCATCTCTCCAACGCCTATATCTGCAGCTGTCTTTGCCGTGTCCACTGCGTCAAGTCTGCTCCTCAGCTTTGCAATCGATTCTTTATCAGCCTTTTTATAGCCCGACAGCTTCAGCAGCTTGTTGACTGCCTGGTACGATTCCGGGTGTATGGCAGTATTGTCAAGTATGTTCTCACCGTCCAGTATGCGCAAAAAACCTGCGCACTGCTCGAAAGCCTTGCCGCCGAGTTTCGGCACCTTCAGCAGTCCTTTTCTTCCCGTAAAACGTCCGCTCTGTTCTCTGTATTTGACTATGTTTTCCGCTACCGCGCCGGAAATTCCGGATACCTGCTTTAACAGCGGCGCAGATGCTGTGTTCAAATCAACACCCACTTCGTTAACACAGTATTCCACCACACCGTCAAGGCTCGCTGAAAGCTGCTTTTGGTTAACGTCGTGCTGATACTGTCCTACGCCTATAGCGTTTGGTTCGATCTTAACAAGCTCTGCAAGAGGGTCCTGCAATCTTCGCGCTATGGATACAGCGCTCCTTAGTGCCACATCGAAATCGGGAAACTCATCTGAACCAAGCTTGGATGCGGAATACACTGAAGCGCCCGCCTCGTTTACGATAACATAGCTGATGCTCCTGCCCAGTTTTTTTATAAGCGCAGACACCGCCAGCTCCGTTTCCCTGCCAGCCGTTCCGTTGCCTATAGCTATTATATCCACGCTGTGTTTTTCAATCAGCGCACTAAGCTGTGCGTTCGCTTTTTCCATGTCGTGGTTCTTCAGTGTCATGTATACAACGCCTGTGTCCAGCACCTTGCCCGTCGGGTCAACGACCGCCGCCTTGTTGCCCGTCCTGAATCCCGGGTCAAGCGCCAGCACGCTCTTGCCTTTCAGCGGCGGCTGAAGCAGCAGGTTCTTAAGGTTCTCTGCAAAAAGATTGATAGCCTGCTCGTCGGCAGCTTCGGCAATGGCATTCCTTATCTCTCTCTCGATCGCCGGAAAAACAAGCCGTTTATACGAATCTAAAGCAGCCTGCGTAAAAAGAGCGCCCGGCTGCCTGGTTTTTGACACCGTACGCAAGAATATTTTCATAGCATTTTGCTCGTCCGCATCCACCTTTACAGACAGCATCTTCTCTTTTTCCCCACGCCGCAGCGCCATAGTCTGGTGCGGCTTAATGTTCCTGACTAAAACAGAAAAATCATAATAAGTATCATACACTGTGCTCTTGTCAGTCAGCGCTTTAGAGACAATCTCTCCGTTTTGCATCACCCAGCGCCTCAGCTGCCCCCGCAGCTCTGCGTTGTCCGAAAAAACCTCTGCAGCTATATCCCCAGCACCGTCAACCGCTTCTTCTGCGCTTCCGACGCCCTTTTCAGCATCCACAAACTCTTCGGCTCTTCGCAATACTTCTGCGTCGCTCATCGTCTGCTCAACTATCATATCCGCAAGCGGTCCCAGCCCCTTTTCCAAAGCAGCCGAAGCTCTGGTTCTCCTCTTTGGCCGGAATGGCCGGTATATATCGTCCACCTCGGTAAGGCTGGCCGCGCTCTGAATACTCTTTTCTATCTCCTGTGTCAAGCTGCCCGCTTCTTCTATAAGCCGCTTAACTTCCGTTTTTCTCTCTTCCAGTTTGCGTAGTGATATAAGCCGCTTTTCCAGCTCCCTTAACACATCGTCGGAAAGCCCGCCTGTCGCTTCCTTCCTATACCTCGATATAAACGGGATAGTGTTACCTGCGTCAACAAGCTCCACTGCGCTTTTTGCCTGCTGAATTTTTATACCAAGCTCATCGGCAATTCTTTTAACAATATCAGTCATAATTCCTCCGCTCAAAAGTTATACCATAGGATTATAGCAATCGCCCAGCAAACTATCAAGCGCATTTATCACAATGTTATACAGTTATCATTGTATAATCATCTTTCAATATCTGTGTAAATGCTTCGCCGATATAAAAAACATTTGTACCCAGCTTTTCAAGCGCCTCTGAAACGCCGTAAGAGTCTGCACACGCTTTGCACGCTATAGCCTCCACGCCAATCTGTACCATGCTCCTAAAGTACGCCTGAAGCTCAAAATCCTCCGCCAGCAGCTTTGCGCTAGGTCCCCATACCACCAGCTTTACTTCGTCAAACCATCCGTTCTTTTTTGCGTTTTTCGTGTACATAAACACCATCTTCAGCGCTGTCTCACGGTCTGCAGAAGTCCACAGCACCGCCAGTTTGCTCGGGCGTTCTTTCATTTGCCTGTCCCCCTAATATTTGGTTTTATATTATACGAATAAATAAACGGTTAATTTTCTCAAGAGATTGTTTCGTCGTTAGTGACTTTCCCTTATACCTTCAAGATCAAGAACAAAAATACCAATGTGAACAATATTATTCCAAGAAAAGCAGCTGTCATGATAAACAGCGCATAGCCCATCATTTTAAAAACTTTATATCTTAACACAGCTTTGTCCTGATTATCTCTGGCGTGCATTATCATAGAAACACTTACGCTCGTAAAACCCGCAATCATTATAAAATGCAGCATGTAATAAATAATGATTTTAAAAGGAATAGCAAGAAGGATTATTACACATGCAACGATAAGAAACCATCCGCCGATAAAAAGAAGCCTCTTTTTTTTCTGTCTGCTCATGTATCTTTCCTCCTTTTGAATCATACCTATACTATACCATATTTTACGGATTTTCAAACTCATCTTTTCATATTTTTTCCCATATTTTTTCAATTATCCCGTTGTTTTCAGTTTTGAGCATAGAGAAGTATACCTCTTCTGCCACAATTCTGCCACATTTAGGGCATTAAACTTACATATTTTCGGTCTATTATGTTAGTATCATCTTGAGTAAAAGGCAAAACGGAGGTATTTATGAAATTTAAAACCATTGTGTTTCTGCTTCTGGCAGCAGTCCTGTTTTTCTCATTCGGCTGCAAAAGTGAAAACACGGCGGATATTGAAGATATTCGAGAACTCGAAGAAATACTGGAGCTTGAAGACCTTACCGAAGCCGAAGACATGGCGGCTGCCGAAGACCTGACGAATGCGGAAGACCTGGCGACTGCGGAAGATCTGGCAGGCTCACAAGATCTTGAAGATATCGAAACCCTGGACGAGCAGGACCTAAAAGACCTTGACGAGCTTGCGTCATTGAGCGAACTCGAAGAGCTCGAAGGGCTCGAGGAAATAGCGGACTTGGAAGAACTTCTGGAGCTTAGTGAACTTGAAGAGCTCGAAGAGCTTCTGGCAGAACTTGAAGAGCTTGAGGCAAATTAGCAGCTGCCAAACATCTGCCACATTTACAGCATAATTAATACATATTTACAGGTTAGAATGTGTTTAGAAAATAATCAAGAAGAGTTAAGGAGAAAAGATATGAAAAAAATAGTTTCAATTTTATTGGTGATAGTACTGATGGTGGCAACAGCTTCTGTCGCATTCGCTGCAGACGACCAGAACATCGAAGACCTCCTGCAGAGATGGCAGGATCGCGCAGACGAACTTGGGCTGACGCTGGAAGAATATATAGCCCAGTTAAAAGCTGCAATAGAAGCAAGAGCACAGGCTCTAGGTATGACTCTGGACGAGTACAGGGCACACCTGCAAGAGCGCCAGACCTTGATGACACAGCGTGCAAACCAGCTTGGGCTGACGCTGGACGAATATAAGCAGCAGCTTCGTGACCGTCAGGAACTTATGACACAGCGTGCAAACCAGCTAGGGCTAACGCTCGACGAGTACAGACAGCAGCTATGTGATCGAAAAGAACTTATGGAACAGCGTGCGAAAGGTCTTGGGCTAACGCTCGACGAATATGCCCAGCGCCTTCGCGACAGAAAAGAGCTCATGGAACAGCGTGCAGAAGAGCTCGGCCTAACGCTTGATGAATATGCCCAGAAGCTGCGTGAAGGCTGGAAACCTGAAGGCGGCGGCAACGGACCCGGAGCAGGCACAGGTACAGGCACAGGAGCAGGCCAGGGCGCCTGACTATTAATCCGACTTACAAGTCCTAAGTAGCTCGCAGGGTTTACTGCGAGCTATTCTTATACTATCCTCTGTGCTATAATATAACAAAAAAAGGCGAAGACTGATGAAGAGAATCTACGTTGCTGACGACGACAAACAAATATGCGAACTTTTAAAATCGCATCTTTCAAATGCAGGATACGAAGTCGTGATCTTCTACGACGGTAAGAGCCTGCTGGATGCTTTTTCAGCACGTCCTTGCGACCTTATAATAACTGACATCATAATGCCGCAAATGACAGGCTACGACCTCACACGTGAGATACGGAAAAACAGTCTCGTCCCTATATTCATGATATCCGCAAACAACGACGAGATCGACCGTGTACTCGGGCTAGAGCTTGGCAGCGACGATTATATAAGCAAGCCCATCAGCTTCAGAGAGCTGCTGATAAAAATAAAAAACACTTTCAACAGGCTAGAGCAGCACGAGAGCGCTGAAAAGGACAGTTCGCTCTGCTGCCTCGACCTTAAACTCGACCTCGAAAGCAGACAGGCCTACATAGGCAGCGCCCCACTGCAGACAACAGCAAAGGAGTTCGACCTTCTTGCGCTTTTTCTCGAGAACCAGAAGCGTGCGTTCTCCAGAGAACAGATAATAGAAAAGGTATGGGGCTACGACTACTACGGAGACTCAAGACAGGTCGACCATATCATTAAGCGCCTGCGTAAAAAGATGCTTGGTCTGGGCGCCCAGTGCAAGATACAAACTGTCTGGGGCTATGGTTACAAGATAGGAGAACCGGATGAAAAGAAATAGCATAACAAAAAAACTCACACTGACCAACGTTCTCATAGTTGTGCTTTCTCTGCTCGTTTTTTTCACCATTGTTCTCATAATCGCCAACAGCAATGCACTTGAAGACATTAAATCCCAGCTGATAATAGAAAACAGAGTAACGACCACACTTTATGTCAACAACCGTATAAAGCAGCCTGCCGTCTACAGAGTGCTGACAGACAGCATCAACCTCATCTACGCCAAAACGCCGGACGGACTCAGCCTAAGTTACAGCAGCGACGAAAACTTCGGCGAAGACTTCGACCCTCAGCCGGTTATCCTAGACTATGTAAAATCAAAGAAAAAAGTCATCCAGCTCAAAGTCGAAGACCAGGAATACCTTTGCACCATATCCACTGAAAGCCAGACCGGCAGCGAGACGGACAGCGTTATAATCTCTCTGCTTTCCATGAAGAGCATACGTGAAATGACGAAGAGCTTCACCATAGCGCTTGTTATTTCCATTGCTGCGCTTTCGCTAATTTCCGTTTTGGTTACGGTGTTTGTCTCAAAGCGTATAACAAAACCGATAATCAAGCTTACCAGCATAACCAAGCAGTACGAAAAGCGTAACTTCGACGAAACGTTTACGGCGAAAACCAACGACGAGATAGAAGACCTCTCCGTTGCTGTAAGCAGCATGGCGCAGAGTTTAAAAGAGCATGACTCAGAAAAAGACCGGCTTTTCAGGCAGATATCCCACGAGATAAAAACCCCGCTTACGTCCATCTACGGCTATGCAGAAGGCATCAAAAGCGGTGTGTTCGAAGACATAGAAAAACCGCTCGTCGTTATTATGAGCGAAAGCCTGCGAATTAAAAAACTTACCGAGAACATCGTTCTGCTCAGCAAGATAGAAAGCAATATTGAAATGTTCAAATTTGAAGAGCAGGACGTTTCAAAGCTCCTTGAAAGCGCTATCGAGAGCGTCGAGAGCGTTGCGATACTCGGCGATATAGACATAGAATATACGCCGAAAAAACTGCCGCTTATCACAGCCGACGGTGATAAGCTCTACCGTGCTTTTGTGAACATACTCTCCAACTGCACAAAATATTCTAAATCACTGATACGCATTGAAACAAAAGAGCTTAAAAATACCGTCGAGATAAAAATAACCGACGATGGCAGCGGCTTCGAGCCGGAAGCTGTAAGCAACATCCTTGGCGGCTTTGCACGTGAAAAGAGCAACGGAAGCGGTATAGGGCTATCCATAGTGAACGAAATAGTAAAAGCGCACAGCGGGCACTTCACGATAGGAAACAGCTCCGGCGGCGGCGCTTTCTTCAGGATAAAGTTGAATAAGTAGTTCTTATTCTGTGTCTATCTTTTCCCTTTTAGCTCTTGGCAGAGCTTCAAAAATAAGACCGTAAGATATATCTATCATTTCTTTTATCATCTTGTCGCTGACGCTGTCTAAGTAAAGCGTGTTCCAGTGGCGCTTGTTCATATGATATCCGGGTTCTACTCCTCTAATGCTGCTTCGCAAAGCCTCAATATCGTCTTTAGGATATTTAAGGTTAATGCTCCGCCTTTCCTCGTGCGTGTTTATTAGCGCAAACATCTTGCCTCCTACTTTAAAAACGGGAACGCCCAGCCCAAAAGGAAACGACTCCTGCGCCCCTTTCTTAGATAATAAATACTCCCTAACTTTTTGACTCGTCATAACACTGCTCCATTTTTTTATTAAAAACATTATACACCCGTCCTGCTTTTGTGTACATGCAAATTGACACTCATACGCTGTAATGTATAATTGATATATGATCGCAAAGGAAGGTAAACCAATATGAACAAACAAAAGTTAGCACAAGCTCAGCAGGCTTTTTTAGCCCTCTACCCGCAGGGCTTTGAAAGCGAATCTTTGAAAGAGCTCGGTAAAAAACACAGAATGGGAAAGCTAGTCAGCTTTGCGCACGATAGTTTTTCTTTGGATGCGCTCGGCGACGTTGAAAAAACGACCGCCGCCATGACCAAGCTCGTGTCCGGCTCTTCGATGGTGTCTGTGTTCGAAAAGCCAAAGTTCCGTGACGCTGTAAACTCTATGTCCTATGATGAGAAAGTGTTCATGGTCGACGGCCTGCGCAATCTGCTCTTTGACGACGAAGCAAAAGGTTTCCACCAGATGCTCGACGTGCTGACAAGATACGGACTCGCCAAGTGGACTCTGATAACGGTGTTCCGGTGCTATTACTACCCCGAAACAGACCTGTTATACAAACCTACCACCGTTAAAAACGTAATAAAACACTTCGAGCTTGAAGGCCTTGAATACAAACCCCGGCCAAGCTATGACTTCTTTGTGAAATACCGTAGCGAGATAAACGCTATGAAAAAGTTCGTCAGCGGCTCTGTCGGCGAAAGCATGGCCGGCTTCTCCGGCTTTTTGATGATGTCGATGGATATCGTCAACCAAGACAAACCTGAATAAAATCGCAAAAAAAGCAGGGGCATTGCGGCTCCTGCTTTTTGATTTGCCTTTATTGCTATTCTGCGTCGCCGATTGCAAACATTAGCTCTGTCGAAGCAACCTTCTTGTCACCAACATAAGCTATTCCTGTGCCCATGCCTACGCCCGCTTTCAGCACGTCGATTGTAGTCTCCAGCCTAAGCTGGTCCCCCGGGACGACCTTGTCATAAAACCTTGCGTTCTTTATCTTGCCAAGAAATGCAAGCTTTCCTTTAAGCTCTGGCGAAGAAAGCAGCGCTATTCCGCCCATCTGAGCCAGCGCTTCAACTATCAACACACCCGGCATCACCTTTACTTCCCCAAAATGCCCCATGAAATACCATTCGTTTCCGCTTATGGATTTTACGCCTTTAGCAAACACACCTGGCTCCAGTTCATCCACACGGTCCATCATCAAAAACGGCTCTCTGTGCGGCAGTATCTTTTTGATTCCTTCGATTCCTATCATTTTGCTCTCCTGTATTTATATCTTTTTTATCACTATAGAGCTGTTGTGTCCGCCGAAGCCAAACGAGTTCGACATTCCGCATTTTGTATCCATAGCTCTTTTTTCACCTTTAACATAGTCAAGGTTGCATCCCTCGTCCTCATTCTGAAGCCCTATGGTTGGCGGAGACACTCCTGCACTCACGGCACAAGCCGTCATAACAGTCTCAAATGCACCCGCTGCTCCCAGCATATGCCCTGTCATAGACTTAGTTGAGTTGACGAGTATGTTCTTGCTGTGCTCACCAAAGCACTTCTCAATAGCTCCGCTCTCAAAAACATCGTTGAGCGGTGTACTTGTTCCGTGCGTATTTATATACCCTATATCTTCCAAAGACAGCCCGGCATCCTTCACAGCTTGCTCCATCGCCTGCGACGCAAACTTACCCTCAGGCTCCGGCGCTGTTATGTGGTGGGCATCGCACGTCTGTGCATAGCCGGCAAATTCAACCAGTCCTTTTGCTCCCCGTTTTTCAGCATGCTCCTCCGACTCCAGCATCAGGAAAGCTGCGCCCTCCGCCATAACGAATCCGTCCCTCTCCTTGTCAAAAGGTATCGAGGCACGTTTCGGGTCGCTAGACTCTGAAAGCGCCTGCATCTGGTGGAATCCCTGCACAGCAAGCTCAGTCATGCACGATTCCGCACCGCCGACTAGAACAGCGTCCAGCCGCCCTTCCTTGACTGCGTAATACGCCTGCCCAAGTGCGTCTGCGCCAGACGAGCACGCTGTAACCACGCTATAGCACGGGCCGTGAAGCCCAAGCTCAATTGCTATTGTGCCGGCTGCTGTGTTTATTATAGACTTTGGTATAAAAAACGATGAAACGGCTCTTGGGCCTTCACTGAGCATCTCGGAATGCTGCTCACAAATAACATCCAATCCGCCCATACCGCTGCCGAGTATAACGCCGATCCTGTCCGGATCGAAGCTTCCTTCTTCAAAACTGCACTGCTCCCATGCCTGCATTGCAGCTACAAAAGCCATCTGCGAAAATCTCGCCATCCGCCTTGCTGCACGCTTGTTTATATACGGTGCCGGGTCGAAATCCTGCACCTCTCCGGCAACGTAGATTTCCGTAGCTTCGGTGTCAAAACTCGTCGCAAGTCTTACCCCGCATGTGCCGGCAAGCGCCGCATCGAAAGACTCCTGCACACTGTTGCCTATGGGAGATACCGCCCCCATGCCGGTTATAATCACTTTATTACTCATATCATCACCGTCACATTACCATCCCGCCGTCTACTACAAGCACCTGTCCTGTAATATATCCGGCGTTGTCGGATGCAAGGAAAACCGCTGCGTTTGCAATATCGTCCGGCAGACCAAGCCTGCCAAGCGGAATGTTGCTGTACAGCGCCTTTTTAGCATCGTCTGAAAGCTGGTCAGTCATATCGGTCTTTATAAAACCCGGGGCAATCGCATTAACCCTTATACCGCGCTTTGCGAATTCCTTTGCGCTTGTTTTGGTAAGCCCTATGATGCCCGCTTTTGAAGCAGAATAGTTCGCCTGCCCCACGTTGCCGATAATGCCGACGACTGACGAAATATTTATTATGTTCCCGCTGCGCTGTTTGAGCATATACTGCGATACGCTCTTCGTTGCGTTGAATGTACCTTTAAGGTTAACGGCTATAACGCTGTCAAACTCCGCTTCTTCCATCCTCGACATCATGCCATCCTTGGTTATGCCTGCGTTGTTGACAAGTATATCGATCCGCCCATATTTTTCCACAACGGCGCCCACCGCTTCCTGTACGCTGCCGGCTTCGGCAACGTTCATCTTTATGCCGAACACCTCACCGTTCTGTTTAAGCTCTTCAACAGCGGCGTCCAGCGTCTGCTCGTTTATATCCGTTATAACAATCGTTGCACCCTGTTCCTGAAACTTCTCTGCAATAGTTTTGCCTATGCCTCTTGCAGAGCCGGTTATAAGCGCAATCTTTTTGTTCAGCTCCATTTTACACATACGTTACACCTCACGTCCCTTCCCTACTCGAAAGAAACTTCTCCAATGATTTCTCACTTGCAATGCTGACTATGTTTGCATTGCCTTTGCCTACTCTTCTCTTTATGAGCTTGCCAAGAACATTGCCCGGCCCGACCTCAATATAGTCCGTTATTCCGCTGCCCACCATATGCTCCATGCAGTCGTGCCAGCGCACTCTACTGCTCATCTGGTCGCACAAAAGCTGTCTTATATCACTGTCCTGCTCATACGGCCTGCCAAGAACGTTAGCATACACCGTCTTTTCCGACTGTTTTATTTCTTCTTTTGCGAGGACTTCATAAAATTCTTTTGAAGCTCTCTCAAGAAGCGGAGTGTGGAACGGCCCAGCAACATCTAAAAGTGAAGCCATCTTTGCACCTTCATCAAGAAATACCTGCTCCAGTTTCACAAGCTCGCTTTTATATCCGGAAACAACTATCTGCAGCTCTGAAAGATGGTTCGCAATAAACACATCTTCATACCCTGCGATAACTTCAGATACTTTTTGCATCTCGAAGCCAATCACGGAAAGCATTCCGCAGACGCCCTTTTCGTATGCTGCATCCATTATCCTGCCGCGTTTGCGAACGAGCGCTGCACACTGCCGGGCGTTAAAAACTCCGGCGGCGGTAAGCGCGCTGTATTCACCAAGCGAAAGCCCTGCGTAAATGTCTGCATCTGCTCCGCTGTCTCTAAGTACAGCAAGCAGCCCCATAGAATGGGCAAATATCGAAGGCTGTACTATCTCGCTTTCGTCCAGCCGCTCTCCGTCAAAGCAAGACTTTTTAAGATCCAGCTCCGCTCCGTCCTGGCATTCGTCGAAAGCCTTTTTATAAATAATATTATTTTCGTATAAGTCCGCTCCCATGCCGGGCTTTTGTGCACCCTGGCCGGGAAATAAAAATACTGTCTTCACTCTTGTCCCCTTCTATTTGTACAGTTTTTTGCTTATAGCTTCCGAAGCGTCTTTCAATACCTGCTCACAGAAAAGGTCTTCGATGATGTCCTTTGCCGGCTGAACTTCATTCAGCATCCCGGCGCACTGCCCTGCCATGAACGAGCCCTTGTTTTTGTCTCCTTCAAGAACTGCGCACTGCAGCGAGCCTTCGCCCAGAGCCTCCAGCTTTTCTATGGCGTTTTCTTCATACTCCACTTTTGCCATCTCTCTTACTATGGGGCTCCTGAGCAGTCTCACCGGATGCCCGGTAACACGCCCTGTAACCTTAGAGTCGATGTCCTTTGCTTTGATAAGCCTGCGCTTATATTCATCATGAGCCGTACATTCTTCTGCGAGTATAAACCGTGTGCCCACCTGTACGCCGCTTGCTCCAAGGCAGAACGCAGCCGCAACACCTGCAGCGTCAAATATGCCGCCAGCCGCAACTACAGGTATCTTGACAGCTCTGGCTATAGTCGGCATAAGCACCATCGTCGAAAGCTCTCCGATATGTCCGCCTGCCTCACTGCCTTCAGCAACAAGGAAATCCACACCCATGCGCTCCATCATAATAGCCAGCGCACGGCTCGCCACCACCGGTGCAACAATGCTTCCGGCCGCTTTCCATGTCTTAACATACTGCGCAGGGTTTCCGGCCCCCGTGATTATAACAGGAACCTTCTCTTCTTCAACTACCTTTGCGACTTGCTCAACAAACGGGCTTAGCAGCATGACATTCACGCCAAACGGCTTGTCCGTCTGCTCTTTAACAAGCTTTATCTGCTCCCTTACCCAGTCCGCCGGTGCGTTGCCTGCGGCAATAACGCCAAGGCCGCCTGCTTTAGAAACAGCAGACGCCAGGCTGGCGTTGCTGACCCATGCCATGCCACCTTGTATCACTGGGTATTCGATACCCAGCAGCTGTGCAATCGTGCCTTCAAATTTACGCATTTTTCTTTTTTTCGAGATAAGCGATAAGCTCGCCTACTGTAGCAATGTCTTTTACGTCCTCGTTTGGTATCTTTATGTCCGTTTCCTTCTCGAGGTCGATAAGCATTTCAACCATGTCGAGCGAATCCATTTCGAAATCGTCAACAAACTTAGAATCCATTTTTATCTCGTTTTCCTCGAGGTCAAGCTGCTCCATTAGGTTTTTGATAATAATTTCTTTCATTTTTCATGTTCCTCCATAAAAATTTTATATTGTCCAATCTATTACAACACCGCCGCATGAAAGCCCGCTGCCAAAGCCGACGAGAGCGATTCTGTCGCCCTTCTTTAGCCAGCCCTTCTCGCAGGCATCGCACATTGCGATCGGTATAGTTGCCGAAGAAGTGTTGCCGTACTCGCTTATGTTTATAAAATAATCTTTTTTATCATAATCAAAGCTTCTTGCAACATAGTCTATTATTTTCTCGTTTGCCTGATGTGGGATTATCTTCGTGTACGGTTTGTCCCCGCACTTCTCTTTCATTTGCCTAAGCGTGTCTTCAACAGCGCCGACTGCATATGTAAAAACCTCTCTGCCATTCATTTTGAGATACTGCACAGAGGTGTCCACTCCCTTTGAAAATGGCGTTTCCCTGCCATCTTTTTTATAATATAGAACATCTTCGTGGTCTTGTTTGCCGCTCAGCACCGGAAAATGCATTCTCTGCACGTCGCTTCTCTTTATCACTACAGCGCCCGCACCGTCGCCAAACAACACACAAGTAGTCCGGTCGGTCCAGTCGGCTATCTTCGAGAGAGCCTCGCTTGCAACCACAACGGCAGCATCTATGCCAAGCGTGTCCATCATACTTCCAACGGTAATCAAAGCAGTTACAAAGCCCGTACAGCCTGCCGAGATATCCATAGTCGAGCAGTCCACTCCGATATTCTTAGCAACATAACTTGCCATCGCCGGCGTAATCTGTTCGCTGGTGATGGTACAGCCTACAATCAGTCCTATATCCTTAGCATCCACTCCCGCATTTTCAAGCGCATTCTTTGTCGCTTCAACAGCCATGTCTATAGCTTTTTCATCCGATACTACATGCCTCTTGCTTATACCGGTACGCTTCTTTATCCACTTATCGCTCGTGTCCACGATTTTCTCTAAGTCGAAGTTCGTTACTACCGTTTTTGGTACAAATTTGCCTATTCCTGCAATCTCTACGTTATCTATCAATTATAGTCCTCTCATCCCCAAGAATTTCTGGTGCCGTTTTTCAACCAGCTTGTCCGGTGAAATCCTTGTCAGTCTTCTCAGCGCCGTCTTTATCTCTTTTCGCACATCCTCTACGCTTTTGTCCATATTGAATCTGCTGAAGCTCTCCTGCTCCTTTATTACGCTGTCTACTATGTTAAACTCCTTAAGGTCACTCGATGTAAGTTTTAAACTCTCCGCCGCTGTTTTAGCAAGAGAAGAATCCTTAAACAATATCGAAGCGCATCCCTCCGGCGATATAACCGAAAAATAGCTGTTCTCCAGCATTATAAGCCTGTCTGCAAGCGAGAGCGCAAGTGCACCTCCGCTGCCCCCTTCGCCGATGATTATCGAAACAACCGGCGCTTTAACGGTAGCCATTGCCTTAAGGTGCTCTGCGATCACGAGCCCCTGTCCACGGTTTTCTGCATCCACACCAGGGTGCGCACCCGGTGTATCCACAAGGCATATTATCGGCCTGTGAAACTTCTCCGCCTGTTTTATTGCACGGATAGATTTTCTGTATCCTTCCGGGTTGGGCATGCCGAAGTTATACTTCATTCTCTCTTCCAGAGTATGTCCTTTCTGCTGCCCAATAACAGTGACCGGCCAGTTCTCGAACCATGCTATTGCTGTTATTATGGAAGGGTCGTCTCCGTATATCTTGTCGCCCTTCATCTCATATATGCCGTGAAAAAGCTTTCCGATGTAGTCGATCGACTGCGGCCTGTTCTCTTTCCTTGCGTTTTGCACCCGCTCCCAGGGTTTGGCGTTATCTTCGATTTCTTCTGCCATCACTTCGGCTATCTCAGCCGTCTTTTCAATTTCGTTTGAAGACATCGTCATACACCCCCCTTATCAGCGACCTTTTCTCCTGCGGCTCCTGCGGTTTACTATGCAGCGCCAAAAGGTCTGCAAGCGTGTCACGCAAATCTTTTCTGTCCACTATCATATCCAGCAGCCCGTTTTCCATCAGCGACTCCGCAATCTGAAAGCCTTCGGGCAGCTTGTCCTTAACAGTCTGCTCGATGACCCTTGGCCCGGCAAAACCTATAAGCGCTTTTGGTTCGGCTATGGTTATATCCGCCTGCATCGCAAAGCTTGCCGTAACCCCTCCTGTCGTCGGATGCGTCAGCACATTAATATGCAGCAGTTTCTGTTCCGAATGTCGGGCAAGAGCAATAGTTGTCCTGCTCATCTGCAGCAATGAATGGACGCCTTCCTGCATCCTTGCGCCTCCCGAAGCACAGAAAATAATAAGCGGCAGCTCATTTAGCGTCGCAAATTCCGCTATAATTACTATCTTTTCGCCGACCACCGTGCCCATGCTTCCCATCATGAAATATGAATCCATCACAGCTATGGCGGTCCTTACGCCTTTGATGGTCGCTTTTCCAATAACAACGCCCTCAACAGACTTGGATTTGTTCTGCTCGTTCTCTATCTTGTTCATATACCCCGGAAACTCGATAGGATCTTTGCTCTTTGCATCCCGCTCGATCTCTATAAAGCTTCCGTTGTCAACTATCGACTCTATGCGCTTGTATGCCGGCTGTCTGAAAAGCGCGCCGCAGTAAGGGCACACCGAATCATTTGCATGTGCGATCTCGGCTATAATATCCTTGCCGCAATCCTTGCAGTTTATATACGAAAGCTTCTTGTCAGTGTTATTCTTTTTACTATCTACTTCTATTTTTTCCGAAAAAAGCTTCATTTATCTTCCTCTCATAAATCTTGCCAAAAACTCATCTTCGATCCACTTGGTGTGCACCTTGCCTCTAATAAAATCCTTGTCTTCCAGCATCGCCGCCGCAAACTGTGCGTTGTGCTTTATTCCTTCTACCCAAAGCTCGCTGAGTGCCGAAAGACTAAGCCTTATTGCCTCTTTGCGATCATCAGCAGTGCATATAAGCTTCATCACCATTGAATCATAGAACGGTGATATCTCGTCACCGTCAGCATATCCCGTGTCAACACGCACTCCATAGCCGCCGGGATGGTTCATCTTTACTATCCTGCCGGGCGAAGGCATGAAGTTCTTTTCTATATCCTCTGCATTAATGCGGCACTCTATAGAATGCCCCCGCTGCTCGATGTCCTTCTGCTCTATTGCCAGCTTATGTCCAAGCGCAACCTGCATCTGCGCCTTAATAAGGTCGATTCCGTATATGCTCTCCGTCACAGGGTGTTCCACCTGTATCCGGGTGTTCATCTCCATGAAATAGAACTGCCCGTCCTGTGTCAACAGAAACTCCACAGTGCCGGCATTCTTATACCCGACGCACTTTGCTATCTCTACGGCAGTGTCCTGCATCTGTTTCAACACCTTTGCAGGCACGTTTGCAGCCGGCGCTTCCTCTATCATCTTCTGGTTCTTGCGCTGCAGACTGCATTCCCTTGTCCCGAAGTGAATCGTATTGCCGAAGTTGTCTGCAAGGATCTGCACTTCTATATGCCGAGTGTTTTCAAGATAAGATTCAACGTATAAGCTGCCGTCGCCGAATGCCATCTCCGCCTCCCGGCGCACCATCGGGAACTCCTTTTCAAGCTCCTTTTGGTTTCGTACGACTCGAATCCCTTTTCCGCCGCCGCCAAACGCCGCTTTTATGATAATCGGAAAGCCTATCTCTTTTGCGATCGCCGCCGCATCCTTTTCACTACTCACCGGCCCTTGCGAGCCGGGCACAACGGGGAAACCGTTGTCTGTCATAGTCTTTCTTGCGGCCTGCTTGTCACCAAGCAGCCTCATAGACTCTGCATCCGGGCCTATAAAAGCTATGCCCTCCTGCTCGCAGGCATCATGAAACTCGGCGCTCTCAGATAAAAAGCCGACACCCGGATGAATAAGGTCTGCCCCATAAGCCTTGGCTGCGGCAAGAATGCTCTCTATGTTAAGATAGCTCTTCTCCGCCTGCCGAGGCCCTATGCAGACTGCAACGTCCGCAAGCCTTGCGTGCATGCTCGCTTCGTCGTTCTCCGAATATACAGCTATTGTCTCAAACCCGAGTTTTTTGCATGTGCGAATTATTCTAACGGCAATTTCGCCCCTGTTTGCTATAAGTACTGTTTTCATGCGCTATTCCTTTGCGTATTTAAACAGCGGTTGGTCTGCCGATACAGACTCTTCATCGCTAAGAAGTACGCTCTCTATAGTCCCGGCTTTGGGCGCTATGATCTCATTCATCGTCTTCATAGCCTCTATGATACAGACAGTATCGCCCTTCTTAACGCTATCGCCTTCCTTGACAAAGGGCGGCTCTCCCGGAGCTTTTGCGACATAGAACACTCCCGATATGGGCGCCAGTATATAATCATCTATGCTGGGCGTCTGGTTCTCTTCTGTCGCTGCGCTCTGCTTCTTGTCAAGCTCGGCCATAATGACCGGAGCCTGCACCGCCGGTGCGCTCCTGTCAAGGCGCAGTTTAATGTCGTCTATCTCTATCTCTATCTTGTTAAAAGATGATTTTTCCGCTTTGTCCATCAGGCTGAAAACTTTTTCAATATCCATTTTAATGATGTCCCCTTCCTTATGTGCTGCCTTCATTTCGCTATATAATATCCGTGCTAAAAGGTTAGCACTACTAACTTGCATTCCGATACAAAATATTAGCACGCTAAAAAAGCATTGTCAACGTTATAAAATTAACAGTTGTAGTAAAAAATTAATTTTAGCAGATATGTCTTCCCCGGCACTGCAATTGCGCCCTGTTTATTACGAATCTGTTTCCGGCAGGTTCAAAATATGTATTTTATTTGAAATTTATTACCGAAACCGCTGTTTGTATAAATATAAATGCAAAGATATAGACAGCGCAGTCAGCTAATCTTCAAGCCTCTCAAAGAACGACAACAACGCCTTTAGCGACTTTAAAACCTCCGGATACTCCTCGATCTCAAACTCACCAAGGATGCTCCTCACCATCATGTCATGGAACTTCCTGTGCTTTGCGCAGCTTATCTGCCCGGTCTGTGTCAGCACCAGGCTTATCTTTCTTTTGTCCGAAGAAAGCTGTTTTTTCTCGATATACCCCTTTTTTTCGAGTGTGCTTATCGAAACGCTGGCTGTAGCTTTAGTTATACCAAGCTTCTGGGCTATATCGGTAAGTATAATGTCCGGGTTATCGTCGATGCATTCTAATAGATGCATCTCAGTCCGGCTCAGCGCTCCTCCAGTCGCTTTTGATACGCTCTTTACCTGTATCTTCAATATCTTATAGAAAAGGTCTTTGAGTATCTCGTTTAATATCTCGCTAGCATCTTTTTCACTCATAACAACTCCAGCATATCAACATATATTTGAAATCATATTATCATAATCCTGCATTATTATAAAGCCAAAATGAATAAAAAGGCTTCCCCAATAGTTTTTACCTTAGTGAAATCTCCGTTTTTTGTGCTGTTTATTACAATTATTTTGTTCCTGTGTTCAAAAGAAGCGCCTCTGTAAAAAACAAAGACGCTTCTTATCCATCAAATATTAATTCCAGTTTATTTTCAGCCCAGTGCTTTTCTCCAGCTGCTCTAGGCTTGCAACAACGTCGTCAGTCAGCTCAATTCCGCTTTTCTGCACCTTCGCCTTCTTTGTCCACTCGATCTCGCCCGGCATCATTATTCTTTCACTCCCCTTTGCCTTTGGAGAGTTCTTTATATTATCTATATAATCGTCCATCTCTGTATCATAGTCCCGTTTTTGTCTCATTGCATCAATATTGAAAACAAGAAATGAGTGGCTCGCCCTGTTCTCCTTTTCAAGATCAAAACACCAGCTTGGAATATCCTTGCTAACAGCGCCGCCAGAGAGCATTCCCGTAAGTATGTCTACCAGCACAGATAATCCATAGCCTTTATGCGCCGCCATCGGCTGCAAAGCGCCTCCGTTCTGATAATACCCGGCATCTGTCGTTGGCACACCTTCGGGATCAACCAGCCAAGTATCAGGTATTGGTTTGTTGTCCGCCTTTGCCTGGTTTATCTTCAGTGCAGCCGTTGCGCTCATCGCAATGTCTAGCGTTACAGGATCATGGTTCTTTGCGGGCGCAGCATAAGCGAGGGGGCTGTTGCCTATAACCATAGTCTTGCCGCCCGGCACGGCGACGTTCGGGTCTGTATTGCTCATTGCAATGCCTATCATTCCTTCTTCAAGCGCCATGTTGGCATAATACCCCGCAGCGCCGAAGTGGCAGCTGTTCTTTACAGCAACGAAACCTACGCCGCTTCTTTTTGCGATTTTAATAGCTTTTTTCATAGCCTTATACGAAGATACCATACCCAGCGAATTCTTTGCATCCATTATAGCAAAAGCAGGGCCTTCCCTTATTACTTCCGGTATAGCTTTTGGATCGAGCGCCCCGGCTTTCATCTTCTCAATATACATTCGCAGGTTCTTCGTGCCGTGTGAAAAACAGCCCATCTCGTCCGTCGAAGATAGCACCTCCGCTGTTATGTCTGCTTTCTTTTCGCTCACTCCCTGCAAAACCAGCGCCTGTTTGCAAAATTCCTTCAAGTCCTGCTTCAATACCGTTTTCATATAAACCTCCTTATATTTGAGTGATAAAGCTACTTAAATTCCGGCACCATAGAGTGCCCCGTCCTCACCATCGTAAGTACGTTCTCAAGCGGCGAACCTGCCGCTACTTCACATCCGCTTCCAAGGCAGAACTTTCCGTTCTTCGAGCCGTCCGCTACAGCCTGCCTTGCTTCTTGCTCCACCTGCTGCGGCGTTCCTTCCAGCAGCGCTCCGCAGGGGTTCAAGTTCCCCATAAGGCATACTCTGTCGCCCGCTTTCTGTTTCGCATGCTGCATCTTCACCTTATAATCGAACTCGATAATATCAGCTCCCGTATCCGCCATCCGCTCAATGATAAGTGTGTTGTCTCCACATATATGCAGCAGCGTATGGAAGCCGTAGTCCTTCTTCAGTTTGTCTATTCTTTTAAAAAACTTCTTCTCGTACGGAAAAGCATATTTCTCATACATCGCCGGAGATATAACGTCAAGCGAAGCCAGCGAATCTGCGCACTGCACGATATCTGCACCGGCCTTCACGCAAGCTTCAACATACCTGTAGTGCGACTCATATAGCACTTCCAGCAGGTCGATAAGATACTTTTCATAATCCCCTTCACCCATCTGCGCATATGCAAGTGCAAGCAGGAAATCATCCATTCCCATAACGTGGCTTGCAAGCGGGAAACACCCTGCGCCGGATGCACGCACAGCAACCTCGCCTTTATAATGCTCACTCATCCTGCGCACAGCGTCAATGTATACATCCATACGTCCGCCGTCTTCAGGGCCGACGGGCTTTAGCTTTGCTATATCCCCTATGCTCTGCACCGGCCTTGAAACCACATCCGGCAAAGCGCCCTTGTGATAGATCGTCTCAACGCCCAGAGCCTCAGTTATGTAATACTGGTCAGACTGCGATATAACAACATCCTGCCCGGTTATCTCCTGTGCCTTTATCATAGCCTCCGCCAGCGTTTTTCCGTTTGTATAGCACTCGCTGACTTCATACCCGGCTTTTTCTATACAGAAGTTACCATTATACGGTGTCACCGGCACACAATCTGTCGGCTTTCCCTCTATAGCTGCAAAAACTCTTTGCTTGCTGTTCATCTAAATCTCCTTCGAATACTTTACCGCAGCTTGCATATATGCCTTCACGTTCTCCATCGGCACATCTGCGCCGATACCGTTAGACGGGCTTATTATATACCTGCCGTACCTGCCGAGCAGCTTGGTTATTCTTTTTACCTCGGCATCTATCTCTTCCGGCGTCCCCAGCGGCAGTATCTCCTGATTACATATGCCGCCGAAGAAAGCTAGTTTCTGCCCGTAAGTCTCCACCAACGCTTCTAAGTCCATAACGTTCGGCTGAACCGGGTTAAGTACATCTATGCCTATCTCTATCATATCGGGTATTATTGAAGTAACATCACCGCAGCTATGCTGTATAACAGGCAGCCCAGCATTTTTATATACTGCAACTATTTTTTTGAGTCTCGGCTTAATAAACTGCCTCCACGTATCGGGCGACATCATAAGTCCCATCTGCGAACCGTAATCGTCCACTATTCTTCCGCAGTTTACGCCGATCTGCACATATCTTTTCGCCAGCTCTACATGAAAATCCGCTATCTTATCAAGCAGCTCTTCCGCAAACTCCGGGTTCAGCAGAAAATCGATAAGTGCATTCTCGAACCCTCGCAGTATATACGCCCGTTCAAACAGACACGAAAAATGATACGAAGTAACGATATAGTTGTCTGCGTATCCCTGCACCAGCTTTTCAGCATAATCAAGATATCCCGCTGCGTTCGGGTCTGGGAAAACGTAATCTTTATACGCTTGCCTATCTTGCAGCGGATGCCCGGAATACATGAGGTCCTGCTGCATATCCCATTCGCACTGCCACTCGTCAAGCTCATACCTGTTGCCGGTGTCACGCTTTGTTTTCATGTCCAGCAGCGTACCGTTCATGTATGCATAAAGAACGTGGTTCTCAAAAAACTTCAGCATCTCAAGGTCAGAAACGTTTGTTATTCCCTTTGTTAAAAGGAAACTTTTCAAACCGCTTGCACTGAAATCACACTGTATCGGCCTGTAATCAACTTCTTGCCCTTTTATTGTCCTTAAGAATCTCTCTTTGGGTGAAAGCTTCATCTATTTCTCCTATACATCTATCGGATATGTGCCGTATTTTCTGCCCGCTTCATATATTGCGAACACGTTCTCGTTCGGCACGTCGTCGTGTATGCTGTGGTCAGATCCAAGGCAATACCCGCCCCCCTTTGCCGCCAGCTTCATACACTCCTTTACCTGCTCTTGCACGTCCTCCGGGCTGCCTTTCACAAGCAGCTCACTGTTGTCTATATTGCCGAAGATAGTTATCTTATCTCCAAACTTGCTCTTTATCTCACCTATGTCCATGCCAGCAGTACGCTGTATAGGGTGAAGCCCGCTTATCCCGGCTTCCACACAGCTGTCCACCACGTCTCTAACGTGTCCGTCGCTGTGCATGATTAGCGGCATGCCTATATCATTGAATGTGTCGCACATTCGCTTTATCTGCGGCAATATGAAGCGCTCGAAGTGCTCCATAGAGAAAAACGTCTGCGTGTTAGAGCCGTAATCGTCGGAAAAAAGCAGAGCGTCCACTCCAAGCTCCGCCATTCTAATACCGCCTGTTATCGCAAAGTCAGCAGTAGACGTCAGCACTGCGTCCACGACCTCCGGTTCGTCATACATCATATAAAAGAAGTTCTCGAACCCAAACAACATCCACGCAGCCGAGAAAGGCCCGCGCATGTTTCCGACGATGCCCATCCCGCTCTTCTGCGCCATCTTAAGAGCCGTCCTCACACCATCATAGCGGGAGGATATATTTGCATCCGGCACGGTATAGTTTTTCCAGTCACTACCGCTGCTCATAGGATATTTTATAGTCGCGTCAATTGGCCAAGTTGCCGGCTCTTTCCTGTATGTTATGCCCCACTCGTCAGTATACTCTTCACCGCTGTCCTCTTTTGCGTTAAAGCCCGAAGTTCCGCCCATAGGCACAAATACGAAATCGTAGCCGACTTCTTCAGCACAACTTACCAGTGTCTTCGCATCATAAATCTTTGGGATATATCCAAGCACATCTTTGAAAAACGGTCTGCTGTATAAAAACTCAAATATCGGAACCTTATCCGGCTCTTTATGTTGCATCGTACAGCGCAGCCTCTCTTTTCCTGTCATCACCCTTTTTCTCCTTCTTTATAAATAAACTTTTCTTTGACTCCGTCCATATGCTTTTTCATGGCTTTTTTAACGCGGTCAACGTCATGCTTTTTGATACCTTCGAGTATCGCCGTATGCTCTTCGCTGGCCAGCGAAATATACTTCTCATACAATGTACTCTCTATTCCGGATATTATCAGATCGTGCAGCATAAGCAGCATCTGCGATAAAAACTGATTGCCGGAACTCTGCGCTATAACTTTATGAAACTCAAAATCAAGGCCCGGGATATTCTTCATATCTTTGCTGCCAAGCGCTTTTTCAAACTTTCTGTGCACCTTCTCTATCTGCTCAATCTGCTCATCATCAGCATTTTTAGCAGCCAGCCCCGCAAGGCTTACCTCAACCGTCTCTCTGGCTTCATTTAAATCAAGCAGCGTAAAGCTGTCAAGTATTTTGGGTATGTTGAAATACTGTGCGGCAGAAGTCGCGCACGTTTTGCTGAAGCGTGCAGTGTTGCCATGGTTTTTTTCGATGATTCCAATTGCCTGAAGCGTTCTTAGCGCCTCACGAACGGAAGAGCGCCCAACTCCCAGCCTTGTGGAAAACTCCATCTCGGTCGGCAGCGTTTCTCCTGGTTTAAATACGCCCATTTCTATCATAGACATGACCTGCTCGACTATCTTCTCGGTAAGCGTCGTCGGCTTTATCTTTATCATGCTTTTTCGGATATCGTTGTCCAAAGAAAACTCCTTCGGTTCCAAATTGTAAGATTGTCTGACAACATTATTAAACCATGACAGCACATCAAAGTCAACGGCTCTTTTTCTAAATATAATAAAAAAAGAGCATACCGTATACAGCACACTCTCATTTTTCAAGAAAACTATGTTACTCGATGCCAAACTGATAGCAGGTCGTAAAATCGTATACCTCACCTTTTCTCAGAACGGGCGAAACGAAATTTTTCTGGTTGGGCGAGTCTGGCGCAAACTGCGTCTCAAGGCAAAAAGCCCCGTGCTTTTCATACACTGCCGAGTCTTTTCCCTTCTCCGCATCAAGAAAGTTCCCGCAATACAGCTGCATGCACGGCTTGTCGGTATATACGCTGACAGTCCTGCCAAACTGCGGCTCAGCCGCCTTTGCCGCATGCCTGTATCCGCTTCCGTTTATTATATAATTATGATCATATCCTTTTCCGTTCCTCAGCTGTTCAGAGTCGTCGTTCATCCTCGCCCCGATGGCCGTGGGTATCCTGAAATCAAACGGCGTTCCCGAAACCCCTGCGATATCCCCTGTTGTAGAGCCGTAAACATCAACCGGGGTGAAACTGTCTGAGTTAATGAACAGCACATGCCCGGCGACTGATCCGGTTTTGTGTCCTGCAAGGTTAAAGTAAGTATGATTGGTAAGGTTTACTATAGTGTCTTTGTCGCTCTGCGCCATATAGTGGATTTTTAAGTTGTTGTCATCATCCAGTGTAAATTCAACTGTCACGTCAAGGTTCCCGGGATACCCTTCTTCTCCGTCAGCGCTTTGGTAAAAAAAGCTGACGGTGTTTTCGCCAAGACTTTTCTCCTGCCACACCACTTTGTCAAACCCTTTTTTGCCGCCGTGAAGGTGGTTCTTACTATCGTTGCAGAAGAGCTTATATTCCTTCCCATTCAATTCAAACTTTCCATCGTTTATACGGTTTGCGTACCTGCCCACTGTTGCGCCGAAATAGCAGCCCCCCTTCATAAACCCCGAAACATCATCATACGTAAGCGTGATCTCATCCTTACTTCCGCTCCTGTTTGGAGCAATTATAGACGTTACCGTTGCGCCGTAGTTTGTGACAGTGACGCTTACTCCGTTGTTGTTCTCCAATGCGTAATAGTAAATATCTTTATAGTCTTTATCCGCTGTTTTCTTCATAATAGCATTTTCACCCCAAATAGTTTTGTATTGTTAAGATATTAAATCTCCAACATTCTTCAATCTTTTGTAAGCCAGCTTCAAATAGTCTCCAGCATTTAAATCGTCGTAAATTCGGCTTTCCGACAACTTTTTATTAAAATCCACCTCAAGAGATAAAAACTCCAGTTGTCTGCTTTTTTGGAGGCTTCCTGCGACTCTTCCCCAATCGATTGTCCCATCGAAAGGTAACAGATGCGAATCATTTTCTCCGTAATTATCGTCCAAGTGCGTTGCCAACAAACGATTCCCGAAAAGAGAAAGCCAATCAATATAAGGTTTGCTGCAGTTTTCATGCCCGCTGTCATAGCAAAATCCCAAGTACTCAGAATTAATATTGTCGAAAGCATACTTAAGCGGCGTCAATAAGCAAGTGTTTTCAAGTGCAATACGAACATGTCCCTCGTCTGCAAAATCCACAAGTTTTCTCAGTCTGTCCAATCCAACATCAGTAATTTGCGGTGCAGCTTTAAAACCCGTAATATGTACCACCAACACTGGAACAGACAGCTCATGACATTCTTTTATACAGTCCAGCAAAGAACCAAGATACTGCTCTCCTGCTGGATTGTCTTCCCATACACTGTTCGCTCTGATAAAAGGTGCATGTGCATTTTCTACAGTCAGCCCGATCTTTCTAGCCATGTCCGGCTGCTTCATTCTGTCTTCTTCTCCCCACCACAGCATAACAGCATCAAAACCGGCCTCTTTGATAAGATCAATTCTTTTTTCTATAGGCAGTTTGTAACTAAACCAAGAAAAAATGCTGTACTTATACATTTACTAATATCTTCCCATTTCATTTGCTGCAATCGGTCTTGCAAGGTCTTCGCTCATAAACACCGTGGTCTTGAAAAGCTGTATTATTGACGCCGGCACCTGCATATTCACCGGCCCGTGCAGCGTAAGTCTCGATATCATGCGCTGCCAAGAGTTCGTCCCTCCCAGCATAGCAAGGCACTCCCGCTCGACTATCTGCTTCGAGTTTTTCACATCCCTTGGGCCAATGGTCGCCGCTTTTGGAGGAATATTGGCAATGTCGCCGCTTCCGCCGAATTTGCCCGAAAGCGAATTCTGCGCAGTTGTCAACGGGTGCTGCGTTACTATCCTTGAACCAAGCTCCAAAAACTCTTCAAGGCTGTCCGCCGCAAATTCCTGCGTATCCGGGTCTATGAACGCTATATGCCCCGGCCATCCTGTAGCGCTATAGCACACATCCGCACCGCCATCTCCGGCATCCTCAATCATCTTTGAAAAATCGTCAACGTTTTCGCTGGTAAAACAGTTCATCTGGCTGATATCCGGCCTTAAGTCCGGCTCCAGCTTTTTGTAGAAGTTGTTCATGAACGAGTGCCCCAGCCCCAGCTTATAGGTCAAAGGAGCAACGTTCCCGTCCTGGTCAGCCCATTCGTCCATATTGAACGTATACAGGTTCCTGCAGCTTACATTAAACCTGTTGCATAGATAAGCGATGTTAGAATACTGAACGGCCTGCGGGTTGGGAAGTATGACGACCAGCCTTTTATCCTGCTCGTCAGACTCTTTTATCCTTGTAAAGAAGTCGGTAGTAAACAAAGCGTCGGCATCCCCCGTTATGTGTATCTGCATATCCGGGTTCGGATGCTGCGTCAGCTCCTGCCTCGTCATTTTCCTGCATCGCTCCAAAACTTCCTTGTCACGGAAAGGTATCCACTCTGCCGGTTCAAAGTCAAATGGCAACGTCTGCTCAAAATCGAATCTCTCTTCGTTCATTATAAACTCCTTCTAATATTTGTTTTTGCAGTTTCATTATACATGCAGCCATTTTTAATAATCAAGGAATATAAGCAAAATGTTTATTATAACTGACGATTATTAGGAAGATAATAAAAAGCGCCTTGCGAAATAACGCAAAACACTTCAAGCTGACATTTATAAAAAATCCTTTTTGCACAGTTGCTGTTTTATTCAACCGGACTATATCAAAGCGCCTTTATGCTCCTTGAAAAACTCAACCACCCTCTTTAAGCAGCCATCTACATATTCCCACGGTTCTTCATCAACAAGCAACGAGAAATTTATAAAGTTCAACCGCCGTGCAAGCATGAGTATCTCAATTTCGTTATCGTCAGGTTCAAAATCCGGTGCCTCGCTTTTGTACCCATTAAAAAGGCTTTGCTTATAAGCCTCATAGTTTTCGTTATATCTATAATAATAGAGTAAAATAGCAATGTCCTGCAGCGGATACCCGACTATGCTATCCTCAAAATCGATTATACCTATGCTTTCGCCGCATAGCAGGATATTCCATGGGTTTATATCGCCATGCAAAAGCAGGCACTTCTGGTCCTTTATACTTTCACTCAGCTTCTTATCTGCAAAAATAACTGCTTTTAAAAGCAGCTCAGTGTTCTGTTCTCCAAGCCTTTTTCTGAAAGGCTCTTCTGCAAACACTACCTTCTCGTCGGTAAAATAAAATACCCTGTCCCATCTCTTTGGATTCATGCTTTCAGGTATGCTAAAACCCTTTGCTGCTTTGTGCAGCTTAGCAAGAATCTTACCAAGTGTGAAAAACAGCTCCTTTGTTTCTCTGCCTTCAAATTCGGTCCCTTCGACCCATTTATACAATATCGTTCTGTTTTGCTCTCCCAGCCCCCCGTTTTGTGCTAAGGTAACTGCTTTACCTTTTTTATTTAAAACAACTTCAGGTATCAAAAAATCGACGTTGCCTTTAAGCTGTGAAAGGAAAAACACCTCGCATAGATTGTCCTCAAGCCTGTTTGCCTCTTCACTGCATATCTTAAGTCCGTATACCTGTTCGTCTCTGCCATATGCTTTATAAAAAACATTCGTTGCTTCACAGCAAAATTCCGCCTTTTCAAAATCAACGGCATACTGCTCTAATGCGGCCTTCACAATACCGTCATACCGATTACTCGTCTTATTCATACATTATATCTCCTAATTCAGGCTTCTATAGCTCTTTAATAAGCCAAATTCTCTTTGCGCTTTCTACAGGATATCCGTCTATCTCAAATACATCTTTGTATCCCATCTTTTTATAGAATTCGGGAGCCTGAAATGAAAAGGTGTCTAACATTACTTTAGTGCTGCCCTGAGTTTTTGCATCTTCCTCTGCGGCACTCAACAGCTTTTCCCCGTAACCCTTTCCTCTTAAATCATCGCTTACCCATAGCAGCTTTACGTAAGTCAAGGGCTTAATGCATATATACGTAATACCGCCTTTTATCTCGACTCCTTCTTTTATGTATACAGCCCGGGTTTCTATATCCTCCATTCCTGTATGTCTTTTATTAAACTCCCTTAGCCCCGTTTCAATTACTTTAATATCCTCATCCTTAGGTTTTGTATCAGCAACTATTTTTACCATGATCTATTGTTCCTCTCCCCATCGGTACTTTCTATTAAGCTTAAGTTTATCAATATCACAGCTCAGGCATAACCCATTATGGCAGCATATAGTATCACCGCACTTAGGACAGCTCCACTTTTGCTCTTGCTTATCTAAGAATCCCAGCATCCCATGCTCTCTTATTTCGTTTAAGTTTTCGATCATGCTCAGATGATATTTAGTTCGATACCGCTTGTCGAGCGCTTTTAAACGTTTGCACGGAAAGCTTTCGCACTCGAAGCAGAACCGCACCTCTCCGTTCTTTAATAATTCACAGCTTTTAGCCATATGAAGACAGTTCTTCCCCCTCGGAATACATCCCTCGCAATACATTCGCCTAAAGCCCTTTTTATTGATATCGATTTTCTTTCCGATATACGCCATGCACAGCGCACAGTTCATACCGCACGGGGCAATAAGTTCTTCTTTCATAACCACCTCTTCAGTCAACAAGAAACTTACGTATTTCTTCTTTGAATTGCTTTCCGGACGCAGGGTGTCCCATTCCTTCATATACGACAAGTTTAGAATCCGGTATGCCTTCCGCAGTTTTACGGAACAGCTCCGGTGTATAAAACGGATCCTTCTCTCCGGCAATCACCAGCGTGGGCGCTTTGATTTCGCACAGCCTGCCTAGAAAATCGTGTTTGTCCTCCGCTTCGATTGTTAAAACAAGGTCACTCGGGTCTTCCGGCTTTCCAAAGAACGACTTGCCAAATAAGGCAATAAACGCATACAGTGGTTTAATTAAATACCTCGCCGGGCTTTTAGGAAGCGATACGTTCATCAGCGCCGCATACGCCGCTCTCCATTTTCCCTGTTTAGCAAACTGCGCGACTTTATTCTGCCCTTCCCTTGCAGAATCTGAAAGCTTATAAGCGCTTGAATGTATTATCAGTCTGCGAACCAGCTCAGAATGATCAGCTGCAAAATGCTGCACAATAGAGCCGCCCGTAGATACACCGAGGACGTCTACCGGTCCTGAAAACTCCTGCTTGATCATATCGGCATAGTCGGCGGCTATGTCTTTCATCGTATAACCGTCCGTCAGCCCGGGTTTCCTGTTCACAAGATATATAGTATAGTCCTGAGTTATCGTGCCATACATCTCATTGAATTTTTTAGCCATAAAACCCGAGATAGGTTTATTCTCAAACATAAGTCCTTGAAACATCACCAGTATCCGTTCTCCCTGCCCAAATCTGTTGTAAGGCATGCCGCAGTTAAAATAACCTGAATCATCAATTATCTTAGTCACGAGTATAACCCTTTCCTTCCAAGCAGTAATCAGCCGTTCAAACTATAATATCTTTATTTCGCTGCCCCTGTGTTCTAAAATATTCCATGTGAGCCTATAAAACAGGGCAGCCCATTTGTGAGCTGCCCTTGCTTGTAAGTATATCGTCCTTTATGCCAGGCTCTCTTTTTTAGCCTTCGGCAACGCTTTTTTCTCTTTTTCGCCCAATATAAGCATAGGCATCTTTGCATGCATCACCGTGTCTTTGGTAATGACGCATTTCTTTACGTCGTCCCTCGAGGGTATGTCATACATTACATCTAGCATAATAGCTTCAAGTATCGCACGCAGGCCTCTTGCACCGGTCTTCCTGTCAAGCGCCAGCCTTGCAATTTCTTCAAGAGCATCCGCTTCAAACTCAAGCTGCACACCGTCCATATCCATCAGCTTGCAGAATTGCTTCACAAGCGCGTTCTTGGGCTGCGTGAGTATACTTATAAGCGCACTCTGGTCAAGCTGGTGCAGAGTAACTATTATAGGCACCCTGCCAACGAACTCAGGTATGAGTCCGTACTTTAGAAGGTCTTCCGGGAGTATATTCTTATATATCTCAGTTAAATCCTTCTTCACCTTAGAAGCAACATCAACGCCAAATCCCATAGACTTCTTGCCGATTCGGCGCTCTATTATGCTGTCAAGGCCTCCGAACGCTCCGCCGCATATAAACAGGATATTAGTCGTATCGATCTGCAGAAACTCCTGGTGCGGATGCTTTCTTCCTCCCTGAGGAGGCACACTTGCCACAGTTCCTTCGATTATCTTAAGCAGCGCCTGCTGCACACCCTCGCCCGAAACGTCACGAGTAATAGAAGGGTTGTCGCTCTTTCTTGCAATCTTGTCGATCTCGTCGATATAGATTATGCCGCGCTGCGCACGCTCGATATCATAGTCCGCAGCCTGAATGAGCTTTAGCAGTATGTTCTCCACGTCCTCGCCGACATAACCGGCTTCAGTCAGTGAAGTAGCGTCAGCCATCGCAAAAGGAACGTTCAGCACCTTTGCCAGCGTCTGCGCAAGAAGCGTTTTGCCGCTTCCCGTCGGTCCTATCATTACGATATTGCTCTTCTGCAGTTCCACGTCGTCTGTCTTATCGTCGGTGTTTATACGCTTATAGTGGTTATATACCGCAACTGCAAGGTTGCGTTTTGCAATCTGCTGACCAATAACATAATCGTCAAGCGCCGCAGAGATTTCGGCAGGCTTTGGGATGTCGCCCACGTCAAACGCAGCTTCCTCCTGATAGTCTTCTTCTATGATCTCTTTGCAAAGCTCTATACATTCGGTACAGATATAAACACCGGGTCCGGCGACAAGCCTTCTGACCTGCTCCTGTGTTTTGCCGCAGAACGAACATTTAAGTTGTTTTTGTTCATCCGTATAGTTTGCCATTTTTCACCCCTTAGTATCTACTTTCCCTTCGGCATTATGATCTCGTCGATTATGCCATATTCCAACGCATCCTGTGCGCTCAAGAAGTTGTCTCTTTCAGTATCAGCAGTAACTTTCTTGACTGTCTGCCCCGTCCTCTTTGCCAATATCTCGTTCATCTTCTTCTTAATGCTGATGATATGCTCCGCATGTATTGCCACATCCGTCGCCTGTCCTCTTGTTCCGCCTGACGGCTGGTGTATCATCACCTCTGCGTTTGGAAGAGCTTTGCGCTTTCCCTTCGTGCCGGCAGCCAGCAGGAACGCTCCCATAGATGCCGCAATGCCAATGCATGTCGTCGATACGTCGCACTTGATGTACTGCATCGTATCATATATCGCCATACCCGAAGTAACGCTTCCGCCCGGGCTGTTTATATAAAGGAATATATCCTTGTCCGGGTCTTCCGCTTCCAAAAAAATCATCTGTGCCACGGCAAGGTTCGCCATGTCGTCTTCAACTTCTCCGCTGATGAAGATTATCCTGTCTTTGAGCAGCCTAGAGTATATATCATAGCTTCTCTCGCCTTTGCTTGTCTGCTCTATTACATAAGGTATTAGTGTCATTTTATTCTACCTCCGCTTATATGTATAATATTCTATTCTTCCTTGTCTTTTTCCTTCTCTTTTGGCTCAACCTTGGCTTTTGGCTTTGCCTTTTTCTTTGCGGCGGTCAGGTTTGCGTTTTCCACAAGGAACTTAACTGTGTTGTCATATGCAATGTTGTCCTTCATATACTCAAGTTCCTCTTCAGAAACAGCTTTCTTATACTCTTCGAGCTCCTTTTTATACTGCTCAGCTCTTTTCTTTAGCTCTTCTTCCAGCTGCTCTTCAGTTGCTTCAATGCCTTCGGCTTTCTGTATGGCTTCAACGACCAGCTGAGACATTACCATGCTCTTTGCAGCTTCCCTATAGTCCTCACGCAGCGCTTCCATGGTGATGCCGAGCATCTTGATATAGTCTTCCAGCTTGATACCCTGATACATCATAGAATACTCCATCTGCTGTATCTGATTGTCAATCTGGTTCTCAACCATTATATCCGGCAGGTCTATCTTTGCAGTCTCTGTCACAGCTTTGATTACGTTGGTCTTCGTCTGCTGGTCGGCCTGCTTTTCTGCGCTTTCCGTCAGCTTCTTCAAGATGTCCGCTTTGTATTCTTCAAGCGTGTCAAACTCGCTGACATCCTGTGCAAACTCGTCGTCTATCTCCGGCAGTTCCTTCTCTTTAACTTCGTGCAGCTTGACATGGAAAACAGCTTCTTTGCCAGCAAGCTCCTTTGCCTGATACTGCTCCGGGAATGTGACCTTTATGTCCTTTTCCTCACCTATATTTAAACCGATTACCTGTTCTTCAAACCCTGGGATAAAAGTGTTCGATCCCAGCTCCAAAGTCTGGTTTTCCGCAGTTCCGCCTTCAAACACAGCGCCGTCTACGCTGCCTGAATAATCAATTACGACTTTGTCCTTGTCTTTTGCAGCTCTCTCTACGTCCACCCACCTTGCGTTGCGCTCAGCTGCACTGTTCACTTCGTTTTCTACAGCAGCTTCGTCCACCTTAGCTTTTTCCTTCTCTGCCTTTACTCCCTTATACTCGCCAAGTTCAACTTCCGGCTTCACAAAGATGGTAGCGCTGTATACAAGGCCTTCCTGTTTGCCTATCTTTTCTATATCTATATCCGGTCTTGAAACCGGAACTATCTCAAGCTCGTCTACAGCTGCTTTATAGCTGTCCGGAAACACTATCTCGAAAGCGTCTTCATAGAAAACTCCCTCGCCGTAATAGCTCTCTACAACATTCTTTGGAACTTTGCCTTTTCTAAAGCCCTGAACAGCAAATTTAGATTTGTTTTTCAGATAAGCTTTTTGTAATGCAGCCGCAAAATCCTCAGCTGAAACTTCTATAGTAACCTTAACCTTGTTTACGTCCACATTCTCTACTTTAGCCAATTGTAAATCCTCCTGATTCCCCACGCAAAATAATAGCATTTTCGTTTTTCCAAAATGCTGTATTATACTAACATATATATATATCCAATGCAACGCCAATCCGTCCTATTTTACTAAATATACGATTTTACATATAAAAGTATACAATTTATTCATAAATACTACTTTATAAGAAAGAAAACATAGATTTTACTATTGCATATTTATTCATTATAGTGTATAATTATGAATATCAATGCGGAGGTTAACTAAACAGATGAAAAAAATGAAAGTATTGCTGGCATATTCGGGAGGGCTCGACACATCCGTCATCATCCCCTGGCTCAAAGAAAACTACGACTGCGAAGTGGTATGCATGGCTGCGGACGTCGGACAGGGTGAGGAACTTGCGCCTCTCAACAAAAAAGCTATAGACAGCGGCGCCAGCAAAATATATATCGAAGACTTGGTCGAAGAATATATAACAGATTATATATACCCGACTCTTAAAGCAGGCGCAGTATACGAAGGAAAATACCTGCTGGGCACTTCAACGGCACGCCCGCTCATTGCAAAAAGGCTGGTCGAGATAGCAAAGCTTGAAAACTGCGACGCTATCTGTCACGGCGCTACAGGCAAAGGCAACGACCAGGTACGTTTCGAGCTTACCATAAAAGCGCTTGCGCCCAATATGAAGATAATCGCTCCCTGGCGTATATGGGATATAAAATCCCGTGAAGACGCTATCGAGTATCTAAAGGAACGCAATCTGCCTTATCCGAGTCCAAAGAAGAATCCGTACAGTATGGACCGCAACATCTGGCACTTAAGTCACGAAGGCTATGACCTTGAAGACCCTTGGAACGAACCTGCAAAAGATATTCTCGACATCTGCAAGAATCCGGAGGACGCTCCTGACGAGCCAACCTACGTCACTGTAGACTTCGAAAAAGGTATCCCTGTAAAAGTTGACGATCAGTCGCTTGCACCAATAGCTCTTCTAGAAAAGCTCAACGAGATAGGCGCAGCAAACGGCGTGGGAATTGACGACATGGTAGAAAACCGCCTTGTTGGCATGAAGTCCCGCGGCGTATACGAAAATCCGGGCGGTGCCATCCTATACGAAGCACACAGGGCGCTCGAGAGCATCACGCTGGACAGGGAAACAGCTCACTATAAGCAGAATGTTGCGCTCAAGTTCGCCGATATAGTATACTTTGGTCAGTGGTTCTCCCCTCTGCGGGAAGCGCTCAGCGCATTTGTAGACAACACCCAGCAAAGCGTTACAGGAACCGTAAAGCTCAAACTTTATAAAGGCAACTGCAACGCAGTCGGCATCAAGTCCGACTACTCGCTCTACAGTGAAGAGCTTGCCACATTCAGTGAAGATGAAATCTACAACCAGAAGGATGCTGAAGGTTTCATAAATCTGTTCGGACTGCCGCTCAAGGTCAAGGCAATGCTGGACGAAAAAAGGAAAGGCTGAAGCCTCACCGGCGCTTCAGTAAAAAAAGGAAACTAATGATGGATAAAAAACTTTGGGGCGGCAGGTTCTCTTCTTCCACGAACGAACTTGCAGCCGGGTTCCACTCTTCAATATCGTTCGACAGCCGCCTGTATGAAGTTGATATACTCGGCAGTATTGCTCATGCCAACATGCTCGGTAAAACGGGGATAATTTCTGCTGAAGACAGTGAAGCTATAATCGAAGGCCTAGAAGACATATTATACGATATAAAAGACGGCAATGTAGAATTCAACACGCAGGACGAAGACATCCATATGAACATAGAGCGGCTCCTTACTCAGAACATTGGCGAAGCGGGCAAAAAGCTTCACACAGGCCGCAGCCGCAACGACCAGGTTGCTCTCGACACACGCATGTTCGTAAGGCAGGCAAGCGAAGACGTTTCAGACCATATCAAAAAACTTATGGAAACTCTTACAGAAATAGCGCAGGACAACCTTGAAACAATAATGCCGGCATATACGCACCTCCAGAAAGCCCAGCCGACAACGCTTGCTCACTACATCATGGCATACTGCGAAATGTTTCTAAGGGACTGCAAGCGTTTGGACTCAAGCTATATCAGCGCAGACGTTATGCCGCTTGGCTCGGGTGCGCTTTGCTCTACTACCTACCCCATCGACAGAGAGATGGTCGCAGAAGAGCTTGGCTTTGGCGACATAACAAGCAACAGCATGGATGCAGTAAGCGACAGAGACTATATGCTCGACTTCATATACGCCTGCAGCGTCTGCGCAATGCACCTTTCAAGGTTCTGCGAAGAAATAATCCTCTGGTCTACCGGAGAGTTTTCGATGATAAAACTGTCAGACAGCTATTCAACAGGCTCAAGCATCATGCCTCAGAAGAAAAACCCAGACATGGCAGAGCTAATCCGCGGCAAGACAGGCCGTGTATACGGAGACCTCATGACGCTGCTCACGGTGATGAAAGGGCTGCCTCTTGCCTACAACAAAGACATGCAGGAAGACAAAGAAGCTCTCTTCGACGCCTACGACACGCTTTGTGCGTGCCTGCCTGTATTCACCGGCATGATAGAAACTGCGCAGTGGAACAAAGAAAAGATGCTTGCCAGC
Source organism: Christensenellaceae bacterium (assembly GCA_963666505.2). Taxonomy (GTDB): domain Bacteria; phylum Bacillota; class Clostridia; order Christensenellales; family SZUA-584; genus JABGQS01. The sequence continues at coordinate 489,795 of CAXXXL010000001.1, read as the reverse complement.
GCCGGCCTTGGCTTTACTAACGCCACCGATGCTGCCGACTACCTGACGAAGAAAGGCATGCCTTTCCGAGACGCACACGAAGCAGTAGGCAAACTCGTGCTCTACTGCGAACAGAACGGCAAGAGCATAGACGCTCTTTCACTGGAAGAAATGAAAAATATAAGCGATGTATTTGAAGATGATGTTTACGAAGCGCTTTCTCTGCGTGCATGTGTAGGGAACCGCAGCGTTTACGGCGGTCCCGGCCCCGAAAGCGTAAAACAGCATATCGAAAAGATCAAAGATTTTATACAATAATACTTTCTTGATTTTATAAAACCCGCAGCTTTTTTACTGCGGGTTTTCTGCGTCCTTAACGAGCAGCTTGAACTTATCAGTTCTATTTCCGGTCAGTTTCTTTACCAGTAGGTAAACCAGGTAGCCAACAACTGCTCCAAGGGTGTTCAGTATCAGGTCGTCAATGTCCGTTGCCCGAAAAGGAATTGCAAGCTGTATAATCTCTATTGTCAGCGAAATCGAAAAACCACTTAAAAGCAAAACCCGGAATTTCTCCTGTTTACTCCAAACCAGAGGAAGCAGAAACCCTATAGGAATAAACATAAGCACGTTCCCGATAGCCCCCTTTACACTTTCCCAGAACAGACCGACCTGAAGCAATTCTGTTATGCCTGTCAACCATTTGAACGGAATAAAATTTACACTCAGCTCATTTTCGCTTGTCATAAATGAAAACTGAAGCGTTTGCGATGCAACACCTGCAATAATTGCAAACAGTATAACAATCCCAGCTTCGTGCAGCCAATTTAGCTGTTTTAACCTGTGCTTGGCAACAGCATGGAAAATCAATCTAGCTATTATTATAACCGGAATGCTCAAAACCATGTATAGCGCCATATGCAATGCATGGTAAGTTATCATGTAAACCCCCAGATGCTTAAGTCACATTTTTTACCCAGATATTTGTCTTATACCTTATGTAGCTGACCACCGTTCTTACAATCGTCTCCGAGCGTGCAAGCAGGTAGACCAACGGCAACGGCCAGTCTAGCACAAAAGCGCCCACGAAAGCAAGCGGCAGGCCTACAAGAAACAGCGTCCCAATGTCGATAGCTGCACAAAAAACAGTGTCTCCGCCCGAACGCAGCACCCCGATGAACAGCGTGAACTCAAGGCATATCACAGGCAGCAGAAGCATAAGCATGTTGGTTACATCCTTTGTATTCTGCACAACGCTTTCGTCAACCTTATACAGCGACAATATGCTGTCTCTGAATATAAACATAACCCCAGCAACGAATATGCCGCAGATGACCGCTGCGATTATGCCTTTGTGCGCATACCGTTTTGCCTGCTTAAACTTGTCCGCTCCCAGGCTGTTACCAACCATTATTGAAAGCCCGCTTCCGATGCCCATAGCAAATATGAACAGAAGGTTGAACAGCGTGTTAACGATATTCATCGAGGCTATTATATCAGTACCCATCCTGGCATAGATGATGGAATATCCTGTTGTACCAAGCCCCCATACCCCGTCGTTTATTATAACAAGCGCCATCTTGCGCATCATCTTTTTGAAAAAAGCGTAAAGAGAAACCGAATAGCTCCTTCAAACGTGCGCCAATGTTGTTCTTACCTAAATACGCCACTCCGACTATTATTGCTGATTCGAGCACCCTCGCAGTCACCGTAGCTATGGCAGCGCCTCTCACGCCCAGCGCTGGCATCCCGAAGTTGCCTAAAATCAGCATATAATTAAGTATAGTGTTTACCGCCAGTGCGACTGCGCTGACAAACAGCGGTATCTTCGTTTTGTTCATGCTTCTGAACACTGCATAGAACACCGAAGATATTGCGTACGGAATATACGATAGCGCAGCAAGGGAAATATACCTTGCCCCTTCAGCGATTACTGCCGGGTCCTGCGAATATATCGATATTACGAACCTTGGGAATATAACAGCAGCAGCCGTAAAAAACGCACTGATGACAAGCGTCATTGAAAGTGACACGCCCAGCGTCTTGTGTATATTGTCAAGATCCTTTTTGCCCCAGTACTGCGAAAAGAAAATCGAAGCTCCTCCGCAAACACCGAATATGAAAAGCACCGCAAGAAAATAAACCTGGTTGGCAAGGCCGACGGCAGCAATGCTGACTTCTCCAAGCTGGCCTATCATCAGATTATCAACGAGGTTCAGTGACGAAGCTATCAATGATTGCAGGATTATAGGAACAGCAAGCGCTGTTAATTTTTTATAAAAGCTATCTTTGCTCAAAGCATATCCTTTTTTTCTTTAGAGATTTATTTTACTTCGACTTCACGCACCGCGATGAACGGATTGTTCCTTATGCACAGGCTGTGAAGATAAGGATAGTGCACACGCATATGGTTTATGTAACCAAGCCACTCTATAGCAAGCTGAACGTACGCTCTTTTTACATCTCCCAAAAGATGCTCCTTGTCAATCTCGGTCAGGGTCTGGAAATCATACCGCAGACGCAGCTCTTCCGCAAGGTGAAACACTGCCATCAACAGCTCTGTAAACGTCTCGTGTTCCAGCAGTGCCGGGTTTTCAAGCATGCTTAAAAGGTTCGGTCTGCACTCCAGCAGCATCATGTCTATCGCCTCAAGGTCAGTGCCGCCCATACGCACACCCGGCTCGTATGAAGCAAGCATCTTTACTGCGCCCCTAAAGTCTCTTTCGCTCCAGTCACAGTCAATCTTCATGAGGCTTTCCATCTCTTTTATAGACTTGTCGCTGCACGCAAACGCCCTAAGCAGCTCTGTGCCAACCTCGGAAAAGAAAGTCTCTATAATCATGTAGAGTTTGCTTATCTTCTTCTTCTTTTCGTTGTTGTCCAGCACCTTGTGGAATATCAGCGTAACGAATATAACTTCTATAGGCATAAATGCAAAATCACTAAGACCGAATATCGTTATGTGCTCTACATCATTGAATATAAGAAAATGTGCTGTATAAAGAGCCGCAGAAATAACGACAAGTATTATTGTAAGAGTGAAGTCGCTTTTAATTTTTTTCATGTTCTAAGGATTCCCCTTTTTTTAGATTATCTATCTGATCTGTCCGTTTCCTCTAATTATATACTTTACTGTCGTAAGCTCCTTAAGCCCCATCGGCCCTCTTGCATGAAGCTTTTGTGTGCTTATACCTATCTCAGCGCCAAAGCCAAACTCTTCACCATCGGTAAACCTCGTCGAAGCGTTCACATAGACCGCAGCCGAGTCCACACGTTCAAGGAACCTTTCGGCGTTTTCATAGTTCTTTGTAACAATTGCTTCAGAATGGCTCGAGCTGTATTTATTTATATGTTCTATCGCTTCATCAATGCTGCTTACCACCTTTACCGCAAGTATGTAGTCTAAAAACTCGGTGCAGTAATCTTGCTCCGTCGCTTCTTTAGCGTCTATTACAGAGCGTGTCTTTTCGCAGCCTCTTAGCTCAACGTTGCTTAGCTTCTTTGCCATCTTCGGCAGAAAGGCTTCCGCTAAAGCTTCGTGCACCAGCAGCGTTTCGGCTGCGTTGCATACCGAAGGTCTGCTCGTCTTCGCATTATATATGATTTCTACGCCCATATCGATATCTGCGCTCTCGTCGATATAAACATGGCAGTTGCCTATTCCCGTTTCTATAACAGGCACGGTAGCGTTCTTTACTACCGACTGAATAAGCCCTGCTCCGCCCCTCGGTATCAGCACGTCGATAAGTCCGTTTAGGCTCATCATATAAGTTGCAGCCTCCCGTGAAGTATCTTCTATAAGCTGAATTGCACCTTCCGGCAGCCCTGCGGCATATGCAGCTTTTTGAGCCGCCCTTGTTATAGCCATGTTAGAGTTTATAGCGTCGCTTCCGCCGCGCAATACCACTGCGTTGCCCGTTTTTATGCAAAGCCCCATAGCGTCCGACGTAACATTCGGACGGGCTTCATAGATTATTCCGATAACACCCAGCGGCACACGTTTTTTGCCTATCGAAAGACCGTTGGGCCGTTTTATCGTGTTTATTACTTCTCCTATAGGGTCGGGCAGCATCGCTACTTTCTCCAGGCCCTGCGCCATCCCCTCAATCCTCTGCTGCGACAAAGCAAGCCTGTCCAGCAAAGACTTTTTCATACCGGCTTTTCTGCCGTTCTCAATGTCAGCTTCGTTGGCTTTCAATATCTCTTCGCAATTCTCCCTCAAAGCGGCAGCGATGCTCTTTAAAACATCGTTTTTTTCTTCTATGCCCATTACTCCAAGCGCAAGCGATGCACTCTTTGCTGCTGCGGCTTTTTCTTTAACGTGCTGCATTTTTCTTCCTCCGGCGATTAATTACATTCGATTATAACATCATTTACAAACAATGTCATCACAAGTATAATAGTTTTACTATGACAATAGACGGACTGACTCTGCACTACGCAGTTAAAGAAATTGACGAACTGACGACCGGTTGCAAAATAGACAGAATACACCAGCCACGCCCGGACACCATCGTGCTGTCTCTTCGTGCGCCGAAAAAGAACATAAAGCTTCTCATCAGCACCGGTGCGTACGATTCAAGGATGTACATAACAAACAGCAAACTCGACAACCCGGCAAAGCCGCCCATGTTCTGCATGTTCCTTCGCAAACATATAACAGGCTCTAAGATAACAAGCGTCGTTCAGGACGGTCTTGAGAGGACTGTCAGCATATCGCTCGAAGCAAAGGACGAGCTCGGGCTGTCCCGCAGACTCACACTTATCTGCGAGCTTATGGGCAAATATTCAAATGTGATACTCGTGGACGAAGCCGGTATAATTATGGACTCTCTGCGGCACGTTACGCATTCGCTCAGCCGTGTGCGCCAGGTGCTGCCGTCGCTCGAATACGTCCCGCCCCGGTCGGTAAAGCTCAACCTTCTCAGTATATCTGAAGCCACCCTTGCAGAGATGCTTGCAAAGCGGACAGATAAAAAAATCAAACCGTATCTTTCACAGTTTCTGCAGGGCGTATCCAAGCAGACCGCCGAGGAAATACTCTTCAGATACATGCCGGCAGGCTACAAAGAAAGCCAGCGCGAGCCCGAAAAGCTCGCATCAGTCATACGCTCTTTCGTCGAAGAGCTAAAAGACCTGAGCCCCACAATATATTTCAGCGACAAACCATTTATGTATTCTGTCATCGACTACGCAAGCATAGAAGCCCGGAAAAAAGAAACCTTCTCCGGCATAAACGAAATGCTGGACAGTTTCTACAGCTCCGTTCAAGATCATGCAGTGCTTTCAAGAAAGCGAAGCGCTCTTGATAAAAAGGTGAAGAAAAAGATAGATAAACTCTCTCTTATACTAAAGAAGCAGAACGACAGCATGCTCAGTGCTCAAAAGGCCGAGAAATTCAAGACCTACGGCGATATCATAACCGCCAACATATACCGTATACAGAAAGGCATGAAGCAGCTTGAGGCTCAGGATTATATAACTGGAGAAGATGTCATCATCCCTCTTGATTCCCGTCTTTCGCCCGCCGCAAATGCTCAGCTCAACTACAAAAAATATAACAAACGAAAAGCAGGCATACCCATAACTGCAAAGCGTATACGTGCCAATAAAAAGCAAATCGAGTTTCTTGAAAGCGTTCAGGTCGGCATAGCCAACAGCACAAGCCTGCAGGAGCTTGGCGAGATAGAATATGAACTTTCCAAAGCGGGCGTTATATCGCACGCCGCTGCAAAAACCAAGGCAACACAGCAGGCTTCCATGCCGCATAAATTCATCTCATCGGATGGCATAACGTTTTTTGCAGGCAAGAACAACAGGCAAAACGATGAGCTTACGATGAAAACGGCACACCCGGACGATATATGGCTGCATACCAAAGACATCCCCGGCTCTCATGTGCTAATTCACGCAGCTCCTCACCCGCTGCCCGAAACGACGCTGTCCGAAGCTGCCGTGATAGCCGCAACGCTTAGCAAGGCGCGCAATTCCCTTAAAGTGCCTGTAGACTACGCGCCGAGGAAAAACATCAGAAAACCTAACGGTTCAAAACCCGGCATGGTCATCTACGAAGGCTACAACACAATAATCGTAGATCCGGACAAAAAACTTTTCGACAGGCTGCTTGTCAAATAAAGAACTTCAATGCTTGAATCGAAGTTCTTTTTTTATGCTTGAATTGTAATTTCAAGTCCATGCCCCGCACTGTATAAACAACTGATGCTCGCTCCGCCTATACGTGTCTCTATTCAATATCCGAATATTCAGGGTGGAATGTATTTTTCTTTTGTGATATTATTTTACTATATTATTCAAGGACGGTAACCCATATTGGAAGGCAAACTCAAGCTGTACGGATTCAACAACCTGACAAAGACTCTAAGCTTTAACATATACGATATATGCTATGCAGAAACTCAGAGCGACAAAGAAGAATATGTAAAGTACATAGGCGCGCATTACAACTCTGCAAGGCTGACCAAGATACTCTGCCAGGTAACGCAGATGATAGGGGCCAGCGTGCTCAACATATCCAAACAGGACTACGAGCCGCAGGGCGCAAGTGCGTCCATCCTAATCACAGAGGATGAAATAGACGATGACCACATCGACCCCAGCTGCAACAAGGGTACAAAGCCGTGTGCAAACGCTCGAGACGAAATCCTCGCTCATCTCGACAAAAGCCATATGTCGGTGCACACATACCCTGAAACTCATCCTGAAAATAATATATCCACCTTTCGTGTAGACATAGACATATCGACATGTGGAACGATTTCTCCGCTCAGCGCTTTGAACTTTCTCATTGAAAGCTTTGGATCAGATATAATTGCTCTGGACTACCGTGTAAGGGGCTTCACACGTGACCTTTCCGGTAAAAAGTGTTTTCTCGACCACTGCATCAGCTCAATCCGTGATTACATAGACGACAAAACGCTTGAAGAATACGACTCAATTGATGTTAATGTGCTGCAGTCAAACATATTCCACACCAAGATGATGAAGAAAAATATAGAGCTTGACGATTATCTCTTCAATACAGACGCTGCAGACCTCACAAAACAGCAGCAGGACGAAATGACGCAAAAGCTTCACAAAGAAATGGTCGAGATATACTGCGGAACAAATGTCTATTAGCCTGAACATTGAAAAGGAGTTTTGAAATGGAACTTTGGTTTACCGAACCGCATACAGACACCGCTAAGTTTTCAATTAAAGTTAAAAAACAGCTTTTCAGCACTCAAAGCGAATTCCAGCGAATAGACGTGTTCGATTCGGATGAGTTCGGTATTTTTCTTGTGATAGACGGATATATGATGGCCGCTCAGAAGGACGAATTCATATATCATGAAATGATAACCCACGTTCCAATGGCGGCAAAACCAGATATGAAAAAGATACTTGTCATAGGCGCCGGAGACGGCGGCGTAGTAAGAGAGCTATGCAGGTACAGCAGCATAAAGCACATAGACATGGTAGAGATAGACAAAGCTGTAGTCGATGCCAGTCGCAAGCATCTTCCTTTTCTCTCGTGCAGCCTGGACGATAAGCGTGTCAGCATACACTATGCCGACGGCGTCGAATTCGTCAAAACGAAAGAAGACATTTACGACCTTGTTATAGTAGACTCGACCGACCCTATCGGCCCCGGCGAAGGGCTGTTCACAAAGCAGTTCTACAACTGCTGCTACAGTGCGCTCAAAGCAGATGGTATTCTGGTAAACCAGCACGAGAGTCCGTATTACGAAGCGGACGCCGAATACATGAAACGTGCGCACAAGCGGATAAACGAAGTTTTCCCGATATGCCGTGTCTATCAGGCTCACATACCGACATACCCCTCCGGTCACTGGCTGTTTGGCTTTGCGTCAAAAACAACCGACCCCGTCGCATCTCTAAATGCTGAAGGATGGAACAACCTCGGTATAAAGACCCGTTATTATAACACAGAGCTGCACAAAGGATGCTTCGCTCTTCCAAACTATGTTATCAAATTGCTCGAGGAGGCCCGAAATGAATAAATTTGTAGGCTGCGGCAGTACATACGTCGATTCCGATATAGTGCTTTTCGGCGCACCATTCGATGGCACGGCGTCATTCCGCAAGGGTGCGGGCCTTGCCCCAAAGTCAATGCGCGAAATTAGCCAGGATGCTATAGAAACCTACAGTCCTTATCAGGACAAAGACCTCAGCGACTGTAAAATACACGACCTTGGAGACCTTATCTTCCTAAACGATACCCCCATCAGCGTAATAGATATAATCAGGAAGAGTACGACTCGTCTGCTCTCGGACAACAAACGTCCGGTAATGATAGGCGGAGACCATCTGGTTACGCTTGGTACCATGATTTCGCTGGCTGAAAAATACAGCGACCTTCGCATAATTCACTTCGACGCACATGCAGACCTGCGAAACAAATATGAAGGACAGAAGCTATCACACGCTACGGTTATGCGCAGAGTCTACGACCTTGTCGGGGACGGGCGCATATACCAGTACGGCATACGTTCGGGTGAAAAGGAAGAATTTGAATGGGCAAAGAACCACGTAGACTTAAACAAATACGACTGCTCTTTGCTTAGTAAAGCTATATACCGCACTTCCGGCAAGCCGGTATATATAAGCATAGACATAGACGTACTCGACCCGGGCGAAATGCCGGGCACAGGCACTCCCGAAGCCGGCGGCATACGCTTTACCGAGCTGCTAAAAGCGCTCATCAGCTTAAGTGACAGCCGCATAGTCGGTGCAGATATCGTAGAAGTCTCTCCCCCGTGCGACCCGGGCGGAGCTTCCACTGCCACAGCGTGCAAACTATTAAGAGAACTGCTTTTAGTAATGAGCTGACAGTTCAATCTTCCTTTGAATTCTGTATTCAGGAGAATAAATGTTAAATTCCGCTCTGGAAAAAATTAAGATCCCGAAGCTTTATGATCTGCATCAGTCGTTTCCCGATGCTTTGCTTCCGGATTATATAAGTGTGCTTATGCAAAAGCTTTATGCTGCTGATATAAAAAAAGGCCAGCGTATAGCAATTACCGCAGGAAGCAGAGGCATAAGCGGCTATGCCGGGCTCGTTGAAGCTCTTGCGGGCTTTGTCCGCAGCAAAGGTGCGCACCCTGTGATAGTACCCAGTATGGGCAGCCATGGAGCGGGCGCTTTTTCAGGTCAGCTCGCTGTTCTCAACAAACTCGGCATAAACAAAAATATCGCAGAGATAGCCCCGATGGGCGAAATAATATCACTTGGCACAAACGCAAATGGCGGTCCTGTTCTGGTCGCAAGGGCGTTCCTCGACGCCGACGGCGTAATAATGCTCAACAGGATAAAGCCTCATACCTCTTTCCGGGGCGAATATGAGAGCGGCATAGTTAAGATGGCGGCAATAGGCATGGGCGGCGCTTTTGGAGCGGGAACAACGCACAGAGCCGGATATATGAAAATGGCGAAAAACATAGTGTCTGCAGCCCGCATTATATTCTCAAAGCTGAATATACTGTGCGCTGTCGCCACGGTGGAAAACGCTTACGGAAGCATCGCAGAGCTGGAGGTGCTCCGAAAAGATGAGATCCTTTCAAAAGAGCCAAAACTCCTTAAAAAAGCATGGGAGCTTATGCCATCACTTCCGGCAGACGAAATTGACGTTCTTATCGTTGATGAGATCGGCAAAGACATAAGCGGCACAGGCATGGACACGAATATAATAGGCAGATATCATACAAAAGCTGCATTCGGCGGACCGGATATAAATAAAATCACCGTGCTCGGCCTCAGCGAAAAAACCGGCGGCAACGCAAACGGCATCGGCCTTGCAGACTTTACAACTAAACAGTTGTTCAATCAGATAGATTTTGAATCGACCTACCTCAACGTTCTTACATCCACAGAGCCAAACAGTGCAAAAATACCACCGGTAATGGACACAGACGAGCTTGCGATAAAAGCCGCCATCTATACCTGCGGAAAACAGCAGGATATAAGAATGATAAGGATAAAAAATACAAAACAGCTTGGCAGCATCAAGGTCACAAAGAACCTGCTGCCGGAATAGAAAGATAATATGCTGACGAATGAACAGATAATCCAGAAGCTGGTCTTGCCAAAAGGAAAGCTTAACGTCGTTATAGACACAGACACCTATAACGAAGTTGACGATCAGTTTGCTCTCGTGTATGCTCTGCGCTCGCAAGAGCGGCTCAGCGTCGAGGCGATATACGCTGCGCCATTTTTCAACAAGCGCTCTGAAAGCCCCGGCGACGGTATGCGCAAAAGCTATGACGAGATACTCAAAATACTGGTTAAAATGGATTACGCTGCACCAGACGGCTTTGTAAAGAAAGGCTCAGACAGATATCTGGAAAACAAAGACACTCCCTGCGAGAGTGAAGCTGCGCTTGACCTTATAGAAAGAGCGATGTCAGCTCAAAAGCCGCTGTATGTCATCGCAATCGGAGCAATCACCAACGTCGCCTCTGCTTTGCTTCTTGAACCAAAGATAGCAGAAAAAATCGTAGTTCTGTGGCTGGGCGGGCACGCTTTTCACTGGCCGGATACTTTTGAATTCAACTTAAAGCAGGACTCACTTTCAGCAAATGTCGTTTTTGACAGCAAAGTCCCGCTTGTTCTTTTCCCATGCAAAGGCGTTGTGTCCCACTTCTCTACCACTCTGCCAGAGCTAAAATCGAATATAAACGAAAACTCAGCAATCGGCAGATATCTTATTGGCATATTCGAGGATTATTCATTCGGACGCAGCGTATATTCAAAAGTAATATGGGACGCTGTAACTATTGCATATTTGAACAACGAGGAGTGGACGAGTTCTCGCATAGTTCCCAGTCCCAAAGCCGGCGAAGATTTGAGGTGGCGTTTTGATGAGAACCGCCACCCCATAAAATATATCTGGAGCATAGACAGGGACGCGATATACGCAGACCTGTTCGATAAGATAAATGAAAAATGACAGCATATAAAAAGCCTCCGGATTACGGAGGCTTTTTTCGTTTAATTTTACGCTATAGTATCTTCAAATCTGCCATCTGCGTTTTCGGGCACTTGAACGTCTTTCACCGGTATATCATCCATATTCACCTTGACGCTGTTGCCCTGCATCTTCTTCGTGATGCCCTCTTTCATCGTCATTATTACCGAGGCTGCGCCCTCGAAATGGCGTTCCTTCAACTTAACGGATATTCCGTCTTCGCTGTGTCGCTTATACATCGCAACTCTCTTTGTCGTGCCGTCTTCATAAGTGAACTCAAAGATTATATTCTTATACAGCACCGCAAACAGAATCAGTAATATCAGCAGCAGACCGGCAATCAGCAGATACCAGTATCCGCCTATGCCGCCGGCTCCATTGTCATCCTTACCGGTATCCAATATGCCCTGTGCGACCAGCTCATCTTCTATCGTGATAGTCCTTACCTTAACAAGATTTCCAAGCTCGTCCCGTGCGTATATCGTAATAGTCTTTACACCCTCGCCAACTTCGATCTGACCATTGTTAACATCAAACAACTCACTGCCGCCGTCTACTGAATACAGGTACTCATACTCAACAAGGTCATCGCTGTCTCCAAGTGTTACGATCACCGTTCCGTCGCCGGCGTCCACGTCATACTGCGTGTCTGCAGGTGCCACATTGTCTATTATGAACTTTTCGGAATATACCTTGTTCGTTTCATCAGAGTCATAATATCCCGTCACAGCAAACTGCGCCTGGTCGGTCTGCGTTATGTAATCCTCTACAATATACCCAAGCTCTCTTGCAGTAAGGTTCTCACCGACTGTTTTCCAGTCCTGTCCGTCAAAGAGCTCAAGTGTATATACAAGGTCTACTCCTTCAGGATTGTCAACAGTCCACGCTGCACCAACTTCCTGTCCGCTTGTGTAAGCGCTGCCTGCATCCGGCGAAGTAAACTCAACTATCACCGGCACGTCCAGAATATTGCTGATTTCAACACTCACCGTAGCTTTGGCTGTCCTGCCTTTTGCATCCTTTACGGTATACGTGAATACTTCCTCACCATAGAAGTCTTTATCCGGAGTATAGACCAGCATACCGTTTTCGACAGCAGCGCTGCCGTTCTCCAGTCCTTCAAAGCTTCCGTCTACTATTGTCAGGCTTTCCTTCTTCGGGAACTCGTTGAGCGCCGTGTTCATGTCTATATCACTGTCGTTTGCAAGCACGTCTATCGTTACCGAGCTGTCTTCCTCGCAATTATCACTGTCATTCTTTGCAACAGGCTTGTCGTTCACCTGGTCAATGTGCAGCTCTATCACAGTGACAAGCTCTTTGCCTTCGCTGTCAACGGCTTTTAATGTAAAGCTGTCGCTGCCGTTATAATTAGATTTCGGCACGTACTTGATAACGTTTCCGCTTACCGTGGCCTTTCCGTTCGTGCTCTGTGTAACTATGCTGTACGTCAACACATCACCGGCTGAATCTATATCCGGGTCGAATACAAGGTCTGCAGCGTCAAACGTGATGCCATCATCCTCGTCAAGCTCGTTGTCATATCCGGCTACCGCAGCAGGTATATCATTTACCGGGTTGATCTTGACCGAAACTGTGCCTTTAACCTTTGCTCCCGACTGGTCAACCGCTGTATACTCAAACACTTCAGTACCGTGCCAGTTAGCAGCAGGTGTGAACACCACTGCCGAGCCGGAAACCGTCGCTGTGCCGTTTTCAAGCCCTGTAAATCCGTTCGGGTCGATCTGCAGCCACTCATCTTCCGGCTTTGCGTTCAATACTTCATTGGTGTCTATGTCGCTGTCGTTTACGAGCACCAGGATCGTAACTGCGTTGTCCTCATTGCCTTCGCCCGAATCCGGCAGTACCACAGGCTCATCGTTCACCTGTAATATAGTTATACTCAGTGTTGCACTGTCCGTGTTGTTCTGCTCGTCCGTTACTGTATATCCTATGCTGTCTTCACCGTTGAAGTTCGGATCCGGCGTATATGTGATAACGTTATTCGAGTCTACGCTCGCCGTGCCATGAACGCAGTCAGTCGTTATACTTACCGTCAACTCTTCTTCATCCGGGTCGCTTACGTAATCGTTCATATCAACGTCAATGCTGCTGTCTTCCGGCACCTCTTTTGCACAATCCTGCGCAGTCGGCACATCTGAAGAGCCAGTCATCGTTACGGTTACAGTTGCCGTATCTGTCAGTTCACTGCTGTTCTTTACCGTATACACAAACTGTGCAACACCATCGAAGTTCGCAGCCGGATGGAACACCAGAGTACTTCCGGATATCTCCACCGTTCCGCATCCCGCAGGCAGCGGCGTCGTAACTCCTGTTATTGTCAGCGTCGATGATGTCGGTACTGCGTTAATTCCGCTGTCGCTGTCCGGGTTATAGTCATTCGTCAACACCTCAATAACAACATCCGCAGTATCCTCCGGCGCTGTCTTAGTGTCATCCTGTGCTCTTGGTGCATCATACACCTGCGTAACCGTTATAGTTACATGACCTGTGACCACTCCTCCGTGCTGGTCTGAAAGCGTATACGTTATGTTCTCCGTTCCGTTAAAGTCAGCATCAGGAGTATATGTCAGCTCACCCGAATCGTACGACAAGCTGCCGTGCTGTGCTCCCGTAACTGCGCTTATCGCTATGGAGTCTCCGGATGGATTCTCGTTGATAACATCCACCATGTCCACGTCGCTGTCGTTATCGAATATATTGAACGTCACCGGCGTATCTTCAGGCGTAGTAGTGCTGTCTGCTCCTGCGACCGGAACATCATTAACCTGAACTACCTGCACTGTGGACTCAGCCGAGCTTGTCAGCCCGTATTCGTCCGTAACAGTATAGGTGAACGTTACAAGACCGTTCCAGTTCGCAGCCGTCTTGATCTCCAAGCTCTTTTCGTCAGACGAAATCTGCATATCCACATACGCCATATTGTCATATATGAGCCCGGTAATCTTCACATCTTCAAACGCCGGGTTTGTACCTTCGTCTATGTCCGTATCGTTATCCAGCACATCCAGTGTACGCCATGCAGACACATACTCATCCTCATCAATCGACAGGCTCTCCGTGTTGCTCACCGGGGTGTCTCCCACCGGATTGACAGTTATAGTTATGGTGTTCTCTGCCCATGCGCCGGCTTTGTCAGTAACCCTATAGGTTATAACGAATGTCCCGTTGTAGTTCGCCGCAGGCTTGTATGTCACCTCGTTTGTGCTGCTGTTGAACGAAATATCGCTTGGGTTCGTCGAGCTTACTATTGCAACTGTAAGCTCCTCCGTGCTGGACGGATTATACAGGTCCGCATCATCTATCAAGTCATCAATGTCATATACCTGCTCAGGGTCGTCTTCGTCTATCGTATCAGTCAGCGGCTGCGCGCTCGGAGTGTCATTAACGTCAGTCACTGTAACGTACACAGTAGCCGTAGCTGTCCTGTTGTCGCTGTTCTTTATCGTGTACATGAAGCTGTCGCTGCCGACGAAATCGTCATCGCCTGTATACTCAAGGTTGTTGCTGACAAGCTTTACGCTTCCGTTATCTACTGTCAGCGTTTCTCCTTCCGCTATAGCCGTTCCGTTGACCTCTATCACCGTCAGACTGCCGTCATTTTTAGCGCTTGCGTCAAGGTTCAGCAGGTCATCCGAGTCGGTATCACTGTCGTTGTCAGTAACGTCTATCGTAACAGTCGCTTCTTCAGCTACCGATATGCCCGTATCATTAACCGCTGTCGGGTCGTCCTCACCGGCGCAACAGTTATCGTTATCGTGTTCTCTGCCCATGCATTTGCGCTGTCTGTCACACGGTACGTTATCACAAATTCACCGTTAAAGTCGGTTTTCGGCGTGAACGTCACTATATTAGTGCTGCTGTCAAACGATATGTCCGCCGGATACGTCGAGCTCTGAATAGTAACCGTCAGCTCTTCTGTGCTGCTTGGGTTGTCAAGGTCTATGTCGTCTATCAGGTTGTCTATATCATACGTCTGCGCTCCGTCACCTTCCGTTATGCTGTCAGTCAGCGGCTCGCGCTCGGAGTGTCATTAACATCCGTCACAGTCACGTATACAGTAGCCGTAGCTGTCCTGTTGTCTGAGTTCTTTATCGTGTACATGAAGCTGTCGCTGCCGACGAAATCGTCATCGCCTGTATACTCAAGGTTGTTGCTGACAAGCTTTACGCTTCCGTTATCTACTGCCAACGTTTCACCTTCCGCTATAGCCGTTCCGTTGACCTCTATCACCGTCAGGCTGCCATCATTTTTAGCGCTTGCGTCAAGGTTCAGCAGGTCATCCGAGTCGGTATCACTGTCGTTGTCAGTAACGTCTATCGTAACAGTCGCTTCTTCAGCTACCGATATGCCCGTATCATTAACCGCTGTCGGGTCGTCCTCAACCGGCGCAACAGTTATCGTTATCGTGTTCTCCGCCCATGCGTCTGCGCTGTCTGTCACACGGTACGTTATCACAAAGTCACCGTTGAAGTCGGTTTTCGGCGTGAACGTCACTATATTTGTGTCGCTGTCAAACGATACATCCGCCGGATACGTCGAGCTCTGAATAGTAACTGTCAGCTCTTCTGTGCTGCTTGGGTTGTCAAGGTCTATGTCGTCTATCAGGTTGTCTATATCATACGTCTGCGCTCCGTCACCTTCCGTTATGCTGTCTGTCAGCGGCTGCGCGCTCGGAGTATCGTTGACATCCGTCACAGTCACGTACACCGTAGCAGTAGCTGTCCTGTTGTCTGAGTTCTTTATCGTGTACGTGAAGCTGTCGCTGCCCACAAAATCGTCATCGCCTGTATACTCAAGGTTGTTGCTGACAAGCTTAACACTTCCGTTATCTACTGCCAGCGTTTCACCTTCCGCTATAGCCGTTCCGTTGACCTCTATCACCGTCAGACTGCCATCATTTTTAGCGCTTGCGTCAAGGTTCAGCAGGTCATCCGAGTCGGTATCACTGTCGTTGTCAGTAACGTCTATCGTAACAGTCGCTTCTTCAGCTACCGATATGCCCGTATCATTAACCGCTGTCGGGTCGTCCTCAACCGGCGCAACAGTTATCGTTATCGTGTTCTCTGCCCATGCATTTGCGCTGTCTGTCACACGGTACGTTATCACAAATTCACCGTTGAAGTCGGTTTTCGGCGTGAACGTCACTATATTTGTGTCGCTGTCAAACGATACGTCCGCCGGATACGTCGAGCTCTGAATAGTAACTGTCAGCTCTTCCGTGCTGCTTGGGTTGTCAAGGTCTATATCGTCTATCAGGTTGTCTATATCATACGTCTGCGCTCCGTCGCCCTCTGTTAAGCTGTCAGTCAGCGGATCTGCGCTCGGAGTGTCATTAACATCCGTCACAGTCACGTATACAGTAGCCGTAGCCGTCCTGTTATCTGAGTTCTTTATCGTGTACGTGAAGCTGTCGCTGCCGACGAAATCGTCATCGCCTGTATACTCAAGGTTGTTGCTGACAAGCTTTACGCTTCCGTTATCTACTGCCAGCGTTTCACCTTCCGCTATAGCCGTTCCGTTGACCTCTATCACCGTCAGACTGCCATCATTTTTAGCGCTTGCGTCAAGGTTCAGCAGGTCATCCGAGTCGGTATCACTGTCGTTGTCAGTAACGTCTATCGTAACAGTCGCTTCTTCAGCTACCGATATGCCCGTATCATTAACCGCTGTCGGGTCGTCCTCAACCGGCGCAACAGTTATCGTTATCGTGTTCTCTGCCCATGCATTTGCGCTGTCTGTCACACGGTACGTTATCACAAATTCACCGTTGAAGTCGGTTTTCGGCGTGAACGTCACTATATTTGTGTCGCTGTCAAACGATACGTCCGCCGGATACGTCGAGCTCTGAATAGTAACTGTCAGCTCTTCTGTGCTGCTCGGATTGTCAAGGTCTATGTCGTCTATCAGGTTGTCTATATCATACGTCTGCGCTCCGTCGCCCTCTGTTAAGCTGTCAGTCAGCGGCTCTGCGCTCGGAGTGTCATTAACATCCGTCACAGTCACGTAAACCGTAGCCGTAGCTGTCCTGTTGTCTGAGTTCTTTATCGTGTACATGAAGCTGTCGCTGCCGACGAAATCGTCATCGCCTGTATACTCAAGGTTGTTGCTGACAAGCTTTACGCTTCCGTTATCTACTGCCAGCGTTTCACCCTCGGCTATAGCCGTTCCGTTGACCTCTATCACCGTCAGGCTGCCGTTATTTTTAGCGCTTGCGTCAAGGTTCAGCAGATCATCCGAGTCAGTATCGCTGTCGTTGTCAGTAACGTCGATTGTAACAGTCGCTTCTTCAGCTACCGATATGCCCGTATCATTAACCGCTGTCGGGTCGTCCTCAACCGGGTTTACTGTTATTCTTATTATACCTTGAACAGAAGTATCCCCGTCAGTCAGTGTATAGAAGAACTCGTCAGTTCCGTTGAAATCTGAAGCAGGTGCATAGTAAAGTGTCTGCGTTTCAACGTTGAACTCTATCGAGCTTGTGCTGTATACTCCAGAGAAGCCGTCAGCCGTAACCCAAATTTCCTCTGCGTCCGGGTCTGCGTTAAGAGTAGGATTCATATCAATATCGGTATCGTTGTCTACCGGATTGAAGCTTATTGCCTGACCTTCAGTTATAGTATAGGCGTCCACAACCGCCACGGGGGCGTCGTTTACCTGGTTTATCGTAAGCGTACATTCCTGCTGCGCCGTTGCACCGGACATATCTATAACGGTATATGTGAAGTGTAATACTCCGTTCCAGTCCTCATATCCCACTGCCGGTGTGAACTTAACGTTCTTGTCGCCATCTACTGCTATCGTTCCGACTGGTGTGCCAACATCGCTTCCAGAGAAGCTTACGCTGTCTACAGTCAGGTCTTCTTCAGCCGGGTTTGTGTCTTCATCCGGGTCATAGTCGTTCGCTATAACGTTGAACGACTTTGTCTCACCCTCATTCATAGTAAGGTTGTCCGCTTCCGGTTCCGGCGGCTGGTTGACCGAACTTACGGTAAGTTCAACTACCTGCACACTCTGCGTTTGTGTTTCGTATCCCGAAGTTTCTCTGGCATATGTATCCGTAGCGGTAAATGTCAGATTCGTAACACCGTTCCACCGCAGGAAAGGAGTTGCAACGACTGTAAAGTATGCGCTGCCGGCTGTGTCGACCGGTCCGGTTATGCTGATATCAGAGTTCATAACAACTATCGTATTAGAACTCGTTCCTGTCAGCTGTATATCCGCCACGTCGTTGTCTACGTCCTGCACATAAAGTGTAAGCGTTCTTGGCGTTTCCTCCGGTGTAGATATCTTATTATCATCAGTTGGTGTCTCATCGTCCACGAAATAGAGCACAGGTGCATCGTTTACCGGGTCAACATACATCGTAACAGTAAACTGTGCCGTTGCTTCGTTTCCATCCATCATCTCATACACGAAGCTGTCGTCTTCGCCCGCACCTGCTCCGTCGTTATAATAATCCTGATCAGGAGTATATAGCACTTTGTTGTCAGAGATAACTGCCGTTCCGTGTGAAGGCGCCGATACTATGCTCTGCACGGTGCTCAGCGAGCCTTGCGTGCTCTGGTCAACATCGTCGTTTGCAAGCACGTCCAGTAATATCGGTGTGTCCTCATCCGTCGTAAACACATCGTCACCGCCCGAAGGTGCGTCCTGTGTCGGCTGAACGGTGACCGCCAGTGTATCAACTGCTGTCAAGCCTTCAAAGTCCGTGACCTTGAGCCTTATATACACGATACCGCTCTCATCTTCGTGCATTATCGCCTGCAGTGTCCTTGTATCGTCCGTATCGCCGGCGATCGTAACGCCGCTTTCTTCCAGAAGAGGTATCGACGGAGTGTAGTTGCCCGGATCCTCTGTCAAATCATCAAGGCTTACCGTCAGGGTAGAGTTTCCGTCTTCCTCGTCATTTACTGTCACTGTAATTAGCCCTGTACCGTCCACAGCGTCCTCAAGTATCGTGAGCTGGTCGGTGTCTTCGGTGTCATCCGGCACCTGTATGTCTATTGCAGGTGCGTCATTTACCGGGGTTATCCTTATGTTCAGCTTGTAAGTTGCCGTATATGTCGTTCCTTCGTCACTTGTTTCAAACATTGTGTACGAAACAACAACATCGTAATAATCCTTGCTCGTCCAGTCGGCAACAGGTATGAATTCAATAACATCACGTGTTACGTCAACTGTGTATTCCTCACCGCTTGAATTGATAAGCGTCTGCTGCACAGTGCGCTGAACTATGTTGTAAGTTCCGCCATAAGGAGTAGCCGCAGATTCCGTTATGCTTCCCGGTACTATGCCAAGGTCATCGCCCTCGCACTGCAGGTCAACGTCATCGTTCGCAAGCACGTCGACATATATCGTAGTGTTTTCATCCGTCGTTGCATTGTCATCATGGTCATTTGGTGTCGGCGTATCGTTCACAGCCGCAAACACCACAGTAAAAGTATCTGTGTCAGTAAGGTTGCCTTCGTCCTTCACTCTCACAGTTATAAGCGCCTGCCCGGACATATCAGCTTCCGGTATGACCGTTATAGTTCTCGTAGCTCCCGTCGTGCTTATGTTCACACTGTTTATCAGCGTATCGTTGTCCCACGTTGCACTGACTACAAGATTGTCATCCGAAGTTTCAACATCACCGATGCTGCAGCTCGTTACTATATTCGTATCCTCGCTGCCCTCAAGCTCGTTTGCAATGTCGCTTATCGTCGGGGCATCGTTGACCGGTGTCACGTTTATTGTGGCTGTAAAATTATACGTCTCTTCCCCGCTGGCGTCTCTCATAATATACGTAACTTCATCCGTGCCGTAGAAGTTAAGCGCCGGTTGATATTTCAACTGGTTATCTTCAACTATGCATACCAGGCTGTTCGCCGGGGTAGTTGGGGTCACTGAAACCAGCGTCAGAGTATCAAGCGATACGTTGAGAGCTTCGTCTGTGTCCACATCGTCGTTTTCAAGAACGTCAAAGTAATGTACTCCGCTGTCCTCGGCGATAGTATAAGAATCGTCGCCATTTGCCGGGTTGTTGTCAATTGCATTTATGCTGACCGATACCGTTGCAGTGTCCGTCCCGCCGTGCTCGTCCGTTATCGTATACGTAAACGTCACCGGCTTGTTGTTGTACTGCTGCGGAGTATAGTCTATCTTATTGTTGTTTATGACCGCTGTGCCGTGCGTCGGTGTGCCCACACTCGTTATCGTCAGCGAATCTCCGTAAACAATATCCACATCCGTATCATTTACAAGCACGTCGAACGTCGTTGCAGAAGCGCTCTCATCAATAGTATAGCCATCGTTCACTGCGTCTGGGTCATCGTTCACATATTCAACAGTAACGTTGACCGTCTTCGTGTCCGTAAGGCCGCCTTCGTCCGTCACAGTTATATCAAAGCTGTCGCTGCCGTTATAGTCAGCATCCGAGGTATACGAATACTGCCCGTTTGCGTTGACCGCTGCTGTTCCGTGCGATGCCGGGGAAGCAAGGCTGTATACAAGGTCGCCCGATGCTGTTTCAACATCCACAGCCGTTGCAGTCTTGTTCGCAGTCGCCTGCTCATTCACAGTTACATCATATACTGTAAGCACCGGAGAATCGTTTACAGGCGTTATAATTACAGGGAAATATTCAGTAGTCTCCACCTCGCCGTCGCTGACCGTAAACGTTATAGTGAACTGCCCGAAAGCATTCTCTATTGGTACAAGAGTTATCCGTTTGTTGCCCTCCGGAGTGTTAGACACCTGAATGTTCGCATCCTCCACAAAAGCCTGTCCGTCCGAAACGATAGTTATAAGCAGATTGGCAGTCGGTGTGTCCGGGTCGGTGATATCCACTACAAATACGCCTGTAGTGTCCTCTTCAAACTCCCAGCTGTCTCCCTCTGTATTCATATTGTTATTTTCATCGTTTGCAGCTGCCGGCGGGTCGTTTACCTGTGTTACGGTTATAAAGACCGTTGCAGTATCCGTGAGCTCACCGTCCGTTACTACGTAAGTTAGCTCATCAACCACAGTGCCAACTATATCGCTGCTTGCGGTGTAGGTTATCGAACTGTTCCCGAACGTTACGGAAGAGCCTTCCATGTTGCCCGAAACGGACTCTATACTAAGCTGCCCCGCTGCTTCTCCGGAATCAAATTCCACATCCGTGTCGTTAGCGGTAAGGTCTATCACGACCTGCTCTCCCTCACGCACCGTTCCTTCGTCGTCATAAGCGACGGGAGCGTCGTTAACAGGATTTATCGTTATTGTAACATTCACGACGACCGTCTCGCCGAAGCTGTCCATAAGCGTATAAGTCAGCGAATCCGTGCCGTTTTCATTAAGCAGCGGTGAATATGTTATCTGCCCGCCGCCGGCGTTAATTGCAACACCGCCGTTTGCACACTCAGATATGCTGGATATCTTCAGTTTCAAATCGTCAAGCTCAGATTCGGAATCTTCTATATCATAGTCGTTGCCAAGCACGCTGAATGTAACGTTGGTGTCTTCATCGGTCAAAACGCTATCTGCATTTCCTTCTGGCAGGTCATTCACCGAAGTTATAACTACGTTGAAATCAAGAGTTGTCACAGCGCCGTCGGTGTCAGTTGCTATTATCGTTATCACGGCTTCACCGAACTTGTTAGCCGCCGGGTCTATAGTCAGCAGCTTCGCTTCGTCAGTGTAAGCTTCAAGCGTTATATTCTCTACAGGAATCAGCGTAGTGTTGGAACTCTCAAACGTATACGTAACTTCATCTGCGTCCGAATAGCTCTCGTCGTCTTCATAATCAAAAGCCTTAAAGTTCACATTAAACTGCATATCTTCGTCCGATACGACATAATAGTCCACATCGTAAACGTACGGTACATCGTTTACAGATGTTATCGTATACGTTATCTGCCCTTCGCTATATACCGTACCGTCCTGCGAAGATACCCGGTATACTATTGAGTCCGTACCAAAGTAGTTAAAGTCCGGCACGTAAAGTATCTGCCCTTCGTCTATCGAAGCTGTGCCGTTTGATGCATTCGTCGTTATTGACAGCACCAGCTCACTTGCGCTGTTGTCAACGTCGCTGACCAGCGTCATTATATCTGTCAGCACACTGGTATCTTCTTCAATTGCACCAATACCAACGTTTGGCGTCACCGGAGCATCGTCAACCGGCGTTACAGTACCGTCAGAATACACCGTAGTATAGTCAAGCCCGTCTGTAATCTCAAACACCACAGTAAAAGTACCGTTAGCATTTTCAAC
Organism: Christensenellaceae bacterium; assembly: GCA_963666505.2. Taxonomy (GTDB): domain Bacteria; phylum Bacillota; class Clostridia; order Christensenellales; family SZUA-584; genus JABGQS01. The sequence continues at coordinate 467,579 of CAXXXL010000001.1, read as the reverse complement.
AAACGGTATGACAGCCGTTGCTTTAGTCAGGTCTTCCGGGTCTCTCGTCACCACGATTTCTCTCGTCAGCGCTATCGGGTATGCGTTGCTCTGGTTGGTGATGTATACACTCAGCTCTACGTCTTCGATATCGTTGTCATCGTCCGTGAATTCGACGCTCAGCGTCATGCTGCCGTCTTCCTGCCTTGTCCAGTCAGTCTCCGGATTCACCGTAAAGTACGGCGCATCGTTCAGCGGCTTTATGAATATCTGAATGGTTGCGGTCCTGGTAAGCCCAGTGTCAGTGTCCTCTACAGTATACGTGAACGTGTCAAAGCCCGTAGCGTCGGCATCCGGCTGGTACGTCATCGAAAGCTGGCTTCCGTCGGAATAGGAATTTTCGTCTATAACGACCGTGCCTTTTGTTGCTGTAGGCTGATGCAATATAAACGTACCGCTGTATGCAGTGCTCTTTGAAAAGCTAACGTTTATAGTGAACGGGTCACAGTCCTCATCGCAAGTCCTGTACAAACCGTATACCCAGAAGCTTGCATCGTAGTGATCCTGTATCGTTACTGTAGTGGGGTCCTTCTCAACATCGTTATCTGTGTTGAAATCCGGACTGTCCGGGTCGTTATCTGCAACGTAGTATGTGAAATAGTCGTAGCCATAGTCTCCCGGGGCAATTGTGTTCCTAGTGTATACTATATCGCCGTTCTCAAGAAAACTCAGCGTGCCGTGCTGCGGCTGCGTACCTATCATATAGAAATACAGTGAGTCTCCGTCCACGTCATAGTCATTGTCGAGTATGCCCCCGTTCTGTGTGGTTGACAGCGGTATCGTTACGCTTTCGCTGCCCAGCTCATTTGCGCATACGAAATAGTCCGGCCGGCCGTTCGGCAGGTCTTCTTCGCCTTCAACGACGAGCGTTACACTGCCCGCAGCCGAAACGGAGTTGCCGTCCGTTATCCAGTAGTAGAATGTTACATTTCCGAATTCATCCGGATTAGGATGATAAGTATAGTTCGTGCCGTCTCCAGTGATGTATGCCCTTGAGCCGCCGGGTGCGCTCATGCCGACTATGGACAGCGTATCGCCCTCTATATCCGTATCGTTTGCAAGAAGCTGCGCAGCGGTGAAGCTGAAGTCGTGGTCTTCCACAGCACCCGTAAGCGTATCCGCAACAGCAACAGGTGTCTGGTTGTCCGGATATACGTTCACGCTGAACTGCCTTACAGCAATCCTGCCGTTCGTGCTTGTAACCGTTATCGTAATGTCGGTCACTCCTGTAACGTCCGGCATAAGTGCAAGCTCAAGAACATAGTCGCCATCGCCGTTGTCGATTATATTAAGGTCGCTGTTCTGTATTATAGTCTGGTCGCTGCTTACTGCATTTATCAACGCTATTCCGTTTGTATGCGTCGCTGTAAACGGTATATCCGCCAGAGTTGAATTGATTATAGTATCAACATTCCCTATCTCAGAAATGTCCGGTATATTAAGGTCGTCATAGTTGCCGACAAGCAGCGTCACCGTTGCAGTGTCCGTGTCTGTTCCGTCCGTAATAGTATATGTGAATGTATATGTGCCGTTGGCATCTGCCGGCGCCGTATACTTAAATCCCCTTGCACTGCGTATCAGCGTTCCTTCCTGCGGCAGCGTAAAGCTGTCCTCTGCAGCAAGCTCAAGCGGTTCATTGTCAAAGTCATAGTCGTTTGCTATAGGTATGATATACTCCGTCCTGCCCTGCGCTATAGCATACGAGTCGTCCACAGCCACAGGCGCATCCTGTGCCGGGTCTATCGTATATGTGAACGTCTGGCTGACTTCGGTCGTCCCGTCAGAAAGATATACCGTGATATCTGTTGTGCCGTTGCCGTGTTCAGTCGGCTCAAATGAAAGTTCATATTCTCCGCTGCCGTTGTTAATTATCGTGATATTGTCAGAGCTCAGAAGTAATTCATTACTCGATTCCGCCGAGAGCTCAAGGTCTGTATAGTCCGTATCCTCATCACTTGCGTGCACAACAAGGTTGTTCTCGAAAAGGTCCTCCACACAGTCATTATCGTTTGAAGGGTCAATGACCAGCACCGGAGCATCATCAGACTCGAGCACTTTGATAGTTGCCGTTGCGGTTGATGTCGCATTCCCGTCCGAGAGCGTATATGTGAATGTGACATTGCCGCTGTATCCAGAGGCGGACGTATATGTATATATCTCTCCGCTGTCACAAACCAGACTGCCGGAAGATACATTGCTGACGCCCGTCACCGTAAGTTCGTCACCGTCAATGTCCGTGTCATTCTGCGTAAGCAATGAAAGATCGAGCGATTTTTCTATGTCCTCGAAAACGACCCACTTCTGGCTCATGTCATCGTCCACTCCGACAGGCGCATCGTTGACCGGTGAAATAGTCATCGGCAGCATATAATAGTCGCTTGCTACGCCGTCTGAAACAAGCAGCTTTATATCAAGCGTTCCGTTTTTATTTGTGATAGTATCATAAGTTACAGTGCATACACCTGTTACGGCATCAACACTCAGCGAAACGCTTGTGTTGCTGATAAGCGCCGGGTTTTGTGAGATTGCCTGCACCATCAGATCACCGTTGTCTGTTTCCACATCATCCACCGTAAATGTAAAGCTTGCATCTACGCTGTCTTCTGGTACCGAGTAGTCTGCCGGATATCCCGTCAGTGTCGGCGCATCGTTTATGCTGTTTATCTTGACTGTCACTACAGCGGTGTCGGTAAGCCCGTATGCATCTGTTATTATATATTCGAATGTATCCTGCCCATAAGCGTTTTCATTCGGGTCATACACTATACTGTTTCCCGAAACAGACGTGCTGCCAAGTGAAGCAGTGTTCTCAGTCGAGAGGGTGACCGTCAGTTCTTCGTCCGGGTCCACGCCCAGGTCCTTGTCAGTGTCGTTGTCCGTAACGCTGATAGTAATTTGTGTATCCTCATTTGTCACTGCAGAATCGTTCACTGCAACAGGTGCGTCGTTTTCGTTTGCTACAGTAACAGCAACCACCGCCATGCTTGTATCGGTGCTGTCAGTAACATAATACGCAAAGCTATCGTCGCCTGCCCAGCCGCTGGTCGGAGTATATATCAGATCATCCCCAGACTGCGTAACGCTGCCATGGCTCGGCTGCTCATAGCTGTCTATGCTCAGCTCATCCTCTTCAATGTCCGAGTCGTTTTCGAGTACAGCTATAGTAACAGCTGTGTTCTCCTGCGTAGACGCAATGTCGCCTATGGCTGTAGGCGCATCATTTACAGGCGTTACAGTCAGGTTGAAAGTTGTCTGTACGCTGTCACCGTCGCCGTCCTGCACGTTGACCGTCATCGTTAGCGATCCCGTGCCTGTGTTTGCGTTGTCCAGCGGGTCAATCATTAAATACACATTACCTTCGCCTGAATAGGCGGTGATGTCCGGCTGTACAGCCGTGTCAGAAGATGCCGCAGTTATAATAAGGTCTGTTGCCGCTGTAATATCGTCGCCGACAGTCAGCTGAATCTCAAATGCTGCGTCTTCGTCTATCGTAATATCATCTATTTGCGCAATGGTCGGAAGCACGTTCATTTCGTTTATCTGTGCGATGCTTGTGTTGCCCGCATTGTCTTTGGCAAACACCGTAAACTGCTGGGTGGTCGTAGAAGAAAAACTAAGTTCCAAAGTTATATCAGTCCCGCCGGAAGTAAAATACGAAGCGTCCTGAAATCCGGGAGCATATTTCACTTCACTTATTCCTGAATGAGCATCGCTTACAGTAACGTCATAGTCGTTCCTGCCCGCCACCCTCGTGATGTCTATATCGTCAATACTCGGGGGCACACCGTCATACCTTGTTGTCGCAGTCACCGTGTTGTCGCTCTCGTTGCCCGCCTCGTCCACTATCTTATATATGCTCGTTACTTCGCCGCTTTCTGTCAGGCTGTAGACGTTGCCTTCAAATGTACTATAAGTACTGCCTCCGTCAAGCGAAACGGCATAGCTTATAGGGCTTGTTCCCTGCGTCTGAGTAAGTTGTGCAAAGGTTATATCAACAGGTTGGTTGGTCCAGCTATTGTTGTAAGTTGGTGCGCTGATGTTTTCCGGAGGTGTCCTGTCAAGGTTGCTTACATCCAGTGTGAAAGTCTGTGAGATGTTCTCCGCATAGTCAACAGCATAGAAGCTCGCACTGTTTGTGCCTTCCTGCGTAACGGTATACGCATACGAATCCCCGGAAGTAAGCAGGTTGTCTTCCAAATCATATATTCCTTTTATTCCGATATTATCTGAAGCGTTTATGGTTACTACAATATCCTGGTTCGTCCAGTCAGAGTTGTATGAGCTTTCAAGCTCGGGCGCCGCAGTATCCGGAACTATAGTTACAGAGTTTGTAAGTGTAGTCTCAGCCGCAGCTTCGGTCTGAGCCGGAGTCGTAACAGACGTTTCGATCCTTATCCAGCGTGTGCCGGCCGGAATCGTTACACTGCCGGTGCTGAGTGAAAAGCTGCCGTCCCCCGTGATTACATGGCTGTCCTGCCCCGAAGGCGAAGCGCTGTATGTTGAGCCCGCATCTACTCCGAACCTTATGTTCAGCTCAGAAGTATGGTCCGGCTCCCCTTCAAGCGGCGTACCAAATCCGCTCACCGAACCGTCGATAGAGCTGCTTACCGTTACGGTAGAAGTATCTATCGCCGATTGCAGATCGGTGTCGGTAATGTTCAGCATTATCGACGCCACACCCTGCTCTGCCGTGTTAAATATCAGCTGGCTGTCCGAGCGGGTCGCATTCATTGTCGCCCATCTTGAATTTATTGTCGAAAGATTGATGTTGAACTGGCTTGGAGTCTGCGCTTTTACAGTGTTCAAAAGCCCTCCAAACGGCATCGTTACAAACGCAAAAACAATGACAAGCAGCCCTGCCAAAAACTTCTTGAGTACCCCGGTCTTGTTCTTAATCATCCTTACACCTCTGCAGATTCTTTTTTCTTTTTATGGAAAATACCCATATTTTTATACTCTATGTATATAAACATTTTTTTAAACAATCAATCACTAATGTAAAAAAACACCATATTAACACAATGACAACGGTTCATCATTGCACTAAAAGTCATTAAATTTTACGGTTCTAGCTTTTTGGCTTTGTTTTTCTTCCCGATCTATGTCTCATCAGTGCCGCTGCGGAAAAAACATTCAAACCCCCTATGTTTTTGGTATGTCCGCAGCCGGCAGCTCATGAACGCCGGTTATTTTTATTATATACATAACTGTAGAATATTGCCAGATTTTTTTTACATAAACTATAAAAAATAAGACGCCTTATTGCGGCGCCCTTTTGTTTTTAAGCTTTAACAGCTTCTATTATCTGCTCGGTTATTTTTTTGATCGTTGCCTTCTCCTGCTCATCCACGCTGTCTGCACCGTCCTTGGTAACGTTCGCTATGCCAAGGGTCATCGGAAGCTCTCCCAAAAGCTTTACCCCGAGCTTTTCATAAACACTCGAATCCGAATCAAACATCTTGATGTCTTTCCCGCAGTCCGGACATTTTATATAGCTCATATTCTGTACAACGCCAATATTTTTCAGGTTCAGCTGTTTTACCATATTTACTGCTTTTGCCACTATCATCGAAACCATATCCTGAGGTACGCTGACTATAAGTATCCCGCTTATCGGGATAGATTGCATCACAGTGAGTGCTACGTCGCCAGTTCCCGGCGGCATATCTACTATTAAGTAATCAAGTTCTCCCCAATATACATCTTCCCAAAACTGTTTTACCGTGCCTGACACTATAGGCCCCCGCCATATCACCGGAGTCTGTTCATCCTCCACCAGCAGGTTTAGAGACATTACGCTTATACCGTCTTTCGACTCAACAGGAAGTATGCCCATTTCGTTCTGACCGACGTTTTCATCTTTCACCCCCAGCAGTCTCGGGATGCTCGGTCCGGTGATGTCCGCATCAAGTATGCCGACTTTATAACCCATCTGTTTTAACTGTTTGGCTATAAGAGCGCTGATAGTCGATTTTCCTACGCCACCCTTGCCGCTCATCACACCAATAACTCGCTTTACATTGCTAAATTCATTGTTCTTTATATTGCAGCTATCCTGAGAGCTGCAGTCGCCTTTTGAAGGACAGTTATTGCAATCTGCCATTTTGCTTTCTCCTTGCCACCAAATTTATTGCCATTAGTATTCTATTCGCAGAGACTGTGTATGTCAACCGCAATCTAACATATGTTCATTATTTATTTTGTGAATCCCATCATAATGCTGCCGCAAAATATGTTATAATATAACAAATAAAAGTTTTTTTAGGAGGCTGAGTAATGGAAAAGATAGCTATCTACGCATTCAGGGGCGATTCCGTGTGTTTTGTACACGTGATACTCAACGCACTTGATATGAAAAAAAAGGGTTGCGATGTTAAAGTGATCCTCGAAGGCGAAGCCGTCAAGCTTGTAAAAGAACAGGCGGAAAATCCACTTTTTATAAAAATGAAGCCTCTAGTCGATTGTGTCTGCCGTGCCTGCTCTTCATTAATGGGCGTGCTCGAATACAATGAAAAAAGCGGTCTGCCTGTCTGCGGAGACATGAACGGTCATCCGCCGATGTCAAAATACATAGACGAAGGCTACAGCATAATCACATTCTGACAAAAAAAAAGACCGCTAACCAGCGGTTTTTTTATTTCCCTGAAAGATAGAAACTGTGGTTGCCTATCCTTTTATAATAAACAAAGTTTCTCCAAACCTTGCTTTTTGAAACCTGGAAGTAATACATGTTCTCAGGATAAGATCCCAAACTGCTGATGGCCTTTTCAACAGCCTTCAACGATTCGGAATTATACTTCTCAGTAATTGCAAACTGATCGGGAGCAAACACGATCTTTTTGATCGAGCTGCCGAAACGCCCGCTCTCATATCTGTTAAGCACGACGGTAGCCACAGCAACCTGCCCTTCGAATATCTCCCCCCTCGACTCAGCGTATACCACTCTTGCAATATACAGCTTTTCTGCCTTTGAATAGCGTGATATCTTTTCGCTCTGTATGCGAAATACCGGCCTGTCGAAATCGGAGTCTTCAAGGTCAATATGCTCTTCAAGCATCTCGAAAGGAGTCTTCCTGACCGTTCCCGGTTCTTGCCTGGCGGCTCTGTCAAGCAGCGTTTCTGCTACATCTTCATTTATGTTTAGAACCGAACCGGAGACATCTGCCAGTGCAAAAGAAGCCGCGCTCTCTTCATAAGAATCACTTAACACATCTAAAGCCATTGCTGTTTCCGGTCCCGGGCTCATCTGAGAGAGAGCCGAAGAGCAGTAGAACGTCGACAGCCCAAGTATTACGCTTAGTATTATTCTTGACGGCTTCAATTTACTCTCCTCCGATATTTTTGTGCTCCCAAAAGGGGTGCCGGTAATACTATTTATACCACTAAAATACCGTTCTCAAACGCAAAAAAATCTTTTTTCAAGCCGTTTTTTTACCGCTAAACGCAAAAAACAAGGACAGCCTGTAATCGGCTGCCCCCGTCTGGTTTTGTTAAAGAAGAGCTCTACTTACTGTCCAGCGAATTTTCTTCTTCTGTCTGTGCATCCTCAACCGTTGCGATTGCACCTTTGGCAAACACCATACGTGTTTTGTCTGGAAGAACTTCAATAGTTACAAGGTCGTCTTTAACCGCAACTATCTTTCCGTAAATTCCGCCAATAGTTTTTACCATCTTGCCCGTTTTTATGCTGTCCATCATCTGCTGCATTTGCTTTTTTCTTCTTCTCTGGGGCACGATCATAAGAACTATCAATACTGCAAACATTAGTATCCAAATCCCGTACTGACTTATAAAGCCCATAAAACCGCTATCTGCTACATCTGGCATCTATAATTACCTACCTTAATATATTTTTCGTTTCCCATTCTATATCATAGATATTTTTTTATCAACCGTTTTTTCGTTATTAAGCATAATAGTTCGCAAAAAATTCATTTTTATACTGAATGAATGTTCCGTTTTCAATGGCACTGCGTATTTCCTTCACAAAATCTATCGTTGCTTGAACATTATGTATGCTAAGCAGCACGCTGCCGAGTATCTCGTTCGCTTTAACAAGATGACGTATATAGCTCCTTGAAAAGTTTCTGCATGTATAGCAGCCGCACTCTTCATCAACTGGCCTGAAATCACGTGCATACTGTGCATTTCTTACTACCAGTTTCCCCCGCTTCGTCAGTGCTGTTCCGTTCCTTGCTATTCTTGTCTGCAGCACGCAGTCAAACATATCAACGCCTCTGGCAACGCCGTCTATAATGCAGTCAAAAGTGCCGACACCCATCAAATATCTTGGCTTGTTTTCCGGCAGATGCGGCACTGTGATATCCAGCATCTCGTTCATAAGCTCTTTTGGTTCACCTACACTCAGGCCCCCAATAGCATTGCCGGGAAAGTTCATCGAAGCTATTGCCTTTGCGCTCTCTACTCTAAGGTCGCCGTAAGTTCCGCCCTGCACTATGCCGAACAGCGTCTGGTCGTCCCTTGTCTTTGCGTCTTTGCACCGCTGAGCCCACCTGTGCGTCCGCTCCATCGCAGCCGCTACTCTGTTATACTCCGCAGGGTACTCGGTGCACTCGTCAAAAGCCATTATTATATCAGCGCCCAGCGCCTGTTCTATCTCCATAGCTTTTTCGGGCGAAAGCATATGCTTCGAGCCGTCAAGGTGAGATGAAAACGCAGCGCCTTCCTCCGTTATCTTGCGCAGGTCTCCAAGTGAGAACACCTGAAACCCTCCGCTGTCTGTAAGTATAGGTTTGTCCCACGCCATGAACTTATGCAATCCGCCCGCTTCTTTTACGATATCATGGCCAGGACGCAGATACAGATGGTATGTGTTTGCGAGTATAATCTCCGCTCCCGCTGTTTTAACCTGCTGCGGCGTCATAGCCTTAACGGTCGCTTGAGTACCAACCGGCATAAACACCGGCGTGTTTATGTCTCCGTGCGGTGTATGCAGCGTTCCCGTCCTTGCAGCGCTGTCATTGTCTTTTGTTTTTATATCAAACGTTACCGGCATTTTTTCCTCCGTTATATTATCATCATTGCATCGCCGAAGCTGAAAAAGCGGTACTTTTCTTCCACCGCAGTTTTATACATCCCAAGTGTCTCTTCACGTCCCGCAAATGCGCTTACCAGCATCAGCAGCGTAGATTCAGGCAGGTGGAAGTTCGTTACCAGCACGTCCACAGCCTTAAAGCGGTATCCCGGTGTTATGAATATATCCGTAAAACCGCTGCCCTCTTTCACTGTGCCTTCTTCATCCGAAGTCGATTCCAGCGTCCTAACGCTCGTTGTTCCAACAGCAACTATTCTGCCGCCTCTCTGCTTTGCTTCATTTATAGTTTCAGCAGTTTGCTTCGTAACGCTGTAATATTCGCTGTGCATAATGTGGTCTTCCAACCGCTCCGCCTTGACAGGTCTGAAAGTCCCCAAACCCACGTGCAGCAAGACCTTCGCTATCCTCACACCCATAGCCTCGATTTTTTCAATGAGCTCCGGCGTAAAGTGCAATCCAGCCGTAGGAGCGGCTGCGCTCCCCGGTTCCAGAGCATACACCGTCTGATAGCGTTCTTTGTCCTCCAGCTTCTCGTGTATATACGGAGGCAGCGGCATCTCGCCAAGCATATCGAGTATCTCCTCGAACACACCGTCGAACTCAAACCGCACTTGAGCAACCCCGTCCTCTTTTTTCTTCATTATTGTGGCGGAAAGCTTGTCGGAAAATACTACAGTATCACCCAGCCTCAGCTTCTTGCCCGGCTTCATTATTATCTCCCAGTCGGTCAACGAAAGTCTTCGCAGCAGCAAAAACTCCACTGCCCTGCCCGTCGGTTTTCTGCCGAACAGCCGTGCAGCCAGCACCTTCGTCTCGTTAATAACAAGCACATCGCCTTTTCCGAGATATTCTGTTATATCGCTGAAAACCCTGTGAGTTATGCTCTTTGTTTTTCTATCATATATGAGAAGCCGTGATGCGTCACGCTGTTTTAGAGGTGTCTGCGCAATCAGCTCCTCCGGCAGTTCATAATAAAAATCGCTTGTCTTCAACTATTCCTCCGGTATGTCCAGTTTTATCTGCTGCGCATCACATCCGCTGTACTTGGCGCCCATATGCGCAAAAGCCAGCTTCGTGGCCACACGCCCCCTCGGCGTTTTGTTTATGAACCCAAGCTGAATCAAAAACGGCTCGTATACGTCTTCTATAGTAATACGTTCTTCGTTTGTCGCAGCACACAGCGTATCGAGTCCCACCGGTCCGCCGCCGAACTTCACTATTATAGTCTCGAGTATAGATTTGTCAACCCCGTCAAGGCCTATCTTATCAACTTCAAGCTTTTCTAATCCATACCTTGCAAGCTCAAGTGTGATCTTTCCGGTTCCTTTCACTTCAGCAAAATCACGCACACGCTTCAGCAGCCTGTTCGCTACCCTCGGCGTTCCGCGAGACCTCGATGCAAGCTCGATAGCCGCTTCTTCCTCTATCTCGCAGCCAAGGATTCCAGCGCTCCTATTCACTATCATAGCCAGCTCTTCAGGCGTATACATCTGCAGCCTGTTGATAACTCCGAACCTGTCACGCAGCGGTGACGTCAGCATGCCCGCCCTTGTCGTAGCGCCGATAAGCGTAAACGGCGGCAAGTCAAGCCTCAGCGTCCTTGCAGACGGTCCTTTGCCGATTATTATATCCAGCGCATAGTCTTCCATTGCAGGATAAAGCACTTCTTCCACGCTGCTGTTCAGCCTGTGTATCTCATCAACGAACAGCACATCGCCTTTATTTAAATTCGTAAGTATGGACGCGAGGTCACCCGGGCGCTCTATTGCAGGCCCGGAAGTAACACGGATGTTCACTCCCATCTCAGCTGCGATTATATAAGAAAGCGTCGTCTTTCCAAGGCCGGGAGGTCCGTACAGCAGAACGTGGTCGAGCGATTCTCCCCGCATCTTTGCCGCTTCCATAAACACCTGCAGATTTTCCTTTACCTTTATCTGCCCGATATACTCATCAAGCGTAGTAGGCCGCAGTGAATAATCTGTGGTAATATCGTCCTCACCAAATTGTGCGGATACTATCCTGTTCTCTTCCATATCATCCTCCCATGCGCTTCAGGGCCAGCAGTATTACATCTTCCGTCGTATCAGCAAGATTCTTTACACCGGATACCGCACTCACAGCCTCATTTCTGTTATATCCAAGCGACACGAGCGCAGCAACAGCTTCCGCTCCCTTGCCTGCTGTCCCGGCAGCCGCAACACCCCCCGCTTCCACCGCTTCAGATGTCTCTATCTTCTCCGCAAGGTCGACTATCAGCCGGGCCGCAGTCTTCTTTCCTACGCCGGATACCTTCTGGAAAGCGCTCTCGTCCCTCGTAATGATAGCCGTCGCAAGCTCGCTCACAGTCATTGCCGAAAGTATAGCCAGCGCCACCTTGGGGCCGATGCCTGACACGCTAGTCAGTCTTACAAACATCCGGCGCTCTTCCGGAGTATGAAATCCGTACAGTGTTTGGGAGTCTTCCCTTACAACCAGCTGACAGAAAATTTTTGTCTTATGCCCCGGTTTTATATTCGAAAGCGTATGCGCAGTCGTATTGATAAGATATCCTATGCCGCTTGCTTCGATCACAGCAAAGTCTTTGCCCGTTTCGGCTATCTCGCCTTTAATATAGTCGTACATATCCGCTCCTTATTTTATCCTGAATGTCTCAGAGAACCTGCCTATCTGAGCATGGCATATTGCACACGCAACAGCGTCCGCAGCGTCGTCCGGACGTATCACTTTTTCCATACCAAGCAGCAGCTTGAGCATCTCCTGCACCTGCTTTTTCTCCGCCCTGCCGTATCCTACCACCGCCTGCTTTATCTGCATAGGTGTATATTCATAAAGCTCCGCTCCTGTGCCGAAAGCCGCAGCCATAGCTACCCCCCGTGCCTGCGCAACCTGTATTACCGTCTTAACATTCTTGCCGGCAAACAGCTCTTCAAAAGCAATGCAGTCAGGCGAAAACTTCTCTATCAAATCCTTCATGTTATCATGTATTATTGAAAGGCGCCTTGGGAAAGGTGTCCCCGCAGCAGTAGATATAACACCGCATTCAAGCAACGTCACCTTGTTTTTTTCAGAGCTTATGACCCCATAGCCAACCAGCGCCAGCCCCGGGTCAATACCTAGTGTTATCATTCCTTTGCCTTCCCGTAAATACTCTCTATATTATAACTCAACTATAAAGGCAATGCATCTTTTTTGTCAAACACAATCACGCAAAAATGTTCTGATAGCTATAATCCCCCCACTTCAAGCACTGTTTGCTTTAATCTTCGATGTTTCTCCAGAAAACAAAATGCAAGAACCCGTAAAAAAGAGATATATTATATCAAACATTCAACTATTCCCAATAACAAAGAACAACTGCTTTAACTGGCAGTTGTTCTTTGATTATTATAAAATCTATTTTACCTAAAATTCAATCCAATAGTAATAATTAGATTTAAACGTCTCAACAATCGAATCGCTCGCTGTAGATGAACCGAACTTTTCCTCAGGGCCAAACCATTTGTCGCCCTCATATATCTTGAAAGTATACTTTCCCGTCGGATACTTTACTACAAGCTTCTCGTCATATTTAATAAAGCATGTCGAAACAAGCGTACCATCCTGATATACTTCTACATATATGCTCAAGCTGCTGTCTTCAACCCCATAATAGGTCATCTTTACTGTATTCTTAGTATAGTCCGGATTAATATAAATTTCTTCTGTTTTAACAGTCTGGATGCACTTGTCCGACATAGCCGCAGAGTCTTCATATCCCCCTGCAGCCCTGAATGCATTATACGCAGAATAATACAGTTCATCGCCGAAATAGCTCTGTCCAAGATTATAATTTAACTCCTCCATCTCAAGTATATCAGTGAAATCCAGACTGGCTCCCAAAATGTCATTCTTTATTTTTTCCAGCGCTTGCGTTGCTTTAGAAAAGCTTTCTTTATCAATATCCCCCAAAGCTTCGTTATATCTTATCAGGCAGTCGCAATAAAAAATCATATCCGAAGAATCTTCGAACTCGGGTATCTTTTCAAAGAGCTCGTTTGCCGCTTCATAGTCCTCATCTTCAAAATACATCTTCGCCTGCAGATAATCAATGTTGTTTTGGAAAAGCTGCGCCATGTTTTTGCTGTCTTCAAACTCACCCAGAGAAACGAATATCGTCTGCGCCGCCTCATAATCCTGCGTTTCAAACAGACTGTCTGCCTCTGTGTAGTCTATATAGTTCTGACAAAGTTGTGCATAATCTTCCGATTCCTCATAATCACCAAGCTGCTTGAAGACAGGCAGTGCATCCTCATATTCCTCATCATCATACATATCAACAGCATCATTATACGTAATAAGATTGTTGCACTTTATGATATACTCATCCGATTCTTTGAACCACTTTATCTCTTCGAACGATTTTAGAGCGGTTTTCGGTCGCTCCCTGCTTAAGTCGTCGACCGCTTCGCTATATTTCTTGTCTATCAGTAAATAACCTGTAAGAAGACCACCGACAACCAAAAGAAAAGCTACTGAAGAGATGATGATTGCCAGTGTCCTCTTTTTCTTTTTATTCCATGGCGCTTTCTGCTTATAGCGGCTTTGTTTGGGCGGCTCACTACCAATATTTTGGGCTTCGTAACCGTAAGGTGCCTGTGAAGGATTCTGATATACAGGCGGAGCCCCGTAATACCTCTGTTGTTGCATCGTTTGTTGTGCTGGCTGCTGTGGAGGTTGTTGTGCCGTTTGCTGTGGCGACTGTTTTGGCGGCTGAGGCTGAACAGCTGATGCTGCATCTTTGTCTACAGTTCCGCAGTTCGGACATACTCCGTTTTTGATTTCAGTTCCACATTTCATACAAAACATTGTTTTTCCCTCCAAATGCAATAATTTACATTCATACCAACTCATTATACCACAAACATTTATTCCTATTCAAGGACTGTTTACCATGCTGTCCAGCCTCCGTCCACCACCACATTGCTGCCGGTAGTGAACGATGAAGCATCTCCTGCAAGGTATATTACAGCTCCAGCAATTTCTTTATGGATACCTGCCCTGCCAAGCATCGTCTTGGCTGCAAGCTCTCTGCCAAACTCAGGGTTCGCTGCTAGATGGTCTTCTTTAGGAAACGGCCCGGGAGTCACATCGTTCACCCTTATGCCATACCGCCCGTAGTTCCCGGCGCAATATCTCGTAAACTGTGAAACGCCCGCTTTACCCGCTCCGTAGTTGCACGGGTTGTTATATCCAGACTCTCCGTATATCCTGTAATCCGGCGAAACGTGTCCGTACATAGAAGAAAAATTGACTATCGAGCCTCCGTTCTTCTTAAGGTAAGGCAGACACTCTCTGGTGAATTTAAACACCACCCCTAAAGAACCGGCCAAGCCCTTCTCCCACTCTTCATCAGTCATCTTGTCCGGCACAGCATGTTCTCCGTAACCAGCGCCGAAAGTCGCTGCATTTACCAAGACATTAATATTTCCCATCGCTTCATTAGCAAATTTAAAAAATTCTTTTATCTGAGTCGTATCATACGCATCACACTTTTTATAAAACAAATTGTGCGAATACTCTTCCGGCAGGTTCTCGTACTGAGGCTGCACAATATCTGCCACTGCAACCATTGCCCCCAAGCGGAGCATTTCAGCGATTGTCGGAGTCATCAGCATGCCAGAGCCCCCGGGCACAACAACGCATTTGCCTTTCATGGAAAAAATAGAATCCATAGCTTTTCCCTCCAAAATTTGTTGGGTATCATACATTATCAAGGATAACAGCTTACAGTTTTCTCTGCAATTTTTCTGGGCACTAACACGTTTAATAAAATCAAAAGTCATAAATAGTTTATTTTATAATCCTTTATTCCATATTGTATACATTGACTTTTCTTTGATTCTTATATAAAATTTGTTTAACGACTGCGAAAAGAAGAGTAGGCATTCCATAGAATCTACAGAGAACCTCGCTTGCTGAGAAGAGGTGTTTCAAAGGCTGCCGAACATGATCTTGGAGTCTCGTACCGACTAAGCATAAAGCTTACAGGCTACGACGTGTGCGCACGTTAGAGCGCTAGAGTATAATGCAGATCATTTCTTGCACGTACTTGAAAAGGCTTATACTGTGAAGTATAAGTGAATTGAGGTGGTACCACGAAGCTTTTGTATGCTCTCGTCCTCTGGAATCTATATACCAGGGAGGTGAGAGTTTTTTAGTACAGCAAAACCACCAATAACTAATGAAATGAGGTAATAATAATGAATGTTTTTATAGGAGGAGCATGGCCTTATGCAAACGGCTCACTTCATATCGGTCACATCAGCAGCCTTCTGCCGGGAGATGTTATAGCAAGATATCACCGCCTCGTAGGCAATGATGTCTGTTATGTATCAGGCAGCGACTGTCACGGTACACCGATAACAATCAGGGCAAATCAGGAAGGTGCTGAACCCGGAATAATAAGTGACAAATACCATTGCGAATTCAAAGAATCTTTTGGCTATTTAAACTTCAGCTTTGACCACTATGGCAAGACGTCATCAGAAGCACACATAAGCTTTGTGAGAAAGTTTCATAAAGAACTGTATAAAAGCAGCTTTATATATGAAAAGATAGAGAAACAGGCATATTGCAGCAGCTGCTCCAGATTCCTTCCCGACAGGCTGGTAACGGGAAAATGCCCTGAATGCGGCAATAAAACTGCTGGCGAACAATGCGAAGACTGCGGTGTAATCCTGGAATCCAAAGATATTCTGGAAGCTCGCTGCAGTCTTTGTGAGGGTGATGCAGATTTTATATTGACAAAAAATCTTTATTTAGATCTTTCAAGGCTCGAGAAAGAAATCCGGGAATTACTGGACAAACGCAGAGCGTGGAAACCAAACGCTGTGGCTTTTACAAAAAGATATTTAAACGAGGGGCTAAAAAACAGAGCAATTACCAGAGATATCGACTGGGGCGTTGATGTCCCGGCAAAAGGCTATGAAGATAAAAAGGTATATATCTGGGCAGAAAATGTTCTTGGCTATCTTTCGGGAAGCCTTCAGGCGTGTAATAACGATAAAGAAAAGTTTGAATCATATTGGAAGAACCCGAATGCAGTTCATTACTATGTCCACGGCAAAGACAACATACCGTTCCATACCATAATACTGCCAGCCCTTTTGCTTGCCCACGGCGGCGGATATAACCTTCCCGACAACATTATCTCGAGTGAATACCTGACGCTCGAAGGCAGGAAGATATCGACAAGCCGAAGCTGGGCAATATGGATAAAAGACTTGGTCGGTAAATACAATCCCGACGCCATCAGATACTATCTTTTGTCCAGCGGGCCTGAAAGACGTGATGCAGATTTTTCCTGGGAAGAATTCTTATACTGCAATAACAGCGAACTTCTCGGTTCTTATGGCAACTTTGTAAACCGTACTCTTGTATATATAAGCAAAAGCTTTGATAGTATTGTTCCTTCCGGCAAAGTCGAGCCGGCCATCAGGCATCAAGTTGAAGAGCTGTATAACAAAACATCAGATGGAATAAACAGCGGTGAAATAAAAAAGTCGCTAAAGGACATCTTTTCATTTATAAGAGATGCCAACAAATATTTCGACAGAGAAAAACCCTGGCATACAATTAAAACTGATATAAGCAAATGTAAAAACACACTCTACAACTGCGTTTATATAATCGTTAATCTCGCATTACTTCTGGAACCATATCTGCCTGCATCCTCTGCTAAAGTAATAAAATGGTTCAACATAGAGCCGGCTTGGAAAGAACAGCAGGCAGTTTCCGGCTTTAATATTCCACAAATAGAAGTACTGTTCAAAAGACTTGATAAAGATATTGTAGATAAAGAGCTAGATAAGCTAAGTTTCACAAAGCGATAAAGTTCAAAGCCGGGCTCATTTTCGGAGTCCGGCTTTTTATCTTTCAAATCTCTTTATTTTAACCACCGCTTTAGATATAGTATATGATATAAATAAGCCTAAAGCTAAAATCGCCAAGAATATTGCAGTTATCAAACCAAAATCCCGTAGTTGTATTACAGTTAAAACAGAATCTCTGGCAATCTGTGGCAGCACTATAGCTATAATAAGCGACAGGTTGTGGATTTCCCTGCCCCGTTTTGCCCAATATATCCCAATATATATCCTTGGTCCAAATCAAAGCTCACCTCTTCAACTTTTTGCTAAAAAAAGGTATAAAAAAACCGGAGCGTTATCTCTCACTCCGGCTTTGTGTCTTAACTCTGTTTAAGCGTTCAGCTTGCTCTTGGCAAGGTCCGCCATAGATGCAAATGCTTTTTTATCGTTAACAGCCATATCAGCAAGTATCTTTCTGTTCACCTTCACTTCAGCGATCTTGAGGCCGTTTATCATCCTTGAATAGCTGATTCCGTTGTTCCTTGCTTCTGCGTTTATCCTGGCGATCCAAAGCTTTCTGTAATCTCTCTTCTTAAGCTTCCTGCCGACGTAAGCATATCTCATCGACTTCATTACAGCTTGGTTTGCCGCTTTAAACTGTTTTGACTTAGCTCCGAAATAACCTTTCGCCAGCTTTAATATCTTCTTATGTTTCTTGCGAGCATTCTTTGCTCCTTTAATTCTTGCCATGGTTCTTTCCCCTCCCCCTCTAACTATTTATAAGGAATAAGCTGTTTTATATTCTTTTCCTCTTGCGCTGCTATATAAGTACCTTTTCTAAGGTTCCTCTTCCTCTTTGTGCTTTTCTTGTTAAGGATGTGGCTTTTGTAAGCCTTGCTCCTCTTGACTTTACCGCTTTTAGTAACGGAAAATCTTTTTGCGGCGCCTCTGTGCGTCTTAATTTTTGGCATATAGCGTTGTTCCTCCTCGTTTAGTTCTTTGGTGTTAATATCATGAACATACTTCTGCCCTCAAGTTTTGCACGCTTTTCGATAACTGCATTTTCTTCAACCATTTCGAAAAACTCTTTCATAACCTTCAAGCCTTTTTCAGTATGTGCCATTTGTCTGCCTTTAAACCGAATCGACACTTTAACCTTGTCGCCGGCCAATAAAAACTTGTTTACGTTCTTTGCTTTAACTTCAAGATCATGCTTTTCAATCGTCGCTGAAAGCCGCATTTCCTTAAGTACAATGATCTTTTGGTTCTTCTTAGCTTCCTTTTGTTTTTTTGCCTGCTCAAAACGATACTTCCCGTAGTCCATGATCTTGCATACAGGCGGGTTCGCCTGCGGTGAAACTTTAACAAGATCTAGACCGCTCTGATCGGCAATCTGCTGCGCCTCACGCGAACTCATCACGCCAAGCTGCTCTCCGCTTTCCGATATTACTCGTACGTTGTTGTCCCTGATTTGTGCATTAGTTTGAAGCTCGCTTGCTATTTTAAACACCTCCCAAAAATATTGCAAACATCTACGCCCTGAAGAGCGTAAACAAAAAACGGGTACAACCGACCCGTTCACATTACGATCTTAAAAAAATCAAAATCGCTTACCGTGCCTGGCCCGATTGCCGGCAGGTGAGAAACGGGTAGTTTCTTCTTTCAAGCTATATGAGGTTACCATATATAGCACGGCTTGTCAATTATATTCTTATGCATCTTTTCAAGATTACCATTAGACAAAACGCTTGTTATGTTATATATTTTATCATATGAAAGTGTTGATTAAAAGACCTGATATCGGCGAAAGAAAACAGATCCACAGCCTTTTCGAAAAAACGATAAAGCATACGTTTGAAGCGGAAGGCGCAGGCGAGGAGCATTCTCTTATAAGAGAGCTTATTGATGACCAGAAAAACCTCATAGACCTCGATTTCGAAACGGGCGGAAAAGAGGCCTATTTTCTCGTTGCCGAAACCGACGACAGGATAGCCGGTACTATATGCCACCGGCCGTGCAGCGATATAATCCTGGATTGTTCGCAAGGCAAAGCGCAGGGCATGCAGGAGATAGGCTCGGTCTACATACTCCCGGAATTTCAGGGCAGAGGGCTCTGCAAACTGCTGCTGAACTCTATGTATATTACGATGAGCGCAAAAGGCTTCAGCGAGTTTTGGCTGGACAGCGGTTACGCAGTTGCAAGGCAGGTGTGGGAAAAACTTCTCGGCCCTCCTGCTATAAAGATGAAGGATTACTGGGCGCCGGGCGCTCACCATCACATATGGCTTCGCAGCCTTGCCGACCTGCCGATAAAATTCGACATTTAAAAAAGCTGCCAAGTACGGCAGCCTTTTTCTATTACCAACTATTCACTTTAAAAAATCTTGTGTTCTTCATGTTACAACATTTTAATAGAGCTGATGTCATACTCTGAAAGCTTCTCCGAAAGCTCTACCATTGTTTCGGTCTTGCCTCTTCCGGCAACAGACAGCCTTATATCAGTCTGCTTGCCCCTGTCTTCGAGCTTTTCAACATTTACCTCTTTTACTTTTGCGCCGATATCGCCGAGAACCTTAAGCATTTGCGTAAGTTCGGTATCTGAACAGACCACGACCAGCTTAACGTCCCTCTTTTTTTTGAAAAGCTTTTTCTCTATAAGCTTGAACACAGCTATTATTATAAATACAAAAGCGCTGCCGATAAGCGCCGCCCAGTAAAACCCTGCCCCGGCAGTTATGCCAAGGCACGCCGTCACCCACAACCCGGCTGCGGTGGTCAGTCCTTTTATGCCTTTGCGTTCTTTTATGATGCTGCCTGCGCCAAGGAAACCTATGCCGGATATTACATAGCTCGCCATCCTTGATACGTCCATATTCGAAACATCGCCGAACTTTCTTAGCAGCATCTCGTTTGTCAGCATAGCAATGCTTGCGCCGATAGCTACGAGCATATGAGTCCTAAAGCCTGCGGAGTTTCTCTTATACTCCCTCTGCAGACCGACGACCCCTCCGATAACGGCAGAAGCACCTATCCTGAGCACAATATCCCAAATCCCCATACCAGCACATCCTTTACAAATCTTTAACACTAACATTATATCAAAAATATGCGCTGTTAGCTATCTGAATAAATATCACACTTTTCACATATAAAAGACACCGTATTTGCGATGCCTTTCTTCAAAACTTTTTTAAAACACAAACTGTTTTCCATTCCCATATATTGACCGTAGTTCTCTGTGTCTGAGTATCCGCTCTTCTTATGAAGCGAAATCGTCTAGGTCTGCTTTTCACCTGTCTCAAGGACCGCCAAGAAAAATCCATCCCGCTTTGCCCAGTTTTCAAGTTCCTTTAAAAGCCCTTTAGAAATACCCCTGCTCCAGTATTCAGCGCAGACATACATCCTCTTGATCTCAATATTTTTTTTAAAACACCCGCACCCCACAGGCTTATCCCCGTCTTTGGCGATAACGACCGTATCAATGCTGCTTATTATATTCGCTTTACTGCTGCTCAGCACCGTTCCTGATATTAAGTTCTGCATCAAGCCTTGCGGTAAGGTCGGTAAAATCTTTGCAGCCGCTGTTCGTTTTTTTTACGTTGTCATATCAGCCTGCTTACCAGCTTCCGCCGGCACCGCCGCCTCCGCCGCCTCCGCCAGAGAACCCGCCTCCGGAGAAACCACCACCGCCGGAAAATCCTCCGCCGCTTCCTCCGCTGGACGAAGGTTTAGACGTAGCCACCTGCTGTATATGCGACATGTTCCTGCTTATCGAGTTCACAAAATACATCGTCGTAAACATGTTCATCGGGCTGTATCCCCTGTACCATTCAGGCTGCTGAACATTGATATCCTCAAACTTCTTTGCCCACTTGTCGGTGACTCCCATAACATATGCATACGGGAGCACGCTATAGAAATAGCCCGGGTTTTCCTCGACCAGCCGCATTATCCTGTCCTTTTCAGCTTTTTCGATGAACTCCTTGAACCCAAGAAGCTTGCCGTACCACGAGCTGCCCTGGTCGGTACGCTTTCTCATTATAGCCGCAAGCCACATCATCAGCACGGTCGCAGCAGCGCTCGTCAGGGTAACAGAAAAGGTAAACCATACATTCAGCGTTTTTAAAAACACGGGCATTCCAAAGATATATACCAGCATAACAAGCCCGAGCAGCACAAACGAGAATATCATCTTTGCCATCCTCTTGCCCCGACTGGTAGAGCGCCATCTCTCGAAAAGCCGCACAAGCATAAACACTGGAAGCGATATTACTATGTACGTACCTGCAACGGCAAAGGCAGTCGCCAACAGGTCTGCCGTTGTGGAATACACGAACATGAACACTGCCGCAGCTATCGGTAACATCGTCATCAGGCCCATAAGGCCTCTTGCCTTCTTCGAGTTCTTTGTGAAAACACGGCGCTTTTTGGACGATTCGAAGTAGTTGGTAACTCCCGTCTTTGCCGCCTGCATCTTAGGATAAAAAGTGTATTTTAGCGATTCTATGCTGACGGTGTCGCCCGTAGCGAACAGCGCAGAGAAAAGATTTTTCTCAAACCTTCTTGCATTCTGCGGAAGTTCGCTCAACTTCTTCAGTTCGATATCGCTCTTGCTGTGTTCGATTATCTCCAAGCATCCCTTGTCCGCCCAGTATATGATCAGCGATACGATATCCTTGTCGTCAGTCGTCCCGTCGATTATATAACCAGCCTCCGCAGGCGTCATGTCATCCGGAGAATAAAATTCAACAGTCGGGAATACCTTTTTGTCCTTGCCGAACGCGATCCACAACAGGAAGGCTATCAGTACGCACGCTACGGCCAGGCCGATGAGCACTATCCTCCAAATTGCGTATGGGTCTCTGCTGCCCACAAAATAGCCCGGTTCAAGCTGTGCCCTTACGGTCAGCACGTCTCCGCCCCGCATCGGCCTTAGCGTATATCCGCGGATAGTGTCGCCATCAGCTTCAATATGCACATTTTCGCTGCCGTCTCCATAATACTCACCAAGATAAGCATACACTTTGCTTTCATCTATGTTCTTAGGGAACTCTATTATAAAGCTTGCATTCTCAATAGTGTCTCCATACTCGCAATAAAGAAGATCCTGATAGAACTCGTCAAACTCTTCAAATCCGTCATCCGAAACTTCGCTTTTATATGTGATTATGTATTCCTGCTCGCCCGAAATCACTCTGTCAGGGTCGCCTATTTTAAGCTCCAGATAACGGTCCGAATCGTACACGTAGGTGGACTTTTCAAACTTATGCCCTATTACGTCGACATCTTTTATATTGTACCAGAAAGGAACTTTTTCCAGCTCTCCGTCGATTACGTTTTCTTTTACTCCCCTGAACTGGCGGTAATAGTAGATACCGTGGCGTTCCATTGAGAAATCTACCTTCAGGCGCTCGACTACGTCAAGCACGTTGTTTTCCGACACTATGATATGAACATCATAGTCTTTTATAACATAAGCTTCGTCCGCAAGCGCCGCCGAAGAAAACGATAGCGCCAGCACCGCCAGCATTACAAGCAATAATACCTTTTTCATTTTACAGCCTCTCCTAGAACTGGACTTTTACGTTTTCCCGCTCCTGCGTACTGCTTACTTCAAACAGCGGCTTTTTCTTAAAGTTGAATATGCCTGCGATTATAACGCTAGGGAACACCTCTCGTTTTGTGTTGAAGGTTTTTACGACAGCATTATAGTATTTACGTGAACTTGCTATCTCGTTTTCAAGCACTTTAAGCTGGTCCTGCAAGTCAAGGAAGTTGGTGTTCGCTTTAAGGTCAGGATAGCTCTCGGCAACCGCAAACAGGCTCTTTAACGTGCCCGTCAGCATGTTTTCGCCTTCCAGCTTTTCCTCAACGCTTTTTGCTCCTGCGGCAATGTTCCTTGCAGCGATGACCTTTTCAAGCGTTTCGCTTTCGTGCTTTGCATAGCCTTTGACCGTTTCCACGAGATTGGGAATAAGATCGTATCTCTTTTTTAGATATACATCCATGGTGGAAAAGGCTTCCTCAATGCTGTTTCTAAGTTTTATGAATCCGTTGTATGATGCTATTATCCAGATAATTATTATAAGCAAAACTCCGCCGATAATTCCGTACCACATAAAATGCTCCCCCTATTTGATTTTATTAAATTATATTACTAAAACAGCCGGTTGTAAACTTAACTACGCTCTTCCGTTTTTAAAAACTCTTCATAATAATAGTACTTTAAAACGTCGCTCCTCGTCACTATACCTATGAATATATCCCTGTCGTCCGTAACAGGTATGAAGTTCTGCTCTGTGGCTCTTAGGAACAAATCGTCGATGGCAGCGTTAATGTTTACCGGTTTGTTCTCCCTGCTGCCGATGATGTCTTTCACCTTTATTCCCCTAGCGCTCTTGTCTTTTATACTATCGTGCTTTAATACCTCCCGCAGAAGGTCGCCTTCGCTGAGTGTACCCACGTATTTACCGGCTGCGTCGATGACAGGGACTGCCGAAAACCCGTAGTGCTTCATTTTCTCTATTGCCTGCCTTAAGGTAAGCTTGTCATCCAAATATGCTAAATCTACTTTTGGTTTCAGGAAAAAAAGTACATTCATTATTCACTCCGTCATTCTTAATTACTTCCATATAATATCACATACCAATTGCTACCTCAACAAATCATATGTAACAAACTTATAAACAATTTCCTAAAACTATTTCTTTTTGTTTACGCAGCCCATTTGATAATAATAAACCCGCCGGTTCCCTGTTCTGCATGATTGAAAAACGCTCTTGCCACCTCTGCCCCCGTGTGTTATAATGTTTCGGTTGATTTAAGGCGGTCCTCTTTTCGAGCACCGATTACGAACGCCTGAAACGGAAGGAGGAATCAGCATGAATAATATTGTAAAAGCGATAGAGAAAGAAAACATGCGCAGCGACCTGCCGGATATCAAAGTCGGCGACACAGTCAGGGTCTTTGTAAAGGTCATTGAAGGCACAAGAGAACGTCTCCAGGGCTTTGAAGGCTATGTCATTGCAAAGAAGGGCGGCGGTATCCGTGAGTCAATCACTGTACGCCGTGTATCTTTCGGAATAGGCATCGAGCGTACATTCCCGCTCCACTCACCGAAGATCGCTAAAATCGAAAAAGTGAGAAGCAATAAGGTAAGACGTTCAAAGCTGTACTATCTGCGTGACAGAGTCGGCAAATCCGCAAAGCTTAAGGAAAAGAGATAACTTACTAAAAGAAGCCGCAATCAAGGCTTCTTTTTATTTATCGGAACTGCATCAGGGAACACAAGAACGGAGATAGCAATGAATATACAATGGTATCCGGGGCACATGGCAAAATCAAAACGTCTGCTTGCCGATAAGCTAAAGCTAATCAGCATAGCCGTTATTGTTGTTGACGCAAGAGCCCCGAAAAGCACGTTTAATCCAGAGCTAAATTCACTGCTCTCCGGCAAAGAGTGCATAATAGTACTTAACAAGTGCGACCTAGCAGACGAAGCTGAAACGGAAAAATGGGTCGATTACTATAAAACCAAATACAAAAACGCACTTGCTTTCAGCGCAACCCAGCACAAAAAGGGCGCGCTGATGGCAGCAATAAATAAAGCTGCCTCGCCTATAGTTGGAAAATATGCGGCAAAGGGCATGAAAAAGACAATACGTGTTCTGGTAGCGGGAATCCCAAACGTAGGCAAATCCGCAATAATCAACCGTCTTGCATCACGGAAAGGTGCCAAGGAAGGCAACAAACCGGGTGTGACACGGGGTCTGCAGTGGGTTCGGCTCTCAAACAGCCTGGAGCTCATGGATTCGCCCGGCCTTCTGTGGCCTAAAATAGAGTCCGAGGATACCGCCGTCATGATAGCGCTATCCGGCTGTATAAAAGAAGAAATCATGGATCTGGCCGAGCTTGCGCTCAAACTTATTGATATACTAGGAGAAACCGCTCCGGCGGCTATATCCGCAAGATACGGCTTTGAGCCTGCCGGAAGCGCCCTTGACATACTAGAAAACATTTGCAGAAAAAGAGGTTTTTTACTAAAGCAGGGCGAATATGATTTTGAGCGGGGTGCAAAAACTCTGCTGGACGAATTCAAAGGAGGACGGCTCGGCAGGATAACGCTGGAGAGCCCGAACGATATTGACTGAAAAAGAATCGGCACGGCTCAGCGCCATGTGCCTTCACGAAAATAAATACTGGAGTCAGGGAAAGCTGACGGCAGGCATAGATGAAGTCGGCCGCGGCCCTCTTGCCGGCCCTTGCGTTGCCGCAGCTGTAATAATGCCTCGCGAGCCTCTCGTCGAGGGCGTCAATGACTCCAAAAAAATATCCGAGAAGAAACGGCTGACGGTTTACGAGAACATAATGCAAAACGCTATTGCCGTTGGTATAGGCATAATTGACAGCACAACTATTGACGAAATAAACATACTGCAGACGGCAAAGCGGGCGTTCGCTTTGGCATACAGAGACCTTGGCGCTGTGCCGGGCTTCGTTTTCTGCGACAGGATAGGCGGCATAGACATAGACTGTTCCTATGAAGAGTTCACCGGCGGAGACGCGCTTTCCTACAGCATAGCTGCAGCGTCGGTCGTCGCCAAAGTAACACGTGACGAAATGATGAAAAAGTACGACGAACAGTTCCCCGGCTACGGTTTTTCGAAGAACAAGGGCTACGGAACAAAAGAGCACATGCAGGCTCTGCGAGAGCTTGGCCCGTGCAGCATCCACCGCAGAACTTTCATTAAAAAGATAGTGCCATGAGCAGGCGTGCAGGCAACATAGGCGAAGATAAGGCCGCAGCATACCTAGAGTCGAAAGGCTTTGAATTACTCTGCCGCAACTATTATATACGCGGCGCAGAAATAGACATAATTTTCAAAGAAGGCGATACTACCGTATTCTGCGAAGTCAAGCAGCGCTCCGGTCAAAGCTTTGGCAGACCGAGCGAATCTGTAGATATCGCCAAACAGAAACGAATCTGCAAAGCAGCTCTGGGCTGGTCGGTGCAGAACAAAAGTGTTGATGAAAACTATAGATTTGATATAATAGAGATAATTGGCAGCAGGATAAATCATATAAAATCCGCATTTGAGTTTATAGAGCCAAAATAAATCCTTTAGGAGCGGCATGCTTAGGAAAATCTGCTTTGCTATCGCATTAATACTGTTTATTTGCCTAATAGCAGGCACTGCTCTTGCAGGCACTGCCCCTTCTTTGGCTACAAAAAGCGCCGAGAAAACTGCAACATATATAACGGCGTTCATTGCGCTTCTTTTCATTGCATCCGCAGTTTTTCTCGTGCTTCACGACAAAGCCGCACTGATGAGCGAAATCAAGTCCGGGTGGCTGCCTCTTGCGCTTTTCATAACGACCGCTGTCGTACTGCGTGTTCTGGTTGCGCTCAGCTACGAAGGATACCACAACGACATCTTGTGCTTTAAAGGCTGGTCCGTTGCCGCCTACGAACAGGGCCCGGCAAACTTCTATACATCCGGCATGTTTGCAGACTATCCCCCCGGCTATATGTATGTGCTCTATGCCCTTGGGTGGATAAGAAACATATTCAATATCGACCAGTCAAGCGCACTGTTTACACTCATTATAAAGCTACCGTCTTTCATAGCCGAAATAGTCACTGCGGCAATAGCATATAAAATAGGCAAAAAACACGTCGGGCGCACTTTTGGGCTGCTCGCAGGCTCGCTCGTCATCTTCAACCCGGCGCTTTTCTTCAACAGTAGCGTATGGGGTCAGATAGACGCTGTATTCGTTCTTTTCATACTGCTGACGCTCATCTACCTCAAAAAAGAAAACTATCCTCTGGGTGCGCTTTTCTATGCGCTCGCAATGCTTATCAAACCGCAGGCTATCATGTTTGCGCCCGTCATCGGCCTTGCGTTCATATACGCATATTTCAAAAAAGGCGGTAGAAAAAAGGCTCTAATCGGAACCTTTGCCGGAGCGGCGATTTTCGCAGGCGTTATATTCCTTGCGTCGCTTCCTTTCAAGGGCGGTCAGGAACCTTTCTGGATAATCGGCAAATATGCAGCAGCGACCCAAACCTATCAATACGCATCGCTGAATGCCTTCAATATATATGCGCTGCTTGGCTCGAATTTCGGTGAGCTTGCTCCGTACATCCTTGCAAAAGTGACACTTTTTGGCACAACTATAAATATTTCTATCGGCCTTATAGCAATAATTCTTATATGTGCGCTCATAATATTCCTGCAGTGGCGCTCACGCAGCCAGCGCCCGTTGTTCGATTTGTCCGCTTTTCTGATACTTTCAGTGTTCATGCTCGTACACGCCATGCACGAAAGGTATATGATACCCGTCTGCGTACTGCTGGTGTTCTCCTATCTTTATACAAGAGAGCTCCGGACGCTTTTCTTTGCAGCAGCCTTTACTTTCACGGCGCTGCTGGGACAGATGTTCACGCTATATTCAGACAGCGTCGTTGCACCCCAGATACCGACGCTTATAATCTCTGCTGTAAATACGGCGCTCTATATAGTCTATGCAGTAATGACTATCAAGAAGCATGCCGCAAATAAAATTTTGATAAAGACACCTGCTATGCACGGTTAAAAGAGGAGTTTAATGAATAGCACCAAGAAGCGCTGGAAAATGAATGCCAGAAGGAGACTGTTCCTTCACATACAACACGAACGCATGACGCTGATAGACTGGATCGTCATGCTCGCTATAACGCTCGTCTACGCAGTGGCGGCTTTTACAAACCTCGGTTCTTTTGACATACCAACAACCTTTTATACCACCCAAAGCAGCGGTGATGAGATCGTTGTAGAGCTGAGCGAGACCACCGAGATCTCCATGATAAAATATTACACGTCCTTCGGCAACGGCGTTTTGTCGCTCTACTATTCCGAAGACGGCGAAGGGTATACCAGGCTCGAGACGCTGACCCAGTCCGACGAAGTTGATGACGAGGGTAATTTCATCTACACCCAGGCTCCGGTAGAGCTTGTGCACGATGCCATAGATATGTACGAATGGCAGTTCGTCAATATCGACAGCTTCACCGCAAAACATATCATGATCCATGTTGACGTGCCGGACATACAAATTCTCGAGATGGCGTTCTGCGACAGCAGCGGCGCACCACTGCCGATAGCTTCAGTCGAAGACAACAACTATAGCGCAATGCGCGGCAACCCCGCTTCTGCTATGTTCGACGAACAGAACCTCGTTCCGACAATGACAAGCTATATGGGCGAGATGTATTTTGACGAGGTCTACCACGCCCGCACCGCATACGAGCAGATACTTCATATGAGTCCCTACGAGATAACACATCCTCCGCTCGGCAAAACGATACTTGGCCTGGGTATAAGGATATTCGGTATGAACCCGTTCGGCTGGCGGGTCATGGGCGCCCTGTTCGGCGTACTCATGCTGCCCCTTATGTATCTGCTTGCTAAGCGCATGCTTAAGAAAACGCTCTATGCTTTCATACCTACCTTCCTTTTCGCCGTAGACTTCATGCACTTTACCCAGACAAGGATAGCGACGATAGACAGCTACAGCGTATTCTTTATATTGGCGATGTACCTGTTCATGTATATGTACACAGAGAAGAACTTCAACACCCAGCCGATGCATAAAACGCTGCTGCCCCTTGCACTTACCGGAATAGCCTTCGGGCTCGGTGCCGCAACCAAGTGGCTGTGCCTTTATGCAGGTGTCGGCCTTGCCGTAATATTCTTCATACAGCTGGCAAAGCGCTGGCAGGAAGCAAGATACGCAAGAGGCGCACTGCGTGAAAAAACCGTCTATGAAAACATGGATGAAAAAAAGCGCAGATACCTTATGGGCATATCAAGGGACTTCAAGAAAAAAACGCTTATCACTCTTTTGTGGTGCTTGCTCTTCTTTATAATAGTACCCATGATAATATATTATATCGCCTATATACCTTATATGAAGGTTGCAGATACCCCCTATGATTTCTCACGGATACTTGATAATCAGAACTATATGTTCAAATACCACACCCAGTATGTCCTTGGCTCCACTCACCCGTTTGCAA
This sequence comes from Christensenellaceae bacterium, assembly GCA_963666505.2. GTDB lineage: Bacteria > Bacillota > Clostridia > Christensenellales > SZUA-584 > JABGQS01. The sequence continues at coordinate 438,580 of CAXXXL010000001.1, read as the reverse complement.
GCGCATGGTATCAATGGCCGATAGACTTGCGCCCGATGTGGTTGTTCAAAGGACAGGGCTACCCCGAAGGCACGATGTCATCTATGTCCTCATTCGGCAACCCGGCGGTCTGGTGGGGCGGTCTGTTCAGCATAATTGCCCTCATAATAATACGTATAAAAGACAACCGGCCGTCACGCCGTATAATGTTCGTCGCCATAGCAGCGCTCTCGAACTTTCTTCCGTGGGTGATAGTGCAGAGGGAAACATATATCTACCACTACTTTGCGACTGTGCCGTTTGTAATACTGCTGATGGGAATACTCGCAAAACACATAATAGAGAAATATAAACACGGCAAGATTTACGTATTTGTCTTCCTTGGAATAGCGCTGATATTGTTCGCAATGTTCTACCCCATCATCTCCGGGGTGCCGTTCTCAAGGTACTACTGCGACACGTTCCTGCGCTGGCTGCCGACGTGGCCGTTCTTTTAGGCGGTGAGATATGTCTGATTCTTTCTGGTATAAAAACAAAAAGCACGCCGGTCAGTTCGGCAAGTTCATGGTAGTAGGAGTAATCAATTTTCTCGTTGATTTTGGCGTGTTCAAGCTTCTAAGCGCAGTGTTCGGAGTACCGGTAGTAATCTCCAATATCATTTCGTATACCTGCGGCGTAATAAACAGCTTTCTGCTGAACAGATACTGGACCTTTAAGATAAAGCACAAGTTCCTGTCGGTCCACTTTATCAAGTTTGTGTTCGTCAACCTCATCTCCCTAGGTGTCAACACGCTCGCCGTGTGGATCCTGGTCGATATGTACAGCTTCAATTCCGGTTTGTTCGGCGTCGAAAATATGTATGCAAAACTTATTGCAACGGTATTCTCGTTCACTGTAAACTTTGCCGGCAACAAACTATTGGTTTTCAGAGAGGGAAAAGCAGAGGAAAAGACATCAGAAAAGGAGTGAGAAATTGCTTTCAAAGATACTCAGCTTCGGTCTTGTCGGCCTTAGCGGATACAGTGTTATAGTAGAGACAGACATCTCCTCCGGTATGCCCGTATACGAAACAGTCGGGCTTCCGGGAGCCGCCGTCAAAGAATCAAAAGAAAGAGTACGCTCAGCAATAAAAAACTCTGGATTCGAATATCCGCAGAAACGCATCACTATCAACCTTGCCCCTGCCGACACCAAAAAGCAGGGTGCGGTCTACGACCTCGCCATCGCTATGGGTATACTTTCTGCAAGCGGGCAGGCAGCCCAGCCGAAAGAAGACTGCATACTCCTCGGCGAGCTTTCGCTCGACGGCAGACTGCGCAGCATTAACGGCGCACTTCCCATGGCTATTTCTGCCAAAGAAGCAGGCTTTGAAAAGCTTTTTATCTCTAAAGACAATGCTAAAGAGACAAGTTATATAAAGGGACTCAGAGTATACCCTGTCGAAAGCCTTGAAGAAATTGTGCGGCATTTCAATAACGAAGAAAAAATACAGCCGCTTGAAACAGCTCTTTTCCAGCCGAGTCATAACGAAATAGCCAAAAACGATATGTCTTATATAAAAGGTCAGAAGCACGCAAAACGTGCGCTGGAAATCGCAGCAGCAGGCGGCCATAACATACTCTTCATCGGTCCGCCCGGCTCGGGTAAAACGATGCTCGCTCGTTCCGTTCCGACGATACTGCCAGACCTTGCTTTCGAAGAAGCTCTCGAGATATCAAAGATACAGTCTGTCTGCGGCGAGAACGTAGACGGCATAGCGTCCGTTCGCCCGTTCCGCAGCCCTCACCACACGCTCTCCACCGCCGCACTTACAGGCGGCGGCCACAAGGTGCTTCCGGGCGAAGTCAGCCTTGCTCACGGGGGCGTTTTGTTTCTGGACGAGCTTGCAGAGTTCAAACGCCCCGCACTCGAAGCGCTGCGCCAGCCGCTGGAAGATAAACAGATAAGCATCGCACGAGCAAACTCGAAGGTCGTATACCCCGCAAGCATCATGCTCATCGCATCAACTAATCCCTGCCCCTGCGGCAACTACGGCAGCAGCGAGAAACAGTGCCGCTGCACGCCGAACGAGATAAAGCGCTATCTTTCAAGGATAAGCGGACCGTTGCTCGACAGGATAGACATGCACATCGGCATGGAAGAGATATCCTACAGCGAGCTTACAGGAGAAGCTACCGGCGAAACATCTGCCGTAGTAAGAGGACGTGTCAATACCGCAAGAGGAATCCAGCAGGAACGCTACAGGGATACGGATATATACAGCAATGCAGAGCTCACTAACGAACTTCTGGGGCAATATTGCAGGCTGGATAAAGCAAGCGAACAGATGATGGAAAAAGCTTATAATGCTTTCAGCCTAAGCGCCCGGGCAATATCCCGTGTCAAAAAAGTCGCAAGGACTATTGCAGACATGGACGGAAAAGATGTAATAGAAGCAAAACATTTAGCCGAAGCAATAAGCTATAGGTCTCAGGACGAAAAGTACTGGGGATAAAGGAGCAGACTATGAAATATATCGCTGCGCTGGTCGTAGTTGAAAACTTAGAAAAATCACGTATTCTATATGAAAAAACGCTTGGTTTAAAAGTAACTGCAGACTATGGCGAGAACGTAACTTTTGAAAACGGCTTCTCTATACACGAAGAAAAACACTATAAAACGCTTATAGGCAGCTGTCAGGTTACAAAAAAATCAAACAGCTTTGAACTATATTTCGAAGAAGAAAATCTGTCTTGGGTGTTCGATAATGTTACTGCACTTGGTTTAGAAATACTGCATAGTATAGCAGAGCAGCCGTGGCGGCAGCGCGTCTTTCGGTTCTACGACTATGACAAGAACATAATAGAGGTCGGCGAACCTATGGAATACACTGCATACAGGCTCTCCAAAGAAGGCATCCCGATAAGCGACATATGCACAATAACGTATTTTGATGAAAAAACAGTGGAATCATCTATAGCAAAATATTCAAAACAATAAGGAAAACATATGACGGAGTACACTCAGGAACAAAAATACTGGATATGGATGGCGTCACTGCCCGAAACCTCTCCAAAATACTTCTATAATATACTTAAGGTTTTCGGCAGTGCAGAAAGATTCTTCGACGCTGTTTGCAGCGGCAGCGGGCTTCTCAGCGAAGTTCCCGAAAAACTTCTGGATTCAGCCAAATCATCCGCATCAAAGCAATACCTCGCCGAGACCATCTGCCTTTTAAAAGAGAAGGGAATATGTGCAGTTACCAGGTTGGATGAAGGCTATCCAGAGCTCCTCTGCAGCATCAAATCCCCGCCGCCGGTTCTTTTTTTTAAAGGAGATATTGATGCCTTAGGCGAAATGATAAGTATAGTAGGCACCCGCCGTCCAACCAGACAGGCAAAAAGCTTAACTGAAAAAATAGCCTGCGGTCTCGGCGAAGCCGGAATAACGGTAGTCTCCGGCATGGCCTACGGAATAGATACCTGTGCACATAAAGGTGCGCTAGCGGCAGATGCAAAGACACTCGCTGTGCTCGGCTGCGGCGTCGATGTGATATACCCTAAAGAAAACGAGAAACTCTACGAACAAATAGTACAAAGCGGCGCCGTGATCTCCGAGCTCTTCCCCGGCACCCAGCCCCTGCCGACCTACTTCCCGGCCAGGAACCGCATAGTCACAGGGCTTTCGAAAGGTACTCTGATAGTGGAATCGGAAACAAAGGGAGGCACGGCGATTTCTGCAAAGATGGCGGTCTCTGCGCACAGAGACGTGTTCGCTGTTCCGGGCATCTCACCCATGTCAGAGCTTCCAAACGCCCTTATCAAACAGGGCGCAGTGCCCGTAACGAGTGCGCAGGATATACTTGATTTTTACGGCATGAATGCGAAAAATAATGTAACATCTGATGAACAATCACAAATTCAGCTTGATTTTTTGCAGCGTCATATATATAATCTGCTTTTAAAGGGTGACCTAAATGTGGAAAAAATTGCTGAGCTTGCGCAGTCTCCGCTCAGTGAAATAAGCTCAGCGCTCACCATGATGGAACTTGGCGGCATCGTAAAGCGTCTGCCCGGCGGCAGGTACGGTGTATAATAAAAATAAAGTTTGGAGAATATAATGGCAGCAGCATCTCAGAAAACTAAAAAAACAAACGGAGCAAAAAAACCGTACGACCTTGTTATAGTCGAATCGCCCGCAAAGGCAAAAACTATCAACAAGTTCCTTGGCAGCGGCTATAAAGTCACCGCAAGCAACGGGCACGTGCGTGATCTTCCAAAGAGCTCTCTTGGCGTAGATATAGAAAACGATTTTGACCCTAAATACATACAGATAAGAGGCAAAAAGGACGTCGTCTCGGCTCTCAAGAGTGGTGCGTCTTCTGCCAAAAACGTATATCTCGCAACAGACCCGGACCGTGAAGGCGAGGCAATTTCCTGGCACATCGCCAACATGCTCGGGCTTGGTCTTGATGATGTCAGCCGTATCGAGTTCAATGAAATAACTAAGAAAGCTGTTACCGCAGCCATAGAGCACCCAAGGAAAATAGATCTCGGGCTGGTCGATGCCCAGCAGGCAAGAAGGATACTTGACAGGCTGGTGGGCTACAAGCTCTCCCCCCTGCTTTGGCGCAAAGTCAAAACTGGCCTCAGCGCAGGAAGGGTCCAGTCAGTTGCTGTCCGTATAATCTGCGACAGAGAAGAAGAAATCGAAAGTTTTGTCCCTGAAGAGTACTGGACGATAACCGCCAATCTATATGACAGCAGCAAAACACACGAGTTCGAAGCAAAGTTCTTCAGCAGAAACAGCAAAAAACAGAAAGTCGAAAACAAAGAGCAAAGCGACGAGATACTTGCCGCTGTCAAAGGCAAAGATTTTGTCATAAATAATATAAAAACCGGAACCAAGAAGAAATCGGCGTCACCGCCGTTTACAACAAGCTACCTGCAGCAGGCTGCTTCCAGCAAGCTCGGGTTTACGGCAAAACGCACCATGCTTATAGCTCAGCAGCTCTACGAGGGTGTAGAGATAGGCTCCGAAGGCGCTGTCGGGCTCGTGACTTATATCCGTACGGACTCAACAAGAGTGTCTGATGAAGCGCTCAGCGCCGTCAGAGAGTATATCGGTAAAGAATACGGAGAAGAGTACCTGCCGGAAAAACCGAACTACTATAAAAAGTCAAAAAAAGCGCAGGATGCCCACGAGGCGATCCGCCCTACATATTTAGCCCATACACCAAAGTCGCTCAAAACGACTTTGTCAAAAGACCAGTACAAGCTGTATAAGCTTATTTATTCAAGGTTTGTCGCAAGCCAGATGAAGCCTTCGCTACACGAAACGATGTCGGTAACGCTGGATGCAGGCGGCTGCACGTTCAAGGCAAACGGCTCAAGGCTGCTTTTCAAGGGCTACAGCGCAGCGTACGCAGGCGCCGACGACGCGGTTAAAGACAACGTGCTGCCACAGCTGCACGAAGGTGAGATCTGTCCGCTCAAAAGCATCGATCCAAAGCAGAACTTCACCCAACCGCCCAACAGATATAACGAAGCTTCGCTAGTACGTGCACTTGAAGAAAAGGGTATAGGCAGACCAAGCACATATGCTCCGATAATATCAACGATACAGGACCGCAAATATATCGAAAAGGACGGAAGGGCTCTCAAGCCCACCGAGCTCGGTATAATTGTAAACAATCTTATGAAAGACAACTTCCCCGATATAGTCGATATAGAGTTCACTGCCGAGCTCGAGAGCAAGCTAGACGATATAGAAAACGGCGGTAAGGAATGGAAGAAGCTTCTTTCAGATTTCTACGGCCCGTTTGAAAAAACGCTTGACGAAGGCTACGAAAAGATAGAGCGTGTACAGCTTCCGGTAAAGGAATCAGACGTTATCTGCGAAAAATGCGGCAGAACGATGGTATACAAAGACGGACGTTTCGGCGAGTTCCTCGCATGCCCCGGCTATCCGGAGTGCAAGAACACAAAGCCTATCATAAAATATATAGACACTCCCTGTCCCAAGTGCGGCAAACGCATCATAGAAAAGCGCTCCAACAAGAGCAAGAAAACCTTCTATGGCTGCGAGGGCTACCCGGACTGCGATTTCGTTTCATGGGATCTGCCTATCCAGGAAAAATGCGAGGAGTGCGATTCCATGATGGTTCTGCGGCGCCTGTCAAACGGAAAGAGCTATAAAAAATGCTCCAACCCTGAATGCGCGACCAACAAACGCAAGAAAGCTGATGAAAACAAGGATGAATCCTAAAACAGCGATTGTCGTTGGAGCTGGCCTTGCCGGCTGCGAAGCGGCTTACCAGCTCTCACGGCTGGGTATAAAAGTAACACTGTACGAAAGTAAACCAAAAGTAATGTCACCCGCACACAGCTCGCAAGGTTTTGCAGAGCTCGTGTGCTCCAATTCGTTGAGGTCAGACTCTCTTACCAACGCCGTAGGTCTGTTAAAGCAGGAGATGCGGCTTTATAGCTCGCTTATAATGCAGGCTGCCGACGCAACAAAAGTGCCTGCAGGGGGCGCACTGGCTGTAGACAGGAACAAATTCTCAGACTATGTAACAGAAAAAATAAACAGTGATGAGAGAATCACCATCGTGCGCAAAGAAGTAACATCTATTCCAAGCGGCGACGCTGTAATAATAGCGGCTGGGCCGCTCTGCTCGCAATCGCTTGCTGATGATATAGGAAGAAACGTAGGTCTGCTTCATTTCTTTGACGCAGCCTCCCCCATTGTCACTGCAGAATCTATAGACATGGGCAAGGCTTTCTTTGCCTCAAGATACGACAAAGGCAGCGACTATATAAACTGCGCAATGGACGAGCAGCAGTACAGACAATTCTACGAAGCGCTGATAGGCGCAGAAACGGTACAGCTTCACGGCTTTGAAGATTCAAAGGTGTTCGAAGGATGTATGCCGGTGGAAACTATGGCAAAGCGCGGCTATAAAACTCTGTGCTTCGGGCCGCTCAAGCCAAAAGGTCTTTTCTATCCCGGCACAAAAAAGATGCCTTATGCAGTTGTCCAGCTTCGGCGGGAAGACACAGACGGCCGGCTGTGGAGTCTCGTAGGGTTTCAGACCCATCTTAAGTTCGGTGAGCAAAAGCGTGTATTTTCCATGATACCCGGCCTTGAAAATGCTGAATTCGTGCGGTACGGCGTAATGCACGAAAACACATATATAAACAGCCCGCAGCTGCTTACGGAACGATATGAATCGAAACAGCAAAAAGGACTGTATTTCGCCGGACAGATAACCGGTGTGGAAGGATACATCGAAAGCGCTTCAAGCGGCATGCTTGCCGGTATCTTTGCCGGGCACAGCCTTCTTGGGAAAGAGTCGCCGCACTTTTCTGCGAATACCGCCTGCGGTGCACTTGCAAAATACGTAAGCGGCTATGCAGGAAGCGATTTTCAACCAATGAACATAACGTTTGGTATAGTGAACCCAATAGCTTTCAAGGGTTCCAAGAACGATAAAAGGCTCGCAATATCAGAGCGGGCGTTAAACGAGATAAGAAGCATTGTAAACGGAGGAAACTGATTATGCAGGGAACAACGATAGTAGCAGTAAGAAAAAACGGTAAATGTGCCATAGCCGGAGACGGTCAGGTCACATTCGGACAAAATACGATAATGAAACACCGCGCAGTTAAGGTAAGGCGTCTTTTCGACGAGAAAGTCGTCGTCGGCTTTGCGGGCAGCGTCGCAGACGCTTTCACACTTTCCGAGCGCTTCGAGGCCAAGCTCGAGCAATACAGCGGAAGCCTCCAGCGTGCGGCGGTAGAGCTTGCTCAGGAATGGCGCAGCGACAAGATGCTGCGCAAGCTTGAAGCAATGCTAATCGCCGCAGACAAGGACGAGCTGCTCATAGTATCAGGCAGCGGCGAAGTCATCACGCCGGACGACGAAATAGCCGCAATAGGTTCGGGCGGAAGCTATGCGCTGGCAGCAGCGAAAGCGCTAAAAGAAAACACAGACCTTACGGCCTTGGATATAGCGACAAAAGCCATCACCATTGCCGGACAGATATGCGTATTCACCAACGACCAGATAACGGTCGAGGAGGTCTAAAACAATGTCACATTTAACACCAAAGCAGATCGTCAAAGAACTTGACAAGTATATAATCGGGCAGGACGAAGCAAAAAAAGCAGTCGCTATTGCTCTGCGCAACAGATACCGCCGCAACATGCTCGATAAAGAGATGCAGGACGAAATAACGCCCAAGAACATTATAATGGTCGGCCCCACAGGCGTCGGAAAAACAGAGATAGCAAGGCGGCTCTCCAAGCTTATGAATGCACCGTTCATCAAGGTAGAGGCGACGAAGTTCACAGAAGTAGGATACGTCGGCCGTGACGTCGAGTCCATGATACGTGACCTCGTCGAAGCTTCCATACGCATGGTGAAAACGTCAAGATACGAGACAGTGCAGGAAAAGGCAGCGGCAATGGCAGAAGAGCGGCTTGCCGACGTTCTCGTTCCAATACATAAAAAAGGGCAGACGCAGGTAAATCCGTTCCAGGCGCTTCTCGGGCAGGGTCAGTCCCAGCCTCAGGAAACACAGGAAGAGCGCCAGCAGCGGATGACAAAGCGTGAAGAAACTCTTGCGCTTCTGCGCGGCGGCAGGCTGGAAGACACTCTCGTCGAAGTCGAAGTGGAAGAAAGCTCATCCATAGGCATAGAGATCGGCGGAATGGGCAGCGATATCGATCTTGGCAGCATGTTCTCGGGCATACTTCCCAAGAAAACAAAGAAAAGAAAAGTACCTGTCCGGGAAGCACGCAAGATACTCGAGCAGGAAGAAGCCGACAAGCTGATCGACATGGACGAAGTCATAAGCACAGCTATCGAGCGTGCAGAACAGGACGGGATAGTCTTCCTCGACGAGATAGACAAAGTCGCCGGTAAAAGTATGGGCCAGGGTCCGGATATATCACGCGAGGGCGTACAGAGAGACATCCTGCCTATAGTCGAAGGCAGCACGGTCGTGACTAAATACGGCCCGGTGAAAACCGACTATATGCTGTTCATTGCAGCAGGCGCTTTCCATGTCGCCAAGGTTTCCGACCTTATCCCGGAGCTCCAAGGCCGCTTCCCCATCAAGGTGGAACTCAAGAGTCTTTCGGAGAAAGATATGGAGCTTATACTCACGCAGCCCAAAAACGCTCTAATCAAGCAGTATAAGGCGTTGCTGGAAGCGGATAACGTTCGGCTTTTGTTTGAAGAAGACGCTATCAGCGCCATAGCAAAATACGCAGTGCTGGTGAACAACACCTCTGAAAATATAGGCGCAAGGCGGCTGCACACAGTAATTGAAAACCTCCTGGAAGATATCTCATACAACGCAAGCGGTGACCATCCGCTTATGGATGTCAAGGTAGACGCAGCTTATGTTAAAGAACATCTTAAAGGTCAGCTTAAAGACAACGACCTGCAAAAATACATATTATAAAGACATGAAAAAGGGGCTGAGACAGCCCCTTTTAATTTACCGTACACCTGGCAGCATCATCTACTCATAATTCATCATTATAAGCTCGTCCGGAGAATAGCCGAACACATCGTTGCAATATTCATTTATATATCTAACCAGTTCATCCGATATTGTATCTGCGTGGTCTCCCACCAGTTTTCTCAGCTCTGCTTCAACGTCGAACCACGGCTCTATTACCTCAGAGCTTTCCGGGTCATAAAGATACCACTTGTCCCCCGGGATATGAATTTTATACTGTCTTTCAGGATACAATATCTCAACTCCGAATTGCGTATCATACATCGTCTTCTTCCAGAATATAACGTCTTTTTCCGCTCCGCCCCAGGCCATGCTCTGTATGTTTATATGCAATCCTTCGGTCTCATCGGCATAATTGCCCTGATCGAATCCCAGTCCGCTTATTGTCTCAGAAGCTGCATCCGCCAATGGCGGGTTCTCCGTAAAGCTGTCAAACATAAACACACCGTAATCCTCAACGTTGAGCGTACCGTTCGGTCCAAAGCCTATGGTTAGCTTCCAGTTGCTCTCATATATATCATCCGCTCCAATATAGAGATCCTGCTGATAGAACGCCTGGTTTTCATAGTTGCCTTCTTCCCATACAAGCACACGCAAACGTGCAGCGTCATCGGTTGCAAGCAGTATGTTATACCACTTTTCATTCTCCAGAATGAAACTCGTCGGCATATATTCCGAAAACGATATCTTCATTCCCGACTGCACATAGGTACAGAAAACCCCGCTGTCCTCAAAAGATACCACCACTTCCCCCATACCCATAAGAGTGAATGAAAGATCTCCGATATCCTGCGTCATAAACTTCATATTGAAAGCCTGCTGCGCTCTCCCGTCGCCGCCGAAATCCTTAAACCTCGTATTAAGAGACATATAGGCTCCGTCATCTCCGGAAATGAACTGAAAGCTGCTGCCGTCTTCGCTGGGCTGCTTTACAGCGATATCCCCAAACTGTCCGCCGGAGTTTTCAGCCATCAGCTCGGCGTTTTCCCCCGCTGTCCACTGCGGATTTTCCAGCATATCCCTCATAATATCTTCCCGAGGTTTCTGCTCCTGCCCGCTCTGCTCTTCATCCTGCTGTTGTCCATCTTCCTGTTGGTCCTGCACCTGCGGCGTTTCTTGTGTTTTGTTTTCCGTCTGCAGTTCCGGCATATCAATCGCCTGTTGTTCTTCTTCCTGCTGTAAATCCCCTGCACATGCTGCCATCGCAAATACCATCACAACACATAGCAATAATATAAGTGTTTTCTTCATCTTTGTCCTCCTTGTTGTACTTTCACTATAGCCGTCTGCTATGCTGCTTTCACTGTTAAACATTAGCTATTTCGGCATATCTTTCATGCATTTTCTGCCAAAGATATAATACCGCATTCGTGCTGTTAATACAATGCTGCTTTTCTATTTTTTTCTTTACGTATAAGTTTGTTCCAAACCCGCAGTTTTTCTCCCTGCTAATTATTGCTTCTATATATTTTTTATCCATTTTTGCTGGTAAATTATACAAACTTTTCACAATTAAAAAAGAGGCTGTTTTACAACCTCAGAATTCCCCAGATTAGAGCAGCCTTTGCCTACTCCTCTATTTCGTTTTCCAGCGCCTCCAGCCATTCCTTGTTTTCGAACAGTGCACAAACTCCGTCTTTTTCATCAAGCAGATGCCTGTTCTGCCTGATAGCTTTGAAATACTTTGAGCCGAGCGCCTCAATAAGCGTGTTATCCCTTATATTATACTTCTTATACGGCGAGAACGGACAAGGTTCAATGTCTCCGGAAGGCGAAACGTGTATGAAGCCGGTCCCGGCGGAAATGCAACCGCCCAGCCTTTCTTCATCTGCCGGGAAACACACAAACATTGTGTTGAGCGCTTTATCGAGTTTTTCGACAGCGCTTCGCAGATACTCCGTCCCCTCCTGCTTTATTGAAAGGTTTTCCGTTCCTTCCTCAAACGGCACATAAGATATATAGAAAATCACTCCGGAGCCTTTGTCCATCTGCTCTTTCACGAAGTCCTCTTGCGTCACCTTCTCAATGTTTTCGCTGGTCACCGTAAACGACTGCCCGAACAGCAGCCCGTTTTCTTTCAGCCGTTTCATTGCATTTTCAGTAAGCTGCGCCATTCCTTCTCCACGTCTCTTTTCGGTATGATGCGCTTCTCCCTCAATGCTTATCACAGGTATGATATTCTTATTCTTCTTTAAAACCGCAGCTGCGGTGTCGTCTATCAAAGTTCCGTTTGTGAACACTATAAACAGCATATCACCAAACTTCGAGAGAGCATCCAGCATACCTTTTCGCATGAAAGGCTCTCCGCCGGCAATCAGCACGGTAGCAACTCCAAGATCATGCGCTTCACTCAGCAGCTTTTCAAACTCAGGCTGTCCCATCTCCGGCTCTTTTCCCGTATGCAGCGTTTTTGCATAGCAGCCTTCACAGTTAAGGTTGCACTTGTGCGTTACGCTGATTATCATAGCAGGCGGCACTTCAATGCCGCTTTGAAGATTAGCCTTCCTTATCTTGATTGCCTTTTTCTGGTTCGCGTTTATTATTAAAGCCTGCAGTAAATACCCCCTATAGCGCAGTGCTAAGGAAAGTGCCTTTTTATAAAACCTTTTTATATCCTTGTTCAATACTTTTTGAACGTCCATCTAAACTCCATTCATTTTTATCAGGCGCTCTTAAAGAACCTAATAAATCTAACATATATACACGTCAAAATCAATATATCCATATCATCTGCAACGAAAATAATACCTCTTAATAATACTATGTTAGATTTGGTATGATATTTATAGCCCGAACTGTGTTATAATTGATTCATAGCTGCACCAAAAACTGCTGTGGCTTGCTTAAAATACGCAAATGAATTATCATATATAGGTTAGACAGAAAGGAAGGATAACTTGGTAAAACAGAATACAGTAAAAATAACTCCTCTTGGAGGAATAGGTGAGATCGGCAAAAACATGACGGTCATAGAATATGCGGATGAGATCATCGTCATCGACTGCGGGCTTTGCTTCCCCAGGGAGGATATGCTGGGTGTTGACTACGTCATACCAGATATAACATATTTAAAGAAAAATAAAGAGCGCATCAAGGCGGTACTGATAACACATGGTCACGAGGACCACATAGGCGCAACGCCCTACCTTTTGCCAGAGCTTGGTGTTCCCGTTTATGGCACGGATCTTGCGCTTGCGCTTATCGAAACTAAGCTTGCAGAGCGTAAACTTGAAGGTCTTGATTTAAATGTCATCTCAGCCGGCGATAAAATTAACATTGGTTCGTTTAAAATCGAAACTATTAAAGTAAGCCACAGTATCGACGCAGCAGTGGCATACGCACTGCATACGCCCGCCGGCACAATAGTGCACACAGGCGACTTCAAGGTAGACTACACCCCCATCGACGGTAAAGTCATAGACCTTGGCAAATTCGCAGAGCTTGGCAAAAAAGGAGTGCTGTGTTTGCTTTCAGACAGCACAAATGCAGAAACTCCCGGTTTTACAATGTCGGAAAGCAAGGTCGGTGAAACGTTCGAGAGCTATTTCAAAAACGCTTCCGGACGAATAATAGTCGCACTTTCGCATCAAACATCCACCGGCTCCAGCAGGTCATAAACGCCGCAAAGCGTTATGGCAGGAAAGTCTGCCTTTCGGGCAGGAGCATGCTCAAAATAGCAAAGGTGGCTACGGAACTTGGATATTTAAACTTTGATGAAAACATACTTGTCGAGCCGGAAGATCTCGAGAAGATGAAAAAGAATAAAATCGTCATACTAACCACGGGCAGCCAGGGCGAGACTATGTCAGGTCTTGTAAGAATGGCCGCGGGAGAGCACAGAAAGCTTGCGATGATACCAGGAGATTTGGTTATTATCTCGGCTACCCCCATCCCCGGCAACGAAAAGTATGTATCAGACGTTATAAACATGCTGTACAGGAAAGGCGCCAACGTTATAAACGAAGGCGTTGCAGATGTACATGTATCGGGGCATGCGTGTGTGGAAGAGCTAAAGATGATGCTTGCGCTTACAAAACCGAAGTATTTTATACCGGTGCACGGCGAATACAGACACCTCTACAGGCACGCGGCCATTGCTGAAAGCCTGGGCGTAAAAAAGAAAAACATATTCATCCCCGAGATCGGCAAGGTTATAGAAGTAGGCAGCCGTTTTGCACGCTTTGCCGACTCTGTGCCGTCGGGCAGTGTTATAATTGACGGCCTCGGCATCGGCGATGTGGGCAACGTAGTGCTTCGTGACAGGAAGCTTTTAAGCCAGGATGGACTGTTTATGATAGTAGTGTCCATCTCCGCCGAAACTGGCGAGCTGCTCACCGGACCGGACATAATATCAAGAGGCTTCGTCTATATGCGTGAGTCCTCAGACCTTCTCGACGGTGCACGTGATATAATCATAAACATCATAGACGACTGCGCAAAAAAACAGGTCACAGAATGGACGACTATAAAGGGGCGTATCAAGAAAGCGGTGCGTAACTATCTTTATGAGAACACAAAGAGAAGCCCGATGATACTTCCCATAATCATAGATATGTAAGGAGATTTTCACAATGATGGTTTACGATAAAGCTAACGAACTGGCTAAAGAGCTGCAGCAAAGTGAAGATTATAAAGAATACTCAAGGCTCAAGGAAATAGTCACGGCAGATGACCAGACAAAATCGCTGCTGTCAGACTATAAAAAACTTCAGATGGAAGCTCAGGCAAGCATGCTGTCCGGCGGCGAGCCCTCCGAAGAGACAATGGACAAACTAAAGAAGCTCGGCGAAGTTCTTATGTTTAAACCGGAGGTAGCGCAGTATTTTGCAGCGGAGTATAAGTTCCAGACGATTATAAGCGATATATACAAGATCATAGGCGATGCCTGTGATCTAGGTCTTGATTTATTAAATGAGTAGGTTGAAATGAGCAGCAAAGACAACAATTTCGAAGAAACCAAAGAAATCAAAATAGACTTCGACTATAAAAAAGGCAAATCTGCCGGCAGCGAAACAAGAAAGTTCACTTCTCCCGGCGGCGGCAGATCTGCACGTTCTTCTACTGTCCAGAAAGTACCGCTTGAGAAATGCGAAGAGCGCAGCGCAGTAAAAAGCTATACGACGCTTTCCATGCTGTGGAAAATACTGCGCCCCTTTATTATCTTCGTCTTAAGCGCAGGGCTGGTAGTCTATCTTGGATTGACAGGCTACAACTATATACAGAACAACTATTTTGCACCGGTCAACTCAGAATCCCCGGCTACAAAAACAATAGAGATAAAATCCGGCTCGTCGTTGTCAACAATAGCGACAAAGCTGCACGATGAAGGCATAGTACGCAACAAGCTCGTTTTCCAGCTCTATGTAGATCTCAACGACATGGGCTCAAAGCTGATCGCAGGCACTTACGAGCTCTCTTCAGCCATGACAATGGACGAGATAATAGATATCCTCGGCGCCGGTGACGGCGGGCGTGAGGTCATTGCTGTAACATTCACTGAAGGCATGACAGTCGAAAATATGGCGGATGTGATAGTTGATAACGGCATTTTCAATGAAACGGAGAAACTGGAGTTCCTCGACCTGTGCAACGACACTCAGACTTTCAAAAGCTATGACTTTATAAAGAAAATTACAACATCGGCAAACGTCACCAACAGGAAATATATGCTCGAAGGATACCTTTTCCCAGACACATACGAGTTCTATGTTGACGAGACCCCGCAGAATATAATCGAGCGTCTGCTATCCCGTTTCGACTCCATTTTCACACTTTCATATGAAGACAGGGCGCAGGATCTGGGTATGAGCATAGACGATATCATGACGCTTGCTTCCATGATAGAGTGGGAAGCGCTTCCGCAGGACTACGCAAGGGTATCGTCCGTTTTCTATAACAGGCTGAGCAACGATATGACGCTCGATTCGTGCGCTACTATGCGCTACGTCACGGGCGAGAAAAAGTACGTATACACAGCTATAGAGCTGGAGATAGATTCTCCGTACAACACTTATATGTACAAAGGTCTTCCGGTCGGTCCGGTCGCCAACCCGGGACAGAAAGCTATAGAAGCGGCTCTGTCGCCGGATGCTGAATACATCGAGGACGGCTACCTCTACTTCTGCAGCAAGGGTGATGACACAGGCGAGCTTGCTTTTGCCAAGACTCTGGAAGAGCACAACGCCAACGTAGAAATGTATAAGGAATTCTGGTAATGGATAGAAAAATAGAACTACTTGCACCGGCAGGCGGCAGGGAAGCGCTGGAAGCAGCTGTATATTACGGTGCCGACGCTGTTTACGCCGCCGGTAAAACATACGGTCTAAGGGCGTTTGCCGACAATTTCGGCATTGAAGAGATCGCAGACTCTGTAAAATACGTCCATAGCCACGGCAGAAAAATGTATATAACTCTAAACGCCATCTTCCACGAATGCGACTTCGAAGGGCTGGAGGACTATATCCTTGCGCTCGAAAAAGCGAAAGTCGATGCGTTCATAATATCCGACCCCGGCGTGCTCAGCATAGCTAAAAAAACTGCGCCGGATGTTCCGGTGCACCTCAGCACTCAGGCTAACACGACTAATCTGCATAGTGCGCTTTTCTGGCACAGCCAGGGCGTAGAGCGTGTTATCCTCTCCCGCGAGCTTTCGCTCGAAGAGATCTCTAACATGAGCAAAAACGCTCCTGATACACTGGAGCTTGAAGGTTTCGTTCACGGCGCAATGTGCATCTCCTACTCCGGCAGGTGCCTGCTGTCCAACTTCTTCACGGGCAGAGGCGGCAACCAGGGCGCATGCGCACAGCCGTGCCGCTGGGAATATCACCTCTACGAAAAAGGTTACGACGGCGAATACTTCCCGGCTTTTTCAGACGAGCGAGGCACATACGTCTTTAACTCCAAAGACCTCATGATGCTCCCCCACGTCGGCGATGTGATAAACGCAGGTATAACTTCGCTCAAAATAGAAGGACGAATGAAATCCGCCTACTATGTCGGCTGTATAGTCAACGCATACCGGCACGCTATAGACGATTTCCTCGCCGGTAAACCGTTCGACGAATCCCTTCTCGAAGAGATAGGCAAAGCGGGCAGCCGTGCGTTCACCACCGGTTTCTACTACGGCAACCCCCGTGAAGATGGCCAGGACACCCAGCGTGACGTCCCCCAGCGCACCTACGATTTCGTAGGCGTCGTCCGCGGCGAAAAAGACGACAACGGACGTATCCTTATTGAACAGCGCGGCAAGTTCAGCGTCGGCGAAACTCTCGACGTTCTCTCCCCCGCAGTTTCAGGGCTGTTCGAAGTTACTGATATTATCACAGAAAAAGGCGAGCCGCGCCAAAGCGCTCCACACGCTCAAGAGATGCTGCGCATAGCCTGCCCCTACGATCTGCATCCGGGCGATATGCTCAGGAAGAAGAGGCAATTATAACGCACACAAAAAGACAAGTATCCAACTTGTCTTTTTATATATGAAAAACTATATAGAAACACCCTCAATCATTTCCGTTAATCAACTCACTAAACGCATCATGAATGGTTGCGTTGTCTTCGTTATATTTGCATATTGTGATAAGCGTATGATACCTCGTGGTGCTCACTTTGTAGTAGCTGCCCCGCTCTTCTGCCATAGCCGCCGTTGCCAGAGCCATTAGACTCTTCATATACACCCATCTGCTGCTCGGTCAGCCTCACGGTCTTTATCCATATTACTATATCACCGTTTTGAAGTTCCTTACCCAAATATTCTTCTGTCAGCGCATCATTGTTAAAACGATACATCAAATCTATTTCCTGCGTCGTCAAATCCCTCTCAGGTGTAAAATCCGGTTCGGCTGAAATCATCTGCATCAGACTGTTCAGTCCTTCATCAGCGCTCAGCTCTTCCGGAGCATTTTTTGCCTTTTCAATGCTTTGTATCTGTTCCATTACATCGTCTATATTCCGTCCTTCGAACATTTTGTTATACTCTGAAGATACCATGCTTCCGTCAACAATTTGCGTATAGCCGATAAAAGGAGAGCACAGGCGCATATTATCATATGCAAATATAAGATATGTGCTGCCGTAACACATTGGCGGGAAGTATTCGTGATAGAAATTAGTATCCCCATAACGCTGCCCTGTCTCAAAGACGGCAGCCCCGTCAGCTTCTATATCTCCTTTGATGCTGCTGATATCATCAAGCTTGTACCATACATTTGTTGTGTCGACCGGCTCCTGCGTGCCCCAGTCTTCTTTTCCTGTAATTTCAACTTCAACATCCTTTATCACAGCAGCAAAAATGTATGCGGCGTCACTGCACAGCTCTTCCAGCGATTCATATATACGCATATCATAAGCTACCTGTGGAATGCCCTCTATGCTTTCCCAGGGTACAAACATCTCTCCGGACGGCGGTACATCACAAGGCATCAGTTCCTCATATGGCATCTGCGTCAGCGAAGTAGTCTCTTGTTGTATCGGTTCAGGATCTGAAGTTATGTCAACTGTTATATCAGTAGTGTTATCCACATCAGAACATGCACTAAACAGCAACGCCAAAACAAACGTAAGTATTAATATTTTTTTCATTGGGTTCCTCCAAGCATATTATACTTAGTTAGACGACGGCATATTAATAATAGTTCCATTTGTGTATAATTTTATCAGGCTAGATACAAATACGCCACAATAACAACGAAGAACAGCACAACGCTCATGGCTATGGCGTTGAACCCAAGGTCAAGCGTCCTGATGCGTTTCCAGAATCCCCTGCCTTTAACTAGATATCTGTAAGCAAACACTGCCAGGATCGCGCTAGCTATAAATATTAGGCCTTTGTTGAAGTACTCGGCCGCGCTTATGTCCACGCTTATACCAAAGAAAAATTCTATTATCTGAGCGCCAAAAAGCCCCAAAACTAAACATCCAGCACCTAAAACAGCTATTACGGCAATGCGGCTAACCGGTGTTTTTACTCTCTCCTCGGCTTTTCCGAAGAATATCGTGCTCATTTTTACAAAGATTAGGATCGTACCAAAGTTTATAAACGTTAAAATCAAATTTTCCATAAGATCTGTTGTTCCGTGCGCTATCAGATATTTCGATATGCTGCCGTTAAAAAATGGCGCTCCCGTAATGCCGAGTATGGCTGCTATCATAGCTGTCGTTATAATAGGCATACGCCGCGCTACACCTCTAATATCCTGTATATCCCTTGTCTTATACTCAGATATAATCTCACCAGCTCCTATGAACAATACAGACTTGAATATGGCGTGGTTGATTATATGATATATCCCTCCCCACATCGCTGTATCGCTATTCATATTCAGAGTAATCATTATAAGACCCAGCTGCGACACAGTCGAGTATGAAAGAACAAGCTTTATATCGCTCTGCGCAATCGCAAACATAAAACCGACCACTGCAGTTATTATTCCTGCTATCAAAAAGAAAGTCCCTGTATCAAACGCACCGAATGCGTTCTGAAGCCTCAGGAAGAGATATATGCCGCTTTTAACATACAGCCCTGATAGTATAGCGGAAACGACCGAAGGCGAGCTGGGCGTCCCGTGAGCCTTAGGAAGCCACGAGAACAACGGCATTAGAGCGGCTTTTAGGCAAACCGCCGTCAGCATGAACGCATACGGCAGATACAGCGCCGGATTATCCTGCGTTATAACGTCTTTTAGCAGCGTCAGGCTGAACGTGCCCGTCTGCTTATACAGCATCGCCAGCCCGAACAGAAAGAACGTTGCCGAGAATATATTGATGAGCAGATATATCAGCCCGTCATACATAGAACGGCTGTCTCGCTTATACATGATAAGCAGCGCCACTACTATGGTCGAAACCTCGATGAGCACAAATACAGAGAACAGATCGTCAAGCAAAAACAGCCCGCACAACAGCCCGTCCAATATCATGAAAAGCATATAGAATGTCTTGTGTATGTGCTTTTTGGTAAACTCGAATATAGTCAGCGAGAAAAACAGAAACGACGTCAACATAATAAGCACAGACGATATTCTGTCCGCATACAGCATTATCCCGACTGGCGGGTTCCATCCGCCCAGCGAAAGCGACACCGCCCCTTGTGTGCTCTGCAAAAATATCATAACGCACATCGCAAAAGCAGCGCCAGAGCCTATCACTGCGACTATTTTTTTTATTCTCTCGGGCAGTGTATATGCCAGCACACCAAAGAAAACAGGCGTGAGTATCGGCGCCCAAAGCGGTATGTTCATTCTTTTTCCCTCATCTTGCGTGCTTTCTCCCAGTTCGTTGTGCCATATTTATGATACAGGTATATGAACATCGTCAGCGCCACTGCCGTAACGGCAATTCCAATGACGATAGCCGTGATCATCAGCGCCTGCGGTACTGCGTCAGCTGCATCCTGTCCGCCAAGGATAGGCGCACTAGTCGAGCCCGCTCCTCCCGCCGCCACGAAAAAAAGTATAATAGCAGCTTCCATAATACCGATGGAAATAACCGTCTTTGTTATGTTCCGGCGGGCAACAACGCCGTATACTCCTATGAAAAAAATTATAATTGCGCCGATCTCACCAAAACTCAAAGCCCTCACCTGCCTTCGAAGAATACAAATCTATAAAATATTACTGTCAGTCCGCACGTTACTTTTACGCCGATAAGCAGGTTAACGCTTACCATCCATATGCGCCCCTGTAAAAACGGCATCTGCATAAGCTGCCCCAGGAAAAGCATCCCCAGTGCAACAAGCGCCAGCAGGAATATGCGCTCTGCTATTTTTATATACTTTAGTTCAATGTCCTGCTCCGGGTTGATTATCCAGCGCACTATAAACGCAGACGCTATTATAGCGCCGCCCTGAAACCCGCCGCCCACGCTGTCAGCGCCGTTTATCACGACATAGCCGCCAAAAATCATTATGAACGGCAGCAATATCTTCGCCGTTGTCTGTATTATCGTGCTATGGTTCATATCTTCTAATCCTCTTTATTTGCGCTCCACGAGAGCATCATCACCGCCAGTACAGAAACCAACAGTATGAGCGACTCGAATATAGTGTCAAAAAATCTGTAGTTCAGATACACTGCAGTCACTGCGTTTTCAGCAGAAGTGTCCTTCACATGATTGTCCGCAATATAGTCCTTAGCTTCGTTTGTATTAATACCCGAATCCCCTGCGCCAAGGTAAACCAAAACTACACCTGCAACTACAAGGAAGATAAGTATCATAAGGACGAGCCTTCGTTTTTCATTCTGTCCCATCGATATCATCCTCCATCTGTTCTTTCAGCTTATAAAAAGATATATTCAACCCTTTTGGCTTATGCACTTCCAAGTACTCCTCAATGTCCCTTTCAAGATACCTGATGCCGCTCGAATATATGATTATACCTTGTGCAGTATGCTCGATAAGCAGATTAAAACAGTCATTCTGACAGAGTATGCGCTCGTCAAGGTGTGTGGGGATTATCTGCGGTTCAAACCCACGCTCTGCAAGAAAATTCTCAAGTGTCGTCGAAAGATCCTTTTTTTCTTTCCTCACAGACGCAGAGTCCCTGCTCTCGTTAACGACGTAATAGATCGTTATAACATGATATTTCTTCAGCGCAATAAGTATTAGTATAGTGGAAAGGGTGCACCCTATTACAGCCTCCGCTAAAGCAACGTCGGGCGCATTATAGATAAGATATGCAAACGAGCATATCAACGAAAAAGCCCCAAGGAATATAGCGGCACGCCGCAGCTTTCTCGTCTGCACAGTTATAAAAGCCAGCACTATGAGGCAAATCATCAGCAGTATTTCAAGCGGACTGTTCATGCATTCTCCCCCGGCTTCATCCTATATCCCGAATCCCTTGCGCTGCGTAGTATAGCATGAGAAGACAACGGGCTCGTTATCAGAGACAACAGCCCCACTATCCCTATTTTGACCGCAAACGCTGCGCTTGGCGACTGCAGAGCAGCACCGATAAGCAGCAGAAGCATTCCTGCAGCGTCGATGTTGCTGGTAATGAGTATCCTCGAATAAAAATGGCGGAACCTGAACAGACCTATCATACCGATAAGCGCAAACAGTATTCCGGCAATAAGCAGTATGTCTCCCGCAAGGCTCATGAGAGCATCCCCTTTGTTCTTACAAACCGTGCAATCAGCACCGTAGACACAAACGACAGCAGCGTATAAGTGATAGCGATATCTATCATATAGCTCTGGCTGGTCGAAAGCGAATAAACGACCATCGCCATAACCACCTTAGAAGAAAGTATATTGAAAGCCAGCAGCCTGTCGAATATCGTCGGCCCTGCAATCATCTTATATATGTCAGCAATCGCAAAGACACCGATAACAGACAGTATGATCGTATGTATCATTTTTGTTTCTCCATCCTCAGAAGCATTTTTTCTATCTTTACAAACCCGGACACCTGGTCAAGCTTGCAAAGCTTGCACAGCTTCATCACCTCAAGCGTATCACCCTTTATATCAGCCGTTACCGTGCCCGGTGTAAGCGTTATTGCATTTGCCAGCATACACTTTAAGTTCTCGTCTTTCAGCCGGGTTTTAAACTCTATTAAATTTATTCCAATGTCTTTTGTAAAAACATACGCTAATGATATTATTGCGCTTTTTAGTATTATAAAAAACAAATAAAAAACATAGGTGATATAATGAGCGTTCATTGTGAAACAGCCCGAATAACTGCCTTGCAGCATCACTTTATGTGTAAATATCAGCGCCAGAAAGGATATGGCAATACCCACAAGCACATTGCCAAGCGTCAGCTTCTCGGTCAGCGCAACGTAGACTGCGGTGTAAACAGCTAGTATTATAAGGTCGATCAATATCATTTTCGCTTTTTTCATGAAGACTCCCGAAAATCAAGTTTCCCTTGCTTCAATGATAATATAACTTGCGCTAAAATTCAATCGTATAAAAAAAGAGAGCCGCCTGTGCAGCTCCCTTTCCTACCAACTTTTACATCCTCTGCAATATCCCTCTGAAAGAATCCTTTCTCGAGATATAAGACACGACCGCTAATCCTATCGTTACAACTGCCATTACCATTTGAAGTACATAGCTGCTTCCTCCCCGGAACATCAGCATAATATACAACATAACATAGAAAAGCGTCGCCGGCACAGCATATATTACAGGCACAACTCTGTTGTCGATAAACCGTGAAGATGTCACCGCCGCAAATATAAACAGTATGAATATCTCATAGCCCATCCCTGTATACATCGAAGCCTGGCTTTGATAAGCGAGTATATAAGCCCCCAGCATCCCGGCTATCACCGAGCTTATAACATATGCAAGAAAAAATGAAAGTTTTCTCTGGTCAGATGGTTCTCTCCTGCGAAGAGGCTTACCAAGCCTAGACAGCAATATCATAAGGAATACCGTAACAAATGCGACCGCAAATACGATAAGCGGCACAATCTCAAATATTCCCATTCTTATGACTAAAAAGTCGATAAGTTTTGGGTTAAGCTGCCGGATTCCTAACATCAACGGCTTGCCTCCGCTTATTAAAAATACGACGCCTCTTACTATGGCAGTCATTATCAGAGTAACTAAGAGTGACGGCATTCTTAAATATACTATTAAGGCTCCGTTTGCTGCACCGATAATAATACAGCACGATACAGCAATTACTATTCCTATCCATGAACCGCTCAATACGCCGATAATCACTCCGGTAACAGCCATTACAGCGCCTATAGACAAATCAGGTCCCTTTGCTCTTGTCGTCAGCACTGCACAGCATGCAATTGTGCCGAAAATCATGAATTGCAGGTACATGTTATGTATGCTTCCAAGCCCGAAAAAATTCCCCTGAAACAATCCATAAACAACGATTCCCGCCAGCAAAGCCGCCATAACAACAAATCCGAGTATCCCGCCGGCAAACACCCCTGTCTGCTTCACAGTTTGTGCAGATCTATACGCTGCAGCAGGCGCTGCTGTACTCATTTGAGGAGGTTTGTTTTGCTCGTCCGGAAACGGCACATCAGAAAAAGGCGCTGCAGACGGCGCAGCCACAGGCGGCTGTGTTTCCTCTGGTTTCGGAGCGGCAGCCTGTTCTTTGGTTACTTCCTGTTCCTCAGGTTTCTTTTCCGGTTCCTTCTGCTCAATAGGCGTGCCGCAGTTCACGCAAAACTTAGTATCCGGGTCCAGCGGTACTCCGCAGTTTTTACAGGTCTTCAAGCCGGAACCAGCGCTTTTTTGATCCTTGTCCATAGCTAACCTCCAAATATTCTTTTTTTCCATATTGGTTTTATGTAAATCTTATATTAAGTTATACTATATACTTATTATGCCAAAAGCAGCCCTGTTAATCAAGTAAACCGAGCTGCTTATTTTGAAAAATATTGATTTTAGATTATACTAACATCTCACGTACTCTTTTTGATACTGCGGCGCCTATAGCTTTGTGCGCTTTTTCATCAAAGTGTATACCGTCTTCGTCGCAGGTCTGTGCAACGCTGCCGATGTCAATAAAGCCGCAGCCATGCCTTTGCGCTATGTCCATATAGTACCCGGCCAGCTTCCTGGATTTTTCCTGCCCGCCTTCGAACATTTCCGCAAAATCCGTCAGCTTCCCAACAGGAGCAGGACAAAGCAGAAGAACCTGCGGAGCGCTGCCGTCCATTCCGGACTCGCTTTTTTCTATTATGTTTATCAGCTTTTCCATACCCGCAGCTATGTCATATGCACTAAGCGAAAACCTCATCTTCAAATCGTTTGTGCCGAGCATTATAACAACAAGGTCCATCGGCGCATGCGTTTCAAGACACGGCACAAGATAAGTCTCTCCGTTCCTCGATCCTTCAATGGGGTCATCCCAGACAGTAGTCCTGCCGTTCAGACCCTCTTCAACAACCTCATATCCACTGCCAAGCTGCTGTCGCAATACACCCGTCCAGCGCACATCACGCCCGAAGCGTTTCGCATCGCCGCCTCTATATCCCCAAGTGTTGGAGTCTCCGTAACATAAAACCTTTTTCATATATCAACCCTCCGCAAGTTTATTACTGAACCAGTCCGCCGCCTATAAACTCTCTAACCAGGCTGTCCTTTGGTATTGCGCTCTCATCTTCAAGGCTAAGAAAATAATTCAGGAACTTGAGCATGCTCTGCGCTCTAACGTATCCGCTGTCCGTGTTAGGTATCCTCTTTAGCTCCTCATAACAATACTTTTTCAGCACCAGCGGCTCATAAAGCAGCATCGTGTTAAACATGATATCAGCCGACTCCTGATAGGGCAGTATATACTTATACTCCCCCTTCCTTACTGAAAACCATCTTGCGAAAGTGTCTGAAAAGGAAAATCCTCTCGTTCGCTTATCCCTTGCAAGCCGCCGAAGCAGCCTTATCTCTTCGGGCAGCACCACGCTTCTTGTATCAAAGTTAAGGGCCGTCAGCGGCGAAACGAATATCTTGAACTTAAGCTCCCCGTCAAGCCCATTCAGCAGCTTGTCGTTAAGCCCGTGGATTCCTTCGATTATTATAAGCTCATCGCAAATCTTTGTCTTCTTCGACTGCGCTTTCCTCGACCCGGTCACAAAATCAAACTCCGGCAGGTCTGCAGCTCCGCCGCCAAGCAGTGCCAGCATATCCTCTTCCAGTTTCTGCGTGTCAATTGCGGAGAGGGTCTCATAATCCTTCTCGCCGTTTACATCAGCTGCTATATCGTCTCTGTTACGGTAATAATCGTCGATCGACACCGGCAGCGAACCTCTTCCTCTTGCGTCAAGCGCAAGTGCCAGCCTCCTTGCAAATGTTGTCTTGCCTGAAGACGACGGCCCTGCTATCAGCACAACACTTGCTTTGTCTCTGCCGATTATAGTATCAACGATCTCATCTATCATATCCTTATGGAACTTTTCGTCAGCTTTGATGATATCCTCTATCTTTCCTGAAAGAAAATGTTCGTTCAAATCCGCAATGTACGAGCTGTCGAGTTCCTCAGCCTGCTTTTCTGCTGTTTTAAAAACCTGCAGGTACTTTGGCTGGTTTTCTATATTTCTTACAGCAGCCTTATATGGCGTCGGTATCCTCAGCATAAACCCGCCTTCATACGCTTTTAGCTTTGTCCCCTTCAAGTATCCGGAGCTCGGCGGCATTATCCCGTGAAAATACCCTGCGTGACCGTTATACCAATACAGCCGGAAATAATCAAACGGGCGGAACTTTAATAGCCTTACCTGCTGCGTCATGCCTTCCTTTGTCAGCAGCTCCCGCGCACGCTCAATGTCCACCATAGTAAAAGTAAACTGTCTGTCCTGAGCTATGTATTCGTCCACCTTTTCCTGAAGCATCTTTATTTTCTCGTCGTCAGTGCCATCCATCCGGCAGAAAACCCCGCCATACAGCACATGCTCCACCAGAAAATCATATCCCAGCTCATATGCGGCGATGTGCAAAAGGAAAGTCGCCCCCCTCAGGAAAACCCGTGAAGCGTTCTCGCTCTGCGTACTGGCAAGGAATTTTACATAGTCGCCTTCATCTATCTCTTTGCCGAGCGACTCAAGCTCCCTGTTCCTCAGCGCACATATAGCCGTGTTGTTCCCCGCCTCAAGCTTTGCATCAAGAAACGTCATCCCGGGGCGCAGCGGTTTTCTGATGTAATCGCCGCCGTCAAGCAAATAATAATATTTTTCCATGCATATAGTATACGATATCCAAAAAGATATTTCCATCCCGGCAATACATTTTCTTTTACCTGCGCAACAAAAGGGATTGACAAAACGGGCTGGCGGCAAATATACTCTAACTAGCTTATTTTTTTTCACAGAGGAAAATAATGAATTCTGCATCTGCGCAAAACACATTTAAAAACAAAGCTCTGGTAATATTCGTCAGCTACATATCGCTTATGATGCTGGGAATATACATTGCTTTTTTCCAATACACCGTTCTTAGCATAACCGACAAGTTCCTGCTCAGTGCAGGCATGGTCGGCATTTTTGTTGCGATGCAGAGCATAGGCATGGTGATCTCCCCCTTCATACTCGGGGTGCTCAGCGCCAGGATAGGCAAGAAAAAGACGATACTTCTGTCATACACTCTTATGATAGCGGGCATGCTTCTTGCGGGCGGCTCGGGTTCAACAGCCGCTTATATATGCTCCATACTTCTGGTCGGGGCGGGGTACGCTGTTCTCGAGGCTACGACATCCGCCGTCCTTGCCGACGAATTCAGCGCAAGGTCCGCTCTTCACCTCAATTTCTCCCAGGTCCTTTTCAGCGCCGGTGCGTTCGCAGGCCCTCTCATCGCAGAATGGCTTATCGATAAAAAGGGTATCTATTTTCAACACCTATATTTCCTGATAGCCGCAATGTTCTTTATCATGGCAATGCTTTCGCTGCTGGCAAAGCACTACGGCGACAACATAGGCGGAAAGCAAGTCAAGATATTCTCGGTGGTCGGCAAGCTTAAGAACAAAGTTATACTGCTGCTTATAATAGCGATATTTCTTTATGTCGGCATAGAAAACACGACCGCAAACTTTACTGACAGCTATTTCGAGGTGCAGCTCTCAATGCCGCAGCTCAGCCATACAGCGCTTTCGTTCTACTGGCTCGCCATGGCCTTTTCAAGGCTTCTCGCAGGCATAATGGTCAAGAACTCAAAAGCCGTTTTCACTGTTTTCTCATCTATTGCAATAGCTGCATTGCTGCTTGCTATGCTGCTGCCAAACCCGACTGTAAAAATAGCCATGTTCGCTGTCTGCGGTTTTGGCAGTGGACCGATCTGGCCGTTTATAATCGACAGCATCGCTAAAAAGAGCAAGGGCTACACAGCCCCGATGCTGAATATAACGTTTGCTTTCTGCGGGCTTGGCGCTGCACTGCTTCCTTTCTTCGCCGGCCTGCTTGTAAATGCATCCACCCAGTCGTCGGCCTACTACATGTGTGCCGCCGCTGCTGCTGTCATGCTGGTGTTCTTTCTATTCGCTCGCAGCCACGAAAATAAAACCCTTAGCTAAAACCGGGTTTCAAGCCCAAAAATAAATTAGCAGTGTTTTTCATATAAATTTTATGTTATAATCTATTTCAACACACAAAATCAAATCTCGTTCTTTTGAAAGGAATAGCTATGCAGTTGCTAAAGAAGAAAATCAGAGACGTCGGCACTGTTATCGGTGATGATATCTTAAAAGTCGATTCGTTTTTAAACCACCAGATAGACGTAGAATTCATAGACGAAATCGGAAAAGAGTTCTATAACAGATTCAAGGACGAGAAAGTAACTAAAGTACTTACCGTTGAAACATCCGGCATAAGCATCGCATTTGCCACCGCAAGATACTTCAAAGTCCCCGTGGTGTTTGCAAAAAAAACTGAATCGAGGAATTTGCCCGCAGATGTCTACGAGAGCGAGGTTTTTTCTTTCACACGTGGCAAGAAATATAAAGTAAGGATTTCCAAGCAGCACCTCAACAGCGAAGACAGCGTGCTGATCGTGGACGATTTTTTAGCTTCGGGCAGCGCTACCAACTCCATGATAGACATTGCTTCACAGGCAGGTGCAAAGATAGTCGGTTTCGGTATAGTTATAGAGAAAGTTTTTCAGGACGGCGGCAATAAACTGCGCCAGTCCGGCTACAAGATTGAATCGCTGGCAATGATAGAAAAATTTCAGGACGGCAAAGTTGTTTTCTACGAAGACTAGCGGGCAAAAAGCATAACCTGGAGGAATTCCATGTTTGCCTTCTTTAAACAGTGCGAATATACCAACGTCAGGAACAAGCTGTTTATAATTTATGCTCTGAATATAAACGATATCCAGTTGACCTGGTTCCTTCTAAAAACGGAGATGTTTATAGAATTAAACCCTGTCATGAGTTTGCTTATATCAACTTCCTCCCTGACGGTCATTGCAAAAATAATCCTGCCCGCAGTTCTGCTTTTCTACGTTGGCGTCAGGCTGAAAAAAGCTGACAGTCGTCAGCTGCGAATTTCAAACATCATTATAAATATAATTTTCATTGTATATGCACTCATCAACATCATGCACCTTTTATGGGTAGCTCTTTACTTTTTGGTTCTCTGACTCTTACTCCTTTTTTTCCTTGCTTCTCTTATCGTTTATCATTTCCATATGCTCGTTTGTTATCAAGCTGACGTCATTCTGCTTCGCCCATTTCACACACCCGTTCAAAGCGGTGTTTAAAAACACTCTCGGAACACTTGTAAGCCTTTCGCAGGCTTCCCGGGTGAATCTTACATCCGGATCAATGCGTTCGGATGCATATATCACTGCCTCAACAGCGATTCCGTCTTTCTTTGGAATGGGCTCTTTTCTGGGCCGTCCCGACTTTGCATACCAGAAGTGGGTATTATCACGATACCCGTAATCTATCGGTATCTTAGGAAAGCCTCCAGCTCTTGTTCCGTTGATAATAGTCTTCGTATATTTTTCTTTCATCAATATCTTGTCAATACGAAGTATAAAATGCGCACCTGTCTCGCTTGTGATACCGTTGAAATCATGATACGGCGGGCTATAGCTTTCCTGCACCTTATCGTTCTGTGCATCATCCAGTTCCGAGACCCAGCTGCACTCAAACACCTGAAAAGATTCGCTGATGACTTTAGGACGTTTTCCCGCTGCCAGACCGTCTTCAAGATTAAACAAGAGGTCCTTCATTTTTTCTTTCGGTTCGTCTCCCGGATATCCGAGGCGCACAGCTTCTCTGAAATATTTTTGCTTATCGGGAATGAAGTTAAGTGAACATACCGAATTGCTTAATATATTCTTTGAGGTATTAGAATTGTTTCTCAGACAAAGCAGCATAGCGTAGTAATCTTTTCCTGCCACATAATACGGGCTGCACAATGAATAAGACCCTATGCTTGTCATCCCGTCTTCACACAGCGTTGATATAAGAATAGTCGGCATAGGGAAAAAGGCAGATGTCTGGTAAAAATTATCCACGATCCTTAAATCTTTGAAAGAAGTCACAAGCATTCTCCTTAAATCAATATTGATTTGAGTATATCATAATTCAAGCGCTTTTCATACTCAGCCTTTCCCGTCAAGGTCTATCTGTCTGTCAGTGACTTTGCTGCGGAAAAACCTGTCGTGGCTTACAAGCAACAACGTGTTTTCGCAGCTTTCCAGCATCTCTTCCAGCGCAGAGAGAACATAGATATCAAGATAGTTCGTCGGCTCATCAAGCAGCATTATCGTCGGGTTTTGACAGACAAGTGCGCAAAGCGATACCTTACACCTCTCTCCACCCAAAAGCACCGATATCTTCTTGTATACGTCGTCCCTTTTAATGCCAAGGCCCGCCAGTATCGTTCTTGCAGTGTGTTCCGGCTGCCTGCTCTTTCGCATAACAAATTCGAGTATGCTGCTCCCTTCATCAAGCTCCGGGCACCCTTGTCTGAAATAACCCGTCTCTGCTAAAGGCGATATCCTTACTCCCGGCACAGCATTCGCGATGCAGTTTAAAAGCGTCGTTTTTCCGCTCCCGTTAGACCCGGTAACGGCTATCTTTTCTCCCGTGCCCGCATAGAAGCTCAGGTCGTCAATAACCTTTTTCTGCCCGTATGAAAAGCTCAGGTTCTCCACAGCAACAGCAATCCTTCCCTGCTTGCCCGCTTCACCGCTGCTGAAAAGCTTTAGCTTTGGCTGCTCTTTTGGTTTGTCCTTTTTCTCCAGCTTTTCCAGCCTCGACGAAATCTGTCCGGATGCTTTGCTGACCTTGCCCGCTCTCTGCCTTACGTCCATCCTGTGCAGCCGCGCTTCGCTGTTGCCCATTCGCCTTGGAGTATGTTTCATTCGGGCAGCTTTGGTCGAGCGCTCTTTTGTCGCAGCTTCAAGTCGATTCTTTTTCTCTAAATACTTTTCATACTCCTTGCGTTCATTCTGTTTTTGCTTTTCCTTTTCGTTGATATAGCTTGAATAATTACCGCTGTATTCCTTAAGAGCGCCATCTAACTCCCATATCTTTGTACAAACGGAATCAAGAAGCTGCCTGTCGTGGCTTACAAGCAACAGCGTTCCCTTAATATTTTTAAGCGCCCTCTCCAGCCGGACTATCCCCAGCTCGTCAAGGTTAGAAGTCGGCTCGTCGCACAAAAGTATACCTGCATCCGTGCCAAAACCCTCTGCAAGCTTTCTGCGCATTATCTCTCCGCCGCTCATAGGCTCGCCATCCGCTGCCCAGCTGTAGTCGATCTGTCTGCAGGCTTCGCCCTGCGGCAGCCCAAGCTGATCAATATAGCTAAAGCCGGAAAACAGCTCTGCATTTCCGGATACCGGTTTTTCTCTGCCTGCGATTATATCAAGAAGCGTCGTCTTACCACTTCCGTTTGCACCGATAATCCCAATTTTTTCGTTTGAATAAACAAAGGCAGCTTTGATGTTGAAAAGCCTGCGCCCGCCGTATTCCATAATTATATTATTGAGTTTAATTGTGAGCATATAAAAAACACCTCCGCAGAATTAAGAGAATCGCACAACAAAACACAAATTAAGCTTAAATATTTTTGCGTTTTGTCATTGCTACTTTCTCATTCCAGCCTCCGTGGTGTTTGTTTAGTTGTTATTCTATCATTTTCAATGCTTTTGTCAATACGATCTGATACAAGACTATGTAAATACTTGTATTTAGATATTTTTAATTAATTATTTAATAATCTCACCAAAGTAATCAATAGCGCTTTGAATGATGCTCATATCCTCGATTATGTACAAATGCCCGTTTATTAATAATGTTTCAGTAATGCTTCCATATGATATACCTAGTATTTTTTCTTCATCTTTGTAAAAACCTATAGCATATGTATAACCGGACGAATCTTCTTTAGGCTGTTTAATATTTTTTACTGCTAATTGGCTGAATTCCTCAAATACAAACTTGATTTCTTCCTGTTCAGTAATGCTAGCTCTATTGCCTGTTGTACCGTTAACAACTTTGATCTCCGAAATATTCTCCAACATAAATTCATCATATACACTCTGAATATTAGTGAATTTTTTGCTGCTTACTTTTGAACAAGCGGCAAAACTCAGCAGCAAAATTATACTTAGAAAAACTGATACAATTTTTTTCATATATTATTCCCATCAATAACAGCGTTCTTATCTTGTCTGAATAACTCAATTTTAATTTATAATACCATATATTGGATTATATAGCATCACATATGTTTTGTCTAGCTGAAAATCAAGAGCCATAAAATAGGATTATCAAATCATAATCTAACCTATAAAAACCTTAATTGTTATAGCCATATTTAGATATTTTAGATTGATCAAATATCCATTCTCAACGAGTTCCAAAGTAGTATCGGCATATTACTCTGGTATATAATCTTCCCTCACCGGTGAGAAAACCTCAACAGCAACAGAATCCTCAATTATTTTCGCACCATGCATCAAGTCCCCTTTTATCGCCCAGGCATCTCCCGACATCATATCATATTCTTCTCCGTCAATGCTAAGCACTATATGCCCGCTGACAAGATACCCTGATTGTTCGTGCGGGTGCGAGTGCATTGGCAGCTCTTTGCCTTTCTGCAGTCTAAACTCTGCTGTCAGTGTCTTTTCGCCGTACGTGAGCGTCTTGCGCTCAATACCGTCAAGTGCCTTTATATACCCTTCGTCCGATGCTTTTGATGCGATTATTCCCATTTAAGTTCTCCTATTTATTATAACTTATCTTAACCTGTGAAGGTCTCCCATTCTCTTTGAAGCCTCGTATGCAAGGTTGCTTCTTTCACATTCTTCCTCGCTCAGCGTTATCTGAACGCAGCAGCTCGTCCCCTTCATTGTCTCCGCTGCATAGCAAAGCCCGTTCGTACGCTCGTCAAGGAACGGATGGTCTATCTGATTTGGATCGCCCAGCAGTATCAGCTTTGTGCCTATTCCGGCTCTTGTGATAAGCCCCTTTGCCTGCCGCGGCGTTAAGTTCTGCGCCTCATCGATTATCACCCAATTGTTCGCTATAGAGCGTCCCCTCATATAAGCTATCGCTTCGCTGGTTATCATCTTCCTATCAAAAAGCTCGTCTATCTTGTCCCTTATCTCATATTCCTTGCCGAATTTTCCGTTTGAATCCATCCCCATAAGCACTTCAAGATTGTCAACAATAGGCCTTAAATACGGCTCGATCTTCTGCTGCTCAGTGCCCGGCAAGAACCCTATATCCTCATCAAATTTTACGTTAGGCCTGCACACAAGTATCTTTCTAAAATGAGCCCTTTCACTGTCAAACAACTTATGCAGCCCAACTGCCAGAGAATAAAAAGTTTTCGCAGTGCCGGCAGGCCCTTTGATTACAACGAGCGGCTGGGTAGCAACGTCCATCATCAGCGCTTCCTGCATAAACTTCTGCCCGGTGTTTCTGGCTACAACTCCAAACGGGTTCGCATCCAGAAAGTTGAGCTTAACAAGCTTTTCGCCGTCATACCTGCAAAGCGCCGTCTGTCGTCTGTTTTCCTCAGAATGAATGATAAAAAATTCATTCTCATACATTGCCGGAGCACTCTTTTCAGATTTATCATCCATCTGATAAATCTCTTCCGGCAGCATAAACCCCTTTTCATAGAACTCATCTATACACTGTTTCGATGCTATAGCCTCGTCCCGTCCTTTATACTGCTCTTCAACATCCGGGCTCTGCTCTGCAAAAAAGTCTTGCGTTTCAACGCCGATCAGGTCTGCCTTTACGCGTGCAAACGTGTCCTTTGTAACAAGAAAGACGTTCTCCCCCTGCTCCTTGAGTCCCTTGCATACAGCGATTATCCGGTTGTCATTCTTGTCACTTTCCCAAAACTTCGGCAGGCTTATGTGCTCAAAATTAAGCTCTATTCTCAGCGTTCCGCCGTTTTGAAGTTTTACTCCGTCCGAAAGCTTCCCAAGCTTCATAAGGCTGTCCAGCATACGCCCTGCCTGACGTGCATTTGCGCCAAGCTCACTACGCTCTTTTTTAAACCTGTCCAGCTCTTCAAGAACCACTTCGGGAATAACCACAGTATTGTCTTCGAACATTAAAAGGCAGTACGGAGTTTGAAGAATGACGTTTGTATCAAGTACGAAAGTCTTATTCAATACGACACCCCTTTGATATATATGACATTATATATTGTGCAATAACTAATTATACCACATCATATGGTGTATTCAATCATATTTTCAATAGATTTAACAAATGCTTAATGTTCTTTATTTGAATAAAATAAAAAAGCCCATCTAGTGAGCTTTTAAAATGGCTCCCCAGGTTGGGTTTGAACCAACGACCCTTCGGTTAACAGCCGAATGCTCTACCGCTGAGCTACTGAGGAATATTAGAGCGGCTTTTACAGCGAAAAACCGCTCATGTATTAAAATTGAATCCGGCAGCTACCTACTCTCCCGGGCCGTTACCAGCCAAGTACCATCGGCGCAAGAAGGCTTAACTACTGTGTTCGAGATGAGAACAGGTGGATCCCTTCCGCCATAACCACCGGAAATTTATGAACTTGTTTTAATGCCGCAACGCATTTCTGCTTTGCTATTTTACCAAGACAGGCGGTGAAATGCAAGGCGGCAAGTTTGGTCAAGGCATGAGCGTATTATTCATACGTGATTGTCTTGTCCAGACGCTGCCAACAGCGCAGTTCGTCGTCTGACGACGGTAAAAAAGAACATTAAAAACTGCAGACAAAGTAAGAAAAAGTCTTATCAAACAAATCATTCTTCTTAAAAACATTGATCTTTTCTTAATCGAGACAGGCGTCGAAATACAAGGCGGCAAGCTTGCTTAAGGCAGGAGCGTATTTACATACGTGACTGTCTTTATGCAGGCGCTGCCAACGCCGTAGTTCGTCGTCTGACGATGATTAAAATTAAATCAAGCTTTCGACCTATTAGTACTGGTCAGCTGAGTACATTACTGCACTTACACCTCCAGCCTATCAACCTTGTAGTCTTCAAGGGGTCTGATATGGAAATCTTATCTTAGAGGGGGCTTCACGCTTAGATGCTTTCAGCGTTTATCCTTTCCCAACTTGGCTACCCAGCCATGCCGCTGGCGCGACAACTGGTACACCAGAGGTTAGTCCATCCCGGTCCTCTCGTACTAAGGACAGCTCTCTTCAAATTTCCTGCGCCCGTGATGGATAGGGACCGAACTGTCTCGCGACGTTCTGAACCCAGCTCGCGTGCCGCTTTAATTGGCGAACAGCCAAACCCTTGGGACCAACTTCAGCCCCAGGATGCGACGAGCCGACATCGAGGTGCCAAACCTCCCCGTCGATGTGGACTCTTGGGGGAGATAAGCCTGTTATCCCCGAGGTAGCTTTTATCCGTTGAGCGACGGCAATTCCACTCTCATACCGCCGGATCACTAAACCCTACTTTCGTACCTGCTCGAGATGTCTCTCTCGCAGTCAAGCTCCCTTCTGCTTTTGCACTCTAATGAATGATTTCCAACCATTCTGAGGGAACCATTGGGCGCCTCCGTTACTCTTTGGGAGGCGACCGCCCCAGTCAAACTGCCCACCTGGTAATGTCCGGTGCCTGGATTACAGCACACCGTTAGAGCCCCAGTATTAGAAGGGTGGTATCCCAAGGATGACTCCACACAGACTGACGTCCATGCTTCCAAGTCTCCCACCTATCCTGTACATCTAATACCAAAGTCCAATGCCAAGTTGCAGTAAAGCTCTACGGGGTCTTTCCGTCCTATCACGGGTAACCAGCATCTTCACTGGTACTACAATTTCGCCGGGTCCCTTGTTGAGACAGCGCTCAAGTCGTTACGCCATTCGTGCGGGTCAGAACTTACCTGACAAGGAATTTCGCTACCTTAGGACCGTTATAGTTACGGCCGCCGTTCACCGGGGCTTAAGTTCCGTGCTTCGACCTAAAGTCTAACACTTCCCCTTAACCTTCCGGCACTGGGCAGGCGTCAGCCCGTATACGTCCTCTTTCGAGTTCGCACAGACCTGTGTTTTTGCTAAACAGTCGCTTGAGCCTATTCACTGCGACCACCAAATTGGTGGCTCCCCTTCTCCCGAAGTTACGGGGTCATTTTGCCGAGTTCCTTAACAAGGGTTATCCCGATCGTCTTAGGTTTCTCACCTCGCCTACCTGTGTCGGTTTGCGGTACGGGCACCTTTAATCTCCATAGCAGCTTTTCTCGCCAGCGTGAATTCAGCAACTTCCATACTTATTTTCTGTCCCCATCACACCCCAGCATTAACACAGCGTACTTCACTACTGTGTCTGCCTCAGTGCTTGGACGGACTCTTCCATGGGCCCGCTTTGCCTATCCTTCTGTGTCACTGCATCTGTCAAACAATTATCGGTGGTACTGGAATCTCAACCAGTTGTCCATCGCCTACAGCAATTGCTCTCGGCTTAGGTCCCGACTTACCCTGGGAGGACGAGCCTTCCCCAGGAAACCTTGGGCTTTCGACGATAAAGATTCTCACTTCATTCTCGCTACTCATACCGGCATTCTCTCTCGTGTTTCGTCCACCGTCCCTTACGGTTCGGCTTCGGCCTAACACACGATGCTCCTCTACCCCAACATACGATTCACTAATACGTCTATTTACGTTTTAGCTTTTTTGGCATTTGATCAGCTTTCACTTCGTTTTTAGCTGATGAAACGTCCTAATTCACCATCCGCTTTTTAAATGCATTAGTGAATCGTACGTTAGACACGTCTTCGGTGCACAGTTTTAGCCCCGGACATTTTCGGCGCATAACCACTAGACCAGTGAGCTGTTACGCACTCTTTGAATGAGTGGCTGCTTCTAAGCCAACATCCTGGTTGTTTTTGCGGTTACACATCCTTTTCCACTTAACTGTGACTTTGGGACCTTAGACGGTGTTCTGGGCTGTTTCCCTTTCGACTATGTGACTTATCTCTCACAGTCTGACTGCCGAGCATAATATACGGTATTCGGAGTTTGATAAGGTTCGGTAAGCTTTGTGGCCCCCTAGCCCATTCAGTGCTCTACCCCCGCATATCTTAATCTCGACGCTAGCCCTAAAGCTATTTCGAGGAGAACCAGCTATCTCCAAGCTCGATTGGAATTTCTCCGCTATCCACACGTCATCCCCTAACTTTTCAACGTTAGTGGGTTCGGTCCTCCACGGTATTTTACTACCGCTTCAACCTGCACATGGATAGGTCGCCTGGTTTCGGGTCTACTCCACGCAACTAATTCGCCCTGTTAAGACTCGCTTTCGCTGCGGCTGCGGCACTCCAAGTGCCTTAACCTTGCTACGCATAGTAACTCGCCGGTCCGTTATACAAAAAGTACGAAGTCACGGAAGCTAAGTCCGCTCCTTCTGATTGTAAGCATAAGGTTTCAGGTTCTCTTTCACTCCCCTCCCGGGGTACTTTTCACCTTTCCCTCACGGTACTGTTTCTCTATCGGTCATTAGGTAGTATTTAGCCTTGGGGGGTGGGCCCCCCAGCTTCCCACAGGATTACTCGTGTCCCGTGGTACTCTGGTACCGGCTACCTCACTCCAGTTTTCGCCTACGGGGCTATTACCCGCTCTGGCTGTGCTTTCCAGCACTATTCGGCTAACCTTTGTGAATGGATATTGCCGGCCCGCAACCCCAAAAACCACAAGGGTTCTTGGTTTGGGCTCTTCCGCGTTCGCTCGCCGCTACTAGCGGAATCATTCGTTATTTTCTCTTCCTCCGGCTACTTAGATGTTTCAGTTCACCGGGTTCCCCCCTGCATGCTATGTATTCACACACAGGTAACTGGACATTACTCCAGTTGGGTTTCCCCATTCGGAAATCTGTGGGTCGATGCCTGCTTACGGCTCACCACAGCTTATCGCAGCTGACCACGTCCTTCTTCGGCTCCTAATGCCAAGGCATTCACCTTACGCTCTTTTTTAGCTTGATTTTGAAGATTTAAATCTTTGTTTTCTAAGACTTTCGCTCTAACTTTTTCGAAATTGTATGGTGCATTTTATTGCACCTACCTTTAAAAAATTTAAAGTTTACTTCTTACTTCATATGCAGTTTTCAATGTTCTTTCGCCAGCTCTCGCTGATTCCCTTTTTCACAGTCTGCCGACTGTTACTTTCGGGCCTGTCCGGCTCAACCCGTATACAGCTTTTTTTCTTTTTTAGTCAAAAAAATTTTGACCTGCACCCCTTGTTTCATGAGGCCTTGTTCACACCTTGTGTGTGGTGGGCTCAAGTGGACTCGAACCACTCGCAGTTCGCAATAGTCGCCTGCTTTCGCATGCTCCTTTGCTCTCTGGCCTTCCGCCTCGCTTGTTCCGCCACTGGCGGCGCTTGGCTCCGGCTCTCACGCTTATGCGCTTTCTGCAAGTTTGCTCCCCCCTAGCCTTTCGGCTTTGGTGGGCTCAAGTGGACTCGAACCACCGACCTCACGCTTATCAGGCGTGCGCTCTAACCGGCTGAGCTATGAGCCCCCATTTTAGGTGGATCCATTCTAGCTCGCCTCTTTTAAACCTTTTGGCTGTTTGCCTTTTGGTTTTGGTGGAGATGAGCGGGATCGAACCGCTGACCCCCTGCTTGCAAGGCAGGTGCTCTCCCAGCTGAGCTACACCCCCCCAGTTAGGGTTTTGCTTCCTTGAAAATTACCAGCACT
Source organism: Christensenellaceae bacterium (assembly GCA_963666505.2). Classification (GTDB taxonomy): domain Bacteria; phylum Bacillota; class Clostridia; order Christensenellales; family SZUA-584; genus JABGQS01. Next base: position 400,514 of record CAXXXL010000001.1, on the reverse strand, counting down.
ACTAAGAGACACTTTTCTTCTAAGTTAAGTCTCTTGCCAGGTTCCCCTGGTCTTTTTGGCATCCTGTAATATATGCCTTTTTGTCTAATGTACACCTTAGAAAGGAGGTGATCCAGCCGCACCTTCCGATACGGCTACCTTGTTACGACTTCACCCCAGTCATTGGTCTCACCTTCGACAGCTGCCTCCGAATAAATCCGGTTAGCCCACTGGCTTCGGGCGCTCCCAACTTCCGTGGTGTGACGGGCGGTGTGTACAAGGCCCGGGAACGCATTCACCGCGGCATGCTGATCCGCGATTACTAGCAACTCCGGCTTCACGTGGGCGGGTTGCAGCCCACGATCCGAACTGGGGCCGGCTTTTTGGGATTCGCTCCACCTTGCGGTATCGCTGCCCTTTGTACCGGCCATTGTAGCACGTGTGTAGCCCAAGACATAAGGGGCATGATGATTTGACGTCGTCCCCACCTTCCTCCGAGTTATCCCCGGCAGTCTCATTAGAGTTCCCACCTTTACGTGCTGGCAACTAATGATAAGGGTTGCGCTCGTTGCGGGACTTAACCCAACATCTCACGACACGAGCTGACGACAACCATGCACCACCTGTCACTCTGCCCCGAAGGGAAGCCAATTTTCATTGGTTGTCAGAGGATGTCAAGCCTTGGTAAGGTTCTTCGCGTTGCTTCGAATTAAACCACATGCTCCGCTGCTTGTGCGGGCCCCCGTCAATTCCTTTGAGTTTCAGCCTTGCGACCGTACTCCCCAGGCGGGATACTTAATGCGTTAGCTCCGGCACAGAGGTTGTATGTCCCCCACACCTAGTATCCATCGTTTACAGCGTGGACTACCAGGGTATCTAATCCTGTTTGCTCCCCACGCTTTCGTGCCTCAGCGTCAGTAAAAGACCAGTAAGTCGCCTTCGCCACTGGTGTTCCTCCTAATATCTACGCATTCCACCGCTACACTAGGAATTCCACTTACCTCTTCTTTACTCAAGCTATACAGTTTCAAATGCAACTCCCAAGTTAAGCCTGGGTATTTCACATCTGACTTGTATTGCCGCCTACGCACCCTTTACGCCCAATAATTCCGGACAACGCTTGCTCCCTACGTATTACCGCGGCTGCTGGCACGTAGTTAGCCGGAGCTTCCTCCTTGGGTACCGTCATTTTTTTCGTCCCCAAGGACAGAGGTTTACAATCCGAAGACATTCTTCCCTCACGCGGCGTTGCTGGGTCAGGCTTGCGCCCATTGCCCAATATTCCCCACTGCTGCCTCCCGTAGGAGTCTGGACCGTGTCTCAGTTCCAGTGTGGCCGATCACCCTCTCAGGTCGGCTACCCATCGTCGCCTTGGTAAGCCGTTACCTTACCAACTAGCTAATGGGATGCGAGTCCATCTTTATGCGATAAATCTTTTACCACTGTTTCACTCAAAACCGTGGCCTTATGCGGTATTAGCATCAGTTTCCCAATGTTGTCCCCCTCATAAAGGTAGGTTACTCACACGTTACTCACCCGTCCGCAACTAAGTCAATCTTCCTTAGTAAACTAATTCCAATTGCTTCGTTCTACTTGCATGTGTTAAGCACGCCGCCAGCGTTCGTCCTGAGCCAGGATCAAACTCTTATTTTAAAATATTTAAACTGCTGTTCCTAAAAACCGCAGCCTATTTTACAAACTTTCGTCTGTCTCTGACTCAACTCAAATTCTTTGCGTCTCTTTTGTAGTGCTGTATTTCCTATTTTCAAGGTTCTTTTTGCCGCCCCCTATCAGAGGCGGCTCAACTATAGTAACAAATCGCTACCCAATTGTCAACTTCTATTTACCCTTTTTTTACCCTTTTTTATGACGATTCTGTAAAAGACGCAAATAAACCCTTTTTCAGCATGGATAAAGGGTTTTTCAGAGATTTTCACAGTGTTTGGCCGCTTTACCGAATGTTTTGATACGGCTTTCGGGCTTCCTGGGAAACAGGCTTCTATTCTTTTATGCTGCAGGCATCCTTCGGCAGTGAAACTGCGTTTTTGATTTTATCGTAAACTTGGGTCAAAAGAGTGACGTCAATTCCGCTGTGGTCTTCAAGCCAAATCTTCAAAGCCCCGACCGCATGATAGAACAGCATATCAAGACCGTTCTTAGTTTCGGAGCCGAACTTCTCGGCTTTTTCCAAAAACTCTGTGTTAAAGCACGAAATGTCGAACGCATACTTCATGCTCTGATAGGTATGGGTGTGTATAGACACTGCCTGCCGCCCGCTTTCAACGTCCGCAGCCAGCGTATTAAACACCGCATAGAACTCATCCGAGTGCGAAAGACTTCCAACCGCCTTTATCCTGTTCTTGTTATACCTTTTCTGAAGCCTTCCCTGAAGCTCCATGGCTGAAGCTAAATTCGGTGATGCTATCGTTAGAAAAGCGCCCCTCTCCAACAGCACGTTTGCAGCCGCATATGCAGCGCCTCCCGAGCCAATCAGAAGAACGTCTTTATCGAACAGGTTGCCTATAAAGCCAATAAGGTTTTTTTCAAACGCATCCATGTCCGTGTTATATCCAGTCATCTTGCCTTTTTCGACCTTAACAGTGTTAGCAGCGCCTGCCATCCTTGCGGAATCATCAAGCCTGTCAAGATGCGCCATAATATCCACTCTATATGGTTCGGCAACAGTAAACCCCTCAAAATATGATCGCAGTATCGGCAGCGCAGTTATGAATTTATCCTTTGGTACAGCATACGGCATAAAAACCGCAGGTATTTTCAGCTCCTGAAACAGTACATTATATATTTGGGGAGATATGGATTTTGACACCGATTCTCCCAGCAGTCCGTATGTTTTAAAGTCTACCATCTCTTTACCCCTTTTCTGATAAATAATATCATAAAACAATATAATAGACCAGAAAAAACATCAGATAAACCACGAGTCTTTATTGCATTAAAAGTATTGCTGCACAAACCTTTTTCCTATTTATATATAGTCAAAAATAATGGAATGTACAAGTACTCCTTTTTTAGTCAAATATATTTATTCTTTGCATTTTCTTACATTATCAAATATAATTACTTGCATACATAACAACAAAGGAGAACTCAGTTGAAAAAAATGCTTATACTTATTACTTTTCTTATTATCGCTGCGCTTTTTGCTGGCTGCACAAATGTTACAATGAAATATTCAATAGATGACGATAACCTCATGAGTGTTAGTTATTCAATGATTATGGATAAAACAAAAGAGGAATTCAAAGACTTTGACTATTACTATTTAATAAAAGATATAACCAACCAATGGGAGCAACAGAGCATGACCGTTACTGTAGACGATAATGACGAGCAGCTCAGCATCTCCGGAACATTTGAAAAAGAACATGATTCAAGAGAAGACGCTTATGAAAGCCTTGATGCAATATTAAAGAGCGAATATTCCCCGTTTACAACTGCAGGCTTTGAATATGCTCCATCATATTTTGAAGATGAATATAATCTCGACGCCAGCATCAGTTTGAAAGATTTGATAAGAAGAACCGATGAAACCGTCATCCCGTCCGATATGCAGGAAATCATTACTGGATACGCAAACGAATCGGAATTCTCGCTTATTATATCTCTGCCGGGGGAAACCAAAGATGCCAACTCCGATAAGCAGGAATATTCAGACGATGTAACTACAAATACATGGAATTTAAAATACGGCGATGAGAAAACAATAGAGTTAAAATCGGCAATACTCAACGAAGAGAATATTGAATATCATAAAAGCCTGACGGATTCGACCAATCAGGCTTTGCTTATAACCATAATCTGCGCCGGCGCAGCGATTCTTGTTCTTATTATATTCCTTATTATATTCTTTGTTAAGAGATCGCGGTCTGCAACTAAAAATCAAAGTAATAAGGTTGAGATCCCACTATAATTCCTTCATCAACAATGTATGCGAGGACACGGACTATCCTGTCCTCGTCCATTGTCCTGTCATCCCACCAATATATCCAGCTTCCTTTTCGTCTGGTGGATGTCCCTATAACAGCTGAAAGCTCTTCATCTCCCGATACTGTTTTTATCCCTGAAAAGAACGCTCCGTCGGCATCATAACAAACAACAGTATAAATAACTTCGCTGCTGCCTGCATCAAGACCGTTCCACGTCAGCACATAATGCGTCTTTCCTCTCGACCTTTTTTTCTGTGCGTCTATTTCTATAACAGTATATTCGGTATAATGCTCCATATATGTTTCATCGATGAATGAATGATAGTAGTATTCCAGACCTTCCACCTGCTCAGCTGTCGGTATAACGGGGTTCTCCTGTGCATACACATTATAATGATATGGCTGTATATCATATATATATTCCATATCTGCAGAGTTGATCGCTTCCTTTACGTCCATATACTCGCCTATCTCTCTGCTCGTCGGTGAACCCAGCAGCTGAACATAATCCTCTGCAGCGATTTCATCGATATCCCACGCATGCATTTCCAGATACTCTTGATAATCTGTATACTCCTTTGCATCCGGATATTCCGAAAGCCCCCTTAAGTCATAATAATATGAACCTTCCCTGTCTTCATTCTCATCTGTGAAGATGTGCTGAAAAGCAAAATGGTGTCCGTATTCGTGAGAAAGCGTTCTTGCAAAATCTTTCAATTCGGTATATTCATCCATATTATATATATTGATATATCCGTAATCTTCACTTGTAATGATTTTATAACTGCTGCTTATCAACGGTTTGAAAGCTATTGCTGTTTTAAGAACAGAGCTTTCTTCATGGTAATCGCCTAAAGTACCGTCATCGGGGGTACCCGACAGAAGAGATATCTTTTTTAAGTAATCTATTTCACTTCCATGCACATTTTTCAAAAGCTCATCGTATACACTTTCCAGTTTATTATCCCATCCTTCCGACAGGCATTGTATATATAGGCCATTCGGCGCTAAATAAGAACTTTTATCTTTCTGTTCTTCATTTAGCTCAAGTATGCTTTTACCAACAATTTCGATTTCATTCTCCCAAACATCTTCCAGCTCTATGTCCGCATCATACTTTGCAGTGTCTATGCTGCCCAACATCTCATTCTGGCTGCTAAAGCTAATATAAAAATAAATGCCCGCTGCAGCAAGCGCCGCAAACAGAACTGCAAAAGGTATAATGAGTTTTATATAACTGAATCTGCGTACGTGTCCATTAGTATTATCCATATTATATGTAATTCTCCATACTTTGTATTTTTTGTCATTTCATCTTACCATATAATATACCGCGTAGCAATTATATAAAGTGATATTTAAGAAAAACATTGTCCATATGAACACCGGATTATTAACTTTCTGCCAATTCTGTAATATTCCAATTTTATTAAGTTACTATGACAAGCCTTGACCCGCCCTGAAATTATGTTAATATTAATCAAAACCTTCTAGGCGAGGTGTTTTATGAGTAAAACCACGACCAATGAAAAAGTAAAGCTGACCAACAAACAAAATTTTATACAGTTCCTAAAGTTCACAGGCCTGTCAATATCGGCCGGCGTCATTCAGGTCGCAAGCTTTACACTGATGAACGAATTTATAAACTGGACTGCTGTTTTCCCCGGTATGTCTTCATGGCCGGAAACACTCCGCAGCGACTATGGCCCAAGCTATCTTATTGCGCTAGTGCTCTCTGTTATATATAATTTTACATTAAACCGTAAATTCACATTCAAATCCGCAAACAATATACCGATAGCGATGCTCAAGGTGTTCGGTTACTATATAGTATTCACTCCGCTCTCAACATTGTGGGGAGATTCGCTTGCAGTCATAGGCTGGAACTATTATCTGGTGCTTGTAGGCACTATGGTCATAAACTTTGTTACAGAGTTTCTCTTCCAGCGTTTTGTTGTCTTCCGCAACTCCATAAATACCAATAAGCTGGGTAAAGCCGAAAACGAAAGGATGCAGCAAAAGCAAGAGCAGGAAATGCTTGCAGCTGAAACAGACGAGTAAAAAAAACCGGCAGCCTATATAACTGCCGGTTTTATTATGTTGAAAAATCGTTTATCCCATTTTGTTCAAGTCTCCGACGGTAACAGTAGTTTTATATTCCTCACCGTCTCTCCACACCTTGATTTCGACCTTGTCGCCAACCTCATGTTTCTTAAGCTCGTCCGTCAAAGCTTCCACCGTCAGTGTTTCAACTCCGTCTATCTCCAATATGATGTCTCCGACCATCAGGTTTGCATCTTCAGCAGGGCTGCCCTGCACTACTTCAGCCACAGTCACTCCGTCCGGCGAACCTTCCGGGTTGAATGCGTTTGTAACGTCTACCAGACAGGATATCCCTATTCCGGGACGCTCTACGCTTCCTGTTTCCATAAGCTGTTCAATGATAGGCAGCGCAGTTTTCGTAGGTATCGCAAACCCTATCCCCTCTGTACCGATGGGCACGCCGTAATCATCATATCCGGCAAGATAAGTCTTAAGTGTGTTTATTCCTATTACCTTACCTTCAATGTTTACCAGCGGTCCGCCGCTGTTACCGGGGTTGATGGCTGCATCCGTCTGAATATACTTTTGCGTATACCCGTTTGTAGATATCACTCTGTCTTTAGCGCTAACGATGCCTGCAGTCACGCTTCCCGCCAAGTTACTGCCAAGCGGGTTTCCTATCGCGACTACTGTTTCACCGACTTTTAGCGCACTCGAGTCTCCGAATGAAGCTACTGTAAGCCCCTGTGCATCTATCTTCAAGACCGCAAGGTCCGTAGATGCATCAACTCCGACTACCTTTGCATCATATTCGCTTCCATCTATCAGCGTTACTTTCACCGAATCAGAACCTGCCACAACATGATTATTCGTTGCAATATAGCCGTTCTGTGAGATTATGAATCCTGTTCCATAACCGTATTCCTGCGATTGTGCCGCCTGTCCGCCGACTGTCTGGTCTACGCTTACTGTAACACCCACTACCGTTGGGCTCACCTTTTCCGCTATCTGTACAATAGGATTACCCGACTGATCGATACTCGGCGCTTCTCCGCCTATATCGGCAGAGCTTGTTGTCTGAGGCTCAGCAGGTTTGTCCTGCCCGGACTGATCCGGCCTGCCTTGATTGTCAGCTATATTAGGTCCGCTGCCCTGTTGGTCCCCCTGTCCCTGCTGCAGGTTTTCGCTTATCTGCGGCAGCTCAGTGTTGACCATCGGCATAATAACATACGCAGTAAGCAGTCCTCCGACCGCCAGGCTGAGTATTATCACAAAAGTTACTAAAACCCAAAATCCTGATTTTCTCTTTTTCTCCGGCTGTGGATATTGGTTGTAATATGTCGGAGGCGCCTGATACTGCTGATAGCTGTTCTGATAATAGCTCTGCTGAGGACCAGGCTGTCCGTAATTATTCGTCTGTGCACCCTGCGGGGTGCCGGTATTATCCTGTGAACTCTGAGCTGCGCTCTCGTTCACTGTTCGCGGATCAATGTTGTTTTCATTATCCATAGTTCATCATCCTTTCTAAGTATTTTATTCTTCATGTTCTCGTAAATCGTCGAACTCGCTTTTAACTTTATTCTGCTGCTCTGCAGCTTTTGTAAGGGTAAACGTAAACGTCGCTCCCTTTCCCGGCTCGTTTTTAAGCGAAATATCTTCGCCGTGCTGGGTCAATATCCTTTTAACAATAGACAGCCCTATACCGGTTCCCGGTCTGCTTCTGCTGTGCGATTTATCAGCCTTAAAGAACCGTTCAAATATGTAAGGCTCATCTTCTTTTGGTATGCCCTCTCCGCTGTCAGCAATGTTGATATATACCTTATCGTCGTCGCTCGTTGTCCATATCTTCAAACTTCCGCCATCGCTCGAGAACTTCACGGCATTGTCGACAAGGTTTGTAACCACTTGTGATATGCGGTCTCTGTCCGCCCATACCATCATCTTCTCTTCGTTAAAGTTGATATCCACACTTAGCTTTTTACGCTCTATGCGCTGTTCAAACATAATGATGCCCTGGCGCAGCTGTTCGTTTATATCAAACACGCTCAGCTCAATCGGGAACTGCCCCGATTCTATCTTTGCAAGGTCCAGAAGGTCGGATATAAGCGTATTCATACGCTTTGTTTCGTTCAGAACTATCTCTAAATATTTATCCCTGTCCTCTTCTTCGATAGCTCGGTCTAGCATCCCCTGCACAAAACCCTGCACAGACGTCAGCGGTGTTCGCAGCTCGTGCGAAACATTCGCAAGGAACGTATTGCGCAGGCTGTCCTGAAGCTTTAGCTCTTCAGCCATCTTGTTGAACGATACAGCAAGCTCGCCAAGTTCATCGTTTGTTCTTGGAGTGACACGGTAATCAAGATTGCCCCTTGCAAGCTCGCACGCTGCGTTCGAGATATCCCTTATCGGCTTCACGATATACCTTGAAAGCACGAACACAAGCAGAAATGCAAAAAGCATTGATATGAGAAGCGGAGAGAAAACCTGCCGCTCTATAGTGCTTATACCAACTCCAAAATCCTCTACCGCACGATGGGCGGCAAGAGCCCCGACTATTTCCCCGTCAAGCTCCAGCGGTATCGCAACCGACATGACCGTGCCTTCAAAAGCCTTCTCTACCTTGGAGACCTCTTTTATATATCCTCCGCTTTTTGTCACGTCATAATAACGTTCAACATCATGTGTCGTGAAAGACACCTCAAGCGGTTCTTCACTCTCCGGTTCAACCAACATATAAACCTTCTTGTCACTGTCTATGAACCAGATGATTGTATCTTCATCGTTTGCCTTGCCGGACAGCTTCTCATAAAATGCGATGTCCGTCATCTCAGAGCACTCCCTGCTGCCTAGCCAGCCGTTTATTTCTTTCAGATTCTCTATCATTATATCCATCTGCGAACTTAAGTAATTGTTTTTCAACGTTGTAAAGAATATTCCGCCAAGCAGCGAAAACGAAACAACGATTATAAGCAGATATACAAAGAGCATCCTTACGAAAATAGATTTGCCCATTACCTGACCTCGAACTTATACCCTACACCCCACACGGTCTTTATCTCCCAGCCGCTGCTTTGGTCGTATAGCTTTTTTCTCAGCCTTTTTATATGTACGTCTACAGTACGTGAATCACCGAAAAACTCAAAGTCCCAAACCTGCTGCAGCAGCTGTTCTCTTGTAAAAACCTTGTTTGGATGTGACGCCAGGAAATAAAGAAGCTCTATCTCCTTGGGCGGCATCTCAACTACTTCGCCTTTATAAGTGACAGTATAATTTGATATATTGATCTCAAGATCTTTATATTCTATCGAGCTTACTTCATCCTCCATCTGGCTTGCTCTTCTGGTTACAGCCTTCACCCTTGCAATAAACTCTTTTGGATCAAAAGGCTTCGTTATATAATCATCGGCGCCAAGCTCCAGCCCCAGCACCTTGTCAAATGTCTCTCCCTTTGCAGACAGCATAATGACAGGCACAGAGCTAGTCTTCCTAACCTGCTTTAATACCTCCCAGCCGTCAAGCTTTGGCATCATGATATCCAGCACAATAAGCGCCGGCACCTCTTTGCTAAACTCTTCAAGCCCAGCCTTACCGTCGTAAGCAAGGCTGACGTCATAACCTTCTTTTTTCAAGTACAGCTTTATGACTTCGCTAATATTTTTGTCGTCATCTACTACAAGTATACGTTTAGACATATTTTTTTACCTCGCTTTTTATTATAAACCAGCTTTTAACACAAGTTAATACCGTGCCCGTCCTATTTACGGATTATTCATAAAAGTTTCATACTTCTATTACCATTATGCCGTTTTTCTTTAGCAGCGCTGCCGTAACCCCGTCACCCTGCCTCAATGCGCCAGAGAAACTTCCGTCATATATCCTTCCGCAGCCGCATGAAGGGCTGCAGGATTTTAGATAAGCACGCTTTGCTCCGTGCTTTTTTGCCGCTTCAAGCGCTGTCTTTGCACCTTCAATAAACTCCTGCGTAAAATCCATTCCGTCCTTCGAGACGACCCTTGCGCATCCGTCCAGCACGTCTGCTCCGTCCCCGCCGTCTATCTCCATCGGGCTCCTCGGTTTGCCAAGTCCTGCATCACATTCCGGGCAGACAGCAGTCAGCCGCCCCTTCTCATACATTTCTTTCAGCTTTGCATCGGTACACGAGCTTGCGTCATACCTGCACTTTTCGCCCGTAAGGCATGCGCTTACAATATCCATATCCGCCTACTTTATAGTCACAATAGTCACTCCGGCTTCGCCTTCGCCGTACTTTCCCTGTCTGAACTTTTCGGCGTGCGGGTGAGTGCGCAAAAAATCACGTATCCCCGAGCGCAGCACCCCAGTGCCTTTTCCGTGTATAATAGAAACCTCCTGTCTTCCGGCGATAAACGCTTCGTCAAGGTACTTGTCAGTTTCCATTACAGCTTCATCCAGGCTCATTCCCCGCAGGTCCAGCTCCATATTAACGCTTGCCCCAAGGTCACGCTTATATCCGCCCAGCCGCAGGGTCTGCTTCTCCTTGCCGGCCGGCTCAACTTCCGAAATATCCACCGTCATTTTTACAACACCCGCCTGCACCTGCACCTTGTTGTCTTTCGGCGCTTTCAGCACGGTTGCCTTTACTCCATGATTTATAAGCTTTACCGTTTCACCTGCGGTTATATCCGCCGCTTTCACGCTGCTTTTTTTAACCGGCTTCTTCGAAATCGCAGAAGAGGTTTCATCTATTTTGTCGGAAAGCTTTTTCCTTGCGGCGTTGATGTCCTCCTGCTTTGCGGCTTTTGCCGTCTTAAGCTCTTTTATTATCAGTTCTGCCTCTTCCTTCGCTTCCTTCAATATATCCAGAGCCTTCTCGTTTGCCCTTTCAACTATCTTTTCACTTTTACCCCTGGCCTTTTCCAGTTCAGTGTTCGTCTTGTCTTTTATCGACTGCGCTGTCCTCCGAAAGTCCTCAGCCTGCTGCTGCTTCTGCTGAGCTATCTCCCGCTGCTTTTCCGCTTCCCCGATAAGCTGCTCAAACTTCACCGTCTCTTCAGACATATGCTGGCGTGCTCGCTCTATTATCTGCTCGCCAAGCCCCAGTTTTTTTGATATCTCAAAAGCGTTCGATACGCCCGGCACTCCCATAATCAGCTTGTATGTTGGGCTTAATGTCTTTACGCTAAACTCCATACATGCGTTCTGATATTTTTCATTCGCCATCGCAAACGCTTTTATCTCGCTGTAGTGAGTCGTCGCCATCACAAAGCTCTTTGAAAATTCAAGTTCTTCGAGTATCGACATAGCCAGTGCCGCTCCCTCAGCAGGGTCTGTCCCCGCCCCCAGCTCGTCCAGCAGCACCAGAGAATGTTCGTCCGCTTTTTTTGTTATCTCCGTAATGTTCTTCATGTGCGATGAAAATGTGGAAAGACTCTGTTCTATGCTCTGCTCATCTCCGATGTCCGCATACAGCGCCGTGAACACCGGAAGCACAGTTCCCGCATCCGCAGGTACGAACATCCCGCTCTGCGCCATAAGCACCATCAGCCCGGTAAGCTTGAGCGTCACTGTCTTGCCGCCCGTGTTCGGCCCCGTTATTATTAGCCCGGTATATCCATCGTCGATATACAGCGAAACAGGCACCACCTCTTTTGCATCTATCAGCGGATGCCGCCCGTTCTTTATTATCAGTTTCTTTTCATCAGTTATCTGCGGCGGAGAGGCTTTCATTGCCGAAGCAAGAGCTGCCTTTGCAAATATCACATCCAGCCTTGTTAGTATGTCAAGGTCATCCCTAAGCTGCTGCCAATACTCCCGCAGCCTCTCACTGAAATCATGGAGTATCCTCTCCACTTCCGCTTTCTCTGCAAGTTCCAGCTCCCTCAGCCTGTTGTTTGCTTCAACTACTTCCATCGGCTCTATGAATACGGTCTGTCCGCTAGAGCTCTGGTCGTGCACCAGGCCTTTCAGACTACGCCTGTATTCCTGCTTGACGGGCACGACATACCTGCCGTTTCTCATAGTTATGATTGCGTCCTGAAGGTGCTCTTTGTGGTGGGCGCTCCTTATTACGGAATTGAGCTTCTCGTGTATGCCTTCGTTCTCCCGCATTATGCGCCTGCGTATACTGAAAAGCTCCGATGAAGCATTGTCTGCAAGCTCGTTCTCGTTCACTATAGCATCATCGAGCTCTTTTATTATGCCGCTGTCGTAATATAAAAGTTCGGCGATTTTCGGAAGCAGGTTCTCGCTGTTTTCCTGCTTGCTAAGTCCGCTCTTTGCACGCCTTGCTGCTTTAAGCACGCCGAGTATCCTCAAAAGTTCCCTGCACGATAAGTCAGCGCCTGTCTTTAGCCTGACTGCCTCAGCGCTTATGTCCGAAAAAGAACTCATCGGTGTTTTGGGTTCTCTCATCAGAGTGCTCTCGGCTTCCAGCGTTTCGCTCTGCAAAATCCTCACAGCGTCTATGTTTTTGCCCGGCTTCAAAGAAAGCGCCGCTTCTTTGCCAGAGTCAGACAACGCTTTGCTTTCCAGCATTTTTAGTATCTTATCAAATTCAAGTTTTTCAAAAACTCTTTTATTCATTACATATCCCTTGTTTTTATTATAACCTACACTATAATATCACTATATTTTGCATATTTAAAGCATTAAAAAAGACGCCTTTTACAGCGCCTTTTTGCATGGTTTAAATTACTTTTGTATTCCCTGCTCTTCAAACAGCTTGTCAAGAAGGTCAAGCGCATAATCAAGCTGCTTCTTTTTATGCTCGCTGGTCAGGCAGAATCTCAGCCTCGCCTGTCCTTTCGACACAGCCGGGTATACCGCCGGCGGCACGAACACTCCGCCCTCCAGCATCTTTGAAGAAAGTTTGCACGTGCTCAGGTCTTCCCCCACCAATATCGGCACTATAGCCGTTTCGCTTCCAAGGCAAGTGTTGAACCCTCGTTTCTTTGCTCCTTCAACGAAATAGGCGACGTTGTCCTGAAGGTCCGCAACTTTAGGGTTGCCTTCAATCATCATCTTGACTGCTTCAAGCGAAGCTGCCGCCAGAGGCGGACTGATGCCGACCGAGAACATAAAGCCCGGCATATTATAATGAAGATAACTTATCATGTTTTTATCTCCTGCAATATAACCGCCACATGTTCCAAGGCCTTTGGAAAGCGTACCCATCCTTATATCTATATCATTAGGGCTCAGATTGAAATAATCGTCCACTCCTCCGCCGTTCTTTCCTATAACGCATCCGGAATGAGCTTCGTCCACCATCAGGAATGCTCCGTACTTTTTCTTCAATTCCACAAACTTCGGTATAGGAGCAATATCGCCGTCCATCGAATAGACACCTTCCACCACTATCAATATCTTTTCGTATTTATCTCTGGATGCTTTTAGCATATTCTCCAGCATCTCAAAATCATTGTGCGAGAACGCTTTTGTATCGCTCTTTGAAAGCTGGCATCCTTGAGTTATCGAGTTGTGTGACAGCGCATCATATAAAATAAGATCCCTCTCGTTGCAGAAGTTGCCGACGAACGTTACGTTAGTGGCATGCCCTCCCACAAACACTACGGAATCCTCTGTGTGCTTCCAGTCGGCAATGGCTTTCTCAAGCTCTCTGTAAAGCGGCTTTTCACCTGCAATCAGTCTTGAGCCCGAGGCGGATGTTCCGTATTTGTCTATGGCTTCCTTGGCAGCCTTTGCTGTTCTTGGATGTCCCGACATTCCAAGATAATTGTAAGACGCCAGATTTATGACTTCTTTGCCGTCTACTATCGAAGTGTCTTTTAAAACAGAGTCGTGCGCTACAAAATACGGGTTCTCGATGCCCGCTGTCTTCATCTCCAGCATCCGCTTTGCAAACTCTTCATATTCACGTGACTTCTCGAACCTGTCCACATACCTCAGGTCTGCCTGAGCCCTGCTTTCTTGCTGCGGCTCTATGTTATGTATCTTGTCGTATAGCAGCTTAGCAAGGTCTTCCACGTTTGCACAAGTAAAATACTCCGTATCTTTTATAATGACGTTATACTTTTCTTCCGCTTTCGCAAACACACCAAGGCTGGTCAGGCTATCGCCGCCAAGGTCGTCCACAAAATGGTCTGTATCGCCTATATCCTTCGGGTCTATGTGCAGCTCTTCGCCGAATATCTTCCTTATCTCTTCAACAATGGAAGCCAGCCGTGAATCTGTAACCGCCGGCACATCGTCTTTCTTGTTCATGGCTTTTGTCGGCGTCGCCGCCGCTTTAACGACTCCGCTGTTTATATCTATCTCTTCGAATTGTCCCCGGTCGCTCTCTATATACTCTTTCACCTTTTGTCTGCGCACCTTTATGCCGTTCGCCATCGGCAGCGGTTCTAATGAGAGATACGCTTTACTTATCTTTTTATATATCGGCAGCAGTCCGTTAATCCTGGATATCTGCTCAACAATCTGTCCAACTTTCTGTTTGTCCTGCGCAGCGTCTCCCATATACACTACAAGTGCGGCATTGTCATACACTCCGTCGGCAGCTATACCCACCACGCAGATATGCTCTGCGCCAGGAAGCTCGGTAAAACTGTCTTCAAGCTCGTCAGGGTATACGTTCTCGCCCGATTCGTTTATGATAACGTCCTTTACTCTTCCTTCGATGAAATACCTTCCGTCCACTTCCCTTGCAATGTCGCCGGACGAGAACCATCCGCCGCCCGAAAGATCACGTGGTATATAAACACCGTCCACCATCCTGCCAGAGTGTATAGCCTCGCCCTTAAGCTGAAGCTCACCCGTCTTGTCTTGCGGGTTTTCTTTTTTAAGCCTGTATTGCATTGGCTCAAACGGTTTGCCTACCCCCGCAGCGATGCAGTGGTCTATGTTGTTGGAAAGCTCAACAGAGTTGATTCCCGTCTCCGTCATCCCAAAGCCCGAAACAAGATGATACCCTATCGCATTAATAAGCTTGATCGCTTCCGGTTTAATGTGCGCACCGCCGCTTATCATAAACTCTATGCTATCTCCCACCAGTCTTTGCTGCAGGTCTTTGAAGAAAACCTTAGACACAATAAATTTGCCAAGCAGCCCAAATCGTCTTTGCAGCTTTATGCTCAGCTCGGCCGCGCCGACCAGCTTGTTATACGTCTTTTCGCCCTCCATCTTCGCTTTTCTAAGAAGGCTCTTTGCTACGTTGTTCCAAAGCAGCGGCACAGCATATATATGCGTCACCTTATGTTCCTTGCATGCAGAGAGTATGATGTCCGCAGTCCTATTCTGTAAATAAACTATTGTCTTGCCAAAAAATGAATACCACATATACACGGCAACGAGCCCGAAAATATGATGAAAAGGAAGAAACGCAAGCTGTTTTATAACCCCGTTGTGCATTATCTCCTGATTGTTCTTGCATATATAGTCTGCCAGAAGCACCTGCTGACAGACCGCCTCCTGGTTATATACATATACTTTCGGAGACGACGTCGTACCGGATGTGCAAAGCGCTATAGCATCTCCGCAAACGGGTGAAAACACCGCCGGCTGAGCATCAACGCTTAAAAAGTCGAACGGCGAGACGCACTTCACGCCGCCAATGCCGACCGGTTTATCCGATACCATTGTGCTCGAACCCGCCTGTTTGAGTATATGCATTATCTGATTATCTTCGCTGCCGGCATCAATAAGAAGCAGCCTGTATCCCGCAAGTATCACCGACCAGAAAGCTGCCGGCCAAAGAGGATGGTTCTCGAACCTGAGCGCAACGAATGTGTTTTTTTCAACGTCACTCAGCAGCTCAGAGAGCTTTGCCGCACCGGCCATAGAAACACGTTCATAGTCGGCGTAAGAGAGTGTCTTTATCTGCCCGTCTTCCCGATATTCAGCAGCCGTGTTGTCTCCGTGGCTGCAGAGTATTGAAAAGAGGTTTTCAAAAGTCAAGTCCACCCTCAGCTCATCGAGCTTCTTAAAAACGTCCATTTAAATTCCTCCATAAATAATAGATATGAAATGTATGATAGCAAAATAATAACAATTAATATTATCATAAAAAAAGCCAAAGTTAAATTACGCTTTTACAACAATTATATTACTGCCTTCCCCCTTGAAACGAGGTATTCATCAAACCTTTCTTTAGTCAGGTTCGCGATGAGCTGGTGCGGGAAACTGCACTGCTCCAAAACTGCTGCTGCGGTGTCGCAAACGCCTACGTTAAGGCTGATATGCGCATCGCTGGAAACGGCGATTCGCACATCGTGCTTTTTGCAAAGCTCCAAATATATCAAAGCGTTTTGTTCCGAGCCCTTCCTGTACCAAATCGAATGCTCGTTTACCTCAACAAGTTTTCCCAGCCGCTTTGTTTCCTTAACAAACGCTTCATAATCCATCTCATATGAAGGGTTGTCCGGATGCGATATCATATCTACTTTTTCGTTGTTCAGCGCCGCAATAACTGCATCTGTATTCTGCTTCTTGGTTCCCGGTTTTAACACAAATCCGTGCATCCCGGCTATAGCAAAGTCAAGCATCCCCATATAGTTTTCCCTAATGTCTATGCTGCCTTTAAAGTCTATTATGTTAGCTTCTGTCCCATAATAGATTCTCACGCCGTCTATAACATTTGGCATAGACGAGTATGTTGATATTACAAAGTCTGGCGGAGATGAAGCTATGCTAGGTCCGTGGTCGGTAAGAACAATGCCCCTGATCCCGGCTTTTGCAGCCGCAGCCGCATTTTCGAGCAGGGTAGACTGGGCATGACCGGACAGCACGGTATGCGTGTGGGTATCAACTTCAAATTTCATTGTAACTCCATAAAATCTATTTATTCGACCAGTTCCTGTGCTTTCCTGACAGCTCCCGCTGCATCTGCAGCGTAACCGTCCGCACCGATACTGTGTGAATATTCTTCCGAAACAACAGCTCCGCCGACCATCACTTTTGCCCTCACGCTCCTCTGCCGGGCCAGCTTTATCACCCTGTCCATCTCTTTTGCAGTCGTCGTGATAAGGGCAGACAGCCCAATGATGTCTGCGTCTATCTCTATAGCCTTGTTAACAATAACCTGCGCTGGCACGTCTTTGCCAAGATCGGTTACCATAAATCCGTGGTTTTTAAGCAGCATAGCCACAAGGTTTTTGCCTATGTCGTGTATGTCGCCCTTTACCGTTGCAATAACGACACGCTTCTTGTTTTTTGAAGTGTCGCCGCCAGCAAAAAACTTCTCTTCAAGATAGTCAAAAGCGGTGTGCGCAGCTTCTGCGCTGTATATCAGCTGAGGCAGAAAGTATACACGCTGCTCATAGAGATCGCCGACCTTTTTAAGCGCAGGTATTATCATATCATTGATGATCTGCTCCGGCGTCCTGCCTGCCTTAATCTCCTGCTCAATCAGCCCGATTATTGTTTTTTTTTTGCCTGTTAGGATAGCGTCCACAATAGTCTTTGCTTCCTGCTCCGTCACTTCAACGCCCGTAAAACGCTCAATATAGTTCTCGAAGTTTTCGTCCCGTTCTATAAGCGCTTCAGCTGCATGATAAAGATCCATCATCAGCGTGTCGTTCGGGTTCATTATAGCAGCTGTAAGGCCGTTTGCCATTGCCATCACAAGATATGCAGAGTTTATGTATTTTCTCTCCGGCAGCCCAAACGAACTGTTGGAAATTCCAAGCACAGTATTGAAACCGTTCTTCGTGCACCATTTGACTACTTTAAGCGTCTCTATTGCTGCCTTCTGGTCGGCAGACACCGTCATCACAAGCCCGTCCACCAGTATGCTTTCTTTGCCAATTCCAGCCTGCTCTATTATCTTATACGCCTGCTCTATCTCTTTTATACGACCATCCGCCGTTTTTGGAATTCCTTCATCGCCGATAGGAAGCAGCACAAACATAGCGTTATACCTTTTTATCAGTGGCAGCAGCGCTCTCATATGCTCAGCTTTTGTAGACATCGAGTTGACAAGCGCACGCCCCGGGTTCACCCTCAGCGCCTGCTCAATAACTTCTATCTTCGAAGAGTCTATGCACAGCGGCAGCTTTGCCTGCGTTGCCAATGTTTCTATGGTCTTTACCATGGCTTCAAGCTCATCAACATCCGGCGAGCCTACGTTAACGTCAAGTATGTGCGCTCCGTTGTCCTTCTGCTCCAGAGCCATGTCAAGCACTTCGTAATAATCACCCGTCTTTAGTGCTTCCACCAGTTTCAGTTTGCCCGTCGGGTTGATCCGCTCCCCTATCACTTTAAAGCTGCTGCCGATATAAACTTCCTGCGTTACTGAAGTCACCGCTGGCGGCATTGCGCTGAGCCACAGCATAGGCTGCATTCTTCCGGCTATTTCCGCTGTCTTTTTGATAAACTCCGGCGTAGTCCCGCAGCATCCGCCAATCAGGTTCGCTCCGGCTTCGCACAGCGGCTCAACGTATTGCGAGAAAGCTTCGCAAGACAAGTCAAAAACTGTCTTGCCGTCCACTACTTTGGGCATGCCGGCGTTCGGTTTAACTATTATCGGCACGCTGGAAACTTGTTTCATCTCGCGCACGTATTCTACCATCTCTTTAGGACCGGTAGAGCAGTTTAGCCCGACTGCATCCGCTCCCGCGGAAACAAGCGTCATCGCAGCAGCCGCAGGCGTTGTACCCGTAAGCGTCCTGCCGTTTTCATCAAACGTCATACATGCAACTACGGGAAGCTCACAGCACTCTTTTGCCGCAATCACCGCAGCTCTGGTCTCCATTATATCTATCATCGTTTCGATTATTATAAAATCTACGCCGCCGTCGGCAAGCGCACTTATCTGCCTTTTATAGATATC
Source organism: Christensenellaceae bacterium (assembly GCA_963666505.2). Lineage (GTDB taxonomy): Bacteria > Bacillota > Clostridia > Christensenellales > SZUA-584 > JABGQS01. The sequence goes on along the minus strand of CAXXXL010000001.1, from coordinate 381,782 downwards.
CACAACCTGCTCAAACTCAAGGTCTCCTAGTGGCGCAAGGAACGAGCCCGTCGAGCTGACGTCGCCGCCAACGAATGCCTTGTCCGCTGCAACTTCCACCGAAATCTGCGCAAGCGTTTTATTGATATCATACACCTTTTCGGCAAGTGAAAAATCGCCAAGCTTATACTCGTTCGCACCAAGTGTGAAAGTATAAACGGCCTTCGAGCCTGCTTCTATGTACTGCCGCTGGAGGTCTTTTAAAACCTGCGGATTTTCGATAGCAAAAATCTCCGGGCACATACCCGGCTCCATGCCGTTCTGCTGCATGTAAGTGCCGGACGCTCCGTCGAGCACCATTATTTTTTCGCTCAAATACTCCAGAAAATTTTTGCCGTCTACTTTTTTCATCTATTCCACTCCTGCAATTGCTATAACCGATTTCTCGGGTTCCATCAAATAACTTTCATTAAGCTTTACGCCCAGTGTCTGCATCTCAAGCAAGTCATAGAAAACTTTCTGATACTTTATATCAAGGTCACCGTAACCTGCACTGAAACGGTGTTTCGTCAGCTTTTGCCCTGTGTGGCGAAGCGCCTCGTTCTTCCTGCTCATCATAACTCCTAGTGCCCCGTCAACATACTCCGAAGCATACGCATCCAGCACAATAGCCTTGAGTCCTTCACCGCTTTTCATAGCCGTGCCTATCTGCGCTACCTCTTTTGCATCTATAGTAGTGCACATAAGATAAGCGCTTTTACTGCCGTGCAGAAGCTTTGTCAGCAGCTTTGATTCTATTACATTTCCCTCTATCGCAAAGCTCTCTTCACCGATATGTTCTATCGGAAGTACAGTGTCTTTGCCTTTAACATGAAAAAGCCGCTCTGCCAGACGGATATTCTTATCTATATCATCCGTCAGCGCATCGCTGAAATCAGCCTTTAGCGAACCAAGCCGCCGCATTACTGCTTTTTTCCCCGGATCGAACGGTATAAAGGGATAATTGCCCACTGTTTCACCTCAGAGTGTATAATACAACACTTAGGCGTCAAATTCAACCACTTGAATAATTAGCGTTTATATGTTTAAATATTAAAACCGACCCGGATTACGTCGCAGGAGAAGCAGATGAGTTTATTTGAAAGATTAAAAAACGATAACAATACTTTCTCGCTGGAGTTTTTTCCGCCGAAGAAGGATATGCCCATTTCTACTGTCTACAGCGCTATTGACGCTTTGAAACGCTATGACCCTGCTTTCGTGAGCGTAACTTACGGAGCGGGCGGCAGCGGACAGGCAAGAACTCTGGAGATAGTTACTCATATCAAAAACGAGATAGGCCTCGAATCCATAGCCCATCTTACCTGCGTCGGAGCAACAAAGCAGTCGATAGACGATGTTCTCTCAAAGCTCGAAGAAGCGGGCGTTTTCAGCATACTCGCTCTGCGCGGCGATATCCCAAAGGGTGAAAGCTCGGCAGACGTTTTTAGACACTACAAGCACGCTACCGACCTTATTTCTCATATAAAGCAAAACGACAAGTTTAAAGTTGCCGCAGCAGCATATCCCGAAGTACACGTTGAAAGCCCGGGTCTTCAGGACGATTTAAAATACATGAAGCTAAAGGCAGAGCTCGGCGCAGACTTTTTTATAACACAGCTTTGCTTCGATACTACCGCAATAATCCGCTTCTTTGAACAGCTTGGCAAAAAGAGGTGCTATGTCCCAGTGCTTACCGGTATCATGCCAATACTCAACCCTAACCAGATAATAAGGATGGCTCTGCTCTCAGCATGTTCTATCCCCGCGCCGCTCAGCAAGATAATAAGCAAATACGGCGAGGATGCAAACGACTTCAAAAAGGCCGGTCTCGAGTATGCAATAAACCAGATAGATGAGCTTATCGGAGAAGGCATAAACAAGTTCCATCTATACACCATGAACAAAACCGACGAGATCGCTCAGATAATAGAGCAGAGCCGGCTTTCGCAATAGCAAGAGTTCACTTTTTATTTATTCTTTTTTTTAGTGTATTGTTATATGGGTTTTTTATCATTTGTGGTAAAATGGTAAAAAGTTTAATTTGCATAAAAAGGAAAGTAAATGAAGATAAAGCCCGGAGACATTGTAATAGCGCTGGTCGTTGCCGCAGTGGCAGTCGTTCTTTTGCTGTCTGCATTGCCCGGCGACGCCGGCAGCCTTGTCGCAGTAATAACAGTCGACGGGCAGGAAACAGAGCGTATCGAGCTCAGCGCAGACATGGAGCCGGTAGTTGTAACTTTAGAAGAAGTTGGAGTTGTTATTACAGCGCAGGACGGCAAAGTCGCTTTTACGTATTCCGACTGCCCCGACCAGACCTGTATACACACCGGCTGGCTTAGCGCAGCGGGAGACATCGCAGTATGCATACCAAATGAAGTAATCGTAAAGATCGAAGGAGTTCCGGACAGCGATATAGACGTTGTCGCAGAATAGGCTTAATATGAAACGATTTAACATAAAAAAAATAACAATGGGCGCAATACTCATCGCTCTTGCGCTGGCTCTCTCGCTGGCAGAGCGGCTGCTGCCTATTGGTGCGATAATACCCGTCCTCGGCATACGCCTTGGGCTTGCCAATATCGTTACGATGCTGGCTCTGTTCTATATGGGTACATCCAGCGCTGTTATAATACTCGTAGCACGCTGTTTCATTGCCTCATTGTTTTCCGGCGTGATGTCACTTCTGTTCTCGCTCAGCGGAGGCCTGCTTGCGCTGTTTACAATGCTTCTTGTAATGCAGTGGATGACCAGAGCTTTCTCCATCTTCGGCATAAGCATTGCAGGCGCCGCCGCACATAACACAGGCCAGATACTGGCTGCCTCGCTGCTGCTGGGAGAAAACCTCATATTCACATATCTTCCCGTTCTTCTGCTGACAGGTATAGCAACAGGGATACTCACCGCCGCTGCATCTGGGCTGCTGTTCACCAAGCTTGAAAAGAACGGCACAATCTCAAGATACTTCGAAGGCGCTAAAATGCGTCTCAGCAAAGGAAAATCAGCATGAAAAAAGCATTCATAATTATATTAGCGGCTATAGTCCTCTTCAGCGCTGCAGGGTGCACCCAGAACCTTAATCAATATGAGACGCAGTTCCTCGGAACTTTCGATACAATAGTTTCTGTTTCCGCATACGATACAAGCTCGTCTTCATTTACAAAAACAGCAAGCAGCATATACCAGGATTTTGACTATCTCAACAAGCTCTTCGATATATACAATGACTACGAAGGCATAAACAACATTAAGACGATAAATGACAACGCTGGTGAAGCCGTCGAGGTAGACGAACCCATCATAGACCTGCTGCTCGAATCAAAACATTGGTATTCTGCAACGAACGGCGCAATCAACGTGGCTCTCGGTCCCGTTCTTAGCATCTGGCACGACTACCGAACCGCAGGTATAGACGATCCGGACAACGCCCAGCTACCGCCTATGGATCTGCTTAAAGAAGCAGCGCAGCACTGCGATATAGACAAGATAATAATTGATGAGCAAGCCGGAACGGTGCTTATAGAAGAAGGTATGAGCATAGACGTCGGCGCAATCGCAAAAGGTTTTGCCACGCAGTACGCAGCCCAGCACCTTATAGACCAGGGGATCGACCACGTTCTTATAAGCGCCGGCGGTAACGTGCGGGCGATCGGCGCTCCTGTGAACGGACGCACAAAATGGGGCGTCGGCATCAAAGACCCGGACAGCACTCTTGCATATTCGCTTAGTGAAGAGAACATACTTGACGCAGCATATATAAGTTCTCTTTCAGTCGTGACCAGCGGTATATACGAGCGCTATTACACAGTGGACGGTATAGACTATCATCATATCATAGACCCTTCCACGCTTATGCCTGCCGCTTACTACAAGAGTGTCACTGTTATAACGAGAAACTCCACACAGGCAGATGCGCTCTCAACTGCGCTGTTCATAATGCCGCCCGAAGAGTCGCAGAGCTTTGTAAACACTGAAAGCGGTCTCGAAGCGCTCTGGGTTACGGCAGACGGTGAAATCGTTTTATCAGACGGTATGGCGCAATACTTGCGTGACCTCGGCGGAGCAACAAACGAGTAATCAAACAGCGGCGTAGCTGCTCAATATATAATGGAGGTTACTTTACTATGTGGACACCTGTAATTCTGGCTATACTCCTTGCTCTTTGGCTGCCTTTCTACATCTCTACCGAATACCGATGGACAAAAAACAAATATGTATTCACGAAGATGACTGCTTCGCTGCTTTTTATAGCGATAGGCGTAAGTGCATTCATTGTCAGCGACGCTCCCGCAAACTATGGCGCATGGGTGGTCGCAGCACTGGTTTTCGGCATGGTCGGCGACCTGCTGCTGGTATATGAAGATAAATCCTTGTTCTTCGTACTGGGTCTTGTTTCCTTCCTCATCGGCCAGATAATCTACGGCGTCACCTTCCTGCGCTTCGTCGGCTTTATGTGGATAGACGTTGTGCTGTATGCTGTTCTCGTTGCAGCCGCTATCTTTGCCTATACACGGGTTAAGCTCGATCTTGGCAAGATGAAAGTACCCGTGCTTGCATATCTTCTTATTATAATGTTCATGTTCGTGATGGCGCTCTCGTCTATATACAAAGGCGGTTTCAACACCCTGACGAGCGCTTTTATATCTGCAGGCGCTGTCCTGTTTCTAGCTTCCGATGTTGTCCTTGCTTTCTTCCTCTTCCAAAAAAACTCCCCAAAACCGCTTCGGGCAATCAACCTCTCGCTTTACTACGGTGCGCAGATGCTGCTTGCACTTTCCGTGCTTACGTTAGGAGTATTAAAATGAGTATAAAAAAATTTGCAGCCTTGCTGCTGGCAGTCGTTCTTGCCGCCTCCATGGCAGCTGGATGCTCTGAAAATACAAAAGAAGAATATGCGCAGATAATAGACACAGATTCGATGTTCAGCTATGCCATGAGCCGTGCCGGCGGTCTGTTCCTCGTGCCGGTCATAGACGACTTTGAAAATCTGTCCTTTTCCTGCGACAACGGAGAACTCTTCTCTTACAGCAGCCCTCTGCTCAAAGGTGCAAAAGAGCTTGAGCTTGGCGCTGATGATATAGAAATATACGAAGATACCGTTATCACACTGGTATACTGGATGCCTGAGCCGATTACAGAAGACGGCGAGCTTCCGATGACCGAAGCTACTATCACCATCCGTGCAGAGCTAGGCGACGGAAGGAATGTCTATCAGGTGGTAAATGTAGTTGTTGACGGTATAAACTTCACACTGGTCGATTCCAAAGAAGGCGAATAAAGCCGGCTTTTATGTATAATGCAGTGTGTACTTTTCAGTAAGTTTGTGATAAAATACCGTTGAATACAACAGGAGAGGTAAATGATGAAAAAGTTTTTTTCTCTTATTATTGTAGTGGTTTTTACAGTTACAGCTATATTTGGTATAGCTGGTGTGGCATATGCTGCCGGCGTAGAGCTCAGCATATCTTCGGATAAAGACAGCCTTTCCGAAGCAGGTCAGGTGGAATTCACCGCTACCATCACTAACAACAGCGGTGCACTGCTTTCAGGATACACAATCGAATATACCTGCGGGGAAAGCACCAATACAGTTCCCTCGGGAGAAGATATCGCAGACGGCGAAGAAGGCACTGTCGTTTTCACATGCGATGTTTCAGAGGATATGCTCGACCAGGAGATCACTTTCTCGCTACTTGACAGCTCAGGGACCGAGCTTGCAACGGCGGCAAAAACTATTAAAACAGCTTCAGAACTGCTGATGTCCGGGACAGACAGCGTAAATGTCGTCCTTGTGCAGCAGCGTCTTCGTGATCTGGGGTATTTCAACTACCGAGCTACCGGGCGCTTCCTGAGCATGACCGAAAAAGGCGTTATACTCTTTCAAGAGAGCAACGCGCTCGACATTGACGGCCAGATAGGCCCGTCTACTTTTGAAAAGCTGTTTTCGCTTGATGCCGTGCGCAGTCCGCTCAGTCCAGAGATCCACGTGACCTCCGGTCCATCTCTTGACGGAACACCCACAAACGGAGAGCTGGCAGACTGGTTTACAGTGATAGACCCTGCATTCCCTGTCGGCGAAACAGTCACGATAACAGACTATAACACTGGCGACACTTTCCAGATGACACGCACCGGCGGCACCAACCATGCAGAAGTGGAACCGCCCAATGCCGATGAATACGATAAATATATAGATACTTTCGGCGGTGTACCGAACTGGGAAAAGCGCTCTGTGCTTGTGACTATAGGCGGCACGTCATATGCAGCTTCACTCTTCGGCAACGCTCAGGGAGAAGATACGATATCCGATAACACAATGGCCGGGCACACCTGCCTTTACTTCTACGGCAGCTTCTCACATGTCTACGGCTTCTCCGACAAAGAGCACGAAAGAATGGTACTTCGGGCAGCCGGTGAACCGCTGAAGTACAAAGATGAGTAAAAGCACAAAACCGCAGTACAAGCGTATACTGAAACGGATACTTTTCGCAGTACTGGCTCTGCTTTTTGTAACTCTTACGGTATATTCGCTTCTCCGGTAAAAAAGAATATCAGTCAGCCCCCTGTCTTGTTGGCAGAGGGCTGTTTTTATATTCTCTTAATTCGCAGGAGTTTTTGCAAGTTTTGCCGACGCTTTAAGTCTTTTTTTTGAATAAACATGACGGTTACGCCAATCTGATAGACCCTCAGCTTTTGTATATTGAATCCAGGCATATAAATACCGCACACTTTCGCATGCGGTATCCTGATAAGCCTCTGTGGGGTAGTAGTGGTTTGCATATGCTTTTTTATGCGAGGCTGATCATCAAACTATTTATCAGGTGCCGTCCGTTCCGCCTGTATCACCCGTACCGTCCGTACCGCCTGTGTCCCCAGTCCCTCCTCCGGTGTCTCCCGGGTCTTCCGGCTCCGGCTCCGGCGGCGGGTCAGGCGTAAGCGGGTCGCCCGAAACCAGTGGCTGCGGGAAGTTGCAGTAATAAGTCGCTGTCTTCTGCGGATATGTATGCTTGTAATACAGCGTTTTCTCCACAATAACATTGCCGTCAATGTCGTAAACAGTTTTATAAACTTCTGCATTCCTCTTTGCCTGCACATGTCCAACTTCTTCATACCCTCCTTCAGGTATGGTGATGTTTGTCGGGCTTGGTGTCACGGCAGTATCATAAACATATCTTACAGCAGGATCTGAGCCCTTGCCCAGCTCTTTTGTGCTAAAATCAAATATCAGCTCTTTGCCATCTTCGCTTAAAAGCGGCCTGCCGTATATTTCCACCGTTACGTTCTTCTCTTCGCCGTTCATATAAGAAACTATATACAGCGGATACTCGTATGGATTAGTTATGACAAGATCCGGCCCCCCAGAGCTGATCGTCGCATCAAGCCCTATAGGTATGTAGTCAGATACCGTCGAGTGCCTTCTGGAGCTTATATCTTCACCTTGATTAAGTCCCACTCTCAGAAAAGCGTTATATGTCGTGCTTGAAACCTGACATACGCCTCCGCCCGCCTGGTCTACGGTCACACCGTCAGTATACCCCGGCGCAGCCTTCCATCCTGAAGAGAATGTCCTGTTCCCTGTTTCATCATTTATAGACCAGGCTTCACCAGGCTGAATTATTATACCGTTGATAATACTCGAAAGCTTTGCAACGTTATATACCCTGCTAGTGTCGCTGTGGCTAAGGTACGATGTCCACGAAGCCAGAAGCTGCGTGTCCCGCATTGCGTCCTCAACAGAAGTATCTGTGTGTGTAAACTGCGCCGGTACTTCTATAGTACCAAACTGTGCGCTGTCCACAGCCGCTGTTAAGGCCGCCGCCAGCTCTGCTGCATCTATGTCAATGCCTTTTGATTCCTGCGTATACTTAAACCTTGCTATGTTCGCATCTTTTGGAATGTAAACTTCGTCGTCATTTTTATCTCTATAGTAATAGCTTGCATGATAATACTGATACCTTATTTCGTCCGGCATGTCCTCCGGTGCAATAACTGCAAGCCCTTCGGAATATACGAACTCCTTCTTCTTGGATATCGTGGTCATATACTCATCCAGGTCGGGTTCATATGCAGTGCCGTCCTCTTCAAAATATCCCCACGGCATGAATTCGAAACCGGCGCTCGATGCTTCAACGTCGTTCTCGCTCTTAAACAGAGCCGCCGCTGCGGTCACCTTTGCTTCGTCCGCACACACCTTTACAGCAAACTCCATTCCTGTGCTGTGTGCCGTCTGCGTCTGTGTTCTGCGCTCGTCAAATTCGCCAGTTTGCCCAAACCCGATCGCTTGTTCGATGACATCGCTGTAGTCTGTATACAATCCGAAATACTCCGCATCAAGCTGCGTTACCTCTCCGTCAACATCCATATCAAACACAGCCGAAGCTAAGAGCTCTTCGTCCAGTCCGGCAGTCGCCTCATAAGCCTGCTCCTTCGTCATGCCGGATATATCAATACCGTTCACACTGACGCCCTGTGTCACAGTGCCGTAATCGAGTATCCTCTCTATCCTGTCTTCGGGAATCTTTCCAGCTCCCCCAAGCATGATAATTGCAGCAGCTGCCCCCAGCAGCACTACCAGTCCTGCGGCTGCCCCGCCGATTATTCCGGCTTTCTTCTTCTTGTTTAATTTGTTTTTGTTCATAATTGTTTCCACTCACCTAATATACTTTTTATTATACGTCCGGGCAGCGCCCCATATCAGCCGCCGTGCTCCGAAAAAAACTCATCCATTATAGCAGTCAGTTCATCGAACTGTTGCCCTCCCCTGCCAATGCTTGTAAAGCTCTGAGTTGTGCAGGATAACTCCAGTGTCCACCCTGTTTCACTGGCAGGCCCGTCATACACCATATTCCAGTCAAGTACTCCCAGCCCGACTATACGATCAATAAATTCGGTCCACTTCTGCTCGTCCCAAACCACCGTCTCTGTTACCGGTTCGCTGTCCGGCTGTGTCTTTGTTATCGCTGCCCCGTTTGCATCAATACTGTAACTGACCGTGCCTGTACCGTCGTTCCGCAAAAGCGAAAAGCTGTTTATGCTGCCTGCAAACTCCCGTGTCAGCTTCAGCATGTCTTCCTGTGTGAAATAATCTTCCTCTATAGTGCCAATGCCTGCGTTCTCCTGCTCACTCAGTTCTGTATCTGCTTCACTTGCCACATCGAATGCAATGCGTAAATAGCTGCCTTCCTGCGTCCTGTATGTTATTACCACAACGCTATTGTCTCTCCACTCAAGCGCCACGACTTCCGCACAGTCGTCAGGAAGTATAATTCCGCTGCCGTACTGGCTCTGCGCATTCACCTCATAGTTGACGGTTTTTTTACCCTGCAGATATGAAACGAATTTAAGTCCGTCCGGGCTGTATACTTTAAGCGGCGCTTCCTCATCCATAAGTGAGATCACCTTCTCTTTAGCCGAATCTGCGTCGTTCAATATCTGTATATCATCCAGCAATACATACCCTTGGGTGTTTGCATATTCACCGGCTACAGGCATTTTTATGTAGTTGTTAGCCAGCATTATACCAGTCTTTTCGCCGTCTGTATACAGCATAATATAACTGTATCTCGAAACGGAGGTCTCTTGCTGCTGTTCTGCCGCTCTGCTATCATCCGTCTGCACATAATAATATTTACCGTTAAACACAACATCTTCAATGGCTGCATATCCGCCCTGTGTAAAATGTGTTATCCTCAGTTTGCACGGAATGTTTTCACCTGCTGTACTCAGAAATTCAACAAGCTTATTCTCGTTAGCTATTCCGCCGTCATCCATAGCAGTAAAATCTCCGTACTGCAATGCCATCTCAACGCTATACTCTGCCGGCAGTTCATCAAGAGGGACATATCCTGAAAGCCTGCTGCTGTCATACCCGCCCTGCTGTATTTCAAACTGTGCGCTGTACTTGCCCTGCCCAAGCTGCTTGACTATTCTATAGCGCCCGTCCGGCAGTCCGCCTGCAAACTGCAGACTAATCCTCTCGCCGAGCGTTTCCAGCGGCCCCAGCTGTCTTGCTGCTGGCTCAAAACACTGCGTGCACACTGCACTGTACCACTCGTTCTCATACAGCCTTTCAAGCGTATAGTCGGTATCATAAAGCAGCGTCTCGTTTTCGCTTTGGTTAGTTATCCTTATATATATATCGTTTGTTGCGCTGTCATATTTTTCATACTGTGCACTCATTACCGCATCTGCTGCGGTGTCAAGGTCGCTATGAGCGCTGGGAGTCCATCCATCGCCAAGCGGGCTGGGGTTGCTGCCAAGTACAGACACCGTAAAACGAGCACCTTTTTCCACCATAGCCCCTGCGGTCATATCCTGAAGGAAAACTGTTCCTTCTTCAAATTGTGTATAGTCTTCGTTATACTCTCTGGTCACTACCGGTACGATGCCCATCTTTTCAAGCATCTCCACTGCCTTTGCCTCTTCCATGCCTATCAGATTCGGAACGACCACCCAATACCTTATAGCAAAAAGCTCTTCTATCTGTTCGGTAGTATATACGAACTCAAGTATATCCTTCTGTGTTTTAGTTAGCTCGGATATATTCTTGTGCATCGTTGGGTCGAGTATCTTCGACATTGTGAGCTGCGCCTTTTCGTCCGAAGTGTTTTCTGACGAGGCAAGCACGAAAACGCCTGCCTCATCAGTACCCAACACCTCGAGCGAAAGTCCTGCCTGCGTCAACAAAAGCTGCGTCAAATATTTAAAGCCTGCAGACATCATCTCATCTGTCGTTCCTATGTTGAAAAGTATTTCACTTTCGCCCTCATCATTAATAACGCCCTGTCTTATAAGGTCGTTTACGCTGTAAAGCACTGCTTCTTTGAACGGCATCTCTTCAAAATCAACAGAGTTTATCATCTCGCCGCCGTCTTGCCTGTGTGCATGCACAGACTCTACAGTTCCGCCTTCTCCCTGTATGTACTGTACCGTCATCGGTCCCGCATCTGCGGCCGCCTGTGTACTGTCGCCGTCACCGGTCAGTACTATTGAAAGCTCCTTTGTTTCCTGCGACGGCGTAACGTTTACGTCTATTTTATGCTGAACCGCCGCCGTTGTTATCGTGTCCGTAAGTACATCCAGCGTATCCATTCCTGCCTGTTTGCTGTCCAGCGAAACGGTTATCTGAGCTTCAGACACTCCGGAATTTATATAGTCGTTAAGCAAAAGCTGGTTTACTACGACGATGGCAGCATTCTCGAAAGAAAGCCCCTTAAAATCAATCCCTGCCAGCAGCCTTTCGCCATCCTCGTCCATACCCTTAACTTCAACTACGTTGCTGTCCTCATCAAGTCCGAATTTTACTACCGGATTAATGCTCATGACGACTGTAGACACCACTAGCGGGCCCTGCGTATTAAGCGTGGCGGTGTCTGTCTGTTCCTCCTGCGGCCTGTCCATTATGACCATTTCAGCCGGATTCTGTTTGGGTGCGATAACTCCAGGCAGCATGAAAGCAGCCGCAGCAATAAAACACGCTGCAAGCGCCGGCGCCGCAATGGTGAATATCTTCTTCCTCAATGCCCTGCGCTGCCTGTGCTCGTCAACTATCCGGTCGAATATCTGCTGCTTTTTATCGTCCGTCAGCTTCATGCTATCCAGTTTTTCAAATGCCTTCTTGATATCGCTCATTCTCTGCGTCCCGTCTTTGTAAATACAGCCCGCTCATCTCCTGCCCGCTCCATCATGTCCTTGATGAACTTTCTTCCCACGTGCAGATAGTTCCAAATCGTCCCTTGCGATTTTCCCATCGCCTTTGCGATCTTCTCGCAGGGGTAATCTTCATAATAATGCATATACAGCGCTGTCTTATATTTGTGCGGCAGCGCCATCACGTATTCGAGCATCTCGTCGCTCTCGTCCGTGGCTTGCGATTCAAACTGCATGCCTTCTATACTTACGTTGCTTCTTTCTTTTCTTCTCAGCATATCTCTGCATACGTTGGAAGCAACAACAATAAGCCAAGCCTTCTCATGCTCAAGGCTTTCAAAACTCTTGCTAGTCTTTATCCTTTTAAGAAATGTGGTCTGTACAGCGTCCTCCGCATCCTGCTCCTTTGCCCCGAAAAACATACGGCATACCCTGTATACCGTATCCACGTGCAGAGTGTACGATGTATAGATCTCTTTCTGGCTGCTAAGCATATACACTTATCTTTCTTCCACTCTATTTAAAATACGTTCTTTAAGCGGATATCCTTTAATATTTTGCATACAAATAAAGCATTTTTATGCTTCCTTGCTATTAGACGATAAAAAAAGCAATAAAGTTCCATTTTCTTCGGCTGCTTTACTACTTTTGTTATGCCTTACGTATGTTCTGCCGCCCGCTACCACGGCCTTCGCGCAAATTTGAAGTGTGCTTTCCAATACGAAGTCCTGCACTCCCTTTTCACAACCTTGCCCTTGCTCGACGAAGCATCAATCATATATCCGCTTCCAACGTATATCCCTACATGACCAACCTTCGTATACCCGTTATCATAGAAAAACATCAAATCACCGATCTCTAAGTCCCATATCGACTCTATCTTTTCCCAGTCGGTGACCTGGCTGTAGCCTGCTGCATTATACCTTCCTCTGGATGAGCCCGCCTGCTTCAGGCAGTAATATACAAGCCCTGAACAGTCAAAAGAATCCGGCCCCTCGTTGCCAAGTATGTATGGGTCTCCAAGCTGCTTCTTTGCCGCTTCTATCATCTCCAGTATATTCGCACGGCTGGTTGCCGCATGCGCCTTGCTTGCGCTTGCCACAGCGTTTGGTGAGTATAGCAGAGCAAACGTCTGCTCTCCGCACAGCCCGTCAACTCCAAGACTGTTTCTCGACTGAAAGTCTCTTACAGCCTTCGTAGTTTCGCTTCCAAAATACCCTGTTGCCGATTTCATATATCCAAGGTCGATAAGCTGTCTTTGAAGGCTGTCAACGTCAGTTCCTTTCATCCCCTCAGTCAGCATATATTTCTTTGCATCGTCAGAATATATAGCTTCCAGAGTTTCCTGTCCTGCAATGCCGTCCTGCTGCAGCTCATGCTGACGCTGAAACAGTATCACCGAATTCTTCGTTATCGGGCCGTATAGCTGTGTGCTCTGGTCAAGGCTCATATATCCAAGCTCCATGAGCCTCTCCTGAAGCTGCTGCACCTTCTCATTCTCGTCTCCCTGCTGAAGAGTCGGGTCGGGCGTCGGAGTCGGTGTAGGTATGGGAGTAGGCGATGGGCTCGGGCTGGGGCTCGGGCTGGGTGTTACGACAACAGCCGGCGCTGCGGCTGCAAGCAGCTCTTCTTTCTGAGCCGCTGCATCGGCACTTCCCGGCAGCACTATCGCCAGCACCGCTCCGGCAACAACAGCTGCCAAAGCAACGCCTAGAACCACTTTGCCGAGCAAGTTTAATCTGGTTACCGTATTCGCTAGTCCCTTAAAAAATCTGCCTGCTGCTATTAATACCTGCCCAATCACACTTTTTTTCATCAGAACTCCTCAAAAAACACCTGGAAATTTTGGTTTTTTATATTTTAATACCTATTCAAACTCAACCAACCGTAATATATCCGTAATATAATTGTAACTATTTTACCACGGAGTCTGTTCTTTGTAAAGGTAATAAAAGGCTCTTTCTCTGCTGCCTTTCTATTTGAGAAAATAAAAAAGGCACCCTGTTTGCATGCAGTTGTCGTTAAGCCAGGGCGCCCTTTTCTATGTTAATATATCAGTTAAAATTCACTCTGCTCTCCATCAACGATGCTGGTGCCCTGCCCGTCAACAATCATGTAAACACTAGCACAATCGTCCATAAAAGTAAAGTCGGCTGGAGCGCTCTTATAGATTGAAGCAGGTCTTTCTGTGCTTCCGCTCATCCCTATAGCAATATCTTCTCCATCAACCATCACCTTTATGACTGAAATATCCTGTCCGTCGGTTATGTAATACTGCGCAGCATAGCCACTGCCGAACTTAACATATTCAAGCATAAGTGTCTCTTGCCCGTCCTTCGTCCATGTGCAGGAGATCGAGTCTGTCGCAGCGTCATACTTTCCGTTATTAGCATACTTTTCCGAATCTGCACCGGTATATGTTACGCTGAAATCTTCGCCGGCTCTCTTAACGCTTAAGTCTACGAGGCCCATGATATTTGCAGCTTCTTCGCTTGCATTCGTATCGTCAGTCACAAATACAAGGTCTATTACCTGCAGGTCTATCATCGAAACCGCCAGCATCTGCATACTCGCGGTCATCGCAAGTCCTTCGCTCTCATCCATGCGTACGGATATAGATTCGTATCCGGCAGATTTTGCATCAAGATACCTCTGATAAGACGCTGCCGGATTTGCATCTGTCGTTACAGAGCTTTCATCAGACTGGTCTGCATCAGCATCTGTTTCATCTGTGTTATCTTCATCGATCTGATCAACTGTATCCCCATCTTCGGTATCCTGAACATCCTCACTGTCGTTAGCCGAATCGACCCCGTCCTGTGTCTTTGCACAGCCTGTAAAAATTAGTACGAAGCTCATAGCCAGAGCAAGTACTGCAATAATAATTGTCTTTTTCATTTTTGTCTCTCTTTCTTTATGTCTTAAAATCAGTTTTGCATGCGGAATGGACTATACACTATCTGGAAATAAAATTCAAGCATTTTTAATTTTTAGATTTATATTGAACAAAACCCGCCTTTCGTCGTTATATAGTATTAGAGGGCCCTCTATTTACAGTTTTTAACGTTGACATACACAAAGAAAATATGTAGACTTGACAGCAATAGTGACAATCCGGATCTGGGAGATATGCATTGAAGAAAACCATTATCATTTTACTAATTGGAATTTTACTTATCACCTCAGGGTGCACACCGTTTGTGCTCAGCATTACTGACACTGTAAGTCTTACAGGTGACGAACCCGTTCATGTGCGTCCCGCCAAAACCGTTCCCGAACCAGAATATGAAAACTGTGAACCCGGTAAAGAGGCTTGCATTCAAGAAATATTTACGCTGACGAATGAGGAGCGAAAGGCGGAAGATTTAGCTGAGCTTTCACTCAGCCCAACTTTATGCGCCATCGCACAGCTGCGTGCAGCGGACATGGCACAAAACGACTATTACGCTCATGAATCTCCAAACGGCGAGACCGCTTTTACACTGCTTCAGGAATACGGCATACTATATTTTAATTCAGCGGAAAACATAGGCAAAGGCACAGTAACAAATAAACGAATGGTGAAAAAATGGATGGGCTCTCCAAGACATAGGGAAAATATACTGTCTAAGACATATCATCAGCTTGGAGTGGGAATAGCGATTGCTGAAGATGGAACAAAATATTGGGTTCAGATCTTTACAAATTAATGTTGTATAATATTTATATAAACAAAAAGGCAGAGAGCCTGGCTCTCTGCCTTTTTTAACACATGTGATATCATTTGTTGTATTGCTGTTTTATAGCTTCAGTTATTTCCTTTAGAGTAAGCCCCAGCCCTTTATAATACTCAACATCTTTTTCTATCTTTTTTTCTATCAGCTGCCTGCGTTTATCTTTCAAATCGGCGCCTGACAAATCTGCTACAAAACAGCCTCTGCCCACAACTGAATATATGAACCCCAGCCGTTCCAGTTCTTCCCACGCTTTCTTCACTGTTATCACGCTTATGCGCAGCTCCTTTGCAGCAGTGCGAATCGCGGGCAGACCTTCTTCCGGCTTAAGCTCTCCTTTGAGTATCTGGGCGCTAATCTGGTCGAACAACTGTTCGTATATAGGTTTGTCGGAGCTGTTGGATATGACCACCTGCATTATATGTCTACCTTCTCGAACCTCTTAGCTGATATCCTGTATGCTAGCCATGTGCCGGCAAGGTATATAGCTATACCGGCAAAGAGGACCGGAAGCTGTTCCGCCATGTTGTTTATACCGCCGATATATGCTCCGATTGGCGGTATAAGTATGTTTGAAAACTCTACAACTACCATAAAAACTACGGCAACAACATTCGCCCAGACTGTTGGTCCTCCCACTTTGTAGGCGGTTTTATAGAAACCAGGAAAGAACACAAGGTTGAAAAGCGAATACATCACAAACACCAGCCCGAAAAACGCAACATTCGGATTCATAAAAAACGTGTTGCCTTTATATACGATTATATTTATCGCCGCAAAAACTACTCCAAGCAAAACCGGAAGTACCTGCATTATCATCACAGACAGCACACGTGCTTTTACAACATCTCTCTTTTTTACCGGCAGCATCACTGAAAAACTTAAGTCGTTTTGTGATCTGCAAGCCATGAAGATGTTCGGCATCATTATGAACAGTGTGTACATCATAGCTATAGAGTAAATCCATCCGGGAATCATTATCAGCGCAGCGAAAAGCACCATAAGAAAGAACGCTGAGTTTATCGACAGCTTGAACTCCTTATATAATAGATCTTTCATTCTGAGCCTCCTTTTTTGACTGGTATATCATTATCTCTTCCAGGCTGGGTTCCTCCAGCATTACTGAGCCAAATGTTTCAGCATCCTTGCTGCTTGCAAGCCCGGTAAAACCAAAGGAACTCTTCTTGAAAGATATCAGTTTGTCTTCAAGGCCGCTTAGCTGCTGCGGGCTGCCTTTTACTATTCTGTAAGAGTTTATTAGGTCGTCCTTTGTTTTGCTTTCTATTATTACGCCGTTTGAAATATAGGTTATATAATCGGCGCACTTTTCAAGGTCGCTCGTTATGTGTGTTGAGAACAGTATGCTTCTGCTGCCATCCTCTATCAGCTCCTGAAAAAGCTCTAACAGCTCGTCTCTTGCGACCGGGTCAAGCCCGCTTGTAGGTTCATCCAGCAGGAAGAGCTTCGCATCGTGTGAAAGCGCAGTCGTCAGCGCAAACTTTACCTTCATTCCGTTGGACAGTTCCTCTATCTTTTTGTTTTCGTCCAACCCGAACTTCTTCATGTAGCTCTCGTAAACATCGTCATCCCAGCCGATGTAGAAACGCTTTATAACAGCTGTTATGCTGGAAAGCTTGCTTTTCGGATAATAATCGACTCCTCCGAAAATAAAGCCGATATCCTGCTTTAGCTGCACTTCGTGCTTATAGAAATCCTTCCCCATTACAGATACTGAACCGCTGTCTCTTTTCACAAGGTTCAGAATGCTTTTCAGCGTCGTAGTTTTACCCGCTCCGTTTGCCCCGATAAAGCCCATTATGTATCCTTTTTCGAGGCTGAACGAAACATCCTTAAGATGAAACTTCTCGTATCTCTTATTCAGTTTTTCGACTGTCAGCATTGACATCGATACTACCTCCATTCATTCCTTAGGCTCAATGCCCTGTGCATATTGTGTATGTCTTATATGCACAATATAGCATGCCCTAAAACTTTTGTCAATAAAAAAAAGCATCTTTTTTTCAGACGCCTTTTTTTGTGATTCTTTTATTTGCCTGCAAACTGCCGGACCGCAGAAACGTCTACGTCCTTATCGTATATCAAGGGAGGCGTTCCATCGTGCTCCATTGTGTCTATGCTCTGCGGTACATGAAGGAATTGCGTTTCGCCTTCCATGCAGTATATCGCAGTAGCCGCAATACTCTTCCATTTATCCTCCGGTATATTCGCAGCGTAGTTTGCGCTGACGTTGTGCGCAATAGTTATCATATCCTCCTCGTCAAAGCCGGCGAGCTTGACTTGAGCGATCACCGCATTTATTATCTCAGGGTGTCTTTCCCTGAAAATCAGCTCTTCCTCTTCCAGCCAGTTGTCAGCAGATACGTCTGTGGTATCGTTGAAAAAGCCTGCAGTCTGGACGCCTGACAGCACCTGCCTCCCGGTGGTCTTAACCTCCTGCCATACCAGCCCCAGCATCTGCGCCATTATTTCGCCCGTCTCGTTCACGGTGAGTTTCTTTACATCCACTTGCACGCCCTCAAGGGCATCTACAATGTCTATCACACCCTCCATATTCATTATCACATAGTAGTCGATGTCTATACCGAAGTTGTTCTCTAGTATCTCGACTGTTTTTTCTTCGCCGTATTTACTGCTTACGAACTGAAGCTGTTCGGCTGTCCCTTCATCTTCGATGTCTACCGCAAGGTTGTATGGAAAAGTTGTAAACTTCATCGCCCTTTCATTCGGATCAAGAGTGATAAGAATATGCGTCAGTGAATAGTAGGATTCCTCTTCGGTTGAAAAATCTCTCTCTTTTGAGCCCATCAACAGTATGTTTGTATGTTCTACACCCTTAGGTATCGGCTCTTGTGTCGGCTCTTCGCTCTGCTGCACGCCGGCTGTTTCATCAACACTCTCCCCCGGTTCTATGGCAGAAGCATCGTCCGCAATGTTAGTATTGGCCGGATCCGTTTGTTTTCCGCATGCTGAAAAGGTCAGCAGCAATATGATTATGACAAGTAATATCAATGTTCGCTTCATAATTTGCACCTGCTTTCAATTTTTTTACCAGAAAATTGATGTACGAAATTAATCTAGATATTTCTAATGTACCTTTATAATATTATTTGATGTAAAAACTGTCAATGCTATTTCAAAAAATCTATTGACAGTTTTCTAATTGATGATACTATATACGTATCAACTATATACGGGTTGTATATAGTTCTAAACTAATCTGTACCAAAATGGAGTTTGAGATGGCGAATGAATATGAGAAACACGAATGTAAAAAACACGGCAGCGGACATGAGCAGCAATGCTGCGGGCAGCAAAGGCCTATGCAGCGGTTTATGGAAGCAGGCCTGCTGCTGCTGCTTGCACAGAAAGACAGCCACGGCTATTACCTTGCTGAGCAGCTTGCGAAATTTGGCATAGAGAATATAAACGTAAGCACTCTTTACAGAATAATGCACAGGATGGAAGAGCAAGGCTGGGTATGTTCCAGTTGGCAAAAGGGAGCTCAGGGGCCGCAAAAGCGTGTATATTCAATAACCAAGCCCGGACTTGAGGCGCTTTGTGAATGGATAGAAATCTTCAAACAGCGTCGTCAGAGCATTGACCTGCTTCTTAGTGAATATGACAGGCATACCTCGCAAACGGAGGAGTAAATGACAACGTATATTTTATATGGTATAACAGCCGCGCTGCTGATATTCTCGCTTGTTAAAAGCAAAAAGAAAACTAAGATGGCTTTAAAAGAAGCACTTAAAGCTTTTGAAAACATACTTCCTCAGTTTCTCGGCGTAATACTTCTGGTCGGGTTTATTCTTTCGTTCCTTGATACACAGACAATAAGCCTCCTTATTGGCAAAGACTCCGGGTGGCTCGGAGTTGCGGCGGCATCTATCGTCGGCGCCGTTACTCTTATACCCGGGCTTATTGCTTTTCCGACTGTTGCACTGCTTCTTGCCGGAGGCGCCGGGTATATGCAGATCGGCGCTTTCATATCATCTCTGATGATGGTGGGCGTAGTAACGGCACCTGTGGAAGTAAAATATTTCGGCAAGAAATTCACTCTGCTGCGCAACCTTTTTGCTTTTGCTTTCTCTTTTGCAGTCGCACTCGTTATTGGAAAGGTTATGGGTGAGATATGAAAAAATTTTTAAAGAGATACGCATTTCCAATAGTTATGACTATGGCTATCGGTGCGCTGCTTATTTTTGACACCGGCCGCGGTAAAATAGCTGCCGAAACGACTTTCTTTACTGTAAAAGAAATGCTGCTTGTTATACCCCCTATATTCATACTTCTCGGGCTTCTTGACGTTTGGGTGCCCCGGGAGACTATGGTTCGTTTCCTTGGAGAGGGCTCTGGTCTGAAAGGAATTCTGATTGCGATACTCATCGGTACTGCAGCGGCAGGGCCTTTGTATGCGGCTTTTCCTGTTGCGGGTATATTCATGAAGAAGGGAGCAAAATTTTCGAACGTAGTGCTGTTCATTGGGGCATGGTCTACAACCAAAATCCCTATGGTCGCATTCGAGGTTGCTTCGCTTGGACCGCTGTTCGGGTTTATGCGGCTGGGCATTAGCTTGATTGGTATAAGTATAATTGCATTCGTTATGAATTCTGCAATTAAGAAAGATGAAAAAGATAAGATATATCTTGATGCGCAGAGCCTGTAAAAGAATAAGAAACACCGCTGTAATATCGCAGCGGTTTTTTTATTGCCGGCAGTTATGATAGAATAATTTATAAGAATTTTCACAAATAATGCAATATTTCATATTTCCAATCGTCTTATTATCGTAATCAGTTAAAAATCAGGGAAGGGGGAACGGGCAGCTGAACAAGAATATTATCGGACTTGCGTTTGAAGAAAACTATGAGTGGTTCAAACGCTCGCTTAAAAAAAGGTTCGTTTACCTGAACGATTATGATGTGGAAGACATCGTTCAGCAAGCTGCGTTCAACCTTCTTTCGAGAGCCGACATAGCGGGTGTTAGCAACCTTACAGCGTACATATACAGGACGCTGCAAAACGGAGCGAAGGATTTTTACAAGAAGCGCAGCAGGGAGACCGTTGGCGAAGTCTGGGAAGAAAACGACCCGGAAGGACTTGAGCAGAGCGTACTTGCGGCAGAGCTTAAAGGAGTGATCCAAAGAGCCATTGACAGCCTTGATGCAAAGCACCGGTATGTGTATGTTGAAACGCAGATAAAAGGAAGAAGCTATGAGGAACTTGCCCGTGAGACCGGCGAAAAAATCGGCACTCTGCTTTCAAGAAAGAGCAGGGCGGCGGCGAAGATAAAAGAAATTGTGAACGACTATTTAAAGGAGGATAAAGGAAATGAGAAAGGATAATTGTGATTACGAGAGTGCAAGAGGCGCTATGAAAGTGCTGAAAATAATCGGCTTTGTGATACTTGGTGCGGCAGCATGCTTTTTGTTCGGCCTTGTCATCATGTGGCTTTGGAACTGGCTGATGCCTATGATATTCAACCTTCCGGCGCTTAACTATTGGCAGAGCGTGGGCGTGCTGGCACTGGCTTCTATATTGTTCGGCAGGTTTGGCGGGCATTCGAGCAGCAGTGAGAAGAAAAAGAAGCATACTCCAATACGAGACTCCATAAAGGAAGAGATAAAGAAGGAGTTCGAAAAAGAATACGGCAAGCACGGTGACAACCAAGCCAACGAAGGATATGACGAAATGTATGAAAAGTGGTGGGAGAAGGAAGGCGAGAGTCTCTTTGAAGAGTACATGGCGGCTAAAAAACAGTAGACGACAGACCACAAACGCCCTTGGGAATTCTCCGAAGGGCGTTTTTACTACACTGCTATCTTGTCGAGCTTGGTAATGCGGTTGTATATTGCTTCGATATCCGTTTTATCACCCAGCCAGTCGCCTTCTGCGTCCTTTAGCAGCATCAGCGGCATACGCTCGTGAATCGGCTTCATTTCTTCATTGGCGGGCGCTGTAATGATAACAAACCTTTCCTCAGAGCGGCCGTCTTTATGAAAGCTGCTATAGAGGCCTGCAAGATAGAAAAACCTCTCCCCTTTCGGGCATATCTTGAACTTGTGCTTTGCACCCTGCGATTTGCTCCATTCAAAAAACCCGGTGCATGGAATAAGACATCTGTTTGCCGCTATGCTCTTTTTGAACATCGGTTTTTCAAAGATTGTTTCACTGCGGGCGTTTATTATTATCCTGCTGGTGCTGTGCAGAGGGTAACCCCACGTCATAGCGGCTGCGCCCCTTCCCTGCGCAATAACAGCGGCAGTTTCGCTTGGGAAAACTTCGCCTGTTTTAATCTTTGACGCTTTATCGCTGCCCAGACTAGCCGCTGCTTCTTCGAGTATCGTTCGGACTTCAAAAATCTCTTCTATATCGTCGAATGCATATCTTCCGCACATTTAAGCTACCTCCGCCGCTTATTTAATCTTTATTATATCATTTATACTGCGCACGGTAAAACGAGAAAAAACCGCCGCGGCACATATGCCACGGCGGTTTGATTTTTTATCTGTTAGTATTCGGGGAAGTATTTTAGAACCTGCAGGAACGCCCTGTAGACCGCCAGCATATCCCAGTTGTAATACTCTATATCTCCTACGTATTCTATGATGCCGCCCATAGTATCTGTAAGCTGAACCATATCGTAGTCTTCGTCTATCAGTTGCAGATACATCGTAACTTTATAGAACATCTCTATGCTCTGCCTGCTGTCCCTCAGGTTTTCTGCGACCTGCGGATACTTGCTTTCCCATTTGCTGAGGAACGCTTCATAGGCCTTAAGGGCTTCGTCCAGTTCCTTAGCATAGTATACTGCTCCAAGGTCTGCCATAAGCTGCTCGTAATCCTCTTCAGCTATCTCAATATCGTTGTTGATGAGCCAGAGGATAGTGCATCCAAGATAGACCATATCCGGGTAAAGCTCTAGTGCAGTCTCTTCAAAGCCTTCTATGCCTTCTGCATAAACGTAGTCGATCTGTTCTGCGCCACGTTCAAAGAGCTCGCCTAGTATCGTCTGCCCTATCATTATATCGTCGCCTGGGTTGTCAATCCAAATACCCAGGATGTCCCATGTGCCGTCAATCCTCATAGCAACTGCGATATACAGCGCCATTTGGCTGTTGTTATTCTTTGTGCCCAGCAGGAACGGTACTTTCATAATGAACATTATACTGTATCTTGTTTCAAGCTCTCTTCGCTGCCATTGCCTGTAGTGGCGCCTGAACAAGTTGGTATAGTATACCTCACCCTTCTGTGAACTTAGTCTGATAGAGCCCGGAGCGTAGATGCCGAACGGGTCTTCCTCTGTTCCTATCGAGCCGAATGCATCCACCCAGATGTCGGTAACCTTGACTTTGCCGTTTACGTTGCCCGCGGTATCTAGATGCAGCGAGCGGCCGTTGAGCCCCAATATATCAAGGAAATAGGAGATATTGGCAAGGTATATGTGCCGACCCTTTGCAGTAAGCTCGCCAACGTCAATTGTCAGCGGGCTGTCCTTTGTGCCAATATTACGTTTTGCTATCAATGTCAGCTTTTTCGCAGTTACATTTACAAAGTTCGAATATGTCACCGTATTGAGAAGTATGAATCCGGAAGGCAGCGCTTTTGCTTCTACCGAACCGTTTATTACTATCACTGCTTCGTTAACTGCTTTGATGTTGCCGATTATAGTATCTCTGCAGTTGTGTATATAGATGTTTTCGCCCATTGCGTTTATTTCATCTGTGCATACGTACAGATAACTCGTGCTCTGGCCTATGTCTGCGCCAAGTGCGCTAAGGTCTATCACATCCGCTTTTATGACCGGATCTTGAGAGCCGGCTGCATTGATGAGGCTTCCAAGCGTCACCGTCCGTACAAGCCCGCCTGCGTAGAGTTTTACCATCTTTAGGTCTTTATTGCTGGCAATCGAGACTTCCCCGGTTTCCGCCGTCTGAATGCTGACTCCCCCGTCTACATCCATAGACAGTGCTTGTCCGGTTGCTCCGACGCTTCCGCCCGAAGTTATCGTCAGGCTGCCGCCAATGCTCATCGTGGTCTGCATCATGGATGCATTGAGCCGTGCCTGATCCGCTATTATCTGGGCGATATCCGCCGTTGCCTGCAATCCGTCTGCTGTTAGCTGGGCTGCGTCTGCCTCTGCCTGTGCCAGAGCAAGAGGAGCGTCCAGCCTTGCGTGCGTGTCCGCAGCGAATGCAGCCGCTTCAAGCTCCTGTGCTTCCAGCTCTTCCAGCAGTGTTTCTTCCTTGACGAGCTGTTTTTCAAGCCCGGCTTTTTTACTCTCGTCCGTTTCGACAGCAATCTGCGCCTTTAAGTCGTCAACGACTATCTGCTGAGCGGCAACAGCCGTCTGTGCATCGGCAAGCAGCTGATCTGCCGCTTCTATCTCTTCTCTTATTCTGTCTGCGTAATCCTGCAGCACGCTGGCTATGGTCTGTGCCAATGTCGCTTCGCTCTGCGCTATGTCTGCAGCCTTCTGTGCATCGGCAGCTTCGTTCCATGCATTGGAGTTGACATCTATTACGCTGCCGTCCACTGTGAGAACTGCATCACCAAGCGCCTTTACGGATTTTAGTTTAAGGTCGCCGCTAATCTCCGTTACGTTCATATTTCCGCAGTCTGCGCTGAATGTATCTGCGCCTGTATCTATTTCAAGCGTGTTGTCCGGCGTTCCTATACCTGCTCCAGCAGTAAGTGACATCCCGTCCGCTGTTATAGTAGCCAGTGCACCGCGCCGCTCGCCCTCTAAGATGCTTCCGTCGGCAGTTATCCATGCAAAGCCGCCGGCTGTAACAAGGCCAAGCGTAAGGTCTCCCGCAGTGTTGCCCAGCACCATATCGTTTTCAGCGCTTGCATTGACTTCGCCTGCCTTACTGTCGGCAGTCATGTCCATATCGCCCGCCTCGGTTATAAACATGTTTCCGTATGAAACTGCATTCGTATGACCGGTTATTTCTGTTTTAATATATTCAAGTGCAGTACCTATAGCGCCGCCCAGCGCAGTCAAGTTAAGCGAAGCCGCAGTTATGTTCCTGTCTGTCTCGCTCTCTTCCAAGACGTCGAATATGCTAGCCGGTACGTACAACGTTACTCCGCCGCCTGCGGTTATTATGCCAACCCCGAAGCTTCCGCGCGCTTCCGTCACAAACACATCTGCTCCGGAATCTATATCTACACGGGCCTGCTCGTCGCAGTCATAAGTCCTCAGCCAGTCGTACCTGACATTAGTCCCGATCTGCGCCCTGACGAACGGTTCTTCCTGCGTGCCCATGCCGCTAAGCGTGAGCGCCATTCCTTTAATATTGTATACCGCTATGGTGCGGTTAGTTATTTCGTCTATCACAAGCGGCTGCAATGCGCTTCCTACACTGCCCGCTGCACTCAGGCAAATATCCCTTGCCTCTATGTTTGTGGAGCCAATAGCTTCACCCAGTATGCTTCCGGTTGCTGTATCAAGGCTAGTAAGGTTCACATCGCCGCGGAACGAATCTATGAAGCCCACCGTCATGTCTCCGGACTGCTGGGTTATGTTTATATCACCTTCGTTTGTTACGTATGCGCTGCCGGTGCTGAGGCCGACAAGTATGTTGAAGACACGTGCTGCTTCGTTCACGGCATCTTCAGACAGCGACGAGCTTTCGCTTAAGCGCTGCATAATATGCGCAACGATATTTGCCATCTCGCCCGGTTCAAGTATCAACTCGGGGTCGGCGATCTCACCGACTACGCTCTGCTGTATGAACAACGCAAGCAGCAACTGAGCCATATCGTCTGTAATTATTTCGGGCAGCTCTTTTGTAGGCTCAAGACCCTGGGTGTCTATAAGCAGAGTCCGCAGTCTTGTCTCGATATCTTCGAGCCAGTCAAGAGTATCCTGCCACTCAGGCGTGCCCTGGTCTACAGCCAGCATAGCTTTGAGTTCTTCCGGTGTTATTGTATCGTCGAACAGATACTCGCTGAGAGTTTCTGCTGTAATAACTCCGTTTTGTATAAGGTCTGACACGCTGCCGTCTGCAATGAGCGCAAGCCACTCTTCGCGGGTCATAACGCCCATCAGCCGCTGTGCCCACTCGTCTGCGGATACGTCGTCGAAGTAATCTGACAACGTTTCTGCGCCGATGCCCTGTATATAGTCGTTCGGTATCTCGCCATCGTTAGTGATCTCGTTGCCGAACTCGTCAGTGCCCGTATAGACCGGGTCTTCCGGAGGATCCGGAACAGGTATTATCATCGCATCTATGTAATAGTCGTCCACGTTGAGTATATTCAGTATCACCTCGGCAGGTATATCCATGCGCACATGCAGGCTGCTCATGCCGATATCGCCAAGAGCCGACATAGTGAGCGAGCTTAGCTCATCGTGAATCTTGATGTAGCTCTCTTCGTCTGTCGGGAAGATGTTCGCATCCGTGCTTATGAGCGTTACATCGCTCTTGTATGCATCGAATATATCGAATATCAAATCGCCGTAAGCGCTCATGTATAACGTGCTCCTATAGCTCTCTACATCAGGAACGGTTATCGTACCTCCGGTCGAAGTGAGAGACAGGTCACTGTCTGCGCCGAATATTGTGTCTGCCGTTATATCGCCTGCGGCGGTTGCATTCAAAGTATTGCGCCTGTCGAGCACACCGTTGAGGTCAAGCAGAGTCAGCGTGGTTATGTCTATCACGCCGCCCGCAGCCATAGTTGTGCTGCTGTTTTCTGCTGTCAGAACGTCAATTGGCATGCTGCCGCCTGCAGATAAATCGGCTGTAGTGTCAGTCAGCGACATAGCCGCTGCTTTTATATCCGCTCCGGCGGTCATCGTAATGTCACTTGCATCCGCCGAAGTAGTAAGGCTGATTATATCCACGCCTGCGTCAAAGTTTACAGCAGAGTCTGTAAATGTCACATCGGTTGAAGATATCGAGCCGCCTGCAGTCATCGTCAATGTGCTCTGTGCTGCACTCAGCATGTCTGTGCTTATATCCACGCCTGCGCCAAAGTTTACAGTAGAATCTGTAAATGTCACGTCGGTTGAAGATATCGAGCCGCCTGCAGTCATCGTCAATGTGCTCTGTGCTGCACTCAGCATGTCTGTGCTTATATCCACGCCTGCATCAAAGTTTACAGTAGAATCTGTAAATGTCACGTCGGTTGAAGATATCGAGCCGCCTGCAGTCATCGTCAATGTGCTCTGCTCTGCACTCAGCGTGCCCGTGCTTATATCTGCACCGGCATTGAAATCTGCAGTACTGTTTGTCAGTGTAACACTCGTTGATGTTATGCTGCCGCCGGCAGTAAGATTTGCTTGGCTGTCTGCGGCTATGAATGTAACATTGCTGATGTTATAGTCGGCCGTCATATTTAGTGTGCTGTTATCTTCGACCGTTATTATATCAATATCAATGTTAGCTGCTGTAAGCGTTGCTGAACTTGGGTCAACAAAAAGTTCAGTAGAGTTTATATCACCCGCAGCATCCATAGTCAGTACAGTACCGTTTTCTGCCGAAACATAAGGTATTGTAATGTTTCCGCCGCTTAAATAGTTTACCGTACTGTCATCTATGTACAGCGTTGCGCTTTCTATATCTGTACCGGCATCCATTTCCAGGAGACTCTTAAGGTCTACAATAACGTTGTTGAATATTATGCTGCCGGCAGAGTTCAGGTCAACCGTCGATGCGTTGGTGACATAGAGGTCGTTGCCGGACAGGTTACCGTTGAGCACATCTACTATCAGCGTGCAGCCGCTGACTGTGTAAGGCGAGCCGAGCAGCGCAAAGTCGCCGTCGGTCACGAGTATATAAGTGTCCGTTTCGAGTATAAGCTGCCCGTCAAGGTTGAGGAACGAAACACTGCCCGCAATTATCTCAAGCGGGTTGGTGGGCGTTCCCACAGAACCTGTCGAAGCCGTCTTGAACAGTACGTCTCCCGATGCAAGTATATTGAGGTTATGCACCTCCGGCGTAACCGTATCGTTTGCATCCAGCAGGCTGCCAATTACGTTGAGCATCGTTATCGCTACTGATGCACCTTCGATGTAGTTTACAAGGTATCCCGTCGTTGCCGTCGTCTCTGCTAGCTTGGCTGTTTCGCCCAGCGTCGCCGGAAGCTCTATCGAGCCGTCAGAACCGAGGATTATGCCGTTTGGCAGAGCGTGGTATGTTATGCCGTCAACATGAGTTATCACGAGCTTGACGTCGCCGTTGTATATTACTTCTCCGCCCGAGTAGGTTGCGAGGACCCATGATGAGCCGTTGAACCAGTAATATTCGCCGTTTGCCAGCACTGCAACGTCCGCCGAGAGCAGCTCTAGGTGAATCTCGCCCGGATGTATGGTAACATTGTTGCTGGCGGCAGCATCTGCCGTGTCCGTTATCGTCAGCTCATCGCACTCGAAAAAGCCCGTGTTTCCGTTGAATACTGCGCCGTCTGGGAAACATACCGTGCCGTCGGTGCCAAAGTACCAGTTCTTGGTCATTCTGTACAGGCCGCCGTTCTCGTACAGCTTGATGGTCTCGCCCGGTTTGAGCGTTATCGTTCCGCCGCCGGTTATCGTGAAGCCGAAGTACCCAAGCGTATCGTCGAACTCTATTGTGAAGCTGTCGAGGTCTATCTCGTACTCTCTTGAGCCTATCGTATAGATGTATTTCTCGTTTATGATCAGCTGGCGCTCGTCGTCCGATTTGTCGAACACGAATGCTTTGTATGAGTAGCTCTCGCCGTCTACTTCTTCCGTCACCGTTTCAAGTGTCAATATCTCTATCGAATCTATCGTACGGTAGAGCATCTTTACTTTGACCTCAGTGTCAGTATCTTTCGTAAGCTCTTTCTGCCAGTATACGCCTTTTAGCTTGTTGTATTTAACCAGCGTCGTCCCGGTGTAGGCTGCATCTTTTACCTTGCGCCATCCGTCTACATTATCAAACAAAAGCCCTGAATCCATAGTGTAAGCATAACTGTTGGTAGTCGTGTCGCTTACTACATCGCCGTCGCTGTTCTTTACTATCACACGGGTTGCAATCTTCCTGTAGCCTAGCTTTACTCCGCTGCCGAGGAAATCTGACCATTCGGCCAGGAACTTCGTTACCGTGGTTGTCGTATATCCTGAAACAGTAGTAGTGACAGACTTTGAAGCTGTCTTCTCTGCCGTTTCATGCTGGTTTCTCTTTGCCTTGTATACCATCACGACACGGTCGCTGCTGTCGAGGACTACAACGTAGTATGTTATATCGTCGCTGTTGTCGAAAACGTCGCCGCCGTAGACGAGATAATAGTTGTTGCCGCCGACCGTCTTCCACAGCGTCTGCTTTATATTGAACTCTGTGGCTTCGCCGTCATCCGTCAGCCCTGTGATAGAAACGATCTCCGTGACCTCTGGATACGCTTCCTTCGCCTATCCGCCAGCCGTCAAATACTTCCCAGCCGAGGTATATCTCTACGCCTTCCTCGCCCGATTCAGGGATCTTGAGGAAGCACTGTAAGTACGCCCGTGGTTAGGTTGATGGAGACGCCCTTGCTTTCTATGGTGAGTATCAGGTCGCTGCCGTCAAGCGAATATGAGTAGTCTGTGAGGTTGTAGCTCATGCTCTGTGTGACTACACGTATCACCTTTGCCGTTTGGGTCAGTAAACACCTGTAGCCCCGTTCGGAAGCATATAGCTAAGAGAACCGTCAGCCGGGTTCTGGCCGGAGAGGTAGCGTTCTATATCATTGATCGTTATGTTGCTTGAGGACGTTATGGTATCGGACGAGAACTCCAGCACGCCCGGCATTACCAGCGAGACCGCCGTTGCACCGGCGAGGTACTTAAGCCGAACCGCATACGGAAGCAGAAGGTCGCAAACGCCCTGCGCTACTATATTGTCCAGCAGCAGCGTGCCTGTTATCTCTGAAGTGTCCATATTAGCCGGCAGGCTGGAGACAGCCTGTACGTCCGCCAGAGTGATGCTGGCGTAGATATCGCCCGAAGCATCCATGTTTATGACGGCGTCCTGCCCGTCAAGCACAGTCATGAATGCATGGAATCTGGTCGTCATGCTACCGATGTCTTTTGCGCCAATCACTGTGAGTGTGTGCGTCCACAGCGCCGGAATGTCTTCTATGCTGCCCATGAACACTGTCGTGCCGTAGAGGCTGCCGTTTATCCCGTCGGCTGCGTTTACCCATTCAATAGTCATTGCTCCACGCTCGTTTGCAACTATGCCCGAAAGATAGCCTATCGTCACATCGCCCGTGCCGTAGCTGGTTAAGTATATCTCCGGCGTAGTATCTGAGCTGGTATTCATAAGGTTATATGAGTATACGCCTGATACGGATGGCCTTGAGTATGTCTCGTTGAACGTGTCTATGCCACGAAGTATTATATTAAGGTTCGATTTGTTTATTATTTTTACTTCGGGTATGTACTTCTGGTCGTATATCGGGCCGCCTATCGAACTGCGGTCGCCGACATACAGATAGCCCGCTTTGTCGTTAGATATCGTCTTGGAGAACGTAACGCTGCCGCCGGACACCGTCCAGATAGTTTCTTCGTTCTTTATGCCGACTGCACGCACGCTGCCGTCCTGCGCAATAGATATCACTATGCCCGCCGCCGCATCGCCGATGTGGTAGGTCGTGCCGGAGCTGATAGCCCACGGTCTGTGTACGTGTTATATCGTCTTCTTCTGTCGTATCTTTCGTGGCGAGCGCCCTGCGTTTTCCGTACGCAGTGAGGTTGACGTTGCCGCCGAATTTGTTTGCATATATCTTGACGTTGGCTCCTGTTATATCAGTGCTGCTGCCAAGCGTTACAGAAGAGTCTATGGAGCCTTTTGCCCTGGCTATTGATGTGATGCTGCCTATAAACGCCGTTATCTGCGTGCCGGCGTACGCTCTTATGTTGTCTCCCGAAGAAGTCGGGTCGGCGCTTGCTATTATGCGCATGTTGTCGTAGCTGCTTACATGCGCATCGCCGATGCTGATATAGTTGTCTATATTTGTCGTTATCTCGCTCTTGGCATATGCGGTGCCGTGGAAGCCGGAAGTTACCGCATGGGTGTATGCGCTGATGTACATATCCTTGAGGCTGGAGTATATGTTGACGTTCCTGCCCTTTTATCAGCGTATAGCCGTAGTCCCGAAGCTGACAACGCTATGTTGACTTTGGCATTAGATGTGACGGAGTTTATGTAGCTTCTGCACTTGGGGTTGCTGGACAGGCCGGCAGAACCGAAGTCGCCGACAGTCTCTATCTTTCCTTCGCCGTTGTATGCGCCTATGGTTATCTTATTGAATGTGTTTAATATAGTCACGCCGACGCCCACCGTCGTAATAGCGTCCGAAGTAACTTTTGTTTCCGCCTTTGCACTGGATATCGCAACCAGGCCTGCTGAGTTGCCGATAGCACAAGTGTATATATCGTCGTCAAGGCCCGCCTGCGAATAGATATGGATGTTGCCGTAGTCCGCCGTTATACTCACGCCATTGCCAATCTTGACATCCACGTTTCTATCGGCAAGCGTGTTGTAGGCCTGCAAATCTCCCGAATCTATTATGCCGCCGCTGTTGACGTCGGTCTTTGCATACAGTTTAACATTTGATATTGCAGCGATAACAATCCCGCCGTGAGCATCGAGCACAGCGTCTTTTTCAATTTCAGTCAGAACCGTCTGGTAGAGCGTGTTCTTTGCGTACATCTTGCCGCCGGATACCAGTATGCCGATATTTGAAGCTTTAACTTTGGTATACGCTTCCGGAGCGTCCTCTGCCGAGACCTCTATGTCTGCTCCGGCAGTCAGTACCGAGCCTTCGCCCACGCTCGACTTTGTGTAATAGTAGCCGGTCGTCTTGACAATGCATGTGGAAAGATCCAGCCCGGAAACGGACAGGCCTTCGTATATCTTGGAGGTCGCATAGCCTTCGTTATATGCCATTATGTTGATATCACCTTCAGCGGTCAGCGTCGAATAGTCGCCTACATACGCTTTCACAGTCTGCCTGTCACTGCTTGAATTGCCTATGGATGAACGCACCCTTGAGCCTGATACCGAAGCCAGCGAAATGCTGCCCGGTGTCTCGCAGTATGCATCGGCAGTGGTGTCGCCGTGAGCATTCACCGTGATATCGCCCGTTGCATTGAGCGTTGTGTTGTTCCCAATATATGCATATACTGAGTCGTTTGTATATGCGTCTGCATATAGGTTGCCGACGCCGATCAGCGAGAGCGACAGTGAGCTGTTTGCCCGTGCCTGCGCACGTGTCTTTGTCGTCGTCTCTACCTTTATGTCTGCGCCGGAAATAACTCCGCCGCCCGTTATATATGCACGGCTCGTAAGCACTGCCTGAGCAGTTGCCTGATTGAGCGAACCTGATACCAGGCTTATGTTAACACCGGAGGAACCGTTAGGGCTTCCCGTCGTGGCAATTGCGCCTTCGTCCGTTTCTGCCATGAAGTTTGAATCTATCCTTATGTTGCCCGCCGCTGTTGCCGTGCCCGAAACATTGAAGTATGCTTTTTGTACTATCGCAAGGTTGGCTTCCGTAACGTTGGAAGCGATGTCAACGGCTGAAACGTTTATATCCGCTTCTTTGGCTGCCGCCTTGGCAAGGCCCATACCGTCTACTGTGACCGTTATGAACGAATCTGATATTATATCGCCGCTGCCCGACAGATATGCATAGGCGTTTGTCTTTGCGTCGGATGTTGCTTTGTTGCCAGAAACGCTTACTGCGCTGACTGCTGCGCTAAGGCCGCCGCACGGGCAGATATTTGTCAGGGCCTTCGAGTTGTATCTGGTGTCGGCGCTTATGCTTGCAGCTTTGATTCCGCTATCAGAGCCTGTGCTGTTAATATATGCGCTGAACGTGCCGGACGTGCTTGCTTTAACTTCGTTGAGCGCTACGTTCACAAGGCTGACCGTGACCTGCGGACGTTCAATGTCTGCAAAGGCGTATGACGAGCCGAACGAGCGGACCTTGAGGTCCCCCGAGATGTTCGTTGAAGCGCCGTTTATGTATGCCATCCCCTGGGACTGCGCAGATGCAGTTGCTACGTTTACGCTGCCCGAAGCAATGCTGAGCTCTACGCTGCTGCCTCCGCATGCTCCGACCAGCGCCTGTGCGCCGCTGCCGAACGTATCCGGGTTCTTCGGCGTTCCGTCTATGTTGTATGCTGCGTTAGTATTATATTCGCTGAGGATGCTGACGTTGCCGTCGCTGCCGCTGCCCGTTGTAATAACATCTGCACCGTCGATATATGCGTACTGGCGGGCGTTGAGTTTGGCAGTAGCTACGTTCACTGTTATCTTCAGATAACCGCCGCTTACCTTAGCACCGTGGACCACAGCGTATGAGCTTACCGTGCCCTTTACACGTACGCTTACAGCTTTGCTGGATGTTATGCTTCCGCTGCCGATTATTGCTGCTTTCGCAGTCGTATTTACCTCTGCATAGCCTACATTTCCGCTGATTGCATACAGGCTTATATTGAAGCCTCCCGTAGCCGGGTTTATATCTGCAAGTGCGTAGGCTGAATAGTTTGTATACAGGTTAACGCCTTGGGCGTGTATGTCTGCATTGTCGCTGCCAAGGTAAGCTCCGAAAGTTCCTTTGGCATATGCTACACCGACCATTATTCCTACGCTGACTGCGCTTATCTCTGCTTTTTGTATTACGACCGCTGCCCTTGACCTGCCATAGCTGTGCACCTTTATTTCGCTGTCAACGCTTAAGTAGCCTGCGGATGCGCTTGCCGTTCCTGTCGCATTGGCTGTTGCAACGGATATGAATGCGGTTGCGCTTATAAGCCCGCCGCCGCCTGCGAATATCTTTGCAACTGCATCGGCATCGACATTGCCGCCTCCGACCGGATCGCTGACACGATTGACAGGGTCGCCGGTTATAAGGTCGAGGATTGGGTCAGGGTCTGTGTCTGTATTATGGTGAGACTCGACAGTGAGAGAGCTTAGGTAGTATGAGCTGCTGCCCTGCAGTATTGCCTCCTGAGTGCTGCTCAGGACCGCAACAGTGACCGACATGGCTATTGCTACCGCACCTGCGTTTATACCCTTGATGTTTGTTATCGCCTGTGAAATGCCCCTTGCATTGATGCTGAGGCTGCCGGTGCTGCCCGCTTCGTTCATGAAGCCGCTAGAGCCCTTGACTATAGCACGGTTGCCCGCTCTGTTTATCGCAATTGCTACGTTGACGGCGAACGTTGAAGCAGCTAACGTTGCTGTCGTTACATCTACGTACGCTTTCGAATTGTAGCCGCCCGAATCTCCGCCCGCATTAACGCTTATCGATGAAGCTTTGATATGAGAATCTGAAGTGTCTATCATAGCACGGTTGTCTGAATCTATTATCGCAATGGCAAGTATAAGGCCAATGGCGTTTGCTCCGCTTATCGTCGCTGCGTATGCACGCACCGTGGCGTTGCCGTCCATGAGCGCCGTTACCGTTATGCTTCCCGCCGTTACGTTTGTTTTATTTATTGCCGCATAGCCTGTCAGGCTGTTTACCGCTATGCCGACTGCACCGTTCAATGACATCATGCCGCTGGCTGCGAATGAGAGGCCTATAGTGTTCGCCGTGCCTGAAACATCGTTCGTCACGGCTATTGCACCGGACACCGAAATAGTACCGTACGGGCTGCCGTCCGAAACGGCAGAGTGAGCTATTATATCGTCATTCGGCGTTACTCCGATATATGTTAGCACCGTCGGGTTAAGAACCGATATTGCGAACGTTACGCCGAATGCGCCTGCGCCCACAGAGAAGCTGAGTATCAGCGCTTCCGCCGCAGTCTGGATATCCGACAGCAGTGTTATCGAGCCGGAGTTGCTTATCGAAACGCCCTGCCCGATGAATGTGTCTACCCTTGTAAGGTTGAGCGCTATCGCCGAGGCTGCGTTTACTGATATGCCGCCGCCCGAAAGGCATGTAGCCAGAGCGTTCGCTTTGGTATCGCTCATGGAAGTAACCGAAATGCTGCCGACGTTGCTGATGTTGGCCAGCGAGCAGATGGAGGCTTCCATTACAGACTGGTAAACGACCAGTGACAGCGAGACTTTGACGGAAACTCCGCCGCCGCCTATGCCGAGCGTGAGGGCTATCACCCTGCCGTAGTTGCTCTGCGCTTCAACGTTGAGGCTGGCTGCGCCTGTGACATCGCCCGCCATGTACGCTATCGTCTGAGTGAACAGTGACACTGCGCACAGCGAAACGTTGACGCTTGCTATTCCTGCACCGCCTGCGTTTATCGTTATGCAGCGTATCGTATAGTCAGCAAGCCCGGGCACCTCTGATGCAAGATCCTGAACCTGTGAGAGTACATCGTTCTTGTATGAATCCTGGTCGTCCTTGCGTCCCTGCTCGCCGCTGTCTTCGGGGAACAACAGGCTGCTGCCGTGTTTTCCTATCGCTTTGACGTTTATTGCGCCGCCAGCATTAAGCGTTGCGCCGCTTTCCACGTATGCGAGGACGTCTGAGTTGAGCACGGCTATCGCCACGCCCACGCCGACTGCCGCAAAGACCGAGACTGCAAACGCACCGACCACCATATCTGCTATGATGCTGTCCGTTGCCTGTACGGTTATATCTGAATGAGAAGAAACTGTTGAACCTGTTGAAATATACGCTGACGTTGTATCCCAGAGGCTGTATTCCGGAGGAGCTGGTGCAGAAGTCGCAGCGCCCGTTGCAGCATTGTCCATATTGCCGCTGACACGGTTTGCTTCGTCTTCGTTGTCGTCCTGCGGGTCGTCCTCCTGCCCGAGTTCGCCGGCATCCGTATCATAGTCCTGAACGGAAGTGCCGCTGCCTTGGAGCTTATCACCGAGAGCTACATTGCCTGCATAACCTCTTGCGTGCGGATTTGCACGGTTGAACGAATCGTCGACCTGGGTCTGCGGTTCCGGCCTGTCGCAAGTGTACAGCCCGACGTCGCCGTCAAGGAACGGAACAGGATCTCCATTGCCATCGAGCACAAGTATCGGGTTGCCGTTAGCGTCACGCCTTGCAACCATCTCACCGTCTACTATGTCGTATTCGATATGGTAGCGCTGTGCTTTGAGAATATCTGCAGCGTCGTTCGTCATCTGGGCACCGGCTACCATTATCGCAAGAGCGACCGGTACGCCTGCGTACACGCCGCCGCCGCCCGTGACTGTGCATGCGTCGAAATCACGCTTGGATTCGGCCGTTACATCTACGCTGCCGGTAGTCGTCGTTATAATGTTGTCTTCGCCTATGTACGCCGATATGGTGTTGAACGCTACTACGAGCTGTACTGATACGCCGACGCCGACTGCGCCTGCGCCGCCTATTGAACCGGTAACGCCTATGAACTGGAACCTGTCCTGAGACTCTATCTTGAGCGAACCGGATGTTATCTTTACACCGTCCTCTGTATAAGCCTTCGTTTCGACCATCGTCACGGCGAGGTTTAACGTACCCGCAACGCCGACCACGCCTGCGCCGCCTACGCCCATCGCTGTTGTGATGATGAGCTCTTTGGACGTCGCCTGAACGTTGACAAGGCCGGAGGATGTTATGTCGGCATCCTCGAGTATATAACTGTATGATTTGTTGTAGAGGAAGGATATCACGAAAACTGCGCCGACGCCGACTGTGCCGGAAGCACCTGCGCCCGCTGCAAAGTTTATGAATACAAATTCAGTATGGGATTTTACCGAAAGGGACGTACACGAGGTTACCGTACCTCCGAGGCTTGCTGTTACTGTATTGAGGTATGCCGCTGTGTTTACGCTGGCTGCCACGCCTACGTTTGCCGCTGCTCCGAACGTTATCGCAAACAGCGTAAGCACATCGCTTGCAGAAGCGCTGACCGTAATCGCACCGCCTGCCGAGATTGTACCAAAACCCTCTATACCTGCCGTTACTTCTTTATAGAATACCAGAACGACCATGGTGGCGCCGACGCCTGCTGCGCCTGCACCGGCAGCAAGGCTGCCCGCTATATTAATTGCTACAGAGTCGTCTTCTGCGTTTACAAGCACCTCGTCTCCCGATTCGATGTGGTGCGTTGCGCTGCCCGTCGGGTTGCCGCTTGAATCACGCTCTCGGCTCCTTATCTGGGCTGTAACTTTATTTACTATTACAAGAGTGTTGAGCGTGCCCGCAACCGCAAAGCCTGAACCGCCTGCGCCGCTTATCGAGATAGAGCACATGTTTTCGCTCGCCGTTGCACTGACTATAACGCCCTTGTGTGCCGTGCTGCTGCCCGGCAAGGTGAGGCCGTTTTGTTTATTGGCATTTGCTATCAGCGTGCATCCGCCGCATACTATTGCATTTATTATATTGTCGAGCACGACAGAGCTGACCGTAGCGCCGATGCCCGGGCCGCCCGCCGAAACGGAGACCGCCAGCGCCGGAACGAATACGTTCATATCAAGGTCTGCTATGACGCCGATGCTTCCGCC
Source organism: Christensenellaceae bacterium (assembly GCA_963666505.2). Lineage (GTDB taxonomy): Bacteria > Bacillota > Clostridia > Christensenellales > SZUA-584 > JABGQS01. The sequence continues at coordinate 344,971 of CAXXXL010000001.1, read as the reverse complement.
AGCGTTTAGTGTAGAGTTTTCACCCACCTTAGCTTCAACTGTGCTAAGACCCACGACAACAGGTATGCTGCCGCTTATGCCTGCGCCGCCGGTAGACACTGAAATTGCTGCTGTTATTGTGAGCAGGAAGTCTTTTGCCAGCGCACGCACTACTATATCGCCGTTCGCGGATGTGAACGTGCAGTGGTCGCCTACGTGTGCCAGAACATCCCTGTCGAATACGTTGACGTTTATTGTAGCGCCGAACGCCACGCCGCCTGCGCTGCCCGAAACGGCCGCCACTATCGTCAGCATGAATGTGTTGCTGCCGACATCGACGTAGATATCGCCGTCTGCGTTTATCGTTGTATAGCTGCCCACCGCCGCTTTTGCCGCGGACAGAGTTATCATAACGTTGAGCGTTGCTGCAACTGCTGCGCCGCCCGTGCTGCCCGAGAGAGCGGCGAGTATGCTTATAAATATCTCTTTGTTGTCTGCTCCTATTCGGACTGCGCCTGCGCTGCTGTCTATCAGCACGTGGCTGCCGACGAGCGCCTGTGCGCTGTTTTTGCTGACCAGCACTGCGAATGTGCCGCCGACTGCCGTCTGCCCGCCGCTGCCCGCAGCAGACAGAGCAATGAACAGCAGGAACGCATCGTTTGAAGCGGTTATGTTTATATCGCCGTCCGCTTTTACTGAAGCGTAGTCTGCAACCTGGGCCTGAACATCGTTGAGGGTTACTATGACGTCTATCGTGCCGCCTATGGCCGTACCCGAGGTCGTTGCGCCGACTGCAACCGTTATGAGCATCATGTCCATGATTGCCGACGAGGCCATATCGAAGCTGCCGCCTATATCTATTCCTGTGCCTGTCCCTTTATTGCCTATATATGTTTTAACTTTATCGCTGTTTGTTATTACGCCGACTGTTGCGCCGATGCCGACCTTTGAAGCGCTTGCCGAAACTGCGCCCGCTATCACACGGCAGGTCGTGTCGGAGGAAGCCTGCACGTTCATATCGCCGATGAGGTTTATTGAAACCCCGTCGCCCACACTTGCGCTCGTGCTGTTGAAGAAGAACACAAATGCGAATGAACCTGCCGCCGTCAATTTGCCGTCGCTGCCGGTGTTAACTGCGCCGGATATAGACTCGGCGTAGTAGTTGGTGGAGGATAGGAAGTTCAAAAGATTGACGAACCCGAGTGCACTGTCGGTATCGAAATTGATATCTGTGCTGTACTGGTCGTTGCCGTCTGCATCCTTAGATTTCTTGAGGTTGACTATTCCTTCATCTCCCGGAGCGGCATCGTATGTGAGCATGTTATCGACACCGAACTCGCTCTCGTAGTCGGAGAAGTCTACCTTTATCTTCTGGGCTGTGAGACTGAAGCTTGAGCCTGTTATCGAAGCGCCGCTGCCTACAGAAGCCGTGACGTCGTTGTGTGCGAATATCAGAGCAAAGCTGACGCCTGCGCCGACGGATGCGCCGGTTGACACTGACAGGCCGCCCGCACGTACTGCAAGCTTGCTCTTGTCCGCTGCGCTCACTTTGATATCTCCGCCGTTTAATACCGAGTTTGCTTCTATAACAGCTGTACTCTTTGAAAGTGAAACTATAACTGCAATGGCTGCCGAGATGCACACCTTGCTTCCGGTGCCTGTAACAGCGCCCGCAAGAGCCTGTGCTCCGAGCAGTCCTTTGTATTCGCCGTCCATATTCTGAGTCAGGTTAGCGTCTACCGTTATGTCCGGGTCGTTGTCTGCATCGCCCGTTGCCGTAACGCTGCCGCTCATCGTAGCGTTGGCTTCGTTTTTATTTACCGAGACTGCTACGCCTATACCTATTGAGTTTGCGTTCCTGTCTATGCTGACTGCTGCGCCCGTGCCCATCGCCTTGAAGTTCCCGTTGTTCTCTGCAAGCAGGCTTATTGCCGCTGCGGTGAGGCTACCTGATATCGTAGCGTTTGCATCGTGCAGTGTTATGTTGAGCCCGAGTGCGGCTGCAACACGTATCTTCTGGGACTGCTGATCCTGAGCTCCCGGCTCTGCTGCTACGCCCCCTCCGTCGAGAGCGCTTGCGTTGCCCGAAACCGCATTTGAGCCTTCGCTGGTGTCCGGGTTGGACTGCGTGCTTACGTCGAAGGCATTCAGTGCATTTGCCGAAAGCGGTGCGTTGTTGTTGGAAGCCGGCGGTGTGTTGTCATTTTCAGAATTGCTGTTCTGGTCCAGCTGTCCGTTTATCGTCGTCGCCGTCTGGTTGTTATCGTTTGTTGTTTCTGTGTCTGTATAGTCACCGCTGAGTACTTTATTTGTGTTCTGCTCTAAGTCCTGCTGGGCGTTTCTGAACTTGGAGAGGTACCTGTCCGTATCCGCTCCGACTGCCGTCGCTATACCGAGGCTGTCGTCTTCATTATATGTATGTGCGATTATCTTTGCGACACCTACGACTACGCCTGTGCCCTCAAAATCTGCATTCGTATCAGAGTATGCTATGTTGATGGCTACCGCTGCGCCCACAGCAGTTGAGGCGCCGACAGTGAAGCCGCTTGCTCTTGTTATGGTTGAACCTTTTTCTTCTGCGCAGACATAGAGCCCTACGAGTTCTTCGTAATCTTCGCCTTCCGTTTCGCTCACATTAACTGTGCCTGTTGTGGTTACGTTTGCGCCGTTTGCCACGTATGCGTGGACGTTGTTGAATATAAGGCCGACTGCAACGGAAGCATCTACTGAGATATCCTTTGCTTCTTCGATCGGGTCGCCGCTGGTGTTGTCTGCCAGCGGATCGCTGCCCGAGACTGAAACCGTCTCCAGCCTATTTTCAAGCGTCGCTTTTATTACTAGCGCCTGCGCTGTTAGCGTACGGTTTTCGCCGAGGCCCGCCACGACGTCTATGTTTATTAGATTGAATGCGAACGATGCGCCCACGCCGACTGACTTGCCGCCTGCGTCGTTATCCTGGCTGGGCGTTGTAGCCGTACCCGAATCCGGACCGGTGGTGGGCTCTGTGCTGGTCGGTGCCGGTGAGCTGCCGCCAGTTGTGTCTGCGTTAGCGTTTGCCGCTGCTGACTTGTTCTTGTTCGCTTTTCCGTCGTCGCCGACTGCGGAGCTTGAAGCGCTCTTTATAATATGGGTGGCATCTGCGAGTATCTTCGCTTCACCGGTTATTACGATGTCCTGAGCAAGCGAAGCGGATATGCCGGATATCTCTGCCAGCGTATTGGCAGTGACGACTGCTATCGCCGCCGCACCGGCAACGCCCACTTCCGAAGCGCCCGCACCGGATATCGCTTCTGTGGATATAGTGTGACCGTTTAGCTTGACAGCATCGCTTCCGAGCCATCCTGCAAGTATATCGAGCGCTGTATTCTTTATATCGTCGAGTGCACCTTCTGCGAAAGTCGTAAGTTTCGTCTTTATGGTTTCGACCAATGAGCCTTTAAGGAAAGCCGTTAGCTTTTCAAAGTTAATGAAATTCTCGGTGAGTGTGGTGACAACACCCGTTACAACGTTCTGCAGAGATGCAGACAGGCCGCTCTTGCCCGAATCCTGAGGAGTGCCGCCGCTTGACGGTATGAGCTCCATAACTTTGTTCTTGAGCTCTTCTATTACAACATCTTTGACTGCGCTAAACGCGTCGGAAGACAGGTTCGCTATTGATGAAAGCGCTTCGCTTATAAGCTGGTCGATATCGCCGTTGAACAGGTTCTCGAGACCGGTGTCCGTTATCATCGTGTCGATGAAGTCTGTGACGAGTTCTTCAACAAGGTCGCTTATCGCTGTTATCGTATCGGATGTGTCGAACAGCTCGTCAAGGCCGATGGAAGCCGACATCTCTGTTAGGACATCGTGCACGAACATCTTTATGATGGAGACCATCTTGCCCTTGAGGGAGTTGTATTCGCTCTGCGCTTCCTCTTCCTTTTCTTTGTCGGCGGGAAGCAGGGCGCTGACTATCAGCACCTTGGCGGTGAGCCGTGCATCGCCTATTTTTGCGATATTATCGTAAGTTACTATATTGATTGCAACAGCAACACCTACGCCTATCTTTGCCTGTGTAGCGCTTGCGTTAGCCGATATGTCTGCATCAGTTTTATTTACGGATGTAACTGCGAGGGTTCCTGAGCCTTCTTCGGAATCTGCAGTTGCTATGATAGTAATGCCATCGCCAATTTCTGCGACGGATGAATTTTTCTGGATGTTTAGCGCAAAGCCTGCCGCAACTTTTACGTTGCCTTCACTTGTCTGTGCGCCCTGCCTGTTGGAGCTGAGCCCCTGTACGGCGGATGTGTTGACGTTGTTTGTTCCCGAGCCTCCTGCAAGAAGCGCCGCTGAGGCTACGTTCTTGTCTGCCAGCTCGTCTGTTTCTCCTTTGTCTTCCTCTTCATCTGCATCGGAAGTGACCGTTCCACTTGAGCTGCCGGAGCTGGTCATGCCGCCCGAAGTCGTCTTTGCTTTTGCACCGTTGGCACCGGCTTTCGCCGTACTCTTCAAAGCGCTCTTAGAAGTTGAAGAAACATAAACACTGCGCGCATATACGCTTCTCTTGAGGAAGGAGCCTGCGTTGTCGTTATACACGCCTATGGACAGCGCCGCACCAACTGCAACGGATGAGCCCGCTGCGGCAGCGTCTGCACTGCTAGTTCTTGATATATCGTTGCTGGAGCTTATGAGCACATCCTTGGCCGCTGTTACTATTGTGCCCGTGCCGACTTGAGCGTTGGTCGAAACGCCGGACACGCCCAAGGCCAGAACCGGAACTATCGCTGTGCCTCCGGATATACCCGCCTTTGCGGCAAGAGTTTCGCTTCCTTTATAAAGCGCCTTAACGCTGAGAGATTCTATAGCTGACGAACCGGGAGCAACCGTGATGTTCACTCCGTCCGGGATTATTGCGTTGATATCGCAGCCGATAATGCCTATCGCTATACCGGCGCCTATGCCCACTTTTGAAGCAGTGCCCGTTCCAATTGCATCTGCACTCGTCGAGAACTCGGAAGTCTGGGAAGCTTCTATAGTTACGCTTCCGCCGGCAACTGCTGCTGATGAACCCAGCCTTGCGTTGGTTTTTGCTGTGACGATATGTACGCTGACTGCGCCTGCTATACCGATGTCGCAAGTTGACACGCCCGCCGCTGCTTTTGCCACAGACGTGACTCCGTTTGAATCTGCTGTAATGCTTATGCTCTGCGCCGCAAGCACCGCAGCTTCTATATAGGCAGTATTGATATGCCTTATTACGCCGACTGATATCCCAACGCCCAGTGAGAAACTGGTGCCGCCGGAGGCCGGAGTAACGGGCTCTGTCGTAAGCTTAGCGTTTGTTATCACTGCAGTCGTCGGTGGCTCTTCCGCATGGGTTGTTACAACCGTCGAGCCGCCCTCAACTGTGAGGCTTCCACCTGAAAGCTTTACAGTTTTACTTGGGCCAGTACCGCTGATGGTGACATGAACGAGCGACAGCTTTATAGTTGCCCCTGTTATTGTCACCGTGCTGTTTGAGTATTTTATGACTCCGCCTGTTATGGACGCCGCCTGTGTCGTTCCGTCCTGGTTCTGAATCAGGCATCCTGTGACCGTTCCGTTGGTCAGTGTAAGGTACGCTTCGCTTACCGTGAGCGTTGCGCCTGTTATCTCTACATCCGCCATTGTTATAACGCTGTTATCTTCGTTTCTGTTTCCGCCTCTTATTGTGAGCGATATGCCCGTGCCGGAGAATGCGCCGATGCCGTCTGTGACTTCTGCGCCGCCGCCCGAAACAACTGCCGATGAAATATCGGGAAGCTGTATAGGATCGCCGGTGTCGTCTACCATTTCCGGGGCTTCCGTATTTGCCCATGTGGGCAGCTGACTGGGCGCAAGGCCGTCGGGGATATCTGCGCCGAAGCTTTCTATATTATCTATTGTTACGTCCGAAAGAACAATGTCTGAGCTTGGTATGTCTATCGTACCGCCCTCGTTCTTGGCAGTGCCGCCGCTCATTGCAACTGTGGCGTTCTCTATCGTGACTGTGCCTTTTGCTATCGTTATTACCGTCGAAACGGTGATGTCCGTTATGGTGAGCTTGCCGCCCGTTATCGTAGTCGTGCCGCCTGCTATAGTTACAGGATCCATCGGGACGGTTATGCTTGCACCGCCCTGGGTGATATCCGTTGCTCCGGTTATTATCGTTTTGCCGCCGGTAACAGTTATGGTAATGCCTTCTATCGTGACTTCTGTGCCAGTTACCGTTACTTTACCGTCGGCGCCGACAGTGCCTCCCGTTACAGTCGGGGCTGATGGAGCTTTGTATGCAACCGTTGCCGGATCGGGAGGAGTATCTCCCTCTGCGGTGGTTATCGTGCCGCCGGTTATGGTGACCGGCTCCTGTATCGGTGTGCCGGTACTTGTCTTTTTTATTTTTATAGGCGAGCCGTCCGCCTGAGTGACTATAGAAGATGTGCTGACAGCGTTTGCCGCCAGCATTCCGCCGGCAATTATGCTGCCGGTCGTTTTTATTACTGCGCTGTTGGTGTTGCCTGCATAGGTTACGGCAAGGGCCCCGACAAGCTGGGTCGAAGAATTTGTGCCTGAAACCTGCGTCGTTTCGTCACTAGCTCCGTTCGTGCCGTTGTTGAAAGAATCTTCAACGCCGGTCGGCTCCGGCTCTTCCTCTTCGTCGTCTCCGAACAACGCGCCGAGGCCTAAGTCTTCATCATCATCATCGCCTGTTCCCGGGTCGCCCGGGTCAGCCGGCTCTTCCGGCGGAGTTATCTCGTCGTTTGCCTGATTAAGAGAATCTGCAGCGTCGTCGCCAACCATCGGCGTCGTTCCGCCGCTGCCCGAAAGTTTACCAAAGAGCTTTGTTATAAGATTGATTATATCTGTAAGAGAGAAGCTGCCGTTGTCTTCTGCCGTCTGGTCGTTTACTGCCGAGCTGTCTGTACTTGACTGTGTGCGCACACTCTCGTCTGCGGTAGAACCCATGAGTATATCTAGTGCGGTTATTGAAGCGTTGCCGAGAACTGCTGCTGCTGCTTCGTTTATTACCACTCCGACCGAGAAGAAGCCGCCAGACTTTGAAGTCGAGCTGCCGCTGGTTGATGTGCCTGTCGTCGGAGCGGGAGGAACGCTTGCTGTCGTTTCCACATCCACAGTGCTGTTGGCGCTTATAACGACGTTTCCGTTAACTGCGCTTATGAAAGCGTTGTCTTTTACTATCACGTTTGCTTTGGCATGAACAACTGAAACTGCTATCGCAACGGGGATGGTACCTGTGACCGCCTGGGTCTTAACAATGGCAGATGTGTCTGCGCTTAGCGCTACACCGCCGCCTGTGCAGGTTATGACTGCGCTGTCTTTGACCGTAACTAGTGATTTTACGACTGCTACGTTGACGCCCAAAGGTATGCACCATTTAGCAAGGTCTTTGTTCGTTACCGACATTATGGTTTTTTGCGCAAGCCGATGCGCTTATGGAGCTGGCGGCTGTCATCGCGCCGCTTATTGTTATAACGGCTGAGCCGACTTTTACATTTATGAAATTAGGATTTACGGCAAGCTTCTTTAGAGCATCAAGTTTGCTTGCGTCCTGAGTCTGGTTCGGGTTGGTCGGGTCTTTTGCTTTTGTGGTTAGGTTTGTTATCGCCTGGGAAAGCTGGGACGCATCCGGAAGCAGCGACTGCGTCTGAGTGCTGGTGACCTTTAAAGTGATTGTCTCGCTCGCAGTCAGCGCTGCGCCTTCGCTTATCGTTATGCAGGCGGCTGAGACAAAGTCGAAAAGGCTGAATTCAAACTCGAAGTCCGGTATTACGGAGCTGTCAAAATCTGTATACAGGCTTATCTGCACATCGCTGTCCGAAGCGGTGATGTTTATGTTGCGTGCATTCAGCGTTCCGTTTACAGTTATACACTTTCCGTTTATTGAGAGGTTGAACGCCGGAGCGTATATGCTGCCGACTTCAAAATCGCTGCCGTTTATGATAAGCCCTGCGAGGAACGGTGCTAGGCCGTCCGGCAAAGTAACACTTAATGCAGTTCCGTCGTAGTCGGTTATTTTGTAGTTTGTAAAGCTGGCGGCTCCGGGTAAATAATATGAAGAGCTGCCTGAGAGGTCTACGTTTGCTTTTCCGGATAGCTCGTCGATGTAGCTTTCTACGCTTAGGGTGTCGATATCGAGCTGGCGTATGAGTACACCTGCAAGGGCTGAAGTGAATACCGTTACGTCTGCGTTCTCACTGTATGCTCCGCTGCGCACTCCTGTGTTGGCTGCGCTGCTGCTTATCGTTCCGGTCAGGTTAAGTTTGTCTCCGCCGCTTCCGCCGTTTATCGTGACAGTAGTCTTGCCCCTTGTTGCGTTGGTTGCTGACGTGTCGATGTTGACAGTATCATCACCGCCGCCGCCGTCTATGTTTATGGAGTTGTCGTCCGAGCCAAGGGAAGTCCCCAAGGTTCCGTTGACGCTTATATCGTCGTTTCCTGCGCCTCCGTCTATGCTGACGCTTGCGCCGTCAGTTATGTCTGTCGAGATCGTGTCATCCAGCGTCGTGCCGCTGATGCTGACATCTGCGGACTTGGCTTTGACAACACTGTCGCTGACGAAATAGAGACCTGCAAGTATTACGTCGATGCCGTTTATATCTATGTCGCCTTCGACTCCTGCGCCGCCGGCCGAATTTGTCATCGAGCCGTCTTCGGCTTCTGCGTCTTTTGCTATTATCTTGAGTATGAAGTCTTCGGCAAGGTCGTACGTTTCTTCAGTAGTCGTCTGGGTGCCTGTTGCTTCGTCAACGCTCGTTACTGTGTGGGTAGTGTTGACAGTAAGACCGCCTGTGTATGTGCCGTCGTCTACAAGAACAGTAGCTGATGTTATCTCTGCGTTGCCGCTTGCGTATCCGAGCGCTGCATCGATGGCCTGCTGAACTGCGTTCTGCTCTGTAGTGTTTTCATAGGAAAGGTCGGTATCGTCCGCCAGCCCCAGAGCATCCTGTATCTCTGGCTCTGTGTCTACCGTTTGCGTTCCTGAAGAGTCGGTCACGTCTACGCCGCCGATATCGGCAGAGCCTTCCGGCACAGGTTCGGCGTCCGTTTCTGCAGCCTCGTCGGCTGCAGATGCCGTTGCGGGACAAATAAAAAACGACATAAAAACAACAAGCAAGATACCGACTATCACGCATAGGTTCCGCTTTGTTTTTACGTCTGTGAACTTCATTAACCGAGTCCTTTTCTAATGTCTAACATTTAGGCTTTTTAAATAATTTGGATTACTCTATGTCCTTACCCAAGTGCTGTACTTTGCTGATTTCAAACCCGTTCCGGGCAAAAGAGCTGTCTTGCTATAGATACTCTGTTTGATAATTTTTTGGTGCGCATAAATAAATATTAGCATATCATTTTCGGTGTTGCAAGAATAAATTTGAAAAATTTAGAAATTTATTTGAGCTGCCGGAGCAGGCTGTCTATCGAAGCTGAAAGTTCAGCATTTCCCGACAAGGCCGATGCGTCTTCAAGGTCTTTTCTAGCCTCCTTTGTTTTGCCTGTCTGCAGATAGCAAAGCGCACGGTTATAGAAGCATTCGGGCTGCAGCTGCCCGATATCTATCGAAGCGGTAAAATCGAATATTGCAGACTCGAAGCTGCCAAGCGCCATATAGCACACGCCCCTGAAATAGTATTCGTCCGTTGCTTGTTCAGCCTTTTCTATCGACTTTGAAAAGTAGGCTGCCGAGTCTTCGTACAGGGCGCTCGACATCGCTGAAAGAGCCATATATTTATATAGTTTTGCCTCGTCCAAATCCTGCGAGCCTATTCTTAAGGCTTGCTGTCCCTGTCGCACTGCGCTCTCATAATCGCCCATAAAATAGTAGCACAGGGATTGCTGCTCGTAGCACACTGCGGTATCGGAAAAACCAAGGCCTATAGCTGTCGTGAACTCTGAAACGGCGCTTGTGTATTCGGATATCTGCTCGTATAGCATGCCACGCATAAAGTGCCACGCTCCGCCTTCGTCACCGTACTCGTCTATCAACCTAGAGTATTGCGTAAGGCTGAGTTCAAATTCTTCGCTTAAGTAGTAAACCTGGGCCAGTATCTCCCTCGTTTCCATATCGTCCGGGTACTCTGAAAGGTATGCAAGAATAGCTTCTTTTGCATCGGCAAGCTGTCCGCGTTCTATGAATATCTGGGCTTTTATGCGAAGAAGTTCGAACGATTCGCTGCTGCCAGAGGATATTTTATCGAAGCTGTCAAGCGCAGCGTCGTAGTCGCCAAGCAGCGTTTCGACACACGCTTTTTTCATGTAGAGGTCGTCTAATATCGAGCTTTGCGTTCCCTTATATTCGTGCAGACAGCGCTCTACGTTTACAAGCGCTTTTTCGTATCTGCCCTGTCCTATCTGCATGGACGCAAGCTTGTAGTAATTATCGAAAGTTTCGGGGTTGGTAAAGAGATTGCTTATTACGTCTTCGACACGCTCGAAGCCCGTTTTGCTTACATAGTCTGTGTTTTCTGCCAGCAGCCCCGCTGCTGCGTTTTCTATATCGCTGCCCGTATTCGTGCTGAGCTTTACTCTTGTCATGTCTATTAGCACCATGAACACCGCAAAAAACACGGCAAGAAAACCCGCCACGATGCGTACCCATATCCTGAATGTATTGCTGTGTTTTGTTTCGCTGCTCATTGAATTACCTCCGGGCAAAGCTCATTATACTATAAGCTGGAAAAGGGTGCAACGAGGCAGCGGTTCTTGATTTTAGGATTCTTCGCGGAGTGACAATATAGCATAAAAAAGCTCCCTGTTTATAGATGCAGAGAGCTTTTCGTTTATGTTATCAGTAGCCGAAGTGCGTTTCCGTTTCGGCAATAGCTTCTTCGATTATATCGAGGCCCTTCATTGCTAGGTCTTCGTCCATCAGTATCGGCGGTGAAAGACGCAGAATGTGGTTCTGCGGTACCCATGCAAGGCCTTTAGCGAAAGCCTTCTGATAGACCATTATACCTGCGTCGGCGAAAGGTTCTTTAGTATCTCTGTCCTTCACGAGCTCCATTCCGAGGTACATCCCGCAGCCACGCACGTCTCCGACTATAGGATGTGACTGTTTTATCTGTTCTAGCCGGCGTAGCATAGCCTTACCGGTGGCTGCAGCCTTGTCACAGATGTTTTCCTCCTCGATTACTTCAAGGCATGCTAGCGCCGCCGCACACGCCATCGGGTTGCCGCCGTAGCTGGTGGATGCGCTTATCTTCTCGAGGCAGTCTTTGTACTCTTCACGTATCAACATCGCCGTTACCGGGAAACCGTTGCCAAAACCTTTGCCTATCGTCATGATATCCGGCTGGGTATCGTAGTGCTCCATGCACCACATCTTGCCGGAGCGTCCGGTGCCCATCAGCACTTCGTCGGCGAAAAGCAGTATCCCGCGCTCGTCGCATATCTTGCGCAGCTTCGGGAAGAAGCCTTTTGGCGGAAGCACAGCACCGCCCCATCCCTGCACCGGCTCTATCACTATTGCCGCGACACGCCCTGTGGTCGCATTGTCTATCGTTGTCTCTATGAAGTCTGCACAGTGAAGGCTGCACTGAGGGTATTCGAGACCGTACGGACAGCGGTAGCAGTTTGGTCTTGGAGCCATCACAAAGCCGGGCGAGCGAACGCCGTTCGCCGGTTTCATCGCAGCGCAGCTTACCGAGTCTCTAGTCTTGCCGTGGAAGTCACGGAAAAAGGCAATGAACTCGTCTTTTCCCGTTGCTGCACGGGCTGCACGTATTCCGGCTTCTACCGCAGTTGTTCCGCTGTCGTAGAGCTGGATGCCGTTGAGGTCTCCCATCGACACCTCCGCCAGCTTTTCGAGCAGCTTCATTTTTATCGGCGAAGTGAAGTCATGTGCGTTCATAAGCGTGCTTGCCGCTTTGTTTATCGCTTCGACTATCTTCGGGTGGCAGTGTCCGAGCGATGCGACGACTATACCCGAAGAAAAATCTATGTAGGTGTTGCCGTCAACGTCCTTGAGTGTGCAGCCGTGACCGCTCTCGAAAACGACCGGGAAGAGCTGGACCTGGCCTGAATAGCCCTTCATTATCTCGCTTGCCCGTCCGTGCATCTCTTTCGACTTCGGGCCGGGCGCCGGCACTGTCATCACCGGCAGTTTTGATGCGTCTACTTTGTACCAGTTTTTGTCGTACATATCTGACCTCCAAAATACTTATTTAGCCTTTAGAACTTTGGTTTAAAAGCCTTTCTTGCATCCTGCATAGCAAGGTAGTTCTCCGGCTTGACTTTCGAATGTATGCTGTTGCTTGATGCTATTATGTATCTGCCGCCATGCCCGACCTTTTCGAGGACGGAAAGTGTTTCTTCCTTTATCTTCTCGAGACTGTAGTCGGTAAGCGGTTCGTAGCAGTTTATGCCGCCCATAACGGTCAGGTTCTGATATTGCTCTTTTACGGCGACTATGTCCATGCCGGCGCTCGGGTCGAGCGGATGCAGCACGTCTATACCTGTGGCGACCATGTCGTCTAAGATAGAGTTGATGTTTCCGCAGCAGTGTTTGAAGCAGAAAGCTCCTGCATCTTTGACCGCTGATACAACCTTGGCAAAGCCCGGCATAAAGAACTGACGGAACTGCTCCGGCGAAATGAGCAGAGTGCTGCTTGCGCCGTAGTCGTCGCCGAGGAGTATGAAGTCTGCGCCCAGCTCAATTCCTCGCAGCGCCATTGCTATGTTGTGCTCTACGCTGATATCAACGAGATGCTCGACTATCTCAGGGTCTTCGTACATGTCCATGAAGAGGTTCTCCATACCACGAAGGTAGTAAGGATAGTTGAAAGAGTCGTGAACGTGGAAGCCTATCATGCGCTTGCCCTTGAACCGCTTTACGAGCTGTTTTAGTTCTACGTAGCGAAAGTCGTCGTATGGGTCTGGTGCCTTGTAGTTCATGACCATCTCTTTAGTCGTCAGCGATGGTTCCAGCAGCGATGAGACTATCTCGACACCCTGCTGCCGCTTTATGCCCCACTCGTTCACGAAGATGCCTTTGTCGGCATCCACCACCTTTTTGCGGTACAGCGAGGATGGTGTGTTCGTTATCGCGAACTCGAGGTCTATAAAGTCGCAAAAGTCCATATAGTCGTCTGTTCCATTCAGAGCCTTCATCACGCCTTTGTCGATGAATATCTCTGCTGATGGGATCCTGTCGAGCGGCTGATTGGTGACCGCCGCTACCGCTCTTTCATATGCGTTCATTTTTCATTTTCCTTTCCGCAGTAAATTTTAATATCACTGCGCCTAAACTTGTCTACCGTCTGAGCAGGAACGTCTCCGTCGCAGATAACGGCGTCGAACTTGCTGACGGATGCAATAACCCTGAAATATTCCTTGCCGAACTTCGAATGGTCTGCGACAAGATAACGCTGTTTTGAAACGCTCATTATCACTCTTTTTATGCTGGCCTCGCTCATATGGGCGGTGGTCGCACCTGCTGACAGGCTGATACCGTTTGCCGCTATGAACGATTTATCCGGGCGTATCTGCCGCAGAAAATCTTCCGCTGCCGAACCGACGAATGATTTCGTGTGGGTACGCAGCAGGCCGCCCGTTGAATGTATCTGCATATTTGTTTGTTTTGAAAGAAAGGCTGAAACAATTATTGCCGAGTTGGTGACAAGAGTTATTCTTTTATCTGAGAGCTCTTTTGCTATCTCGAAGGTGGTGGAACCGGAGTCTAGTATTACTGTGTCGCCATCGTCCACCATTGCAGCGACTGTTTTTGCTATGTTCTTTTTCTCGTTCAGGAATTTGCTCTGCTTTTGAATGTAGTCCGGCTCGAAACCGGATTTGGTGTTGAGTATCGCTCCGCCGTGTGTCCTCATCAGCTCCCCGGCGTTTTCAAGCTCGGTAAGGTCACGCCTTATCGTCGTCTCGCTGACTTCGAAAGTATCGATGAGCTCGTTTAGCGATACGCTGGAGTTTACCTTTAGCAGCTCGATTATCGTTTTTTTACGCTGTTCTGCAAACAATATGTCTCTCCCCCCGTTTCATATATGTATGTTTGTAAATGATTTTAAGTTTTGTTTTAGTTTGTTTATGAATGTTTTTGACCGTTTTGATTGTAGCATGAAAAGGGGTGGGGAGTCAATGGTGGATAATAGAGAATGATTTTATATTTTCAATAGAAGATTAACCATTCAGGCAATCGATATGTTACTAAAATGATTTCCTTTTCATACGGGTTCTTTTATTACACTTCGACGATAAAATTTGTGGTTTATAGTGTTGAAGCCAAATTTATTTGGATTAGTTTAGTACGTGTATTACTACAACTTTATATACTCCTTATTTTTGACAATGCCGGATAAGCGTTAAGTTGGTAAGGGAAATATATTAAACAGTTATCCCTTGCTTATTTAGTTTATTATTTAGTTTATTATTTAATTTCTCAACCATATTCCTAACTTTTTCTTTATTTGTATCTCGTCCTTTTATTCTGTAAGACTCCATTTTTTCATCAAGCTCTTTTCTATTTGTACATTCACTAAGCGTTTTATTCTTTCCATCAGTAATATCGTTAATAACATATTTAAGTAATTCTTCAGAGTAGCTAGTTAAGTCCATTTTATATAGTTTACCGATTTCATATAATTTAACTTGTATTCCCGAATAAGAATCAATGATTTTATTTTGAGCCTCAATAGATTCCTTTATCTGTATAAAGGATATATCTACAATATTTATACCCGTCTCAAGCTTTTCTTTTCGGAGAAAATTCTGAAGTAATAAGTTATACTGCGCTTCAATACTAGATTTATATTTTTTATCACTATACAAAACAAATTGTTGACAATGATAATGAAGCTCAGATATTAATTCTCTCTTTTTATTAGTTTCAGATTTTTTTAGAGCCTTTCTATTCGATAATAAAATAAAAATAGTAGTTATAACATATGCCAATGTCAGTAAAATCATCACAAATCCTTGATTATCGTTAAGGCAATTAATTATATCCGCAATTTTCATTTTATTACCTCGTAAAATAATATATTACTATATTAAATAAATTTAGAAAATCTTCAATTATATACTTAATCTCTATATTTATTATTTCAACAGCCTAAACTCAATACCCTCTAAAATAAGGAAAAAAATGTTTAGCTATACATAAGGAAAAACGCCCTGCCCGGATAAGAGCAGAGCGTTTGGTGTTGGGCTAGTTATCGGCTTCTGTCGTAGTAGCGTGTGTGGAGCAGATGGTGAGAGTTCTCGCCCAAGGGCTCTTTGAGGAACTCGTCATACAGCTTCTTTATCGCCGGGTTTTCGTGAGACTTGCGTATCGGCAAGTCCACGTCTGCCTGATACGTTGCGTCGATACGCCGCTGGCGAAGCTCGTCGGTGACACCGTACGGCTGACCGCCGCCGCCTATGCAGCCGCCGGGGCAGCACATTATCTCTATGAAGGCGTAGTCTTTTAGTTTGCCTTCCTTGAGAAGCTCCATGACCTGACGGGCTTTAGAGAGCGAATGAGCTACCATTACCTTGACTTTGGTGCCGGCAAGGTCTACTTCCGCTTCCTTTATGCCTTCAAGGCCACGTACGTCTTTAAAGTCGAGCGAAGCAAGTGTTTCGCCTGTCACGACCTCGTAGACTGTACGAAGGGCAGCTTCCATAACACCGCCTGTGGCGCCGAATATTACAGCCGCACCGGTGGAGATGCCAAACGGAGCATCGTATTCTTCCTCCGGCAGGTCTTCGAAGTCTATGCCCGCCTGCTTGAGCATGCGTCCGAGTTCTCTGGTAGTTAGCACTGCGTCTACGTCTGGTACGTTCTTAGCTACGCTCATCTCGCTGCGCTGGGCTTCGAACTTTTTAGCAGTACACGGCATTATCGAAACACTGAAGATATCTTCCGGCTTTTTGCCTATCTTGTCTGGATAGTAGCCTTTTGCGAGCGCTCCGAACATCTGCTGGGGCGACTTGCAGGAAGATACGTGCTGCAACAGCTCCGGATAATATTGCTCTATGAAGTTTATCCAGCCGGGGCTGCAGGACGTTAGCATCGGAAGCTTGCCGCCCGTCTTAATGCGGTGAAGAAGCTCGTTGCCTTCCTCGATTATCGTAAGGTCTGCCGTGAAGTCCGTATCGAAGACTTCATCGAAGCCAAGGTGCTTTAGCGCAGAAACGAGCTTGCCCGTGACAACGCTGCCCGGCTCCATGCCAAACTCTTCTCCGAGGGAAACACGCACTGCCGGGGCCGTCTGGACTATGACGTGCTTATCAGGATCGTTTATAGCTTCCCATACACTCTCTATGTCCTCTTTCTCTGTTATTGCCGCCACAGGGCAGAGCGTTGAGCACTGACCGCAGGCAACGCAGGCGACATCATTCAAGTATTTACCGTATGCCGGTTTGACCTCGCTGGTGTTGCCTCTGCCCATGTAGTCGAGCAGGCCTATGCCCTGAACCTCTGAACATACCTGAATACAGCGCCCGCACTTGATACACTTGTTTTGGTTGCGCACCAGCGATGGGCTTGACTCGTCTTTAGGCTCTTCCCTCATTATGTTCTCGAACCTTGTTTCACGTATGCCGAGCTCCGCAGCTATTTTCTGAAGCTCGCAGTTGGAGTTCCTTATACACGTTGTGCAGCTCATATTATGGTTTGCAAGCAAGAGCTCTACGTTTATCTTTCTTGCTTCTCTGGCAAGCCTTGAGTTTGTGCTTACTACCATGCCTTCCCTGACTTGCGTTGCACAGGCGGGCTGGAGCGTGCGGCTGCCTTCTACATCGACAACACAAACACGGCAGTTTGCCTTTATATCCTGGTCGGGATGGTAGCAAAGCGTTGGTATGTTTATGCCTATAGACTTTGCTGCGTCAAGAATCAGCGTTCCTTCTTCAACCTCTATAGGTTTATTATTTATCGTTAAATTTACTGTTCCCATTTCTACACCACCTTTGCATGGTACTTCTTCATCTTGGACGTATATTCCGTATGGAAGAACCGCAGCGTCGTTTTAAGCGATGTCGGCGCCGCCTGCCCGAGGCCGCAGACCGACGTTAAGCTGACCGTTTCCATCAGCGCCTCTAAAAGTTCAAGATCTTTCTTCTCTGCTACGCCCGTTATGAAACGGTCGAGCAGTATCAGCAGGTGTGCTATGCCTTCACGGCAGGGAGTACACTTGCCGCACGATTCGTGATAGAAGAACTCTAGAGTGTTGCGAACGATATCGAGCACATCCACCTGCTCGTCCATCACTATCACGGCACCCGAACCGAATGTTAGATCTGCCTGCTTCATCTCGTCGTAGTCGAGCTTCATGCCGAGCATAGACTTTGGTATGCACGAACCTGAAGCGCCGCCAAGCTGAACCATCTTGATGTCTCCGCCCGATACGCCATTGCCAAGGTGCTCAATAATATCCCTTATAGATACACCGAGAGGAACTTCATAGAGGCCCGGCTTGCGTACATGACCGCTGAGGCTTACAAGCTTTGTACCTGTGGAGCTGTTTGTTCCTATCTTGCGGAATTCAAAAGCTCCCTCGAGGATTATATGCGGGATGTTGCACAGGCTCTCGACGTTATTTATCTGCGTCGGTTTGTTATACAGCCCTACCTCCGTCGGGAAAGGCGGTTTGTATGTTGACCTGCCGGGGTTGCCCTCTATACACAGCATGAGCGCAAACTCTTCGCCGCATACGTATGAACCGGCGCCTTCATAGAACTCAATGTCGAAGTTCTTGCCGGTATCCAAAATATTTTCACCTAAATACCCTTTTTCCTTTGCAGCTGCTACAGCCGCTTTCATTATATAGTCTGAGCGATTGTATTCGCCGCGGATGAATATGAAACCCTTTTGCGCTCCTACTGCAAGCGCACTTATTATCATTCCTTCGATGAGCTGGTGGGGGTCGTTCTCCATAAGATATCTATCTTTGAAGTTACCCGGCTCTCCTTCATCGGCGTTGCAGATTATGTACTTTTCGTCACTGTCTGCTTCTTTTACCGCCTGCAGCTTTAGGCCCATCGGAAAGCCCGCTCCTCCTCTGCCCTTGAGTTTGGAAGCCTTTACCTCTTCGATTATACTGTCTGACGACATGGATGCCGCTTTCTTCAGCGCTTTATATCCGTCCTGCTTTATATAATCGTCAATTGACAGGGGGTCTATTTTGCCGAACCTTTTGGTTAGCATCTTTACTTCAATGTTCTGCATTTTTCATCTGCCTCCTATACCCGGCGATAACCTCGACCAGCTTCTCGCTAGTCATATTACCGTAGATTTTTTGGTCTATGCGCATCACCGGAGCGATCTCGCAGTAACCAAGGCAGCTGGTGTGCTCCAGCGTGAATATACCGTCTTTCGTCGTTTCGCCCACCTTGATCTCCAGCGCATTTTCGAGCTCGTCAAGCAGATTGAACGCTCCGTTTATATAGCACGGAACATCTTTACATATCTGTATGATGTGCTTTCCCCTTGGCTCCGTGCTGATTAACGAATAGAACGTTGCCACGCTGTAGACTCTGCTTTCCGGAAGGTCCATTTCTTTCGCCACCTGCCGCAGGTCCTCTTTGGTAAGGTATTTCCTCTTCTTTGCTTTTTGGCATTCCATCAAAACACCTACCAGTTTATCAGGCGTTTTTTCTGCCGTTGCCTTTGTTTGCATAGGGGTACCTCCTTTTATTATTATGCGGTTTATTTGAACCGTTAAAGACCTTCAGCGTGTTTTTAAAAAAACTTAATAAACCGCCTTTGCTTTATTTTCTTAAAAGCAAAAAAAGCGCTGCATGGTCTTATATGCATTTGTTTTTGCCGTGCACCTGAAGTATTGAGGGTTTGAGGGTTCTGGTCAGAATATACGGGCAGCTTTTTTTACCCGTTTGCATTATGCCTGCTTTAAAGTGAGCAATACTCTTTTAGGCTTGTTTTATTAGGTGTACTAATTGTAACACATTGTGAAATAAAAATCAAACATTTTTGTGAAAACTTTTACAATGGGTATATGCGCAAAATTCCTGCATGCTTTTTTTAGGGCTGCAGGAGCTTGAAAACAAATGAATGCGCCATAGTATTGATTGTGGTATAATAACAAAACATTTATAAAAAAGAGGTGTCGTATGAATAATACTGTTCATTTTGACATGGAAGCACCACCGGTCCGGCAGAAGACTTATCTGAAAGTCGTCACATGGCTGCTGAGCTTCCCTATTGTTCTGATGAGGAGGCTCAAGATTACCAAAACAAACATGAAGGGATTAAAGCCGCCCTACCTGCTGCTTTGCACACATAAGTCTTTTATCGACTTCATGGTGACGACGGCCTGCATATTCCCACACAGGGCGAACTACGTCGTGGCTATCGACGGATTTATCGGCAGAGAAAAGCTGCTTCGGGACGTCGGGTGCATCTGCAAGCGCAAGTTCACGAACGACGTTACGCTGATATATAATCTTAAAAATGTTATCGACAACGGTGACATAGCTATTGTTTATCCGGAGGCAAGATATTCGCTTATCGGTACGAATGCATGCCTTCCGGCTTCCTTAGGTAAACTTGCCAAGATGCTGCGTGTGCCTGTGGTGGTGCTGCAGATGAACGGCAACCATCTATATTCACCGGTATGGAACTTAAAGAAGCGCAAGGTGAGGCTGACTGCGGACATGACGCAGATAATCACCGCAGACGAACTTAAAAAGCTGAGCGCAGGCGAGGTCAATGAACGCATCAACAACGCTTTTGTGTATGACGAATATAAATGGCAGAAGGACAACGAAATGCACATTAAATATAAGGACAGAGCCCGAGGGCTTGATAAAGTCTTGTATAGGTGCATCGAGTGCGGCACGGAATTTAAGATGAGGTCTGGCGGCAAAAAGCTGTGGTGCGAACACTGCCACGCCGAGTGGACTATGACGACGCTCGGAGAGCTTGTCGCATACAACGGCGAGAGGCTGCACATCCCTGACTGGTATGATTATGAGCGGGAGTGCGTGCGCCGCGAGATAGAGGAAGGCACTTATTTCTTGAGCAGCGAAGCTGTCGTGGACAGCCTGCCAAACGCAGACGGATATATTAGGCTGGGCAAAGCACAGCTTACGCACGATATGAACGGTTTCAGGCTTCAAGGCAGCTTTAACGGCAAGCCTTTCTTACTGGAGAAAAAGCCGCTTTCAATGTATTCGTGCCATATCGAATACGAATATGAAGGCAAAGGCGACTGCATCGATTTATCTACGCTGACGGACACATATTATATTTATCCGCAGACAAAGCATTGGGCGGCTACGAAGGTCGCACTTGCTACCGAGGAATTATTCGAATTCACAGTGCGTGAAAGCAAAAGTCGGCTCTGTCGGACCGACAGCAAACAGACAGCACCGGAGCAGGCGTAGATAATAACTGACAATACAAAGAAAAAGCCGTACAATCTTTTTTAAAGACAATACGGCTTTTTATATGGTTTGATTATTAAAAGTATCAGAAATGTTTAATATAGTCTCCGGCGTTGTATTTTGCAATGGCTTCCTCTTCGCTCAACACGCCTGAATCGTAGTATACACAGATCTCTCCGTCTTCGTCGATGTATGCTTCCGTTATATCTGCGCCTTCCTCTTCGCCCATCAGATCTTCGAGCCTGTAATAGCTTGACTCGCTCTGCGAATCGCTCTCGTCAAATAGAAATACTCCGCCTTTTTTGAAGAAGTCTAACATAATCTGCTCCTTTATTTTATTTTCAAGATGATTATATCACAAAAGGGATATCGTTCAAAACATATTGTGCTCCAATTTATAATCCAGGCGAATTGTTTACCGGAGACCGGGAATGTTTGAATATCCGGCCTTATTGGAGTAAAATATTAAATACAGCAGCAAAGCCAGGTTGCATTGTTGTAAAACCGCTGTTAAATTTGTGAAAAGAGCCACCAAATAATGACAGGCTTTGATATTATATAGTGACGAAACAAAGGGGTAAAACATGAAATACGGGGTCATAGACATCGGCTCGAACACTATCCGGCTGGTCGTGTATAGAATAATCGATGGAAGGATAGAGTATCTGCTTAACAAGAAGATATTTGCGACAGCTGTGAACTACAAGAAGAACGGCCGTATGCAGATGGACGGTGTAAAGGCCATAATAGACACACTAGAACAGCTGAAAGAGCTTGCCTCGCATCACGAACTATCACACCTTTGGTGTTTTGCGACTGCGTCGCTGAGGAATATAACCAATTCCGGCGATGTGCTTGCTTCCATCCGTGAGAGCACAGGACTGAACGTCGCAATAATATCCGGCGGTAGGGAAGCGGAGCTTGGAGTAAAAGGACTTGATTATGCGTTTGAGCTGCGCAACGCAATCTCTATCGACCTTGGCGGCGGAAGCTGTGAGGTATCGCTTATTAAAGACGGAGAGCTGCTTGAGCGTACCAGCATGGACATTGGCAGCGTTTCCGTAACCAAGCAGTATGTCTCACATATATTCCCCAAGAAAAAAGAGATAGAAAAAATAAAACACGAAGTGGACACCCACATTAAGAACATCGAGTGGCTTAAAAAACCGGAAGTGGATGCTGCTTATGCTGTCGGTGGAAGCGCAAGAGCTATGTGCAACATTGATAAAGCCATAAGCGGCTCGAGCCAGGATATACACGGGTACAGGATATTTACCGACGATATCCATCCGCTATATACAAAACTGCTGGGCTTTGGTATAGATGGAATACGGCTTGCGGACAAGCACTGCCCCGGGCGTATTTTTACGCTTGTGCCCGGAATGATAATAATAAATCGCATACTTGTCAAAGCTTGCGTTCCGGTGATGCAGCTTTCACGTTTCGGTGTAAGGGAAGGCTATCTGCTGGAGAAAGTTGCGAAGCTTTAAAATCTATATAGAGGTGTATTATGAAGAGCGGGCTTTATATAAACCGGGAACTTGGCTGGCTTTCTTTCAACGAACGTGTGCTTGAAGAAGCAACTGATAAGAGCAACCCTTTATTGGAGAGGCTGAAGTTTCTTTCTATCTTCTGCTCTAATCTTGACGAGTTTTTTATGGTTCGGGCAGGCGGGCTGTTTGACCAGTCGCTGACCGGGCTTGTTGGCATAGACCCCATTACAGGAATGACTGCGGATGAGCAGCTCTCTGCCATATACGGGAAAACCAGAGAGCTGATGGGAGTATACAATGACATTCGACGCTCGCTTTTCACAGAACTTGAAAAAATAGGCATAAGGCAGCTTGAGACGCGCAAACTCTCTGCAAGAGATGTAGACGCGCTTCACGACGAATTTGAAAAACATGTACGGCCTCTTATGTCTACTTTTATCGTTGACGGCAAGCACCCCTTCCCCTATCTTCCCAGCAAAATGGTTTTCCTCGGCGTTCGTGTAAAGCGCAAGAACACGGAACGGCTGGGGCTGATACTTTTCCCTGAGGCTGCGCAGAAGATAGTGTTCCTTGACTCGGAAGACGTAAGGTTCTATCTGCTTGAGGACGTTGCGGAGATGTTTGCAGAGGAGATGTTTCCCAAGCACAATCTTCTTGGCATAGGTAAGTTCAGGGTGACACGAAACGCCGATTTGGAACTTGACGACGAGGCTGCGCAGAACGAAGAAAACTATAGGCAGGCAATGCAGCACATTCTTGAGCGGCGAAAGAGGCTTATGCCCGTAAGACTGGAGACCAACCTTGAGCCGGAAAGTGTTATATCAGCAGATATTGCCGAAAAGCTGGGCATCACCAAAGAGCAGATATATACACAGAGCGGACCGCTGGACATGAGCCTAGCCTGGAAGGTCATCGACGCCGCAAAGGCAAAAGGATATCAGAAGCATTTATACAATGACATGAAGAGCGTTTACACTCCCGGGCTTCAGCGTGCAGAGAGCGTCATCCGCCAAGTGAGAGCCCGGGATTATCTTATGATACATCCGTATGTCAATTTTGACTCTGTTCTGGCCCTGCTCCGGGAGGCTGCGTACGATGAATCCGTCATCGCAATAAGGCAGACTCTTTACCGGGTTTCAAATGAATCTGAAGTGGTAAAGTATCTTGTTGCGGCGGCGCAGAACGGCAAGGACGTTACGGTGCTGGTCGAGCTTAAAGCAAGGTTCGACGAAGCCAAAAACATCAACTGGGCCGCAAAGCTGGAGGACGCAGGCTGCCGGGTCATCTACGGCAGGGATTATCTTAAGGTGCACTCAAAGCTTCTGCTCGTTACACGCAATACCCCAAAGGGTATTTGGTATACGGCTCATATTTCCACTGGTAACTACAACGAAAAGACAGCCAATCTGTATACAGACATAGGCATACTTACTTCGAACGAGGACATTGCAAAGGATATAATACTCTTTTTCAGGGAGCTTGGAACCGGCGTTACCGGTGATGATTACAGAATGTTCGACGTTTCTCCCGGTGGTATAAGGCAGAAGATATATGAGCTTATAAACAGGGAGATCGAATGCTTCAGGCGCACCGGAAACGGACACATTATATTAAAGATAAACTCTCTGGCTGACAGGGAGATGATAGACAAGCTTTCGCAAGCTTCGCAGGCAGGTGTGAAAATCGACCTTATCGTACGTGGCATCTGCTGCCTTAGAGCGGGAGTGCCGGGGTTTAGCGAAAACATACGTGTGATAAGCATAGTCGGCCGCTTCCTTGAGCACTCGAGAGTATTTTGGTTCTCTGGCTGCGGAGAAGAAAAGCTGTTTATATCCTCTGCAGACCTTATGACAAGAAACCTTGACCGCAGGATGGAGATAATGTGCCCTGTGCTTGACGAAGGCATAAAGCAGCGAATAAAGCAGATGCTTGACATACTGCTCAAAGACACTGCCAAAGGCAGAGTGATGCAGCCTTGCGGTAAATATACAAGACTGGAAAACGACGAGGGAATACGGGACGCCCAGATGGTACAGTACGCACTGTGCTTGCAGGACTATAAGAAGAGACTGCCACACATGCACAAAAAAGCCGCCGGAAGGCTGAAGCACAAACTTGGAAGGGCGCTTATCGTGATGGGAAAACGGATATCGTCTGATTATTACCTTGACCCGGAAGCTGAATAACAACGGTAATGAAAAAGAACCCTCGTATGAGGGTTCTTTTCCTTTGCTCGGAATGATAACAGGTATTCATTTTTAATAATAAATCCGGGAGGACAAGCTTTTTTAAACTTGTCATAGTATAAATAAAGAGAGGATGTAGATCTCTGACTCGCCCCCCGGACCATTGGCAGGCTATAGCTATATGTATTTTGTCATTTTCCCAAGATGTCCAGTCTCATGTAGGTCTGTAACTTATACTTGTACAAAGCCTGCAAAACCAATAACCTAACGTATTTTAGGATGTGCAGAGCCGATTATCTGAGCAATCAAAAAACCGCCTATACAACTTCTCCTCATTATATAAACGGTTCAGACACGAAAAGGTTACAACTTTCTTCAATATTTTTTAATTTTTTTCAACCGGGAAGTTTTTCGGCTATTTTTATAAGCTCTTGCGTCTCCACATCCTGCCCTGATATTTCATAATAATAGTTGTTTGAGAAGTAGAACACTGTGTTTGTGCCGTTAAATTCACAGACTACGGCTTCGTTGCCCATTATCTGTGTCTTGTAGTGTGTGCTATGTTCGGTGTCGAAGGTAGTCGAACCCGCAGTTTTACTTTTCATTATTCTGATGATACTGTTATCAAGGCTAAGATAAGTATTCCTAATGGTTTCAGATGTTATATTAACATCAACAAGGCCAAACCCCTCCGGCATATACTTTGGGCCTATAAGGTCTACGCCATTGGTCAAAAAATCTTCATCCGTCTCCAGCACCTCTGATGCACTGAGCACAATATGGTTTTCTGCTTTTTTCAGCATTATGTTTTTAAACTTTATCGGCAGCGCCTGAGTATGTGTCATGGTTATCACACCCACGATTAAAACCATGAATATTGCAACAGCAGCAAACACAGACGCCCTTGTCGTTTTTTTGATGACACGCATAGCTGACGCTTTCCTGACGGAAGCTTTTATCCTGTCATCGAGCTTCTTTGAAGGCAGGGCGAGCATGGAGAGCTCTTCGTCTGTCGGAGCCTCTTCAGCCAGCTTTTCGAGCAGCATATGCCCGGCCGCCTTTACCTTTGCATCAAAAATTGCATCAATAGTTTTCTTATTCATTATCGTTTTCCGCCTTTATCATACCAAGCAGCATTGATCTTCCTCTTGAACATCTCACTTTGGCATTTTGTACTGATATCCCAAGCGTTTGAGCAACCTCTTCCATTGAGTATCCCAGTATGTATTTGTTGAGAACAGGAACCGAATACTTACTATCCAGTTTTTCAAGTTTTAACATTATACCGTCTATCTCCATATTCAGTATAGCCTCCTTTTCTGCAGACGAGTAGTCGTCCTGCATATGCTCGCTGAACTTTTCAAGCGGAAGCGTTTTACTGTTTTCATGAAGGTTTACAAAGTCCAGCGCTCTGTTTTTTACCGTCAGCAATATGAATCCCTTGACTTCTTTTTCAGACATCGCAGAGAGTTTTTTTGCATGCTTCATAATGCTTTCAAATGATGAATGCACTATGTCTGTCGCATGGTCTTCGTTTTTCACAACTTTCATCGCCACGCAAACCATAAGCGGTTTGTATTCGCTATATAAGTGCTCTACCATCTTACGATACTGCCGCGGCAGTTCTTTTGAACTATTCTGCACTTTTGATGTCTCCGATGTTTTTTCATCTTAATTTTAATACATATTGCTAGTAAAGTCTATAACCCCCTGCATTTTTTTAACAATTTAGACATGTTTGCCCGTTTCAAACGATATTGAAATACTCCATAAAAAAACCGGGCAAATCAAACGGACCTGCCTGGTTCAGGGTAAAACGTATTTATATTTGCCGTCTTTCAGCCGAAGATATGGTATATTGCCGACGGGAAGATCAGGTGGACTAAAAGAAGCAGTATTAGCAGAGCTGCCAGAACACGGTGGAGCACAAAGAGCCATTTTTTCTTGAACGTGTAGAAAGACACCGCCGCCAGCGCTGTCACCACCGCCGTAATGCCCAGGACCGTGCCGGTATGCCACTGCCATGTCCCCAGTGCGAGGATTGCATGAGTTATTATTGACGCCAGCAGCAGCACTCCGAAAACCTTGTGAAAAATTCTGTATTTGAAGAGCTGTGTTTTGAGCATGTCGTTTTTTATATATTTCTTGTTCAGCCAGCGCACGAAAAACGGGGAAATCATAAGAACAACCAGCGCTACATTTATCCATCCGAATAATCTGTACATATATTACTCCTTTATTGTGCCGACTTTTGGCAGGATCTCCAAGACACGTACTCCGTGCGGTGATCTCGTTTTAAGGTCTTCTGTAAGATCTGTGCCTGCTATATGGCCGTTGTGCTTGCCGCCCGCCCACGGCGCTATTGCGCTCATGTCGTAAATTACGCCGTCTATTGCGACGTATGCGGGCATGCCGTCCTGCCCGTTGTACTGGGCAAGCTCTTCGAGCGTGAGGCTGAGCATCGTTGTCTCGTCCGCAGCTGCGTCATCTTGAGCTTCAGCATCACCGGGCTTATCTGTGGCTTCACTTGGAGCGGGCGCTGTTTGTGAGCAGCCTGACAGCATCAGCACCGCAGCTGTAGCAAGAATTATTGTTGTTAATATCTTTGTTCTCATACCAGCCTCCCTTTTATAGCTTCTGTTTATAATATGATTTTATTATATAAAAAATGCATTGTCAAAGCCGCCTGTTTACTTTATCATCCTCTAGCCTTGCTTTTATATCGTCCATGCTAAGTCTGTAATAGTCAAAACGTACTTTTTCCTTAAAACCGCTTGTGATATAAAGGCTGTATGCCGCTGCGTTTTCGCTGTTTACCTCCAGCAGTATATCGCTGGAAGATTCACAAGACAGCTTGTCAGTCAGCGCACAGAGCATGGAGCGGCCAAGGCCTCTGCGTCGCATGGCAGGCAGTATGCCCAAACTGAATAAAAACAGCCCTTTATCAGTATTATTTACGCTGCATATCCCAAAAGTCCTGCCGTCAGAGTTTGCTGTAAAGCAGCGCACATTTGGGCTGGAAAAGCTTTTTGCGAACAGCTCCGTCCATTCCTTTTCTTCGCCGCCGAATATCTCTAGAGCCAGCCGTACCGATTCCTTTATGTCTTTTGCATACGTTTCTTTTATACTGACCTGCGGCATTTGTGCTGTGGCGCCAGAATCCTTATCGTATGCCAGAAGGTATTCCGAATGACTGAGCGCTGTCTTCCACGCTTCAAGGACGGCTGCGCCCGCTTTGTTTGCTTCATCGTGCACCAGATACACTTCGCTGATTCCATACTTTTCAAGAACTGCGACGGCTTTATTTAGAAGTGACTTGAATATGCCCTGCTCTCTTTTTTTCGGCAACACAAGCGCAGAAAGCTCTGCTTTATCTTTGGCCGGTGCAAACACCGAAACCATCCCGATGAGTTTATCGTTTTCATAAGCCAGGAAAAAGCAATCCATGTCTTTATGGAAATTAAGCTCTTGCGCAAGGTTTATGCTGCTTGTGGTATTATCGAAGTTGCGGCAGGCTGACTCAAGCGCCTTTAATTCGCCGAGCTGATCTTTATTGAGTTCGACTGCAGTAATTATCTTCATTGATGTTATCCTCTGACCCTCACCCTAGCTTTCAGGCTCAGCCCGGCAGGCTTACGCCCGGCCCTGAATCCTTATCCTTCTTTGAACCGCCGCTGAGAACCCCCCATATGCTGAGCAGTATCAGCGCTATGCCGACTATTGCCAGGCTGTAAATCTTCTCGCCGCCGAGCAGTGTTCCTGCAAGAATGCTAATCACCGTTGTTAAGTTTGCAAAGGCAGCAGTTCTGCTTGTTCTGATTTTGGAAACTGCATAGTTGATGCAGAAAAATGCGACTATTGATGAAAGCACGCCGAGGTAGAGCACGCCAGGAAGCGAACCCGGAGCAAACGCAGCTGTTATATAAGTGGAAAGAGTACCTTTGGCTGCTGCTGTGCTTACACCTATTGCGTTGAACACCGCCGCCCCCACCCACATCATTACGAAGGTTATCTCGAAAGGTGAGCTGTGAGCCGACAGCTTTCGTGACAGAGGGCTGTAGAGCCCCGCCGCTATGACTGCGCCGAGGAGCAGCATGAACCCGGCAAAGCTGCCGTTGCCGAAGTTGAAACCTTTAGCCCCAATAATAAGAACGACTCCAACGACCGAGACAAATATGGAAATCCACTGTAGCGGTTTTAGATTCTCCTTTAGCAGAACACGTGAAAACAGTGCGACAAAAATCGGAATAAGCGCTATCATCATGCCTGATTCTGACGAGGAAGTCAGCTTTACACCGAAAGTCTCGCATACGAAATAGACCACGGGCTGAAAAAGCGTTAGCACAAATATGCCCTTTAGCTTTTTGCGTGTCAGGTTTATCTTGATTATGCCGCTCAGAACTATAATACTCATTACTACAGCGGCTATCAGAAAGCGCATCCCGAGCAGCTGGAAGATGTCGAGGTATGCAAGCGTATCTTTCGTGAACAGGAACGAAAAGCCGAAAATCACAGACGACACCACGAGCATTATATATGCTGTTATTGTGTTTTTATGCATCAAGTATCCTCAAATCAGAATTCACAGTTCTGGGGAGTTCTGGGGTAGGGAATGACGTCACGGATGTTTTCTACGCCCGTGAGGTATATCAGCAGGCGCTCGAAGCCCATGCCGAAACCGGCGTGGTCACAACCGCCGAACTTACGAAGATTGAGATACCAGTACATCTCTTGCGTGGATATGCCCATTTCATTCATTCTGTTAAAAAGGCGCTCGTATCTTGCTTCTCTCTGACTTCCGCCCATAAGCTCTCCAGCACCCGGCACGAGCAGGTCTACCGCCCTTACCGTATCGTCCTCGTTCTGGTACATATAGAAAGCTTTTATGCCCTTTGGCCAGTTATATACGAAAACCGGAGAAGCAAAGTGTTCGTCCGTCAAGTATTTCTCGTGCTCTTTTGCAAGGTCTGAGCCGAATTGCGGTTCGAATTCGAATTCAGTGTCGGCTTGTTTGAGTATTTCTATTGCTTCGGCGTACGGCACCCTTGCTATGTGCGAACCCGTCAGCGCATGCAGTTTATCTTTAAGGCCGCTCTTAGTAAAGCGTTCGAGAAAACTAAGCTCGCTGCCTGCGTTGTCAAGTATATAGCCAACGATGTATTTTAAGAAGTCCTCTTCTATATCCATGAGCTGCTCAAGTCCGCAGAATGCGACTTCCGGCTCTATCATCCAGAACTCGGCAGCATGCGTTTTGGTGTTTGAGTTTTCCGCGCGGAACGTTGGCCCGAATGTGTATACTTTTTTGAAAGCGAGTGCAAACGTTTCGGCTTCAAGCTGCCCCGTTACGGCTAGCGACGTGCGCATGCCGAAAAAATCTTCGCTGAAATCCGTTTTAGGGCTGATCGTATCAAGCGCAGTTACCGTGAAAGTATTGCCCGCTCCCTCTGCATCGTTGCCGGTGATGAGAGGTGTGTGCACGTATACATAGCCGTTATCATAGAAGTATTTGTGTATTGCAAACGAGGCAAGACTGCGTATTCGAAACACCGCCTGAAAAAGGCGTGTCCGCGGACGAAGATATGCTATCTCACGCAGAAACTCGAGAGAATGACGTTTTGGCTGCAGCGGATATTCTTCCGGGCAGGAGCCGATGAGCCCGACCTCTTTTGCCTGGAGCTCTATACCCTTCTGTTTGCCGCCCGATTCTGCAATCAGCCCGGTTATACGAACCGATGCGCCTACGTGGTATGTTTTTATCTTGTCGAAGTCGGAAAGTTTCTCGTCATAGACGACCTGGAGCGCTTCCATGCACGTGCCGTCAAAGAAGTCTATAAAGCCGAAGGTCTTCTGCCTGCGGTGGTTCCTTATCCAGCCTTCCAGCGTTACCTCTGCTCCGATATTTTTATCTGCATCTGCCAAAATCTCTTTTAGATCCTTAACTTTCATCGTCTATCCCTTGTCCTTTTGTTATTTTTATTGTTTTCGTCATTGCCCTGTGAGGTATGCCTATCTCTGAGAATTCCTCACCTGTGATTTTATATCCCAGCAGTTCATAGAACGCTACTGCGGTTTTTCTCGCATGAAGTTTTATAGCTGTGCAGCCCTGCTTTGCAGCGATACTTTCTGCATACGTCGCCAGCAGAGTTCCTATACCCTGTTTTTGCCTGTCGGCAGCTACAGCGACCTGCCTCATTTTCAGGCTGCTTTGCCCATAACCGGTAAGTACGAGAACACCGACAAGTTTGCCGGCGTCGAAAGCCCCTATGTGGATATCTTCCGTTTCTGCCGACAGGTTTTCGTCGAACAGACAAAGACCAAGCGGCCGGCGCATTATATCGTCCCGAAGCTTTAGTTCAGCTTCATATTCATTTGTTCCTATGAGTATCTGCTTTACTAAAATCTCGCCCATAAACATGCCTTTCCTTCAGATATATTGTAGTTTATTTTTACCTTTATGTAAAGATTATTCGGGCAGGGAAAAGCTGGCTTGGCGCTCTATTTGCCAAGTTGAGTATATACGCATCCGACACCTGGCAGGCAAAGTAATATTTTTAGTGTATAAGAATATTTGACGTAGCTGTACTTCGCTTTAGAATGACAAGCATAAGTGTGGGATAAACAAGCGGCAGACGGTGGTTGACATTTTTTATAAGTCGGTGATATAATCGCTGAGTATGAAAAACACAGCGAATTATATAAACAGCCTTTTAAATTGGCTGAACATCAAATCATCTACCATAAGCACTCCTGCTACCGAAGGGGGAAGTCTGCCCTTTTTTAGAAAAAACATGGTGCTGGCATGTTAGCTTTCGGATTTTGATAACGTCTTTCACTCCTTGAGCTATACAGCATAAGGAGTTTTTTATTGCCCTTTGCCAAGCATGCGCAGTGCCTGTCTATTACATGCAGCGGAGGAAAAAATGAATAAGATCAATTACTATAAAAATATAATAGTCAATTACGTTTTTACGTTTACAAGAAACCTTAACGTTACACACGGCATCTGGATGCTATACCTTGCTTCGAAAGGCCTTAGTCTTTTTGAGATCGGTCTTCTTGAGGGGGTTTTCCATGTTACATCTTTGATAATGGAAACACCGACCGGAGCTGTTGCAGATATATTAGGCAGAAAAACAAGCAGAATAATCGGAACGGTTCTTGCAGCGGTTTCGAGTTTTATCATGATAATCTCCAGCGGTTTCTGGGGGTTTGCGGCAGGTTTTGTAGTAACAGCGCTATCGTATAACTTTGAGTCGGGTGCAAACGAAGCGCTTGTTTATGACTCGCTGCTGCTGGAAGGCAGGGAATCTATTTACATGAGGATCGCCGGGCGAACCGAGGTCGTATTTCAGGCTACGGGCATTGCAGCTCTCGTAATAGGCGGAGCGGTCGGCGGCATTAAGTATGAATGGGCGTACTATCTTGCTATCATACTCAGCGGTGCAAGCCTTGTAGTCGGTCTGTTTTTCAGGGAGCCAAGGCTGAAGGATCACAAACAAAAGCCCCGGCTTGCAACAGCTTTGAAACAACAGTACGTTGACAGTTTCAAGGCTATTAGAAGCTCTGGAAGGCTTTTGTATCTAATAGTGTTTACATCGCTTTTGTGCAGCAGTGTTACACTTACATTTTTCTATATGCAGGTATTCTGGAAATCTGCCGGGTTATCCGTTCTGCACATAGGCATATACCTTGCCGCATCATCACTTGCGGCGGCTGTAGGAGCAGTTTTCGCAGCAAAGCTCGAAAGAGCGCTTGGTGAAGCACTGATACTCAAAAGCGCTCCGTTTATAGCGGCAGTGTGCATCGCCCTTATGTTCTTTACAGATGCGGCGATAGTGCCGTTCTGCATCATGAACTTTGTTGAGGCTGTCATATTCGTCGCTACGAGAGACTACATAAACAAATCTATCACTTCCGATAAAAGAGCTACTATACTGTCTTTCGAAAGCCTGATGTTCAGCCTTGTGATGATATTGACATTCCCGTTGTTTGGGTTTTTATCTGACAACATAGGAACGGGATATTCTTTCGTGTTGCTGGGAGCTCTTATGCTTGCACTCTCGTTTATCAACCTAATGTTCAGAAGAAACTCAGTGCAGTAAAAAAAGACCGGCCATATGACCGGTCTTTTTGTTTGCTTTTTACGGTTCGTTTTTTTTGACTATTCCGATACTATTGTAGCAGCCGAGAAGTCGAGCGAACCGAGAACGCTTCTGTCCCATCCAATCAATGTTTCACGAGCAAGAGCTACGTCAACATAGTGGTAAATCGGGATTAGCGGCGAATCACTCATCAGCAGTTCCTGTGCATCATACAGCGCCTGGAAGTGCTCTGCAGGATCCGTCGCAGTGTTTGCTTTCTCGAGGAGAGCATCGTAATCCGGATTGTTATAACCAGGATCGTTGTAGTAGTTGTCTGATGTGAAGATAGACAGCATACCCATCGGATCCATGTAGTCTGTCAGCCAGCCGCCACGAGACATGTCGAAAGCGCCTGCTGTACGTGTATCCTGATAGACCGCCCATTCCTGTGAGCTTATCGTGCAGGTAAGTCCAAGATTTGTCTTGAGCTGTTCCTGTACTAGTTCTGCAACAGTCTGGTGACCAACGGAGTTGTTTATAAGGATCTCGAATTCCGGGAATCCTTCGCCGTTCGGATAACCTGCATCAGCAAGAAGCTGCTGAGCTGCTGCAACTGAACCGTCGTCCATTGAGA
Source organism: Christensenellaceae bacterium (assembly GCA_963666505.2). Lineage (GTDB taxonomy): Bacteria > Bacillota > Clostridia > Christensenellales > SZUA-584 > JABGQS01. The sequence goes on along the minus strand of CAXXXL010000001.1, from coordinate 312,243 downwards.
ATCCGAACAAGCCGGCTGTCTCAAAGAAGTCTCTGCCTTCGTTGTCGAGGAAGCCCGGCGGTATGAACCCGCCTGCAGGAACCTGACCGGCTGCGAGAACTTCACATATAGCTTCACGGTCGAGAGCCATCGAAATAGCTCTCCTTACAGTAGGATCTGCCCATATCTCTTTATCAAGATTGAAGATATAGTAGTATGTTCCAAGAAGCGGGAAGACGTAGAAGTTCGGATCTTCTGCCATTAGTCTTGGAGTTTCAGCTGTCGGAACTGTCGGCAGGAAGTCAAGGTCGCCATTGAGGTATGCCTGATAAGACGTATTCTCATCGTCGATGAACTTTCCGTTAATAAGATCGATTCCTACAGTGTCTGCTGCCCAGTATTCCGGGTTCTTCTCGAGTACAAGACCGTCGCCTATGACATAGTCAGTAAGCATGAACGGACCGTTACATACTGCGAGTGCCGGGTCTGTTGCCCATGTACCTTCCGGACCAGCTTCTACTGAGCTCTGCTTAACCGGCATGAAGTGATAGAAAGACATAAGGCTGACGAAGTAGTTGGTCGGAGCAATGAGGTGAACAACAAATGTATAGTCGTCCGGAGCCTCTATGCCGACTGTGTCAGCTGTATACATAGAAAGCTCAGCAATGGCTTCCTGTGCTGCAGTAACGTCGTCTGCTGTTATAACAGAATCAGCGTCTTCTTCGTCTTTGAGTCCGCCTTCGCCTTTGTCTATCGTATCCTGATAGTCAGCTATGGCAGCTGTGCTTACATAGTCAGCAGCGCCGACAACGTTTGTGTACTCCCACAGCCAAGAATATTCAGAAGCTGTTTCCGGAGCCATTGCCCTCTTCCAAGCATAAACGAAGTCGTTTGCTGTCAGCGGAGAACCGTCTGACCAGTTGGACTCTCTTAGGTGGAAGGTAACTGTGAGACCGTCTTCTGAAACATCCCAAGATTTAGCGATACCCTCTTGAACAACGCCGCTCTTTTCTCTAATAAGACCTTCGAATGTGTTGTTGATAACGTCGCCGCCGTCGCTTGCACCATTCAGGCCCGGGTCGATTGTCTTAGGATCTGCACCTATGTTCCAGTTGAATACGATCGGCTCTGCCGGTTCTTCTGTTGCCGGCGCTTCCGTAGCCGTATCATCCGGCTCTTCCGTAACGTCCTGTGTTGTGTCATCTGTCATGTCATCCGGTTCTTCTGTCTTTGTACATCCTACAAAGAGAGAAGCTACCATTGCCAGTGCCAGAAGCATCAATAATACTTTCTTCATTTTATTCCTCCTTTTTGATGTATTATACGCTCCTCTTTTGCGTATAAATCATAATAAATTATTTAACATCGGTAAATACCGAATATTAATACTAATCCTTATTATACCACGTTTATGCACTCATGTATATTTTTTTATTTGTTAATCTCCTCGACACGGTGACAGGCAACAAAGTGGTCGGGTTCAAGTTCCCTCAGCTCCGGCGTAAATTCGCGGCAAATATCTTTTACGTGCCGGCACCTTTTCCTGAATCTGCAGCCTTCCGGAGGATTTATTGGGCTTTGAACATCTCCCTTGAGAATGATACGTTTGTTCTTTCTAGTCAGTATCGGGTCCGGAATCGGAATCGCGGATAAAAGCGCCTGGGTGTACGGATGCAGCGGGTTCTCGTAAAGCCTCTCGCTTTCACATACTTCCATGAGCTTGCCTATGTACATAACACCCGTCCTGTCCGAAATGTGCTTGACCATCGAAAGGTCATGCGCTATGAACAGATATGTAAGACCCATTTCGTCCTGAAGGTCTTCAAGCATGTTTACAACCTGCGCCTGAACAGAAACATCCAGCGCCGATATCGGTTCGTCACATATTACGAGATCTGGCTCTACTGCAAGCGCACGCGCTATGCCTATCCTCTGGCGCTGCCCTCCCGAAAACTCGTGCGGGTAGCGGTTGGCGTGTTCACGCTTGAGCCCCACATGGTTTATCAGGTTGTATATGCGCTCAGTTTTCTCTTTGCCTGAATATAGATCGTGGGTTTCTATCCCTTCGCCTATTATATCATTGACCGTCATCCTTCCGTTGAGTGAAGCATAAGGGTCCTGGAATATCATCTGTATCTTTTTCCTGTAGGGAAGCATCTTTGCTTCGCTTATATTTGCGATGTTCTTACCGTCGTAGATTACTTTGCCGTCAGTAGGATCGTACAACCTTATTATAGTACGCCCGGTCGTTGATTTGCCGCAGCCTGACTCTCCGACAAGTCCGAACGTCTCGCCTTTCTTTATCTCAAAACTAATATCGTCTACAGCTTTTAGCCATTTGCGGTTTTCTTTTCTGGCGGCACCTTTTATAAGAAAGTGTTTCTTTAGGTTCTCCACCTTAAGCAGCGCATCTGAGCTGTTTGTTTCAGCCATTTTCTTCTTATCAGCCATTGTTCGCTTCTCCTTTTTTTATACCCTCAACTTTTGGTGCATCCTCGTGAAGAAGCCAGCATGCTGAAGACTGAGTATCGCTTATTTTGAACATCGGCGCAGCCTCTTCAAGACATATCTGCATAGCATGTTCGCACCTCGGTGAAAACGGGCAGCCGGCTGGAGGCTTTAACAGATCCGGCGGAGAACCGGCGATAGGTATCAGCCGATCTTTGCTGCTGCTAGTCATGCTCGGTACTGATTTGTGCAGCCCTATCGTATAAGGGTGCTGGGCGTTGTAGAATATCTCTTCAACTGTGCCCTTTTCCATTATCATACCGCCGTACATGACGATTATACTCGTGCAGACCTCCGCAATAACGCCAAGATCGTGAGTTATCAGTATTATTGATGTTTTTATCTCTTTTTGCAGCGACAGCATTAGCTCTAGTATCTGAGCCTGTATCGTAACATCAAGCGCAGTCGTAGGTTCGTCCGCTATAAGCAGCTTCGGATTGCACGACAGCGCAGTCGCTATCATAACACGTTGTCTCATACCACCCGAAAACTCGTGCGGATATGACTTGATCCGTGAAGCGGACTCGGGAATACCGACGAGGTCGAGCATGTTAACTGCATGCTTTTTCGCCTCTGCTTTCGTCATGTCGGTATGACGCTGTATTACCTCTACCATCTGGTTCTGAATCGTAAAAACAGGGTTGAGCGACGTCATCGGATCTTGGAATATCATCGATATATCGTTTCCCCTGATATCTGATAGCTTATTGTAAGACAGCTTAGTCAGATCTTTGCCGTCGAAAAGAACCTGTCCTTTTTTTATTTTACCCGGTTCGTCAATAAGACCTATAACAGAAAGCGCAGTCACGCTTTTGCCGCTGCCTGATTCGCCGACTATTCCGAGTATATCTCCTTCATTCATGGTGAAGTTGCTGCCTCTTACTGCCACAACTTCGCCAAGGTGTGTAAAGAAGGATGTATGTAAATCTTTTACTTCAAGTATTTTACCCATGATTTCACCTTAACCTTTTCTTAGCCTTGGGTCGAGCGCATCTCTCAGACCATCACCCAGGAAGTTGAACGCAAGCATCGTTATCGCTATTGCAAACGCTGGGAACATAAGCTGATACGGATATGTAAGCAAACTGGACAGCGCCAGATTTGCAAGTGTTCCCCAGGAAGCTTGCGGTGCATCTACACCAAGACCTATAAAGCTTAAGAATGATTCTGTGAAAATTGCGCTTGGGATCATCATCGTCATCGAAACGATGATCGGCCCCATCGCATTCGGTATGAGGTGCCTTGATATTATCTTTCTTTTCTTTACGCCAAGAGCTCTTGCTGCGAGGACAAATTCCTGCTCTTTTAGCTGGAGCATTTGTCCGCGGACCAGCCTTGCCATACCGACCCAATATACGGACCCTATAGTAATGGCTATCGTAAAAAATCCATCCGCTCTGGGAATCATGACCCCGATAAGTATTATGTATAGCACAAGGGGAACGGAATTGATAATGTCCACTATCCTCATCATTATATTGTCCGTACGTCCCCCAGCATAACCTGCTATTGCGCCGTAGAGCACGCCTATAAGGAAGTTTACCAGTGTGGCAATGAACGCCACTAAAAGAGATATCCTTGCGCCGTACATAACACGTGTCAGCAGGTCTCTTCCAAGATTGTCTGTGCCGAAGGGATATAATTTGTTGGCAACTGTTTTTGCATATTGTGTTACTGTGTTGCCCTTGTATGTAATAGCAAAGTTGTATTCATGCTCTGTCTTTGTATCTGCCTTGTTGGAAAAATCTACCGTTATCTTCTCGCCGTTAAAGTCATAGACTTTTTCGTAAGGATTAGTTTCCTGCGTTGACTGTTCTTCTCTTCTTTTTCTTATTTCCGCCGGAGAAAGTATCTCGGTCTCCGGTCCGGTGTCTGCATCTTCTTCGACAAACAGCGGGAGCCTGGTAAGGCTGCCGTCATCACTGACGATGAACATAGAATAGTCGCCCGACAGATACATAAATACATCGGGTTCTATCTCGTACAGCTTCAGTCTGGGCGGAAGATTCTTATAATCGTTTTCCTGGTCGGAATATAAGTATCCGGTGAACATCGGCCCGAATACTCCGAAAAGTACAATAAGTATTATACAGAAAAGACCTATCATAGCAAGCTTATTTTTCCTAAGTCGCCTAAAAGCGTCTTGCCAGTAGGTTAGACTCGGCCTTGCCACGTCGTGTTCTTTCTCTCTATCCGTTGCAAACTTGAATTTATTTATATTATCCATATTATAATTATACTTTCCCTCTGGTGAATTTGATTCTCGGATCTATGAATGCATATGCCACATCAACGAGGAGAACCATGACAATATAGAAAGCGGCATAGAATATCGTTATGCCCATTATAGTTGTATAGTCCCTGTTGTTTATGCTTTCTACGAAATATCCTCCGATACCGGGGATAGCAAATATTCTCTCTATTACGAATGAGCCGGTAAGTATCGCCGCAATCATCGGCCCTATATATGTTACTACCGGGATGAGCGCATTCTTCATAGCATGCTTTGCCATAACTTTATATTCTCTTATTCCGTTTGCCCTTGCCGTCCTAATATAATCCTGCCGCAGAACTTCAAGCATGGACGAACGCGTAAGCCTTGTTACAAACGAAAGCGAATAACCTCCCAGCGCCACCGTCGGCCCGATATAGCCAAGCCAGGAGTCGATGCCAAAACTGGGCAGCCAATGCAGCAGCCCCGAGAAAATATATATGATCAGCGTCGCCACCACGAAGCTTGGGATGGTCACCCCAAGTGTTGCCATGAACATGACAATATAGTCTATCGGCTTATTCTGTTTAAGCGCCGAGATTATACCAAACGGTATACCGAGGAAAATAATGAGAAGAACAGCAAAGAAGCCTATCGTCGCACTTGCCGGAACACCGCCTCCAATCAATTCGTTAACTGTTACACCAACCTTTGAAAATGACGGGCCAAGATCGAACCTTACCAGACCACCCATATAATCGAAAAACTGTTTTATGAGCGGGTCACTTATATGATATTTTTCCTCTAGAGCCCTGACCAGATTTTCAGGAAGTGGTTTCTCCCGAGTGAACGGGCCGCCCGGAATTGAATGCATCATAGCAAACGTTATTGCTGCTATTATAAATAACGTTATCAATGCAATAAGTAGGCGCTTTAAAAAATATTTAGTCAAAACATTTTTTCCTTCTTCCTATTGTTTATCACATTATTATACATTGACATTATGCACATATCAAATGTTAATTTTTAAAACCTAATAATTTCTCTGAAAAAACTAGTATTATGACAGTATTTTTAAACTTTTTTACAAAAAAATTTCAAGTCAAAATCCTTTTGTTGATTTTATTTACATATATTCCCTTATTTTTATTCACTTGTGTATGTTCCCGGAGCTTTCGATGTGTCTCTTTAAGCCGCCCGAATTCATGAAAAAGAATAAAAGTGCAGCGGCGGTGAAGGCAACCAGTGAAGTCGTAAGCCAGCCGGCGCCAAAACCGCCTACCTTTATTATCCAGCCTATTATGACCGGCGAGAGCATCCTGCCCGCATTGCTGATTATACTTACGATTGAATTTACCCTTCCACGGTGAGACGATGGAGACATGCTTGAGATGAAAGCAAAGGCATCGACCGAAATTATGACCTCTCCCATCGTTAAAATAAACATGGCTACATAGAACAGAAACAGGCTTTTTGCGAATATGAACATGGCAAATGCGGCAGCGTAAAGAAGCCCTCCGGTCAACGTTCCGTAGAGCGCTTTCCACTTCCTTATCATATATGTTATAAGAGGCGTCGCAAAGATTACAAGCAGTCCGTTGAAGCCTACGAGAAAACCGAAGTTGGTCGCACTGTTTGAAACAGTTGCGTCCATGTGTATAGGCAGTTCAAAGCCCATCTGGGCGTATGAAAACTGTATCAGAAAAAGAACCGCTGCAACTGCAATAATAATTTTGCGCTCTTTTAGAACTTTGAATACCGAGCCGGACTTGGCTTTTTCGAGCTGCGCCGATATACCGTGGTCTTTTAAAGGCAGCGTTTCCTTAATAAAGACAAGCACAAGTATAACTGACAAAATGGTCGTTAAAGCGTCGCCTATAAACACCAGCCCTAGATGGTTCTCGAAAAGAAGGCCGCCGATAGCCGGCCCTAGGACAAAGCCGATATTCAAGCCCATATACAGAAGCGAGAACGCTTCCTTCCTGTTGCCAGGGGTAGTTAAATCCATCGTCATTGCATCAAGAGCAGGGTATGAGACGGCATAGCAGTTTGACGCTATTATTATAAGGATTATAACCGTGTTCGACATCTCTAGGAAGCCGCATATGAGGTACATCACAGCGCCAAGCAGTTGAGAGAATGACAGAAGCTTTAAACGCCCGAAGCGGTCTGCAAGCTTTCCTCCGAGCAGCATGGACGGAAGCTGGGTAAGCAGCATTATCGTTGTGATGAGCCCCGCTTTGTCTGATGTCATTTCAAGCTTGTTGGTCATTATAAGCGTCATAAGCGGGTATACGAAAGCACCTATGCTGTTTATGATTCGAGCAAAAAATAAAATATATATTTCCCGGGGCAGCCCCCGGTATCTGTTCATAACTTTGTTTAGCATGGTTGGCCCTTTCCTATATATTGGCAGATTATAATAACACAACACATTATGTAATTCAAGAAAAAACCACTGATGCCTACTATGATTCTTCGGATGCGCTTTGCACTTTTCAGAATGACGTTATGGTTCACCGTCTGTGCCCGCGGCTTCTTGAAAACGCAGCAGTAAAGTGGTATTGTTATCGCAGTGTGAATCAAGACCGGCGGAGCTTATCCGGCAAGTATATCCGGCACTGCCGCCACTGCTATTGGAGGGGAATATGTACAGCTTTATGAATGACTACAACGAAGGGGCGCATCCGAAGGTTTTAAAGAAGCTGGAGGAAACCAACCTCTTGCAGCTTGACGGCTATGGCGAGGATGTTTACTGCCGTGACGCTGCGCAGCTAATAAAAGGAGCGGCAGGGAGCAAAAATGCTGCTGTTCATTTCATTCCCGGAGGAACACAGACAAACCTTATCGCTGTGTCGGCATTCCTGCGGCCGCACGAGGCCGTTATATCTGCACAGACGGGCCACGTTGAGGTGCACGAGACGGGAGCTATTGAAGCCACAGGCCACAAGATAATCACAGTCGATACGCCGGACGGAAAGCTTGATGCGAAGCTCGTTCAGCCGACGCTCGATTTTCACAGCAACGAGCATATGGTAAAACCCAGGATGGTTTATATATCCAACACTACCGAGGTCGGCACGCACTATACAAAAACTGAGCTCGAAGAACTGAGCAGTTTCTGCCGCAGCAAAGGGCTGCTTTTGTATCTTGACGGAGCAAGGCTTGGTTCTGCACTGACCGTGGACGGATGCACATTATCCATAAAAGACATCGCACAGCTTACCGATGCGTTTTATATCGGCGGAACGAAAACCGGTGCGCTGCTAGGCGAAGCGCTGGTCATTATGAACGACGCACTCAAAAGCGACTTTCGGTTCATGATAAAGCAGCGGGGCGGCATGCTTGCCAAAGGACGGGTGCTGGGGCTGCAGTTCCTTGCGCTCTTTGAAGACGGGCTTTATTTCGAACTGGCTGCGCATGCCAATGAAACTGCGGATATATTAAGGAAGGGAATTGCGAAGCTGGGGTTTAAATTTGCTTCGGATTCTGTTTCGAACCAGTTGTTCCCGATATTCCCTGCGGAGCTTTGCGACAAGCTTAGAAAGCGCTTTGACTTTATGCAGGGCCCGCCGGGAAAACGGAATGGTGACCGTAAGGATGGTGACATCGTGGGCGACGCCTAGACAGGCGGCTCTTGATTTTGTTGCTTATCTTGAAAGATGCGCTGAGCAAGACAGCTGAACAGAGGCACGACAGCTGAACCAGAGCAGCAGGAGCAGGAAAAATGAAGCCGTTCTTCGGTGTTGCCAAAAGAAAAGCGCACTAGTATAATGATTCCCAGGGAAAGCTTAGCGGGACAGCCGCTTTTTGAAACCTATTGTATAGAAGGAGAAACAGATGAAAGTTAAAATAAGCAGTTATCTGCAGGGCAAAAAGCCGCTGTTAAAAAGGCTGCTGGAAGCATTGCTTGAAGAGTTTGAATATGCATCCCTGCTAGCAAGCGACACAGCGGGCACACGCTTTATAGTCGATTTCAGCGGAAGCACCGTGCAGGATGCAATGCTGGCTGAAAGAGGCTGCGTCGCAAGAGTGTATAACGGAACATCATACAGCGAATATTCATTTAATGAGCTATGTGACGAAAACTATGAAGATATATTAGCGGCAGTTATAAAAACAGCAAGGCAGGACACAGAACTGCTGACAGGCGCAGGTATTGAGATCACACAGTATCCGCCGATCAAAGAAGAAGAAGCGGATAAGACATTCTTCGGAGACGTTGAGATGCTGCCGGAGAGCGTTAGCACAGACGAAAAGCTGGGGCTGATGAAGCAGATACTAGAGGAAGCAAAGAGCTGTTCGGACCTGCTTATAGATTTCAGAACAGTATATGAAGAGTATCATGTGTCTAAAGTTTTTTATTCCGGAAAACGGGATCTTGAGCAGTCTTATGTGTTCACTTCCGCAGGCACGCTTGCCGTTGCAGGAAAAGACGGAGACATGAAATATGAGCACGACGGGATATCCGGGCAGATGGGCGTAGAATCGCTGTACAGACTCAAACCAATGGTGAAGAACATAGTACAGAATGCAGTTGATATGCTGGGTGCAAAGAGGATAGCGCCCGGCGAATATGACGTGATCTGCGACCCGAAAGTATCCGGACTTGTGGCGCACGAGGCGTTTGGGCACGGAGTCGAGATGGATATGTTCGTGAAGAACAGGGCAAAAGGCGCAGAGTTTCTCGGCGAATATGTAGCATCGCCCATAACGCAGATGCACGACGGCGCACAGAGCGCAAAGGAAGTTGCCACTTATCTTTTCGACGACGAGGGCACGTTTGGCACTGACACCAAAGTAATAGAAGACGGTATACTAAGGAACGGTATATCCGATCTTCTTTCCGCACTGCAGCTGGGCACACCGCCAACCGGCAACGGACGGCGTGAGACGTTTGAGAGAAAAGCGTATGCGAGAATGACAAACACGTTCTTTGAGCCGGGCAGCGACAAACTTGAGGATATGATAGCTTCAGTGGAGGACGGGTATCTGCTGGAAAGCTATAACAGCGGCATGGAAGACCCCAAGAACTGGGGCATACAGTGCATGATAGCCCGTGGACGTGAGATAAAGAACGGCAAACTTACCGGTAAGGTGTTTGCGCCGGTGCTAATGACAGGATATGTGCCGGATGTTCTCAAATCGATAACTATGGTTTCTGACGGAGAGCTTGAACTGAGCGGCTCGGGACACTGCGGAAAAGGCCACAAGGAGTGGGCAAAGACTTCTATCGGCGGCACGTACATCAAGCTTAGAGGGAGGTTGGGGTAATGGATATAATCGGCATTTTGAACAACGCTCCCGGAGTGGACGAATGGCTGGTCGGAGAGAGACAGACGCAGTCGGCTGAGCTTTTCTTCATAAAGAAGAAGCTGGACATGAACCGGGCAAAAAAGGTGCATCATATCAATGTTACGGTATATAAAAACTTTGAAGAGGACGGCGTGAAATATAAAGGGTCTGCAAGCACAAGGCTCTCCCCCACTATGACCTATGAGGAGATAAAAGCCAAAATAGAGCAGGCTGCGCTGGCTGCTTCTCTTGTTAAAAATCCGTACTACGAACTGGCGGCGCCTAGCAGCGATAAGCTGGGGCAGGTTTCGAGCAAGTTCTCGGAAGGCGATCTTGCGTCTTATATGCCAAAGCTCGCAAATGCACTTTACAAGAAGAACATTATGAAGACAAGCAAAGTCAACTCGTGTGAGTTCTTCCTTGAAAAGACCGATGCAAGAGTAGCCAATTCATCTGGAGTGGACGAGAGTTTTGCGCTGTATAGCGGGCACATTGAACTCATCGTTGACTGCAGGCAGAGCGGCGAGGAAGTTGAGATAATAGAGTTCTTCGATTTCTCTGACATGTGCCTGGAAAAAATTGAGCAGACTGCACAGGAAGCGCTTGAAAACGCTATGCTGCGTGCGGAAGCAGTGCCGACGCCTAAGCTTAAGGATATTCCAGTCATCCTCGCGAAAGACAACGTCAACGAGTTTTTGAGCTATTACGTGCAAAAGGCAAATGCTCAGCTTGTTTATCAGAAGTATTCCGACGCAAAAGCGGGCGACGATCTGCAAGGCTGCACAACCGGTGACTGTATAAACTTAAGCCTTGAGCCGGAGATTGAAAACTCTGCGATGAACCGATATATTGACCATGACGGTGTTAAACTAAAAAGCACAGAGCTTTACAAGGACGGAAAGCTGCTGAAAATCCACGGGGACAACCGGCACAGCCAGTACCTTGGCATCGAGCCGACGGGCGTCATCGGAAACGCTAAATTTGAGGGCGGAAGCAAAACGCTTGACGAACTTCGTCAGGGAGAGTATCTTGAACTCAGATATTTCTCTGATTTCCAAATGGACGAGTGGACGGGAGACTTCGGCGGAGAGATAAGGCTGGCTATATATCACGACGGTGATAAGCAGACGCCTGTGACCGGCGGCTCTATCGTCGGGAACATAAAGGACGTGCAGGCGACTATGCAGCTATCCAGCGAAGTTCAGACGAGCGCAAACTATATCTGCCCTAAAGCAATAAAGCTGTTTGGAGTGACTATCGCCGTCTGACAAAAATACTTGCAAATAAAAGATCATTAATTACCGGATACCGGCTTAGTGTGATAATTAAAATCCTCCTTTGGGCTTTGCCGCTCATCAGGGGGATTTCATTTTGAAAAGAAAATATTGTTTGAGGTGTGAAGGCTATGAAACAAAGAATCGTGGATTATGTATTAATATCAATAGGCGTAGGGCTTGCGGTAGCGGGGCTTAATATCTTCCTCGTTCCGGGAAAGATTGCCGCGGGCGGAGTGAGCGGTATTGCAACGATACTGTATCACCTTTTCAACATACCGCTTGGTATAAGCATCGTCGTTTTGAATATACCGCTTTTTATATTCGGCCTTAGGCTGCTCGGCAAAACGTTTGCTATAAGGACAGTGTATGCGCTGCTGCTTTATTCGGTGCTGGCAGAGGTGATACCCATTCCGCTGGAGGCTTACGACCCATTCCTTGCGAGCATATACGGCGGAGTGCTCGTCGGTATAGGAATAGGGCTGGTCGTGAGGATGGGGGCAACGACAGGCGGCACGGACATGGCGGCAAAGATACTCTCGGAGAAGTTCAAACACGTCAGCCTTAGTGTGTTCCTGTTTGGTATAGATTTCGTTATTATAGCTGCAGCCGGCATACTGTTTGACATGGCGGTCGCTATGTATGCAGTAGTGTCTCTGTTCGTAGCTTCAAAGGTCATCGACTTCGTGGTAGCCGGGCTTTCGGCGGCAAAAGCTTTTTATATAATATCTGACAAGAGCGAAGAGATATCTCACGCTATACTTTATCAGATGAACAGAGGCGTAACGGCTCTTTCCGCAACAGGCCTTTACAGCAAGCAGGACAAGGACGTTTTAATGTGCGTGCTGAAGTGGCGAACGGAAGGGCCGAAATTAAAGAAACTTGTGCAGAAAATAGACAGCAAGGCTTTTGTTATCGTTGCGGATGTTAAGGAGGTAATGGGAGAAGGATTCTAAAGCAGCCGGGAAATAGTAGTGAAAACCTTAAAGTTTTTAAACCCAGGTTTTCTTTTGTTGTTTTTTAAAGGTGGCAATAATTTTATTACTACAATGCAATCGGCTTTTATGCTGCCTAATTGTTTATCTCTGATATAATCTGAGCCATGCAAGGGCTCTAGCAGTTAACCTTTGCTTGCTCTAACTCCTCATTGCTAAATTCTAGACTTCAAGCTTGAACGGCGGATGGTATATGCCTTTTTCGGTGACTATTGCCGTGATGTTTTGCCAGGGGGTGACGTCGAAGGCAGGGTTGTATACCTTCACATTCTTTGGGGCGGTTTGTTTACTGCCGAAACCTCTTACTTCATCTTCACTTCTCTGCTCTATCGGGATATCGCTGCCGGTAGCGCAGGAAAGGTCTATCGTCGGGGTGGGAGCGGCTATATACATGGGGATACCGTAGTGCTTTGCAAGGACGGATACGCCGAGTGTTCCTATTTTGTTGGCGGTGTCGCCGTTGGCGGCAACACGGTCGCACCCAACTATCACCGCATCTATCTTTCCCTGAGACATCACCATAGCTGCCATGTTGTCGCAGATGAGCGTGACGTCTATGCCGCCCTGCATCAGCTCATAGGCTGTCAGTCTTGCGCCCTGGAGCAGCGGGCGTGTTTCGTCGGCGTAGACCTTAATGTTCATGCTTTTTTCTTTGGCGAGATAGAACGGTGAAAGAGCGGTGCCGTAGCCGGCTGTCGCCAGCACCCCTGCGTTGCAGTGAGTGAGCACGGTATCGCCATTCTTTAGCAGGCTTAAAAGGTTCTCTCCTATCGCTTTGTTTATACCCTTGTCTTCGTCTTCTATGCGCCTTGCTTCTTCTTCGAGTGCTGCTATTATATTATCGAAGGGTTCGCCGCTTAGATCGGAGAGCTTTTCCATCATGCGGCGCAGCGCCCAGGAAAGGTTGACTGCGGTCGGGCGGGACGAAGCGAGATAGTCCGCATCCTTTTTTACGGCTGCCCGGAATGAATCGAAGTTATCTTTCGCAGCCAGCCGTGCTGATATTACTACGCCGTATGCTGCGGCGACGCCTATCGCCGGAGCTCCCCTTACCGCCAGCCGCTTTATTGCATCCCATAGCTGCGTTACGGTTTGAATGTCTATATAGCACGTCTGCGCCGGAAGCCTGGTTTGGTCTAAAAGGCGCAGTATGCCATTTTTATATTCAAGAGTTTTTATCATCTTCGTTTCCTTCTAAATGAAATTATTCAGGCAAAAATCTGTTGGTTTTTATTATATCACCGTCTGCGCCTGCGTCAAAATATTTTATTTTTCTGCAGATGTCATTCTGCTTTCATTCGCACTGCTGGTTTAAGCTGATTTTTCTAAGCTTCTTCTGCGTACTTTGTGAAGTTTATGCTATAATTTTTTTAGATAATTTTTGCGTTTTTTTGAAAAACAGCAAAATACTTTGAAAAAGAAAGGTATTCTTAGCATTTAAAACTTAATGAGTTCTAAGGGCGATAATATCGTCTTTCACAGGCCTATTTTAAACAAAATAAAATTTGCATTTTTCAGTACCCAAGTCTATAATAAAAGATACTCCAGGGAATACCGAAAAGGGTATTGAACTTGAGCGGAAGTCGCCGTACGAAAGTGCGGAAACAAGAGGGCGGTTAAGCCGACACGAAAGTGAAAGCAGACTGCAAATCAAACTTAGTATCAAAGTTTGAAATGATGAGAAGGTTTTGAATTATATTCTGACCCGACCTGAACTGAAAGTTTTGTAACTAGCGTGAGATTAAAGAATTTTGTTGTAAACGGTGGAAGCCACGTGAAATGTTCTTTATAAGGGTTCGCTGGAGTTTCTATTTACAGCCTCTATTCGTAGGGGCTGTATTTATTTGCGCCAATCCGGAGCACGCTGGGATTTTGGCCGGCAGCCTGTTTGATATCAAAAGCGTTTTTGATTATCTATTTTGTTACTTCTACAATATAGGGAAGATTGCGCCACTTGCCGTCTATGTCCATTCCGTAGCCCATAAGCCAGGAGTTCGTGACCTTAAATCCTTCGTAAGCTATAGGCGTGTCTATAAGCTGCTGGTCGGGGTTGCGAAGCAGTGTGCACACCTTTACGCTTTTAGGCATCCTTGCTTTTAGGTTCTGGACGAGGTAGCCTATAGTAAGACCGGTGCGGGTGATATCTTCGACTATCAGTACATGCTTTCCGGAGATATCAATATCGAGGTCTTTAGTTATCCGAACTGCGCCTGTTTCTTTTGTGGCGTGCGGGTATACGCCTATCGACATGAAGTCTATCTCGACAGGCAGCTCTATCGCACGAGTGAGGTCTGCGATAAAGTACATGCTGCCGTAGAGCACGCTTACAAGAACAAGCTCCTGGCCTTCGTAATCCTGTGTTATCTGCGCCCCCATCTGCCTGATTCTGTCCTGAATCTCCTGCTCGGTAAACACAACTCTTTTAAATTTCGGACCGCTCATTTTGTACCGCCTCTGCTGAGATTGAACCGTTCAACAAGCGAACGGAAATCCTTCTTATATACTATCTTTATATTAACATCGGGATATAGCTTCTTTAATTTTCTTGCTTTCCTGTTCTTCTGGGTCACATAGCGCTGGTTCATGGTGGTAAGCTCTATGTATGTGTCGAAGTCAGTCAGATAGAAATCTGGCCGGAACGCTGAAGTGACGTTGCCTTCCGCATCCCATTCAATCGGGAAAGCTTTCGGTTCGTACTTCCAGCCAATGTTGTACATATCCAGCAGTTTTGCGAACTCTTCCTCTGCCGGGTTTTTAAGCTCCGGCCCATTCTGCACAGGCTCTTCCTCAGCCGGCTGCTCCTCTTCCTGTAAGCTGCGCCCTTCCACCAGCGAAAGCACGCAGTCCGCCGCTTCGGCAGCGGAGGTGCTGCCCGTATTTATCGTTATGTTGTAGTGCGACGGGTCTGTTATATCCTCTCCGAAAAGCGTCGTTATGAACCTTCGTTGTTTCTTGTCGGCAGTTATCAGTATATGCTCCGCTTCTTTTTCCGAGAGGTCGTAGTCCTCTATGACTCTCTTTATACGCATATCCTGCGGGGCTATTATACGTATATGCACAGCGTCTTCGAGACCTGCAAAAATCATCTGGGAACCAAAGCCGGCGAAAACCGCCGAATTTGTTTTAGCGTGTTCCAGAAGCGATTTTTTGATATAGTCAATGTATGTTGTTTTGCCAAAAGGCTTAAGGTAGTATCTGGCGCTGGTTTTAAGCATGTTTATATCGTGCGCAAAGACTATGTCCGGCAGGAACTCTGCGAGCAGTTTTTCTCTTGTGACAAGCTCCCATCCAAGGCTTTGGCTTATTAAATTTGCAACTTCGTCTCCGCAGCTATATGGCTGTCTTGATATCGTTATTACTGACAAAACATTACCCCCGGTCATGCTGTTATTATAACACACTTAAAATATAAATCATATCGAAATAACAGCCGTTATTAAGAGGGGCGCCGTGTTTGTGGTGCTTTGCCCGAGAAGCTTTGCCGAAGTTGGCTGGGGGTCTTGCCGGTAGCGTTCTTTATGAATGTAGAAAAATTTGCCGGGCAGCTATAGCCCGTTATCTCGGATATCTCTGTGATGCTCCTGCCCGCTGCAAGAAGGTCTGTTGCAACTTCAAGCCGGATCTCTTTTAGCTTTTCACGAAAGTTGCAGCCGTAAAGGCTTTTGAGTATCCTGTTTAATTGCCGTACGCTTACGCCCAGCGTTTGAGCAAGGGCTTCATCGCCGTCGTTGAGATGAAAGTTTCGGTTGAAAAACTCGTCTATAATATATGCACGCTGTTCGTGTGCATATCCCCCATCATCCGTCTCGCTTTCGGGGGCGCTTCTGTGCTGGATAAGCCGAAGGATAAGAAGCTCTGTGAGCACTCGTATCTCGTCTATACCGCACACCTTCGTGTCCCAGTCTTCGAGCGCCTGCTTTAATGCGGCGAACACTGACGCCATGTCTTGCGCACTGCAGGAAAAAAACTTGGATGTGCTAAGGGCTAAGAAAAGCTCTTTTGCGCTGCTGCTGCTGACTTGCGGCGGCGCCGGAACCTCGAATATTATACACATCTTTTCGAACGGAGATGTGCAGGATTTCTGGGAATGGTATATGCCTGGCGCAATGAGAAACACCTCGCCTTCGCTCTGAGCGCAGACCTGCCTGTCTATCTTTACGGTGCACTGGCCTTGTGTTACATACTGCATCTCGAAAAGGCTGTGTCTGTGCTGGAAAATATGGCTCATCTGATATTCCAAATCTTTTACAAAGCCGATTGCGACAAGGCGCATAGGCAGCGACGCTACGCACATATCGACAGTAAATGTTTTCATGGGCAATCCTTTATAAATTTCATTGACATACTATTATTATAGATGAATGTCCAAAAATTACAATGATTTATGCAAATACATTTGAATTCCGGACATATCCGCACTTTTTTCGTCCGTAAATGTAGTGGTCGGCTGCAAGCGGTTTTGGTATATTCTACTTGACAGACTTATGCAGCAAGAACGTAAAAGAGCTGTGAACTACCTATCAACTCGAAACCGCAAGGAGGAAATTATTTATGTTGACCAGAGAGAACCTGCACGGCATCTGGGCCGCTGTTCCGCTTGAATGGGACGAGAACTACAACTTCAACGTAGACATATTCAAGGAGAACACCAAACGCATATGTGAAAACGGAGCTCATGCAATCTATACCACAGGCAGCACAGGCGAATTCTATGCGCTTGACCTTGAAGAATTCAAGATCATGGTGGACGCTTTTGTTGAAGTGACCAGCAACTATGACATAAACACAGGCGTTGGCACCACCGCACTTAACACCAGAGAAGTTATCCGGATGGCGGAGTACTGCGCTGAGAAAGGCATTGAGTCTATCATGCCCGCTTTCCCGCCGTGGATACAGCTAAGAGAAGACGAGCAGCTAAAATTTCTGCAGGAAGTCTGTGCTGTAGATCCGAATATGGCAGTCATTCACTATAACATATCGAGGACAAAGATATTATATGAAGGCAGGGACTACAAAAGAGTCCTCCCCCACCTGCCCAAGAACTTTATCGGCTCAAAATCTACAAAGGCCGATTTTATGTATCAGTACAACCTTTTCAGGGAGTCGCCGGAGCTGGTCCACTTCCCGGGAGAATCGTGCTTTGTGCCTAACATGATGCTGGGCGGCAAAGGTATCATCACCGTTGTGTACTGCATGAACCCGCAGTTCTGCATAGACTGGTATAACCTGTGCGTAGACAAGAAATGGGAAGAGGCAATGAAGTATCAGCATATATGGAACGATTACCTTATGGAAGTAGCAATGCCCGTTATCGAGAAGGGATATTGGGACCCCGCAATAGACAGAGCACAAGTTATCGCAGCCGGATTCCTTACGGGCAGCAACAGGATAAGAAAGCCGTATCTGCCTGTGCCAGACGAGACAATAGCCAATATGAGACAGCAGATGCTTGCCAAGTACCCGGAACTTGTCTTTGACAAGGGTTGAAGGAAAGAAGGATAGAAAAATGACCGGTATGGAGAGAGTGATTACTGCGATGTCGGGAGGAAAAGCAGACCGGGTGCCTTTCATGCCCCAGATCTGTTTCCCGCACGCAGTACTGCAGCTTGAAGACGACTATGAAGCTGGTATCATAAAGTGCATTGAAGACCCGCATCACAGGATGGAGCTTATGTTTGAAATAACAAAGCTCTACCAGTCGGACGGTTTGCGGATACTCGGAGGAAGCCCGGACAGATATAAGATCAGCAAAAACGGCGGTGAGTATGTTGCCGTTAATGCAGAAACCGGCAAGAGGGCCGGCACGCTTAACCTTGGCACCGGCGGCATCGAGCCGGATGAGTATCCTATAAAGTCTATCGACGACGTGTACGATATGAAAGTGCCTGATGTTGATGAGATTTACAACTCCGAAGAGTTCGAACTCTACCGTGAAGTTATCGGCTGGGCAGGAGACGACTTTTGCAAAGTGGCGGGCATCGGCCTCGGACTAAGCCCCGTCGTCAGCTCGAGAGGAGCGGACAATGCGCTCTTTGACCTATATGACAACGAAGAGCTGGTGCAGGCGCTTATAGAAAAGCATCTGCGCATTTCAGTCAATAGGGCGAAGGCTTACAGCAAGTGTGGCATAGACACCATATATTCGGGCGATCCGTGGAGCTCGTGCTCTGTTATATCACCGCAGATATTCGAGAAGTATTCTTTCCCTTGCTTTAAGCAGTTTATTGACGAAGTGAAACCTACAGGCATGAAAATATATGTGCACATATGTGGCAACATCGACCCTATCGTGGAGCGCATTGCGCAGCTTGGGGCGGACTGCATCGAACCGATGGATCCGCTGGGCGGCGTATCCCCCGCAGATTTCCGCAGAAGGGTTGGTAAAGAAACCGCACTAATGGGCGGCGTAAACACCGTTACACTATCAAACGGAACGCCGGAGGAAGTAAAAAAAGAAGCGCTTAGCTGCATCGAAGGAGCAGGAGAAAACGGAGCTTACGTGCTGGCAGCAGGAGACATGGTGCCGTTTGAGACGCCAAGGGAAAATGTATTTGCGATGATGGAAGTGGCACAAGAATATAAGTATTGAATTAATGGTATAATTTCACAGAAAAGGCCGGAGGTTACCCGGTCTTTTCTTTTATGCTGCATTAATGATATTATTTTCTTATATACTTATATTGTGATATAATCTAATCGAGAAAACGGCACAGCCGTCATCAGGAGTATACATGAATATAGAGTTCGTAAAACAAATACCGACATCGGAACAGATTAGAGAGCAGCTGCCACTGCCAAAGGATGCTGCAGCCAGCAAGAAGAAAAGAGACGCCGAAATCAAGGGTATATTCGACGGAAGTGATGATCGGTTCCTTATTATAATCGGCCCGTGTTCTGCGGACAGCGAAGATTCTGTCTGTGATTATATTGGCAGACTGAGCAAGGTTCAGGATAAGGTCTGCGACAAGATACTTATCATTCCCCGCATCTATACCAACAAGCCAAGGACTACCGGCGAAGGGTATAAGGGAATGATGCACCAGCCCGATCCTTCCGAGGAGAACGACCTTTACGAAGGCATCAAAGCAATAAGGCGGATGCATATTAAAGCGTTATGCGAGTTTGGGATGCCTGCAGCCGACGAGATGCTCTACCCGGAGAACTATACATACCTTTCGGACGTGCTTGCATACAACGCAGTTGGCGCACGTTCGGTGGAAAACCAGGGGCACAGACTGACGGCGAGCGGAGTTGCGACGCCTGTTGGTATGAAGAACCCGACTAGCGGTGATTTGACAGTTGTCCTAAACGCAATTAAAGCTGCGCAGATTCAGCACAACTTCATATATAACGGATGGGAAGTAAAGACCGCAGGCAACGACTATGCACATGCGATACTGCGTGGGGCGGTGGACTTCAGCGGGCACACTATACCGAACTACCACTACGAAGACCTTATAAGATTTGCCCGGATGTATGAGAAAAGAGACCTTAAGAACCCCGCAATCATAGTGGACACAAACCATGCGAACTCCGGCAAGCTTTTTTATGAGCAGCCCAGGATCGCTAAGGAAGTAATGTACAGCCGCAATTATGACAGCAAGCTAAAAGAGATGATAAAGGGGCTTATGATAGAGAGCTATATCGTCGATGGACGCCAGGAAATTGGTGATAACATTTACGGTAAGTCTATCACAGACGCTTGTCTTGGATGGGACGAATCCGAAAAGCTTATATACAGCATTGCCGAGAGCATAAAATAAAATATATAAAGAAGGTGTCGATATGACAGTACTGCCTAAATCGAAGCTTGGAAAGTGGTCGTTTGGTTTGATATTCGTTTTTATACTCGGACTGCTTATTTTCTTTGGTATGGTGAATATCTTTGGACAGCAAGGCGGGGACTATCTTTATTCCAATCTTGCACTGTTTCTGCCAATGCTTTTTGCCGTTCTTGGCGCCGCCGCTTCTTTCATCACCGGCATGATATCGTTTTTCGCCTCTAAGGAGAGGGCGCTCCTGGTTTTCATTGCGGTTATAATCGGGCTTTGTATCACAGCATATACTGTTATGCTGCTCACTTTTCCGGAATGAAGAGCTGTTTTTCAAGTATCAGCCACAAAAGTAAATATCCACTCAAGAAATCATATAATTGAAGGAGTCATAAAATGCAGGAAACAAAAACCTACAGTTTGAAGAAGGCTTTGATTATTGCTCTTATAGTTTCACTCGGTTTCGTTGCAGCTAATTATCTTGTTTCACTTACGCTGGATAGATTTAGGGCTGTGCTGCTGCCGGACACAGGGGCAGCATGGTATTACTGGAAGCTGCCAAAACCGCAGCTTTGGGCGACCATCACTATGTGGGCGCTGTACGCCGCACATCAGATATCGATCTGGGTGCTGATCTTCCGGCTGAAAGACCAGCCGCCGCTGCAAAAGGAGCGGATAGGAAGGATCAATTTTTGGCTGCTTATAGTTAACGCCGGGTTTATTGTCCTGCATTTTTTACAGACAGCGTTCTTTTACGATGCGCTTGCGCAGTTCGTACCCGTTATGTCTTCGCAAGGTTCCGTCATCGTTATGCTTGTCTTCATACTCATTATGCTTAACCAGCGCAGGGGTCTGTTCTTTGGCAAGAAGGTGCCGCTGCCTAAAGGCGGAGTGAGCCTGGTGCAGAAGGTGCACGGGTATTTCATAGCATGGGCCGTTATCTATACGTTTTGGTTTCATCCGTTCGAAGGAACGCTTGGGCATATACTCGGGTTTCTTTATGCTTTCATGCTGCTAACACAGCTTTCGCTGGCAAAGACCAGATGGCACACGAACATTAAGTGGATAACGCTGCTGGAGGTGTACGTAGCGTTTCACGGGGCTATAGTCGCAATGGGGCAGCAGAATGGAATGTGGCCTATGTTCTTCTTCGGATTTATGATGATGTTCATAGTTACGCAGGTTTACGGCATTCTGAAAAACAAGATAGCTATTGCCGGGATAATCGTATGTTACGCAGCGTTGGTGCTGCTGACGTATGCAGGTGTATTTGCAAATGCTTTTACCGGAACTGATGTAGGGTGGGCGGACATACATCAGATAACCTGGATACCGCTGATATTGTACGGTCTGGTGTTTGCTCTCGTATTCCTCATGCAGGCGGTCAGCCTTATCGGCAGAAAGAAGAGTAAGAATGCAGATTGATATAAAAAAGCTGACGCCCTCATTGGCGCAGGATTTTCTTGGTTTTTTTGACGATGACGCATTTTCGGATAACCCTGATTGGTCGGGATGCTATTGCAGCTTCTTTTATTTCGGGGATGATGAGTGGAATGAGCGCACCGGCTCTATGAACCGCGATTTCTCGGAGCAGGCGATAATAAGCGGAAGTATAAACGGGTATCTTGCATATGTGGACGGCAAGCCGGCGGGCTGGATCAACGCCGACAGAAAAGAAGCCTATGCACGGCTGGAGCAAAACGGCGGAGACAAAAAGGTGCTTAGCATAGTATGCTTTACAGTTTCCCCCGGGCACAGAAGAAAGGGCATTGCCGGAAAGCTGCTGCAGGCTGCTCTTGAAGGTGCAAAAAGGGAAGGCTATGAAGCTGTTGAAGCATACCCTGCAAAGGAAGCGGCTACGGATGCGCACAACTATCACGGACCGCTTGAGCTGTATACAAAAAACGGATTCGAAGTTGCTGAAGAAAAAAAGGACAACTATATCGTCAGGAAGAGGCTGCGTCTTTAATTACTGCCAGGAGTATACATCACTTTGTCCATTGAAAAAAACTTAAACCACAGCAAAGACAGCCGCTGCTAATGCTGCTGTTTTTTTATATGCGATACAGTTTTACTTCATATTTGACTGGAACGGAATGTATGATATAATTATTTAGTGGTTGAAGCAATTCCTTCCACAATGCCCAAAGAGAAGAATGCGCTGCTATACTTAATTTCTCAAAACAACTTAATATTGCCTTTTAACCTTAAACCGGGAAGCGTATTCTTAACCTTAATCTAAAAAATACATAAATATTATTTTGCGTATGTTATATATTGGAGGTGAAACAATGAGAAAACTTATACTTCTTGCTGTCGGGTTGTTATTATTATTTATTTTTGTCGGCTGTGATACTATCGAAGAAGTCTTCCCGATGCCCGACGAAACTGCGAACCCTACCCCTACACCTCGGTCGGAAACTTCTACTCCCCTTCCGACGCTGGGCGAACTGACTGCGCTTGACGCAGCGTACTGTCTGCAGTCGGACCCTGATGCTCATGAACTCGAGTTCAACATAATACGGTTTTTCCCAAGCGGCGTCGTTATGCAGGTGAACATAAAGGGGCAGAAAAGCTGCTCTGAAGCCTGGGAGTATCTTGAGCCGTTCCTTATTGAAACGGCTACAGACATCTATAGCCACGGAGAGTATCAGCACTCGGAAGGAGAAGTGCGGTTTGCACTTGCTCCGCCCGGCTCTGACGAAACATCTGGAGAGGTTACCGGCAGGATTGAAGGAGACGAGTTGATAATAACACTTCAGGGAACGCAGAAAACTTATACAAGGGTTTATGGAGGGTGATGGAAATGAGTAAAGAAAAAGCTGGTGCAAAAAACAAGACGTTTAAAAAGGATGGCGTATCTAACGGAGTAGCAATCTTTCTGGCTGTGATGTTTGTGCTGTTTGCCGTGTTAGGTATAATCGGCTTTAACGTTTGGCGTGTGCTGTTTAACCCACGGCTGGTAAAGGAAGCTCTTGTTCAGGAGGTGACCAGTACGGACATTGTTCCAGGTACACTGGAGCTGTTCTCAGAATGGAGAGCGAAAAAGAGGGTGGAAAACAACGAATCGTTAAGCGGCGTTAATGAGCCTGATATCGTGCTGCTTTTATCGTACATGAAAGCTGAAGACTGGAAACAGGTAAAAGAACTGCTTGTAACCGATGAATTTGTCGTGCATATAATCTCGACCAGTGTTGACGGCGTTTACCTGTGGATAGACTCTGATGATATCTGGCCTGATATACACTGGGATATGACGCAGTTCAAACAGCGATTGGTCGGGCAGAACGGCGAAGATGCTATAATGATCGCCTATAACAAGCTGCCGCCCGCAACTGACGAGCAGATAGCCGATTTTAAGCATAGGCTTTCGCAGGTGCCGGAAGGAGTGGAGGTTCTTTACAACTTAGCACAGTTCCCGGAGCCTTGGACGCAAGATCAGGTTGGCGACTATATCGATTCACTGAACGACGCCAACGAGAACATACCCGCTGATTTTGAGTTCAGCAAGGAGTTTGGGCAGACATCTTCACAGCAGGCATCAATGCAGGCTAAGGCGATGCTGAGAACTATCAGGTTTGTAGCAATAGCATTGTGGGTGCTTGCGCTTATACTGCTTGCGCTTATACTTGGGTTGAAAGTTCGCTCCTGGAAGACGCTTGGCAAGTTCGTCGGCATACCGCTGATAATAGTCGGAGCTATTGCCGTTGCCATAGCGCTGATATGCCAGCCAATAGTCATCAACATGATATCGAATAATCTTTTGTCGGGCGCTTCCGACTTTGCTAAAACGGAGCTTACCGGCAGTTTCCGGACGCTGTCCGCGCTTTTCTTCAGACCTCTGCTTTGGCAGGGCATTGTTATTGGAGCCCTGGGGATCTTGTTTGTAATCCTAATGGCGGTTATCAAGAAAAAGGCAAATCCTGAAGCAGCAGCGCAGCCGCAGGCGGATGTACCTATGCAATAAGCAGAACCTTTTCAGTAGCGTTAAGGTACAAATATAGTAAAAAAGGATTTGAGGCATATCTTTTGTGGATATGTCTCAAATCCTATAAGTTATTTATGCTTTTTAAAAGCCTAAAATGAATTCACCTAATATCTCTTGCAGGTTCGGGCTGCCTTTCTCCTGCAATTCGTAGTAGACACGTGTGCTTGGTTTGTTTATTTTTACTATGCGCTTCAAGTCAATAGGTGTGCCTATTATTACAGAATCGCAGTCGGTGTTTTCTATCGTGGCTTCAAGGTCTTTTATCTGCTGGTCACCGTAGCCCATCGCCGGAAGGAGCGAGCCTATACCAGGATACGTTTCGAAGGTGTCTTTTAGCTTTCCTGAAAGAAACGGCCTTGGGTCAATTAGTTCTGCTGCGCCAAACCTTTCCGCCGCTACTGTTGCAGCGCCCAGCTTCATTCCGCCGTGCGTGAGCGTTGGGCCGTCCTCTACGGCAAGCACACGTTTTCCCTTTATTATATCCAAATCATCTACTGTTATCACCGAATCCGCTTCTATTACGGCTGCGGTTGGGTTAGCCTTTGTTATGTTTTCCTTTACGGTTTTTATACCCTGCTCCGGCGCTGAATCTATCTTGTTTATCACCACTACGTCTGCCATTCGCAGACACGCTTCGCCGGGATAGTAACTAAGCTCGTGACCCGGTCTGTGCGGATCGACAAGCGTTATCATAAGGTCGGGTTTAAAGAACGGAAGATCGTTGTTGCCGCCGTCCCAAAGTATTACGTCACAGCCGTCCGGATCGTTCTCGGCCCGGCGCAGTATTGCTTCGTAGTCCACTCCTGCGTATATCACATTGCCCCGCACTATATGCGGTTCGTACTCTTCCATTTCTTCTATCGTACAGTCGTGCTTTTTTAAATCTTCAAGCTTGGCAAAGCGCTGGACAGCCTGCTTTTCGAGGTCTCCGTACGGCATAGGATGGCGCACTGCAACTACTTTTAGACCCTGCTCCATTAGCAGCTCTATGACTTTGCGGCTTGTCTGACTCTTTCCGCAGCCCGTTCGCACTGCACATACGGCAATTACAGGTTTTGTACTGCTCAGCATTGTGGATTTTGCGCCGAGGAGAGTGAAATCTGCCCCCGCGGCGTTTACCCTTGCGCTTATGCCCATTACATGAGCGTATGGTACATCGCTATAGGAAAAGACGCATTCGTCTATATCAAGTGCTTTTATAAGGTTCTCGAGTTCTTTTTCTGGATAAATGGGGATTCCGTTTGGATAGAGTTCCCCCGAAAGCTGCGGCGGATATTTTCGTCCGTCGATGTCGGGTATCTGCGCTGCCGTGAATGCCAGCACGTTATAACTTCCGTTGTCTCTGAAAAAGGTGTTGAAGTTATGAAAGTCTCTTCCTGCAGCTCCGATGATGACAACTTTTTTTCTCTTCATACTTAGCTCCCCCGTTTTATACATTATTCACTGTTCTATGTATATTCTCGTTCATATGCGTGTGTTTGTCAAGCTGAGTAATGAACTGTAACAAAAAAAGCGCCCTAAAGGACGCTAAGCATAATTTGTTTATCTCTTTTTCTTAGTCTGTACAAACAACGACCCTGTCACGTCCCGACTCTTTCGCTTCGTATAGCGCTATGTCGGCGCTTTTTATAAGCGCTTCGTTAGTTGAACCATTCTTCGGATAAGCAGCTACGCCAAGTGAAATAGTGCATTTCCCAAGCGGTTTCCCAAGGTGATATACCATAAGCTCTTTTACACTTTTTCGCAGGTTTTCTGCTTTTTCTTTAGTGCTTTGCAAATCTGCGCTAGGCAGAACAACGAAGAATTCTTCTCCGCCATATCGGCAAACTATGTCTCCGCCACGGAAGTTTTTCAGCAATAAGCTTCCTAACTCTTTTAGTAATGCATCTCCGCCATCATGTCCGGCAAGATCATTAAACTCTTTGAAATGATCTATATCAAACATGATCACCCCAACTTCTCTGTTTTCCCGCTGAGCACGAATAATCTCTCGGCTAAGTGTCTCTTCCATATATCTTCTGTTATAAAGCCCTGTCAAGACGTCTCGAATAGATTGCTGTCGTAATGTTTCGCGAAGTCTTAGATTTGTTAAGGCAAGAGCTATATGTTCCGCTATGCTGTTGACAAGCTGTATTTTGTGGTCGTTGTACAAAGTTTCTTTTAAGTTTAAATCCTCTGCTGAAAAAGCATCGTGATTAAGATGCAGTATCCCAAGAATCTCTCCCTGTGCCATCATAGGTATACAAATGTATTGACCTTCATCCGGTCCCGTTATGTGCTCGCACTTGAGTCCCGGATGCGCAGAGTCTATACGGTGTATTCTGCTTTTCCTTGTTGCCCAGCATTTTGAAGGCAGAAAAACTTTCTCTGTATTTACAGGCTCTCCCCAAATCTGCATGGCTTCCGCCAAGTCCTTGGACGGATTTATTAGATATATTGCTCCACGGCTCTTGTTGCATATCATTCGAATATACTGTGCGCTTATTGAGCATACTTCTTCCACCGTTTGGCAAAGCTGGAGCTGCCCACCCATTTCACTCAGGCGGCTCATTTCTTCCGAACGCTCTTCCAGCGCTTTGATCCACTCCGCAAGCTTCTCATTGGCTTCCTGCAAAGCTTGTTTTGCTTTTCTGCTTTCTGTAATGTCTATTCCTGTAGACATAAGATAGTCCGCTTTGCCATCAGTACGATTGATAACCGTTCCTGTCCACGAAACGACCCTATCCTCTCCAGTTTTTGTTTTAAAGTAAGTTTCATAAATATAAGGGTATTCCCCGCCGAGCATTTTCGATATCGCTTCTTTTGTTTCTTCTTTTTCGGACGTCAGCAACTCCCATAAGAATTTGCCTTTGATTTCACTGATAGTATATCCTGTTATTTTCTCACACGAATGGTTGAAAGTTACGATTCTTCCTTCAAGGTCTATAACCGCAATTAGCGAGTCGGTCGTGTTTAGTATAGCTCTGTTAAAATCGCGCTCTCTTTTTAGCTCGTCTTCGAATTTCTTAAGACCAGAAATATCACGGATAGAGGTAAGCAGCACCATCTGCTCTTCTTCCATATGTATCAGATCCGTATTTATCAATACAGAGAAACGTCTTCCGTTTCGATCTGTAAACACCGTTTCGAAATCACGTACGATTCCTTCTTGTCTTGTTCTTTCAATCAGATTATCTCTTGCCTGTTTATCTTCGTAAAATTCTGATATTTTCATCTTGCTCAGTTCTTCCGAAGTATAGCCAAGCAAATCTTGAATCGCCTGGTTTGTTGCGTGAAAATAGCCTTGAAAATCGGTTACAGTGATGCCTATAGGTGCGTTGCTGAAAAGCGTATGGTAGCGTGCTTCAGATTGTTTTAGCTCTGCCTGTGCGTTCTTTAGGCCAGTCAGGTCGTGAAAAGATGTAAGAAGGACTCTCTCGTTGTCTAGCCCTATATAATCGGAGTTTATAAGCACGTTCCAGGACACCCCTTGTTTGTTTGTAAATACAGTCTCGAAATCGCGAACATGGTTTGATTCGTAGAGTTTGTCAAGCAGCCTTTTGCGTTCGTCTTTATCTGTATAGAACTGAACAAAATTCATGCCTTTTAGCTCTTCCATGGTATAACCAAGAAGCTCTTGGAGGGTAGAATTGGCACTTATTATTTTCCCTTCAGCATTGGAAATACTTAGCCCTATTGGGGCAGTATCGAATAGAAACCTGAACTTCTCGTCGGATTTGCGCAAGAGGTTTTCAGTTCTTTCGTGTTTTTTCTCTGCTATTTTTAGCGCTGCAATCTCTTTTGTCAGATTCTCTATTTGAGCAATAATCTGCTCTTTTTTCATTTGCTGCTGTTCCATTTCTTCTCCATTTATACTTTTTTAGGGTTTAGTCCGGTTCATCATGTGTATTTATATTCTTTGTTATTTATAAACAAATAGTTAGTAATTCAAACTATCCTGGGCTTAATCATATTAATACCGCAGTGTTTATTCAAGTTGTGTTCCAAAACCATTATTTATGCTATAATTATTCACTGGAGCGAATATATGTATAAGATTTTAATAATTGAAGACGACGCTACCGTTTCGTCCATAATTTCTGAAAAGCTTGAGCAATGGGGATTTGAAGCGTGTACAGTGCAGGATTTTGAAAACGTTGCATCTCAAGTTGGCAAAGAGAAACCGCATCTTGTGCTGCTTGATATAAACCTTCCCTATTTTGACGGCTTTTACTGGTGTGAACAGATAAGAAAAATATCTAAAATACCTGTCATTTTCATATCTTCGAGAGCGGATGACGCAGATAAAATACGCGCTATACTCGGCGGAGGCGACGACTATATCGAAAAGCCTTTTTCAATGGATGTGCTGGTGGCGAAGATACAAGGGGCGCTGAGGCGTGCATATTCGTATACAGACACTTCGTACAGCGTGCTTTCACACGGTGCAATAGTGCTTGACCTTGAAAAGATGACTGTGACCGCAGATGGAAAAAGCGCTTCGCTTACACAGAATGAGACCAGAATAATGTGCATGCTTATCAAAGCCGGCGGAAAGAATGTTTCAAGAGCCAAGATAATGAAAGCGCTGTGGCAGGACGAAAACTTTGTGGATGAAAACACTCTCACCGTTAACGTAAACAGACTGCGCGGCAAGCTAAGACAGATAAAGGATACAGATATAATCGAGACCGTTAAGGGAACGGGGTATAGACTGGTATGAAGATAATGGATTATCTTAAAGAAAGAAAAGTGTTCTTCTTTGTACTTTGCCTGGTCGTTGTTTTCTGCGGGCTTATCGCATGGTCAAGCAATGGTGCTCTTACTGACAGAGCATATTATATACTGGAAGGTCTTGGAGGGCTATGTATAATATACATCGTTTTAGATTATTTTACACTGAGGAGCCGGATAGTTAAAATACGCCATTTCTTCAGCAACGGAGCGACTGACAGCCAAAGCTTTTCATATCCGCTTGATATTATCTATGCCGTTCAAGCAGAAAGAATGGCTGATGAGTACCGCCGTTTCAAGGTAAAGGCAAAGCGGCAGTATTCCGAAGAGCTCGATTTTATAACCAGGTGGGTTCACGACATAAAAGTGCCGATATCTGCTTTGTACCTGCTTGCTGAAAACTTCAGCGGAGACGAAGCGCAGAAGCTGGAGATTCAGATCGCATTCATAGAGCAGCACACGCAAAAAGCGCTTTACCATATCAAATCTAATAGCTTCGAGGACGATTTCCAAATCTCTAAAACAGACACAATGAAGATAATTACAACTGCGCTAAAGCAGTACGCTGTGTTTTTTGCGCAGAAAAAGATAGCCCTTGATCTCTCTGAGGAAAGCTTTGAAGTGCTGACAGACGAGAAGTGGAGCGGTTATATCGTATCGCAGTTTTTATCTAACGCAGTCAAGCATACGCCGCAGGGCGGCAGCATAGCAATCAAAACGCTGGAACAGAACGGCAGAGTGCTGGTGTGCATACGCAACACCGGACAGGGAATCGAGCCGGAGTACTTAGAGCAGGTTTTCAGCAGGGGCTTTACCGGCGGAAGCAAAAGGAGCTGCTCATTTTCAACAGGATACGGACTGTATCTTTCAAAAAAGCTGGCAGACAGGATGGGGCACGAAGTTTTTGCAGCTTCCCATCCCGGTGAATACGCAGAATTCTGTCTTGCTCTTTCAAAGAATCTTAATGTTACAAAAATGTAAGCCGGTGGGCACAGATTGTAAGGTGAATCGATTTCTACCGAGCGTTTTCTTAAGTTATAATTTTGTAAAACTTAGACAGAGGTGAACAAAATTGCAGATACTTGAAGCAAAAAATATAAGCAAGGTGTACGGCTCGAAAAATAAGAAGCAGTATACTGCACTTAAAAACGTATCATTTAATGTGGACGAGGGCGGCTTCGTCGGCATCATGGGGCCTTCCGGCTCCGGCAAAACAACGCTGCTTAATATAATCGGCAGCATAGACAGCCTGACGGGCGGCAGCCTTTCAATAGGCGGCAAGGACATCGGCAGCCTTGATAAAAAGCAGCTTGCTGCGCACAGAAGGCACAATATAGGTTTTATATTCCAGGATTACAACCTGCTTGAGTCTATGACGCTTGAAGAGAACATCGTGCTTCCGCTGGTTCTTTCGGGAAAGGGCAAAGACGAAGTATCACAGCGTCTAGGTTCGCTTGCAGGCGACCTTGGTATAACCGGAGTATTGGACAAATATCCGTACGAAGTATCCGGCGGTGAGCAGCAGCGTGCCGCTTCGTGCAGGGCGCTTATCACAAAGCCAAAGATAGTCCTTGCAGATGAGCCGACGGGAAACCTTGATTCAAAATCTGGTCGTAACTTCTTAGAACTGCTTGAACTTATCAATAAAAAATATAACGCTACTATACTGATGGTAACGCACGATGCGTATGCAGCGAGCTTTTGCCACCGTATACTCTTTATAAGAGACGGTGAGATATTCAACCACTTGCATGCAGGCAGCAGCCGCAGGGAGTTCTATGACTCCATACTCAACGTCGTCAGCCTGCTTGGGGGTGATGAACAGTGAACATAGGCAAACTCGCTTTTTCAAATATACGGCGCAATCTTAAAAAGTATGCCGTGTATTTTTTCGCCATGTGGTTCTGCATATTTACCACGTATACTTTCCTTGCGCTTGCACTGAGCGAGAGCGTCAGCAGCAAGATCGGCAGCAGCT
Source organism: Christensenellaceae bacterium (assembly GCA_963666505.2). Classification (GTDB taxonomy): domain Bacteria; phylum Bacillota; class Clostridia; order Christensenellales; family SZUA-584; genus JABGQS01. The sequence continues at coordinate 281,529 of CAXXXL010000001.1, read as the reverse complement.
CTAACTATCAGACCATGTTTATAGGCTTTGGCATTGCAATGCTGATTTTCACACTTTTCTTTCTTATCAGCTCTAACAACAGCTTTATTCGGGCACGTAAAAAAGAGATATCGACTTATGCGTTGTTTGGTATGGAGAACGCCAAGATAGGACGGATGCTTTTCCTCGAGACGCTTATATTGGGATTTGCAGCTCTGGCAACGGCAATTGTGCTTGGTATATTCTTGTCTAAACTGCTTACGATGATACTGTTAAAAATGGTGATGTCCGCATACAGCGGCGGCATTGCATTTTCCATCGAGCCTGCCGCAGTTATAGCGACATGTATCATATATACTGTGATTTTCATGTTCATGGGGCTTTCAGGCAGACGGCTGATTTCAAAGTTTCAGCTTGCTGACCTCTTTAAAGGTGACAAGGTTTCGGAAGGGCGCAGCAAAGGCTCTTATGTCATGATGGTGCTGTCTATATTGCTGATAGCTACAGGATATTTTCTTGCGGTATTACCAAACGCAGGCGTTATTATAATTGTGATGATACCCGTAATAATAGTGACTGTTGTCGGTACATACCTGTTCTTTTTTGGCGGATTCCAGAAGGTGATGCATCTTTTAAAGCGCAACAAGAAGGCTCTGTATAAAAAGACAAGGCTTGTATCGACCTCACTACTGGCGCACCGCTCAAGGACGATGGCTTCTATGATGGCGACTATCGCCATACTAGTTGCTATTGGGACTACTGCTGTGGCTTTTGGGTATACACTTTTCCAGAACGCAGAAAGCCAGACGTATGACACCAGTGTATTTGATGTGTATCTGATATCCGAAGATAAGACTCTGACACAAGACGTAAAGGACGTGTTTGAGGAAAATGGCGTTAATATAACTGATGAGATTACATTTGAGCGTTATGAATCTTCACCTGAAATTCTGAATGCCTCACGAGACTTCAGCGGGCTGACCGAACCAATCGGGACTTTTAAACAGAGCGATTATAATGCGATAGCTGCAAAAGCAAAGAACAGTATGGAGCAGGCGGATGTAAAGAAGGGTGATGCGCTCATAGTATACAGGAACTTTAATGATGTTGCGGTAAACGACGAAACAAAGCTCGTGTACGGTGACACTGTGCTTGACGCAGATTATTTTCAGTCGAGCAGCTCCAGTAACTTTTCATACTATTTCTTTGTTATAGTTATTAATGACGAAGACTATGACAGGCTGGCAGCACAAGGCATCATAACCAAGCGCACAAGCGATTATGGTGAAGCTGCCAAAGTCATCGGAATAAACTATGACGGAGCGCTGAAAAACAAAGAACTGGCGGAAGCGCTTGATGAAACAGTCTCCGGCAGGGCCGCTTATTCCAGACTCGCTTACAATTATAATAACGAGCTGCTGAGCGTATTCGGGCTATTGTGTTTCATAGGGTTTTTCATGTGCACTGTGTTCATGCTAATGACTGCCAGCATGCTGTATTTCAAGCAAATAACCATAGCTACCGAAGAGAAGAAACAGTATGCGATGCTCAGGAAGATCGGCATGAGCGCCGAGGAAGAAAACTCCGTTATAAGAAAGCGGTTGAAGCCTATATTTTTCTTTCCGCTGATACTCGGGATAGTACATTCTGTGTTTGCAATGAAAGGGGCGGATACGCTGTTATTCTCATATTTGATAACGTCAGGCGGCAATACGTTCATAAGCGTTCTTAAAACTTCGCTCGTGATGTATGCGGCATATACAATAGTTTATACAGTTTTCTACTTCATTACCAAAGCCCAGTACAAGCAGGCTGTGAAGTAGAAAAGGCAGCAAAAAGGAGCGGCCAGCCGCTCCTTTTTTATTTTTCTTATTATCATGTTAAGGTATTCTTACGAGACGAACAAGGTTATACACGCATATCACATCGCCCTGGGGCGCCTGCTCGTTGGTGTAAGGGTAATCGGAAGAATCTTCACCTTCTTTAAGGTCGCTGCGCTGGGTGCCCGCTCCGTGCACGTCCATAATCTTACCGTTCATCTTGCCGAGCGCTTCGCCGAACGACACGTATGCCGCGCGGCTGCCTTTGGGCATACCATCAAGGTGGGTAGTTGATGTCCAGTAGAATGCGTAATCTTTCATGCCCGCCAGGTTTGTTATTTGCGTTGCCTGAAACACCTCATCTATTGCCGCCGAGCCGGTGTTGGCTGAGCATCCTGCGCGTCAGGTGAACCCTGAACGACAGGGGCTATGGATACATCTGCACAGCCGTATGAGAGTATCATCAGCGCAGTCAGGATAATAAATATCAGTTTCTTATACAAATCGAGCCTCCTTTATGCAGACACTACCGGAAATAATTTAATAGTATTATAACATAAATGCGTTTTAACTATAATGTGGTAAGACAACGCACCGAATTCCCTTCCTGCGGTTTATTTTTATCTCTTTTTTTGGTATAATACCCATAACGATAATTACTAAAGGAGGAGTTTAATTATGCCCGATTTTGGAACACCGTTTGCCGGATTGAAGGAAAACCGCAAGCTGACAGATGCAGAACTTATAAGAGCCGTGCGGTTTATGATAGCCGCCGAGTATGAAGCCATACAGCTTTATATGCAGCTGGCTGAATCCACCGACAATAAGCTGGCCATAGCCGTGCTCGAGGACATCGCAGACGAGGAGCGTGTGCACGCCGGAGAGTTTTTAAGGCTGCTAAAAGAGCTTGCCCCCGACGAAGAGGGGTTTTATACGGAAGGCGCGCAGGAAGTTGAAGAGGAAATTGAAAAACTCGAATAGAAAAGGAGCTGCTTGGCAGCTCCTTTTCTATTAATATCTATTTCTACTTTATAATTTTCAATCCTTTTTTAACTTCACTTTTTTCTTGATACATAAGCGAATCAGCTGCTTTTATTACTTCATTTATATTTTCGCCCTCTGCAAACATAAACTGCATTACCCCATGGCTTGCGCTTACTAAATATTCCCTGTCGCCTTTATTGTTCTCTTTATTTATGGAAGCTGTAACACGCTGCCAAACCGTTTCGGCAATCTCTTTGTTGCTATCCGGAAGAACTACTAAAAATTCGTCCCCGCCTATTCTGGCCACCAGGTCTGTATTTCTTATACTGGAATTTATACAATCTACCACCGTTCTTAGCAGCTCGTCACCCTTTTCGTGACCCAGGACATCATTTACATTTTTAAGTCCGTTTACGTCAATGAAGCATATGGACAAATCTGCTGATTTCCGTTTAGCCTCTTTATATACCTTGGAGAGAATATACAGCCCTGCCCGGCGGTTATAAACCTTTGTCATATTATCATATTCCGAGAAAAACCTGCGGCGCTTGTCCGTTCTGTAGCGTATTGCTATCAGAACTGTCGACATTGCAGATATTATAATCAGTGAAATATACGTTGCATGTTCTTTCTTCAATATATAAACTGCATTCGACCAGAACGAAGTTATTATACCCTGGCCATACGCATTATCCGGAGATATGTATGACAACACGATCCAACTGCCTTCTCCGTTAACAATATTCGAATTCTCCTCATCTGAAGACCACACATGTTTATATATGAAAACACCGTTGTCTGAATTTATAGTTCCGTTCTGGTTTTTTGATATCTGCTCCCATTCCTCCGGATAGAAGTTTCCCAGCCGGATATCCAGCTTATCTTCGTACATGAACGCCCACTCTGCGTTTTCATCATCGCTGTTTGACAGCCAATAACCGTCATTGTTCAGCAGATAAACCGAATTATCGCTTGCTTGTGCAATGTTGTCAAAGTTGTTTATCAGGTTCTTCGCACAGTAGTTTACAATAACTATACCTTTTTTCTCTCCCGAAGCGCTTACAACAGGCGCTGCTATTCGTATCATAGGCTTGACAGGTTGCTCTATTTCACCGTTTTCGATGTTTAAATCGAGCTTCGAAATATATATCTGTCCTTCATCAAGCCTGAATGTATCTGTGAAATAGTACCTGTCTTTCTTGTTCTGCAGCTGCTCTTCAACAATAACAGAGCCTTCAGCGTTATAGTTTGTACGAATAAGCTCATCGCCATTCTTATCTATGTATCTGATTTGATCATATATACGTTCTTTGTCCGAAAAGCTTTTCCATATATCCGCCACTGTATCAAAACCCTCGCCATCGGCGGAGTAGACGGAAAATATCTGTGCAGCAAATTCAAGGTCTTTAACGAATCTGTTAACCTCATACGAAATGATATTGCTCTGCGTTTGGACGAGCATTGCTTCGTCTTCAAGAATGAGCTGTGTCCTTTCTATATTGGCTTCTCTTTCCATTGCAACTGTTAAAAGAAAGAACCCTACGAACGCAATAATAAATACTAATATGCTGACAAGTATAACTCTTTTCATCATTTTATATATCTCTCCGATATCTTACACCAATATATACCACCGTTTCGGTTGTTATAAACAATCGGCCTGATATGCTTGAAAGACTAGCTGTCGCTAAATGATGTAATCGAACTGAATTTATATCACTGATCTTCCACCTTGATGCTTCCTTTTTCAAAGAGCCTTATAAGAGCTTCGATAACGTCCTTATCGTACAGTTTTGATTTGTCCCTGTCCATTTCTTCGAGCACTTTTTGGGGAGGCTTCCCCGGTCTGTAAGGCCTGTATGACGTCATTGCGTCAAAGACATCTGCGACTGCTATTATTCGTGCTCCGAGGATTATTTCATCGCCACGTAGTTTGTTTGGATATCCTGATCCGTCTAATCTTTCGTGATGCTGAACAACCATATCTGCAATCGGCCAGTCGAACTCAAGGTCTTTTAAAATATCGTAACCTGCTTTTGAATGTGTTTGCATAATTGCCGTTTCAGTATCGCTGAGTTTGCCGGGTTTGGATATTATCTTGATCGAGATTCCTATCATCCCTACATCGTGCAGCATGCCGCCTATTCTTATTCCTCTTGCCTGATTATCATCCAGGCCGAGTTCCAAAGCTATCTGTTTTGATATCCTGCCTACTTTTATTTGATGCCCCGAAGTGTATCCATCCCGTTTTTCTACAATTCTGGTAATGGCGACTATACTTGACTCTGTGAGCTGGTTTAACTTTGATAAGCTTTGCTTGATCTGCATTTGATCTTCATATTTACTAGTAATATCCCTGATGATTTGCAGGAAAACATCTCTGCCGTCTTCGGTTTTTATACCTGTCGGGTATATCGACTCTTTGATCCACATTTTACGGCAGTTTACATATATCTCTCGTTCTTTGATATCGCCCAATAATATGCTTCCAACCAACGGGCAATTAGCTTCAGGTGTTTCTTTTCCGAATACAACGCTGTGGCATTTTTGTCCAATTATACTGGCTGAATCAAAATCGAGATTGTTTTTAACTATAGCGTCGTTCGCAAATAGGATGCGAAAATTCTGGTCAATCAATCCTGCATGATAAGGTAGTGAATTAAGTAGTTTTCTTAAGTTTTCATCTAACTTAAGAATGTTTTTTGAGCCGTTGAATGGTTCATCGTTGTATGACATTTATGTCTGCTGCCTTCCTGCTCGTGATACTCATCTCTAATAATAAACACATTAATATAAACCCAAACACATATTTCGATAAATCCTTATTCATTATGTGAGCTTTTCACATATATAGTAATGAAATTTCTATGTTTTTCTAAGTTTTATATTTTTTCGTCGGCGCCTTCTCTCTGCCTTCACTCAAAATTCCATGATTGTATAGCCCACCGTACACTGCAAAATGGAATAGAGCACTTGTTTTAGCCATCTTAATCTCTTCAGGCCGGTTCCTATCTTTACTTTCATCTTCCGTAAACTAAGCCATAACATCTGATGTAGTATTATACGCAAGTCCCAGCGAATATCGTTTATATGCCGGATAAAACGTATGCCTTTGTCTCAAAAGCATCTAAACAGTATATAATCACAACATTTATTATTAATCCTGCTCTCTCGGTGATGCTTTTATGTTTTTCCCATAATTTTAGTTATTATACATTATTTTCTTTTTTGTATATTTTTATTTATACCCTTATTCATATCCATTAAACAGAAAATTTTTTCATTGCCTATATTGAGTTTTGTCTACTCGTCTACTGTAATCACAAGGCTGCCTTTTTTCATCCCCGAATCAACATATGCGTGGGCTTGCTGCATCTGTGCCAGTTCGAACCGTCTGTCTATCACCGGCTTTATCACATTTTCCTGAACGAGTCCCATTAGGTATTCAAGGTCTTCCGGCGCTTTGCCGGATACGCCGGCTATTGATCTCTTTGAGCCAAGGCTAACAAACAAGCCAAGCAACATCCTTGTAAACATAGGGTTGGACAGAAGATATGTGCCGTTTTTATTAAGATGCCTTATGCTTGCAAAGAAGGGCGCTTTGCCCACTATGTCGAATATTACGTCGAATTTCTTTTTATCTTTGGTGAAATCGTGCACCGTATAGTCTATCACTTCGTCGGCTCCGCACGAGAGCATAGTGTCATGCTTGGCAGATATGTCTACCGCAGTCACATGAGCGCCGTAGTGTTTGGCAAGCTGTATCGCATATGTGCCGATGCTTCCTCCGGCACCATTGATTAGAATATTTGTGCCCTCTATTATATCCGCCTTTCTCAAAAAGTGGAGCGCTTCGAGACCGCCTACCGGCAGTGCGGCTGCCTGGCTGTATGATATACCTTCGGGAATGCGGCTTATCACCGTATCGGACGAAGCAAGCGGCAGGTTTATGAACTGTGCATATGTACCGACACCGAAGCCCGTCGCTCCGAATACACGCTCTGCCGGTTTGAATTTCGGTTTGTCGCCGGCTGAATTCACTACGTCGCCTGCAAATTCCTGCCCCAGCAGCGTTAGCCTTTTCGGCGCTTTTATACCGTTCATCAAACGAATGGGCAGCCTTAGTGCAAAGGGAAGCTTTAAGCTTCTCATCTCGCAGTCACCCGTTATCACGGTAGTGGCACGAACTTTAATCAAAACATGTCCTTCGGTTTGCTCCGGCATGTCTATATCTTTGAGCAGCAGACCATCCGGGCTGCCGTATTTTGTCCACAGTACAGCTCTCATATCGCATCCTCCTGCATTTATTTATATAAAATTAAAAGGAACAGCTCATTCCTCTGCTCCTTTTTAACTGCGTTCATCGATTAGTCTTCGAACTTTATATTCACCTTTTTAACGTCCCAAAGCGGTTCTATACGTTCTTTTACTTCTTCCTTTATGTTGGCTGCGAACTGGTGAGCTTCCGGCAGGTCTACCGTTATCGAAACCACGCCGTCCTCTACCTTTATGTCCTTTACCATGTCGGTTGCGACCATATCGAGGCCTTTCATTGGGTTCATCACCCTCGTCAGGCGCTTTTTGACTATTTCGGCGCTTGTCGGCTCCCTGTTTTCCGAGAGGCCGTGCTTTTCTTCGTAGTTGCGCACGGCTGCACGAAGGCTCTCTACCGCAAGCACGGAGCAGTGAGCCTTGATGGAAGGCAGACCTCCGAGCGCTTCCTGAGCCTGCTGCCATGTTATGCTCTTTGCTGTATCAAGAGTCTTACCCTTGGCAAGCTCTGTTATTATCGAAGCTGTTGCAATGTTTGATGCACAGCCGTATGACTCGAATTTGATATCTTCGATCACCTTCGTTTTTTCGTCTACCTTAAGGTAGAGCGAGACCATGTCTCCGCAGGCGGGACTTCCTTCCGTCGCCTGTCCGTCTGCATCTTTTATTCTTCCGACGTTCTTCGGATTTCTGAAATGTTCCAGAACTTTATCGTTATATGGAAATGCCATTTTTATTCCTCCTCTTTCCCAAGCGGGCTTATTCTTCTTAGATTCTCTATTATTTCTGCCAGCCTTTCGGCCACGAGTTCTACCTCTTCCATCGAATTGAAACGTCCGAATGTGAAACGTATTGAGCCGTGCGCTCTCTCGTGGTCGCCGCCAATCGCTGAGATAACGTGGCTTGCCTCCAGCGAGCGGCTGAAACATGCAGAGCCTGTGCTTACTGCTATTCCGTACATATCGAGGTGGAGCGTAATCGACTCGCCCTCGACGTGGTGGAAGGTTATGTTTGCGTTGTGCGGCAGTCTTTTCTCAGGATGTCCGTTGAGCGTTGTCAACGGTATCTTTTCGGTCATTATTTTTATAATCCTGTCACGCATCTTACGCAGATTTTCTGTCTCTTCTTCTGTTATAAGCGAAGCAGCCTTTGCAAAGCCTACAGCCCCCGGTATGTTTTCTATCCCCGGGCGAAGGTCTGATTCCTGATATCCGCCGTCCAGCACTTTTAGTACCGAAGTGCCTTTGCGCACATACAACGCTCCTATACCTTTCGGACCGTGGATGGTATGCGCAGAAATAGTTACCAGGTCTGCGCCGATTTTATTTACATCCAGAGGCAGCCGCCTGAACGAATGAGTCGCATCTGTATGGAACAGAACGCCTTTATTTTTGCAGAGTTTACCGATAGCCTCGATATCCTGCACTGTGCCTATTTCCTGATTGGCGTGCTGGACGGATACAAGTATCGTCTCGTCCGTTATCAGCTCTTCGAGCTGCTTAAGGCTGACAAGGCCAAACTCATCAACATCGAGATAGTCAACCTTAAACCCTTGTTTCTCCAGCGCTTTTGCGCTATGCAGAACAGGGAAATCCTCTATCTTTGAAACAATTATATGATTGCCTTTTTTGCTGCCAAGCGCCTTTGCAACGCCCTTTACTGCGATGTTGCTCGACTCTGTGCTGCCGGATGTGAATATCAGCTCTTCCGGCTCTGCGCCGAGATATGACGCCAGCTCTTTTCTAGCCTGCGACAAAATCTCTCTTGCTTCTATTCCCTGCGAATAGCCAAACTCTGAAGTGGCCACTGCGTAATTTTCGATGTATAAAGGTTCCATAGCCTTGAGCACACGCTCATCTAGCCTGGTCGCCGCCGAGTTATCCATGTATACTGCTTTGTTTTCCATTTGCTTCACCGCCTTATATAAACAGCGTTATCGCTGAATCTCTTGCTTCCTGTATGTAGGTGCCGACTGCACCGTATGTATCTATAATATCTTCTTTCAAGTCATCCTGTCCTATACCCATTATCTCCATTGTCATCTCGCAGGCTATTATCTTTCCGCCGAGCTCTTTGAAATCTGACAGCATCCTGTCTAGCTTTGCGACGTTTGACTTTTTCATTCGGCTCTTTATCATCTTTTTACCAAGGCCAAGCATGTTCATCTTTGAAAGGCTGCCTTTGTTAAGACCTCCTTTTTTAAGCCTCAGCAAACCCCAAAAGGTGAAAAACAGCGAAGCCTCCATGCCCATAGACAATGCTCCGTTTGCGACTATTAGTGCGCTGTATAGTTTATCGTAGTCGCCGCTGTGTACTATTATCGTAGCTTTTTCACTCATAATATCACCTCTGCTATTTTTGCAGCTTGATCAGCCAATCATCGCCCTGCTGCTCGTCAGCAAGTATCTTTACCGACAGCGCTTTTGCTGCCATTGGTATCTCTTTTTTTGACGCAGGGTGAGTGCCTATTATCTCTATCGTATCGCCGTCTTGAGCTTTCCGCAGCGCCTTTCGCATTTCTACGAGAGGCACCGGACAATTTTCTCCTCTAACGTCCAGTTTGAATTCTGCCATTTTACAAACCTCCCAACTTACGTTTGCGTACTTAAACATATATAATCATCCTAAAAGAGTTCTTTTTTCCTTTTCATTTATATTTTACGCCTAAAATCGTGCTGTGTATGTGACAAAAGTTACATTTCCTGATATTTTTTGTGACTAAACTACAAAAAGGCTGCAGTAAAGCACCGCAGCCTTTCTCTAAGCAAACTACTTCTATTCCGTAACTGTGAATTTGTAAACCTTTCCGGTGAGGTCTACGATCCTCAGATCGCCGCCAGCATCGACACCGAACGATGAAATAAGAAGCTCTGTATCGAGAAGCTGCTGGTTATGGGCTTGTCCGCCGGCGTCTATCCAAAGTGCCCAGATAACACCCGATTCGAAGTCTCCGTATATGTATCTGCCGGCAAGATCGGCTATTTGCATGCCGTTGTAAACATAGCCGCCAGTGATGCATTCGCTTTCGTCGTGCTCATATTCCCATATCGGAGGGATCATGATGCTTGTGTCTGCATTGCCCGCGTCTTTATAGCTTTGCGTGCCTTCCATTATGCTCCAGCCGTAGTTGCCGCCGTTTTCGACGATATCAATTTCCTCTATCTTTTTCTGCCCTACGTCCGCCGCCCAAAGCCTGCCTTCGTCATCGAAGCTGAACCTCCACGGGTTGCGCAGACCGTATGCATATATCTCTTCCCTGTAACCGTCTGTGTTTTCGGCAAACGGATTGTCTTGCGGTATGGCGTACTGCATATCCTCGGTTTTGTTGTCCACATCTATACGAAGTATCTTGCCGAGCGGAGAAGAGAGATTTTGAGCGTTGTTCAGCGGGTCTCCGCCCGAGCCGCCGTCGCCCGTGGATATGTAGAGGTATCCGTCCGGGCCGAACTCCAGATGTCCCCCGTTGTGGTTTTTGTACGGCTGGGGGAACGTAAGTATAGTAAGGGCGCTGTCCGGGTCTGCTTTGCCAGGTTCTCCTTCGCTTCTTGTGTAGCTCTCTACTACCGTTCCGTTTTCATCCGTGTAGTTGACGAAGAACAAACCGTTTTCGGCATAGTCCGGATGAAAGGCAAGGCCTAGCAGACCTTTTTCGTTGCCGTCGTAATCTATTGTTTCGGTAAGGTCTAAGAATACGTTTGCTTCATCTGCGTCCGGGCTGTCTTCGAAGACGAGAATCTTACCCGTCTGCTCGACGACGTAGCAGTAGCCGCTGCCATCGCCTGCCGTGGCAAAGTATAGAGGCCGAGAGAAGGATAGCGCCGGGTATGCTTCCTCTATTACCACTGACGCCGAAACGGGTGCCATCGGGGTTGGAGTCGGCTCCGGAGTCTCTGTGACCTGCGGCGTCTTCTGCTGCGTTTCTACCGGTTCGATTGTGGACTCTACTGCTGTAGGAACGACTGTCGGCGAAACTGAAGTTTGAGTGTCTGAAGGAGTAGTATTACATGAGGTGCAGACACTTACGATTATCAATAAAACAATTATCAGAATAATCTTTTTCATGATACACATCCTTTCTTTTTCTTCTTTGTCCTGTTTTCTTATATTAGCTGCTGCATGAACTCTTCCACCTTTTTCATATCTGTTGCGCGCTCTATCAGAGGAGCTGAGCCCTTGAGTATAGAGTTCTTCTGGTGAAAAGTCTGCTTTTCTTCTTTGTATATTACGCCCAGCGGTATCTTGTCGCCGAACTCAAGAGCCTTTGCCATTGCGCAAACCTTATCTGAGGGATCGTAGCTCTCGTCCAGCTCGACAACACGCTCTTTGTAGTAAGCATAGGTGTTTATCTTGTTGAAGCTGACACACGGCTGAAGTATGTCGAGAAGAGCATAACCATTATATTCTATAGCCTGTTTCATTAGCGACACGAGATGTTCCTGGCTCCCAACGAAGCCCCTTGCTGCAAAACCCGCGCCGGCTGCTATTGCCATAAGAACTGGGTTTAGCGGCTCGTTTATATTGCCCGTAACTTGAACGCCCGTAACGTGGCCAATTCCGGTAGTTGGAGAAGCCTGACCTTTAGTAAGGCCGTATATCTGGTTGTCATGCACAAAGTGAGTTATGTTCACGTTGCGCCGTATGTTGTGTATGAAGTGGTTGCCGCCTTCGCCGTATGAATCTCCGTCGCCGGTACTTACCACAACAGTCAGCTTTTCGTTAGCTATCTTTGCTGCAACAGCCGGAGGAAGAGCTCGTCCATGCAGTCCGCAGAAGCTGTTTGATTTGATATACTGAGGAAGTTTTGCCGCCTGTCCTATACCGCCGACCATCAAAACGTCTTTTGGCTTAAGCCCCAGCTCACCAAGCGCCTGCTGTACACACTTTATCAGTGCAAAATTGCCGCATCCCGGACACCATGCCGTTTCATATGTTTCAAATAGGTTGTTATCCATTACTGAACCTCCCCTCTTACACGCTGTGCAATTTCTTCCGGAGCAAGCTGCCTACCGTCGTATTTGAGCACAGATGAGCTGCACATAATACCCGTCTGTTCGCGGATAAGCTGTGCGAGCTGTCCTGTCGAGTTCTGCTCGACGTTTATAACTTCTTTCGCCTGTGCCGCTTTCTGCACGAGCATTTTCTGCGGAAGCGGGTATACATCTCCGAAAACGAGTGCTGCATATTTGGCGTTTGAGCTTTCATTGAGTATTTCAATAGCTTCTTTAATTGGTCCGTACATAGAACCCCATCCTATAAGCAGCGTATCAAAGCGCTCTTCGCCTATTAATGCAGGCTCGATCAGTTCTTCTTTTAGTTTCTCTAATTTTCTTGCACGTTTATCTACCATCTGGGTACGTACAAGCGCTGATTCCGTGATACGGCCTTTTTCGTCGTGTTCGTCGCTGTCTATCTCGACAAGATGCTCTGAGAGACCGGGGATGAGGCGCGGAGATATGCCGCTGTCCGTTATAATATATCGCCTGTATTCGCCTTCTGCCTCGCTGCCCGGCTCTGTAACATTAACCTTATCCGTATCAAACGGTTCTACCGTTGCGCTGCCGTCGCACAGATATTGGTCTGCCAGTATCAATACCGGTATCTGGTAGCGTTCTGCGATATCGAAAGCACGTGCTGTTTGATAAAAAGCATCTGAGTGTTCCCGAAGGGAAATCACCATCCTCGGGAACTCACCCTGGGAAGCGGATATCATGAACTTGAGATCTCCCTGTTCCGTTCGTGTTGGAAGACCTGTTGCCGGCCCGGGACGCTGCACGTTCACAATAACAAGAGGTATCTCCGCTATGCCAGAGAGCCCCAAAGCTTCTACCATCAACGAAAAACCTCCGCCCGATGTGGACGTCATTGAGCGTGCGCCTGCGTACGAAGCGCCAAGCGCCATGTTGATTGCAGCTATCTCGTCTTCCGCCTGTTCAACGACAATGCCTGCTTCCACGCTTTTTGAAGCGACGTATACCATTATCGCAGTGGACGGCGACATTGGGTAGGCGGTGTAGAACCGCAGACCAGCCGCTATCGCACCAAGGCCTATGGCTTCGCTTCCCGTTATCAGCATGTTCTGTGAAAAGCTGCCGCCAGTATGCCCGAAGCGTTTTTCCACAAGTTCATAGCCCTTTCGCACCGCTGTTTTATTTATATCCAGATACTTTTCTTTAATTTCTTCTGCTAAAACTTCGTCTGCATGCTCTATGCTCTCACCGAAGAGCTTTAAAACCGCACCTATAGCTATCGTGCCCGAGACTTTCGGATTCCCAAGCTGCTTTGCTATATCGTTCATATCCAGCTTTATCATTTGCTCTGACTCTTCTTTTACACCCGAATCACACAGTATGAAGCCCTCTGGGAGCAGACCCTTGCTGTGGAGGCGAACCGTGTTTTCATCAAGAGCAATTATACCGCTAAGGCCCAGGGTATGCGATTGTATCTTCTTTGCACCGAAGCGCAGTAGCACGAAGTTGTGCCCGCCCCTTACACGTGACATGAGGTCTTTCGTAATAAAAACGCTGTAGCCTGACTTCTTTAATATCTTTGCGAGTGAACCGGCCATAGTATCGAGACCCTGGCCGGCTGAGCCGCCTATCAATAGATTGTACACGCTTTTCCCTCCTTTATGATTTATACTTTTATGATACATCGAACAGAACGATTTTACAAACGGATGAATGCCGTATACTTAATGAAAAAAAGGCGGAACATCTCGTTTTACTGACACTCCGCATGAAAAATTTGTCCGAAATAAAAAATCAATATTACTGCAGGCCGGATGTCCTGTAATGCTTGTCTAATATCTCCCTTACTTTGTCTTTTGCCATATCACTTGCTTTGGGTTTCAGCATGCCGTTTTTTATCTGTTCGTATTGAACGGGAAGGTTTTGGCTTATTATGCTGAGCTGTATTTATGTTTGAAAGTTTTTTGTCTGAACCCGTTTAGTATTTCTCCCATTGTCCAAATTTCAAATATAGCTATTATCCTTCAAAAGCATTCTTTAGGAATGCAAGTGATTTTTTTATATTCTCGTCCATTTGAGCTTCATCTGCACCGTTTGAAAGGTCTCTCCAAACCTTTATGTCCTCTCCGACCTTGCCGCCCATCTTTACGAACGGTTCCATTACTATGCCCTTATCGAAGCCTATATCACGAAGAGCTTTGCCTATCTCTTTCCACGGCAGCGAACCCTGCCCGGGCAGCTTTCTGTTTCCTTCGCCGACGTGCAGGTGCCCGAGCAGATCTCCAGCGGTACGGATAGCATCCGGTATATTGTCTTCCTCTATGTTCATATGGAAAGTATCAAGTATCAGCTTGACGCTGCTGGCGCCGACATCGTTGCAGAACTGCACGCCCTCTTCACTGGTGTTTAGCACAGTTGTCTCGAAACGGTTTACAACCTCCAGACAGAATTCTATGCCGTAGTCTTCCGCGACTTTACCAAGCTTTTTGACGCTCTGCACTCCACGGTCCCACATGCCCTGCTTGTCGAGGTCGTCAAAGGCGCTCGGCCAGTATGTGTACATTACACCGACCAACGTGCGTGAATCTATCTTGTCCATTGCAGTCATGATATCTGACAGGAACTTGATTCCGGCTTCACGTACGGCGGGGTCTTTTGAGGCCACGTCTTTGTCTCTTGGAGGCCCAATGTTGGATGTAATTATAAGCCCGAGGTCTTTCGATACTCTCTTTAACTCATCAAGCTGTGAATCCGACATGGTCAGCAGATCGCCTGCGCCGACTTCGAGTATATCGAATCCTATATCCTTTACTTTTTTTGCGTATTTTATATAGTCTCCCGTCCATTCTTTTGTCCAATATGCGAATAATGTACCGTACTTCATATTCTTTCCTCTTTTCTTTTATATAAATCTTTCGTCTATATCGAATGCCTTGGGCGCTGAAGCGGGCTCGAAAATAACTACCTGTTTCAAATTATCTACCGCTTTGCTGAGCCCTTCTTCCGTAGACATGTATGAGTCTTCGTGCTCTATGCTGATTACGTCGTCATAGCCGTTTGCCCGAAGTGCGCTCATTATATCTGCCCACTCCTTCAGGCTGTGTCCAAAGCCGACTGTTCTGAACTGCCATCCACGACCGTATGCCACTCCGAAGCTCTGCATGTCCGTCACGCCATAGTATGAAACATAATTGGGATCGACTACAGCGTCTTTTGCATGGAAATGATACAAACATTCTTCCTGCACCAGATATCTTATAGCCTGCGCCGGATCTATTCCCTGCCACCACATATGGCTGGGGTCAAGATTTGCGCCTAAGGCCTTACTGCCCGTACCTTTGCGCATCTTTATTGCTGTGTAAGGTGAATGAACGGAGTAGCCTCCGTGCATCTCCATAGCGACTTTTACGCCTTTTTCCTCTGCGTACTTGCCCATCTTCGTCCAGTAAGGAAGCAGTTTTTCTTCCCACTGCCATTTGAAAACCGTCTGCAAATCCTCCGGGAACGGTGACACAGGCCAGTTGGGATACTTTGAACCTTCGCTGTCGCCCGGGCAGCCGGAGAATGTTACTATGCGCTCTATCCCAAGCTCGCTTGCAAGGTCTATCGATTCCTTTATATCCTGATGGTACATATCTGCAAGATCTTTCTGCGGATGGACAGGGTTGCCGTGACATGAAAGGCTGCAGATGCTCATGCTTCTGGAATAAAAAAGCTCTATAAAGCGACTTAATTCATCCTTATCTTTTAGGAGCTCACCCGGATTGCAGTGCTCTTTGCCTATAAAGCCGCCCGAACCTACTTCAACATGCATCACCCCCTTGGCTTTGAAGTTATCAAGAACTTCACCCAAGGGTTTATCTTTATATACTACCGAAAAAATTGAAAGATCCATATCTTACCTCCGCTTCTTTTATTATTTTCTCTTACCGTAATCTATCATCGTCTCGAACATTGCCTTAACGTTTTCAGGAAATACGTTATACTGTTTTTAACTTCGTCCATAACAGTCGGACTTTCGATCTGTTCATGTTAAAACCGCAGGCGACTCTTTATCAGGTATGAGCTATTTTAAGTTTACCCTTCTCTTTACGTGTTTTTATGAGCTCTTGCGTATAACGCTTATCGTATGTGCAGCAGCCGACTTTGCTCTGCTGGATGAGCAGCTCGAGGCAGTTGTCGCAGACTGTGCAGTAATGTATTTCGCTCTCTCTGCCTTCCATTAGTTTGAGAGGCATAAGCGGATCGGCAAGTGACTGACGCCCAAGACCGACCATGTCCATAACGCCCGTATCTATGCACTGAGCGCCGTAACTGAAGAGAGAGCTCTTCTCTGGCTCTATTGCACACAGGCCGTTTTTGCCGTTGCGGAATATGCTCATGTTGGAGCCGATTAGAACAGTTTCTTTACGTATGTTCTTGTTGAGCTCTTTTGCAAAATACTGGTTAAGATATGCATAATACGGTATGTGCTTGTCTACCTGAGTCAAGCTTATCGTTATCGACGGGCTGCCTGCACTCTGTATGAAGTACTGAGCTCCACGCTCTTCGAGGCCTTTAAGAAGCGCTATAGGTTCGGTAAGGTCGATTATCGGAGAATCCGGGCCTTCCGTACCAAAACCGCCCGGGAAACCTTCCCATGCAGATACTTTAGAGCCAATGAGGAAGTTCTTGTCACCCACTTCCTTCGAAATGCGCTCGTAAAGCTCGTATGCGAAACGTGAGCGGTTTTCCCATGAACCGCCGTATTTCCATTTGCGGTCGTTATACGGCCGAAGTATCTGGCTGCCGAGGTAGCCATGGCACAGCTTCATATCTATACCGTCTGCACCAGCATTATGCGCTATCTTTGCCGCGAGCACAAAATCATCGACTATTTTATCTACTTCCTCTTCTGACAAGATATCTCCGCCGTAGCCGTATAGCGGCTTGACCGTTACTCTTCTTGAAAACTCGGGGTTGGAAAGCTCTCCCGAATGCGTAAGCTGGAACACGAACAGCATGTCCGGATTTTCCGCTTTGACGTTTTTAACGAACTCTGTTAAAGCCTTTTCATTCTTTGGCATTATTGTCATCTGGTTGTCTCTTGAGCGGCTCTCTCTTGTGATGGAGATAGCTTCGAGAGACACTAGCCCCGCCTGCCCTTTTGCAAGAGTTTTATAACGATCCAGAGTTATGTCTGACGGGTTGCCGTATTCGTCCTCGTCGTTGCACTCCATTGCCTGGATGAAGAATCTGTTCTTCGCTTCCCTGTTGCCTATTTTCACAGGGCTTAATAATACATCCTTATAATCCATGATTTTCTCCTTATTTATTTATATATACTTTTTCTTTTAGTTCCGGGCTTACGAATATCTTTATAATAGTCTTGTCTCTGCGCAGCTCGTGGAGCGCTTCCTCGAGCTCTTCGAGCGGAACTGCCATCGTGAAAAGCTGTTTTGGTTCTATGCGCTTGTATTTTAGCAGATTTATAACATCGCCCCAGTCGTTTCCTATTCCGGCACACGAGCCGTCTACCTTCTTTTCGCCGAGCACAAATTCGTACGGTTCGAGAGCCGCAGTCTGTCCCTGCGGAGGAATACCGAAAGCTTCGAGCTTACCTCCTCTGCGCAGCATTTTGAACGCCTGCTCGTATGTTTCAGGTTTTCCAACGGCTTCGAGCACATAATCTGCTCCAATTCCGTCGGTCAATCGCATAACTTCTGCGACCGGGTCGTTAATCTTGTTTAAGTCTATTATAAAATCTGCACCCATCTGCTTTGCCATCTTGAGTCTTTCTGTGCTCGTTCCGATAACAATGACCGGAGCTGCACCGCGAAGCTTTGCCATAGCTGCGTGCAGTATACCGAGACCGCAGCCTATTATAACGGCGGAAGAAGCTATTTTAAGGTCCATACGCTTTGACGCCTGAATGACAGCAGTCAACGGCTCTATGAAAGCAGCGGAATAATCGTCGACTTCATCGGGGATTTTATAGCAGTTGCGCCACGGCGCCTTGACGTATTCTGCAAAGGCACCATCTGTGTGGATACCCAGCTGCGTGAACGTTTCGCACAGAAGATGGTCTCCACGCCGGCAGAAATAGCACGTTCCGCAAGGCATACAGATGTCTACCGACACTCTGTCGCCGACCTGCAGGCCTTTGGCATCGCTTCCGAGCTCTTCTATAATGCCCCAGAACTCGTGACCGGATATCATCGGAAGGAACTGCAGCAGCATAGTCGCCGTTGTATATCTTCCAGTCGGTACCGCATATACCGCACATTTTCACCTTTATAAGCACCTCACCGCTATTTATTTCCGGCACCGGCACCTGTTTCAACACCATTTTTCCGGGCTTTTCAATGACCTGCGCTCTCATCGTCCTGCTCATTTTGTACCTCCTGTTAAACTATATATTTATTCGCAATCAGTTTTACGTGCACGGGCACGCAATGTGTAAATTTTTATACCGTACTTCTTGTCTGTATATCCACCCTTGTCCTAATGAATTCATCTTCCGGCTGCTTGCCTGCTATCAGATATTCGAATAGTATCTTGATTGGCTGATAACCCTGGAAGAACGGATCCTGTCCTATCGTGAAATCTATTATGCCTTCTCCCAGCAGCTCTACTGTCTTCTCGACGAGGTCGTGACATATCACACGTACTGTCTTTTCCCTGCCGAGCTCTTTTAGCGCATCGCATACACCACTTACGCCGCCGCCTGTTACATATATGCCGCTGATGCCGCTATATTTTTTCAGCATATTCATAGTTGCTTCATAAGCCGTTTTTTCTTTATCTTCGTTTTCAATTATATCCAGCATTTTGATTCCTGAGCCGTATTCTTTTATTCCAGCCTCGAAACCTGCTATCCTGTCTCTGTGGCAGTCAAGCGTCATCAGGCTTGTGATCGCAAAAACCTGCGCATCATCAGCGAGGACTTTTGACATCAGGTCTGCTGCTACCCTGCCTCCTTTGATATGGTCCTGCCCCACATAGCACATGCGGTTTGAGCCGGCAAGGTCTGAGTTATAAGTTATAACGGGTATTCCCATATCGACAATCTCGTTGACCTTGCACATTACTTCGGCGCTGTCTATGCAGAACATTGAAATAGCATCGACTTTATTTTCTATAAAGCTGTTTAAAATATCTATCTGGTCTTTTACTTCGAGAGAGGGCAGGACACGCTCTTTTATGTAAAAACCGTAATCGGAAATCTCTAAGCCCGCTGTTTTTATGCCCTGCTTTATATCTTTAACGAAGGGGTTATAGTCCGGGGCGATTATAACGCCTATTGTTTTGCGGTTGTTCTGACCGGCAAGTGCCTTGCCTATAAGGTTGGGTTTATAATTGAGGGAGTCCGCAACCCTTTTTACTTTTGTCCTTACAGGGTCGCTGACACCCGGCCGGTTGTTGAGTACTTTATCGACCGTCCCCCGGGATACGTTTGCTATCTCTGCAATTTGTCTCATAGTTACTTTCATCTGTTCCCCCGTTTACGTGCACGTGCTCGTAGTAGTTTAACTAATATATTCGACTTGATTATCTTGTTTCCTGCCTATTATATAAAAAAACGTGCTCGTGCTCGTAAAAAACCTAAATTATTGCTTGGCGCTTCTTACATACGCTTGCACAATTAACTCTCTGTCTTAAATATCTGTTTGCCTAAATAGAAAAAGAGCAAATGAATGCTCTTTTTATTGCTGCCGGACTGCAATGGTTTATGACGTTTTCTCCGCCTTCTTTTTATTCCGGTAGTCTTCTATCGTCTGTTCGTATACTCGTTCTATCTTCTCTATGGATTTTGAAAGAGTGTTGTCCCTTGCTGCAGCGATATATTTTTTTGACATCTCTTGCTTTTCTTCAGGATGCTCTATCCAGTATTCAATTCTTTTGCACAGGTCGTACGGATTCTTATTTTCGAACAGGCTCCTGTCGTCAAGAGCAAAGAACCTTGTTGCACTTGAGGGTGAGTTTGCTATTACAGGTACTTTACCGCATGCCAGTGCTTCCCAGCAGGCTACTGCTTCGATCTCTATCTCGGAAGCGTGAACATAAAGGTCGAACATGTTGATTAACTTTAAGAGCTCGTCTTTCTTATAAAAACCGAACGACGATTTGACCCCGAGTTTTTTAGCAAGTTTCTTGTACTTTGGTGCTTTTGGTCCCTGTCCGCAGAAAATAAGCTGTATATCGTCTTTATATTTTGACATTGCTGCGGCTTTGATTATTAGATCCTGGCGCTTTTCAGCTGCCAGCCTGCCAACCATGCCTATAATGAACTTGCCCTCATATTCCTTCGGGCGTTTCACTTCTATAGCTTTGAACCCTTCGTCAACACCGTTTGATATTACATGAAGCTGACCCTTATATTTGTGCTTTTTTAGCTGGTCTGCGATAAACTGGGTCGGACAATGTATGTGGTCGAAGTGCTTGTAGAACATTCTGTTGTACCTGCCATATATGTATGTAGCCAGAATCGGGAATCTCTTTAAACCTAGGTTGTATGTCACGTTTTCCGGCTGGCAGTGGAATGCGCAGAACACCGGAATATCCATCTCCTGAGCAATTTTCAGCGCCGTATACGAGAGCTTGAATGGCATTATAAAATGAATCAGGTCTGCGCCTTTGAAAGCCTCTCTTACTACCGGCTCGTCTACTCTAGCGAAAGTAAAGCCGTTGGTCTCTACAATATTGTTTATGAACGGATATACTTTTGTTTTGACTATATATTTGTCTTTCTCGGGCAGACCTGTCGAAACCACCCTTACTTCATGCCCTCTTTTACGAAGGGACTCCACATAGCGAGAAGCCCATATTGCCGCTCCTTTGCTGCTTTCGGGAGCGTCGTTCTCGCTGTCATGCTGGTCTATTACCATAACTATTATCATTGTTTTTTTATAGAGGGGTAAAGCGGAAAAAATAATAAATATGATTGCGTTATTGCTTCTTTGCTCCTCTACCCTTTCGGCCTCCTTAATACTTTTTATTTTAAGCGATATCGAAGTTCTTACGACTCCAGCATCGCTTTCATCACATCATGAGTTCTTTGCCGCAGGTCTGCGAGCCTCTGTTTTTCGCCAAGTTTATTATCGGGGCTGAGCGGGCTGCCTATCTCAACACTTATGCAAGGCTTTTTCTTGAATATCTTGAAAAGACCTTTGGGCGGCCTCTGTTTTATGACCATTGGAAGAACGGGAACATCTGCATTGACGGCAAGGAAGAATGCGCCTTTTTTAAACGGACACAGCTGAGTATGCCCCGGCCACAGCGACGCTTCCGGGTAGAAATGAACTATCCTGCCTCTGTGAGTCTCTGCTTGCATGGCGCTAAAGAAGTTCATTAGAGCTTTTGGCTTTTCGGGTATCGGCACGGCACCAAGAACCTTTACGAGAAAACTGACGCCGGGTGTCTGGAAGTTGCCTTTTATCGAAGTCATGCTGGGCTGTCTTGGAAAAAGAGAAAATGTTATCATCGGAGCGTCTAGAATGTGGGCGTGGTTGGAGACGGTTACCGCACCGCCGTTTAGCTGCTTTAAGTTACTGCGGCCTTGCGCTTTAAAGCCGAGTATTATCTTTGTTATTGGATAGAAAACAGGGAATATTATAAGATATTTGAACAGGAATGAAAAAACTACAAAGAAAACATTCCTGTTTACGTACTTATAATCTTCGCTTATTTCGAACTCCTGAGTTTGGGGCAGATGGATCTTGTGGGCATCCGTCGCTATCGTTTCGTTTTCCACGATGTTTCCCTTTCCCTGCCGTTTTATTATATAAAACCGCAGCAAAAAACAGCTTTCAGGAAATCTGCGAACGCAAAAATCAGCGGCTGTGACAGTCACTGCAAAGCTATTTGGTTTTTGTTTTAGGGCGGCATAGGAAAAGACTTGTAATAAATAAAAAGAATAAAATTATTGCGGTGCTTTTTCAACTCGCCCTGCGTTTATTATATCATACCAGAGGGCTCGGTTGCAATATTTGCAAACAGCATTATATTGTATGTACGCTGCAGATAAAAAAGGCTTCGGTGTAACCCAGCCTTTTTTAGTCTTGGGGTGTTCTATTATTACTGCTCTGACAGGCTTTTTTCTGCCGGTGCCATAATGTTATCGTACTGGTCTATCTTTTTGTTGAGACGCTCTAGTGTATTCTTCATATCTTCCATTCTCTCCAGCAGTTGTCTGCGCTGTTCTATAAGAAGCTCTTTTCTTGCGCCTTGTGTGGATTCGCCTTGTTGAAACAGCGCCACATATTCTATCAGAACATCTATGGGCAGACCGGCTCCCCTCATGCACTTTATGAATTCTATCCAGTTGCAGTCTTTTTCGGTGTAATTCCTTCTTCCGCCGGCAGTACGGCAGACATCCGGGATAAGCCCTATACGCTCGTAGTACCGTAGCGTGTCCGGCGTTATACCGTATTTTTTACCGGCCTCTGCAATAGTCATAGTATCACCTCTCAAATCTATAATCCCATTTTCAGCTTATTTTCCTGCAACGCTAATTTTCCAGCGTCTCTGCGACCTGCGGCATCCATTTTGCTATTTCTATGCTTTGAGGACAGTGCTCTTCGCACAGGCTGCACCCGAGACAGTCCGAAGCCCTGCCATATTTCTCTGCAAGACTTGCATAGCGGGTCTTTTGAGCTGAAATTCCTCCGCTGTAAAACTGCCTGTACTGGTTAAACAGTTCTAAATATTTAGGTATCAATATTTTTTGCGGGCAGGAATCGACGCAGTAGCCGCACGATGTGCACGGAACAGCTATCGCATCGTTTATAGTATCCACGACCCTGCCTATCACGCCTTCTTCCTCTTCTGACAAAGGGCGGAAGTTTTTCATTATATTCATGTTGTCGCGTAGCTGCTGCATATCGGACATGCCGCTGAGCACCATCATAACGCCCGGTAGGCTTGCAGCAAAGCGCATAGCCCACGAAGCTACTGACATATCCGGAGCGTATTCCTTCATCAGTGACTGCGCTTTTTGCGGAAGGCATGCAAGCGTGCCCCCTTTTACCGGCTCCATAACAATTATTGGCTTGTTATGCTTCCTTGCTGTTTCATAGCATTTGCCCGACTGTATTTTTGTACTGTCCCAGTCGATATAGTTTAGCTGGAGCTGCACGAAGTCCGTTTCCGGATGCTCTGTTAGTATTTTGTCCAGCAGCTCAGCATTATCGTGAAATGAAAAGCCTATTTTTTTAATCAGCCCCTGGCGTTTTTTCTCTTGCACAAATCCGAAGCTGTCAATCTCCTGCGCTGTTTTGTAGTATTCAGTATTTAAACTGTGAAGAAGGTAGTAGTCGAAATAATCAACTCCGCATTTACTGAGCTGTTCGCTGAATATCCTCTTCTGGTCTTGGGCGGTTTTAAGCTCCCACATAGGCATCTTTGTCGCTATAGTAAATTCATTCCTTTTGTACCGCTTTACAACAGCCTCTCTTAGTGCTGTTTCACTTGTCTTTGCGTGGTATGGATATGCTGTATCAAAGTATGTGAATCCTTCTTCGATAAAGCTGTCAGCCATTCCTTTGAAGGCTTCCATGTCTATACTTGACGTGTCGTCCGCATTTATAAGCGGCAGGCGCATACAGCCAAACCCCAGTTTGTTGTCTTTCATTATGCTTCTCCTTTAATGTTAAGTCTATGCTTAACCCCGGCTCTCACCGCAATCTGTCTGTGCAGTTGTTGCTTACAGCATAACACTTGGAGTTAACTCCAAGTCAAGCTTTTTGTTTAACTTTTTTTATTTTCGTGTATTCGCAGTAAAGACAATAAACTGCTTTTTTTCGTTTTGTTATTGATAAAGCTGTGAACAAAGATAAAAGTTTTACTGTTTTACTTGATTTTCACACTTTATAATTATAGAATTATAAAACGATGATTCGATAGCTACAGCCTTAATCACCATATATATATTTAGCAAAGAGCAGTGCAATGCCTGGAACAAGAGGAATCAGGACAGGGATAAATTTATTTTGTGCGGGGAATACACGATGCCAAAACCGGGAAACATCGTTTTGCCAAAAGGATATCGTAAGAAGGTCGAGCAGCTTTATAATGACTATAAAGGGCTTATGTTCTATACCGCTGTTAAGATAGTTAAAAACGAAGACACTGCAAAGGATATTGTGCACTCGGCTTTCTTAAGGATAATCAAGCATATCAAAAAAATTGACGGCTTTTCACCTGAAGAAACGAAGGGCTATATTATTTTTATTGTCAGGAATCTTGCGCTTGACCATATAAGCCGGCATGAGAACAAGAATACCGTTCCTTTGGAGCACATTGAGCACATGATTGCAGGCAACAATTCAACTGAAAAAAACGCACTGCTTAACCTTGACGTTACAAACATGATAAACCATCTTGAGAGCCTTGACCAAAAGTACTCTTTTGCCGTTTTTCATAAGTATGTGCTGGGGTACTCGGACGCTGAAATAGCACAGATGCTCGGCATAACCGTTTCAAATGTTAAGGTGAGGTGCCACCGTGGCAGGATGATGCTTGCAAGTATGATATCACGAGGTGAATATAATGAATGAGAGTCACTTTGATGAATTGGTAGATTCGTATATTAAATACGCAGGAAGAGAAATGCTATTGAAGCTTGCTGAAGAAGCGCCGACGGAAGAAGAAATTGCGCAAGTTTGTGTGACTACGGATGCTCTTGACAGTCTGATAATGGCCGATATCAACAAAGAAGTGAGCAAGAGACGCTTTAGGAGAGTTATATCCATGACCGCCAAAGTTGCAGCGGTGTTCTTCATATTCATTACGATATCTGCGTTTGCCATATCTGGCTCTAAGGCACTAAGAACACGGTTCGTGAACCTGTTTATTGCGGAGAATGATGTGTCGCTTGATTTTAGTTTCGTTGATGAGGCAGAAAGCGAAAGCTCCAACGTCTCCGTTGATATCAAAGATAACATTGAGCCCGGCTTTCTTCCGGCGGGATATGAACTGAAAGAATCTAACTCAGTCGGTAAAAATGCTTTGAACCGATATTTCAACAGTGCCGGGCAGATGCTTATGATCAAGCGGTCCAGCATAGGCGCATCGCACAAGATCGATAATGAAAATTCTAATATTTACGAGATCGAAGTTATGGGCAAGCCCGCCCTTGTAATGGAGCACCCGGAAGGCAATTATCTGTTCTTTACTACTGACCAGTTTGAGTACTCTGTAGGCGGAAACCTTGATGTCGAAGTGTTAATAATGATTGCTGAGGGGCTGAAATAGTTCTTCTGCTGATTAAAAAAATGAAACCTTTTCACCGCTAATCATTCTTGTGTTATATAGGACGCCGGAAGATTAGCTTTTTTATACCTTCATCAGAGCACACAAAACTCTTATTGGAGGTAATTTTATGAAAAAGATATTTGTTGTTCTTCTCACTCTGGTCCTGATGTTCTCTTTTATCGCCGCATTCTTTGCTCAGGAAGACCAGCAGGATTTTCATTCCCGAATTCAACAGCAGCGGTGAAAGGTTCACTTACATAGTGTACGTTAAGCGCTAATCTTGACAGCAGCGGCGCAGGCCTGGGTATCACTGCGGCACTGGACGCAGAATTACGGCACGTACTATGGGGATTGGTATGGTTCATATTATATAACCAGCGGTTATAATTATAGGCTGCTTGCTTATTTTAATGCGTATGACGACGGCAACAGGGAAAGCACTTATCTAAAATCAACTGAATATTATTGATAGGTCTATATATGTTTGCATCAAAAGGCTGCAGGAACAATAATAAATTCCTTGCAGCCTTTTTCATATTGGAATCAATGGCTTGAGTCCGCAAGTGTAAGTTCGAGCCTGCCTAGGTCTTTTTTTAGAATCAGCCGTGCCAGCACACCAACGATGACGTATGAAGCAGCCAGCGAAACAAAGATCGCATTTATTCCAAAATATTTCGACGTCAACGCAGCCAGCGGAACATATATTATCAGCATCTGTACCAGATTGACTGACGCTGCTTTGATAGGTTTATGGATCGAATTGAGTGTACCGTTGACAAGCAGCACTATTCCCATGAACGCATATCCCGCAGGTACTATCCTCAAGTAGAATACTATAGTGGTTATTACGCTTTCATCCTGAGTGAACAGATTTGAGAGCGGCCTTGCCAAAACTGCGAGCAGGGCATAGACGGCGAACCCGTACAGCATTGAGAATTTCTCGCTTGATGAAAAAGCTTTTTTTATCCTGTCTATCTTTTTTGCACCGAAATTCTGTCCTACAAAAACGGGCGTAACAGCTATCAGTGCGTTTATGACACACAGTGCAAAGAATTCTATCTTTGTAGCGATACCGTAGCCCGCAACCGACTTTGCTCCGAACGTTGCAATAAGACCTGTTATAATGCCAGCGCCCAGCGGGATTATCATCCTTGCGATTGCGTTTGGTATGCCTATGAAAAGTATCTGCTTCCATGAACGCATAACTTCAATGAAGCGCACTGCCCGCAGGGATATAACCTTTTCTCTTTTTATCAAAATGAAGAGTGAGAACACCAGTGTGACGGCTCTTGCAATCACTGTCGCAAGCGCTGCGCCGGCAACGCCCATTTCCGGGAAGAAACCTATCCCCAGAATTAGCATCGGGTCGAGAAAGGTGTTTATTCCGGCGGCGACGAGCATGACAATACTGGGTGTTTTTGTGTCGCCAAGGGCACGGATTGCATTGTTGCCTATCATGGGTATTACTACGAATGGAACGCCGAAGTACCAGATGCGCATATACTGCTGTATATAAGGCATCGTTGTACCGTCTGCTCCAAGAAGCGTAAACAGCGGCTTTATTGTTGACAGCCCTATCGTAATTATTAAAACAGATATTAAAAGACCGAGCGTCAGTGCGTCGGTAGAAAGGCGCTTGACCTTTTCTTTCTCCTGCCCGCCTACCGCCCTTGAGATTACTGCGGCGGCGCCTATTCCTATGCCGAGGTTAAGGCTGTTCACTACCATTACAACTGGGAATGTAAAAGACAGCGCTGCGATCTGGAGCGTGCCGAGTTTGCCGACGAAATATGTATCAGTAAGGTTGAATGCCACCATGCCGAGTATGCCGAGTATCATTGGAGCCGCCAGCCTTGCGAGTACTGAATTTACAGGCGCTTGTGTTAATGCAAGCCTTTTATTCTTTGCCATGTCTGCATTCCTCTTTTAGTGACTTGACCTGTGCTAGAGCGTTTTGCTCTATTTTGCTGAGCAGTGCGAATATCTCTTTTCTCTCGGACTCGCGGAGTCCTTCAGTTAGTATTTTTGTTATATTCTCCAAGCCGTTCATGATTTGCGGCATCAGGGCGCTGCCTTCCTTTGTAAGAAAAGATTTGATTACCCTCTTGTCACCGCTGTCTCTTTGAGTGTATATATAGCCAAGTTCCTCAAGCTTCTTTATTGCCCTGTGGGTATTGGCACGGTCTATACTCACTTGTTTACTGAGGTCTCTCTGGCTGATGCCGGGGTTTCCAGCGATTCGAATTAGAAAGATATACTGGCCGCTGCCTATGCCCAAACGCTCGAACTGTCTGTTTATTATTATGCTCTGACAGCGGTATATCGACGATATATATTTGCCTATGGATTGTTTTTTCATGACGATCCAGCTCCTTGTTTTAGTTGCGTACGCAACAAAATTATAGCACAATATAGTTGCGTACGCAACAATTATTTGTTGGACTAAAAATGCTGTTTTAATAAAGGAAGTTTGTGTTTTTAGAGTTTGTGTTTAAGCTGACATATGGCTGCCCGTACTTGTTTTGTTTGCACCGGCCAAAATTTTTCAAAGCATGTGACACTGATTATAAAAAGAGAAAATCTTTACATGACTGAAGCTTTAGTTCCATTGTGATAGCATTTGCTTCATCCATTCATATACGTCCATTGAATATACGGATTTTAAATTCTCCCGAGTCAGAACGCTGTCTATCTGCCCTAAGGAAATAATTTTGCCTTTGTCCAGCAGCAGAGCATCGGTGCCGTATGCACGTGCAAGGCTAAGGTCGTGAACGACCGATATGACGGCGCAGCCTGTTTTTTCCGTCCATTCGTGTATTAGCCCAAAGACCTGTTTTTGATATACAAGGTCGAGGTGATTAGTCGGCTCGTCGAGTATCAGAAGCTTTGGTGATTGTGCGAATATCTGGGCTAAAAACGTCCTCTGCAGCTCTCCTCCAGAAAGCGTAAGCACTGAATGATCGCGGAAAGGCGCCATGCCTGTGAGCTCCAGTGCGTGCTCTATTTTCTCGTCGTCTTCATCACTTGGTGCAGAAAGCATACCTTGCGAATATGAATAACGCCCCAGCCTTACTACCTCTTCAACTGAAAAAGAGTAGCCAACGTTGTGGCTCTGAGTCAGAACGCCGAGCTTTTTTGCAAGCTTCGCAGGCTTGCAGTGCGCAACGTCCTTGCCCTCGAAGAGCACTTTGCCGGTGTATGGTACACCCTGAGATATAGCATTTACGATTGTTGATTTGCCGGCGCCGTTAGGCCCGACTACCATGAGCCACTGCTTCTCTTTGAGTGAAAAACTTATCGAATCTATTATAGTCAGGCTGCCAAACCGGACTGTAATATCTTTTACATCCAGCATAGCTTATTTGACCTTTCTTCTTTTATAGAATATGTAGACAAAGACCACTGCGCCGATGAGTGAAGTAACAACGCCTATCGGAAGCTCCAGCGGGCGCAGTATAACGCGCCCGACAAGGTCTGCCAGCATCAGGAAAGTTGCGCCTGAAAAAAGCACGGACGGAAGAAGCCTTCTGTGGTTCGGGCCTACTATCATCCTTGTCATGTGGGGCATCACGAGACCGACAAAGCCTATCGTTCCGCCTATGGAAACACATATGCCTATTAGCGCAGATGCTGTTATCATTACAGCGAGTTTTACTCTTCTCACGTTTACGCCGACATGACGAGCGTTGTCTTCTCCTATCGCAAAAGCGTTTAGTTCTCGGGAGTAGTGCAGTATAATGCCGCCGAATATCACCAGAGCAACGAGCAGTACAAGCGCGTTTTCATAACTGCTGCCTTGAAGCGAGCCCATAGTCCAGAACATTATGTGCTTTACCTTGTCACTAGCAAATGTGATTATAAGGCTGATTATGCTGTGAGCGAACATAGTAAAAATTACACCGATGAGTATTATGGTATTCGTAGAGAGCGAATAGTCGAGTTTGTATGCAAGCGATAGTATAAGCATCAGCGATAGAAAAGCAAACAGCATTGCCATCACCATAGTTCCGGCAAAGCTGATGCCGGGTATAGTGACACCGAAAGCAATTGCTATTACTGCGCCGAGTGATGCGCCGGATGAAACGCCTAAGGTCGATCCGTCTGCCAGAGGATTACGCAAAAGACCCTGCATAGCGCCGCCGCATATTGACAGCGCAGCGCCGACAAGAGCCACGCAAAGAACACGAGGCAGCCGTACAAAGACGATGATAGACTGGGACACAGGCTGTCCGGTTATAGCATTCCATATCGCTGTAAGTGTGTCTTTTATAGGAATGTTTACGCTGCCTAAACATACGCAAAGAAGTATCGTTGCAAGCGTAACGATGCCGAACATGCTGTACTCGAAGATTCGAAAACCTTCTGTTCTTTTTTTGATTTCACTCATATAACTATCCTTGCATTTTGTTTAGAAAAAATCAAGATCGTATCTTCGCCCCTGCAGACTGCGGCAAAAGACTGAAAAACCAGAAACCGGCATTTTCATAAAGCACTCACTTATTATAACAAATGAGTGTTTTATACAGATGCCAGACAGCGACAAATATAAATCTTTTATAGGCTTTCCCGTTTTCTGCTCTTTTAATTAATTAGTAAAGGGGGCGTCTTTACGCCCCCCACATAGATGTCAGTTGTTTATGCCGCATCATCCAGCGCATCGTTCTCGTATATGAACTCATAAAGCTGCTGTATTGCGTCTGCCAGACGCGGTCCCGGTCTTGAAATCTCGTTTGTGTCTGCATTCAAAATTGTACCATTTTGTATTGCCTTCATGTCCTGCCATCCGTCACGCCCTGCAATCTCTTCCTCTGGCGTTGGGCCTTCTCCGAAGTACATTGTTATCGTTACGATATAATCAGGGTCACGCTCTATGACCTGTTCCTGAGAAATCTCACCCCAACCTTCAACATCCGCAAACGCGTTGGTAAGCCCGACCATCGTTGCAAGCTCGTCCATGAAAGTACCTGTTCCTGCTGTCCAGAGGCCGTATTCGAGAGGCGAAACTTCAAAATAGACCGTTTCTTCTCTGGCTTCTGTAACCTTTGATGCGATATCTGCAAAAGAAGTTTTCATGCCTTCTACTACTGCAGCCGCTTCATCGTTATTGCCGGTTACTGCGCCGATGAGCTCTATCGCTGTGTATACTCCTTCGATGTCATGAGCATCGCTGACTACTGCTTTAATGCCGGCGGCTTCGAGTGAAGCTATTTGTTCTTCTGTCTGTGCCATTGTGCTCATTATTACAACCTGCGGCTCAAGAGAGATTATCTGCTCTATGTTGGTGTCTGCCCCAGACTGAACTGCCGGGATATCCATAACCTCTGCCGGATAATCGCAGTATTCGCCACGGCCTACAAGCGTGTCTCCTGCGCCTATAGCGAAGAGTATCTCACAATCTGAAGGAGTGAGTGCAACTACTTTTTCTGCAGGTGCATCAAGTGTTACTTCTTTGCCGGTCATGTCTGTTACTGTTATTGCAGTTGAAACATCCTGCTGGTCTTCCTGTACATCCTGCTGCTCATCCTGCTCGTCTTCCTGCTGGTCTTCCTGAGTCTGCTCATCTCCGGACGCTGCATCTTCAACATCGCCCGTGTCCTGTGTGTCTGCAGTATCCTGCGCACACCCTGCCAGAGCCGCTATCATCAACAGCGCCAGCAGCATTGCAATTATTCTTACTCTTTTCATTCTTTTACCTCTTTCCTTTTGTTGTCAATGAATAGTCTGAAAGGAGCGCACAAAAAAAGGCGGCTTCCCCAAGATTGAGGAGCAGCCCTTGAAAATTTAGACTGATTATGATTATCCCAACCCAGGAGTTACTGTGTAGGCAGGTCTCCCGACTTAGCATCACCCTACTCTGGCGCCTTCCCGTTTTTCAACAGTGGCTCTTGCCGTTTCGTCCGCTTCACGGTTACTGGGATAGTCCGGAAATCTCATCCGTGTTCCCTTGGCATCGCTTTGATGCCAGCACATTTTGTGCAAATACACAAGCTATTCATTTACTGAAATATATCATAATAAATACTGCCCGTCAATGTCTTGTATTATTTTATCATTTATTGTATTTATCGCTTTTCGGTTGGTATATTTTTGCTGTGGTTCACACTTTAAAACTTTATAAAAATATAAGCCGGAGAACTAAACATGCCTCTGGCTTTTGTAAATCTTATGTAACAGCTCTTTTTACTGCATTGTTTTTGTTTCGCAGGAGGCGTCTTGGAAAACTCTCTTTTCTTGCAAGAGAGGAGAAAAAACCAGTCTCGACGCTGTGCCGTTCCATCAAATTTAGTAACTTTTTTATAATTGTATCAACAGAGATCAGAACGGGTTTTCTGTTTTGTACAAAGTTCCTGCAGGCAAATTCATTCCTATATCATTTATGCCCAGCATCTTCATGACTTCATATAGAACGCTGCCTGTATGCTTATATACCATTGAAGCATGCTTAGGAAAGCCTTTTTCTATCAGCACATGCCGGTAGAACCTACCCATTTCACTTATCGCTATTATTCCTATACTGCCGAAAGACTTCGGGTCTATATCCAGCACCTCACCCTGCGCTATGTAGCTTTTCAACCTGCAGTCCGATGTGCTCTGAAGCCTGAAACATCAATGTATCTATTATTTATGAGTAAATTTGAGACTATTTAACCATATGATTTGTGGATTTCTTCAATCTTTTCTTCATACATTAAAAAAACTTTTACTATATTAGGATCGAACTGTTTGCCTGATTCCTCTTGTATTATCCTTATCGATTCCTGATGACTCTTTTTGTCTTTATACACCCTTTTTGACCTGAGAGCATCGTAGGTGTCGGCAATAGCCATGATCCTGGCAGACAGAGGTATGGAATTTCCTTTTAAACCATCTGGATATCCTGTGCCGTCCCATTTTTCGTGGTGACTTTGCACTATCTCCAGCCCTGTTATGAAAAATTCGTTATCCGGACATTTCTCCTTAATATCCATAAGTATGTCTGCGCCTATCGTTGTATGAGTTTTTATCGTTTCGAATTCGGACTCTGTAAGCCTGCCGGGCTTTAGCAGTACACTATCTGGGATACCTACTTTACCGATGTCGTGCATAGGGCTTGCACTGTATATATTCTCTATAAAATTTTGGGTTATGTAATCTTTGTATTCCGGAAGCTGCTTTAACTTTTCGGCAAGCAGCCGACAATATTCTGACACTCTGTAAACATGGTGCCCGGTATCATCGTCCCGGGTCTCGGTTAACTTCGCCAGAGCGTATATCGTACTGAGCTGTGATTCTTTTAGTTTATTGTCTTTTTTGATGATGCGATCTATATTCTTTTTATTCTTATCAGAATAATACCCAATCACTAATGCAACAGCTACATATATAAAAGCCCTCAGCACCCAGTTTATTGTTCCCTGCATAAGATTTGCGCTTACATCCAAAGGCATAAACGGACCAATCAGAAGGCTGCTGAAAAGCGCATGGACAGCAGCATGCGTTTTCCCTTTTACCGAAGCAATAGCTGAAATAGGTATATACATAAGATTTGCATATACCATTATTGTACCTCCGGTATAATACACAAGTATAGCAATGAGTATAGATGAAAGGTAGCAAACAAACAGCATTATAATATTTTTGTGCCTGGTCTCTTTATTTTTCAGTCGGACAAAAGCCTCAGAGAATTTATTTTTTACTTGAGCCAGCACCTTCCAATATCTTTACGGTAGGAATAATCAGCTTTATAAAACTTATATCTACAATATATAGTACCAATTTATTCAAATAAAAGCAAGAAGCACCATAAAAGTTAGACTATTGATTAATTATAAGAAACAGGACTGAATTATTACCTCATTTGACTAAACGAGGATTATCCCCTCCCGGTTCCCGTTTAAAACAAAAAAGCAAGCGAATCCCGGCTTTTTAAATGCGTATACATCAAAATACAGGTGTTTTACCTATACTACCACAGATAATATACGCTATCCCTAATTTGTTTGGCATAAACCTCTGACGGCGGGAAGTGCAGTTGCATCAGGTCTGTGCGCTCTACATTAAGTATATCTCACTAATATAATCTAACTAAAACGAAAGCAGTGTTGACAGTTCAATATAGTTATCTTACCATAGAATGAGTAGAATTCGGATATTTAAAAAGGAGGCATAACAGTATGACTGAGAGTAAAAATGATTGTTCAAAAAGAAACGGGAACTGCGCTCCGGCAGGCGCTGTTTACGGCCTTGGTTCCATTGGAGCCGCAATATACTATATATCTGTTGCCACTACTTTTTGGATAGGCGTATTAGGTTTTCTTAAAGCCATCGTATGACCTGTTTTCCTGGTTTACGAAGCACTCAAAGCATTGGGGCAATAGCTTAGTTTCAAGTTGTCAACAGCATCAAACCGTTTGGCTGATGCTAATTGTTGTATCGTTATTATCCCGTCTTGATCCGTTGTGGCGCAGACGATAAAAAGCGTAAACTATACCGTCATGTGGATATAGTTTCGTTTACTCATTTAAAGCTGCCTTGAGCTCTGAAACAAAGCCCGCTACCGAACTTAACAAATCTTCTTTTGTCTTTGCCTTCGCCATTTTTTTAACTACTGCACTGCCGACAATGAGCCCTTCTGCATAGCCTTTGAGATCCCTCACATGCGCCGGCGTGGAAATGCCAAAGCCGAGCACCCTTGCAGTGTCTGTATGCTTTTTCACTTCGCCGAGAAAGCTGTCAAAGTCTGTGGAAAAATCGCTGCGCACTCCCGTAGTGCCTGTTGACGTCACACAATATATAAAGCCGCTGCTGTCTTTTACAATCTTGGCTATCCTGTCTTTTGATACCGGGGTGACGAGGGGTATTATGTCTACATCGTACTTTGCAAAAATATCCTGATACTGTTGTCTTTCCTCGTATGGAAGGTCTGGGATGACCAGCCCGTCAACTCCGTTTGCTTCACAGTCTGCCAGGAATTTCTCTACGCCGTACTGAAGCACACAGTTGAAATACATCAGAAAAGCTATTGGCACCTGTGTTTTTTCACGCAGCTTCTTTACCAGCTCCAGTATATCCGGCAGCGTTATGCCGTTTTTCAGCGCCCGTACCGCCGCAGCCTGATTGACCGGACCGTCCGCTAGAGGATCGGTGTAAGGTATGCCCAGCTCGATTATGTCTGCGCCCGCTTTTTCCAGCCTCAGCACGAGGTCGTACGTCGTATCTGTATCGGGATCTCCGGCAAAGAAAAAGGGTACAAGCGCCTTTTCTCCTTTTATCTTCAGCTCTGCAAACCTATCTGTTATCCTTGTCATTTGATATCTACCCCCATATGCTCTGCTACTGAATATACGTCTTTATCTCCACGCCCCGAAACGTTGATCACTATTATGTCGTCTTTGTTTGTGCCGGGTATCATCTTGCAGGCGTATGCAATTGCGTGGGAGCTCTCCAGCGCCGGCATTATGCCTTCAGTTTTGCTCATGAACCCGAAGGCTTCGACCGCTTCGTCGTCCGTTACCGACTCGAACTGCACACGCCCGCTATCGAACAGATGAGCATGCTCTGGCCCAATGCCGGGATAGTCCAGACCCGCCGATATCGAATGGACAGGAAGTATCTGCCCATATTCGTCCTGCAAGAAGTATGACTTCATGCCATGAAGCACGCCGGGGCTTCCCTTGCCTATTGCCGCTGCGTGGAAGGGAGTGTTTGTGCCTTTGCCAGCCGCCTCTACTCCTATCATTTTTATATCCTTATATTCTATGAACGGATGGAAAAGGCCCATTGCGTTGCTTCCGCCGCCGACACACGCAATAAGATAGTCTGGCAGCCTGCCTTCTTTTTTAATGATCTGCTCTTTTGTCTCCAGCCCTATCACGCTTTGGAAGTCACGCACTATTCCCGGATATGGACTTGGTCCGACAACAGAGCCTATAACGTAGTAAGTATCTTCAAAGTTCGCCGCCCAGTCACGGATAGCTTCGCTGGTTGCGTCCTTTAGGGTCTCTGTTCCTGTATGAACGGGGATCACCTCTGCGCCGAGCAGCCGCATCCTGAACACGTTTAGCGCCTGGCGGCGGGTATCCTCTGCGCCCATATATACGACGCACTTTAAGTTGAACAGCGCTGCAACAGTAGCTGTTGCCACGCCGTGCTGGCCTGCGCCCGTCTCTGCTATAATGCGCTTTTTGCCCATACGGTTTGCCAGAAGAATCTGTCCTATCACGTTGTTGAGCTTGTGCGAGCCGGTGTGGTTGAGGTCTTCTCTTTTTAAGTAGACCTTCCCGCCGCCCAGCTGTCTAGTCATCCTCTTTGCAAAATAGAGCGGCGTCTGCCTGCCTGCGTATTCGCTGAGGTAATACTCTTTTTCCGCCAGAAAGTCTGGGTCTTCTTTGTATTTCTCGTATGTCTCTTCGAGCTCCAGCAGCGCATTAACAAGCGTTTCAGGCACGAACATGCCGCCGTATTCTCCGAAGTATCTTCCCTGTTTCATCTTACACTCCTTGCGTTCTCAATAAATTCTTTTATTTTTACGGCATCTTTAACACCGTTCGTTTCTACTCCGCTGCTTACATCGACCGCATAAGGACGCACGGTATTTACCGCCTCTGCAACGTTTGATGCACAGAGCCCGCCGGCAAGCACGATGTTCGCCAGCATGGCAGCCCTTTTCGCAAGCTCCCAGTTGAATGTTTCTCCTGTTCCGCCGTAGGCTTGCGGATCATACGCATCGAGCAGATATGCCTCTGCCCTTACTCTTTTCATTATCCGCAGACTGTTTTCGTCTTTCACCCTTATCCCCAGCCATACTTTGCCTTCTATCGTGCTGTCTATTGTGTTGTCATCCCTGTATATTTGAACTATATCGAGACCGCACTCACGTTTTGTTTTGTTGATGACTTCCGGGAGTTCGTTTACGAATATCCCCACTCTTTTTATATCAGGATTCAACTGTTCAGCCAGCATTTTCGCCTGCTCTATACTGAGGCGCCGTCGGCTGGGTGCGAATATAAAACCTGCATAGTCGGGCTTATATTCGTTTACTGCATGCACGTCCTGCAAACGCATGAGCCCGCATATCTTGACCTTTGCCACATCAGCCACCAGCCTTTTTTATTGCCGCAAGCTGCTGCCCTATATCCTGCGCTTTCATGAGCGACTCGCCGACAAGCACTGCGTCTGCGCCAAGGCCGCAGATATACTCTGCATCTTGTGCCGTCATTATGCCGCTCTCGCTGACAACCACTTTACCGGGCGGTATCAGCTTTATAAGTTTTTCAGTCGTTTTGAGAGAGACTTCAAACGTCTTAAGATTACGGTTGTTTATGCCGATTGTCTCTGCCCCGGAGTCTATAGCACGCTTCATCTCCTGCTCATCGTGCGTTTCTATAAGAGCGCACATGCCGAGCATCTTTGCCGTTTCTCTGAAACCAGCAAGTTCGTTGTCCGAAAGTATTGCCGCTATCAGCAGTATCGCATCTGCGCCGAGCAGCTTTGATTCGTACACCTGCCATACGTCGATTATGAAGTCTTTCCTTATAAGCGGCAAAGAAACGGCTTTTTTAACAGCTGTTAAGTATTCGCTGCTGCCTAGGAAGAAGTCTTCTTCCGTCAGCACCGATATCGCATTTGCTCCACAGGCTTCGTACTGCCGGGCTATTTCGACCGGCTTAAAGTCACTGCTTATTATTCCTTTGCTGGGAGATGCTTTTTTTATTTCTGATATCACAGACAGCCCCGGAGTTTTAAGAGCTGCTTCAAAGCGTCCCTGCTGTGTATCTGGCATGTCCGCTACCGTCTGTGCCAGTTCATCAAACGGCAGACTACACATTGCCTGCTGCAGCCTTATTCTCTTTTTTGCTACTATATCTTCTAATATCATTATCACACCTGCCGCTTAAGCATTAGTATATCTTATCATCTGATGCAGCTTTTCCTTTGCGCTGCCATCGTTTATAAGCCGGGCCGCCTTGCTTGTGCCGTCTTTGATGGAGTCTGCGCTTCCGCACAGGTATATGGCTGCGCCTGCATTAAACACCGTTATATCATAGGCTGCACTTTTTTCGCCGTCCAGAATCCTGCGGATTATTTCTGCGTTCTGAGCGCTGTCGGCGCCCTTGATCTCGCAGTGCTGCGCACACTTGAACCCAAAATTTTCGGGTGATATCGTATAGTTTTTGATGATACCTTCGTTGAGCTCTGAGACGTAAGTTTTGCCGCAGATTGTTATTTCATCGAGTCCGTCTTCACCGTGCACAACCATAGCTCGTTTTGTTTTGAGGCTTTTCAAAACCTCGGCAAAAATCTGCGTCAGCTCTTTATCGTATACACCAAGAAGCTGATATTTCGCTCCTGCCGGATTTGTCAGGGGGCCGAGCATATTAAACACCGTACGCACGCCGAGCTCTTTTCTTACCGGAGCAGCGTATTTCATTGCGCCGTGGAAACGCTGCGCAAACATGAAGCCTATTCCTATATCGTCTATGCTCTGCTGCACTTTTTGCGGCGGTATATCTATCTTTACGCCCAGCGCTTCAAGCACATCTGCGCTGCCGCTCTTGCTGCTGACCGATCTGTTGCCGTGCTTTGCAACTGCGATTCCCGCTGCGCTGACCACAAAAGCAGCGGCAGTCGATATGTTGAACGTGCCGCTCGAATCTCCGCCCGTGCCGCATGTATCGAGGAGCGGCTGTGCTTTTGGCGTTATACTTTCGGCTTTGTTCCTCATAGTTTTAGCAAAGCCCGTTATCTCTTCTGCAGTCTCGCCCTTCATCCTGAGAGCAGTGAGAAAGCCGCCTATCTGCGCCGGTGCTGCACTGCCGCTCATTATATCGTTCATTGTCTGCTCTGCTTCGTCCATCGTAAGATCCTGCCGTCCAAGTATCTTTTTAATTACTGTTTCTATCATGTTTGTCTCCTATATATCAAGGAAGTTCTTCAGTATCTTCATGCCGTCTGGTGTGAGCACCGACTCTGGATGGAACTGTACTCCGTATACCGGCAGTGTCTTGTGCTGCAGCGCCATTATCTCTCCGTCGAAAGTCTGGGCTGTTATGGCAAGGTCTTTCGGTATGGTTTTTCTGTCTACCACCAGAGAGTGGTAGCGCCCCGCCTTTATTCGTGTGGGTATTCCGGCAAAGAGTTTGCCTCCGTGCACGTTTATATCGAAAGCTTTGCCGTGGACGAGCTGTTCTGCGTGCACTATATTGCCGCCGTAAGCGGCGCCTATCGCCTGATGCCCGAGGCATACGCCCAAGACCGGTATTTTTTTGCCGAACCGCAGTATCGCATCTATGGATATGCCTGCGTCCTTTGGGTAGCCCGGCCCCGGCGAAATGACTATATGAGACGGTTTTAGTTCTTCTATCTCATCGAGTGTTATCCGGTCGTTTCTGAACACGGACACGTCTGTATTTATCTCGCCTATATACTGGTACAGATTGTATGTGAATGAATCATAGTTATCTATTATCACTATCATGCTATCTCACCCGCCTTTTCGAGCGCTTTGATGAGCGCTTTTGCTTTGCTGAGCGTCTCCTCGTATTCAGTTTCCGGTACGGAGTCTGCTACTATGCCTGCACCAGCCTGCAGATATGCCATACCGTCTTTGAACACCATGGTGCGTATCGTTATGCAGACATCTATGTTGCCATCGAAGCCTATATAGCCTATGCTTCCGCCGTATATGCCACGCTTGTTTTTCTCAAGTTCGTTTATTATCTGCATCGCCCGCACTTTTGGTGCGCCGGAAAGCGTTCCTGCAGGAAGCACAGCTCCTAAAACATCGAAGGCGTCGTGCTGCTGCTTTCTTGTGCCTTTGACGTTTGATACTATGTGCATAACGTGGGAATATTTTTCTATATGCATCGGGTTCTCGACTACCACGCTGCCAAATTGCGCAACCTTGCCGATGTCGTTTCTGCCAAGGTCTACAAGCATAGTGTGCTCTGCAAGCTCTTTTTCGTCGCTGAGAAGCTCTGCCGCCAGCTCATCGTCCTGTTGTTTTGTTTTGCCTCTTGGCTTTGTTCCTGCTATTGGACAGGTTTCCACATCATCGTTTTCGAGACGGACGAGAAGCTCGGGAGAAGAACCAACTATAGCAGCATCCGGCAGCGAAAGGTAGTAAAGATAAGGCGAAGGATTTAGCGTGCGCAGAACACGGTATACGTCAAACGGATCTGCGTTTGTCTGCATGGTCAGCCGCTGTGAAAGCACTACCTGGAATATGTCTCCGTCGTATATATACTGTTTTGCTTTTTCGACCGCCCGGCAGAACTCCGGCTTTGTAAAATTGCTTTTGAAGTCTATCTTATCTTCGTGTTTTTTTACGGAATCCGGCTTCAAATATTCTTTTTCCAGCTCATCGCTTATCGAATGAAGCCGCTTTGATGCTGCGTCATAGACACTGCCTGCATCACCGTCTATGTGTGCATTGACTATTATCATCACTTTCTGTTTAAAATGGTCGTATACTATTATTTCGTTGCAGAACATAAGATAGCAGTCGGGAACGTGCACATCATCCGGCGGAGCATCCGGCAGCTTTTCTATGTACCTTACCGCATCGTAGGCAAAGTAGCCGATGGCGCCGCCTGAAAACCGTGGCAGCCCTTCCAGCTTTGCATAACTGAATTCTGAAAAGATATTCTTTAGAAACTCAATCGGATTGCCCGTGGTTTTGATGACTTCTCCGTTTTTCTCAATTGTCATCTGCTCGCCTTTTGCAGAGAACGTCATGTAAGGATTGCTTCCGATAAACGAGTACCTCGCCCACTTCTCTCCGCCTTCCACGCTCTCTAAAAGAAAACTGTTCGGCTTGGTTGCATAGTGCATGAAGATGCTTATAGGCGTTTTAGTGTCCGAATATATCTCTCTCGTTACAGGAACTATGTTGCTGTCTTTTGACAGATTTATAAATTCTGCTTTGTTTGGATAAATCAAAAATACTCTCCCTTTCTATCGCTTAGAAAAGAAGAGCCTATTATGTAAGTATACATAATAAAAATAAAAACGCTGCGCAGAGACGCCCGTTTGTTTGGCAATATTCTCTCTACTCTTCTCTTCTCGTCTAATCTATTACTATTCTCATCTGCATCAGCCCATTTGCTGATGTTTGAAGGATTATAACACGGAAAAACATATCTGTAAAGCGAAAATTATATCGAAATACCCTGCTGAATTATTAAACGAGTGCGCTGAACCGTAACAAAAAGCAGGGCTGATAGCCGGTGAATGCTTGAATGAACAAAGTCATAGCTACCTGCAAATATACTTTTCAAGAATTATATAACAACAACTGGTGTTTTCGAGAAAGAATTATGGCCGGAGGAGACGACTAGTGTTTTTAGTTTGCTCACAGTTTCCTCTTCCGCCCTGTCCAGTCAAAAAACGGTGCTTTTGGTCCGTTGCCTATTTCAAAGCCGCCGCTTTATAGGCAGGTTTGGGATTGAAGTTAGTTTGGAGCTATAATGAATCTACGCTTTGCTGCTTAAATAAAGCTGCCCAGTCCTATCAATATCGCTGAGGCACTGAATATAAGCAGAACCTATTATAATCAGTATCATAACTCTCTCTCCCCTTTATATATACCCGAGCTGACTGCTTTGCTTGCTGGCTGTTTATACGTAAAAACCTGTGATGTCCATGTTCTTATTCCAACCTGGTCATTTCATCTTTCCCATGCCAAATTCCACATGGAGCGCTTTGACTGCCTTTTGCGCATCACCGGCTTTTATAAGACAGGATATAGTCATATGCGAGTCTGCCGTCTGCATTACTTCGACGTCAGCGTCTGAAAGCGAACGGATAATCCGAGCCATTACGCCCGGTATCCCACGCATGCGCACGCCTATAGCCGAAACCTTTCCAAGCCCGGGTATTATACTGAAATCCAGATTGAGCTTTTCCATTATGTTTTTGGCCGCCCCGGCCTTATCGTCGTCTATAGTAACTACGATTCTGTCCGGGAATATGTTTATAAGGTCTATGCTGATATCGGCAGCTGCAAGTGCATTCAATAAGGATTTTTCCGTTTGCGAGCTTAGCTTTTCGACCGTTAGCTGTGCTCTGTCTCCGATAAATACTATTCCAGAGAGTACATCTTCTTTATTAAACCCGACTGCGGGCAGGTCTGAGGATATGCGTGTGCCTTTTGTATCACTCATGGTATTTCGTATTATTAGAGGGACGTTGCTTCGCATGGCGATCTCGACTGCCTTTGCATGTATCACCTTGGCGCCGTGGTCAGCCATCTGGAAAACCTCATTATAGCTCATATCCGATATCGTTCTTGCCTCCTCCAGCAGCCTTGGGTCTGCCGTCATAAGCCCGTCAACGTCCGTGTATATCTCGACGGCTTCGGCCTGGAACGCTGCGCCCAATATCGCTGCCGTTGTGTCGGAGCCTCCACGCCCCAAAGTCGTTACGTCACCGCTGCGTGTAACCCCCTGAAAACCGGCAACTACAGGTATTACTCCGTTTTCAAGAAGACTGTAGAGCCGGGTGGTGTCAACTTCGAAATATGAAGCATCGCCAAAACAGTCGTCTGTATATATGCCTGCCTGCCAGCCTGTAAGGGCATGTGCTTTCAGACCCCTTTGTGCCAGCGCCGTTGCCATTATTACAGACGAGATCGTCTCGCCGCATGACATGAGCAGATCGTTTTCCCTTGGCTCGATCTCTCCTTCGCCTGCTTCACGTGCGAACTTTATAAGCGTATCGGTCGCATAAGGGTCTCCGTCTCTTCCAATCGCAGAAACTATGACTATCGGCATGCAGCCGCTTTTATGCGTCTTTACAATCTTATCGACAGCAGCCGTTCTCATCGCGCTGTCTTTAAGTGATGTACCGCCGAATTTCTGAACAATTATCCTCATTGCACTTCCTCATTTTTTTAAATTTCGGTACAAAGATTTTTACAGTATAAGATTAACCCCATCCTACACTGCCCGTCAATACCCCAATGTTAAAAATTGCTGCTGGTAAATATTGTTTTGATACAATAAATATGCAGCATATACTCGCAAATTCATCTTACAAAGAGTACGGTTATATCCTTTTCGGCTTCAGAAACCAAGGAAATTCTGAAATTATAGAGAATATACAAATAAAACTGCTTCGCCGACAATTTTTTGTTGATAAAAATGTGGACTGCGCATAAAATAGTATTTGAACAACTTTATGGGCTGATACTTTTAAGAATCTGGATGATTTCTTTATTTTTTTATTTTAAGGTAATTTATATGAAAACTGATAAGTTCAAAAGAAAATACGGTCCTTATGCGCTGGTTGCCGGAGGTTCTGACGGACTGGGCTTTGCATTTGCTGAGGCGATTGCACAGCGGGGACTGGGTCTTGTTTTGTTCGCCCGCAATGAAGACCGGCTGCAAAAGGCAGCGAAGCAGCTTGAAGCGACATACGGTATCGATGTTATCGCTGTTGCGGCGGATATGGCAGATTACGAAAATGTGAAAAGACATATCAGCGCTCTAAGCATTTCTATCGGTTTGCTTGTTTACAACGCCGCATACGCTCCGATCGGTTTATTTGAAGATATCAGCGAAGACCAACTGGCTCTTGCCGCAGCCGTAAACGTTAAGGCGCCTCTGATGCTTTCCAAGCTTTTATCCGAGTCGATGATACAGCAAAAACGAGGAGGCATCGTGCTCATGTCGTCTCTTGCCGGAGCTCAGGGCAGCCCGAAGCTTGCGGCATATGCGGCAACGAAATCGTTCAATCTCATCTTAGCTGAAGGGCTTTGGAAAGAACTGAGACCGCACGGGATAGATGTTGTTGTATGCTGCGCCGGTGCGATCCTTACTCCAGGCTATCAGCAGGCCAAAAATGCAAAGCCTGCGCCCGGGACTCTTGAAGCCGGCAAAGTTGCCGAGCAGACGTTGAGAGCCTTGGGAAAAGGCCCCGTAGTGATTCCAGGAATAATTAACAAAATCGGCCGTTTTGTGTTGACCAGAATTTTGAGCAGAAAAGCCGCAATCGATATAATGTCGAAAAATACCGGAGGTTTGTCATGAAGATATTTTTAGGTTTGATCACACCGCTTATCGTATATGCAGTTATCACTCTTTTACACATCATTATACCCGTTAAAAGAACAAAGGGATATGTGAAAAGCGAAGTGACCGGCGAAGTGATGAAGTACCGTATCAACGGGAAATTTGTGCTTTTGGTGAGCGTCATCATTTGGTTTTTGCTTGGGTATTTTGATATAGTTGCCTTTACATGGCTGTATGAGACACGGTGGCTTGGCCTTATGGGAGCAGTTGTTATCGGGCTTGCATACTCTTTATACATCGTTTTAAAGCACCCGTCTACCGGCAAATCTTTCTTTGCCGACTTTTGGTTCGGCAGAGTAAAAAATGCACAGCTAAAGGACGGTTTTGTTGATGCAAAGCTGTGGCTTTATCTGATAGGTGCAGTTATGCTGCAGCTGAATGTGCTTTCTTTTGCGGCATATCATATAACGAATGTTGAAAGCATCAACTATGGGTTTTTGCTCGGCTGCGCAATGCTGACATGGTTTTGCTTTGAGTATCTAATATTCGAGAAAGTCCATTTATGGACATACGATTTTATCGCCGAGCGTGTCGGGTTCAAACTGGGGTTCGGCTGTCTTGCGTTCTATCCGTATTTTTATACCGTTGCGCTTTGGTTTACTGCAAAGCTTCCAAACCCCGGCCGTCCCTTATGGCTCACAGTTCTCTTTGGGTTGCTGTTTCTTTGCGGTTGGGTGTTTACCCGTGGTGCAAATATGCAGAAATACTTCTTTAAAACTGCACCCGTCAGCAAATTCTTTTGGATAAAGCCCGAGATCATCACTGACGGCAGCCGGAGCCTGCTTGCCAACGGTTTCTGGGGAGCAAGCCGTCACATCAACTATCTTGGAGAGATATTGCAGGCAGTCGCCGTTGCGCTTGCTTCCGGCTATTTCGGTGTATGGATGGTGTGGCTGTATCCGGCTTACT
Source organism: Christensenellaceae bacterium (assembly GCA_963666505.2). Taxonomy (GTDB): domain Bacteria; phylum Bacillota; class Clostridia; order Christensenellales; family SZUA-584; genus JABGQS01. Next base: position 237,315 of record CAXXXL010000001.1, on the reverse strand, counting down.
ATATTGGCCTTATGTTTTCACGGCAGGCTGATGATGACAAAATATGCAGGGCAAAATACGGAAAGCTTTGGGAGCAATACACCGATAAAGTGAAATATAAGATAATTCCTTTTATATATTAAGCAAGTATTTGATATAACGTGTTCTTTGTTTGGCTTCACTCTGTTTTTACACGCTGTATTAGGGTTGATATTTAATTTTATTTATTCAGTTCTGTGGGATAAAGTTATCGGCTATGGCTCATTTGATCTATCAGGAAAGACAAAAATCTGGATAATTTTATTTTACTATTTGCATAGTCCTACGATTACTATATACTATTATTATGATTATCACTTAAGCAATCTTAGACATATATGACCTGACACGGGGGAATTATGATTAAGTTCAAAAATTATTTCCTAAAGCAGAAGATTATGACACGGGTTTTGATAAGCCTGCTGCCTGTTCTTCTTGCATCTGTTTACTTATTTGGTCTGCGTACGCTTGCATTGCTGTGCGTTGTAACCATAACCGGCATTGTAAGTGAATACGCCATCATGCGGTTGATTGATGGAAAAAAAGCCAAGGTTTCGCAGGCGCTCTTGGTGACCTGCCTTTTGTTTACCCTAACACTACCGCCGTCCGTGCCGTTCTGGATCGCGGCTGTCGGTATAGCGTTTGGTGTAGTCTTCGGGAAATGTGTTTTCGGCGGATTCGGCAGAAACATTTTTAATCCGGCTTTGGTTGGCAGATGTCTTATCTATGTTTCGTTCCCGGCGTATATGACGGTATCCTGGGCACAGCCTTTTAGCAGCTTTCCGGGAGGTTTTATAGGATGGAGCGGCGGCGTTGACGCTATTACATCGGCTACACCGATGATTCTATTGAACAAAGAAGGAATCGTTACAGATAATCTGCATTTATTCCTTGGAAACATATCCGGGTCGCTTGGTGAAACAAGCGCTCTTCTCATTTTAGCGGCTGCTGTTTATCTTATCGTGACGAAAACAGCTTCCTGGAAAATAATCGTGTCATGCCTGGCTTCGTTTGCAGTGTTCGGTTCCATACTCTACCTAACGGGAATAATTAAAGCGGATCCTTTGTTTTCAATACTGTCCGGCGGTTTCTTATTCGCTGCGGTCTTCATGGCGACCGATCCGATCTCTGCACCGAAACAAGAAACTTCAAAATATATTTACGGCGCACTTATCGGCATAGTTGCGATGGTGATCAGGGCATTTTCAATCTTTACGGAAGGCGTTATGTTTGCAATCCTTATTGTCAATGCATTCGTGCCGCTGATAGATCGGAATATAAAAGTACTCAATGACAGGAGAAAAGCCAGAAAGAAGGCGGCAGCATGAAGAGGGGACGCATATATACTGTTGTTTTCATGCTTATAGTAAGTGCAGTTTTCACATCACTGCTGGCAGGAGCGGACATGCTCTACAAGCCGAAAATTCAGGAGAACAAGCTGCTGGCAGAGCGAACAGCTATCCTTTACGTTTTTGATATAGACCAAAGCGGCAGTTCGCAGGAGATACTCGATAGGTTCGACCAGAACGTAAAACAGGCAACGATAAACAAGGTTGATCTGTATGAATACTCATCTGCAGACGGAACCACAATAGCCTATGCCATTCCTTTTACCGGACCCGGATTGTGGGGCAGCATTTCAGGTTATTTAGGCGTTTCGAGCGACCTAACGCAAATCACAGGTCTTGTTTTCACCGATCAAAGTGAGACGCCGGGACTCGGCGGGCGTATCGATGAGCTGGCTTACAGGGAGCAATTCAGAGGCCTGAAGATCTCGCCCGACACAACCCTTGCCTACGTGCAGCAAGGCAGCAGCCAGATTGACGCCATTACCGGTGCGACTTTAACATCAAATTCGGTTATGCGAATCTTGAACGGGCTGCTTCAGGATACTTTAAGCAAACTGGAGGTGGCAAACAATGGCTGAGAGAATGAAGGAAGTCATCTCGAGAAACGTTTGGAAGGACAATCAGGTATTGCGGCAGATCCTTGGTATCTGTTCGAGTCTCGCAGTCACCAACCTGATGACGAATTCACTAGTCATGGGACTTGGGCTTACGTTTGTTACGGCCTTTTCCAGCCTGACAATCTCGCTTCTGCGCAATATGATTCCTCACAGTGTAAGAATGATTGTACAGACATTGATCATTGCGGCTTATGTTATACTGGTCGATATTTTCCTGAAGGCAAATTTGCCCGATATCAGCAAAGCTTTAGGTCCATATGTCGGCCTTATCATCACAAACTGCATTATCATGGGGCGGGCGGAGGCTTACGCTCAGAAAAATCCGCCGCTGCTTTCAATGGCGGATGGCTTCTTCGCAGGTATTGGATATACTATAGTGCTCCTTATTATAGCTTTTTTCAGGGAGCTGCTTGGATTTGGTACGATCTTTGGTTTCAACGTGAATTTCGCCGGGTTTGAGACATGGACTATTATGGTAATGCCGCCGGCGGCGTTCTTCCTTATAGGTGTTTTGATCTGGGTCACATCGAACATATTCGCCCCGGGCAAGAGCAAGAAATCTTAAACAGGCAGGAAAGGAGCTGACACTTCTATGACAACCGGCATCAACCCACTAGTAATATTTTTCGCATCGATACTGACAAGCAATATGATACTGTCGAATTTCCTCGGCATGTGTTCATATATCTCTATATCAGGCGAGTACAAGACGGCTTCAAGCCTTGGCAAATCAGTCACTTTGGTTATGGTTTTCACAACTTTGCTTAATTTCTGGGTTTATAAACTGATAATCGTACCGCTGGGTATTGAATATCTGCAGTATGTTGTATTTATCATGATAATAGCGGCTTCAGTACAGATAATTGAAATGGCTATGGACAGGCTGCTGCCAGACCTGCATGTCAAGCTCGGCATATTCCTGCCGCTGATCACTGTAAATTGTGCGATTCTTGGTACTACATTATTCATGGTAATCAGGGATTACAACTTCCTGCAGTCTTTGCTGTTCGGACTCGGCAGCGGACTTGGCTGGTGGCTGGCAATCAGCGCACTGGCAGCTATACGTGAGAAAATGGGGAAAGTGAAACTGCCAAAAGGGCTTGAAGGCCCCGGGATAGCTTTCATCATCACAGGAATTATGGCTCTGGCTTTTATCGGTTTTTCCGGTATCTTTTCGATAAACTGAGCTTAAGGGAGCAACTATGGAAATACTGACAACAGTATTGAGCGTAACTGGCATATCAGTCGTGTTGGCACTAATTATAATTGTAGCTGAGTACTTCTTTAATAATTATGGCGAATGTGAGATTGATATCAATAACGGAGACAAAGTGATTAAAGTTGAGGGCGGATCTTCTCTTCTTTCTACTCTCTCTGCGCAAAAAATATTTATTCCGTCTGCCTGCGGCGGCAAAGCGACCTGCGGGCTGTGCAAGGTACAGATTCTTGAAGGCGCCGGCCCTCTGCTGCCAACCGAAGAGCCGTATCTTAGTGAGGATGAACGCCAAAACAATTATAGGCTGTCCTGTCAGGTCAAAATCAAAAATAATTTACGTATCCTGATACCCGAAGATCTGTTCAATATAAGAGAGTATGTCACGACAATAGAATCAATCGAGCAGCTGACACACGATATAAAAGGCTTCCGGTTAAAGTTGTCCGAAGGCGAGACGGTGAATTTCAAAGCTGGGCAATATGTACAGTTTTATACTAAGCCTTATGCAAAAGTTAGAGAGAGCGTCTACCGAGCATATTCTATTGCCAGCGTCCCGTCGGACAACGAGGCCGTTGAGTTGATCATACGGCAGGTTCCTGACGGTATCTGCACTACTTACGCACACACGCAATTGTCACAAGGTGATAAAGTCAATATCAGCGGACCATATGGCGACTTTTATCTGCGGGGTGACTGCAAGCAAATCGTCATGATAGCAGGCGGTTCCGGCTTGGCACCTATAAGGTCAATAATCCTTGATGTACTAGAGAAAGAAATTGATATAAAAATGAATTTCTTCTTCGGCGCCGTTACCAAGAAGGATCTGTATTATCTTGATTTTTTCCACGATTTAGCTAAGAGTCATGACAATTTCCGGTTCATACCTGCGCTATCCAAACCTGCTCCTGATGACAACTGGAACGGAGAGACTGGTTTGATTACCGATATCGTAGGCCGTTATATTGATGACGGTTCTGATATGGAAGGTTATCTTTGCGGCAGCCCCGGTATGATAAATGCCTGCATCGATGTATTGACTGCAAAAGATATGCCGGAAGAAAAAATATATTACGACAAATTCTAGACAGGAGGCTTTAGCATGAAACAAAGTCCTGAACTCAAGCTTATAGAGAAAAATATGATGCCCGGCTCACTGTCAGCACAAGGCTTCCTTGGCGATGACTCCCGTAACCTGACGGATATTCTCCGTGACGATGCCAGGGCTCTTAAACAGACAGGAATAACACAGGAAGCGCTGGCTGATAAGATGCAGGAACTGACTGATTTTGGCATGCAGGGCCTTGGACGACCAATGTCTATGGACGGCATCTTCGAGATCGAGGCTGAAGATTACAGAGGCAAACTACCCTGCCCCTTCAGGGACAACGCCAAGATCGACAAACGCCAGACCAGGGTCAGCAGGCTGGACTCCGGTGATGTTATCCGCTGGACAGATCTCAACATCCACATGATTAAGGAGCATGGCTTCTTTGAAGGACATGGGAGTACCTATCGTCTTGATCCTGCCAAGCTGGTTAGATTCCTTGGAATGGTTTAAGCACCGGAAAAATCAAGCTAGAAATACAGTGCCCTGGTTTCGGTCAATGCACCTTGAATGCTTTTTTGAATAAAATTCATACCTCCCTTCTATTGCATTATTATCTTCTCTTCAGTATCAACTTTGGAGGGAAGTTCAAGCTTACTGGATGCTCGCTTTTGATTATTAAGAATAGTGTATATTTAAAGGCTGTTTGTAAAACAAAAACCGATGGTTTTTTTGATTTCTATAATTGCGCCATAACAACTAATATTTGATATTAATTGATTTTTATGCTATAATTCATGTTATATACTAGAGTTAGCATAAATTTCTTAACTCTCGATATTGACCTATTGTATGCTAATATTTCGCATAAAAACCTTCAACTAATATAATAAAATAGAAAAGGAGTAATATTATGAAAAAAGCAGCCGCGTTTTTACTTGCCGTTTTTTTGATTTTCTCAATCATCGGGTGCAATGCGCAAACACAAGAACCAGTTCTTTCCCCGACTCCTGAGGTTACTCAAAACCCCACCCCGACTCCTGAGCCGACTCCTGAGCCGATAAATCCGCAGCAATTGGCTCTCAGTTATTGTGAAAACCTGCAGGACAATAGAATGATTGAATGGGCGGACTTACTGGCGATGGTAGATAACGGGGAAAACCCCTATATTCTAAGCATCAGACATAATGATGCCTATAACACCGGTCATATAAAGGGTGCTTATAATCTTGCCTATCCGGAAACATTGGCTGCGCAGATGAGAAAGCTGCCGACGGATGAAACCGTATATGTATACTGCGATACCGGAGAAGTATCATCTCAGGTTGTTGCGATTTTCAATATGATTGGTATCGATTCCGTATCAGTAAAATCCGGATATAGAGGGCACTGAAAAATCACTGTTTCCAGACGGGCCAGTGATTTTTTCGTATATTTATGCGTAACAGAAAAGATATGAATTATAAAAATCTCCGTACTTTTCATGATAAGCCGGATGGGTTGGGCCCAAAAGCTCATCTTTACCCATCAATTTAATGATTCTCTTGATATTCACTGCAAAAGCTGTAAAGTAAGCTTGTAATCGCATGGCGGAAAGACCCGTGGATTCAGCTGTTCTGAGACCGTGAGCCTGTTTAAGTTCTCCGTTCTTCTCCTCAATTCGGTATCGGATTCTTAAACGTTCGTTGAAATATTCGCTCTTCTCAAAATCTAAACGTTCCCGGTTCCGTTGACTTGTGATGGTGACACAGTAAGTCTTGGTCTTTGATTGGCCAACTCTACATTTGTCCGCATATGGACACTGTTGACATGTGTTTCTGTTGAAGTCGTAAATGAAATATTTATTATCGTATTTGCCCTGACGTTTATGCACCTTCTTGGCCAGCTCTCCCGCTGGACATTGCATCAGTCCTGCATCCTTATTGTATTCAAAACCGTCATTTTTAGGTTCAGCCGCATTTGCGATAACGGGATTGGATTTTGCAATCAGAGTAATTTTCTCCCCGTCACAATATTTAATGTTATCTATACTTGAATATGCTGTATCGCCGAGTATTTCCTTGACTTCAATGCCATTGCTTTTTGACTGCTCAAGCAGAGATTTTAGCATATAACCGTCGGATACTTCTCCGCTTGTAACGCCTATGCCTGTAATCAAACTCTCTTCTGTCATGGCGATATGATTCTTGTATCCAAAGAAGGTAGATGTGGCGCTCTTGTGGCCGAATCTGGCATCCTCATCATGCTTTGACTGGATTCCCCGGATACGATCGCTTTCTAACAATTCCTTGATATGGGCGTAGAGCTTTTGGATTTTTGGCTGACCACTGCCTAGGATATCTTCGCCAATATTCTCGAGAAGCTGTTGCGTATATTTAATCTCTTCTTCCAAATCTGCTGTTTCCAATGGTTTCTCTGGGAATTTCACGGACAGATCATACATGCTCTTATATATTTCCTTGCGCAGTTGTTTGCTTAGCCCCCGTAATATCTGAGTAGGTGTGGATGGCCTTGCGGAAGCTTTGGTATGGGTAGAATCCACGATTATTGCCGTGGATTTGATCAGCCCTTTTTGTATCGCCTGGGTGATCGTCTCTTTAAGCATTTCCTCCAGTATATCTTCTGTGATCCTCGTTTTACGGAATTTTGTCAGCAGGCTTGAGTCAATCATGCCATCTTCCGGGTCTAAATCCAGAAAGTATTTGTATGCCATATTGACTGCCGCATTTTGTATCAATGCCTCATCCGACAAATCATACAGCCTTTTCAAAAATAGCAGTTTGAACATCATCTCCGGCTCCTTTGCCGGACGCCCGTAGTGTTCACAGTAGCTTTCCCTCAACATCGGGTTTACAAAGCTGAAGTCTATGTTATCTTTGATCTTTCGCAGTAAATGGTTTTTGGGTACAATGATATTATACAATCCACGATATAGTGATAGCTTGATCTGAACTTCATTCCTGAGCATTTTATCACATCCTTGCTTCCTGTTTATATGCATAATTATACCATAAATATGATAAAAAGTCCTTTCGTTATTCACAATTGGACTTTTTCAGTGCCCTCATATAGCGGCTTTTTAAGGCTTGAAACGGTTGAGCAATACATAGAAACAACCGGGAATGAGATGGAAGGTTCTGGCGTAGAGTATAATGACAATGCAATACAGTTTGCAAGCGACTATTTTCTTAATTCATTTAGTAATAACAACAACTTAATATCCGTTCCAGACGCAATGGACTTATTAGAATATGAAGGAGCAGCCTTTATTGATGTGCGGACTTCGCAGGAACGTGAGACTGGCAGCATAAAGGGTTCTGTCAGCGTACCGTTCGGCAACACAATGCAAAACAGGTTTGAGGATTTCAGAGATAAAAAGGTCGTTGTAGTTTCCGAAGAAGGGCAGCTCTCAGCTCAAACTGTCGCAGTGCTTCGTACTCTCGAAATAGATGCGGTATCTGTAGAATCAGGGCTTGGTATGAACGGATGGACTGGATACGTAATGTCAGCGGCAGCCGGAAGCATTTTTGATGACTACAGCGTTCCTCATGTATGGGGCTTTCAGAACTTGTTGGATTTGTTATCTAATGACAACAATCCGTATATACTGGATATAAGAAGCCAAGAAGACTATGATGCAGGTCACGTTACAGGTGCAAATCATGCCGAATGGGGTCCCGATCTTGCGGAGAAAATCACTTTAGTACCAAAGAATGTACCGATTTTTGTTTATGATAGTTATGGCGACGTAGCAAGTCAGGTCGTTGTTTTGCTTCACATGATGGGCCACCACGAAGTCATCTATCTATACGGCGGTTATGAAGACGGCTTTAAAAAAGCAAAAAAGTATAAGAACTTTATTGGCGAGGAAGTTGAAGACTTTGTACCCAGCGACCGTGAAGTTGATCCGATGCTGCTTAAAGGAATCAAATACTATCTCGAAAATGTTCCGGAAGGAAGCCATATGATTTCGGTAGATGATGCAAGGACGGCTATAGACCTTGGGGAAGCTGGTGTTATTGACTTCAGAGAAGACCCTGATTATCACAAAGGACATATTGACGGAGCATTCTTCTTTGCCGTTGGTTCTCCGGTGACAGTGGAGTTTGGCAGCGAATTGGCTGAAGACGCGATGGTTATCGTTGCGGACTATAATGGTGCGCATGCTCCGCTGCTTGCAGCTGTTCTAAGAATAAAGGGTATAGATGCATATGCACTTGAAGGCGGTATGCATGAAGGCTGGATTAAGCAGGGGCATCCAGTGGTTGAAAGTTAAGCAGAAAAGAATATAAAAAAAAGAGCCTCATGCTGTAAGGCACTGAGCCCCTTTTATGGACAGTAATCTAAGGCCCTATCTTAGGATGTTTGATGATTGCGCAGGCTGACATCTTTTTTCGTAAGGTGTCAGCTTTGTCCTTGGCAGAATGCGCTCATAGTTATAAAAATGAATGTAATTATCAATGAGGCATTTTGCCTGATTGAGGGTTATAATCTTAACACGATTAATACATTCAGATTTTAATGTCCCAAAAAATCCTCTGCCGGTGCGTTGTCTAGACAGCTATCGCGCCTTTACGCAGAAGACATTATACCATCCATCCTTTGTCAGGTTAAAACACCCGTTTGAAGTGTATAGCAACTCTTGGTCGCTGTGGAGATGCAGCTCCGCAGTGACCATTTCACTGTGTAAAATCTGGCATAATAGAGACAATGGGTATAACGAGCAAAAAGGAATTTGTATAATAATCTAGCTAATATGTTGGCTTATTATTTGTATTTTAATCTTAAGTTCTCTTCACATAGCTTTATAAATTCAAAAGTAAAAACAAACTGCAAACCCATATAGTGGTAACTGTCGTTTTTGGTGACGGAGCGTTTGCACCCAAAAGCAAACCCCTTTGTGTTTCTTGGCGGGTTTGGAATAGTGTTTAATATAATAAAATAAATTATGCCTCTGGCTCGCCACTCAAGGTTTTAGCTACTTCTAATATTAAAAATAAATTTTTCATTTCGGTTTATCTGAAGTTTACCGGCAAGTACGAAATTGCCGCAAACATTACTCTGGTCAATATGCCAATAATGTATTTTAAACTACATTTCGAAAGCCTTTATCCGTCCGAATGTGAGTTCCTGTAAACCTTTATATTTACTTCACTCAACAAAGGAATGATATTTCTCACAGGTTCCCTGTCATAATCCTTTATTTCCTCGGGCAGCTCATCATAAGGCTTTATATATGGCGATGTCTTCTTCTTTACGTCTTTTTGCTGCGCATATACCCAGCCGTTGCTAACTCTTTCATCTACCCACGAATCGTGTTCTGCCTTTGCCAAATACTCAATCTCATCGGGAGTAAACTGCGATACCGGTTCATCGTCAGAATCCTCGGCAATATAGCAGTCTATCCTTTTCAGCTTAGCAGCTATATCCTTTGCCTGGCGGACGTTTGAAAACTTGAGCGTATCGGGAAGCGATTCCCAAGTCGGGTATTCAAGTGGCTTGTCAGGATTCTCTCTTTGCTGCTTTTCATTATACTTCTCGTGAATCTTTGCTGCGATTAATTCAATATGTTCTATCAGCAACCTCGGGGTAAGTCTATCCCTGTTTGATGCAAGTCCGGTTATATACTGCTCCGTCAAGGTAGTTGCGGTAATCAAAACTCCTTTATCAAATAAATTGCTGATATCAAGCAAACTACTTAGTAGTGCTTGTTTTTCTTCTATAAACTCCTCTTTAACTACACCTTGCTTTGTGATGTAGTGCAGCTTAAACTCTGAGTTGTTTATTGTTATATTTGAGTCGTCTATGTTTACCATCTGCTGAGTCAGCACTCCGTAAGCTTCTCTGTTCCATTCTTGTGCCTCATCGCACAGTATCAGTAAATATCCGATAGGGTGTTGGGCTGGTCGCATAGGCGGAAGATTGAAAGGTTTTCTTAGAAAAATGTTCCGATACGCATTGTGCAGGAAAATCGCTGCGGCTGAATCAAGTACGTGGCTAAACAGCAGGCAGTTTGGTTTGTGCCTTTTCTGCATCAGCTCACCGAACCATTTTGTCACAATCAAAGCGCTGTAGAAGCCATGATCGACAAATTGATATTTCTGCATTGTTTCAAGAAAATTATTCATCGTTTCCTTTACCAGCGTTAGTGAAAGATTAAAAGTATAGCTTAAATCGATCGCAATAAAATCAGTAATGCGGCTTGTTAATATAGACTTGTCTTTCACGGCATTGTCGATATAGGCGGGCAGTATAAATCTGTCCAAATCAAAGTTTTCTATGGAGTTTATTTTTTCGAAGTTGAAATACGACAGAAACGGCTTTGCCACGGCTTTTGCCTTTTCGTCTTTACCGGAGATAAAAGCGATGAACCGATTGAGCTGATTGTTTATAATCTCAACAGGATAGCCGGTGTCGTGAAAGAGCGACGCTATGCCCCAGCGAAAGAAAAACTCCTCGTGCACAGTGTCAAAATACCTGATTGATTTATCAGTATCATTTAGATATTTTTCTACCGAATCACGGTAATTCTTATTCTGGGCGTATATCGCCAAACCCAGTAAAAAAACATTTACCGAGTGAATATAGTGATCTCTCTGTTTATCGTTTAAAACTGAGGCGTTTTCCTCGTACTTTCTAAGGACATCAAGAAGGTCTATAAACGATTGCTCTCCAGATATATTTACACGGTATATATCGAGGAAAAAACTGTAGACATCATACGCTTCCGCCTTTATTTCATCGTCAATAAACTCCATTACCGCAGAAGCCATATACTCTTTGTAAAAATGGACTTTGTCGTTGTCTGAATCAATGTTCAGCAGTTTGAAAAAGTTCTCTACATAGGTTTTTAAAGTGTCCATGGCTACCTCCCTGATTCCTTGATTTTACTAATTAACCTTCTGCTCATCAACGTAAACGTTACATCCGTTTGCTCTTAGTTTTTCCACGGTAACTGAATTGTTATCATAAACAGACTGACTGATATAAAATTCTTCTAGAGCTAGATTTTCGAGCACAGATATATCAGCTGTTATTTCGGTCAAATCCAATACTTTCAATTTGTTACATACCGATAATACATTTATTTCATTGATATTGGTACAGTAGGATATAGACAGATATTCTAGGCTGTCTTGCGCATGCTCCAACGAGGCAATCGATAGTATCGGATTATAACTCAGGTCAACATATTTAAGATTTGGCTTTCCATATAACGAGTGAGTGTCTGAGATGTTATTTCCAGCTAGGGAGACAACCTCGAGTGCAGTTAATTCTTCAAGATGAGTAATATCTTCCAAATCCTGCTCTATAATTACTAGATACTTCAGGTTACGGGCGTATTCCAATCCATTAAGATTTGTAATGTTACCGTTATTGATAAACTTGTGATAGCTATAGCTATGCATATATCCTTCCACTCCGCCCATAGCTTCCACTTCCTCCGCATGAGATGTGGTTATAACTAACGTCTCCAACCCAAACATTTCGGCTATAGTAATTCCGTCTTCAACATTTATACCTTTAGCCTGAAGAGATGCAGCGACTGCTTCTACAAGCACATTGTCATTAATTTTTACTTCTGTTTCGGGGTCCCAGCCGAAATCTTCGGGGTTGTGAGCCATATCATTTTCCTGTGATTCCTGCTGCTCCGTATGCTCTTCTCCTTCACCGCTTGCTATATTAATATTAATGCCTTTATCGACAAATTTATTGATGACTTCGGATGTCAAACTGTCATATAAATCTTGATCGATTGCAATATCGATTAATGAATGATCACCCTCCGCAAGCACTTCCAAGGTTTCTACAGGATTACCTACAATATTCAGATAGAGCAGAGAAGGCAAGTTCTTCAAGGGACTGATATCGCTGATGTTGTTGTTACTGAGATGAAGATACTTAAGTTCTGCCAAGTCTGAAAGAGGACTTAGGTCGCTGATATTGTTATCACGCAAAAACAGCCACTGCGCCTTTCTCATAGATGCCAATACGCTGATATCTTCTAAATTATTACCATCAAGTCCGATACCGCTCAAATATCTCATATCTTTGAGCGCACTGATGTCAGTAATATCATTATTCATAAGCACAATTCCATTAAGGTTTACAAGCTTTTTCAACGGTTCTATGTTGGTTATAAGATTATCGTTTAACCCTAAATCCGTTATGTTAGTAAGATTTTCCAGAGGGGTTAAATCGATGATGAGGTTGTTGTGAAGTACCAGTTCCCTTAAACTTTTCAAATTCTCTAAACCGCTGATATTGCTTACTTTATTATTTGTGAAATCAATTCTCTCTAGGGAGGTTATGCTTTTTAAAGGGCTTAAATCTCGAACGCCTTTGCCTGCAATCATTATCTCTTTTAGGTTTACTGCAAATTGCATGCCCTCCAAACTTTCAATTGGATCGTCGTTTGAGATAATAACAGCCATTATGCCGTCTAGTTCTTCCTCGTCAAGGTTATCTTTGATCCAAAACCTGCGTCTCTTCTATCGAAGCTATTTTCAAATAACCCAGCTTCGACATATCAGCAACGGTTAGTTCCTCTCCAATCGTTTCGCCCATGTTTTGCAGTGTGGCGATGATACCTGCTTCTAAATTCTCATCTTCTATCTCAACGACCATATTAGGGTCAAACTTTTCGCTGCCAAAAAGCGCATCACGCAACAGAAACAGCGCGAGCCCTGCTGCGATGACTACGGCAGCTGCGCAGATAATTGATATCAATGCTTTTTTGCTGAGCTTTTTCCTTGTCGGTTTTTTGACACCGGATGTTTTTTTAGCACCGATTTGCTGTTCTGGTTTTGTATCAACCGTTGCGTCGAGCAAAGCATTAATTCTATTCTTTATTATGCTTGCTTTATTCTCTATACGGTTGTCGAGTGCATCAATCCAATTCATTGTAGCCAAGTAATACGACATGCTGCCGGTAGGCATAATATCCTCGATCCTCATCGGTATCAAAGCCACATCGGTGTTGATTGCCATTTCGACTTCGCGTTTGACCTGCTTCGATTTATTGGCGTACCCCGAGAATATCAGAATAAACACTTTTGACTTAGGGATCGCAACGGCTATCGATTCTGCCCAGTCTCCACCCGGTGGTATATCCTTCCATGCCGCCCAGCAACTAATCCCGTTGTCTTCCAGCCAACCGCAGAGTTTTTTTGCTACATGTATATCTTTGTTTGAGTATGATATAAATACATCGTGTGCCATATTACTGCTCCTTATTAAATATGAAGCTTGAAACTATATCTATAGCTATGAGCTTTTTAAGCTAATTACTATTCCATTAATACGCCACCTTTGTATATGCTGCAGCCTTTTGCTTTCAGCTCATTAATCGTCGTTGTGTTATTATCGTAAGTATGCAAACTTAGATAAAGGAACTGCAAATTATCAAACTGTAGAAGAAAGCTTATATCATCATAATCTTTTTCAGCAATATACAACTCTTCAAGCGTGCTTTTTAGCGGTAATTGTACTAGCTTTTCAATATCCTTATCGTCTACTTCAGCTCCTAATTGCAAAACACGCAAGTTTTCCATACCCTCAAGAAGCTCAACATCCTTAAATTTGGTATTGCCCAACCCCAGATATTCGAGATTGATAAATCCGCTTAATACCGAGAAGTCTCTTAAACTTCTACAACCGGTTAAAGAAAGAATTTTTAGTTCGGTTTTCGAGTTTTCCAGAGGCGATATACTCAGCAATGGTGCATTACTAAGATATACAACTTTAAGCTTGTTTAAGTCATCTGCAAAATTAATATTTTTAATCATACAATTATCGAGTACAAGATATTCAAGATTTTTTGCATATTCTAATCCTGATAAGTCCCCAATTCCGGGGTTTACCCCACTAGTACCCCAACTAATTGACAAGATATATTCCCCTGAAATATACCCTAATATTTCTCTATGAAAATAGTATTCCGGTTCAGATTCATCAAGCCATCCAGCCCCTGCAATGATGCTTTTGAGTTTAAACATATCAGCAATCGCAACTTCGTTCTCAATTTCTTCACCGTTTTCTCTAAGCGTGTTTATTACTGCAACCAGTAGATTTCGATCGGGTATATAAACTTTATAAGTCGCATCCCACCCGAAATCTGCGGGTTGATATAGAGATTCATTAACTTCCGTGGTTGATGCATCTGTAAGGGTGGGCGTAACAGCAGCAGGCACTTCCGTTTGTATCGGCGAAACCGATGTTGTCGGTTCTTCTGTTCCAAGTGCAGCAGATTCGGATATTGTTTTGGTTTCACCAGCAAATATTTCGTCTCGGAGAACCAACACTGTGACCCCCGCCGCGATTACCAAAAACGAGGAAACAAGTATGATAATCAACTTTTTCTTGCTGATTTTCTTTTTTACCGGTGGAGTGGCTGGAGGCGACTGCGGTCTGTCAACAACTTTTTCTTGCGTTCTTTGAGCTTGATCTTCAGGTTTTAAAATCCCAACAATGCCTGCTATTCTGTCTACCAAAATGTTTAATCTGCTATCAATTTCCCCATCAATGATATCTATCCATTGTGTAGTTGATAGATAGTAAGACATACTGCCAGTGGGCACAATGTCTTCTATCCTTAGCGGTATAACAACCAGATCATTATTAACTGCAATTTCCATCTCGCGCAGCACCTGCTTTGATGAATTAGAGCTTTTTGAGAGAATGAGCAGCATGATTTTAGACTGAGGGATGGCATCAACAATCTCTGCTGCAAAGTTTGCACCAGGCTTGACATCTCTCGGTGCTATCCAGCATCTTATTTTTTCCTGCTCGAGATAGTGACATACAGCGTTAGCCATCTGTTTGTCTTTCGTTGAGTATGATATAAATACTTCGTGTTTCATTGCTATTACTCCTTGCTTATTTTATAGCCGAGCTTAATCATCAGCTTGACTATATTAAGCGATATCGTTCTATCGTAATCCTTTTCGCTCTCAGGTATTTCATCGTAAGGCAGAAGGCAGGGATGAGTTTTTTTATCGTCGTCCCTTTTTTCGCCATATATCCAGCCTTCTTTTATTCTCTCGCTGGCCCAAACTTTGTGTGTGTTTTCAGCCAGTTGTTCTATCAGTTCTTTTAACTCGTCGGACAGCTTTATTGCTGATAAATCAGTAGGATTAGGATTATATTTCATTGTCTTCCTCCTGGCGTTCAAAAGTAAATCTCTCTATTGCATTACTTGTAGTTTTTAAACTGCTCCTACCTTTATCCAGTTTTGCTAACGATGAATTGAGCACGTATATGATATTGCTGTTTTTCTGCGATTCACTCAGGCTGCTCCAATGTTTCAGCATGTTGTTTCTGTAATATAGTCTGCTTTTCTCTTCGCTGTAAACAAAACCGTGCAGCACTCTTTCGTTATACCATCTTTCGTGTTCTGCAGCAGCGAGAAGACCTAGCAGCTTCTTTGTATCATTTAAGAAAGCATCAGTTTCATTACCAGCCGTCATTCTGTTTGCGTCAATCCACGAATCTAAAATACTTATAATAAAATCTGTATGCATGCTACTTAGAATATTCGAATCAATGAACCTTTCCGGAAGACTGCTATAGTCAAGAGCTTCATTGTCTGAAAATGCACTGTTGTATGCTTGTTGTATCTGCTTTGCCGATGGGGCATATTTTTTATAAAAAGTGCTTACCTGCGGAATCAGATTCTTTATGTTGCTTATGAATACTAAAGACCTTCTATCGCCGTTATGCTTCAAACTCCCTTTTTTATACGGAGATAAGAGACCCTTGATATATTCCATAAGCAGTGAGTACTCGACTTCGTTGCCTTGTGTTAGTATGAGATATTCGCCAATAGTCGTCTGCATATCGAACTGGAAGATTCTCTCGAGCAACGATTGAATCTCCTTTTCATCTTCTGAGCATATAAACAACAACTCTAGCTGTATTTTCTTTTGGGCAAAGTTTTTTATGTTAATTGGAATAAGTTTTACTATACTTTTCAAATCAGGTGTCAGTTCATAAGTCTGCTCTTCATCCGTTAGCAGGAATACAGATAAAGGCGCTTTTGAGTTGAACACGCAGCTTTTCGAAATTTCTGCAATTGTGCGGCTGAGCATCTCACCGGAGCCGCATACGCCAATACTGAGGTTCTCAAGCCTCTTCTTATACTCGCTAATTAAAGGACGACCCGGACCGATACTTTCCGCAATATTGATTTGCGTCAGCATCTGACGTATTGATATATCATATCTGTTGATAAAGTAAGTTGAAAAATCATCCGTCCTGTTTGTAAAAACTCTGTCTAGCGCATAGTATTTTCTTTCTTCGTCAGTTTGATAGTGTATGTAGCATGAAACCGAGGTGTTATTTCCTTTTTTAGAATGTCCCTTATCATTTTCGCTGGTCTCTGATTTTATTCGTATGTATTTTTTTATCAATTCGTTTATACTTAACTGTGCAGTTTCAACTTTTATCTTAGCGGTTTGTTCTGGATTCTCTGAACATGATGGGCTGATCATTTCATATATAGCTTTTAAGAGAGTCACGTTTTTACTTGTATCTCTGCATAAAAGATATATATCTTTTGAATTTTTTACATTACACTTTTTAAGAGAAATTTTAATATCATCATTCGTACTTATAGAGACTCTTGGTATCTCTCCCGACTTGATGCTAGTTTCATTTATATTGCCGTCAAAAACTACTGAAATAACTTTCCTGCCGTTTCCTGCAAAGCTGCCTGCTAAATCTTCGATAAACCCGTTAGACTCATCCGTTATAATGACTACATCCCTGTAAAATAATCTGACAGTCAGCGCATATATCTTCTGCTTTACGATAATAGTAAATACTAAACCGAAACTAACAAACAACGCCAAAAACCTTGCAACATTTATCATTGGCGGAACAGGCTGCTTGTAAAGTGAACTGTACTCAAACTCACCAATAAAAAACTGAAGTGATTTGTAAATTGTATCTATGAATGCAAGTTGATTGTTAAAAACTAAATCAGTCATCCCAAGCACACCTATGGATATCGCAATTGAAGCAAGAATGACCAGGAGTTTTTTCTCAATTGAAAGAGATTTAAATAGTATTGTTATCACCGAGCTCAGTAAAAGCAATACTAGTAACCATTCCGCAAAACAATACAGCACTGTTCACAGATAAGTACTCAGTATCTGTCCATTGGGCAGCTTTTAAAATAATGCAAGCAACTAAAACTACTGTTTCAAAAAAAAGTGCAATATAACTAACGATACGTTCTTTATCTATCCAGCGTTTGTTCAATTATATGTCTCCCCTTTATAGATTTCAGGGCTTAGATTAGAATTAGAATAATTATTATGAATTGAAATACTCTGTAAATTCATTGTACAATATCATGCAGATTTATGCAATTAGTAATGTGTTTTCTAGCCGCTAATTGTCCTAACCCTGCTGCTGAAGTCAATCTGACAGCCATTTTCAGAAATTTAGAATAGTCAACCATGCAAAACGCTTATTATAGTATTTAAGCAGGACTGAAATAAAATAGCACAAAATCGCTTACCACAATATGGCAAGTTTAGATTGTGGAGCGTTTGTACTCAAAAGCAGACACCTTTGTCTTCCTTGGCGGGTTTGGGGTCAGTGTAAGTCTAAATTGAGATGAATACGCTTTTAGCACCAATCAACCTGAGCATGAAAATAGCTCTGCTTTATAATAATCGCTAGAAATGTACTTTATATCTAAATTGCCACAGCGAATCATCATGGTCATACCCTTCCCCAGCAACATCAAAATAATCATCCGTGGGTGAAAGATACTCAAACTCAAACAAGGTAGATTTTGTATCCTCATTCTGAGTTTTCGTAAACCCAGGCTGATCTGCAAGCTCGACATCACACCAGTCTATTACCATTGAAAGCTCTCCGTGCTCGAGCTTCCATGTTTTAAATAGCTCCATAACATTCAGCTCAACATCATAATTTATGCCCTCATATATCAGCTTTTCGTCCGTTAAAAGCTCGTGTTCCAAAGCGCTCTTTGGCTCCGAAAAGTAACTTAACGACCAGCCTTTGACAATCTCATCCGGTTTCGGCTTATTAATCATAAGGTAAAAATCAAAGCCCTCATCTATCTCTTGGATGTTGATTCCGATATCTGTAACTTCAACTCCCTCTTTAAGCTTTGCCGTTGTCACATCGACATGATACCACTGCTGAGGAACATAACCGAAAAGCAGCGGTCCTTTTTCCTCCAGGAAATCCTCCGCTGTCTCTGCAGGTCCATACCAAAACTTAAATTCTAAAAAGCCTTGTTCCTCTTCTATGTTAGATCTGCCGATGTATATCTCTAAAGGTTCTCCAAAATCAGACAACTTTGGGTCTTCAAACGGCCACATACCCATTAGCACTTCGGATATATCCACCGTTTCTTTCTCTGGTTCGGGCTCTGGTTCGGGCACTTCCTCCTCTGAACTGTGTTGGTCAAGGTCTTCAATGACTTCATTTACTATATTCTCAATTTCAAGATTATCGGCTTCAGTCCTTTCCTCGGGCGGAACTTTGCAGGCCATCAACAAAAAAGCTACAAGCAACAAAGCTAAAACCAGCAACAACATTTTTTTAATAAACATAGCTATTCCTCCACATATTTTTTTGTAAAGTCACACCTATTGATGTTTTCGGGAAGCAGGTTGTATAGCAATACACTCCCGTTATGAAAATAAGTTGATAGTGTAAATGCACGCCAATTATATCATAAATAGCTTCTTATTTAAAACCACGTTTTTTGGCTGTAAAGGAATCTCGACTATCCCCGATTTATTGGACACGTAGAGTAGATTCATGATGGACTTCCCCCTGAAAGTTGACACTGAAGAGAAGATAAAAGCGCAATCAAACCGGCAGCAAAAACATACTGCCGCTTCACTGGAGCAGGCCCCGGTGGTATGCATGCTGATCGGTCTAAACGCATGGAAGAAGTTGAGGAAGAGAACATGCAGCTGAAAAAGCTGTATTTTTTTACTCTAAAGCAGGTTTAGAATAAATATAAGTATTTGGGGAAATGAAGTCTACATTTGAAATTATGTTTTCGATATGCATTAAAATGTCTAGTGCTGCAAATCTATATTCATTAGCATTTTAGTATATTCGTTTTTCGGATTATTCAAGACGTCTGATGTTTTCCCTGTTTCTATGATCTCACCATTATACATTACTGCAATGTTCTCGCAGATAAACCTCACAACTTTGATATCATGAGAAATGAAGATATATGTAAGTTTCAAGTCTTCTTTCAGCTTCTTTAAAAGGTTAAGTATTTGGCACTGCACCGAGACATCAAGCGCCGATACCGGCTCATCGCAAACTATGATTTTCGGTCTTGTTGCTATAGCCCTTGCTATTATAATCCTTTGGTTTTGACCACCGCTTAGCTGGTCTGGAAACTTTCTTTTTTCCGAAGGTGAAAGCCCCACCATATTTAGAAGCCTGTCAATTTCACTGTCGATTAAGTTTTTCTCAACCATATTATGTATTATCAGAGGCTCCTTTAACAGCTCTTCGATTGTCATTTTTGGATCCAGAACAACGCTGGAATGCTGAAATATAATCTGAATATCCTTTCTGTACTTTTGCATTTCACGTTCGCTTAATTCAGTTATATCCGTATTCCCGAAAAATATTTTCCCGCTATTTGGTTTTATAAGCCTTAAGATCAAATATGCTGCTGTTGATTTCCCGCAGCCACTCTCACCAATAAGCCCTAAAGATTGTTGAGACTGTACAGTAAACGAAATATCCTTGACCGCTTCAATAACACGGTTCTTTGAATAGATGTTTTTCTTATGAGAATAGTTTTTTGATAGGTTCTTTATTTCCAGCAGTTTTTCTTTCATAGCGCTTCCTTTATTTGAAATCTTTGCTTCTGATCTCAACAACTGGCTTTATGCATCTCACTCTTCTCCCGTTTATTTCAAGAGACTCGGGTATGCGCTCCAGGCATTCGGCTTGTTTAAACTTACATCTGTTGTAGAACGGGCATGAATCTTCAAACTCCAACGGTATCGGCGGTCTTCCTTCAAGCGAGTAAAGAATCTCATTGCCGCTGTCAAGCGACTGCGCACATGCTATCAGCTCTTGCGTATACGGATGCAGCGGCGACTTTAGAACCTCATCTAAACCGCCCTGCTCTACATTCAAGCCGCCATACATAATTATTAACCGGCTGCATAAGTATTTTACTATATCAAAATCATGGGTAACGACTATAATCGAAATATTGTATTTCTTATTTATATATATAAACAGGTCGAGTATCTTCTTTCGCAAAGATGCATCAATTGAACTTGTGGGCTCATCTGCAATCAATAGGTCCGGCTTGCATAGAATACACCCCGCAATCATTATTCTTTGATTTTGACCGGCGCTCAGTTGGGAAGGATACTTATCGTATATCAATTCCGGATCACTAAGACCCACTTCTCGAAGCGCTTCTAAAATAATATCCTTTTCTCTTGAAATTTCGTGCACTTTCAATAATGTTTGCAGCTGCTTGCCGATACGCTTGTACGGATGCAAAGCCTGTGTCGGGTTTTGAAAAACGTAAGCTATCTTGTCTCCTCTTATTTTTTCAAGCTCTTTTTCGCTCTTCTTTGTTAAATCAGCGTCATCAAATATTATTGAGCCCCCGTCCAAACTGCCTTCATCAGTATCATATAATCTTATGATACTTGATATCGAAACTGTTTTACCGCTTCCGGATTCACCCAGGATTCCAATGATTTCTCCTCTATTGAGAGATATGTCAAACCCACGGATTATCGGCAGCTTTGAGCCGTCGTTATATAAGGAAACTTTCAGTTTTTTTACTTCTAATAATTTTTCGCTCATAGTGTATTGCTAGCTTAATAGCTTATACCTCTTCTCTAAATTACGATTTGCTGGTTCAATAGCTATTTTCATTTATAACTTCCAGTACGGCGCTTCCGATATCGTATATGCTATGTTTCTTTTCGCCCGGTGAATTTGAGCCTATAACGACCGTTGCGATGCCTTTTTTATAAAACATTAGGTTTAGCGCTTCACTTTGCGTAAGATAGTATTCATCTTCAAACGGAATCTTATCAAGCTCAGAATATTCTATGCTTCTCTTGTTGAAAATCTTTTCAAGTTGGTTGCCTATGCTCCAAGAAAATGGTCTTGAAAACGGAGCCAATGCGTTGCTAAACTCAATGCTGTCAATGGCAGCCTCATGCAGGCGAGTAAGGTCGATATAAACATCGACTTTATACGGAGTGTAAGGCAGAACTTCAGAAACACTATACATCCCGTTGTACTCCTCCTTCATAGTGCCGTCTACAAAAACAAATATTATCAGTCTTTGATTGTCGTAAGTCTCGCAGAGTTTTTGCATTAAATCCAGGTTGAACTGCAAAATTTGCGAGCCTTCTTCATTTGAATAGTTATAATTCATACCGACCATTATAGCTTTTTTCTCAATTTCTGAAGGGTAATCTCCATATATGCCAATTATATTTCTGCCTGTCGTTCCAATACGTTCAATCTTTGTTGTTATATCGACGGTTATTTCGTCAGACCCTTTTAGTTGTGATGCAAAGTCTTTTGAAATCAGCATAATGAAAATGTTATCTTCTTCTATAAAGAAATTGCTTATCTCTTCACCGTGTCTTGCAATAAGCACTACTCCATAAATCTGAACGTTTTTTTGTATTTCATCTATAAAGTATTCGAGCGCTTTATCTTCGTAGTATTCTTTATCTATAAGAACAAACTTATTCTCTAGTTTGGAATAGTCTTCAATATTAAAAAGGTCTTCCCGTGTTGCGTTGTATAAACTGCCTGAGTTGCTAAATGAACCTGCTGATAAAAAAGCAAAATCTTTGTTGAGCGCAGCAGACAAAGAAATATCTTTTTTAACAAACTCGACCGAGTTCTCTTCAAGAATAACTGATGATTCGATATCGTAATCATAATAATAATTATCGTTTTCTATCGGTACTACACCTGCTTCACGCATACTATTTGTGATTATCTGAGCAGTTTCTTGCGCTTCGTGCGTACCAATCACAACTTGATCGTATGATATTTGTTCATCGTCACCGGCGGTTAACTTATGATCGTTCATCTCGGTAAAATACGGCACAAATATAATAGCTGCGATTAGAATTACTATTATACCAAACTTGATTTTTGATGATGCCCTGGAACCTTTCCATAAGCTTATAAAATCTAACGTCACAAGTTTTCTTATTATTGGAATTACTCTGGAGTCTTTTCTTTGCATCGAGTTTCTTAAACCCTCACCAAGAAGATTGAAAGCCAGAATACTTATAAAGAATGCCAGCGCAGGAAATAATATAGCCCAGGGAGCGGCTTCCAGCATACTCCTTGAAGTTGACAGCATGCTGGCCCATTCAGGCTCGAAACTTACGTTATAGAAGCTGAGCCTGCCCCATTCCGGATTTGACCCTATACTTGCAGAGTTGAGTATGCTCCAGCTAGGGTCCTCCACGTATTTTAGGTTTCCGATGAAGACACTGAAAATGCCAAGTGTCATAATCATTGCCAGGGATCTTGCCACCTCCATTAGCTGTAATACTATGAGCTCCGGGGCGATATGAGGGACAATGTTTTCCAGTGCAATTTTAAATCTCTTTTTTCCTATGGCTACTTCACTCTTAATGAAAGGCTGGCTGTTTAACTCTTCAACTCTTTCCATAATAAGCCGTGAAATTTTTGGCCATCCAACTAGCGAAAGAACAAGAATAAAGAAGATGATGGACCTAGTTCTGTCAAGATTAATAAAAAACTTGAGTTTTAATATGATTATGCTGATAAGGACTGCCGGAATAGCAGAAAACAAGACACTGAATATTTTTATAAAAGCTTTAGCAGGTCTGTTCCCAAATCCTGCAGCAAAAGCAATTGGTATGGCAATGATAAAGCGGCCTAGGGCAACCATAAGACCAAGAAGCATTGTCAGCCTCGCACCATATACTATATAGGCATATATGTCTCTGCCCATATCATCCGTTCCAAATATGAATTCTTTTGAGGGCGCAAATGGCGCAGATTCCACAACACTCTCTCCGTTCTCCTGTGAGAAAGTCATCCTGTTTAAGCTGTAAGGGCTTTTGTTCGTAAAAAGCTTTGGGAAAAGCATAACGGCAAGAATCAGTATTATAACTATAATTGCAATGATTAGAGGTATGTTTGTTTTTTTCATTTTTTCACCTCTTGCTTTACCGGATTTACTGATTTAGCTATCAGTTGAATAACCCATGTGAAAATAGTGTAGATTAAACCCAGTGCTATGACTAAAACTATAAACTCATAATATGCTTTATTGCTATAGAAATAGATTAGGTAATATGCTGCGCCTAAATAATTATACAGGTACTCCACGACAATAAGGTTGCCAAGAAGCATTGTCATTAGTGTGGGCAATGAGTCGATAATTTTGAACATGCCGGCAGGCATCAGTTCACTGAAAATTATTCTTCTTCCAGAAAAGCCTTTAGCTTTTGAGTTGCGCAGATAGCTTTTTTTAAGTTCGTCTTGAACCGTTATAAAAGTAATCCTGGAAATATAAATCGAGGGTATTATGGTCATAGTGATCATTGGAATTATGAAATTGCTTAGAGGTAATATTTCTTCCATTGCGGGCAGGTTCATTCCATATAAAGTGCTTATCTTCCAGCCAAGAAGAATTATCAAAACATCTGGAACAGACAGCCAAACAAGAGGCCCCAGTGAGCCTAGTCTCTTTCTTTTGTTTCTGTAGCCTGAATACAGTCCGCTTGTAATCCCTACAATTATTGAGAGCAGCAGGCTTGATATTAGAAGCTGCAAGCTATTGTAGACGGACGTGCGCAAAACGGAGCCGTTTTCACTTATCGAAGAAGCAGTATCCGTGCTTGCGCTGAAAATGTTTTTAACAAACCTTATTGGAGAACTAACTACTGCAATGAATTTATCCCACCCGCTCAAAGAGCCTTCGCCCATGTTAAGATAGGCGTTTGATTCCACATAGTTCAGCAGAACGAGCGAAGCGTTTTCTAAATAATCATTATCAATTATTTCTATTGTGTCTGCATAGACATTGTAGGTAATGTTAGTATCATAAAGTATTACGGCAGACACGCCGGCCTCTGCAAATGGGCTGACTGCGCAAGCACCTGCGACCGACTTCCTGACCAGCAGACCTTTATCAACTGATTTATCTATTATTGAGTCTCTTAGTACCATATCATCTTGCTTGTCTGATGCAACAAGAAGCCCGTTTGCTGTTTGTACTCCTACGGCTTCTAAGTGGACAATCTTTGAGTTTTCAAGTGAAAACAACGGATTGTTCACATAATAGTTGGAACCTGAAAAATCCTCCTCTTGTCCATTCAAGCCCATAAAAACAATAGTTTGATATGGCAGTGAATCTTGACTGGCAATAATCCTTGCTGTCTCGAGCAGCATAGAAAGACCCGAAGCATTCCTTGCAGCACCTTCGAAGTAATCGCCATTTAAACCCCATCCGGCTCCGTCAATGTTCGCTGATATGATCAAGACTTTTTCGCTGTCTGAGCTTCCTTCAATCTTGCCCAATATGTTCGCAGTTTCAACGATTGGATAATTTATATCTGCTTTAATTGTAACTTTACTGATGATGTTTGTTGTTTGTTCTTTTTCACCATTTATATCATGAAAATAGCTAAGTAAGTATTCATATGCCTCAGCTGAAATATATCCGGCAGCAATAGCTTCTCCCGTTTTGCCCGACATGCTAAGACTCTTTTGCTGTTCGTATTTTCTTTGCCTTCCTTCGTTTTCGAAGTCAGCGCAACAGAAAATCCCTTTGCCTTTATTTTCGATTACATAACCAATCTCGCTGGAGCTGAGCTCTTCGGCTTCAATGACAACAACTTTGTCTTTTATCAGCCCGGGCTCTATACTAAAGAGTTTATCTTTTACAAAGAGCAAATCTCCTTCAAAGTCGATCCCTCCTCCATTCATTGAAGAAATCAAATTGTAATCTTTATATAAAGAAAGCTCCCTTATCACTTTGTTGTTTTCTGACATTAAATTAAATACGGGATCGTTTTCTGTTTTGGGAACAATAAGCGAAAGTGGCTGATAGTATGTATCGCCGACACCTGCTGGTTTGAGCCCAAGTGCTTCGAACTCTTCTTTAATATATTCAAGCAGCTCATTGTTCTCTTTAGAGCCAGTAAGCCTTCCGAAATAAGGTTCATCGGTAATAGTTTCTATTTTGGAATGGATATTATCAACATCTAGAACCGAAAAGTCGAATGTGTCTTCTTGAGGTTTTGAAAAGATAACCGCTAGAACAGCAGCTGCAAATAGCAGTAGTACAACAGAGATTAAAACACATCTTTTTCTCTTCACTTTATACGCCTTTGTGTAATGTTAATTATTATGTGAACGTGTTGTATCCATTTTACTGTATATACGTTTGATTAGCAAATAAATTTTATATCTTTCAAGACCGGTACAAATCGTCTATGTTTGTATTTCCCTCCGTTGAAAAATATTGGCTGAAAAAATTCCGTAAACCTTATAATGTGTTTAGACTGGCGGGGCGTTTGCCCCCAAAAGCAAACACCTTTGTGTTCCCAGGCGGGTTTGGGGTTGCAATTTATCTATGAGTTAAAGCCATACACAAACCTCTTTACTGCACGAAAATCAAAGTGTCATCTTCCCTCTTTTCGTTTAAATCTTCTGACAACAAGCGCAAAACCCACCAATAAAAGAGTAGCCGACCCTATGAAAATATATTGTGCATAGCTCTTTTTGCCGCTTTCTTCTTCCGTAGTAACTTTAGTAGTTGCTTCGCTTTGCGCTAATATCAATTCTCTATCAGGCATCTTTTCTTGTGAGGGCTGAGCATCTGTATCTGGCATTTCACCTGCTGGCATTTGCATATTGGTGTCTAACATTTCGGGGGGTATACCGCCTTGTGGTCGCTCACCCCTCTCCTGACCTTGACCCATAATCTCGTGCATGTCGGTATCGTCTAAACCTTCCATTTGCCCTCTTTGGTCAATTTTCGCTGCTGCGTCTAAGTTTGTCAGCGACGGAACATTACCCGTCTCGTTTCCTTGCCCATTTTTGGAAGACGGTATCTGTCCCGCAAGCTGTGCAGATATATTCTCAGTGCGAGCCCGTACAAAATCTATAAGCGCTGGTGAACTACTCGCTCCTTTCATATTGCCCGTAGCTAGGTTAGAAACCGTAGCTTGCGTTTCTTCATTTTCATAAAGCGCATTCAAAAACGCTTGATAATCTGCCGACGGATCAGCTTCTATATGCTCATCAAGCAAATCATATAACTCTTGCACTCTCTGTGTAAAGTTATCTATCTGCATGTAGCCTTGGATTATTTCTTCCAAATATCCGTGATAAGTCTCTAAGTATTCATCATTAGACAATACCGCCTCTACTAGCGGATAGTTAGACAGAGCCCCGTTAGTCGGCTCGTCTATCAAAAGCTCAGTAACATCTGTCGTTCCGCTAGAACCAAACGAAGTAAAAGTTTCGTTCAAATCCCAAGGCATCACCATATATTCTCCGTCCACTCCATACAGATAATAGTTGTGGAACATTCCGCCAACATAGCTATCAAGGTTTATTATAGCCGTGTTTACAGCCAGATACCTTAGCACCATGTCGACGTTTAATACTTCTTCCAAATCACCGCCGTTGTTTAGTACCTCCAGCAAGTTTATAAGCTCCTGCTCCCCATCTTCGTCGATGTCGGTCTTTTCTATCATACCAGTATAGATATCGTAATCATCACCAGAATACTGCAAATCTGCTCCAATGCCCTCTGGCTTATATAAATCGCCAGAATCGTCTTCAAACCAAGCGGCAATCAAGTTCTCGTCAACCTGCTGTACAGCAAGGTATACACCGAAAAGCTCGTCGTTGATATACATGTTGCAAAACGCAATTTCTGGCACAGGCAGCCCCATCTCTTCCATGATTTCATAAGAAAGCGTTTCTCTAATGAAGCTGTCGTCATTATAGCAATTGTTAAGGTTTATATCGGTAATGCCAAACAAATCTTGATCTATGTATTCGTCAAACGTTAGTCGCAGGCTATACCCATCCTCGCCCTCTCTTACAGAAGCCGATAGTGAGCTATTGCCTTTTGGACGTACAGCGATATTATCAATTTCTATACCGTTATAGACAACTCTTGCCATTACATACTCTTCGTTAATGGCGTTATCGCTCATATATTCTAAAGAGCTTTCATCCATGTATATGCGAACTTCTATCACCTCGTCATCAGGGAAAAGATACTCTTCCCACTGCGACGGACGCTCGTCCTGCACAATGCATGAATCGCCATCATTATCTGCCTGAACGCTATCGCCTAAGCTGCTGGTTACAAAACTAATCCCCGTAACAACGCCCGCAATCAATATAAAACTTAGTATTATCCACAAAACCCTTTTCATAATCTTCTTCCTTTATGCAGCAAAGTCGCCATCATAGCTAACCATGGCTACGCTGTCAACATTGTCCATATTATCTATATCGTTAACAACTTTGAGCTTGTCTTTTTTAGACCTTATCTCTACCGTAACTTCAAAACCGCCTGCGGTCTTGGTCTTAGATTTAACTTTATACACGCCAATTTTGTCGTTCAACAGTTTAAACAATTTGTCTTCCACGCTGCCGTCACCATAGTTCACAATCAAAAGCATCGGTTCGTTTTTGGAGCTTAATCTGCTGAAAACAAAGAAGATAACGCCCATGATTACCGCAAATACAACAGCTAAAACATATAGCCCTGCTCCTGCAATAATTCCTGATGCAATCGCCCAAAACATATATACAATGTCAATTGGATCTTTAATAGCTGCTCTAAACCTTACGATAGACAGTGCACCTACCATACCAAGTGATAATATAATATTGCTAGTTACCGCCATAATTACCCCAGAAGTTATCATACACAGCGCTATAAGCGATATGTTGAAAGTCTTAGAGTACATAACCCCCTGGTATGTGCGCTTGTATACCCAAAAAACGAACATACCCAGCGCAAACGACAGCAGCAATGTAACCGCTATACCGACAGCCGTTAAGTCGCTGCCTACCAAATCCGTCCCTGAAATAAAATCTTGAAATGTCATAATCTTTCTCCTTGTTCTATAGTATTTTTTTAGTTTGCTCTTTGTCGGCAAGTTGCATATTTTGATATCGCTTGCAAATTGCCGGTGCCATGCTGAATCATATCTCTAATAACTTCTGGTAAAAAGCCTGTATATTTTACTTCTAATATGGTTTGCGAGGTTTCCATAGCAGGCAGATAAATAATGTCGCTAAACAAATCGCATTGACCAAGGCTTGCGTTCATTCTCTTATCAAACGTGATTCTTACGTTACCGTATTTATAGATAAATGCTTTTCTTCTATAATCCACAATTACCTTTGCTCTTAGCTTTCTTGTTTTATGCAGTGTATAAAAATCTCTTAACACCACGTTGTCCGTCTTTGCTATAAATTCGATCTTTCCATCCATTATCTTTTCGTATTCGTCTCTGGTAATTATTACGGAGTCTTTAAGACATACATTGCCGTTTTTAGCCTTTCTTTCTAGCTTGATAACACTGTCACTGCCGTTATATATACGTATACGAAATTTCTTTCTTCTGTTTATGCCAGAAAGTTTATCTTGCACTCCGCTGTGTATATAGTCATCAAAATAGACACTACTTACTCTATAAAACCCCTGATCGTCAGCGTTTTTATCTATCTTGCATATATGAGCAAGTCGGCTTGATATTACTGCTTCTTGCTGGCTATTAATCATATATTTTAGCTCGTTCCTATATACTTTTTCCATTGCTAGCTCTCCCTTCGTTATTTGCTATAACTACACTTTAAACCCTCTTCCTTAAATTAAGCTTGAAGTTTGCATTTTTTAAAAATCAAAAAAGCTCTCTACACCAGTCACCCGATATAGAAAGCTTCTTAAATTTTATTCTCCTTGGCTCTAAAGTATTATTCTAAACAGTATAGAGTCTCCTTGCTTGCTATGTGTCTCAATCCGTCCGCCGTGCATGTCAACAATATTTTTAACAATAGACAGACCAATTCCATATCCGCCTGTCTCTCTTGCCCTTGAGTCATCAGTTCTATAGAACTTTTCGAACAGCCTGTCCTTTTGATCTGCCGAAACACCCTGCCCTTTGTTATATACCTCTAATATTTTCTTAGAGCTCTTGGTAAACAGTTTTACCGATATGTCACTGTTTTCTACAGAATATTTAACAGCGTTATCTATAAGTGCTCCTACCATCTTTTTGATGCTGGCTTCGTCACCTTTATACTTTATATCCTTGGCAATATCGCACTTAATATTTTTTCTCTGCTCAAATGCAACAACCTCGAACGCAAGCGCAGTATTTAAAACAGCATGGCTAAGGTTAAAGTCGCTGAAAACCATTTTTGCGTTTCCCGACTCTGTTTTTGCCAACACGAGAAGCTCTTGTATAAGCGAGTTCATGCGCCTGCTCTGCTGCTTAAGTTGGTCTATCCACTTGTTTTTGCCTATTTCCATTTCTAGAACATCGGCGTTAGCAGAAATAATAGACAACGGAGTTTTAAGCTCGTGGCTAGAATCTGCGATAAACTGTTTTTGCTTTTCAAACGCAGTTTCTACTGGTTTTGTGGCGATCCTTGACAGCACGATAACTATGAAAAGAAGTATTGCGACGCTTATGCCACCAATTATGTATGAAAGGTTTCTTAAGTTGTTCATCATAACATCTTGCATCGCTGTGTCTGCAAATGCAATTACCGATCCTTCGTTTGTTTCACGAATAGCAAACCGCATATCATCAAATTCACCTGTTTGCCCATTGTATAATAATGCCGACGAAATATAGTTTTTTGCCTCTTCCTGTGTCACCGAAGAGTTTCCTAATACTATTTCGACAATTATGCCATCTTCATCTAGCCTAGCCGAAAATCCCTGAATCAAATTAGTCTTTTTTGGCCTTGGCATGTTTGGCTCGGGAGCTATTTCTAGCATAGGTTCTTCCATCATCAGCAAACCGCCTAAATGCTCATCTATCTGTTTGTTCCAATTAGAATTCATATATAAATTCATGGCAATAAGAATAGCCGCCAATAGTATTAAAAGTGCAGCCATCGTAATAGCTATAAACTTAATTCTCATTCTTTTAATCATCAAAATGCTCCAGTAAGTATCCGACACCCCTATGAGCTTTTATCTTAACTTTTGAGCCTATCGCAGCAAGTTTTTTGCGCACAAACGATATGTATACTTCTACAGAGTTATATTCTCCGTCAAAATCGTAACCCCATATTTTTTCTACAAACCGCTCTTTGGATATAATTTGACCATGGTTTGTTATAAGCATCTCGAGTATCTGAAACTCTTTTAGACTCGCCTTTATCTCTTCTCGTTTGGTAGAAACGCTAAGATTCTTTTTATCTATCGTTATATCGCCAAACGACTGGTCGTCATTTACAAACACATCTTTTCGTCTAGACATAGACCTAATTCTTGCGAGAAGCTCGTCCGTAGAAAACGGCTTGGTTATATAGTCATCCGCTCCGCAATCCAGCCCCTTTACCTTGTCTTCTATCTCTGATTTTGCAGTTAATAAAAGCACAGGCGTAGACCTGCCTTGTTTTCGAATTTCGCTAAGCACTGTAAGCCCATCCATCTTTGGAAGCATTATGTCTAGCAAAATAATATCGTATGAATCAGAAAGAGCGTAATCAAGCCCGTCTTCGCCATTATAAACCACTTCCACCATATATTTATTCTTTTTTAAAATTTCTGACAAAACATTTGATAATGCAATTTCGTCTTCAACAATCAATATCCTCATATGTCTCCAAAAAACCATCATAATATTTGATAATATAGATATTATAACACAAACCTTGAAGCTAGCTTGAAGGTATTCTCTATATACTCCTAAATAAGATGTCATTCATAAGGTAAAAAATAAAAATACCACATCTTGCGATATGGCATCTCTATAAATGTCGTTTTTGGTGGAGCGTTTGCACCCAAAAGCAAACACCTTTGTGTTCTTGGGAGGGTTTGGAGTGACGGTATTCCTTACACATAACAAGCGTTATCCGAGGTTCTCCAGAAGCGTCTTGACAACCCAGAACTAGCCAATCCTATTGACTTGTATGTTTAGTCTTCATTAAACTAATTAGAGTTATATGCCCGTCTGAAGCTTCATAATATTTTAAGCTAGCCAAATTAGACAATCCAGTAAAAAGTGCGTATATAGCAACTCCGTATCAAATTTCTTTTCAAAGGGCTGCTTTGTTCTGCTCCAGAAAATATGGGTATTAAAAAATCCTCCATTAAATTAATAACTCCGTATAGTGTTTTAGCTTGGTTGTACTATACGGAGCATATATTTTATTTAGTTTTTTGAACAATAACTGGCAATTATAAATTGCGCTTATTTGTGCTATTTAGCTTCCTTATTTTTAAAGCTATGAATATCGCTGCGCCAACTAAACCTGCTCCAATGATAATAATTATAACCAGTAAATATATCGGGATTTCTTTTCCAGCCTTTGCGGTATTAATCAGCACCTGTTCTGTGGCGTTGTCAATAAAAACATTATACGATCCAAGAGGAACGTCTTCGTCACCCAAGGCTGTTATTTCGTAGTTTCCATCAGAATCTATATCATAAGCATTAATCTCTATTCGCACAGAGCTTGAGCCATCCAGAGCTATCGTTTCTCCACTAGCAGTCCTGATCGCTGTTGTCCCTTCTGGAAGCTTTGATACATCTACATCAACTATCACCGTGCCAGCCGCCTCGTTTTCTTCTGTAGCAGAAGGAGTTATAACGGGCAAGCTGCCAGAACTTGTCGAAGCCTGCTGTTTTTTCTCAGTGACCTCAACAACGCACGAACATGACGTCCCATCGGCTTCTGCAGTAATTTCTGCACTACCTGCGCTTTGCCCAGTCACAATACCCTCCTTACTTACAGATGCGACAAAAGTGTTGCTGCTGCTCCACTCCACTGTTTTATACTTTGCATCATCAGGCGTTATTGTTGCCACAAGCATTTGCTTGTCGCCTACAGTAAGACTAAGCGAATCCTGCATCTCTATGCTGACAACAGCTTTAACCCACTCAGATTCTATCATCACATCATGTGCAGGCATAGTCTTTAAAATGCTGCTCCAGCCTGCAAAGTGGTATCCGTCCTCTTGCGGGTCATCGGGGTATTCGATCTTTCCTTTATAACTAACCTTTCTGCTCTCAATCACTTTACCGTCCTGCCCCAAAAAGCTGACGGTATATTTGTTGATACGGTATTGTGCAGCTATTACCGTCGTATTGTTTGCCGGCATTTTTATTAGTTCGCTGTCCCATCCAACGAACGTATATCCAGTTCTCTCCGGATCAGACGGATAGCTAAGCTCCGAGCCAAAATCCAGTGTGAGCGTTTTTATTTCGCTGCCTTCATAGTCTTCAAATTTCAATGTATACTGATTGATCTCGTACTCCGCCATAAAAGCCACATCATTTTTAGGTGCTGGATAATCGCTTAAATCTTTCTTATAACTATTTTGACCGTCTGTCCACGAAACAAATGTATACCCCTCTCTAGCAGGTTCTTCGGGTGCGCTTACGCTGTTCTCATCAACAACTATTTCATTGCCCAAAGCAGAGCCGTTGTAGTCAAGATAAGTAATCTCATGAGTAGCTGTTATATCAAAAGTTATTCCGTAGATATCAAAGCTATCCACAGTACCGTCATTAACTCTATATTGGAAGAAGTCTATGCCTTGTCCACTGACTCCTTTGTTCGGTTGATATACAAGTTTGCCTGCCTGTATATCAGCCAACGTCACTTGCTGGTCTGCAGTTATGGGCACACCATTTAGCTTTATTACTCCGTTTACTGCCGGGTTAAGTATTATTACAAGAGCAAGAGCGTCGCCGTCTTCATCGCTGAAATAGAAATCTGATTCCTTCAGTGTGTATGCTTCATTTTCAATCATCACTATTGTTTCATCTTTAGAGCTCGGTTTGTCGTTGACATCGTTAATATCGATTGTTACCGATGCGCTGCTGCTTGCACCTGCTTCGTCTGTAACCTTCACGCTCAGCACAAAGCTCGGGTTGGTTTCAAAATTAAGCAGACTTGAGTCCTTAACAGTGACTTCACCTATGTACGTATTGATCTCGAATGCGCCGTCCTCGTTGCCTGACAAGATTTCAAATACAATACTGTCTGCTGCATCAACATCATGTGCATTTATCATTGCGACATAATTACCGTTGCCTGTGTTTTCATCCACATTATATGTTTGATCTAATATAACAGGAGCATCGTTTACATTCTCTACCGTTATCTTAAAAGTCGTCTGGGCGTCAAGCCCGCCGCCATCTGTGGCAATAACTATTATGTCATATTCTCCTACATCGGCATTTGCAGGAGTGCCGCTTATTCCGTTCGTTCCGTCAAAGCTAAGACACGCCGGCAGCCCAAAGATACTATACGTTAATGTACTGCTTTCTTCATCAGAAAATGCGTCACTCGGTATTATAAATTCGAACATCGTATCTTCGTATACGGTCTGGTCAGCTATCCCGTTATCCACAGCCGGTGCATCGTTTGTCTGCGTTATTGTAACTGTAACCTTGCCGTCTGCGTACGATTCTCCGTATGGATCGTTTACTTTGTAGTAGAAAACATCGCTGGTTGCACCGTCTCCGTTGTGTGTATATTCGATTTTTCCGTTTACTGTCTGGACAGTTCCGTGCTGCGGCTGCGTTACTATACGTCCGATGCTCAGTTCCTGCGTCGAGTCATATTCATCATAATCGTTAGCAAGCACATCGATTTGTACTGACCCTGCTTCATCTAGGCTTGCGCTGTCATTGACAACGATTGGCTTACAATCCCATGCTGCATAAGCTGGTATGCTGAATGTAGTAGTAAACGAGTCGCCTGGATAATATGCATTTGTGTTGATATTCCAGTACATAAATGACCAACAATCTCTGGTCGGAATGTTTTCAGGTAGATTAACGGGAACTCCTGAAGCAACACCGATAGGCGACGGCATATTCGCTAACGAATCATCATAATTGTTATTTGCATGAAATTCAATTATCAGGTCTCCCACAGCTCCGTTTGCGGTGTATGTTGCGTCTGCTTTTATGTTTAAATCCTGCCTTGTTGCAGTTTCAATGTCATCGCCCCATTTGAGAAATATGCAGCTGGGTTTCGCTGTAGCCGTTACAGAGGAAGCATTTTGTCCATGCGTAACCGTCTGTGTAGTTTCTCCGCTGATGTTCGTATTATCATCAGCAAGATAGGTAACTGTATATTGGTTTAGTGTACTTTTCCAGTTGACATAAAGTGTTCTGCTCTCTGTCAGGGTATAGCTGCTTCCTGGCGCATATTCTGTACCCGGTCCCCAATTGCCATATGCTTGATCTGTTGACCAGCTTTTTACTGCATATCCATTGTAGTTATAGCTTTTATCTGCCCAGGGCAGCGTCACAGTTCCGCCATGCTTCATCCAAAGAAATTTTGGAGCCTCCGGCGCTCCCTCGTGAACCCAGAAGGAAAGCTGCTCTACATTGAAGTATGCTATAAACGGTGTCTTAGGACATATGTACTTATAACCGTAAAGCATGCCGCCGCTTATATCATCAATAAAATCGGCTGCCAGCCTGCTTCTTATTTTTGTGTCTGGTTTGTTTATAGTACATGTAATAGGATGTCGTAAATATAGAGCAAATTCGCCCGACATATTAAGCACACCCTGAGAAGTGTCATCGCTTGCTCCAATAGAGTTGTAACCGCTGTCGTCTATATAA
Organism: Christensenellaceae bacterium; assembly: GCA_963666505.2. Taxonomy (GTDB): domain Bacteria; phylum Bacillota; class Clostridia; order Christensenellales; family SZUA-584; genus JABGQS01. The sequence goes on along the minus strand of CAXXXL010000001.1, from coordinate 202,207 downwards.
ACAACCCCGCCGGATATGTTTATATCGTGCACTGTGCCCGATACCTCTGAGCCGCTCACGTTTGTATTGCTTCCGGCTCCTATGCCCGCACCTTCGAGTTTGGGAATACAGATTATCTCGCCGCCGCAAATATCGACACCATTTACCACAGTTCCGCCGCCAGCGCCGCCGCCTATTGCTGCGCCGCTGGAGCCTGCAACGTTCCTCGTTCCAGCCTCTGCGGTTATCGTTCCGCCGAATATATCTATTATTGGGCTGTTCTGCAGATATCCGCCTCCGATGCCTGCTCCGTAACCTCCTCCGATCGCTTCAACTGTGGGAGAATCATGGATAACGATAAAGCCGCCTTGTCCACCGATTCCCGGGCATTTATTTCCGCCGACTGCGATTACGTCTGCGCTGCCTGCAATTTCTATTGTTTGAATTGTTCCGCCATATCCGGCGCCTATGCCTGCTCCGCTGGACGTAGAATTCTCGTTTACGTTGGCCATTGCCAAAACATCAGCGTCTTCTATCAATATTTTGGCTGCAACGGATGCACCTTTGCCGCTGCCTATTGCTGCTGCTCCTCTGGCTCCAGCCTTTGCAATAATCTCGCCCCCTCCCAGTGCAATCGGCCCGGCTGTACCGCCGCCGCTTCCGCCGCCGATGCCCGCACCACCGCCCTTGGTATAGTCTGAAATATCGTTGTTGACTATTCCTGCGCCGCCTGTAGCAAACATCCTGCCTGTGTATGTGGATTGTACTATGATCGTTCCGCTGGCGCCGTCTACACCACCGCCAATTCCTGCACCGCCTTTTTCGCCGCCTGTAGCGCTTATATCCAAACTGCCGTCAAAATAAACGCTGCCTGAGCCTTCGCCGCTCTTTCCGCCAATGCCTGCTCCGCCGCCAGCGCCTTTAGCAGTTAGCTTACCTGTACCACTTATCGTTAATGATGCGCCAGGCTGCACCCATGCTCCTGCGATATCGCCTTCGCCCCATATACTTACGTCACTGCCGTTTTCTATTGTAAGATTGGTCTCACCGCTCCAAAACTTAAGAGTTGGGTATGGTGTCCATACAGCATTTGCTCCTAAAGTGAAACCACGCAGCTTCATATCACTCGCAAACGTAACGTTGCAGCCAGGGTTTACAACTATGCTAACAGGCAAATAGGATGAAGTATCGCCCGTCCTAACGAAAGTTGTGGGTGCGTATACTTCATAAAAATCATATGCGTTATCATCTGTTATTGTTACCGTACCGCCATAGCACTTTATTGTATCCTGATCAGCAAATGCTGCTGTTGGGAATGCAGCCAATATCAATAAAATAACCAGTACGATCGTAAATGTTTTTTTCATTTGTTTCCTCCAAGCAGAATAATATTAGCATTTCTAATATTTCAACTTAATACTAGCATTTGAAAAAATGAATTGTATGGGTCTAAAGTAGTATAAATATAAAAAAGAACCCGCAAGCCTTAGCAGATTCCTTTTATAATTCAGCGAATTAAAAAACTATAAAATATCCTTCTCTTTTGCTTTCAAAAGAGCCTGAGTTCTGTTGTCTGCACCAAGTTTAGCAAGAACAGAGCTTACATGTTTTTTAACAGTGCCTACCGAAAGTGAAAGCTCTTGTGCTATATACTCGTTTGAAAGCCCTTTCGCTAACAGTCCTAGAATGTCCATCTCTCTGTTTGTCAGCAGAGTTTGTTTTTTTGATTTCACAAACAGATCTTTTATTATTATTCCGTTTATTCCTTTAAGAGATACAGCCAGTGCCGGCAGTATACTTTTAATCTCGAAGACTGTCTCTTCGTCAAAAGGTTCTTGTCGATTTTCGAGGTATAGCAATCCGGCAATTACTCCGCAGTTAAATATCGGTATGCATGCTATAAAAGCACCCGGGTTCTCAGCAATATAAGGGTCAGTATCAAATAACGATTTTGACTCTGCAGTTGGAATCAACACTTCTTTATGCGTTCTTGAAGAATATCTGATCACATTTTGAGGCAGGCGCCGCAGGTTCCCGATTTTGATTTTTTCAGAAAAACTATTTACGGTACCATCCTTGTTCATCTGATGCTTCATATAGAGCTGATTCGATTCTTTAGTAATAATACAGCAGTAGTCTGCAACACCCATCCGAATCAAAGTGTTAAGCAACAGCTTTATTGCATCGGCCTCGTCTGTCCCATAAGCTTTTCTGACAAATTCGTATAGCATCTGTTTTCTCGTTTGCGAAGCTTTGCCAGTCAAGTCCTGCACTGCTTTTTTGTCTTCATCCTGGAAAAGTGCATATTCATTCTCGATTAAACTGCTGATATAAACTGCACCCCAAAGCTTGTGCAGCCTTGCACTTTCAGATGCATACAATTCGCTAAGCTTTGCATTATCTCTATGTTTTCTTGCTGCCAGAAGGTTTGCCAATGCACCTATTTTTAAATTATCCTGCAATAGAGCTTTTTGCGCTGCCAAGTCGTATAAATCACTCAGTTGCTCTTCAATGTATGCTAGGTACTCAGCTTTTGCCAACAGATAATAGCATTGAAAGTTATCTTCGTTTTGTCTTGACGATTGTTCGAGTTCTTTTAGCATCTGTTTAATATGGCGTTTGTTCTGCAGCTGTTCTTTTCGTGCGATTTTGCCATGAGCAGCAATCCTTAAGAGCAAGCTGTATAAGATTATATTTTGTCTGCATATCAACCCTTTTGTGGCTTTTATATCAGCTTCAATCATCTTCACAATCTTATAGCCTTCCTCCAAATTGCCGCACAGCAATAGGAGCTCCATTTGCAGTGTGTACTCTGTCAATTTCTCAAACGGCGTAAGTTTTGGATATTTACTGCCTATTTTATTGAATCCATCTTCTCTTCTTCCGTATTTCAAAACATTAATATGAGCCTCGTGTGCTTCCATGTTGTATGTTGTAGTGTACTGTTCTGTTTCAGAGTATTTCGTTCTGCAATCATTAATATAATCTAACGTACTGTCAAGATAATTGCCCATAGTTGATTTTGTATCAAGACTTGTCGTGATACAATGGCCGAGAAAAAGAAAATCTCCAGATTGGTCACCATATTCAACACCCTTTTGCAGGTAATAATCCGCCTTTTTTACAGGCACAGACCAGTGAGATAAAAATGCGCCTATCATAAAGAAAACCATGCTCTTGTTAGAAGGATCGCTAATTCTATCAGCCATTTTCAGTATTTGCTGAACCATTTGTTCTGCTTTGTTTAAATCATTCCATACAACATACAAAACGTACGCATATGAGATATAGCCGACCATCGAATTTGCGGATTCGCCGCACTTGGCACTAGTAAGCGCTGCGCTAAGGCCAATAGATGCCGTATATTTATCGTCGCTTACTGCTGCACACGTATTCATAATTGTCAAAGTATCAAGAATGATACGGACCTTTTCATTTACCACTCCGGACGCCTCGCTTAAGCTGCTGATCTTCTTGCTATTATAAACAAATCTGCTTATGATAAGATCCAATACAAGACGATGCCTGCCAAATCCAAAACGCAGATCTCTAAGTATCGAAGCGCCAACTTTTATGGCTTTCTTATGCTCCCGATGATAATAATATAGGTAAAGTTGCTTTCTTTTTATCTGCAAACGAGATTTTTTGTCGAAATAAGACTCCACTAATTCGCCCATTATCTGCTCTGACTCTTCTCGTCTTCCGCATAGTTCGAGGCACTCTGCAAGCTCGAGATGTAAATCCAGATAGAAATTATCTATGGATGTTGTTGAATGTATTAGAGCCTCTTTACAAAGTTCAAATATTTTAAGCGAAGTGTCAATTGATGCTCTTTGTTTTTCTGCTTTGCCCACATTAAATAAAAGCTTAATCCATTTGCCTGCATCTTTGCAAACATCTTTTATGTCCGCTTTTAGAAGGTTAGCCACAATATAGCTTTCCAAATCCTCATTTGAAATTGCATCCGAAAATAAGCTGCTGGCTATTTTATAATGTATGCTTTGCTTTTGTTTTAAAGATAAACTTCCAAGAACAAGCTTATGAATAATGTCATGAGTGAACAGATAAAAAATGCGTCCGTTTTCTACCTGTTCAACTATGATTGCTGAATCCATATGCCGCTTTAGCACATCATTCAACAACTCCTTGTCTTTATTGATGAGAATGCTTAGTTTATTGTATTCAATCTTACCATTGGAGCATGCAATAACATCTAGTATTTCATCACTCTCATCGATTATTTTTTTCTTTATTACTTTTGCAGCGTTATCATTTATAAAGAAATTGTTCATTCTTTTAATTTGGACGCTCCACGATTGATCATCTTCCAAATATTTTATAATATTCTCTTTTAGTAATATAAGAAGTGTTTCTTTTATATAAAAAGGATTTCCCATAGTAAATCCAAATAATATTGATGCGAGCCGTTTGGCATTATTAATACGTTTATCGAAAGCAATGTTAATATAATCAATTACTTCATCTAAATTCAATGGATTCAGTTCGATCAGAGATGCCCTGCTTTGCAACAAAGAAAGCAAGCTCTTCATTCTTACGCTTGTTTCATTATCCCTAAAAGAAAACAACAACATAACATTTAAACCCTGTTTTTTTCCAGCAAGTGTTTTCATTATTTCTAAGGAAAGTGAATCCGCCCATTGTATGTCATCTATGTATATAACAAGCGGGAACAGATATTTTGAAGCAATATCTAAAAACTGATAAACAGTGTTTTTAACTCTGTACTTCAATCTATTAAAATCACTGATTCTAAATTTCTTTTTAACATCTATAAGATTTATTACTTTCGGACTTATTGATGCTAACAGAGTCATATCTTCAGATATTGTTTTATTCAGATCTAGCCTAACGGCTTCAAGAATATGTGTCGGCAGCATTATCAGGTGGTCAACAACCTGATTAATCACCTCAGAAATAGATATAAGAGCGCTGTCTTGGTTTTGCTTGCTTTTCCCATAAATAAAAGTATTCTGTCCAAGCTTTGCAGTTGCATGTTTTATTAGGCATGTCTTACCAACACCTGGACCTCCGGCAACAACAACAAGCCCCTTTTCACCCTTGAGAACGCCAGCATATTCGTTTCTGATAACTCGGATCTCTTTATTCCGGTCAACAAAAATATCACTAAGTATATTTATAAAATCTTTCGAAGCTGTTTCAATACTCTGCATGTTTTCTCCAATGTTCAATTGGTGTTTTAATTATAATTCGTATTATTACGACCTACCCCTACTCGGGATTATAATACTACTTGTTCAAGTAGTAAAGCTCTGTCTCATTTGTGTTGTAGTAAACTCTGTAGCGGAATGGGTTGTCTTTGTAATTCTTGCTTGCAAGTAGATTTTAATAAGGTGCTGTGTTATGCAGCTAGTGTTTGCCTAAACACAGAAAGCATAGTCTTAAGGATTTTCTTTCCTGCTCATGCATCTTCTGATGCCATTTACCATCTAGTGATCTTGATAGCTTTTGTAATTATTAATGGCGGTGTGAAATTTATGAAAAGGGTGGGAGGACAATGTTTTTAATCGGCGGAATAAAACAAAGGTGTTATACCGCAAAGAATCAAATTCTCAATCAAAAACGTTCGGTTACCGAAATCGCCTTAAAACAGCAAAACGCATCCATCGAAACGCTAAAAAAGCCGATAGGTATCAGCTTTTTTAGTTACATATCATTTTTTAGCTTCCAATGTTGGTGGAGCACACTCAACTAAATCCGAACTTTGAATATCCTCTAGAGATACAGTTTTGGCGCCGTCCTTATAGTTATACATCAGCACCAATTTGTCATCATACACATACACCGAATTTACGAATACGTCGATTACGCTTCGCTGGTACTTTACATCGTCAATATTCCCGTCCTTGAACCGGCTAATCCAGAATACAATCTGCTCCTTGGTCAATACAGGCTTTTGCATTTTCTCCTGTACAATTGAAATTTCCAGCTCTTCTTTTTGGGCTTCCAAGTCATCCAAACGCTGTTTCGTGGAAGCAGTGATAATGCCCTGCTGGATGGCATCCAGCATGTTCTTGATACCCTTCTCCGCCTCCTTGAGATGTTTCTGTAACAAGGGTAGCGTAGTATTCTCCTTTTTCTGGAACTCCACAATGGCATTCGCCAACCGATCAATCATATCATCCTGGAACACAATGCGTTTGGTTTCCGATACGACGAACTTCTCGATAAACTCCTTCTTGATTGTTTTCTTGTCGCAGGTCTTTCCCCGTTTGACATTGACGCATTTGTAGTAGTGGTACATACGCCCCGTTGCGCTTGTCCCGCTTTCGCCTACCATAAACGCACCGCATTTTCCACAGAAAAGTTTGGTGGTCAGCAAATATTCCACAATAGCCTTTTTCTTAGCAGGCGCTTTCTTGTTTTTTTCCAGCCGGTCTTGTACCAAAGCAAACAACTCCTTTGAGATGATTGGTGGTATTGTATCAGGGTGAACGATATTTTTGTATCTATACTCGCCAATGTATTTCCTGTTTTTTAACATCGAATGCAGGCTGTTCTTATTGAAGGCCTTTTTCCTGCTGGATACCAAGCCGCGCGTATTCAGCGAGGCAGTAATTTGTGTAACCGTTTCTCCGTCTGCATATCGGGTGAAAATTTCCTGTACAATCGGGGCAGTCAGAGGATCTATCAGATAATGCTGCTCATTATCCGTCGAATATCCAAGCGGCAGCCCTCCTCCGTTATATTTCTCCTTTAAAGCGTTTTCGGTTAGACCGCGCACAATCTTCTCGGACAGATCGGCCGAATAGTATTCCGCCATGCCCTCAAGCATGGACTCTAGGATAATGCCCTCCGGTCCATCGGATATGTTTTCCTTTGCAGATATAACCTTAACGCCATTCTTTCTAAGTGTTGCTTTATTATGCGCCGAATCATAACGATTGCGGGCAAACCTATCCAGCTTCCAGACGATGACAACATCAAACAGGCGTTTTGCACTATCTTTGATCATTCTCTGAAACTCAGGACGGTTATCAGTTTTGGCAGAGTAGGCTCGGTCAATGTATGTCCCGAAGATTGATATTCCCTGTTTGTCGGCATATTCTTGACACTCCCGTATTTGTCCCTCTATGGATTCTTCTCGCTGATTGTCACTTGAATATCTCGCATATATTACACCGTTCATTTTTCATCCTCTCCAGCCATTTTCAGGATCATTTCTTTGAGCTTCTCATTCATTGGTGAACCCGACTCAAAGCAAGCTTCTACAAACTCGCTCCACTCCACTTTGTTTTTTAGCTTTTCTTTTACCTTCTCAGGTTGATACTCAAAATACTTGCCGTGTGGATTGTCAGTGCGGCAAAAGATATAATCGAGGGACACATCGAAATAATCTGCATACCAAAGCAAAACCCTATAAGGAGTTTCGGATTGATCTTGTTCATATCGGTTGATGTTCGATTGGTTTGAATCAGCGATCTTCGCAAGCGCAGCTTGTGATAACCCTGTGCTGTTACGAAGCGTTTTTAATCTTTTCCCGAATGTTTCCATAATCATTTACTCCTTGTTTTATAAATACATTTTACTCGATATATGAGTTAAGCGCAACTCTAAACAGTCTATAATCAAAAAAAAGAATATACAAAAAAAGTTTCGAATAAAGGGAACAAATATGGACATCCGATGTCGTATTATAATAGTACCACTAATACTTCAGAAGGAGGGACATATGAAGATACGGATATTCAATCCCCAGAAAAACATGATATCAATAATCGAAATAAAGAACTTTGAGTTTCTGCCCCTGTTTTATCTGTTCCCAAAGGAATTGCTGAAAGATAAGTGCCACAGCCTTGTGGACATGCCTAGAAGCGCGCATGGCATACTTAAACAAGAAAAATGGTTCAAAATGCTAATGAGCGATTTCTTTTTGCAAGCGGTATGTGATCTGACAGCATATTTTATTTGGCCTGCATTTGGCATCTCAACATATATGGAATGCTTTTCTGGGCATGATCCGATATGGCGGTTAGCCCACGCCACACCGATATGGGAAGAAGCCTTTGAGCACATTAGCGGCATCACACCGCAAAGCCTTGCGGAAACTATTCACAAAGAACATGAGTGGTTAGAAACAGAAGCGTTTCAGGAGCTTATGACTCAAATCGGTTTTCAGGGTATTGTGGATAATGATTTGCAACCAAGTATACAAGCGGTTCGGGAAATGCGCTGCGCTGAAGACTATGACAAACGCAGTAGCAACGCAAAGATTGATTTTCATCGTAGATGGCATCATACACGTTCTAGATCCAAAACGGTGTCTCTTGACAAATTGATTGAAAGTCATGGTAGTGGTTCGCGAGGTGATGCAGTGGAGTCAGCATTAGGCGATTTTATTGAAGATCCAAAAGCGAACTTTGAAGAGGCGGTATGTAGCAAGATCGATGTAGAAAGATTCTACAAAACGTTGAGCCTTCGTGACCGCGAGATACTCGAGATGCGAGTCGTAGGCGCAACCTACCAGGAAATCGCGGACAAACTCGCCTACAAGACGCACAGCGCGGTATTAAAGCGTATCAACCGAATCACAGAGAAGTATCTAGACTATGCGGATGAACAGGAAGGAACTCGAGAGTTTTTAAAAAGTTGATATAGCTGAATGGAGAAGGAACGCTTTCTGATTACCGGGAAGCGTTTTTTGTATGCGATGAAAAGGAGGGACGAACGATGTAAATTGATTTTCATACAATTAAAACAAATGATTGAAAGGATGAGAAAATGGCACAACTTAAAATCGGAATTGACAACGGAAACTATAACATAAAATCATCAGACCGGATGCTGTACGCTTCAGGATTTACAATGAGCGACAAGGAATTTATCACAAGCGATATGCAGATGTTCTATAAGGATGCGTACTACGCCATTGGCGGGAAGCGCATGAACTTTCAACAGGAAAAGACAAAAGAGGAAGATGCATTCATATTAACGCTACCCGCCATAGCTAACGCTATGAAGCAAGCGGGTGTACTCTCTGCTTATGTTATTCTCGGTGTAGGCTTGCCAATCGATATATATGGAGCACAGAAGGATGCGTTCTGTAAATACTTCCTGCGTGATGATATCCGCTTTCGCTTTGAGCAGAATTAATACTATTGCGGGATATCAGAGTGCAAAGTGTTTGCACAAGGTCACGCAGCGCTTTGCAAGTATTATCAGCAGCTTAATGAATGTAATAGCATTACGCTGGTGGACATCGGCGGATACACCGTAGATGTTTTAACGTTGCACGATTTCAAGGTGGACAGAAGCAGCTGTGCAAGCCTGCGCATGGGGACGATCACACTGTTCAATGATATTCGCGGCGAACTTCAGCAGGGAAACATTATCCTGTCGGACGCACTAATTGCCGATGCAATGCAGGGGCGTATACAACACGCTGAAAAAGACAAAATTCGTTTGATATTAGAACGGCGTATACAGCATTATCTAAAGGAGCTGCTGGGTGCATTGCGAGAACGAGGACTTGATCTCATGCTGCCTGTAGTTTTTGTGGGCGGTGGTGCAGAGCTGCTGGGGCATCGGCTTCATTCCAGGGAGGTGAACACAATCGTGATTCTTGACCGCTTTGCCAACGCCGAGGGCTACAAGCTACTGTTGGGGTGATGATATGCGGGAAAGACGGTATCTGACATTCGACATGCAGAATCCACGACATATTGAAGCATTCGAACTTTTCTCAGCGCAGCCAAATAAGCTGCGTAGTGAGTATGTGGTTAACTGTATTCTTGTATCGCAGGAGGGAAAACGATTGGAGAAAACGATACAGCGGGTAATCGAGGAAGCGTTGAAAGATGTTTCGATATCTGCGCCTGTTCCAAAAAATACTGAGATAGAACTGCAGGCAACAAAGAGCGTTTCTGACTTGCCGGACGTGCTGTTGTCCTCGCTGGACGAAATGTGAACCATGATGGTTCATATTAGGGTAACAGGCAATAAGCATTTGCACCTTGATGGTGCACTTTTTATTTTCAGCTTGTTTATCACACGGCTTATGGGACGGGTGTTGCTAATAAAGCCGGTCGGCTTTCCAGCCTCGCAGAGCCCCGCGGGAGCGCCCACGCGACATCTTTCAGCTTGTCTGAAAGTGTCATAGTGGGTAAAACACTTCCTTCGGAAGTGTACGTCTCCCAAGCATCGATGAAGAAAGGAGGTGGTGTTATATATCCAAGGTTGATCGCACAGTTGTAAGAAACAAAGCGTATCCACGCAGTAACTTCTCTATTCGAGAACGTCATAACGAACGAAAGAACGAAATCTATTCAAATCCTGATATTGTACAGGAAAGAAGTCATCTCAACATCAGTTTTAAAAGCTGTAACGGCACATACACGCAGGCATTTGATCAATTGCTTGAGAAAGGAACGATAAGCACGCGAGGGTTAAAGCCGGATGCTGATGTATTTGCTGAAATGGTGTTTGATGTGAATACGATGTATTTTTACGAACACGGAGGGTACGATTATGCTAAGGATTTCTTCGTAGAAGCTTACAAAATGGCTGTTAAGGAAGTCGGTAGTGAACAATATATACTTTCGGCAATCATGCACGCTGACGAGCGCAACAAAAGCTTGTCAGAAGAATTGGGGCGGGACGTATATCACTATCATCTGCACGTGGTGTATATCCCCGTTGTAGAAAAAGAGATTAAATGGACAAAACGCTGCAAGGACAAGGAGCTTGTCGGAACGGTCAAAGAAGTGATCCAGCAGGTCAGTCATTCTAAGAAATGGGCGTCAGTCAAGGCAGTGGATGAGAATGGCAAACTTATTCGAGATGAGAAGGGGAGAACAGTACTGATTCCTTCTTATTCGCTTCTACAAGACAGGTTTTTTGAGCATATGAAGCAAGCTGGGTTTAAGGACTTTGAGCGCGGGGTACGTGGCAGCACGACACAGCATCTGTCCGTATTGGATTACAAGATACAGCAGGACAACGAGAAGCTGGCTCGCATTGAAAAGCAGGTTGAAGACCAGCAAGAAGAACTGACTGCTGTTTCTAAGAAGTTGACGGTAGCGCTGCAGACCGGAAAAAAGTTTCATGAACTTGATGAATTGGGCCAGAAAAAGGCGTTTGGCAAGATAACGCTGGCTGAACAGGATTACGAAGAGGTTATATCGCTCGCAAAGGAAGGTGTCTTATCGCGCGGCAAAATTGAGTCTCTCAAGAGGCAGCTACGTGAGGTAACAAACCAGTTGTGGGAGTTAGAGGACAAATTCACTAAGTTGTTTATGAGCACGAGGGATTACACAGAAGCCATGCGGTTAGCGCCGCAAAGAGTAAAGGAGGTTTTTTCAAAAATCTTTCAGAAGGAGAAGGAGGAGAGGGAACGGAAGAAAAATGAACGTAAGCAGTATCGCGGCAGAAGCCGCTAAGAGAACCTTGAAAATTTAATATGGAGGTCACAATGAAGCACACAGAAACACAGCAAAGGGGTCAGACTAATGGCCGATAAGAAGACGATAACGGAGATTCCAGACCACGTGATAGAATCATTTGCACGTTGTATACTTCCTGCGATACGGGAGTATTTTGAAAGCGAGGAAGGACAACGAGAGTTTGCTGTATGGAAAGCTGAGGAGGATGATGTAGAAGAAGCAAATTAACAAATAAGGTGGCAGTGAGAGCCGAATGATCGACTCTCACTGCTTTTTCGCTTTTTGAAAGCATCAGTATTCTTCTTAAAAAATCACATGTAATTAATAGCATGATTACCATAGAAAAAACATAGGAGGTTAATTGGGAATAACTGGCTGAGGGAAAAATAATATTACAGAAATCTGAGTTGTTGAACCCATCATTGAATGACCAAGTATCTGATTAATATTGTAGAATAAGCTCAACGATTAATAAAGAAGAATACTTATAATATGTTTGGAGGATTAATAGATACAATTCAGCAAAAAGCATAATCGGCGGGATAGAGATCATGCACATGCTACACAAATGGCAGGTTGAAGAGATTTTGAATGTTCTTTCTTAAGTACGTTTTATTAATACATTGAAGGTAGATGCAGCATAAATATTAGAATCGGTTCGGGTTAGTTTTATCTTCAAAGATTTTTTGTACCAGAATAGATATCTTAACTACGTACAGTTTTTGACAATGAGGATTAACTATGATACAATAATGATAACAACAAAGAAGACAACAAAGTAAAATAGGAGCAAAAATAATGTTTGATGTCAATCAACTGCTAGATGAAGCAATAAAAGAAACTGAGAACCTGAATAATGGTGAAGTATTTTTAGTTAGAGATTTGTTTTTAGGCTATCTTTGGAAAAGAATCCCTCATGGCGAACGTTTGCTGCTAGGTACACTATTTTTAAATTATATTAATAAAACACAAGGCAATATACAGAAAATTGAAAAGACGTCTTCAAATCAACAAAGATACAAGAAAGTTGCAACAATATAAGCTTATATTGAAGGGGTTATTCCCTATGAATATTAAAAACATTAAAATAAGAACAATGATGATCTCCAGCTTTTTTGCAGTAATGGTCTTCTTCCTATTTATTGTATTAGTGGCATTTTTCGAAGGAAATGAATTAATTCAGAAAACAGAAACAATAATAGAGCATCCGATAATAGTAAGACAAGCAGTAGACGATTTTGCATTGGATATGTACAAGATACATTGGAGGTTTGAAACGGCACTAGAGCAGGAAAACTATCAGCAGATGAAACCCTATCTTGAGATCGTAAAAAGCAGTGAAACTGATGCTATTGGCAATCTTGATATATTATATGAAAGATATTTGGGGCCAAAAGAAGACATAGATAATCTTGCTGAGTTATTTAACGTAAGCAAATCTAACCGTGATGATGTTATAAGGCTTATTCAGGCAGGCAACTTTGAACAAGCTGATCTAATTAATAATGAGAGTTCAAACGCATTTGGAAGTGATCATTTAACAAGACTTACAGACGCCATAGACAAGGTCAGCATTTTTGCGGCAAACAAGGCAAACGAGATATACACTTCATCAGAAAAATCAGTAAAATCTTTGCAGACGAACTTAATTATTTTAGGTTCTGCTTTTCTTATAACAACTCTTATTATGAATATTATGTTGTTTCGCAGTATTCGCAGGCCGTTGAATGAGCTATCTGCCGCTGCCAGCAGTTTTCACCAGGGAGACATGAGCGCGCGGTGTCTTTATGAAAGCAAAAATGAGTTTGGTGCACTTTCTTATTCATTTAACACCATGCTCGATAGGATCCAAAAAGATATTGAATTGAGTGTTTCCGAGATCCGATATCGAAGATTGTTTGAAACAGCGCAAGACGGAATAATAATTCTTGATGCGGATACAGGACAAATCGACGATATAAATCCTTACCTGATTGACATGCTGGGCTATTCTAAAGAAGAGTTAGTTGATAAATACATATGGCAGATTGGAACATTCGATGATTTTGCGAACAACAAAGACAAATTTCTGAAGCTGAAAACAGAAGGATATATACGTTATGAGAACATGCCGCTGCAAACAAAAGATGGACGGACTATTAATGTTGAGTTTGTAAGCAATGTATATTCCGCTGACAACAAGAGCGTTATTCAATGCAATATCCGGGATATTTCGGAACGTATAAAAGCTACGAAGGCATTAAAGGAAAGTGAAGAAAGATACAGCAGTTATATAGAAAATGCGCCCGACGGGATTTTTATCGTTGACGATAATGGACGGTTCATCGAGGCTAACATCGCAGCTTCTAATATAACAGGATATAGCAATGAAGAACTTTTAAATATGACAATAAGCGATAACCTTCCTGAAGAATCCATTGAGGCAGGTGTGAATCATTTCAAAAAGCTACTAGAAACAGGCAAGTCAAACGGGGAAATGCAATTTATACATAAAGATGGTGCCAAAGGATGGTGGAGTGTCGATGCTGTAAAACTTACAGAGCACCGTTTTATGAGTTTTATTAAAGACATCACTGAACAGAAGAATGCTGAAGAAAAAGTGCTTTATCTAAGCTATCACGATCAACTCACCGGGCTATATAACCGAAGGTTTTACGAAGAAGAATTAAATAGACTTGATACAAAAAGAAACTTTCCGTTGACAATAGTTATGGGTGATGTAAATGGATTAAAACTTATCAATGATTCTCTCGGCCACGCCATGGGCGATGAACTTCTTAAAACAGCAGCAGAAGTGATAAAAATGGGATGCCGGGCTGATGATATTATTGCCAGACTCGGAGGGGATGAATTTGTTATTATATTACCAAAAACAGATACTTTAGAAGCTGAAAAATTCATTAAACGTATTAATGAACTTTCAATAAAAGCAAAAAAAGGCTATATGGATATTTCTATTTCCTTTGGCTATAAAACTAAAAGTAATAAAGAAGAAAAAATTCAAGATATATTTAAACTTGCCGAAGATATGATGTATAGAAATAAGCTATCTGAAAGTTCAACAACGAGGTTTAAAACTGTCGATGTGGTTATGGAGACTCTTTTCAAGAAATACAAGAGGGAGCAGTCGCATTCTATTAAAGTTAGCGAAATCTGTAAAGATATTGCAACCAAGATGGGTTATAACGCGCATGATGTCGATCAGATAAGAACAGCCGGACTTATGCATGATATTGGGAAAATAGATATTGACGGGAAAATCCTCAATAAACCTCAAAAATTAAACGAAGATGAATGGAATGAAATTAAAAGACATCCTGAAAAAGGGTATAGGATATTAAGTTTAGTGGATCAGTTTACTGAAATAGCCAAATATGTTTTAGAGCATCACGAAAGATGGGACGGTACAGGATACCTAAGAGGACTTAAAGGTGAAGAAATTTCTTTGCCGGCAAGGATTATAACAGTCGCAGATTCCTATGATGCTATGACTACAGATAGATCATATGCAAAAGCACTAAGTAAGGAAGAAGCTATAAATGAAATAATAAGATGTTCTGGCACACATTTTGACCCTGAGATTGCAGCATTATTTGTAAAAATGATAAGCACTACCTAGTGCCATTGCAACTGCGTGGTAAATGATAAGGTGCTAACAGAAAGGGTTTAATATGGATAGTGAACAAATACTGTTTGATATGTATAAACAGCAGAATTATGATGATGCCCAATATAAGATGCAAAAAATGGTTATGCTGTTCAGCGCAATCGCCTGTGTCTTAGGTACCGCTATGATGATAATCTTTTATTCTGGTATGATTGGCATTTATATATATGCCGGTGCGGTTATTTGTGCTGGAGTTACTATGCTGCTTTTCCGATTAAAAGCTATATCTCTTAATAACGCATGTTTCTTTTTCGTGCTATATGTATGCTTTATACTAGTACCTTTGTTTTGGCACCAAACAAGTATAATGGGAAGCGCACCATATATATCAATCGCTGTTATAGTGGCTATTCTATTGATGTTTACCGGAAAGCGCTTAAAGGTCTTGTTTTTTTCATATCTCGGTTTGCTTATTGGGCTGACGGTATATTCGGCGGTAGTAGAAATACCTGTCGCGGCCGACCTTCCATCATTGATATACACGATTATAGCTTATATACTTACTGTGTTTTTAATAGCAATCTATATGTTAGTGAAATATAAAAAATTCGATGAAATGAACGACAAGTTTTTGCGCAGCTCGTTCAAAGATGAGCTGACAAGATTACTCAACAGAAAATTACTCGACATGATCATGCGCTATGAAGAATCTCTTTATAAAATAGATAAAAGCGATTATATTTTGATTATGTTTGATGTGGATAAATTCAAACAAATGAATGATGAGCATGGACATGTTTTCGGAGATATCATATTAAGAAATATAGCGAAATGCATTAAAGAAAAAGCGCGTAGTACTGATTTCGTTGTACGATATGGCGGAGATGAGTTTTTAGTTGTACAGACAAATTCATCAAATGATAGCGTGCGATTATTTATCGATAGAATCGAAGAGGCCATGACTTCATCCTGCTATTTAAATATTAAGGTCTCCGTCAGTTATGGTTTTGCAGCGCGCTCTGAATGCAAAGTGCCGGAAGAGGTACTTGAGCTTGCTGATAAACGGCTGTATGAAAAGAAAGCTGCATTAATGAAAAAAGGAGTCTAGAGAATAATATCTATTCTTTTAAATGGTATTGACTTTCCCCAAAGTACTGTACAAGTTGAAAGTGAAAAACCACATTTAAATAATACTCAAACGCTATATTCTAAACCCTCTTAGAACAACGCACTACAGGCAATAGGGGCATCCTCAAAATCGTCCCGTTTGTCGGTTTTTAAAAAGACGAAATAGTTATCATCTCTGCGACTTCTTTCATTTTTTCTTTAGATGGATGCACATAATTGTTAAGCGTTATTGTGACTTCCTTACGCCCTAAGATTTCTGAAACCGTCTTACACTCTGCACCACGCGCTATTGCATTACTTGCAAGCCTATTACGTATAACGTTTGCAGAAATCCGTTTGATGTCTGCTTTCTTACAAATACTTTCGAGTTCCCGGTTGAAGTTGTGTGGATGTGTGCGTGTTCCTTTTATTGATCAAAACACAATACAATTATCATAGAACCCTTTTGCGAGACTCTTTCTTTTCAACTTTTTCAGCAGTCCTACATTCTCGCTGCTCAATGGAACAGTTCGAAAAACTACACTTTAACTCATAAATCTACTCTATGTGTCCAATATATCGGGGATAGTTGACGTTCTCCCAAAAAACTGGTCTATGCAAAATGTTAGTTTTTGAAATAAAATAAGCTAACAAAGGGAGGATAGAAAAATGAAGACCAGTAAGTTTACAGAGGAACAAATAGCTTTTGCATTGAAGCAAGCTGAGACAGGAACGCCAGTGAAAGAAGTTATCCGAAATATGGGTATAACCGAGCAAACTTTTTATCGGTGGAAACAGAAATATGGAGGTATGATGCCGAGCGATGTTCGCAAACTAAAGCAACTCGAAGAAGAGAATCGACAGCTGAAAAAGTTGGTCGCAGATTTAAGTTTGGATAAACAGATGCTGCAGGACGTGCTGTCAAAAAAGCTCTAAAGCCTGAAGCTAAAAGAGAAGCTGTCAGATGGCTTCAGGCACACTACGCAATTAGCGAATGTCGAGGATGCAAGGCGGTGCAGATGTATCGATCAACATTCAGATATAAGAGCAAGGCAGATAATCAAGAACTACTACGAATGCGGATTAAGGATATTGCAGCAACACGAATCAGGTATGGATATAAGCGGATTCATATATTGCTTCGTAGGGAAGGTTGGAATATAAATCACAAGCGGGTTTACCGGCTTTATCGTGACGAAGGGCTAAATCTACGATGCAAGACCAAAAGAAAACGCATAAGCGGTGCTAGAATACCGAGACAAGATACAACAGGGATAAACGAATGCTGGGCGATGGATTTCGTGTCCGACTGCTTGTTTAACAGCAAACGCTTCAGGGCGTTAACGATTATTGATATACACAGCAGAGAATGCTTGGCAATCTATGCAGACCAAAGAATTAACGGCGAGAAGGTAGTTGAAACTTTAGAATCGATTTGCTGCGACAGAGGTGTTCCGGAAAGAATCCGAGTTGATAATGGCCCTGAGTTCATATCGAAAACACTTGATGAGTGGGCGTATTCTATCCTTCAAAGCTAATCCCATCAGCAATTCCAGCAATCGTGCCAAAAAAGCAATTATCTTCATCGCTATATTCTATATGGGCATAATAGCCTTTGTATTCCATCATATTTTTCACTTTAGATCACTCCTATCGACTTTAAGAAGCATAACGAAAAATATCTCGGAAACTTGTGCTGCTTCCGAGACATCTAACCCGCATTACTTGAACTGTATATGCAGTTCCTTGCCTAATCCGTTTGCTATGCGCTTGAGGTAAGCCAAAGATGGATTATAATTCCCGTTCTCGATTCGGCTAATATGCCCCTGTGGTATACCGGTTAGCTCGGCTAGCTGTTTTTGTGTCAGATGCTTTTCTTCTCTTGCCTGGATGATTTGCCGAACAAGCTCAAACTCCGGTTCGAGCGCTTTATACTCTTTCGCAAATTCAGGATCCTTCATCTGCTCTTTCAAATGGTCTTTAAGTCTCATCGGTAAACCTCCTTTCATAGTCCGCCTTATACTTCAAGGCTTTGTCGATTTCTAGTTTCGGCGTAGCCTGCGTTTTCTTAACAAATCCGTTTGTCAGTATAATCCGCCGACCGATAAAGAAGAAATAGAATATACGTGAGATATCATTACCGGCTTGAATCCTCAATTCATGTATGCCGTCTTGCATAGGACGAGAATACGGCATCTTGATTTGAGTTCCCAAAGATTCCAGCAACTCCAGTTCCTTAAACGCCTTCGCCCTCATCTTCACAGGCAATCCATTGATAAATTCATATACAGGGCAGTTGCCGTTCTCTGTTTCATAGTATATGATTTCCCACATACCTTTATACGCTCCCTCTTATGCTCATATTATATGTCATATACGACATATCGTCAACTTTCAATACACATATCGCTCTGATTTTCTGGCTTTCAATCAGTCGTACATCATAAACTCTTTGGTTATTTCACATATACGGTTTCTTCTCTGACTTTCGGTCAATATGTCCTCATCGGAAAAAACCATCTTTTCCTCTAGATTGCTATACATATCTGCCGCCAGCTTAGCGGCATCTTTACCAAACTGTGTAAGATAACTTTCCAGCGTTCCGTTTTTCTGCATTAGTTTGTATTCAAAAATGTTTTCTTCCTGTAATCTGAGTTCTTCGATTCGAGCCCATTTATTTGCCATGAGGATCTCCCTTCTTTCCATCTATCAGATTTGCCACGGCGTCAACTGCTGCTGTATGTTCTTGGTCAAACAGATGCGTATAGATTTTCTTGGTTGTTCCGACGTTGGCATGGCCCAATGCTTTTCCAATATTAAATTCCTGCACACCTGCTTCATTGGAAATACTAGCGAAGGTATGCCGCAGTTCATGCAGAACAATCTTAGGCAAATTGTTTTCTTTCAGGAATTTAGTAAACAATTCGGATATATAATTCGGACGATAGGAATGCCCATCCTCCCAAGCAATCACAAAACCTGTGCCCTTCCACCCATAACCGAAACGTTTTTTATTTTCAGCCTGCTGATTATATTCTTCTTTCAGCACAGACAGCAAGCTGTTGGGGATATGCAATCTGCGTTGCGAAGCATTCGTTTTTGTATCCTTTACTACAATTTCCGTTCCAACCTGGGTCATCGCACGATAAATGCAAAGCGTATGTTTTTCAAAGTCAATATCATCCCATTTCAGTCCACAAATCTCTTCTCGGCGCAGTCCAAGATACGCTCCAAGTTTCACCGTCGTTTCCAACCGATTGCCCTCCACCAGCCGGAAAAGAGTCTGAAGCTGCTCAGGTGTATATATATTAGCGTCATGCTTTTTCTTTTTAGGACGGTCAACACCTTCCAAAGGATTCTTAAGCATGTATTCCTGCTTTACAGCAGCTTTTAGAGCAGAATTTAACAAGTCGTGATGTTTGATTACCGTATTTGGAGAGAGGTCCTTTTCTTCCATAAGCATTGAATAATATTTTTGTACGTGCATCGGTTTGAGCTTTTGAAGTTTTATGCTACCAAGAGCCGGAACAATGTGCCGGTCAATCATATTTTTATATCCGTATACACTGGTCTCAGCAGCCCTTGGAGCATACATGTTTTCCAACCAATAAGCTAACCATTCCTCCAGTGTCATTACTCGTGGAATAATCGCTGAACCATCTTCCATCGAAATACTATGCCGAGCAAGCTGCAATTCAGCTTCCCGTTTTGTATCGAAAGTTTTATACTTACGAATACGCTTATCCGTTTCATCTTTTCCGTAATCAAAACATACTCGGAATTTACCTTTAATTTTTGAAATTGATCCAAACGGCATTAGTCTATCTCCATCCATAATATTTTGCTACAATATCTTGGCTTTTTACCATTATACTACACTTGGCTACAATTTGGCTACAAGCAATTATGTAAAATATCAAATTTCAACATATGGTGTTTAAAAGTAAAGAAAAACCACTATATATAGTGGTTTTTCAGTCATTTTTGGTGGAGGCGAGGGGAGTCGAACCCCTGTCCGAAAGTTCCAGTGCCTAATTTTCTCCGGGTGCAGTATAGACAATTAAAATTTCCCGCACGGCCAGCCCGCTATACAATGCATGCCGCTTGGTAGCTTCATAGACCCTTCCCTTACTCAAAGCTTTGTAAGGGCGGTGCCCCTAGTTAATGATACCTTGGATCCGACGATTAGGGTGCCATCGGCAAGGCATTACACTACTGCTTAAGCAGCAGCGTAAGCTAGTTCAGAATTATCTGCAACTAAAATTAGGTCCGGACTTTTAACGCAGATTCCGGATCTGCGACCCGCTTGTTAAGCTCCGGCAAACCCCCGTCGAAAGCCAAATACGCCCCCACGAACGGATGTGCCTATATATTTATCAGCGCGACATTTTTCTTGCAATATCCTGTTGTCTTTTCGCATCACGCTGTTTTATATCCTGGCGCTTGTCATAGAGCTTTTTACCCCGTGCAACGCCTATCTCTATCTTTACCAGCCCGTTTTTAAGGTATACAGTCAGAGGAACCAGAGTGAGGCCTTTCTGAGCAACCATAGAATAAAGCTTAATTATCTCTCTCTTATGAAGTAAAAGGCGCCTTGTCCTTGCCGGCTCCAGACTCCATGTACTGCTCTTTTCATATGGGCTGATATGCATTCCTGTTATCAGCGCCTCGTTGTCTATGATGCGAACATACGCTTCTTTGATGTTCGCCTTACCTTCACGAATTGACTTGACTTCGCTGCCCTTGAGCTCTATACCGGCCTCGTAAGACTCCTCTATGAAAAACTCGTGACGCGCCTTTTTATTTTTTATTAGTATTTTTATATTATCGCTCACTTTTGTCGCTCCGTCCTACTATGCACGCTCGAACTCTATCCTTGGCGGATAAACGCTGACAGCCATTACACGAACTGTCATCTCGTCGCCGAGGCTGATTTTTTTGCCGGTGTGTTCGCCTTTTACAAAGTAAAAATTCTCGTCGAAAATATAATAGTCACCCAGTAAGGAAGACAATGGTATCACACCCTCAACTGTATTGTCAAGCTCGACGAAAAGCGCATTTTTCGTAACTCCGCTGACGATTCCGGGATAGATCATTCCTTCTTTTCCCATCATATATTCCGCTTTTTTCATGTCGTCGACTTTGCGCTCTGCCTGCATTGCCGCACGTTCACGAAGGCTTGACCTATCGCTTATATCAATGACTCTTTCTTCCAGATTCTCAATATACTTTTCAGTCAGCCTGCCACCGATGTCATGCTTTATTATCCTGTGCACGGCAAGGTCCGGATAACGCCTTATCGGTGAGGTGAAGTGGCAGTAATACGGGAAAGACAGGCCAAAGTGTCCTATACACTGTTCCGAATACTCCGCTTTTTTAAGAGACCTTAGCATTATCTGGCTGATTATATTCTCGTGCTGTGTACCCTTGATATCTGAAAGTACCTTTTGCAGCATCTTCGGATGTACGTTTTCCAGTTTGCCTTTTATCGTATACCCAAGGTTCTTATAAAGCAGCCCGAACGCTTTCATCTTCTCTTCGTCAGGTTTCTCGTGCACTCGGTAGACAAACGGTATCTGTCGCCAGAAATACTCCTCTGCCACGGTCCTGTTTGCTGCAAGCATGAACTCTTCAATAAGCCGTTCTGCATCGCCGCGAACCCTTGGCATGACGTCTGTGACACGCCCTTCGGAATCGTAAACGAACTGCGTCTCATCGAGTTCGAAATCTATGCTTCCCTTTTCCTCACGGCGCATCCTCAGCTGCTGCGCAAGGCGCTCCATCAACTTTATATCATCGACGATATCTGCGTAATCCTTCAGCAGTTTATTGTCGCTTCCATCCATAATTGCGTTTACATTTGTATACGTCATACGGTGGGCAGACTTTATAACGCTCTCATAAAGCTTGCCGCTCTGTATCCTTCCGTCCGGCGTTATCTTCATTATACACGACAGAGTCAGCTTCTCGGTACCTTCCGACAGCGAGCATGCTCCGTTGGAGAGTGGTTCAGGAAGCATCGGTATAACATAGTCCGCAAGGTAAACGCTGGTACCACGGTCCAGCGCTTCTTTATCGAGCTTGCTTCCTTCAAGAACGTAGTGAGCAACATCTGCGATATGCACTCCAAGTTCATAACCGTCTTCAAGTTTCTTTATGGAAACGGCGTCATCAAGGTCTTTTGCGCTCTCACCGTCTATAGTAAAAATCTTTTGGTCCCTCAGGTCCAGCCTGCCCTTTATGTTAAGCTGCCGACCTGCCGCTTCTTTCGCCTGCGCCATTACCTCATCTGGGAATTCTTCCGGTAGGTTGAAGCGCTTTATGTAGCTGAGCATCTCGACGCTGCTTACGCCTGCTTCGCCCAGTATTTGTGTTATCTCGCCTTCGGGGCTTTCATTTTTTCCTGCACGCTTTAGTATCTTTACAACAACCTTCTGTCCACTTCTTGCGCCGCCCATATTCTTCTTTTGTATATGTATGTCGTCCATACGCTCGTCGTCCGCAATAACGAAGCTGTCGGTAAGCAGCCCGACCACGCTGCGCTCTATATTGCTTAGTATCTTTTCCACGACGCCTTCACGCCTGCGGTGTGTTTCGTTTTTCGACAACAGACGCACAAGCACAATGTCTTCGTTAAGCGCACCCGCTTTGTTGTCTGCTCCGATGAAGATATCTTCCCCGTCGCATATCAGAAAAGCGAATCCAAGGCGTTTAACATCCAGTCTGCCTGTGTAGTAGCCGAACTTTCCGGGTGCAAATATTCCGCCCTTTTTTGATATCACAACCAACCCTGCAGCTTCCATCTGAGAAAGCGCTTCTCTTAACTGACCAGGCGGCGCCTTTGTCTCTTTGAGCAGTTCGTTAAAATCTATTTTGTTTTGTTTACCGGCAAGTACCGCCGATACATTTTCTTTTATGTCCAATCTCTTTCCTTCCATATCTTCCTATTATATATTATAACACCAAATCGCTTCATTTTATCAGTAAGCATTCGTTTGTTTCCAATATTTTTACTATTTTTGTTCACGTTTCTCTTTATCATCAGGACGTATTTCCGCATTAAAAAACGCCCTTCGCTGTTGTTACGAAAGGCGTTTACAATCAAAATAGCTTAAGCGATTTTATTCGCTGTCCGGCATTGTCAAATCCTCCGGTGCAGCCGTCTCTTCGACAGTCGTCGTATCCTGCGTATCGGTCGTATCTTTGCCTACATTGGGCAATACGTATACCTGCAGTATAACCAGCGCTATTGCCAGCACCATAATGCCTATGGCAGCAACTTTTGTCAGCTTCTTAAGCGTTCCTTCATAACTCTTGGCTTTGTTTTTCCCCATGAACTGTTCTGCAGCGCCGCCGATGTCTCCGGAAAGACCTGCGGACTTGCCTGACTGCAGTAAAACGACCGCAATCATAAACAGTGAGAATAAACAAAGTACTATTAGGATTATAAGTATTAAAACTCCCATTCCTACCTCCTAAAAATCTACAGCACGAGTATTCTAACACGCAGAACATCAAAAAGCAAGATAAAATATTCTTGCCGTGTTAAAAAACACATTAGCTTATTTTACTCTTCCAGAAGCGATTTCACATCTTCTTCCAGTTTCTTTTTGTCTGGTTCGCTGCCGCCTTTATCGCTGCTGTTTCTGCCGCCTCTGCCCTTTGAATTCCTGTTTCTGCCGCCCCTGCCCCTGTTGCCGGATTCTTTGTTAGGCGCCGAAGCTTGCTTCTCGTCAGAATCTTTACCTTTTTCTTTGGAGTTCTGCTTTTGGACGTTGCGCAGTTGCTTTACTTCTTCAAGATCAAAAGTTTCTATATCGTATGATTCGTCAGGCAGCGTTATCTTTACCCGAACCTTTTCTGTTATGGCGTTGTTGTCTATCACCACTCCCTGTCCGCGGGGGGTCTCTACCGTCCGGCCCGGTCTTGGCATGCGTTTCTGGGTCTCACAGTAGTGCTCGTGTTCGTAATTAAGACAGCACATCAGCCTGCCGCAAAGGCCGCTTATCTTGGTTGGCGAGAGTGACAGGTTCTGCTCCTTCGCCATTTTAATCGACACCGGGCTGAAGTCTCCAAGGAAATAGGAACAACAGCATGCTCTGCCGCACGGCCCAAGGCCGCCCAGCATCTTTGCCTCGTCACGCACACCAATCTGCCGCAGCTCTATCCTTGTCTTGAAAACACCGGCAAGGTCTTTGACGAGCTCTCTGAAATCTACCCTGCCGTCTGCAGTAAAGTAGAAAACTATCTTTGAGTTGTCGAATGTGTACTCTACATCCACAAGTTTCATATCGAGACCGTGGTTTTCTATCTTCTTTGCGCAGATCTCCAGCGCTTCCTTCTCTTTTGCCTTGTTCTCTTCTATCTTCTTTTCGTCTTTTGAAGTTGCCCTTCTTATAACTTTTTTAAGCGGAGCAACAAGATCGTCTTCCTTTACATCTTTGTCCGCAAGAACTACTTCACCGTATTCCTGTCCCTTAGCTGTTTCCACTATTGCATAGTCGCCCTGCTTGAATGCAATGCTGCCCGGTAAAAAATAGTAGACTTTGCCTACTCTTTTAAACCTGACTCCTATCACTTTTACCATCTGTTCTTTTCCTCCAGTATATCAAAAAGCATTTTTTCTACGGCCAGCCGGAAATTCACCGCAACCGAAAAACGCCTTTCTGCTTCAAGTATAACCCTTATAATATTACTTATTGCGCCCGTTGTAAAGCACCCGGCATGCATTTTTATGCTCTGTATACTGTCCGGGTTTGCTATTAGCTCTTCGCTTCCCGTTTTCTGCAACGTTGATATATCGTGTAAATATGACTGCATTATCCCGAGCAGGAAAATTATATCGTCTTTGCTGTTCTCAAAAAAATCAACATATGCGCTTACAGCATAATTGTTCTGCGTTAGCAGCTTGCCCGATATATCGATAGCTTCCAGCCGCAGCTCCAGCAGCCGCCCGTCTTCATGTATACGCTTCGCTTCGTCAATAAAACCACCTGAAAGACCTGCCAGTATCCTTGACTGTGCGGCGTCCAGACCAAGCTGTGAGGATATCTGCTGCCGGATATCCGTTTCGGGTGATAGATGGACGACCGAACATCTTGAAGCTATGGTCGGCAGAACATTTGTGGCTGACCTTGCAAGAAGTATTATTACTCCTCCGGGCGGAGGCTCTTCCAGTGTTTTGAGAAGTGTGTTCGACGAAGATGCGTTCATGTCGTCAGCCGCCTCTATCAAAACAGTTTTATAGTCCGAATCGACCGGTTTTTGAGATATGAACAGTATTGCCTGACGTATTTCATCCACCTTCGGTGATATAAGGCGCATTATATCTATGTGGCCCTCATGCACTTTTCTGCATTCATGACAGTCTCCGCACCCGCTGTCTTCACAGTAGAGCCGCATGAGGAAGTCTTCGGCCAGCCGCAGGGCAACTGCGTTTCTTTCACAGACTATCATGTAGGCGCCGAGTATGTTGTTTTGAGCCGCAGACTCCAGGAACTGCTGCTTTTGAACGCTGCTCACCTAGATGACTCCCGCCTTTTTAAAGACAGGCAGCAGCTTGCTCTTGATGAGTTCGTGCGTTTCGAACTTGGTACCGTTTGCATCGATGAGCATTATTTCCTCGCTCTTCGAAAGCTCAATAAAGCCCCTGAACACACGCTCGTGGAAGCTCATGTCTTCCTTTTCTATACGATCATGCACTTTCAGTTCGTTCATCCTCTCGAAGGCTCGTTCTGGCGGAATGTTTATGAACACGGTTATATCCGGCATGCACCCCATTATTGCAAACTCGTTAATAGCACGCACTTCGTCCACGCCAAGCTCTCGCCCATAGCCCTGATATGCCAGAGATGAGAATATAAAGCGGTCGCACAGCACTACCCTGCCCGCTTCTACGGCAGGGCGTATAACTTCGTATACGTGCTGCGCCCGTGCGGCAGCGTAAAGCAGCGCCTCTGTCTGTGCCGACATGTTTTCTATATTACGGTCGAGCACAATGTCACGTATGCGTTCTGAAACCGGGCAGCCTCCCGGCTCTCTTGTGCTTAGCACATCCACGCCAAGCCCTTGAAGATATTGAGTTAGAAAACGTACCTGCGTGCTTTTGCCACAGCCGTCCGCACCTTCGAATGCTATAAATAATCCTGCCATCTGAATAATAACCCTTTCTTTTGTTTGCAGTGCTTTAAAAGTATCAATGTACGGTTTTGAATATAATGCTTATCCGCCGGTTTCGCTGCTTCCAAGCAAAATCTTCAGATCATCTACGTTATCCACTATTATATCACAGCCCTGCTCTGTTAGCTCTTGCTTTGCTCCATATCCATACAGCACGCCGACGGAGTGAAACCCCATTTGTTTTGCCGCTATTATGTCATACTTGCGGTCGCCGACCATCACCGACTCTCCAGGATGGCTGCCTATCAGTTCTACAGCACGCTGCAGCACCTGCGGTTTGTGAAGTATATCAAGATCGTGCCGGGCGCCGTATATACCGTCAAAGAGCTTTTCTATTTTGTACATCCGCACTATCTGAAACGCCTGTTCTTCCGGCTTCAGAGTAGCCAGGTATACCTTTCTGCCAGCTTCTTTCATGCTTATGATAGCTTTATCTATCCTCTCATACATTGAACTCTCGAAAATACCTATACCGTCATAATACTCTCTGTAGAATACATACGCTTGTGCGGCTTCATCTTCAGAAAACCCGTATTCCTCTACAAGATGCACCTTAACTGTCGGACCGACAAAAGCGTTTAGTTCTTCCTCACTCGGCTGACGCCTTCCTACCTTGTCGAACATGTACTTCACACCGTTTTTACAGCTCTCGCCCGACTGAGAAACCGTGCCGTCGAGGTCGAGAAAAACGCTGTTTATTATGCCCGTGTCTAAGCCGCTTAAATTTTCTATCATATAGTCTCCCCGTATACGTCTATTGTGTCACTGATGCCTATAACTTCGTAGCCCTGCCGTTTCGCTTCAAGCAGATAGCCTGATATCTCGAACGATATCTGCTGGCCGGCGTGCACTACGACTTCCGCCGGAGGGAACACGCAGACTGTGGTTGCGCTTATCCTGCCGACAGCACGCTCTATACGCACTTTGTCTATTTTAGCGTATTGTTTATGTTTTGGCGAATACTTAGTTGCAAAAGGAAGACTATAAGGCGAAAAATATATATTCCTCGAATATGTCTTTTCTATTTTGGTGAGTTCTTCGTAAAGAGCATCAAGCTGACTTTGGGTATCGCCGACGCTTAATAGCAGCAGTATGTTCTTTGTGTCGGCTGCTTCAACGTGGATACCGGCAAGCTCCAGCTTTTTCTTTATACTCATGCCCGTGTGACCCGATACGCTTACATCTATAATCAGCTTCAGCGGGTCCTGCTCTTCATTATCAGCAAGCTCTATGCACGGACAGCCAAGCAAAGGAAGGGCGCTTATCATATCACGGAATCTGTCGGCGGCGGATATTATCCTGAAAAGCTCTTTCTCTCCCTTGTCACGCATATAAGCGTGAGCGTAGTCGAGCGATGCAAGGAGCAGGTATGAAGGGCTTGATGTCTGCAGCTTTGCCAGAGATCGCTTTACATCTTCTGACGAGACGAGCGAAGATTTGCCTATGCATACGCATGCGCACTGGTTCATCGCCGGAAGGCTCTTATGAGCGCTCTGCGTCCATACATCTGCGCCTGCGTCCGACGGCGAAAGCGGAAGGAGCGGCGAATAGTCGAAATGGGCGCTGTGGGCACCGTCCACCAACAGCGCAAGCCCCATCTTGTGGGCGAGCCCAGCAATAGCCGCTATATCGCAGCACAGTCCGAAATAATTAGGATAGGTTATAAACACCGCTGCTGCATCCCTGTTCTCACGCAGAGCTTTCTTAACATCTTCTACTGCGGTTATAGCAGGGTAGTCGCACGCCTTTGACGGAAGGTATATCGGCCGGATATCGAAAAGTGTTATTGCGTTGGCAGCGCTTATATGTATGCCGCGGGGGAAAATCACTTTTTTGCCGGCAAACAAGGACAGCATTGCAAGCACGCCGGCAGTTGAGCCGCCGGTAGTATAATGCACTGCAGAAGCGCCTATGAACTCTGCATGGATGTCCTGCGACTCCTTTATTGCGCCGTGCGGTGACATAAGGTTATCAAGCCCGCAAAGCTCTGTAACATCGTAATTTAACAGTTCACCGCCGAAAAAACCGTTATCGCCTTTGTGTCCCGGCATACAAAAGCGTGCCCGTGAATCTTCGCAGACAGAATATAATGCGTCCATTATCGGAGTCCTGCGTTCCATGCTTTTCCTCCCCCACTGCAATAGTTTCCTTTAATCTATTCTATTACTCAAAATGTTTTTGCACAACCCTTTAATATTGAAAAAAAGTGTGAGATAATATATACGACCTGTTGACAAAATACCCAGGCAACCCTTTATATGGTATAATAAGCATGACGGAGGGTACTGCATATGATGGGAAAACAAAGCGGACAGCAAGAGATGGTCTTTATTGATATGGAATCCATGATACCAGAAAATCATTTACTTAGAAAGATTAACAAGCTGGTTGATTTTAGTTTTATATATGAAATCGCATCTGGTTATTATGCAAAAAGGGGGCGCCCATCAATTGATCCTGTTTTATTGATAAAGATGCTATTGATTGGGTACTTATACGGGATAAAGTCAGAAAGGCGTCTAGAGCAAGAAGTCAATTTAAATATCGCATATCGTTGGTTTTGTGGACTCAATTTGTCAGATCGGGTTCCGGATCATAGCACCTTCAGCCAGAACAGGCGAAGACGGTTTCGTGATAACGGTTTTTTCAAAGCTATCTTTATTGAAATCGTAAAACTGTGTGTGGATAATGGACTGGTGGACGGGCAATGCGTTGTATGTGATGGCTCTTTTTTACCATCCGAAGTAGCGGCGCAGAGCGGCATGATTATTGAACAGACAGTTCAGAAAAGTATGCAAAGTTATTTGGACGAACTGGACAAAGAGCTGGCTATGCAGCCGGGTTATAAAGCAGTACAACCTAGCTCAACAGTCATTTCGAAGCATACGAGTAAAACAGATCCTGAATGTGGGTACATACGTAAGAGGAAAAAGGCTGGACTAGGGTATCTAGCGGAAACAACTGTTGATTGTAAGCATGGGATTATAACAGGAATGGATGTTTATCCCGCAAACACAAAAGAGAGCAGTATTGTTCTTAAGCACTTAAAAGATCAAATGGTAAACAGCGAATTTGAGATAAAGCGGCTGGCACTTGATGGCGGTTATGATATGGGTGCAGTACATCGTGGATTAGAGCTTCTAGGCATCGAAGGATATATACCAGCTATACCTTATTCAAATGGACCAGAGAAACATGGATTTACATATCAGCCGGGGGACGATTGCTTTATCTGTCCACAGGGACACGCTCTTCATTATGATAAGCTTTATTGCGTACGGTCAACTGGAAACTATCTAAGGTGTTATATCTCTTCCAATGATGCATGCGACACCTGCCCTCAACGAGATTCTTGCTTAGGTAAAGAAAAGAGGCGTCGAATTATGGCCAGTAGTTTCTATCCTGCATTTTCTAGGGGACATAAACGTACAGAATCCCAAACTTATGATTGGATAATGCGGATGCGAGCCATCTGGGCAGAGGGTACGTTTTCAGTATTGAAGAGAGAACATAATCTCCATAACATAAGAAAAAGAGGCCTTCTGAGAGCAAAAGAAGAAAGTCTTCTAGCTGCAGTTGCCTTAAATCTTAAAAGGATGGCAAACTCGGTGTTTAATGGCCTTTCTGAAACATTTAGATATCCTTTCTATAAACTAATTTGCAATTGTTACTCGGTATTTAATGTGTGTGCGGCATGAATTAGTGCTTTTGTCAACAGGTCGTATATAGTACTTAAAAGCAAGGAGTGCATGATGAATTATAAAGAACGTGAAGGCATGCTTCTTTTTTCGAAGGAGAGGATTGGCGGGCCGAACAGGTACAGACTGTATTTTACAGCACTGGAAACGCTGTCGGACGAAACCCCGAGGGTTTTCCGTCTGCTGGTTAGGACTCCCTTTACATTCAATAAGTTTGAGATAGGCAGAGTCTATAAGCTTACTTATAACAAAGTTCACATAAAAAAGTTTGAGCCCGGAGAAGACTTCAGCCTTATGGAAACTCACTTTTCAAGGCTGCTTGAGACCCGTGACTTAAAGTTTATGGACAAGAAGACCTCTGCAGCGCTGCGCAGCGTTGACAGCCGTGACAGGTATTATTCATTTGAAGAGACAAAAGAGATGATAAACTATACACCCGACTTTCTTTCAAGGGTTGCTATTGCCGTTTTCTCTTTCTTCCTCTCGGGCATAGCTTTTCTTATACCGTTCGCTATGTATTCGTTGATGCTGTTCTTCCTTATAAAAGGTCAGCTTGCCCTTAGCGGTTTTACTTCAAAGTCGCTTATCCTGCCGGTGCTCGGCATAGGCGCGCTTCCCATGGTAATTTTCATAATGTCGGCGCTTTATATGCTAAGCGAGCTCGCTCTTATGAGGATTGAATTCACAAAATGGAGCGTTCTGAAACGCTATACGCTTGCTTGGGGCGGCATGAGGAAAAGCATTTTCCTTGAGATGAGCGATTTTAAGTATTTAAAAAGGTTTGCAATCGTGGCAGCCAGCGTGCTGGCAGCTACGGTCATAATCGCAGTGATACTATAGACTCTATTCTGGCAAACGTGATCCTAAGTATTCCATGAAATTCTCTGACGGCGAAAAAACGGCACATCGTTTCTCGTCGTCTTTTATATATGTGATATAGACCAGGTTTTTCCTGCCCGCTGCGAATGTGAGCTTTATCATCCTTCCCTTTGTGTCCTGCGGTTTTTCTCTACCTATAAAAATCATCTGCCTAAAAGGGCACTCGAATATACGGCGCGGACGGTTTCCTATCACTCTGGATACAACAAAGTTTTCCTCATCCGCTTCATATTCGTATTCCGTCAGCCACTTGCGCACTATCACTATCCCGAGGAAAATGATAATCACGTACTCTACATATTCCATGAACGCAGCCTGTATGAGCGTATTTATCGCTGTAGCTATGCCGTGAAGCAGCAGCACAAGACCGACAAGACCTATCGTTATCAGTATGCCGACAAGCGCCGGAAGTGTTTTTCGTTTGTATCTCTCTTTCATATGCCTCGTACCGGTTCTTTCGTTTGATATCTCATTATACGCTATGGCTGACCTGTTGTGCAAACTCGTTTTTTATGCAGCCTGCAAGTATTTTCTTTGATTTGACGACACCCATATGATATACTATATTTGATAATCTTGGAGAAACAATCTATCAACAAACCACATCTGCAGGAGCCGGAATATATTTTATGATTAGCGCATATAACTTAAGAAAAAGCTATGGTAAACTTGAGTATTTGAAGGGCGTCAGCCTTGGCGTTGACGAAGGCAGTTGTCTTGCTGTGGTCGGAGAAAACGGCGCCGGGAAAACGACGCTCCTCAAAATAATTGCAACGGCTTCACGGCCGGACAGCGGCAGCCTTTCCATAGCCGGGATCGACGCTCTGAAGTTTCCGGGGCATGTACGCAAGTATATAGGGTATGTGCCGCAGGGAATCGCCCTTATGCAGGAGCTTAGCGTAAAGGACAACCTTTATTACTGGATGGATAAAAAGGACGAGAACGTATATAACGAAGTATTAGAGCTTATCGACCTTGCACATGTGCAGAAGAAAAAAGTCAGGAAGCTCTCCGGTGGTATGCGCAGAAGACTTAATGTCGGCGCATCGCTGGTGCTGCGGCCAAAGCTGCTTATAATGGACGAGCCGCTGGCGGGAGTGGACGTGGAGAACAGAGCAAAGATGCTTGAAAGCTTCAAGAGGATGAAACAAAGCGGAATAACAATTATTTTTACCAGTCACTATTTAGACGGACTTGGCTCTTTGGCTGATAATATGTTGGCGCTGAGGGACGGCGAGTGCACTTATTACGGCGGACTGGATTTTTCCGGTAACGAAAATGCCGACAACCTGCCCTTGGCCATCCGCTATTATACTTCATAACAGGAGGGGTAACTATTATGAGTGACCAAAACAACAATAACAATCAGCCGCAGCAGCCGAACCAGGGACAGCCGCAGCAGCCGAACCAGGGACAGCCGCAGCAGCCATATCAGGGGCAGCCGCAGCAGCCGTATCAGGGACAGCCGCAGCAGCCGTATCAGGGACAGCCGCAGCAGCCGTATCAGGGACAGCCGCAGCAGCCGTATCAGGGACAGCCTTACCAACCATATCAGCCGTATCAGGGAGCGCCGCCGGTGCCTCCAAAAAAGAAAAGCAAGTGGTGGATCTGGCTTATCGTTGCAGCAGTTGTTATACTTGCTGTCGTAGCGCTTTTCGTATTCGGAGTCATTGACCTTGGAGGAAAGAGGCCTGGCAACGAAGGCGCATGGAAGACTTATGACTATTTCAATTCAAGAGAAGATGCGATGAAGGATATTCAAAGCAAGGTATACAGAGACGTATCAGATAGGTTCGAGAGTGAAGCTTTTGAAATGGAAGGAGATCTAAGTCTCGATTCACAGCTGTTCAGTGAGTTGATGCCTGAAATGGACGGAGTGAACATAGATTTCGAAGCGAAGTACGACCTTAAAGATTTAGGGCTAAAGCTCGACCTTGGTGTTACTTCTGCAGACGTATATCTGATTGATGAAGACGTTGTGTTAAGCGTTCTCGGAGAAGCGTATTCGATTCCTCTAGACCCGAACACCGACGTTGACCTCTCTGACGAGATGCCGCTTACCGACAGGCTGAATGCTCTCAATTCTCTGGCTGCCGATGAAGACTTCAGCGACCTTATGGAAAAGTTAATGATGGAGCTTGCGCCTGCTATTCCGGACGAGCTTACAGAAAAAGATACTGTTGATATATACAGCCCGCTGGAAGACGAAGAAGTGGAGATGACTGCTACCACCACTACGCTTGACAGCGACGATATTTATGACATAATCGTTGCATTCGGAGAAAATCTTGAGGAAAATGACGAGCTTCTTGACGAGCTTCAAGATCTTGCTGACACTCTTTCAGAAGCATCCGGCGAAGATATCGATATTGATGACGTTGTAGAGAACATGATTGACCTTGACGAAGACGAGCTAGAAGAAATAGAAGACGCTGAGATTTCGTGGTCAGTATATGAATATAAAGGCAAATCCGCAGGTTTTGGCTTCTACATCGACGACGGAGAAGACGAGTACGAATTCACGGTGGTTACGCAATATACTTCGAACGCCGCATACATCAGCGTTATCTTCGATTATAACGGTGACGAAGCAATCAACCTTATTGAAGAAATGGTCTATGACGACGAGTATATGACTATGGAAGCGCAAGTTGAGGTCAACATACCCGAGGATGCTTATTCTGAAGCCCAGCAAATCTCTATGACTATATCCGGCGAGACCACGCTTGACCAGGACAACAGCTCGGATTATACATATAGCGGCGACTTCAGCATTGAGATTGACGGCGGAGACAGCCTTGCTCAAGCAGGCTTTGAAGGCGACATCGGCATAGATGCCGAGATGAATGCCGACATCACTTTCGGAGATGACCTTGGCATGCTCGAAGACGACAGCGACTGGGATGAGATATATGATATGGACTGGCAGGATATCGACAGCCTTTTCGAAAACCTCGGCAACTTCGGCGGTCTTGGCAACTTCGGCGCATTTGATGATTTCAGCGAGTTTTAGAACAAAACTATCAAAAGGGCGATAGGACCTTCCTATTGCCCTTTTTTTAACACATGGGAAATGCGGGCTTGGAGTATGAAAAAGCTATTATTAATTGATATTAAAAGGCTTTTCCAAAACAGGGCTTCTGTCGTGTTTACACTTGTTGTGCCGATTGTGCTTGTCATCCTCGTTTCACTTCTGCTGGCGCCTTACTTTTTCGACAACACCATCGTTGATGAATATTACATAGCTATATACAACGAAGACGACCACCCCCTGACAAGTGAACTGCTGGAAACCATACTAAAAAACAAAGATTTTGACAAGCTTGTTGACGCTGTATTTGTATATACCGATGATGAAGGTTTCGAGCAGATAGAAAAGGGCGCAGCCGCATATATTCATCTGCCCGCAGGACTGCAGGAAACGATAGCTAAAGACGAGCCGGTGGTAATCGAATATGCCGGTAACCCTGAACTTCCTCTGGAGGATGCAATATTGTCGGGGGCTATGGAAGCAGCGTCCGACCTTGTAAATTTCACACAGAACGCTTCTATCGTGCTATTCCAGAATATCGAGCCTGTAAACGAAGGGGCAGCAAATGAGCTTTACAGCGATATCGCAAGAAAATATTTTTATGAGGTCATGAATCGAAAAGCCATATATACAAGACAAAGCGATGATATCTCTCCGTTCGGCGCGATGCTGCCGCTTGAGTATTACGCTTCCGCACTGCTGGTGCTTTTTACGGCAATGGGAGGGCTGCCCATAGCAAAGCTTGTTAGCACAGACGCAAAAAAAGGCATATTGCATAGACAGCTTTTATCCGGCAGCCATCCTTTTAAAGTGCTGTTGTCAAAATGGCTGGCAGGCTCTTTTTTCCTGCTTATTCAATTTGTTGTACTGGCCGGTGCCATAATGCTTGCAACAAAGAGCATTTCATATTATGCAGGCAGCTTTCTTTCGCTGGCGGTATGCGGGATTCTGCTCTGTCTTTTTGCCAGTGCATTGCAGCTTGCATGCGGACTTGCATTCAAGCAAAGCGAGGTCGTTTCTTTCATAGCACTGACAGCACTTGCCGCACTCGGAGGGTTGTTTATACCTGCAGTGTTTATGCCGCAGTTTCTTGGCAGTATCTCTGCTTATACCCCTCTTTCTGCAGCGCTCAGGCTTGCGTCGATAGGCATGTTCAGCACTCAGTCCGGCGGAGCAGGTGTGTCATCAGCACTGCTTGCAGGCTACACTGCCGTTCTGTTTGCCTTTAGCATGAGGCGTATGGTAAGGAGGACGGTATGAAGCTGTTTTTCAAGACTGTAAAATATCGTTTAAAGCAGAACTTCACCGCAGCAGGCAGCCTTGTGATGCTAGTTGTTGCGCTGGCCGTGGCCGTCTATCCGCTGGTCAGCATCAAAGAAGAGGCGGATGACCGGCAGCCAGTAGCTATAGGATGGATTGACGAAGACAACAGTTCTTATTCGGAGCAGCTTTATGCAGCGACAGGCGCTCTGGAACTGCTGGATGTAAAAACCGGCGAAGAGGATCAGCTTTTAAATGAGCTGAGAGCCGGAAGTTTAGAGGCTGTATTCGTAGTTAATCCCGGATTCGAAAGCAAGATAATAAACGGCGAGTATGAAGACACTCTTACTATGTATAAATCTCCCTACAGCTCTGTCGCCGGGGTAATATCCGAAGGCGTGGGCGCAGAAGTCATGCACCTGTGGCTGGCAAGGTACAGCTCTAAGGTGGCGGCGGAATATGACAGCGCACTTGAAGCAAAAGTATTTGACGAAGTGATGGAATACATGTTAAAACCAATTATGAACATAGAACGCATCGGTCCTTCCGGGACGTATGAACCGGCAGACCCGCTCACGGCTGCAGCAAAACGTTCTGCTTTCCTTGCGGCGGCGGTGTGCGCTCTGTTTATGCTGCTTGGTGCAATAAACGCAGGAGGAGCAGACTTTGAACAAAGACTGGTTTCCCGAAACCTTTCGAAGAGCGGCTTCGGGCTGGCTGTAAGCATTGCGGACAGCGCTTTCTTCCTGCCTTGCGTACTGCCCGCAGCAGCGGTGTTCACAGCTGCCGGGGCTTATTCAGACGCAGCGGCATATATCGTTATGTTTGCGCTTTACCTGTTTGCGTTCGGCGGAGTCGCATCTGCGTTTTGCCGGATAAAGAGCAGGACGATACATATATTAAGTATAACGGCGGCGGCTATAATCAACCTTGGCTTTGGCTCTTTGCTGGTAAAGCTGCCCAATGTAGGCATAGTGCCGAAGTTTGCTTACATACTACCGTCAAGATGGCTTACTTCTTTAGACACAAGCGGTTTTTTGATATGTCTTGCCGGACTGACCGCAAGTGCGGCCATATATAATTGTATAGTGTTTATCCGAAGAAAGAGCAAGAGAGAGGTGTAGATGAAAAAGCTTTTCCTTACAGACTTCAAAAGACTGCTGCAAAGCAAGACTTCCATAATAATAACTATACTTGCACCTCTTATACTGGCAGTGCTGATTTCTCTTACCATTGCACCGCTATATTTTAGCGATGTTAGGCTAGATTATTTCCATATAACAGTTCTTAATGAAGACACCGACCCCAGTACAAGGCTGATAGTCGACTCGCTTATAAAAAGCGACACGATGAAAGGGCTTATCGATGTGCGGTTCGTAGATACAAAACAGGAGGGGCTGGATTCGCTTGAAGAGGGCAGCGTTGCTTTCATTCATATACCTCCGGGCCTGCAGGATTCGCTTTACTACGGTGATCAGGTGATCATAAACTATTACGGCAACAAAGAACGTCCGCTGGAGAATGCGCTTTTGCTTGAAGCGCTTGTACCCGGCATAGACCTGGTGAACTATTCACAGAACGCCGTCAACGAGCTTTACTATAGCATAAAACCGATTGACCAGCAGCTTGCATCCGACGTATTTTTCGATACGTCAGCTTATTTGCTTGTACAAGGCATGGCTATAGACGATATTTATGCGCCTACACAGGAATTCTCGCCATTGAGCGACATACTCCCGGTAGAGTTCTATGCAGCCTGTCTGCTAATATTGTTCGTAGCCCTGGCTGCGCTTCCCATTGCACGCATCACCGAAGACGATAAAAAGGGCGACCTGCTTCAGCGCCAGCTCATCGGCGGCATTTCCCCAGCTAAGAGCTTTATGTCTAAGTGGATTGCGGGAACGCTGCTGCTGTTCATACAATACGCTGTGCTTTGCCTTGCGCTGCTTATAATGACTGGCCGGTTTTCATACTTTGCGGGAAACGTGCTTATGCTGCTTGGGTGTTCGCTTCTGTTCTGTGCGTTTGCCAGTCTTGTGATGATAGTGATTGCGCTTAGTTCAAAGTCTGCCGTTTATGTTTCTCTTACAGTCGTGCTTTCAATGGCTGCCCTAGGCGGGCTTATCATACCCTCCGCATACATGCCGGAGGCTTTAAGGGCGGTATCCGGCTATACGCCTTTTGCGCCTGCGCTCAGGATGAGCCTTGCCGGAATGTTCAACGCAAACATAGATAATGTGGGGCTCTACTTTACAGTAATTGCTGCGTACATCGTTGTTCTTCTTCCTATTGGTCTAAAAAGCTATGTCAGGAGGCAGGGATGAGCATATTCCGAAGGACATTCATATACAGACTCAAGAGCAGCTTAACCTCTGCAAGAGGCTTAATATCAATTGTGATTGCTCTTTTCCTTGCCATAGTACCTTTTATCGGCATAAATGCACCCAGCGCTGCAATACCTATCGGCTGGATAGACGAAGACAATTCACAGTACTCGCAGACGCTGCTGGAGCGTGTTGAGGCTATAGAGATCTTGTCGATCGACGAAGAACATGAGGAAGAAAAACTAGTTGCAAAGCTGCAGACCGGTCAGCTTGACGGTGTTATGAAAGTACCGGCCGGTTTTGAAGAGAAGCTGCGCAGCGGCGAATATGAGGATACGCTCATAATGATGATATCACCGTACAGCACTGCGTTTGAGATCGTTTCGGAGAGCGTTAGCAGAAAGGCAATGGAGCTTTGGGTAGCAAGTTATACTGCCTCTCTTGCCGGTGAAATCGCAGGCCGGGAAGCTTACGATACCGTGATGCAAAAAACGCTGGCAAACAATTCGCAGCCAATACTCGTGCTGCAGCAGCTTAGCGGAAACACGGATGTGCCGGTGGACGAAACAGCCCCCTTAGAAGAAGCTGCGTATAAATCGTTGTATCTGCTATGTGCGTTTGCATGTTTTTATATGCTGGCAGGGCTTGTGGGCACAGACGATAAGTCGTTTGAGCAACGACTGCTTTCACGCTCTGTCAGGATAGAAAAATACCGACTGGCGCTTACATCTGCAGATGCGCTTCTGCTTCTGCCGTGCGTGCTGCCGGCTCTTGCGGGGTTTGCAGCGGCTGGCAGACCGGAGCTTATCGCACCGTATGCTGTGCTGTTTGCGCTGTATCTTTCCGCTTTCGGCGGCGTGGCTTCGCTTTTAAGCAAGATAAACTCCCGCACCACATTGATGCTCACTATAACACTTATTGCTATAATCAACCTGTTCCTTGGCTCTATGCTGCTTGACCTTCCTGCGGCTGGTTTTATATCTAAAGCATCATACATACTGCCGTCGAGGTGGGTAGCATCGGAGGGTACTCTCGGCGTGTGGTGGAGCATGCTGGGCATATTTGGCTGCGCTGTTTTCTATAATACGCTGCCGTTTATTTTCAGGAGAAAAAAGGGACGGGTATATTAAAAGAGCTGTAGTTGTTGTAGCTGAAGATTTTGTATTTTAAGGTCTTCTTAGTCTTAGAGTGATAGCTATGCAGTTTTTATCGACTTGGCGGCATTTGCCGCTTTTTGTTTGCCCAGAGACTTTTCTGTGATAATTTCCGCACGGGACTTAAGAAGCTCTGTTGAAAGAGCTATAGATTCTGCGTGGTCGAACGCAAGACCGCCGCTTTGCAGGCAGCTTATCTTTTGTATCTGCTGATTAGGAAATTTTACCGACGCCGATATTTCTATTGGACCGCTGAGCGAAAAATCTATCTGTGTCTCTTCACTGCCCACGGTTTTTTTGTAGGCAGATATCCTGAACCATTCGGCTTTGCCTGCGTCGTCTCCGGCTTTTGCGTTCATGTTTTCTTCGTCGATCAAAGCTATGAAGCTGACTGTTATAACCCTCTGACGGGGGTCCCTGTCCGGCCTTCCCCACACCGCCGCCTGTTCAAGAACATCTATATCGATATCCGTTTCTTCTTTAAGTTCTCTTTTTGCGCTGTCTGCAAGGTCTTCATCAATGTTGACAAAGCCGCCGGGAAGCGCCCAGCATCCCTTATACGGCCAGCCGCCCCGCTCTATCAAAAGAATAAACAGGCCGTCGGCTTTGGCGCAGAAAAGCGCTGTGTCTGCAGCAACAGCGGGGTTTTGATATTTTGAGGGGTCGAAGTTTTTAAGGAACTCTTCTTCCTGTTTGCTTGAAGGGAAGTATTGCATTATTACTCCTTTTTACTTAAGTGCAGATCCATCAATATCTCGTCGTAGTAAGCTCCTTTTATATTGAAAAAGTCTTTGCGTACGCCTATTCTTTTAAAGCCGAGCTTCTCGTACAACTTTATTGCGCCCGAATTGCAGGCCCTTACGCCCAAAGAC
Source organism: Christensenellaceae bacterium (assembly GCA_963666505.2). Lineage (GTDB taxonomy): Bacteria > Bacillota > Clostridia > Christensenellales > SZUA-584 > JABGQS01. Next base: position 162,697 of record CAXXXL010000001.1, on the reverse strand, counting down.
ACTATGCTTATCGTTTCATGAGCACGGGCGAATTCTATAAGTTCCTTCAGCATGATCTCGCCTATACCCTGACGCCAGTGCGACTTCCTTACTGATATACCGATTTCGCTGTTGTGGGCAACTCTTTTCTGCGGTTGAGACCTTATATTACAGATGCTGACTACCTCTTTATCAGCTATAGCGATTATAAGGAGCGCGCCTTTATCGTTGTTCGCATTCTCTATAAAACGCCTTTCCTGTTCCTCTGTTAAAGAAAGCTCTCCCTCTCCTATCAAAAGGTTGTCACTCTCGCCTGAAACTTTGTCAAGATATTCGAGCAGCCGGGCTGCATCGTCGGGCTGCGGTCTTCTGATTGTAAGCTCGCTGCCATTTTTAAGTTTAACTTTCTTAGATTCATTGAAATATTGCATCGCAAGCCTCCATTAAAAAATAACTTCGTCTATCACACCGCCGCCCAGACACTCTTCACCCAAATAAAGCACGGCATACTGCCCCGGCGTTACCGCACGCTGGCGTTGCTCAAACTCTATTAGCTCACAGTCGCCCTGCTTTGTTACGTGCACTTTCTGGTCAGGCTGGCGGTATCTGAACTTTGCCATGCACTCGAAACTGCCTTTAGGTCTTTTTGCGATATAGTTCATGCCCGTGGCTACCAAAGCTTTAGAAAAAAGCCTGTCCGTCTCGCCCTGCTCGACGATGAGAATATTATGCTCCACATCTTTGTCTACAACGAACCATCGCTCTCCGCTGCCGCCTTTTGTACCACCGATGTCGAGGCCCCTGCGCTGGCCCAAGGTGTAGTAAATAACGCCGTCGTGCTGGCCGACTACCCTGCCGTCCGGGGTTTTTATATCACCCTTCTGCGCCGGTATGAATGTCTTTAAAAACTCGCGGAACTTACGCTCGCCTATAAAGCAGATGCCGGTGGAGTCTTTCTTTTCTGCAACGTTAAGGTCAAGATCAGCTGCGATTTCACGCACCTGCGCCTTTTGCATTTCGCCTATGGGAAACATTGCGCCCGATAGCTGCTGCTGAGTCAGCATACACAAAAAATAAGTCTGGTCTTTGCTCTTATCCGCGGCTTTGAGAAGATGCTTTTGCACTTCGCCGGACAGGCGGGCATAGTGACCTGTTGCAAGGCGCTGAGCTCCTGTCATTTTTGCATAGTCAAGAAACGCCGCAAACTTTATCTCTGCATTGCAAAGAACATCCGGATTGGGCGTTCTTCCGCGCTTGTATTCGTCAAGAAAATATGAGAATACCCTGTCGGAATACTCCTGCTCGAAATTTACAGTATAGTATGGTATGCCTATTGCATTGCACACGCTCTTGACATCTTCATAGTCCTGCGCAGCATTGCAGCCCTGCCCGTCGTCCTGCCAGTTTTTCATAAAAACGCCGAGCACATCATACCCCTGTTTTTTCAGGACATATGCCGCAACAGCAGAATCGACACCGCCGGACATTCCGCATACAATACGTACCTTCTTATTTTCCCTCACTGTTTCACCTCTCTTCGATAATTATACTTTTTGGCGTTTTTATTTGCAAGCGCTGCTCTATGGTGTATAATTGCGGCATGAAAAAGTTGAAAGTACTGATATCTCTGCTTATAATCTCGCTGTTTATTTTCTGGTTTTTCTATCCGCTGAGGAGCCTTGTTGTAATGAGCGTTTATTCGACAAGCCATGCAAAAGAAAGTGTTATGAAACAAAGCGGTTTTGAAATCGATATTCCTTCGGGCAGAGGATGGTATCCATTTGTAATGACTTATAATGCTGACGGTTTTCGAAATTACAGCGGCATTGATGCGGATATGTCTATCATGTATAATTTCGGCTCATTTGATATGCTAAAGCGAACTTCGTTTATATATGACAAACAAAGCGACAAATACTCGTCTTTCTACGGCGCATATGTAGTGAAGCAGAAAGACGGCATATTCGCCTTCGATGACAGTGGTAATTTAGATATAGATGAGCTTAGCCTTGCAGTGAAGTATGATTATACAAAGCTCGTTATACAGGATTTCGGATGCAGCGAGCCTGTCTTTGTACTTGACGGATATGAAAAAGATGATAGTGTAACATTTGCAGGAACAGACGGCTGGGTACGGGTAGATGCTTCGCTCACTGTAAACGGAGCGGCACATAATTATAACGGATATAGGACACCTTATCTGCAATACGGAAGACCTATGGAAAAATACGACGATAGCTTTAAGATAATAAGTTTATACGGACGTGTCTATACAAAGTATTTCGAGGAATACGGCTGCACAGTTATGGCGTATATAATTGCCCCCGCCGCAGATGCGCTTGAAGAATGTGACAGCGAGATCTTGAGCCGGACTACAATAGCTCCGCTATCCTAGAAACGGCGTTTTCTATAAGGTCTTTTGCGGCGCTTCTTTGTGTGCCCGCTATGAGTATATTACAGCGGGAAATCGGTATGAGTATCTTTATCGCAGGGCTTTCGGCAATGGCCTGAGCCATAGCAGGAGTTATCTCGCCAAGAATACCGCTTGCAGCTATGATACCCACACCGCCGATAATAACGTTTGTGTTGCGTACGTTAAGCGTAATTGCGTTTTCACCGGTCGCACAGTCCTTTGCACCGCTTTTTTTCATGGCGGAAGTAGCCACAGCGTTTGTCCCCAGCGCCAATATGTGAATGCGCTCACCATAGCGATCACGCAGGCTTTTGACTATCGCAGAGCCAAGACCGCCTCCCTGGGCGTCTATCACTGTAACCTTCAGCATAAGAAATCTCCTCCCCTTACGTAGCGAATTATAACCTAAAACTGCACTTGGGGCAAATAAAACTGCACAGGTACAGCCTGTTTTGTTCGCAGTGACGCTTTTGCCGCCCAGCAACTCCTATGAATGCGCAGGTCGCCAAAGATAATCTGAACTATATAGGCATATAAAGTTGACTATAGTTTACGTTATAGCTTAGAATATAAGCATTAATATATTATTCAAGGTGGATAAATGAAAAGGATAACATTTGTGCTGCTTGCCGCAGCAGTTTTAATAGTGACGGCATCCTGTGCAATGCTGGATACATTTATAAAAAAAGAAGCGCCGACGCAGATCATAAACAGAACAGCTTTGCCTATCATAACTTTGGCACCGACACCCGAACCGACACCCGAGCTCACACCTGTAAAAACGACAGAGCCGGACCCCACGCCAACTCCGACTCCTTTTTCTTATTATGCGCCGACAACTCTGATGAGCTTTGAAGAGCTGGTCGGCGACGACGGCGTGAGGGGAGAAATACCAGAGCCGCCCCCGCCTGATACGTATTATGTAGTTATCAATATCAAATATCAGCTTGTGCTTGTATATGAAAAGGACAGGCACGGTGAATATGCAAAACCGGTAAGATATATGAGCTGCTCTTCGGGCGCTAAAAGGTCTCCGACAAAACTTGGCAGCTATGAGCTTGAAGGCAGGCATGTTCGCTTTGGGCATTTTGTCAACTTCGACCTTTACGGACAGTATTGGACGAGAATATTCGGCAGGACTTATTTTCATTCCATAACGTATACAAGAAGAAACGCACAGTATTATACCGAGGATGCTTATGAAGATATGGGAAGCCAGGCTTCACACGCCTGCATAAGGCTGTATGTTCCCGATGCCAGGTGGATATTCTATTACCTTGCGCCCGGCACGAAGGTGGATATAATAGCCGGAGAAGAAGACGAGGAAATGCAGGCTATCAAAGACCAGATGATATTCCCGCCGCTGCCAGAGGAAAGACCAGTTTTAAAGCCTGGAGAAGTGCCGCTTTCCGAGCCTATCCGTACAGCCGAGCCGCAGGAATAGCCAATTTAAAACGGATATATGAAAGGTTCATTAAACTTTTACTTTAATAAAAACCGTTTTTGGGCTATAATATGGTTGATTTGAATGCAACAAAATCTATATGATTTTAATATTTATCAGGAGGAAAACAACATGCCACTAGTAACAACTACAGAAATGTTCAAAAAAGCATACGAAGGCGGATACGCAATCGGCGCTTTTAACGTGAACAACATGGAGATTATTCAGGGAATAACCGAGGCCGCTAAAGACCTCAATGCTCCACTGATACTTCAGGTTTCCAAAGGTGCAAGAGCTTATGCAAACAATACATACCTTACAAAGCTCGTAGAAGCCGCCCTCGAAGAAACAGGCCTTCCGATTTGTCTTCATCTTGACCACGGTGACACCTTCGAAACATGCAAATCCTGCATTGACAGTGGATTTACATCTGTAATGATCGACGGCTCGCACCATTCGTTTGAGGACAACATCAAGGAGACAAAGAGAGTTGTAGAGTATGCTCATGACCACGGCGTAGTCGTTGAGGCGGAGCTTGGAAGACTTGCAGGAGTCGAAGACGACATCAAAGTCTCTGCAGAGGATTCTTCGTACACAAGACCGGAAGAAGTTCAGGAGTTTGTTGAAAAGACAGGTGTTGACTCGCTGGCTATCGCAATCGGCACAAGCCACGGAGCTTTTAAGTTTAAGGGAGAACCGAAGCTGAGATTCGACATTCTTGAAGAAGTTGAAAAGAACCTGCCGGGCTTTCCTATCGTTCTTCACGGCGCTTCCAGCGTTATACCGGAGTTCGTTGAGATGATAAACACATACGGCGGAGACATGCCTGGCGCACAGGGCGTTCCTGAGCATATGCTGAGACAAGCTGCAAGAAGCGCCGTCTGTAAGATAAACATAGACTCTGATCTTCGTCTTGCCATGACGGGAACAATCCGCAAATATTTTGCTGAGAACCCGAGCCACTTTGACCCAAGGCAGTATTTGAAGCCGGCAAGAGCCGCTATCAAAGAACTTGTTGCACATAAGATTACTGACGTGCTTGGCTGCGACGGCCAAGCTTAAAAAGTTTAAAAAACATCCGGCGTTTGCCTTTCCGCAGATGCCGGATTTTTGTTTTACGGACCTTGGCAGATGATATCCCAATAGGAGGAACATGAAAAAGAAGATTTTGATAGCAGCCGCTGCTGCGATGCTTGTTGTTTTATTTGCGGGCTGCTCCATATTCAATATTGCCGACAACGCTGACAAAGAGCCGCTGCCGCTTCACAACGGAACGACAACGGGTAACATTTTAAACTACGGCTTTTCAGTAAAGACCGGAGATGATCTAATATTCCGCTATATGTATGGCGACGCTTACCCTGCGGGAAGCACCGTTCGCTCTAACCCGGAAACGGGAGATAACAGCCTCGTTACAGAGGACGGCGGGCTGTATATGAACCTTGTTGGCAGTACGCTCTATTACTGTAAGCCTGAGGGTGTGTTTCGTGCAAACATTGATGATGCTGCGCCCGAATTGGTTCTTGAAAAAGACGTCCGGCTACTGCAGATATATGACGGTATTATGTATTACGTTGAGGACAGCAGTATAGACGCAAGAAGCTCTGACGGAGAAGAAACAGGCTTTAAGCCAATCGAAAACGCCGACAGTCTCAACGTATATTCAGGAAAGATTTATTACAAGAACACCAAGGACGGCTATATATACAGCGCCGACATAGACGGCACCGGCAGCGAAGTCGTCATTAAAAAGGCCGTGGTGATGTTCTGCATTATGGACGACGATATCTATTACATAGACGGCGTGACTGGCTATATAGTGCGGCTTGGCCTGGAAGGAAAACTGGCGGTTGCCGTCGTAGAGTATTCCTGTTCCGGATTCAACATCAACCGTTCAAACATGTATTACACAAGGTATATCAACGGCGAGCAAATATGCTGTAATGCAGACATAGACGGAGGCAGCGAAGAAAAGCTGAGTGATTTTGGAGATTCTAAATGGCATATAGTGAATATGTATAACACCGGTTCACTGATCGCCAAAATAGAAGACTTTGAAAACTAAAAGGGCGCTAAGCCTTTTTTTGTTTTCCGCAAGCCTAACCTTCTTTTATTCGCAGTATAGCCTGCTTCACTTTATTAATATCGCTTCTAAAAGTATTCAACCTATGCATAATTAAGAATAAATAGTATTTACACAAATTTCTTATTATACTTGTATCCTTTTTCATACTTGTATAGAATTATAAACAACAATCTCATACTCCCCGAACGGGCTTTATTTTAGAAAGGAACGATAACTATCAATATGAGCACTCTTATATTAAACACTAAAGAAACAGAAAAGTATTTAAACGTAGAGATGACTGTTGAGACAGTAGACTTTGTATTCCATGAACTTGGCGCTAGACGTATAAACATGCCACCAAAGACAAACACAGATATGTCGGAAATAGGCCATGAGGCATGGTGCAACGCCATGCCAGCGTATGTGCAGCAAAGGCAGGTGGGAGGCATAAAATGGATCGGAGGATTCGGCAATAACAGAAAGTACAATCTTCCATACATAATGGGTGTTATCGTGCTGACTGACCCAGCTACCGGTTATGCAAAGGCAGTTATGGATGCAAGACTGATATCAGACTATCGTACAGGCGCTTCAGCAGCGGTGTTTTCGAGGTATCTCTCAGCAAAGAGCCTTAAACGCATACTAATAGTTGGAGCAGGGGCACAGGGCCGTATGGCAGCCAGATGCCTCGGTTATGAGCATCCAAACGCCGATATACATTTCTATGACCTTGATGTGCAAAGAATCGAAGAGTTTATCAGCACCATTGATGGAACACCACTTGAAAACAGAGTTCACATCAGCACAGGTCTGGAGCAGGCAGCACGAAGTGCCAGGCTCATAGTTATGCTGACTACAGCAAAACGCCCTTTCTTAAAAAACGAATGGATTCAGCCGGGGACTACAGTGCTGGGCATGGGCAGCTATCAGCAGGTAGAAGATGGATTTGCTCTTTCGGGCACAAAGATTGTCACCGATTCGTGGGCACAGGCAAAGCACAGAGGAGAATTAAAAGAACTTGCTGAAAATAGAATGATTACGGACAACGATCTCTATTGTGAACTAGAGCAGATCGTTAGCGGAAACATGCCGGGGCGTGAGAACGATGAAGAGCGTATATTCGGGCTGCCTATAGGCATTGGCGCCTATGACATTGCAATAGCCGACATCATATATGAAAAAGCGGCCTCCGGCAAAGACGGGATTTGCGTAACGATTCAGCAACCGTAATGCATTTTCGGCATGTAGTAAAAACTACTTGCATTTTTTAAGCGTCGAATATACAATATACACGTCAATAAATACGGAGGTGAAGACCATGGCATATGTAATCAGTGATGAATGCATTTCTTGCGGAGCTTGCGAAAGCGAATGTCCGACGAGTGCTATCTCTGAGGGTGATACTCAGTATGTTATCGATGCTGACACTTGTATCGACTGCGGCGCATGCGCTGACGTTTGTCCTACAAACGCAATATCACCTGAATAAAAAACCTCTCATAAGACCCCCGGTCTTACGGGACTAAAGAAAACTTATTAAAAAAGGTCAGTAACTCGGCCTTTTTTTGCTGCACATTTAATATATGGGCACATAGTATAATCTTGTCGAAGACAGGCTATGCAGACGAAACTGCGTTGACACAAATGAAACGACTCGGCGAAAGCAAAAAGACAATCGCCCGGTATCTCTTAAATTGACACTGCTCGTCTTAAAGTGTATTATTTTTGAGTAATAAAGTTTTAAATTTTCACAAAGGAGTTTACATCATGAAAAAAGCAGTAATGTACGGCGCCGGAAACATCGGCAGAGGGTTTATAGGGAAAGTGTTTTCCGAATCCGGAATGCAGGTCGTTTTCATAGACGTTGTGCAGGAAGTAGTGGACAAACTTAACGCCGACGGACAGTATCCCGTAAGAATGGTGTCCAATGAAGGCGACAAAGAAGTCATGGTCAAAAACGCAAGTGCAGTAAGCGGGCTAGACAAGCAGGCAGTCGTTGATGAGATATTGAGCGCCGATATAATGGCTACGGCAGTCGGAGTAAATATACTTCCGAAGATCGCAGCAAACATCGCAGCCGGGCTTGATGCAAGAGCGCAGGCAGGCAAGGCTCCGCTCAACATAATCATCGCAGAGAACCTTCTCGATGCTGACAAGTACTTAAGAGGGCTGCTGGAGCAGGCTGTGAAGCCGGAAACAAGAGATTATCTCGATAACAAAGTCGGGCTGGTAGAAGCTTCAATAGGCAGGATGGTTCCCGTGATGACAGATGAGATGAGGGGCGACAATTTCCTTCGGGTGGTCGTGGAGCCTTATGAAGAGCTGCCTGTTGACAAAGACGCTTTCATTGGAGACATCCCGAAGCTCAACAACCTTGTGCCGTTCTCGCCGTTTGGTTTTTACATTCGCAGAAAATTGTTTATTCACAACATGGGGCACGCTATATGCGCATATTTCGGCTGGCTTAAAGGATATACTTTTGTTTACGAGTCTGCTGAAGATAAAGAGATCGCCGATAAGGCAAAAGCAGCTATGCTAAACGTAGCGCATGCGCTCAGCAAAGATTACGGCATACCTGCAGAAGAAGTCGAAGCCAACGTTTACGACCTTATAAGGCGTTTTGGCAACCGGGCGCTCAAAGACACCAACGCAAGAGTGGGCGGAGACCCTAAGAGAAAGCTAAAGAACACCGACAGGCTGGTTGGGGCTGCGCTTTACTGCATCGAGCAGGGAATGAGCGCAGACGGTATTGTACCGGCAATCGCCGCAGGGTATCTGTTCGACAATCCGCAGGATGCTTCTGCAGTAGAGATACAGCAGTATATTGCACACAACGGAATAGAAAAAGCTGTCGAAAAATACAGTGATATAGACGGCGAGCTCAAAGACAAGATCGTCAGCGAATATAACAGTATGAAGAAACAGTACGCCGACCGGTAGAGACTCCGAAGCACTTTAACTGCTGGCAGAGGGTTCATGCAAGAATTGAGCCGGAAGCTTTATAAAGGATTTTCGAAAAGAGGTTTTGTTGCGTAAGTACATATATATCGCACTGGGAGGCGCAGGCGGCGCTGTCCTGCGGTATCTTATCAAGTTAATACAGATAACAGACCGGTTTCCGGTAAACACACTTGTCACGAACGTCATCGGGTGTTTTGTGCTGACGCTGTTTGTAACTCTTTCGCTGCAGATGGTCAGGATAAGCGCTGATGCAAGGCTGGGCGTGACCGTGGGGCTGCTGGGCGGTTTTACGACGTTCTCTACGTTCTGTAAGGAGACGGCCACTCTGTTTTTATCCGGCTCTGGCGCACTCGGGGCTGTTTACTTCGTCGCAACTCCCCTGCTTGGCATAGCGGCCGGGTATCTTGGCATGGCGCTGGCGAACAAGCTAATAAAGCGCATCTCGCTTGGCAAGAAAGGCGAGTTGTAGCATGGACATAGTATTTGTCGGTATAGGCGGCGCACTTGGAGCGCTGGCAAGATACTCAGTCGGAAAAGCGATACAGTCACGGTCCGACTCCGTTATACCGTTTGGCACGTTTGCGGCGAACACAGCCGGGCCGCTGCTGCTGGGGCTGTTGATGGGACTGCAGGTTACAGGAAACGTATATGTGCTTTTGGGCGACGGGTTCCTCGGAGCATTCACGACGTTCTCTACTTTTATGTATGAGGAGATAAGCCTGTTTGCGGAAAACGAGAAGAAGAACGCAGCAATATATATCACGGGTACGCTCATAATCGGGATGGCTGTGTACTTGGCGGGCTATTACCTTGGTGGATTGTTTTAGAGAAAGGATAGTAATATGAATATTAACGGCAAATGCAGGATAATGAAGGTTTATGTCAGCGAAGATTCGAAATATAAGGGGCACAACCTCTACCACGCCGTCGTGCTCGAGCTTAGAAAGCTGGACATCGCCGGAGTAACAGTTATGCGCGGTATAGAAGGCTATGGGCAGGGAAAGCGCATCAGTACTACAAGGATACTTGAACTGAGCTCCAGTTTACCCATAGTTATAGAAGCAATAGACAAACCCGAAAGAATCGACAAAGCGCTGCCGGTTATAGAGGAAATGGTAAACGAAGGGCTTGTTATGGTAACGGATGTTGATGTTGTAAAATACGGAAAAAATTTGAGTAAATAATACTTAGCATTTTTGTTGATTTGTGTTATAATGTGAAAAGCTTACTGCGGGTGTAGCTCAGTGGCAGAGCTCCAGCTTCCCAAGCTGGCTATGAGGGTTCGATTCCCTTCACCCGCTCCAAAAGGCAAGTCACCGGAATAACCGGTGACTTGCCTTTTTTCGCTTCGGGTGATGGGAATCGAACCGGAGCCTGCCACCGCCAGTGGCGGATGAAGGCAGGCGAGGTGGCGTGATAGCAGGCGAGAGCCTGCGGAGCGATTCCCGTTGAACTTGGAGACATCTTGGTCATATTGGTATATGACAGTTCCTGCGGATGAAGAGAATCGAACGTGAGCGTTAAGAAAACGTGCCGACGGCACGTTTTTAGCGACGTGGCCTGATAGTGACCGAAGGAAACGGCGAGCGATTCCCATTAACGTTGGGCGACATATTGGTAATATCGGTAAACGAAAACAGGAAAAATGTGGGTGAGTGGCGAAAATATATATCATAATACTTTTTGGTTGCATTAAGAGTATGCAGAATTTAAAAGAGAGTGAGGATAAAGTTTCATAATACTAGACTATGAAATTTCACATAAGATTTAATGGAAGACGATATCGTTAGAAAAATTAGAGCTATTATTAAAAAAGAAGAGCAAATAAATGAAGATAATATACGTATTCTATTGATTTTAATTAGAAAATTACTTGACAAAATGGACAATTCAGATAACGAGAAATTTTTAATATTACGACTTTTTTGTAACTGGTCGTTACATAATGAGATTACTAATTCAAATACTGGTCTTAGAATATTAGCAAATATTAACGATACATTAGTGAAAATTAAAAACACAAAGAACAATATTACTATACAAAATCTCATGTCACAGTCAATCGGTTTCCCTAAGTTAAGAAAAGAATTAATGCTACTTCTTAGTATTTACGACATTAATACTTACCCAATTAGCAAAACTATTGTTTGGGTGGAATATGTCCGAAGAATTTTAGAGATTATTCGAGATGTACCATTGGCATTCCCTAAACTCTCTAATCTTGATCCAACCAAGCAAAAAATATACAATCAGATAGCTGAAAATGCTATTAAGACTGGGGCAGGTGTAATTTCTATTAAAATAAGTAATTACCTTTACCCTGATGAAGTAAGCGAAAAATTATCACTTTTTATTAAAACAGAAGATACTACAACTATAATTATACCTCTATTAATTGATGTAAGGCTATAACTAAATAGTCTTATATAATCTACTATTGCAACCAATGCCGAGGAGATCTATATCATGAGCAAATACAACGCCCTGTGGGAATACATACAAACAAGCAACAAACAATCAATAATGCTGACTTTCGCACAAATACACGAAATCTTAGGAATAAAAATAGACCATTCTTTTTTGAACTATAAAAAGGAACTGCTCGAATACGGGTATCAGGTTGGGAAGATTTCTCTTAAAGAACAAACGGTGGTTTTCAATAAGGTTGATTAACAGGACATTCTCTGTGGTTATCCCACAGTAACCTCCCGTCCACTTTTCATCCGCATTTAGATTAAGCTCAAATATCCGTTCCTCAATTCTATCAAAGACTCGTTTATCCTCCATTCTTTTCGCTCCCACTAAACGATTCCCCATCATAAATTCCGTCCTCATTTCAATGGCTTTTCAGCCTTTTTTCAACCCCGGATTCAAGGCTTGCACTATTCCTTTCATATGCAGTCATGCTGTTGTCAAACAAACTCATAATACTCGACAAAGGTAAACCCTCCCAGCTTCATATACTGACGGCCTTATGTAAATGTCTTGTAAAATATGTACCCAAATAGCCATAACGCGATTGACATTATCTGCAATATTGAGTATACTTTCATGGTTTTTGGGAGGTCTATATTATATTATGTTGAGGGATTTCATCAGGCAATACGGTATCGAGGGCATACTTATTTTAGGGCTGCTGCTTTCTGTGATGATATCGGTCTGCGTGACAATTGCCGTATGTTTATCAATAATCATCTATATGTTTGCCAGCAGGAAGTATAATGACGTATTTCGGGAAATTCCCAAAGTCATATTGTGGAGCGCTGCCTTCTTTTGCGCAGCAGCGTTGGTCGTTTCCGTCGCCCACAGCAATCAGACAGGAGTATACATTGCGCTGGGCATATGCGTAGTTGTGCTTACCAGCATGTTCTTAAGCCGGTTCATGACCCAGAAGCTGTTTGAGACAGGCATTTCGCTATGCTGCCGGCTCAGTGTTCTATGCTTCGTCATGGCGCTTCTTCAGTCTATTGCGTCAAAGTCGTCCGGTTACCGTGCTCCTTCAACCTTCATGAATGCGAATTACTATGCAATGGTCATCGAGTTTATCGTTGTGATGTGCCTTTACAAGATACTCAGCACACCGCAAAGTGCGCATACACTTCGCTATTGCCTTATTATACTGGTCAACATTGTCGGGCTGTATATCAGCGGCAGCCGGACAGGATTTGTGGTCACGCTGTCCATACTGCCTTTGATGTTCCTGCTTTTCAAGCGTTATTCGCTCTTCTGGGTTTCTCTGGCAGCCATAGCTGTTTATGTCGCCTTGGGGCTAAAATATTCGGTTATTATACCCCGGGATTATAGCATCGATAACGACCTTGATACCCGGCTGTCGATCTGGATCACTTCACTAAAAGGCATCTCTGTCCATCCCCTGTTTGGCGGAGGCGGCAATTCCTACACAATAATATATGCAATATTCAACGGGCACAAGGCGGTTCACGCCCACAACCTGATACTGGATATACTGCTTAATTACGGCGTAATCGGATTTGCCCTGGTATTTGCATGCTTCGTCACCATGTTTAAATCCATGAGAAAGGGAACTTCCCATTCCCCAATCCGACGCATGGCATATGCCGCCCTTTGGTGCGTCCTCATTCACGGTCTTCTGGATGTTACTATTTTCTGGATCCAGACGTCGATCATATTCCTGTTCATATTCAGCGGAAGCCTTGCGCAGACCTCACAGTTTTACCAGACGAGAGGATCAAACCGGAGTCTGAGTTGCGGAGCAACATATAGCAGATGAATTTGCCTGAAAGTGACCAAAGGGAACGGCGGGATTCCCAATAAGTTTGGCTATTAATGTTATTTCGCTAAACACAAACAGGAGAAATATGGTTGGTTGGCGAAATTGTTATTATAATCTGTAGAAGGGGAAATCGTTTCCATCAGCAAATGCAACGCCCTGTAGGAATACATACAAAAAAGCAATGAACAGTCAATGACGCTGACTTTCGCTTAAATTCATGATATTTTAGGAATAGAGATAGCCCGTCTTTTTTTGAACTGCAAGAAGAACTGCTCGAATATGGGTATCAGGTCGGCAATATTTCTCTGAAATAATAGACGGTGGTTTTTGATAAGAAAAAGTAGTATCCGTCCCGTAGATGAGATTCTCTTTACATTTGATGTGGTTTTATTATTTTCGGAAAAATAAAAAGGAAGGAAAATGCTTCAGCATTTTTTATATCAATTTCCAAATAGGCATTTTTATTTTGTTATTATATAAATATACCTGGCAAATTTCGTTTTAAACTCCAAGAAATCCATATCTTGATTTATAGATTCCATAATTATATTATCATATATAAAATTATTGTTCTCTTTAATAAACTCGGGCTTTAATTTTTCTGCAATCTTTCTTTTTAACTTCATATGCTTATATAACCTTTTTGTACAATCAATATTTTTATATTCTATTTCTGCCTTATTTAAAGTTTTTGCCAACTTTGTTTTATTTACTTCTAATCCCTCTCCATCAATAAAATTAAATACTCCATACAAGATTATTATTCTGCCCTTCGGTTTTAGCATTTCAAGCAACCCATTTATTGTATTTTCCAAACTATCAGTAAAGTATATCGTATCTATAGAAAATATTATATTGAAGAAGTTATCCTCAAACAGTTTATCTCCTATCATTCCAGTAATAAAGGTAAGTTTATCATTTTGTCTTTTGTTCTTGTATTTGCATGCGCTATTGCCTCAATACTGTAATCTATTCCATACCCATTGGCGTATGTCAAATCAGAAATATACTCTACCATTTTCCCATTACCACAGCCTAAATCTAATATGTTGTAATGTGGTTCTATTTTTGCCAAGTTAATCACCTGGGTTATTTCTTCCTTATTACTGAAACCGTGTTGCGAGAAATCAATACCAAACACTAACCTGCAATATTCTGAATACGCATTACTACTTGCCGTTGCTTTATAGAACTTTTCATACCAGTCATACATTTGTGTAGTACTCCTCCTCAATAACCCGCCTCTTATTCTATATTTCTACACTCATCCAAGCCATAATAACAAGTAATATTTAGACATACTATAACATCCTATGCTAAAATAATCCATATAGTAAAAACAATCAATAGGATGGTATTACACATGACAGCAATAACAGGCGCCTGCCTCTTTGGGATCGTAGCAGTTATAACGGTGCTTGCGGCGCTGGGAGCTCCGGTTGGCGAGTTTACGATGGGCGGACGGCATAAGGTTCTGCCCGGAAAGCTTAGGATCTTCGCTTTGGTTTCGCTTGTTATCCAGGCGTTTGCAATAATCATAATACTGCAGGCGGGCGGGTTTATGCCGCTTTGGTTTTCAATAGGCGTTACGAAAATTATTTGTATAATCTTTGCTTCATATCTTGTTCTTAACACAGTAATGAATTTTCTGTCGAAAAGCAAGAAAGAAAAGTTTTTCATGACACCGCTTTCAGCAGCAGCCAGTGTCTGCTTTTGGATCACTGCGTTTAGCATTTAGCTTACTGCTTGATAAGACTCTTTCACCCACTCCCATCACCCTAAATAATATCAAATAAAAAAAGTAAACTTTTCCCAGATGCCATTGACGGCTTTGCCGCCAGACTGTATCATTATATTAACATACAAGTTAACATAGAACTCTGACTCTCAAAAGGAACTGACGTGAAATTTATCAGAAAAAACATTGCGCTTATAGCTGCATCCGTAACAGCGGTGACGATATTGTTCGGTACAACGACGGCTTACGCCGCCGCCTATTCTACAGATGTACGTGTGCTTCTTTCAGTCGACAAGACAAAAACGCTGGAGATCGACCTTATCGGCGAATATACGCTCAAGGAAGACCCGGAGTTTGTTTTTGAGTCTGACGAGGCTGTAATATCCATAGTCGGCAGCAGGCCTGTGATGACGTGCGGAGAAGCTGAGTTCACCGCTTCTTCCATCACGCTGCAGAGCGGCGACTATGACGGAACTTCCGCATACATACGGCTTACTAACTCGAGGTACAGCGTGTGTACATACCTTGGCGACTTGACGCTCGACGTTTCCGAAGGGTATTTACGTGTAATAAACACGCTGCCGGTAGAGCATTATCTTTATGGCGTGGTGCCGTATGAAATGAGCAACACCTTCCCTATGGAATCGCTGAAAGCACAGGCTGTTTGCGCAAGGGGGTATGTAGTTGCAAACTGTTCAAAATTCCGTCTTCGTGAATATGATATCCTTGACACTTCGGCCGACCAGGTGTACCACGGCTATGCAAGCAGATACACACGGGCTATCGCCGCAGTGGATGAGACGTTCGGTCAGATACTGACTTACAACGGGAATATAATACAGGCATATTACGCTGCTTCAAACGGCGGGCAAACGGAGCTTACGGGAAACGTATGGTCAAGCAACCTGCCTTATTACGTACAAAAGGACGACGACTTCGACCTTCGAAACCCGGCAAGCCTGGAAGAAACGTCGTTCATACCAGATGAATTCAACACCGAGACGAAAGAGCTTATGGACCCGCTCGTGTATAACATGCTGCAGTCGGGCGCAGACAGCGCAGCAGGCGGGCATGTGACGCTGGCTTCTACTGTGCGTATCAAAGCGCACTCGGCGATATACGACCCTCCCAGCCGCGCTTACACCAAAGCTGACGTTGTGCTGATAGTGACCGGAGCCGATGAGAAACAGGGACAGGTGATGTTTACCATCTCGCTCGACGCTCTTGTCAACACCGATGAGAACCCGGAAGGCATATTCAACGCAGGCAAGAGAACGCTGCGTGTGCGTGGTGCAGAGCCCGGGATTCTTGATGCAGACGGCAAGGAGTATGAAGGCTGGCTGCTTACCAACAGAAGATACGGCCACGGCGTAGGCCTTAGTCAGCGTGGTGCAGAACAGCGTGCTACAGAAGGGCAAAGCTTTACAGACATACTTCATTTCTATTATGAAGGCACCCAGCTTCGCAATATCGGCACTTTCGAGACAGCCCCGGCTCTTTCGAGCGAGAAGTACAATATCGACAAAACAGGAATCAGCGGCGTTGCACTGGGCACAAGCGTAAGTAAACTGTTGTCAGGAATATCAACGGCGGAAGGCGAGCTTAGCATGATATCGTCTAAAGGAGATGAAAAAGCAGGGGCAACCGTGGCAACGGGCGACTTTGTAAGAACGATATACTCAGACGGAAACTCATATTTCGACCTTGCCGTTGTCATATACGGCGATATAGACGGAAACGGGCAGATATCACAGGGAGACCTTGACGCACTAAGGCACCATTTGATGGGAATAAGCAGACTGTCCGGCGTATACCTTGCTGCGGCAGACGTCAATCACGACGGAGAAGCCGACAGCTACGACGTGCTTCTGCTTTTAAAGCAAATTCAGGGCAAATACAGCATTGAGCAATAAAGGGGGAATACCTTTGAAGAATAAAAAGACAACAAGAAAAATATTTACCGCACTGCTTGCTATAGCATGCCTTATGGCTTTTCCGGCGGCAGCGCTGGCGGCAGATTTGGACGTGAGTGCGGATGCTACGTCAGTAACAGAAGGGGATACCATTACAGTGACTCTCACTCTTTCAGGTTCTCATATAGCTGTGGCCGATGGTGTTTTCACGTATGACCCTTCACTTCTTTCGTACGTTAGCAGCAACGGCGGTGCTTCAGACGGATATATTAACCTGGTCTCTATGCAGAGCGGCGGCTCTTCGTCGCTGACAGCCGTTATCAGGTTTGCCGCCATAGGCGAAGGCGAAGCAGTAATAGACTTCTCAATAGAAAACATAGTTGACTACGACGGAAACGACCTTGGGACAGCTCAGGCGGGAGTAAGCATAGAAATTGCCTCAGACGGGACCGACACCGGAGGAACTGACGGAGCAACGCCGACGCCCGTTGACATCTCACTTACAGGCGTAGCTGCGCAAAACGTCCTTGGAACAGACGCACAGATGTATATATGGCGCTCACTTAGAAGCCTTTCTCTGCCATCCGGGTTTACCGAC
Organism: Christensenellaceae bacterium; assembly: GCA_963666505.2. GTDB lineage: Bacteria > Bacillota > Clostridia > Christensenellales > SZUA-584 > JABGQS01. The sequence continues at coordinate 145,328 of CAXXXL010000001.1, read as the reverse complement.
AGGCAGGTGACTTATAACGACGAGTATGTGGGAGGCGCAGGAATACCCGACAGTGAGGATATCATACTGCTGTATTTATCTGAAACAGACGGAAGCAATGCAGGCTATTATATATATGACGAGAGCAAAGACGTACTTTTCCCCTACATCAAAGTAACATCCATTTCTGCATACTTCACTTTCATCTGGCCGGACGAACAAACACAGGGTCCGGCAGGATTTGAAGAAGCAATGATGGAATTCGGAGAAAAGAGCGTACCGGCGTGGCTGCCACCAGACTCTGACGGTTCGGTCTATCTTGTTTATGTGCGCAGCGCTTCGGGAGAGGTCGGCTTTTATCTTTACAACGTTGAAGACAGGTCTCTTCAGCGTTACATGGCCTTTGCTGATGCTGAGCCTGAGACGACACCAGCGCCGACGACCAAGCCAGAAACTACAGCTGAAGCAACACAAAACGACCAACAAGAGTCAAAATCTGAAGAAGGCATCTCGCTTCTCGCGCTGATACTTATCGCAGTGTGCACTGCATTGGCTGTTGCAACAGCAGTTTTTGCCGTGCTTTATTTTAAGAGTTTGGCTAAATTAAAAAGAGAGAAGAAACGAGGTCTTCGGGTCAAGGACGCAAATCTATAATAATCGTTTTAAAAGAGCCTATTTGGGCTCTTTTTTTCGCTAAATGTTAAATATCTGTTTCCCTTTTTTGCGTCCTGTTGTATTGAAAACTCATTAGTGTTAAGATAAGGTAATAAGTGTAAAAGCGGCATTATATGAGTATTGATATCGGTTATAAGATTAAAACTATGAGAATAGCCAAAGGGATATCTCAGAACACTCTTGCAAAGAAGGCGGGGATAGCCCAGTCTACTTTGTCATATATTGAAGGCGGATATAAGCAGCCGAAATTCGAAACTCTGCAAAGAATATGCCAAGGGCTGGAAAGCGGCGTTTTTGAACTTATGGAGTACACCGGCAAAACGGCCGCAGCGAAACAATTGGAGGAAAAAACCGAAGCCGTGCCACCGGGTTATGATGACGTTGCAGATGCAGCAGACAAATCGCTTTATGAGCAGTATTTAGTCGAACAGAAGTGACTTTGAGGCTGTAGACAGCCGCGGAGGGTTTATGGATATTTATATGTTAGTCGAGAATAACAAACCGGCAGGTTCAGCGTTTTTATCTGAACACGGACTTTCTATGTATTTTGAATTTGCCGGCAAACGCATTTTGTTTGACACCGGCTCATCTGACAGGTTCATTTACAACGCAACTCTTCATGGCATAGACCTATCGAAAGTGGATATCTGCGTGATATCGCACGGGCACTATGACCACACCGGAGGGCTTGCCCACTTCCTTGACATTAATAAGAAGGCAGTGGTATATATGAAAAAAAACGCTCTTGATGAATTTTACACCAAGAGGCTTGTAAGGTATATTTTCACCGGAATAGACAGAAATTTTTACGAGAAATACTCCAGCCGTCTGATATTTGTGGAAGACGATATTGAGATAGCAGGCGGAATCACGCTTGCCAACATCACAAAATACAGACACTATCCGGTCTATACAAGTTCAATGTACCGCAAGCATGAAGACAAGATGCTGCCCGACGATCTTTCTCACGAGCTTTTTATAAACGTAAAGACGAAGCAGGGAAACATCGTGCTTACCGGCTGTTCTCACCACGGACTTATAAATATATTGCGCACAGCCCAGGACAAGTTCGGCAAAATTTACGGCGTCGTGGGCGGCTTTCATCTTAACGGGACACGGATATTCGGCGTACGGGTGCGGAAGGAATCCAAGCACGAGATAAGAGCTATCGGTAAGTTCTTTGGGAAAAACGGTATTAAGAAGATATATACCGGACACTGCACCGGAGAAAAGCCCTGTGAAAAGCTGTGTATGCTATCAAGAACCAAAAAAATGCAATCAGGAGATGTGCTTAAGCTATAGCTATGAATGATACAGAAATTAAGATAGCCGATATTGTAGCTGATATGGATTTCAGCAGAAAGAAACCTGTCTCTTCAGCAACGAAGCAGCAAACCACTGCACTTTACCGGGATCTTGGCGAAACACTCAAGAAGCTTAATAAACTGCACCTTGGTTTGTGGTACGCTTCGCAGAATAATGATTACCGCTCGCTGCCGCTGCAACATGCAAAAGAAAAGCTGGCTGAAGCTGTAGAAGAGCTCGAAAAGCTTATATAAAAGCCCGGATAAAACCGGGCTTTTTTTGTAGATAAGGAAATAAACGAAATGCTTAATATGCTGAGTTGTAAATCACGGTATTATGAAACTGCTGAAAAACCGGAACGTGCGCTATTCAAAATTCTGTAAAAACCGAAGATGTACCCGAGCAATTCAGAGAAATGGCCGAAAAGTACATAGCAGTCCTATACGCATTTTAATTGTACATTTTAATCTGTAAAAATGGCGTTGCCGGAAGGTATCGCTTTCTTATATCGTGATCTTCGCCGACGGATACGTCTGTGGGGTGGATAGCAATATAAAAGAGGGCCGCTTTTTGCAGCCCCCGGTTAAACCAACTATATCAGCCCAGCCCTAAGTCCAGCGACATCATGACAAGAAAACCTATTATTATACCTATTGTCGCAATATGCGAACCAGTCTCGGTGTGCCCTTCCGGTACCAGCTCTTCCACTACAACGTATATCATGGCGCCTGCGGCAAAGCAGAGCGCATACGGCAGTATAGGACGAAAAACCAGCACTGCCAGAGCGCCGAGAACACCGGCTATCGGCTCCACAAAGCCTGAAAGCTGGCCATAGAAAAAGCTCTTTGCTCGAGACATGCCTTCCCTGCGAAGAGGTATTGAGACCGCTGCGCCTTCCGGGAAATTCTGTATTCCTATACCTATTGCCAGGGCCACCGCACCTGCAACGGTAGCGCCGGGTATGCCTGCGGCTGCCGCTCCAAAAGCAACGCCAACGGCAAGACCTTCGGGTATGTTGTGGAGGGTTATTGCACCTATGAGCAGCACGCTCTTTTTCCACTGAGTTGATATGCCCTCTTTATGTTCGTTATTTCCGATTGAATGCATATGCGGCAAAAGCTTGTCTGCAAGGAACAAAAACCCGCAGCCCAAAGCAAAGCCTATCGCTGCTACCAACCAAGATGTCTGACCGGTAGATTCGGTCATTTCAACCGCCGGACCTATAAGCGAGAAAAAGCTAGCCGCTATCATAACACCAGCGGCAAACCCAAGCATAGCGTCCAGCAGCTTTTTATTAAGTTTCTTGAAAAAGAAAACCACCCCGGCTCCAAGAGCCGTTACAGCCCATGTGAACAGTGTGCCAAAAAGAGCCTGAAGTACCGGTGGTTTATCCGCAATGAAATCAAACATATAGCGTTCCTCCCGATTGAGACTTTTTTACATTATAACAGACAACCTGCTTTATTGGAACATAGCCTCAACCGATTTTAAAGAAATTTTTGATAGAATCTAGTATTTCCTGGACCGAAGTTACTACTCTGCTTATGTCTTCCATGTTGTCGTTTAGCTCTTCAAGCCCTGCGGTTATTTGCGCTATATCCTCGTCGTATTTGCTCAGGCCGCTTTCTATATCTGCAATCTGCCCGGATATCTCGGCGGTCACCTCGTCTACTTTACTTTCAAGCTCGCTGCCTAATACTGCACTCAGTATTGCAAGATTTTCTTCAGTATTGTCCTCGCACGGCTCAATGTCCTTTACCCTGCGCTCCAGCACAACCTGCCGGTGCTTTATATCTTCGGACGAAAAATAAAAGAACACACCCAGCCCAAGCGTCGCTGCAAGATTTACCGCAAGAAGAATGAGTAATACTTTTCCCATTTTACTGCTCATAATAATACCTCGCTTAATTTGACTTATTATTCATTATACCACGAAGCATCATTCGCAATAACAAAAGCCGGGAGCAGTAAAATCTGACCCGGCTTTTATTTTAGTTGTTATCAGCCCTTCATGAGATGTTCCATAACGTACATTTCGAGTGCCTCATAGTCTCTTGCGTCTATACACTGCTGCTGATACTTTTTATCGAAGCTCTCTACCTTAGCTTCGAGCAGCTTGGCTATCTTGAGACTGTTCTCGAGGTGGCGATAGCTGTCTTCAATTTTCTGCGTCCTTACCGCCTTAACATCGAGACCGACGTATTCGCCTCTGCTGCCGTAATTATTGTCCATAAGAACTTTGATCTGGTTGAAACCACGCCGCAGGTTGTCGACTGCAAATGCCTTGTCCTGGTCGTACTTCATGCCGTTCTGGTCGTTTAGGTGAACACTGAACAGCTTGTCGAAAGCAAGTGCAAACGCTATCTCGTTAGCAGGGTCGAGCCCCGCCAGCACTGCGTGTGCTGTCTCCAGAAGACCGCCTACACGACTCGGATCTATCGTTGCACTGGAGAGCGCCATGGTGTGACCCATAGTAGGACAGAAGCTGATGTCCACAGGCTCGTTCGGCTTCGTTTCTATCATTATCTTTATGTCTTTGTCGTATTCGAGCATCTTGTTCATCGCTTCTATGATACGTTTGGTGCTTACAACCGGGTCTTTGCTCTCATATACATATGTGCCTTCACGGGCAAGCCACAGTACTATGTTTTTGCATCCTAGAGCATTCGCTATGTCTATGCTTCGATATGAGCGCCACATTGCGAACTCTCTGTCTTCCGCCCTGTTTGATGTATAACCGCCGTCTATAGTTCTTGGGTCCATCCACAGCCTTGGCGCTACGAACTCTGCCGCAAGACCGTTATCGTCAAGTATGCCTTTAACCTTTTGCGCTTCCTTGATTATCTGGTCGTCGGACAGCTCGTTCATGTTCGGCACTGCGTCATCATCGTGGAACTGAATTGCGTCGAAGCCTATCTGCTTATACCTCTTTACTTTCGTAATAAAGTCTATCTCGTCTCTTACCGGCGGTCCGAATGCGTCCGCACCGCTGTGTACGTTCCACGGGCCTGCTGAATACTTGAATCTTGACATTGAATATACCTCCCTTTTTGTTAGTTTGCTGTATACTAAGATGTTAATTCATATAGATTATATTACCATTATTTGTTCTCTTTGTCTTTATTCTAAGTTTCATTTACTATAAAGACAATACCAGTATTGTATCGGCAGTAACGTTGCGGCAGACCGGCTTAAAAAAGAAAAAGCCCGCAGGCTATAGCTAGCTGCAGGCCATATGAAACCTTGAAATGTCGTTAGTATTCGTCTTCGAAATAGTCTTCGTCTTCCTCGAAGTAGTCTTCGTCATCAAAGCCTATATGCCCGCAGTTGGGACACTCGTTTGTCCAGGTCAGACTATCATAGTCATAAGCCTGGAACTCTCCGTCCTTCTCTCTGCTCTCGTACTGCATACCGCATTCATAACAACGAACCATAACAAGACTCCTTTCTTTTTTACTTTTATTTTGTGATTTATCTTAAGATATTTATAGCAGAAATTTATAAAATGTCAATACTTTTTTTCACTCATTTTTATCCGCATCAAACTGTCGATTTGAAACCCGCTGCCGCTCATGCCTTCGCTGTCTCTGGTGCTCTTTTAGCCTGTACCGTCGATTTGCATTGCTAATTTAAAAATACTGTTGTTTTTATGCAGAATATGTGATAATTTCTGTATAGTTGCTTAAATATAAACAGTGGAAAGAAAACTATTATGAGAAGAACAATGAACAAAACTGAATTACTTGACAGGTGGACTACTGTTCGTTCTGAAGAGCTGTACGGAGTTAAAAGCTGGGGTAACAATTATTTTTCTATTTCCGAAAAAGGCGAAGTCGTCGTTACTCCTTATAAGCAGCAAAAGTCATCTTCCGGAACAAGTCTGTTAGACATTGTCTCCGGCGTTGAGGAACGTGGATTTGAGATGCCGGTCCTGCTGCGTTTTGAAAACCTGCTCGACTCTCAGATCGCATACATTAACGAGTCTTTTCGCAGCGCTATAAAAGAGCTTGAGTATAAAGGCGAATACAGAGGCGTATACCCTATAAAGGTGAATCAGCAGCAGCAGGTCATCGAAGAGATGACCAAGTTCGGGCAGAAATATCATCACGGACTGGAAGTTGGCAGCAAGGCAGAGCTGGTTGCAGCTCTTTCGCAGATAAAAGATAAAAAAGCGTGTCTTATATGCAACGGATATAAAGACGAGGAGTTTATAGACCTTGGGCTTTATGCTATAAAAATGGGCTTTAACTGCTTCTTTGTTATAGAGATACCCGGCGAACTTGATATAATATTGGACAGAGCCAGGAAACTGGGTGTTGAGCCTAACATAGGCGTAAGGATAAAGCTCTCATCCAAAGCCGGAGGACACTGGACGGAATCCGGCGGAGACCGCAGCATCTTTGGTCTTAACATCCCGCAGGTGATAGGTATAATAGACAGTCTTAAGAAGAATGATATGCTGGGGTGTTTAAAATTGCTTCACTATCACCTTGGTTCTCAGATACCTAATATTCGTGACATCAGGGCTGCTGTTCTTGAAGCCGCTCGCGTTTATGCCGAGATTGTCAAAGAAGGTGCACCCATGGGATACCTTGACCTCGGCGGCGGGCTGGCGGTAGATTATGACGGTTCAAGCACTAATTATACTAATAGCCGCAACTATACTGTTGAAGAATATTGCATGGACGTTGTTGAAGCCGTTATGTCGGCGATGGACAGGGCTCAGGTGCCGCACCCGGTTATAATAACAGAATCGGGCAGGGCTGTTGTTGCATATTACTCTGTGCTGTTGTTCAACGTACTTGACGTGGCAAAGTTTGAGGAGCATGTGCTCCCGGAAGACATAAGTGAAAACGCATCAGAGCCTGTACAGAATCTTTATGAAGTCAGCACTTCGCTTACGCTTAAAAATATACAGGAGTGTTATAACGATGCGCTCTATTACCGTGATATGATCCGTGATATGTTCAAACACGGTAAAATAACGCTAAGAGAACGTTCACTTTCTGAAAAGATATTTTGGAACACTATATATCGTATCGCAAAAGAAAAAAATAAGTTAAAATCTATACCTAGCGCACTTGAAAATTTAGAGAGCGCAATAGCAGATATTTATTACTGTAACTTTTCAGTGTTCCAGTCTATACCCGACTCATGGGCTATAGGCCAGCTGTTCCCGGTGATGCCTATACACAGGCTGGATGAGATCCCGAAGCGCAATGCAGTTATTGCTGACATCACATGTGACTGCGACGGAAAGATGGACAGGTTTATCGACCAGCACGACATGAAAAACACACTTGCGCTTCACGAGCTTAAACATGACGATAACTATTATATAGGCGTGTTCCTCGTCGGAGCATATCAGGAAACACTTGGCGACCTTCATAACCTGTTCGGAGATACCAATGTCGTCAGCGTTAGACTGGATAAAGACGGCAGCTTCGAGTTTACGAACGAGATACACGGCGACAGTGTTGCAGATGTGCTCTCATATGTAGAATATGACCCGAAAACTATGATGGTCAACTTCCGGCAGACTGCTGAAGAAGCAGTGAAGACCGGGCTTATTACCGCAAAAGAACGCAAAGAGATCATGAACGCTTTTGATGCCGGTTTGCGTGGGTATACGTACTATGAAAAATAGCAGATGGGAGTATTAACAGATGGGCAGAGCTTTAATTATCGGAGCAGGAGGCGTAGCCAACGTCGTTGCACATAAGTGCGCACAGAACGATGATGTTTTCAGCGATATCTGCATAGCGAGCAGAACGCTTTCAAAATGCGATGCTATAAAAGAAAGTATAAAGAACACAAAATCAAAAATTTCAACGGCACAGCTTGATGCTGACATCGTTGATGAAACCGTAGCTTTGATAAATAAATTCCAGCCGGATATCGTGATAAACGTAGCACTGCCGTATCAGGACCTTGCTATCATGGACGCATGCCTTGAAACGGGTGTCGATTATGTGGACACTGCAAACTATGAGCCGCCGGATGTACCTAAGTTTGAATACAAATGGCAGTGGGCATACAAAGAAAAATTTGAGAAAGCCGGTATAACTGCATTGCTGGGCAGCGGCTTTGACCCGGGCGTAACGGGCGTGTTCTGCGCATACGGACTTAAGCACTACTTCGATGAAATACACACCATAGACATACTTGACGCTAACGGCGGAGACCACGGGCACCCTTTTGCAACTAACTTCAATCCGGAGATAAACATAAGAGAGATCACCGCGAATGGCAGATACTATGAAAACGGAGAATGGATAGAAACACCGCCGCTTTCTAAAAAGCAGGTGTATGATTTTGACCAGATAGGTGAAAAAGACATCTATCTGCTTTATCACGAAGAGCTTGAATCGCTTGCCGTGAATATTAAAGGCATAAAGAAAATACGTTTTTGGATGACATTTTCTCAGAAGTATTTGGCTCACTTAAATGTGCTGCAGAACTTAGGCATGACTTCAATCGAGCCGGTGATGTTTGAAGGCAAAGAGATACAGCCGCTGCAGTTTTTAAAGGCTGTGCTGCCCGACCCTGCGTCGCTTGGGCCGCGCACCAAAGGCAAGACGAACATCGGATGTATTATGCAGGGAACCAAAGACGGAGTGCCAAAGACTTATTATGTGTATAACATATGCGACCATGAAGAGGCTTTCAGGGAAGTCGGCTCTCAGGCTATTTCATATACCACTGGAGTTCCGGCAATGATAGGCGCTATGATGGTGATGACAGGCAAATGGAAGAAGCCCGGCGTATATAACGTTGAAGAATTTGACCCGGATCCATTTATGGATGAGCTTAATAAACAAGGCCTTGCGTGGCATGAGGATTTTTCTCCGGTGATCCCAAAACAGGACTAGATAATGAATATTGATTTCAGCAAAATTGAAACGCCGAGCTATGTGGTTGACAGACGGCTGCTTGCGAAGAACCTGCAAGTGCTCGGCAGTGTACAACAGCGAACCGGCGCTAAGATACTTCTTGCGCTTAAAGGCTTTGCTATGTTCTCTCTGTTTGATCAGATAGGCAAAACACTACATGGCATAACTGCCAGCTCGCTGTTCGAAGCCAGACTTGGACATGAAGAGATGGGCAAAGAAGTGCACATCTTCTCCCCCGCATATAAAGAAGAAGAATTCGATGAGATAATGCAGTACTGTGAGCACATAGTGTTTAATTCGTTCTCCCAATACGGAAAGTTCAAAAACAGAATAGTTGACAGCGGAAAAACCATCGAATGCGGCATCAGAATTAACCCGGAATATTCCGAGATAGAAACTGCGATATACGACCCTGCGGGAAGATATTCCAGGCTGGGCGTTACTAAAGCAAACTTTATACCGGATAAGCTGGGCGGCATCTGCGGGCTGCACTTTCATTCCATGTGTGAACAGAACTCTGATACACTGGAACGAACGCTAAAAGTAGTTGAGGAGAAATTCGGCAAATATTTATATGATATGAAGTGGATAAACTTCGGCGGCGGACATCACATCACTAGAGCCGACTATGACATAGAAAAGCTCGTCGGTCTTATAAACGGCATTAAGGAAAAATACGATGTTCAGGTCTATTTAGAACCAGGCGAAGCAATTGCGCTCAATACAGGTTTCTTGGTATCCAGCGTTGTGGATATCATCAAAAACGAGAAGGATATAGCGATACTGGATACTTCTGTGCCGACGCACATGCCAGACGTTATGGAGATGCCGTATCGTCCGCAGATTATCGGTGCAGCGCAGCCGAACGTTTTAAAATATACTTACAGGCTTGGAGGGCCCTCCTGCCTTGCCGGTGACGTCGTGGGCGATTATTCATTCGACAAACCACTGGAGCCCGGTGACAGGCTGGTGTTTACCGACATGGCTCACTATACTATGGTAAAAAACAATATGTTCAACGGTATCAATCTTCCTTCCATCGCAATATCTGATGAACAAGGTATTGAAGTCATTCGAAGGTTTACTTACGAAGACTATCGTGACAGGCTGTCATAAAACAAACCAAACACACATTATAAAGACGCTAAAGCGTCTTTTTTGTAAACACATTTAAAAGTTATTCATATGTTCAAGGAGAAAAGTGAAGGATATCTAATATATATTGTATAGAAGTTTATTACAGCTACCATGAAAGGAGAAAACCCATGGGCAAAGAAATATTGGAAGGCGGCCTTAATGAGCTTGACCAGATAAAGCAGAAGCTGACGCAGCTTGACGGTTATAAAGAGCAGAAAAAAGCACTTGATGCACAGGAAAACAAACTGGGGAAAAGCGTTTCAGCCAAAGAAAAGGCTATTGAAAGCGAGATAAGCAAGGTTACAAAAGAGCGCCGGGCGCAGGTTGAAGCTACGTATGACGAACAGATAGACAGCGTGCGTGCAACTCAGAAAAAGGTGCAGGCAAAGAAGGACAAAACTAAAAAGGCTGCTGTTGAAGAGCGTATAAATGCTGAAACAGCGGAATTTAAAAACGAAGACGAAGCTTTAAAGCTTGGCGGAAAGTCTATCTTTAAACAGGAAAATATACCTTTTATGTATAACAACCGTTTGTTCTTTGCGCTGTATTTCCCAAGGGGCTTTGGCGACGTATGCATAATAATTCTGACTTTGGTGCTGCTCCTTTTCGTTATTCCTTTCGGCGTATATTATATATGGTTTTTAGATAAGAGTATTCTTTTCCTGGTATTGTTCTATGTCATTATCGTCGTTGTATTCGGCGGGCTATATCTTATCATCGGTAAGACAAAGCACCGACACCACGAGGCCCTTGACAGGGTACGTGAAATGCGCCGCAAGATATATGAGAGCAAACGTCAGCAGGCAAGGATAAAAAGAAAAATTAAGCGGGATAAAGACGAAAGCGGATATGGGCTTGAAGAATATAACAGCGAAATATACACTCTTCAAAGCCAAATAAACGGTTTCCTGCAGCAGAAGAAGGATGCACTCAATACCTTTGAGAACGTTACACGTCCGGATATCAAACAGCAGATAACAGCCAGCAATCAAGCAGAACTTGACAACCTTAAGGCTGGGTATAAGAAAGCATACGACGAAGGCAGGGAAAACCAGAGCCGTTTGAACAACCTTGCCGTGCAGGTCGCCTCTGAATATGAAGGTTATATAGGCAAAGACCTTCTCACAGTTGAAAAGATCGGGCAGATGGAGCAGCTTATTGCCAATGGCAGTGCAGCCAACATAGCTGACGCTGCAGCTAAAGTAAGACAAAAATAGTAACGAAAAATTTATGATTTTTTACCATAAAAAGCGCCCTGATGAAGGGCGCTTTTTATTTCTTTATTACCTGCATACCAGCATGAAAATTTGGATTGATTTTTCTATTGTTTTCTGATTAAATTTGTTATTTTCGGTTGACGCTGAAGTCGATTTGTTTTATTATAGTATATAGATTCATTCTAATCTCTAGATTTAATTTAATTACCGCCGTGAAAGAAGGTATGCACTATGATATCATTCGACCAGATTTCCAAACAAATTGCACAGGCCGGGATAACTCCATCTGTACAGCGTATAAAAATATTGGAGTATCTGCATGAATGCCAGTGCCACCCTACGGCAGATAGAATTTTCAACGAACTTAAAGAGAGAGGGCTTGATATATCAAAAGCCACTGTATATAACACACTTAATCTTTTTGCACACAAAGGGCTGGTCAGAATTTTGACAACAACGGATAACGAAAACAGATTTGATATCATCATGCACGACCACGGACATTTCATCTGTGAAAAATGCGGTGCAATATTCGACTTCGATATCGATATCGATAAAGACGTTCAAGTTTCTGCCGATTCGCTTTTTGACTGTAAAGTCAGACAAAGGGATGTTTACTTTAAAGGCGTTTGCCAAAAATGTATTTCAGATATAAAAAATGAAGATTGAAAGGAGGAAATATTATGAGTGAAAAAGGACGATGCCCCGTAACGGGCGCTACGAGCAGGTCTATAGCAGGCGGCGGCACGATGAACAAAGACTGGTGGCCAAACCAAATAAACCTGAAGATACTTCACCAACACTGCGGGCCGGAGAACCCTATGAGCAAAGATTTTAACTATGCTCAGGAATTCGCAAAGCTCGACCTTGATGCGGTAAAGCAGGACTTATTTGCACTTATGAATGATTCTCAGGACTGGTGGCCTGCAGACTGGGGACACTATGGTCCTCTGTTTATAAGGATGGCTTGGCACAGTGCAGGCACATACCGTATGGGAGACGGACGAGGAGGTGCAGACTCCGGAAGCCAGCGCCTGGCACCTCTTAACAGCTGGCCGGATAACGTAAACCTCGACAAGGCACGCAGGCTGCTGTGGCCCATCAAGCAGAAGTACGGCATTATGATATCATGGGCAGATCTTATGATACTTGCCGGAAACTGTGCTATTGAGTCTATGGGGCTCAAACCCTTCGGATTCGGCGGTGGACGCGTGGACGTTTGGGAACCGGAAGAAGACATCTACTGGGGCTCCGAAGACGAGTGGCTGGGTGACAAACGATATTCGGGAAAGCGTGACCTTGAAAACCCGCTTGCGGCAGTTCAGATGGGGCTAATATACGTTAACCCAGAGGGCCCTAACGGAGAGCCCGATCCGGTCGCATCAGGCGTTGATGTTAGAGAAACTTTTGCAAGAATGGCAATGAACGATGAAGAAACCGTTGCGCTGGTAGCCGGAGGGCACACTTTCGGAAAGTGTCATGGAGCAGGACCGGCAACACACGTCGGCCCAGAGCCCGAAGGTGCAAGCCTGGCAGAGCAGGGACTTGGCTGGAAAAGCAGTTATAAAAGCGGTAAAGGCGGCGATACCATCGGCAGCGGCATCGAAGGCGCCTGGAAACCAAAGCCCACAACGTGGGATATGGGATATCTTAAGGTTCTGTTCAAGTATGAATGGGAGCTCGTGAAGAGTCCGGCAGGTGCTAACCAGTGGCTGGCAAAGGACGTTGACGAAGAAGATATGGTATTAGCCGCACACGATCCTAATAAAAAGCAGAGGCCGATGATGACCACGGCAGACTTATCGCTGCGCTATGATCCGAAGTTTGCGCCGATAGCAAAGCATTATCTTGAGAACCCAAAAGAATTCGAAGACGCTTTTGCACGTGCATGGTTCAAGCTTACTCACCGTGATATGGGTCCGAAAAGCAGATACCTTGGGCCTGACGTGCCGGATGAAGACCTGATTTGGCAGGACCCTGTACCGACAGCCGACTACAAAATGATCGACGAAAACGACATTGCAGAATTAAAGAAACAAATACTCAGCAGCGGGCTTTCGATATCTCAGCTTGTTTCAACTGCATGGGCAAGCGCTTCCACGTTCCGTGGCTCAGACATGAGAGGCGGGGCAAACGGAGCACGAATACGCCTGTCACCGCAGAAAGACTGGGAAGTCAATGAGCCGGGTAAGCTCAAAAAAGCTCTTAGGGCATATGCGAATATACAAGAGAAATTCAACAAGGTACAGACAGGCGGCAAGCAGGTTTCGCTGGCTGATCTTATCGTACTGGGCGGCGCTGCAGCTATTGAAGCAGCAGCAAAAAAAGCCGGCATGGACATTTATGTGCCGTTTTCTCCCGGGCGGGCCGATACTACTGATGAGCTGACAGATGCTGAATCCTTTTCTGTACTTGAACCAAAAGCTGACGGATTCAGAAACTATCAGAAAGACAAGTATGCCGTTTCAGCGGAAGAAATGCTGGTTGATAAAGCTCAATTGCTTACGCTTACAGCACCAGAGATGACGGTGCTTGTCGGCGGAATGCGGGTGCTTGGAGCCAACTATAAGCAGTCGAAAGACGGCGTATTCACAGACAAGCCGGAGACGCTTACCAACGATTTCTTTGTTAACCTGCTCGATATGGGAACGGAGTGGAAACCGCTTGACAAAGATGAGGAACTGTTTGCAGGATATGATCGCAAAACAGGAAAACCAAAATGGACGGGCTCACGAGTTGACCTTGTCTTCGGTTCGAATTCACAGCTTCGCGCCATAGCAGAGGTTTATGCATGCAAAGATGCGCAGCGCAAATTCGCTGCGGATTTCATTGCAGCCTGGAACAAAGTTATGAACGCAGACCGTTTTGACCTTTAAATCATAGTATAAACATGGCATCAGGGTAAAAGAGCTTTTACTCTTTTACCCTGTCAGCCGGAAAGCTAAACTTTAGATGTTAAAAACCGCTAAGAAATATATCTTCATAACATTGGGGAGCCTTTGCGTAGCGCTGGGTGTCGTCGGGATATTCATTCCTGTAATGCCCACCACGCCTTTTTTGCTCCTTGCTGTTTTCTTTTATCTGCGCAGCTCAAAAAAGCTTTACGAATGGCTTTTGCAACACAGAGTATTCGGCACATACATCTATAACTACATTACATATAAAGCTGTCTTGAAAAGCACCAAGATATTCGCTGAAATATTTTTATGGAGCGGGCTCATCATCTCTATGGTACTTATCAGCAGTTGGTATATAAGAGCGCTGCTATTAATTGTCGGTATCGCAGTCAGCATTCACATATTAACATTGAAGACTGTTGAAAAAGCAGAGCTTAAGAAATTTAATAAACCCAGTGAAGCAAGAGAAACTTGAAAAATATACAAAACAACTTATACATTATATAAGGAGGGTGAAAAATGAAAAAATACATATGCCCGGTTTGCGGATATGTCTATGACGAAACAGCCGGCATACCTGAAGAAGGAATCGCTCCGGGAACAAAGTGGATCGATTTGCCTGAAGATTGGATGTGCCCGATGTGCGGAGCAGTAAAGGATGATTTTGAAGAACAAAAAAAGGCATCACAGAATGAGGAAATAGGTACTGTTATTGACAACGATGTGGATCTTGGGGAACTGAGCGCAGGCATGATAAGCGCTGTTTGTTCTAACCTGGCAAAGGGGTGCGAAAAACAGTATAAACCGGAAGCGGCAGAGTGCTTCGCTAAGCTGGCGCAATATTACCAAATCATAAGCAAAACTCCGGAAATAAAAAGCTTCACCGGACTTGCAAAACTAGTCAAGCAAGACCTAGACTCCGGCTACGCAGATGCAAATGCCGTTGCAAACGAGGCCGCTGACAGGGGTGCAATGCGTGCACTCGTCTGGGGAGAGAAGGTTACAAAAATCGTCTC
The DNA here is from genome assembly GCA_963666505.2 of Christensenellaceae bacterium. Taxonomy (GTDB): domain Bacteria; phylum Bacillota; class Clostridia; order Christensenellales; family SZUA-584; genus JABGQS01. The sequence continues at coordinate 130,209 of CAXXXL010000001.1, read as the reverse complement.
TTCGGCACTTTCAAGATATGAAAAACAAAAAGATGCATTGCTCAAAGACACCAATATACATGTCTGCGAGATATGCGGATTTGTATACATAGGAGAAGAGCCGCCGGAGGTTTGCCCGGTCTGTAAAGTACCAAAGATGAAAATCCGGAAAATAGGAAGGGAGGCAATTTAAATGCATGCTGTAAGAAATATTAGACTATGCACAAAGGACTGCCTTTGTATCTACGTATGCCCCACCGGTGCTACGGATACCGAAAACGGTCAGATAGATGCGGCAACATGCATAAGCGGATGCAGACTGTGCGTTGACGCCTGCCCGTCTCATGCTATATCATTGGTGCCGGAAGAGTTCCCCCCGCAGCAAGAGAAGCTGCCAGCCGTTATGTCAGCTCTTCGCACTCTTGCTGAAAGCAAAATGCAGCAGGAGCAGATTACTTCTCAAATTGCTGCCGATTCGAAAGGCCCGATAGAGAAACAGCTTGCACAGGCAATCAGCCAATCTAACCGGCTTATGGCTGAAGACCTGCTTCGTGAAGCTGGATATATGCTGCCGCAGAGTGAAAACTCAAAAGCTCTGCTGGAGTCTATGCTTAATCAACAACAGCCGAAAGGCTTTCCCACGGCGGAAGTCAAGCGGCTGCTGGAAATACTCTATAACGATAAAAAGGAGAATAGAAAAATGGGCAAGACAAGTGAAAATTTAATGGAAGCCTTTGCAGGCGAATCTCAGGCGAACAGAAAGTATCTGTCGTATTCCAAGAAAGCCGAGAAGGACGGAAAGAAAAACGCCGCTAAGCTTTTCAAGGCTGCTTCTGACGCAGAGACCATACATGCGCTCAAGCACTTTGAAGTTGCGGGTAAAGTTGGGACGACACCCGAAAACTTAAAGGACGCAGTTGCAGGCGAGACGCACGAGTATAAGGACATGTACCCGGATTTCGTAAAGACTGCGGAAGAAGAAGGCAACAAAGCCGCTGTAATGTCTTTCAAATTTGCCATGCAGGCCGAAGAAGTGCACGCAAGACTGTATCAGGAGGCGCTTGATAACCTCGACGAGACACAGGAAGTGTTCTATTACCTCTGCCCCGTTTGCGGCAATATTGAAAAAGCAAGGCCGGACAAGTGCAGGATATGCGGCGCTCCTGGAGATAAATTCATCAAGTACTAAAAAAGAATGGTTTTCGTCGCGACCTGAGGATAACTTAAAAGCCCCCGGCTGCTCTTAACGGCAGCAGAGGGCTTTTTTCTGTTTTGTGTTTTCAGGCTTTCGAAGCCGTAAACCTTAAGCGTGCCTGACCGATGACTTTTATTGCATCTTCAAGGCTCTTCCAGCCCTCAACTCTTACTTTCTTTTGCTCTAAGTCTTTATATATCCTGAAGAAGTGCTCTATCTCGTCAAGCAGGTGCGGCGGAACTTGTTCCAGCGAATAGATATGATTCCACAAAGGGTCGGACACCGGAACGCACAGCACCTTGTCGTCCCTTCCTTTTTCATCGTACATAACAAACAGCCCTACCGGACGGGCATCAATCAGGCAGCCGGGGAAAGTCGGCTCGTTCACCAGAACCAGAACATCAAGAGGGTCTCCATCCTCCCCAAGAGTATTCGGTATGAAGCCGTAGTCGCTTGGATAGTGGACGGATGAAAAAAGCATGCGATCGAACCTCAGCATTTTTCTCTCTTCGTCGTATTCGTATTTATTTCTGCTTCCTTTGGGTATCTCTATTAGCACTTCGTAAACCAGATCGTTATTATCCATAATATTCTCCTGATGTTTATTTAGGTGCGGCGCAAGCTCAGCCTGATATGATCGCTTTTAGATTTCTGACTGCCAGCTCACCCGCTTTTTTCAACACTTCCTGAACTGCCGGATCATCGGAATTGCCTGCGGCGATTACGATATAGTAACCGTCCGATACTATGTGCAAACCGGGAGTGCCCGTGAAGCACTCATCTCCTATGTCGCTTATATCTACATCGCTCGTATCATCAAGCCTGGCTTTTGCACCCTGATAGACCTCTTCCGGCGTTATCGTGCTGCCCTGCGGCATTAAAGCCGATTGAGACAGCGATATCTGCAGGAAACCATCGCCTTCCTGCACATCGAAATAGACGGTCTTTTGACCAGACGACTCCATCTGTGTCTTTTCGCCGTCGTCAACCGGCGCACCCAAAAGCTCTTGCGCCTGCTGTTTGCTTATGAGCTGCTCGGGCTCGATCACAACAGAAGGCTGCTCCTCCGTGAGTGTGCTGTCTGCTTCGCTTTGGCTGCTTATGTCAGCAGCGTTATTTGTACATGAAGCAAAAAACAATGCAAGCAAAAGACTGACAAATATAAATATTATCCGTTTGCTCATAACTACGCCCCTTAAAGTTCTTTTTTACTATTATACCACAATTTTGTTTTACAGAATGCTTTGAAGTGTGCTCGGATTTGTTTTATTTCTGGTGCTTGTTGTAAAGCACAAAGTAACCAAAATATAATAGATATTTAATAGGAGACGCCGGGGCTTATAGTTTATAATATTTATATGGAATAATCATAAATTATATTATTAAGGAGGCAGTAACGATGAAAGCAACAAAAAGCATATTTTTCTGGGTAGGCGTCATACTTGCGGCGCTGGCGTTTTTGATGACAGTAGCAGGCTTCGGATTCCTTATCAGTGCGGTATGGTGGGCGCTTATAGGATTCGCAGTGCTGCTTATCGGAGTTCTTTTGAAAAAAGTATAGACAAAAACGAAGCTTTGAAAAAATGACACCTTGACGGTGTCATTTTTATTTTACAGATTGTCTTGCCGGCCTGTCTTTGGCTTTTTCTTATTCTTTGACAGCACTATGGGGATAATTACTGCGCCTGCCAGCACTATCAGGCCGAGCACGCCTATTATTATATACAGAACAAGATTGCCTTTCTCTTCCTCTGCCTGCATTGAGCCATCTGTGTCTGCTATATCCTGTATCAAATTTTCTTCGGGCGTTTGCACCGCATCAGATTCTTCCGGCTCTGCCGTTGAGACATCTGCAGAAGGTTCTTCAGAAGGCAAAGCGGACGGTGATGCAGCCGGAGCTTCGCAGACGATGTGGACCGTGTTGGTGCTCTCTGTATGTTCGCCCATGTCGTAATCGCCCGTTACTACGTATCGCACATCCCATTCGCCGTAGTCGCTGAAAAGGAACGATACCGGTATATTTATGGTGCCGCCCGGCCCGACCGAGCCTGCTTCCGCAACCAAAGCGCCGTCCGTGTCCTCAACGTAGAACGAGCCAAACCCACGGTTGCCTGTGTTGCGTATCTCTATATTGAAATCCGTCAGAGTGTCTTTGTCTGCCGTGGTCAGCGGAGTGCTCAGCATCGTTGTGAAATCCGGATTGACGGCTTCGTAGACGGTATAGGAGTAGGCGAAGCTTACTTGCCTGTACGTTTCGCCGAGGAAAGTATACTGCGCTTCGTAGGCGCCTGTGACATTGCCTACGTCCGAAGCAGCCAGTGTATACGTAGTTGACGTGTGTATTGATTCACCTGATAACAGATTTGGGGCTGTCGATACGCTTGAGTCGACCAGGTGCTGGTCTTCATTGCCCAGCAGGAACGACTGAAATGTTACGTCGGTCAGCCGGTATTCGATCTCGTTTTTCATTTCATATTCTACGGTGAGGGTATCGCCTGTTTCGTAATCCCCGGGCTCGGGCGATGCAGTTATACTGACCAGATCCGAGACTCTGTCCACCCGCACAGATGAGAAAACGACTTTGTCGGGGTTGGCGTCACTATCAAAGTTGATTGAGACCGACACAAGAAGGTCTTTATTTAAATCTTCAGGTTCGAGCTGTATCTCCACAGATGCGTTGCCGCTGCTGTAGGCGAATATGGGAAGCGTGCCTTCCCACCGCTTCGTCTGCGGCGTCTGGGTCGCTATCGTAAAATCGACCCATGTTATATCCTCGCTGTGGCCGTTTGTTATAAGAGCGACCAGACTTACCTGCCCGCCTTTCGTACCGGCGATGTCGTAGTCTGTCCGTATAATAACACCGATGTCATCTTCGTCAGCCGCAGCAACGGGGATAAAAATCAGGCTGGTAAAAACAGCGCAGACTAATAAAAACAGTATCTTTTTTAATATTCTCATAAATCTCTCCTTTAACAGCCAGCTCGTTTGTTATCGCCATTTGTTTTGAGAGGGGCACCGGATGATTTGGCAAAGAGGGCTACGGCATATTAAGCAGTACATTAATTAATGTTTTGTAACGCTAAGGGCTTCTAAAGTTTTGCGAAGAATTTATGTATGTCAATTTTATCACTTATGATTATGATTTTCAAACATAATCAAATAGTATTAAATGGTTTTAAGCTGCAGTTATGTCAATAAGAATAATAAAAACGCCCATTGTATCGGGCGTTTTGTATTGTTTGAATTATTGAGTATAGTAATGTATCGTTTCGTATTATCTCTTTGAGTGATACTACCGGTGTTTAGTATCGTTTAATAATGTGTAATATCGTCGAGTTTCATGCGGTTTTGCTGGTGCTGTCGTGTAGTATCGTGGTGTATCGTTTAGTATCTTTTTGTATCTTTAAACACCAAATAAACACCTAAACTACTTAATTCTCAAATTGCTGCGCTATGGTTAATATGGCTATTCTGGTGATAATTAAACTCGAAAACGAACAGTGTCAAATGACCTTACCCCATAAAATAGTCAAATTTAAAGTGATCTTTCGTAATTTTTTACTATCTGTTTATCATCTCAACAATTTCCTGCGCCGTATTGCTTACGTTTTCAACGCATTCAAGGCTTAAGTTGATTATATTGTGTTCGTTATGATTTTTTTCATATGCTTGCCCAAAGGTTTTTATAAAAGCATGGCGTAGCGCTGAGCCGTAGTTAATCTTTATGAGACCCATTTTTTTTGCTTGCTTGATAGTTTCAACCGGTATGCCTGAGCCGCCGTGCAGCACCAGGGGTACAGGACATACGTCATGAATTTTCTGAAGAAGTTCTAAATCTATTTCTGGCCTTAAACACAGACCGTGCACATTGCCAACCGATACCGCTAGCATATCGCAGGAGGTGCGCTCTACGTAATCTAATACCTTATCGGGATTTGTTTTGCTGTCCTGTTCGTTTACAATGTTGTCTTCTTTGCCTTTGAGTTCTCCGAGCTCCGCTTCTACCGGCAGCCCAAAGGCGTGACAATAATCAGCTGTTTTTTTGGTCTCCCTAATATTCTCTTCATACGAAAGATGAGATGCGTCGACCATTATAGATGTGAAGCCTGCGTCTACGCACGTCTTTACATCTTCAAAAGATTTTCCATGGTCGAGGTGCAGGCTGATAGGAGTTTCAACATCCCGAACGGCATCCAATGTTACGGTAGCGATTGTTCTTGGATTGGAAAGGCGCAAGTTAGATGAGCTTATCTGTACGTAACCGGGTAAATTCGCTCGCGATAATCCCCTTACTATGCCGTATGTCATTTCCATATTCGTTGTATTGTATGCAGGAAGAATAAAGCCTTTTTTCTTCGCATATTTTATTATATCAAATCCGTTTAATAGTTCCAAACTGAATTTCCCCTTTTTGTATTCTGCGTTCTGCCTTAGTAACTGTACTATGAATTTGTAACTAATGTCAATAACGACCGAAAAAAAAGGACTTGTGATTTAGGTTTTATTGACTTGTCTTGATATATTTGTGATAATTATAAAAGGGCATGAGAAATCTCTTCTCAGCTTATATACATAAATAAATAAGATTTTACGGGGTATCAAATGGAACCGTTATTTATCGGAATTGATATTGGGACGTCATCTGTGAAGCTGGTGTTGGCTGATGAAACGGGAATCGTAGTAAAAAAAGCTTCCGCTGAATATCAAGTAGAGCATCCGCAGGCTGAATGGAGCGAAATTGAACCAGACGTTTGGTTTCGAGCTGTATTAAAGTGCATGGATGAAATATTTGAGGGATCTGATAGAAGCAAAATAAAAGGCATCGGCGTTACAGGACAGATGCACACGACCGTATTTCTAGATAATGATGGTAATTCGATACGTCCGGCTCTGCTTTGGACTGACAAAAGAACAAAGCAGTATCTGCCGTTTCTAAAGGAGCAAATTAGTAATTGCACTAAAATCAGCTACATTGCGGATATCATATCTATTGGAAGCCCAGCGGTAAATTTATATTGGCTGAAGAAAAAAGAGCCGGAGAACTTTTTGAAGCTGCATAAGTTTCTCATAGGTCCTGATTATATTGTATATCGTTTTACAGGGACGATTGGAACGGAGTATTGTGAAGCTTCGACATCTTCTCTTTTTGATCTGCGTGTAAAGCGTTGGTCGCAGGATATGCGCAAGATTATAGGGCTTCGGGAGAACATATATCCGCAGGTGAGGGGCAGCGCACAAACTGCTGGAACTCTATGTAGTGATATGGCTGAGAAGTTCGGGCTCAATCAAGACGTTAGGGTGATAGTAGGTACTGGAGATAATCCTGCTGCGGCAATTACAACCGGATGCTTAGGGCACGGATATCCTGTGATTTCGCTGGGTACTTCTGGAGTGTTTATGCTTAAGAGAAAGCAGCCGGATTTTAAAACACGAGGTAAGAACATACTGTTATCTTTTGATAACGAGAAGTTCTTTTACCTCGTACAGGGCACGGTTCAGTCTGCCGGAAGTGCGCTCAACTGGTGGATGAAAAGCATACTAGGTATCAGCAATATGTCTCAGATAGATGAAAAGATTGATATAAGTACTGCCGGAAAATCACGATTGATTTTTTATCCGCACATACAGGGGGATAAGACGCTATATGCGGACCCTAACCTCAGCGGAGCATTTTTCGGACTGCGCTCTCTTCATACAAGCTGGGATATGGTTTATGCCGTTATGGAAGGGATTTGTTTTGCTTTTAAGGAACTTTCCTCAAAGATGGGATTCGGGCGGTCATCGTTTGAGAGCATAAGGATAATCGGCGGGGGCTCCAAAAGCGAAGTCTGGATGCAAACGATGGCTGATGTGCTGAATATACAGATAGACCAGCTTGACGGAGAAATAAGTGCTTCGCTCGGATCTGCGCTTCTCTGCGCTTACAGCTGCGGCAGGATAAATGATTTAAGCGATATTACAGATAGAGTTACAAAGATTAGGCGGAGCTTTAGGCCCAGACCGAAGTACAGGACTATGTTTGATAAGAAGTACAGTATGTATTTAAAAATACATGCTGCGATGATAGATGTATTTGAGAGGCAAGGATAGTCGTTAAATATAAAAAAACACCCCCGTGAAGAGGCGTTTTTATCGTCTAACATCGTTGAATATCGTTGAGTTTTATCTCTTTGAGAACTGAGGAGCACGCCTTGCTGATTTGAGGCCGTACTTCTTTCTCTCTTTCATTCTCGAATCCCTTGTGAGGAAACCGGCTTTCTTAAGAAGCGGCCGCAGCTCCGGCTCTGCTTCGATGAGCGCACGTGACACGCCGTGGCGGATAGCGCCCGCCTGGCCTGTGTAGCCGCCGCCCTTGACGCTTACTTTAATGTCGTAGTTGCCTGTTCTCTCGGTGAGAACCAGCGGAGCTTTAGCTTCCATACGGAGCGTCTCGAAACCGAAAAACTCGTCGAGGGTCTTATTATTAACTGTAAACTTTCCGTCGCCCGCAGTTAGTATAACTCTTGCAATAGAGCTCTTTCTCCTGCCGGTACCTAAAAATTGTACGTTTGCCATTTACTAAGCCCTCCTTTTGCCTTCAAGCTCTAAAGCGACTGGCTTCTGAGCTTCGTGATCGTGCTCGGCACCCTTGTATACTCTAAGCTTTGTGAGCATCTGTTTGCCTATCTTGTTCTTCGGCAGCATGCGGCGGACCGCTTCATACATCAAGAATTCAGGTTTTATTTCCATCATTCTTCCGTACTTGGTTTCTTTCATGCTTCCTACATAGCCTGAGTGGCTTCTGTATAGTTTCTGATCCAATTTGTTGCCTGTAAATACTGCTTTTTCCGCATTTATGATTATAACATAATCACCTGTATCTACGTGCGGCGTAAACTCCGGCTTGTTCTTTCCACGAAGGATCGCTGCAACCTGGCTTGCGAGTCTGCCGAATACCATTCCGTCGGCATCTACGATATACCATTTGCGATCTACGGAGCCGGGCTTTGCCATATATGATTTCATAAGGCTGTCCTCTCCTTGTTTATTCTTATTTAGTAGTTGTGCCTATAATTATTCGGGGCTAGTGAACAATAAAGGCGCAAAGTACATTCTATACATTGCGGAGCTCTGTGTCAAGATATTTAAGTGAATTTGTTGGATTATTGCAATGCGCAGCTATGCTTTTGACCCGTCAAACCGCTTTGCAGACAATCCGGCAACTGCCACCACCGGGATAAGACCTGCCGCAGTTATCAGAAGCGCCAGCCGCAGGCCGGTTGCGTCGCCAATAAAACCGATGAGCGCAGGAGCAAACAATATCGCAGCGACAAGACCAACGTATATTAGTGAGGAAGCTGCCGAAACGTCGCCTGGTACAAGCTTATGCGCTTCAAGCACCAGCGCAGGAAAGTTCATAGCGGTCATCGAACTGCCAAGGCAAATAAGCACTGCCGTAAGTGCGACGCTGTTACAAAGAAACATGCCGGCAAAGCACAGCATAGCAGCAGCGTTTGATATCGACATTATTCTCATAACGGGTATTTTATCTGCAAGGAGCGAGAAAAGCGTCCTGCCTATCAGCAGACCAAGGAACAGCGACGAGAGCACGACTGCCCCGCCCAGTTCAAAACTGTATTCGTTTTTCATATAGTCCGCTATAAATATTATGTAGGTGTTCTGTACAAGGCAGCTGAACACGTTTAAAAAAACGAGCGACGGCATGCCTTTTATCTTGAACATGCGAAAGAGCTTCAGCAGACCGCCGTAGTTATGATTGTTCTGCAGCATCGGCATCTTCACCTTCTGCCAAAGACCGACGATAAAAAGAAGCGTAGCTGCAGCCATGAAAACGCCCAGCCAGATAAACGCTTTGGTATAGCCGCCTCCTACTGCAAAAGCAAGGAAAGGCCCTGCCGCACCTGCAAGCGCCCAAAGGCTGTGTATCAACCCAAGCCACAAGCTTATATTGCGCTTCGATGTTTCCCGGATAACCGTGTTTGACAGCGTGTCTATCGTGTTTTGCGTCAGCCCTATCAAAAAGAAAAGTACATAAAAGTAAGCAACGCTGTTATTTAATCCAAACAGTACCATCATAAGCGCAAACAGTATCATCGACAATCCTGATATTTTAATGGAATTGAAAGCAGAGAACACACAAAAGCAAAGCACCAGAGAAAGCGCCATACCGATGCCCTGCAGCGTTGAAAATGAGCCTATCTGGGTTAAGCTGAGACTAAACTTGTCTCTTAGCTGCGGAACCATGAATCCTAGCAGCGTCGAGTAAAATGCAAGCGCCATCATCGGCGGAAATATCAGCAGTTGTTTGTTGTTTTTTAGCATTGACTTGCCTCTTGTGTCTATATTATTTGAGCGCCTGCTTTGCATATCTTTCCGATTTCAGCATACTGATACCAATTGCGATTATCGGCATCAGCACGCTTATGCAGCAAAGCATCGCTATCCTCATGTTTGTAACATCTCCAAGCCAGCCTATTATAGGCGGCCCTACCAGCGAGCCTGTAACCACGCTAATGAAGAAAAACGAAGTCGCTCCTGTTGAGTCGCTGGGCATAAGTTCGTATGATTTCGTTATCATTATAGGTATGTTTGTAGAAATACATAAGGCGCCTATGCTCATAAGTATTATGAAAATGATCATATTGTCTATCAGCACCATTGCAGCAAACGCAACCAGTGCAGTTATGTTGGTGACAAGCAGCACTTTGTTGGCTGACACCCTGTGAGAGAACCTGCCGTACGTTATACGGCCGATAAACATCCCTATAAAGAAAACACCGATTATATATGCACCGAATATAGGCTGTTTGCCAAGATATTCTATATAGCTTCTTAGGAAAAAGGTGAAGCCGCTTCTAATTATAGTAGTAAGAAAGCCTATCACAAGCAGCACCGGCATACCTTTATAAAAGAATGTTCTGAAGAGTTTCTTTGGCGAGCCTATCTTGCTTTTATCCTCCCAGGCGGGCATCTTCAGCCTGTCTTTAAGAACTATGGCATAGAAAACCAGAGAGCCTACTGCCAGAAAACCCAGCCAAAGCAAAGACGTTTTATAGTCGTCGCTGAACATGAGTACGAAAAAGGGGCCGAGCGCCGCGGTTCCCGCCCAGACGCCGTGGAGTATCCCTATATAGTACCCCGCATTCTTCATGCCGCTGTCCACCAGCAGCGAGTTTGAGAGCGTACTTGCAACGCCTGTAAAGAGGCCTATCAATATGAAAAGCACATACATAAGTATCACTAACTGATTGAAAACAAGGAGGAACAGGCAGGCTGCAAAAAGCACTCCCGATATCAGAAAAACCCTCGTTTTATTCATAGCAGAAACTATTAAAAAACATATCAGCAGAGCTGCCATTGTTCCTATGGACTGCATCGTTGAAAAAAGCCCGACCTGCGCTGAAGACAACAGAAACTTTTCCTGTATCCTTGGCACAAGAAAACCAAGAGCCGTAAAGTATACCGACATCACCATCACCGGGGGGAAAACAAAGAACTGCCTGTTTTGCTGCTTCATTATTCACCTCGTACCAAAAGTATCTGATGATTATATCACGTAATTGCACACTTAGTTCTTTAAATATGAACTAACGTTATAAAAACAGGCGTTAGCGAAGAATAAGCTTTTTTTATTAGAGAGAAACACCAAGAAGGCTAAAAAGGTCATCTGGACTATTGAGCGGTTTGTTGCAAGCGAAGTTTTCACAGACGTATGCAGTAAAAGCGCTGCTCGTTTCATATGCCGAAAGAAGGGGAAACGCTTGCTTAGCCCGGCTAGAGCCATCGTAGCGTATCAGCGTTGTGAACGGAAGGTATTCTTTCAAGAGACGCTCGTATGCGTTGTTAGCTTCTTTGCTGTCTTTGTCAGCTGCTATAACGACTTGACGGTGTGCTGTGCTCATGCTCAGCAGCGTCGATAAAAAGTGGATGTATGCGCCGGGCATCTGTCCAGCTGTCCCATAGAAAGATTTGGCTGCTCGCTTCAGCAGCTGCGTAAAGCCATCATCACCCGTCAGTTCAGAGAGGCTATGCAGGCATTTTACGGCACATGAACTGCCCGAAGGCATTGCTCCGTCGTATTCGTCCTTTGGGCGGTAGAACAACTCTTCTCCGTTTTGGCCTGACATATAAAAGCTATTTTCATTTTCGTCAAAGAACTGAGATGTCATCTGCTTTGCCAGTCTTAGTGCTCTTCTTAAGTATCTTAAATCCAGCGTCGCTGAATATAACGCTAAAAGAGCATTGGCGAAGTTGGCATAGTCGGCAAGAAACGCCTGGGCGGGGTTAGAGCCTTCCTTGTATATACCATTGAGTTCTTCTCCGAACATCATTTGGTCTATTATGAAATCAGCAGCGTTCTTTGCACTGTCTATGTAGTTCTGGTTTGAAGTTACAGCGCCGGCACGGCAAAGCGCTTCAATCATAAGGCCGTTCCACGAGGCTGAAATCTTAGTATCTTTGAACGGTCGTATGCGCTTTTGGCGAATGTCGTACAGCTTTCTAATCACATCTTGCTGCTCTTGAGTTTCCTCAAGACTTAAGCCTATTTTGTTTATTATGTTTTTCCCCTCGAAGTTTCCTTGCTTGGTTACACCGAAAATTTTCTCTAATATTCTCATATCTTCGTCAGAGAAATTTTTCTTTAGTTCGTCATAACTAAAAACGTAGAACCTGCCTTCCACACCTTCCGAGTCCGCATCCTCAGCGGAATAGAAACCACCGCTTTGCGAGCGCATGTCCCGAAGAACATAACCCGCTATGCCATCTATAACAGCACGGTATTTGTCTTTTTTCGTTGCGGCGTATGCTTCGCTGTACGCAAGCAGAAGCATAGCATTGTCGTAGAGCATCTTTTCGAAGTGAGGCACAAGCCACTCCCTGTCCGTCGAATAGCGTGAAAAGCCGCCGCCTATATGATCATATATACCACCACGGTGCATGCTTTCAAGCGTAAGTTCTACCATACGGAGGGCATCAGGGTTTTTTTTAGCCCTGCTGTACTTGAGCAGAAACAGAATGTTATGGGGCGACGGGAACTTCGGTGCATGTGAAAAGCCGCCGTACTCGTTGTCGAAACCCGCTTCAAGGTGTTGGTATCCGTTGTCAATAACAACTTCAGCGTCCGCCGCAGAGCTGCCTGCAGCGGGCTGTGCTGTGAGGTGTTCTATTATTCGGCTGCTGTTTTCAAGAAGCGACTGTCTGTCCGTCTTCCAGACACGCAGCACGTTTGCACACAGCTCTAAAAAGCCCATCCTGCCATAGGCGGTGTCCCGGGGGAAATAGGTGCCTGCAAAAAATGGGCGCTTATCTGCATCCATGAATATCGAAAGAGGCCATCCGCCGCTGCCCGTCATCGCCTGGCATACGCTCATGTAAACTTCGTCTATATCCGGGCGCTGCTCTCTGTCTACCTTTACAGACACAAAGCCAGAGTTTAGCACATTTGCTACGTCCTTATCTTCGAAGCTCTCGTGCGCCATGACATGGCACCAGTGGCAGGTTGAATAGCCTATAGACAAAAAAATAGGCTTGTCCTCTGCCTTTGCTTTGTCGAACGCCTCCTGCCCCCACGGATACCAGTCCACCGGGTTGTAGGCGTGCTGGAGGAGGTAGGGCGAGGTTTCATTGATGAGGTTGTTGGTGTGTTGATCGTTTGGCATAGCAGCCTTTCTGCAAAAAAAATCGACTGGGATCACTCTTTTGAAAATACGTTTTTTACGGATATCTTTGCAAGTTCCCCTATGGTTTTTGAGATGAATTTTTTTGAGTCCGAGTCAAGGTCTTTGACTGCCGCAATCATTACAGATGCGTTCTTTACCCAGTTCTCGGAAAGCTCCTGAAACGTAGATGCGTCTGTCTTTTCCAGTACTCCAAACAGCACGTTTACAATAAGCCGGCGTTTGTCGTCTTCAAGAGTACCCATCCACTCGTTGAGCGCCTTGTTGCGTGCAAGCGCACTGTTTTTTACACTGTCTGCATAAACGAAGTCATAGCCCTCAACTTCCCACGAGAAAGGATCATGCTGCTTTATGCTGTTGCTGCTGCTCTTGACTACTTTATAATTTTCATGATGCTGAAGCAGCATACCGACCAGAGATGCCTCTGGCAGAGTCGTATGCATTTTGTCTTTTATTTCCTGAAATTGAGGGGTTTCAAACAAATTGTTTTTAAAACCGGGGCCATCATGGTTAAAGACGCTGATTATCCTTTTCTGAACTTTAGGCGCGCACTTCACTGAAGCGTATACAGCCAGGTTGCCACCTTTGGAGTGGCCGCCCACCCTTAGCTCTATACGTTTTGGTATGCGTTTCGCTGTCGCCTCTAAATACTCTACACTCTCTTCCTGTGAAGGAATGGGGCTTTCAAACGCCATGTTGAAATCTTCCTTCCAGCCGACTATTGTAGTGTCTGTTCCTCGAAAAGCGATATATGCTGTTTTATCTTCAAGAAAGAAAGTTACTGCAGAAAACTGTTTTTCAACCGCGTTATCATTTTTATCGGTATAGAATTTCATTTTTATATTGCGGTATCTTGGACTGGCGGCAAGTGCGTAAAGAAAAGCACGCTCGTTTTGTGTCTCAATCATGTATTTGAACATAGACCCGAACATTTCAGCTTTGAGTGTGTCGCATATTCTGACACCCTCCGAGCGCTCACCGAACGCAGGAACCATACCCCCGAAACGAACGTAACACAGCTTTGATAATATCAAGCTGTCTACCGGACAAAACGGTTTTTGCTCCATTGTGCTAAAAGTTTCCTGTACATACTTGATTATATTCGACATGCTCTGCATTCCCTGTTCTTTTCAGATGATATAGGCTGGAGGTCTATATGCTTTTTTCCTCTAAGTTTTCGTTGTCACTCCAGACACAGATTTTGTCATCCAGAGATTTTGCAAGATACATCATTGAGTCTGTGTTTTTGATAAGCTTTGTCAATGTCATGTTTTTTTCGTATTTAGCTATGCCTATGCTTGCAGTCATGGACATGCTGTTCACGCTGGTCGGGCTTTCCAGCAAGCATCTTTGTATTTCTTTGCATATCTTTAATACGCAATCCAGCTCCTCGCCTTTAAAAAGAATGCAGAATTCATCGCCCCCGAAGCGAAATGGCATCGAGCTGCCGCTGCAGCTTTTTGTTAGTATATGCGCAAATTCTATTAAACAGCGGTCACCCTGTGAGTGGCCGAAAGTATCGTTTAGCATTTTAAAATTGTCTATATCTATCATCGCAAAGAAGTAAGGACAACCCGAGCCGTCTTTCTCCATTTTCTGGAACTCTTTTCTCAGTGCTGTCCTGTTATATATTTCGGTAAGTTCATCAATCTTGAGTTTCTGCCGGGTTTGATAATGCTCTATCTCTTTTTGTATGCTTGCTGCGTTTTTCTTTCTCTCAAAACGGATTACTACCATACATGCCATGTAGAAAACCAATAATATAAATGTAGAAATAAAGAGATTGACGGTTTCGAGATTGCTAGTCAGCGGATTTATTTTATCAGGATCCCAGACGATAAACAATTCTGATATAACTTTCACAAATATTCCTGAAAGCGCTGTTATGGAAGTCAGAATATAATCGCTGTATATGATTGTAAGAAGAATGGGCACTGTAAAAATAATATATAACGAATAGAAAATGCTGTGCACCGAATATAATATGAAACTGGCTCCGACATAGAGAAGCGAAATAACATAGGCTTTCACTATCATTTTTATTCTTGATGATCTTATTACAAAAGTACCCGCTAATATAAAAAGCAGATTGGCAATAATCGGCGCTGCTACGTACTTCATAAGGTATGTCTCTGAAGACATTTCCACGCTGCCGGACTGATACCAAAGTATTGCAATAATTGTTTCTATAATAAACCCGGAAAAAACGATTACCACAAAAGTATAGTAATGAAGTTTCATCCATCTTTTATCTATTTTCCTATATTCGTTTTTTATTTCGTCAATGATGCTAGTTTCGTTTAAATATTCCACTTTAACCTCTACAAGACACTGAATATCTTTTGACAATAATACCATATTTATTTTGCCAAGTCTATTTTTTACCTTATTTTCATAAATATTATCAATTTTTAACTTATTAAAAACGGTCGCGAGCCTGCCGTGCAGACTATGCATCCTCTTTTCTCGGGATGCCCGCTTGTCTTCACCAGTGTATTAGATTACCTGCTAGTATGATTTAAAGAAACCATGCAAAAGCCGCAGGCTAGGAAATGCCGGGCATCAGAAACCGTCCAGATAGTCCTGCAGAGTCTCAAAAAGTCTACCCATATGTATTCCGTCAACAAATGAGTGATGAGCCTGTACAGAGAACGGCATCAGCGTTTTACCGCCGTCGCTGAAGTATTTGCCCCATGCAAGCCTTGGAACGCAATCGTTTTTATTGAACGATATTGTATGGGAGATGTTCGTAAAGGAGACCCAGGGCACAGATGTTATATATACGAGATCATCTCTCCCTTCGAGGTCTTCCTTCACAAAACTTGCCGTCTGGCTCTGTGATTTTTGTTTCGCCTCTTTGATAAAGCTTCCAATGCTTCCTCTCATCTGAGTGGATACCATTTTAAAATTGTCTGAGTCTTTCGGCATATCTGAAAAAGCCGGATGCACAGTATCGTGCAGCACAACATCTTCGCCTCTTATGCGGTATTTGAACTCATCCATAGTGTTGAGCACGCTCATTACTGCAAATATCATCGAATAGTAGAAAGGCAGCCCCTGCTTTTTTGTATTTGTCAGAAAATTCGTAATGTCGATATTTGCGCAGATATTATAGTGCGGATAGTCCATTCTCTTGAAAAAATGATAGTGGACTGCTCTCGGCCACGCTTCAATGTCTATTGTTTTCACAGCTACCTTCTTTCTTCAAAGGTTTTAGCCTTTGCTATTAACTATTCTTTTTCTCTAAATCGAGAAGCTTCTGCTTCATGTCAAGACCGCCGCCGTAACCGACCAGGCTTCCGTCCGCTCCTATTACACGGTGGCAGGGTATGACTATCGCTATCGGGTTTTTATTGTTTGCCCAGCCAATGGCACGAAAACCTTTAGGACTGCCAACGGCGAGCGCAATGTCTTTATAGCTTCTCGTCTGACCGTATGGGATTTCCCGAAGCTGTGCCCAGACCTTTTGCTGGAAGAGCGTGCCTGAAGGAGCAAGCGGCAGATCGAACTCTTTTCGCTTGCCGGTGAAGTATTCATTGAGCTGCTCTATCGCGCTCTCGCTTAGAGCCGAGGGCATTGACTCTCTGCTGTCGTAATCCGAAGCTCCTACCTCTATTCCTGTTATCGCTTCATCTGTGTATGTGATCTTTATGTCTCCCAGCCGGGATGGATAGACCGCAAAGTTCTCTTTCATCTTTATCACCTCTTGTTTTTCGGGGCGTAATCCTTCATGCCCGGCATCGCACCCTGTGCTATTTCCCAGAGATACAGACTGGCAACGCTGCCGTACGGAGAATAGCGCCGCCTGTATTTTTCAAACAGCTTTTTATCAACATTTCTGTGATGGTATAACATCCGCAGGCCCCTGTGAATAGCTAGGTCTCCATAACTTAACACATCCTTTCGGCCAAGGCTGAAAATGAGCAGCATCTCTGCCGTCCAGGCGCCTATGCCCTTTACAGACGAAAGCTGCTCAATCACCTGCTCGTCTGATAATTCTGTAAGAGCCTCTGTGCTGAAACTGCCGGAACTTATCTGCTCTGCAAAACCAAAGATATACTCCGCCTTTTTATAGGATATACCTATGCTCTTGAGTTCTTTGAGAGAAAGCTTCAAGACACTGTCAACGGTAACCGTTCCAACTTTGTCTTTTAGGCGATTCCAGACAGTCGCCTGCGCTGCCATGCTAAGCTGCTGTCCTATTATATTGTTTGCCGCCGCAGAGAAGATGTCCGTGTCCATGCTGACTTTAACAAAGCCTATTATATCTATGGCCTGTCCAAGTACGCTGTCTTTGCTTTTAAGATAGCTTATTTCTTTTTCACCGTACCCGAAATGCATGAACGTCTCCCCTGACCTTAATTTGAAATTTACTGTATATACATAATTATACTATGTCTTTGCACACTATTGCTATGTTTTTTAAAGTATAAAACTATTTGTTTTGAAATCCCGGGCGCCTTGTGATATCATTTAGCCGAAATTCGATTCCCCAAACTTTAAATCACGATTGGAGAAGCATCATGCAGAAAAGATATCCAAAAACGCTGATGACTACGGCTTGCGTTCCGTGGACAAAGGATTTTAAAATCGACGAAGCTATGCTCAGACGTGAGATAGACATCCTTATGGATGCCGGCTCGAAGAGCATATATCTGTTTGGCACTGCCGGAGAGGGCTACAGCGTCAATCATTCGCAGTATATGGAGCTCGTCCGCATTCTGAAAGACCAGACGGCAAAGGACAAAAGCAGTATGCCGATGGTCGGAGTTATTTCGCTGTCTATGGCTGATGCTATCGACAGGATAGAGATGGCTGCAAAGGAAGGCATCACCGACTTTCAGATTTCGTTCCCGTGCTGGGGCAGCGTTACCAAAGAGGAATCTCATCTTTTCTTCAAATCCATATGCGGCAGGTTCCCGGAGCTGCGATTCATGCATTACAACAACTTCATGCGCTCTAAAACGAAGCTTAACCCGGACGACTATATTGAGCTTGCGCAGCAGTTTGAGAACCTCGTTGCAGTAAAGTATATAACCAACTCGGTCAACGAAGTACACCAGCTTGCGGCGCTTGATTCCCCACTGCAGTTCTTTTTACTGGACGGGCTTTACGGGTACGGCAGCCAGCTTGGCGAATTCGGTCTTCTGATATCTCTGCTTAACGTGAGCTATAAGGTTGCGCTTGAGTATTTCGAAGCAGGTACTAATAAAGACTTTGCGACATGTTTGAAGATTGCTGATGGGTTCTTTAAGGCACATAAGGTGCTTATGAAAAACTGCCCGCCTGGAGCAGGCAAGATGGACGGAGCATGGGACAAAACATTCGTGAAGTTCTCTATACCGGAGTTCCCTCAGAGTTTGTATCCGCCTTATATAGGTTTTAGCGACGAACAGGTGGCGGCGTTTATCAAAGAGACAAAGCAGATTCTACCCGAATGGTTTGAGTAAATATAAGAAAGAGGAACTGCATAAATGCAGCTCTTTTTTATTCTGCTTTTATTAACGGTTTGTCAAAAAGCTTGTAGAGCAGCACCGAAAGGCCTATAACAAGTACATATATGCCCGCGTTTGCAAGAAGAGCGATACGCAGGTTTGAAAGGTCAGCTATTGCGCCTATAAGCGGGGGCGCTATCAGTGCAGAAAGCGCCAAACCGAAAAATATCAGAGCAGAGGCTGCTGCTGTATCGTCGCAGGAAGCATCACATGCTTTTGCGAACATTATCGGCAGACTGGGAGCCATGCACGCAGCCGCAAGAAATGCGAACAGCGCTATCGCAGCACCGCTGCCAAAGATCATCATAGCCCCCATCATCAAAAGAGACAGAGAATTTGATATTATCATTAGCTTATATAAGTCGACTTTATGCGAAATGAACGCAAATATCAGGCCGCCTGCAAAAAAGCCAAAGTATAGGCATGAGAGCGCTATCGCTCCGGATATCCCGGGACCCGTCGCACCTTCTGCGTATATGCGTACGAAATAAACAAGCGGCATCTGCACAAAGCAGCAAAGAAGGCTGGTGAGGAAAAACAGGAACATTCCCCTGTGTTTCAAGATACCTATAAGCTTTTTTAACGACCCCATCTTTGCTCTGTTCTCTATAAAAGGCAGCTTTATTTCCCTGTGCAGTCCAAACCAGAAAACAAGTGCAGCCAGCGCCGTAATCATGCCCGTTATCAGAAAAACTTTTTTATATGTGCTGTCGATAAGCATTGCAAAAAAAGGACCTATTACTCCGACTATAGCCCAGAGCGCATGCAGCAGCGAAATGTACATCGCCGATTTTCTGCCTGACAGGTCTGCAAGCAGCGCATGGGAAAGCGTGTCGGGAAGGTTCATTGAGAGTCCTATAAAGAAAAAAACGCTGTAAAGCGCAAGCAGGGGAAGCTCTGCTGAAAGCAGCATTATGAATCCTGCAAGCGCAAACGAGCCAATGAGAATCAGCCTTGATTTGTTAAGCCCTGAAAATACGCAGAAGCAGACAACAATCGCTATCATCATGCCTGCAGACTGAAGCGTGGAAAAAAGACCTACCGAACTGTATGAAAGTCCGTAAGTTTCCTGTATCTGAGGAATAAGGTAACCAAGAGACGCTGTGAACAGCGCCAGTATCATCACCGGCGGGAATACAAAAAGCTGTTTATTTGACTTCATACTCCACCTCGTCGCCTTTCTGTGTTTCTTGCGGCACGGCGATTATATCACGGAGAAATGACGGGTGTATACAGATACAGGCAATATAATTATAAAAAAACTCATTATTTTTCATTGACATTATTTTTAGTATGGAATACATTATAAGTATTAGTTCTATTAAGTATCGTCGGCAGCCAAAAACCACACTTCGCCGGCAAACACACACAATATCATCAATCTTAATTTTAAGGAGAGTTCATTATGGACTATAAGGTTATTTCTCAGAAAGAAGAAAACTATACCACCCCTATCGATTCGCCTGCATACGGACCGCAGCCAACCATTTACAGGGACGTTGTTTTTGACTATGTATACTTTAAGACCGATCCAAAAAACATAGCGGCACTGCTGCCGGATTTCTTTAAGCCGGGCAAAGACGGGCTTTGCAGCGCATTCAGCATAAATGTGCCGTTTTCTTCGTGCTATGGCCCGTTCCTGGAAATGGGAGTTGTAGTTCAG
Organism: Christensenellaceae bacterium; assembly: GCA_963666505.2. Classification (GTDB taxonomy): domain Bacteria; phylum Bacillota; class Clostridia; order Christensenellales; family SZUA-584; genus JABGQS01. The sequence goes on along the minus strand of CAXXXL010000001.1, from coordinate 110,199 downwards.
GTGGAATGGCAGGGAAAGCAGTGTTTCTATATGCCTGCGCTGTATCTTAACAACGACAGCGCAATAGCCGCCGGACGTGAGATTTACGGCAGCCCTAAAAAACATGCACAGATGAGCTTTAAATACAATGCAGAGATATTCACAGCCAGCGCAACAAGAGCTGATGTTGAGTTTATGAAGATAACTACCAAAGTATTAAGACCGGGCAAAGCTGAAGATTTCCCGGCAGTGTTCCCTCTCTATAACCTTAAAATGATACCGTCTATAGAGGGACCTTGGCCAGAGGTAAAGCAGCTTACAACATGCGGCATAGATAATCCGGTTGAAAAGTACTTCTATGAGTGTGCCGGAACGGTTGAATTTGCGCCGTCGTGCAGCTCTATGATACACCTGCTCCAGCCGGAAGAGATAATATCCGCTTCACGCTCTTGCATGGATTATGAGCAGGGGTGGGGAAAGATAGAACACGACTTTCTTAAAGACAAATAGGAGGAGGCGCTATGCACCCTTATACTGATGTTTTGCTCGAAAGAGGTAAAAAAGTTGCTGAGTGGCTTCTGACCCAAATCGACAACGAGGGCAGTCTGATTCACGCTACAGACTTGTATGCTTATACAAAGTGTGTTTCAGCGCTCACTATGGCAGGACACCCGGACAAAGCCGCTCTTGTGCTTGGTCAGATAATGAAACGCTTCTGCACAAGCGACGGAGACCTTATGATAAACGAGAAGACCGGCAAAAAAACCTGCGAACCCTACACCAGCTTTTTTTCACAGAGCTACGCAAACCACTGGGTCATACTTGGGGCTCAGAAGCTTGGTCAGATAAAAACTGCTAACAAGCTGAATGCGTGCATACTTGAAAATTTTTACGATGAGGAAATGGGAGCTATGCGCTGTTCCCGTTTGCCTAAGCTCGATCGTTATGATACAACCAGTGCTGCAACGGGTATACTGAATTTCCTTAATAGCAGACTCGATATAGCCGAAAAACTTGGGAATTTCCTTATAAAGGTTGAACGCAGCCAGCCGGAGCGGGAAAAGATATTTTACACCAATGTTGAAAAACCTTTTAAGTATGTAACACAGCCAGACCAAAAATACCCAATCTTCGTAGGCGTTAAACCAAACACGCCCGGTCAGGCAGTCTGGATGACCGGCTATCCGATAGCTGCGCTTGCCAAGCTCTATGAGCAGACAGGTAAAACCGATTATCTTGACGGCTCTATAAAGTATGCCGATGTGTATATAAGCGCCGGTGAGCCCGGTTTTGTCAGCGCGGGCTGCGGCAAAGCTCTGTGGGGCTTGGCGATCTTGTACAGGCTGACGGGCGAAACAAGATATGATGAGGTGTGCAGATTTATTCTACAGAATTATTTTACACAGCAGTCACCGGACGGTTCTTTCCCGGTCCCCGGGTTTGTGCCTAACGATGACATGGAAGGCTACAGCGTGATTTTCGATACAACGCCCGAAAACTGTCGTTGGTTCTACGAAGTGGCGGCAGAGCTTAACGGTGCACAATAAGACAAAGGAGAATATAAAAATGGAAAAAATGGAAAGAAGAGCAGCGGACAATAAATATCTGCACAAGGATTTCCACGGCATCATGAACCTTGGAATATCGTATCTGCAGGAGCAGTACGGCGACGATTCCGTAATTGAATATCTGCAGCAGTACACGAAGGTTTTCCATAAGCCGCTGATAGACAGAATAAAGGGAAAAGGACTAAGTGCACTTGAGGAATATTTCAAGAACATATTCGAGATAGAGGAAGTCCCCGGCGACGTTAGCTTCGAGAAGAAGGACGGTGAACTAACCGTCAAAATAGCAAAAAGCCCGGATGTTGTACACATAGTCAAGTCTGGCCTTAAACCGGCGCCAATGCTCATCGAAACGACGAGAACAATAGGACAGACTCTGGCAGACGAAACGGGGTATAGCTATAAACTAAATAACTATGACGAGCAGACCGGAGCAAGCATACAGCGGTTTTACAAGGAGGCGAAATAGATGATATCTTGTACTGAATTCATACCGGCGTACAGTGAGCTTTTCAAGTTCATAGAGAAAAAGGGCGGCAAGGAAGCTGTAGTTAAGTATTGGGAGACAATATCCAAAGACGGGCTCGACCTTCTGAGAAAAGAGGCGACTCAAAACGGCCTGAAGGGCTGCTGGAATTATTGGTCGCACACACTCAATGAAGAGGCTGCGGACTTTACCATGACGCTTGACGAAGACAAAGGCGAGTTTTCTATAGAGATGCACAAGTGCCCGTCTAAAGGCAAGCTAATAGCTACGCCGCACATTGAGCCGTATAAAGATTATTGTGAACACTGCGACATACTCTACCGAAATGTGCTTGAGCCGCTTGGGTATAAATATGACATAGACCTTAGCCGATGCGACGAAGCAACGTGTAAAATAACTGTTACTGAAGATAAATAACACAAACAAATTTTGCAAGAAGGCAGCGAACTAGGTTTGCTGCTTTTCTGTTTTTCCAGAACCCGTAAAAAAAATCAGACATTTTATGAATTGCACGGATAATACAATTTGTTTACATCATTTGCAAATGCTTGCTTCCTAAATTCAAAAGAGATATCATTGTATAAGAAAGTATTTAAGGAGGGATTATATGAAAAAGACCTCTCAAGCTTCTGCGCTGATACTTACAATAGTTTTACTTCTTTTACTGGCACCGATTTCGACTGCCCACGCAGGCGACCTTGAAGTGGTTGCAACGGCAAACCCTACAACTCTTTTCGACGGCGATGTTACAACAATTGAATTCACAATTACAAACAACACCGGCTCCAGTGTGGATATCAACGGTTATACGATCGATGGTGTTTATGAATGGGTGAATGGACTTATCCTGGCTCCCGGAGAATCCCAAACGCTGATCTCTCACCATACCGCAGACTTCGGTCAAAACCTTGACTATGGGTTTCGTGTCGAGGTCCATTATGACGGCTGGGGAACTGTTTACTCCAACCTCATCGAACTGCATATGGATTCGTATATAGTAGTCGACCCGCCAATAACAACGCTTGAGTTTGAAGTCAGTGCAAATAAATCTTCAGTCAAATTTGGTGAGGATATTATTTTCAATATTCGCACAAAGAACACCGGTAATGTGACTTATGAAGGTTTTACACCTTTTTTGGGTGTCGGTGCTGCAGCTTTGATCGACACTTTCGATTTAGCCCCCGGTGATGAAAAAACTGTCAGCTATGTGTTTTCATGTTTTGTTGACGGTACAATAATATTTGGATATTTTTTCGACTATACTCATGAGGGCAATACCCGGAGGATAACAAGTCCTCTTGCTGCTGACTTCACTATTGCCTTTATTCCGCCCATGCTGTCTGTTACTGCATCAGCATCAAAAACCATTATTGCCAGCGGAGATTCTTCAAAAATAACAGTTAAAATTGACAATACCGGCGGTTACCCGTTTCAGGATGTCAAACTTTATGACAATAACGGCAAATTGATAGACTCTTGGGCAGCCATTAATTTAAACAGCAGTAAATCGGCGACAATAAATGTCGCTCCGGCAGCAACAACAGTATACGCTTATAACGTACAGGCACAGTGCGTACAGGCGTATGAAACCGATTCAAACGTGTTGAAAATAACTGTTGAAAAAGCGCTCCCTACGGTATCTCCGGTTTCTGTTCAAACGCAGAGTTCTTCCCCCGCTGTAGAACAAACGCCCAACGAAACCAATGAAGATAAGCCGCCTGTGCAGGCAAATGCCGCAGAGCAATCAGATTATGACGGAGACTGGCGTGCACTGGAAGAAGAAACAGCTGCTTTGCAGGATTCGAGCGGGCTTAGCACACTTACTATTATATTAATTGCGGCTATTGCAGCAGCTTTGATTGTAGCGCTGGTTCTTATAATCTATATAAAGAAATCTGGAAAAGCTAAATAGCTTACTTTGTTTTCTATAGACATATTCACCTTATACTTTCTTATACACGAAAGATGATATATGTTAAGCAGACATTTCTTGTTCTGCAAACCATAAGAACATCTGTTGCCCATGCCTCTGAGGATATGATATAATCCAGTCATAAACAGGAAGAGGAAAACTCAAAGTGGATAACGATCTATTTGAATTTACAAGAAGCAGGACCGCACCGCTTGCAGACAGAATGAGGCCAAGGACCATAGACGAATTTTTCGGGCAGGCTCATATCGTCGGCAAGGGCAAACTGCTGCGCCGTGCTATCGAGACGGACAGCTTGACTTCTTCGATATTTTTCGGGCCTCCCGGCTCTGGCAAGACGACGCTTGCTTATGTTATTGCAAACTCTACAGGAGCTGCTTTCGAGAAATTAAATGCAGTAACGAGCGGCGTAAAGGAAGTTCGGCAGATAATCGAGCAGGCGGATGCAAGGCTTCGTATGTACGGGCAGCCGACGTATCTGCTCTTGGACGAGTGCCACAGGTGGTCTAAAACACAGAGCGACAGTATACTGCCTGCGCTGGAGCAGGGAACGATATGCTTTATCGGCTCTACTACCGAGAACCCAATGGTCAGCATGACCAGCGCCATTGTCTCGCGTTGCAGGCTGTTCCAGTTCTTTGCGCTTACAAAAGACGATATAAAGCAGATAATGAGCAGCGCCATAGAGGACAAAGAGCGTGGCTTCGGCGAGCTTAAGATATCATTCGATGAAGAAGCAACAGAGCACATCGCTAACGTGGCGAACGGAGACGCAAGAACGGCACTCAACGCTATAGAACTTGCTGTTCTTACTACACCTCCACAGGAAGACGGCAGCATACGAATAGACCTTGCTATAGCGGAAGAATCGATACAGCGCCGTGCGGTAAGGTGCGATGATGAGGAATATTACAACATGCTCTCGGCGTTTTGCAAGTCGCTCAGGGGCAGCGACGCAGACGCAGCGCTGTTCTGGTTCGCACGGCTTATATATGCAGGAGTTGACCCAAGGCTGATTGTGCGAAGGATAATAGCGCATGCCAGCGAAGATGTGGGGCTTGCCAACCCCTCGGCGATGACACAGGCAGTCGCAGCTGCAAATGCACTGGAGTTCGTCGGCATGCCTGAAGCAAGACTTTCCATAGCTCAGGCTATCATATTCGTGTGTGAATCACCAAAGTCTAACGCTGTATGTGTCGCTATAGACGGAGCATTCCACGATGCAGAGCACGCCTTTCAGGAGCCTGTACCAACACACCTGAGAGACACAAGCTATAACGGTGCACAGTCACTCGGAAACGGCAATGGATATAAGTATGCTCACGACTATGAACGACACTATACTCCCCAGCAGTACCTGCCCGACAACCTTAGGGACAAGGTATATTACGAGCCGTCCGACGAAGGATATGAGAAAAAAATTAAGGAAACACGCAGGTATATGCGCAAAGATGATAAATAAACGTTATAAATTTGTGATTGATTTAGAGTAGTGTAATTGGTATAATGTGTTCTATGGTTTTTCTATTGCGAGTGCATGCACAAGCCCTTTTATAGGCAGCAGCGCTACGCAAAACGTGAGAGACCAAATAAAATAACGAAGTCGGATATCCTTTTCAAGGAATTCGAACGGAGGTAATAATGAAGATTCAAACCAGAGAACTAACAATCACCGCGGTTCTTGCCGCAATTTGCCTGATTCTTGGGCTGACGCCACTTGGGTATATCCCTATCCCGCCGATTGAAATAACACTTATGTGTATACCTGTTGTAATCGGCACAGTTTCACAAGGTCTAAGAACCGGGCTGATAATGGGTTTTGTGTTCGGACTGACGAGCTTTTTAACTATATTTATTAGACCGTCTGCTCTAAGTCAGTTCCTGTTCAGCTTAAGCCCTTTAAAAACGATATTGCTGGTATTTATACCTCGTATGCTTGTCCCGGTCACGACCTGGCTGATATACAGAGCAATAGCTAAAGAATCAAAAAAGAGTATTAATATCGGAACCGGAGTCGCCGCTTTTACAGGCTCTATGACAAACACTGTGCTTTTCCTCGGAATGCTTTATCTGATATTCCTTCCGGAAATAGACCAGCTCTCAGCAGCATTTGGAGCAACGCCTGATACATTTTTTGGTGTGCTTGCAGGAATAGGTGCAGTAAACGGCCTGCCCGAAGCAGCAGTTGCAATAATTCTCTGCATACCTATAGTATTTGCAGTATCTAAAATAAAGCGCAGAAAGAATAGTACTAAAACGGAGAACTAGATGATATTTGTAATGGATGTTGGCAATTCCAACATAAAATGCGGACTTTTTGAAGGCGGAGAGCTGAAGAACTCCTGGAGGATGGCAACGAATCTTGAGAGGACTTCGGATGAATACGGCATACGCATCACTGCGTTCTTTGCACATGTCGGGCGCGACGTCTGCGATATCAAACGGATAGTCATATCGAGCGTCATACCCTCAATAAACTACACTCTGCAGCATATGTGCAATATATACTTCGGTATGAATCCGCTGTTCGTAGAGCCGGGTATTAAAACCGGCATCAACATAAAGTATGACGATCCGAAAGAGCTCGGCGCCGACCGTATAGTTGGAGCAATCGCTGCATATAACATTTACGGCGGGCCTTGTATAATAGTCGACTTCGGCACTGCAACAACATTTGGAGCAGTAAGCAAGAACGGCGATTTCCTTGGCGGGTCTATATGTCCCGGCATCAAGATATCAGCAGAAGCTCTGACCCTTAATGCAGCAAGGCTGCCAAGGATAGAGCTCGTCAAACCAAAAAGTGTTATAGGAAAGAGCACCATAGAAGGCATGCAGGCCGGTATCATTTACGGATATGTAGGACAGATAGACTATATAATACAGCGCTTCAAACAAGAGCTAGGCGAATCTGTTAAAGTTATTGCTACAGGAGGGATGTCCAACATCGTTGCACAGGAATCTAAAGAGATTGACGAGATAAACAACCTGCTTACTCTTATCGGACTGAGCCGGGTTTACGAAATGAACAAAAACAAGTGAGTGGGGTGGACAAGTTGAGACAGGTCAACATTGCGCTTATCGGGCTGGGAACTGTAGGGTCCGGCGTTTACAAGACCATAGAGATGCAGAAGGAAAGAATTGAGCATAAGGAAGACATTAGCCTAAACCTAAAAAAGGTGCTTGCACTCGATTATTCCATTGATATACCGCAAGAGCAGAAGGCAAAGGACTATTACAAGGATATCATCGAAGACGAAAGCATAGAGATCGTTATTGAGCTTATCGGCGGAATAGACCCAGCTAAACAGTTCATACTTGATGCGCTTGGAGCCGGTAAGACCGTGGTTACGGCCAACAAAGACCTGCTATCACAGTACTGGCCGGTGCTTAACGCAGCTGCCAGCAAGAGCGGCGCTGGGCTGTATTTTGAAGCCAGCGTTGGCGGCGGGATTCCCATACTTCGCACTATTTGGGAGAGCCTGCAGGCAAATGAGATAACTTCCCTTATGGGTATCATAAACGGAACTACGAACTATATACTCACAAGCATGTCGGAAGACAATCTCAGCTATGAAGAAGCGCTGGCACAGGCGCAGGAAAAAGGCCTTGCTGAAGCAAATCCAAAAAGCGATGTTGAAGGACTTGACGCAAGATATAAGCTCTCGATACTCTCTTCCATGGCTTTCCATGCAAGAGTGCCCGTGGACTGTATCTACTGCGAAGGCATAACTAAGATAGCCAAGGAGGACATAGCTTTCGGCAGAGAGCTTGGGTATTGCGTAAAGCTGCTTGCCATAACAAAACGCAAAGGCAACACCATTGAGGCAAGAGTCCACCCTACGATGATACCTATGACCCACCCGCTTGCGAGCGTAAGAGGCGCTTTCAATGCTATTTTCCTGCATGGAAATGTTGTTGACGACATCATGCTTTACGGACGTGGAGCAGGCGATATGCCTACTGCAAGCGCAGTCGTTTCAGATGTTATATATGCGACAAAGCAGTGCAAGCACAGGTATACAACGTTTTACAACGAGGAGAGCGTTTCGGACGAGCTTTCTTTCGAGAACGATTGGGAAAGCGAGTACTTCATCCGCATTACAGCCCAGGACAGCCCGGGCGTACTCGGCAAGATCGCAGACGTGTTCGGCGGGTACGGCGTCAGCCTTGCGTCGGTGATACAAAAAGGACACAACCTTGACAGGGTACCTCTTATATTCATCACGCATAAAGCTAAGGAACTCTCTTTCAAAAAAGCGATAGATGAAATTAACAGTATAGATGAGGTCGTTGAAGTAGCCAACATCATAAGGGTTGAAAGATAAAGGAGAAAATATAATGGTTATCAAAAGTCAGGATATGAAAATGCAGAGCCGCCAAGAGGTTAGAGGCGGCTGCGGAACAGTCAATTTTCTGCATATCGTTCCCGAAGGGTTCATGCCCGAAAAGAGCAGGCTTTTTTCTGAAATGACGCTTGAAAAGGGATGCAGCATAGGCAGGCACGAGCATACAAACGAAACTGAGGTCTATTACGTTATCGAGGGCGAAGGAATCATTAACGACAATGGCACAGAGCGGCCTTTTCGAAAGGGTGATTGCAACGTGTGCGGCGAAGGAGCCTTTCATGCCGTATCCAACGAAAAGGATGAGCCGCTCAAGATCGTTGCGGTCATAATCAAAAACTAACATGCAGTACAGCCCAAAGCCCCCGGCAAAACATTCTTGACCGGGGGCTTTATTTAATCTTTTAGTCAAACAAGTTCATTATCTTATCAATTTGTGATATTATATATACGTTGAATATCACCTGCGGTATACACATCTGCAGGGAACACTTAAAAGCCAAACAGAGGTAATTATGCAAAGCAAAGAACTATTTGAATCGGACTCAATATTCGCCTGTGCACTAAATGAGATACCAGATATGCTAAGGCTGATAGACAAAGCGGGAAAGGTTCTGTATGCAAACAAGACCTTTACCGACAGGTTCGGCAACGGCGAGGGTGAAATCTGCCGCAGGATTCCCGGCTCATCTGAAGAATGCTCTTCTTGTACTGCTGTGGAATGCATAAACACGAACATAAGACAGGACTGCATAATGAATGTCCGTGGCAGGGTTTATTCGCTTAGCGCAAGCCCCGTATCATACGACGGGAAGACATATGCACTTGAGATACTCTCCGATATAACACTGGAAGCAAACCTAAAAGACAGGCTTGTGGGCGCCAACGAGCGCATGATAAACGACCTTGATGTGGCACGCAGCCTTCAGCTTTCCATACTGCGCAACGAACTGCCAAGCATAGAAGGATATGATTTTGCAGCAGAGTTCCTTCCCTGTGAAGCTCTTGGAGGCGATATGTATGACTGTTTCCTTATGCGTGACGGAAGGGTGTTCATGTATATTGCAGACGTTTCAGGACACGGCGTTATGCCGGCAATGCTGACTGTGTACCTAAGGCAGGAAATGTTTGCGCAGTGTAAAAAGCCAGGGATAAACCCGAAGCAGGTGCTTTCCAACATGCAGGATTCTTTCGAGGAACTTAGCGTCAACCCCAGCATATACATCACCATTTTTGCGCTGGTGCTTGAGCCGGAAACGGGCAGCTTCACTTACTGCAACGCAGGCCACAGCGTTACACCGCTTATCGCATCTGCCAGGAAGGCTAAGGAGCTTTTCCTGCCGGGAACACCTATATGCAGATGGACTAATGCCGAGGAACGAAGTGAGAGGACTGACAAACTTAAAAAGGGAGAACGGCTGCTGCTTTACACCGACGGGCTGGATGACGTTCACGTAGATAAAACCGTCGCCGAGGAGCTGGGCTCAATGCTTAAAGACAAGTCTCTTGACAACCAGGCTCTTCTTGGCAGTATAAAAGAGAAATTTGCTCAGAAAAAGGAAGACGACGTTACTATGCTCGTGTGCGAGAGAAAATAAAACTCAAGCAAAAAAGGCCTGCTTTTACAGGTCTTTTTTTATGTTCTTAATTCAGTATTCGTCTATATGTACCTTTTCTTCCTTGAACGTCCTATGAGGCCGCAGCTCTCTGTATGGATAGCCCATCGCCGTGATTGAGAAGGGCAGCACATGCTCTGGAATGTTATATATTTTGCTTATCTTTTGCATCCTGGCTTTTATTGGGTAGAGCCCCAGCCAAACCCCGCCAAGCCCTTGTGCCTGTGCTGCAAGCAGTATGTTCTGGGTGCTGGCTGCACAGTCCTGAACTATGAAATCTTTTGTTGAGGCTTTGTAGTTAATAGTGTTTGCAAGAACGAGTATCCCGAGCGGTGCGTTTTTGAGCATCGACCAGTACGGAACGAGCTCTGAAACCTTTGAACGCTTCTCATCGTCCTTCATTATCAAAAACTCCCAGGGTTGAGAGTTCATCGCCGAAGGAGCGAACATGCCTGCTTTTAATATGTTTGTTACAACATCCTCCGGTACCGGCTTATCAGAATAGGCACGGTGGCTTCTTCTTTCAAAAATAGGTTTTAAATGGTCCATGGTTTTCCTCCTGTGTATTTTAAAATCAGTTTGGCACCAGCATGCCCAGCGTGTTTAAAACAAACACACCCGCACAGCCGATGAAAAATGAAATCATACCGAAATTTACAAATGCGACCTGCCCCCAGCCGGTAGACAGCTGGTTATATCGCTCTATGATGCGCACCTTCCTTATTCGGATGATGAACATCACCAGCCCTGTTATCGTAAATCCAAGAGCTACAAACCCTCCAAGCACCATCATCCCCGTGCTTGAAACGGCGGCAAGCGGAAGCAGCACTCCCCCGAAAAGATTTATTATCATATGTAAGCCTATGGTCACTAATATCTTTCTTGTCCTTATGTATATATAGCCAAGTATAAGCCCCAGGGCAACAGCATAGAACACCTGTCCAAAGTTGCCGTGGAAGAGTCCGAAAGCAAGGCCGGACACTATTATTGCCGGAGCTTCTCCGTAGCGCTCGATTCGTGTTATCAGCAGCTTCCTGAAAAAGAGTTCTTCCATTACCGGTGCAAGAATCACCACGAAAAGGCTGTATATCAATACATTCGTGCCCGTCAGCATTTCGTTTATATAGCTGTCAATCGTGCTGTCCGTGAAATGCTGTATCAGAAAGTTGGTTCCGATACCCAAAAGATTGCCGGCATACATAAGAAAATAGCAGATAAAGAACAAAATTATGAAGCGTCCGAAAGTTATACCGAGCGGTTCTATATCCTGCTTTTGCATTCTCCTTAATATAAGGTATGCCACAGGCCTTGCTATCAGATATTGCACAGCAGAGCTTAGAAGCAGCTTTATCCACATAGGTTCAAATGCCGCTTCTCCAAAGAGCCTTACAATCATAAATCCGGCCAGCTGTACAAGGGCATAGTTCAGGAAAAACATTAATAGAAGCGCCGCACCTATTCGCGAAAAGTTCTGTCTTGCCTTTGAAATGTAGTCCATGTCTTTCCCCTGCTTTGCTGTTATTCTTTGCCGTCGAATTGTTTTTCAAATGTCCATTCTGCGTTCTCGGGCGGATTTTTCTCTAGATATATCTTTTTTAATAAAAACATCTTTAACTTCCACGGCAGTATCTTTGATGCCGTGTAAAGCGTTTTGTAGCCAATTCCTACCGACTTGCGTATAGGCGGATTCTTTTGGTTTATAGTTTTAAGCACCAGGTTTGCGCATTTTCCCGGCCCGTATGCCGCCATCTCGGAACGTATCATCTCATACAGGGCCCGTTCGAAGTATGGATTGTACTTTGTTTTTTTAGTACGTTTTGTATAAACTCTGCTGCCGGTAAAACCAGTTTTTGTGTCACCCGGTTCTATACAGCACACCCGTATGCCATACGGTTTTACTTCCATTGCCAGCGTTGCGCTCATCATGAAAACTGCCGATTTTACAGCGCTGTACATGCCTTGGAACGGCACCGGAAAACACGCAGCCATAGAACCTATGTTGATTATCATGCCGCTTTTGTTTTCCTTCATGTACGGCAGAACGGCAGTCTGAACACTCATAGCGCCAAACAGACAAACGTCGAACTGGGCTCTTGCTTCGTCTGCGCTCGTTTCTTCAACTGCACCTGCAATGCCGCTTCCGCCTGCATTTACAAGGACATCTACCCTGCCCTGCTCTTTTATCAGCGTATCGACAGCAGTGTCTATTGTCTCAGCATCAGCCAAATCAAGCTGGAGCATCCTGCAGAACGGTTTTTTAGCTTCTGCGTTTCTGGAAGTCCCGTATACTGTAAAACCCTCTTTTGACAGCTGCCGCGCTATCTCTTCACCTATGCCCGAGCTTGCGCCCGTGACCAATGCAACTCTTTTTTCCATAAATATATATTATACAAAACTCCTCCTTTTTGCAATATGTGTTATCTGGACGGATCTATAAACTCAAGTTCTATTTGTCCATTTTTCAGCTTCGAAGTCACTGCGCCCCTGAATTGCTCTGATACATCGGGGAAATCCAAACGGTAGTGCGGACCTCTGCTCTCTTTGCGGTAGTCCATCAGTGTCAGCAGCAGCTTTGATATCTTTATAAATGAACGAAGCTTGGAAACCTTCTTTATATCTATGCCCTTTTCAAAGTGCTCCAGCGGATTGAAAGACGCTTCTATGCTCTCAATTTTCTTCAGGCCGCTTTTTATCTGCTCTTCGCTTCGAACTATCGAGCCGCAGTCCCACATTATCGTCTTTATCACTTCCATAGCTGCGTCAATGTCCGTTATACCGCCGCTCTGTGTGCTGATAGTTTTTACCAAATGTTTCAGTGCAAAGCTTTCGCTTACATCCGGAGTTTTTGCTTTTTTTGCGTAATCCGCAGCGCTGGCTCCCGCTATCTTACCGAAGACCTGTGTTGCCGCTATCGCCGCACCGCCAAGGCGGTCTGCGCCGTGCGGCCCCCCCGCAGTCTCGCCAGCTGCAAACAGACCCGGTACACCGGCGGAAGCATTTTCATCTATGTATATGCCGCCGTTGAAGCCCTGAGCATGGGGCAGCATATCGAAGCCTTCTTTAACCACGTCTATGCCTTTGGTGCCCATCCACTCAAGCCATGACGTTATCGATTGGCGTTTGTCTTCCAGTACGCTTGCAGGGTACTGCATATGCAGCCCGCCCTCCGGGAAGGCACGCCCTGCACGCCATTCCTCTACCATCGCTATGTCCATATACCGGCTGCAGTCAACGTTGGTGAACGGGCCGTGCTTGGCACGCTCTGTCAGGCACTGCTGCATCGTTACATCTTCCGGAAGATAGTCGTATAAAAACTCTCTTCCTTCTTTATTAGTTATCTTCGGGAATGTATCAAGGTTCTTTTCCTGAAACAGCGTTTTGCTGACCGGTTTGGTGATTCCGGGAATGAACTGTATGAACTCCAAATTTATCAGCCTTGCCCCTGCTTCAAGAGCCATAAGGTATCCATCGCCCGTCTGTTCTTTTGTGGCCAGACTGAACTTGTATAACCCGCACGCACCGCCCGTTGCCAGCACCGTTGCCTTTGCACGGATAAAGCACAGCGAGTCCGTTTCGTCTATCACCACAGCACCGCAGCAAACGCCGTCCTTTACCACAAGGCAGACGGCGGTTACGTTCTGGCGTACTTTTACACCGCTTTTCATCAGCTGTTTCCACATGACTTTGCGTATCTTGTCGATGCCGTATGTTGCGCTGCCACGCATTATTTTGCCAAAGCACGGTATTACTGAAGCATATTCGCCGTCCTGCGTCTTGGCAAACTCAAGACCATAGCCTTCGAGCTCTCTGAAACGCTTTGTTGCTTCTGATGCTATAATTTTAGAGAGCTTTGGGTCTGCGGCGCCCTGCCCGGCTTCCAGTATATCCTCCAGGTATTTTTCTTCGCTGTCTCCCTCGAAGAGCACACAGCACATTCCCCATCCGGGAACGCCGGGATAGAAAGTTGAGCCGGATGTACCGAAAGACTGCTCTGAAACGAGCAGGACTTCCGCTCCCCTGCCCGCCGCTTCAAGCGACGCTTTTATTCCACCGCCGCCCGAGCCTATCACCAAAACCTGCGTATCTATGCTATAGCTTATATCCATCACTTTTCCTCCGTTACTTAGTCTAGCATTCCTAAATATTCTTCCAAACACTGGCCGCTTTCCTCTATTGCTGATGCGATCTCTGTGCCCACGAAACGCCAGTGCCACGGCTCGAAAATGACCTTTGTGATGTCCTCTTTGCCTTTGGGATAGCGCTGTATGAAGCCGTACTTATATGCGTTTGCATCCAGCCACTTGAAAGCAAGAGTATCTGCAAAGCCGCTGTTGCGCCTCGGCCAAGACGGCGTTACTATATCGAGAGCAAGCCCGGCCTGATGTTCGCTGGTGTTCGGCCTTGCGGTTATCGTCGCCGCTTTGACTTCTGCATCCGCACGGCTGTAGCCCTGATCTATATATTGCTTTACTTTTTTTTCATAATACCCGGCCTGTGTATCGTAGCTGCGGTATGAATCTACCAGCTTGAACTCCACCCCGTCGTCTGCGGCATCTTCGAACATGGCTGTAGCAATTTCAAATATTCTGGCATTTATCTGCCCTCCTTCGAAGTCCTCAAGTTCTATATCATAGTCGTCTGGAAGAAGATGCGTTGGATTAACAAGTATCTGCGCCCATTCGCCAGAAGGCACCTCGACCGAAGGTGAGCTTGATGCGACAGTATAGTCGCCGTGGACGTATCCTTCGATGTCTTCGTAGTATATGTGCACCCAAGCTCCGTCGTAGTCTATAACGCCGGCTTCATTCCCTCCCGGGAACTGTCCGAGTATATCAGAATCTGTAGTCGGCTGCTGCCTTATATTCACAAAGTCCGATGCGGTGCTTATAACCATACCTATATATTCGAATTTTGGAGTAGTTGACGGCTGCAGCGTGGCGGTCGGCACTGGTGTAGATTCCAGCTCATCCGTCGGCTGCGGTGTTGCTGTCTCTGTCGGCTGCGTTGTAGAAACGGGCGTCTGAACTGTGCTCGTTTCTACCTGCCCTGCCTGCTGAGTTTTACTGCATGCAGATATAGACAAGAGAATTATTAACGCTGTTATTATAATAAGTGTTTTTTTCATAGCACCATTACTTCATAGAATCGAATAATTTATTATATCAATTATACAAGCATTATTACAGTCTTGTTTATCATATTGTTCAAAAAAGTATATTAAAAAAGACCGGACAGTTTTTGCCCGGTCTTAGTATCATATCTTATAGCTTTTCTACGCTGAACTTTGCAGTTTCGCCGTTGATGTTCCACTCCTTCTCGTAGCCGGAAAGTGTGGTTTCCATCATATCAGCAAGAACTTCGCCGCCGATCTCTTTGGCGTTGCGCTCGACAATTCCGGAGAGTTTTTCGTTGCCCGTTACTGCGAGGCGGATATGATCCATGACCTCGAAGCCCGCTTCTTTCCTCATCGTCTGTATCTTGCTTATCATTTCTCGTACGAAGCCTTCTTCTATAAGCTCGTCAGAGAGCGTTGTCTCTAGTATTACTCCCACTTCACCGCTCGTCTCGACGACATATCCTTCTTTGTGGGTCGGGTCGATGAGCATGTCCTCTTCTGTGAGCTCTATAGCTGTTCCTTCTGCGTTGAATTTGTATACTCCGTCTGCCCTAACTTTGTTTACTATCATCAGCCCGTCGCCTTCGACAAGATGCGTCCGGATATGATTTAATAGCTTGCCGTACTTTGGCCCAAGGGTGCGCATCTGCGGTTTTATGTTGTATGACATAAAGTCAGCGGCATCAACACCGAAAATAACATTCTTGATATTAAGCTCTCCCTCGATGAGCCTTATAAAACTGTCTCCCGGGCTGTCAAGACCGGCTACATACATGTTCTCTATCGGCTGGCGGTTCTTTATCACCGCAGTGTTTCTTGCGCTTCTTCCGAGCACCACCGCTTTTAGCACTGCGTCCATGCTCTGCTCCAACGCTTCGTCTATCAAAGATTCATCCGCTTCAGGATAGCTGCACAGATGAACTGATTCCGGCGCATTTTTATCTACACTCCTTACAATGTTCTGATACATCGCTTCGGTCATGAACGGTATAAACGGAGCGCACAGACGGCATAGAGTTTCAAGCACGGTATACAGAGTTAGGTAAGCATCAACTTTATCCTGCATCATGCCCGAATCCCAAAAACGGCTGCGGCACCTTCTTACATACCAGTTGGAAAGATCGTCAACGAAGTTGTCCATATCCCTTGCGGATTCTGTGAGCCTGTAGTTGTCGAGGAAGCTGTGCACGTTCTTAACTAAAGTATTAAGTCTGGAGAGTATCCATGCGTCCATTACGTTCTCGCCGCTCATCTCATACTGCATAGGGTTAAAATCGTCTATGTCTGCATACATTACGTAGAAAGCATATGTGTTCCATAGCGTACCCATGAATTTGCGCTGGGCTTCGCTGACAGCCTCACTCGAAAAGCGGTTTGGCAGCCATGGTGCGCTGTTGGAATAGAAGTACCAGCGAACTGCGTCTGCACCCTGGTTGTCGAGCACAGACCACGGGTCAACGACGTTGCCCTTGTGCTTGCTCATCTTCTGTCCTTCTTTGTCCTGCACGTGCCCAAGCACTATGCAGTTCTCGAACGGGTTCTTGCCAAACACCAGCGTGCCTATCGCAAGCAGTGTATAGAACCAGCCTCTTGTCTGGTCTACGGCTTCGCTTATGAACTGAGCCGGAAAACGCTCCTCGAACTCTTCTTTGTTCTCGAAGGGGTAGTGCCACTGCGCAAACGGCATAGAGCCCGAATCGTACCAGCAGTCTATTACCTCCGTCACACGGTGCATTTTACCGCCGCACTCAGAGCATTGCATCGTTATACCGTCGATAAACGGTTTATGCAGCTCTACATCTTCCGGAACGTTTTCTCCTTTTTCATAAAGCTCTTCTTTAGAGCCTATAACAGTAAAGTGACCGCATTTGCACTCCCAAACGGGAAGAGGCGTGCCCCAATACCTTTCACGGGAAAGCCCCCAGTCGATAACGTTCTCGAGGAAGTTGCCCATCCGGCCTTCTTTTATATTTTCCGGCAGCCAGTTTACCGCTCTGTTGTTCTGTATAAGCAGCTCTTTTAGCTCTGTCACCTTTATGAACCAACTGCTCCTTGCGTAATAGAGCAGTGCCGTATCACAACGCCAGCAGAACGGATAGCTGTGCTCATATGGTTTAGTCTTGAACATCAACCCTCTTTGGCTCAAGTCCTCTATTATTGCTGCGTCTGCTTCCTTTACAAAAACGCCTGCCCACGGAGTGTTCTTTCTGAACTTGCCGTCTTCTCCGACCATCTGCACGAAAGGCAATCCGTATTTCTTGCCGACTCTTGCATCGTCTTCACCGAAAGCCGGGGCAGTGTGAACTATACCACTACCGTCCGTCAGCGTGACGTAATCGTCCACTGTTATGTACCATGCTTTTTTATCGGCTTCGCCAAAATCGTACAGCGGCTCATATTCTTTATACTCAAGGTCTGTGCCCTTGTACTCCTCGACGACCCTTGTTCCTTCGCCTAGCACCGGCTCTACCAGCGCTTTAGCCATTATTATATATTCTCTGTCGAGTTCAACTTTTACGTAAGTTTCCTTTGGGTTGACGCACAGCGCAACGTTTGAAGGAAGCGTCCACGGAGTGGTCGTCCATGCCATGAAGTATGTACCGTCTTCGCCCTTTACCTTGAACTTGACGAATATAGACTCTTCTGTAACATCCTTATACCCTTGGGCGACTTCGTGCGAAGACAGCGCTGTTCCGCAGCGTGGGCAGTACGGCACCACTTTATGGCCTTTATAAAGCAGCCCCTTGTCTGCAATGGTTTTCAGCGACCACCATACAGATTCTATATAATCGTTTTCATAGGTAACATACGGATTCTCCATATCCACCCAGAACCCGACACGCTCACTCATCCTCTCCCAATCGCCTTTATATTTCCAGACGCTCTTCTTGCACTCGGCGATAAACGGCTCTACGCCGTACTCTTCAATCTGCTCTTTGCCGTCCAGCCCTAAGAGCTTTTCCACCTCCAGCTCTACCGGCAGACCGTGGGTATCCCAGCCTGCTTTGCGCAGAACATCATAGCCCTGCATCGTTTTGTAACGTGGGATAAGGTCTTTTATACACCTTGTGAGAATATGTCCGATGTGCGGCTTGCCGTTTGCCGTCGGCGGACCGTCATAAAAAGTATAGGCCGGTTTGCCCTTGCCGTGTTCTACGGTCTTCTCGAATATTTTGTTTTGTTTCCAGAAATCGAGAACTTTTATTTCCCGGTCTCTGAAGTTTAGATCTTTTTCCACCTGTTTATAAAGCATCTGTTTCTCCCTCATGTTTCTTAACAAACTTAAAAACGCCTTCTGCCCACTCTTTCGGGGCAAAAGACGCATGTCTTTCACGGTACCACCCAAAATTACGGCGCTATCTTAGTTATGCCGTATCTTTTGCTGCGCTGTAACGGGCGCAAAACGTCTTTGCTTACTCAATAGCCTTTTAGGCAAAAACTCTTAGCAGATGATAACTATCATATCTGTTTGTCGGGGCTTTCACCATACCCCCGCTCGCTATACAAAACTGATTATAAAGTCTTGTTCTGCCGCTTAAAATATATTATTCATTATTATAAGGTAAGGAATTGTGTTTGTAAAGTTTATATTTATTACAACTCTTGTTTTATCTTATCTCTTGCTCCTCTTCTCTCTTCAAAATATTTAATTAAGTCGTCAAATGTATGCTTCCATGTTACACGTACGACAATACACTTGATTTCACCTTCTTTTTTATATTCTATGGTGAGGTAGTAACTTATGCTGAGGTGGTCTCTACCCAAACATGTAGTTCCCAAGCCCATTATCCTTTCTATAGGTAATGAAAAATCCGTCGATGCAGAAGCAAACATTAGCATATCACCCTGCCACCATATGTTCACTTCTGCCTGCTTGGGCAGGGGCAATCCGGAAACATGGGCAGTTTTTGTCTTAAATATATGTTCGACATTGTTGACAGTTTTATTCACTTTATTGTTAAAAGCATTATCCCATGTTATATAAACAAATTTGCGATAGTCCTCGGGTAATACCTTAACACAGGATAGCAATTTCATCGCCTCTTTTTTCTTATCCCAAAATCTATTATAGATTTTGACTCTTGTACCCGTAGTTTCTATATCATCAATAACTTTTTTGCACAATGCATTCATCTGTCTTTTTTGCTCGTATTTGGGCAGTTTCTGAATTCTTTTTACCTCGTTTTTTATATCTTTTCTTTTTAATTGTGATATGCTAGTCATAATTGCTGCCCCTTTTTGATTTGTTATTATATACTATATGGGCTTTTCTAACAATTCAAATAAATCCAACTGCATACTTGCATTTTTAATTACTTTGTGATATTATTCACATATGATGCAGGCGAGAGCACTCTTGCATGTGTCAATAAAACTGCAAAAACTTGTACTGACGGACCGAGAAGTTCTTGGCCGAAAGACAGTTGATACTAATCTTTGTATTTTACAACCTGTCTTTTAAGGCAGGTTTTTTGCATATGAAAGGAGCAGAATTTGAAACGAATCGCAGTTATCAGCGCTATACTCGAAGACCCGAAAGAAATCCAAGGCGAGTTCAATGAACTGATATCGCAGTTCAAAGGGCTTATAAAAGGACGCATGGGCCTGCCTATGCCGGAGCACGGTGTGACCATTATTTCCATCACCCTTTTCGGAGAGCTTGATGAGATAAACACACTTACCGGTAAAATAGGCAAGCTTAGCGGCGTTCAGGTAAAAACATCCGTATCTAAAAATGAATTTGAATAAAAAATGTTTTGAATTTGAAAGGAGTTTAATATGAAAAAGATTTTAGCTTTAATGCTCGCTCTCATCGTGAGCACTGTAATTCTCGCTTCCTGCACCGGCGTCGCTTTCGACGAGGATTCTCCGGTTGCCGCCGCAACGCTTGCCGGCCCTACCGGCATGGGGATGGTTGCAATGCTGGACGACACTGCATATGACATCAGCATTTATACTGCGCCAGACCTTATAACACCGAAGATAATCAACAACGAAGTATCCATCGCCGCTGTACCTGCTAACCTCGCAAGTGTACTTTATAACAAAATGGGAGGCTCTATCAAGGTGCTTGCGGTCAACACAATGGGCGTGCTGTATATCCTCGAGAACGGCGATAGCGTAAACAGCCTTGCCGACCTGGACGGTAAAACTATCTATGCCACAGGTCAGGGAGCTACGCCTGAATACGTGCTTAATATGATACTTGAGCAGAACGGTATCAACGCTGACATTGAGTTCATGGGTGCTCATGCAGACCTTGCCAACGCTATGGCTGCCGGTGATGTAACGCTTGCTCTGCTGCCCGAACCGTTCGTATCGGTCGTGCTTGCAAAAAACCCTGATGTCAGCGTAAAGGTCGATATCAATGAAGAATGGAAAAGCGCAACAGGAACCGACCTGCCCATGGGAGTGACTGTAGTCAGCAATGCGCTTGCCGATGACAAAGCTGCGATGGAAAAGATAATAGCCGACTACTCTGCATCTGTAGACTATGTTAATACAGACACCGACGCTGCAGCAGCCGACATCGAAGAAAGCGGCATAGTAGCTTCGGCGGCAATAGCCAAAAGCGCTATACCAAGGTGCGCTATATCGTTCGTGACCGGGCAGGACGGCAAAGACATGCTGGAAGCCTACCTTAAGCTGATGTATGACGCTGACCCTGCATCCATTGGCGGCGCTCTGCCGGACGACGCTTTCTATTATATGCCGTAAGAATAATATTTTGATAAGCCGGAGCCCTGTATAAACCAAGTGGCTCCGGTTTTTTTGCCTTCTGTGAACGCTATGTAAAGAATTGTAAAAGAAGCTATGTCAGATTGACTTTTCATTGTGTATGCTATAGAATTATTGCGATAGTGGTAGTAGTATATATGCTTCAGGGAGGAACAATATTTTGAAGAGGATTTTATCAACAATAATTATAATCACGTTGGTCGCTGCATCGTTCATCGGCTTTTCGGGCACCGCACTGGCCGCTAACGATTCGCTGGACGTATCAACAACCACAACAGAGCTGCTTGAAGGCACTACCGTAGATTTCGCCGCAACGATAACTGCCGGCGATACAAACCTCGTAAGCTATAAAATCACATACAACGGAAATCCAGTATGGGATTCTGGCGGTGCATCACTCGTCGCAGGCGATGTTAAAAACGTTTCGTTTTCTATGGAAGTAACTACTGCAATGCTCGGTAATCCTATACACTTTGTGCTGGCTGCCGACTCCGGTGCTGACCTTGCATCAGACGATGTAACGATTGCAAAGAAAGAGCCAACGATAAAACTTGAGTCTTCTGTTAAGGTAAGCAAAAAGCTCGCTCCTGAAGGCGGAACCGTGAAGTTCACGTTCTCGCTTGAAAACCAGGGAGACGTAAGACTTGAAGATATCACCGTAACTGCGCCAGAGCTAAACAGCGGAAAGCCTCTTCGTGACGCTTTCGGCCTTGACCCCAAGCAAAGCTATGATGTTGTATATAGTTATACCATGCCGAGCAAGGATATCACAATCAATCCGGTAGTAAACTATAAATACAAGGGCACAGCGCAGGAAAAAATCGTACTTGAACCCGTTACGCTTACGGTTGAAGAACGACATGTCGTTCCTACGCTTACTGTTGACAATAAAAACCCCAGCGCTGGCGAAGATGTAACGTTTACGCTCAATATAGTAAACGAGGGTAATGTTCCTTATTCCAATATGACTGTTCTTATGAACGGTGAGGCAGTGGACTTTCCTGCTCGCTACTTGAACCCGGGAGACGACTATTCTGAAGACTACACGATGTCTTTCCAGATTTCTACCGACGTTGTATTTAAGATCTCGCTTAAAGACCATACCGGCAACACCGTTTCAGTTAACTCGAACACTATATCCATACAGCTTCCGGTAGACCCGGATGCCATCAAGGATAAGCTGACGTTCAACATCAGCGTAGACAGGCCGGCGCTTACAAGTGAGTCTACTATAAACTTTACGGGCAATATAACCAACTCGACCGACTACACGCTTACTGATATATCAGTGGATGAGCCGACGCTTGGCAACGTTTTTCTGGCTGATGAGTTGGACGCAGCATCCAGCAAGAAGCTTGAGTTCTCTGCCGACATTAACGAAACAACAACTTATGAGTTCGTGCTGACGGTAAAAGACAGGGACGGGAAGACATATACCGTCAATGCAGATCCGATCACCGTGACGGTCACATCGGTCGCAATAGAGGACGATGAAGAAGAGTTCGACGATGCAGCCGTAGTCGATAACCCAGGGCAGGAGCTTACCATCGACTCTGGCGGTATTGGCACCCTTGGCACCTTCGGTATAATACTAATAGTGCTTATAGTACTGATAATTGGCGTAGGCGTTGCACTTCTTGTTCTCTGGCGAAAGGGTGTATCATCACCGTCCAGAACCTCCGGACCGCCAAAGGGCAGCAAGAAGCCTTCTGTTAAAAAGAAGACATTCAAGAAACCGACCAAAAATTACAGGGACAGAAACAATTTCTGACCGATAAAGCAGCGCAGCGGATATAAATTCTAAACAATAAAAAAGAGGCGGCACCTTTATGTGCCGCTTTTTTATACACAAAATATAGTATTATTCATTCATTTTGCATATTTTTGATGTAAGGTGGGTTTTAGCCCAAAATGACCGCATATTTAAAGGTTATCCACAATATTCGTGGATAACCCCTATTTTTCGGTGGATAAGTGTCCCTCCATCAGTTGTTACAACTTTATGTATTTTACATCTGCTGGGCTATATGTAGTATGTCGCTAAAGTGTTCCCTCACTTATTTTGTAAAGGGATATCCTTTACCAACTGCTTCTTTGGAATCTCTTGTGTTATCACCGCTGTGGATAACATCTAAAAAAGCAAGCTTAAGTTTGTTTCCGTCTTTTTCAGCCAAGCCGCTACTGCTTGTCAATATAGGAAGCATACACATATGCCGTACCGGACTTGTAGGCTATCTTATACCAATTGCCGCTTTTGCCAGTTATCATAACCGTATCGCCTCTTGATAATTTTCCGAGTACGGCGTATGACGTGGATGGCCCTTTTCGGACGTTAAGTATACCGGCGGTCACCTTGCCGTATTCAGCCGAGGATACTCTGAGATATTTAGCGTACATATATCCTGTCCTGCCGCCGTATTTTACCTTATACCATGATCCGCCCTGCTCTAATATCTGGACGATATTGCCTCTTTTGAGCGTATCAATCACCTTATAGGACGTTGACGGGCCTTCCCTGAAGTTGAGTGCCGATGCGTTCACTGCTGCGTATACGGCATCTTCCGCATCCGCATCTGCACCTATCTTTACGTAGCTTGCGTGTACATATGCAATCGAGCCGTTATAAAGTATCTGGTGCCATCTTGAAGTATAGTTTTGCTTTGTTATGCTTACCTCATTTCCTTTTTTGAACTGACCAAGTATGCTGTATGAGGTTGACGGCCCGCTTCTTATATTTAATATGGACGCTGTTATGACTCCCTTTGCTTCGATATCCGGAGTGCTTTGCGTATTCACATATTTTGCATAAACATAAGCAACCTCATCCTTATACCAAATTTTGTGCCAGTTCTTTACCGGTTCCAGCTCTATTATACTTACAGCGTCGTTTCTTGAAAACGAACCCAGTTTGCTATAGGAAGTTGACGGCCCGCTCCTTATATTTAGTACGCTTACCCACACTGTCCCTGTTTTAATTATCTCGGGGTCTGCAGACTGTGTCGGCGTGGGAGTCGGCTCTGCCGTTTGAGTGGGTGTAGGAGTCGGCTCTGCTGTTTGAGTGGGTGTAGGAGTCGGCTCTGCCGTTTGAGTGGGTGTAGGAGTCGGCTCTGCCGTTTGAGTGGGTGTAGGAGTCGGCTCTGCCGTTTGAGTGGGTGTAGGAGCCGGCTCTGCCGTTTGAGTGGGTGTAGGAGTCGGCTCTGCCGTTTGAGTGGGCGTAGGAGTCGGCTCCGGGTCTAGTTCCACATAATATGAATACACGTATGCTACCGTGTCAAAATAGTCTATCTTATGCCACTTGTCGGCAGCGTAGGCCTGAGTAACGTTCAGTCGTGTTCCAAGCGTCGCCGCGCCGATTGCAGGGTTGCTCGTGTCCGGGGTGCTGCGGATATTGACTGCGTAGCTGCAGTTTACCACAGTTGCGTTATATCCGTCGTCTTCCGGCATCGGGACTTCCTCACCGTAGTCCGGCGGAGTTATACTCAGCTCTTCAAGATATGTTCCCTGATAATAGAACTGCAGTATCTCTTCGAAAGTCTGTCCTGCCTTTGCACGCTCCTGAGCACTGCGCTGGCTCATTCCTATGCCGTGGCCGTATCTTCTGTGGTATATGTTTATCGAACCTTCCGTTTCCTCAACAACGAAAAGCCTCAGGCTGGTATCGGAAAAGGCAGTGTACAAGCCACTCTGGTCATCAAACTCGTGAAGGTCTATATCGAACTGCACCGTAATTTCATCCTGCACAAGGCCTTCTCCCGTTTCCGACTCCTCTTCTTCTGTAGCTTGTCTGTATGCAAGAACTGTAAGATTTACCGTAGCATTTTCAAAGCAGATACATGTGTTCGTACCAGTATAGTCGTTTACGAGGCCGTGGTTGCCTTCGTGGGTATGCGGTGTTATGCTGTTGACCGATTTTATTTCTATGTCACCGGTGACAGCAGCGATATAGCCTTGCTCCGCTGCTTTGGGGAGCGCCGATATCTTAAGGTAGCGCTCTGCGTTTAAGGCCTGCGCAGCGCTGCCCGTTACCATATCGCCCGAATCCCTGTATTTATAGGTAACGCCGGAGAACTCTTTTGGGAAGATGAGAACTTCCTGCCTGCTCCAATCGTTCATTACATCATATACGTCTTCCTTGATCACATGGTATGGCATTACCGTGGCGGAAGATGACCATATATGCTGCGGGATGTCTACCTGCCCGCCGTTGCTTGCACTGTAGTAAGTCGGCACTAATGAGCCGTTGCACTTTAGAACCAGCTTTGCCGTTTGATTGACTGCTGCGATTGCGTTTGTTTTGCTGTCGTTATATCCGTGGTAGACCTGGTTTGCGGAAGTGTCTACCATATCATAGCTTCCGCCGCCCATATAGCGCACGGCGTACGTTCTTGCCGCTACCGCCTGGACTTTGAGAGCTTCTATCGGCCAGGTGTTGCTCATCTCGTACGGAACCACTCCGTAAAGATAGTACTCCAGGTATACATGGTTAATCACATCTATGTGCCCGTTGTCGTATTTGAACTCAAGACTGCCAAGATATTTATTTGTTCCGTAGATGGTTGTTTTGAGTGTTGCGTAGTTGTATGAGCCCTCGAACGGAGCGCATTCACGCACGAGAACTCTGCTTCCGGCATAGATAAGCATTGTTCCGGAATACAGCTTTACAACGCCGCCATCCGCCTTGACGGTATATGAGCCGGTAGACAGATTTAAGGAGGGATCCTGGTCTGTGGTATAGTTGCCTTTAAGCTGGAAAGAGAACTCCGAGGGTGTGCCCACCGAGAGCTTGACACGAACGGTAGACTGATCGTCCGCCTTCGTTTTATTTGTGGACACAGCAAAAGCAGTCGTGATTAGAACAACCACAACCAGAATCACGAATATTTTTTTAAGTATCCTGTAACTCGTGACATACATAATTGCCTTTTCCACCTCACTTGAATCGGGCAACGTATAATGAGAAAAAGAGCATAACCCCCCAAATTCTCTATTAGTACGTTAATTTCTACGCCGGACGTGTAAATTCCTGCATTTTTGCCCATTCAAGCTCTTTACGGCACTAAAACCGGCTTCAATATTATATATAACAACAATCTTGCTTTGTTAAACGGTTACATAATACAAATTTAATGCAGCGAAACTGCGCAGACACAAACCCGTTGATATACATAAGGCAACAGCGCTAAAAGACTACGCTCCTTTTCGGGTGCAAACCGTCTGCCGGTATGATATTATTAAAACTGTTAAAAATCTGCCGCTGCGGCGGCATGCTCATAATAAGAAACATTAGGAGAACCTATGAAAAAACTAGTTTTGGCAGTGCTAATAATCGCCGTTTTGTTTTCAGCTTCAGCCTGTGCTGATGCCAGCAGCAACACACAGTATAAAGCAAAAGTCGTTGATCTGACGGATGACTCGTACAGGCAGGACGGTATGTACTACAGTTCTCAACAGCTAACGCTTGTATTCACTGAAGGCCCGTTTGAAGGGCAGCAGGCAAACGCAGGCGTTTTCATAGACGCCGCAAACTATACCGATATCGACCTTTATAAAATCGGCGATACCGTAGTCGTTGATGTTTATGAAACTGCCGACGGGCAGATAGACTACGCAAGCGTAGTAACTCTGTACCGTGTTCCGTATCTCGCTATACTTGCCGCGGTGTTTATTCTGCTTATAGGAATAATCGGGCGCTTTAAAGGTATAAAAACTGTGCTTGCCCTTGTTTTCACGGTGGGAGCTGTCGTGCTCGTGCTTGTTCCGCTTATAGCGAACGGATATGACGCTGTACTTTCGGCAACTCTTGTGTGCATAGTCGTTTCCGTAGTTACGCTGTTCACTGTCGGTGGGCTTAACAGGAAAGCTCTGTCAGCCGTACTCGGTACTATTGGCGGGCTTATCAGTGCGGCGGTAATAACCATTATCTTTAGCGCACTTATGCGCATAAACGGCATCAACACCAGCGCCGTCGAGCAGTTAATGGTGGCAGATACGGACGTACTATTCAACTATCAGGGAATACTCACAGCCGGAATACTCATCGGATGCATAGGCGCCGTTATGGACATAGGCATGTCCATATCCTCTTCGCTCAATGAGATGGCTAATATCGACAAGACCATCAGCCGCAAAAGGCTGTTTCATGCGGGCATAAGCGTAGGCAGAGATATCATCGGTACTATGGCGAACACTCTCATACTAGCATACACGGGCGGCAGTATAATGCTTATGGTGGTGTGGTCGGTATACGGAACGTCTTTCATCGACATGCTCAACCAGGGATATATCGTAATAGAGATCGTAAAATCGCTGTGCGGGAGCATAGGCATGGTCATGACAATACCGCTAACGGCATTTATTGCGTCACATCTTGTAAGACTGGACCATCATTCGGAGAAAGAAGTGCTAAGCGCAGCAAATGCGCTGCCGGAATCAGAAGAGCAAAAATGATATGCAGCACTAAAGGCCGCAGTCGTCCGTAAACACAATAAAACTAATACGTTGAGACTACGCAGATGCAAACCTTAAGATTCGAATGAAGCAACAGTTCGGGTATAACAGGCGAACGCACGCAGATATAGTTCAGACTTATATATAAAGAACTGCGCAGCGACAATGTTTAAAAATTCATTCAAATCTGGTTTGCGAAATTGAACAGGTGAATACCTGTAAATAAACGATTTACGTAAGAGTTAAAATACTATATAATAAACATGTTCGGCATTTTTATACCGCAACACTATAATATGCACTTTATTTAAGGAGATATAAATTATGTTTACAATCGAAGTAATCAGAGGACGAGAAATACTCGACTCAAGAGGCAACCCTACCGTTGAAGTAGAAGTAGGCCTGTCGGGCGGCGCAATCGCAAGAGCTGCTGTTCCTTCAGGAGCATCAACAGGTGCTTTCGAAGCGGTAGAGCTGCGTGACGGCGACAAGAACCGTTACCTCGGCAAAGGCGTCAGCAAAGCTGTAGAAAACGTCAACACTACTATCGCAGACGAGATCGTCGGCATGTATGCGCTTGACCAGGCTGCCATCGACCAGGCTATGATAGACCTTGACGGCACAGAGAACAAAGCTAACCTTGGCGCTAACGCTATGCTGGGCGTTTCAATGGCTGTTGCTAAGGCCGCTGCTCTGCAGGCAGACGTTCCGCTTTATAAGTACCTTGGCGGAGTGAACGCAAAACAGCTTCCCGTTCCGATGATGAACATACTCAACGGCGGAAAGCACGCAGACAACAGCGTCAACATTCAGGAATTCATGATCATGCCTGTGGGCGCAGAGAGCTTCAAAGAGTGCCTGCGCATGAGCGCTGAAGTGTTCCACAACTTAAAGAAAGTTCTTCAGAAAAAGGGCTATTCTACGGCTGTTGGCGACGAAGGCGGATTTGCCCCCAACCTTAAAGAAGACGAAGAAGCGCTTGCGCTCATCGTTGAAGCTATCGAAGCTGCTGGTTACGTTTCAGGCAAAGACTTCATGATAGCTATGGACCCGGCTGCTACAGAGATGTATGAGGAGGCTAAAGCAAAGGGACAGGAAGGAAGCTACTACTTCTGGAAAAGCGACATCATGATGAGCAAGCAGGAGATAGTGGACTACTGGAAGCGCCTGTGCGAAAAGTACCCTATCATCTCTATCGAAGACGGGCTTGCAGAAGAAGACTGGGAAGCATGGAAGCTGATGACAGACGCACTCGGCGAAAAGATACAGCTCGTCGGCGATGACCTGTTCGTTACCAACACGCAGCGCCTTAAGAAGGGCATCGACATGGGCGTATGCAACTCGATACTCATCAAGGTCAACCAGATTGGCACGCTTACCGAGACTTTCGATGCTATCCAGATGGCTAACCGTGCGGGCTACACAGCAGTCGTATCGCACAGAAGCGGCGAGACCGAAGACGTGACCATCGCTGACATCGTTGTTGCTATGAATGCGGGGCAGATCAAGACGGGCGCACCCAGCCGTACCGACCGTGTAGCGAAGTATAACCAGCTGCTGCGCATCGAAGAAGAGCTTGGATGCCAGGCACAGTACCCCGGCCTTGGCGCATGGTTCAACCTTAATAAATAAAATAAGCTTTATTTGAAACTGAAAGCCTCCTGTTATAGAATAGATATATAGCAGGAGGTTTTTGTGTTTAAAATAGTATATGAATCAGACAATAAATTATTGTAATTCGCAGGTAAGGCGGGCTTTGCCCGCTTTACCTGCACCTTTCGGTTTTGCGCAGTTTCGAGCGAAGCGATGAACACGGCAAAGCGACGTGAACAAAGCCGGAATACCGGCGGAAAATCAAAGGTTTTTCGACGAGCTTATTTAACAGGAGGTTTTTGTTATGCCTAAAAGTTATAGAATGGGTGTTATAGGAGTTGGGATGGGTGTCAACATGCTTCCGGTCAACGGACGTGATGATATCCCGATAGAGGTTACAGCTATATGCGGCGGGCACAACACAGCGCAGCTTGAAAAATTGAAAGACGAATACTCCCTTAGTATGGCGACGACGGACTATATGGACCTTATCGGAGATGACAGCTTAGACATAATAGGCGTTTTCTCTCCGGATGCGCTGCACTACGAGCACTGCAAAGCGGCGCTTCTTGCCGGAAAGCATGTGCTGTGCACAAAACCGATGGTAGTCTCGCTGGATGAAGCAAAAGAGCTGGTACGGCTGGTGGACGACACCGGGCTCAAATTCATGGTCGGGCAGACAATGAGGTATGAGCCGCAGTTCGCTTACTTGCGCAAGCTCTTCGATGACGGCGATTTCGGCGATGTGTTCATGGGCGAAGCGCACTATATACACGACATGCGACCAGTATATGAAATGACTCCGTGGCGTATAGAGATGCCGCAGGACATGATATACGGAGGGCTTTCACACCCCATCGATGCGCTTAGGTGGTTCTTTGGCGACGTTGAAGAGGTGCACGCCGTCGGCTGCAAGACGGACATGCTGAAAGACCCTAAAACAGGCAAGGTATACAATGACTATTCGAACTATATGGTGAACCTTAGGTTCAAGAGCGGGCACGTTTCACGGGCGCTTGGCGCTTACGGCGTAGTAGAGCCGCCGCAGCCTATGATGGGTATAAACCTTTACGGTGATAGAGGCACTGGTACTGCAGAATTCGCCGACTTCCTCGGCGGCAAAGTAACGACGGTGCTGGATGAACTCGAAGACAAAGCACCTGTTGAAAAACTGTTCCCTCCTGAAACGGAAGGGGCTTTCGGACACGGCAGGACTTCTCTGCGATACCTAATTGATTTTGCAGATGCTCTTCAAAACGATACTATCCCTCAGCCAAGCGTGCGGGAAGGCGCCAAGACCGTCGCTGCTTGTTATGCAGCATATGAATCTGTTGTTTCGGGAAAAGTCATAAAAGTGTTCAACGAGTTTTAGTTTCTGCACATATTTTTGATTGTTTAGACAGCTTTGTAAAAAAAGCTGTTTTTCTTTTACGAAATTAGCCTGTATTCATATTCACTCTCTATAATATATGGTATAATCCACGCATTGTTTAAAGGGTGATTTATGGGAAAATTGTTGTTTTCGCTGGCTATAATAGTCGGCGCCATGGTGACCGGACAGGCTTTCCACCTTGGCATCAGAAAAGAAAACGCAAAAAAAATGACGGACAATGTGATGGATAGGATAAGAAAAGCTATCGTTCTTTTCGTAACGCCTGTTATATCGCTGGGAGCTTTCTGGATCGTCGATTTCAGTGATCTGTCCCTTATATCGCTGCCGTTTATCGGCGTGGCCACACTGGGCATCGGAGTATTGCTGAGCATGCTGGCTTCAAGAGCGCTCCATCACAGCAGACTGCAGAAGGGTTCTTTCTTTTGCTGCGGAAGCTCTACAAACGCAGGGACAGTAGGCGGGCTTTTATGCTTTGCTTTCTTTGGAGAGCCGGGCTTTACTCTTATGGTGATGTACTGTCTTTTCTTTACACCTTTTCTCTATCTTGTGTCTTTCCCCGGCGCTGCTTACTATTCCAACAAAGACACTTCGCAGAGTCTTATCAGGAGACTGGTCAGCGACAAGCTCGTCATGATATTCTTTGCTTCGATGGTTGCAGGGTTCACTCTGAACCTGCTGGGTGTTGAGAGGCCGGCTTTCTATTCGACTATAAACGAATATCTTATACCGATAACCTCGTTTTTCCTTGTTATGTCTCTTGGGTATACAATGCGGTTCTCTAAAGTTAAGCGCTACCCCAAAGAGATAACTATAATGCTTATCATAAAACATGTCCTTACACCGGTTTTCGTTATCGGCGTGGCTCTTGCTTTTGGCCTGCAGAACTACGGTGACGGCATGCTCTTCAAGGCGCTTATTATACTCTCTGCCATGCCCGTCGGCTTCAACGCTCTGCTGCCCATTAACATATACGGGCTTGATCTTAACCTCGGCAACTCGTGCTGGATAGTCTCGACGCTGTCTCTTGTCGTCATCGTACCGGTGCTATATTTCGTAATAACTGCATTCTAACCATATCTTTTAACCGAAAAAAAAGAACCGCAGGTTTGATCTGCGGCACTTTAGCTGTTTGTTATTCGAATGATTTCTCTACAAGCTCTTCTATTGCTTCTATCGCTTTTTCTTCGTCCTTACCATTAGCAAAAATGTATATCTGCTCTCCCTGCTTTACACCGAGGGAAAGAACACCCATTATGCTTTTGGCATTTATCTTTTTATTTCCTTTCTCCACGAGTATCTGCGAGGAGAACTTTCCTGCCACCTGTACGAACATTGCCGCTTTTGACGCCCGCAGGCCGTCAGGGTTCGTAATCGTTAGTTCTTTTGCCTTCATAGATTGACCCCCTTGTCATTTTTAAGGTTTTCCGCAATACTGTTCAGCCTTCTTAGTTTATGGTTTACTCCCGACTTTGAAGCGGCTCCGAGGATCTCCGCAAGTTCCGCAAGCGTCGCCTGCGGATAACGCTGCCTTGCCTCTGCCGTTTGTTTCAGTGGTTCGCTCAGCTTGTCAAGACCGATATGCCGGTCTATGAGCGATATGCTCTCCAGCTGGTGCACAGAAGCGTTGACCGTTTTTGTAAGATTACCCGTTTCGCAGTTCACTTTCCGGTTCACTTTGTTACGGACGCTCTTGACAACACGTATGTTTTCTATCTTCAATATCGTAGAATGCGCACCCATCATCGTGAGCAGTGTGATAATAGCTTCACTTTCCTTAAGATAGACAACATATGACTTCTGGCGTTGTATGGACTTTGCGCCCACTCCCAGTTCATTTATAATATTCAACAAACTGTCGGCAAATTCCTTTTGATTGCTTACAAATTCCATATGATATCGCTTTTCCGGGTTTGACATAGACCCGCCGCCCAGGAATGCCCCCCGTACAAAAGATATCTTGCAGCACCGCTTGCTTAAAAAAGAAGAGTCCGCATCGTAGTGTATGCCGTCGCTGCCTATCAGCCTTGTATCCTGTGCAACCATCCTTGCGATGTTTTTATCTATATGCATCGAGTAAATATGGTTGTGCTTTAGCTGGTTGGTATGCATCTGCGTGTTTATATGGGTGCCGTAAAGGTTTTTTACAAGCATGAAAATACGCCTTGCTACGGAAGCGTTTTCAGTATCTATCCTAAGCGAAAAAGCTCCGCTCGATATGCTTATCGTACCGGCTGTATGTATTATAGCGGAAAGCTCCGCAAGCTCGCAGCATTCGCCAGCAAGCTCAATTTTTGAAAGCTCGTTCTTGGCGTTTGCAGAAAACGTCATTGCAAGTCCCTTTCCATATCGCGGTGTTCTATCGTTACACGAAGCCCCTGATCCTTAAACAGTTTATATAGCTCTTCGGCAATTACGACGCTGCGGTGCATACCGCCCGTGCACCCGACTGCAATTATAAGCTGTTTTTTGTCCTGCTCCAAATAATAAGGAGCTACATAGCTTACAAGCTCGTTTATCTTCTCTATGAATATTCGAGCCCTTGGGTATGAAAGCACATAATCCTTTACTTCTTTATCAAGCCCCGTCTTTTCCCGCAGCTCTTCGACATAGAACGGGTTTGGTATGAATCTCATATCAAAAACCATGTCCGCATCTATTGGAATACCACGCTTGTATCCGAACGTCGTCACTGCTATGAGTATTCCGTTATCGTCCTCTGCGTTGAAAAGCCCGCCCATAACATCACCGAGCTTTTTCAGGCTGAACATGGACGTATCAACCTTTATATTGGAAAGGTCGTATATCCTCTTTAACTTACCCCGCTCTTTCGTGATGCCGGAAAGAATATTACCGCTCTGCGCCATCGGGTGGCGGCGACGTGTTTCCTTGAAGCGTTTTACAAGAGCTTCGTCGCTGGCATCAAGGTAAAGAATATTGAGATTAATATCTTTCATATCGTTTAGCTTGGTTATCGCATCGTAAACGTTATCAAACAGCTCACCCATACGAAGGTCTACAACCGCTGCAGCTTTTTTTATATCTTCATTGCCAAGGCACAGCGCCGCAAACTCCGGCAGCATTGAGGGGGGCATGTTATCGACGCAGAAATAGCCAAGATCCTCAAGACGCTTTAGTGCCTGAGACCTGCCCGCTCCCGACATCCCTGTGACTATAGTAAAGTCCATTTCAATCCTCCTGTACGTTTACTACTCTTGACAACCTAAGCCCCGCTTTTTCTACCAGCTTAAGCGCATGCTCTGCCCTGCCGACGCTGCCCGGGCTGTGGGCGTCGCTTGATACTGCAAATTTTACGTCAAGGTCTTTGATGTCGTTTGCATCAAGGTCTGTATGCTTTTCGTTTATCTCAAACAGCGTGCCGTAGTCGCTGCAGGCCTTTGCCAGCTTCTCGTAGTTTACCGGAACACCATATCCCGGATGAGATATTATGTCTATGCCGCCCTTTTGTATAGCTAACATGTAGCTCTGAGTGATTTTTTCGATGTCTCTGCCGGTAAAGAAACTCCATGCAGTTTTTATGTTTCTGCACAAAGCCGCCTTGTGATAGCCCAGAATCACCGTATCGAACTTGTATCCCTGCGGCATGTCAACGCTTCCATCAAGGCCAATCAGGTTAAGCTCTATTCCCGCCCTAACCTCGATATCGTTTTCGTGCTTTATCTTTGCGCGTTCTATCGCATCGATGTAATCATCAAGCTTATTTCTCTTTATGCCATAAAGCACATGCCCGACTGAATGGTCGGTAATTCCCACAGCTTCAAGCCCTGCTTGCATAGCAGCTTTCACATTTTCTTCAACTGTGCCTTTTCCATGGCTGAAAACTGTATGGGTATGGTAGTCTGCTTTAAGCTTCATGCTTCCCCAACCACCTTTACCTCCGGCTCCAGATGTATTCCGCTTTGTTGTTTTACACGCCTTTGTACCTCTGCAATAAGCTCAATCACTTCTTCGGGCGTTGCCCCGCCTGCGTTTATGATAAAACCTGCGTGCTTTTCCGAAACCTGCGCTCCACCTATGCTAAGGCCCTTAAGACCTGCCTGCTCAATGAGCGCTCCTGCATAGCCGCCTTCCGGACGTTTAAAAGTGCTTCCGGCGCTTGGATATTCAAGAGGCTGTTTGTCTCTGCGCTTTGAATTGAGTTCGCTGATTTTGCATTTGCTTTGCTCAGGGTCACAGCCGCAAAAACACAGCCTTGCTTCAAGCACAACAAACGGCAGACGGCTCAAAACACTGCTGCGGTATGAGAAATCCATCTCTTCTGCGCTGAGTGTGACGATGCCGGCAGCAGATGCGAACACGACTTCCTCGATATAGTCGCATATCTCACCTCCGTAGGCGCCTGCGTTCATGGCAACGGCGCCGCCGAGCGTGCCCGGAATGCCTCCGAGAAATTCTATGCCTCCAAGCTTCATTTCGAGGCAACGGCGGACAAGAAACGAAAGCTGTGTGCCGCTTTTGACCGTCGCCCGCGCTCCGTCAAATTCAACGCCGGAGAAGTTATCTGCCAGCTTTAAAACGACTTTTCGTATACCTTTGCTCGTTACCAGCAGGTTGGTTCCTCTTCCCATCACAAAGAGTTCATCCTTGTCGACCAGCTTTAAAACTTCTAATATTTCTTCGCTGGTTTTTGGAAGTATCATAACGTCCGCAGGGCCGCCCAGCTTGAACGAAGTGTGCTCGCTCATAGGCTCGTCTAGCCTTACGTCTTTGACGATAGATCTTAGTTGTGCCAGTTTTCCCTTATCCATACATACCTTTCGTATGTTTCTTTCTATATCGGTGTATTATAATATATCATTTTACTGCCTGTCTTTGCTATAAATCTTTTATTAAATTTACATTATGTTTCAGATTCGAAGTATTCTATCACCGCGGATGCAGAGCGTATATCCATCCCGGGCACGCTTACAAGGTCGTCAAAGGATGCCTTTTCAATATCGCCTATCGTATCGAAGTGTTTGAGCAGCGCTTTTGCCCGGCTCTGCCCAACGTGCGGTATCTTCAACAGGACGGAATCTTCCACCTTGCTCAGCCGCAGGCCTCTGTGATATGTTATCGCAAATCTATGAGCTTCGTCCCGGATGCTCGTTAAAAGATTGAGTGCGTTGCTGTCACGTTCAAGTATAACAGGCTCGCTACTGCCTACCACGAAGACCTCTTCCTCTTTCTTGGCAAGGCTGATGAGCGGCAGATCTTCCAGCCCCAGAGAGGCAAGTGCGTCGTATGCGCTAGAGAGCTGGCCTTTGCCGCCATCCACGACTATAAGGGAAGGCAGCTCATCAAAGCCGTCAGCGCCTTTCAGCGCACGCTTTAAGCGGCGGGTCAGCACTTCATTCATCGAAGCGAAATCGTCGGCGCCCTGCACTGTCTTTATCTTGAATCTGCGGTAATCCTTTTTTGCGGGTTTGCCGTCTTTGTACACCACCATTGAGCCGACCGAATCCGTACCGCCTGTATTGCTTATATCATAGCACTCCATACGGTCTATCACGTTATTTAGCCCCAGCGCTTTTCGGAGTTCTTCAAGTGCTCCGATAGTCTTATCAAAATCCCTCTTTATACGGCTCAGCCTTCTCGTCAGCGCCTCCTGTGCGTTACCGAGCGCCATATCTGTTAGCTTTTTGTTGTCACCCTGTTTGGGCACATATATCATTACTTTTGAGCCGCGCTTCTGCGTCAGCCACTCGGATATAAGCGCACTCTCGGACGGCTCAACGTTTACGTATATCTGCTTTGCTATACCGCTGACGGACGAATAGTATTGCTTGAGAAGATGGGACAGCACGTTTTCTCTGCTTTCCCCTGCGCTGTCTATGAAGAAACGCTCTGTATGGTTAAGCTCTCCTTTTCTTACAAAGAGCCCCTGAACTACTGCTTCGTCGCCCTGCTCGTATACTGCGAACACGTCCTTGTCGTTAAGGTCTGGGAAGCCCGCCTTCTGCTTCTCGAACAGGCGGTGCAGTGAGTTAATTCTGTCTCTTATCAATGCAGCCTTTTCGTATTCCATGTTTTGCGACGCAGTGTCCATGTCTTCCTTGAGCTGCTTTTCGAGCCCCTTGTATTTACCGGACAGAAAGTCTGCGATCTCGTTGACCATGCGCTTATATTCATATTCGCTGACCTTACCGGAACACGGAGCAAGACACCTGCCCATCTCATAGTTGATACACGGTCGGCTTATCCTGCTAAGATCCCTTTTGCACATACGCACCGGGAAAGTCTTTGTAACGGTATCTAGCATATCATGCAGTATGTGGGAAGCGATATACGGGCCGAAATATTTTGCACCATCATTCTGTACACGCCTTGTAACCGAAACCCTTGGGAACTTCTCGTTGAAGTCTATCCTGATATATGGATAGTGCTTGTCGTCACGCAGAAGTATGTTGAAATATGGGCTGTAGCGCTTTATCATATTTGCTTCGAGTATCAGCGCTTCTATTTCAGTTTGGGTCAGTATATAGTCAAAATCAGCTATCTCTGCAACGAGCGCCGCAGTCTTGCGGTCTTTTCTGCCGTTATTGAAATAGCTGCTTACCCTGTTTTTAAGCGCAAGAGCCTTGCCGATATAGATAACCTTGCCATCTTTGTTTTTCATCAGATAGACGCCGGGCGTCTTTGGCAGAGTTTTAAGTTTTTCCCTTATCTCGTCGTTCATATCAATACCCTAAGTTTACCGCAGCTTCGAGAACATCGCCTGCAGCAGGGGCGGCGTGCCCGGAACCGCTTCCTGCGCGTTCCATCACTACCGATATTGCCAGCGGGTGTTCATCATCGTCTATGAAACCTACGAACCAGGCATGCGCTTCGTTTTCGTCTTCACCCGCAACTTCTGCCGTTCCCGTCTTTCCGGCTACCGTATACCCGTCAAGTGCGGCTCTGGTGCCCGTTCCGCTTTGAACGCACTTGATCATCATGTCTTTGAGCATAGATGTGTCGCTCATCGGCCTGGCTGCCGTTTCGCTCTGCAGCGTATATGTTGTAGCGCTGCTGTCCATCACTCTGAGGAGCAGCTTTGGCTCCATCATTACGCCGTCGTTTGCGATTGCCGATGCAATCATGCAGGCATGAAGCGGCGTTACGAGATCGTGATACTGCCCTATCGCCGACCAGGAAAGGTCTACCGGGTCTTTCGTCTGCTCGAATACGCTTTTGCCTATTATAACATCTTCGAACAGCATCTCTCTATTGAACAGAAAATCGTTTGCCGTCTCGTATATCTTCCTTGAGCCAAGGGCCCTTGCCGCCTCTGCAAAATAGACATTGCACGAATGCTCGATAGCGCCGGAGAGGTCAATTTCCCCATGCTCGCTCCAGCACGTTATAGTCTGTCCCTGCAGAGTTATGCTGCCCTTGCAGTCTGTCGTAAAGTCCGTCATGTCGTTCTCTATCATAGCCGCAGCCGTTATCAGTTTGAATATGCTGCCCGGCGGATATTGGCCGACGAAGGCACGGTTTACAAGCTCGCTCTCGCCCCCGCCTTCGAGGAACAGCGTCATATCTTCCGGATCAAACGTCGGGCTGCTTACGCTTGCGAGGATCTCTCCCGTTTTGTAGTTCATCACCACGACCGCACCTTCATAGCTGCCAAGCGCCGCAAGCGCCGCTTCGCTTAACTTTGCATCAATAGTCAACACTATATCGCTTCCTTGCCGCTCGCTTCCTGTCATTAAATCGCCGATCCTGTCGATAGTGTTTTTATCAAAACCATAGAGGTATTTTGCAAAATAGGTCTGTGCTCCGTATGTCATTCCAAAGCTGTCACCGACGATATGTGCAGTTGACTTGCGCCGCCCATCGTCGGCAATATATTTGCGTTCGCCAGCGTTTGTATAAAGCAGCGCCCGCCCTGCACGGTCGTATATATCGCCCGGCTCTATGTTGGTCTGCATGTTGCGTATCCTCGGATTATACGGCGTTACAAACCACCTTTCACCATAGGTGGCAGTAACGAAACCAAGATATCCTATAAGCACAACAAACATCACTATGAAAAGTATCAGAAGTATGTTGATATTTCTCTTCAATACGTTTTTCATATAACTTCACCGCCGGCTCTTACGATCTGTTTTTCGTCCCTCTGCCCGTTCTTTACAGCTACTCCTTCTATTATGCCTACAAGACAAAGGCAAGCTATAAGCGAGCTGCCGCCTGCGCTTATGAACGGCAGGGTTATGCCGGTGAGCGGTATGAGCTTTATCACTCCGGCTATTATAATAAACGACTGCAGCGAAAGCATACACGTTGCGCCGAACACCAGCAACGCATCGAACCTGTTCGATGCGTTCCTTGCTATTATCATTCCGCGGATTATGAAAACAAGATAAAGAATAATAGTTATTATACCGAAGATTATCCCGAACTCTTCACATATCACCGCAAATATGTAGTCACTCGTGTTGACAGGTATCGCCTGAGGATAGCCAAGCCCCAGCCCGGCGCCAAATGCACCGCCGGCAGCAATAGCCATCAGCCCCTGAACGATTTGATACCCCTGAGTTTCATAATAGCTCCACGGGTTCTGCCATATCATAACACGTGTTTTTACGTGCGGTATTACATAATAGCTTGCAACTGCTCCGCCGGCAGAAACACCGAGGCCCAGCAGCGTAAGCAGCGTGCGTCCTGTGCCTGCAAAGAACACTATAAGGAACGTTCCTGCAAAGAGCAGCACTGCACCAAGGTCGTTTGACAGCACAAGCAGTATAACGCATGCGCCCACATACAGCGCATAGATTATCGAAGCTATCTTATTACGTTTCTGTGCAAAAAAGTATGCCGAGCTAATTATAAAAAGAACTTTTGATATCTCGCTCGGCTGGAACGATACCGGCCCCAGCTTCACCCAGTTCTTAGCGCCGCCGATGGAGTCGGCAAAAAGAAACGCAAAAGCAAGAAGTCCGAAAGAAGCAGCCATAAAAAGATAGTTGAACCTGCCAAAATCGTGCGCACTGCGTATCACGAGCACAGTAATCACAAGCATCAATATCCCTATTGCAAACCACAGGCTCTGTTTGAGCGCCGTTTCGAAGTTGAGCCTTGCAAGAAGCACCATCCCTATGCTTACAAGGAAGAAGCACAGTACCAGCGTTAAGCGGTCTATGTGACGGAAGAGCTTTGCAATTAGGTTGTATGATATCAGTATAAGCAGCCCCAGCCCGAAGCCAAACGCAAAAATGCCGACATCGAACCCGCCGTCCATGAACGAGAGCAGCGTGCATGCCGAGATGCAGAAAAGTATCGTGCACGTTATCAGCGCTCCGGCGCCTCTCCTCTCAAGTATCATCTTCCTGCTCCTCTTTTATGTGAAGCTGCGTTACAACGTTGCCAAAACAAATCATATCGCCTGTGAAGAGAATGGCGGAGTCTTCGAGTTGCTTTCCGTTTATCGTTATGTCACCTTGGGTTATCCTGCTTATGCACACGTCGCTGTTCTCATCCCTGTATATCAGACAGTGGACTTTATCCACGCTTCTGTCATAGAGCATTATATCCACCCGTCTTGAGCGCCCTATAGTGTTCTCTTCCATAAGCTGCAGGTTTTCACCCAGCACTTCGTCCGGCCCCGAAAGCACGTTTAAATAGCCTATGCTTGCAGTGGCGAGCCCCAGGACATAGTGCTTCTGTCTGTACTCCTTTACGGATATACCAACAGAGCCGGCAAGCACTATGAATATTACGACCACGAACCAATACCTCATGGCCAGGGAAAAAGCTTCATACAGCATTACTGTTACCTCACAGGTTTAATTGTATCACATTTTTAACCATTTATAACGAACAAGTTTGTAACATTTCCCCGTTTTCTTTTCTATAAAAAAGAAAGGAATCCAACGTTTTTTCATCCTGTTCCCAGCCCCATACATTCAAACCGCAAACCGGCATTACTACAGGTTTTTATCTGATATGCACTCTTGTTACACCCCAATTATACACGTCTGTCAAGCGCAAATGCTTGCTTTTACGAGCTCTGTGCTGTTTGACAAAGTACCCTTTCGCTGATATCATATATAATGTAATTAGGAGGATAAAATGTTTAACGAGGGTGACAAAATTTCGTATCCAATGCACGGTGCCGGAGTAATTGAGGCAATAGAAGAGAAGAGTTTTTTAGATGAAGTCAGAAACTATTATGTACTTAGATTTTCAGAAGGGGACATCAAGGTTCACGTCCCGGTACATAATGCAGAAAAAGCAGGACTCAGAGAAATTATTTCATCTGATGAGTGTGAAAAGGTGCTTGCCTCTTTTAAAGGAGAGTGCGAAGAAGAAGAATCTTCAAACTGGAATCGAAGAAACCGGGAAAATCTTGAAAAAATGAAGTCCGGGGATGTTTTCGAGATTGCTTCTGTTATAAAAAGCCTGCTGAAAAGAGAATCTTCCAAGAATCTCTCTTCCAGCGAAAAAAAGATGCTTGGTACATCCATGCAGATTCTTGTATCTGAGCTTGCGGTGGCAAGCAACCAGAGGGACGAAGAACTCAAAAAAATGATCGTAAAGATCGTATAGCAAAGAAACACTGAATTTTTTTCTGATAATATCAAATTACAGAAAGTTTTTACGATACAACAAATTCTGAGGTGAATAATGGGCAAAAGGATAGCAAGGTTTTTTATCGTATTGGTAGGCTTCTTCATTGGACCGGGCATAACAGCTCTTGTTTTTGACATAATGCTCAGAGCCGGTTATGAGCCGCTGCCCATGATATGGGTATTCGCAATACACGTAGCTTCAGCTCTTATTACAGGGTCTGTTTTTATATTTGTCTCAAAACCTATTGTTTCACTGATATTCAAATCTGCAGGAGAAGCTGATAAACAACTGGCCAAACTTCCGGCAAATGTTCTTTTTCCGGCAATACTCGGCCTTATAGTAGGTCTTGTTGTTGCGCTGCTTATCTCTACGCTTATCAGCGATATTATGAATAACTGGTTCAGCGAATTCGCAAGCCTTATAAAAGTTATAATATATATCGTCTGCATATACCTTGGCGTGAGGACATTCGTGCGGCACAGACCGCCGTCGCTTTCTGCACTTTTTTCAAAGAGAGACAAAGATGATGAAGTAGAAAACAATGGAAATGCAAAGCCGAAGCTTCTGGATACTAGCGTAATAATAGACGGGCGCATCTTCGATATATGCCAGACCGGTATCATAGAAGGCACAATAGTCATACCCGAGTTCATTCTTGATGAGTTGCGGCACATCGCAGACTCTTCCGAAGATCTGAAACGAAACAGGGGCAGGCGTGGCCTTGATGTATTAAAGCGTATCCAAACCGAGCTCGACCTTCCGGTTAGCATAGTTCGTACTTCTGTTGAAGAAGCCGCCGATGTTGACTCTAAGCTGCTTACCCTTGCAAAAGAGATGGACGGAATAGTTGTAACGAACGACTACAATCTGAACAAAGTTGCCGCAGTTAAAAGCGTTAAAGTTTTTAACATAAACGAGCTGGCAAACGCAGTCAAGCCAGTTGCTCTTCCCGGTGAAGAGATGCTCGTTACCATAGTTAAGGACGGCAAAGAGCAGGGACAGGGAATAGCTTATCTTGACGACGGAACTATGATTGTTGTTGAAGACGGAAACAGCGAATACAACAAGCCCGTCAGCGTTATCGTAACCAGCGTTCTTCAGACTGCGGCCGGCAGAATGATATTCGCAAAACTCAAATAGCTTTTAAAAACTGCAAAAAAATAAACCTGCTTTATAAGGCAGGTTTTTTTCTGCGTGTTATTTCTGCAGAGTCGCATACGTCTCCTCTTCCGGAAGTTCTTTGTACATTTGCAGAATTGCGTCCTGAACCATTGCTCTGGCTTCCGAATTGATTGGATGGGCTATGTCTTTATACTCGCCGCTTGGTGTTCTTCTTGAAGGCATAGCCACGAAGAAGCCTTCCTGTCCTTCGATAATTTTCATGTCGTGTACTACAAACATGTCATCAAATGTTACAGAAACCACCGCTTTTAATTTGCCCATTGTTTCAATCCTTCTAATTCTAATGTCTGTGATTTCCATTGAATAACCTCCTGCATTACGGTGTTGGGATATTAGGTAAAGTTCGATATCCGGCAGGGAAAACCCTTCTTTTTGACCTAAAACTAATGACTTCACCTAAAAACAGAGCAAATCCGCTTCCTTAATTAATCATTATTTACAACATTTAGTAATATGCGATTGTTAATTGCCTTTACGGCGTTTATTAGCTATAATACTTTAAGTAGTCTAGAATAAGGAGTAATTTATGGCAAACGTATACGATGTATTGGAAGAGCGAGGATTTTTAAAGCAGGTTACGCACGAAGGGCTCAAAGAAAAGCTGACAAATGAAAGCGTGACTTTTTATATAGGGTTTGACCCTACGGCAGACAGCCTGCATGTTGGGCATTATGTGCAGCTTATGGCAATGTCTCATATGCAGCGCTTCGGGCACAAACCGATAGCACTTATTGGCGGAGGCACGGCTATGGTAGGCGACCCCTCGGGGCGCACAGACATGCGCAGGATGATGACCGAACAGACCATTGATGAAAACGCTGAATGCTTTAAAAAGCAGATAAGCAAGTTCCTCGATTTCTCGCCGGGCAAGGCTATCATGGTAAACAACGCCGACTGGCTGCTTAAGCTCAATTACGTTGAGTTTTTAAGAGACGTCGGTGCGCATTTCTCGGTAAACCGCATGCTTACTGCAGAGTGTTTTAAATCCAGGCTGGAGAAGGGTTTGAGTTTTCTGGAGTTCAATTATATGCTCATGCAGTCTTATGACTTCCTAGTGCTGTTCAAGCAGTACGGCTGCTCGCTGCAACTGGGCGGAGACGACCAATGGTCGAATATACTGATGGGCGCAGACCTTATCCGACGCAAGGAATCAAAACCGGCATTCGGCATGACTTTTTCACTTCTTCTGACAAGTGAAGGCAAAAAGATGGGGAAAACGGAAAACGGAGCGGTCTGGCTGGATTCGGACAAAACTTCGCCATACGAGTTCTATCAATACTGGAGAAACGTGCAGGATGCCGATGTGAAGACGTGCCTTTCCCTTCTCACATTCCTGCCTATGGATGAAGTGAACAGGCTCTCTGCTCTGGAAGGCTCTGATATAAACGAGGCAAAAAAAGTGCTGGCTTATGAGGTGACCCGGCAGGTCCACGGTAAGGAAGAAGCTGCCAAAGCGCAGGCGGCTGCAGAAACGCTTTTCGGAGGCGCAGACAAAGGCGGCTCGGTACCGGAAACCGTTATTGATTCCCCAGAGGATCTGCTGCTGGTAGACCTTATGCAGCAGTGCGGACTGACTTCATCAAGAGGCGAAGGCAGAAGGCTGATAAAGCAGAATGGCGTTTCAATTAATGATGAAAAGGTGAGCGATGAATTCCTTGCCGTAACGCCGCAGCTTTTTATTGACGGTGAAATGATGATAAGAAAAGGCAAGAAAGTGTTTCACAGAGTCGTGCTTAAATGAAAACTGTAAAAGGGTGCTTTGACAGTACTCTGGTAATAAAAAAATCTAAGTTCCTAGGAATATGCTGCCGTGTTGAGAACGAAGAGCAGGCACAAGAAATAATAGCGCAGAGAAAAAAGCAGCACTACGACGCTTCACACAATTGCTTTGCCTACGTACTTGAAAACGGCGTGATGCGATATAGCGACGACTCTGAGCCGCAGGGTACAGCCGGGCTTCCAATGCTGGACGTTATCCGAAAAAACGGGCTTAGCAACGTGATCGTCATAACTACACGGTATTTCGGCGGCACGCTTCTTGGTGCCGGAGGTCTTGTAAGAGCATATACAAAAAGTGCTGCTGACTGCATTGAATCGGCGGTAAAAGTAGAAATAATAAGCTGCAGCACTTTTGAGTGCAGCTTCGATTACAACGCCTGGGCAAAGGCGGAAAAGCCGCTGCAAGACGCAGGATTTATAGTGCACGATGTAAGTTTTACCGATAAAGTCACCGTAAAGATTAGCACACACCCCGGTACAGAGCAGGCACTCGAAAAGCTTGTTGCTGGATTATCCCTTGGTAAAGCTGTGCTTGTGCCCACTGGTATTTTTGAGCAGGAAGTGGTATTATAATATTAGAGAGGTGCACTACAGCACATCAAAAAGAAGTAAGGAGA
Organism: Christensenellaceae bacterium; assembly: GCA_963666505.2. Taxonomy (GTDB): domain Bacteria; phylum Bacillota; class Clostridia; order Christensenellales; family SZUA-584; genus JABGQS01. The sequence goes on along the minus strand of CAXXXL010000001.1, from coordinate 65,862 downwards.
AGTGTCATGAACGACGAAAATGAAAGAATGAAAAAAACACCAAACTATTTCCCTGTCACTAATCCTGACGAGCTTGAGGAAGAAACAAAGATATCCATCCCGAGTGATGAGGACCTCAAGAACGCTAAAGAGTGGGTAGATGAGGTTGAGAAATAGTTTAGCGCTGCTTTATTTACAGAGCAGGTGTATAGAAAAAGCATTAATAAAAGCGCTGGATTAATCCCGGCGCTTTTTTCATATAACAGGCAGTATCGTTTACAACCGGTATTTTTGTGTGCTATATTTATTTTATGCAGGAAGAAGCAGCCCTTATTAAAAAGCGTATAAAAAAGGACGCTCTTATTAGAAAGTTTTGTTTTTACGGTCTGTTCAAGAACCTGAAATTCTTTGAGCCGTTCCTTATAATATACCTTTTGTCTATGGACCTTTCGCTGTTCAGCATAGGAATTCTTTATTCCATAAGAGAGATAACCAACTATATATTTGAAGTGCCCTCCGGATTATTCGCAGACCATTATGGAAAGAAGACGGAGCTTTTGATATGCTTCGTGATGTATATACTTTCGTTTGTTTTTTTCTTCATCGGCGGTGAGTTTTATATACTGTGTATCGCTTTTATATTCTTCGGCCTTGGTGAGGCTTTTCGATCCGGAACTCATAAAGCTATCATCATGTCGTACCTGGAAGAAAAACAATGGTTTTCTTATAAAAGCTTTGTATACGGCAGAACACGCTCTTTTTCGATGATAGGCTCTTCCGTATCGTCTTTCGTGTCCGTTGTTTTCATACTTGGGTTCAACAACTTACGGCTGCTGTTTTTATTTTGCATTGTGCCTTATGTCATCGATTTCATACTCATTGCGACCTATCCTAAAAGATTCAACGAGAAACAGAAGAGCATTTTTTCATTCAAAGATTTCCTTACGGCAAGCGCCGCCTCTATTAAGTCCATTGCCGGAAAAAAAGAAGTAGTTAAGGTGCTTTTGTCTTCTTCATTGTTCGATGCGGTTACAAAGAGCACTAAGGATTATATACAACCGATTCTTCAGGCTATAATACTCGCTTCGTCTGTGACGCTTATCGGCAAGCTGAGCAAAGACGACGTTCTTGTGATATACCTTGCCGCGATATATGGTGTGGTCTACCTTTTAAGCGCTGCAGCCTCGAGGCACGTATACCGGCTTGATAAAATCATACCCGCACGAAGGCTTATGGACATCTATCTCGACGTTCTTGCTGCGGCATTCCTGCTGCTGGCTCTGTTTGTCAGGATAGACGCTGTATATGTAATAATAGTTCTTTATTTCATAGTCTTTATACTGAGAGATTCAAGAAAACCGGTGTTTGTGGACGCAATAGGCGATTTGATGGATAAAAAAGAAAGGGTCACTACCCTTTCTATAGACAGTCAGTTAAAGGCACTGTTCGTCACCGTGCTTGCACCGCTGCTCGGGTTTATCGCAGACAGGTTCTCCATCCCAGTCATGTTCATCGTTATTGGTGTACTTGCGTTCGTTGTTAACAGGATAGTCAGCTCTAGAAGAAAAAGCGAAGCTAACACTACGTAATAGCTTTTAGTTCAAGTATATGCAGACGCACCAGCGTATAGTCGGCTATAGATATGTCTTGATCATTATTTACGTCAGCCGCAAGTATGAATTCATCCAAAAGCGGTTTTAACTCAAGTATATCAAGGCGTATAAGAGTGTAGTCGGCTATTGATATAACGCCGTCACCGCTGCAGTCGCCCTTCACTATTATGGTAAGCTCGTCCGTTGTGACTCCGCCGACCGTCCTGCGCACAGTCATGCCTGTCGCCACAGCACCGCCTGTATACAGAATATCATCAGCCGTATATACGAATATTTCGCCCGGTTCGTTAATAAGATTGGCTTTGAAACCGTCTACCGACGTTTTTTCATATACCCCGCTTATCGAAGAAACAGCCCGGTCAATGGTATAGACCGATGATTCTATATCGGCTGACGTTACATTAACTGTACATATGTCGGTAAACCCGCCGTCTTTTGTTGTGGCAGTTATTACCGCTGTTCCTGCGCCCGTGCCCGTAACAGTGCAGGTCAAAATGCTGGTTGCTTCCACAGATGCGATACCAGGGTCGGATGAAACCCACGTTACGGAAGGGTCGGATGCGCTTATCGGGTATACAAGTGCTGCAATATCAACAGTCTCACCCAAATTGATATCCGCTTCATGTTTGTTCAAGACTATGCTCTGTACGCCGGTGGATACCAAGACCTCGCACGTGTCGAAAACCGTACCGGCGGCGTTGGACGCAGTTATATCCGCTATACCATAAGTATGACCTGTCACGACACCGTCTATAACTGTCGCAACGGCATCGTTGCTGGATGACCAGATTATCGTCTCGTCAGCTGTTGACGGGAAAGTCTCGTATGTCAGCGTGGTTCCGGTCGTTGTGGTTATCGTTTCGTCTTCCGAGCTGAACCTTATATCCAGCACGCTGCTTCCGCCGGCTGCTTCCGCAACAGCAGCTGAAGCGTCTACCCTGCCGTTTGCAAAGTAGTCGTCTTTGCCCTCTGTGCCAAGGTCTACCGCTGTGCCGTAGAGCATCTGCTTTATCTGCTCTATTGTCAGCGAAGGATTCACCGAAAGCATGAGCGCCGCCACTCCCGAGATCACCGGCGCTGCCATGGAAGTGCCGCTGTAGGTCTTATAACCGCCGTCGAAATATGTTGCTTTTATACTGCTCCCTGGTGCGCTAATGTCTTTTGCGCTGCCGTAGTTCGAAAAGCTTGACCTTGTATCTTCGCTAGTCGTGCTTATTACACTTATGCAGGCTTCATAGTCGGACGGATAATAGGCGTCTGCGTTGTTATTGTTGCCGGCTGCGCTTATGCAAACTGCGCCTGCTGCTACTGCGCCGTTTATTGCTTCCTCGAACAGTTCGTCGTCGCCATTGCCGCCAAAGCTCATGTTTATAACGTCCGCACCCTGCTCTATAGCGAAGTCTATCGCCTCAATATTGTCGGTGGTTGTTGCCTCCCAGCCTCCCGCTGTTTCTTGGAATATATCTACAACAATGAGCTTCACTCCGGGCGCAACTCCCGCACCCCCGAGCCCGTTGTCGGCAACCGCCGCTATTATCCCGCATACGTGAGTGCCGTGGCCGTTGTCGTCCTGCGCTATGCCGTCGTTGTCGACTACATCGGCCTGGGCAACAACCTGCCCGATAAGATCTTCGTGGTCAAGGTCGATACCGCTGTCCAGTACGGCTACCTTAATATCCGAAGAGCCCATCGTTACATCCCACGCATCGTACGCTTCTATTTTTTTTAGATGCCACTGGGCGCCCTCAGTTACAAAAAGGTCGTTTACTACAGTTGTATCAAGGTCATAGATATAGTTCGGTTGTGCGTATTCCACTTCTGGCATATTCCTTAGCTCGTCTATGAAGCCGACGAGCGTTTTACCGTTCGGTACTTTCGCTATTGTCAGGCCTTTGCCGACGTTCTTTTCCACGCCGCTGCCCACTGCATTCAACGCAAACCCGACACCGGACGGCGTTTGTTTTGCATTGAACCTTACTATTACCTCGTCCGATTTGCACGGGTGCCCGTTCACGTATTGCCGACCACCGGCAGCATCGTCTTTTGCCGACGCAAAGTCTACCGAGACAAAAAGTGACGATATCACAAGAAGCAGCGCAAGACTGATCTTCATGCTGCTTTTCAGTATTTTATTCTTAAACCATCTCATCTGCATAAATCTACACCGTTTTTATCAAGAACCTCATGCTTAAAAGGAAGCGGAAGCATGATCGTGTCATTTATTTATAAACTGATGATATGAGCTTCAATCATAAAGATTTGACTGCGCCGTTTATTATCAGTATCCTATATCCTTTGAGAAGTGCTGATAGTCTTTATCGCCGCTCCAGTCACCGCCCCACCGCCAACCGTTCTGTGTGAAAAGCTTATAGCATAGATCGTCGTGGTCTATCATTCCCGGCAGCCCGAGAGTGCGGTCAAGATATTGCCTTGCCTCTTCAGGAATAACCCTATCGCCGTCGATATATGGGTTTTGAACCGGGTTTATGTCTATTGCTGCACCGTAACTGTGCATCGAAAGCTTGTTTGAACCTGTGACATATCGGTAGTTGAAGGCTGAAGTGTTGTTTGCTGCCATGGACAGGTTATCGTCGCCGGGCTCACCGAAGTCATCCACCAGCCTGATGCTTCCGAAATTATACTGCGCAAGAAAAAGCTCATAGAATATCTGCGTTACCTCCTGCGCAACCTGTTTGTTTACTATCAGCTCCCCCTCATTCACGTTTCCGTCGAAATCGTAATATAGAAGCTCTATATAGCGCAGGTCGTCATAGCCGATTATATCGCTTCCTTCTTCGGGATAGCTCATACCGGTAATGCGCTGTTTAATATCGTCGGTAAGCTCATAATAGCCAAAACCGTCAGCTACATACACATAGCCCTCCGGCATAGGCGTCGGCGTCGGTTCCGGCTGAGTAGTCTTTACAGGTGTGCGTGAAGGCTTGGGTGTCTGCTGCGGTGTCTCTATTTCTTCTTGAGTCGTCTGCTGCGGTGTTTCCGTCTGATTAAGAGCTTCAGCAGGCTCCTGCTGAATATCACAGCCTGAAGCTGAAAGCAGAATAAAAAATGCTATTGACAGTAATATCGTTTTTTTCAATTGTTTTTCTCTTTTGCCGTGACTGCCGCCGTAATGCCTATAGCTGCTGCAGTCAGCAGTATAAGTACAAAGAACATGATTACAAAGGGCATCTCACCCCGCCCAAAGTAGTAGCCGGGGCTGACAATAACGGTATAGAGCAGCATCCCCAGAGCTGCCAGCATAAGAGGTTTTCCTAGTGGCTTTCGTCCAAGACTCAATGCCGCCGCCGATATCAGCATCACCGCGGTGCCGAATTCCGCAATAAGGTGAAACGTTATCTCTGCAGGCTTTGTCTCAAACTCCCCTAAGTTTCCGGAAACTATGAAGAACGACCACATGCACAGCATTCCTATTCCTACAATAAGCGCATAGACTGAAACAGCTTTTTTCATTACTCTGCCTCCGTTATTTATAATTTTCCAGTATAAGCTTACCCCGTGTCCTTACGACCTCAATGGGGTCATAAAACCTTATATCTTTATAGTCGAGCCAGCCGCTTTCTTTATAATCCGTTCCTTCAGCCGGCATATATCCGTACGGGTCGCTGGTCGAGCTGTCAAATACGCACAGGTGAAGATGTGAACCGCTTGAGTTTCCCGTGCTTCCGCAAAGGCCTATTTTCTCTCCCGATTCCACCCGATCGCCTTTTTTAGCCATGTTTATCGATTCGGGCTGAAGGTGGCCATAGGCTGAATAGAATATTTTGCCTTCAAGACTATGCTCTATCACGATCACATAGCCGTTGTCGCCTTTCTCTGCCGAGCTAATAACAGTGCCCTCGAATATTGCCTTTACGGCCGTGCCCTCCGGCTTTGGTATGTCTGCACCCAGATGATAGCAGTCCTCATCGTATTCCGTACCGGCAAACGGCTGGGAAACGGAGCTCATCGGAAAGAAAGGAAAGTTCCATACCAGCGAAGCGTCGTCTGTGTCCGAAATGCTAAGCATGTCCCCAAGCTCGTCTAGCGCTTTGTCCACCTTCTCTGAGACCTGCTCGTTTACCTGCTGCTTTATCTCTTCTCCAATCTGGCTGCTGAAGTCTTCCATCTGGTTCTCGGTCATCACTATCCCGCAGCCAAGCAGAGGCACACAAACAAGCGTTGTTATGATGAAAGCTGCAAAGATTTTATAGAAAAAGCGCTTCAAATCGAGACCTCCGGCATGTGATAATTTATTGCTATACATCCATTTCTGCAAGCGTCCTTGCTGCACGCCTCTTCATTCTGCGCAGAAGGAGTATCAGCATCATCGCAAGTACGGCGCCCATGTATGCAACGGCAGCCAGAAGCGGCATCGGTATGAATATGGCCGGAAGCAGCATCACCGCCGAGAGCCCTACGCCTGCTATCATGTGGAGTATCACATTGATATTCTGTTTTATAGCCTGCTGCTCATTCATCCATTCAAGCTTCGGATGAGCCACGTCTATCAATATTCCTACCGACGAAATTGCTGCGGAAGCAACGAAACTTAGAAGCAGCGCTATCACCGCACTGCTTATAATATAGCCAAGCAAAAGTGCAAGAACGAATAAGAACACTATGCCTATTGCCGAAAGTATGAATGCGTTAAGAAGTTTTGCCGAGAGCTGTTTTTCTATTTCCATCGGTATATATTTTGATATATAGAGTTCTTTGCCTTCCCTTGAAACTGATGTGCTTGCAGTTGCGTTGGTAGAGGATATAAAAGCGCTGACAGCAACGAATATCGCTATAGCTATGCTTTGGTCGACAGAGCCCATAAATGCACGCAGGCTGCTGATCTGTCCGCTGGTAAGCAGCATTATAAGTATTATGACCGGCCATATCAGGTTTACTAGAATACAATTCATAAAACCTATCGGTGACCTTACCAGCAGGCGTATTTCCTTTTTAAGATAAGCAACGGTGCTGGACGTAGTTTTTGTCTTGCCGGCGATGTCGGAGACGCCTTTTCTCTTGGCGGCCGACTCTGTTATGCCTGTGATTCCCTGGAAATATACCAGCTGTCCAACGCCGAGAAACAGAGCCGCACCTGCGGCGCAGCACAATATAAACAGCGCAAAATTGCCAAGCCCGGCAAGAGTAGCGCTGTATGCCAGCGAATTTGAAGCGAATATTACGCCAGGGAACAGTCTTCCTATCAACGTTGCTGTAGTTGTTCCACCGGATATCATTGCAGATATCTGTTCCTGCGAGATGCTGCCCATCTTCTGCATCACTATATTGAAGCCGACCGCAATGCCTAATATTAGTATGCTTCCGACAAAGTTGAAAACCTGCTTGTTTTTCCCGAAGCTGGTAAAGCGCATCACTATCATGACCAGCACGCCCGCAATTGACAGACCTATCACCGGCGTTATTAAAAGAAGTATCGCGCTGTAGAGTATATAAGGCACACCGGCCGCGCTCTTTATACCAAAGCCCACCAGAACAGGCAGCAGTATGTATGCCTCCATTATGTATTCATATACAATGAGTGTGATAAACTTGGCTCCCAGCACCTGATAGGGGCTAAGCGGAAGCGAGCGCAGCATCTCTATATCTTTGGCGTGATACATGGTGGACACAACATAGAAAACGCCGAATATGAACACTACTACGCAGGTAGCTCCAAAAGCAAACGATATTATAATATCCTGCAGACCGTATACGGACAGTGAATCGTACATCTCGAAAGTCAGCGACACCACAGAGAAGCCGAACGTTGCAAGAGCGAACAGCAGAACTATGGGAAGAATATATCTAGACCTTGTCTTTTTCCTGTTCGACATCAGCCCACCGCCGCCTTTTAGCAGCGTTTTAGCAAGTATGAATATCTTACGCATTTTCAGTCATCTCCAGGAACATCTTCTCCAGCGATTCCGAAGAGCTCTTTTTAAGACCGGCCATATCTCCGGCAAAGAGTATCTTTCCTTCGTTTATGACAGCCAGCTTGTCGCAGACTTTCTCTGCCACATCAAGAACGTGGGTAGAGAAAAACACGTTGAAGCCCTTGTCGGCGTGCTCCCGCATCATAGCCTTTAGCTCGAACGACGATTTTGGGTCTAGCCCGGTCATAGGCTCGTCCAGTATCCACACCTTAGGCTGGTGTATCAGCGCCCCCATTATTACGATCTTCTGGCGCATACCGTGCGAATAGCTCTGTATCTTGTCGCCCAGTGCCTTTTCCATCCCAAAGCGCCCGGAGAGCTCTTTTATACGGCTCTCGCGGTCTATAGCAGCGACTTCGTACATGTCCGCCATAAAGCCAAGGTATTCTATTCCCTTTAGTCTCAGAAAAACGTTTGGATCATCCGCAACGAACCCTATGTTCTTTTTTGATTCTATGCTCATCGCCGCAAGACCGTTTACCAAAACGCTGCCGCTGTCCGGTTTTATTATGCCGGTTATCAGCTTTATAGCCGTTGTTTTCCCCGCACCGTTCGGACCTAAAAAGCCGTATATACAGCCATCAGGAACGCTCAATGTTATGTTGTCGAGTGCTTTGATCTTGCCGCCGTATATTTTTGTTATTCCACTAAGCTCTATCATAATACCTCCGGATGATCTCTTTTGAAAATTGTCTGTTCATTATACTATATTTTAACAGTCGGGTAAAGAAGTCTGAAGTAAAAGAGTATAGAGCCGAAGATTTAAAAAGTTATGTTGACATATATTTTAAATGGTGTGAGAATTAATCCAGAATAAGACAGAGGAGAATTTAAGATGAATGCTGTAATAGATACGATACTGAAAAGAAGAAGTATACGGGCCTTTCAGCCAAAGCAGATAGAAGACTATGCCCTTGAAACTATGCTCGAATGCGCACTCAACGCACCGTCTGCCTGCAACATGCAGCCGTGGCATTTTACTGTTGTTCAGGATGCAAAGCTTATCGCATACTTGAATGACACTGCAAAAGAACAGCTTAAAAAAGACGACCGTGAGTTTTTCAGAAACTTCAGCGAACGCAATACAGACCTGCTGTACGGTGCTCCGACGCTCATCGTCGTGTCGGGGAACAAAAAAGGCGTCCAACCTCTGGTTGACTGTTCAGCAGCGGTTCAGAACATGATAATCTGCGCACAGAGCCTTGGCATCGGCACGCTGTGGAACGGGCTTATCAACCACGCTTTCAAGCATAGAGAAGCCAGAAAAAAGGTGCGGGTACCAGAAGGCTATGATGCATATTACGGGCTGGCTGTGGGCTATGCTCAAGAAAGCTTTGTCCCTCGCAGCAAAGAAATAGTCCGGGACGGTGTGATAGACTATATAAAATAGCAGCAAAACGCTCCGTTCATTTCTGAAACGGAGCGTTTCCGGACTGCTGAATATATACTTATGTACCTCTACTTCTTTCTTACAAAACCAAAGGCCAGGCATTAAGCCCGCCAAGGCAGTATATTTTATCGTAACCAAGATCGTTTAGAGCTTCGCATGCGTACTTTGCTCTTGCGCCCGAAAGACAATAGGTAATTATCGGCTTAGCTTTATCTTTGGGGAGTTTGTCTTTCATATAGCCAAGAGACGAAAGCGGTATGTTTCTACTGCTGCTGATATGCCCTGATTTATATTCGTCCGGTTCTCTTACGTCAAGAAGCATTATATCAGGGTCTTCATTCATTATCTTCTTTGTTTCTTCCGCAGAAATCGAGTTATAGCATTTTTTAAAGAACATAGAGGTGTTACCTTTCTAAAAACATTTTATTAGCATGATGATAACAGACGCATAAAAAAAGATATGTGACAAAATCACATAGGCAAAGATCCTCCCTTATTCAGTCTTAATATCTCTTTCGGCAAAAAACCGCCTTGAAAAAGCATAATTATCGATTCCAATTATCTGAAGGATATGTTATGCTTTGAACCATGGAAAAACAAAGCTTTTTTGAAAAGAAGCCAGCGATGGTGTTTACAGCTCTTTTTTGCTGCCTTTTGTGGGGCAGCGCTTTCCCCAGCGTTAAAATATCTTACTCTCTGGTTGAGCTTCAAAACGAGTTCCAGACTATTCTTTTTGCCGGTCTTCGTTTCACAATGGCTGGGCTGATGGTGTTGAGTTTCGCTAAAGCAAAGCTGAAAATAAAAATCAAGCCAACCCGCAGCGAATTGCCGTTTATACTGCTGATCTGCCTGCTGCAGACTTTCGGCATGTACGTTCTATATTATATTGGAATAGGTAATACTACTGGTGTAAAAGCATCCATCCTTGTTTCATCAAGCGTGTTCGTCGTTGTTATCGCCGCTCACTTTATGCTCAAGACAGACAAACTCAGTTGGAAAAAAATCATCGGTCTGGTGATGGGATTTTCAGGCGTCGTGCTTGTCAATTTTTCACTGCTCGACAACTCGCTTTTTTCTTTCAGCCTTACCGGCGAAGGGTTTATTGCGATCTCCAGCCTGTTTGGTGCAGCCACCACTATACTGGTCCGCAGAAACGAAGGCAGAGTCGACCCCGTCAAGCTAAACGGCTGGCAGCTTTTCTTTGGCGGTTTGCTTCTTTGCACAGTTGGGTTTGCAGGATATCCGCATTTCCCCGCTCTGGTTCTTGGTTCGGGCCTGCTGCTTCTTTACCTTGCGGCATTATCTGCCGTGGCTTTCACGCTTTGGTTCATACTGCTTAAGTACCACAACGCCTCTACTCTTACGCAGTACAAATTTGCCGTACCGATATTCGGGTCGATACTGTCCGTCATCTTCATTTCAGAAGAACATCTGGGGCTGGAAATAATTGCGGCAATTGCCCTGGTCGCACTTGGCACATACATCGTCAACAAACGAAGCAGGAAAGATCCATCTAAAGTTATGCCGGAAATAAAAGAAGATATATAAAAAGCCCGCGCCATAATATGCAGGCTTTTCTGTATCATATTTCGTCTGTTATTCGTTCAATATCTTATCTGCAACATACAGCCCGTGCGCCGCTGCATGGGATAGCGAGCGTGTGAAGCCTGCTCCGTCGCCTACTGCGTATATACCGCTGCAGCCTTCAAGCTCGAAGTCTTTGGTTTCCGGCCTTGCTGAATAGTACTTGCACTCTATGCCGTATAACAGCGTATCGTGGTTGGCAGTGCCGGGCGCTATCTTATCGAGCGCATGCAGCGTTTCAATGATGTTGTCTAGCTGGCGCTTTGGCATGCACAGGCTAAGATCTCCCGGAACGACGTTCAGCGTCGGCTTTGTTGTAGACTGCTTTATACGCGCTTCGTTGGTGCGCCTGCCTGCCTCAAGGTCGCCAAGGCGCTGCACAAGAACGCTTCCTCCGCTTATCAGGTTGGCAAGAGAAGCAACGTATCTTGCATATTCTATAGGGTCTTTAAACGGCTTTGTGAACCTGCTTGTAGACAGCAGCGCAAAGTTGGAGTTGAGCGTCTTTCTCTCGCTGCCTTTGTACGAGTGTCCGTTGACAGTCAATACACCGTCCGTGTTTTCCATTACGACGTGCCCCCGCTCGTTAAAGCAGAACATCCGTGTAACGTCACGATAAAGCCTGCTGCGGTAGAGTATCTTAGGTTCATATATCTTTTTTGAGAAGTGGTCCCACACTAGCGCCGGAAGCTCTACCCTCACGCCTATGTCAACCTGATTGTTGGTCATTTCTATGCCGTTGTCTCTGCACCACTTCGCAAGCATCCTGCTGCCCACCCTGCCGATTGCAAATATGATTTTATCCGCTGTAAATTCACCGTCTGTCGTGGTCAGTTTGTGCGTTTTTTTGTCAACGTCGAGGACTTCTGTCTTCGTCAATATTTCTATCTGCGATGCAGTCTGCGCCACCATCTTTTTCATAGTGGCAAAGTTGTCGTCCGTGCCAAGGTGCTTTAATTCCGCCTGCTGCATATAAAGATCGTGAGTGAGGCACAGGCGCTTCAAGTCGTCGTCCGGCATATATCTTTCTTTGGTTGCGCCAAAGTCCACAAGTATGGAGTCCGCCTGCTCAATATAGTCTCTTACAACTTTCTCATCAAGGAACTCGGTCAGCCATCCGCCGTACTCCGTTGATATGACATATTTACCGTCGGAAAAAGCGCCGGCTCCCGCCATGCCTTCCATTATTGCGCAGTATTTGCAATTGAGACAGGAATCTATCTTGTTGGTTATCATTGGACAGCTTCGCTCTTCGAGCGGTCTGCCCTTCTCAATCATGACAATCTTTAAGCTGTTGTTGCCGCTTATCAGTCGATTAGCCGCCATAAGGCCGCTTATTCCGCCGCCGATTATGGCTATGTCGTACTTTTGCAGTCTGTTTTTCATATCTGATCTCCTGTTATTCTTCCACTCTGCCGCCAAGGTATTCTGCAAAGAATGATTCCATTGCTTTATAGAACATCTCACGTGTTTCATCAGAACTAAAACCATGTCCTGTGTCTTTTAGCACCAGATATTCGACAGGTACCCCTGCAGCTTCTAGCGCAGCAACCATCTGGTCAGACTCGCTCTTTACCACTCGCACATCATTCTCACCCTGAGCTATAAGCATGGGTATCTCGATATCGTCCGCATAGTAGAGCGGTGAGCGTTCTCTCATAAAATCGGCTTCTGTATCAGGGTCTCCCACGGAACGAATAAGGTCCTGATAGGACGTTGACCACTGCGGCGGTATAGACTCTATAAAAGTCAGCAGGCTGGAGGGCCCGAATGCATCTACAGAGCATTTGAATACATCCGAAGAAAAGGCTGCACATATCAGCGCCTCATATCCGCCGTATGATGCGCCGTATACTCCTACCATATCGGGATCCGCCCATCCCATTGACACTGCATAGTCTACTGCGTCGAGTATGTCCTGATGCATCTTTCCGCCCCACTCTTTGTCTCCGGCAAGCACAAAGTCTTTACCGTAGCCCGTAGAGCCCCTGAAGTTAACCTGTATAACAAGATATCCACGGTTTGCGAGGAACTGAACTTCCGGATCAAATTCCCAAGTATCTCTTGCCCACGGCCCGCCGTGAACCAGCAGCACGGTAGGCAGGTCTTTGCGGTCTGCTCCCACCGGAAACGTTGCATATCCTTCAATTTCAAGACCGTCTGTTGCCGTATATTCTATAGGCTCTTTATGCGCAAAATCATAGTCTTTCAGTTCAGGACGTGAGTTATAAAGGAATGTCGCTTCTTGATTCTGCATATCATATACATAATAGTCAGATCCCTGTACATCTGAAACGTATTCAACCAGCCAATACTCGTCCTGCTCACTTGAGCCTATTATATCGAATATACCATCGCCCACATCCGCCAGCACGTCATAGTCGTCCTGAAAACTTTCGTCCAGAATCGCCCACTCTATCGTTTCGCCGTAGTAGTCTACTGCTACAACTTTTTCAAGCTCTAGGTCCGTCCATGTACCGTTTATATCGTAGTCCGGGTTATTGTATACATCGTCTCTCTGTTTTGTCAGCACGTTATATGTTGAAAGAGTCGAAGTGTTGCTGTGTGCAGTGTCCAGGAATAGTATGCGCTCGTCGTCCGGCATGAAGCCGTAAACACCGCTTGTCCCTGCGTCTTCATAAGTCCATGTCAGCTCTTCGATCTCTTCCCAGTCACTTGCTTTGAACTGGGTTCCCGTACCGGAAGGATCCTTTTTCAGCCAGTAGTGTATCCCGGCAATATCGTCTGTAGTTCCTACGCATCTTAACACTCCTTCATTATCAAATACATAGTCTACGATATCACCTGGATTCTCTATCACCAGATCGTAACCGCCAGTTATATAGTTGAGCAGATACAGGTCGAAAAGATTTCTATCAAAGTCAAATTTAATTATATATATTTCGCTCTCATTAGAAGGGTTGTCCGAAACAAAACCGCAGTCGTTTTCGCCTGCAGGAAATATAGTCTTAGTCTCGCCAGAGTTTATATCTGAAGTATATATACCATAGTTCTCGTCACCCATATCATCAACAAAAAACAGTACCGTCTCCCCATCCGGAGCAAAGAAGAATCTGGGTATACCACCGGCTTCTCTCGGCCATTCAACAAGCTGCTTATCACCTGTTTTCCAGTTTTCGATTACAAAATCGTTACTATAACGATACATTATTGTCTCGCCGTCGTTTGAAAGCTGTATGTTGGCATATTGCGAAAATCCCATCAGTACATCGAAAGGAATTATATCGTCTTGCTCCGCAGGCTCTTCCACAGCCGGCTCGTCTTCAGCAGGAAGGTTTTCAAGCTGGTCCTGCATATCTATTATCTGCTGTAACAACTCATCGCAGCCCGATACAAGAAGCAACGACAGTATCATCACTGCTATCAAGCCGACGGTAATTAGTCTTTTTTTCATTGCTGTACCTCTTTTCAAACGCATATTACCTGTTATTATACCATATTTCAAGGACGGTACATACACTTTTTGTCTGCTTTAAAAATGGTATAAACCACTTTAAGAATACTGCTCTGCATGATATAATCAACCAGTACGCAATTTTATATGAGGTCATACGAATGAAAAACGCCCTTTTTGCGCTGATATGCATTGTTGCAGCCGTTTTAATGCTTTTAAGCCCCCAAATGAATACCGTTTTTATGGCGGCAGATATTGAAGAGGAAGTTCCCGAAGTTACAAAAACGCCCGAGCCGGTGCAGACACCTTCTGTGTCTCTTATCCCCTGGGCAGAGCCGGAGCCGACACCCGACCCGACGCTTCCTCCGACAACGACTTTGAACATTGCGGCAGTGGGAGACCTTATGTGCCTTTACGGGCAGCTTACCAGCGCACACAGTGCTGGCAAGTATGTATTCGACGAGTGCTTTGCGCAGGTAGAGCCTATACTGAGCAGCGCTGATTTAACGATAGGCAACTTTGAAACACTGATTGCCGAGAGTTTCCCGTATACCAAAGCAAATAGTTATACGGAAAAAACCATTACACCCTCCGACGGCTCTGAGCCGTACACGACGTCTGTCAGGGCGGAAAACCCAAGACTAAATGCTCCCGAGTCTTACCTGCGCGCAGTAGCAGATTGCGGTTTTGATGTGCTGGTAACAGCAAACAACCACGCCTTTGACCGAGGCAGTGAAGGTATAATTGAAACTATGAGCAAACTTGACGAATATGGCATGTATCACACCGGTTCTTATGCGCTTGCGCAGGACAAGGTTCCGCTTGTAGTAAACAGGAACGGTATCAAGGTCGGCGTGGTATCCTATACTGATATCTCCAACAAAAAACCCGGCAGCAGCGAAGCATATATGTTGGACAGGTACAACGAAGAGCTTCTGACCGTTGATATCGAGGCTGCAAAACAGGCTGGCGCAGAGTTCGTAATGGTATATATACACTGGGGCAACTCAAACACGCATAAAGTTACAAGCAGGCAGAAAAAGATGGCTCAGTTTATCGCCGATGCCGGTGCAGATATAATTTTCGGTTCTCACGCCCACTGCACCCAGACATTTGACACTGTTGAAACACAAAGAGGCTCCGTTCCGGTAATATACTCTATGGGCAACTTTATTTCCAGCATGGGGCGCACCATAAACAAAGACAGTGTTATTGTCAATCTGGTGCTGGAAAAAAGCTATGCGGACGGTGCGGTGAATATAAAGGAGCTAACGTATATCCCGACACTGTGCAGAGCCACAAGCGAAGGAGACTATGTGATTCTGCCCGCAACCCCCGAATACATTGAGACCAGCCCGTATGCATCCAGCCTTGAGAAATCAAGAAGCCGCACTATTGACGTGCTGGGCGAAACCGTAGCCGCCCCTATATAGGAGGAATATGAAAAAGCTTGAGATGACGTGCCCCGCCTGCGGAGCAAAAGGAGAAAAACAGATAATCGGCCGTGTATGCGCCGGAAGCCTTGATGAGCCGACAAAGCGCTCGATTCTGGGTGGAGAATTCTTTGAGTGGCAGTGCCCGAAGTGCACCGAGCGTTTTTTTATCAACTCGCCTTTTCTATATTACGACAATGCAAAGGGGTTTATGGTATATCTGGTGCCGGGGTTTAATAAGCGCTCTTACAAGGTGCCTACACTTATAAAAACAAGCAGCGAATACGATACCGACTCAAGCATACTCAGAATAGCGTCCAGCTTTTCCGGGTTCGTAGAAAAGATACGGATTTTCGAAGCCGGGCTTGACGACCGGGTGGTTGAGGCCGTTAAGCTTCTTTATATAAACATGCACATCCAGGACGGCGGTAAAGAAGTGTACGACATGATTTTTGAGAACACGGATGAAAACAGCAGCCTTTTTTTCGGAGTGTTTCTTGAAGACGATGATTTTGAACAGGCAGTTCCGGCTGAAATATACAAGAACACTGCGGCTGAATTCGCTCCGATTCTTCCGGAAGAAGTGCACGACAATTTTGTTGTGGTTGATCAAAAATGGCTGCGTAATATGCTCGGCAGTTAAAATAGACAAATCTATTGACGAAGGCGTGCTTTGCGAATATAATTATTGTCGGTTCTTATTTCAGTTCGGCAAGTGATAATAATAAAACTATATCGGGATGTAGCGCAGTTTGGTAGCGCACTTGACTGGGGGTCAAGTGGTCGCAGGTTCAAATCCTGTCATCCCGACCAAGTACACAAAACTAGTCATTACGTATACAAGAGTAATGGCTATTTATTTGCATTAATGGAGTTTAAATGGAATATATATGGGTTTAATCTCCAAGTATGGCTATATCTAAACTATTTTAGCCCAATTTAATCAAATATGTGTTCCAATAAAACCCTTTATTTTTTACCGCATTTTCGGTCTGACTGTCTAAGACTGCCTAGCCCTGCCTAAGTCTGTCCGGGTGGCACACATTTGGCACCTAAGATAAATCTCACTATCTAGCACTATGCACTTATTATTAGTATTTTTATCTTTGATATTTTCAATGAAAAGTTGGAACTTTCGATGATATCAATGACTAGCGAAATTAAAAATAAGATTTAATTAATGAATATAATTAATCGTTTTTATCTAGTTCAGTTTGCTTGCCCATATTCCAAGCTTTGAATCTATAGCTTCTTGTTCCAGTACCAGCAATACTTCTGTATATTTGTAATCATCATATAGATATCTTACCTGAGCATAGCCATCTCTGACAAGAGCAGCATTAAGAAGCTCTCCATCTGTCCAGATCCATGCAAGCAGCCGTCCATAGTCATCTGTAATATCACTTTCCTGATCAAGTTCCAATACAATCTCGTTTGCTTCACTAAGATGAGCCAATGTATACGCCTTTGCTTCCTCTGACCACGGCTGTTTCTCCGTATACGGCGAGTGAATTTCAGGAGTATCAATAGCAAGAAACCTCACTTTGTAGACTTCGTTGTCTATAAGAAAGGACGCCGTATCACCATCGAAGCATTGTACAAGCCTGGCTGGGCCTATACCATCGATAAACAAACCTAGTTCAGGGTCATCTGAGGCAGGAAATGTCGGCATCAGCTCATTTTTCTGGTGTGACACTGTATTAAGCGGCGTGTCTGAAGGCGTGATATCTTCTATTTGCTCGTCAAGCTGCTGCGCAATATCAATTATATCGCCGCATCCAGCTATCAATATCATAAAACTGATTATTACTATTAAAAAAGAACCTGTGCGTATTGTCATTTTAATCATTATAGACCTTTACATTCATCCTTTAATTGTATGCGGCATTCACTTATATGCTCAAGCTGCTGCGCACTCAACTCCGGATACTTAAGATCCATCTGCTTCATCCGTGTAGTGATTATCTCACTGACCATTAGCCGTGCGTACCACTTATTGTCCGAAGGTATAATATACCAGGGTGCAGCGACAGTGCTTGTGTTGTTTATCGCATCCTCATAGCAGTTTTGATATCTGTCCCAGTATGTGCGCTCTTTTAGGTCTGATGAGGAAAACTTCCAGTTTTTTGCGTTATTATCAATTCGGGCTTTGAACCGCCGCATCTGTTCTTCCTTGCTTATATGCAGGAAGAATTTGAGTATCGCTATCCCATTATCGCCCATATATTTCTCGAAGTCTCTGATATGCCCGAAACGACGCTCCCATATATCATCCGTTATCAACTCTTCAGGAATTCGCCGTTCCTTAACCAGATCGTGTACACGCACTACAAGGACCTCTTCATAGTATGAGCGGTTGAATATCCCTATTCGGCCTCTTTCAGGAAGGCTTTTATGCGCTTTCCATAGGTAATCGTGGTCCAGTTCCTCCTGCGAAGGCTGCCTGAAGCTGAACACCTGGGTCCCCTGCGGGTTCAAGCCCGTCATAACACGTCTTATCATGCTGTCTTTGCCCGCTGCGTCCATCGCCTGGAACACAAGCAGTAGAGCCTGTTTGTCCTGGGCAAACATCATGTTTTGCAGCTCAGCCATCTGTTTAATTTTGGTTTTTAACTGCTTTTTTATCTCGCCCTTATTTTCTGTGTGCTTGACCTCTGTGGGAACAGCTTCCAGATGTATTTCACTGCTTCCATCAACTTTGTAAATCTTCATAACCGCCTCCCCATTTTTCTTCAACATGATCTGAAAGATGACTATATATGTGTTAATTCTTTATTTCATTTACAAATGCTAATTCCCCTCAGATGCACATAATGAATTTAAGGTTTTCTCATAGATTTCCTTATTCTCAAATGGCACAAGATAAATAGCTTTTATCCTTCGCATTTTCAAAGTAAACAAATCCTCTTTTGAGAAATTCTTATTTGTATATCCATCATCCGGTTCTGGATGTGTATGGATAAATGCTTCGACGGAAGAACGTGAGATTAAAAACTCTTTTAGTGATTCTATTAAGTAAAGGAATATAAAAGCCATTACAACATTAGCTCGTAATTTTTTTATATCTTTCATACCTTTTATTGTTCTTCCCAAATATAAATCCCCGTTATTTTTCTTTCTATATACGAATACTGCATATTCATAAAACTCACTCAGAGGCCTGTATACGTCAGCCCATGCCTTAACGGCATCTATTAACAAGCTGTAATTTCTTTTTTGTAATTTTCTATCCAAAATTTTAATTCCTCACAATATTACTTTACAATATTATATACGAGATCAGTTTGTTTTGCATTATCCTATTAAGTATAATTGAATAATTTAGTTCTTATTTAATTCTCTGTATAAATAGCTTTTGAAATACCTTCAGTGAAGTGATATATTTTATATATGGGCTTTGATTCGCATATATTTCAATCTCCACATAATAAACTTTATCAAAATCCAAATTATATTTTCATGAAAGAGGTTAGTTATGGGCAAATTCGTTGTTAAAAAAACCAAAACAGGGTACAGATTCGATTTAAAAGCAGCAAACGGCGAAATCATCGCAAACTCAGAAGTATATAAGAAAAAAGCTTCATGCATAAACGGGATATCAAGTGTCGTTAAAAATGCTTCTGCCGCAAATATGGAAGACCAAACTGAAGAGGGATTCAAGATTAAAAAGAATCCTAAATTTGAGGTTTATGCCGATAAGGCTGGTGATATCAGATTCAGGTTGAAAGCAAGAAACGGCCAGATCATTGCTTCATCTGAAGGATATAAATCTAAAAGCAGTTGTATAAACGGAATCGAAAGCGTTATAAAAAATTCCGCCGATTCTTTAATTGAATACGCTGAATAGTCTAATTTAGTAGAAGAACTAAGATAATTATAAGTACGGCTATTATATAGCTGTGTTGGTTTATGCTTTGTTATTCAAAGTATAGTTTTATATGAAAGGAGAAAATCATGTCTGTTGTAAAAGTTATTGAACTGCTGGCCGACTCAGAAAAAAGCTGGGAGGACGCTGCTCAGCAAGCTGTGATGGAAGCCGCAAAGACTGTGAAAAATATTAAGGCTGTATATGCGGAAAATTTGCAGGCTGTGGTAACCGGTAACAAAATTACCGCATACCGTGCAAATGTAAAAATATCATTTATCGTACAGGAATAGCCCCGGTAAATCCGAAGCACTAAAAAACCGTTCGTTTATTATCTAAAAATTTGCATAGTGATTAAACGAACGATTTTCTCATATCAAAAATCTATTGATTCTGTCCAGTAATTATTGTTATATATATCCTTAAGCATATAAGAGGCTTTCACACTGTATTCCCCAAGAGGAACATTGCTTATCATTATTTCTCCGTCTATAATCATCTGATTGCCAAGGTAATAGCTGTCTGTATATTTTTCATCATAGGAATAATAGTCACATAAGAAGTCTATAACGTCACCGTCCTTTAACTCTATAAGTCCTTTTGCAGCTATGTCTGTTTCCTCATAAACCATTTTGGCACCGATAACTTTACCGTACGGGTCTTCATCATCGAACACAAGAATTATATCTACCAGCTGGCCGTTAAGCATAGCTGGGACACGTCCGGTTATTGTATCACTGTCTTCAGATACAAAATAATAGCTCACTATCTGGCCGTTCAAGGCTATCCATGTGCCGTCAAAATCCATAACGAGGTCACCATCGTCGTCAAATTCGTATACATTATCAAGCCCAAGGTCGATGTAGCCTTCGCCGTCATCAAGAAATACATTGAGCTGTAGATTCTGAATAATATCCCATTGGTCATCTGTTAGTGAAAGCACCAATGTGCCGTCTTTGTCTTCAAACATTAAATCAGAGCTGTCAAGATAATTCTCCTCATAATAGGACTGGTTCGCTTTGATTTTATCCGGATCAAGCCAGCCGGACAGAGCACTGCCCGCTACGTCGCCTATGAGGCTTGAATAGTCGCCTCCGCCAAGGAAATTATCGAGAAGACCGGAAATCATATCTGTTCCGGTACTGCCGGTGAACTGGTCAAGCAAAGAATTGAACGGGCTAGATGAGCCGCTTGATACAATCTGCCCTCCCGCTTCAAGATTAGCAAAACTCTTTATACAGTCGCCGTATTCTTCATCAAACCCTATATCTTCATAGGTTAACAGCATAGGTGTCAGGGTCTGAAGCTTCCCATATGGGAAATAAATTGAAAGGCCGTATGAGTTACTGATATTGCTTGATGTCCTATTATACTTAATACATTCAGACAGCGTACTTACAAGCTCTGCCGCTTCTTGCGTACCGATGCTGCTGGCAAAATGAATAAGGTCAACCTGGTTGTCAACTGACGGAACGCCAAAGCTCTTGGCTCCGCTCCTTGCGTCCGATACTATCTTATATTGGTCGCTGTCTATCAGCTCTGAAGTTGACGCTGCGAACTCTTTGAATGCGCTTGGCACAGTGCCTTTCAATTCAGCTAAATCAATCATTGAAAGTGTAGTCTTGTCTTTTGAAGAGTTTTGGTAGCATACCTCTATAAAGCTGTCAATTATGTTCTTGCCTATGTTGAGAGTACTCATTGAAGTGTCTTTAGAAAGCACAGTCAGCCAGTCCGTATAATACCACCCTATGCCGGGTTCTATTTCTTCTGACGCTATCATATAATCTGAATATCGTTCCAGAGTTATTGCTGTTTCAAACGTCGCCATCAGGCAGGCATCAAAGCCTATAAAATCGAAAGTACACCCGGCAGTATCCAATGCAGTATTTATTTCGCTCAGCGTCATGGTGTTGCCCGGCGCAAACTCATCATAGCCATAACCTGAAAGCGAACCTGCTCCATGATCCCAAAAGATGAGCGCATATCTGTTCGCAGGGAAATTTTGTTTCGCATATTTAATAAAGTCAGACAGCGTTCCTGAATCTGTCATCGTTTTCCTGCCCAGATTCTCTTCAAGCGTTATCAGCCCGTCCTCCACTAATTTAAAACGCTGGTTGGTGCTGCTGCTTACCGTAGAGTTCTTCCAGTCTGTTGCGCCACCGGTCTCTATAATTATGTTGACATTCTCGCTTATATCTGCGTTTATCATCTCTTTCAAGTCTGCTGTCGCCATACCGTGTTTCGATTCAAGGTCAGATCCGCACATATAAACCATTATTGTAAAAACATCTTCTCCGTTGCCTAAAATCTTTGTTCTCTTATCCCTTGCATCTGTTGAAACGCTCGAGTTCAAAGACGGCGATGTAGCATCCAAAGAAGGAAGTATACTGCTGCTCTCAGTAACATTTGAAGAAAGGTCGTTCCCCGAAAGGTTGTCTGCAGATTCCTGGTCATTGCCGCAGGAGCGGATTATAAAGTATCCAACTACAACTATCACCAATATAATGATTATCGTTTTTAGCACGCTTGATTTCTTCCCTGAGGATGAGCCGAAGAGACCCGACAATACGGAACGGCTACCTGATTGGGAAGAGCTGCCGGAACCTGAGGAGCTGCCAGTACCGCTTTGTTTTCTTCCAGAGTACGTATCTTTTTTACCAACCGGGCCCGTACCGGTACCGCTGCCACGCCGAAACGCATTGCCTCCGCCTGATGTATACCTTTTTTCTCTTCCACTGGAGTTTTTCCTATCCATAAAACGCCTCCAAAATTCCAACTATTCTTTGATTATAGCACCTGTTAATAATGTATTCAATTTTAAATCTTTATAAAATTATTCTTAACAATTAATAAATTGATATAGCACTGGTTAATTGTTATAATGTCATTAATATTAATTGCTATTCAAATAATTTCAATCAGGAGGAATAAAGATGGCAAAGAAAAAAATTGTTTCTGCCAAAACCGGCGAAGTCGTTGAAAAGGAAACATCTACCCTAAGGAAAGAAAACAGAAAAAAAGGCGCAAAGAAATTCCGTATACCTGCTATTATACTCTGGGTCGCAGCTATTGGCTTTGAAGTAGTTGCCATTTTATTGCTGAGGTATAATTATATAACTCCCTGGTTGTGGATTGCCCTTGGTATTGACGCTGCCTGTTGTATAATAGGCTCGCTTCTCTGGAAAAAGGCCAACAGGATAAGCCCTTGTACTTCCGACAGCAAAGCCGTGTGTTTCTTTTGGAATCAGCTTGGCGTCATAGCCTGTCTGCTGGCTTTCATCCCTTTCGGAATTATACTATTATCGGGTGCTAAAAACCTTGATCCAAAATTGAAAAAAATCTTGTTGATTGTTACCGGCGTTCTCGTTTTGGGTTCTGTGGGCGCTTCCATTGACTACAATCCTCCCACTGAAGCAGATGTTCTTGCCGCAGAGGAAGAAGCTGCTGCACAAGGCGATTTCGATGGCACTGTATATTGGACGATGTTCGGAAAATCATATCACCTTGATCCGGAATGTTTTACATTGTCGAGGTCAACAACGTTGTTTGAAGGTACTATTGAAGAAGCGTTCGAGCACGGCAAAACTGATCCGTGTGATTTCTGTGCCGGCGGAGACCAGCTAAAACAGAACACTGAAGAGACACAAGGGATTGAAGAGGAATCTCTGGACTCAGAATCAGAAAATGTTGATACCGTTGAGGACGAATCGCTTGACGATGCAGCATAGGCTGTTCTGTTAATTCAGAGTCTCTGAGCTTTATAGGTTATTGTTTGAGTTTAATTAATCCCTTTATCAAAAAAAACTATTTTATACTATAAAAATAAGCCCCAGTCTTTTACTGGGGCTTATTAACATTGCATGCTTAATTGAAAAATCCGCCTATAGTTCCCAGCAAGCCGCCGCCATTGTCATCATCATCGTCATCTTTTCCGTCAAGAAGATTTGAAGCCATTCCAAGAAGGCTTCCTCCAATGCCGCTGCCGCTGCTGGATGAACCGCCGCCAAAAAGCCCGGAAAGCGTTGATGTAAGCCCTGATACTCCATTTGCATCCAGGTTTTCCTCTTTCTTTTTATTGCCGAGAAAGCTTAAAAGAAGCGGAGCAAATTTTACAAGCAGGCTGCCTATCTGAGATGCATTAAGCCCTGTTTTTTTCGCTATACTCTTTTGTATAGAATCGTTCTTGCCGCCAAGAATATGACCAAGTATTTTTGAGCCGTCATCCGTGTCTACACCGCCAAGAAATCCTGAAATATCACCAAGATCCATCCCTGCATGATTATCAAGGGCACTAGTCAAAGACTCTGCGCCTTTTTTGTCGTTTGTATTCCTGTTCATTGCTTCCATCAGTGTTGGCAGGCCAAGCTGTGCCGCTTTCTTTACCTGTTCGGGCTCTGCCCCCACGGAGTCTCCAAGCTGTTTTAAAACGCTTGAACTTTCCAGTTGTTTTATAATTGATTCAAATGAAGCCATATTTTCCTCCTAAGTTTTTATATTAATATTCTTTGAAGAATTGAGGGCATATTGATTTTTTACAAACTAATTTAAAACCCTTTAAGTACGTTACCCAAAACTAAAACTACGAATGATGCAAGCAATACAACTGCAGCAATGTGCAGCAGTACCGGTAAAGAAATAATAAGGCCTATTACATAAGCCACAACAGCAACTATAGCTGCGATTACACAAATCCAAAAAATGTTCTTCTTAGGTGCGTTAAGTCTCAATGCTCTACACCTCCTTTATTTATTTCTTTAGTACCAATATACCCTCAAAAGCATTTTACTTCTTTTCATTTTTATGTGCAATATCAACAATAAAGTTTAATCTATATTTAATATAATGGCTGTAATTAATAATATATGTTATTCAAATTAACTCGATTCTAGAAATTCTGTATAGCTTAAAGTAATTTTCAAAATTGACTTTATCAATCCATATGATTACTATTCAAAGTCAATATTATATTCCAAAACATAGATGTGTTGCTCGTACAATATTATTTTTATAGTGACATCGCTCTTCACTGTTCTTTGCTTTTTCTCCACTTAGCCTGTGCAACCGCTTTAGCGTTACATCCACGTCTGTTTTCACAATATATCTGTGCAGCATGTTTGGCTTCAAACCAGTCATTGCACTTAACACACCTCTTGATGTTCATCCCGTCCGGATCCCTTCTTGTAGTTAGCAAAGCAATCTGCAGGTTCAGCAAATCAAAAAGATTATCGGAAGCCCAATTAAAATCAAACCGTTCCTCCGCATCATTAAAATATAGTTTGTATTTTACACTTCCGTTAGAAGTTAGTTTGTTTGCTATTGACTTAACGGGCCATTTCTTTTCCTGAAAATAATCAGGCTTTTCATCATATTCTATATATCTCCAGCGATAAAAATTCGAATGAAGTTTTATTAAATTAAAAACGAATGAATCTATCTCAAAACCGAACATGCCTTTTTCTACATATAAAGTATCGTCATCCATTATATCTAATAACCCGTCTTCAAGAAAAGGATAGCCATATTTGTTACACCATTCTACCACATGTGGATTTATAATCTTATTGTAGTAAAAATCATACTCACTTCTTATTTTATCCTGCAGTTCTTCAGGCCAGCCGTCAAAAGTAGGAATATCAACATTTGTTCTCTTATTGACCCAAAAATTAATAACACCAGCTTCAGCAAGAATATCGCCTAACTCTATTGCTGCAAGTAATATGCTTCTATCTAAAGCTACAGTTTCCTCTTCAGGCGACTCTTTTGATGCAACATAATATATACTGTCAAATTCAACAATATCTGAATCCCGGGGAAATCTGCAGTTGAATATCAGATCTCCTATTTTTTTTGTATCACCGTAAATATAATCAAATTTACTACCTTTTTTCATAATTTTTCTCCAAAGTAGATGCCAATGTAGATATCAAATTTCTGACACTATATCTAGTTTATCCTATAATAAAATTGTAGCCAAACATAAATTGATCTCCGATTCCGGGAAATCTATTTTGGAGTAATTCAATTTTTACGGGAGTATTTATTCTAAACGGAAGAATATAGCGTCAGATGAGCTCAACGAAAGGATAGCCATGAAAATCGAAACGAACTACTTCAAGGTGCCTAACTGCTTAATGGATATAAAAGGGCTTACAAAAAATCAGATACTAGTGCTTTTCAGTTTGTTCATGACAGGGAGCAACGGTTCGCCTGTATATCCTAGCTACAAGACAATAGCGAGAAGAAGCAGAATAGATGCGAGAACAGCAAAAAAAGTAACAAAGGAGCTTGAGAACATGTATATAGTTTCAGTCGAAAGAAGGAGTAGGAACAATGGTGGAAACTATACTAATTTATACGAGATAAACTTAGATGTTCTGTATAGTATGCCTGTCTATAACAAAGGCAAGGGGGGTGGTCACAGACCACCAGGGGGTGATGAGAGACCACCAGGGGTAGTGGTCTCAGACCACCCAATTAAGAATAATATAGATAAAGAATCATATATAAAGGAATATAAACACGGAAACTGTAAAGCAAACAACTTCAGCACTTGCCGTCCAACAGAGAACTACGATCACCTTGCTGTAGATCTGTTTGCCGATGATACATAGCAGTACAGACTGCCTGATTGCTATGATAACGGAGGTTTGTAGCAGAAGTAGCAGCAAAAAACGTTAATTCCCTATATAAATGATAAATGTAGAGTTAACCATTTTATCTGCTACATCTGCTACATATAGATAAATAAAGCATTTAAAGCTACTGAAAGGAGCTATAAAGATGATAAAGAGCGAAATCTAAACAATAATAGCTTTCACCAAAGCTGATACCGAAGCAATTGTATATACTGAGATGAAAGACTGGATAAGAAAGCTGGACGGATACTGCGGAGAGTTCCCTGAAGAATACAAAACAATAAAGACTGATGAGAATAGCAAGACCTATTATGTTCCTATAAGTCGGATAAAAATATCAAGGCCCAGAAAGACTAGCAGTAAAGAAAAAGCCCGGCTGACTAAGTGTATAAAAAAAGCACGTAATTCTGCGGGAAAATAAAGAAAAGCCTGCAGGCAAGGCAATCATAAGGGGTAAAGGATACAGCTTGAAAAAGTACCTTAATTTACAGAGAAACTCAGCTTAGAATTGATTCTGACCGCCCCCCCTGTCTGAACCGGGTATAGCGTCTGCAGCAGAACGGAGGGTGCCTTTTTCATTACTGACTTTACTCTCACGCGGGTTTTTTGGAAAAATGGAATAAATTTCAAAGGAGTGTCTTAATAAATTGAATTATACAGATAGATTGGAACTTATCGATATAGATAAGCTTATACCTTATGCTAACAACGCACGCACCCACAGCGATGAACAGATTGGACAGCTGCGGGACAGCATACATGAGTTCGGGTTCGTTAACCCGGTGCTCATAGACAAGGAATATAACGTCATCGCCGGACACGGGCGGATCACAGCCGCTAAACAGGAAGGGCTGGCTGTTGTCCCCTGTGTTCTTGTAGAGCACCTCACAGACGCACAGAAAAGAGCGTATATGATAGCCGACAACAAACTGGCTCTGAGCGCAGGATGGGATGTGGAGCTGCTGAAGATAGAGCTCGACGAACTCAAAGCCTGCGACTTCGACCTTGAGCTTACAGGTTTCGGTATGGACGAGCTTGAGGAAATGGACTTCTTCGAAACAGAACTGTCTGAAGATAACTACGATGTGCAGTGCCCTGAATCTCCGGTTTCTAAAAGAGGAGATATATACGTGCTCGGCAGCCACAGGCTGATGTGCGGAGACTGCACCGACGCTGAAGACGTCAGTAAGCTGATGAACGGCAGAACAGCATCTATGATATGGACAGACCCGCCCTGGAACGTAGACTACGGCAGCAGCGACAACCCCAAGTGGAAGAATGGTATAGACCGTCAGATACTCAACGACTGCATGGACAGCGAAGAGTTCAGGCTGTTCCTGCACCATGCGTTTACGAACATGGCAGAAGTCATATACCCCGGGGCTATGGTATATGCAGTCATGTCAGCACAGGAATGGGGAAGCATGATGGATGTCATGCAGGATACAGGTTACCACTGGTCCAGCACTATCATATGGAACAAGAACAAGCTGGTGCTTTCAAGAAAAGACTACCACACGAAGTACGAGCCCATATGGTACGGATGGAAAGACGGCGAAGCAAGGCTGTGCCAGCTGCTTGACAGGCAGCAGAGCGACGTGTGGGATATAGACAGACCGGACGACTCACCGGAGCACCCTACCATGAAGCCTGTAGAGCTCGTCGGCAGAGCGGTATCCAACAGCAGCAGGAAAGGCGATATAGTCATAGACTTCTTCGGAGGCAGCGGTACAACGCTGATAGCTTGCGAACAATTGGGCCGGGCATGTTACATGATGGAACTAGACCCTAAGTACGCAGATGTGATAACAGACAGATGGGAGAAGTATACCGGACAGAAAGCGGTGAAGATAAGTGGGTAAGGATCTTAATGAGCAGGCAAGAGAGATACTTGCGATAGCTGAAAAGCATGGTGCTGAGCAGGACTTCTTCTTTTTAACGACATTCAAGAGGTACCAGGTGCAGCTTATGATGCTGACAGAGCTCGAGAAAGCCGTTAAGACTGAAGGGGCTATGGTGACCAAAGAATATGTGAAAGGCAGAAAGAATCTTTACACCAACCCTGCGATAGGTGATTACAACAAGACATCGACTGCTGCCAACCAGACGGTACAGACCCTTATTAAGATAATAGGATTAAGGGAAGATAAAGAAGACAAAGAGGCTGACGCTCTTTGGCGCTTCAACCACGGTTTGGATTTATATGATACCGAAAAGGATAATTCACAGGGAGTTACTTAAAAATGATTGAATCCAGTACGGAAATAATATGCTCGGAAATAAGAAGACTTTCGCAAAAGTACAATAAGGAGTACCTGGACTGTCATGACCTTATGCAGATACTTGGTATAGGCAGGGACAACGCACGGGCATTGATGAGGAGCGTAGGGTTCCCTACCTTGTCCATAGGCAGCAGGAAGGTGGTTTCAGTTATGTCGTTCGTATTGTGGCAGGCTGAAAAAGACAACTTGACTTGTTCATCTTTCAGAGCGAACATGTGACACTGTAGAAAGGAGGTCATATATATGGCTGACAAGAAGAAGTACAGGCGGAGCAATGGTGAAGGCAGTATATTCAGGCACTCAAACGGCAGGTGGTGCGGGCAGGTTAGCGTAGGGTTCGACGAGAACGGCAAGCGTATACGCAAGTCTGTGTTCGGGCAGACGCGTGCTGAGGTAGTCGAGAAGGTATCACAGCTGCAGGGTAAAGCTAACGCCAGCAGACTCAAAGCAAGTGACAAGACTACCTTAGGGATGTTCATGGACAGCTGGCTTAAAGACTTTAAACGACCGTCCGTATCACCTCGTACATACGAGTGGTATCTCAACATACAGAAAAGCATTGATGCCGCTGTTGCAGAACGTCCGTTAAGCAAAGTCAGCTCATATGAGGTACAGAACATGCTGAGTGTTATGCAGCAGAAAGGCTTGTCCGCAAGAAGCGTAAAAGCAGCACACAACCTGCTCAATCAGGTATTCAAGGCTGCAGTTGAGTTTGAGATGGTTCCTTCAAACCCTGTTGACAAGGTAAGGATAAACCAGAAAACGAACCGTATACCTAAAGCGCTGACTACGGATGAGCGTACGAAAGTCATGAAGGCTGTTGAAGGGCACGTTATATACAAACCTATCATCCATACCATGCTGGGTCTTGGTCTGCGTATAGGCGAGGTTTTGGCTTTATGCTGGGCGGACGTTGATTTTAAAACCAATATGGTATCAATCAACAAGGCAGCAAAGATAACGCCTTTGATCGGCGACAGCGGGGCTATAGAGGGGCACCTCATGGCTGTCAGCAGTACAAAGACAGCGCGGTCGGTCAGGACGTTACCGATGCCTCAGTTTGTACGTGAAGTGTTATGGGAATGGAGAAAGATATTTATGAAAAGATTCAAGGCATCAAACGTCTCGGACTTAGTGTTCCCGAACAAGCACGGGCAGCTTAGAAGCTATTCAGGGTTCAGGCGGCAGTTCGAGCGGTTCATGAAAGGTAAGGGTATCAGCAAGGTCACGTTCCATCAGTTCAGGCACACGTTTGCGACCATGATGCTGGAGCAGCACGTTAACCCGAGGGTGGTGCAGGACTATCTTGGTCATAAAGATGTTTCGATTACTCTTGGTATTTACACAAGCGTATCCGGCAGTTCTATGAAGCAGGCGGCTGACGGTGTGGATATGGCGATGAAGCGATAAGTTATTTTTTTCTCTTAAATCTTATAAAAACAAACAAAATTGACAATCCTGCTACCAATGCAACCGCCATAATCGCCCACCAGTACCAGTCAGTTGATAAATTGCTACTACTAGGTGAACCTTCAGCCTCCTTCCCGGGAGAAACCATTTGTTCGTAGGAACCAAGGTTGTTCTCTTCTCCGGATACAGAACTTTCGATTACAGTGGTAGACTCCTCTGCTTCAATTATAATATATACCGAATCGGTCTGCTCTCCGGCTACCGTATAACTAATGCTCGTCTCACCTTCCCTCAAACCAGTAAATACCGCCGTCTGCTCAGTAAATTCTACGGTGAAATAACTCTCATCAAAATCCCACTTTCCGTCTTCGACATTTGCTGAAACCGACAACTGTTCACCAACTTTTATCCTTCCTTCTGCTGGCACAATCTCAAGGGCCAGTTCTAGCTCCTTTATCCATTTCGCATATAGCGTGATGTTTTCATCTACAATATCTGTGTCAAATTTCCACGCATTAGTGCACTGCCCGTCCTTAAACCAACCACCAAAGATATAACCTTCTCTCACAGGCTCAGCATCTGGTGGATCGATAGTTTCGCCCGGAACAGCATTGATTTTCTCAGGAGATGCTTCTTGATCGGCACCGTTACCATTAAACGTTGCTATATATCCAAAAACGGCCACAAGACTGTAATTGGTGCCTGTTTCTAGTTCAATCTTTTTCTCGGAAGATACGTGAGTATTTGCCTGCTTCCATTCGATGAAGCCTCCTTCATTCGGAACGGCACTTGCATTGCATCCTTCAAGATACAACAACTCAACAAATCCGTCGCCTTTTGCATTGAGCAATATACTACTATTTCCTGCTTTCATAAAAATATGCTTTAATGGATTCCCAGTGCTATCCAAGCTGGCCCCAGCCCAAACAAACACAACTTCA
Organism: Christensenellaceae bacterium; assembly: GCA_963666505.2. GTDB lineage: Bacteria > Bacillota > Clostridia > Christensenellales > SZUA-584 > JABGQS01. Next base: position 35,385 of record CAXXXL010000001.1, on the reverse strand, counting down.
AGGTCAGTAATCCTATTATCCATGCAAAAAAGTATAGAAAGATTGGTATTTGAACTTAAGTCTAAGGAAGATATACGATTGTTTTCACAGTATAGCATAGAAAGTCTCGGGTTGTAACTAGTATCAAGAGAGGAGAGTCGATTGCTACCGCAGTAAAGTGCCGATAGATTCGGCATCCGGCTTAAATCAAGCGTGCCAAGCTTGTTTCCCTGACATAATAAATACTCAAGCTCCGGCAAATTCCCAAATGTCAACGATGTCAAATCATTATTTTCACAATTAATTTCTCTAAGCAGGTTGTTATTCTCTAAATTGAGCTCACTAATATGATTGGTTCCGCACCAGATCTGTTCAAGTTTTGTATTGGTGCTTACATCCAGTAAAGATAATGCATTGCTCTCAAGTAATAATGTCTGTAAATTCGTGCATCCGCTAATATTCAAGGAGCTTATATTATTAGCTGAGCAATTGACGTAATATAGAAGCGATTTGCCTCCGACGTCAAGCGAAGTCAATTCATTGCCGCTAACTTTCAAAAACGCTAGTGCAGCATTGCTGCCAAGGTAAAGCTCTGAAAGGCCGGCATCTTTGCATTCAAGCACAAGAAGCGAAGTATTCGATTCCACATGCAGTTCGCCAAGAGGATTGCCTGAGCAGTACAGTCTTTGAAGCGATGTGACCCACTCAACGTTTATGCTATTTATCTGATTGTTATTACAGTATATATCAGTAATTTTTTCACAGCCAGCAAGGTCAAGCGTGCCTGATAAAGACTTGCCGTTCCACGTATCACTCTTGCCGATTTTTATAACCCGCTTGGTCGCCAGCGTATTCCACTCTACTCCTATCCATGTAATCGGATTGTTTCTTTCGTATGCAGGATTTATGCACTGTCCATTTGTTTTTCCGGAAACGGCAGATGGCTTATCAAGAAAGCTTTGAACCTTGGAAAAATCATAGCTGTCGTATTCTCCTGCTGCTATCGAAGTTTTAGGCATAAAAGAAATCAGCACAATAAATGTTATCAGCATTACGAAAAAGTGCTTCATGGGTTCCTCCTTTAGTATCAAAGATGTCAGAAAGAACTGTTGTGCATCATTTTACAGCTTGTATTCAAAGAGTTTTATATATAAGCTTTTACAGAAAAATTTGTTATGTAAAGATTTGAGTTGATTTTTCATATGAAAACAAAACTGTATATATGTAAAAATTAGCATAAAGGAAATTAACTGTCAAGTAATAAAAGCGTATATTAAGTTTGCTCGACTCTAAAAGATTTTCTTATCTTGTTCCGCTTCTGAAACATACACTTGAAAATAACGATTATTATTTTCATTTTTTATCTTCTTCTTTTAAAGCTGGATCAACTCTATTCTTTAGCATAAGAAATACTACCAGAGCCACCGTCTTCAGATCCCCAGTATAGCTGAAGAAATTCATCCGCATCGTTAGTAAACATCACGGTCATTCCATCTGAGGAATTCATATTCATATCGATATTCCATCCGAGCTGTTCAAGCTGCGTAACATAAGCCTCAGCCATACTTTTGTCACATTCATTAAAAACAACAGCCGTTCCGCCGCCTTCATCCATCACCATGAGCACTTTTACACCGGGTATCTTCGGCACATTATCTGGCAGCTTATCAACGGGCCAGGGCATACCGGCTTCATCACCTTCGATAGTCGTTTTACCGTCATCTCCTGAGATAGTAATGCTGCCCTCGTCATCGCCGCTGTCATCAATATCAATGTCTATATTCTCTCCACTCTGTGCTTCCATCATTCCTTCAATCATGTTCTCAACTGCATTTTCCTGTGCTTTTCTACAGCCAACCAGACCTATAACAAGAAATAAAACCAGTACAACGATAAGAACCTTTTTCATGCAAAAACTCCTAGCATATTATATTTAGGTTATATTCGTAGGCTAACCCATAAGCCTTATGTATTACAATCAGCTTAATAAGTTGTAAACTATTGTGCTTTTGCTATATCTTCTTTGATATGCTTCTAAAGCAAAGCTTTTAATGATTCATAGATTTTGTTGTATTTTTCATGTATCATTTTTCTGTCAAATTCCCAAAAATCATTCAACATCTTTTCTTGTTCATCATGACTAAAATATTTTTCTGTTTCCGGGAAAAACATATCATCCTCCTTAATAATATGTTCTGGATAAAATCGGGTTAAAAATAAAAGACTATCATAAATGTCCTTTGCCTTAGTAGTGTCGCCCTGTTCATATTGTTTATTGGCTAAATAAAGAACACCAACCACTCTTCTAGCTTCAATATGCTCATTTATAAGTTCTTCCATCATTTTTTGGTTTTTTTTATTTAAATCTTTATTCGATAATTCCTTAAATAGAATATCTTCTTCCTTTCCATGATGAGTCCGATCTGCATAGGTTTTAATAAAGTCTACAATACTATGAATTAAAGATGAGTTCGCCTTGTTTCCATTTTTAATATTATATAATTCAATATTCGCTAAATTCAGCATTTTTTCAATAAGCCTGTGCTCAATCATCAATGGCCCTCTTGGCTTCATAGCAAAAAAAACTCCAATCCTACAGCTTTATTAGATATTTCCAATAATAGTATATCAATAAATCCTGTAAAATTCAAATAATTATATATTCAATAATTTTCTTTGAATATTTGCTACTCTTAGAGTTTTACACTCGAAGGTCTATCATGCTTCTCATACACTCTCATATTGTGTTACAGAACGGCCGTTAAGCAAAGTCAGCTCATATGAGGTGCAGAATATGCTGAGTGTTATGCAGCAGAAAGGCTTGTCCGCAAGAAGCGTAAAATTGACCTTCACCCAAAAAACTGGTCTATGCAAAATGTTAGTATTTGAAATAAAATAAGCTAACAAAGGGAGGAAGGAAAGATGAAGACCAGTAAGTTTACAGAGGAGCAGATAGCCTTTGCATTGAAGCAGGCGGAAATAGGGACACCAGTAAAAGAAGTTGTTAGGAAGATGGGTATAACGGAGCAGACCTTTTACCGTTGGAAGAAGAAATACGGCGGTATGCTGCCAAGCGATTTAAGAAAGCTAAAACAACTCGAGGAAGAGAACAGGCAGCTAAAAAAGCTGGTGGCGGATTTAAACCTTGATAAGCAGATGCTTCAGGATGTACTGTCAAAAAAGCTTTAAAGCCTGAAGTTAAGCGAGAGGCTGTCAAATGGCTTCAGGCGCATTACGGAATCAGCGAGTGTAGAGGATGCAATGCTGTTCAGATGTACAGATCGACATTCCGGTATAAAAGCAAGGCAGATAGACAAGAGTTGCTTAGGATGAGAATTAAAGATATAGCCGCATCACGAGTCAGATATGGATATAAGAGGATTCATATATTGCTTCGTAGGGAAGGTTGGAAGATAAATCACAAGCGGGTTTACCGGCTTTATCGTGACGAAGGGCTGAATCTACGATGCAAGACCAAAAGAAAACGCATAAGCGGTGCTAGAATACCGAGACAAGATACCACAGGGATTAACGAATGCTGGGCAATGGATTTCGTGTCCGACTGCTTATTTAACAGCAAACGCTTCAGGGCGTTAACGATTATTGATATACACAGCAGAGAATGCCTGGCAATCTATGCAGACCAAAGAATTAACGGCGAGAAGGTTGTTGGAACTTTAGAATCGATTTGCTGCGACAGGGGTGTTCCCGAAAGAATCCGAGTTGATAACGGGCCTGAGTTTATATCAAAAAAACTGGATGAGTGGGCTTATTCTGCTAACATAAAACTTGATTTCTCCAGACCCGGCAAACCTACCGACAATGCCCATATTGAATCCTTTAATGGTAGTCTTAGGGATGAGTGCTTAAATATCAATTGGTTCTTGTCAATTGAAGATGCAAGAAGTAAACTGGAAGCATGGAGAAGGGATTATAATGAATTTCGACCCCACAGTTCCCTAGGGAACTTAACTCCAAGAGATTACGCTTTGGAGATGAAACCCGATATCCATTTGCTACCAGTTAATTGCCGAAAATACTAACATTACGATCTGACCAGTTTTCGGGGGTATGTTTCAGATTTCGTGTTTTCTCCAAAATGGATGTAATCACAAGTAGTTAAAATCATGAGGGTCAAGGGTATTTTCACTCTTAACCCTCTTCGCTACAGTACACCAATTAAGACTGGCATGTCAAGGAGGAAAGGGCGCAGCCCGATCCTTGATTTGCCTGTATTAATTGGTGTGGTTGTTATTCAGGGATGCGCTCTTCAAAATAAATGGATAGCTGGGAATATATTTGTCCCCAGTCCCTGCGCCGAACAGTCCATTTCTTAGTGATATCCACAGTGGCTAAATACAGCATTTTAAACAGGCTGTCATCCGTTGGGAAAACACCCTTGTTTTTTGTGACCTTTCGGAGCTGGCGGTTATAGCCTTCAATGGTATTGGTCGTATAAATAAGCTTCCTGACCTCGTCTGGATACTTAAAATACGTTGATAATTCAGCCCAGTTTTTACGCCAGGAAATTGCGATTTTAGGGTATTTTTTGCCCCAGCTCTCATCGAATTTTTCAAGCTCGGAAAACGCAGATTCTTCACTGGCCGCTGTATATACTCTTTTTAAATCCGCCATAAGCGGTTTTAAATCTTTATATGACACATATCTTGTGCTGTTGCGAATCTGATGGATTACACAGCGCTGTATCTCGGTTTCAGGGAATACGGCACTTATGGCTTCAGAGAAGCCGCTCAAACCGTCGACACTGGCTATCAGTATATCTTGTACGCCCCTGTTCTTCATCTCGTTTATAACTGACAACCAGAACTTAGACGACTCGTTTTCTCCTACCCAGAGCCCTAATACGTCTTTTATACCGTCTAAATTGATACCTATTGCAATGTATACGGCCTTTTTAACAATGCGTCCTTCGTGTCGGACATGATAATGTATCGCATCTAAATAAACAACCGCATACACGCTCTCAAGCGCTCGCATCTGCCATTCCTTCGCTATGGGCAGCACTTTATCAGTTATTCTGCTGATTGTGCTGTCGGAGATATCGAGCCCGTATAAATCTTGTATATGCGCTTCCATGTCTCCTGTTGTCATTCCTTTGGCGTACATGGATATGATTTTACGCTCGATTTCCTCATCAAGCATTCTCTTGTGCTTACCTATCAGCTTCGGTTCGTATTCTCCTTGCCTGTCACGTGGAATCTTAACGTCTACTTCACCGTAACTCGTTTGCAGTGTTTTTTGCCCATAGCCGTTTCTGGAATTGTCAGTCTCTTTGTTCTGTATGTCGTACTTTTCATAGCCCAGTTCGTCATCCAGCTCACCTTCCAGGCTGCCGTTCACCATTTCTGCTATGAACTCTTTCATGATGTTGTTTAGATCTTGCCCGTCCTTGAGTGGCGTTTCATGAAGTAGTTCTCGTATTAGTTCTTTGCGTCTTTTCTCTTCCGCAGTTGTTGCTCTTCTTTTAGCCAGGGCCTGCCCCAGCGAAGCGAGGGTATAATATTAAACCTCCATTATGGTGTTTTTATTTTACACCATTTTGGAGGTTTACACGAACTTTGAAACAACGTCGTCTCCACTGCTCAACAAGTATTCTTGCTTCAAACATCGTATCAAATATTTCACAGTTTAACAACTCGTCCCGCATTTTTCCGTTAAATTATTCTATAAATCCGTTCTCCCACGGACTTCCTGGTTCAATATAGGTAGTTGTCACCTCTAGCTTTTCTAGCCAATCTCTATGCTTCTTAGCAGTAAGTTCGCTGCCGTTATCTGAGCTGACATTTACATTGTGATCTGACCAGTTTTAAGGGATGCTCATTTGCTGCAAACTCCCGCTTCCATTTCTGAGCAGTTTTTTGGGAGAACGACAAAGCGGTTACTCTGTATCATTATTGAAATTTGAATCGTACTGCCATATTTCTTCCGTTATAAAATATTGATTATCTTCAAGGAGAAGTTCGCTTGTAGTCGTATCAGTCATCTCTGCTTCAATAAAAACACCGTCATCAATAAGCTCTTGGATTTCATAGTCAGACATTTTTAATGTATTCAAAAGATAGTTTCTACTTACTTCATCACCAGATCTAAAATTGGGCCTCAATTGATTAAATCTAACCCTGTCCATAATACACCTCTTTTTTTTATTATACCACGTATGATAAATAAGTTATATATCGCCTAACAAGAGTGACACCTGTGTAGATACCGAGCGTTGTGGATATATCCTTGTGCCCCAAAAACTCTTGCACTACCCTGGGGTTTACGTGCTGTTCTAGCATCATAGTCGCAAATGTATGCCTGAACTGATGGAAGGTAATCTTCTCGATGCCTCTGTCTTTCGTGAACCGCTCGAACTGCCGCCTAAACCCCGAGTAACTTCTAAGTTGCCCTTTCTTATTAGGGAACATCAAATCAGCAACATCTGATGCTTTGAACCGCTGCATATAAACTTTTTTCCATTCCCACAATGCGTCACGCACAAACTGTGGCATCGGCAGAGTCCGAACCGACTTGGCTGTCTTGGTGCTGCTTACAGCCATTATGTGTCCCTCTACATCGCCACTGTCGCCCAGCACAGGCGTTATCTTTGCAGCCTTGCTGACAGATACCTTGTTACCAGTAAATTCAACGTCTTCCCAGCAGAGCGCTAGTACTTCGCCTATACGAAGCCCCATACCTATCATAGTGTATATGATTGGCTTGTATATAGAGTGACCTTCTACGGCATTCATTACCTGTGTACGTTTCTCAACTGATAATGCCTTGGGTTTTTTGGATTGTTCCTTCCGAGCAATTCTTACTCCAGCCATAGGATTGGTGAAAAGCATATTATATTCTATAGCTGCTTTGAAAATTTGGCTGAGCATATTGTATACAGCCTTGACTGTACGTACAGACGATCCGCTGTTCTTAGTAACATTCAGCATGTTCTGTATCTGGTACGTGTTTACTTTGTTCAATAAAGTCTTTTTAACATCATCGGGTATCAACTTAGATATGTTTATATACCATTCGTAAGTCCTAAGAGAAACTTCTGGACGTTTAAAGTCCCTAAGCCACTTATCTATGAAATGCCCGAGTCGTATGTCCTTGCTGGGTTTAAGCTTGTTCGCACATACGGAAGCATGCATCTCAGCAAGCTCTTTAATCACTTCAGCTCTGGTATCAGCAAATATGGTCTTCCTGATGCGTTTGCCGTTCTCATCAACACCAACGCCGATCTGACCACACCATCTGCCGTTACTGTGCCTAAATATACTGCCTTCTCCGTTGCTTCTTCTGTACTTTTTCTTATCAGCCATAAGCTCCTCCTTCCTCTCAGTAACACATACTCGCTCATAACCGACTTAAAGTCAAGCTATCTTGTTGCCAAAGTACAAAAGACATAATTGAAACAACTTTTCTGTTACCAATACTTAGGGTCGGGAAACCCTCACTTCGCATAAGTTTACGGACATTATCCCTTCCCACACCTAAGATATCTATGAGATCTTTACAGTCTAAAAACTCTTTATTATATTTTTTTGATAGACGTTCAACCTCATACTCTATAATCAGTGTTTTATTATGTTCATTCTTGTTTTCTTCCTTATACATCCTAAATACTTTCTCTCCTATATCTTCTTTCTTTGTTCTGCATTACACTTTTCAACAACTAAGTGGGCAAGAGTTGTAAACTAGATGTGGTCAGCGCCTATCATGGGAGTCTCACCCCTCCGAGGATTTCTCGAAGCTGTCCTCATTGCGTATAAGCTGTGACTGGACAGAAGTATCATTATCCCTGCCCTTTTCGTTACGAAGCAATCTACCACAGATTGCTTTAAAGCCGGCATTTTTCGCTATGCACCTTTGATACAATCAGTTTTATATGCTGCTCTAGTCATACAGGTGGCCTTGGCGATGCTGCTTTGTCGCTGCCCCTCATCAGGGCGGAGCAGTTAGTGTATTCGCACTCTTTCTCTATGACGGCTTAGAACAGCCGTATTTATCAATGTTCATATCTATGCAGATTTGTCTGCATACGCGAGGAGAAAAAATACCCTTTCACTATATGGGACACTCAGACCCCCTTTTGATAACCCTGATTCACAAAACTTCACAAAATATTCATATTTTATTTTCCTCAATCTTTGTATTCGAGCATATGTGGCTCCAATACTGGCTCCACATCGCTGCCATTGAGCCAACATTGGAGCCATGTTGATGTGTTTGTTGAGCCACAGTAGGAGCCTTGAGGAATGTTATTCTCTTACAATAGCTCCCATCGTTTTATTCTTAGAATTGTTGTCTATCAAATCTTCTTTTTCTTTCATGTATTCCAAGGTGTTCTCAATGTTTTTACAAATCCTAAGTTCACTTCGCACTCCTCTAATTGCTTTCTTGATTTCCTCTTTGCGATCATACAGTTCGATCTTATTCTGGCGAATCTATTCCGCATATAGCGGCATCGAATGAGGGTATTAGGGCAACGCCCTAAAAGAAAAGCGCCTGGAGATATCTCCAGGCTATGCTTGCTGGTACAATATCTGCGATATTTTTCTCGTATTCACGGTACGCAAACAATCCTCTATTTATGAGGCATTATAAGGTCAATAATTGTTTGAAAATCGCTTTGTTTCGTATAAATACTCTGTATCGGCTATGACCCCAAAGTGATATAAAGAGCGGGCACGATGGCTCGTGTCCGCTCACAGGGGTTAAAATTTATATTATTAAATGTTTTTATTGCACCACCGATTAACTACATTTTTCGCCCGCACCTCCAAAGCAAGGAAAAATGTTTGACAATAACAATTTCTTTCGCTCATTAGGCTATTTTAGACGCCTCCCGTGAATATAAAGACGCTATCAAAACTAATTTTTTACTCCAGTTCTTTTGAACAAGCCACCTTTGTAAAACAACATAGTAATTAGTATACTCAATAGCAGAACCGTGACTAACGAAACTATATATATATATATAACTAATGAAACCCTAACAGACTCAACCACTACAGACACTTCTTTAGCTTCTTTCTCTTTTACTTGAGGTTCATCCTGCACATCTGTAAGCTCTTCTCTAAGCCTTCTTGTCTGCTCCATTGAATCATCAAGCTCCCCCTGTATATGCAGAATTGTAGCTTGTGCCTCTTCCAGTGAATTGCTTAAAGTTTCTAATTCTTCGGCTGATTTGAAATCAAAATTCGCAAAACTAACATTGTATAGACCGTTTTTGTAGGAGAACTTCACTTTTTAACTGAAGATTTGAGTTTCTCGACCCATCTTTAAATATTAATAACTATCTAGGAATGTTCTCTGCTCTGGTTCAACTGGACCGATGTAAACCTGACAAATTTCAACTTGAAAATCCCAGATGTTTATTTGTTGTTTTATATGCAAAAAAACACTTTCTGCACTGTAGTGATCCTGGGGGTAGGCCACTCTGTTTGCAAACAGCTTGTACAGTATCATCGTTTTGCCTTAGTTCTGGGATCCTTGAATATATGGGATCTCGATTTTGATATTCTCAATCAACCAGTTATCTGTGTTTGGGATCTCTTCCGCAACAAGTTCTACACGCTCCTCAGGGAGTTTCGCAATTATAAGCTGTTCACGTATCATTGCAATAGCCGTGTTATCAGGGTTGCCCTTACGTATCTCGCACTGTGTGCCATAACCTATGTTATATCATACCCACCTCGCATCAGGAACGGTAAGCCTTATACAGCCGTGCGAAGCTTTGCTGCCCAGCTCAAGATAAGTGCTCTCGTCATATGAAGATGCGTTTCCCTTTTTATAGAGGAAGGTGTGAAAATAATAAGCTCTGAATATCTGCGTCCAATACTGCCCGTAACGCCCATCACGCCTGAACTTTGAAAAACGCAGCTTATAAGTATCCAGCTTAAACAATCCTATCGGAGTTCTGTTGCCTGTACCGGTCGAGCAGAGCATGTATCTAACCGGAACAGTATAGTCTCCGGCTCCGTCCTTTGTATATACCATTACTACCTGGAATGCGATATCAACTATAATATAGTATGTTTCGGATGCGGGGTAACCTTCCGGATATTCCCTGATACCATCGTCCCCTGCTAGTTCTTCAAACGTCATATTTACCGTCGGTGCGAGTTCTGCAAAATTGATACATCGCATCGCATCGCACGAGAAAAGCAGTGCGCACGTCTCTGTATCAGCTGTTCCCGACTGCTCCAGTCCGTTTTGCAGCTGAAACTCGGATACCGCAACAGTGGTCTTGTTTCCGTATGTCCCTAAAGTTTCATCTGAAAGATAATATCCAAGACTTAGAAGCCTTTTTTGCAGCATTGCGACTTCTTTTTTCATCGCGCCTTGAAGCACTTTGATTGGATACAGTTCAAGCGTAGGCATAGGTGTAGGTTCTTCTGTAAGCACAGGTGTAGACACAGGTATAAGCTCTTCTGTAGGCATAGGTGTATGTTCAAGTATAGATTCTTCAATAGCTACAATTTCTACAGTATTATTCTGATGAGAGCTTACCGTGTCGGAACCCCCCGCTGCAATAATAAGACATGAGATTATTAAAATTGAAATAATCTTTTTAATTTTTTCTTTGCTATAAGATAACCTGTTCATTTGTAAATAATATCCTATATATTTTTTTAAAATCGTGTCAAAATTATTCCTATACGTTACCCTTGTATTTAACGGATCTGGTACAAAAAGTCATTCAAATACATTATGTAATTGAAAATATAATACTCAAGCATATCGCATACTTTTTCTGCAATATTTTGCACCAAAATCCTATTTTCCAATATTAAGAATAATCTACAAAAAAATTCTCCAGAATCTAAATTGGAACTTAGAATATTCTGTAGGCACAAATAAACCTCTGCCTCCAGTAAGTCTGCTTATAACTCGTTTCTTTAACGACATCGTTAAGAGCATGTATCATAAGTGTATTTGTGCTTACTAGCCCTACATGTCCTTTTGTAGAGCCAAGACCATTGATATGGAAAACTATAACATCACCCGGTTTTAGGGCATCAATGTCAGTAATTCTCGTGTACTTAGTGTAAGAGCGCCATCCATATGATGTAAGATAACTTTGTTTTATTCCGGTTTGCCTAAGCGCCCAATAAACGAACCCAGAGCAGTCAAACTTGTTAGGCCCTTTGCCCCCGCGAACATATGGGAACCCCAATTTAGTTCTTGCTACTGCTATCATGTCAGCAATTTTGTCTGTTGAAGGAGATGAGATTACGCTCCCTCCCGTTATCGGCGCTGTAGCTTTTTTATACTCACCGCCCGTAAGCAACCCAATTGTCTGTTTACCCGCCTTGCCGTCAATTGACAACTTGTTGGTCGCTTGAAACAGCCTAACTGCTGCTTCGGTAACACTTCCATAATAGCCTGTCGTGGAAGAGCTTGATAGGCAGTTTGCATATACCAACATCCTTTGAACATTAAAAACTGTATTCCCGGAATCGCCTATGCTGAGGGCGTTTGGCTGCGCTTCACCAGAATCAATTAGCTCTCTAGTTGCAGGCCCCAGATATCCATCAACAATCAAACCGTTCTTCTCCTGAAACATTTTCACCGCAGCAGAAGTATCATGGCCATATTTGCCGTCAGGCTTAGTAGTAAGATATGCTAGTTTTGCAAGCTTTTCCTGATATTTTAATACTATATCACTTTCTTCTCCGAAAGATAGTATGTTTGCTTTAGCATCAGTGCTATAGAGCGCTTCAAACGTCCTAGGACCAACTTTACCATCAGAACCAATATTATTGTTTTTCTGGAAAGCTATTACAGCTTCTTTTGTGATATCTCCAAAGTATCCTGTCAGATATGCTTTATCTATAATATATCCCATCTGATAGAGCCGATCCTGAACCTCTCTTACGTCATCGCCTTCTGCCTCCAGATACAGTATATAGTCTTCAGCATCCGGACTAAACATTGCATTGTAAATTTCATCATCAACTATCCCTGTCTGCTCTCTGCCAAGCTGGCGCTGAAAGAGCTTTACCGCAGCTTCGGTAGAAGACCCAAAATACTCCGTTGCATCACAGAAATCGAGGTAACCAAGGTCCATGAGCTGCTCTTGAATCTTAATAACAGCTTCGCTTTCATAACCGAAAGCAAGTAAAATTGGTGTTGGCGCCGGTGTAGGTGAAGGCGTCGAAGAAGGTTTGGGGTATGTGGTGGTAGTATTGTTAGAAACTAAAGTATCATTTAATACTATATCTGAACTAACTTTAACCTCTTTAGCCCCACAAAGAGTTGCTGTTATAACTATTGTCAAAATAACAAATACGAGCAAAAAAGTTGCCGTAATGAAAACAGTTTTAATATCACGGTTTCTTAAAGCCTTTATATAGCGCTTGAAAAAAACAACGAAACGATTCTTCGTTTTGCGTATCAGGGCATATTTATTATACGGCGTTCTGTGATAATAACGTCTTCTTTTGTAATTAGCCATTCATCCTCTCCAAAAGTATATTCACCAATATCACAATTATAGACCACATTGCAATATAAATCTATTGCCAAACGAGAACCTGCCAGTCAAGAGTATGCCCTTGTACAGTAGTCAATACGCTCCCGTCATTTTTAACACCTACAGTAAAGTTCGCTTTAGCCGTATACCAGATAATGTCCTTCCACCCCAAAACATCACATTGCCCACGCCCGTTTGAGCCGTAAGCGCTTAGACTGCCGTTAGAGTCTTGAAATACTATATGTGACCACGAAGAACTTGATGAAACAGCATCTGTCTTAGTCTCAAGGCTCTCTTTAAACGCAGCATCTACCCCTTTTATATAAACGTTGCAATCGTTTTTAATTAGTATTGTGTGCATTGGGCCACATGCAATATCTTTAATGTCCGTTTCTTCTGCAACATCGCACTGCCCGTATTCGTTCTTGCCTGTTGTATATACATTGCCTGCTCTGTCAAGAGCAACTATGTGTTCCATCCCTGCGCATATCTTTACAATTCCTGACCACTCAAGAACGTCTTCATACCAGCCTTCTATTCCTCCGGCAAAAACCACTGAACCCTCTGACGTCAGTCCGAAAACAGCGTTGTCTGTTGAAACAACAGAAACGATATCAGTCCAAGATGAAACATCGCACTGTGAAAAAGCATCAGAGCCGACCGCAATCACAGTGCCGTCGTATCTTAATCCAAATGTGTTGAGCCCGGAAGCGCACAATGATACAACTCCATGCCACGAACTTACGTCACACTGGCCGTGAGAATTGCTTCCGTCTGCGTGAACAATGCCTCCTTTATCTATATAAGCTATATGGGTTTCGCTTGCTGCTATTGGAACAGTACTGCTTTTAGGCATTATGAGCAGCATGTCTGCGGCTGCGGCTGCCCTTTCGTCGAAGCTCAGCATATTAGCTTTTATTACTGCGTTGAAGTCACCTCGCTCTGCGGCAATTAGCGTAAGCTCATAGTCTGCGTCCAAGAGCCTTTCATTTACATACTTTTCATCAGCGTAAGGCTGCCACTTTTTGACTGCGCCCTCATAGTCGTCGCTCGAAAAAAGCTTGTCACCCCAAGCGATGTCTGTCTTTTTTATTCCGCTCGCACAACAAGCTGTCTCATAGTTTCTTCGGGCTCTATCATATTCCCCTACTTCAAAATATCCGTCTGCAATTAGCGTATAGCACTGCGCTATTCTTGCTTTAGAATCAGCGTAGCAGATTATCGTCTCGAACATTGGTATAGCGCGGGTATAATCTTCATTGTCCATAACTATGCAGGCGTTTATATAATCTATCTTTAGCACCCTGTCTCTGCTATCATTAAAGTTGCCGAGATTCACAAATATTTGTCTTGCAGCGGCAACGTCTCCTTTTTCGAGTTTAGAGTCAGCGACTGCATAACTTATATTGTCATCGAAAACACTGCAAAATAAGGTAGCGGCAATTAATAAAGCTATAGTGCATAAAAAAAAGATAATTAGTCTCTTTTTCCTTTTTTTATTTTTAACTGTTATTGTTGAAGCTTCTTGTTCTTTTATATTTTCGTTTGTCTTAACGTCTATATTGCATTCCATGGTCTACCTGCTTCCGTGATAATTCGCCTCATCTTCGGGTTCTGGTACAAGATTACTTCTTCCTAACAGAAGCACATCGGAAAGAGGCCTTTGACGCACGGTCACTTCAGCATATAGTGTCTCGAGGCTATGCCCGTTAACCTGCTCTCCCATTATAATCATAGCAGCGCTGTGCCCTCCGTCGAGGTTAAAAGCCCACTGACATCCATAACTCATAAAAAGTTGGGCATACTGTGTAAACGTATATCTGCTTCTTGTTACTATGGCAATATAATGCCCGTCCTCTATCTTCCCTATTCCTGTTCTAACATTGCCAGGTTTTAGATGGTGTGTTGTAACTGCTTTTGTCATTTCGCCATCCTCGACTATTATAGGCCCAAACGCAAGAGTGTCTTCTACACCAAGAGCAATCAGCTCATCAGCCGTTATTGTCCCTTTTGCATAGACCTCCATCTCCCCGTTTGGCATTACAGCAAGAACATCTGCTTCATCGTCATCGTAGTACACTTTGCCGTCACGGATGTTTACTCCTTTGTCATTGCCGGAATGACAGATGTAATCGCCAACAAGGCCAAATACTGCATTATATCTCCTTGCTATAATATGAGGAAGCTCGGTAGCTCTTCCTGGAGGTTTCATATTAGCCCAGCCCGTAAAAGCCTTTTCGTTGTTACGAACATATATGTCTGCAATATAGCACAGCTGTCTATTTTCATAAGACATCTTTATGCATATAGTAAGATTTTCGGAGTGGTATACCCACGGTCCGTTTGCTATATCTGGTTCATAAAATTCCTCATAATTTTCAAACAGAAAATCTGCGTCAGAGTCTGCAAGAGTAGTCAGTGGAAAGCAGGTAAAAAAAATAAATACGGCAAGTAGCAACAGGATGTTTTTTTTCATTAAGCCATTCTCCTAAAGTAAAAGAAATTATGTAATATTATAAAACAAAACAAAAAAATTGGCAAGTATAAGCATGCTTAGAATATAATTGAGAACACCTATTCGTTTAGATAATAGCTTTTGAACAGCCCTCTTACCCAGAAAAATCTATCGACCTCACGCCATCCCCCATCGGTAGAGCTCCAAACCGTGAAGTTAAAAGTGCAATCCGAGAGATTCTCTTTAAGTAATTGTTTCTGGTCCTCGGAGAGATTATTCATGGAAATCCATACCCTGTCAAGCTTTTTACAATTATATAGGGGGCTGGCATCTGAAATGCTGTTTCTTACGCAGTTTATGTCAATTAGGTTTGTCAGCTCTCCAAGGACGCTTATATCCGTTACGTCGTTCATAAAGAACTCAAAGTACTCAAGTTCTTCCATCCCGGCAAGTGCAGAAATGTCTGTGATGCAGTTGTCTGCAAGTATGAGCACCCGCATCTTTTTGAGCCCGGCAAGCGGTGAGATGTCTTCTATATAGTTATGACCTAGATCAAGGGCTATAAGGTCTGTGCAGTATTTTAAAACTTCACAGTCATAAATACGTACAAATTCACTTGCATTGGAAGCGGCTTTTGAATAGTTTTTCATAGAGAAACACTGCACATCAGTTGGTATTACGTGACTTCCTACTTTTATGTTCCACACGAATTTTATGTCTGGGAATGATGTAAACAAAACGTCCATAGTCTCATTATTTAAACCGCAGTTTCTCATATCCACACGTTTTAATTCATGCATATATGGCACTATTTGTTGTATCTGCTCAATACCGGAGAGTTTGATGCCACTGAGATCTATGACCTCATCAACTGTAGTGATCGTTTGTTCGTAAAGAGAAAAAGTCCAGTCAAATATTACATTTGGATGCAATTCGCATAAATCTAACATAAGATCGTTATCTACGGCACATTCACGAAGATCTACATTTTCTAAGTTTTTAAAACATACAAGTCTCTCTTCGATTTCTGTTAAGTCAATGTTTAGATTGTTTTTCAAATCCATATTTACTGAATCAGAATCAAATTCTATACCGCATACATCCATTTTAAAATTAAACTTTGTATAGGGATATGTATTTATCAAAGAAACAAGTTTATGCGGCTCCGGAGTGTTCCCTGTTAAATCTACGTTTTTTACATTCGGCATATACTTCAGCTTATCAAAAAGTTCGAATAAACTGCTAGCGGGGCAGGTTATGCTGTCTCGTTTGTTTGAAAATTCCTGCTCACCGATCTTAACTTTCCATAAGCAATTAATATCTGTATTAGAATTTTGAAAATCTATCAGATCATCATAACAGGAAACGGTACACACTTCTATTTGTTCAAGGTTAGAAAAATAGGAAAGCAACGGAAAGTCTTCTTTTGTGATACTTGGCAAACTAAGGGTAAGAACATCAGAAGCAAAACTCCCGTCATATACGGCACTTTTCAATGGAACTGTCCAGAGTATTTGACATTTAGGAAAAGCTATTGAAAGCGCCTCAAACTCATCTTTATTAATTTTGATCTCATGTATGTCAAGAAGTGAAAGGTTCTCGTATTTGTATAGATCATCTATGTCAAGCATATATTTTTCTTGTATTACAAGCTCAGTAGTACTGTATTTCTTTTCAAGAGCTACCATAGTTTTTTGGTGTTCATTCATAACATATAGACTAATAGCAATTGAAATAGCTAAAGAAATAATTAAAATATAAAAAATAAACGATTTAGATAGTTTATGCATAAATAACCTCTTTTTATTCTATAAAATATATATTAGCATATACAAATGCAAAATTAAACGATTACACGAAAATTAAGAGAGTTATATTAATTGGCCTCCCTCCTAAAAAGAAGTAAACAAATCTAAGCTGAGAGGTCTATCCCCATTAATTGGGAATGACCTCTTAAAATAAAGCACAGTGCGCGAAAGAGGTATTGTATAAGAAATCCGATTTTTTTAATAAATTAAATTTCCATGTGTAACTGGTAAACTAAAATGGATATTTTATTTTCAATTCTGTTTTAAATCGTTGTTCCTATAATTAATGCTCCTGCTATATTCATTTGGTTTTATTGGTTTATCATCTTCTGCAACATATTTATCTATAGATGGAAATATAATTTTCATTTTCTAATCTTCTTTCAAAAATGACTTTTTGATTTTCTCATATCCCACAGTTGTGAATGGGCATACGGCAACGCATATATTACAGCCATATTTATCACCAAACTCGACACCACATTTTTCATGTTCAATACAGGTTGTATAGCCGTTTTCGTTTATAGTCGGCTCTTTTTTAATAGCATTTATAGGACATTTTCTTATGCACTTACCACATTTAACACAGAAGTCCTGTATCCACATATACTCATTTGTGCTGTTAAAGTATTCACCCAAATTACTAATGTTTGTAAAAACAGCACCCAATCTGTGGTTAGGTCCGCTTGCAGGTTCAATTAAAAGCCCATGCCTGCCTATACAACCAAGTCCTGCTAAATATCCTAACTTTGTATAGTCGATTACTCCTCCTAAAGAATGAGACGGCATTGCACCATAGCCCATATTTTCAAGCATTATGGACAATTCATTAGATGCTTTTCCTGTTACACCGTATATCCTGCCTACCTCCACTTGGCTGTCTATGCTAGGTGATGTAAGTATGGGTTCGGTTTCCTGATGTGCAGTAAATATAATTACATTTTTATAGGGAACTCCATAGTGTTTGAATACATCCATATCACTGATTTTTACATAGCCGATATTATCGATGTTGCAGCTTTTTAGTTTGGAAATTATTTGCTTAAATTCATCCGTTGTAATGGTCTTTTCTTCAGTTTTTACTTTTGTTCTTTGTATAATCCTTCTTGACTTAAAGAACGTTGTCATCGCACTAATCATTTTAGGTATTGCGGTTATCATTTCTACAGGCATTTTTCTATCACAAGGGAATGGTGCTCTTGCAATGGATTTATCCGATGCAAACAATGTTGCCTTATCAAGCAATGGTAGGTCAACCATCAATAGCTGCTTGTTCATTTTTCCTTTTGTATTTTGTTTTGCTACTTGTTTATCCATATCTATATCCTTTTTCTTAATAGTTTTTCAGTATTTACCAGCATTCGTGAGAGCAACTCTACTAGTGTATCCTTTTCATCATCTGAAAAGTCCTCAAAGATAACCTGTTCCATCTCTTTTCTTTGTTCAAGCATAGAGCTGACGTATTTCTTTCCCTGCTCACTTGCATATAGCTTATAGTTACGTTTGTCATTTTCGTCAACATTTCTATATACAAAGTTGTTTTCTTCAAGAATTCTAACAGCTTTTGTAACACTAGCTTTACCAACGTTTTTAATCTTTGCTAGCTGATTTTGATTAATGCCTTCATTTTGGTATATAAAAAGGAAGTACTCAAACTGACCGCCCTTTATGCCATAGGGCTCAACTTTTTCTGATATTGCGTTATTGATATTTGAGATTATCATTCTCAATATGTGCCCTGTTTTTGCTACATCCATAGTACACCTCGTTAAATAGTTTGTTGGTATACTATTGATTGTACCACATATTAGTTTACTGTGCAACTTTAATTTGAATCTGTAAAACAAGATTATCTTTCTATATCATTCTGTTTTACATATGGAATATTTGATTTTCTTGGATGTAGTTTAAACCATTCCTCAAGCGCTTTGTCTATAACATCATCTCTTTCTTTCGGTGTAATATCTCTGTCGAAACAGCAGCAGGAAAGGTGATATAGTTATTGACTTCTTCGGGGGCAGCGGTACAACGCTGATAGCTTGCGAAGAATTGGGCCGGGCATGTTACATGATGGAACTAGACCCTAAGTACGCAGATGTGATAACAGACAGATGGGAGAAGTATACCGGACAGAAAGCGGTGAAGATAAGTGGGTAAGGATCTTAATGAGCAGGCAAGAGAGATACTTGCGATAGCTGAAAAGCATGGTGCTGAGCAGAGTCTGAATTCATGACCCTTGCGTTCATTTCGCTTATCTTGTCACTTTGGCCGCTTTCTCTCAGCGCTCTATTTGCTATACCCATCTGAGCAAATATGTTGCCATTTGCTCCTATCATGGGAGCGTTCGGTTTGCTAATGTTGTTTGTTCCTTCTTTTTCGTTTTTTTCTTTGTTCATTATATTTTCCTTTCATTTTATTGAGCCACTAATTGAGCCATATTACCGTTAATGAGCCATTATAGGAGCCATATTTCAGCCATTATAGAGCCACATCAGGAGCCACCGTCATATCTCTAAAATAACGCGAATAAAAAAAGATTCAGCATAAAGCTGAGTCTTGGGAGTTTTTGCTAATGGTAAATGCCTAATCTTAAATATAAGCTATGGATTGCTTAACGTTTTATCATGTTCGCCAATATTTCTTAAAATTAAATTTCCTTCTGCATCGTACTCAAATGTCATTCTGACCGACATATTTATACTCGCTTCAAATATACCTTCTGTGCCTTGAATCTTCTTTGTTCGCAATGACGGATGCTTCGGATTCTCTAACATGAGCTCCAGTTTGGCTTTCAATGTTTTCTTGGTTTTTTGATCCAAAAGCTTTACTTTCTTTTTGAATAAAGACGAATACTTAATAGCTATCATTCATCTAGCCCTAGATCATCATATAAATCTTTTTTGCTTTTCGCTACATTTACTTTTCCTTCCGCAATCTCTTTTGAAACCTGTTTTTCTTCCTTTTGCCACTGTTCCGAATAGAACCATGCTTGATCCTTAGGAATAACTACAACCGGGGTCAATAATATTTTACCTTGTTTCTCCTCAATATTGAATTTATCCCCTGTTTTTAAATTCATTCTTTTAATTATTGCAGCAGGTATCGTTACCTGAGACTTGCTTTTTAAATCTATAAGCATAAACCGCACCTTCTTTCCAACTTTCAAACTTTCCAACCCATACTATTATTATACATGCTCACACGATATATGCAACAAATTTTTTAAACTAAAACTCCACTGAGGTGTTCCTGCCCAATTCAAATCCTAGATACCATCCGCTATATCAAATATTTTCTCTGGCTCATGTAAAATGAACTTAGTATTTTTAATATCCAATATTCCATGCTGCCGCAGTTTAGACAATACTTTCGGCAATGTACTGCTATCTTAGTTTAAGTATCCAAATAATTAATGCCGAATAAACAGTATTTCAAATTTAATAATTTTTGCTAGTTTCAGCCATCAGTAATATTGAAACCGAAAGTTTCATACTGATTGTTTTCTTTGTAACCAGTTTACAAGGCTAGTGTAAAAAAACTGTTTATAGTTTGTATTGACATAATAAGAATACTTCATATATTATAAAAATATCACCAAGGGTAAATATATTCAAAAAGTAAATCCAATAATTTTTAAACACAATACAGTTAAGAACCTTGAAACCTATTGTAAAACTGCGTTTTTTATTTATCTCTGATAATGAAAGGGTACTTTTATGAGTATATCAAAAAACAAAATCAATAATGGAAAATTAGCAGATCCACTAAATTTATTAAAAAGAAGATGGATCGTTCTTTTCGGTGGCTTTCTTTTATCGCTTATGGGCGGAATGAGTTATGCCTGGGGTTCTTTCGTAATTCCGCTGAAAGAACAATGGGGATGGACCGCAGCTCAAGCTAATCTGCCTTTTACCGTTATGATAATCACATTTGCCGTTTCCATGATACCTGCGGGGTGGCTTCAGGATAGGGTAGGCCCGCGCAAAGTAGCGACGGCAGGAGCTTTAACTTTCTTTCTCGGTTACGGTCTTTCGGGACTTATCCATTATTTACCTTATCCAGGCTGGCTGAGTTTTTCTTACGGTTTGATAGTAGGTTTGGCATGCGGTCTTACATATTCATGCATTGCGCCAACTGCTCGAAAATGGTACGCTGACCGGCCCGGTTTTGCAGTATCTACGTCTGTCATGGGGTTTGGACTTGCTGCGGTAGTTTTTGCGCCTCTTAAAAAAACAATGATAGAACATTTGGGAACTGATGGTACGTTCTTTTTATTAGCTGTGTTCGTCGCTGTTGTAGCATTTATCGGAGCGAGGATGCTAAAACCCACTCCTGTCGGTTTCGAAGCACAAAAACTATTCAAAGCCAAAGACAGAAAAACTCTAAATCCAGCTGATGTACCCGAAGAAATTCTTCCGAAGGTGTTTTTAAAAATGCCTGTTTTCTATATTTTATGGTTAGCATTAGCAATGGTAATCGGCGGAGGTCTTACTGCAATCGGTCTTATAACGGCATTTGGAGAAGTAAAACTAAATTTGGCCCCAGCTGTTGCTGCAACTGCTATTTCAGCTTATTCTTTGTCCAACGGTCTTGGAAGACCTATTGTAGGATATCTTGCTGATCGCATTGGCTCAATTAAGGTAATGATTGTGATCTATATAATACAAGCAGCTGTGTTCTTAGCACTACCGTGGGTAGCGGTGAGCTTTTCGTTGCTGATAATATTCTCAATCTTGTTAGGATTAGGCTATGCCACTACTTTCGCATTGTTCCCAGTAATCGTAGCTTCAAAAGTCGGAGCGAAATATCTGGGTGTGAATTATGGTATGGTATTCAGCGCATTCGCAGTCGGCGCTATAACAGGATTTATGGGGTCATGGCTTTGGGATATTACCGGTTCTTTTATCCCGGCCTTTTTAATAGCTGGAGGAACTACTATCGTCGGGATTATTCTTTTATATGTATTACGTTCAAAATTCAAAGTAAGATAGTGGCCAGTATTATTATGATATTTTGTAAACAGATTCTTGGCTGGGTTAGAAAGCAATTTTTATAATATATACAAATAATAAATATTTTCATCAGATTGTTTATTCCCTTTGAGTTTTCACGCAGGAAATGTTTTTATTTAGACTGATATTATGAACTATTTTGAAATTTTTCTCACCGCCTAGCAACTTACTGCACATAGTATCAAGTCTGATGTCTATTGTAAAATGAAATCACACATTTTCATTTTTCCAATTTTTCAGCCAACTCAAACCATCTATATATCTGTCCTTCCATACTTTTGAAGTTCTACTCAAACTGTACATGCAATGGATACCACTTGATTTATCTTCCCATGGGTGAACAAACATATCGTAGATACATGCGTTGCAGCTTATACATGCTGGCTTATATGAGGGATTATACTTCCACTTTTTTATTAGATCCGGTTCACAGATAAGTGGCCTGCACAAAGCAATCAAATCAGCTGTTCCTTTAGTAATGATCCCTTCCATAAGCTCCATATTTCGATTACCGCCTACAAGTATGACGGGAATGTTTGTTTTGATGCCCTCTATATATTTTCTAAAATAAGACTGCCTGTCAGTTGAATCCATTTTTGTATGAGCCTCAAGAGATGGAACGGCGGGGAACCCCAGTTCTTCGTCACTAAGAGACATGGCTTCCCAAAGACCGCCTGAGTACTCAATTGCATCCACGCCTGCAACTTCCAAACAGTTGATAGTCTCTTGAAGGGATTCCCTGTCCATACCCTGGGGTAAATACTCGTGAGCGTTTATTTTTATTAGCACCGGGAAGTCAGGTTCCTCTCTCTTGATTCCCCTAATAATATTTGTAACCAGTCTGCACCTGTTCTTGGGATTTCCTCCATAAGCATCTTTCCTGTGATTTGAATATGGAGACAAGAATAATGACAAGAATCCACCATGTGCTGAATGAAGCTGTATGCCATCAAAACCTTCAGATTTCATATGCAAAGCAGTTTTGACAAAACATTCTTCAATAAACTGAATCTCTTCAAGACTGCATATATGCATCCCTTCACTGCCCCAGGGGCTGTCATACTCTGACGGTATAAAATAGATGTTTTCAGTGGACAATTGTGCAATAATTTTGCCGTCATTGAAATTACTATGAACACAGTCAGATATTAAATTTACTTTACCAATCCTTATGTGTTTATAATCATAGTGCTTTTTTTCAATCATATCAATATCCACTACAGGAATATCGCCTGAAATGATCATTCCAATGTCATTTATGGCTAAATTTTTATATTTATCTAATGTTTGTTTACGGACTTCCTTTATAAATGACAGTTCAATATCTGCAGTAGCAGAACGCACAAATCTATTGGGGAGCTCTAGATTTCCAATACTAAAAGGTGTAAAAAGCATATATTTTCTCCTTTGCTTCAAAAAATACATTTTGATGTCTTAATAATAGTATAAATTCTTATAAAAAAATAGCAATAAAAAGATGTGTAAAGCGGACTTCCCCCGATTTATTAACTATGGAGTTGTTTTAATTTCTAAGAGCGCGCCACAGTTATTCCATAAGTCGTCTAGTTTAGTTTACCAGTTACACTATTCAGAATATATAACTTGATTTTAATATCATTTAAATTTATTTATTTTAAAATCTATTTATAGGTATATAATATCCAAATAAAAAAGTCTGGTGGGAATCAACACTACAGCTCTAAAGGGATGCTCCTATTATATCGAAACCGACTGTTTCTTTATCAATAATTGAGAAGAGAATAAACCACATATACAAATAATTATTATGAAATAGTAAATTAAGTAATGGTTATTGAATATATCAAGTAGTAATCCGGATATAGAGACTCCTATTATAGCTCCAATGCCGTAAGCAGTGAAAACAACACCATAATTCTGGCTATAATTTTTTGATCCGAATAACTTAAAAGTTGAAGCAGGGGCTATCGATAACCAACCTCCTAAATTAAGCCAGAAAATTGAGAAAGCTATGAAGTATTTAATCGTCTCCCCGCTAATAGCAGTTAGCATTAATATTGCAGCAATTATCATTAATAAATAAGAAATAAGCATTGAATTCTTATAAGAAAACTTGTCAGTAATCCAACCAAAAAGCGGCCTGCCGATTCCGTTAAAAAGAGCAAAGATAGATATTGCTAATGCAACTTGATTTGCGGATAGAGATATCAATGCGATTCCAACACTCCCAGAGATGCTGATAATTGTTAATCCAATTATTGTTCCGAAAAGAAAACTTAAATACAGGCCAATAAAATTTTTAGATTTTATCATTTTAATTGTTTTGATGTTTATCGTATTGTTTTTGTCACCGGTTACTTCTAAGCTAAGAGAACGGCTAGGATACTTCATTGGCAAGGAAAGTGATGTTAGTATTATAGCAAAAGAAATTCCTAATATTAAAAATGCATTTAAAACGCCGTTGCTTTCTACTAGATAATTGGCAATTGGCGCTGTCACAACAGGCGAAAGTCCAAAACCGATAAGTGTAAATCCAACCGCAAAACCCACCTTTTCCGGGAACCATTTTGCTACCAGTGATAATATTACACCATAAACCACACCCACGCCTGTACCCATAACTAGCCCGTAGGTGATTGAGAGCATATAAATATTTGGTGCAAGCGAGGATAAAATCCATCCAACCGACACGATCAGACCGCCAACCACCATAAGTATACTAGGTTTAAATTTTTCAAGATATTTCCCAGATACTAGCATCGAAAGAGCATAAAAAAACAGCGAGGTGAAGTAGGGTATCCCGCTTTCAAATGAACTAGTTCCATAGTGGTTTTCGACAGACAATCTGAACACACTCCAAGAATACACAGTTCCTAAGCACAGCATTATTAGTATGCCCAGAATCAAATATATCCATCTTACTCCTACTAATTGAATTCTTTCCAAAAAACGTATCATATCTCTTTTCCCAATTCAAAAACATTTTCGATGTTTCTATATTATGAAATATACGCAAAACAGACAAACATATCTAGTCGATAAAACAATAAATAATTTTGATTTGTTTCTTTTATTTTATAGAAGCTTGCTTGTATATGCAACCCTTTGATTGAGTATTCCAAAAGAGACACTCTAAACGATCAAAAGCGATTGTAAATTTGATAAAAGCATGGTATTATCGCGCTATACACGATATTAATTTATGTACAAGGGAGAATGTTATGATTGATTATAAAAAATGGAAATTACCATCAAGAGTTCATGCTTTGCTGGATTCGGGCAAAAGTATCTCGGTTGCTGAAACGCGAAAAGATTTATTTGAATTTGCGGTTGGTGAAGCAAAGGATGGTTGTTTTGAGGTTGGATATGACATTGATGGTATTGGTTATTTGCGGGAAGTAATTGTAACAAAGTGCAATAACGGTATCGTGATTAACTATATTGAAGAATATATGCGTCGGCGTGATCCGGATTGTCTACTTGTAGCAGATGAAAAAGAGACAGACAAAAAGAAATATGAAGATGAGTTTGGTGAACGTTTTGATGCGGTGCGCGATGCCACTTTCGCATAGCTGGCAAAGCAGGATCTCCTTGTTATGCCTTTTATTGCTGGTGACAGCGAAATAGGCTATCCTGCACTTGTAATCGGTCCCAAAAATGCCGGATTCTTTGCTGCAGCACTTGCAGATATTCAAGGCTTTATACCGATAAGCCAGGTTGCAAAAGACTATGAACCACAAGCAATAATTTTTGTTGCTCCACCATTCCGCCATACGCACTTTAATGGTCGACAGATAGTGGTACATAACCGCTGCGGAGACGTGCACGAGCTGTTTTCGTATAATCTATACCCTGGACCGAGTGCTAAAAAAGGCGTGTATGGCGTACTGCTCGAAGTGGGCGAAAAAGAAGGTTGGGTTACCGCGCATGCATCAAGCGTGCAAGTGATTACGCCATATGACAACATCATAACAATTATGCATGAAGGAGCAAGTGGTGGCGGCAAGAGCGAAATGATCGAGCCTATGCATAAAGAACCGGACGGCCATGTACTTATCGGTGAAAATATTGTAACTAAGTCCAGAGATTATTTATTGATTAAGGAGACTTGCACGCTTCGCCCTGTTACAGATGACATGGCACTATGCCACCCTGATATCCAAAACAATAGCGGCAAACTGGTTATAAAGGATGCTGAAAACGGATGGTTTCTCCGTATGAACCATCTAATTAAATACGGTACTTCACCCATGTACGAAGAATTGTGTATTCACCCAAAAGAACCGCTTATTTTTTTCAATATTCAGGGAACACCTGATTCCACATGCCTCATCTGGGAGCATACTCTGGATGCATCGGGAAAGCCGTGCCCGAACCCGCGCGTTATAATGCCACGAAATCATGTTCCGGGTGTGGTAAATAATTCGGTAGAGATTGATGTGCGCAGCTTTGGTGTTCGTACTCCGCCGTGTACGAGGAATACACCTTCAATCGGTATTTTAGGCATGTTGCATATTCTACCTCCGGGCCTTGCCTGGTTGTGGCGTCTCGTCGCGCCGCGTGGTTTTGACAACCCAAGCATCGTCGGTGCAAAAAGCATGAGCAGCGAAGGTGTGGGGTCGTATTGGCCTTTCGCAACAGGCAAGATGACTACGCAAGCTAATCTCCTACTAAAGCAGTTCGTCACAGCGAGTAATACGAGATATGTACTGATACCAAACCAACATATTGGTGCTTACAGAGTCGGGTTTATGCCACAGTGGATTACACGTGAATATATGGCACGTCGCGGCAGTGCGAAGTTTGCACCCGAGCAACTGATTGAAAGCAAATGTCATCTGCTTGGGTATGCACTTGAGTCCATGAAAGTTGATGGCACATATATTAGCAGAGGCCTCTTAGAGACGAACCTTCAGCAAGATGTGGGCGAGGAAGGGTATCAGCAAGGCGCAGAACAATTGGATGCATTCTTCAAGAGCGAACTAGGCAAATATAATCTTGACGAACTTGATCCGCTTGGTCGCCAGTTAATTGAATGCTGTTTTGATAATGGTACGGCTGAAGATTACAGCGCGCTTATTCCTGTGCGGCTTTAAAAATAAATATATATATTTTTCTTTCAGCGTTTGATTGTTTGCAAACAATCACTGGCTATATCCGGATCCTGCTAACTTTCGTTTTGGACAAATTAGTGTTGGCAAGTCACTTCACCAGTGATATAAAAAAGGACAAGATATGTTGAAAAATCTTGTCCTTATCTATGCATTTTTTTATTGAAGTAAATTCGCTATTTGCTCTTTTTAAAGCAGAGGAACCAATCGAGGCAATACATATCCTCAGAGTTTGACTCCATTCTTTCTTTCGCAACTCCGCACGATCCTGCTGGAGGGATAATAACATCTTCACCCGGCTGCCAGTTTGCAGGTGTGGCAATGCCTTCTGCGTCCGCTTTTTGTAAGGCGATGATAATGCGTTTAATTTCGTCGAAGTTTCTGCCCGTAGATGCAGGATAGTAGAGGATTGTTCTCACTACCGCGTTTGGATCAATTATGAATACTGCTCGAACAGCCATCGTACTTGATGATCCCGGCTGGATCATACCAAATTTTTTGGCAACCTCCATTTTGATGTCTTCTATCAACGGAAAATTTACCTCGACATTTTTCATGCCCTTAAACTCAATTTTCTCCTTGATAGTTCTTAGCCAAGCGATGTGCGAATATAAGCCGTCGATTGACAAACCAATGAGCGCAGTGTTTAAAGATTTAAATTCTTCTTCCATCGTAGCAAACGTCATAAACTCTGTCGTGCAGACGGGCGTAAAATCGGCCGGATGACTAAAAAGAATAACCCATTTCCCAGAAAAATCGTCTGGAAAATTTATGTCGCCCTGGGTT
The DNA here is from genome assembly GCA_963666505.2 of Christensenellaceae bacterium. GTDB lineage: Bacteria > Bacillota > Clostridia > Christensenellales > SZUA-584 > JABGQS01. Next base: position 7,771 of record CAXXXL010000001.1, on the reverse strand, counting down.
GTCTTCGCTGTAAATGAAGGTGCTTTGTCACCGATAAGTGGTAATGTTACATCCATTTCCTCTTCCATAATACTAACTCCTTTCATATTCGATCGCTAAAAAAGTGATCTTGTCAGATAGTTCTTTTTGACTAGAATATATAGCCAAATCCGTCTAGATGTGTTATGAACATTATACCATTAATGTGGTCTAGATTCAATTCATTATAATCGAAGAAAGTACAGTTTAGTTTGATTCTGCCAGCACTTTATTCCTGCCAGACAGTGTAACTATACACTCATTCAGATACCATAGAAAACCCTATACCGCGAGTGCTGCCGGTGATTACCACGTTTTTTAACACTCATTTTCCGTTACCTTTCGTTCAACCATTCTAGAACAGGCTCGAGATTTTCCTCTTTTACACCGTCATACCCGTTTTCTATAATAGAGATAGCTTCTTCTTGTTTCTCATCTTTACCTTTACGCTTTTTGAGCATTTTTAAAAACATAGACAACATGATTTTATCCAAGCCCTTTAATTCTTTCAAAGGAAAGCACCCGCCGCGTAGATAAAAAAACGGTATGCCTTCGATTTTATTTTTTTCAATAACAGTTTCGGTATCAGGTTCGGCAAAGCGTCCCGTACCTGATCCACAAACAGCTTTGACATTATATTTTCGCAGTTTGTTAAGGCCCTGTATCCTCCCGACTTTCATCCAGCCGAGAAAAATAATTTCTTCGTCTTGATTAATCTTCGAAATTTCTTTTACCCTAAAAGCACTTAGTTTTGACTTTGCAGAGAGCATATCGGCATACCTCTTGGTAAAACCCGTTTTTGATTCATATACAATCACCATCTTCTTATTGACCCTCCTACTCGATTTTTTTAATTTAAACTGTTATTCTGTTCGTCCGCTTTCGCAAAGAAGTCCTTGATTGCTTCCGCTGTAATATTTTGTTGCTCTTGGCTGGAGATCGTGGTGTCAGGATCTCCTTTTTGTTTGCCGTAATTACCGAATTGGGCGTGATTCCCTCCTTCGATAACAATAATGTTCTCAGTATAGTTTATCTTTTCTGCCACACTTGTATTAAAAGTGCCGTAAACTGTTAGCGTGTTTTGATCCGGGTAGTCACCATATATATAAGCACCCATCAATATCAATCCCTTTATCTTATCCTTATGATTGGAAGCATAACTGCTTGCCATAGCTCCGCCCATTGAGTGGCCACCTATATACCAGTTTTTAATATCAGGATACTTGGAGTTGTCAATAATACTATCGGCGGCATTCGAATTGAAAATAGCCATATTAAAAGGCATTTTAACAAGGATACAGGTAATTCCGCAACTTTCTTTGATCTTCTCCATGATAGGTAAATATGCAATATACTCTACCTTTGCGCCAGGATAAAAAATCAGCGCTGTATCACTGGGTGCGGCAGGCGATAGCACTATATAATTATCTTGAATGCTTATTTCTGAATCGCTTTGCATGACCTCAATTGCCACATCATCAGCTCTGTAAAAATCAGAAACATAAATAAAGAAACCGCCAACTAATATAGCTACAACCGTTATTATAATTATCAGCGCAATTTTAAGTCGCTTGCTCATAGATATCACCTTTCTTGCTAATAGTTACCCCAACCTTTAAAACGTCAACTAAATTATGTATTTGCTCAATCGTGCTTTGATTCACCTTTAAGCATAGCTCTTCTCTTGCGGTACTCAATAATGGGCAAATCTCCTTGAATAAGATTCTCGTTCATTTTTAACTCAGATTTAATCGGTCTTTGTGTTAAAACAACTCTTCTGTCTTGGTGTAGAATGATCTTATTACCAATATTACTAAGACTGTTAACCAATTGCCTCAATACGGGAATTCTTATGAATCTCTGATAAAACCTTAAATAAATACGAGTATTGCTATCATCAATCGGAGCAAAAATTGCCACAATTCTTACGTCTTTACTGATACGGTTTTGCCACATGTTGGGCATCTGAAACTGGAGACTAAATAAACTCTCATAATCTTCGATTTCTTTTGGTTTCAAAGGCTTTGTTATTCCATCATCAACGACATTGTCAACGTAAAAGGTCATTAGATTATCTTTCCATTTTACAACAGGGCCATTAACTAAAGATCTATTTCCTCGGCCAATTGAATTCTCATGAACGAATGGCAAATGAACCACATCAAACTGATTCTCAATCGCTCTTGTATAATGAACCGGCCAAACTTCCGAAAATCCACCATATGAAAAACCCTTTCTTAAATATTCAAAAAAAGGTATCTCGGGAAGCTGATCTTTTTCTTCTCCATACCAAAGCCATATAAACACGTATTTCTCTTCGACTTTGTATTGACTGAGTCCCCTATCATAATAGCTTGTGTCGATTCTATATCTAAATCATTAAGAACGTATTTAAAGTATTCTATATTAGGTTTCGCAAAACCCACATTTTCACTTATATATATTTTTTTATGTATTCATCAAGAGAGGTGTTTAAAATCTTGTTTCTCTGTTCGTCTGAAGCTCCATTAGTAAGAAGTGCGATACTAAATCTGTTTTTTACATATTTTAAAAAAGGAACCACGTCTTCAAATAGATTTGCATTTTTACATTCATTCATAAATGTAATGTTCAATTCGTTTGCAAAATCTTCTGTATAATTGCCCATCTGTTTTAATACATCACTGAACCTTCGTGCTCTATAGTTAGCTTTTGATATTTCCGAATTAAAAAAACAAGACATTAATTTAGAGTTGATGATGCTAAATAGTTTTCTAAACTCTTCGGAATCAATCTCCCTATTTTTAAGCGCAATGTCAATATACTTAAAAGCTTTGCTTTCAGCAGCCCTTAAATCGCATAATGTATCATCCAGATCTAGAAATATATAATTTATTGATTCAAAATTAATGTATTGCTTAAACACAAGAACCCTCCATATCTTCTTTCGCAATAACAGCGGCCATATGTTAAATTAGTCGCTAACAAATATGCTTCATTTTTTCGTTTTTTGTCCAATATAGGTGTAATCAAATAATTGAACTTATATTGCTTAATGATATTTTTATTAATTATACTGGATACATTACACTACTTAACAATCGAATGTCAAGTAAGAATGGTTACAGGAATATTTTGATTTATCTCTATTAATAGTTGTTTTTCACTCATTATTCATATTTTATTATAAAAATTTTTATTAAATTTGGCACACTTTTGGCAACTTAAATAGTTTTAGTTGCCAAACTCAAATATTAGTCTGCTAAAAACCGCACAACAATGGGCTTTTTAGCGAATGGCCTCTTGACCTTTTTCTTTTATGCACTTGACTGGGGGTCAAGTGGTCGCAGGTTCAAATCCTGTCATCCCGACCAAATACATAAAATTAGCCATTACGTATATGTGAGTAATGGCTATTTATTTGCATTAATGGAGATTAATTGGTGCCTAATTGGATTTAAACGCCACATATGGCCATATATTCTCTATTTCAGCCGTATTTACACAAATATTAGTTCAGATAAGTTCGCCCATTTTATGCCACTTTTTCAGCTTAACGCTCTAGAACTGCCTAAGCCTGCCTAAGTCTGTCCGGGTGGCACAGATTTGGCAACTAAATCTCGATGATTGAAGCTCCAAACATAGCTTAAACAGGGTTTCGACTCCCCTCGCCTCCGCCAGAATATGACATTAGCAGAGAAGCCATATCGCAAAATGTGGTATTTTTTTGTGGCGGTAATTTTACAATGGAAACAGCACCTTGTTGCCTAATCATAACTTTTCATAACCGCTTCACTGTCATTAAACAGCGCAGGTGCCATGCTGTGCATACTGCTTTTTCCCCAAAATGGCAGTTTATTGTGCTCGTTCAAATACTTCATAGGGATCGGATGCGTCCCCACAACGACATCTACGCCATATCGGCTTTCAATAAACTTTTTAAACGCGCCTATATGCGGACATGGCGGATATCCCACCACGAGCCCCGTCGCCAAATGGATGACTTGTGCACCGTTGCCTATCATTTCTTCTGGCACATACTCAATGTTGCCACCCGGGCATCCACCACAGTTGGCGAACCCGACTAGTTCCACTTCTTCGTCCTTTGGGTATATCGAGAAACCACCCGTACGTTCTTTAAGCGCCCGAAGGCATTTTCCACCGCCGCAGCTTAAGTAACGCGCACAAATGATGATACCTATCTTTTTCATGATAACCATTCCTTCCTCATTGGTTGATCTCAACCTTAGCCGCTCTGATCTCCTTCGATTATAACCGATAATGATGGCTTAAATAGTATTGAGTTCTTGCTTTTCTGGACTCAGCATCGATCTCATTGATTAGCCTTATCGATAAGCGCTATATTAACCTTCCGATTAACCATACTTTCGACAATCAGTGTTGTTACAGATAGTCCAAAACCTGGAACGCTAAAAAAATTTGCAATATTATTAAATCCGCTCGTACTTTAATAGTCCTTTCGATGAATCCATAGTGAAAAACCGTTTAAAACATACCATAAAAAAGAAAATTAGTAAAGATAGGATGTTAAGGAATCTGGGTATTAGTGCTATCCAGAAGCTTCTGAAGACCTACTGGAACTTTTTCGCATTATTTATATGTTAGTCTTTTTTTAAAAATCAAAAGAGGCTCTCGAACCATCACATGGCTCTAGCCCTGCGTAAGTCTGTCCGGGTGGCACACCTTTGGCAACTAAATTTTAATTATCCCACACAGCTCGTCTCACCTCACCCCCATCACCAAAAAACCATAATTCTTATTATTTAGAGTTGCTGGGACGTCAACCTTTTTGTATACAATCAGCTAAGCAACATCCTTCAACCTCTCTATACCCAATGATCTGAGATATTCTCTCGGGGACATATATCCGAGCCTCTTTTGGATTCTCTTCACATTGTAGAAGCAATATATATAATCAAAAACTGCCGCTCTTACAGACTTTAAGTTTAATCCTGAGCTAGTGTCAAATAAAGTTCGCAAAAACCATCAATTACTCCGTAGTGATTATGCTGCCATCTGCCGTTCCTCCTGAATAAGTGATATTTTCTCTGGGTTAACATATGATTTCCCAGCACACCAGTCTTCGCTGTATTCTATCAAGTGGCTTGTAACCAGACGGATGTAGGAATCCATATTTGGGAATACGCCTACGACATTGGTTCGCCTTCTAATCTCTCGGTTAAGTCTCTCCAGCATATTGGTTGAAGATATTTTTCTGTGGTCCATATGCTTGAAAGAATAAAACTGAATCGAATCTTCAAGCCCTTCCTCTAAAATCCTTGCAGCCTCTGGATAACGGCTCTCGTAATCATCCATCAAATTATCAGCATAAACCCTAGCTGAATCAATATCAGGCTGCAGCCAGATTTGTTTTAGCTTTGATGCAAAAACAGCCTTGTCTTTGCTGGGTATCCTAGCTAGGATATTGCGCATGAAATGCACTTTGCACCGCTGCCATGTACATCCGACAAAAGACTCCCTGATTGCCTTAGTCAAGCCTTTGTGGGCGTCTGATACGACAAGCCATACATCTTCCAGCCCTCTGGACTTTAGGCTGTCAAACAGGCTCTTATAGGTCGATTCGGATTCTTCCTGCATCGGTTCTACCGCCAAAATGTCCCGTTTCCCGTCTGTATCAATGCCTATTACTACTTCTACAGCCATATTAATGACTTTATTGTCGTATCGTATCTTTTCGTACAGTGCGTCTACCCACAGTACAGGATATTTCTTCTTCAACCTTCGATTCCGAAAAGCCTGAACCTGTTCGTTAAGTTCTTTGGTGATGTTCGATACCTGCCCACGTGAGATGGACTCTATACCAAGGCTCTGAGCAAGTCTTCTGATCTTTCGAGTCGATACTCCGCTGATATACGCTTCCTGGATTACGTTGATCAATGCAGCTTCTGACCTTGATTTTTCTGACACAAAGAATGGTATATACCCGCCTTGCCTCAGCTTCGGAACCAACAGGTAGATTGTACCCATCCTTGAGTCAAACCTCCTGACACGATACCCTGAACGGTATCCTTTGCGTTCGTCAGTTCGTTCAGATTTGTTCGCTTGTATCTTCGTTGCCAATTCAACATCCATCATTTGTTCACACAGCCATTGCAGCATTGACTGCATCGGATCCTGCTCCGCCATAAATGACAGTAGCATTTTTTCCAGCGATAAAGTATTATTTTCATAGACCATCGGTTTACACTCCTTTGATTTGTTTTGTCACTTATCTTTTCGGAGTCCCCGATGGTCTTTCCTTTATTCACTTTTGCGAACTTTATTCGACCTGTTGACAAAAGCACTAATTCATGCCGCACACACATTAAATACCGAGTAACAATTGCAAATTAGTTTATAGAAAGGATATCTAAATGTTTCAGAAAGGCCATTAAACACCGAGTTTGCCATCCTTTTAAGATTTAAGGCAACTGCAGCTAGAAGACTTTCTTCTTTTGCTCTCAGAAGGCCTCTTTTTCTTATGTTATGGAGATTATGTTCTCTCTTCAATACTGAAAACGTACCCTCTGCCCAGATGGCTCGCATCCGCATTATCCAATCATAAGTTTGGGATTCTGTACGTTTATGTCCCCTAGAAAATGCAGGATAGAAACTACTGGCCATAATTCGACGCCTCTTTTCTTTACCTAAGCAAGAATCTCGTTGAGGGCAGGTGTCGCATGCATCATTGGAAGAGATATAACACCTTAGATAGTTTCCAGTTGACCGTACGCAATAAAGCTTATCATAATGAAGAGCGTGTCCCTGTGGACAGATAAAGCAATCGTCCCCCGGCTGATATGTAAATCCATGTTTCTCTGGTCCATTTGAATAAGGTATAGCTGGTATATATCCTTCGATGCCTAGAAGCTCTAATCCATGATTGTACTGCACCCATATCATAACCGCCATCAAGTGCCAGCCGCTTTATCTCAAATTCGCTGTTTAACCATTTGATCTTTTAAGTGCTTAAGAACAATACTGCTCTCTTTTGTGTTTGCGGGATAAACATCCATTCCTGTTATAATCCCATGCTTACAATCAACAGTTGTTTCCGCTAGATACCCTAGTCCAGCCTTTTTCCTCTTACGTATGTACCCACATTCAGGATCTGTTTTACTCGTATGCTTCGAAATGACTGTTGAGCTAGGTTGTACTGCTTTATAACCCGGCTGCATAGCCAGCTCTTTGTCCAGTTCGTCCAAATAACTTTGCATACTTTTCTGAACTGTCTGTTCAATAATCATGCCGCTCTGCGCCGCTACTTCGGATGGTAAAAAAGAGCCATCACATACAACGCATTGCCCGTCCACCAGGTCCATTATCCACACACAGTTTTACGATTTCAATAAAGATAGCTTTGAAAAAACCGTTATCACGAAACCGTCTTCGGCCTGTTCTGGCTGAAGGTGCTATGATCCGGAACCCGATCTGACAAATTGAGTCCACAAAACCAACGATATGCGATATTTAAATTGACTTCTTGCTCTAGACGCATTTCTGACTTTATCCCGTATAAGTACCCAATCACTAGCATCTTTATCAATAAAACAGGATCAATTGATGGGCGCCCCCTTTTTGCATAATAACCAGATGCGATTTCATATATAAAACTAAAATCAACCAGCTTGTTAATCTTTCTAAGTAAATGATTTTCTGGTATCATGGATTCCATATCAATAAAGACCATCTCTTGCTGTCCGCTTTGTTTTCCCATCATATGCAGTACCCTCCGTCATGCTTATTATACCAT